>NZ_GL622296.1:0-94215 GCF_000185385.1 Lachnoanaerobaculum saburreum DSM 3986
TATCTGTTTTCACAGATCTACTGTTTTAAGGTTGTTCTGTCGCACTAGTTTTACTTATGCTAAGAACTTATATTTTACTAAGATATGAAACAAACTTTTGCTTATTTATATCAAGTAAAAATGCATCTGAAACTTCATCATATTTATATTATATGTAACACCGTCGTCTCGCTACGCTCGACGAGGTGCGCTATTTTTCTAAATTCAAGTTTCGCTTACGCTCACTTTCATTAAGAAAAATATGCGAAATATGCAAATTTTCAGGGTTGTGTGTACTGTTTAATCTTAAATTATCAAGGTTCATTATTGCTGTTTCAAAACAGCCTGTGTATTATATCAAGCTCATTTTATCTTGTCAACAACTTTTTAAGTTATTTTCAAAAGTTTTCTTTAAGCCTGTTTGCTCTCCTTGAGCAACTTTTGTATAATACCAAATTCTTAAATCTTTGTCAATAACTTTTTTAATTTTTTATTTCAAAAATTTTGATTTTCCTTTAAAAATTTGTCCGCCTCAAAAGCGGTGAATGTAGTATATACTTTATCTCATACTCTGTCAATAACTTTTTAAAAATATTTTTAAAGGTTTGTCAAACCTAACTTAAGCCACATTTTGCTGAAATACTCTCAGTTTACACTGGAGCCTTTTTCTCATTCATGTTATAATCTTCCACATGAAAGTATTAAATAATGATTTGAAAACTTCCACATTCAAAGGCATTTATGTACTGTCAGGTGATGATGAATTTTTGAAGAACAGCTATAAGAAAAGGCTTAAATCAGCTATTGTAGGTGAAGACCAAATGAACTTTGCTTATTTTGAGGGAAAAGGAATAGATGTAGACGTTGTTATCGAATTTGCCAATACTCTTCCTTTCTTTTCAGAATATCGATGTATTCTTATAGAAGAAAGTCTATGGTTCAAATCAGGCAACGAAAAATTTTTAAACTATATATCAGCCAAGCCTGATAGCACAAAAATCATTTTTGTGGAAAAGGACTTGGATAAACGCTCCAAGCTCTACAAAAAGGTAAAAGAACTGGGATATATTACAGAACTGAATCATCCTACCAATGATGAACTGATGAACTGGACAGGTAATATCATAAATAAATCCGGTAAAAAGATTACCGTTTCAAATATGAACCTCTTTATCGCCAGAGTCGGGAATGATATGGAAAGACTAAAGAGCGAATTGGATAAGCTGTTGTCATTTACCCTTGACAAAGATATTATAGAAGAGGAAGATATAATTGCTGTAACAAGTATAAGTCTGACCAATAGAATCTTTGAATTGGTAAAATCAATTACCAACAATAAGATACAGGATGCATTGGATATATATGAAGATTTGGTCGCTTTAAAGGAACCTCCACTGAAGATAATGATTCTCATCACAAGACAGTTTAACCAACTCTTGCAAATCAAAGAATTGGCAACAGCCGGTTTTAGTGAAAAGGATATAATCTCAAGTATGAAATTAAATCCGTATGTGGTCAAGAATCTGATGCGCAGGGCAAGAGGTTTTGATATGGCTATGCTTTTGTCATATGTAAAAAATGCAATTGAGTTGGAGGAAGCTATAAAACAAGGTAATATTAACGATAAGCTGGCACTTGAGATGCTGATGCTTACAAGATAAACACTTATGTGTTTTTTAGGAGAGGATTTTTCATGAAACTGTTAGAAGAGCGTATCAGAAAAGATGGAGTTATCAAAGAGGGCAATGTCTTAAAAGTGGATTCCTTTTTAAACCATCAGATGGATATACAACTCTTTTTAGAGATGGCAAAGGAGTTTAAGTCAAAGTTTGCTTCCAAAGATATAAACAAGATTTTGACAATAGAGTCTTCAGGCATAGGCATTGCGGCTATAGTCGCATTGGAATTTGATGTACCTGTAGTATTTGCCAAAAAATCAAAATCCATCAATATTGATGGAGATATGTATACCGCAGAAGTGGAAAGCTTTACACATAAATGCAAGAATCAGGTAATTGTTTCAAAGAAGTTCTTAAGTCCAAATGACAGAGTACTTATCATTGACGACTTCCTTGCAAACGGCTGTGCATTACAGGGACTTATCTCTATAGTTAATGAGTCAGGTGCCGATATAGAGGGTATAGGTATTGCAATCGAAAAGGGCTTCCAGAGCGGAGGTCGTGCTATAAGAAACTTAGGTTTTCACCTTGAATCACTTGCAATAGTAGATTCTATGGATGCCGCTACACAGACAATTGATTTCAGACAGCAGGAAGCATAATATGAGATATTTTTTTGCATCAGATATTCATGGCTCATCATTTTATACAAAGAAGATTATTGAAAAGTACAAGGAAAGTAATGCTTCAAAGCTGATACTGCTTGGTGACCTTCTATACCATGGTCCAAGAAATGACTTACCGAAAGACTACTGTCCGAAAGAAGTCTTTACACTGCTCAATGAATTCAAAGATGATATTATTGCGGTCAGAGGAAACTGTGATTCTGAAGTTGATCAGATGGTTTTGGATTTTCCTATGCAAGCCGACTACTGTATCGGTATATTTAATGATATCTACTTCTTTATAACACATGGACATATCTATGGTGAGGAACATATGCCGAATCTTGCCAAAGGAAGTGCATTCATATATGGTCATGTACATCTCCCGATAGCAAAAAAAGTAGACGGTATCTATATACTGAATCCGGGATCAGCATCACTGCCAAAGGAACAAAATCCTAATTCCTATGCAATACTTGATAATGATATTTTTACCATATATGACTTTAACGGCAATGTATTAAAGGAGATAAAACTTGAAAAAGATATTTGAGCTATATGCACCATGCCACTTCGGTCTTGAAGCTGTTCTTAAAAAAGAAGTCATAGATATAGGTTATGATATCACAAAAGTAGAGGACGGAAGAGTGTACTTTGAAGGTGATGATGAAGCCGTTGCCAGAGCTAATATGTGGCTTAGAACTGCGGAAAGAGTATTAATCAATATTGCACAGTTTAAGGCAATATCTTTTAGTGAATTGTTTGACCGGGTTGCGGATATCCCATGGGAAGAATATATACCTGCTGACGGAAAGTTTTGGGTCAGTAAAGCCACCTCCGTAAAAAGCAAGTTGTTTTCTCCCTCCGATATTCAGTCAATCGTAAAGAAAGCAATTGTTGAAAGACTTAAGCGTATCTATAAAAAAGAATGGTTTGAAGAAACCGGTGCCGATTATCCGCTTCGAGTTTCTATAAATAAAGATATAGTCACTATCGGTCTTGATACTACCGGCGTATCACTTCACAAAAGAGGTTATAGAACAATGACTGCCAAGGCTCCTATCACAGAGACTCTTGCAGCCGCACTTATTATGCTTACTCCATGGAAAAAGGGCAGGATACTGGTAGATCCTTTTTGTGGAAGCGGCACATTTGTTATAGAGGCAGCTATGATAGCCGCCAATATTGCCCCCGGACTAAGGAGAGGATTCTTAAGCGGTAAATGGTCAAATCTTATTCCAAAAAAAGTTTGGGATAATACTTATGAAGAAGCTAAAGAAATGGTATATATCGATACCGATACAGATATTCAAGGCTATGATATTGACAGAAATATTGTAGAGGCGGCCAGAAGCAATGCCGCAAGAGCCGGTGTCACAGATATGTTGCACCTCCAGTGCAGAGATGTTTCAAATCTTTCACATCCCAAAAAATACGGCTTTATCATTACGAATCCGCCTTATGGAGAAAGACTTGAAGAAAAGGAAAATCTCCCGGCTATATACAAATCACTGGGTGAGAGGTATGCAAATCTTGACTCCTGGTCACTTTATCTTATAACTTCATATAATGATGCCTGTAAATATATCGGCAAAGAGCCTGACAAAAATCGAAAGATTTACAACGGTATGCTGCAAACAAGATTTTATCAATATATGGGTCCTCGTCCACCTAAGAAAAATAAATAGAGGTTGTTGTGCATATGAAAAGAATTATTTTTGCAACCGGAAATCAACATAAATTAGAAGAAATCAGAGCTATTTTGCCTACATTTGATATAATCTCTGCAAAAGAGGCAGGTATATCACTTGATATTGAAGAAACCGGAACCACATTCAAGGAAAACGCCTATATAAAGGCCAAAGCCATTTGGAATATTACAGGCGGAATAGTGCTGTCTGACGATTCAGGGCTTGAAGTAGACTATATCGGTGGCGAACCCGGAGTGTACTCATCAAGATATATGGGTGAGGATACCTCCTATACTGTAAAGAATCAAAATATTATTGAAAGACTACATAATGCCAAAGGTACTGAAAGAAGTGCAAGATTCAGAGCCTGTATTTGTGCTATACTTGAGGACGGCAGTACGATATTTACTGAAGGAATTATGGAAGGTCTGATAGCTGACTATATCTTGGGAACAAGCGGCTTCGGATATGATCCGATACTTTACTTACCCGAATATAATAAAACAAGTGCCGAAATAAGTCCTGAAGAGAAAAATAAGATAAGCCACAGAGGTAAAGCACTTATAGCAATGAAGCAAAAACTAGAGGAAAACTATGAAAATATTGATTGTTAGTGATACACATAGAGTGGATGATATTTTGAAGAAAGTAATATCAATAGAAAAGCCTTTTGATATGTTCATCCACCTGGGTGACGGTGAAGGCAGTGAAACCAAGATCAGCCTAATGCTTGACCCGACATGTTCCTGTCTTATGGTACAGGGAAACAATGATTTCTTTTCACAACTTCCCAGAGAAAAAGAAATCAGTATAAAGAATCACAAGGCACTTCTTGTCCATGGCCACCAATATGGCGTAAGCATGGGTGTCGAAATATTAAAAGATGAGGCAATCTCAAGAGGTTGTGACTTTGCAATGTTCGGACATACTCACAGACCATATCTAAAGACTATAGACGGAGTGACTGTCCTAAATCCCGGTTCACTCGGCTATCCAAGGCAGGCAGGCCATATCCCTACATACATGGTTATGAATGTAGATGATGACGGCAAATTCACAATAGAAACCAAGGAAATAATGGGAGCATAATAAAAGGGGCTGCACGCTTTGTGTAAGCCCCTTTAAAAAGGTTCTATAGCACAAAATAAGAAGAGAGCATTAACCTTTCACATTAATGCTCTCTTCAACACGTTCCTGGCTCCAATGGACTAATCCTCTCTTTCTAAAAAACCAGTTTTTCTATATCCAATGCCATTTAAAAAATATTGACATCCGGTATATTCATCTCTATTCAGTTTTTAAAATTTATCCTCCTATAAGTTTCCTTTCACTTCTAATACATGGTTGTTATCAATCTATCTACACGGTCTACCTCTCGTATGAACCCTACTTTCTCGTCATAAGACTTATACGAATACTATCCTAACCGATTTTTCAGATAGTAACTTTTTAGAGTTTTCAATAATATATTATCTAAATAATCTTCTTATAGGTTCCGGATCAGATCAAAGTCTAATCATTACTTAAGTTTTCTTTGGACTGTACCTCCTTTCATAAATTTCCACTTAGCAAATCTTTTTGCTTTCTCCTCGTGGATGCGTTCATCAAACTTTCTAAGAATATATTCTTTTTTGTTTATGTCTATAGTATATCAGATTTTTTCTTATTGTCAATACTATTTTAAAAAAAATTATTTTAAAACTATATTTTATTTTATTATTATCTTTTACTTTATATTTATATCTGTTTTAATTGTATATATTATTTTAATTATCTGAAAATTATATACAATTCACTCTTCTATGATGCTATACCATATTAAAGGGGCTGTTGCATCGCAACAGCCCTACCTCTTTCTTTTAAAAATCTTCTCTTATTATCTTCCACACAGCATCTATACTGTGCTTATTCTTTACATACTCTATCGCTTCTTGGTGCATATTCTTTAGAGCTTGCTTATTGATATAGAGTGCAACGCACTTTTTTATAAACTCGCTCGACTCATCCGCTACAAGCATCTGATTATATGAGTTGTCAATGCCCTCCGCACCTACACTTGTTGTGATTACCGGGTCGCCGTAGTAGAGTGCCTCTATTACCTTGCCCTTTACTCCTGCTCCATATCTTAGAGGTACTACTACAAGCCTCACCTTCTCATATAGCTCTTTAAGTTCCTCCTCACTGACAAAACCCTTAAAGATAATACCCTTTGCCTCATTGTGCATTGCCTTGATCTCATCTGTAGCATTGGAGCCGACTATATAAAACGGTGCTTTTATCTGTGCGTATATATCATCCCACATATTATCAAGGAAATACTTTAGAGCATCCGCATTCGGCGGATGTGAGAATCCTCCGACAAACAATACGCCCTCTCTGATATCAGGATTGTAATCTATATCCATAAACTTATCAAAGACATAGGCGGTGATTGCCTTGGCATTTATCTTCTTATCAAAGGTATGTATATAGTCCACCTCTACATTTGACGGATAGTAGCTTATGCTTGCCTTTCTCATTATATCAAGCTCCATACTCTTCCAGTATGCACTTGCATTCTTTCTCTCCACATCCCCGGTAAGCTCATACTCACGCCTCTCACGCAGAAAATGTAAATCATGACCATAGTATATAACCTTAATATCCGTATTTTCCTTGATGAAATCAATATATTTTGTTGCAATATGCGGTCTGTTAAGGTAGGCAATATCAATATTTGACTGATTGTTTTTTATCCACTCAAAGATATTTGTCATCATCTCATTGCCGTAGAGTACCTCAACTCCCATCTGCTCCAATACGGTAGTGTACGGCTCCGACTTGGCAAAATTGTCAGGTAGGAATTTCACCACATATCCTCTTTCAATAAACATCTTTATATACTGAAATGTAGTCTTTGAGCCGGCATCCTTGTCAAATGTAGGCACATAGTGATCCACAAACAAAATAACCTTTTTTCCTCTGCTTCTTTCTCTGGCTCTGAAGGCATTCGGCACACCAACATTGTCATATTGATTTTTAAACTCACAGCTCCACTTTTCCTGAAGCTTTTTATTGTTCTCCACCTGATATCTCTTAAGCCCCGTACCGTTGACATCAGTGCCGTTTGACACACCCTCAAAATGAACCACTACGCTAAGAGGCTGATATACCACTCTAAGATTTCTTTTTCTTACCTCAAATGCAAGGTCAGAATCTTCACAGTAGGCAGGTGCATATCTTGTATCAAATCCGCCTATCTCTTCCCAAAGTTTTCTGCTAAGCATTATCGCGGCACCTGATATATAGTCCACATCTCTTACATAGTTGTACTCAGGCTTATTTGGGTCATCACATCTGCCGTAGTTCCATCCGCTGCCGTCACTCCATATAATGCCTCCCGCCTCTTGAAGTCTGCCATCAGGATATATAAGCTTGGAGCCTACCATACCGATACCCTCATCGGACTCAAGCAGCTTTATAAGTGGAGGAAGCCAATTCTTTTCCACTGTCGTATCATTGTTTAAGAAAAATATATATTCTCCTCTTGCTTTTCTTGCAGCATTATTGCAATTTTTTAAAAAGCCTTGATTGGTTTCATTTCTTGCAACTACAAGCCCCGATACAAACTTATCTATTTCAATTGTTGCATCTGTTGAAACATCATCCGCAATGATTATCTCATAACTGTATTCATCGGTATTTTCAAGTATTGATGCAAGACAGGCATATGTATAATGAATCTGGTTGTATACAGGTATTATAATACTTACCTTCGGATTTTCCACATATGGAAAATTCAGCTTACCCTTTTCTCTGTATATATCGCCTATCTTAAATTCACCCTCAATCAGATTCTTTCCCGCTTTTGAATGTGTCAGTCTAAAATACTTTATAGGATGAATAATGCTCATTATCCTATAGTTTAACTTCTTTCTCTCAACACTTCCCTTAGGATACTTTCTGTTATAGATAGTACTGAGCTTTCTTCTGATTCTAAACGGTATGGAGAGATTGCCGTTATACACATTTAAAGTCTTTGCAAGCTCTTCATTCTCATGCCTTAAGTTGTCTATGATTATGCCCAGATTATTGACATGATTATCTGTCAGAGTTTTCAGCCTTGTCATCTCTCTTATAGCCAGCTCTCTGTCCTGATTTATTGCATCAAGCTCAATTATCTTATTCTTTGCAGGCGGCAACTCTTTAAGTGCAATAAGCCCCTCATTTAAAGTATCACGACTTACAGTTTCTACAAAGTAGTTGCCAAGATATACTTCCTGATAATCTCCATGTATATACTCTTGAAACTGCCTTTCAATAAAATCAAATCCGTCAATATCATCTATCTCAAACTTTGATAAGAATTCCTCTTCATTCAGATTAAACTTATCTTTAATCTTCTTTGCATTGTTTTGATAAAAATTATGCAATGCACGATACTTTATAAAATTCTTTCTGTCCTTTATAAAGTCCATCGAGCTGTCATATACCCATTCACAATCTATTGCTGTCAATCTGTCGCCTTCAAGAATAAAGTTGTCAAATATCGCATCAAGGTTTAGTGCATCTTTATCTATTATCTTACCAAGATACTCATCAAGTCTCTTTATAAATGTATCAGGGCTATATTCAATGCACTCGACACATATATTACTTAAAGACTTTCCCTCAATAAATGTGAAGTTTATCTCTCCGGCATTTTTAAAAGTTCCCTCAAGCACCGTTATATTGTCATTTTTTATAAGTTTCGCCTTATCATACATACCTAAGATATGTGGAATGCCTTCTTTTTTAAGGGCGGACTTTACAACATATTTTTTATTATCTCTAAGTCTGATTTCCGTCTTTATCTGATATTTCGGAAGTCTGGTTCTGTTGTATTTGATATATATATTTTCCTCACTGCCACCTGATACTATGACATATGAGTTTGCAAAGCTGTCAAAATCATTTGATTTTGCTGCTTCACAAAATCTTTCTCCTATATCCTTAAATGCAAACTTAGGATAATCATATGCCTTTATTTGTGAAAGTTCATCTGCACCCGGCATCTTATTATCTGAAAAAAGCTTGTACACATACCTGTAATTCGGATACGGATAATATGTGCTGCTCTTGCCAATCCAATTTCTCACATCTTTTACGCTCAGTGCATCCTTATCACCAAACTCGTCTTCAAAGTAATTTATTCCGTACTTGTTATCAAAGACCAGCACAATTTTTTTATCAGGTTTTTTTACGCTCATAAGCTTAGATACCATATTTCCGCCATAGGCAATGACTGTATCAAACTCATTAAAATCTATATTTTCAAAAGCTGAAATATACTCTATATTGTTTTCAAAAACAGCTTTTATACTTTCCAGTTTTTCAAGCTCTTCTTCATAAATATATACTTTCGATTTTTTAATCAAATCATCCAGTATGGCCGTCTGACTTCCCAGAAATAATGTCCTTCCCTCTATATTCAGCCACTCTGTATTTCCAAGTGCCAGAGACGAAAAGAATGACAAATTATAAAGACTCGGATTTTCCTTTAAAAGTCTGTATTCATCTTTTCCATACTTTTTTGCAAGTTCTAAAAGACCCATTTTTTCTCCCATTATCTGCTGTTTTGAGTAAGCTTTACTTTTGATTCCATATCATAGACACCTACCGTATTTTTATTTGAGATAACTGTAATGAATGTAATATCATATAATCTGTGGTATACCACATGCGTACCGTTCTCAAAACCGGTACAGCTCATACTTAGAAGATACTCTCCACCCTGTAAGTTCATCTTTTGCTTAAACTCTACCACCGCATCATCTCCGGACTTTACAGGTTTTACCTCTACACCTTCAAACATTGTATTTGTCCCTGTAAGTTCGGTACCTTTTTTGTCCTTGATGGTAAATGTAAATATCGGTGACTCTATATTTGCATTGAATTTTATCTTCTCTCTGATTGTAAACTCTTCACCTTTCAACAAAAGATTGGTCAACTCACCCTTGGAGTCCAATATTCCAAGGTCATAAATCTCTGCCCTGCCGTCACCATACTCCGTCTTATTCGGATTGATTGACATCTTCTCCTTCATAAGACCGTCATGTTCTTTTACATGAGTTTTATTGATATCATTGTTTAATTCCATCATATCCGCAAAGTTACTGTCAAGTCTCTTTGCAAGATCCGCTTCAAGATCATCCATTCTTCCTGCCAGTATTTTCTTATACAAGTCCACCATTTCTCCGGCAGGACCCTCTGCTAAGAACTTTCCCTTATTAAGAAGTATTACCTTATCACAGTATTTTATTACACTTCCCATATCATGAGTTACCATAAGTATTGTTGTACCTGTCTTTCTTATCTCTTCCATTCTCCTGTAACATTTGGCCTGAAAGAAAACATCTCCTACAGAAAGAGCCTCATCCACTATCAATATTTCAGGTTCTACATTGATTGCAAGTGCAAAGGCAAGTCGCACAAACATACCTGATGAATAGGTCTTTACAGGTTGATATACAAAGTCACCTATATCTGCAAACTCAAGTATCTCATCAAGTTTTTCATCCATCTGTGCTTTTGAAAAACCCATCATAGTGCCGTTCATATAGATATTTTCAATACCTGTATAATCCATGTTAAAACCTGCCCCAAGTTCCAACAGTGCGGATATATTTCCGTCCACTTCCACACTTCCTGTGGTGGGATTTAATACACCTGTTATTATTTTCAGTATAGTGGACTTTCCCGAACCGTTTGTTCCGATAATGCCCACTGTAGAACCTTTCTCCACGCAAAAGGATATTTTATCCAAGGCAAAAAACTCTTTATGATATTTTTTATGTGTAAGAGAAATACTCTCCTTTAACCTGTCTATCGGCTTATCATACAGTCTGTAAATTTTTGTCACATCACAGACATTTATTGCTAAATTGCTCTGCATACTTCTCCTTATAATACGTCTGAAAAATGTGGTCTTAACTTATTGAAAAGTCTAAGTCCGATAAATAACAGTACTATGGTAACCGCCCAAAAGTATATTGTAAGTCCCGGCCTCTCAAAAAAGTAGTTCCCTCTAAGGATACTGTCCCTATATCCCACCACCACATAGTAAACAGGATTTAATTTCATTATTTTTTCCACCTTTATCGGGAAATCCTTAAACATTGTAGGATCCCACATAATCGGTGTCATCCACATCCCGAACTGTAGTGCAATACCTACTATCTGTGCCATATCTTTAAAGAATACATTGATTGCACATGTGATATATATAATTGCAAGCGCAAACACTGAGAGGCAGAAACTGTAATATATTATTCCGATCCAGCTAATCATCGGCAGTCTGCCGAATGCCAATGTCATTACAAGCATTATTATCACAAAGATTCCATGTACTATCAGGCATGAAATCACCTTTATAACCGGAAGTATCGAAACATTAAATACTACCTTTTTTACAAGATAATTATATTCCGAAAGTACCGCCGTACCTAAGTTAAGTGTTTCGGCAAAGAAAAACCATGGCACTATTCCCGGCACAAGCCATACTACATAAGGAACTTCCGGCACCGGAGGCACACTTTTAAATCCCATTTGAAAAATCAAAAAGTATATAAGTACCGTGACCACAGGCTGTACAAACATCCATGCCACGCCAAAATAGGACCCGACAAAGCGTTTCCTAAAATCGGCCTTTGCCAAATCCCATATAATATTTTTTGATTTCAGTATTTCACGTATAAGCGATATTATATTCATATCCGTTTCCATTCGTTATTTTATTAGAACTTGAATGTCTCCTTCAGTCCTTTCCACTTTGTATCCTTATCAGACATTATAAGCTTTAATCCTTCTATCGGCCAGTCAATACCTATATCAGGATCATCATACTTGAGTCCGCCCTCATCATTAGGATGATAAAAGTCGGTGCATTTGTATGCAAATACAGCCTCGTCGGAAAGTACTGCAAATCCATGTGCAAAACCTTCAGGTATATAAAACTGCTTCTTGTTCTCATCTGAAAGTATTACACCGAAATATTTGCCGTATGTCTTTGAGTCTTTTCTTAAGTCCACCGCTACATCATAAACCTCACCGCTTAGAACTCTTACAAGCTTACCCTGTGGATGTTCCTTTTGAAAATGCAGTCCGCGAAGTACTCCCTTAGATGATTTTGACTGATTGTCCTGCACAAATTCCATGTTCAAACCGGCTTCTGCAAAATCATTTTTATTATATGTCTCTACAAAGTAACCCCTGTCATCCTTAAATACTGTTGGAGTGATTACACAGAGTCCTTCTATATCACATCTTTCAACTTTAATTTTTCCCATAAATACACCTCGTTATCAGCTTTATTCTGTACTAAATTATACTTCACAGTAGTATTTCCGTCAAATATGAACATAAAAAAACCACGAGGCCGCCCTCGCAGTTTTTATCAAATTATTTATTCATTAATTTACTTATTCATTGCAGCATCAAAAGCCTCAAGTGCAGCCTTCTGTTCTCTTGTAAGCTTGGTAGGCACCGATACCACCAAAGTGATGTAGTGGTCGCCTCGCACATTCTTATTTCTGAGAGAAGGAACACCCTTGCCCTTTAATCTGACTCTGCTGTCCGTCTGTGTACCCGCCTTAACAGATACATCCACCTCACCGTCTACAGTCTTTACTCTGACACTGCCTCCAAGTGCAGCCTTTGTAAAGCTGATCGGCACTGTAGAATATATATTTGTGTCCTGACGTTTGAATATAGGATGTGGACTTACCAATACCTCTACAAGCAGATCGCCTCTGGGTCCGCCGTTTGTTCCCGGCTCGCCTCCGCCTGCAACTCTTACAGACATACCGTTATCCACACCTGCCGGTATATTTACCTCAAAGTTCTTCTTGGTCTGGACATATCCGTTTCCATGGCAGTCAGGACATTTATCCTTGATAATCTTTCCGCTGCCTCCACAATCCGGACATGTCTTTACATTCTGCATAGTTCCGAAAATGGTCTGCTGTGAATATCTTATCTGTCCCTTACCGTTACATTTCGGACAAGTAGTAGGTGAAGTACCTGCCTTTGCACCGCTTCCATGACAGGTAGGACATTCGTCCTTGTAGTTGATCTTAACTTCCCTCTTACATCCGAATACAGCCTCTTCAAATGTAAGTCTTACCGTAACTCCGACATTGGCTCCCTTCATAGGACCGTTTCTTGCAGTTCTACCTGTACCTCCGCCACCGAACATTCCGCCAAAGAGGTCACCGAAGATATCATCACCGCCGAAGTCAAAGCTTGAAAAGCCTCCAAATCCTCCAAAACCGCCGGCACCTGCGCCTGCACCACCGTCAAAGGCAGCATGACCGAATTGGTCATACTGTCTTCTCTTTTCAGGATCGCTTAGTACCGCATATGCCTCACCGGCTTCTTTGAATTTTTTTTCAGCTTCAGGATTGTTAGGATTTGCATCAGGATGATACTTCTTTGCCAGCGCTCTATATGCTTTTTTTATTGCAGAGTCATCAGCGTTTTTGTCAACACCGAGTACTTCATAGTAATCTCTTTTACTCTCTGCCATCCTTTGCTCTCCTTATTATACCTCTTTGTAATCAGCATCTATAACGTCATCATCACTTGATGAGCCTGTTGCCTCGCCGCCTGCCTGTGCAGCACCCCCGGCACCTGTTGCTCCCTGTGCTCCCGACTTCTCATATACCTTTGCAAACAGTTTTTGAGCACTTTCCATAAGCTTCTCTTTGCCTGCCTTGATATCATTTACCTGATCTTCCGTCATTGCATCGATTGGAGCTCTGTTTATAGCTTCCTTAAGTGTATTAAGGTCCGCCTCAACTGCCGCCTTATCACTTGCATCCAAACTCTCTCCGACTTCCTTAAGTGCATTCTCTGTCTGGAATACCATAGAGTCGGCCTCATTTCTTGCATCGATGCCTTCTTTTCTCTTCTTATCCTGAGCCTCAAACTCGGCAGCTTCCTTTACAGCCTTATCTATATCGCTCTCAGACATATTTGAACCTGATGTGATTGTGATATGCTGCTCCTTACCTGTTCCAAGGTCCTTAGCAGAAACATTGACGATACCGTTTGCATCAATATCAAATGTAACTTCAATCTGTGGAACACCTCTCTTTGCAGGAAGGATTCCGTCAAGTCTGAACTGACCCAGAGTCTTATTATCTCTTGCAAACTGTCTCTCACCCTGTACTACATGGATATCAACAGCTTCCTGATTGTCTGCCGCTGTAGAGAATATCTGGCTCTTCTTTGTAGGTATTGTAGTATTTCTCTCGATAAGCTTTGTAGCTACACCGCCCATTGTTTCAATTGAAAGTGAAAGCGGAGTAACATCAAGAAGCAATACATCTCCTGCACCTGAATCACCTGAAAGCTTACCGCCCTGTATACTTGCACCGATTGCAACACCCTCATCAGGGTTAATACTCTTTGAAGGCTCCTTACCTGTAAGAGCTTTTACCTTCTCCTGTGCGTTGATCATTCTTGTAGAACCGCCTACAAGCAATACTTTACCAAGCTCACTTGCTGTAATACCTGCATCCTTAAGTGCGTTCTGTACAGGGACTGCCGTTTTCTCAATAAGGTCACGTGTAAGCTCATCAAACTTGGCTCTTGTAAGAGTCATATCAAGATGCTTAGGTCCCTCAGCTGTAGCTGTGATGAAAGGCAGATTGATATTTGTAGTTGTTGATGTTGAAAGTTCTTTTTTAGCCTTCTCGGCAGCTTCTTTTAATCTCTGAAGTGCCATCTTATCAGCTGAAAGATCTACTCCCTCAGCCTTCTTGAACTCACTTACAAGCCATTCAGTAATCTTATTGTCAAAGTCGTCACCACCTAAGTGTGTATCACCGTTTGTAGCCAAAACTTCTATAACACCTTCACCGATCTCAATGATTGAAACATCAAATGTACCGCCGCCAAGGTCGTATACCATAATCTTTTGCTCGGCATCATTGTCAAGACCGTATGCCAATGCCGCCGCTGTAGGCTCGTTGATAATTCTCTTTACGTCAAGACCTGCAATCTTACCTGCATCCTTTGTTGCCTGACGCTGTGCATCATTAAAATATGCAGGAACCGTGATAACAGCCTCTGTAACCTTCTCACCCAAATAGCTTTCCGCATCCGCCTTAAGCTTTTGAAGAATCATTGCTGAAATCTCCTGCGGTGTGTATGACTTACCGTCAATTGTTACCTTGTAATCTGTACCCATATGTCTCTTAATTGAAGAGATTGTTCTGTCGGCATTTGTAACCGCCTGACGTTTTGCAGGCTCACCTATAAGTCTCTCGCCTGTCTTTGTAAATGCTACAACTGAAGGTGTTGTTCTTGAACCTTCCGAGTTTGGAATAACTACAGGCTTTCCACCCTCCATAACTGCTACACAGCTGTTTGTTGTACCTAAATCTATACCGATAATCTTGCTCATTATAATTTCCTCCAAATAATAAAATATTTAATCTATATAAAATATTTAACACCTTTTACAGTATTAAATATGTTGTCAAATCAGTTCGCAACCTTTACCATACTATGTCTAAGAACACTATCCTTATACATATATCCCTTTAAAAGTTCCTCTGCAACGACATTCTCACCGAGACTTTCATCTTCAACATGCATCACCGCATTGTGAAAATTCGGGTCAAACGGCTGTCCGACACAATCAATAGGCTTCACTCCCAAATCCTCAAGAGTCTTTTTTAATTGATTGTATATCATTGCAATTCCTTCAGCAAACGCCTTACCGTCTCCTTCCTTAGGTGCCGCCGCCATTGCACGCTCAAAATTGTCAACAACCGGCAAAATCTTTTCCGCAATGCTTCCTACACCCATATCAAACATGGTCGCTTTTTCTTTTTCACTTCGCTTTCTGAAATTGTCAAACTCCGCCATGCTTCTTTTAAGTCTGTCTGTCAAATCCGCAATGGCAATATCTTTTTTATCCTGCTTTTCTTCAAGGTTTTCATCACTGAAGGCTTCTTTTACTTCAGCTTCCATAGCCGCCGCCTTTGCAGCCGCCTCCTCAGGCGTTTCTTCAGATTCCAAATCAGGTTGTACCGTTTCTTCGCCTTCCAAAACCTCTTTACTCTCTTCCTGTTCTTTTTTTAAATCTTTTTCTTCCACAGCCCTCTCCTTCTATTCATCATTTTTGAACTGTTCATCGAGTGATGCCATTACAGTTCTTATAGTCTTTAATACCTTCTCATAGTCCATTCTCTTCGGTCCCACTATACCGATGGTACCTCGAAGCCCTTCACCAATCTCATAATTGGCAGTGACTACCGAAAGGTCTTTCATATCTGAAACCGGCACTTCATTCCCTATATATACCTTGACACCGTTCTCACAACCTTCATTTACATCTGAAAGTATTTCCTTTAACTTATCCTTTTCCTCAAAGGCATTTACAAGTCTACTTGCCTTCTCCCTGTCGGAAATCTCAGGATATTTGAAAATATTTGTGGTGCCGCTTGTATATATCTCAAGGTTGTCGGTAGCACTTTCAAATACCGCCGCCACTTCTCGTAAAACCTTGTCCACTATATCACCGTAAACCCCTGCATCAGCTCTCAACTTATTCATAATGCCGAGATTTATTTCCTCTATAGTGAGTCCGTTTAAAGAAGTATTTATAAGCAGATTCAAATTTAAAATCTCACTGTCGGATATTTCACTGTCAATATCTATTATCCTGTTATTGATAATATTTCCTTCAGCTACCGTAACCAACAAAAGCTTAAATCTGTCTATCTTTGAGAGCTGTAAAAACTTGACTTTATTTGAATGAATACTCGGTCCTGATATCATGGCGGCATAGTTGGTATCCCTTGCAATTATCTTTGCCAACTGTTTTAAGAGCGTTTCCAATCTGTCCACCCTTTTGAACATCAGCTCCTTGAATTCGTCAGTCTCTATCTGCTTCTCCCTAAGTATCTCATCTACATAGAACCTATATCCCTTATCTGAAGGAATACGCCCTGCCGAGGTATGCGGTTGTAAAATATAACCCATCTCCTCCAGGTCGCTCATCTCATTTCTGATAGTTGCAGAGCTTAAGTTTAATTCAGGGAGCTTTGAAATAGTTCTTGAACCGACCGGCTCACCGGTTTCCATATAATTCTTTATGATAGCTTTTAAAATAACAGCTTTCCTGTCTTCTGAATCCATTCACACCTCCCCTTTTTATTTGTTAGCACTCATTTGTATAGAGTGCTAATTTCTATTAGCTACTATATTCTATATAAATAGATTTGTCAACAACTTTTTTCAAAAAAATTATACAAAAAACTCTCAACCCTTTTCAGGCTGAGAGTTTTATAAAATATAATAATAAAATCAACCGATTCCGCCATAGAATGCGCCGGCTATAAGTGCCAGCAATGCAAGTCCCGTGTACACATACTTGCCGAGGAAAAACCATGTATCTCCTTTTTGCTTCTTTGCACCGGTATTTACAGCTTCCATTGTATACTTCTTTCCAAATACAAAGAACAACATTACCGAAGCAAGTACCGCACCTATCGGGCAGATATAGATAGATACCGCATCCATCCAGTTTGAAACTATTCCCTGTATAAGCACCGCAACAACTACGCCGATTACTCCTATAATTCCTACAGACTGTATTCTGCCAAGCTTAAACTGCTGCTGCAAAGTGGCTACAGGTGCCTCATACAAGTTTACCAAAGAACTGAGTCCCGCAAATGTAACACATACAAAGAATACTATTCCGACTATCATTCCGCCGGGCATCTGATTCATAATATTTACAAGGTAGATAAACATAAGTCCCGGGCCGCCTTCACTAAGTTCCGCACCTGATGTAGCCATAGCCGGAATGATAACAAGAGCCGCCAAAAGCGCCGCACAGGTATCAAATATAGCTATATTCATTGCGGAAAAAGGTATATCCTCTTTTTTACTCAGGTATGAACCGTAGATAACGGTACCGTTTCCTGCAATAGATAATGAGAAGAATGCCTGTCCGAATGCAAATATCCAAAGTCTGATATCTTTTAATCCTTCCGGGTTTACAGTAAAGATATACTTATATCCGTTAACCGCTCCGGGCTGTATACCTATATAAACAGCCAGACCTATCATCATTACAAAAAGCAGAGGCATCATAAACTTATTTGCCTTCTCAATACCGTCTGCAACTCCAAACGCCATTATTGCAAAGTTTACAACAAGTGCAATGACTATCCACATATTGTTTCCAAAGGCACTTGCCGTAGTACCGAAGGTACTGCCTATAACATCCATATCACTGCCCATTGCAAATACCTTACCTGTAAATGCCATTACTACATATTTGAATATCCAACCGACCACACATGAATATCCGATAGCAAGTGCCAAAGAACCAAGAGTAGGTATGATACCAATGCTCTCACCTACTTTTTTACTTTTACCCGCATGTGCCATAGCCGCACCGAAGGCACCTATAGGACCTTTACCTGTGCTCCTTCCAAGTGCGATTTCCTCAACTACTCCTGTACTTCCTATCAATATAACAAATATAAAGTAAGGAATCAGAAAAGTCATTCCCCCCCAAGCCGACACAAGCACCGGAAATCTCCACAGATTTCCCATACCTACGGCAGAGCCTACACATGCTATAATAAAACCTATTTGTGAGTTAAAACCATCCTGCTTTGCAGGTGTATTATCCAAACTCATAAACTTCCTCCATCTTGTTAAAAACAAGTCTCCCTTTGTCGGATAATGATCCGGCCTCTAAGACCGGATCGCTTTATATCTTATCTGCTTTCCCAGTATTTGAAGTTTGCTTCATCACACATCTCTTCCTTACTTGGAGCATAAGGCTCGGCCCAAGCATGGAAATGTCTCATAGGCAATGTATGTCCGAATGTAATCTTCAGATTCGGAACGGTATCTCTATCCTTATAAAGCTGTGTCAACGCCGCAATGATATAGTCCATATGCTGCTTACTGAACTGGCTTCTGTTGATAGCCAGACGAACAACATTACATACCTCTTTTTGCTGTTCAGGAGACTTAAGATCATACTCCATAGAGAAATCTCCAAGCTCTGAACAACGTATACCGTAGCGATGAATCATCTCAAGTGAAAGTGCCTGACCTGCAAAGCTTTCATGTCCTCTCTTGTAGTCAAAGAACTTATCGACATCAATATAGATTCCATGTCCGCCTGCCGGCTGTACTACAGGAACACCGTTTGCAGTAAGTCCGTCCGCCAGGTACTGGCACTGTCTTACTCTCTCATCCTGATAGTCAAATCTTGCCTCTTCATACATTCCCTGACAAAGTGCCATAATATCATGTCCCGACATTCCGCCATAGGAGTCGTTACCGTAAGCTGATATCTGACGAACCTTTAAAAGATGACCTATATCCGTCTTTACACTGCCGTCCTCATTAAACTCTGAAAACTTCTGCCAGAATAATCCTTTGTCACGGAAAGCTAATATACCGCCCATATTTGCATGTCCGTTTTTCTTAAGTGATGCGGAAACAACATCAAAGTAAGAGAACATCTCTTTTGCAATCTCACAGATTGACTTATCCTTGTATCCCTCTTCATTCATCTTAATGAAGTAGCAATTCTCCGCCCATCTTGCACCGTCCATAACAAAAGGTATATTGTACTTATGTGCAATCTTTGAAACTTCTCTGATATTGCCCATAGATACCGCCTGTCCGCATACCGAGTTATTGGTCACTGTTGAATATATAAGCGGAATATTCTCAACACCTACAGCCTCGATAAGCTGATTCAGTTTATCAATATCCATATCTCCCTTAAAAGGATTCTTCTCATACTTTCCGCTCTTTGGCACCTCAAACAAAATTTCCTTATGGAATAAGTTTCTTGGAATATTTCCCATCTGCTTGATATTGCCCTCTGTTGTATCAAAGTGTGCATTTGACGGAATTGTAAATACTTTGCCGGGCCATCTTCTTGCAAACAGCGGCTTTAACACATCAAATAAAAGTGCTTCCGCGCAGCGTCCCTGCGGAACAATAAATGTATTTGGTCTGGAAAGCTGATACTTACCGCCGTTGATAAATCCTCCCTCATAATCAACCAAATACACTTCATTCATCATCTTTTCCACATCATCCTTATCAACGCCCTCTTTGATATAGTTGATAAGTCTCTTCTGGTCATCACCTCTTTCCCAAACATCTCTGAATGCATCCAGTAAAACATAGTATCCCTTGTTTCTACCATATGACTCATCTGCAAGGAACATAGCCGACCACTGAGTATCTGTCATTGATGTAGTACCTGAGTCTGAAAGACAGTCTATATACAAAAGACCTGCCGGGAAAGCAAACTCATTGTAATGAGTCATCTCTAATGCCTTTTTTCTTTGCTCCTGTGTAACTGTAGGAACTTCCCTGACTACATGTGTCCATGACTTCGGCGCCTCTACACCTAACATTTTCTCATACTCCATTTTAATACCTCCAAATATATTTATTTGATACCCCGGTCATCGTAAATAACGACTGGCGGACGGTATTACAATCAATTTAATACGGCAGACAATACTCATATATGTATATTTATCGAATACTGTATACACATATTTTACAAATTATTTTACTTTTGCGTTTTATTATCCAAATATCTCTATGAGAATAATTTATCACTATTTTCTATTATTGTCAATATTGATTAATTAGAAGTTCTATATAGAGTATTTTTAGTATATTTCTGTGCAATATGCCCTAAAATATGATTCTCTCAATTTTCTCAAAAAGAACAAAACTCTCATGTGATAAAATTTTTGGGATATTATCATCAAAACAATATTTTGAGTTTATAAAAATACGATTTAAAACTCCTCTATATATCTATGTTTTATCTATATTCTATCTATATTTTTACATTCGCCAATAATATACTTTTGACTTCCAAGCTTATATGAGAATTTTTACGAGAATTTTTTTCTTATGTGTTTCTCTTCTTAATTTCTCTTTGTTTTTCTTATTTTATCTATTCTGTACAAATTTTATTTTTCTGTTATATCCTTTCAAATTTTGATATAATAGGTATAGAATATTTATTTTATAATCCGCATTCAACTGACTGAATAAACATATGGGGGTAATATGAATGAATTTGATATAAACAGATATATTGATATTTCAAACTTTTTAGGAACACTGCTTGGACCTGACTATGAAATTATAATATATGACCTTAATTATATATTGCATACAGTAAACGGTGAAATAAGCGGCAGAAAAGCAGGTGATACAATCAGTCCCGCCATGAAAACTATACTGAGTATAAAAAAGTCCTTTGATAAGAAATGGATTTCAAACTACCGCGCCCTCTCGGGCAACGGTAAGATTCTCAGATGTTCCACTTTTTATATAAGAGATACAGGTAATAATCTTGTAGGAGCAATGAATATAAGTTTTGATGATAACAGATATAAGGAGCTTTCAAATCTTGTATTCTCACTATGTCATCCTGACAACTATGTCAGTAAAAATATCTCAATTGAGATAAAGGGAAATACCGAGCAGGAACTTTTTTCAGACAGCATTTCAAATGCTATTGATGAGATACTGCATCGCATTGACAGAGAGCTACCATTCAGTAAGCTGAGCCACATTGAAAAGCTGAATATTATAAAACAGCTCTATCAAAAAGGGATTTTTTCTATGAAAGGTGCTGTAAAAACTGTGGGGCATAGGCTGTCCTGTTCTACTGCAAGTATGTACAGATATCTGGATATAGTAAAGAAAGATAATAAAGTTTAAAAAAGAGTAAACTATATTTAATTAATTTTAATATAAAGTATTGACTTTATATGCTAGAATAGGTCTGTAAGTGTGAGACAAATAGAACTTATAAAAGAAAGGATATTTATGAAGAAACTAATTTTAATGTTATCCATGGTTTTTTCACTCTTTATGAGTATGTCTGTTTTTGCGGCAGGCGACTATTCTATAGGTGGTGCATCATGGGACACAGGAGACAGAGCTCTTGCAACCTGGGATGAAGCTGAGGATAAGACAAAGTACAAGGTACAGCTTTACAAGGGTAATAAGAAAATCGGATCCAACAACAGTACAAGTGCTGCAAAGTATGACTTTACAAAACTTATCAGCGACAATGGTGTCGGAAACTATTCATTTAAGGTTTACCCTCTTAAAGGCGGTCCCGATATGACTATAGAATCCGAATCCGAATATTTTGATTCAGATGTTGTAGCCGGATTTAAGAAGAGCAGAAGCAGCAATACTTCAAATAACAGTACTTCAACCAATAATACTTCCGGTTCTTCAAGTACTACAAACAACGGATGGTATCAGTCTAACGGCTCATGGTATTATAGAAAAGCTGACGGTACACATGCTACAAACTGGTTTATGGTAAACAATCTTTGGTATTACTTTGATGCCAACGGTGTTATGCAGACAGGATGGATTACAGATTCCAAGGGATTTAGATATTACCTCAATCAACCGAACGGAGATATGCCTGTAGGCTGGGCACTTATCAACAACAAGTGGTATTATTTTGATGAATCCGGACTTTACAGAAAAGGCTGGATAGAGGACAAAGGACTTTGGTACTATCTTGATGCCAACGGAGAAATGGTTACAAATACAACCGTTGACGGGTATAATATCAACGCAGACGGTGTATTGGTTAAGTAAGGAGTGGCTATGCTGAAGAAACATTTATTTTGGGCGGCTGTAGCAGTGGTAGGACTTGTTATGTGTTTTATAACAGGTCATGCTATGATAAATAAAGCGGCAAAAACAGTTAATGAATAATTTTTTAATAGTTTTAAAGAAAAGGGCAGCCTATACGGCTGCTCTTTTTAATATGTTAAATACAATTTTTCTATATCATTTCATCATCAAGCCCTTTGCAATAAATGCCATACCTCCGAAAATAAGTACAAGCATCAGCACCCAATCAAACAATGATACGTACTGAAGATAAAATCTGGTAGACTGTATAAGGCTTGCTATAATCAAGATAACACTTAGTACAATAGCTATCTTGGAGCCTTTATTAGGCCTTATAAATAGCCAGATTAAAGAAAATATAAGCGGAACTATTACAAGCCCTGAGTTAACATGTACCCCCATCATGCGAAACCCGCTACCCCAAAACAAATTGGTCACAGTCACCTTTTGTGATAAGAAGAATAAGCCTACCACCATCATTATAAGCCCACCCCAGAAAAATAAATAAAAATCACTTCTTTTACCCATTGTTTTGTCTCCTCTCTATTCTGTTTGTTTCTTATGATTATCTTGGCTTTATTTTATCATAGTATACAAATTATGCAAATTAATTTTTATTTAACTTTTGTATCTACAGTTTTTTATAAATTGTACCTATTGAAGGTTTATCACAATGTATTTTATATATTAAAAGAGACAGGTCTATGACCTGCCTCTCCTTTAAATTAATCAAACTTTTTGTCCGACTATTACTTATTCTGATTTACCAAGATGTTTCCGTTTCCTGCATCCTTACCTGCATTGAACTGATCCCAAAGAAGATCCATTGAAAGCTGGATTCCCTTACCCTGGCTTAACTTATCATCATTATCTTTTCTGTCCTCTACAGTACCTGTTGTGAACTTACCTTCTGCATCAGGATCCATAGCAACACCTACGAACATATCAAGTCTCTGATCTGAAGCAGGAGCACACTTGATAACATTGTTCTGTAATGCCGCCTTTACATCTGCATCATTTAATGCTGACAATCTTACGAAGTCAACACCGCCAACCTTGAAGAACTTGCTTGAATCAACACCGTTGTCTGCAAGTGCCTTAGCAAGCTTAAATGTAGGCTCGTTACCTGTCTTGTTAGGCTCATACTGCTCTCTGTGAAGGAATACTGCAACACCGATCATCTCATCAAGATTACCTGACTCTTTTGCACCGTCAAGATTCTTTGACTCAAACTTGATATTGCTAAGCTTAGCTGCTATATCACCGACATTTACAATATCTGAACGGAATGCCTGAGCATATCCCGGATACATATTGTCAACTGTCAATACAACCTTACCGCTTGCATCTGTAACAGCCTTCTTATAAGCTCTTCCGATATCCTTTGTTAATTTTTCCTTATCCTTTAACTCAGCGTTAAAATCAACATTGTTGCTGCCCTTAGCTCTCTCCTTATAAGCATCAATGCTGCCCGGCTTAGCTATAATGTTGTAATCGCTTGCTCCTCTTAAGAAGAACTGATCACCAACATATGAATTGTCGCCGATACCGTCTACTATAGACCATCCGGCACCCTTGTTTGTCTCATCTCCATACTGTCCATACAATCCTAAGTCAACAAACTTAACACCGAAATCACCTGTTGTAGCCTTGGTTGTTACATTAAGTGAATCTGTCCAATAAGCATATGCTGTACCTGACAATACCAATCCTAATGCTACCATACCTCCAACCAGAGTGTTTCTTCTTGAACGCTTCATACCATCCTCCTGAAATATAAATTCTTTCTTACCTTTGTCGTTAATCATGATATTCATTTTTTTTAAACCAACAATAGGTTTGCTTACTTTGCTATTCTAACTTAATTAATGAATTATTAAAACATACTCAAGATATAATTCAACTACTCTTAAAGTAGTATTTATTATTGCTCTTTTATCCCCATATCATAAATATATACATATTGCTTTGCAAATATATATACTCTTCCGTCTTTGGGCAAATCATTCTCTCCCTCCACGTAAAACAGCGGCTCTCTGATTTGTTCTGAAATCTCCAACATATCCAGTATACCCCTTACTTCTATCAGAGGTCTTTCTCCAAATGCAGGCAAATCTTCTATACATATCATCCTGCTGCCATATTTTCTCATAAACTGTATAAGCTTTTTAACCTTAAGCTCTTCTCCTACAGCCTCCATACTGAAGAATTTTACAAAAGCTATAAGCAGGACGGCTATAAGCAACAGCAGTATATATACCGCATAATCCTTAAATCCCACCTTTGAACTTACTGTAGTGCTTTCCTTTATATCCCCTTTATCAGTAATTACATCATCCTTTTTGATTTGATAGAACTTTTCATTAGAAATAGGAATATACACCTTATAGGAGAATTCCTTTTCTTCACCTCCTATATTATATTTACCGCCAAACTGTATATAAAAGTCCTTCTCAGTTTCACCGCCAAGCTTTCCTTCTATCTCCTGTGCATAATTTTTATAGACCATACGGTCTATATCCAGATTTTTGTCTATCCTTACATTGTCGGTCACATCCTCGTCCAACTTACCGTCCGCAAGCGGATAAACCTTTTCATATATTACACTTTTTTCATCGTTATCACTTGCCTGATAGCCTTGTAAGACTGCGTTTATAGTATACTCTCCGGATATATTTACGGCATTTGTCAATATGGCTTCAGATATAAAATCAATATTTACAGTATCCGTAATTGCACTTGGATAAACTCTTCCCCCCTCTAAAAACTCACCCTCAAATATGTCGTTATTTTGTAAATGCACCTTATACTCCGCCTGTGTAGTAATATTATAGTCATTTACAACCATCTCTTTTGTCTGTTTATGTGGTCTAAGTTTTATAACCAGAGCCGCTACACTTGCTAATAAAAGTATAACACCTACAACATATAGAAGTAACCTTGTTGTTTTTGTCAATTTAATACAGATTTTATTATCAATGCCTATCAATTTGTCTTTTATATTTTTCATTTTTTGTCTACAACTCCTTCCGGGATTTTATCCTGTTCTCTTAGTATTAATGCCGGTAAGCCTATTTTAGGAACCACTTTTATAACAATGCCTTTGACGTCATTAGGTTCAACCTTATTTTCATCAGCAGCACTGTTATTGTCTCCCTTTGTTTCAAAGCTTATATTACCCGCTTTATCTTTTAACACTTTTTTTATTCTATGAGTTATAGTTATATTTCCTCTTTTAAAACTGATAATCTCACCCACAGTAAGAGTATTTATCTGTTCTTCTTTTTCTATTTTTTGTACCAGTACCACATCTCCCGGCATTATCAGAGGCTCCATACTTCCGGTAAGTATTACCGAAGGATAAACCGGGAACACCCCTACATTAAACCATACAAATGCTGTAGCCAGAAGCAATGATACCAAATACTTTATATCGGACTTTCTGTCTGTAATCTCATGACTGCTTCCTGCAAATACATGGTCAACTACAAAAGTTCCATATATTACCGGAAATGCAATACCGATAGAACCCTCAATAAGCCATGACAATGCAGGCAGTACAGGAAAACACTTTTCAAAAAGCTGTATTATACCGATATATACTACACTTGGCAGTACTCCTCCATAAAATACAAGTACCGACATCAAAATATTTCTTGTTATTATCGGCGCTACCGTCTGTATAGTATATATAGACAAATCCTTAACAGTCTTTGTAGTCAATAAACTTCCAAAATTGATTTCTATTAAACAGAATATAACAGTTATAGCGACTATCGCCACTCTCTTATATCTTAATGTCTTATATGCACCGGCAAATGAGTACTGCCTTACCATTTCCCTTGCTAAAATCTGTGGAAATATGGTAATTATATTCATCATTATTCCAAATAAAGATGTATCATAAGGGCTTGCAGCAAGCTTTTTCATCATTACCGCCGTCACAAACTGTAAAGCTATGAAAATTATTCCACCTGAAAATCCATAACCTACCAGATATTTATCTCCCTTTGTCGGAATATACAGCCATGGCAGAATAAAGAATATAATACCTATAATAACACACCAATAGGCCGACATGAGTAAAGGCACACTATTAAGCCTTCCTTTAATATATGGCAAAGACGGCATTACAACACATATTAAAAGCAGGCTTGCATATATAATATATCTTTTTTCAGTGCTTGATTTACTCATGGTTTGCTTCTACTTCTACCTTACTTTCGACATTATATTCATTATCTTTTGTACTCTCTTTTTTATCGGATTCCTCTTTCACACTCTCCTTTTTATCGGATTCTTCTTTCACACTCTCTTTTTTATCGGTTTCTTCTTTCACACTCTCTTTTGTAGCGGATTCTTCCTTTATACTCTCCTTTGTAGCGGATTCCTCTTTTATGCTTTCCGTATTCGATTGTTCACTTTGTTCGGGTTTTATAGTTATATCCTTTTGCTCAGGCACTTCACTTTCATTATTTTTCTGTTCTTTGGCATCACCTTTTACTTCTATTTCCACATTATATAAAAGCGGAATACCGGCCTTTACTTTTAATTCGTCCTTCCAATATGCAAAGGCTGTTATACCGGATACTGTTACCATAAATGCCACCAATATACCTAATACTATTTTTTTCATATCGCCTCCTATTTTGAACTCTTATTTACTTTAGATCCGCTCTGGAATACATCATAAGGAATTTCAAGTGAGTACTTCACCAGTACGCCATTATGTTTATACAAACTTTCACCTGTCATCTCATCAGTATTATCAGCATCCGCATCTATATCAGTATTATCAGCATCCATATCAACATCTTCAGCATCTATATCAAGCTTGGTAGGAAAATTTCTAATCATATCGGCACTGTCTGCACTAAGTTTTAAATAAATCTGACCTATATTGTCATTCGTATTTTCCTTACTCAAAATTTCATATACTTCAAACTGAAGAGGTTGTACAAATGTAGACTCATTCTCTCCAAGTGAATAACTTTCTCCCTTGTAAATAAGTTCCGCACTTTCCGCCTGTAGCTCTACACTCTGTCCGGGCTTTGACAAATCCAGATTGCTATGATTCAGTTTATCCACAGTACTGTCTTTTGAAGGTGTTACAGGAAACTCTAATTTTAACATTTTACCTTCAAGCAATGAATTGACAGGAAGACCCTCATCAAATGATATTTGCAAATCTCTGTCTGTAGGATTGAACTCAGCTTTAACAGGAGTCTCCAAATTACCGCTTGCATCTGTAATACCTGCAGAATATCTATCACTATGTTTACCGAATACTACATCCATAGTACCGCTTGTAAACTTTGCCTCTGCATTGATATTGGTATACCAGCTGGAGTAACTTCCTCCTATTGCAAGCAACCAGTCCAAAGAACAGGGTCAAAAAAATATAAGACTTTTTAAAAATTTTTTTTCTATGCATATTTGCTATTCTCCTAAAATATATTTTAAAATCTCTGGTTCATCTCCAAAGAGTTTAATGCTAATTGAAATCTTTCTATATGCTTTTCAACAAATACCAAAACTTCAGTTCTGGTATATATTTCCAGCTTACTGAATATATTTGAAATATGTTTCTTTACGGTGCCTTCTGATATTGACAAAATATTTGCCAACTTTGCATTAGAATATCCCTCCCGCAAAAGCAATGCCACTTCTAACTCTCGCCTTGTCAATGTATCGATTTTCTTTTCTTCATCTGAAGTATTGCCTACATTTGCCATTAAATCAGACGAATAAAACTTCCCGCCCCTGTCTACGACTTTCAAGCCGTATACAATATCATCTACAAAAGCATCTTTAAGTATATATGCATCTATACCCATATTCTTGGCTTTCATAAAATCTATTTCACTGGAGGAAGATGTTATAACAAAAGTTTTTATATTTTTATTTTTATCATGGTTTTGATTCTGTATCCACTCTAAAAAGTCAAAACCGCTTTCATTATTTAGATTCAAGTCTACAAATACACTGTCTATTGATTTTTCTCTTGCCAAATCAATAGCTTCCTTGACTGTACCGGCCTGTACAGTCTCCTCTTCGGGTTTGTGCAATTTTATAATAGACTCCAAACCCTGTCTTGCAATAGGATGATCATCCAAAACAAGTACCATATATGCCTCCCTATCTTGGTAAACTAAGTTTTACTCTAACCCCACTTTTTTCACCATGCACTATACTTAAAAAACCTTTAAGTAAAACTGCTATACTTCTCATATTCTTTAACCCGTTACCCTCGTGGAAATCTTTGTCATCCTTAGAAAAGCCTAACCCGTCATCTTCAACCACCAGTTCAATCGAATTGGCATTTAACTTCAAATTGACTTCCACGTTTTTTGCCTGTCCATGTTTTATTGCATTATTGACTGCCTCACAGGCTACTCTATATAGTGCTATCTTCTGTGCAATAGCTATATAATCCGACTGTTCATCCAGATTAACCTTTATACTTACCTCATTCAGCCTTTCCACTTCCTCCATATATGCATATATTGTATGAATAAAAGTATTCAGATTATCTTTAAATCTCTTGCCGTATATACTCTCACGTAACTCCGCCATAGTATTTTCTACAGAATCTCTTAACATCTTTATAGCTTCTACATAATCTTCTTTATTTTTTATCTTGCTTTCCAATAATATCAAGCTACAGTCAATTCCAAAAAGCTTCTGTATTACAGTATCATGAATCTCATTTGCAATGCGATTCTGCTCCTCTACCGCAACGAATCTCTCTATCTGAGAATACATATCCAAATTGTTGAAAACAGTCTTTATAAGATGTCTGTAAAAATCTTTTTCCTCTTTAGATGTATCTACCACCTTTCTTACCAGAACTCCGCTGATATAAGTACTCTCTCCAAAAGCTGTCAATTCATAGCTTTTTCCTCCTGAATATATATAACATATATCTTTGTTATCTTCAACATTTAATGTACCATGTTTTTCATTCCAATCTTGTACCTTAACCAGTATATCATCATATACCGTTTTATCCACACCATAACTTTCTATAATTTCCGGTGCATCATCATGCTCAAACTTTATAAGCACAAATTCCGAATACATCTTATCTTTTTTTAATGCAAGTGACAACTTCTCCATAATTTTCTTAGGGTCGGTCATTGCAAAAAGTCCGAAGCTCTCACTCAGCTCTGCAAGTATTGTAAATGCATAATTGCTCAGTTCCTTTTCTTTTTGTAATTCCGTATTCAGACTTTCCAGCTCTTCCTTCTGTTCATCAATACATTTTATATAATAGCGAACAATATAAAACTCAACCATAAGCATCAGCATTCCCAAAACAATATTTGCTTCCTTATAAACCGAGCCTTCTATATTATCCCCTGTTAAAGTGCAAATCCAACACCAAATACAGGCTATAAATGTTATTAATATATTTTTGTCCAAGGCTACCATCAACAGTATACAGTTAACCTCATACCACAGATATGGACTGTTTAAACCGCCGCTTAAGAATATAAAAATCCCGTATGCAAACACTTCCAAGCTGAACATCACTCGAAAGTGCAATACATTCTCACAAACTCTTTTGTATAACCAGCAGCTTAAAGCACATGACACAAACATACCTGTAAAAATATATCTGTTTATATCCTCTCTGTTATAGATCGATACAAAAATATAAAACACTGTAGATACTATAAACGATATTACTCTCCACAGTACATTTATATTAACATAAGTAGAACTTTCTTTGTCGTTAGTCATATTGTCCTTACTCTCAAGCATAAAAGTTTTTAGACGATTAAAGTTTTTATATAATACTCTGAAAATTATTTATGAGTTAATTACACTCAATACTATAACACCCTAATCCTATTATTATTTACCTATATAATCACTTTTAACTTGTAATTTTTATTTTGTATATACAAGTTTTTGCCAAATATATGTACTAAATATATACGTAATTAGTATATCACAATTTTGTAAAAAAGGTTATATTTCTTTAAAAATCCAAGTAATATCTTTTTGGCTGCACTAATTCTTGATTGGTGTATAATACAGATTAATATATGCTTTATCTTATATGTTTACAACACTCTGATTTTATATTATTGTATATTTAAACAGTCGGCTTTTCTGAAGCTATAATACTTATTTATTCATATTAACAAAAGGAGGTTATAATGGCAAATATTTTTGACTATATAAAATGGCGTGGAGATCTGTCTTTTGATGTCTCTCCGTTTAATGAACTTGATAATGCGGTTTTTTCATTATTTTCCTATCTTGATTTAAAAGACTTGCAAAAAGAGATAAATTCCATAGGTATTTCTCTTTCAGATGTCTGTAGATACCTGATTAATCATGATTATCACTATGGCTACATGAACAAAATAACTACAGATTTTTTAAATACACTTGCAAATTCCGAAAGATTCGGAAAAGTTATTATAGTTGATTATATAGACCTCTATCATAAGAAAAAGTATCAATTTTCATCAACAGGATTTTTGTATGATGACAGTCAGATATATATTGCATTTAGAGGAACCGATAACAGTATTGTTGCATGGAAAGAGGACTTTATGATGAGCTTTTCAGTTATCCCGGCTCAGAAATTTGCTCTAAGTTTTCTAAAGAAGGTTATTTCAAAGCATCCGAATACGGATTTTATAGTAGGTGGACATAGTAAGGGCGGTAATCTTGCAATTTACTCATGTGCTATGTGTGAGAAAAAATTTCAAGACAGAATCACTACCATATATAATAATGACGGACCCGATCTTTGTGAGGAAGTAATTAATACTGATGTTATGAAGGCTATTGAGGACAGAATAGTCAAGATAGTTCCTGATTTTTGCATAGTAGGAATGATTTTTAACAATACAAAAAATATAAAGGTTGTAAAAGCGGATAATCCGGCTTTTTTACAGCATGATATATTAAACTGGAATTGCATAGGTACAAACTTTGAGTATGTTGATGATGTAAGCAAGAATGCAAACAGATTCAACAGTCTGATCGACAAAGTATTGGAAAATACCGATTTGAGCAAGCGCAAGGAATATGTAAATAATTTTTTTGACAAGATAATAGATTCCGGCACAACCAGACTGCCTTGGGGCGAGAACAATCCTACAACTTAAGTAAATATTTATTATACTGTTATCCCAAGCTCTGCAACCAATGCCGAAAGAACCTTTTATCAGCAGCTATTTCCTGTTTGATACCGATGTTTGAACCCTTTATCTTTTATTTTGAAATCCGCTACAGCAAAACAGTGATTTTAGACATTAAATTTAATGTGAAATCCCTTACTTTTGCCTATAGCTAAGATAAAAAACAAAAGGGATTTGAATCAATGCACGGTTCAAATCTCTAAATTAAAAGAGCAGGAGAATCTTTCCTTCCCCTGCTCCGGATAATTTTATATTGTTCCTCAATATACGATATCAGATTATTTCACCCATGTATTAGTTACATAACTTCCGTTAGAGTCTTTATATTTCCATCCTCCATCGGTATTTTCCCAACCCTGAGATGATGTATTTGCAGGTGAACCCATATCTGCATAAAAATAAAACCTACTTTATTTGCATTTTGCTCCTTGAAGAGGTTTCCACCATAATATGATCCTGCCGCATTGCTGCCTGTATTCTTAGAAAAAGATATTATTACATCCTGTCCGTTGTATCCTTTATATGTACTTCTGTCTAATATTGTTTTACCGACATTATAACTGCTTATTGTAAGTGGGTGAATACTCCGTTGACCTTTCCAAATCCAATGTAGGAGCCGCAAAAGCTGAATCTTTATAGTTATACATAATAACATTGTTTTGCCTGTTAATTGCTCCCAAAGGTTCATAGAAATATGTCTACATATTTTGAATCCACCTGATTCACGCTTAGAACGACATCTTTTGTAATGACAGGCATAGTTATTTCTGTTCCAAGCGTTGAGTTACAAGTGTAAGTCCTTCCGGTATCTCTGCTTTTTATTGTGATATAGGGATTACTTGAAGTAAAAGCAAATGCATTAAAGCACATAAGCACAGAAAAAGGGGGTGTTAATAACAGTTTCTTCATAAATACTCCTTTCTCCTGCCGCTTCATTAAACAGCTTTGACTGCTCCATTATGTCAAAAGGTAATATTCATAATCTTTCTGTTCATATAAGCCCTAACAGTTTCAGAAAACTCTTTATTACGACATAATCGGTAAAGTAGTAGGTAGCTTTACACCTATTGAGGTATAAATATCATAGGTAAAGTAGCGGAGCTTAGAGGGAAGTTTGATGATTGCATATAACCAGCAGAGCTGATGATACTGGAAGGAGGTGTATTAATATTCTTACTCAAGAAGAGGCAGAAATATTACTAAAGGCACTAAAGGAATCCCTTGTTAATTTTATTAGTATCCCTGATAACGGGACCAACCTGGATTTTAAAGTAAAAAGTAATCAGCCTTTGGAAATGTTTACCATTAACTTGTACAAAGGAAATATCGGAAAAAAATATAATATAGAAGCAAGAATAAGTAAAAACAATGTTCGTCTATTGGCACTACATATAAATGCTACAAACAAGCATTATAATCCACCCGAGCTTGGTGGGGATCTTATTACTGGATCTCACTGGCATATTTATAGAGAGGGTTTCAACCTTGCATTTGCATATCCGGCAAAGGATATAGCTGATAAGGATTTTTGCGAAAATACATTGGCTTTTTTTAGAGAGTTTAATATAATAGAAGTGCCAAAGCTTTCATCACAAATTGATTTATTAGGATAATTTTTAAAGAAAGGAGAATTACTATGGAGATTTCCAATCTAATCAACGAGTATACACAGTGGCTTAAGCAAGAAATCACTTTTGCAAAAACTGGAGATTTCTATGAAATAACCACTCCATTTCTTGATATGAACAATGATTATATTCAAATATATACCAAATTGAGTGATGATGATATTTATATGACTGATGATGGTTACACCTTACAAGTTCTGTTATCAAATGGATTGCGTATATCCGGTAAAAGGAAAGAATTATTAGATTATATAGTTAAACAATATGGTTTTAGTATCTCTAAGAATCTTGAAATAACCGGAAGTTGTGCACTAAGAGACTTTCCTTTATCTAAGCATCTTTTTGTGCAGTGCATAATGAAAGTTAATGATCTATTTATGGTGAAAAAAAGTACAAAAATAGAGTCTATATTCTTAGACGATGTTACTGATTTCTTCACTCAAAAGAACATAATGGCATCAGAGCAAGTTAGCATAATTGGAAAAACAGGATATAGCCACTCTTATGATTTTATATTTGCAAGAACTAAAAATCATCCTGAGAGACTATGCAACGCTATAAATAATCCTGATAAATCTCATATCAATAATGCTATATTCTCGTGGATTGATACTAAAGAAAATCGCAAGCCTGATAGTCAATTAATTTTAATAGTGAATGATTTGGATAAGAGAATACCTGGTAGCCTTGAAAAAGCCACTCAAAGTTATGATATCAACATGATACAGTGGACTGATAGAAACAGTAAAAAAAGCCTAGATTTACTGGCATCTTGATTTTTTATATTAAAAAAGCCACCCGGTACGCTAATACCAAGGCTTAATTAAAACTATGAAAGGAGGTGTTTTAATGTCCGGCGTTTCTGTAAAAGTAAACCCAACAATATTAAACTGGTTGATGCAAAAAGCCCAACAAAGCAATGTTGGCAGTTCTGTGACAGATTTAATAAAAAAATGGATATCCGGAGAAGAGGAGCCTACATTCAGTCAGATTGAGACCGTAAGTAAAAAAACAAACATTCCTTTTGGGTATTTTTTCCTTGAGAAGCCTCCGATAGAGGATTGCAAGATAGTTAATTTTCGTACAGTTGACAGTATCAGCATTCAGAATCCAAGTAGAGATTTAATAGATACTGTTGATATGATGTCCGGTGTTCAAGAATGGATGGCAGAGTACAATAAAGACAACGGAGCATCTAGGTATGAATTTGTCGAAAGCATAAAAATAACTGACGGATTGATACATGCATCTAATACCATTAGAAAAGGACTAAACTTAAATCCAAATTGGTTTGAAAGTTTCAGAAATGCAAAAGAGGCTTTTAACAGCCTGCGTAACACTATTTCCGACCTTGGCATTATTGTTATGATGAACGGTATAGTTGGTAATAATACGCACCGTACTCTTAATGTATCCGAGTTTAGAGCATTTGCCCTAACAGATCCATACGCACCACTAATTTTTATTAATTCCAGAGATACTGATAATGGAAAATTATTCTCTTTATTACATGAATTAGTACATGTTTTTATAGGTAAAGATGATTTTTATAATGACACACATGGAGTATCTCAAAAAGTCAGCAAAGAAGAACAATTCTGTAATGCTGTAGCGGCTGAAATTTTAGTTCCCGATTCTGCTTTTATAGCTGAATGGTCTAAGCAAAATGGAAACATTGAAACAATCATTTGTGCACTTGAAAAAAAATTCATATGCAGTCGCTTTACATTGCTTATAAAAGCATTTAATACCGGGAAAATAGGAAAAATTGAATTTAATAGGTTTTTAAATCTGTTTCAAGAACAATTTGAAGTTATGCAGAATCAAAAGCAGGATAGAGCATCCGACGGAGGAGATTTTTATCGCACCCTTTCCACAAAATGGGATAAAAAGGTTATCCAAGCAATGTATAGCAGCGCACAAAGCGGAAGAAATCAATATAGAGATGTGTATCGCCTTACAAATACTACCGGAAAAACCTTTCACGAACTTGTTAGAAAGGTGGGAGTTGTTTAATGTCAAAAATATTTTTACTTGACTCAAATGTTTTCATCACACCTTACAGACTTTATTACCCGTTTGATTTTGCACCCGGATATTGGCAACAATTAGAAGTTTCTTTACAACTTGATAATGTGAAAGTTCCGGATGTTGTTTTTAAGGAAGTTTCACGAATGGAAGATGAATTGTCTGTTTGGATAAAAAATTTGAGTAGCTTCAAACCCTTATCAACAAAGGCATCATCTGTCCTTGCCAATTACAGAAAAGTCCTTAGCTATGTACAGAACTGCGGCTTATATAAAGATGAGGCACTTAGAAATTGGGCACAAAAAGATATTGCCGATCCTTGGTTAATTGCCGTTGCAATGGAGTTAAAAGCCATTATAATCACTGAAGAAGTTTCTGTAGGTTCAGGGCTTTCAACAAAAAATCCGTCAAAAAATGCAAAGCTTCCTGATGTAGCAAATTATTTTGGTGTTAAATGTGAAAGGCTATTTTACTTTATGAGAGAAATGAATTTTAAACTCTGAAGCTGATTAAAAAAGCCACCCGGTACGCCAATACCAAGTGGCACGCATATACATTGTAAAGCTGTTACGCTTACAGTATAAGCCATCGACAAGCTATATTGTACCACTGTAACAGCTGTTTGACAATGCTGTTATTTTTATACCCAAAATTAAGGAGGTACATATGGCAAAGGCTAAATATACCAAAACAAAGTCCGGATATTTCCGTACTAAAGTATGGGATGGTACTTATAATGCTGACGGATCCAAGCACAGAATAGATGTTACATCTAAAAAGTCCTGTGCCGATCTGGAGCGTAAAGTAAATGAGATTAAGAATCGTGTAAGTCAGAATGACTTTATAGCTTCAAGTACATAGACAGTGTATGATTATGCTCTTTATTGGCTTGATACTTATAAATCTGTAAAATCAAGAAATACATACTTGTCATATAAGCGTACCATAGAATATCATTTGCAGGACTTCTACTCTCTTAAACTGCAATCCCTTACAAGAGGACACATACAACAACTTATAAACTCAAGATTTGATAAGCCTCGTACTTGTAAGCTTATAGCCCTTGTAATAAAACAGGTTGTAAAGTCTGCTATAAAGGACGGTATACTTGCTCCTGCTTCTTATGAGGTTATATGCACTGATATAGCATTACCTAAGTATGCCGCAAAAAAGAAAGCCATTATAAAGGCTGAAATACTCGACAGCATACTTGACATAGATTTTGCAGACAGAGAAAAATGTTTCTTGTACATCATATACGGCTGTGGCCTAAGACGTGAAGAGGCACTTGCACTTACTAAAGATGATATAGACTTTGATACAGCTGAGATAAGTGTATCTAAAGCTCTTTGCTTTGACGGGAACAATGCTTATATTAAAGAACCGAAATCCCAAAGAGGTTACAGGCGTGTACCTATGCCCGGCTTTCTTATTGATTTCTTGCAAGCCTACACACAGGTATCAGGCTATAATCTTATTACTAAGCGGGACGGCAGTATAATTACTGAAAGTAGCTATGTAAAAATGTGGAAATCTATAAAGAAAAAAATAGATAACAGTTTAGGTGCAGGAGTATCAAAGAATCTCACTGCACACTCTTTCAGGCATAACTACTGTACAAGACTCTGCTATCAAATACCTCTGATCAGCACAAAGATGATAGCTAAATTACTAGGAGATGATGAGAAAATGGTTATAGATGTATACAGTCATATACTGGAAGAAAAAGAAGATTGTCAGTCTGCAATTTCCAATATTTTTGAGTAAATCTGTGCGACAAAATTGCGACATGTTGGTTTTAAAAAAGCACTTTGCGACACTTTTGCGACATGAAATCAACTTAAAACCTATGTAAATCAATGTACTCTAACACACAAAAAGTGGCTCAAAGCCTTTATTTACAAGGTTTTAAGCCACTTTTATCAATCGGAATGACAAGACTTGAACTTGCGACCTCTTGACCCCCAGTCAAGCGTGCTACCAAACTGCACCACATCCCGTAAACTATCAATGCACTACCTATTATATAAGAATTTTTATTATTTGCCAACAAAATTTTTAATAAATTTATACTGTGCGGCTTTCAGCTATAGACGCGACTACACCATGAATAATTCAGGATAAAGAACTCTTTTAGTCTTTACCTTTTATGTCTGTTTTCTTTCAATACCTGCTTTTTATACTCCGCTCCGTCATATCCTATAACCCTAAGCGGCATCAGCTTTTCCGGTGTAGTCCGGTTTTCAAGGCCAAACAATGCTATATTGATTTGGCTGTTTTTCCAATACTTTGCAACATCTCTATCCTGTGAGTAAATATCACCGTCTATCTTTAATGCACTGCCGGTAGGCGTGTCTATCAATGCATTTTCTTCTATTATCTTTTTACTGTTAAATAACAATACATTTACTATATCTGCAAATACATCATTATATCTTTCAAGCATCTTCTGTGTTATATCCTTACTTTTCATACCCTTCTCCTTTATTATACCAAAGAAATTCAACCGATTCTATCTTAAAAATACCTATACGCAACTGTACAGCCAAGCAACCTGTTATACTTGACTGTACAGCTGAGTGCCCAAAGTCGATGCACCGACTATATCATGGTTTTTAGAACTTTTTAGAAACTTAGATTAAATAGAGCGGAAAGTGCATTTCCCATAGATTACATCAGATACCAAACCAAAAACCATGAAAAACATTTGATGGCTCTATTATACCAACTATGCCTATTTTGACAATAGATTACATTAATACTTAAGATTTAAAAATCACTTTTGGTGTATTGCATAAAAATATCAAGGAATATTGTGCAGTATCACGAATATTCCTTGTGCAATATGCTATAAAATACATCCTCTCTTTTGGCAGTATATTAAGCATATTGTAATGATCAATTTGTTACGTTAATTTGATATCACTTTAATTTGACAAATCAATATATAATAAAAGCCCTGTCAGGAAATAAAATTGTATGATTAATGTTTGGGTTGGGCATTACCAATCTCATCATTTTTTATTATATGTTAACTTCCTCTAATTTTACATCTAAAAATTTCTGCCTTGTATATTTTACACAAGGCAGAAATTTTCTATTCTTCAGTCAAATTATCAACTTTTATATATCTCAGAATTTCCTCGTAAGTTTTCTCACTCTTAAGTATCTCCTTCCAAAGCTCATCTTTTCTAACAGCATCTCGTTTATCAAGAAGTACCTGAAGGCTGCTTACTGATGATTCATATGCAGCTTTGCTCTTTACAACTTTTATCTGAGCCTTTTCAATCTGCTGTTCAATGGTATCTGAAAACTCATTTTTTCTTGTTCTTCCCATTTTCTTTGCCTCCTCCAGCTTGATACTTATTTCTTCTGCATAATGTTTTATAATACTTGCATCCATTCCAAATGCTTTTAGTATTATCTTCTGTGTTGCCTTTGCAGCATGGTCAAGTCTATATTTGTTATCTGTCAGTCGTACCATTTCTATCTTTTCCAGTTCCTTGAGTGCAGCCTGAACAGTCATAAAATTTGTTCTTTTGTCAAGCTTTCTCATTTTATCTTTCAGATAGCTATATATCCGGTTCCAGATAATTAATGCAATAAAAATCTTGGAATCGGCAGCCGAATCTCCATAGATCTAAGACTCTTATCTCCAAGATATGATTTATCTCCTCTAAAACAGCTTCTCTGATGCATCCCTGCTCTTATAAATGTTTAACGCTTCATTTGCTGTCATCTTTTCAGATGTGATAATACAGAAGTAACCACTAAGAGAATTCTCCCTCTCAATCACAGATGCTTTTTCTTAAGGGAAAAAATACCCCATTTTGTTCATTATAATGTAGTATAAAGTATTTGCTAAATTCGGGTTCAAAGGTGACAGCCTCATTTATGTGTTTCATAAGATAAGCTTTCATCTGCCTAAGTTTTTTGCAATGAACATCCGCTCACTGCTCTCTTTATTGATACTTGGGCGTTTGCGAAACGCCAAAAGCCGCATGATTACGGCACTATTTTAGTTATAAAATAAAACAACTCCTCATTGGTTTGTGTTAAAATAGGACTATCACGAAACTACTAACCATATCAACCAATAAAGGAGTCGTGCATATATGATAACATACAAACAGCTTTCTTTGGCAGATATTTTTACAGATTGCCAAAATAAATTTGATAATGATAAATATGAGTTTCTTTCTATTCTTGAACAAACCGTTGATCTTGACGAAATTGTTCCGCATTCTTTTGCTTTACATTTTCATGCTTCCACCGGCAGACCACGTAATCATCTTCTCTATCCTATGCTCAAGGCTCTGTTATTACAGCTTATTTTTTCAATCCCTACCACATCCCTTCTGATTGTATTCCTAAAGTACTCTAAGGCATTACGAGATTTCTGTGGCTTTGATGTCGTTCCGGATACCTCTAAAATTTACTCGTTTCAAACAGGATTTCCTTTTGGACTTACAAGTTATGTTCGACCATATGCTAGATCTTACAGAACCTATATGTCAAAAGATTGATAAACAAAAGGCTTCCATGTATTGATAAAGTATTGATAAACAAAAGGCTTCCATGCTGCTTTTTGATACTTCAGGTATTGAAGCATGGGTAACTGAGAATAATCCCAAATATGCCAACCGTATAATTAAACAATTAAAAACTTTTAAAAAGGCTAATGGACTTGATAACTCCTATGACCCTTATAAAGCCGCCTATTCTTCCATGCCCTCTCATTCATCAGCCAATCCCGCTATCAGGCAGATACATGTGAACGGTCATTTTTGTTATGCCTACAAATTCGGTATTTTAACAAACGGACTTGGCATTGTCAGGGATATCTGCTTTTACAACAAAAACTTTATTAAATTTCATCCTGAAATCGTAATAGAAAAAAAATCTGATTCTCCGGATGAGAATAAAAGCCTTGCGGATGCAAAAGCATTAATTCCCACATTAAAGGATTTTTTCAAAAAACATCATCTAATCAATCCTAAAACTTTTCTTGGTGATGCCGCTTTTGATTCCATCGAAATTTATAAATTCCTCCTTGAAAACACCTCCTTTGAAAAAGCCCATATTCCTCTTAAAACTAAGCTCAAAATCAAAGGTGCCAATTATGTCGTTAATGAAAACGGTATTCCTTGTTGTCCACATGATTCTTCACTTCTTATGAAACGAGAAGGTAGTAAATCACACCTACGATGTGGACTTCCAACCATGAAATTCGTTTGTTCCAAAATGAATTGGAAATGGAACAATGTGGCACAAAAATCAAAACGTGTATGCCACTGTGATAATCCTTGCACAACTTCATCCTGTAGTAGAATGATTTATATCTACTTTGAACAGAACCTTCGTGCTTATCCCGGATGTATCAGTGATACCGATGAATGGGATTCCACTTACAAAATACGCATAAATGTAGAAAAATCCATTAACCACTTCAAAGACATTCTTTGTGTTACAGGTCGTAAAACTCAAAACGAAAAAACTCTTCATGCTGATTTACTCCTTGCCGGGCTGCTTACTGTCATGGTTGCTGATAAAATTCATAATTACAAATATATTCGCAGCTTAAAGTCCCTAATTGCCTAAGTCTACTTTTTGTATATTCTCTTACAGGTGGCTGTCGCACTAAGTGATTAGTGTGCAGCCTCTTTTTAATAAAAAAATTACAGCCGGACTTAGAAAAGTTCGGCTGATGGTGTAAAATATATGTATGCAAACCCATATATTATTACACAAAGATTATACTTTGAACGAGGAAGGATATCAACTAAAACTTCCTTTAAATTTAGAAACTATCATTCCGGTAGATGATTCTGTGCGATTGCTGAGTCAGTTTGTGGAGGCTATGGATTTAACTGACTTATATTCTACTTATAAAAGAATAAATACAGTTTCGCCAAGAACTCTATTGAAGATTGTTTTATACTCTTATATGAATGGAGATTATTCTTCTCGTTCCATGGAACGAAACTGTAAACGAGATATTAATTTTATGTATCTTTTAGAAGGCAAGTCGGTTCCTGATCATGCTACTTTTGCACGTTTTCGCAGTATCCATTTTGCTCCATGTTCAAAAAGAATACTTGCCGAAATGTCTAACCTTCTTTACGAACTTGGAGAAATTTCAGGAGAAATGATTTTTATTGACGGTACAAAAATTGAAGCTTGTGCTAATAAATACACGTTTGTATGGAAAAAAGCAGTAACCAAAAATCAGGCGAAACTTCTCATTAAAATAGCTGATTTTATTGTAGAATGTGAGCAACTTTATGATATTCGTGTTGTTTATGGTGATATTGTTAAAATGAAACATGTAAAAAGGTTGAGAAAAAAACTATATACCTTGAAAAAGAAAGAAAATATTATATTTGTACATGGTATCGGAAAAAGAAAGCCACCACTACAAAAGAGTATAGAAACATTAGAAAAATATCTAAATCGTTTAAGAGGATACACACAAAAACTGCATCTTTGTGGGAAAAGAAACAGTTATTCAAAAACAGATCCTGATGCGACTTTCATGCGAATGAAAGAAGACGCAATGGGAAATGGGCAGCTAAAGCCGGCATTTAATTTGCAACATGGAGTTGATTCCGAATACATTACCTGGTTAACCATCGGACCACAGCCTACAGATACGACCACTTTGATTCCATTCTTAAAGGAAACAGAGAAATATTTGGCATTCAAATATCAGAAAGTCATTGCAGATGCCGGATACGAAAGTGAAGAGAATTATGTCTTCCTGGATCAGAATCAACAAATGGCATTTATTAAGCCATCGAATTATGAAATTTCAAAAAAGAGAAAATATAAAAAAGATATAGGTCGCGTAGAAAATATGGAATACAATGAAAAAAGTGACTCTTATATTTGTAAAAATAATAAAACACTATCATTTACACAGGTTCGGCGTTCTAAATCTAAAACCGGATATGTAAGTGAGAAAAATATTTATCAATGTGAGGAATGCTCAGGTTGTCCTTACAAGAAAGAATGCATCAAAGGAAACAATTGTAAAACTCCAATGGAAGAACGAAATAAAGTCCTTTCTGTAGCAAAGACATTTCTGAAATATCGAAAAGAAGATTTGGAACGAATTTTATCAGAAGAGGGTATTCTTCTCAGAATAAACAGAAGCATACAAGTAGAGGGCTCTTTTGGTGAGTTGAAACAGGATATGCAGTTTCGTAGATATTTGAGTCGTGGTACATCGAAAGTCCTTGCAGAAAGTGTATTACTTGCAATGGCAAAAAATGTGAATAAACTTCACAATAAGATACAAAAAGGAAAAACCGGAAGGCATTTATTTCCTTTGAAGGATGCATAAATTTAGAAAGTTCAAAAATTTAAAAAACCATTTTTGGGGCTTTATTAAAGTGCGCTTTTTTACAAAAAACTGTTTTTATATCATAGACTTTGCAGTTAAGGAATAAAAAAGAACTAAAAAGGAGCCGCCACCTAACGATTGATGAACCGTTAAAGCGACAGCCCCTTTGTTTTTGTGCTTCCATTTTCATTTTGCATATCTGTTATCAAAAAAATTACTATGAAAGTAGTTTTTTCTCTATACACACTCATAAAACAGGTTTGTTTCGCAATTACCTATTTATTGATACTGTGGAAGATATGAATGTATCTATCCCTTTCATCTGTCTCATACATCTTTTATTTTATGGTAATACCATAAACATCATATTCATCAATATGTTTAGACAATTTATTTTCAAATGTTCCTTTGTTATCTAAAACAATGTTGTTAATTAAGTCATACATTCCTTTTACCATTATAACAAAAGAATAACCAAGCCTATCCATCGTTTTGATATTTGATTTACTAAAATAACCCCTGTCCAAAATGAATCCCATCTTTTTGTATCCATAACCGGATGCTTTACCAAGCATTAATTGTAACTGTGAAACATAATTAATACTCCCCGGATGTTTCTCATAAAAATCTCCATTCCGCGGGCAAGCCGCGGCACAAATAGTAATGAAAGTGTTTTACATCTCAACTCTGTGATTTAAAATAGATAGCAAGAAGCTATACTACAAAGCACGAGAGGATGAGTTGTAAAAACTTTCTCTGTTTTAGACAGCATAAAAATCAGTGTAAGTTCTGCCTTTTCAAGCATAAATAAGTGGTATTATGAATTTGTACACTAAGAATTGTTAAAGCTCTTTGTTTTATTGTGTGGCAGTTCAGTCAATGGCTTCTTATCTTTTACAACAGGAGTTACACTATGAAAGTTACTTATCAAACCTGTTGTGGTGTCAATGTTCATAAATCTTTCCTCGTTACCACAATCATCAAACCTACCGCCGGTATTGAACCTTCTTATCAAAAGAAGATATTCTCTACCTTCAACAATTCTATTTTAGACTTTAAATCATGGCTTCTTGAAAATGAATGCCATGATGTATGTATGGAATCCAAAGGTAAATACCGGGGTCCTGTCTTTAATCTTCTCAAAGATCAAAGCAACGTTACCATTGCTAATCCCAAATTGGTTAAAGTTGTTAAGGGTAACAAGGACGATACCAAATATTCTAAATGGATTTGAGACTTATTCTAACCGGGACTTGTGAAAGGCAGCTACATTCCTTGTAAGTTGATCTGTATTCTTAGAGAATACACAAGATATCGTTACAAGCTTGTTCCTTGCCGTTCAAGTGAAAAGAATAGATATCAGAATGCTCTTACTGTTTGTAATATCGCATTAGATTCTGTTGTATTCGATATCTTTGGGAAGTCATCCTCATCCATTATCGATTATCTGCTTGAACAATCAGGTACTACGATTAACCACAAAGAAATCGCTTCAAAACTTCTTAAGAGCCTCAAATCCAAAGAATACGCTGTGATTTAATCTATCGAAGGATATCAGATGACTGATGCCCGGAAATATCGTATGCGCCTAGTACGTGCACATATAGATTATATCACAGCTGAAATCAATGATGTAGATAAACAGATTGAATATTTGATTTCTTCCTATCCTGATTATGATAAAGCTATCCGGTTATTAACTACCATTCCGGGTGTTAAACATGATAGTGCAATTACTATTATCTCCGAAATTGGTATTGATATGTCTCAGTTTTGTAATTCTAAACACTTATGTTGTTGAGCAGGTCTTACCCCCGGCAACAATGAATCTGCCGGTAAAAAGAAATCTGTCAGTATTACAAGTGCCGGTGTCTACCTCAAACCTGCATTAGTACAGTGTTCTCATGCAGCCGTGAAATCTGACAAGTCTCCTTACTACAAAAAGAAATATGAATCCATTGTTAAACGCCGTGGCAAGAAAAGAACTGTTATTGCCATTGCCTGTATGATTCTTACAGCTGTCTACCGGAGAGGTATGGAATCCAAGCGATCTTTACAAAATCGATATGCCTGCACCTTTAGTTGAAAAACAGAAGGCTAAGGCTATCAAGCAAGCAAAAAAACTTTTACAAAAGAAAGGACTGCTTCCTCCTGATGAACCTTTAGCTTCTTGATCAATCTACTAAATCTATATCCTCAAATAAGTTGCCCACTTAAGACAGCTTATTTAAGTACGCCGGTTTATGGCTTACCTCTACTTTCTTTCACACTACTCTTTCTTATGGAGGCAACTGCTACATAATTTAAATATGGTATATCTTGCCGTATGCACCACTTTTGCAACTACTTTTAGCAACTTTAAACGAATAGTATTGATTTGCAGCTTCCTCATATTTGAAGAGAATACAAGTCGTCTAAACCAATTAAACAGGTTATAGGCAAGAACATGCACCTGTAGACGATTTGCATTTACTACCTTGGAGCGACTGCTTACTGAGGAAAAATCAAATCCTGATTTTCCTTCCTTTATAAAGTTTTCCATCTTACCTCTACCACAATAAAACTGAATTACCTGATGTGGTTGTGATTCCATTGTAGTAACAACAAAAGTATATAGGTGAATAAACTGATTATAGGGTTTTTCTACTTTGAAAACTACTCTCCTTGGATGAGACCAACTTCCTGCCTGATAATAGAACTCACCATATTCCACCATATAATCTGTCTGATTTTCACGGGATACCCTAAATAGTGCCGCATCAGCATCTGCAACATATTCTATAAGAGTTTGATTTTGCTTTAAACGAATAGCATACTTACAGTCATTATCTTCACATGCTTTGTATAGATCAGGAGAAGCAAATCCGCTATCTCCACGAAGATAAAGAGGGAGCGATGGATATTTTGCACGGTATTCCTGCAACAGTGGAATCATGAATTTGTCAGCATCATTACTGCAATACTGTGTGCCGTTACGAAGTTCAGCCTTTAAAAGATCACCTGTGATTTTGTCATAGCAAAGTAATGGATGATAACCGTGAGCCTGATAATGAAAGTTAAAGCCTTCGCCTTCCTGCTTGCCATAAGTGTTAAGCAGTGTAGAATCAAGGTCAAACAACATATGCCCCGGTGTCTTAATAGAATAGACAATATCTCGCATTTTTGCATTTATAGAATCAAGCTGTGCAAGAGTATCGTTGTCCATTCTATTCCAAAAACGAGATAATGTAGGTTGAGAGGCCAAGGCCTCTTTTTCCAAAATAGAGGTTAATACCGGATCATTAGTCAGTTCATCTGAACAATCATCATTAAAATAGGCTGCTATAATTTGGTAGAGCATCTGCATAAGGTTATCAGAATATGGATGAATACGGCTGTTTGTATGGTCATTGGTTTTGAAGAGCTTTTTCACAAGCTTTATAAGACCTACCTTTGCAGCGAATTCTTTGATGAGAAGTAGCCCTCCATCAGAAGAGAGATTTCCGCTGTTAAAATTTATTTTTATTGCTTTCAAGTGAAATAGTGTTTAAAATTGACATATAAGGACTTCCTTTCCTTGGCATTGTTTTTTCCACATTAATTTTACCAAGAAAGAGGTCCTTTTTACATTCACTTTTTAGGTGAAAGTAAGAAGGTTTTGTAAATGCAGTAATTATGCGGCTCTTAGCTATAGAAGCAACTATGTTATGAATAATTTAGAAAAAATGCTGAGATTGGTAATACCCAACCCAAACATTAATCATACAATTTTATTTCCTGACAGGGCTTTTATTACATATTGATTTGTCAAATTAAAGTGATATCAAGTTAACACAACAAATTGATTATTACAATATGCTTAATATACTACCAAAAGAGAGGGTGTGTTTTATAGCATATTGCACAAGGAATATCCGTGATACTGCACAATATTCCTTGATATTTCTATGCAATACACCAAAAGTGCTTTTTAAATCTTAAGTATTAATGTAATCTATTGTCAAAATAGGCATAGTTGGTATAATAGAACCATCAAATGTTTTTCATGGTTTTTGGTTTGGTATCTGATGTAATCTATGGGAAATGCACTTTCCGCTCTAATTAATCTAAGTTTCTAAAAAGTTCTAAAAACCATGATATAGTCGGTGCATCGACTTTGGGCACGTAGCTGTACAGTCAAGTGTATAACAGATTGCTTGGCTGTACAGTTGCGTATAGGTATTTTAAGATAGAGTCGGTTGAATTTCTTTGGTATAATAAAGGAGAAGGGTATGAAAAGTAAGGATATAACACAGAAGATGCTTGAAAGATATAATGATGTATTTGCAGATATATTAAATGTATTGTTATTTAACGGTAAGAGGATAATAGAAGAAAGGTTGTATAATTAATGTTGGGGTTGGGTATTACAATTCTCAACATTTTTTATTATAATAAAAAACCTCCAAGTCCCCAGTTCAACACAAAAACTATACTTGGAGGAGGTGTCCATATGAACGACCTGAATAAGATTTTAGGCATTTATGATATAAAAGTCAATGTTAATTGTGTAAAAGACGATGATATCTCGTTTCTTATTACAACCGACCCTAAACCACATAAATGTCCGCAATGCAATAATGCAACTGCTAAGGTACACGATTACAGAACTCAAAAGATTAAAGATATACCTTTTCAAAATAAATCTTGTACCTTACGCCTTAAAAAGAGACATTATCATTGTCCTAACTGTGGCAAACACTTTTATGAATCATATGATTTCATTTCAAGGTATCTGCATAGAACTCAAAGACTGACCAAGTTTATTACTCATTCTTTCTATGACTCGATAAACATTAAGCATGCATCTGTCCGAGCTAATGTCTCTACCCACACTGTATATAAAGTACTTGGCACTCTTAACAATTCATCTGATAGGATTGGAGAAGCTATATCAATAAATGAGTTTAAAGGTAATGTAGGAACTGAAAAGTATCAAACTATCGTTGTCGATCCTATAAAACATAAGGTATTAGATATACTCTACTCCAGAAAGAGTACATGTTTGGTTGAATATTTTAAGTCTCTTGATAAGTCTAAACGTATGAATGTAAAATATTTCTCATGCGATATGAATAAGACTTTCATAGATATGGCTAAAACATATTTTCCAAATGCTAAAATAGTTATTGACAGGTACCATTTTATAAGGCAGGTATATTGGGCTCTTGAGAATGTAAGAAAGAATGTGCAAAAGAACATGTCAAAGACTCTTAGAAGGTACTACAAGCGAAGCAGGCACATCATAACGACAAGAGAATCAATTCTGTCTGAAGAAAATAAGGCAACACTTAGACTAATGTTAGAGTATTCAGAAGACTTAAGGAAAGCATATTTCATAAAAGAGCTGTTTATCAAGCTACTTGATGAAAAATCATACTCAAAACAACGAGTGCTCCTTCACGAATGGCTGCTTGAGGTAGAAAGTTCCGGTATAAAAGAGTTTAATGCAGCAATCACAGCATTCAGAAATAATTACAAATACATCTTAAATTCACTTAAGTACCGACATATATCAAATGGACCTACAGAAGGGTTTAATAACAAGATAAAAGTACTTAAAAGAATATCTTATGGTGTACGTAACTTTAAATATTTTAGGAATAGAATTTTAATGGCAACAGGTTAAAAAATGACCGGGGACGAGGTCTTTTTGTTGTGCAAAAAAATATTTATCAGATTTTAAATATATCCTGCCCGACAAAATAGTAAGTACAAAAAATTTCAAATATAAAAAGTGGGCTGAAAAATCAACCCACCCCAACACTTGACAAAGAACCTAATTTCCCTGCTCCAAATAAATTTATATTATAGCTCAATATATGCAATATCGAATTATTTTACCCATCTTCCTGAAGCGTCAAGTCTATATCCGTCTGAAGTAGTTGTATTGCTTAACATTGCTCCTGACGGACTCATGTAGTACCAATCATTTCCTGACTGTACCCAGCCTGTAGCCATAGCACCTGAAGGATTCATGTAATACCAGTCATTTCCTGACTGTACCCAACCTGTAAGCATTGCTCCGCTTGCATTAAAGAAGTACCATACTCCGTCTATTTGTCTCCAGCTTGTAGCAATATATCCATCTCCGTCAAAGAAGTACCATATGCCGTCAACCTGCTTCCATGTATTAGTTACATAGCTTCCGTTAGATTCTTTATACTTCCATCCTCTATCAGTGTTTTCCCAACCCTGAGATGATGTATTTGCAGATGAACCCATATCTACATAAAAGTAACCTACTCTATTTGCATTTTTTTCATTGAAGTAGCTTCCCTCAAAATCATATGGGAGTGCAGCATTTCTACCTGTGTCCTTAGAAAAAGATATTATAACATCCTGTCCGGTATATGCTTTATATCTGCTTCTTTGTAATATAGGGTCACCAATACTATAATTACTTATTGTAAGTGGTGAATACTCCGTTGCTCTTTCCAGAGACAATGCAGGAGCTGCAAAAGCCGAATTCTTATAGTTAAACATAATAATATTATTTTCTTTATTAATTGCTCCCGAAGGATCATAGAAATATGTCTGCATATACTTTGAATCGCCCACATTCATACTTAGAACAGCATCTTTCGTAATAACCGGCATGGTTATCTCTGTTCCAAGCGGTGAGGTCCAAGTGTAAGTCCTTCCGGTATCTCCGCTTTTTATTGTGACATCAGGATTGCTTGATGTAAAAGCAAATGCATTAAAGCACATAAGCGCAGAAAAAGCTGCTGTCAATAAAAATAGTTTCTTCATAAATACTCCTTTCAGCCATACCCGTCTTACTTAACTATACTTATATCTCACCTGGTAACAGTAATGAACCGCTACCTAGATATCTACGAAAAAGAAATGGATATAACTAAAAAATATATTTTCTAATAGTTTATAAAACTATAGAATACAATTATATACTCTTAACTTTCATTTTGTCCTTACTTACACAATACCAACTTTTCACATATAAAGGACTCCGGTACAATATCTCTCTTCTCAAAACTTTATGCAACGATTATATATATGTATATATATATTGTCAATATTGACTTATATATCTTAATATAAAATTAAAATTTCATATTCTTTGCTTGTATTTTATCCGATATATTTTCAGGTTCTACGCTCAATATCTCATTTCATAGCATTTGTTATCATTGACAGGATATGCACTTATTAAACTCATTTAATAAAATCTACTTACATTTTGGTAAACTACGGCAAAGTTCTCAATTATGTCCAAAATTGTGTCTTTTACCGAGATACTGCACTCAGAAATTAGTCAAATAAGAATATTTCCGTTCCATGGCTAATTGCAATGGCTTTAAATGCTACTATAATCACTGAAGAAAGTACAATTAACATAGGGCTTTCAACAAAAAATCCGTCAAGAAACACTAAAGTTTCTGATGTCAAAAAACATTTTGGAGTAAAGTGTGAAAATCTGTTTTACTTTATGATATGAATGAAGTTTGTGCTTTAAATTCTCACAATAGAAACAACCGTACTGCCTTGGTAGAAGAATTAATATTTAAATGTAAAGGGATTTGAATCAATAAACGGTTCAAATCCATTTTATATACTAAATTTATTTTCCTAAAATATCTTCACTCTCTTACCGGTTATTTCATCTATTTTGTAGAAATAATCCTTTACTATCCCTTTCTCATATCCACTGATATCTGCTGTTGGATACAGCTCATTCAGGTGCTTTCTTACTTCCATATCTCCTGCGTCAAGCCCTTTAAATTCATACCTTCTTTTATCCCACTCTTCATATGTGATTATTTTCATAAATTCTTCTTTCAAACTCATAATACTTACCTATATAAATTTTTATATGATATTTTTACTCAATACCATTATAGTAATTCTTTCTCTAAATCAAAGTCCAACCCAATTTCCTCTAAACTTATTTCTCTTACACTAAGTTCTGTCCTTAAAATATCCAATATTTCATAGTATGCCAATGCTCTTCCGTCCTTAAAACTGTCTTTTTTATCATCTTTTGATTCTTTGACTGCTTCTCTCGCTCTTTCTACTATTCTTCCCACAATATAGGCTATTCCATCAATACTTATGTTATCGGCCATATTCTCCTCCTTTACTCAAATATCTTTAACAGCTTCTCAATGGTGTTTCGTGCTTTCTTCCGATAGTAATATTTTCTCTTTTAAAATATTTTGCAATTTTTTCAGCTCTTCTTCTGCCGAAATTCTCTCGTAATTCCGAAAATAAATTCTGTTTTTATCATTTTTAAGTAAAAAAGTTTTCATTATGATATACAAACCTCCGTAAGAATTACTTTACCACAATATTGTCATCCCACTCGACGATTTCAAACATATCAGGAGGATACAAATAATCGTCACCTGAATCATCTATAATTCTATACCAACCACGTTCTATAGATATTACATCATAAATCTTATTATTTGTTAATGCTAAAAATCTGTTTTACCAAGCCATTTAACCTTCATTTCTTTATTCAAATCACCTTTTATTTACAAAGTTCACAATCAGGTATATAACCTATCTCTATCTCCTTTTCTCGGATCCTCACCCTCTTTAGGCTTAGGATATACTTCTGTAAATATTCCATTCTCAAATCCAATGCTATGTATTAATTTCGGATACAAACTATCTAAATGGTCTATAATATCTCTGTCTCTAAAATTTAGACTTTTAAATTCCTCTCTCCAAATATATTATTCGCAGCAATTCATTTTGGCAACTTACTTTCATTTTATCATCTATTCATAGCGTTTCAACTAATGTTTTTATTAATTATTGTAAATCACCCTTTACTTTGATTGTATTTAAATTAATTACTGGCGTAAATAACAAAAGAGACACCTATATCAAGTGTCTCTATACTTCCATTTTATCTATAGGAAAGTAAGTCGGAGTTGCACCGGCCTTTTCCCCGTAGGGCTGTATACCTCCTATACGATTACCTTCCGGTTGTATTATCTCATAATTATCAGAAATTGTCAATTCCTAATATATATGAAAAACGCACACTTCTTCTTATAATTTTTTTTTTTAGTGTTTCATATTTACAAATAAAGTTATATAATTACACTATCTTAATATAAAAGGCGTTCCGGAGATTAGAGAGTTATAGATCTTAGTGGGCTAATCAACATAAACAGGAATTGATTAAAATGTGGGAAACTCAGGAGTTTACAGAACTTCCACCATTAGGATAAATAGAAAGGTTATATATATGTTTCATACTATTAAAAGTATAAAACCATTAAATGATTATATCTTACTTGCTACATTTACTGACAACACAGTAAAAATATATGACGTAAAGCCACTTTTTACTACTATAGATGCCTTCAAGTCATTACAGCATACTCCGGGCTTATTTGAACAGGTAAAAGTAGATGTCGGTGGATATGGTATCTCTTGGAATGATTATTTGGATTTATCATGTGATGACATACGGGAAAAAGTAATAATACAAGACAAAGAAAAGATATTTAAATACGCTTAATCTATGCGACAAAATTGCGACATTAGGAAATTTGCGACACGTTTGCGATATAAAATTGTCGTAAATTTTGGTCAAATCAATGTACTACAATAAATCAAAAAACGGCTCAAAGCCTTGTAAATCAAAGCTTTGAGCCTTTTCACACTGATGAGACACCCGGGACTCGAACCCGGGACAACTTGATTAAAAGTCAGTACTTTAAAGTACCTTTAAGCCTCGTAAATACTGACTTTCTTCTCATTATATTAGACATTTATTAGACTTCGTATTTTTTACTCTATAACTTCATATTTACTTAGATCAGGCGCATCTGTATCAAGTTCTTTCTTATATACGCCATTTTCATCTACAAAGAAGTACAGCTTTTCGCTTGCGTCTTCTATATAGCCGCTTCTTGCCATAAGACCTGATTGAGTAAGGTAGTAAGACTTGCCGTCAACATCCACCCACTGTTCGCTGAGCATAGCACCGTCGGCAGGATTCATATAGTACCAGTCTTCTCCCTGCTTAAACCAGCCTCTAATCATAAAGCCTTTTTGGTCAAAGACGTACCAACGACCATTTATGTATGCCCACCTGCCTGCGACAATACTCTGTGGTGTGTCGGCATACCACCACTGGCCGTCGCTAGAGACATTCCAGCCAAGCGGATATTCTACCTGCACAGGTTTAGTCTTCTCCGCTTTCTTTCCATTTTCAAGTGCTATGGCGGTATGGTGAAATTCGTACAGAAGTATATCTCCACGCTTTAAGTACTCATCCGATAGCAAGTACTTAGGAGCAGATAAGAGCTCAAATTCTCCAGTTTGTAAAAGAGCCTTAGCCTCATTACCTGTATAGATATCGCCCGATACTTTTATGCCCGCTGCATTAACACATACCGCCACCAAAGCACTACAATCAGTTTCGCAAAGTGTTTTTACATCTTCTATCTTCCAGCCGTTAGACTTTGCAATGCTATATAGGGTGGTTCTCTGATTTTGGTCGTATCCAATATAGTCGTTTTTGCAGGCTTTTTCCATAGTTACTGCTATCTTCTCTGCCTTTGCGACATCTTTGCACCTCAAAACCTTGTTCCATGGTCTGCTGTACCACTCACGGATTGCGACCTCTCTACCATCCTGATCGCCTGCTATACCACCACTGTATCTGCCTCTTTCATCTCTACTTGCCTGTCCAATTTTAATCATATCTTTTTATCCTTTCTCGAATTAAAAAAGAGAGCCAAAGCCCTCTTTATTCTTTTTCCTCAATCTCTATAAATTCCCCTGTGTTCTTCTTTAAAAAGGCTTTTACTGTAATCCATACCCTACGTACAGGTAAACCTGACAAGGTCATATTCTTAAGTACTGAAAGCACCTCATACACTATGTAAAGTAGTGCAAAAAACTCCATCACTGTAATATCCTGCAAGTGTATATACTCTCTTAAAGTATCAGGTACAAACCCTATAAGATTTACCGGACATAAAATATCCACAAATACCAGGCATACCAAAGATAAAAGCATTCCCACCTTACGGATACCACCGTCAATACCTACACTGGAGTTAAAAGCCCTATCCTTAGCGGCTCTTAGACTACCGAAAATTACATCCATTACAATCATAATCACTACAAGTTGAAAAAGAGTATTCCCCCTCATTACAGTAAAAACCGGTCTAAAAATATCAAAATGCATATTGCTCCTTTCTTTGCAATAAAAAAGCACCCTTTTTGGTGCTTTAAAATAATTATAAAATCTGCTGTTTTAGTGCTTCCTGTAACACTTGCGAAAAGTTTATATTTCTTTCAAGTGCCGCCGCATTTAGCCAAGCAGGCAATGTTACTGTTCTGTTTACAGATTTATTTACATTAGCATTTCTAATGCTTGGCATGTAAACATCCACCAACACAGCTCTTTCATTATCCTCTAATTCCATATCGCACAACCTGCTTGCAGGTGGTATAGGTTCTCCATCCTCTTCAAGGCCATTAAGTACACATCCCAGTAAATCTCTGGCGGATAAAAGTGCGTCTTTCTCGTCCTCACCACTTGTAGCACAATCTAAGTCGGGAAATGTTACCGCTATCTCTTTTCCGTCCTCATATGTAAATATAGCAGGATAATAATATCTATCAACTTTCTTCATATAGCTCTCCTTATATAAAAATATGTAAATCATCAAGAGGGAAGCCCCCGTCAGGGCTATTGAAACTTTAACCCTGACTGTCTTTCAATGCTTCTAAGTGTTTTAGGTGGTATATCCTTGTCCGGATGCTTAACCGTTGTTCTCCCTTTTTTAGTTGGGTGTTTGAACTGTAAGTGACTGGTTCCGTTTTTAGGTAATTCATACCATCCATCTTCTTTTAACATCTTTATGACTTCCCTTGATGAGTAACTTTTCATTTCTTACCTCCTTATGACTATACAATAACACATATAATTATATTTGTCAATAAGGTTTACACATATTTTTATATTTGCCATATAAAGTTAGCTTGCATTAGAAGGTGTTGCCTGAGCTTCATCCTCTATTGCAAGTTCTCCGGCATCCAAATCTATCAATGCCTGCTTTACATAAGGCTTTAGCTTAGCAGGTACACTCTTAAAAGTCCTCTTGCCTCTAATAATCAGCTGTGCATATAAAATACTTAAATTCTCAAACATATACTTTCTTTCCTTTCTTGAAAATAAAATTGTTACTATATAGAAAAACATTCTCATGCTTTACTACCGCCATTCATAACTACATCTGTCAACTCTGCAATACCTGCTGAATTAAGTTCAGCCTGCTTTTTTACAGCCGCCAGCTCTGCCGCATTTGTCATAGGTGTTGCATGTGACACCGCAACATGTTCTTTTTTGCTTGTGTCTATACTGTCTATGACATTACCGTCAGGCACTTCGAATGTTCCTATCCTAATATTTTCTATATCCGCCTGTTCAGATGCTATCGACACCACCGTGCCGTCAGTTTTATAAAATACTGTATATTTCATGTTTTTACCTCTTTCTTAAAGCCTAAATGATATTGAGCTGTGAGCATAAATGTAAACATTGAGTTTTGTCACACCAAGCAACTGATTCGGTCCGTGATGAACCAGGCTTATATTGCCTGCTCCATCCCTTATGATTTCAATCTGTACAGGTACATTTCTTATATACGTCCCTATAAGATTGCTATCACTTTTGGATACCGGGATTCTCCCAATCAAGTAATGACCGTTCCCCTTATCTCTCCTCAAAAAACCGTCATAGACATCCTCTCCTACAAGGTCTACCCCAAAGAAAACTGTTTCACTTCCCGAATATGCATTGCCCAACGAAATTACCTGTTCAAGATTAGACATACTTATTTCCAGATTCGCCGCAACTGTATAGTCATTAACCTTGTCAGTGAAGTCTCTCGTGCCTGTAACGCCGTTGATATTGATACCTTTAACAACGTTCTGCGGATATAGGTTTGGTGAGGGTAGGAAAGCATAGTTTGCACCTGCTAAAACATGCCCATTTGCTATTTTTACAACTATTCCACGTCCACGGCCTGCATAGGTATCATCCCATGCAAAGCCTTCGTTATTTACAGCACTTATTACATCACCTGTATTACATACCCAGTAAGGTATATTGCCTTGAATGCCTAATATATTTATATCATTGAGCATCTTATCGGCTCTTATTCCTAAAGCATTAGCTAAATCTCCATAATTTACTTCTACGATAGGAGGATATTGTCCTGAATTTGGATAGTATCCTTGTTGAAATCGGAACCCAAACTTTTTAGGATTAGTCCAGTTAATATTGACTATTTCTAACGCCATATTTTCATTCGGATGTGACACTATCTGGCCGAGTACGCCTGCCACATTGTGCCCCTGTAACATCTTAGACCCGTCAATCCCAAACAGATTTTTTAATTGCTCATAAGTAAGATAAAGATAAGCCTCATGAGTATGACCTTGAGGGTCAGTCCATGGGGCTCTGTGATACCAACCGTTTTTGAATAGTATATATAGTCTGCCGCTACCGTCTTCTCTAATCTGATAATAGCTTACACCCGCACTTTCTCCTCTATCCGAGATTTGACCCCGTTCGCCTAAAGTGGTTATAGTGTCTATAGTTAATTCAGGGTGATAATTAATACTGCTTTTTATCAAGGTTCTTTTTATTCGTATCCATGGATTCCAGCTCTGCGTTCTGTCCGCATTCCAATACCTTATATAAGCCGCTTCCGGGATACGGGTTACATAACTATCATTGCCATGATCGTTATAGTACCAAAGTTCCTCCATTGAATCGGCATCACTGGTAACAGGAAAACTACCTTGAAAATTTACACCGTTTTTACTTGTAGCCGTAGCTCCTGACAGCACTTGATTGGGGCTTGCATTTCCTAAAACATCCGCATCTACTTCTACATGTGGAATATTGTCATTTCTAGTGTAGTATGCACTACGCTGTGGCAAGTGCATGTAGAAAGCATTTCTATTTTTGTCCAACCCGTATTCAGTAGTCCTTGTTTTACTATAGTTATCTTGAGCTGTGTCTACTACCCGAATTGCTCCTTCCACCACCTCATCATCACTATCTCTGGTGACCGTCTTATATCCTTTCAGCACTTGAGCTTTGCCTGCCGTCACGTCATCAGACGTAACTCCGCCTCCAAAACTTCCTGGTATTAAAATCTTACCCATATCACACCCCCTTTAAGCCAACCTTTATATCGGCACCGGGCTTTTTATAAGCATAAAAAATGACACTACTGTTTTTAGTGTCACCGTCAAAAATAAAAGAAAAGTTCTTTTCATACACTTTCACAAGCCTGTCATTGTTTTGAATACTCTTATCAATCCTTTTTACCAAAGTGGGATTGTCATCCGCCTTGATGCCGAATACGGCAACCTCCTGTTCGTAAAAATCCCCTTCAGCCACCCAGCCATTGACTGTAAGAGTAACATCTATTACTCTTCCGATTTCATCAGCCTTGCCCCTAAGCTCTTTAATTGACTTATATATCCTGTTAAACAGCCAATTAAAAAATGCCGCCGGTGGCTTATATCCCGCCACAAAGCCTGTGTTTTGAAGCGACTCGGGCGGTGCACTTCCTACAGCTTCCCACTTCGGTAAATCTTCATTAAATTGCATACATACTCCTCTCTAGCTCAAAGGCAAAACAGGTGCGTTATCATCGTCTCCCAGCATAAGCCCAAGGTATCCTCCAAAACTGTTGTTCAAATCTGCAAAACCTTTAGACTCGTCATATACATTCTCACTGCTGTCAAATTCAAAAGTCCCCTCAAAACCATCCGTTATAATTCCAACACCTATAGGTAAGAGCTGCTTTATAAGCTGTATCGCCTGTCTGCTTGAAAATCCGCTGGCAATGAGTGTTGAGAGAGGGATAGACCTTATACGAACATTCCCGCCCTTTGCATCTTCCACTATAAGTTCATCACTGTTATCTCCTACCCCAAGCATAGACCTGGCAACTCTTATGACAGAATCATAATTACCTGTTACAAGATTCCTACCTATACGCATGTACAACAGATATCTGTATTGACTATCGTCTAAACTGCCCCTTGGCTGGCCTATCATAGTCCCAAAGCGTTCCAAGGTTGCACCATAAGCCTTAGTTAAGTCCTTAGATTCTCTTGTGTCATTGATGTCGTTCATCAACTTATCGACAGCAAGATGTCCTATTTCAAGAAGCTTATAATTATTGCTTTCAGTATCCTTTCTATAGCAGTCGGGAAGTAAGTAAGCTTTATTCATTAAACCACCTCCACACTTATATTTGAGACATCAATTCTTGCTATTTCCTGTTCTCCAATAGTAATATCTCCATTCCCAAGAGACTGTCCCGACTTTCCAATTTTAAGTTCAGCTACACTTACAACGCCGTCAACTTTATGTATATATCCGAATACACTTGTATAATATACATCCTCTCCATTTGCCAAATTATTGATAAAATTAGCAATATTCTCTTTTATTTGATTTATTCCGGCGCTTCCAAAATACTGATTAGTCTTTATTTTTATTACTATACTCAATGCAGTTTTAGTAGTTGCAAAAAACTTTATAGTATGAGGTTTCCCCCAAGCATCATGCACAGTTTTTTCTATATCACCGATACACCGGATACCAAGAGGTTTCTTATCAAAAATGGCTTTTGCTATCTGATCGTACTGACTTTCCGGCGCAAGGACATAGCAGGCAAAGCTGTGCGGTGGAATAGTTGTGCTGATATCACTATCATTACTTACAACTGATACTCCGTCAACTAAAGGAACACGATAGATTGCACCTTTAATGGCACTCTCAGTAGAGCTCCCCGCACCTGCTAAAGAATTAGCAAATCGAATTCTAAAGTCCTTATCACTCTCAAGCTCCTCGCCTTTTTGGATAATATGTATAAACTCCACCGAATCAATACCCATTCTGGGATTTTGAATATCCAATCTTTCGCCTGTTGAAAGATTGCCAATCTCTCCGTCATCCACACAATTAGCTACTACTGTAGCCTCACCTTTACTGTCTATTATATATTCATTTACTACATAAAAACTTGTTTTATCACTTTTAAGCAAAAAAGCTGAAGGTATGGACTCTCCTGCTGTTCCTCTTATTTTTACCTCAATTCTTGCTTGAGTTGCCTGATTTCTGCTTACTGCGGCAAAAGGACCCAACCTGTCAAGACTCTGACCTCTTGCGGTATTTGGAAAGCTTGAGTAGTACAAATCTTCCAAAGTCTCATAGCAAATATTTAAATCAAAAACATTTATTCTTATGAATTTACCAAGAACTGATTCTTCTGATGTATCAATATCATTGCCCAAAAGAACCTTAGCCCTGTTAATTTGAGCCTGCAAAATCTCATCATAGGACGGTCTTACAAAGCCCTTATCAGTAATACAGCTCAAATTACACCTCCATTTTAAGCTCCTTGCCGTTAATATTCATATTTATAATCAAATGCCTGTTTGCACTGTCTTCAACAAATTCAATATTATCTACTGCAAGGCTACTATCTATCTGATTTACAGCTTGCCTTATTTCATCTTTGATAAGTTGATAATTAGGGTTCTTTACAAATATGCTTCTCTGATCCAGCCCCTCTTTTTTATCAAGCCACCATTCACCATAGTTTGTTAGTAAAATCTGCCGTATCTTTTGAATGATAAGGTCGCTACCCTCCACCATTTCAATTCTATTTTTATTTACTGTCACATCACCTTTGTTATCTAATGAAAAGCATTTCATCACAGTACTCCTATAACTACAGCAAAAGATATCTCATGATGTCCGAGTCTTGGAGTAGCCATACCCCCATGTCTGGTTTCGCTTATATCCCTATCTGCACAAACACAAAAAACAATATCCCCTGCCTGTACCTTTTTAAACTTTACACACTCATTTCCCGTTGCTTGGCAGATAAAACTTTCATACTTGCCACAACTGCTTATAACAGGGCATGCGGTAATGATTGCAGGCACACTTGACTCTCCTCCTACAGCTTTATTCATGGCCAACGGCTGTATTGTAGCAATATCCCCACTTGTACTTACAATCTTAGCAATAAATCCTGTATGAACATTTAAAAGTGCCTGTTCTATAGCATCATTTATATATGTACTATTCGCCATTACCTCACCTTTCCTCCAAGCTTTCTAATCATCTCAAGATTTTGTCCGGCACTGCCTTTGTAATCTGAAATGCCCAAAGTTTCCGCGATCTTGGCTCTATATGCAAAAGAGCTGTCAGAGCCTACACTTGCCAATCCGTCAACGATAGAAACTCCCGTATACCTTGATAAATCAGGAAGCCCGTTATTTTTATTGCCGGTATCTGAATTATCAGTTTTTACTTCCTGCTTAGGACATTCTATCGCTTTTACTTTTGTCAAAAAATCTGAACCGTCATAACTGTGATGCCCTTCTCTTACTCTATATCTGCCGTTTACATTCTTAGACCTTATATTAAGGATAGAACCTGTACTGATTCTATGCTGTAAAAGCATAGTAACCTCATACCCTTTTACGGCATCCTTATATTCCTCCACACTTATTTCTTCTTCAAACTCGGAAAGACTTATAAGACCCGTATCTACGCTTAAAGAAAAATTGGTATCATCTCCCTCACTTATAGACTGCACATATATTTGGCCTTTATTAATATATGCAGATACTCCACAGACCTGCGCTTGCTTTTTTATTGTTTCCATTATGCCGGCATCAACAGTTAAGCCGTCTTTGTACACAAAATCACGCTTAGTAGAAAACTTGGCTATCGGCAGTCCAACTTTTGTTAACAGGTCATTAAGTATGGTTGAAGCCTTAGAGCCTTTCACATAAGCTAAATTCTCAATTTTCCTTTCAATCCTGTCTACACTGTCAATCACCTTTACTGTAGTAACTTTATCTAAATCATCAAAAATAGTCTTTACATGTGAAATAAATCCGCTAAGTATAATGCCTGTATCTTCTTTATAGCCGGCTGTAAGTGTGACTTTCTCGCCTTTTTTAATATTCTGAATAGTAGTATCCGACAAATTATATAAGATAATTTCAGACTCATTCGCCTCTGTATCATCATCAAATTCCACATCAAACTCAAGGTCCAAATTATTGGAATTTATAGACACATTACCCGTTTTCATCATAATATTTCTTTTAAAAAGAGCGTTATCTCCTCCGGAAGTTTCGATATTAATTGCCTGTTCCAGCTCCATAAAAGACTTGATTATCCTGGAAGAATTCCCACTTTTTCTAATATTAATATATCTGCTCATATCAATCCTTACCATTATCAATAGTCAAAAAAACTGTACTTGTAAAATTATCCCATGTGATTTCTTTCGCCTCATCAGATTCATCAATAGGCTCTATCCTCATCATAGGAAAGCTCCCGGCTCTGTATATGTCTCCAAAAAGCTCAACACCGTAAATCAAAGCGTCAATACCCAGTATCTCATTTCCTCTTTTTAACCTACAAGTAAAAAGGTCTGCCGCCTTATTGTAAGCAAACCTTAAATTAAACTTATCGGAGCCCAGAATAATATCAAACCCATAAGGTATTAAATCTTTTTTAATAGGTATCCTGTCTCTCATATATCCTCCTACGGAATCACCAATATCCAGCCGTCAAGTATCTTGTTCGGATCCTTTATCAAATCCTTATTAGCATCTACTATTTTGGGATACAAAGAGCCGTTACCGTAATAACTTTTAGCAATCTTCCACAGACAATCCCCTTTTTTTACAGTATACGTTCTCCTTTTGGGCGGTTCAGATTGAGTGTTGGTCGCCTCCTGTACCTGTTGTAACCCGACATCACCTGTAGTAGCGGTATAAGGGCTGGCCGCAATTCGTATCTCTGTAAGCTCCATAGTAAATTTTTCACCGTCTCTTATGCTCGCATCACTGTTGGACTTAAAAGCGGTTATAAGCATACTTGACAGGATATTCCTGCCGACGTATTTTACTATCTCCGCATTCTTCTTCATCTGCTCTATTCGGTGTCTGGTATTTTCCCACTCATCCCCGACTATATAACCTGAAATACTAAGAGTTATCGGACCTCTTTTTGCGTGATCGGAAAGAGGAATCCCGCTTTCAACAGGATGTGAACTTACTTCCACGCTTTGATTTACTTCTTCAGTCTCACAAAAAACATATAATCCGTTAATAAGTGCCATTATACCTCCACAGCTACAAGCCTTGTTCTTGACATACTCTCATAGCTTTCTTTAATAGACTCTTTAACCCATCTTTGTACTTTACGCTTATTGGAGTCGCTTGCACTTGCTCCGTTTAAATTAAGTACAAAGCTTGGAGAGTAATTATTACTTGTGCTTTGGCTTCTGCTTGTTACATTGCTTGTACTTATCCCTCTTACCGGTTCGGAAGCACTCTGCACAGTATTTGATACGGATTTAGCACTTTCGGCTACCTTAGGTTTTAAACTTTCAAGCCCCTTTATGAGTCCAAGGTCAAAAAATCTGGCACTTTTAACAGCCACCCTTGACGGAGAATGAATATCCAAAGACTTATTAACAGTCTGACTTACGCTGTTGGCAATATCTCTGGCCTTTTCCATTATAATGCCCTTTTTAGATGCCAATCCGTCTGCAAATCCTTGTCCTGCCATCTCACCCGAAGGTTTTAGATTAATATTGTTAAACGGCGGATTTACAGCTTTGGCGGCATTTGTTCCTGCCGAAGTGATAGAAGGTATTCCACTTGTCATGCCGGTGGCAAATGCGGTTGACGCACCTGTAGCACTTTGAGTCATAGCTGTGTCAAATGTGGATTGCTGACCTGCAAGAGATTGTGTAAATGTCATTCCGATATTTGCAGTAGAAGTATTAACCGCATTAGTATCCAGTACAAATGCACTTGATGCTGTAGCGGAGACTCCCTGCATTGCACTCGCAACAGTAGCTTCATTGGATTTGATACCGTTGGCAATACTGTTACAAGTCTTAGCACCCGTATCAGAAGCATCCTTACCGTCATCTCCACTAAACCACGACTTTACACCATCCATAATGCCCTTGCCTAAGCCCTTTATAGCACCCATAAGCATTTTCGGAAGATTGGTTATAATAGCAACAATCCCATTAAATAAGGCCTCTCCAAGCTGTGGCAAAGCTCCTATAATACCTGTTATCAAATGCCCTATTATCTCACCTGCTTTTTCACCAATCATCGGCATAGACTGTGCAATTCCGCTTATAAGCTGTCCCAAAATGTTAATTCCTGTAGATAAGATATTGGGAAGCATTAATACTACACCGTCAATGAATGATAGAACCGCACTATAAGCTCCTTGCACCATAGACGGAAGAGCCGGAGCAATTCCGTTTGCAATCTCCAAAATAAGCTGTGTACCTACAAAGAATAATTGAGATGCCATAGAAAATAAGCTTGATGCAAGCAAAGGGATAGCGGTAACTGCGGCATTTACTACAGACGGAATATTCTCTCTAACCAAACCTACCAATCCGTTCATAATTGTCATACCGCCGTTTATCACTCCGGGCAATAGTGTAGGTAATGCCTGTACAGCCTGATCAAGAGCTCCTCTTACTATAGGAGCAAACTCCACTACAGCATCCTTTAATCCTTCAATCACTGTAGGCAAAGCTTTAACCACATTTTGGACAACAGGCTTAACATTCTTTACAATAGCCGAAAAAGACTTTGTAAGATTTCCTGTCAATTTCTTAATATCGGCATCGGAATCTCCCAGACTTCCTACAAGTGTCTGCGCTGCCGCCTTAAAAAGCCCTATAGAACCCGATACCGTCTGATTGGCTTCTCTTTCAAAGTTTCCTGCATACTGTGAAGTTCTCTCAAAAAAGTACTTCATAGACAATTCCGCTTTTTCAGAGTTACTCATCTCATTCCACGTCTTTTTTAATCCTTGCGCCTGTGCATATGCTCCCAAAGTAGTAGCATTCATAGCTACTCCAAGGTTATCCATCATAGTATAGTTACCCTTAGCCGCACCCGTTACAGCTTCAAGTGCATCAGCCTGGTCTATACCCATAATAGAAGCCACATCTGCCGCTCTTTGCATTGCCTGCACAGATAAGTCTAATGACCTTTGTTGTTCAAGACCTGAACCTTGGAACAGTGAACCCATCTTATTTAAGTTCGCAAGGTAATCACTTTGAGATATACCCATAGTTGCATATGCTTTGGACGATATTGTGGCCAATGACTGAGTGGAGTCTATAAGATTTCCGGTACTTGGATCTATTTCCTGTATATTTGCATTAATGCTTGTAATCTTATTTCCAAGATTCTGAAAAACGGTCTCTGAACCTCCGACATTTTGCTCCATCTCACCGAACGCATTTACCGCCTTGGTGGCCAAACCGACAAATGCGCCACCTACTGCTGTAATACCTCCAAGAACAGCCTTACCTGCAATCTTGGCTAATGAAAGACCCGCACTTGCAGTCGCCTTTGCCAGCTTTTTGGCACCCGCAATTAATCCCTTAAAAGCGTTCTTGGGAAGTGCCTTAAGCCCTGAACCAAGTTTTTTTACACCCGATACAATCTTATTAAAAACATTCTTAGGGAGGTTTTTTATCCCTGTGCCAAGCCTTTTAAACCCGTTTACAACACCGTTTAGAGCCGCCCTCGGTAAAGATAAAATACCGCTTCTAAGTCTTGATATACCGCCTGTCACGGCCTGCCTTGCAGAATGAGCCAAAGAAACCATACCTTGCCTTATTCTTGAAACTGCATGACCGGGTAAAGCGGCCAAAGAAGACCTTACGCCTGAAAGTCTTTCTCTAAGACTTAAACTTTCTCTTGCAGTTTGTCTTATTGCATTATTTGTTTGTGTGATTCCACTGCCTGCTCCCTCCGCTATACTTGCGGAAGCCTCTGATGCCCCCTGCATAGCCGAGTCAAGTTCTCTGACAGAATTAGCCGCATTCAGTGCCTCATCATTAACACTGCTGATTTGACTGCTTGCCGTTTCAAGACCGCTTTCATTGGTCTCAAAAGTAATCCTTATAACATCTTCTCTAATTACAGCCAATCTGTCACCCCCTATCCTTTTTCATTAAACTTATATAATAGTCCAAAGCAAAATTTGCCTCGGAAACTTGGTTCGGTGTCATTTGATAGAAAACCGTATTAAAATCAAGTCCGCCGTCCAACACAAGCCTCCAGTAAGCCCAATTATCCTTTGCCCTACTTCTTAACCGGCTTTTCGACAGTCTTCTCTCGAAAGTGTCCTCTCATAACACCGGAAACAAAGTTAGTCACTTCCTGAAGTTCCTCCTGTGTCTCAAAATCATCAATGTCCACATCCTTCGGCTCAACAAGCCCCATTTTCAGTACATTTTCAGCCAACAACTTTGTGGATGTTTGTCCGGTCTCCAAAGTTGACTTGTCAACACAATTTAGCCAGTTTGATATGCCGCAAAACTGGGCTACATACTTTACTCCGTTGATCTCTTTATCTACCTGATAACTCTTAACCATTTATTCACCTTTTCCTTAATAAAAAGAGAACCTAAGCTCTCTTAAATTATCTATCCGTATAATCTAATACCTGTATTTCAAATTCTCTGTCTGCAAGCTTTTCACCGACCTTATTATCGGCAGGCTTCTTCATAAAAGCCTTAGAGCCTCCTGTCTTCTCATTTGTAGCCTTATTTACAACCCAGACAGAAAATATATCCGTAACATCTGCCATTCTTTTCAGTACCTTTAGCTGTGGACTTGTGGCCTGCACAGAAACTTTTATAGTACCGTTCCTCTTAGCACTCTCATTTATTACCACATCACCCTGAAAACCTGTTACAGCTTCGGCAAAATCATTGTCTGCGGAACACTCGATATTATCTTCTCCAAGCCCCGTAACAGCAAAAGTACCAAAAGCCCTTGAAGCAACCGTGATAGTCACATCGGAAGGATTATAATTTTTGATTTCCATATATTACCTCCTATATTGTAGCTGTACCGTTAATGGTAGCTGTATGTATAGCTCCTGCAAGGTCAAAACTGAACTTTCCAAGCTTATACACTCTGGCAGATCTGTCGGATGCGGAAGTATCACTTCTTCTTCCGAAATCAGTTTCATACATAGCAGTTTTATTCTCATCATGAGCAATCATTCCCTTGGTATCGGCTTCTTTGAGTACACTATTCGTTACACCTTCAAGCATACCTATACCGGAATCATCATAAGTTACCTTCTTGGAATTGTTAAGAAGCTTCTGTGCCTGGTAGGCTATATTAGATATAATCCAATCAAAAGCATCAACTATATCAAGGTACTCACCTGCCGCACTCTTGCCCTCTGTAGTGACTATATCTCCGGCCTTTCTTTGAATGGTATATCCGTACACATTTCCGCTCTTATTCTCATTATTGATAAGCTTCACATCTCCGTCAGTGATATCATCAGGAGCAACACCTTTAATCAGAACATTCTTATAAGTAAAAGAACCTGACTCATATCCTGCGGTAGCTCCGACCAAAGCCGCCGCCAAATCCTGACCTTTTGAATGGACCCCTACACAAGTTCTGTCAAGGCTCTCAAGGCCTGTCGCCTCTGAAATCTGCTTAATAACAGGGAAATAAATAAGAGAGTTTGTAGCCTCAACGGCCTTAGCCACCTCAGCAACAGTTGAATCCCCGTCACCAAGCAATGTTATAATCTGCCTTGCCTTCCCGACTAACTTAGGTATAACACTGACGGCTTTACCCGCAGTTTCAATTATTCCTATAGCGGCAGGCGGATTCTTTTGCATCTTCATAATCTGAAAAAGCTTATAGGCTCCTGAATCCTCGGCAAATCCTGCACCGATTAAGTCCTTTGACTCACTATATTCCTTAAAATCCTTTTCCCTTGTAGACTTTGAAACCACTATGCAAGGTACTCCGCTGCCTATAGAGCCTACAGCCCCCGTAAGACTGATATTTACATTAATATCAAGCATGTAAATCATTCCTTTCTACTTCAAATTTATCAATATTTTCAACATTACCCTCAAGGTAATTCATAACATTAAGCACACAATCAAATCCTTTTCTATACTCATATTCGATGGTGAGCATATTGTCACGATTACTTATACCGCTTATTTCCGTTATACTTATATTCTTATCCTTCAGATATACCGCACTTTCAAACCAATCATGTAACTTCTGACAAAGCTCAAAGCATTCATTATCGTTATCGCTGTTTATGGTAAATGAGTACTTTACCTCTACAGGCTTATACCTGTTTTTACCGTCATCACTGTAAGTCCTGCTCTTATAGTCGATTGCGGTTACAGTAAAACTTACAAAAGGGTACTTAGGTATATGGCTCGTGATATTGGACTTCACACATATAAGATTTAATTCATTTTGTATGCCCTCACAAATAATCCTGTTGTAAGAATTTAAGTCAAACATTAAAACTGCTTACCCTCCTTAGTGTATAGCTGTTAAAGTCTGCATAGTCTTCACCATATAAGTAACTCTCCTCAACCTTAAAGCTGTTTCCGTTATGTTCCACATAAAAAGTACCGCTTTCAAGATTGATAATGTCTTTATCCTTTACAATAAACATATGTCTGTCGGAGCTTGTAAGCCTTCCGCCGCTCTCATATATTGCCCTGCTTGTCATTGTAATTATAGCGGCTCTTATATCTCTTGACAGCTTTTCACCCTTTGTATATTCACCGGCTATATAGCTACCTTGTGTGAATGTTATAAGCTTACATGGTACTTCATATTTAGAAATTAAATCAGAAAAAATAAACTCCATAATCATTTACCTACAATTCTGTGGGATATTGCCCCTATCATAGACCCTGTATCATTTAGAGGATTACTTCCCCCGTGTTGTCTATGTTCAATCGTATAAGGATGTAGAGGCGGTTCTACCTGATTTGTGGCATACTCTTTTATTTTACCCTCAAGATTAGTCCCAAGTGCGTGAAGAATAGTGTCAGCATCAACATTACCGGTTATCATTGAACTTATAAAGTCTGTATACACTGATAACACCTCATCTTTGCCCTTATCATAGCCATTCCTTAAAAAAGCTCTTTCAGGAATAGTTATTGTTGTTGTGGAGGGCTTTAATGCAAGCCCGTTGGCTTTTAAATAGGCCCTCATTTTAGGCGTTACCTGTATAATGCACCCGTATTCATGTATATGAGCAAGCCACGCCTGTTCGCCACCGAATACGCCTACCTCTATAGCTTTATTTCCAAGCTCCTTAAAAGACTCTCTAATCTTAGGTATATCGTCTCTGGTAGTAGCCATTACTTCCACCTCGAATAACTTCCAAAAGATTTAGCCTTTCCTTTGATGAGATGCTTTCCTAACAGTTCTTTTGCTATCTGCCATAATCCTGTAGTTCCATTTACAAAACTCTCATAGCTCTTAGACATACCGCCTATACTCTCACTTGTGACATTACTTCCGCTTAATGCACCGCTCTTTAGCATAGATATGAACTTGATAATAAAGAGTTTGGCAGAATGTGGAAGATTACTTATATCCTCCACACTTACATCCTCGCCAAAAGAAAAATCGGTATTATCTCTTAACCAATCAATTGCGCTAAAAAAATACAGCACATCATCAACACTGACTGAATTTGCTGTAAATCCCATAGTTATTAAGTTTTCTTCCGTCAGTGTCATATGCTACTCCTTGCCTTTTACCGCCTTTTTTGGTTTGCTGTCTTCAGTAGTTTCATCCTCTGTAACAGTTTCTGTTTCCGACTCTGTAACAGTTTCTGTTTCCGACTCTGTAGCCGGCTCTTCTACCGCTTTTTTGTCAACTTCTTCCATCTCTCTTTGCCTTGCAAGTAATCTTCTTCTTTGTTCAAAAAAAGTTAAACCCATAAATCACCTACGCAATCTTATGTCTGAGACAAACAATAGGAATATTCTTAAGGTCGGCTACAACCTTCCAGTTAGTTGCAGTCTCAAGGTCGGTATTTGCCGCGTAAGCGGTAGTGAAGTTACCGGTAAAACTTACTCCGTTCGGATGTAATACAAATGCTTTTCTGTTTACCAGCACATCCTTGGATGCCAAAATATCTCTATCCGTTTCAGTGCCTATAAGTCCTATAGGTGTTCCTTCCTGCCTTGCAAATGCTCCCTGACCTACAAACATAGTATCATATACACCCGCATTTACCGGCATTGTATCATCTACAATAATTCTATAACCCAGATAATACTCAATCTCAACCTTCAAATCCGAATCATACTGTGTGGTAATATCCTGATTCTTCTGAAGCTTTGTATATGTTGCTGAATGCATTACAACAATTCCAAGCTTATTGGCCGCATCACCCATCAACTGCTTGGTATCAAGGGCGGCATTAACACCTATTACGGCATTTGCACCGCTTAAGGCACTGATATCATGCAGATGCTCTGTTGCTAAAGCTCCACCTGTAGCAAAAAGGCCCTTAAGAACACTTAAGAATATAGCCTGTTCCCTCTCAATCCACCAATCGGCTAAATAATTTCCGATAGCCGCCATAGGGTCGGAGCCGCCTTTTACCTTAGCAAGGTCCGTAGCTGACCAAGCCTTCTGTCTAATCAAAAGAGTTGCTCTCTCATTGGCTGTCTTTATACCGTCAGGAATCATTGTATCCTCACCGAAAATCTCATCATCACCTGTTAAAGGCTTGTAAGAAGGCATCTGGATCATATTTCCGCCAAGCGGTGTCCCGTTTATAAGTCCTGCAACTCTTTCATCCGGTACAGCAATGCCTGACTTAACTAACGCTGATACCTTGGTAGTTTTTTCATTGACATACGCTGTAAACTTCTCCGGTACAATAACCATATCTGCAAATTTTGTTCCCGCCATAAATTTATTCCTTTCTATGCATTAGCAGCGGCTCTTAATACCTTTGCTCTTTCCGGGTCTGCCGCCTCAATTTCAAACTGTTTTGTCATGTTAAAGCTTTCCTTTTTCCAAGGATTGTAATCCTCACCGCTTCCGCTACCCTTGTGAATATCTCTTCCCGATTCCTTGAAGCGCTCTTCAACTTTCTCCTTTACAAGCTTTTCAATAAGCAATGAAAAAGCACCAACACGCTTTTTAGTCTCCTCTTCATCAGAACCAAGAACCAACTGTACAATATCATCACTGTTATCAAGTCCCTTAGACTTAAGCTCTTGAGTCGCAACATATTTACATTGCATCAATGCAAACTCACGCTCTTTCTTTTCCAAAGCTCTACGCTTCTCTTCATCCTCAAGCTTACGCTTCTCATCTTCAGACAGTTTGTCGTTCTTAAGCTTGTCATATTCAGCCTTAAGAGCATCATATTCAGCCTTTTTAGCATTACCCACACGATTCGCTTCCCTATCTTTCTCAGACTGTAAAAGCTTTTGGACATATGCCTTTGTCTTATCATCTAATCCGTCAAGCGGATCCGCTTCCTGCTCATTATCTTCAAGTCCGAATTTCTCAAGTAACTCTTTGTACTCTTCACTTGTGATAACACCGTCAGCAAGCATCTTCTTTAACTTCTCTAAATTCATAAATTATCCTTTCGAGGCTCACATTTTAATAAGCCACTTATATTTGTGGAGTGCAATCTCTTATCCCACCTTACGGAGTCTTAAAGCATTGCCCACCAATTTATTGCAACAAAAAAGCACCCTGGTTTGTTTAGGTGCTTAGAGTTTTTCAATTATTGAAAACCAAAATAGTTTTCATCTATTTTTCTATCTATCTCATCAAATTTTTCCTTAGCCAATATTGCCTCTATTGGTGCATCATCTCTTAGATGCGCATTTTCAAACCAAGGCTCAAATATTGAAATCAACTTTTTTTCTTCTTCTGTATACCTACGAACCATTCTTCAACCTCAGCTCTCCTATTTGTTTCTTAGTGTACCATTCTGCTTCTACTTCATCAAACTTGCCTATTGCAAAAGACCTTTCGGCATAATCTGATATCTCTTTTACATTATATCTGTTGATACCTATTTTTTCAACATTCTTCCTGCACTTTTTTCTGAGTTTTCCTATATATTTGGCGTAATTATTCTCTGTAATCTCATAGCCATTTTTTCTAAAATCATATGCTTGCTTCATATGCCACATCTCATGAAATTCAGTATATTTTCTTGGAATAAAAGCATTGTCGAGTATATCTGGAGTGTAATACACTGTATTTGTAAAAGCATTATAAGCCCCCCACGCATTGGGGAATTCTGAACTATGTAATACAACTATTGTAGGCTTCTCGCTCAACGGTATACCATAAGCCTTAATAGCCGCCTCAGTATTTTTATTTATAGTATATAAAGCTTTTGGTTTTATACTAACTTTATCAGATATATATACCGGAGTAGGATATGTTTCAATTTTTCTAGCTGATGTTATTCCTATTTTACCTATATTAAAATTTCTAATTTCTCCCCTATCAATACTTCTATACTCTTGCAGTTTATCATTTGAATTTGTAGATGCTTTCCTCACCTCATAGCTTACAAAGCACCTACAGTTTATATCTTCACCTGCAACTCCGCTCATCCCCGGACTCATTGTAGTAGCTCCTGAAGGAAGGGTAAATGGCTCATTGACCGGTACGCTCTGACCTTCCATCTTCACATGGTTGTATTTACTGTTACCGATAGAGTATTTCCAACCTTTTTTGGTCTTCCTTGATATATTGGGTCGCACTCGCTCATCTTTCATGGTATGCCAAGTTTTTACCATCACAAAGCCTTCAGGTTCTAATCTATTATGCAATTCTTTAGCTGCATCCTGATTGCCTTGTTCCCTTACTCTATGAGCTTCAGTCCTGACAATCCTTATAGACTTGGCATAGCTTCCGCCTGCACCGTCATCACCTATCAAAGTCTTTTGTACTCTCTTGGCCATAGTGTCATACCTGTCACCAACTGAAAGCCCTATGCCGACAGCTTGCTGTATACCATAGATTATATTTGCCCTATTTTTCTCAAGCTGTGCCGATAAGGTAAGTCCATGTACAGGATTATTTACTGCGGCTCTTAGAGCTTGCGGCTTAGCTGATTGGACCTGTGCAAAAGTTGCGACCAAATCCTTGTCATCTACAGCCTTATCAACAGCCTGCACCATGCCGCTATACGCATTTGAATAAGTCTGTTCTACCAACTCGGTTATAAGCTTTTTCTCTGCCTGAGTAACATCATTCATCTTTGAGGCTACTTCCTGTAGCAGTCTTGCATTCAACGCATCTTTATGAAGTCTTGCATATGTCAAAAGCCCGTTCTCATCAGAGTACTTTGCATATACCGTGCCAAGATGTGACTGCAAGTCCTTTATAAGCCTCTTATACAGTTTCTTTAGTTGATTAACCGCCTTTTCTTCCCTGTGTTCCTCAATACGTCTCACAGTATGAAGAAACTTATCAAGATTCGTCGTCTCCATTATCGTCCTCTAAGTCATCTGCATTCTCATCCTTATCATCATCAGGAGTGAACATATCCACCGCATCCTGCTTCTTTTTTTCTTTAAGTTCCATCAGATAATCAATATCATCTACAAAGCTTAAGTAATTATAAGCAATCTCATCCGGCACACCTGCATTGATAAGAGCCTGAACCGCATTAGCTTCACTTGCAACATCAACCGGGAAGTTTCTCTTATATTCTGAATAGCACTGTAAATAATCAAATGCTATTCCTCTCTTGTTAAATGCCGAACCTATCACCTTAAACATATAGGTATCGGCTCCGCTTATCTTGGCTTCGAATGCACCGCACTTTGCTTCAAATGCAGTAAGCTTGAATTTTAGCGATATTCCGGAAGCACTTCCAAAACTCTGATCATTAAGATTAGGAGTTTTGGAAAACCTGTATATATTCCTCTCTAATCTGTCTAAATGATGTTCATTAAATCCGTCATTTATATCTTTAGTAAGATAATAAACACTGTGTGTACTGCCCTGAAGTACAGGCGGAATAAGAATGGATCCGCTTACTTTAGATTTTATAATCTCCTCATCCGATATATCCACTCCGTCAAATACTTGCTGTGCCTGTGTATTGCCTTCCGCGTCATTTGCATTGTCCGATACTGTCTGATCATACTCGTCAATAAGAGTAAGTACCCTTTCGGCACTGCTCATCATCTCCCCGTTTAGCGGTATAAGCTGAAGCGGACAATAATCAAATAGATGAGCTTCCGCCTTTATAAACTGAAAAGCTCCCGGAGTCCCCTCAAAATAATAAATACTTTTAGCATCATAACCTTCAGCTTTCCATTTCTCGACCCCGTCTATATCCGTATAGCTATAATACCTTACCGCGTAGCTTGGACTTTGTACCTTGTCCTTACTCACCACAAAACACTCAAAAGGCGGTACAACCATGCAAGACTCTTCACCATCTTTGTTGATATAAAAAAGGCGACCCGCATATCCGCACACCGACGCATACTTGGTCACCTCTTGATTTAGGTCATAAAAATTATTGCTTGTTATAAAATCAGTTAAACACTTCTGAGCTTCACTAACGCCGTCCTCTCCACCTGTTTCTTCCAGTGAATCATTATCTGTGGCATAACTATATGCGGCCGCCTTTCCGGCAAAATATCCAATCATAACATCATTTATCTCACCAAAGAAATCATGGTTAAGTCTGTTGTTTAATTGCTTGCCGCCTAATGCTTCCAAATCCCTATCTATGAACCTTGGCTCCCGTCCAAATATAGGTACTTTATCTTCATAGCACTTATATCTCTCGTACAAGTTCTTTGTATGCAAGCGGTTTGTTGCATGCCTTGCCGTAAGTTTGCTGATAAGCTCCTCTGTTATTCCTTCCCTGTCAAGCGCATCTATAAACCCTGTAAAATCAGGATAGTCCTCATCTCTTTTCATTTTTTACCTCCTTCCTGTTTTTTAGCTTTGTATCATAAAATACTTTACCGTTCGGTAATATTGTAAGTCCGCATTTATGGCAAACCCGTACATCTCCGTGTTTAACAAAACAATGGCGGCACATTATAATCTCCTTCCTGCTACAGCCTTACTCTTAAATGAAAGTGGCTCCAGTGCATATCTCATAGCATCTATAAGGTGGTTAAAATCATCAATAGGCTTATTTATCTTCTCACCCGTTTTCTTATCGGTGTCCCACGTGTAGTTGCTTATTTCAGTTATAAAATTCACGCATTTGGGATGAATAATTATGTGATACCCTTGAATAAAGTCAATTCCGTTTCTAATACTGTCGGGACCTTTGATAGCAGGAGTTACCCTTTGCAATCCCAAATGCCTTAATCTGTCTATACTCTTTTTCTCCGCACTGTCGGCTCTTATACGCTCTTTGGCATATCCCATCTTAGTAACCTCGTCAGCTATCGCCTCATTGCTCATGCCCTTCTTATACATCTCATCAAATACCCAAATAGTCTTGCTCTTTGTATCTACAAGACCACAGAACAAGGCGCTTGGATCGTTTGTATATCCAAAGTCAAGCCCAAATACGGACTGAATTGTTGATATCTTCTTAACTTCGCCTATATCAAAGGCTTTCTCTTCCCAGTTTTCATATACAAGGCCTTCGACAATTCCCCACTCACCAAGACCTGCAACCTGATACCTTCGTGGGTTATTCTTTTTCATTGACTCAAATACCTTCAAATCAGCTTTATCTAACCACTCATTGCAAAGATAATTTGTAGTCATTGCCAGAACTTCATCATCCGGAGTATCAAAGAACCTTTTCTTTATCCAGTGATGCTCATTCCAAGGATTCAGTGTTATTGTTATCTGCTTAAACAGTTTTACGTCTTTGGGTATGGCACCTCTTATAGACTCATCAAGCATATTGAAGTCGTTTTCATTTGATATCTCATATGCCTCCTCAAGCCACATCCAACAAAGGTATCCTTGTTCTACTGTAATTGATGTAATCTTAAGCGGATCATCTAATCCTCTGAAATATATCTTTTGTCCAGTCGGTATGTAAGTCATCTCAAGCGGTGATTCTTTCTCTTCCCAATGGTTTTCAACCTTCAGTCTCCTTATCGCCCATTTAAGCTCTGTAAAGCAACTGTCCTTTAAAGTTCTGAATACCTTTCGAACCACAAGCAAATTGGCCTGTGGATACTTCATAATTGCCCATATGTACCACAGTGCCGTTGTCTTGGACTTCTTACTGGCACGACTACCCTTGCAGACTCTATATCTGCCTTTATACCGCCAATATGTGCCATATCCTCTGCCTACCACCTCGGGCAGTTGAATATTAACAGAATCAGTCTTCAAGAGCATCATCCCCGGATATAATTACAGGCACATTAGCAGTAATATCCAACTTGTCTTTAAACATACCTAAATGCTTACCTAAAAGCTCCAATGCTCTCACTTTGTCTGCCAGCTTTATTTCCCTCTCTTCCATGCTTCCCTTATCACCATCCATGATTTTAACCTTTACAGATTGGATACAGGCACGGTCATCATCGGTTGCCGTTGGCTTAACTGTTGCATCTCTGTCGTCAATTACATCTGCGGCGTTTACAAATGCAATTTTTGCCAGCTCACGAACCACCCTGTCTTGATTTACACCTGTGCGCTTGGATCTCTCTGCCAGCTTCTTGTTAATTTCTGCTAAAATGTTGAGTTTTGCTAAGTTTTGTGAAGCTATATCTTTTGCTGTGTGTGGAGAATAACCGGCTCTAATGGCAGCCTGAGTGGCATTCAGGTCAATTATATACTCATCACAAAATCTTTTTTGTTTTTCAGTCATTCAGACTACCTCCTTTCTAAAATTTTGCACCAAAAAAGACAGCCGTTAAGCTGCCTCTCAAGAAGAAAAATATTTAGTAGACTATCCTTTAACTTTTGGGGCAGGGAAACATCAATAAAAGCCTGCCCCGATACCATACATTAAAGGAGGATTATGAAAAAGTATACTTGCTTTAAACTTTTCACACATACACTATATCATATCCCCATTTTTACTTTTATACATTTTTTTCACTCTTTTTCGGAATTGTACAGTTCCTCAAATTCCTTTAAAGCACTCCTATAAAATTTATGTACGGCTCCAACTGAGTAATGCGTTTCGTCTGATATCATCTCGAAAGTCATATCCGACACATAGTACATAGATAGCACTACCTTGTGCTTGTCGTCTACCAACTCATCAATCAATAATCTCGCTTCAGCTTTTAAATTCACAAGTCTATCAATATCTGAATTTATCTGTTCTTCTAACTCCATCATCTTTATAACTGCACTTTCTATGCCACCGCTACTGCCACCTTGTACCCTTTCTTTGTTCCCGGCTGTAACCTTAGTTGATAACGCTCTTATACATTCTTTTTCTAACAGCTTGGCCTTTATAAGACAATCAAGCGTTTTAAGCTGTTTTAAATATTCTTTTGCCGTCACTTACTCACCTCTCTTTTTTAGCATTCCGGACTTTATAAGCTCATACATAATATCTATAGCTGTTCGAGGGTCTCGGTACTTGCAATTTGGCTTTTTATGTATCCTTGGATCATCTTTTTTCCAATCCTGTATATCAAAGCAGACAGGACTGACAAACATAAGCCTACATCCTCTTGCAACGCATAAGTAATAACATTTCGAATTTTTCGTATTCCCCCTGCATGGCTTAAATCCAAATTTTTCAAATTCTTTTACTTCTACATTCGGTATTAACATCTTCTCTACTCCTCTTATTTTGCTCAACACGGCGTTTTAATTCATTAAGGTAGAAATATAGCCCAATACCTTTAAAGTGCCGTGTGCACCATTCTAGCCGCCTTAGAATTGATTTTAATTATCTTCGCTCATTCTTTTCTTTCTCTCCATCAAAATCCCTGTATCCGCCTTTTACTCTTGCATCCAGCTCGTCTATGTAAGCCTCCATTATCTTGCAGGCTATAGGATAGCTTGAGTAATTCGCCTCAACATATTTCATTAAGACCTGCATAGACTTTGCAACCTCGTCTTTATCCGATTTTTCATCAAACTCTCTTACCGACTTCCACCACTTATTGTGTATGTCATTTATCATCACCGTTATCTTGTCATTCGTCATTATCTCTTTATAGTTCATATCCTTAAAAACTCCATAATTGTTTCTAAACTTATAATAATAAACTTATTTATAGCATAATTATCTGATAATTTATATTTGTGTAGCTTTAATATTAATATATTTTATTTATATATATATTGTGTCAGATACTGCAAACTCCTTACTGCAACCAACATAACCACCGGTAACTTTTGTTTTTTACCCCTTGGATACCCTTTTAAACTCTTTATTTATGCGGGTTTCAGGCACTGCATAACCAAGTAACCATAAAAAACACATCCTCGCATATAGGGGAAATATTTATTAATAAAAATATTTAAAAAAATTTTCCCTATATATACATATACATGTGCATGGTTTCAGTGGTTATTCGGTTACCACACCCCTTAAAGCCGCTTAAACTCTAGCTTTTTTAGTTTTTTTCGGAAACCATATAATTTTTAGGTAACTACAAATTGGTTTGTATTTATCAGATAATTTATTAATCAAACGGTAATATGTCGTTATTTGTCATATTTATTTGTTCAAAACCGCTACTAAAATCACTGTTATCTGATAATTTTAACTTAACACAACGCACAGGAGTTCCATTGAATTTTTTCAAAGAATCGGTTCTCCCCTTATTCGTCAGCAGTAAATTCTTATCATTTGCCCATTTCAAAAACGATACTCTTGAAAATCCTGACTGTTTGCAAAGATCTGACATAACAGTTGAAATAATTACAGCATAACCGTCTTCTATAATCCCCCATTTCTCCACAACCTCGTTCTGTGGATCAAACCTTGCAGGGTTCATGGCCACCTTATCAACGATAAACCTGTAACACCTCTCATTATCCGAAAGCTCATTTTTATCAATTAAGGTCTGCTTGGCTTCCTCAATGTCTATATACTCACCGTCTTTGAAAATATAATCTGTTGCTATTTTGTCGGCTGTAAGCACTATAGAAAGTGATAAGCTTTGTTTTTGCATTTTTTCATCATTGTCAAGCTTATCCAGAAAACCCTTTTGAATTTCCATAAGCCCTTCAACTCCGATTTCTTTCAGAACTTTTACAAACTCTCGCCCGGCATAACCGTAATTGTTTTTTACCACTGAAGCCGTAAGCCTTGGATCTTCAAAGATGTGGCCGTCACAGCTTATCTCTAAGATTCTGTTCATCGCTCCACCTTGATTGACATAAGAAGTCAAAGGCTTTTCACCGTTTGTTATTATGCAGTTTTTCCACCTGCTTTCTCTGTTTATACCAATGTCTTTGTTGCTCCTTGTCTTACCTTTCCCGGAACAAAGCACATATACAAGGCTTTCAAAATTCTCTGCAAGCCTCCTGTTTTGATTTGATGTATCATCAAGTAGCATTGGTAAGTGGTTTAACATATCCGCTTTAGCCTCCAAGGCCGTCTCTGTGCTTTTGTAATCGCCTACAAAGGCATTTTCATCAGGATTTGCCCAAACGGATGCCGCAAGCATTAAAGCCACCGATTTACCCGCTTCAGTGCCTCCCCAAAGGTCTACAAAGAAGGGTAGGCCTCTCAATGGAGCAACCAGAACACTTGCGAATGATGCGGCCAAACAAAATTTACTTTCAATCCTCTTTCTTGCCCTTACAGTCCTTGTGTGATCTAACCAAGTTGTGTAACTACCCTGTGTGTTCACACTTTCGGATACCTGTTTGAACTTTATATCACCATCAAAAATAATATCTCCGTCAAACGGTATAAAATCTTTGTTTAGCCATCCAAATTTGGAGGTTGAACGCTTAATTTTTATAAAATTATCGTTCTGATTTTCCACATCTGACAGGTATTTCACTAAGAGCTTTGCATTTTCACTTGTAACCGCTATTCCCTGTTCCGCCAAGGCCACTATTTTACTTGCTGAAGCTATCAAAGACTTAGGTACTACTATTTCATGCCAAGTTCCGTTACGCTTGTATGCAAGCTTTATTTGCTCCGCTCCGGTTTCAATATTTTTAAGCCTCTCAACCGGCAATATTGGGTGGTAGCAGGCGTATTCATCTGAATTAGGCTTAATTATTCCGCGTTCTGTAGCATTCCAATAACCACAAATCATATTGTCATACTCATCACTTTCAAAGTTGGTCCACTGACAAAGGTTCCCCTTAGTTTTCTCCGGTATCATTTCTCTTTCAGCTTTTCTGAAAGCATCAAGCAGTATTTTAAACTCTGTATATACCTTCAATTCTCTTGCTCTGTCCATCAAATTGGCTATATTTACGCCTCTTTCGATTTCATCCTCTTCGTCAAAGATATCCTGCATGAATTCTTTTGAGAGCAGGTCCTTTTTTGTCACTTCTTCAATTTTCTTCATCATCCCGCTCCTTTATTGTGAAAATCCTGATACAAAGCCGAAGATACGTAAGTATATGCATACTCATATACATCTTCTTCCTTGCTCAACTCCGCACGTTCTGTAGTAACCTGTAAGAGTTCCCTGTAACAGTTTGCCCATTCGTCACTTAACGGCTCTAATTCGCTCAACAACGCCCTTAATTCATCTTGCCTATCGAATATACCTCTAAGCTTGTTTCGTTCGTCCTGTGCGATTCTAACAGCCTTCTCACGTGCTTTACGTCTTCTGTACTCTGCAAACTTAGCCTTTCGGCTGTTGTCTTCTACTCCTCCAAGGCTCCTATAAGCCTCAGAGAAGTTACAATTTTCCATACCTGCGACAAAATCAAAGATATCTCCGTGTCTTCCACAGCCGAAACAATAAAAAGATTTCGCATATATCTTCATTGATGGAGTCTTTTCCTTGTGAAAAGGGCAGCATATAAACCCTGCCCTGTTTGGTTTAAATCCGTATTGCTCAAGGATTTCCGACATTGAATATTTTTCTTTAATCTCTTCAGATGTCATACTCACCCTTTCAGAATTTCTATTATTTTCTTTCCTGTTTCTTCCTTACTGCAAAAGAGAAAATCGCAACCATACTTGATTTTTATTGTTGAAAGCACTTTATGTAACTTTTCGCCTGTCATTGCCTTTGTTTCAAAAGTTTCCCATTTACCTGTAGTAGCGGACTTTACACGGGCATATCGTCTGGGATTTGTCCAGTTTTGCACATCCTCAAGGCTTTTTATTCCCTTACCATGCTCGCATAAAAATACAATTTTTACACCTGCCTTATTTGCCCTTAAAAGCTCATTTCTAAAACGGGTATGGTCTTGACAGACATTACTGCATAGTTCGCTTAAGTTCTGTTTACGGTCAACCACAAGCCTAGGATTATCGTAATTCATATAGTCACCGACATACAGTTTTGAAACAAAATGATTTACTCCATGCCGGTCGAACTGCGTTTCAACTCTGTGCAGTTGACTTTTACCTTCCCTACTGTCACACTGTATCATCATAATTCCAACGCCTCCTGTGTGCTATTGAGGAGACATGAGACTCTGATATGTTAAACATTTTTGCAAGGTCGCAATTTCTATATTCCCCTCCACACGATTTATGGTTTTTTCTTATAAAAGAAATGCAATTGTAGCCAATCTTGCTCTGTGGGTTTTTCTCTCCACGAAATAAACCGGCCCTCGAACCATAATTGTTATTATATTTATGATTGCACCATTCTAAATTATCTGCGGAATTATTTATTTTATTTTCATCTTTGTGGTTTACCTCTTTAAAACCATACGGATTAGGGATAAAAGCACATGCGACTAGACGATGAACATTTTTGCTGTATCTCTTTGCTCCGCCTTTCCCTAACCCAACATGCAGGTAATTATTTTTGCCATCAAAACACTGTTCGAGAATTTTCCCGACTTTCATTCTGCCCATGGAATCCACATGAGAAATTGAACGAACTCTACCAAGATTGCTAACTTCGTAATAATCAAACCCTTTGATAGGTTTCCAAACTTCATTGCTAAAATCCACCCGACTGCCTCCTTTAATTAAATGGCAGTCCTTCACCATCAACACTGTCAGGAATATTCATAAACCCGTCAGCACTTGCATTTGATGATGACGGCCTTGAACTTGCCTGTCCTGTGCCTGCTCCCTTACCGTCTGCAAACTCCTGTGTAGCTATAAGAACATCAGTTGTATACACCTTTTGTCCGTCCTTGTTTGTGTAACTGCTTGTTTGAATACGACCTGAAATCAATACCCTTTGCCCTTTTCTGAAGTACTTTTCCGCAAACTCTGCCGACTTGCCAAATGCCACACATGATATAAAATCGGCTTCTTTGTCTTTCATTCTGTCGACCGCTATAGTGTACTTAGCCACCGCCTTTGCCTCTGCACCATTTGTGTATCGTATCTCCGGATCTCTTACTAATCTTCCGCATATAATAGCCTGATTCACTCTGTTTCCTCCACTTCGTCTAATATTAAATCTGTGTAAAGCATTGGTCTTGAAAGAACTTTTGTAAACTTGCAATAGTCACAGGTTCCGCATCTTTCCGGCTCTATTTCTCCGTTTTTTATCTTCACAACTCTTTCAACATGTTCCTTAATCTTTTCAAGGGTCGCCACCAATGCTTCATCATTTATCTGTATGATTTCTATGTCTGTAACTTTTTCTTTGCTTGCAGCGGCTATATAAAAAGGCAATACCTTTCCTGTATTCTGCCTTACAATTTCTTGATATACGGCTCCCTGAATTTCATATCCCCAATTTGTAATAAAATCCATATAACCGTATTTTTTTACATAAAACCTGTCACGGATTGACTTGACAATTTTTAAGTCAACTATGCAGATGTCAGGAATATATGAATCCATTTTTATTTTCCAAGGTACTCCGCCGATTTCTCCGGTCATGATTACTTGTTTCTGTCCGGACATAAATTTCATAAAGTATGGATCTCTTTCAATCCTATTTATAATTTCTTCGGCCTGCCTATATTCAGCCTTTAAAGTACCTTGCTTTGTAAATATTTCGGGATTTTGGGCTTTAAAGAGGGGAAGGCTCCCCTCAAAATGTGCGTCCACATAACTTCCTACAAGCAAAGCAGTACTCTTTTCTCTTTCCCATTCACCTCTTATTTCAGCCATTGCCATAGCTTCACAACCTTTTATACCCATAGATCCAACAAAGCTTTTGTACTGACTTACAGACAAATACTCTTTGCTTGCTTCATTTGAAAAGTAATTCTCATTTGTCAGTTGCATTCTCTGTTCCCCCTTTGACCTCAAACGGATCCACTGCCTTAGGTTTTTCCGGTGATATATCCTCAGCTTCACCCTCAACAAGACAACCCATAAGTAAGTTCGGTACATGAATTCTTGCAAAGAAAGCCGCTGCACGATATGCAAGCATAAGCTCAGGCATAGTCTGCCATTTCTTATTTGATGTCCAGCCCTCAAGTCTTGCCATCTTCAATGTTACATCCGGACCTTCTATAAGTTCTCCTTCTTTTGTAACCGCTTTTATATAGCACCCCCTATCTTCTGTGCCTTTTTCTCCAAAGTATATCGGTTTAGCTTCTTTAAATCCTGCATTTGATTTAATCATCCCCATGCAGGCCTGCCCGCTCCATGACGGCTTGCCTTTAACAACGTAAAGATTTTGCATAACCATCATAGGGCTTAAACCCATGCGGTTGGCCATGTCTATGGCAATAGCACAATCCATTGCCTTGCCTTGATAGGCTTGCGGCACAAGGGAAGACGATGCGAACATCTTCCCTATATTAAATAAATCCTGAAAGCTTTCAGCCTTCGCAAAAACTTCACCTGATACCGGTAAATTGTTTCCTGTTTCAATTAATTCATTCATACTTCTTCTCCTATAACTCAACTACTGTTAAATCATCACTGTCTGTTGTTCTTGTAGCTATAAATTGCAACTCCTTATCCTTGCATTTCTTATAAAGTCTTTCTCTAAGTTCTGTAGCCATCTTTTCGACTCCATCAATCAATATGATTTGCAGACCGTTAGGCTTCTGAATTGCCACATCTATACATAGATCCAGCTTTTCACCTTCTGAAAGATTGCTGATTGGAAGTCCATTTATAAGCGGAACTCCATCTTTTACGCTTAGGCCTTGCACAGGAATATTGGATGTTTGCAATATTTCTCCCGGTAAAGTTCTTGCTTTAGTGATTTTCTGTGTCAGCTCTTCGCTTTCCTGTTGAAGATCTTCAACTTCACTTTGCAAGCTTTCCATCCTACGATACTCATTGATATGTCCTTTCATTTCTTCAATGTGCTCTGCTTGCTTGCTAAGTTCGTCCACGCTTTTTATTTCCTGACTCGCTAATTCTTCATACTCTGCCAAATTCGCTGTTAATTTGGCCACATTGGCTTTATATTTCTCTTCCTCAAGTGCAATCTTATCTTGTTTTTTCTCTGAAAGTGTTGACAGCTCCTGTCTATATGCCTTAATCTGCTCTTCAAGCTGTACTATAGACTTCCCAATACTGCTTTCACGGTTTGCAGTTTCACGCTCGATAGCTGTAATTGCAATCTCCTTTTCTGCCTGTAATCCTCTGATCTTATTATCTGAACTTTGAATAAATGCCTTTGCTTTTTCAATTAAGCCATTCTGATGTCTTATAGTCTCTATTTTCCTATAAAGCTCACCTGCGCTTGCATTTTCCCATTCATCCACCATGTACCCCGCAGGGATTGAACTTGCAATTTCTTCAATAAATGCATTTTTATTCCTTATATCTCTATTAACATCCTGTCTTCTTTGAAAGTACTTTCCTTTTTCAGATTGAATATCATCCAAAATTGCCAGTATGTTTTGATCATACGACACCCAATCCGGTATCTCTCCAAACCAATCTCTAATTGTGTTCATATCCCAAGCAAATTCAATTAAGTCTAAAATCATTGCATTTTGCTTCTTTTTGTCCATTCCTGCAAACTCAACCGGATTAAGCTGTAAAGGTGTAAATATATCTCTAAGGAAGCTTTCAGGACTTGGCACTTCCTTACCATTGCTTTTAACTGATTTGTAACTTGTCTGTGTCAAACGTTCTCTTCTGTCAATCCTTAAACCGTTATCAGTCTCAATGAGTATCTCTCCCTCGTTTTCTCCGTTTCTTACTATGTAATCTCTACTTGACTTATTTGTCAGAGCATAACGAATTGCATCAATTACAGAAGTCTTTCCTACTCCATTCTTGCCTGACAGCTCTACAGATTTTCCATCAGCCTCATACTCTTTTATGCCAAATAAATTCTTAATCTTAATCTTTGTAACTCTCATATTTTTCTCCTTCTCTATTAAAAAATCGCTATCGCTAATATAGCCAAATTAAATATCGTAAGCCCTATCATTCCACACCAGAATGCCCTCTCAATGCCGTCAAGCGTGTACTCCAGCTCCTCAATTCTTTCCTTTAAAACCTGCACTTGCTTGCCGTGCCTACCCTCAAGGGTCTCTATTCTTCTTTCAATTTTTTTATCGGACCACACATCCGGCACAATTACTTTTTCTTCTGCTACCTTAGACATATTCTTCTTCCTTTCAGTCCATCTCTTATTATGCTCTACCATCATATGTGCTTCCTCGCATGCGCCAGTGCCTCTTCTTTTGATATCCAGAAGTACAAATCTGTAGAGCTTACCTTGAATCGGTCTACTTCGTAGTCGTTATCTCGCACAACATCATTCTCAGTTAAGATGTAATTTCTGTTTTTTAAAGTAACCTCAATCGGATCATAGCCATCTTTCAATCTTTCTATAGATTCTATATACAGTATTTCCGCTCTACATTTTCTTGTTGTTCCCGAACTTCTCTGAGCCCATGTAGGAATAGATACTTCAACCAAGCACTCATTTCCTTCTTCATCTTCTCCAATAGTCCATCCTATAAAGCTGTCATGTGTCGGACACACAGGAAAAACGCCCACTGTATTATCAAATTCAGCTGCAATGATGTTCGTGTCCTGAAGGTTTGCTTCAGTTAAATTTGCCTGTGCGAATGACGCGCAGTCCAGATCCGCACCCTCAAAGCTTGCTTCTGTCAAGTTTGCAGATAAAAATACAGTATCTTTGCAGTTCGTCTCATTAAAGTTTGCTGACCATGCATTAACACATGAGAAGTCCGCATTCTTTAAATTTGCGCCCTCAAAATTTGTACTGACAAGAACTGTATCTATAAAGCAAGCACCCTCAAGGTCTGCATTGCTAAAATTTGCCCCTGATAAGTTCTGACCTTTGAAGCTCCATCCTCTCAGGTCCATATTTGTGAAATCTTCTTTTAAAGCCTCTTTTAATTCTTCCTGTTTCATATTGCCTCCTTAAATGTATTTATCCAATTCTTTTTCTATCGTATTCAATTTGTACGAATTCATAATCGGGTAATCGTATTCAATGTCTAAATTATCATAGTAGAAATTCATGCTCTTACACTTTTTGTTCATATTCCAGTTTGGAACATGTATACTAACATCAACCTGACTTGTGTGCGGATGCCAGTCAAAAAACACTTCTGCTCTTCCTTTTTTGTTTACCTCTATACACTTATCAAAAATTCTTTTTATTGCTTCAATCTGGTTCTCAGTCATCATATTTACACCACATCCCTTACCATCTTCCACCCTGCACCTCTTGCAGGTCGTCTTCTTTGACTTGCAAACTCAGCCGTCTGCATTTTTATCCTCTTTGCTATCCACTTATCAAAACCAGCTGTGTCGAATATTATCGTTGAATTTGTTTTTGATGGATCCACTTTTGTAGCGAAATCCTGTTTCGGGTCTCTATAAGCTTCCATAAGCAAAGGTTGTGGAAAACCTAAACTTTTAAGCTCTGACATTTTCATTATTTTTCTTGGATACTCCATAATTTTCTCCTAATCTATCGCATACTTATCCCAAGTACTTTCGTCAAAGAAATCTTTGCCCATTCGGAAGAGCTTTGTCTGTATTGACCCCGGACTATGAGGAACTCTAAGTGCCGCTTCTTTGAATCCTCCATTTTTCATTATTTCTTTGACAAGTCTAAGCTCGGTCTTTTTCCAAGGCGACCCTTGAGATGCATAATTCTTCCAAGTATCACTGTCATACAAATCGGCACCCATATTTCCAATCTTTTTAAATATAGATGAGTTGTTACGATTCAGCCTCTCTGCAATCTCTACAATTCTAACGCCGTTTGCCTTAAGCTCTGACAGTGTTGCTATTTCTTCTAAGGTCCAGCCCCTACGTGTCTTGTAATCCTTTTCTTCTTTTTTCATAGTCTTCTTCTCTTCTTTGAAAAACTCCTCACTTTGACATTTTGTATAATCCTTATAGCCTCTTCTAATGCCTTTACATCCTTACGCCAAACACAATTCTCATCCCTGCGATCTATCATGCTGTGGCAATGTTCCCAAAGGTCATTAAGCTGACTTATCACCTCTTCTTTTTTCATAGTCTTCTTCTATCACTGGATAATTATCCTATCCTTAATCTCTCTTTCTGTTTCCTTAAGCATTGCATTTAAAATCGCAAGAGGCACTTTATATTTTTTGATTACCTCTATCAACTCTTCAATGCACGGCTCTGTATCAAAAGAGCCTCCATCCTTTGTTAGATACTTCATGTTTTACTCCTATTTAACCGGGACGCTCCCCATAAATAACTCCCAAATTGTGACTGAATAAGTCTGCCAACTTGTTCAGTGTCTGAGAGTTTGAGTTCCGGCTCAAGCTCTTTTAATTTGCCCTGAAACATCCTGTCCATACCTACCTTTAACATCTGCCAATCTCTGTAGGAAATCCCTTTCAAGGCTTCTGCATATTTAATCGCATTCTCTGTTTTCATTCTTGTTCTCCTTAAAGTATAAATTCAATATCTCTAGCACCTTTTCTCTGCTTAAGTTCTCTAATCAGCTCTTCATTCGAAAATTTGTCTAAACCTTTATCTTCGCAATTTATAAGTTCTACCAACTCATGTGCCACTATTGAAACTTGTTCGGCTGTTCCCTCTTTAGTTAAACGCTCAATGTATCTAAGCAGTATCTTTTCTAAGGCTTCTTTGCTACTTTCTTTTTCATTCATGTTTATATATCCTCCTATTTACTTTCCCTCTAATCTCTCCTACAATCTACTTACAGGCTCTGCCAAGCCGAGTACTTAGAAAGGAGGGACTAGTTAATGAATATGATTTCTGTATCATCCTCAAACCTAGACGCCGTAGGGTATGAAAAAGGCACTTTATATGTACGCTTTAAAAATGGCTCCTTGTACAGCTATTCCGGTGTTCCTGAATATGTTTATAACGAACTCGTGAATGCATCTTCTAAAGGTAGCTATTTAGCCACCTATGTAAAAGGGCACTACCCATACAGCAAAATAGGTTAATCAACGACTACCAAAACAACAGCAGGACCGTTTACCGATACCGACATATCTTTATGCGGTTCTGCAATTTTAACTTCTACACCTTCCCTCTTTTTGAGTTCTTCTACCAACTCACAAGTGTTAATATCTTTTAATTCCATGTTCTCTCCTACCCTACCTTTTCTTCACTTTTCTTATAAATCGTATCGCTTACTGATACATCTAAGCCGTACTTGTCTTTGACCGTCATCAACTCCACTGTATCCACAAGTATCGGCTCTCTATCCTTTAACATCTCCAGAGCCATATCCGCTTTCTTTACCATCTTTGGATATCCATGCTTCAGTGATACAGCCTTATTTGCTATCGTATTAGCCTTGATATAATCAACCCTTGCAGGCTTTTTAAGTCCTTCCTGAAGCTTTTTCATCATTTCCTTTTGATGTTCTTTATCAAGCATTCGGAATATCTCAAAGCCCTCATATCCTGATGCTTCACGGAGACCCTTAATTACTTCATAAACAAAGTCTTGAAATTCTTCAGCTTCAGGCTTATTGCTCCTCATAATTAGGCGATAAATACCTTTTTCATTTAGGATAGTCACATTTTGTATTCCACTCGGGGTACTAACTTTGTGAGTACCCTTATATTTAGTCTTCATTTTCTTTAAAGCATTGTTTGCATCTCTATGCCCTAAAGCATTTGCTATATCTGTAGCCACCGCCCACCATTCGCCATCTTTTTCTACAAATCTGATTTCGTGGTTGCACCACTTTTCTATTTTTATAAAATCACCTCCTAATTTTCTGTTTGTAAAAACAACTACTTCTGCCTACTTCTACTTATTTCAGTTTACTTTTTGCCACAATATATAGTTTATATTTTGCAATTTTAATACTATATATTGTATATTTGCCCTTGACTTCCCTATTCCGTAGTAATATACTTAACCAAAATCTATGAAAGGAGGTGTCTATGGCTAATAAAAAAACTTCTAAAAGAGTTGCATCTACTGCATCTAAAATTCTTCGTGATAAAAGAACAAGCTCTGCTTCCAAATCTGTAGCTGGTTCTGCTTTATCACAAACACCAAGTAAGAAAAAATAATTGCTACTTTTGCTGCATAACTCATTGGTTCTGAGCTGTGCAGCTCTTTTTAATTCTTATGTTCTCAATTGGAATCTGATAAATCCCTACCAGTCTTTCAAGCTGAAATGCAGGGATTGCTACTTTTCCTTTTTCCCAATTCAGAATGGTTTGCTGTCCTACTTTCAACATTTTTGCTGCTTCCCTTTGGCTAAGCTCTGCATTTACTCTTGCGGCCGCCAAGGATATTTTTAAATCATTTATAAAATCACCTCCCTTTTTTAAATTCGCATATTATGCGACAAAATCAGCAAAAAAAATTGCATTTACATCTTCCATTGATAGATTTAGCGTTCTAGCTATTTTTTCAGCTTCGCTTATAGTCAGTGTATCGCCATTGGATGTAAGCTTCCTATACAGAGTTGTCTTATCTATACCAATGGAAGATGCTAATTGTGAGACATTAAGCCCATTCTCTACAATTTTTCCTTTTAGCTTATTAACATTCATATTTTGTATTCCTTTCTATCGCATTTCTGCGACAAACTTATAATAAATCTTTTTATAATTTTTGTCAACACTATTTTTGCGTTAAATGCGATTTTTTTATTTTTTATATATTTAGTTGTTGCATATTTGCAAATAAAGTTATATAATTACAATATCCTAATAAAAGGAGTTTTTAAGATGACGATAGGTGAAAGAATAAAACAAAGACGAAGAGAGCTTGGCTTATCAGTCGATGAAGTGGCTGATAGACTTGGTAAAAATAGAGCAACTGTATACAGATATGAGAGTAACGATATTGAGAATTTTCCTGTAGGCACACTTGAGCCTATAGCCAAAATATTAGAAACAACTCCTGCTAAGCTTATGGGTTGGAATAGTAATGATAATTTGCCAAATGGTAATCCCGAACCACATGAAAAGCCAAGAGGCGTAAAAATTCCCGTCCTCGGTGATGTAGCAGCCGGTATACCTATAGAAGCTATAGAGGATATAATTGATTATGAGGAGATAGACGAAGATCTTGCAAGACGAGGGGAGTTCTTTGGACTTCGCATAAAAGGTAATTCCATGTCGCCACGAATACAGAATGGGGATGTAGTAATTGTTAGAGTACAGCCAGATGCAGATTCAGGAGATATCGTAATTACTAAAGTCAATGGGTATGACGCTTGTTGTAAAAGACTACAAAAGCATGATGACGGCATAAGCCTGATATCTTTAAACCCTGACTATGAACCTATGTTCTTTAGCAAAAAAGACATAATTGATTTGCCGGTAAATATCATAGGTAAAGTAGTGGAGCTTAGAGGAAAATTTTAATAAAAAACGAGGGAGGCGTTTTAAAAATGAGTTTTGAAGAACAATTACAGGAGTTCTCTAAAAAACTTGAACATGCTAAAAATATCAGAACTGAAGAAGCAACAAAAATGACTCTGATTTTGCCATTCTTTCAGCTTTTAGGATATGATGTTTTCAATCCGATAGAATTTGTTCCTGAGTATACAGCTGATGTAGGTACCAAAAGGGGCGAAAAAGTTGACTATGCCATTATGAAGGATGGACAACCCATTATATTGATAGAAGCAAAATATGTAGGCGAAAAATTGAAAAAGCATACATCTCAACTGTATAGATATTTTTCTGTTACTCCGGCTAAGTTTGCAATTTTAACCAATGGGAAAGTTTACAAATTTTATAGTGACTTAGTAGAACCAAATAAGATGGACGAAAATCCTTTCCTTGAAGTAGATTTGTCAGATATTAAGCCGGCACAGTTAAACGAACTTCAAAAATTCTCAAAAGATGTATTTGATGTTGATTTAATACTTGGAGCAGCGTCAGAACTAAGATACATTGATGAATTTAAGTCTATCCTTCGCTATGAGTTCGAATATCCAAGTGATGAATTAGTAAGGTTTTTTCTAAAAGATTTATATGAAGGTGTAAAAACCAAAAATGTTGTGGACAAGTATCGTCCTATACTACATAAAGCAATGCAATTATACATTAACGGCGATACCGGCATAACTTTTAATTCATCACCTGAAGTTCCTTATTCAATTGAACAGTCTGACTGTTTAGACCCTATTTACTCTGATATCCTGCATAGGCTTGGATATGACATAGAAAATACCGAAAATGGTCAACATGTACTAAAGGATAATGAAATAGTTGCAAAAGCCTATCTCTACAAGCATAAAAAGCAAATTTTTATGAAGTCAAACAGTGGCATCTTCTTTAAGAGATATGTTTTATATAATCTAAGCCCTAACAGTTTCGGAAAACTCTTTAATACAACATAATCGGTAAAGTCATGGAGCTTAGAGGGAAGTTTTAAATTTTATAGGAGAGTGTGAAATTGGAAGATATTAAAAGTAGACTTGTTTATAAAAGCATTGAAGCATTTATTTTAGGTTTAGAGATCTATAACAAACCAACTATCAGATATAGAATTGAGGGATTTAGCTTTTTTATTTGCAATGCTTGGGAACTGATGTTAAAAGCGGAATTGTTGAATAGAGGTGAAAGTATATATTTCACTGATTCCCCTAATAGAACCCTCTCTTTACGAGACGCACTGCAAAGAGTTTATACAGACAAAAAACAACCGCTCAGAGTAAATTTGGAGACTATTATTGATCTAAGGGATACAAGCACTCATTTTATAACCGAGGACTATGAAACTATATATGCTCCATTTTTTCAGGCTTGTGTTATAAATTTCTGCGAACAAATAAAAAGATTCCACAAAGTAGATATGTCAGAGCATGTCTCCCCCAATTTTTTGACACTTTCTATATCATTGGATATTCTAACCAACAGTGAAATCAGAGGAAAGTATTCTGCTGAAATGGCTGATCGCTTTATTGCAAACAAAAATGAGCTAGACTTTCTACAAAATACCAATCATTCAGCTGATTTATTCATACCAATCAGACATGAATTTGTTCAGATAAAAGACAAGACAAAAGCAGATTTTACATACTCTGTGGATTCAAGTTCTGATATGCCGGCTAAAATCATCACTAAACTGCAGGATCCAAAAGATAAATATACATTATCAAGAAAGAACATTATTTCCTTAGTTAATAAGCAAATTAATGTTAAAAATATAAAGTTTGATTATGTATCATTTAAAGGCTACAATGTTTTCAATGACTATGCACTTAAGCTAATTATGGATTTCTATAACTTACAAGATGATGAAAGATACTGCTTTCAATTTGTATCTACTAGAAGATACTCTAGCCAATTAGTGGAGTTTGTTATAGAAGTTATAAAGAATGACTCAAATATTGTTTGTACTATTTTAAAGCATAAAAAAAGATAACCCCAGGCACATAGGAATTCTAAGCATTAAGCCTACTCCAATTCAGGAACCCAGTGTTAATCCTTCACAAGTTATCTATGATTATATTTTATGTTTTACACATTGTTTTGTCAAGTTTTATAATATTAATTTTTTATTATTCACCATTTTCCCGACGTCGGGAAAATAGTAAGTATTTGAGTTTTATCAGTAATTATGCTATCCTAGAGATGCGAAAGCCTTATTAGTTAAGGATAAGTAATCTCTAGCAGTACGCTCCCAGTATCAGGATAAAGCCGAACCTAGAGATTTTTTATATTAAAAAAAGCCACCCGGTACTCCAATACCAAGTGGCTGTGTATACCGTTGCAAGCTTCTGCCTGCAAGCAATATAACTCTGAACAAGTCATATTGTACCACGCATAGTAGCACCTTGCAACAGGTGTTATTTTTATACCCAAAATTAAGGAGGTACATATGGCAAAAGCTAAATACAGTAAAGGAAAAGACGGATATTTCCGTGCTAAGGTTTGGGACGGTACATACAATGCAGACGGATCTAAGCATAGAATCAACCTTATATCTAAAAAATCAAGTGCGGACCTTGAAAAGAAAGTAAATGAACTTAAAGATAAAGTATATAAAAGAGAATATGTAACCTCCAGCGATATATCGCTTTATGACTATGCCCTTGAGTGGCTTGATACATACAAGGTAAATCGCTCAAGAAATACATACCTTATGTACAAAAACATCATAGACAAGCATATAATCGACTTGTCAGATATCCCTTTACAGCACCTTACTCACGCAAGATTACAAAGCTTAATAAATGAAAGAGTGGATAGACCCCGAACCTGTCAACAACTTGCATTGACCTTAAAGCAAATTCTAAAATCCGCTTCAAAAGCTCAACTAATACCAATAAATGTGGCACATACGCTTGTAGATGATTTAGAGTTGCCCTCATACAAGAGCAAAGAAAAGAGAGCCCTTACAGAGCTTGAAATCAGGGCAATAAAGACCGCAGATTTTACCGGCAGAGAAAAGTGCTTTATATATCTCTTATACGGTTGTGGCTTGAGAAGAGGCGAGGCCTTGGCGCTTACTAAGTATGATATATCACTTGAAAATGCTGAAATAAGCATAACAAAGTCTATGGCTTTTGAGGTCAATAGGTCTTACATAAAAGAAACTAAGACAGTTAGGGGGCAACGAACAGTGCCAATGCCCGGATATCTAAAAGACTTTTTAAAGGACTACATAAAGACAGTAGACAATTATTTAATCACTAAGGTAGACGGTTCGGAAATGACTTTATCAAGCTTTGAAAAAATGTGGGAACAAATCATAAAGAAAATGAATATTGCTGCAGGCGGTACAGATACAATCAGGATTATACACGGTCTTACCCCACACATCTTCAGGCATAACTACTGCACTCGTCTGTGCTATCAAGTACCTGCTATATCTACAAAGATGATTGCTAAACTGCTGGGTGATACTGAAAAAATGGTTATAGATGTGTACAGTCATATTTTAGTAGATAAAGAGCAAGTAAATAACTCTATAGAGACTGCAATATCACTATAAATCTCTTAGACATTTATTAGACATCTTACTTTTAGAAAAGCGATTTTAGACATTTTTAGACATTTATTTTGCATTAAAACGACTCATTTTCAACCACCATAGAAATTAAAAAACGGCTCAAAGCCTTGTAAATCAAAGCCTTGAGCCGTTTCACACTGATGAGACACCCGGGACTCGAACCCGGGACAACTTGATTAAAAGTCAAGTGCTCTACCGCCTGAGCTAGTATCCCATAATAAAATTAAATGCCTTGAACCGGAATCGAACCAGTGACACGAGGATTTTCAGTCCTCTGCTCTACCAACTGAGCTATCAAGGCATAATTGCGGGGACAGGATTTGAACCTGCGACCTCCGGGTTATGAGCCCGACGAGCTTCCAGACTGCTCTACCCCGCGACAACAATATTCAGAACAAAACTCACTCTTAAAAAGAGTGACTGAACAATGGGGGAAGGTGGATTCGAACCACCGAAAGCAGTGCTAGCAGATTTACAGTCTGTCCCCTTTGGCCTCTCGGGAATTCCCCCAAACTTATTAAGTTCTTCACTTTTACTCATAAGAGTAAAAGCCGATAATCGGACTCGAACCGATAACCTGCTGATTACAAATCAGCTGCTCTGCCAATTGAGCCATATCGGCATGTGCAACATATTATCACATATCTAATACATTGTCAACACTATCTCTCTCAAAAATATCGAAAGACAAATGGGACCTACAGGGCTCGAACCTGTGACCCTCTGCTTGTAAGGCAGATGCTCTCCCAGCTGAGCTAAGATCCCATATATAAACTTAAAGGCTGGAATACTTTAAGTAACGACCCGAATCGGACTCGAACCGACGACCTCCGCCGTGACAGGGCGGCGCTCTAACCAACTGAGCCATCGGGCCATATTTTTTGAAGTAAAATAAATACTATGAACTTACTTTGTAAGTTCAAGTACGCTATTTTTCTAAGTTCATACTTTGCTGCGCTTGTACTCACTAAGAAAGGTCAATGTAGCACTATGACTTTACTATGTAAAGTCAAGTGTACTTTTCTTCTAAAACTCAAACTGCACTCCTTTTGTTTTCGTTAAGAAGAAAATGCA
>NZ_GL622296.1:97590-122113 GCF_000185385.1 Lachnoanaerobaculum saburreum DSM 3986
TCGTTTTACTTATGCTAAGAACTTGTATTTTACCAAGATATGAAACAAACTTTCGCTTATTTATATCAAGTAAAAATGCATCTGAAACTTCATCATATTTATATGTAACACTATCGTCTCGCTACGCTCGACGAGGTGCGCTATTTTTCTAAATTCAAGTTTCGCTTACGCTTACGTTCATTAAGAAAAATATGCGAAATATGCAAATTTTCAGGGTTGTGTGTACTGTTTAATCTTAAATTATCAAGGTTCATTGTTACTGTTTCAAAACAGCCTATGTATTATATCAAGCTTACTTTACCTTGTCAACATCTTTTTAAATCAGTTTCAAAGTTACTTAAACTCTTTTATTTTGCTCTCTTCGAGCAACTCAGATATTTTATCATATCCGGTTTTTCTTGTCAATAACTTTTTTAAGTTCTTTACAAGAAACGGAGAAGGAGGGATTTGAACCCTCGCGCCGGTTGCCCGACCTACACCCTTAGCAGGGGCGCCTCTTCGGCCTCTTGAGTACTTCTCCTTGATTGCTCTCGCAATGCCTATGTATTATACAAGAATATCTTTAACCTTGTCAATAACTTTTTCAAATTTTTTTTAATATTTTTTAAATATAATTTTGATGCAAGGTTACAGTTTGGACAGGTAGTTCTTCTTAAATAATAATTATCAAAAATACTATCATATCTATACTTTTATCTACACTTCAGTTATCCCATTTTAAGCATCACAGAAATACAGGTTTATATGAATTATTCATCGCATAACTGCATATATGACCACAAGCCACATAATTACTGAATTTACAAAACTTTCTTGCTTTCATAAGTGAATGTAAAGAAAAACTCTTTCTTTGTGAAATCAATGTGCAAAAACAATACCGATATTAAAATAATATCTTACAATAGAGTATTTAGAATGCTTTATATCACTAAAAAAATTATTCCATACTTTTTATCTCTTCAATAAATGCACTCCTGCCATAAATCATAATACTGTCGCCATAATTTTATCATATTTATATGCAAAAATTCTAAGGAAATGCTTTTAAAACATTTCCTTAGAATAATCAAAATAATGTATACCTGCTATATACTAAGAATATTAAGCATAAAACATGCTTTACTGTAATATATCCATACTACTCATGTACATGCAAAAGCTCATGTGCCTTATGTGAAAGCGGCTTATGAAAATACTCATCATATAGTGCAATAATATCCCTATTCTCATGAGAATATCTTATCTCAGAGTTTTCATCCAAGAAGTATAGCTTTTTACCCCTGTTAAATGCAAGTTCATAGCCATCCTTTACAGGCTGACCGCCACCACCTACACATCCTCCGGGACAAGCCATAACCTCAACAAAGTCATACTTAACTTCGCCTCTTTCAATCTTATTAATAAGCTTTCTGGTATTGCCCAGTCCGCTTACAACAGCAATATTCAGTTCTATATCATCTATCTTAAACTTGGCCTCTACAGTTCCGTCATTCTCCTGGAATGATTTACTTCTAACAGGCTTAAATGCATCTGACGGCGGATTTTCCTTCTTTATTATGCTGTAAGCGGTCCTAAGTGCCGCTTCCATTACACCTCCTGTAGTACCGAATATTACTCCCGCTCCCGAATACTCACCCATAGGTCTGTCAGCCACCACATCTTTCAAACTCTTCGGATCTATATGTGATGCTCTTATCATACGAGTAAGTTCTCTTGTAGTAAGTGCAATATCTACATCATGACCTGCATACTCTCCATGGAAGAGTTCCATCTCTCTTTCACCCTTCTTAGCTACACATGGCATTATAGAGACAGACACCATATTTTCAGGATTTACACCGATCTTTTCAGCAAAATAAGACTTCATCACCGCACCAAACATCTGCTGTGGTGACTTCGCTGTAGAAAGTGACTTTGCCATCCTTGGGAACTGTGACTTTGCAAATCTCACCCAACCCGGACAACAGGAAGTAAACATAGGTCTGTCACCAATCAAACCGTTTGTGTATCTGTGTACAAACTCATTCGCCTCTTCCATAATAGTAAGGTCGGCAGAAAATGAAGTGTCAAATACATAGTCGGCACCCATTTTCTTGAGCGCATCTACGATCTTTCCGACTGTGGCATCCTTATCCTTTAGACCGAAGACCTCACCCCATGCCGTTCTGACAGCAGGTGCGATCTGAACTACTACAGTTTTTTCCGGATCGGCAACAGCATCCCAGAATTTGGATGTATCATCCCTTTCACTCAATGCACCCACAGGACAATGTGTAATACACTGACCGCACAGTGAACAATTAGCATCTTCAATTTTCTTATATCCTGTTACATTTACAGTGGTTCTGGCACCTGTTCCATGTAAATCCCATACACTAAGTGTCTGCATCTTATCACATACCTGTATACATCTCATACATTTAATGCATTTTGATGAATCTCTGATAAGCGGGAAGTTCTTATTCCATGGTTGCTTCTCCAGTTCTACAGCAAAAGGTATCTCAAGTATATTTAAATCATTTGCTACTTTTTGAAGTGAGCAGTTGCCGCTCTTTGCACAGATAACACATCTGTTGTCATGTTGTGAAAGTATAAGCTCTACAGTTTTTCTTCTGTCTCTGATTACTTTCTTACTGTTTGTAAAGATTTCCATGCCCTCTTCACAGACATTATTACAGGATGTTATAAGTTTATCCTTACCTTTCAGTTCAACAACACATACTCTACATGCCGCTATTTCATTTAATCCCTTTAAAAAGCATAACTTCGGAATCTCTATATTTATTCCGGCTGCCGCTTCCATAATTGTAGTATTTTCTTTTACGGAAACAGGTATATTATCAATAGTTAAGTTTACCATATGCTCTCCCTACCTCCTTTGAAAATACCGAAGCCGAAGTGATCGCATCTTAAGCATCTGCTCGCCTCTTGCTTTGCTTCTTTTTCTGTCATGCAATTTTCAACACCGTCAAAATCAAGAACTCTTTCACAAGCTTCTCTTTCTGTAAGTTCTACTCTACCGCAAGGAGTCTTATCCTCCAAGCTTGCTTCAGGAATTTCTACATCTACACTTATTTGATGATGATATCCTAAATACTCATCAATATTTGCAGCTACTACCTTAGCGGCACCAATCGCCTTAATAACTGTAGCCGGTCCGCTTGCACAATCTCCTCCGGCAAATACTCCCGGCATATCCTTGAACGCACCTGTAGAATCTGTAATAATCTTTCCGTTAAATACAGGGATTCCGGCCTCTTCAAAATGCTTTGTCTCTATATTCTGACCTATTGCCACTACAAGAATATCACATGGAATATACACATCCTCTTCACCGGTAGCCTTAACGCTTGCTCTGCCGTCCTTTATAGCGGAAATCATCTGAGGTCTCACATATATGCCTTTTATATTATTGTTCTCATCTACATCTATAGAAGACGGTGCCATAAGAGTTCTAAGTTCAATACCCTCCGCCACCGCAGCTTCTATCTCTGTCGGAAGCGCTGTCATGTCGGCAACTCTTCTTCTGTAAGCAATACTTACCTTCTTTGCGCCCATTCTCTTTGCAGTTCTCACCGCATCCATAGATACATTTCCGCCGCCTATTACACAGACATTCTTGCCCGTCAAATCTTTTATAATATTTTTACCGACATCACGTAAAAACTCCACAGCGGAAACGACCCCTTTAGCATCCTCATGTTCAAGTCCAAGCTTCTTATCTGTACTTGCACCGATAGTTATAAGCACTACATCATAAGCATTTCTCAGATCATTGATGGAAATATCTTCACCTATCTTCAGACCATGTTTTACCTTTACACCTGTCTTTAAAATCGCCTTGATATCATCATCAAGTCTATCCTTAGGCAATCTATAGTTCGGTATACCGTATCTTAACATACCTCCAAGTTCAGGTAACATCTCATAAACGGTAGTCTGATGTCCCATCAACTGCAAAAAGTATGCTGCACTGAGTCCACCCGGTCCACCACCAAGTATTGCAATCTTTTTACCTGTAGACGGAGCACATTTCGGCGGGTCTACTTCACCTGCAAAATCTGCCGCAACTCTCTTAAGTCCACGGATATTGATAGAATCATCCACCATATTTCTTCTACATCTTGCCTCACATGGATGTTCACATATAAATCCACAAGTTGTAGGGAACGGGTTATCCTTTCTTATAAGTCTGACAGAGTCTGCATATCTGCCTTCTTTTATAAGGGCAATATATCCGGGTATATCTACCTGAGCCGGACATAAGTTTACACAAGGCACCGGCTGATTGTATGAGCATGTGCATCTGCCATGTGCTATATGTTCAATATAGTCATCTCTATATCCGATAATACCCTTATATACCATATTGGCCGCTTCATACCCTATGGCACAATCTGCCGATTCCATAATACTTAAGGCTGTCTTTTCCATCAATTTCAGGGATGCCATGCTGCCCTTTCCATCAAGCACATTCTCAATTAACTTCTCAAGTTGCCCTAATCCAATCCTACATGGAACGCACTTGCCGCAAGTTTGAGCGTGAGCCAACTCAAGGAAAGCTCTTGACATATCTACAGGACACAGCCCGGGAGGAGATGCCTCAATTCTTCTTTCCAAGTTTTTGTATAGCTCCTCCATAACGATTCTGGCTCTGCTTGGGGAGACTATTTCTAACCTACTCATAACCTCTTACTCCTAGAATTATTTACCTAACGGTATATATATGTCATATCTTTACATATACATTATAAATTTTTATTTCATGAAATAATAACAGCTCCTATCTTTTTATAAAAATTTGATACGGACCTCTATGTGCTTATTATACACTTTTTTTACAAATTTTGTAATACTTTTCTGAAAAGTATTTTATTTAACAAGTATGTTTGTTATTTAACCACCGATTAATATTAATAATTACACAAAAAAATGACATTTCTACAACCTCTATATCTCTGTAGAAATGTCATTTATTATATCTTTAATTTCAGTATATTTATAACCCTGTCTCATTATTGATGCTATTATCTTTTGTTTCTTTTCAAACTCATCTGTCTCAAAGTAATGCTTTTTCTCTAAGAGTCTTTTAATCTTAGGCGACTCATCTATATACGCTTCTTCAAGTGCATTCTCTATGATTTCTTTATTTATACCCTTTTCCATCAATTTGTATTTTAACTTCAGCTTACTATACTTGTCTTTATATGTAGCCACATAACGTTTTGTATATCTTTCATCATCTATATATCCGAATTTCACAGCTTTTTCTATAGCCTCTTTAATAACCTCATCTGGATAAAAAGAGAGCCTCAGCTTCTTTATAATATCATTCTCCGACTTGAATGATATTTCCAATATATACAAAAGTCTGGCAAAGGCTCGCTTTTTCAAGGTAGGGTAGATAGTTGTATAATACTCTTCCTCACCTATCTCCCTACCAATCTCTATATCCAATCGTCTTATTTCACCTTTATACAAAGCAAAACATTCACCGTCGTCAAATACAATCTTGCTCTTTTTGGTATTTATAGGGATAATCTCTCTTACAATCAATCTTCTTCCTCTAATACCACTCCACCGGTATTCTCATTTTCTTCTACTATCGGAGAACCGTCAAACTCCTCATCTTCCGCTCCGTCTATCGGATCATATTCTATAAGTTTTTCACCGTTTTCAGATGCAAGCTTGAATTTTTCTCTTATCTGTGCTTCCAATTTCTGATAAATCTCAGGATTATCTAAAAGGAATTTCTTTGCATTCTCTCTACCTTGACCGATCTTATTTCCATCATAAGAATACCATGCACCGCCCTTTTCTATCACATCACATGCAACACCGAGATCAAGTATCTCTCCAGCCTTAGATATGCCAAGTCCATACATTATATCAAACTCGGCCTCTTTAAACGGAGGTGCCACCTTATTCTTGACTACTTTTATTCTGGTCTTTGTACCTGTAAGCTCTCCACCCTGCTTTATCTGCTCAACCTTTCTTACATCCAGTCTTACAGAAGCATAGAATTTCAAAGCTCTGCCACCGGTAGTAGTCTCAGGACTGCCAAACATCACTCCAATCTTATCTCTAAGTTGGTTGATAAAAATAACTATACAATTACTCTTGCTTACTATACCTGTGAGCTTTCTAAGCCCCTGACTCATAAGTCTTGCCTGTAAACCCATATGCGAGTCACCCATATCACCCTCTATCTCTCCCTTTGGTACAAGGGCGGCTACAGAGTCCACTATGATAATATCAATGGCTCCCGATCTGACCATTGTCTCTGTAATTTCAAGTGCCTGCTCGCCATTGTCCGGCTGTGATACATATAACTCATTTATATTGACACCTATTTTCTCCGCATATGCAGGGTCAAGCGCATGCTCGGCATCAATAAATGCTGCAATACCGCCTAACTTCTGTGCTTCCGCAACCATATGAAGAGCCACTGTAGTCTTACCTGATGACTCGGGGCCGTATACTTCTATTATTCTGCCCTTTGGAATACCGCCTACTCCAAGTGCTATATCAAGTCCGAGCGAGCCTGTCGGTATGGTCTCCACATTCATATGTAGATTGCCGTCTCCAAGCTTCATTACCGAACCCTTACCATATGCTTTCTCTATCTGTGTCAGAGCCGACTCAAGTGCTACCTGCCTCTCGCCCTGTTCCGTTACCTGCTTTACCTGTTGTGTTACTTTGGAATTTTTCTCCTTTTTCATAACAGCCTCCATCGAATGTATGTTCTCTTCTATTGTATACGCTTATATTATTTTTGTCAACATATTAAAAAACGGAAATCCACGCCATGTAATAGTATATTAACATAAAAAAAGCAGGATTGCACCCTGCTTTTACTTATCCTTATTATTAGCATTAATCTCGCCTTCTCCGATTCCCTCAGTAGACTCCTTCATAAATAAAACCTTCGGAGTCAAAACTATCAGGATCAAATCAAGCCATATACTGTAATTCCTTATATAATGTAAGTCTAATTTTAATTTATCATATGGAGTGGTATTGTATTTTCCATGTACCTGCGCATACCCTGTCAGACCCGCTTTCATCTTCAGTCTCATAACAAACTCCGGCAAATCTTTCATATATTCGGCAGCAATCTCAGGCCTTTCAGGTCTTGGACCGACCAGACTCATTTCACCCTTTATTATATTAAATAACTGCGGCAACTCATCAAGTCTTGTAGCCCTAAGTATCTTGCCCACTCCGGTTATTCTATCGTCCGATTCACCGGCAAGTCTGGCTACTCCGTCTTTTTCCGCATCCACTCTCATAGTCCTAAACTTATAAATTTCAAAAAGATTACCGTTTATTGTAAGTCTGGTCTGTGTATAAAAAACCGGTCCGCCGTCAGTAAAATGTATTGCCAAGCCAAACAGTACAAATAGCGGAGATGTGAGTATTATACCTGCCACACTCACTACAATATCAACAAATCTCTTTACCATCATCTGATCTGCCTGCAATCCGTCATTCTTTGAAAGAAGTATCGGTGTATCAAACAGATTCAAATTTGCGGATGTCCTTACCAAGATATCGCTTATCTTCGGTATCATATATACTCTGATACTGACATCATAGCACTTTTTTAGAATAAGATTTCTCTCATGTGAAGGCACGTCTCCTACAACAATACCCTCAAACTCCTTAGCCCTTTCCATTATCTTATCAATTCCGACATCAATACTTATGGCGTCACCGATGATATACTTATCATCTCTGGCACCTATCTTTTCCATTATGGAAAATACCGGTCTGACACCATGTACTATAAGCAGTCTTCTTGGCGGAAACAGCACACTGTATATCCACTGAAATAAAAAAGCCCAAATAAAAACTATTATCCCGTCTACAACAGTCAATAATACAAATGAAACAGGTGAATGAAACTTTTTATCTACCAAAGCCAATATAAAATATCCAATCGTATTCACTATCACTAAAGAAAGTATATGTGAATAAATTATATTTCCTCTTTTTAAATAACCTATTTTTAGACCGCCATATGTCTGCAAAAAGAAAACTAATAGTACACCGTACATCGCAGCCAACAGCCAAATTCCTCTTCTCCAGAACCTGAACTTTTCTTCTATTATTTGATTATTCAGATAAAACCTCCACATCAACCAGTAAAGTCCCACCTCAATAAACAATATGACAGCAGCCGATCCGAATTTTACAACTCTTTTATACTGTTCTTTTTTATTCATATCTCCTCCGCTTGAGATGCAAAATAGATATGTAAATTTAATTTATAGTAAAACCTGATTGCAAGGTTAAATATTACATTCACATACTCTGCTACCATTGTAACATATTTTTTATATTTTTGTATTAAAATTTACATAATATCATACTATCGACCTTAACAACTCTTCTATCTCATCATATCTTTCAACATGATTTACTCTATCCCTAAGGACTGATGAATTTTTCATACCATGTGTATACCATGCCACATGCTTTCTCATCTTTCTGACAGCCATGACTTCATCATCATATTCCATCTGTAGTCGGCAATGTCTTAAAATCATCTCTATAATTTCTTCTTTAGACGGTTTTTTTACTGTATATCCGGTTAGATATTCTCTTATCTCTCTAAAAATCCAAGGATTTCCTCTTGCCGCTCTTGCAACCATTATTCCGTCACAGCCTGTATACTCATACATCCTCTTTGCACTTTCTCCGTCCGCTACATCCCCGTTGCCTATAACAGGTATATTTACTGCGGACTTTACATCTTTTATGATATCCCAATCCGCCTTACCTAAGTAATATTGCTCTCTTGTTCTGCCATGCACTGTAACAGCACTTACACCCGCATTTTCCGCTATCTTTGCAATATCAACTGCATTGATGCTCTCACTGTCAAACCCTCTCCTTATCTTCAATGTTACCGGCTTTTTTACACTTTTTACCAATTTAGATAATATCTCTTCTACAAGTTTCGGATTTTTCATAAGTGCACAACCCTCTCCGTTATTTACTATCTTCGGTACGGGACAGCCCATATTGAAGTCAAATATATCAAAATCTCCGTCTTCTATGCTTGCCGCCATATCAGCTATTATATCAGGATCCGAACCGAAAAGTTGCAAAGATATAGGATGTTCATACTTATCCGTTTTCATAAGCGACCGGGTATTTTTATTTTTAAAATATATCGCCTTTGCACTTACCATCTCCGTCACAAGTAATGAAGCTCCCATTTCCTTGCATAAATGACGAAATGGCAAGTCGCTTACACCTGCCATCGGTCCCAAACACAATCCGCCTTCTATATTTATATTTCCGATTTTAAAGTTCTTAAGCATTTTCCTTATTCTTTCTAAAAATAAATAATTTTGAAAAAACATAGTTGAGTATGACTACAAGCACACTTGCAATAACCTTTGCAATCAGCCAATATCCCTTTAATATATCTACACCTACAATCATAATAACTGTTTCCAAAAGCCATGTGGATAACCTTGACACAACGAATGTTATCAGCTCCCTCAGTACAAGTTCTGTTTGAAAATTTTTGCTTTTAAACACCCATATTTTATTGGTTATAAAAGCAAACATAACCGACAATATCCATGCAACAGTATTACTTACAAGGTTTATCCAATGAAATTTTGTATAGCAAATATAATATGCTACAAAATTAACCAATGTTGTCAGTACGCCGAATATAAGATAGAGTAAAACATCCTCATATTTTTTTATATAAAACACTATCTTGTCAATCATTTGCTTTTACAACTCTCTCCCAAAATTACAACTTTATAAAAAAGCTCAAGCTGTATCAGCAATTCTTCCTTTTTCCTTTGATATGAACTTATCTTCAGTCCGCTCTCAATATCATCAAAGTAGAAATCACCGTCATCAACTCTCACACAAAAATTCAAAGTACCTGACTTATCAAACTCTAAGGTGAGTATTCCTCCCGCCTCTTCGGTAAAAGACACACACATTATCTTGAGTTCATTTTTTATTTCATCAGGTAACATTTTGAATTTTTCATTAAAATAATACTTCTGAACGTATGAACTTGCTCCGCAAAGAACTGTGGAATCACTCCTTGTTAAGTCAAAATCATATCCGTTTATCATTTCAGGCATATTATCTTACCAAAAGTTTGCATATTCTAAACTGGTCTTCTGATATATCCTTCTTCATTGCCAATGCTTCTTGTATATCAAAATCTACAAACTCACCGTTTTTGTAGGCTACAAGTCTGTTTGACTTTCCTGCCAACAGCAGTTCCACCGCCTTTGCACCCATTATGGAAGCGTATACTCTATCCTTACATGTAGGAGCACCTCCTCTTTGCATATATCCAAGGATTGTGGCTCTTGTCTCTATTCCGGTAGCAGCCTCTATTCTCTTTGCCATAGAGACTGAATGTCCGATTCCCTCGGCATTGATTATTATATGATGTTTCTTTCCACGCTTTCTGTTCTCAATAATCCTGTCTATAAGCGCCTGCTCATTGCCGTCATATCTTTCCGGTAACAGTACATCTTCCGCACCGTTTGCAAATCCGCACCAAAGTGCGATATATCCTGCATTCCTTCCCATTACCTCTATTATAGAACATCTCTCATGTGAAGTAGATGTATCTCTTACCTTGTCTATAGCATCCATAGCTGTATTTACCGCCGTATCGAATCCTATTGTATAGTCTGTACAAGCTATATCAAGGTCAATAGTTCCCGGAATACCTATTGTATTGATTCCAAGTGCTGAAAGCTTTCCGGCACCTTGGAATGAACCGTCACCACCTATAACCACTACGCCGTCAATACCATACTTATTACAGATTTCAGCACCTTTTTTTTGTCCTTCAGCTGTTGTGAACTCCTGACATCTTGCAGTATAAAGAATTGTACCTCCTCTGTGGATTATCTCAGACACACTGGTGCTTTCCATATCTACTATTTCTTCCTGCAAAAGGCCTGCATAACCTCTCATAATTCCTTTTACATTTATTCCATTGTGAATTGCTGTTCTAACAACCGCTCTAATAGCTGCATTCATTCCCGGTGCATCTCCACCACTTGTTAATACACCTATAGTCTTTATTGCCATATATATTTCCTCCTGTCAAAATGGACAAACTCTTATGATATACTTAGCTGTTTATTTAATACCGGTGACAAAATACTTTGCCTCTGAATATCTATATTATATATACATTATTTTATATATCTACATTATTTTATATTAATGAAAAAAATTTTTCAATAGTGTTGTCATTGAATTAACAAACACTGTAAATGCAAAGAGCATTATCAAAAAGTCTTCTTTGACTTCTTGATAATGCTCTTTTATGCACGCCTTGCTTCGAATGCCATTCACAAACGTTTCTAAAGCAGTTAGCTCTGTGGCGGCTGTCTCACGGCACATGAAAGATCCTCCTTAGTGCTGCTGCATTCCTGCCCTGACACGGTTCGAAAGTTTCCATTGCGTGGGGACCCCCACTTCAACACCACTTGCTTCAGGCTGCTAAGCAAATGAACACCCTAGGCAAGACATCACCCCTACTAAAGCGGATTGTAGGTACAGGACACCGCTATCTCCCCGGCTGTGCATTAACAAGTATACTTGCAATTATCCATATTTGTCAAATGATTTTTGAAATTCCCCTAAAACAGCTCCTCTTTCATCCTTTCAAACAGTTCCACTGCAAATTCCAGTCTATCCTCTGTAGAGATTTTTTCTCTGTCTATGTACTCCCAGTTCAGTACTTTGTCATACTTCACTGTGAGGCTTTTGCCGAAGGACTTTAGAAATGCATCTAATTTGCCCATTTTCAGTTGTTTGTTTTCCCGCATTGTCCACTTTATCTGCAACTTATTTACACTAACATCCGTGATAAACATACTGCCTGCCAATGCTTTTATCCTTGCAACATACAAAAGATTACTGACAGACTTCGGCATCTCACCGAATCTGTCTATCAACTCATCCTGCATATCGGAAAAATTCTCACCGGTCTTTACAAGTGCAATCTTTTTGTATATCTCAAGTTTAGTCTCTTCATTGTCAATATAATCACTTGGAATGTATGCACTGCTGTCAATCTCCACACTTGCCTCTATTTCCTCTTCTACAGGCCTGCCGGTCTTTAAGGCGGTAACGGCGGTATTTAGAAGTTTCACATATAAATCATATCCGACCTCTTCCATATGTCCATGCTGAGTCACACCTAACACATTGCCTGCACCTCTTATCTCAAGGTCCCTCATAGCTATCTTTATTCCCGAACCAAGCTCAGTAAACTCTCTGATTGCCTTAAGTCTTTTTGATGCCTCCTCGGATAAAAGCTTATTTCCGGTATACATAAGAAAAGCATAGGCACTTCTTTTACTTCTTCCTACCCTGCCTCTTAGCTGATAAAGCTGTGAAAGTCCCAGTCTGTCCGCATCATGCACTATTATGGTATTGGCATTCGGCACATCAAGTCCGGTTTCCACTATGGTGGTAGTGACCAATACATCCACATCTCCATTTATAAAATCCACCATTCTTGCTTCAAGTTGTCTTTCATCCATTCTGCCATGTACATACTCAACATTAATATCCGGTAATAATGTCCTTACATGTGCCGCCACTTCCTCAATATTATTGATTCTGTTATAAAGGTAATATACCTGACCGCCTCTTGCCACCTCTCTTCTTATAGCCTCTTTTACAGTTTCATCATGGTATTCCATAACATAGGTCTGAATAGGCTTTCTGTCTACAGGAGGCTCTTCCAAAACTGATAAATCTCTGATACCCGAAAGTGACATATGTAAAGTCCTTGGTATAGGTGTAGCCGTCAGTGTAAGCACATTTACATTTTCACAAAGTTGCTTCAGCTTCTCCTTATGTCTTACTCCAAATCTTTGTTCCTCATCCACTATCACAAGACCGAGCTTCTTTGGTACCACATCCTTTGATAAGAGTCTGTGAGTACCTATCACTATATCCAAAAGCCCCTTGTTAAGATCACCTACAATTTTGGTCTGTTCCTTTTTAGTATTAAATCTTGATAAAAGTGCAACATTTACCGGAAAATCCTTCATTCTCTGTATGAAAGTATTGTAATGTTGCCTTGCCAAAATAGTGGTCGGCACCAGGTATAATACCTGATATCCTTCCTGTATAACCTTAAAGGCAGTCCTAAGAGCAATCTCGGTCTTACCGTAACCCACATCACCACATACAAGTCTGTCCATTATTTTACCGGTCTCAAGGTCTCTCTTGGCATCTTCTATAGCCTTTAGCTGATCATAAGTTTCCTCATACTCAAACATCTCTTCAAACTCTCTTTGCCAAAGAGTGTCCTCACCGTATACCACACCCTTACCGTTGAGTCTGTTTGCATACAGACTTACAAGTTCCTTTGCCATTTCCTCGACCTCGGTCTTTACCCTGCTTTTAGTCTTAGACCACTCGACACCGCCAAGTTTATTTAGTTTAGGTTTCTTTATTTCGGCACCGGCATATTTTTGGATTCTGTTAAGCTTCGACACCGGCACAAAGCAGTTGTCACCGCCCTGATACTCTATCTTTACATAGTCTTTTATAATGCCGTCTCTTTCTATCTTTTCAATACCTCGATAGATTCCAAGCCCATGATCCTCATGCACTATATAGTCACCGACATACAGCTCACTTAAAGAAGTTACTCTGTCTCCCTCATATTCTTTTTCTCGTCTTTTTTTCTTCTTCTTATCCTTAAAAATATCACTTTCTGAAATTACGGCAAAGTTCAGTGCAGGATACTCAAATCCCGAGTGTATATTCCCGACAAATATCGCTATCTGTCCCGGAACAATGCTCACATCACTATCTTCTTCAGAAAAAAAAGCATCCAAAGAATAGTCATTTATGAAGCTGTCACAAAGCCTTTTTGCTCTGGTCTTTGATGCGCAAATCAATGCCACCTTGGTTTTGTCAGACCTATACTTTTGTAAATCCTCCACAAGGTTTGTAAAGTCCTCATGATATACCCCGCTCATTCTTGAAAAAATAGAGTAAACAGACTTTATTTCAAGTTCTTTTATCCTGTTGTCAAGCCCTGTAAGTGCAATACTTGGAGACTTATTCAGAGAGTAAAATACCTCCTCGGCACCAAATATATCCGGTATATCTTCTTTATTGTACTGGCCGGATTCTATTCTACCTGCCGCACTTTGATTATACTCTCCTCCAGTCCTTTTTGCCTTGTCCATTGTTCTTGCCGGCTCATCAATATATATCAAAGTCTTATTATAATCAAAATATCTGAGAAAAGACTCCTCACCTCCTATCTCTCTTTCCTTTGCCGGATATATACTCACATGCTCAAGCTCTTCTATTGACCTCTGACTTGCAGGATCAAAGCTCTTCATTGCATCTATCTCATCATCCCACAATTCTATTCTTACAGGGTTTTCCTCAGTAAGCGGAAAGATATCCACTATTCCGCCTCTTATCGAAAACTGTCCGGGATTGTCGGTTTCAAAACTTCTCTCATATCCGATATCAGTCAACCTTTTTGATATTTCATCTAAATCAACAGTATCTTCTTTTTTTATCTCAATTGTCGCCCTGCAAAACTTTTGATAGTCCTCAAGCTTATCCATAAGTGCATCCACAGTTGTGACTACCACACCGCTTTTATCTTCTCTTAGATGCTTCCATACTTCAACTCTTTTTGCTGTTATCTGCAAAGATCTTATATCCGCATTAAAAAACAGCAAGTCTTTAGCAGGATAGAGGTAAACATCGTCCAAAAAGCAGCCTATATCTTCATATAGCCTGCTTGCATTGTCCTCATCATATGTTATTACCAGTTTCCAAGGTCTATCTTCTTTCATTAACTCTGAAATCAAATGTGCCTTTCCCGGTTCCGACATATCGGTAACATGTAACGGGAACTTTTCTTTTTTTATACTTTCTTCTAAAGACTCAAAATCTGCCAGTTTCTTTAAGGGATTTTCAAATAAACTCATATACTTCCTTACTTAGTCTTTTTGACATTATATCTGTTCATTGCCATATCATATTCACCTGCCACCAGAAGCCTTATAGCCTCTATTGCATCTGATGCCGCCTCGTCAAGTAACTTTTTATCTTCATCATTAAAATGTCCAAGCACATGGTCTGCCAGATCCATCTTCGTCGGCTTTTCACCCACCCCTACCTTAATTCTTGGAAAATCGGATGTACCCATATGTGCAATCAAAGACTTTATCCCATTGTGACCTCCTGCACTTCCCTTTAGCCTTATACGCAAATTCCCGGGTTCAAGATTTATATCATCATATATAACTATCACATCTGATGCATCAATCTTAAAATAATCCATAAAAGCACGCACAGATTCACCGCTGTTATTCATATAGGTCAGCGGCTCTAAGATTATCGCTTTTTCATTCCCGATTCTTACCCTTGTAAAAACCCCCTTATATTTTCTTTCCGATATATCTTCTCCAAGCTCATAAGCCAGCTTTTCCACAACATAAAAGCCGGCATTATGTCTGGTATTTACATACTCTCTTCCCGGATTCCCCAAACCAACTATTAACTTCATTTTACTTTCTTTTCTATCTTTATTAAAATCAAATATATTTTTTAATCTGTCAAATAATATCATTAACAAATCACTTTTCCTATAAATGCGGTGGAAATGCCTGTTAAAGCATTTCCACATTAAGTCCCTTTTTAATTTTACCTTCTATCTACAAGTATTGCATCTTCCTCAGAAAAATAATCATCTAATGAACTGCTTAAGCCTGAGGCTTTCCATGCCTGCTCAAATGATATCTCAGGAAGATTGCTAAGATATACAAAAGTACTGTTTTTGGCGGCATTAGGCATTCTTCCGCTTATTTCAAACCTGTATTTATAAATATGCTCTTCACAGCTATATGTTCCGTCATTTAATTCAGAATAAGTTTTCAGGTTGCCTTCCTCTACCTTGTTTTCTTCTTTCTTTGCACAGCCTGCCATATTTAATAATAAAATCAAACCAAGTAAAAATATAATAAATCTTTTCATTATATTCCTCCTCCATTGACATTCATCAATATACAATCTGTGTAATACAAGTATTATATATCCAAACTATAAAGTTTTCCCCTGATATTACCTGATACTTTTATATCACTGTAATTTGACGGATACATTCTGGCAGACATTACATACTTTCCGTCATTTACAAAGATCTCCAAAGAAGATGAATCAATCATAATCCTTAAACTCTCCAAACTTTTAATCTTTAAATATCTCTTATCTCTGCCATATCCGTTTGCAATGAACGAAAGTTCCAAATCTCCTCTGTCCGTATCAAAATCAAGTTTAACGGTATCAAAGATTTCTATTTTCAGATTTTCTCCAAAATTTGATATTTCCAGCTCAAAAGCCTTTTTATCATCCTCATTTTTATAAATTACTTTTTCTTCAGCATATTCAAAAACAGGCTTTCTGATTGATTCAAGCTCTTTTACAGGCTTCATATATAAAGTATTATCTTTAAAATCAAGCTCTCTGAATACGCTCATACAATGTTGATATCCATATTCTAAAGTAGGATTTGTATAATCCGCATCAGGCATGCCCATCCATCCAAGGAGCAGTCTTCTTCCATCATGCATAAAGGTCTGAGGTGCATAGAAATCAAAACCGAAATCTACTTCTTTGTACTCGCTTATATAACCGTTGGTTCTAAAATCCCCCTCGATTATAAAGTATACACAGGAATGAATATTTTGAAACTCGTACTTGCCGCCCTGTACTCCCTGCGGACATGCCATAAGAATCCACTGACCGTTTATTTCAAAAAGGTCGGGGCATTCCCACATATAGCCAAATCTTGCCATAGTCTCAAAAGTTCTGATGTACTTCCAATTCTCCAAATCCTCAGATTCAAAAATAAGAACCTCTCCCTTATCCTCCATGGTTCTTGCACCGAGTGCCATATAGTATTTGTTTTCATATTCAAATACCTTAGGGTCTCTTACATGAAGAGTAAGTCCCTTAGGATAATCTTTATTGTACATTACTACATTTCTTGAGTCTATATGCTCACCGTCTTTACTCACTACATGAACTGTATTGCTTTCTCTGCCTGTATTTATATAGTCAAAGTCTCCTTTATGTTTTACATTACCTGTATAAAAAATATGCATAATATCTTCTTTTACCAATGTACAGCCTGAGTACACCCCGCTTTTATCAAAATCCTTATCAGGTGATAAAAATATCGGTGCCTCCTCCCAGAAAAGCAAATCCTTTGACCTAAGATGTGCCCAATATTTATTTCCACCCTCAGGTTCATAGGCATACTGATAAAAAACATGATAATAACCTTTAAAAAAACAAAGCCCGTTAGGGTCATTTAACCATCCTTTTTTCGGTTCAATATGATATTTTTGTCTCCATGTATTCATTTTTATTCCTATCTGTTGCTATTTGCCTGTTTGTTACTGATTTCAAGAAGCTTTGCCCTCATCTCATTTTCTATGTTCTTTAACTCTTCCTCAGCTTCTTTTCTCTTTTGTCTGCCCTCATCCTGTATCTTGATTACTTCATCAAATGTAGATATCAGGATCTTGTTTGTATTCTTTAGAGTTTCTATATCTATTATACCGCGTTCAGACTCTTTTGCAGTCTCTATGGTAGCAGTCTTTAGGGCATCCGCATTTCTCTTTAAAAGCTCATTTGTCATATCTGAAACTGCCTTCTGCGCCTTGGCCGCATCCAAAGAATGCTTCAGTCCTATAGCAATCACCATCTGATTTTTCCAAAGCGGAATGGTATTCATAATAGTTGACTGTATCTTGTCCGACATCATAGAATCATTATTTTGGATAAGTCTTATCTGCGGTGCCATCTGAAGCGAAACCGTCTTTGTAAGTTCAAGGTCATATATCTTTTTTTCAAAACGATTTATCATCTGTGAAAAGTCCTTTGCCTTCTGTATATCCTCAGGAAGTCCGCTCTCATTTGCCTTTTTTATAAGTCCAGGCAACTCCACATTATTGGCTCTGTCAAGTCTTTTCTTTCCGGCAAGGATGTACATAGACAGTTCCTTATAGTAGTTCATGTTCAGTTCATACATCTTATCAAGCATCAACACATCCTTCATAAGTGTTACCTGATGGTCCTCAAGTGCCTTTGCTATATTGTTGACATTTGTCTCTACCTTATCATACCTTGCTTTCATATTCGCCAGCCTATTGCCGGTTTTCTTAAAGAATCCAAAAAGTCCCTTTTCATCACCCTCATTTTCAAGTGAACGAATCTCACCCACTACTCCGGCAAGCATATTTCCTATCTCACCAAGATCCTTTGTCCTTACTCTTTCAAGTGCATTTTCTGAAAAATCCGCAATCTTTTTTTGACTTCCTACACCATATGAAAGTATGGCCTGTGAGTTTGATATGTCTATCTTGGAAGCAAACTCGTCTACCATTTTTTCTTCCTCAGGTGAAAGCTTTATCTGTGGTTCCTCATCTCTTTTTTCTTCTACAGCTTCAAGCTTTACTTCAGGCATACCAAAACTCAAGCTCGGTGTTTCTTTTAGCATATTATCAAGTGAATTCATATCATCTTTTCTCAAATCATTCTCATTCATAGTCTCACCTCATTATTTCATTTCGTCTATAAGCCCCTCCTTAGCCAGCATTGTCTTAAGCAGTGCGGCATCAGTATCGGCATCAAATACAGTATCTTTAAAAAGTCTGTTTTGGAATTCCATACAAGCTTCATTTATAGAGTCAACAGTCAATTCAATCTCTCTCTTAGTGTTTATTATATCATCACCGGGTGAAATAACATTATCAAAATCGGAATAAGTCTTTATAAGCTTTACAGTAGTAGGTAAATAGTATCTCATCAACTTGTCAAGTTTCTTCAGCTCCTTCGGTTCTTTTTCTACTCTGTCAAATATTGCAGCAAGCACCGTTTCAAGTTTGTCAAGCTTAGATGACATAGGCTCAAGCTTAATCCCAAGGTGCATCTCCTTAATAGACAGTACATACTGTCTGCCCTCAGGTATAATACCTCCGTCCGGTATATTTTTCTTATCTTCTATTAACTTCTGATTTTTCTTCTGTTCTTCAAGCTCCAAATATTCCCTATATATGTCATTGCTTAGCATAAAGCATTGACCGCTTGCATCCAAATGTCCTTGCGGAAAATTCCCTCTTTCAATCAGCTTTCGTAAATTCTTCTCTACCAATTCTTTATTTTCATTTGCAAGCATTGCAATATCTTCTACATTCATGTATAGCTTATCATTCATTATTCTATAATACTTTTCCGCCTCATCTATCAGCTTAAGCCTGAAAAGAGCCGGGACTGCCAACACTGCACCTACTGAAAAAAAAGGTATCAAAGCACACATTGTGGCAAACCACGCTCCAAGCGAACCCGGAAATACTGTCAAAGTCACGACAAGTATCGGAATAGCAAATAATATCATTATCGGTATACCGAAGAAAACTCTTATAAGCGAATCCGACCTGTTCGTTTTTAAGTATACCCTAGGTTTTTCTTTTATTCTATTTGGAACTATGATCTTATTTGGAACAACAATTTTAGTTTTATTGTACTGTATCGGATTTCCAACTCGCTTTAATATATCTATAGCTTTATTTGAAAACTCCTTAGCCTGATTAGCGGCTTTATTCTCATCAAAAATATTCACTACATTATCTCTAATATTATTCCATTCTTTATTATCCTGCATACCCTTTCTCCTAATTTTAGTCTCCCCTTATTATCCCACATCTTTATATAGTTATCAATTAAGAATGTTATAATTTATACTCTGTTAACTGTGTATTTTCAAAAAATTATACAACTTATTAATCAGACTTATTCATTGTACAGTTTTATATTTGAATAAAAGAAAACCACATAATACTGAGTTTGCAGAAATTTCTTATATAGTGCCTTTGATAATGCCTTTGATATTCAGTATCATCACTTCTAAGCAGTCATTACAGCATTCCAAAGTCCGTTTAACAATTAATATCTAAAAGTCGCTATACTCAAATAATCTAAACAAATCACTATTTATAAAATCACTTTGCTTAATGCCGATATTCTCTACAAGACATTTAATGCCGCCTATCCACATATAATCTTCTTTCTTATATAGATATAGTTCTACATATTTTACTATTTTTTCTCTACCTGTTTTTTTTAACTCAATTATTGCCTGTCCAAAGTATTATTACTTGCAATAAGCATATATTTATGCAAAAGTACAAATTTGCAAATCTACTCTATTACTGTAACTTTCACATCTTCATCTAATTTAATTTTATCCGCCATATTTTTACTGACGATAATCTCCTTTAAATTATAAGAGCCTAAAAATATTACAAATTCCGCTCTTTTTATATCCCCCGTAATATAAACCTTTTCCAGATTTTTACAATATGAAAAGCAACGCTTACCTATATACACCACCCCCTCCGGAATATGTATTTCTTTTAAATTATCGCAATGCTCAAAAGCGGAATCTCCGATTATTTTCAGTTCTTTTGGAAAATCTATACTGCTTATTTGTGACTCACTGAATGCACGATTTGCTATGCTTACAGTACCGTCCTTTATAATAACCTCTTCCCTTTTTTTATCTACGCTCTCTATAAGATGATTGAGTACATACTTGCAGCCAAACTCATCCTCTTTGATATTATTATAAAAGCCTGTGCCATAAAATGAATTTCCAATATAGCTTGGACTGCCTTCAAAATTTACATTCTCTAAACTCTTACAAAACTCGAAAGCACCGGCATATATTTTGTCAACCTTTGCAGGTATCAGCACACTTTTTAATAAACTGCATTCTTTAAATGCATCCTCTCCTATATATTCAAGTTCCTTAGGCAATTCTATTTTTTTAAGCTTCTCGCATTTTTCAAAAGTGCTGTTATTTATATAGGTAATCAAGTCGGGAATTGATATATCAGTTAAACTTTTACAATTAGAAAATACCGCCTCACCGATATATTCCACACTCTCCGGTATTTTTATATTTTCAAGCTGTATACAATTTTTAAAAGTTGAATCCTCTATGCGTTTTACACCCTCGGGTAAAGTAATCTCCTTTAATCTGTTGGAATCACAAAATGCAGAAGCGGCAATCAATGTGATATTTGAAGGGATTACAATATTCTCTTCACTATCTATTGACTTTAATAAAATATTTTTATAACATTTCAGCCCGTTAGAATCTGTGGACAAATTTTTAATCCATTCAGTATCTTTGAAACAATCTGTCCCGATAAAACCGATATTACCCGGTATATTGACTTTGGCAAGAGCAGTGCAACCGTCAAAAGCATGATCTCCGATACTTTTCATACCGTCTGCCAAATGTATTGATGAAAGGCTTGTACATTTATAAAATGTTGCTTCTTTTATTTGCTCTATTCCCTTAGGTAAAATCACATTTTTTAAGCTGCTGCAACCTGAAAAAGCTGATTCATCTATATTCACCAAAGTAGACGGTAATTCTATAAACTCAAGGCTTCGACATCCTAAAAATGCACCGGCTCCAATATCGGTAATATATTCCGACAAATCTATCCTACAAAGACTTGTACATTCATAAAATGTGTATTCTTTTATCTCTGTAAGTTTTTGATTTAATGCAACCTCTTTCAAACTTCTGCAACCGTTAAATGCACCGACTCCAAGATAGTTTAAATTCTTTGGAAGTTTTATTGTTTTAAGGTCTGTACATCCGCTAAAAACAGCATCTCCCAAACTTTCCAAGGTATCAGGCAAAATCAACTCTTTTAAATTTTTACAATCTTTAAATGCTTCCGTATGTATTATCTTTACACTCTCGGGAATATCTACCTTCTCTATAAAATCGCATCCCAAAAAGGCTGATTCCATAATCTCCGTAGTCCCTTCAGGTATATTTATTGTTACTCTTTTTTGTAACTTTTCTATAATTCCTGCATCATACCCTATGACTTTATTCTCTTCCACTATTATACTTCCACGCCGGTGAAAGACTTTAACAGTGATAATAATTGCTATACTAAAAATGATTATTAAACAAATTTTATGATTTATTTTCATATACAAATCCTTTATTCAAGAACTTCTATCTCTATAGGAGGCCCCGATCTTGTGCGATCTCCCTTTCCGCTATGTTTTGCTATAGCATAAAATCTCAGATATTTCTTTTCATTTGCTTCAAGTGTAATTTCATTGCCCGGAGTATAGTCTGTACCCTCCATATATTCGTCTTCTATATAAGTTTTTAATATAATAAAATCACTTTTAATATAATTATATTCCTTATACTCGCTTGAATCTGTTTTTATAATAATTCTATGCGCTTTATTATCATTATTTATAATACTTGCACCAAACTGAGCCGCCACCATTTCTAATTTATCATCATAGTACATAAACCCGCTCGGGCTTTCTATCCTTGTAACCGGCCTGTCATTATCTCCTATAAATGCCACTTTAGGCCTTGATACTATCTTTATTATATTGAATAAAGTAAATGTAATTGTCACTACTATGACGGCAAAAATAAAACTTTTATTGTTTTTTCGTATTTTCATTCCTCACCTATCCTAACAGTATCTTATTCTTGCTTTCCCATGTTTTGTAACACATAATCCGGTTTATAGTCTTTCCTTCCGACAATAAATATCCAGGTCTTTCTTTACATGTATTTTGATAACTTCTAAAATCAAGTACAATTAAAGGCATAAATATAGCACTAACTATTACAACCCAATCTAAAAAAATACTAAATCCACTTTATCATCCAATCAATTCCTAAGAAATATAATCGTGGAAAGTTCGGCAATGTATTTCATTTTATTCTAACTATACCGTAGTTCATATCTGTTCCATTCTTTATGTCTGCAACTATCATATATTCCCCATATATACTTTCTATATAATCGAATACCGGTTTTAATACTTCATCCCCTTTCAAATTTAAAAGACCGTATTTTTTAATCTTCATTCTTGAGTCGGAATAAATGTATCCAATCATTGCTGAATGTTCTTTATAATACTCTGCATTTGAAATGAAGAATAAAGAATCACCACTAAAAATATTTTCTCCATTCTTTCCTATAACAGATACCAGATCTTTTGTTACAAAGGCTCTACCATCATGAAAATCACCTATAAATAAAGGAATCCCACCTAAAGCACTATATGAATAAAAAGGAATCACAACATCTCCCTTAGCATCTATATATGCCCATGCCATACAACCGTCTTCAAAATAATTATTAATTGCAACCGCTGCAAGCCCTTCACTGAAGTTATGTGCTTCATCATATTTGCAACTGATTACTTCTTTACCGTTTTTATCTATATACCCCCATTTATTCTGTCTTTTTACAGCGGCAAGTCCTTCATATAAATCCCTGACTTCATCATAAAAAGTATTTGTTACTACAATCCCTTCCTTGTTTATAAAGGTCCATTTATCCCCCTGCTTAACAGCTGCCAAATCCTCGCTGAAATTTCCAGCTTCATCATATTGGAAATCTATTGCCACATTTCCTGCTGTATCTATAAATCCCCACTTTTTATCTTTGTCCATGACAGCAGCATAATTTTCATAAAATGAATGTTCATCATAAAACTTAAAATCAACAGCCTGATTAAAGTTTTCATCTATAAATCCCCACAAGCCGTTAAGCCTGACTGCTGAAAAGCCGTCTTTAAGGTAATATATACTTTCATAAGTTTTATCCGATAACTTATTACCTGCTTTATCAACATGGAAAAATGAAGAATTTTTATTGGCAATAAAAACATTTTCCCTATCAAATTCAATATCATCAAAAAGCGGATATTCATAAATATCTTTGGTGCTTGCGTCAATAATACAAACCTTTTTATCATTTTTATAAAATTTAAATAAATCCCCATCCAAAAAAGCTATGTTCTTATATAAACCCGGCTTGATTATCCACTCCCATTGTGTATCGGCTTTAATAAACAAATTCGATATCACAATACCGGAAAATATTAAAAGTAAAATAAATATTAAAATGGCTGTCTTTTTTCTGTTACATAAATATTTTTGCTTATATTCTGTCATTATAATCATATTTACCTCCTTCTATAATCTCTTACTTTTAAAGTAATAATTTGTCTGCCATTTAATCTATATATCTCACTTTCTTATCGCTGATATACCAAAATTTATCTGCAACTTCCTTTTATAAATGCAAACTCATCTATTTTTTCACCCCTGAAGGTATAATTATCTTATTTTTTCGGCATCAGATCCTCCTCAAAAACACTTTATGTACAAGTTATTCGTTACACTTAAAAAGCTACAAACTCTAAGATCTCATCACATATCGGGTAAAAGGAACATAAACAGCAACGAATAATTTATATTGTTTATCTCTATTAAAACCATTTTCATCCGCTAATAATGTTTATTTTTGCTAAAAATACTTATTAATAAAACTAAAACAACAAATATACTTATTGTATTTGTATATTTTTATACTCTTTATTA
>NZ_GL622296.1:122163-148688 GCF_000185385.1 Lachnoanaerobaculum saburreum DSM 3986
GCTTACATACATATTACAATATACAAAGATAAAGTTTTAAAAATCATAATGTCAATAGAAGAAAGGGGCTTAGGAAATATATAGAGTTATATATTTCCGCCCCATTAATATTAAAAACTTATATACCAAATATCCCGGATTATTTTATGTTTTATTTGAAACTCCACTGAAGTTTGAGTTGTTTTTAATCAGTATAGATTATTTAATAAAGCCTACTTGTCTGCTTATTATTTCTATCTGCTCATCCTTTTTCTTATTATATTCCACCTTTTTTTCTTCAAAATAGTTTCTTCCATATGAATCTATAGAAACTATAAGTGGTCCGAATTCCTTAACTTTGCAATGCCACAGTGTTTCGGGCATACCGAGATCCTTCCACTGAGCTTCCACAATTTCTTCCACTTCAACTGCCGCCACCACTGCATTACCTGCCGGGAAGACACAATGAATTGCTCCAAAATCTTTACAGGCTCTTTGAGTATTTTCCTTCATACCTCCTTTACCAAGTATCACCCTAACACCGGTAGTCTCAACAAATTCATATTCAAATTTTTCCATACGCATAGATGTTGTGGGTCCTACAGAAACCATTTCATATTTATCATCTCCTAACGAACGTATAATGGGACCGGCATGAAGTATTGCCGCATCTTTTACATTAACCGGAATTTCTCTTCCTTCTTCAACAACACGCCTATGTGCCACATCTCTACAAGTTGTCAAATCACCTGTAAGATATATGATATCTCCGATATGTATATCTTTTAAATCTTCTTTTGATACCGGAGTAACTAATATTTTTTTCCCATCTCTAATTTCAACAGCCATTTTATTACCTCCATGCTCCTTCTTTATAATCAAAGCCTGTATGTGTATCTATCGTAAAATTCAGATCCTTATCAAAAACTATATGTCCTCGTCTATGACTCCAACATCCCACATTTACTGCAACTCCTATTGCTGAGGGATGCCTTGCAGTATTTTCAATATTTACTCCCATTACAGAGTAATTACCGCCCATACCCTGTGGTCCAAGCCCTATATTATTAATACCTTCTTCCAGAAGCCTCTCCATCTTTGCAGCATTTTCATTTGGATTATGTGTACCTATATTTCTCATAAGCGCTTTTTTTGAATTAAGGGCGGCAGTCTCTACAGATGTGGCAACCCCGACTCCTACTAAAAGTGGAGGACAGGCATTTAATCCATATGTTGTCATACGGTCAAGTACAAATTTTGTAACGCCCTCATAGCCTTCTCCGGGCATAAGTACTGTAGCATTTCCGGGAAGTGTGCATCCGCCCCCTGCCATATAGGTATATATTTCACATTCGTCTGAATGTGGAATGATATCCCACCATACAGTAGGAGTTCCCTTTCCGACATTTTTACCCGTGTTATATTCATCAAATGTTTCCACAGAATTATGGCGAAGAGGTGCATGTACTGTAGCTTGTATTACGGCTTCACGAAGAAGTTCTTCAAGCTCATCTATTAATGGAAATTTTGTTCCGCATTTTACCCAAAACTGCAAAACTCCGGTATCTTGACATGATGGGCGATTCAATTTCACCGCCAGATCCTGATTTCTAAACATTGTATCGTAAATAACCTTTGCCATAGGACTGTCTTCTTTATTACTAAGTTCTGCAAGTTTATTTATTACATCATCGGGAAGCTTTTTAGCTGTAAAACCCACGAATTGTGCCATTATTTCAGTTAATCTTTGTACCTTTTCATTATTTTTATTAATCATAACAATCTCCTTTATACTGTTTTTATGCCTGGAAAAATGGGAATGCAATCGGCAAAATTATCATACTTACTATTGTTGCAATAAATATAAGAGGCAAACCTGCCTTTACATAATCCATAAATTTATAATTACCTGCTCCCACCACCATTGTATTGGCAGGCATTCCGATAGGGGTTGCATAGGCACATGAACCGCCGATTACACATGCCATAAGCACTGCTCTTGGATCCGCTCCCATACCTGTCGCAATCGAAAGGCAAATAGGTGCCATAAGTGCGGTTGTAGCCGTATTTGACATAAAATTTGTAAGAGCACAGCATATTATAAATACTATAAATGTAAGTATATATGGTGAAGGATTTGCACCTAATCCACCTATAACTTTATCTGCAATCATTTCCCCTGCACCGGTTTCTTGAAGTGCAGTTGCAAGTGAAAGAGTGCCGCCAAAAAGAAATATTGTTTTCATATCAATGGATTTGATAGCGTCCTTTTCAGAAATCACCTTGGTAATTACAAGGAGAATTGCTCCTATACAACCTGTTACACATAATTTAATACCTATTTCTTTTTCAAATATCATTCCAAGCAGAGTTCCTACAAGAATAACTAAGGATAGAATTTTTTTCCATCTTGGAACCTTACTGAAATCGTTTTCAATGTCAAAAACCGATTCATTGCCTGGGTCATTGTCAGGCAGAAGTTTGTAACCTATAGTTGCATAAAATATTATACCTGCTATAAGTATCGGCAGCCCGACAATTGCATATTCAAAGAATCCGAATTTAAGCCCTATAGGTTCAAGTGTGGACTGAGCTATAAGATTACCCGGTGCTCCTATAAGTGAGAGATTACCTCCCATGGCTGCGGCAAATACCAAGGGCATAAGCAGTTTTGATCTTTTAAATCCTGATTTTGCAGCAATCCCTATAACCACAGGAATGAGCACTGCTGCGGTACCGGTATTTGAAAGCACACCGCTCATAAGACCTACTATTACCATAATAGCAATAATAAGACCACGTTCGGTTTTGGCAAACTTTGTTACCCAGCCGCCGATCTCATTTGCCATACCGGTTTCAAAAAGAGCACCTCCAACTATAAACATAGCTACAAAAAGTATCACATTGGTATCAATAAAACCACCAAAAGCCTGCTTTACATCTAATACTTTGGTCACTACAAGACCCACACAAACAATCATAGATGTAAGGGCTAAAGGAATTTTTTCTGATACAAACATTATAATTGCGAATACCAAAAATAATAATGTTATTATTGCCGGACTCATATTTTTTCCTCCTACATATAAATTTTTCTTACACGCATATTGTAGTTTACTTATACTAAAAAGAATATTTAATTCTAACTTGGGTTGGTATAAAAATAAACTATACTAAAATACAGATAATGATATAATAATGAGTAGATAAACTTTATTATTCATGTTTATAACATGCTGATTTTTTAGAATAAATATAAGGTGATGATATGACTTTAAATCAATTGGAGTATTTTTGTGCGGTATGTCGCTATCACAGCATAACCAGGGCGGCAGCAGAACTGTTTATTACACAGCCAACTATTTCTGTTGCCATAAGAGACTTGGAAAAAGAGTTTAATATTAAACTTTTTAATCATGGAAAGAATAAAATTACATTAACCTCTGAAGGAGAGGAATTTTACAAAAAAGCAAGCGGGCTACTGTTACACAGCCATGAACTCTATGATGAGTTTGGGTCAATGGGAAGAAATATACCGGCAATAAGAATAGGCATACCTCCGCTTATGAGTACAGTATTTTTTCCAAGACTTATTAACTTATTTCAGAAAAACTATAATATCCCTGTTAAACTATATGAGTATGGCTCGATTCGTGCTTCTAATTTAATAAATGAAGATATTTTGGATGTAGCACTTGTAAATATGGACTTTTACAATATTTCCAAATTTGAGTCTTATTTTTTAATGAATGATTCCTATATTTTTTGTGTTTCCAAAAATCACAGATTTTCAAATGAAAAAGAGATTACATTAGATATGCTTAAGGATGAACCTATAATTTTATTTAATACGGATTCTGTACAAAATTCCACTATTTTTGCAAGATATCATGCAATGAATATTATACCTGAGGTACTCTTGCACTCGAGTCAGCTTGGTACAATTTTAAATTTTGTAAGGGGAGGAAATTGCGGAGCATTCCTGTATTCATCTCTTGCAGTAAATCCAAGAGATTTTGTTGAAATACCTGTTAAGCCTGAAATAACAAGTGATTTCGGATTACTGTGGAAAAAGGGGAAAATTCCTAACAGCAAGACGACTAAATTTATTGATTTTATAAGGAGCAATGAATATAAAGACATATTTACTTGTGATAAATGATATTGTAAAATAATATTAACAAATTTAATAAGATTAAAACGGCTCTTTAGCGTTATAATTATACATAGTTAAGAAAAATTACAGTTTATCTTTGGTATAGAATCATCCATTGTTTTGATGGGGGTAAAGATGACATGGAAATATTTTGAACGGAAACAAAAGTACCTTTTATTTAAACTTAATAAAGACTTAAGCCGACAGATTAAAACCCTTCAATCCGCATTCAATGAATTTAAAGATGAAGGGAATGCATCAAGTCTTTGCTTTAGAAAAATGATATGGCTGACAGTGTTTTTAAAACGCTATGTAAATCTTTTTTTAATCTGTCAGTCCGGTGAATCTGTCACTATGGATGAAATAAATCTTTGTTTTTGGGAATTTTCGGAAAAACTTAAATGGTTTCCCGATATCAAAACTTTTAAATTATGCGAAGGATGTGGCGAGGTCTTGCCTGAAACGGCATTTTTTATATGTAAGCTTTGGATTTCTTTACTTGAATGGGCAGGGTATATGCCTGATTTTGTACAGATACATATTAAAGACGGGCAAAAGGCTGTTCTTACTATTGAAAGCCCTATGATTTTAAATAAATCAAACTTTCTCACATGGCTTTTACAGAGAGAAAGTTTGAATAGTGAATATATGGAAATCAGTGAAAAAAAGGAAGGAAAAAAGCTGTCAGTAAGCTTAATCTGCCATAAAAAAAGTATAAAAGAGAATACAGAGCTTTATAACGAAAAAAAATATAACATAAAGGCTTTGAAAAATTCTGAAGGCAACAAATACAGTAAAACATTAACAGAACCTGATATATACTCAAAGCCACAATATCCTAATTTAAAAATGAGATTACACAGAGAATTTGGAGACTGTATGCAGGCAGGATATTTATATATGACGGGGGATGATACGGTAGATAAGGAAAATATAGTCTACATGTGGAGAAGTCTTATTAAAAATCTCACATGTAATACTTTCACAAAGCAGAAAGTTGATGATAAAAAAGAATTGTCACAACTGGCGGCATTATTTCACTGTACTTTACATCTGCCAAAGAAAAATCTCTTTAAGGAAATGTATGAATCTGTTTTTTATTTTTGTATACGTGAGGCTATGATGAATGCTGTAAGACATGGAGCCGCCACAGAAATTTTTGTGACACAGGAAAGGTTTAAAGATAAAATAAAGATATGTATTTTTGATAACGGCACAGGGCTAAAGAAAGACTTTAATGAAGGTGGAGGTATCTTGGGGATTCGTGCTTATCTGAATGAAAGAGGGATACCTCTATATATAAATAATGAACAGGGAACGTTAGTGATTTCGTTTTTACTTTAAAAATTCTCCTCCATAGAGGTCGGTAAAATAAATAGATTTGTGCTTAACAAAATAGGAGACGTTAAGTAGGAATGCCAAATATGCCATAATTTTTATCATAGGTTTTTTGGCTGGACGGTTACATGAAGGTTTACTTGGGAGGTGAAAAATGTTTGGCATTATGATTGTGGAAGATTCACCTTTTACAATAGAGTATTTGGAGCTTAAATTATCCAAAATGAAAAATAAATATCAGGTGATATGTAAATTCCGGGATGCCCAAAATGCAGTGCCGGCTTGTGAATCCGGGCAGATAGATATTGTGCTTATAGATGTATGTCTGAATGATGCCTCCGGACTGGATCTGGCAAAGAGAATAAAGGAGAGCTTCCCTAAAATCAAAATAATCATTATGACTTCCATGCTTGATCAAAGTTTTATTAAAAGGGCAAAAAGTTCAGGATGTGAAGGATTTTGGTTTAAAGAAAGCATACAAACCGGAATCTTATCAATACTTGATGATGTAGCTATCGGCGAAAAAGCATTCTCAGAGGACTTTCCGGAAATTACACTTGGCAATGCAAGGCTTGAGGAACTTACAGATGCGGAGCTGGCTGTATTAAGAAGCTTTGCCAAGGGATTTACTTACGCCGAGGTGGCAAATGACTGCCATATTTCAGAAAATACAGTGCGTTACCATGTAAAAAACCTTACAAGTAAAACCGGAATGCATAATATGGCAAAGATTGCCCTTGAGGCTGTGGATAAAAGAGTTATTTTACCTGGCTTTTAAAAAGTACTAAAACTACACATATATGTGGGGACAGATAAATGTTCTTTTGTTATACTACAATCAACAAAGCAACAATAATTTATATTCGCCGTATGGCAAAGTATAAGGATAGGAGTTGAATATGGCAGAAATTAAAGTAACACCTTCGGTTCTTCGCAGCAAAGCTGATGAACTGCAAAACGGAGTAAGGAATTTGTCACAGAAGATGGAAGAACTTCATGAAAAAGAGGCTCAACTTTCCACAATGTGGCAGGGAAGTGCCAAGGAGAGCTTCCACAATGCTTTTATGACAAGTTATGATGAATGTCAGGCATTTTTTCAGGAACTGCAAAGATTCATTGTAAAGCTGGAAGAGACGGCACAACAGTATGAAGAAACAGAGGCAAGAGCAACAGAAGCTGCACAGCAGAGATTTTCTTAAAAGAAATTTTCTTAATGAAGAAAGGAAAATAATATGGATGGAAATATTTTAGTAACCCCTGAGGAGTTAACAAGGAATGCTTCAGAGTTTTCGGCATCAGGAAACAGCATGTACCAGATAGCAAATGAGATGCTTCAGACAGTACAAGGCTTAAGCGGTATATGGGGCGGAGATGCCGCCAATACCTATATAAATAATTTTAAGCGTTTTCAGGGAAGTTTTGACAGGCTTAAAGGCAATATTGATGCTCACGCATCCGCTCTGACTGAACTTGCAAGCATGTATCAGCAGGCTGAGCAAAAGAATGTAGAAACCGCAAATGATTTCAGAGATGTTTTGGAATAGGCTGTTTAAGCCCTTTGATTATACCTTAAATGCAGCACTTATAAGTGATATTGGGAAAAAAAGAGTCGAGAATCAGGATAATTTTTGTTTTGATACATTTATCAATATGAACAAGGCAAAATCCGTCCGATTAAAATCACAAAATTTCGCCTTACCCGAAGCTTACGCTATTATGGACGGCATGGGTGGAGAAAAGCTGGGAGCACAGGCATCGCTTGAAGCTGCCGGCTTTTTTTCCAATATTAAAAAAAATATTTCAGAACTTCTCCAAAGGCTGAATGCTGATGAAAGAGAGAGGGTGTTTTACAGTCTTATCCACAGCATGAATGAAAAGGTATGTCAAATGGCAATTAAAAATCATGTAAAGCAATCCGGAACCACCTTCTGTGCTATCTTTTTGATAGAAAATAGAGCATATATTGTAAGTGTGGGAGACAGTAAAATTTTTTTGATTAGAAACGGTAAGGCTGTTTGGCAAAATGAATCTGATGCTATAAATACCGCCATTGTAGAAAATGGAAGGAAAAAATGGATAAAAGGCGGTCTAAGTCAATTTTTGGGAATGGATACAAAAGAATATGAGCTTATCCCCCATATAAAGGAACTGAACCTAAAGCCTGATGATAAATTTTTATTATGTAGTGACGGACTGACCGATTATGTTAGTCCTGATGAGATAGGGAGGACAGTAAAGGAGAATCTCATGGAAAATTCTATGGATATTCTTTTAAACCTGGCGTTAAAACGTGGAGGACGTGATAATATTACTATTCTGCGATTGGATATAAAGCGCAAGGAATAGGAGTAAATTCTGTATTAATGTAATTATTTTTAAATACATAGAGCGGAGAAAGAGAAAATATGACACACAGGGAAATCATAACCAGGGTGTGGCCCGGTTGGGAAATAGAGAAAAAAATAGGAGAAGGCTCCTATGGTAAGGTTTTTAAAGTATCAAAGGAAAGCGGGGGAATGGTGCAGGAATCTGCCGTGAAGGTAATCCGCATTCCGGAAGATGAAGAAGAATTTAAACAAGTACAGGAAAAATTTTCTTTGACACGTCAGGAGACGGAAGAATATTTTCAACCTGAGGTGGAGAGATTTAAAAAAGAAATCCTGATTATGAAGGATTTGGGCGAAGAAAACAATATTGTCCGTATTCTGGATTTTGAAATAGTAAAAGATACCGGCGGGAACTATGGATGGTATATTCTTATCCGTATGGAACTTCTTGAAAGTCTGGACTCTCTGATTAAAAGAAGGGATTTTTCTATAGGGGATGTACTTTCCTTAGCAGATGATATTCTAAATGCTCTAAAAGCCTGTGAAGAACATAATATTTTACACCGTGATGTAAAGCCCGATAATCTTTTTTGCAACAAATATGGACGGTACAAACTTGGAGATTTCGGAATTGCCAGAAAACTTAAGGAAAGCAGTTTAAGCCTTTCACATAGAGGGACTGACAATTATATGGCTCCTGAGATATATCAGGGAAAATCCTACAGCCACAATGCAGATATCTATTCTCTTGGAATTGTGTTGTACAAGCTTTTGAATAATAATCGTCTGCCTTTTTTGGAGCAGGGGAAACTGACTGCATCAAGTTTGGAAAATGCATTTAAAAAAAGGCAGACAGGTGAGAAATTCCCTAATCCCACACATGGCTCTTTAAAACTTTTCGGTATTATAGAAAAAATGTGTGTTTTTGATCCTAAGGATCGTTTCCAAAATGCCGAAGAGGTTTTGGAGCAGCTTCATGAATATCGCAAAAATAATGAGGACGAGCTAAAAAAATCTTTGGAGATAAAACGCATGGATGTACCTGATTATATTATTAATAAAAAACAGGCAAGTTCTACAAGAGAGGAAACAGTTTTAGATTCTCCAAAGGAAAAAGACATTCCGGAAGATATTCCTCTAAATGAAGAGACGAATTTTGATTATACAGAGGGTACAAGAAAGCTTCATCCCGAAAGGAAAAAAGCTGAAACGAACTCTTCATGGGATGATATTGAAGAAGCTATAAATAAAATGCAGGAAGACTCACAGAACAATAAAAAATCAGGTTTTAAGACATGGCTGCCGATTATTGCAGTATCCGGTCTTATATTGGTTATAGGAGCTGCATTTTTATTAAGACCAAAAAAAACTAATGAACAGGCAAATGCCACCACAGAAGAAACTTCGGTAATAACATCTGAAAGTACAGCTTTAGAAAGCAGTGAAATATCAGAGGCACCAACTGCCAACCCGGTTTTGGCTGATGATGTTTTTTCTGTAGACAAGTCACAATTACCGGAGGGCAGCTATTTGGAATATACTACCAATCTTTGGATTCCAAGTGCTAAAGAAGTTAAGGAAAGAAGCGGTATCTATGTCGGAGAACAAACAGACGGTGTTCCAAACGGTATAGGAGGATTTTTCTATCAAACGGAGGGACAAGGTGAGGAAAACAGCCATTATCTGGTACAAAATGTTTATATCGGAGAATGGGAAAACGGAGTGCTAAAGCCCGGAACAATTGTAAAACAGAGAAAAAAGAATACTCTGACTTATGAAAACGGTGATATTTTTACCTTTACATTCCGCTTTGAAGATACTTGGGATGTGAATAATTTCCGTGACAATATGCGTGGAAGCATGGACTACATTGCCGTAAAGGGGGAAACCGGGCAGGAAGAAAAGCAAAACTTTGTAGGAGTGTTTGACAAAGAAAGCGCACAAAAACTTAACGGAACGGAATATAATGATACACAAAAGTATGTAGGCGATTACCGCGATAATCGTTATTTTAACGGGATAATTTACAATTTGGAAGGAGCTCAAATCGGAACGGTAACAGAAGGCAATGTAGAGTATACTCAATGATACCGGAGCTTTAACAAAACGGAGCAATCAATGAATGATATTTTTATGAATTTTGCATCTATTTTAAGTCTTTCCGGAAAAACAGGGGGGATTCAAAGCAGTATTGCAGGATGCAGTCAGGAATTAAGAAATATTGCCCTTGGTCTGGAATTGGGCCATGGCGGTGACAGCATTAAAGAAGCTTTGGGCGTTTTATCAAATCAATGTGATGAAGAGTCTCAAAAGGTTTCACATATGGGAAGCACCTTACATCAGGCGGCACAAATCATGCGAAGCGCCGAGGACAGAGTTATTCAAAATAATTTTATTACCGTTTCTCAAAATGCACTAAAAAGCAGGTATAAAAATGCCCTTAAAGAAGCGGCTGTACTTGGGATCGTCGGTGGAAGTATAAAATCCGGAACAGGCTATGGAGGTGACCCTGTCAGTATGTTTTCGGGCAACTTTTTATGGCAGATCACCCCTTTTAAAACTTATGCCGGAGAAACTTTTGAATTGACAATCTGCTATGATACGGCATATAAAGATGATAACGGGCTTGGCAGAGGATTCAGACATAATTTTATGAGCTGTATTAAACCGATGGGTAATTGTATATTCGGTATTTTTGATGTGTACGGTAGCAGTGCTATTTTTTTAGAAGGTGAGGATCATATCTTCTACCCTCAAAATCCTACCGTAAAAAGATTGTATAGAGAGGAAGACGGGTTTAGATACTATGATCCCGAACTTTTACATTCTTTAAAATATGATAAAGACGGACGTTTAAGAGCTGAATATATTAAAGAAAAAGAGATTAAGCGACTTATTTATGACGGGGAACATTTGATTAAAGTAGAATCATTAAACGGATATTTCTTTGATTTTACCTATGAAGATAATCATCTTGTGAAAATTACTGATAATATCGGTCGTTATATTAAGTTTAAATATATGCAGGATCTTTTAAGTGAAATGGAAATTTATTTGGAATCCGAATCCTTGTTCACTCATTTATATGATTGCAGAAAATACTCTTATTTTTATGATGACAGAGCCCACCTGATAAAAATTACAGATCCCGATGAGAAGATGCTTTTTGAAAACATCTATGATGAAATAGGACGTGTAGTACATCAGTCTATGGGAGAAGGACGTTTTTTCACCTTTACCTATAATGGAAATAAGACTCTAAATTGTGATGAAACCGGTTTTACTACAGAATATATCCATGATGAGAACGGTAATCTCCTTTTAATGAAGAATCCTTTATTAAAATACGAAGCGGAGTATGATAAATATAATCGAATTACAAAAAAGACTGTAAATGAAACAGATACCATGCAGTATCATTATAACGCATTAGGGCAGCTTAGTGCCGTTATTAAGGGTGGATTTTTCCATGAATTTTTCTATGATGAGAACCACAAACTAAGTGAATATACATTTAACGGCAAAAGCTATTTAAAAATTCACTATGATTTGGCAGGCAATGTAATAAGTATTGATTATCCGGGTGAAAAACCGCATCAGTTTTTCTATGATGAAAACAACCGTTTGACAGGATATGAGGCTTACGGAGAGAGTTGCCGCCTTTGCTATGATGAAAAAGGGTTTATTGTAAGCCTTTACGCTCCCGAGGAGCTTTCAGAGGAATACAGCTATGACGGTCTTGGCAGAATCATCAATATAAAAATAGAAAACGAAAGAGAAATTAATATAAGATATGCCTTTGACGATCTTATAGGATGTATGTGGGATAATTCAGATAGAACTATTAATTGCAAATATTCTCTTACAGGTAAAATGCTCTCCTATAAATCCGGAGAGGAAAAAACAAATTATGTGTATGACAATTTTGGAAATATAACAGAGCTTCATCTTCCCGGCGAAGATGTATATATTATGGAATATAATACATGTGGGAATCTTTTAAACCGCTACAGAGGAGATTTCTTAGTGGAAAGCCTAAGCTATAATGAAAATCAAAGGGTGGTAAATATAACAGACGGCTTTGGATATGAGGAGTACTATACTTGGAATATATGGAATCAGCCCATAAGTATAAAAAACAGTAACGGCTTAAATATTAATATAGACTATGATGAAAATCATTTAATTAAAGCGATTTCAATGAATGATTTTTACCTTAGCTATCAATATGACAGCAACGGCAGATTGGCATCTGTTTTTGATGATGAAGGAAGGTATATTATATATGATTATGATATGGCCGACAGGGTGGTTCAGGTAAATACATTTCAATCCCGTATGGAAATCAGTTATGATGATTTTTCAAATATTACCCTGATTTCTCCTGCGGATTTCGGATACCTTTTGCAAAATAAATATGATGAATATAATCGTCTTATAGAAAGTAAAACTCTCGGTAAACCACTTTATCAGCTTTCATACAGTGCCTCGGATGTAAGCGGACTTAAAATTGAAGGAAGAACTGCCTCTCTTAAATATGACCGCACCGGACATATGATTACTTTTTCCAATCAATTAGGAAAAGAAACAGTGCAAAAATTTGATCAATATAATCGCTTACTGTCTGTAGGTACTAAAGATTTACCGGATATTATAAGATACGGATATGATATTTCAGGACGTATTAAATGGTTGCGTGATGAAAAAATGACTGTCTTCTTTTCCTATGACGGCTTAAAAAACTTATCAGGAATATACTGTCTTATATCCGGTGAATACAGTGATGAAGAATTAAATCTTAGTGACGGTGAATGGGCAATGACAAAAAGTGGCTCCTACTGTCTTATAGATACAGATTATGACAAGATGCTTATCTCATTAAAAGACAGTTTAGGAAATAGTGAGATTTTTGAAACAGGCTCACCCGGAAACTTAAAAAAGATTCATTACGCAAACGGTGACAGTAAGGAAATTATATATGATTCCCTTTTGCGAGTTAAAAAGATTTTTGAAAGGGGCAGCTATAATGAAAACAGCAGCTTTGTATATGATAAGGATTGGATAACAGAGGCGACTAATTCCAAGGGAAATGTAAGATTTGACTATGACCTTGGAGGAAGGGTCATAGGTATACATTATCCTGACGGAAGTATAGCCGGTTATGAGTGGAATCAGGCAAATCTTTGCACCGCTATTCTTTATCCTGACGGAAATCGTGTGGAATACAGCTATGACAGTTTCGGCAATCTGACAAAAGCAAATCTTTTAGATGATATATTGTATTATAGCTATGATGAAAAGCATAGGCTTGTTAAAAAGCAATCAAACAGCTTCATTCAAAACCTTATCTACCATGAAAACGGAAAGTTAAAAACTTTATCCGTTCAAGATGATGCAGGGGTTTTAATGGAAATTCAATATAACTACGATGAATTCTATAACAGGCTTATTGAAAAAACGATTTTTGAAAGGGACAGGGAAATACTCTCCTATGATTATGCCTATGACAAAAGGGGACTTTTAGCTAAAACTTGGAAAAACAGCGAGCTTTTTGGTGAATACAAATATGATGCTTTCGGCAATATAATATATTCCAAAGAATCTAAAGAAGAAGCTCGGTATACCTATAATGCACAAAATCAGCTTTTACAAAAAGATTTTATGGGACAAATATATTCCTATGAATACAATGCAAGAGGGGATTTGATTTGTGAGCTACTTGACGGCAAAATTTTATCTACTTATCAGTACAATGGACTTGGTCAGCTTTTATATGCTGTAAATGAAAAAGGCAGTGTACAATATAGTTATGATGCTTTGGGAAATCGCATTGAGGCGGAATATACCTACAAGAACCTAAAAAAAGAGAAAGAAATCTACTATCCCGGTTATCTGACAGAAAACGGCCTGCCGCTTTGTAAAAGGAGTATAGAAAAAAATATAAGTCAAAACTTTTATTTTGACCAAAGCCCTCTGGCAGAAAGTTTGAGTGGAAAACCGGTTTGGAATATATGTGATGATGACAAAAATCCGATTTTTCGTCTAAAAGATGAAAATAACTATGAGATATCGGACTATTCTCCTTTCGGAGTTTGCAAAAAATATCAAAGAGGAGAAAGCTTTAAATTATTTTCTACAGAATATGGCTTTAACTCCCATATTTATGATGATTTTTTGAATCGTCATATCACTTACAACAGAGTATATGATCCTAAAAACGGCAGATTTCATTCAAAAGATATCTGCATAGGTGACTTTAAAGATCCTCTAAGCTTTAATCGATATATTTATAAAAGCAATAGTTTTAAAAATATTTTCACAAACATTGATTTGGCAAAGGATTTTGCAGTTGCAAAAAGTTTTATTGTTTCAAATATAGCTATAGAGGCGGTATCAAAAAGTCCTTTAAATATTTTAAGTACATTAATTTATAATAAGCCGTCAAAAGAAGCTGTTACAGCCTGTCTTAATCCTCTGTATAGCGGGTTGGAAGATATTTTACAAAAAAACATTAAATTCAGTGCAGGATTAGGTAATGGCAACTTTAATTGTACCGAAGATATAAGACCTTTCTTTTCTAAGGAAAATGCTTTACTTTTAAGCGGATGTATACCGGCATATGCTTTGGGTAAGTCGGGAGAAAATGTTTATAAAGGTTTTTATAGTTTGACTAAATCAAGTTCATTGCCTGATATACAAAAGAAAATCAAAAAAAGCTTTTGCTCTCCTGCCGGCAAGCTGCTTCCTGCCCTCATAGCAATGAGCAATAAACAAATGCTTTTACGTACACTGAATCAAAATGTAAGTAAGGAAATGTTTTTCGGTTTGGCAAATAAAAACAATAACAATGGTATACAAACAATTATTAAAGGTTTTAAAAAACCTGCTGTTCCTACAAACAGCTTTACAATCGGTGCTGTAAGGCTTAGCACAGGTATTGAAGCCTGTACAAATAATCCCGTTTAAGTTTGAGGAGGTATGACGTGATTAGAACATTAACTTTTTTTACAAATAACGGATTTCAGGAGGTGACACTTCCTGCCATCAATAATGAGGATTATCTTTTAGTGATGGAAAGTAAAAAGCGACCTGAATTAAGGGGAATAAAACTTCGTTTTGAGGTAATTCGTGATATATGGTATTTGCTTGAAGTAGCGGGTGCAGAAATGGAAAATCCCGCTTCTAAGACTCTTTTTTCAGGAGATATAATAAATGTTATTAAAGATGGCGAAGAGATAGCAATACTTTTTCAGGAATCCGCCGAGGCATTTAGAGATATGTCAAAACTTGTACTTTCCGACAGAAAAATAGTCAGCATAGGCAGGGATAAAAGTTGTGATATAGTATTGGATTATAAAAATATGGTGTCCTCCCGTCACGCTGTTTTACAGTTTTATGACGGCAGTTGGCATATTAAGGATGCCAGTACCAACGGAACATTTGTGAATGATAAAAAAATCACCGAGGAACAAAGACTGCACCGAGGTGATGTAATAGTGATCATCGGAATCCGTATGATGTTTCTTGGCAAATACCTTGCTATTGATACCGGGAATAAGAACTATACTGTACATTTAAACGGAATGAAAATTCTTCATGAGAGACATTTTCAAAGTAAAGCCAAAAAGCTTTTCCCATATGAAAAAAAGTTGTTTAATCGCTCTCCAAGGCAGCTGTTTCCTATGAAGAAAAAGGTCTTTGATATTGAAAATCCGCCTGAAAAAGAGGCTGAAAACAGTGCTTCACTGCTTTTAAGAATAGGCCCCTCAATGACTATGATGCTGCCAATGATGGCAGGTACCATGGTTGCCTCCAATCAAAATGCCGGAATCGGACATGCAGGTCTGGCAATGGCTGTTGCCTCTGCGGGATTAGGCGTAATATGGGGTGTTGCCAATTATAAAAAAGGCAGTAAGGACAGGGATGAAAAAGAAAAGAAAAGAATCTCCTCTTATACAGACTACCTTACAAAAAAGGGAAAAGAAATTGATGAGGATTATAAGCAACGTTGTGCCGCCTTGGAAAGAATCTATACTCCTGCCGATTTATATGCAAAAAATTTTGTTGAAGACAATCTTTGGACCAGAAATCCGGCACATGATGACTTTATGTATTATCGCATAGGTACAGGCTCTCTACCTTCTCCGGCAGAGATAAATATAACCAAACCCGGATTTCGTGTAGAAAAAGATCCCTGGCAGGACTGGGGAGAATCCATAAAAAAGTCCTTTGAAGAATTGAAAGAAGTCCCTATAGGAATTAATTTAAAAGACTACAATCTTATAGGTGTGGTAAGTGAAAAAAAATCCTCAGCACTGGATATTATAAGACTTTTATCCGCTCAGATTGCCTATAATAACTGTTATACCGATGTTAAAATTGCGGCGGTTTTTAATAAAGACAGTGAAGAGGAAGCTTCTTCTTTGGAGACTTTAAAATGGCTTCCGCACTGTCTGTCTTTTGACGGTAGAATAAGATATATGGCAGGTGACAGAGACGAAGCCAGAGAGGTGTTCTTTGAACTTACTCAAGCCTTACGTGACAGATTTAATGCAGAGGATAAAAATGATCAAAAGCTTTCACCTCATTATATATTGTTCTTAACAAAACAGGAATATCTGGAGGGAGAAGTAATAAAAAGCTATATTGAAAGTGAAAAAAATATCGGATTACATACTGTAATTATAGCGGAATCTGTAACGGATCTGCCCAATTGCGTAGATTTTGTAATTCAAAATGATGATGAATTTTGCGGCTTTTATTCCCTTTTAGCAGATTTTGAGGACAGAATTAATATATCACCTGACTATATTTCCGCCACACAGCTTGAAAGTATCACCAGAAAAATTGCCCCTTATAAGGTAAAGGAAAACAATGTAAGTGCAGGGCTGCCTTCAGGTATCGATTTTGTAAAAATGTATGGAGTTCACTCATTAAACGATTTGGGAGTGAAAAATCGTTGGATTAAAAACCGCACTTATGAATCCATGGGAGCATTGGTAGGTATAAAAGACGGAGGAAAACCCTGTTTTTTAGATATACATGAAAAATATCACGGTCCGCACGGACTTGTAGCAGGTACTACAGGATCCGGAAAAAGTGAGACTCTTCAGACATATCTGCTGTCACTGGCTATTAATTTCAGCCCTGATGATGTGGTATATTTCATCATAGATTATAAGGGCGGCGGTATGGCAAATTTATTTGAAGGACTGCCTCATATGGTGGGTGCCATTTCCAATCTCTCCGGTAATCAGGTGCAGAGAGCTCTGATGTCTATAAAAAGTGAAAACAGAAGACGCCAGCGATTACTTAATGAGGCAGGAGTCAACAATATCAACAGCTATACCAAACTGTATAAAGAAGGCAGCATATCGGAACCTATGCCGCATCTTTTGATTATAGTGGATGAGTTTGCAGAGTTGAAAAGAGAAGAACCTGATTTTATGAAGCAGCTTATCAGTGTTGCACAGGTGGGGCGTTCTCTTGGGGTACATTTGATCTTATCCACACAAAAGCCTACAGGTACCGTGGATGAAAATATCTGGAGCAATTCCAAGTTCAGACTATGTTTACGTGTACAGGATGTACAGGATTCAAAGGATATGTTAAAAAAGCCTGATGCCGCTTATTTGACAAATCCCGGCAGATGCTATTTGCAGGTGGGACAGGATGAGGTCTATGAACTTTTCCAGTCCGGCTACAGCGGAGCAATCTATAAGGAAGAAGAACAGAGCAGGCAAATTGCCGGAATGCTGAATTTAAACGGTCGTATATCACTGGTGGGAAATGCCAATCAAAGAAAAATTGCCGCACAAAAAAAGCGTCTATGGTCTTTAAAAATTTTAGAGCTGATGAAAGAATATCAAAATAAATATCAGGATTTTTACCTGCACTCTCAAAAAGAGATTTTAGATGAACTTATAAAAGTCTTTAAAACAGAGGGAATATCCTTTGAAAAAAATGAGAGAAATGAAAATAAAATTTATGATCTTTTTATGTTTTTGTCAGAGCATGCTAAAAATTCCAATGATGAAGTTCTTTCACTGTATATGGAAAAGCTTAAAACAACAGGTGAGGAGTTCCCACAAGAACAGCAAAAGTTACAGCTTGATGCAGTAATCTCACATCTTCATGAGATTTTTTTACAAAACAACTATAAATCTCCAAAACCATTGTGGATGACTCCTTTAAAGGAAAGAATAGAATGGCAGGGATTAAAGACAGATCAAAAAGATGTGGTTACAGAACATAGAGTATCACCCGTATCGGTGGGAATTGTGGATCATCCCGGGAATCAGGAACAGTTTGTTTTTGAATATGATTTGGATGGAAATACCTTGATTTTAGGTCTTCCCGGCAGCGGTAAAAGTACCTTTTTACAGACTTTATTATATGCTCTTTTCATAAAGCATACTCCGGCTCAGATTCAGGTATATGGAGCGGATTACAGCAGCCGCATTACAGCCTGCTTTGAGAGCTTCCCACATTGTGGCGGAATTGTATTTGAAAATGAGGAAGAGAAGCTTGAAAGGCTCTTTCACCTATTAGAAAAGATTTTGGATGACAGAAAAAAGCTGATACGCGGTCAAAGTTTTTTTGAATATAATAAAATGTCGGAAAACAAACTGCCTTTAGTTTTATTTTATATCGACCAATACAGTAATTTCAGAAATCAGGTAAAGGATGAAATGGAAGAATTTTTGGTAAAACTTAGCAGGGAAGGTATTGCATACGGTATATACCTGATTTTTACCACAGCCTCTTTACATTCCTCAGATATTCCCTTTAAACTTGCCAAAAACTTCTCAAAAGTTTATCCGCTTGAAATGAAGGAAAAATTTGATTATACGGAAGCACTTAATCTGATGAGAATTGATACCTTACCTGAACAGGGAATAAAGGGACGAGGACTGATGAGAATGGACGATTTTGCTTTGGAGTTCCAAGTTGCCGTAGTTGAAGAGAACCTTTCAGATTATGACAGAGCGGTAAAAATAAAAACTCTGGGCCGGGATATAAACGCCTTGTGGAAGGGAATCCGTCCAACCCTAATTCCAACTATTCCCAAAAATGTTACCTTTGAAATTTTTATGAAAGACGGCAATGTGCAAAACTGCTTAAAAGATCACTCTCTCCTGCCCTTTGCTTATAATCTGAAGGATGCCCTGCCGCATAGTATATCCCTGATACGAAGCCTGGGATACCTGATTTCCGGTAAGGCCATGACCGGAAAAACCAATGCATTACAAATGATATACCGGATGGCGGCAAAGAAGGGGAATGTATACTATATTGATTTGACCGGAAATATGCTGCATTTGCCCGAATATGAGAATGCCTGTATCATAAGAGATTTAGACGGCCTGTATCAGATGTGTGAAAGTCTGATTCCCATACTAAAGGAGAGAAACAAAAAGAAGAAAGCTCTTGAGGAAGAAGATTATACTGCGGAAGAAATTTTTGCAAATATGGCAGATGAGATTCCTATTTTTATCCTTATTGACGGATTGACAGAGTTTTTGGAAAAACTTCAATCCGCTACAGACCGATATGCAAATATCCGTCCCTTACTTGAGAACTTTGCAGATAAGGGAAGACTGCATAAGCTCTACTTTATTATGACATTAAACAGTGATCAGAGTTCACAGGTTTTGGGATATCGTTTTATAAATCTGTTAACTAAACAGATAGAGGGTATTCATTTGGGAGGCAACTGTATCTCCCAGAGGATTCTAAATTTTGATAAACTAAGTTACAGACAGCAAAACAAGGCTCTAAAGCCCGGATATGCCTTTGTAAGTACTTTGGATGAAGACGGTGCAACAGAGATATATGTACCGATGTCAAAAGCCGGTAAAAAAGGAGGAAATCAGTGATTATCGTGGATATAAATGTTTTTATATTGGATAAACTCTATGACTTTGAATTAAATGAGGACGCTAAAGTGCGTGAGGTTATAGAGGAAATTGTACATATGGTGGAACAGAAGGAAAAAACCTCATTTACGGGAAATATTGCAGATATGGTACTTGTGGATAATTTTAGAAGGGATATTTTAGATCCGGATTACACATTGGCCGAGCAGGGAATAGACTCGGGCTGGAATCTCAGTCTGGTATAGGAGGTGCTATGGGGCAATATGTAAGAGTGGATGTACAAATTTTAAAAAACGATTTAAATGAGTTTCAAGAATCAATTTATGAATTAAAAAGAGCATTTGAAGAAACAGGTTTAAATGTAGAAAGCCTAAAGAGTCAATGGACGGGTGAGGCGGCAGATCGGTTTATGAGCTGTTTTTTTAAAGAAACCATGGTTTATGAGGAATTAATAAAAGAATTGGAACTTATGCAGGAAAGATTTGTAATGTCCCATAAAGAGTACTGCAAAGTTAAAGATGACTTACTTAACTTAGTGGATGACTTTAGGGTATAGGAGGTCAAAATGAGCGAATTACAGGTTAAAACCGAAAGTCTGTATCAGGAAGCCGAAAAAACGGTTGACAGTATCAGAAAATTGAAACAGATACTGGAGCGACAGAGAAATATTATCAAAAAAATGGGCGGATACTGGAACGGTGAGGGTTATGAAGCCGCTACAAAAAACTATACGGAACTTTCAGATAAATTCTTGCAGCTGTTAAATCAGCTTGAGGATACTCCGGCTACTCTCTTTGATATTGCAAAAGCATATGAAAAGATGGAAAGAGTAAATCAGGATACGGTTTCAAAGCTTCCCGACTCTATTTTAGATTGATAGTCATAATTATATTTACCGGGGGCTGTTGTTTTAATATATTTTTATACAGCCCCTGATAAATATACCGTCAATAAGCTTTTAAGGAGGATACCATGTTTGATAATCAGGAAGCATACCGCAAACAACAGATAAATATTCAGTACAGGGATGCAATGAGAAGGGCCGACAGGCTGGAGGAACTGGCTAACAGACTTTCAAGAAGAGCAGTTGTTGAAATAGAAAACCTGTCAAATGATATCAGCAAGCAATGGGAGGGAGATGAGGCGGTATTGTTTTTAAAAAAAGCCGCCATTATAGAATCCGATATTTCAAAAACAGTAAAAAACATCAGAGAATGTGCTTCCACTATCAGAAGGATTGCAAAACAAAGCCTTATAATTGAATAAAAACTGATTATATGAGAAAATATGGTAATAATTTTAGGTTTAATTAAATGCATTAAGAATAAAATTATCTCTATATCAAAGATAATCATGGAGAGATTATGAATATTTTAATAGTTGAGGATGAGGTATTGCTCGCCTCCTCCCTTAAAGAAATTTTTGAAGAATGTGGACATAGTACAATATGTGCATATGACGGTATGGAAGGACTGGAACTTGCCAGGTCTTCTCATTTTGATATTCTGGTACTTGATTTAATGTTGCCGAAATTAAACGGCTTTCAGGTAGCAAGGACGCTAAGAAAAGAAAAAAACGGTCTTCCGATACTGATGCTTACCGCAAAGTCGGATATACTTGACAGAGTAGAGGGGCTGGATTCCGGTGCCGACTATTATCTTACAAAACCTTTTGACAGAAGGGAACTCTTAGCCTGTGTAAATGCATTGCTTCGCAGGCATGGAAAGGAAGTCAATCAGATAAGCTATGGAAATACTACACTTGATATAGATTCCGGAGAACTTATATCCGGAGAAAACTCTATCAGGCTTTCCTCCAAGGAATTCCAGATGATGAGACTGCTTTTAAAAGAGGGTAAAAATAATATTTCCAAAAATCTTTTTTTAGAAAAAATATGGGAATATGACAGTGATGCCACGGAAAATAATGTAGAGGTTTATATCGGATTTTTAAGAAAGAAATTAAAAACACTGTCCTCGGATATCTCCATAATTGCAAGTAGAGGTTTGGGATATCATTTAGAAATAAGAGGTGAGAAATGATTGAAAAACTACAAAGAAAGCTTACATTGCTTTTATCCTCTGTCAGTATTTTTTTGCTTTTATTTTTGCTTATCTTTCCATTCCTCTTTAACAGATATAACCTATACAGCAGTCTTAAAACATCACTTTCCGCTGCAATCAGTTCACCTATGCATGTTGATAATACATCCAGTTCCTACCCCGTTTTTATGATGCTTATAAACTCTGACAGTGAAATATTAGACAGTAAAGGTCCTGATTTTTTCTTAGATGATGATCTGAAATCAGAACTTATATCTGATGCATTATCTAAAATAACTGACAGTGACAAGCTTTATTCTTCAATAAATAAAGGTAAGCTTGCCTATCTTTGTAAAAAGGATACACCACCTGACAGCTTTGAAGATGAAGCAAAACATTCAAATGATACAGATAATCGTTTCAATAAAGCCGACATCAGTAATGACTTTGCTAATTCCGGTTTTAAGAATAAACCTCTGTATCGTATTGCCGTTACCGACTTTAGCAATGAGATAAAGAGCTTACAAAGACTCTCTGTTTTACTTACAGCCCTTTTCTTTATACTTTCATCCATCATTATACTTTTTTCAAGGTATTTTGTGAAAAAGAGTATTCGTCCGGTCAGTGATGCTATTATCTCACAACGCCGGTTTATATCAGATGCCTCACATGAGCTGAAGACTCCACTGACTGTTATTATCAGTAATATTGACAATCTTAAGAAGCTGCTCTCAAAAGAGTCTTTCAATACTTCAAGTATTACTCTGTTTAAGAAAAATATAAACGGTATTGATGAAATGAGTATCAGAATGAAGCATTTAACCGAGGACTTACTCAATCTTAGCAGGTTGGAAAACTGGCAGGACAGAAAAGAACAGATGAATCAAATTGCTTTATCGGATATAGCTACCAAAGAATGTTTGTATTTTGAACCTTTATTTTTTGAAGATTCTAAAACCTTAGACTATACTATAGAAGAAAATATTTCTATACTTGGAGATGCAGGTAAAATAAAAGACCTTATTTCCATCCTATTGGAAAATGCTTTAAAATACTCTGTCTCACATACTAATCTTATACTGAACCGTCAAAAAAATAATATCATCTTATCTATAGAAAATGATATTGAAAAAGAACTTTCAAAGGAAGATACCGTGAATATATTTAAAAGATTTTTCAGACTGGACTCATCACATTCAGGTACAGGCTATGGTCTGGGACTACCTATAGCAAAGGAGATTGTGCTTATGCATAAGGGAGAAATAAAGGTATCAAGTAAGGGTAAAAAGGTATGCTTTTTAGTCAGTTTTCATATATAGATTTATGGTCCGGTTTACATCATATTAGCTGCCATATCTTTGTATTTTGCAGTTTCACTTGATCCTCATAAAATAACAGGTTTATTTTATGGTTTAACCGGTGCCTTAGCCGGTGGAGGTATTATTATAATAATTCGATACTTTTATTGGCAAAAAAATAAAGAAAAATATTAAGAGAAAATAGAAGCCGAAGAAATAGAGCAACAAGATGAACTTAAACAAAAGCTTAGAGATAAAGCCGGCAGATATACTTACCTTATTGGATTGTTAATTATAATATTATCTATTATCGTGTATTCAGTACTTGGAGCCTTAAACATTATGAATACTAAACATATTTTAATTTATTTAGGAGTATACTTAATCAGCCAAGTTTTTATCGGTATTATAGTGTTCAATTATCTCTTAAAAAATTACGACTGATATTTTCTTCATACATCAGTATGATAATTTTATATAAATGGTTTAAGAAGATATAATTTACCATTCTAAAAAATTCATAATCACATTGACCATAATTTCTTCTTCCGGTTTTGATTCTGCCAATAACAAAGTAATGGCTACCAAAGTACTGTCAGAGATTATTTTTTCTTCACCTTTAAACAGTAAATTATTTTTATTTAGAAAATATAGGAATATAGTTGTGGCAATTCTTTTACATCCATCAATGCTTTTAATCATTTGTCATTAACTGCATAACCTTGAACAATATATGACTAAGCTGATTTAACATTTATGCAATGAGAATATTATTAATAGAGGAAGTATAAAGTATTTATACAATCAAACATTTGATGCCTTTATTATTCTATTGAGAAATACACTTAAAGAAGAATATCCAAAGACAAAGTTGAAAAGAATTATGAAAAGCATTCATTATGCAAACGGTTTTAGTGATTAGGATTTAAAACAAAGTGCATTCATACTTGATGAAGTTGAACAGTATCTTTATATAAATAAATTTATTAATTACAATAAGTCTGTTGAATATTTTAATAAGCTTATCACATATGATAAATTTGAAATAAATCCGTAAAGTATGGTTTTTACCATTATAGAGAGATTACTTTGCAGTAAGCGTAAGTTGTAGTTTTAAAACATTGGTTTTTGAGGGGCTAAAAATGTGTTGATACTAATGTCGGAGACAGTAGATGAAATATTTTGTGCATCGTTGTACAATTTGATGTTGACATGTAGCAAAACGATGATATAATGTAATTATATAAAGACAAGACTGGTACTTTGGAGAAGGGAGTGTTTATATATGGCAAAAGTAGAACGTAAAATTTTCCAACCAACTATATTAACAGCAATGCTTATTGAAGGTGCGTGTGATAAAGATAGGGGAGGAGCAAATATTAGTGATTTCACTAACAAAGCAATCATTGAATATTACACACCATATACGAGTCCATTACGCAAGGAGACAGAGTTTATTTTTCATAGACTCATAAATGAAGAAGATATTCTCGAAGATGAGCTCAAGGCAACACTTGCTCGTTGCGTTGACATTCTTAAGGATTATCCAATCAGTGATGTAAAACCTCTGGAACAGATTTTTATTCACTTCACTTATAAGCGTGGAAGAAGACTTAGATACGACTACATTCAGATTGTAGATGAACAGCAGGATAGAATTCTTCATCGCTTCAACGATGTTCTTAAAACAGTGGATGAGGATTTCACCTATGGTTCTAGAGAGTTTGGAGAACGTAGTAGATATGCATTTAAGCATTGGGGTGAGCTTTGTAGCTATTCAGAGATTTATACAGCTCTTGCAACAATTATTGAATGTGAAGATATTTATTATCCACTTAGTATATTCAGAACTATCGACTTAATAAAATGGTTAGATAATGCAGTTAGAGATTCTTCTCTTGAAACAGTCAAAACACCATTTGAGACAAATATTTCTCTTTCAGACAGATACTATGGTATCAGCTACGAAGTAAGCGTATATCATACAGACAACGGTTATGAATACCTTTCAGGAGACATAAGTTTTGAACATATGCCGAACAAAATTAGGGAGTATTATCAGAAGTATATGAATATAGGTACTATACATGGTGAAGTTACGGAGAAAGATTTAAATGATCTTATTGCCATCGAAAAAGAAGGAAGATTTTTGTTTCGTAGACTTAACAAAAATCACAAAAGCCAAATGGAGGTAAAATAATGTTTATTAATAATTTTATATCTATGTTATTTCCTAAGCAGAAGCCTAATAAGCGAACAGTAAATAATATTAAAAATAATTTTACTTGTAAAGATGTAACACTTGAACGTTACATCAAAGCATTTCTTAACAAAGAAATAGATGCAAAAGAGTGTCTTCAGGCTTTCATTGAGTATATGGCTTATGATAATGACAAACATATCAAGGAAAATAAGATTATATTTGAGATGCTTGAGGATTTTTTGCAAGATGCAACATGGAAGACAGAATGGACAATTGATTGTGGTGACTACAATCCTACAAGACCAGAGACTTGGTTAAGATGCATTTATAGCATCTATGGCGACAAGCTCCATTACATCAAACATGCCGAACAGTTTTTGACTGATCTCAACAAAGAAATCACTGCTGATAATGTAGAAGAAACTACATCTCACTGGGGTATGCCTGTAACAGCGGAAGAATATCTTCATAAAGAAGAACTTTCTGAAAAAGAAAAGAATCTGCGTGAGAAGATTGAATCCGGCAAATTTACACCAAAAGAAGTTATTCTCATGGTTAAAGATAACTGGGAAGTATTGTATCATTATAGTACTGCCTATGAAACGATAGAATATTGTATTGCTGCAAGTGAAAATCACATAACACCAGAGTATTTCTCCTCTGCATTTCGTGATTTTGGACGCAAAATGGGGGAAATTTATTGTAAAGTTAAAGAAAGATAAAAGGTAGTATCTGGAAATAGCTATAATAATAGGTTTATTGACTCAAATAAGTTACTACCACAATTAAGTTTTTATATAAAAAAGGTGGTTAACAACAATTACCATTCCATGATACATATTATAATGTGACTATGTTATAGAGTTGGTTTTTATAACATTTTTAATGGGTCAACAAAAAATTGTTGATGGTTTAGATACTAATATTAAAAGGGCTGCTTTTCTATTCACTAAAATAGTCATTCAGCCCTTTTAATATAGATCATTTCATATACTTCTCAAAACTTTCCAAGCTCATATTTTCTCTTTTAGCTGCTTCTCCTGTAGTTAATATACCCTCTTCACTATTTCTTTTTCATTTTTAGTTAACTGCTTCCACATCCAATACCAAAAAGTATAGAGCCAATTATCCATACGTACTCATTTCTATCTGATTTATATGACATGTATATTGATATTAAAAGTACAAAATGAAACTATTGTTAGTATTGAATAATCCAGGCTAAAATCCCGCACCTGTCCGGCACATGGAAATCAATATTCCGTTTTATTGGAAATCACGATTCCGGTAAAAGAGAAATCGC
>NZ_GL622296.1:150926-154084 GCF_000185385.1 Lachnoanaerobaculum saburreum DSM 3986
CCGGAAGTGCGATTTCATCGCACAAGAATATTTATGAATTTCTTGCATCTAAGTTATCAATATATTATATCTATATTTTTCCTATACAAAATGATTGCACTACCATTTATGGATAGTTCTACCCAATTCGTGTTTTAACACGATTTTTTTAGGACTGATAAGTATAATAAGCAGATAAAGCAACTGAATCTTGTGATTTAAGGTCTTCGTAAGGATGTAAAAATGCATTGAAATGGTGTGAAGAAGCATATGAAGACGTACTTAAAGAACTACATACATCAATGAATGAGATGAAACATGTGTTAAAAGGGAAAGCAGACTTTTGCAATGATATTTCGAAGCTTTGAAAGCATCAAGGAATTATTTCAGAGTAAGGGTGTGTTGCTTGGAGTACTAAAAAATAGTTCAAATCTTTACACCACTGTCAAGGAAATCTTTAATAGATAATATGGAGCCTGACCGGTATGTTAGACTCCATAAGTCTCGACTTAAGATTTAGAAGACAGGCTTTTATAGTTTCATATATCTAAGCTGACTATTACTATTGTTTATTCATTCTTTCTCCTAATAATCTTCACTTATTCTTATTTTATGCAACTCATAGGTATACTTTAAGGCATCTTTTCTACTTGTTTTTCTTATCAGCCAAAAAATCTCTATACACCTATATATTGTAATGATACCTGCACAATCCTCTTTAAAATTTACTTAATACTACTGTTTCAGTCCTTCTTTGTCTATCTTCAATGCCGACTTAGCAGCCACATACAAATCATCTTTCCGGATGATATTTCTTTTATCCAATTCATAAAATAGCTGCTCATATCCAAAATAAGTTCGTGGTATTTTTAATATTCGCCTTCCTCCTGCATAGATTACACATGGATATGCAAAAGATTCATCTGTAATCTTTGCATGGCTTATCTCACTCCATAAATACTCACTTCTTTTTAACGGAAGCTGCTTTATTGATATCTTCTTATTGCTTAATTCTATTTTTGTAAATAAAATAAACAATAAAAAATATATTCCAAGAATTGAAGCTATTATTAGAAGCATCACTCTAGGCGCTCCATTTGTATCCTCTGACAGCGGTACTTTAACTAAACTCCAAAGCATTATAACAGCAACATATATATATACAAATAATGCAATCAGATATCTTTTCCCCGGTCTTATCACTATTTTACTATCATTTAATTTCATTTTTCTTCACCTCCTCGTTAACCGCTTTTTCGGCAGTAAAATCCGTATTTTTTCAGTTTATCTGACCGTCTATCTCAAAGCTTAATCATATAAAAACCACCGATATACTTTAAGGCATTGGCTTTTTATTACATTAAAGGACAGGGCATTACACTATATTTAGTAATACCTTTTGATGCTTATATTTTATCAAATCTTTTATTACTATTCATCACTATTTTTGTCGATCATTAAAAATTATCCACTTTAATGACCAAAGTGTTTTTTAATAAAACCCCAATGTGATTTTTAGTTCTCTTCTTAAAAAACCTTATAGACAATGCATTCTTCTGTAACTCTATCCCCGTCTTCCGTTAAAATACAATAAAGGTTCCAATGTTTTGCATTTAAAAGAAATCATTTAATTTTATGCATTTTTTAACCCTTTATCCTAGATTATTCACAACAAAGTCGTAAAAGTGGCTTAAAGCCACATAATTACTATATTTTAACAAAATATTGCTTTCACCTATTAAGTGAAGAAAAAAGAGCGTCCATTTGTGGTAAAATTAAGGTGACAAAACTCAAAAAAATTACACAAAGGAGCCCTTTATAAGTATTGTAAACACCTCATCACTTGAAAGCAATAGAAAAATTAAAATTAATTTCGATGGAGGCGATTTATCCTCTGATGCAGGCTTACTTCTTATAAAAGAATTCGTAAGTAAACTTGGCATTGATAAACTTTTCAGTCAATCATTTAAGACCAATGATTCTGCATTATTCCGTTATCACACTGATAAAGCAAACCTTCTTCAGATGATATATATGATCATTGCAGGCTATTTTGAAGATGATTCTTCAGATGAACTTACAAATGATCCTGTGTTTAAAGCAGTGCTGAATAAAGACACTTTAATCACAACCAACCATTTCAAGATTTCATAATCGAATGGATGAGGATTCGCTGAACCGGTTCATTTCAATAAATCAAATTCTTCGAAAGAAAGTTTATAGCATTCAGATGCCGGAAGCTATCATTTTAGATTTGGACTCAACACTTCTTAATGCCTATGGCAAACAGGAAGGCAGAGCATTTAACTTCCACTATCAAAGTAACGGTTACCATCCACTTGTTTGCTATGATGGAATCACAGGAGATTTGATTAAAATTCAGCTTCGCGACGGGACTCAGTATTCAAGCACAGGAGTTGTGGACTTTCTGCAGCCTATACTTGATGAATATCTTGTAGATTTTCCGGAAATTAAACTTCTCCTTCGTGGAGATAGTGGCTTTGCAACACTAAGTTTTATAAACAGTGTGAAGAAAACGGTACCGGCTATGTAATTCGTTTGAAAGAAAATGCTATACTTCGTGATAAGGCATCATATCTTGTAGATGAACTTGATGAAATCACAAAAAACAACAAAGTGGATTATGCTGTAGTTTATGGTGAATTCATGTATCAGGCAGGTCCTTGGCCTTATGAAAGACGTGTTGTCTGTAAAGTTGAAAAACCTGAAAACCAAATGACTTACATGTATACATTCATTGTTACAAATATGGAGTCATCTCCTGAATATCTTATCAAGTTCTATTGCAAAAGAGGCTTGATGGAAAACTTCATAAAGGAAAGTAAAACAGGTTTTGACTTCGCTTCTGTCAGCAGTCATACAAGAATTGTAAATGCTAACAGGCTTCAAATACATGCACTTGCTTATAACATATTTAATTGGTTTAGGCGATTGGCATTATCTGCAAATATGCGAAAACAACGCATTGATACTGTCCGTCTAAAACTGCTAAAGGTTGCTGCAAAAGCAATTCGTTCAGCAAGATATATGATATTCAAGCTGTATAGCAGTTGCCCATATAAGGATGAGTTCTATAATACCCTATCCAATATCAGCAAGCTATGTATACAGCTTGAATAACAACTAATAATGAACCTTGAGAGCTTAATAACTACTTG
>NZ_GL622296.1:157244-205066 GCF_000185385.1 Lachnoanaerobaculum saburreum DSM 3986
TACCTTAAAGATGCTTCTATAATTTCCTGTGGATCCCACTATAGTATGCAATTAAAAAACACTGAAACTTGAACCTTTCAAATCTCAGTGTTTTTATATTTAGCCTTCTTTCCTCAACGACACAAACTCATAGGGCGAAAGTGTAAGCCTTCCCTCTTTATACTTTAAGCCGTCATAATTGCCTAAAACTTTTTTAATTGTATATTATAAACTTGTCAATTCTCAAAAATTTGATTAAAATATATTTATTATCAATATAAATAACTTCAAAGCATTATAATATTAATTGTATTTAATTTATTCTTCCGGAGTTATTTAACTAACTACGACACCACACTAATACCTAAGATAATCATGTTCTTATACACTACTTATTATATATAACAAGAACTGTAGAATAAACAACAAGGTGATAAATATTTATGGGTGAAGCAAGCAGAAAAATAGGAAGTCTGATTCGTCAATTCAGACAATCCAAAGCACTGACCATTGAAGAATTGGCTGAAAGAATTAATAAAAGCAGGGCAACTTTGTCAAAATATGAAAAAGGAGATATTGTGTTGGATGTAGATACCCTCTATGATATTTCTGACGCTCTCGGCATTCAAGCGGAGCAACTTTTATACAGAAAAAACAAAGAATTTTCTTTTAACAATAAAAGAATAAATCCCGGTTTTTTCCAAAATATTGAGCAATTCTATGCATATTTTTATGATGGTCGCAATAAAAAAATAAATCGTTCCGTCATTGACATTATTCGTAATAGCGACGTTAACAGCTATGAAGTTGCTATGTATATGAACTGTTCCGATTTGAATAATTATCATAAATCAGAAAATACCTATTGGGGATTTATGGAGCACTATGATACCATGACTTTACTGGAGGTAACCAACCAGGATACTCCAACTGAAAAAGCCAGCATACAAATTTTAGCTTCTTTTTTAGATGCCGAAGTTAAATGGGGACTTTGGAACGGAGTTTCCAGCCGTCCTTTAATGCCTGTTGCCTTAAAAATGCTTTTTTCAAAAAAGGCTCTTAAAGAGGATAAAGAGCTGGTTCAACTTCTAAAGGTAAGTAAAGAAGATTATCAAAATTTAAAATACTATAATTTTTTCTGTGTTTTCTAATTTATAGTTTTAAATTTATGCATTCTCTTAGCTCGGTAGCGGAATTTCTCACATACTGTAATTTCCTTATACCTCCCTTGCCGTAATATCGGCAGGGGGGATTAAAAATTCCCCCTAAAAAATCATATCTTATTTTTATATTCTTCAATGGATTTGCAGATTCTCTCAAGTCCTGTCTTTATTATTGCTTGTGGCATCGCAAGGTTCAAACGAATATATCCATCCGCATTTCCTACAAAAAGGCTGTTTCCTCCCTCTAAAAGTACTCCTGCATTATTCGCAAAAAATCCGGGAAGGTCTTTTACATCCGGTAATACAGCTGATAAATCAACCCAAGCCAGATAAGTTGCCTCGGAGATTCCCATTACGGCCTCCGGAAGATTTGTACTCAGATATTCCTTTACAAACTCAAAATTTTTGTCTAAGTATATTTTTAACTCCTCATGCCATTCACCACCTCGGTCATAAGCCGCCTTTGCCGCCACAAGAGACATCGGGTTTACCATTCCGAAAAGTTTATCACGATTTTTAAAAATTTCTCTAAGCTGCGGATCCCTTATTATAATATTTGAAAATGCAAGCCCTGCAAGATTGAAGGTTTTACTTGGTGCCATACATGTAATAAGTTTAGGATAATTATCAAGCACCTTAGCCATCGGGATATGTTGCTTGCCCTGCCTGATTAAATCACAATGAATCTCATCAGATATAACCCAAAGATTATATTGCATCATAATTTCTCCGCAACGCCTCAGTTCTTCCTCTGTCCACATTCTTCCTGTCGGATTATGGGGGTTACACCAAAATACTAATTTACAGGCAGGATCTGCACATTGTTTTTCAAAATTTTCATAGTCCAATACAAATCTGCCATTTTTATCTTTTTTTAAAGGAGACTGAAGCACTTCCACTCCTGAATACTCTGCCGCATGGAGAAAATAACCATAAGAAGGGGTATTAACAAGTACCTTCTCATTTTTGGTCAATAAAGTTTCCACCAGTTGATACATTGCCGGTATAATCCCCGGTGAAAAGCAGAGCTCATCTTTAGGAAATGACCACTTATAATGATCTTCACACCACTTTTTAAATGACTGATAGTAGCTGTCATCATATACTCCTGTATACCCGAATATTTTTCTGTCGATTCTTTCTCTCAATGCCTCAAGAATCGGTGCAGCAACAGCAAATTCCATATCAGCCACCCACATACGCACAAATTCTTCATCTTTATACGGAAATTTCTTTTCAGGCTCCGCATGAAAAATATATCCTCTAAAACCGTCTGTATTCAAACAATTGGTATTTCTCCGATCAATTATTTCATCAAAGTTATACATTTAAACCTCCTTATTCTGCCCAATTATTAATATTTCCCGAAACAATACTTGTATGATAATAGGTGTAAAAACAACATCTGCTCTGCTATTCCTCAAGTAATGCTTCTTTTACAATTTCTTCTCTGCGCTTATCCAGGCTCTCTTTTGAAACAGCTCCCTTTTTCAAAGCAATTGCAGAAAATAGAAGCGGAATCAATATTATAGCGGCAGCTGTAATCATATCATAAATTGTAAGCCCGCCAAATAATGTGGAAGCTACTATAAGAGCACAGATTCCTCCTAAAATACAGCAAATGTCATATATTACCGCCGGGCACTTTATAGACCTTTTCTCAAATTGTTTAGGATATTTTCTCGGTATAGTAATACAATACACATTCAAGAATGCATTAATCAGCATACTGGGAATCATCAGCATGGAAATTGCATTATTTACGCTCATTCCGGTTAATATGGGAACCAATGCAATAATATAAACTATCAAAAAGCAGTATTTAGGATATCCGTCAGCAGTTTTTTCTTTAAAGATGGCAGGCAACCATCCATCATCGGCCATATGTGCAATAGGTTCTCTAATCATGGCTAATACAGCAAGAAACGAAGAAACTATTGCGCAAACTCCTCCGCCTAACACAAAATAAGCAAACATCCCCTTAGGCATAATTACCGATGCAGTAACTGACAAATTTTGCCCTGCAACCTCATCATATGGAAGGACTCCGGCAGCGGCAAATGACATCAATCCATATATTATAGAAACCACAACACATGTTATTAAAATACCCATGGGAATTGTTCGCTTAGGATTTTTTGTTATGGGAATAACTCCCACCGGCCCCATTGTAGTTCCTTGACATGCCCATCCCATGATTGCAATTGCATTTATAACTCCAAAAAACCCGTTATGAAAAAATCCGCCATCATAACTCATATCAAAAAAGTTATTTATATCCACTTTGGGGATTCCAAGTATAACAAAAAGCATTAATGCTCCTATTAAAAATATCGTTGCAGCATTTTGAAATAATGCAACAATTCTATTTCCTTTAATTGAGAGCAGAAAAAACAAAGTTAATATAGCAGCACTTGTCAGTTTCCCATGTTCACCAAGTACAGGCCAAAGACTGCTAAGATAACTTGTCAGTCCTAAAGCATATCCGGTAAATCCGAATGCCCAAATCACATTCGTCCAGCCTCCATAGCCGATTAAAATAGGTGGAAGAAGCATACCCTTCATGCTGTAGTCTCCTCCATTTACAATAAAGATACCTGAAAGTGCCAGATTATACCAGTAAGCCAACAGCATATAAAATACACATATAACAGTCATCGGAAGAATTGAACGACCTGTACTGGCAATAGCTGTGCCCAATGTAATAAAAATTCCTGAACCCACGGCACCGCCAACTCCCAGACCGACAACATTCCATAGTCCAATTTTTTTAGAAGTTTCCTTATTCAATTTTGCCTCCTTATGGAAATGAAAAATCATATCTCTAAGAATGTACTGCGCAGCACTCTTTGTAATAAACATTATATATGTGAAAAAAACTTATTGCAAAAAGAGTAAAATCTCTTTAAACGAAATTTTTTCTTTAAAAAATTCTTCTCATGAGAAAAAAACTATATTTTATTAAATAAAATCAAGAAAGACAAAATATCCAGAAACTTATGTAAAAAAATCAATTTATAATAAATAAATATGGCCGCTCAACTCGCAAAGACTATATAATCATAGTAACCCTACATGCACATCCAATGTGCACCACCCACGGCAAAAGTGGGGGTATGGGGGCACACTTGAATTCAAGCTGCCTGACGGCAGCAGGACTTTCAAAGTAATAAGCTTGTGATATCTAATCAATTCCCTCCTCATTATAGTACAATTCGGCATTTCCCATGCCAACACCGTTTCCCCTAATTTTTTAAAATCATCTCACAAACAAATCCTCCCATCTCCCCCTCATGAAAGGATATTTTCCATTTATGACGGCTTGCCACCTGCTTTACTATTTTTAATCCCAGCCCGTGATTTCCTTCACTTCTTTCCGTTTCATAACTTTTTTTATTCAGCTTTTTTAAAAGCTCTCTTGAAACTCCCGCTCCATTATCTTCCACACTCAGCACTATGGCGTTTTTTTCATTTTTATATAATTTGATTTGAATATTGCAGCCCTTGGGATTATGCTTTATTGAATTATTTAAAAGGTTAATAATTGCCCTTTCTGTAAAGTCTTCGTTTATTAAGAAGCACTCTTTTTGAAGAGACTCGTCAATATCCAATTCAAAGCTAAAAACATCCTCTTCCAATGCATTTAAAATCTGAGTGACACACTTTCTCAGTAATGTACTTATTTGGATATTCTTTTTTTCAAACTTTACACTTCCGTAGTCCAGTTTATTTAAAAAATTTAAATTCTCCACAAGTGTACGACATCTTATCCCCTGCTTTTCAATAATTTCAGCCCTTTTTCTTACTTCATAATCTTTGCTTTCTCCCATTATCATTCCGGCATTTCCCAGTATTATAGCTAAGGGAGTGCGAATATCATGGGAGACTCCGGCAATCCATTACACCCTTCTTCTTCCCTTTGTCTGATTTGCCTTCTGTAAAGTCCCAGGGAAATTATAATTAAAAGCACCACATTCCCCAAAATAAGAAACGGTGTCATCTTAATTGACAGCAGCAAAGAATCCTCATAATATTCCAATGTATATTTCCAAATATTTTTATTCCTATATCCCACCACCAAAAGCCCCGGACTCACTACATAGGTATGTACTTGATAATCATTCAAATAATACCTTGTAAACCTTGCCACATCCTGAAGTGTATATTCCTTTTCAAGTTCCTTTGGCAGATCTTCACTCCATAAAATATTTCCTGAATTATCCAAAAGCATTGCAAACTCTCCTCTTTCCCTAAGGCTTTCCACCGCCTCATCTGAGAGCTTATACTTTCCCTCCTCAAATAAAAGATTTTCCATTATATTGACCTTAGGATAATATAATGAAAGAGCGCTTTTATACATAACAATGCCGTAAAGAATTAAATCTATAAATAATAATGCAAATATTGTCATTATTACCAGGATAATTAATCCTAGATTATTCATGGTAACTCCATGAAAGTGGCTGAAAGACATATTATTACTATATTTTAACTAAATATTGCTTTTCACTTATCAAGTGAATAAAAAAAGAGCGTCCATTTGTGGTAAAATTAAGGTGCTTTAAACTTAACAAAATCACACAAAGGAGCCCTTTATGAGTATTGTAAACACCTTATCACTTGAAAGCAATAGAAAAATTAAAATTAATTTCGATGGAGGGGATTTATCCTCCGATGCTGCCTTACTTCTTATAAAAGAATTCGTAAGTAAACTTGGTATTGATAAACTTTTCAGTCAATCATTTAAGACCAATGATTCTGCATTATTTCGTTATCACACTGATAAAGAAAACCTTTTTCAGATGATATATATGATCATTGCAGGTTATTTTGAAGATGATTCTTCAGATGAACTTACAAATGATCCTGTGTTTAAAGCAGTGCTGAATAAAGACACTTTAATCACAACCGACCATTTCAAGATTTTATAATCGAATGGATGAGGATTCTCTGAAACAGTTCCTTTCTATAAACTAAACCCTTCGAAAGAAAGTTTATAGCATTCAGATGCCGGAAGCTATCATTTTAGATTTGGACTCAACACTTCTTAATGCCTATGGCAAACAGGAAGGCAGAGCATTTAACTTCCACTATCAAAGTAACGGTTACCATCTACTTGTTTGCTATGATGGAATCACAGGAGATTTGATTAAAATTCAGCTTCGCGACGGGACTCAGTATTCAAGCACAGGAGTTGTGGACTTTCTGCAGCCTATACTTGATGAATACCTTGAAGATTTTCCGGAAATTAAACTTTTACCTCGTGGAGATAGTGGCTTTGCAACACCAGGTTTATATAAACAGTATGAAGAAAACGGTACCGGCTATGTAATTTGTTTGAAAGAAAATGCTATACTTCGTGATAAGGCATCATATCTTGTAGATGAAATCACAAAAAACAACAAAGTAGATTATGCTGTTGTTTATGGTGAACTCATGTATCAGGCAAGTCCTTGGCCTTATGAAAGACGCGCTGTCTGTAAAGTTGAAAAAACTGAAAACCAAATGACTTACATGTATACATTCATTGTTACAAATATGGAGTCATCCCCTGAATATCTTATCAAGTTCTATTGCAAAAGAGGCTTGATAGAAAACTTCATAAAGGAAAGTAAAACAGGTTTTGACTTTGCTTCTGTCAGCAGTCATACAAGAATTGTAAATGCCAACAGGCTTCAACTACATGCACTTGCTTATAACATATTTAATTGGTTTAGACGATTGGCATTATCTGTAAATATGAGAAAACAACGTATTGATACTGTTCGTCTAAAACCGCTTAAGATTGCTGCAAAAGTAATTCGTTCAGCAAGGTATGTAACATTCAAGCTGTGTAGCAGTTGCCCATATAAGGATGAGTTCTATAAGCCCCTATCCAATATCAGCAAGCTATTTATACAGCTTGAATAACAACTAATAATGAACCTTGAGAGCTTAATAACTACTCAAAAACTCTACCTAGGGGAAGTCTGCCCATTTTTAGGTGTATTAAGTCAGTTATAGCGTCATGGGTTAAGTTTAAAAATTAATAGCACGGTAATTAATTTAAATATTACACCGTGAATAATTCAGGCTAAGTAAACAATATCAGGTCTTTTAATGGCTTTTTATAGATTTACTAGACCTTGAAATATATAAAATAGTGCCTAAAGTATATAGCACTGTTTTATATACAAGACCTTAATGAACACTTAAAACAATTTTAGTATTATAAAATATGCTTATAATAAATCTAATGTAACCAATAAAGACCGGTAGAAGCATTATTTGTCATAATTCCCTGTACCCTTTGTGCAAAAACCTCATCTTTAGTAAGTAAATCATTCCATTTAACTAAATTTCTATCTTTTTTATTGTTATGTAAATCCATTTTCTTATGTGCAACTTTACTATACCCATCTGACTCATTTCCAGAAGTATTCCTGTCTTCAGGTGCAGTTGCATATGCCGCAGCCCAGCCTTTATTTATTCGTGCAGTCATTAAAGCATTCCAGTATGCATGTCTAAAAGCGTCTGTATTATCACCTAAACCATTATATCCATATAACTCTGCCGTTTTTGCAACTGCATTGTTTGCCAATTCTTTAGTAATTGCAGCATTTACAGGGTTAGTTGCTATTAATATTTTTTCAGATAAGGTAAGTGCAGTCCATGACTCATACCACCCTGCTGGTTGTGCTGTATTACAATACATATCCTCATATTCTTTTAAGATTTGCTCTGGCGATAAATCAGGATTGCTATCTTTTATTTCCTTTATTTTATCAACAAAGTCATCATAATCTGCTGGAAAGCCAAGTGCATCAATATCTTCAATAACTGAATATGAATCTCCAACTTGTAATGATTGGTACTCTGTACTTGTGTTTTCTTCATCAGCATAAATATTATTAGTTATTGGGATTGCAATCATAAAACAACTTAAAGCCGTTACCATAATTTTGCTTATATTTTTCATATAATCATTATTCCTTTCAATATTAATTTTAAAATTATTATCTAACAAAATATTTATCATAGATAAAATTTGCTTTGTCTATAATCTACTTTCTCCATGATATACTTCTTCTGCAGTATCACTATTGACATCAACTATTACTTTATCAACATTCTCCTTAAAATTAGGGATATTAACAAATATTTCTGAAGATACTTCATCATCGCTGTAAACTGGAATAGCCTTTAAATTAATTTTTAATATACTGTTCTCATATGTTATCACATTTACTTTGAGCTTTGAATAAAAGATAATATCTCCATAAGTTCGATAATAAAAATTGTAATTATCACTATTATTTATAATATAATACCTATTATCAATAAGTTGCTTAATATCTACTTCAAATTTATTTTGTTCATAATACAAAATAGAACCATTATTTTGTGTTTTTTCACAACCTGATAAATATAAAGCACTTAATAACAAAATTAAAAATAAACTATTCTTATAGAATATCATAATTACACCCACTAATCCTAAATTATTCATAGCATAGCTATGTCTGCGGCTGAAAGCCACATAATTACTGCATTTACAAAACTTTCTTACTTTCACCTAAAAAGTGAATAGAAAAAAGACCTCTTTCTTGGTAAAATTAAGGTGTCAAATCAAAACAATGCCAAGGAAAGGAAGTCCTCTTATGTCAATTTTAAACACTATTTCACTTGAAAGCAACAAGAAAATTAAAATAAATTTTAACGGTGGAAATCTCCCTTCTGATGTAGGGCTGCTCCTCATCAAAGAATTTGCTGCAAAGGTAGGTCTTATAAAGCTTGTGAAAAAGCTCTTCAAAACCAATGACCATACAAACAGCCGTATTCATACAGATTCTGATAACCTTATGCAGATGCTCTACCAAATTATAGCAGCCTATTTTGAGGATGATTGTGCAGATGAACTGACTAATGACCCGGTATTAACATCTATTTTGGAAAAAGAAGCCTTGGCTTCTCAACCTACACTATCTCGTTTTTGGAATAGAATGGACAACGACACTCTTACACAGCTTGATTCTATAAATGCAAAAATGCGTGATATTGTCTATTCTATTAAGGCTCCGGAGCACATGTTTTTTGACCTTGATTCTACACTGCTTAACACCTACGGCAAGCAGGAAGGCGAAGGTTTTAACTTTCATTATCAGGCTCACGGTTATCATCCACTACAGCTCTTATCATTTGTGTTAATCCAAATGCATAAATTTCCTTATCATCTTCCAGAAAAATATTATTTTCGATCACATATTGTATGATTTTTTTGATAGCCTTTCCATAACTTAAAATTTACGCAACTTTTTCACTTTGTCAGGTAACTCAGGCTGATGATAAATAAAAGCACACGCTGAATTTGCATTAAAAAGTGCAAATACAAATGAGCATAGAGCAATGCCTTTACTTATTAGCAATAAATACTTTTTCATAGTTAAATCCTCCTTTCAATATTCTTTTAATAAGTTACGCTTTGGATTATACTAAATAATGATGTACTGTGCGAAAAATGTAATGAACTGTATGGTTATTTGTAATGAAATGCATTTTTTATAAAAATAATAATCCCCATACTATAAATATTTTTATTTACACAAAAAGCATTAATATACCGCAAATATCTCCATCCAAATAATGCATCAATGTGAATAAAATGTCTTTCTATGAAATAGTTGGGCTGTATGTTGATATAAATATTAAAGGGAAGTAAATTCATAAAAATTCAAAGTTCAAAAAGTTACTATATACCATGATATTCATATATTTATTAATAGGAAAAAGGGAAGGTTACCCTTCCCATATCTTAAACATCATTCTAAAACTTAGGCAAAACTTGACATACTCTAATATTCTTTAATTATACCCTCTTTAGATTTCGGCAATATAGCTACATTTATTTTGTTTGTAAAATCACCTATTCCATTTTCTATAAGCATCACGAACTTTCTGAATGATTCTTGTGTTAATAAATTATTTCTCTTGAAAGCCTTTCTCATTGATTTATTCATTTTATACAATCAATAATTATAATTTGATTTCCTTGGAAATATCCTTTATCTTTTTCTTTTATCAGCAATATAAAATCACTAAAACTACAAATAGATTATCTTCATAATCTATTTGCATAATGCCATTATATCTTTCTGCTACTTCCCTTACGCTTTCTAATCCAATGCCATGACCTTGTTTTTCCTTTTTGGTTGTCTGAAGTTTTCCTTGGGATTTGACTATATTTTTATATGAATTTTCTATTTGTAAAATTAGCCTCCCTTTTTTATATTTCAAATTTATTTTTAATTCTTTTCTATCCGACTCTTTTACAGCTCTGACTGCATTATCCAACAAATTTCCAAGCGCCACTGTCATATCCACATCTGATATTTCTAACTTCTTAGGAATACAAACATCAATATATAAATTTATATCATTAATATTTCTCAATTTGTAATTTATAATACTATCCACTACTAAATTTCCGGATTTACACACTTCTTCTTTTTTATCTATTTTTGATAATAAAGTATCCAAGTAATCTCGGTATGAATCTATTTCTCCTTTTTCATATAACGATTTCAACATAAATAAATGATTTTGTATATCATGTCTAATCAAAGAGATATTTTCATTATTGGCTTGTATCATTTTTAGTTGTTGTAAGTATGCTTCATCTTGCTTTTGTAAAAGAAGCTTTTTATTTTTCTCCTGCATTATGGAAACAACATGGTTATATAATTGAAAACTCACTATATTGATTATAGCAATGGATAGCAGTACAATTAATATATGCAGTTGTTCAGAGCCTGTTGCTATATTAAGAAATAAAATCATTACAACCAAACTTGCAACCGGTATACTTACAACTCCTATCCAATATAGAGGAGATATTTCTCCTGATTTTTTTATATTGAATTTTCTTTCAGAAAGAATCAATGCTACTATATACACCAATACTTTCACACAAATAATAAGATAAACAGAATGCAACTCCTGTACTTTAAAAATGAATATCTTTTTATATTCAAACAAAGACATAACCATTATTTCAATACCAAAGATAATCAAATAAACATATACCGTAGCTGTTATATGGCGCTTTAATGTTCCGCTATAATTGAGTGTTATAGCAAAAATACTTATTATGTTAAATGAAAGAAGAACTACTGGAACCGGAAAGAAAGTAAAAATCAGAACACTCAAAATATAATATATAACATATGACAGTACCTCAACACATTTATAGATGTTTTCTCTTTCAAAAAATATAGATATAAGTTTAAAAATTGAAAAAGTTCCCAATATGTTACTGACTAAAAATACACTATGTACTAAACTCACTATTATAATCCTTTCCTCTCAAACATCATCTGTAACTTTCTTATTTCTTTTCTTTTACTCCTGCTTATCGGGATAATATCTCCATTTGACATTATAAGTTCTTCATATTTAAAGCAAGCTATAAGCTCATAATTTACAAGATAACTTCTATGTGGATATATGAAAAAATCCGGTAACACTTTACTCAATTCTTGGATATTATCATAAAATGTGTATTGCATTTTGCAACTTACTAAACTGATTTCTCTGCCTTTACTTTCAAAGTACAATATGTCTTTATATGGCACTTTTACTGTGTTCCTGAGATTTTTAAATTCAAAGATTTTATTTTCCTTTCCAGAGATTTTAATTGCTAATTTTATGTCATTTAGAAGTTTTGAAACATCAATTGGCTTTTGAAGAAAATGCAAAGGTTGTACATCAAACAGTTGCCTGTCATAATTATTCTTAGACGAAATATATACTATTTGAGTTATATAATCGTCCATTTCATCTCTAATAATATGCCCTATCTCCACACCATTTATCTTACCTCCAAGTTCAATATCCAAAAAAATCAAATCATATAGATTCCCTTCCCCTATATCGGATATTAAGGCATCTCCACTATAAAATATATCAACGCTAATATTCTCATGTAAAACTCCCTTTGCTTTACTTAAAATAATTTCTTTAAGTTCATCACATGTAGCCTTAATATCATCACAAACAGCAATCTTAAACATAATAACTCCAATTCCGCCGCCAAACCTTGGCACAAAGTTTCTTAAGAATCTTCATACATTATATAGATTATATCACAGCCAAAATCAATGATATAGATAAACAAATTAATTCTCTAATCCTTTGTTAAAAAGTGTTGCAGTACATCAGAATAGCTGTAAAAATAAAAAGTCACAGAATTAGAATTAGGATTTTAATTTATTCTGTGACTTTTTTCAGCTATGTTTACTTGTGTTAGCACTTATTGTTATCCCATCCCCTTCGTTGTCTCTTTTTGTTTTGTACTGTCTTTTAAAACAGATGACATTATCTTATCATAATCCGGCGTATAGAAAATCAATATTGCTGTAACCAATATCATCAACATTAATGATATACAACCAATTGCCGGATTGTAAGCTCCCTGTGCATAACTGATAATTCCAAGCCCCGCCGTAACAGGATATACATCTGTCAAATGTCTCCCTGCTGCAAAAATTCCGCAAAGCCCATAAAAGAAAGCCAATCCGACACCGACATAAAAACCTCCACGCTTTCTGCTGAAAAATGCAATCAATGGAGAAACCGCAATAAAATTAAAAACGGCTATCAAAGAAATTTGAATACATGAAACTCCGATTACCTCAGACCCCATTTCTTTACAAGAAAGAAAAAACTTTGCTGCTGCCAGTGTACAGATAAAGCTGAATAATCCAAGTATTGCAGATATTACTCCTACACAGATCATCTTGGCAAGCAGTAATCTGCGCATAGAAACAGGAACTGTCATGATATTTTTCAATGTATCATCTGTGTATTCATGGTCAATCATATACCCTCCAATCAATGTGATTGAAAAAGGAAAGGAAATACTAAAATTATTCCAGATTACACTATTAAAAAATTCGTTATAGGAGAGAGTTTTTACACCTTCAAAATTTTGAAATACAGATATAACAACAGCAAAGATAACAGCCACAATACCAATCCACATAATATTGTATCTCTTCAGTTTAATAAATTCACAGCCGATAAGATTCATTATTTTCATACCTCCTATATTTCTGTACGTTTATAACTGAACAGGGACAGTAGAGTAAAGGCAATTCCATATGCAACCAGAAGCCCGAAAGCAACCGGTGTTGATAATGTGTATGGAAGTATATAGGAAAGTGCTTGCTCCACAGGAACGATACCCAAATACCACTTGCCTGTAATACAAATCGGTAAAGCGAATGTGAGCCTATCTAACACCGATCCTCTGCCTATTGTCTGCACCGTCACAAATCCAAGTACAGCATAAATTAATACAATAATGATTGAGAAAACTTTACTTTTATTGCAAACAATTATAATCGCTATAACCGGTACGGTAGCCAAAAAAACAAAAATTCCAAGCCCTATTGAAACTGAAAATAAAAACGGAACATCTGATATTTTACCAATAATCAGACCTCCGATAAGTGAAGCTGCATAAGCCGCCAATGTATATATTAATGACAAAAGAAACAATACCGTAAGTTTAGTTAAAAAGATATTTGTCTTTGATACCGGAATGACCAGCAGATTTTTTAAAGTATCACTGTCCTGTTCCATAGAAAAAAGTATGATTGCAACGATTCCAAGCACACATGGCAAAAACAGAATATCATCAAACATTACAACAGCCCGAAACAGCTGAATAAATGACTGCCCGTCTTTTGCCATAGCAATAATCAAAGGAGTCGGAAATAAACAGGCCGCAGCTATGGTAAGCTTAATAAATCTCTTCCGTCTCAATTTTTTAAATTCACATCCCACAAGTTTAAGCAATTCCCTCACCCCCTGTTACACGTTTAAAATAATCTTCCAGTGTCTCCTCACAAGTATGGGCTTCGGACACCTCCAATCCGGTTTCTACATATGCGGCAACAATTTTTCCCACGGGTAAATCAAGGTTATACAGGTTGAGATTGTGATCGTCATGAACAAGAAAATGTGTCTCATTAAATGTTTTTTCCAAAACCATTGCGGCTTGTGCCGAATCCGAAACAGTGAAATGAATGTGGCGACTGCTCTTTTGTTCAAGTTCTGCAAAAGTTTCTTCTTCCAGCAGTACGCCACGGTCTATGATACCGATATCATCCGCAAGCAAGGCGATTTCCGAAAGGATATGGCTGGAAAGCAGAATTGTCTTACCCCTCTTGTTGCAAAGTTCTCTGATGAATTTCCGTACCTCAGCAATCCCGATTGGATCAAGCCCGTTGATCGGCTCGTCCAGTATCAAAAGCTCCGGATCATGCATGACTGCAAGTGCAATTGCAAGACGCTGTTTCATTCCCAGTGAGTATTGAGAAAACAACTTTTTATCTTTATACGGCAGGCCGACTAAATTCAGTGCATCCTGAATAGAGTGGTTGTTGGGAACACCACGCAGTATTGCAAAAATACTCAGGTTTTCTGTCCCGGTCAGATTCGGATAAAATCCGGGAGACTCGATCATGCTTCCTATACGTGGAAGCACTTTATTTTCATTACCATGCAGAGGCTCTCCCCATAACAGGACTTCCCCAATAGTAGGTTTTGTCAGACCCAAAAGCATTTTCATTGTGGTTGTTTTACCCGCACCGTTTCTGCCTAAAAGACCGTAAACCCGTCCTTTTTTCACATGAATATTCAAATCGGCCACGCTTTTTTGTGTGCCGTACTGTTTTGTCAAATGTCTTGTTTCAATAATATATAGGCTCATACAAAAAACCTCCTTTGTATTACTCATATTGTAGCATGCCAACCTTGCATTAACCTTACAATTTAAAAAACAGCCGGCCACATAGCCGACTGAATATAATACATTATTTTAAAAGAGGCAAGGTCAGAATAAATGTCGTACCTTTCCCCAAGCCGCTTTCAACACATAGCTGCCCTCCCATCTTTTCTGCCAACTGGTACGCAATAGACAGACCAAGCCCGCTGCTTTTATTGCTCCTGCTCTTGTCACATTTATAAAGGCGTGAAAAAATATGTTTAAGCTCCTCTTTTCCAATGCCGATGCCGTTATCTTCTACTGACAATCTCATTACACCCTCATGTTTTGTGAAAAGCACATCTATTCTATCTGCCATGCTGTGTGTAATAACATTTTGCAACAGATTATTTATGATCCGCAAGTAACTGTCCTGATTAAGATTAACTGTGACTGCCTGATCCGGTATCTCTATAGAGTATTCGATACCCTGCTCCTCCAAAAGAGGTATCCAGTCAATCAGAATATTGCGGGTCAGTTCTGCCGCCTCCACACTTTGTATCTCCATAGCAAATTCATCTGAATTGAGCTTAAACCAATCAAACAAAACATCAATATATCCTTTGAGGTCGTAGGCTTTATGTCTTGATATTTCGATGTATTCCTCACGTTCACTACCGGTAACACTGCCTTTATGTACCGCATCCAAATATCCGATCAGTGTTGTCAAAGGTGTCCTCACATCATGTGAAAGGCTTGTCATAAGTTGTTTGTTCATTTCATCTGTCTGCTGAAATACTGCTATTTTGTCCTCATAAGCTCTTATAATGTCATTGATTTCATATACAAGAGGAGAAAGCAGCTGACCGGGATAGGCAAGAATGCGGCGGTTTCCGTTTCCGTTTCTCACATCAAGCAAAGCTTTTGAAATCTCCCCAATTTGCTGTCGTTCCCTGTGCAGAATAAGTACGGAATAAATAATGACAAGCATGGTAACGAATGTAAGAACAATTATTAAAACTTCCATAGTAGAGATCACACCTCCTTATTGAAACGGTAGCCGATACCCTTTACCGTCTGTATGTACTTCGGATTTCCGGGATCCGTCTCCAGCTTCTTACGCAGGCGACTGATAACAGACATGATATTGCTGTCATCATAAACATAAGGTTCACCCCACACTTTTTCATAAATTTGCTGCTTTGTCATAATTCGTCCCTGATTTTTTGCACAAAACAAAAGCAAATCAAACTCTTTGGGAGGAAGTTCAAAAGTCCCCTTTTCAGTTGTGAAAGATCTTGTATCAAGGTCAATAATAAGGCCGTCATAGTTAAGTGTTTTTGCCTCGTTCCCGTTTCGGTTAAACATTGTATAACGCCGAATCAACGAGATAATGCGTGCAAGCAGTTCCTCCATAACAAATGGTTTTGTCATATAATCATCTGCTCCGTTACGCAGTCCGCGCACTTTTGAAAAGCTGTCATTTTTTGCTGTAAACATCAGAACAGGTATGCAACTCTCTTTTCTAATCTGTTCCAATGTGTGAAACCCGTCAAATCCCGGCATCATAACGTCCAAAATAATAAGCTGATATTCATTTGACTTTAGTTTTTCTAAACCGACCCGTCCAAAGTGGCAACATTCCGCCTCTATACTTTCCTGTAAAACTGTATGCCTAATCAGAGCACACAGTTCACGGTCATCATCAATAACCAAAATCCTGTTCATTCCCTTATCTCCGTCCTTAATTCTATTATATTTTCTGCTCCACCCTCATCTTTTCCGATGTATGTTATTTTTTTACAAGTCCGTTATTTACATTTTCATAAAACTGTCTATCAATCAAAACCGACGGTGTTACAATTTAACTATACCACAACAATCCCTATGATAAGAAAATGTAAATACTATTTTAAATATTTTTTTATTCTAATTTTCCCTCCCCTATTGTACTATAATCGTACTGTTAAAATATCCTGAAAGGATTGATCATAAATGAATTTATTTAAAAAATTTATATCAGAGAACTGGCTCGGTCTGTTTATATGTTTTATTATTGCTCTACCCTCATGGACTCTTGGTAAGAAGTTTCCGGTGATAGGCGGTCCAATGATTGCTATCATTACAGGCATGATTATTGCCCTTTTTTGGAATGATAAGAATGAGGCGGAAAAGGGAATAAAATTCACTTCAAAATATATTTTGCAGACCGCAGTTGTTTTCTTGGGCTTTGGTCTTAATCTAAATGTTATACTTCAAACCGGCAGGCAGTCATTGCCCATTATTTTATGTACCATATCCACATCATTGATTATTGCCTTTATTCTTCACAAAATAATGAGAATATCAGGCAATATATCCACACTTATAGGAGTGGGTTCCTCAATATGCGGCGGTTCCGCCATAGCTGCCGCTGCTCCTGTGATTGATGCGGATGATGATGAGGTGGCACAGGCAATATCAGTTATTTTCTTTTTTAATGTGCTGGCAGCACTGCTTTTCCCGATATTGGGAAAAATGATAGGTTTTGATACTTTAACAGGTGAGGCCTTTGGAATCTTTTCCGGTACCGCAATAAATGATACTTCCTCTGTAACTGCTGCCGCTTCTACATGGGACAGTATGTGGAATCTTGGTACACAGACTCTTGATAAAGCCGTTACGGTAAAACTGACAAGAACTCTTGCTATTATACCTATAACTTTAGTACTTGGAATAATAAAATCTCGTACCTCATATGAGGAAGATATGGATTTTGATCTGATGAAATCATTTCCGGTATTTATAATATATTTTATTATTGCATCTGTTATTACTACTGTTGCCTTATATATCGGCATACCTTCAAATATCTTTGCTCCATTGAAAGACTTTAGTAAATTCTGCATTATCATGGCAATGGGAGCAATAGGGCTCAACAGCAATATAATCAAGCTGGTAAAATCAGGCGGAAAGCCTATTATTCTTGGAGGAATATGTTGGATGGGTATTACTTTTGCAAGCCTTATTATGCAACATATACTTAAAATATGGTAAACCTCTATTTTCTCATACTTTACTATACCAAAAAATTAAACTGACTCTATCTTAAAAATACCTATGCAACTGTACAGTCAAGCAACCTGTTATACTTGACTGTACAGCACCACATTAATTTGATATCGCTTTAATTTGATGAATTAAAGCGATATCAAAAAAAGTCTGTCATGAAATTTTTATCATTGAATTGACAGCTTTCTGTCATTATATACACTTCTACAATGGTGTATTTATGTTCTTTTACTATTTAAAAACTCAACCAGCTCATAGACTGTTGTTACCGGATTACTATCCCGACAGATCACAGCAACCTGATCTCCTGTTAATCGCTCCACTCGTTCTTTTGCGTACTGAATAGCTTTCGGCTGATGTTCCTGCAATTCTTCAAAAACATCCACGCTTTTTCCGTAGTTCTCCAGATACCCTTTATTTTTCAAGATATCACTTACTGTAGAGGAATCTTTCAAATATCCATTCCGTTTTTCAAAGTGGAGCAAATACCAATATTCAAATGCCGGATTGGAATATGCGATTTTGTACCCATGTTTCTCCGCATAGGAAATTGCGGCTTGGAGTTCAGAGTCTTTATTATCATCACAATCGAATACACACCAAAGCCGATCTCCATCTTTTGGATAATAGTCAGCTTGAGAAATTAAAGATTTTGCATGTCTAACCAAATGTTCCGCTGCTTTATGTTTTGACGGAATTGGGATAATATCCACCAGGCAGTTTCGTGAACGAAAATGTTTGAAATAAAGTGTCTCTGTTTCTTTTCCTTCGCATATGATATAAACAATCGGTCTACGCTTACGCTGCTTCACTTTGTTCGGATCGTACTCTTTTCGCATCTTACTCATCAGGTGTCACCTCCGATAAAAGGGATTGCACCAAACCGTCCCCGGAGATAACCTTTGCGTACATTTTCTCCTTTTCTTGGAGAAAATGATGCCAGAGAGTAAAGCTCTGTTGCACAAGTCCCATCGTTCTTTTCAGCAAACCAAATCTGATCTCTACGGAAGAAATTCAAATCAAGTAGCATTACATCATGTGTTGTAAAAATCAGCTGCGTTCCCTTTGTATTGATAACCTTATCCTGCACCATTTCAATCAGCCTTCTGGTTAAAAGAGGATGCAGACTATCTTCAATTTCATCAACAACTAAAAGTGTGCCGTTTTCAAGTGCCTGCAACCACCCGCCAATGCGGGAAAAAAAATGTTGTGTACCGACAGATTCCTGCTCCATTAAAAGCCGAAAGTATTCTGTTGTACCATCCTCGTTAATAATTCGATGTGTTGTCATAATAACCGGGATTTCACCGGAAGTATTCTTGATTGTAACATCGGTAATTCCAAGATCCGCAAGCAACAATTCTTTTAAGATTTGAGCTTTCTTATCGTCACCACCGGCAATCTGAGCAACGGTTTCTGAGGTAGCAGGTTCTTCATCCATCAGGAATGTCAACTTTTCCAGAAACCACTGATAAGCATTTTCCGTCTGAGGCAGGTTCCAGTCATTAGATGACACCAGATAGAGCTTATTATCCGGTGTTCGATTGCTTAGAGTTACCTGTTCATTTACATTTTCCCGGAACTCATACACTCCGTTTTCTCTTGAAAAAATTAATGCTTCACGGCCATTCGGCCGGTGGTAAAGATACTCTTTGTAAATCTTCTTTGCATCAAAAGAAAAACCGTATGTGTAACGAACGCCATGAAAAATAAATACCATCTCAAAAGAAGTCGAATCCTTTGTTCCACCAAACGGCTCCCACGGCAACTTTTGTCCCTTAGAAACTTTTGCCGCATTTCCTACAACCATTTCTTTCATCGTCATCATTGCGTGTAATACATTACTTTTTCCGGCAGCATTGGCACCGTAAATTGCAAGTACAGGCAGCAACGCCTTCTTTTCATCCGGACGAAGCAGATATTCTTCAAATGCCTTATCCTTAGAGGCCGCAAAACTGATTACTGCACTGCTCTTTATTGACCTGTGATTTTCAACTGTAAACTGAATAAACATAATTGAATACCTCCATTCTCAGTATTCGTATCTTTAACCGCTATTATAGCGGTTAAAAACGCTTTGGTTAATATTTATTAATTATTTTTGCAGTTTTTCTTCGGAATTTGCAAATAAATCCTTTCTCAGCTATTTTTCGTAAAATATTTATCATACTATAGCCTACCATCTCAGTCTGAACGACTTAGTCAGTGGCCAAGATCGTAAGTAAGATACATCCACCCGTACACCATGTCTTGAATTACATTATTTCAAATCCTGCACCTTATCCAACGTCCAAATTTCCGCTTGCGACAATCAGCAATAGTAATTTCAAAATTTTTTGCATGATTATCATTTCATCTCCGATTCATATTTTTTTACCTCAATTTAGAATTCTTCCACAGTGAAATGCTTTTTAAGTATCAATTCTTTTTGTTAATTTTTTTATGATGGATGTGTACTGTTTTTTCTGTACACTCCTGCCTATCGGTACAGACATTATGCCGGCAGCAACGCCAATGATCCACACATATTTTCGGCTTATGAAAATTGCTATAAGGGCAATTGCTATTATAATAATTGACAGGTATACGATTTGAAACCTTACATTTGCTTTGTTTAATTCACTCAATACATCAAATCCCTCAGATACATGTGGAGCTTTTTCTATAAATTTTGCAGCCCCTTCTGTTCCTATACATGAGCGAAAATCCTTACTGCAATCTTTTGCAGCTATGCTATAAGAGTTATTATTTAAAACTTCCTGCACGGCAGCACGAATGCCTTTGACAGAATCGTCAGTAAGCATAATCCCCGCTCCGATTTCTATCGTTCTTCTTGCCACTGCCCGCTGTTCACTTGTCTGTGGATAAAGAACAAGCGGTGTAGCCATATAAAGACTCTCTGAAACACTGTTCATACCGCAGTGAGTGATAAATACATCTGCCTTTGAAAGTATATCCAATTGATCAACATATGGGTATACTTGAACATTATCCGGCAATACCCCCAGTACCTCTCGGTCCATAGTATTGCCACATGATATAATAATGTCCGCATTCTGATCTTTTAGTGCCTCAATACATCTGCTATAAAAATCCGGTCTGTTATTAATAACCGTTCCCAGAGAAATGTAAATAAGCGGTCTTTTCTTTTCCTTATCAGGTTCATTTTTTGAAAAAACTGATGGACCGATAAAGGCATAATGTTTTGAAAAGCTCTGTGCATATGGTTGAAAACGTCTTGAAGTATAGACGACTGAATCTGTATTATTATCACTTTGAACCAAAGATAAGGCGCTTCGAACATGATATCCATACGGCTTTAATTTCTTTAATTCCTTAGATATTTTCGGCAACCCGAAAATCATATCCGCCAGTTCTTTCGGTGAATTTTTCATATACTGTGAAGACATTTGATTAAAAGCAAATGTGCTTGTGGATACAACCATCGGTACACCATGTTTTAATGCATTAAGTTTTCCCCAAAAACAGATAGAGTCCGTATATACAACATCCGGCTTAAATGACAGAAATTCATTATGCAAAAACATATCCATTGCAAGCGTAGTACGAATACTCTGTATTGTCATTTCAGTGACAGATACATTTTTAAGCTCCGCTTCCTCCCTTTTTGTAAGCTTTGGAAGATAAGAATCACAGGATATAAACTCAGCTCCGGTTGCATCTATTTTACTTTTAAATTCATTAAATGAATAAAACCTGACTGTATTCCCTCTACTGACCAGCTTTGCCGCAACAGGAAGCATGGGGTTTGTGTGACCATGTGCAGGGATACAGAAAAAAGCTATCCTTTTCAATCAGTGTTACCCTCCTTTTCTCCATATGCTATACCGAATAATTAATCAAATATTCTGCCATACTAATTACTGCCTTTTTCGGTTTCACCTGTCCAATCCTTAATACCGCCAAACTCATAGACATTGGTATAGCCCATATCGGCCAGCTTTTGTGATGCCTGTCTGCTGCGGTTTCCGCTTCTACAATATACCAATATCACCTGTTCCAAATCCGGCAATTCCTTCGGCTGTTCAGTTCCTATACTCTCATTCGGGATTACTATAGCTCCCGGAATATGTCCTTCATTGTATTCTTCCTGACTTCTTACATCCACAATCACATGACCGTCATCATTTGCCATCATCTTTTTTGCGGTTTCCATGTCAATATGTGTGTATCCGCCTTCCTTCTTAGCGGCATCACTCTTTTTAGCAGTATCTTTTTGACTCTCACTTGATGCAGTAGATTCAACTTTTGTACTCTCTACCTTATTTGCTGTACTTGAGCATCCTACTGATGTCAATAAAACTCCCGTTAATATTAAACATGCTATTCTTTTCATATGATATATCCTAACTTCTATAAACCTATTTATTATTTATACAATAATCAGTTTCTCTTAATATTGTATAGAGTGCATTATATCATAAACTCGACTATGTAGTCATCAATAAAAGAACTTAAACGTAATTCAAATATATCTTAACTTGACAGATTCGTAAGTGTTATACTATAAAATATTTCAAAAAATAAAAAAGGATAAAAAATATGACATTTAAAATATGTATGATTGAGGATGATTCAGATCTTGCAAATATCGTTAAGGAGTACCTTATCAGATATGATTTTGAGGTCTTTATTTGTGAAGATTTTAAAAATATAGATAAGTTTATCAAAAAGCACAGCCCTAATTTAATTTTACTTGATATCAATATTCCATACTATGACGGCTTTTACTGGTGTAATGAAATCAGAAAAATAACCAAAGTTCCGATTATATTTATGTCTGCAAGAACCGAAGATTATGATCAGGTAAGAGCCATTATGAGTGGTGGAGATGACTATGTTACAAAACCTTTTTCATATGAACTCCTGCTTGCAAAGGTGAATTCTCAGCTTAGGAGAGCCTATGGCGAATACTCAGGAGGTGAATCGACACTTGAGCTTTATGACTGCTCCTTTAATAAGTTGCGCTTTACATTAAAATGTAGAGATAATCAAATAGACCTGGCAAAAAATGAAGCTATCTTAACAGGTATCTTGTTTGAAAGTTATCCGAATGTGGTAAGCCGTGAAAAGATACTTTCTGAAATCTGGGACAGTGATATGTTTGTGGAAGAAAATACTTTGAATGTAACTGTCAGCAGGGTGAGAAAAAAGCTTAAAGATCTGGAATCGGGATTAAAGGTAATCACTGTAAGAGGAATGGGATACAAGGTGGAATATGAAGAATAAAGATGCTTTAAAATTATTTTTTTCAGACAACGCCTTTATATGTCTGATTGTATTCCTTACACAATTTTTTTTCTTCGGAATACTGTTTATGGTTAAGGGAATCTGGTTTGAAGAGATTTTCTATTTTGTATTTTTAGTGTTTTTTATGCTGACTTTATTTATTTTAATCAGATTTTATAAAGTAGGAAGAGTATATGAAAAACTTTTACTTAAGAGTAAACTTTTAAATGATTATATAATTGAAGAACCCAGGAGTGATTTTGAAAAAAATTATAATCTGATGATTGATGAAATAATAAAAATTAGCAGTGACAAGGAAATAGCACAAAAACAGGATAAAAAAATACAAAAGCTTATGATATACAGATTTGTTCATCAAATGAAGACACCTCTGTCAGTACTTAAGCTTATTTATGAAAATAACGGTGACAAGGATGATTACAAAAGAATAGGCAGAAATATTAATACTTTAGAGTATAATCTCAATCAAATTCTTAATATCTACAAATTGGATGATTTTAAGAATGATTTTGTATCTGAAAAAGTATTTTTAAAAAATGTATGTAAGGACAGTATCAACGATCTGAAAGACTATTTTATCAGCTCACAAATCTATCCTAAACTTGATATAGAAGATGATATTTATGTTTATTCAGACTCCAAATGGCTGAAATTAATTATTCACCAAATCCTAACCAATGCAATAAAATACAGTAACAGTAATCGGAGTGTAAATGTAACAGCAAAGAAAAAAGGCGATAGAGTATATCTGTCAATTATCGATTATGGTATCGGAATAGAAAAGGCTGATTTAAAAAGTATTTTCGAATTGTTTTATATAGGGAAAAACGGGCGAAATAATGCCGACTCAAGTGGGATAGGTCTTTATATAGTAAAAAAAGTCAGTGAATATTTGGGTCATAAGTTAGAAGTCGAATCTGATATAAATAAAGGTACAACAATAACCGTTATATTTCAATAAAATCTATAATCCGATAACATTACAAAAATGTAAGCTTATGTAATGTTACCGGATTTTTATTTTATACTGTCTTTGATAAAATCATTACATACTTGATAAAGACCTTGGAGAGGGTCATTAAAAAATACTACAAAAATTTTGGAGTACAATATGATATTAAAAGTTTCAAATCTTGAGAAAATATATAAGGGTAAGATATCCTTCAAAGCCTTGGAAAATATAAATATGGAAGTTTCTGAAGGTGAGTTTGTAGCTATAATGGGTCCAAGCGGAAGCGGAAAAAGTACATTTTTAAATACAATATCAACTATTGATAAACCTACTGCCGGATCTGTTTTAATTGCAGGAAAAAATCCTTATGAGATGAATGCAAAACAGCTTTCGACTTTTAGAAGAAAGGAACTGGGCTTTGTATTTCAGCAGTTTAATCTAATCAATACTCTAACGGTAGGAGAAAATATCATACTTCCGCTTACACTTGATAAGGCGGATGTTAAAACAATGAAAACAAAACTGGAAGAAATCAGTGAACTTCTTGGACTTTCCGATTTACTTCATAAAAGAACCTATGAGATTTCAGGAGGTCAGGCTCAAAGGGTAGCTATAGCAAGGGCTGTAATCAATGAACCTTCAATACTGCTTGCAGATGAGCCTACAGGAAATTTGGATTCAAAGGCGGCAAAGGATGTAATGAAGCTTTTTAAAAAACTGAATGAAGCTATGCATGTAACTATCATTATGGTAACTCATGATCCTAATATTGCATCATATTCAGATAAAACCTATATCATAAAAGACGGCAATATTTATCAGGAAATCATTAACAGAAATGATAATAAAAATTATAGAAGAGAGATACTGAACACTATGAGTTTGCTTGGAGGTGATGACATTGACATTATTTAATTTTGCATACAATAATATAAAAAGAGATTTTAAAAATTATTTATACCACTTTTTAAGCTGTGTATTCTCCGTTTTTATCTTCTTCTTATTTTCAACCTTGGCAAAGCACCCGGCATTAAAAATAGTGGAGTCCGGAAGTGCTATAGGTATCATATTATTTATGGCAAGTATAGTATCCATGCTTTTTTCTTTTGTGTTGATTTTATATTCTGTCAGCAATTTTTTAAGAAACAGAAGTAAACAATTTGCAATCCTGAATATTATAGGTGCAAGCAAAGGGCAGTTTAATAAGCTCATCTTTTTTGAAAATATTATAATTTCAATATTTGCACTGCTTGTCGGAATAATAACCGGCATTATTTTTTCAAAAATCTTTTTGATGATTGCACAGTCAATGATAAACGGATTAAATTTATATTTTTATTTTCCTCTTATTCCGCTACTGCTCACCGTTTTTCTGATGGGAGGATTATTTTTACTTATATCATTGATTTCTCCTGTAATTTTAAGAAAGAAAAGGATAATAGACCTTCTAAAAAAGGAGGAACTGGCTGAGAAAAATTATTTTTTACTTTCATTGGCGGCAGTTATAGTTATATTATCTCCTACGATTTACTTCCATATCAAAAAGGAATTTTTTACATTTATTTATATATTGGACTTGCTGTCCTGTATCAGTACCTCTTATTTTATTTTTAATCTTATTTTTAATGTATATAACTTTTTTATGGAAAAAAGCGGGCGTATTTATGTAAATAATAATTTGATAAAGCTTAGCAATTTTAAGTATAAGGTAAATACAAATATAAAAACCATGGCTGCTACTATGATTTTGTTTTCCATAATACTTACCGCCTTTGTATATATAGTTGGTGCACCGATGAATGTTACCGAAGATACAGAAAAGATAATGCCCTATTCATATATGTACGCAAACTGGGAAGACGAAGCAGAAGGAGAAAGAAAGGCCAAACTGATAGCAGATGAACTTAAATCTGCGGACGGCTTTAAAAAGCTGACCATCTCCTATTCCGAGTTGAAAAATAAAGCAAGAACTGTAAGACATATCATTTTATCAAATACTATGTATAATGAGGTGGCAGACTTTTTAAACAGAAAAAAGATTAATCTCTCTGATAATGAATATTTCCTTGTAGGAGTGGACGGAAAAAGCAAGCCTATATTACCTGATGTTGTAAAAAATGAGATTTCAGGTCATGGTATCACAAAGGAAATAGGAACTGATAAAAGAATAATTTCAATGTCAGGATATTTTACAAGTGTTACTGTCATTTCTGATAGAAGCTATGAATCAATATCATCCGCCTTGGTTAAAGATAGAATATATGCTTTTACGCAGAGTAATTTGACAAATGGCGGCAGTGAGGATTTGGCAAATATAAAAAAGCTTATAGGATTTGAAGAGGGAAAAGAAAGCCTGATATCTTATATTTTTTATTATGACATCGAAAATCTGACAAGAAGACTGGTTTCTTATGTGGGAAGTATATTATGTATATCATTTTTAATAGGAATAGCAAGTATTATATACTCAAGACTTTATTCTTCTGTAGAAGAAGAGAGCAAAAAATACAGCATAATGATAAAAATGGGACTTAGCAAAGATGAATTAAAAGATATACTTGCAAGTACATTAAGGTGGCTGTTTATTCTACCTTTTATGACGTCACTTATTATATCATGGATTATTATCAGTATTGTGAATCAAATGATAGTAACATCATATACCAACTTAACTATAATTTGCAGTTTTATATATCTGCTTACAGAGTTCATTCTATATATGACTATAAAAAGAAAGTATCAGGAAAAAATATTAAATAATATTTAGACAAATGTTAAAGCACATAGTAAAGAGATTAATCATGTTGCTATGTGCTTTAACTCTTTCTTTTTTCAGTATTACTTTAATTCAGAAGCAGCTTTCCCATCCTCTTTTAAAATATCCTCACTTTTTTTGTTCTTTCCCAATGCCGTCATTACACCGGCAATAATACAAAGTACAATGCCTACTGTCAAATAAATCATTTCAAAATTTCCGCTTGTGCCATATATATCAAGTACTCCTTTATATAACGAACCTACTGTAAGTGTTGCTATACCACATTTCCATGATAATTTTGCACTGTCTGAGATTTCTCTTTTTATAAAAATATTTATAAGACTTGGAATAAAAAGCCCTATAAACGGTATCAAGAATGCAAATACCATAAAATTTGAATATACACCATGTGAGAAATATTCATATATCTGAGAAAATATAAATATAAAAGTGGAAATACCGAAGTAAACAAATAATTTTTTCATCAGCTCTCACCTCCTATATATATGATATCACTGACTGCCCTTTCCTGATTGGAATGTCCGTTTGTAGTAGGATTATTTATAATTTCCCCTTTAAATACCATGGTAGAAGAACCGCCACCGTCCAGGTTATATGCATCCACTACACCAATCTCCTTCATAAAACTTGCAAGCTCATATAGACTAAGTCCTGCACTCTCACTTGTCCTTCCGTCGGAAACTACAAATACATAGTGATTGTTTCCCAAATATCCGACAGCAGTTCTTGGATTACTTGCCATTGCCATTCCCACCTCTTCATTTTCACCTACTGAAATCTCACTGTTATTTAAAAGTACAGGTCCAAATGAAAATACCTGCAACGCTCCGGCTTGTAAAAGTTGTTCTGCACTTGTCTCACTCTCTGAAACAAACTTAAACTCACCGTTTTTTTGTATTACCAGAGCATCTCTGTCTCCGGAAGTATTGCGATACAATTTGCTGTTTCTTATCACATATCCGCTCTGTCTTGCTCCATAGTAGTCTCCATTGATTGCCAAAACGGCATTATTTTCATCTGCAATATCTGAAGTTGTATCTGTGATATTTCTTCCATAAGTATTATTTGCCAATGCGGTTTTTAATGCAGATGCATCCGATACTGTAATATCGGCAACATATATATCACTGTCATAAGCTCTATACTGCTTCAGCGTAATACTTGTCTTACTGTCTGAATACTCCCCTATAACGGTTCCTCCTTCAACGGTTTCGGTATCATTTACTGCGCTGCTGCCGGTTTCTTCTGTTTCGGCACTTACTTCCTTATCTGTAGACTCTGTATCTGTTACAGTACCGTTTCCAAGTTTTTCTTTTATTGCAGCTTCCACACTTTCTTTTATATTTGAAGTTTGTGTAGTTTCTGCTATTGCATTTATCTCTACACTCTGCATAGGACGCGGTATCACAAATGTATCTAACAGTGCATATGTACTGAAAGAAAATAAAAGCACACCATGTAATACTCCAAGTCCTTTTTTATTAAATTTTTTCATATCTTACTCCATTCTATATATTAAACAGTCGCTCCGGTTTTTGCTGCACTTTTGAAAACACAAGTTTTTTCTGTACCAAATATGATAAAGTAAATAAAATCACCTCTGTAAGTATTTTCGCAATATATGCATTTATCCTAAAGGTCTCCACTATTCCACGAAGTATAAGGGTATTCATTACAAATATAAATGCGGCTAATCCCAGATACTTCAAATATTCTTTACCTCTTAATCGGCTCTTTTCACCCTCTTCAAATACAAACCTCTTATTGATAAAGAAGTTAAAATGTAAAGATATAATTCTGGCAAAAGCATTTGAAAATAAAATATTTCCTGATATAAGCAAGCCGATACTATATACTAAGAAATCAACAATAAATGAAAGCATTGAACTTCCACAAAACTTTATAATCTGACTGTATATCCTTACGGAGTCCTTTACCGTATCAAAATGGCTTTCTTCATTATCATTGATATAAATCGTTTCTATAGGGTATTCTTTTATCTTCATACCTTTCTTTGCAAAGTCCAGCAACATGTTCATTTCATATTCATATCTTTCACCGCTTATATTCAGCAACTCCGGTATCAGACTCTTATGAAATACCCTCATTCCTGTCTGAGTATCTTCAATATCCACTCCTGTAGATATTGAAAATACCTTTTTTGTAATATAATTACCTATCTTTGAACGAATCGGCGAATCCTTTGTTTGTTCTCTTGAGCCTAAAATCAATATATCTTCATTTTCTATGGATTTTTCAAGTAGATATACGGCATCTTTTAATGAATGTTGTCCGTCCGCATCCAATGTTATCACTACAAAGTCATCTTCTATTTTATTTAAGTAGAAAAGACCTTCTTTCAAAGCCGCTCCTTTTCCTTGATTTATATAAAATCTGATAATCTTTGCCTTGCTGTTTTTCTCAAGTTGAGAAAAGAGGGGAAGATATTCTTCCCCTGAGCCGTCATCTACCACTACTACCTCTATTCCTCTTTTTTCCAAGGATTGCACAAAATATATCAAATTTTCATTTGGCTTATATGCCGGTATTAGGGCAAATTTTCTCATCATGTCTCCTTTCCGGAATCATTATCCGAATTTTTATTATTCTTTTGTTTATTCTTTTTCTTCTTTGAATCACCTTCATTTTTGTCATTTTGATTGTTATCACTTGGATGCTGATTCATCTGTGGGCCGTCTCCCTGTGGCGGCATCGGTGGGCGATTATTATCATTTTCTCCCTGTCCTTTCATCTGTGGCGGCTGTCCCATTCCACCTTGTTCTCTGTCATTTCCGTTCATCTGCGGCGGCTGTCCACCTTGACCTCTTCCATTGCCATGTGGCGGCTGATTTTGGTTTCCACCTCCCTGCGGCGGCTGTCCCATTTCGCCTTGTTCTCTGTCATTTCCGTTCATCTGCGGCGGCTGTCCCTGTTGACCTCTTCCATTGCCATGTGGCGGCTGATTTTGGTTTCCACCTCCCTGCGGCGGCTGTCCCATTCCGCCTTGACGATTTCCAACAGTATTTGAGCCGCTCTTTAGTGTTACAGAATCTTTACTGTCTCCCACACTTATATTATATTTCTTTCCGCTTTCAAGCTTGTCGCTGCTATAAAGCACTGCATTATAGCTCTGAGTCTGATCGGATGATGAAAATATTTCATTACCTGATTCATCACTAAGTTTTATAGTACTTCCCTGTGCAGCATTGTTATCAAGATAATATATAATACTTGACTGTGTAGAGTTATTTCCGTTAAATCCCTCAAACATACCTGAGTTACCTGTAGCAAGTATACTTCCGCCTGTGATTGTAGCAGTTCCATCATAGTCAACAGGTGCATTACCACCGTCAGACGGACCGTCTATAACTATATTTCCTCCTGTGATATTCAAATCTCCGTTTGAGTCTATACCGTCACCACCCGGAATCACCTTTATATTTCCTCCTGAAATATTTATAGCATAATTTGCCTGTGTTCCGTCCTCAGTATCTCCTGCTGCATTAATACCGTCATCGCTTGAATTGACTATGACATCTCCACCTTCAATATTTACAGTTATTCCTTCAAGTCCCTCATTTGAAGCTGCTACATTTATCTTCCCTTCCTTGACAGTAAGTGTATTGTCGGCATGTATTGCATCATCACCTGCATTTATATTTATTTCACCGTTTTCTACAGTTACATCACCTTTAGAATGGAATGCATCCTCCACCGTAGTAACATCGAATTTGCCGTTTCTTACTGTTAAACTTGTCTTTCCGTTAAGTCCATGGTGCGAAGCTGTAACGGTATAATTTCCGCTGTCTACAGTCAAGCTTGACTTACTGTGGATGGCATCCTCATATCCTCCTTCTACAGTCAAACTGCCGCTTCCGCTAAGATTTATATCCGATTCACTGTATATAGCTGCATCATATGCCTTTGTAGAGCTTTCACCTGAACTGTTTTCATCTTCTGTATTGGCTGCTCTCATATCGCTTACCTTATTGTCAGTACCCTCGGCCAATATAATATTAAGTTTTCCATTCTTTACAACTATCGGTGCATCCTTTGAATTTGAAATACTGAAGTTGTTGAAAGTAAAGTTCACATCACCGTCAGTATCTATAATTACCTGACCTTCATCCAGACTGCCGGTAAAATTATAATTTCCCGCCTTGCTGACAGTTATTACATTTCCTTCACTGCTTATACCGTCACCATTTATACTGACGGAATTATTGTCTATGCTTACAGTGGCGGCACTTACTTCAGTACCCTGACTTTTATTGCTTACATTTGCACTGACAGTTGCAGCATCGGCATTTTTTCCTACATTGCTGCAAGCACCTAAGCTAAGCATCAATCCCACTCCTGCAAGAGACATCACAATTTTCTTATTTGTCTTATTTATATTCTTCTTCATATATATACCTCTATATACCTCTTTTTATGTTTTAAAGGTTTGTTTTCCTTTGATGTGTTAAGGATACAATCTCAAGCTGAAATGAAACTTAAAAAATCCGGATATTCTGTGAACAATCTGTGAAATCAAAAAAGCCCTACATACAAATAAAACTTGTATGTAGGACATCTAATAGTCAACTGAATTTTACTCAATCAAATCTTATATATATTATTCTATACTCACTTGGCAACTCCTTAGCGTTTCAAGCGCGGCATTATGCTTTTCTACAGTCACACCTGCACAGCAGGCAGCATCTACAATTATCTTTGTCTCCGGCAAAAATGCTTTTAACAGCAGAGCATTTGAAACCACGCATATATCTGTACAAAGTCCGACCAATTCTATTTCTATATCTTCCTTTTTTGCTATCTCCTTTATCTTCTCAGCCAGATCTACACTTCCAAAACTTGGCTTCTTAAAAATATTCTCAGGATCTATAAGCGGAGCTATCTCCTTATTCAACTCCCAACCTGATGTATGTTCTATACAATGTGATACCGGGAGATTTTTACCTTCCTGAGTATCAAGATAATTTTCCTTATGTGTGTCCATAGTTACAAATATATCTTTTTTATCATATCCTAAAATCTTTTTCTTAACAGCTTCTACAATGCCTACCGCTTCCTTAGTACCAAGACTTCCGTCAATAAAATCATTTTGCATATCTATAACAATCAATATTCTTCTCATAACAGCCTCCTAAAAAACTTTATGAAAGTATTATACCACAATTTTTTCAAGCTTGTAGGAAGCTTTCTCACTAAATACTTAAACTCAATACAAAATTTTATCTGTAAATCAGCATATGGTTACTTTGTATCATATTGAGAATTTGTTGATAAATTGTTAAGATTTTGCTATAATTGTCGTCAGTGATACTTCACAATTTATATTTTTCGGAGGAATTAAAAGTGAAAACATTTTTGACAATTCTTATTGTCATACTCGTTATATTGATTGCCGCCTTGGTTGCTCTCTATTTTTTTGGAAGAAAAATGGAGACAAAACAGGTAGAGTCACAGGCTGCTATGGAAGCTGCCAAGCAAACGGTTTCAATGCTTATTATAGATAAAAAGAAACTGAAGATAAAAGAATCAGGTTTACCTAAGATTGTATACGAACAAACGCCTTGGTACCTGAAATGGACAAAAGTCCCCATTGTAAAAGCCAAGGTAGGCCCTAAAATTATGACACTTATGGCGGATGAAAAGATATTTGCTATGATACCGCTAAAAACAGAAGTAAAAGCTGTGGTAAGCGGTATCTATATCTCAGATATAAAAAGTGTCAAAGGCGGAAAACTGATTAAGCCCGAGCCAAAGAAAAAAGGCTTCTTTGCAAAATTGTTTAAAAAATAGTTACTGCAAAAAGACTGTCACATCATTAAATGTGGCAGCCTTTTTTTGTTTTGTACTTATAAATTATATTACTACGTATCAGCATTCATATCAAGACCGACTATTTCTCGTACAAGTTCGCCCGGCGACTTTTGTCCATATTCATTCTCATATTCCTCTTTTGTTCCAATCTCTGACCAAAGCACCTCTTCAAATTCTTTTATATCATTTTTACTTAACGGAATTTTTGAAATTCTATTGATTAAAATACATGTTTTGGAACTCTTGTTATTCAGCTTTTATGTAAGTAAAATAATGTACCATAAAGTATACTTTTCGGTTTTACTATTCCGGATCAGGTAAATCTTCAGTGTGAACAGCTACTTTACTTTTAGTCTTTTCCTGAATAATAAAATTATTGGATATTTGGTTTACAATATCATTAATTTTATCATTACTAATGTCGAAAAACTTTTCTTTAAAAAATCTTTCTTTAACATCTTTAACTGTATTTTTACTTCCGGTTAATTGGTTAAGCCTATAAAAGTCGACTACTAAAGAATCGGTAGACTTGAAACCATATTTAGTAATCATATTTTCGATATTTTTTCTTTCATCTAATGGAATTATAGTATCTGCAATTATATTTTTTATCCAATCACAATCTTGCTTCAGACTTATAATATTAGAGCCATCTAATTGAGCTACCTTCTGTAAATCCCTATATTTAGAGTTATCATATATATATAAATTATCTACCAGTGGTATTACTTCCTTTAAATTTGATAAAGAGGTATTATAACGCCTTTCAATATCTTCTTTTGGTATACCATGACCACCTTTATTAACTCTGTCTGCAACTCTTTGAATAGCTAACTTTGAGCTTTCAAGTCCAATGTAATGTAACTTGATTTTAAAGCCTGACTTTTTTGCATTTAATATATTATTTATGATACTTCTTCCACTTAGTGTAGTTTCCTGATTGAATGAAATACCTCTTTTTATACAATCTTTAATTAAGCGTACAGCCTCTTTCATTGCTTCAGCTTGATCTTTAGCATTTCTCCAATCACCACCATTAGCAACTAATATTTCATCAGAATTAATTCTGACACCTAAGTTATCATGATATATATAGGGCGTATTATATAATGTTGATTTCCCTGAACCGTTTACACCGGCAAAAATTGTATATGTTGGCTGCATTAAAATATACCTTTATCAATTACTTCTCTAAATTGTTGGCTTAAAAATATATTACTAACAGAAGTAAAAAATTCAATCACATTTTTATCACCAATGGCAGTAAGTATATTATCTATACTTATATCCCATTCCGGGAATTTTTTACACTCTTCATATAATTCAAATATTTTAGAGACCACTTCTTCTTTACTAAGTTTTTTTTCTGTTTCCATAAATAACTCCTGTTCTAAAAGATTTTGACAAGGAATAGCTTATAATTTAATTATCCTTATGATCATCATGAGTAATAAAAGGATTGTCCATAGTGACTATAAAAGGTATTCCTTGTTCTCTTAATGATTGTCTTAAAAACACATTCACAGCACTTGATTAAATATAATAGTTGTAAGGCAAGCTGTGACTTATTTCTGATTTACAATGTTTTTATAAACCTGTCAAATGCTTCCTGTCCTTCTTCATCTCTTTTATATACTCCGGCACACTCAAGTACCTTTACAAATACCTTGCTGATTTCCGCCTGAACAATACTGTGAATATTTTCTTTTTCAAAGTTGTAATTATTTATCCACTCATCCACCCAGTCCGCGTGCTTTTGCAACACTTCATTACTGCGTATATCCTTCTTATCAAGTATATACTCCTCAAGCTCTTCCATCTCTCTTTTCAATCTGGCAGGCAATACGGCAAGTCCCATTACCTCAATCAGACCGATATTTTCTTTCTTGATATGGTGAAGATCCGCTGAAGGATGATATACACCCCATGGACTCTTTTGTGTAGTGATATTATTTCTAAGTACCAGGTCAAGTTCGTACAGGTCTTTACGCATCCTTGCAATAGGCGTTATAGTGTTATGAGGTATTCCTTCAGTCTCACTGAATATAAATGCAGACTCATCACTGTAGGTTCTCCAACTTGTCAAAATATGGTCGGCCGCATCTACTATCCTGCCGATATCCTTGCCCTGAAGTCTGATAACGGACATAGGCCATTTTACAATTCCTGCATTCAAATCCTCATAACCTTTAAGTATAAAAGTCCTGTCATATGGTGCCTTTGCCATTGCAAATACATATCTTCCACCTTGAAAATGGTCATGACTTAAGATAGACCCTCCCACTACCGGAAGATCGGCATTTGAACCGGCTGTATAATGTGGGAAAAGCTTCACAAATTCAAGTAATTTCTGAAATACAGCCCTGTCAATCCTCATAGGCTTATGTTCTTTGTTTAAGATAATACAATGCTCATTGTAGTACACATATGGCGAATACTGTAAAAAATAATCTTCGCCGTCCAATACTATCGGAATCACTCTAAGATTCTGCCTTGCAGGATGTGAGAAGGTTCCGGCATATCCCTCATTTTCCATACACAGTAAGCAACTTGGATATCCTGACTTTTTTGCAGCTCCAGCCTTTGCAATATCTCTCGGATCCTTCTCAGGCTTTGAAAGATTGATAGTAATATCAATAGGACCGTACTCCGTATCGGTTACCCACTTCTCATCCTTGGCTATGCGATCCGCTCTTATATAGTTTGACCTTTTACTGAGCTTATAAAAATAATCAGTTGCAAGTTTACTGTCTACACTGTATATTTCCTTAAATATTCTTCTTACAGTGGACGGCATCGGTGTCAGAAGCCCCATAATCTTAGTGTCAAAGAGATCTGTTGCAGTCACACTGTCGTCCTCAATAATTTTCTCTTTTACGGCAAAATCACACATATCCTTTAGAATATCTGCAAGCACTCTTTCTTCTTTGATTTCTTCTTTATCAAATTCCACTTGCTTAAACAAATCCAGTAAATTATTTGTTACAAATACTCTGTCGTCTTCATCCACCAAATGTTCTCTGATACCATAAGCCACAAGCTCATTTATAAGTTTGTTAATCATTACCTGCTCCTTAAAATAATCTATATCAAGTTAAAAATTATCTGTTTTTTAGCAATATTTTACTGTCAAAATTTTAAAATATTATATACAAGGTTCATTACTCCTGCAAAAGCCATCACAAATATCGGATTCTTATTATACTTTATCAAAAGTACCATGCATACAATAAATATAACAACCATATGCAATCTGATACTTTCTATTGTCATCTCATTAAGCCCGAATGCCTGCATCAGTATCTTTACACCTGATATAGCAATCATTGCAACAACAGCCGGTCGCAAAACCGCCAGTATCGATTGCAGCATTGACAATTTCCTGTACTTCATATACAGCCACGCTATCACAGTCACAAGTATTAAAGCCGGCAATATACAGCCCAAAGTCGCCGCCACTGCACCGAATACTCCTGCAATCCTTATCCCGACAAATGTAGCCGAATTTATCGCAATAGGTCCCGGTGTCATCTGTGATATGGTAATAAGGTCGCCAAACTCCGCCGCACTGAGCCAGTGATGTGTACTTACAACTTCACTCTCTATAAGCGGCATAGCGGCATAACCGCCTCCAAAGCTGAATGCACCTATCTTAAGAAAGCTTATAAAAAGTTTCAGATAAATCATACGGCCTTCTTTCCGGCCTGTACTAAAGTCTTTATAACGCCTATAAAAATACATAACAATATAATGTATATTATATTTATTTTAAAATATAGACTAAGTACAAAAACTGTCGCCATTATAATAGAACTTATTCTGTTTGCCTTTACAATATCAAAGCCCATCTGAATACTGACTGAAGCTATTACCGCTCCCACGCCTGCCTGCATACCGTCCAAGATATACGCTATAAATCTGTTTTCTCGAAACAATGTATAAAATACCGATATAATGGATATTATAATAAACGGAGGAATAACGGTTGCAACAGTAGCCACCAATACTCCGATTATACCTGCAAGCTTATAGCCCACCACTATTGCACCGTTAACTGCAATAGCTCCGGGAGCGGACTGTGCAATAGCCACCAGGTCAAGCATCTCATCTTCTTCAATCCAATGACATTCATCTACAAACTTATTCTTCATCAGAGTGACTATCACATATCCTCCGCCAAAGGTGAATGCACTTAGATACAATGTAGATAAAAAGAGATTGATAAGAACCTTTTTATTCATTGTCCTTCACAACCTTGTCTATTTTCTCTAATTCCTCATCACAAAACTCTATATTCCTTATAGCGGCTATGTTGTCAAGCACCTGCTCGGCCTTTGATGCACCTATCAGTACAGATGTTACAATATCATCTTTTAATATCCAAGCCAGAGCCATCTGTGCAAGACTTTGATTTCTTGACTTTGCCATTTCATTCAATTCTCTTATAGCATTTAATTTTTTATCTGTCAGATTATCAGTCTTTAGAAATCTTCCGTCAGTTGCTATTCTGCTGTCACTTGGCACACCGTTTAAGTATCTGTCTGTAAGAAGTCCCTGTGCAAGAGGACTGAATGAAATGATACCTTTCTTAAGTTTAGCCGCCATATTCTTTAAACCGTTATTTTCAATAGTTCTGTCAAATATTGAATATCTGTTTTGATTTATAATAAACGGCACATGGAGTTCCTCCAAAATCTTTGTGGCCTGCTCCAAGGTCTCACCGTCATAGTTTGACAGACCCACATAAAGTGCCTTACCGCTGTTTACTATCTGTGCCAATGCACCACAGGTTTCTTCAAGCGGTGTGTGCTTATCCATTCTGTGGTGATAGAATATATCTACATACTCAAGCCCCATTCTCTTTAGACTTTGGTCAATACTTGCAATAAGATATTTTCTGCTTCCGAAGTCTCCATAAGGACCGTCCCACATAGTATAGCCTGCCTTAGTGCTGATAAGTAACTCATCCCTGTACTTTCCCATATCTTCTTTTAGGATAATGCCGAAATTCTTTTCTGCACTTCCCGGAGCGGGACCGTAGTTGTTGGCAAGGTCAAAATGTGTGATACCGTTGTCAAATGCAGTAAATATGATTTCCTTCATATTTTCAAGATTTGAGTGATCACCGAAATTGTGCCACAGTCCAAGTGATACAAGCGGCAGCTTAAGTCCGCTGTTTCCACAGTGAGCATATCTCATCTGCTCATATCTGTCTTTACTTGCATAATACATAAAAAACTCCTTTCAAATCAATCTTCAAATTCTTTGAACATCATTATAAAAATATTTATCATAGCCAATGCGGCAAGTAATATAGCCTTTTCAGCCATAAACTTCACTGTAAAATATCCTATTGCAGTACCCAGTATAAAAACCGATATACATACATAGTAATATAAACCTTTTTCTATAGCATCTTTATCTCCGGACTTTATCCCATGATATAGATTCTGAGTTCCGTTTTTCAGATTACCTGTACACATGGTGGTAGCTATAGCTGTGCCCCTTATCTTCGGAAAGGTGGCAAACTGTATTCCCGATATCATAGATATTATGGAATTGGCTACTCTGTTCATTTCCTGCGGCAAAAATCCCACTACTATAAATGCACATATCTCAAGCAATACAAGTATCTGTCTCCAATGCACCATATTGATTCTTTCTTTTCTATATTTTATCATCTCACATATGCCCACACCTACAGCAAATGATACTATAGGTATCAGATAATTGACAGCTTCAAAAAACTTTCCTTCACATACCTTAAGTGCCATCAATATAATATTTCCGGTTTCGGCATTTGCAAAAACCTTTCCACGATTTATATATGAATATGCATCCATAAATCCACCTGAAAGTGCCAAAAATATTCCAACCATTATGGACTCCGATATCTGCCATTTCTTCATAGTCTTTCTTTCCTCTTTATCTATATCACTCTATTTTAGAACAAATTTTACATAAATAAAAGTAATAAAAAAGTATAACCCGAAACAGGCTATACTTTCTTATCTAATTTAAACTTGTAAATCCGTCAAGAGCCTTCTGTGCCTTCTCTTCAGAAGTACTGCTGGCTGTAATGATAGCCATAAAGTTTCCAGATTTAATATAAATCTGCTTTCTATATACAGTATAATCACCACTTGTATCGGTAGCATTCAGTGAAATAGTCTCTTTGCCGTTAAACTTCGCCTTATCACTTTCCACACTTACATTAACCATACCTGCCGACTTATACTGCTTTTGCAGCTTGTCTACCACATTTTCAAGCTCAGTCTCATTTTCAAAAGGTGTACCCATCTTCTCAATAACAACATTTACACTGCTTACACCTTTACCGTTCTCGCTGGTAGCATATACATCCATATATATACTGCTGTCCGCCTCCTCCTGTGACATACCTGACTGCTTGATAAAAATATCTCTCATCTGTGCAATATTGTCTCTGCTTTGCATCTTGTAACCGTTGGCAGTCGCATCAAACTTGATATTGAAGACAGTATTGGTATATACATTATTTTCTTTCCTCCCTCTGTAATACTGTATATCGTCTTCCGCATGGCTCTCCTCCTTGATAACTGCCGCCTCAGTAGTGGTTTCCTGTGTAGTAGGAGCCTCAGTCGTGGTAGGTGCAACCGTAGTGGTTTCAGCCACTGTGTCGGTATTTGCCGTACTTTCCTTCTTAGCATCATTGCTACAGGCAGTTATCATCACTGTTAAAAACAATAAAGGTATAAAAATATTTTTTTTCATATCAATACTCCATGTAATATACTCTTTTACATATAGTAAAATTTGTATGTGATTACTTTCTGATAAAATATTACAACAATATGATTAAAATGTAAATATTTTTTTAACCCAAGCTTGTTTAATTGTTAAGAAAAATAATATATAATTTTAAAATCTGTCTTAAAATACTTTTATTAACCTTATTTTGCCTTTGTGAACATATTTAAACAGTCAGTTATACCCTGTTCATTTGTATCATTTACAACTACAACTGCCACATGATCACCTGACTTTATAAAGACCTGTGTATGATACTGTGTCATATCACCTGAATTCAGCTTTGCATTAAGGCATGGAGCATCTTCTCCTAAAAATTTTATTGTAGAGCTTTCTATCTTCAGGTTTTCCTCACCTACTCCCTCATTGTCCTTCTTTATTGTAGCTACATTTTCATCTATATAAGATTTTATATCTATATTATCTTTTAAAACACCGAACATTACAACTCTTGTATAACTGTCATTGTATGCGTACATTTCCAATGTGTCATCATTTGACATCTTCCTCATTTCATTAAATTCTTCCGCACCCGCCATTACCATACCGGCAGCCTTGGCATCAAACTTTATATTGAATTCATCATTTGTATACACATCACCGTCAAGTGAGCCCTTTATTTTTGCAGCTTCAGCACTTACAGTTTCCTCACTGCTTTCTGAATCAGCCGCACTGCTTGCTTCAGTACTTGTGACACTGCTTTCTACAGTGCTTCCTTTTGTAGTTTCCGCCTTGTTGGCACCGCAAGCTGTAAAAAAAAGTGCCGATACCGTCAAAATCCCCGTTGCTATAAGTTTAAAATTTTTTCTCATTTTTCCTCCTGAATCTACTTTAACTCTTTTTATACAGTGGCGTCGGATTCATCTCATCTTTAGCAAAATCCGCCTGTTTTAAGGTCACAAAATCCAGATATACCACTTCTCTTAAAAGGTCTCTGCAACTGTTATAAATATCTTTATAATACTTTCTTACATCGCTGTCATCTATATCCGTTATTATAAGATATGACTTTGTACCTGTCTCATCCACTCTAAGCATCATATCTATTAAATTTATCTCGCTGTGAGCATTTCCGAATGCGACCAATCTCTTTTTTATAGCCGCTACTTCTTCATTATCAGGCGGATACCCCAAAAAAATTTTCTCTCCGCCCTTTGCAACCTTTGTTTCTATTTTGGCATCACCGAACTGACTTTGATATCCGGATGAATTCACTATATTATTGATATTTTCCGAATTCATATAGAACGACTGCGGACCGTAAGGATTGATAATAAATCCGCCTTCACCTTTTAAAAATCCCACAATATCGGGAAAGCTTTCAATAATTGTTTCCATTTTCCAATTTATCGCTCCCATATCCGACCATTTTTTCAAGGCGACCCAGTCTGTAAATACGGGAAGTGCATTTATTCCGCCTTGAAGTTCGATACCGTAGATATCTATCTTTGTATTTTTTTTCAAAACCGTACTGCCGCTTCCTTTAAAATCTTCAGACATTCTCACAGGCAACAGATAATGTGACATTACCATCTCTCTGAAAAACAGATTTATAAAGTCTTCATCATTATAGTTATTATCATATTCGTATAAAAGACCAAGTATATAAGGATTTTCTACAGCCTTGTTCACATCGGATTCTATTTGAAAGTCTATATTTGTAATCAAGGCGTATTTAAAATCATCACCCTTATCTATACTTTCAAACCCTATATTTGCATACGCATCCGTAACAGATTCGCAATCATTGCCTGCACTGTCTATAAGCCTTGCTATCTTTAGATGAGATACTTTTCCATCTTTAAACAGTACGGTAACATCCTCTTTTTTTACAGTACCGTAAACATCACCTTCAAGCAGTATACTTCCCTCGTCTTTACTGCCCTTTACCAACATGGTAAATCTTCCCTTAACTACTTTGTTTTCTTTATTATAATCAACACTTTTTTCGGATAAAAAAGCATCTTTTATCTTATCCCAAAACATATATACTCCGAGTTACTGCGCTTTTGTAAAGACGTTCAAACAGTCTTTGATAACCTTTTCATCTTTAGCATTTATAACTATAACGGATACATCCTTTCCGGACTCTAAAAATACCTGTGTATGATACTGTGTAACACCGTTTGCAGTCAACTTTGCATTTATACAAGGAGCATCTTTACCCAAAAATTTTATAGTGGTACTTTCCGCCTTAATATCTCCTGCACCCTCATTATCCTTATTGATTCTTGCTATATTTCCGTCAATATAGGCCTTTAAATCCGAAGTTATATTCACAAGTCCGAATAATACCGAGCTGCTGTTTGCAGTATCATGTGCATACATCTTCAATGTATCATCATGCGTCTTTTTTTGCATATCGCTAAGATCCTCGGCACTTACCATCTCCATATTTACAGCTTTTGCATCAAACTTTATATTAAATGCCTTATTGGTATATACACTGCCGTCATATGTACCGTTCATATCCTCAGTACTTGCACTCTCAGCGGTGCTTTCTACCGTACTTGCGACAGGACTCTCCGTCTTACTTTCAGCTTTACTCTCAGCCTTGTTACCTTTACAAGCAGTCATGGAAAGAGCAGACAAAACAATAACACCTACCATTATAAATTTAAAATTTTTCTTCATTTTTCCTCCTATATGCAAAATATACTTTTGCTTTAGTATACCACATAAATTTTATTTTATTTACTGATATTGCTGAAATAAATCAAGTCCTTCCTGTGCCGCTTTTTCATCCTTGCCGCTTGATACTATAATCATCATATAATCATCCTTTACTCTGAAGAGATATTTTTGACACTGTTTTGCAACTGTTGTATCCACATAAATATCCAAACATGATAATTCCTTACCGAGAAAATATGCAGTTGATTTCCTTACCTCTGAACTGTTCAGTTGGTCTTTTGAAACTTTACTAAGTTGACTTTCCATTACCTCTTTTTGTACGTCCAAATACTCATCCATAGGCATCAACATATCATTTTTTGCCAATGAGACACTGATTCTCTTTGTAGTGTCGTTATTGTCAATCGCAAACATATCTGTAAATGATTTGCCGTCTTCGATATGATTCTTTACAGCAGCTAAATCCGATTTATCTATGCCGCCATTTCCCATATTTTTAAGCCCTTCATCACTTACAAATTCCAGATCTGTTTTGCTTATATCAAACTTTATATCAAGCATCTTATTTGAATAAACTTTATCACTTATACTTCCAAGCACAAGCTCGCCTTCAGAGTCTTTAACCTCGGCTGTATTCTCACTGTCTTTTTTATTTGTATCATCAGATACACTTGTAAACGACTCCAAAACTTTTTTTGCCTCATCCTTATCTTCACCAAATGAATCAATAACCGCTACATATTTTCCTGACTGTATATAAACTGTGTATCTGTATATCTTTTTACCGCTACCGTCTTTTGACTCAACTTCTACACAAGGTACTTCTTTGCCGCAAAATTCCATTTCTGTTTTTTGAGAATTCTTTGTATTCTTATTAACCTTATCTATATAAGCATCTATATCGCTTTCAATATCATCTATTGAAATACCTATCTTACTTGATGAATCTCCATCCTTAGTTGCATACACAACTACCGGCGCGCCGCCCATTCCGATATATTTCAGCATATCTTCTTCAAGGTAAGCTTCTGTGGCACTCTTATATAATTCATCAAATTTATACCCGTTTGACTTTGCGTCAAAGCTTATATCAAATTGCTTATTTATATATGTTTCACCTATATACTCGCCCTTTGAAAATTCTATATCCGATTTTGTATCGTTTTTAGTCGACTCATCTAATTTACTGCTATTTACATTGTCATCAGATCCTGTATATTTTTCAAACATTCCTAAATACTTGTCAATATCCTCTTTCTTATCACCTCTTACATGAATTTCTACGAAATATTCACCTAACTGCTTATATAATGTAGAGTCGGCAACCTCTATTCCGTCCTCATCTATGATGATATCCACACTGAGCAGTTTATCTCCCAGAAAATCTCTTGTTGTCTTCTCTACTTTAGGATCTTTATATTTCTCTTTTTGCTCACCTTTTTGCTTTTTTACCTCATTATCAATATACTTTTCCAAGCCGCTCTTCATTTCATGGTGTATATCCTTATATATCTCTACCTCTATATAATTTCCCTTGTTTTTATTATCATGGGCTTCCATATCACCTATATAATAGCCCTTATCAAGTCTGTCATGTACGGCTTCCATATCGGATCTTTTTACAACTTTTTTGTCAAGTCTGTTTGTAAATTCCTCTTCAGCTGATACATCCATATCATTTGCATTTCCGTCAAACTTTAACTGAAGCATTTTACTTGTATACACTCCGTCAACTACTTTACCCAAAGAAATGTCCTCAGCTTTGAATTCACTGACAGTTTCACTTGATTTTTTATCAGCTTTTGCGCCACATCCCAAAAAGCAAAGTGATAAAACAACAACCATACCCAGTTTAAAACATCTTTTCATAGTCTCCTCCAAATATATTTATTTGTCAATTGTAAACATTTTAAATGCATTTTTTACAAATTCTTCATCACTTCCCATTGCTCCAATGGCTGCTGTATACTCTCCACATGGCATAATAATGTATCTCTCATAGTACTTGCTTTTATCATCTTTAGTTTCTACCTTACTTATGCAAATTAATTCTTTACCGTTAAAGTTGATTTTTTCTTTTTTATGTTCTACAAATACATTGTCCTTTTTATCAAAATAGAAATTTTCACCTGCTTCCTCTTTTGATAAGTCCACCTTCTTATCTATCAAAACAAGAACCGCATTGTCAAATGTGACATCATGTGCAACCATATCAAGAACTGAATTACCGGCATCAACATAATCTTTTTTATCTTTTTCAGAAACTACCCATGACGGATTTCCAAGAAGTTCAAGGTCATCATTTGATGCAAAAACCATATGTTTTCCGGTAATATCTATTTTTATATTCAAAGCACTGTTTGTATACACATTTCCATACGTTACGCCTGCACAAAAATCTCCTGTTGATACTTTATCTTCTCTACTTTCTTCAACACCGCTTTCTGCGGTACTGCTTTCTTCTGTCGTTTCTTCACTGCTTCCTTTAGTTTCTTTCCTGCTTTCTTCCTGTCTTTTTCTTCTGTCTCTTCTTTCAGACTTACTTTCTCTTGTTTCATCCTCTTTAGGTGAGTTCTTTGCTTTTTCAAAATCCGACTTATCAGGCTTTTCAAATATATCCAACAAACTCTGTGCATCATTGGCATCGTATGCGGATACATCTATAGTAACTATATAATCTTCATATTTTAAAAACAGCTGCTTTTCATAAAACATCGTATCCCTGACACCGTCATGTTCCCATACCGACTTTATTTCAATACCGGGTATTTTCTTACCTGCAACCTTTCCGTCCGTAAGATTAACATATGACTTTTCCATCATGTCAAATTCTTCCTCATCCTCTTTAAACATATCCTCATATTCACGTATTTGGTCAAATATATAATTGTTCAAAGTCTTAGAATCCGGAGCCTTTCGTATCGTGATACTGATACTTCTTAGGCCGTCTGTATCACTTGCTCCCATATCGCTGATTACGGCACCGTCCGCTATCTTTTCTTTTACCTCATCCATATCGGTTCTGTCATATACTGTGTCGTCATTATCTCCGATAAGACCTTCCTCATAATATATATCCATATTGTGGGACTTAGCGTCAAACTTCAGATTAAGCATCTTGCTTAGGTACACACCGTCATTGATTTCACCCAAAGAAAACTCAAATTTACCTTTCTTTTTATCTTTCTCATTAACTTCAACAGACACACCTTCATTATGTTCTCCACTATTACACCCTACCACCGATAACATAGATACAAGTAATATACCGCTTATAATACCCTTTAAACTTCTTCCCATAGTTCCCCTTTGATATCTTAATTATTCCTCAAGCTTTGTAAACATATCTATGCATTCACTTGCCTTTTCTTCACTTTCTGCATATGATGTTATCTCTGCGACATAATTTCCGACTTTTAAAAATACTATCTTTTGATATATAGTCTCTCCGTTTTCAGTTGCACCGACTGTTACATAAGGCATAACTTCACCCAAAAACTCTCCGCTACCTTTTTGTGTTTCAACTTCCATACCCATACCCTGTATACCCTTTTTTATTCCTACAACAGCTCTATTTGCATAAGTATCTATATCCTTTATATTTTCTTCCTTCTTTATCATTACACTTACAGATCCTTTTTCACCTTTAGCATACATATCAGAAAATTTTTTACCTGTATCAAGATATTCTTTTACTGCTGTAATATCCGATTCTTCTTTTCCTGTATCATAAAAGTTTTTATTTGCCTCTTTTTTACTTACAAATGTCATATTATTTGACTTTGCGTCAAACTTTAATCCGAACATCTTATTTGTATATACATCACTGTCTATCTCACCTATTTGGAGTTCAACATCTTCACCGGAAGTTTCCACGCTTTCAGCGGTGCTTTTTGTTTCATTTGAATTAGCCTTTGTCTTTGCACTTTCTACTTCTTCCTTATCGTCCAATATGTGAACTACCCATAGTCTAAAGCCTATGGGCTTCCTGCTTCGCTGACCTCGCAACCTACTATCTCCACAGGCGTTAATTCGGGCAGTCCCTGCCCTATCATTTTTATTATACTACTTGTCTTAATCCTTCTTCCAATATATTTTTTGCCGCATTGATATCTCTATCATGTTTTGTATTGCAGAAAGGACATATCCAATCTCTTACTTTTAGATCTTTTACATTTTTATTTTTATATCCACAACTAAAACATAGCTGACTGCTTGCATAAAATCTATCTATCTTAATATAATTTCTACCGTTCCATTTTGACTTATATTCCAGTTGCCTTGTCAGCTCATACCACGATACATCGTTGATAGATTTCGCTAAATTATAATTTTTTACCATATTTTTTATCTGTAAGTTTTCCGAAACTATCACTTGGTTTTCGTTTATAATTTCGCTTGAAATCTTATGCAGATAATCTCTTCTTGTATTAGTTATTTTCTCATGGCATAGTGCTATTTGTTTTCTTTTTTTCTGATAGTTCCCACTCCCTTTTATTTTATTTGCTAATTGTCTTTGCAATTTTACAAGCTTTTTCTCATATTTTTTAATTGTCTTCGGATTTTCATATTTCTTCCCATCTGATGTAATACATAAATCTTTTATTCCTAAATCCAATCCTATTTTCCCGTTTATTTTTACAAGTGGACTATGTTCAGTTTCTACAAGAACAGACACATAGTACTTGCCGCTTGGTACCTTAGATATAGTTGCAGCCTTTATCCAACCTGAAAATTTTCTATGTAATTTTATTTTTACCATTTTTAATTTTGGCAGCTTTATTCTTCCTCTATCAAAATCTACCGTTATATTCCCATTTGTAAAATTGGTTGTATATGATTGACGATTACTGTGCTTACTCTTAAACTTCGGATAACCTGCATGTTCTTTGAAAAACTTTTGATAAGCACTGTCCATATTATAAATTGCATTTGTTAAAGCAAATTTATCTACTTCTTTTAGCCATTCATAAACTTTTTTCAGTTCTCTATTGCAATAATTATTACAATCTGTTTTACTGACAGACTTTTTTTCTTTTTCATAAGCATCTTTTCTGTACGCAAGGGTTTGATTATACACAAAACGACAACAGCCAAATGTCTTTGCTAACTGTATTTCTTGCTCTTTGTTTGGATAGATCCGATATCTATATGCCTTTAACATTAAGCTCACCCGCCTTTCTACCCTTGATTTTCTATATATTGCTTTAACATTTCTTCAGAAACATTGCCTTCGCTACAAGCAAAATATCCATCCGTCCAAAATATATGTTCTTTCCAAAAATGATTCTTAAGATATTCTGTATGCTTTTTCCATATATGATATGTTGTATAGCTCTTAATTAAATTAACCACTTTACTTATGGATATTGTAGGCTCAGTTTCTATCATATAGTGTATATAGTCTTTGCCTGTTTCCATATATTTTATGATTATATTACTCTTCCATACTCCCATAACGCTAGTTATTGTATCACAAATATCTATTTTTTGCTACCTTAACCCACCGTCTACAGTGGTGAGGAATAAATGTTTTATATTTTTATCCCTACTTACCTTTTTTTACTTTCCGGCATTTTATCCACTACTGAGTTCTAAATTATTTGTGTTGTCCACTTTTTATGGGCG
>NZ_GL622296.1:205529-291030 GCF_000185385.1 Lachnoanaerobaculum saburreum DSM 3986
AATTTTATTGTTTTATTGCGAAAAGTTTTTATTCCTCACCGCTGATATTATGCACAATAACAAAAATATACTGTTATTTTTATGCTATATTAATATTTATTATTTTAATTACAGCTTATTGTATAAATTAAAAATTTTAATTTAAAAAAGGCATACCTTGTTTCCAAAGTATGCCTTTTATAATCTTTATTATAAAGTTTTATTATTACATCATTCCCATTCCGCCGCCTGCAGGCATTGCCGGAGCATCTTCCTTAATGCTTGCTACTGCCGACTCTGTTGTAAGAAGTGTAGATGCTACCGAGTTTGCATTCTGAAGTGCCGATCTTGTAACCTTTGCCGGATCCAAGATACCTGACTTAACCATATCTACATACTCTTCTCTGTAAGCATCAAAACCTACACCTACACTTGACTCTCTTACTTTATTTACAACAACGCTTCCTTCAAGACCTGCATTCTCTACTATTCTGTATAGCGGAGCCTCAAGAGCCTTAAGAATAATCTTTGCACCTGTTCTCTCATCACCTTCAAGTGTAGCTACAAGCTTTGAAACTTCCTTGCTTGCATGGATATAAGCAGAACCGCCTCCTGCAATAATACCCTCCTCAACTGCCGCTCTGGTGGCATTAAGTGCATCTTCCATACGAAGTTTAGCTTCCTTCATCTCTGTCTCTGTAGCCGCACCTACTCTGATAACTGCAACACCGCCTGAAAGCTTTGCAAGTCTCTCCTGTAGTTTCTCCTTATCAAAGTCTGATGTGGTCTCAGCCAGCTGACTCTTAATCTGAGCAACTCTCTTCTCTATATCAGCCTTTGCACCCTGTCCGTCAACGATAACTGTGTTCTCTTTTTGAACTTTAACACTCTTTGCACGACCAAGATCTGCCAAGGTGGCATCCTTAAGGTCAAGTCCGATTTCCTCACTGATAACTGTACCGCCTGTAAGTACCGCTATATCCTTAAGCATATCTTTTCTTCTGTCACCATATCCGGGTGCCTTAACAGCCACAACATTAAATGTACCTCTAAGCTTATTTACAATAAGAGTTGTAAGAGCTTCACCTTCCACATCTTCAGCTATAATGAGAAGCTTCTGACCTGACTTAACAAGCTCCTCAAGAAGAGGCAAAATATCCTGAATATTTGAAATCTTTTTATCTGTAATAAGGATATAAGGGTCATCAAGGTTTGCTTCCATCTTCTCCATATCTGTACACATATATGCAGAAACATAACCTCTGTCAAACTGCATACCTTCTACCAAATCAAGCTCAGTCTTCATTGTCTTTGACTCTTCGATAGTGATAACACCCTCATTAGTTACTTTCTCCATAGCATCTGCTACCAGACCGCCAACCTCATCATCACTTGCAGAAATAGCGGCAACTCTTGCAATCTGCTCCTTGCCCTTTATAGGCTCACTCATCTTTGCAATAGCCTCTACAGCAATATCTGTAGCCTTCTTCATTCCTTTACGTAAAACGATAGGGTTTGCTCCTGCCGCAAGGTTTTTCATACCTTCATTAATCATTGCCTGTGCAAGAACTGTAGCTGTTGTTGTACCGTCACCTGCCACATCATTTGTCTTTGTAGCAACTTCCTTTACAAGCTGTGCACCCATATTCTCAAATGCATCTTCAAGCTCTATTTCTTTAGCAATAGTCACACCGTCATTTGTAATAAGCGGTGTACCGAATGACTTATCAAGTACAACATTTCTTCCCTTAGGTCCTAATGTAACCCTTACTGTATCTGCCAGCTTATTTACACCGACTTCCAATGCTTTTCTGGCTTCTACGCCATATTTAATATCCTTAGCCATATTTACCTCCGTCTAATCTATCTAAAATTTTATTCAATCACTGCTAAAATATCATTCTGCTTAACAACGATATACTCTTCCTTGTCAAGCTCTACCTCTGTGCCGGCATACTTTGAATAAATTACCTTATCGCCAACCTTAACCTGCATTTTTATTTCTTTTCCGTCTACAACTCCACCGGGACCGACAGCCACAACCTCCGCCTGTGACGGTTTCTCCTTTGCCTGACCCGGAAGCACTATACCGGATGCAGTTGTCTCTTCGGCAACTAGCTGCTTTAAAACCACTCTATCAAATAAAGGTACTAACTTCATTTTGTATTCCTCCTAATAATTTATAAAATCAACTATGTAGTTTTATACCACTTTTTATTAGCAGTGTCAAGACTTGAGTGCTAATTTTCTAAATAATTTAAAAACAGCCATAACTTTAACAGTTAACGGCTGTTTTAAACTATTTCCTATTTAAAAAATTTATCATATATTCCAAACACAAATATAAATATAACTATAATCGTAAGTATATAGGTAAGATAAAATCTCATCCAATTCTTCATCTTCATACCCTCTCCCTTATCACATTCTTTGAGATAATTATCCCATCCCCAGCCATATCTGCTGACACAAAACAGTAGATATACCAAAGAACCCAGCGGCAATATTATATTACTTACCAAAAAATCTTCAAGGTCAAGTATTGTACCCCCAAAAGGAGTAAGCCATCCAAAACTCCATATATTAAATCCGAATACACATGGAAGTGAAAGTATTATTATTAGGATTAAGTTAAAAAGGCTTACCTTTTTTCTGGTTTTCTTTGTAAGATCCATACCACAGGATACTATGTTCTCAAATACTGCAAGCACTGTAGAGAATGCCGCAAATGACATGAATATAAAAAAGAAGCTACCCCAAAGTCTTCCAAGAGGCATTTTATTAAAGATATTCGGCAATGTTATAAATATAAGAGCCGGACCCGATGTCTGATCTACACCATATGTAAATGTTGCCGGAAAGATAATAAGTCCTGATACTATAGCTACAAATGTATCAAGTATAACTATTGTAACAGATTCTCCAAGCATACTCCTGTCATTACTTATATAGCTTCCAAATATCAGCATTGCTCCTATTCCAAGGCTAAGCGTGAAAAATGCCTGATTCATCGCACCTGTGATTACATTTCCGACACCGGTTTCTTTGATTCTGCCTATATTCGGTACCAGATAATACTTAAGCCCTTCTGCGGCACCCTTTAAAAAGAATGAGTTTACAGCAAGTATAATCATTACTACAAGAAGTATAACCATCACTATCTTTGTGATATTCTCCAAACCTGCTTCAAGTCCTCTTGATACTATGAACATTCCTAATGCTACTACTACCACCATCCAAAATATCATTATACCCGGCTGTTTAAGCATAGTGTTGAATGCATTTAACACTCCGTCAGAATCAAGTCCTTCAAATCTGCCTGTTACTGTCAGGTAGAAATAATGCAGCATCCATCCTGTCACTGTAGTATAAAACATCATCAAAAGATAATTACCTATAAGTGCCACTATTCCATGTATATGCCACTTAGTACCTGCCGGCTCAAGTTTTTGATATGCCAACACAGGACTCTTTCTTGCCGCTCTTCCTATTGAAAACTCCATTGTCATTATGGGTAGTCCAAGCATTACCAAAAATATCAGATACAGCAGTACAAATGCACCGCCACCGCCTTTTCCTGTCATATACGGAAACTTCCATACATTACCGATACCTATCGCACATCCGGCTGAAATGAGTATAAACCCAAGCCTGGACTTTAACCTTTCTCTTTCCAAAATATCCTCCTACTATTTACATTCTTTATAAATAACTTGAAAACAAGCCTTTAATTAGATGAAATCCGTAGGATTATAGCATAATTTATAAAATAATTCTATCTTATACATTAATATACCTGCTGATTTAATGTATTTCATATTTTTAATGTATTCCATATTGATGATAATAATATCAATATAAATAAATATATCGGAGTAAAGGATAATACAAACCAAAATATTCCATAGCTTAATTTTCTTCTATTCATTGCTTTAAATCTTACTATATTGAATAAATAAAACGGCACTATAGCCATCATATAACTAAAAATTATATAAATCATATGACTACCATTATCTATAGGCAATCTCTCAAATGGAAACCATGCAAATATTGCAATAAAAAACATATACGCAAAAATTATGTTGGCAATTATACTTACCGGAACAGACATAATTATTTTATATATAATAAAATCAAATATACTACTCTTCATCCAAACTGCCTCCTGTACAAAAAATTTCTTCTTATTATTTTACCGCAAAAAGGGTTTTTTGGCTTAACATTTTAATACACATTTCAGATCTTATAAATAATCTTTAATTCAAAGTATTGACTCTGACATTACGTCATAGTTTATACTTATCCTTGTTAGGAGGTTCTCAAATGTTTTTAATTAAAAAGGTTAGTGAAATAAGCGGTGTATCGGTGCGCACTTTACACCATTATGATGAAATAGGTTTACTTTCACCTAAAAAGCATGAAAACGGGTACAGATATTATTCCGAAGATGATATGTCTTTTTTGCAAATGATATTGTTTTATAAATATCTGGGATTTCCTTTAAAACAGATAAAAGAGTTATTAAAACAGGAAGATTCGGAAATACTCCATCATCTAAAGAAACAGCTCGCTTTGATGCAAAAAGAAAAGCAAAAACTCTTAACACTTATTGATACATTGGAAAAGACTATTGAGTCAAGAGAAAGGAGAATTACTATGTCAACAAAAGAAAAATTCAAGGGTTTTACATATCAGGACAATGAAAAATATAAACAGAAAGCAATAGATATGTATGGAGAGAAAGTTATTGAGGAATCCGTTAAAAAGCAAAAGGGAAGAGAACAGGAAATTGCCGACGGTTTTAATAATATCTTTTTTGCCATATCCGATAATATGTCAAAGGGACTTAAGGCTACATCAAAAGAAAATACCGAACTGGCTAAAAAGCTTCATAAACATATTTGTGAATACTCTTTTGACTGTAGTGCGGATGTGTTTTCAAGCATAGGCTATGGATATGTTAAAAATCCGGAATTTAAAGATAATATGGACAAATTCGGAGAAGGTATGGCACAGTATCTGTGTGATGCAATTCAACAGTATGTAAAAGAGATTTAATTGATAATTTTTTAATATATTTTCACCTCTAAGTATTATTTTATTGGACTTAGAGGTGAGAATCAAGCATTTTTATATACTTAATCCTAGATTATTCACGGTAACACCATGAAAGTGGCTGAAAGCCACATTATTACTATGTTATTACTAAATATTACCATTCACTTATCAAGTGAATAAAAAAAGAGCGTCCATTTGTGGTAAAATTAAGGTGCTTTAAACTTAACAAAATTACACAAAGGAGCCCTCTATGAGTATAGTAAACACCTTATCACTTGAAAGCAATATAAAAATTAAAATCAATTTCGACGGAGGCGATTTATCCTCTGATGCCGGCTTACTTCTTATAAAAGAATTCGTAAGTAAACTTGGCATTGATAAACTTTTCGGTCAATCATTTAAAACCAATGATTCTGCATTATTTTGTTATCATACTGATAAATAAAACCTTCTTCAGATGATATATATGATCATTGCAGGCTATTTTGAAAATGACACTTCAGATGAACTTACAAATGATCCTGCGTTTAAAGCAGTGCTTAATAAAGATACTTTAATCACAACCGACCATTTCAAGATTTCATAATCGAATGGATGAGGATTCTTTAAATCAGTTCCTTTCAATAAATCAAATCCTTCGAAAGAAAGTTTATAGCATTCAGATGCCTGAAGCTATCATTTTAGATTTGGACTCAACACTTCTTAATGCCTATGGCAAACAGGAAGGTAGAGCATTTAACTTCCACTATCAAAGTAAGGGTTACCATCTGCTTGTTTGCTATGATGGAATTACCGGAGATTTGATTAAAATTCAACTTCGCGATGGAACTCAGTATTCAAGTACAGGGGTTGTGGACTTTCTTCAGCCTATACTTGAAGATTTTCCGGAAGTTAAACTTCTTCTTCGTGGTGATAGCGGTTTTGCAACACTAAGTTTTATAAACAGTGTGAAGAAAACGATACAGACTATGTAATTCGGTTGAAAGAAAATGCTGTACTTCGTGCTAAGGCATCTTACCTTGTATATGAACTTGATGAAATTACAAAAAACAACAAAGTAGATTATGCTGTAGTTTATGGTGAATTCATGTATCAGGCAGGTCCTTGGCCTTGTGAAAGACGTGTTGTCTGTAAAGTTGAAAAGCCTGAAAACCAAATGACTTACATGTATACATTCATTGTTACAAACATGGAGTCATCCCCTGAATATCTTATCAAGTTCTATTGCAAAAGAGGCTTAATGGAAAACTTCATAAAGGAAAGTAAAACAGGTTTTGACTTTGCTTCTGTCAGCGGTCATACAAGGATTGTAAATACCAACAGGCTCCAAATACATGCACTTGCTTATAACATATTTAATTGGTTTAGACGACCCTCATTATCTACAAATATGAGAAAACAACGTATTGATACTGTCCGTCTAAAACTGCTAAAGATTGCTGCAAAAGTAATTCGTTCAACAAAGTATATAACATTCAAGCTGTGTAGCAGTTGCCCATATAAGGATGAGTTCTATGAGACCCTATCCAATATCGGCAAGCTATGTATACAGCTTGAATAACAACTAATAATGAACCTTGGCAGCTTGATAACTACTTATAAACCTTACCTAGGGGAAGTCTGCCCATTTTTAGGTGTATTAAGTCAATTACAGCGTCATGGGTTAAGTTTAAATATTTATAGCACGGTACTTAATTTAATTATTGTACCGTGAATAATTCAGGTTTAATTATTTTTGAATCTGATAATATTATAAAAAAATCTATGAATAATATAAATTATATTCATTGATATTCATCTTTATTAGGAGTATAATATCTATGAATAAGTATAAATATATTCATAGAATGCCAAATTTTAAGGAAATGTATGGGAAAAGCATTTAGTGAGGAAGAAAAGGAAAAAATAAAAGAAAATATTATGAATACTGCCATTGAGCTGTTTCATAATAATGGATTGAAGTCTTTAAGTATTTCGGAATTGACAAAAAGAGTCGGTATTGCACAGGGAAGCTTTTATAATTTTTTGGAAGGATAAGGATTCACTTATCATTGACCTGGCGGCATATAGATCCGGTCAGAAATTAAAAGCTCTTGAAGAAAAATTTTCAAACTCAATTAAAGATCCTGCAGGATTTTTAACTGAGGTCATATACAAATATTCTTTGGATTTGATGCAAAAGATAAAAACGCAGCCGGTATATGAAGAGGCATTTAAAATACTTAAGACAAAGAAATCTGATGAGATGAATCAAATAGAAAAACTGTATGGGGAGTTTTTAAAAAAGCTTGTAATTTACTGGAAGGAAAACTCTGCAGTAAAGACTGCCGATGAATGTGGTCTTGCAAATGCCTTTATAGGCAGCTTCCTACTCTGTACAGATTACTATCTTTTTGATGAGAAATATTTTGAAGATATACTAAAAACTTATATATCCGCAATAGCAACCAAGTATATAAAGGTTTGATATTTTAAGTTTCTAAATCTTTACAGGCTTTTTGCATACAACAATTTTTAATGAAACAAGGGGGAGATTATGGTACTTGATTTTATTGATATAAAAAAAGAAGATGTATCACTTGCCGGAGGAAAGGGAGCAAATCTTGGAGAGCTTATCTCTGCCAATATAAATGTTCCAAAGGGCTTTGTAATTGCCGCAGATTCCTATAAAGCTTTCCTAAGAGAAAACGGCATAGAAGAAATTATTAGAAATAAGCTAAAAGAAGTATCGGGTGATGAAAGGCAAATTTTAAAAGCCGCAGACTGCTTTCGTGAGCTGATAATGTCAGGTGATTTTTCCACTGAGACAAAAAAACTTATAGAAGATAAATATAAGAGTCTTGGTGAAAATATAAGAGTTGCCGTTCGCTCATCCGCCACTGCAGAAGATCTGTCTGATGCCAGTTTTGCCGGGCAGCAGGAAACTTATTTAAATGTAGTGGGCATAGATAATGTTCTATTACAGATTCGCAACTGCTATGCCTCTCTATGGGGTACCAGAGCGGTAAGTTACAGATTTCATCAGGGCTATGATCAAACTTCTTTAGCCATTGCGGTAGTGGTACAAAAAATGGTGGAGAGCGAAAAGGCCGGAGTTTTATTTACTGTAAATCCACTAAGCCAAAACGCAAATGAAATGCAAATAAATGCAAGCTATGGTTTGGGAGAAAGCATTGTAAGCGGCAGGATAACTCCGGACAGCTATATTGTCGACAAAAGCAGCAGCCTTCTTGAAACAACTATAGGCTCTAAGGAAACTAAGATAATATATGGAAATAAGGATACTGTAGAAATAGCTGTAAATGAAGAGGAACGAAAAAAGAGAGTTTTAGATGATAATGAAATATCTAAGCTTGTAAACTGCGGACTAAAAATAGAAAAACATTATGGTATGCCTATGGATATTGAGTGGGCTATCAAAGACAGTATTATCTATATTTTACAGGCAAGGGCTATAACCACATTAAAAAAAGATACCGGTAAGGATGCCATTATAAAAAATTACATAAAAGGCACAAAGCCGACTAAGAGTATGCGTAAAAACCTGGCATTTCAACTTGAAAAAATGCCCTTTGCCTACAGAGTTTTGGATTATGATTTTATTATGGCAATCAATGATCAAAAATCAAAAATATTTGCTGAAGCAGGCATAGTCTTTGATTCTGATCCTCAGATTGATAATGACGGCATACAGACTCTTCCAAAGGGCAAAAAGGGAATTAATAAAAATATTTTCCATTTCTTTAAGATACTGAAACAAATCAAAGCCTTTGATTCTTGTGCTGCTATATGTGAGAAATTTATGTGCAAATATAAAGAAGAGATTTCAATGCTTAAAGCCAAAGACTTTGAAAATATGAGTCTTCACGAATGTAGAGATTTTTTAGAGTACAGCTATAAACTTACCAAAGATCTTTCCTATGACAGATTCAAATATGCCCTCTTTCCGACAATGCTAGTATTTGATAAATACACTAAATTACTTCAAAGGATAAACCCAAAATATACCGCCTTTGACCTTTATAAAAATCTGGATAATAAAACCACAACTGTAAACACTGATATATCTGATATGGCAGAGAAAATATCAAAACACAGCAAATTAAAAGAAGCTATACTTTCCGGTGATAGCTATAAAAACTTATATACTAAGTTTGATGATTTCAAAACAATGGCGGATAGATTTTTGCAAAGCAACGGCTTTAAATCAGACTATAACTGTTACTGTCTGGAAGCAAAGACATTTATTGAAGATCCTGACAGACTTATAAATATTTTAAAACCGATACTGCTTTCATCTTCTAATCAAAACAAAAATTCAGAGAACTTTGACGATTTAATGAAGGAATTAGAAGTTGTTTGTGGCGGAAAATACAAGTCTATAAAAGCTGATATACAAAACTTCAGATATTTCCATATAGTTCGTGAAGAAAGCCAGTATTTATGGGAGAGTTTGTTTTACTATGTAAGAAAATGTGTACTAAGAGCAAACATAATCCTTATTGAAAATGAAGACTATAAAAGCGGCATAGCAAATCTTTTCTTTAATGAACTTATAGAAGTAATGAATAGAGGGTATCTTGATAAATCCGACCTTAAGAATATCAAAAACAGAAACGAAAAATTTCCACTCTCAATAAAGGTATGGGAAGCATCAAAGCTTCTTGTATTTGAAGCAGAGGGCGATATTTTAAAGGGTGTAAGCGGAAATTTTGGCAAGGCAGTAGGAAGGGCCTGTATTATTCACAGTCCGAATGAATTTTATAAAATGAAAAAAGGTGATATCTTGGTATGTCATCTGACAGATCCTGAATGGACTCCACTTTTTAAACTGGCAAGTGCGGTGGTGGCTGATACCGGAGCGGCACTAAGTCATGCTGCGATAGTTGCAAGAGAATATGGTATTCCGGCAGTACTTGGAGTAGGATTTGCAACAACAAAATATAAAGATGGTGATATGATCCAAGTAGACGGTGATAAAGGAACAGTAAGAGGTTTATGATATGGATAAAGAAATGAAAAGAAAGGCAATTTTAAATGATGCTCTTCTACCACTACTTATAAAGACTTCCATACCCACTATTATAGGAATGCTGGTAATGGTCATTTACAATCTTACCGATACCTTCTTTGTAGGTATATTAAACAATAAGTCTATGACTGCCGCAATCGGTATAGTATTCAGCTTTATGAGTTTTATACAGGCACTGGGGTTTTGGTTTGGCTATGGAAGCGGCAATATAATGTCAAAAAAAATTGGTGAGCAAAATGATAAGGAAGCTAAAAATATGGCTTTCATAGGGATATTCTTTGCAGTATCAACCGGATTAATTATCGCCTTTTTATCACTGATTTTTATTATTCCGCTCTCAAAGTTTTTAGGTGGCAATGCTTCAGATGATTTGCTTAAATTTACTGTAAAATATTTGCAAATAATTACTCTAAGTATACCCTTCGATATTTATTCACTTACGATTTATAATCAACTGAGACTATGTGGAAATGTGAAAGAAGGGATGACCGGACTGCTTTTTGGAATGATCACAAATATGATACTTGATCCTGTAATGATGTTTACTTTAAAACTTGGCTTCATCGGAGCCGGCTATGCTACTCTTACAGGGCAGATAGTAGGCTCTTTTGTACTGACATATTTCTCTTTAAAATCTGGAAATATATCTTTTAATTTAAATTTTAATAAAGAGAGAATATATCATATTCTGGCCGGAGGTATGCCGAACTTTTTAAGGCAGTCCATTACAAGTATTGCTCTGATTTTACTGAATATCACTGCTGCAAAATATGGTGATTCCCTTTTGGCGGCTTTGACAGTAAGCTCAAGAATATCCGCACTCGCCTATATGATAATGATAGGCTGGTCCCAGGGATTTCAACCAATTTGTGCAATGAATTACGGAGCAAAGAAATATACCAGAGTACAAGAGGCTTTTAAGCTTACTGCCATTATAGGCAGCATATTTTTGGTTTTTTCTGCTATACTTTTATATGTCTTTTCAGCTGAGCTTGTTAAGACGATGACCTCCGATATTGAGGTTATATCTATAAGTGTGTGGATTTTACGTATGCAATGTATAACTATGCCTTTTGTAGGCCTCTTTGCTGTAAGCAGTATGCTTTTACAAAATATAGGAAAATACCTTATGGCTTCCATACTCTCCGTTTCACGCCAGGGAATCTTTTTTATACCTTTACTTTATATTTTATCCTGCCTATTCTCTCAATATGGAATATATCTGTTGCAACCTTTTTCAGATATACTCTCCTTTGCTTTGTCTGTTTTTATGGTAAGAAGTGTTTGGAAATCTTTTATTAAAATAATTTGATATATACAAGTCTGTGATATAAATTAAACACTTAAAAACTATATTTATGTTACAATACAAATATAGTTTTTTAAGTTACGGCATATGAGGTTTTATATATGGATAAAATCAAGAAGGAATATGAATGAATATTTTAGTAATATTTCAAAGACTCTGTTCCTTGAAAAAATCTGGAGCTATGACAGTGATGCCACTGAAAATAATGTGGAGGTATATATCGGATTTTTAAGAAAAAAGCTTAAGACATTGTCATCAGATATATCAATCGTGGCCAGCAGAGGGCTTGGATATCATTTGGAAATAAGAGGTGATGAATGATTGAGAAATTACAAAAAAAACTTACATTACTTTTATCTTATGTAAGTATTTTTTTACTTGTTTTCATGCTTATATTCCCTTTTCTTTTTAACAGAAACGGCATTTACAGCGATATGAGGTCCACTCTTGCCTCCGCTATAAATACTCCCATGTATCAGGATTCCGTATCCGGATCCTATGCTGTTTTTCAAATGATGTTTGACTCTGACGGAAATATCATAGATACAAATAGAGCTGATTTTTTTTCTTGATAGCAAAATAAAACAGGATCTAATATCAGATACATTAAACAAAGTAAATAGAAATTCAAGCAAATTTTATTCATCAATAAATGGTGGAAAGCTTCAATATATCTGCGAAGTCAAAGCTCCACCGGATCGCTTTGATGATGAAGAACGGAATAAATCAAAGCCGTACAACCTTACCGGACCACCCACTTTGTATCGTGTTGCAGTGACGGATTTCAGTACGGAAATAAAAAACTTAAACAATCTTTTAGTTTTGCTTGTACTGCTGTTCTTTGTGCTCTCTACTGTGATTATACTTTTTTCAAAATACTTTGTTAAAAAGAGTATAAGACCGGTAAGTGATGCTATTACTTCGCAGCGTCAATTTATCTCCGATGCATCACATGAGCTGAAAACTCCTCTCACCGTTATAATAAATAATGTTGGAAATATTCAAAAGGCAATATCAAAGAATTTTATTCAAACAGAAAATATGGAATTGCTGAAGAAAAATATCAACGGTATTGATGAGATGAGTGAAAGGATGAAACATTTGACACAGGATTTGCTTGACTTAAGCCGCCTTGAAAACTGGCATGATAGAAAAGAACAAATGGTAAAAATAGTTTTATCAGATATTGCAACCAAAGAATGTCTGTATTTTGAACCCGTATTTTTTGAGAATAACAAGGAACTTGATTACAATATAGAGGATAATATTTCTGTTTTGGGAGATGCAAATAAAATAAAAGATCTTATCTCGATACTTTTAGAAAATGCTATGAAATACTCACTTTCACACACTACACTTACTTTAAATAAGAGAAAAAAGGATATTGTTTTATCTGTTGAAAATGACGTGGAAAAAGAACTTTCAAAAGAGGATACCGTCAATATATTCAAGCGCTTCTACAGACTTGATGAATCTCACTCAAGTAGCGGCTATGGACTTGGGCTTCCTATCGCAAAGGAAATAGTGCTTATGCATAAGGGAGAAATTAAGGTATTAAGCAAAAATAAAAAAGTATGCTTTGATATATATTTTCATATATAGTTTTAATTTCATATAATACTTACAAAATCTGTAAATAATAATAATTTAGGAGGATATAAAAGTATATTATATCCTCCCGTTTATTTTAAAAATTAAATATTATTCTCTCTTCTACACTTATATTTGCCCTTTTGGAAGCTTCAATTGTAGTTAATATACCATCATTTACCGGTGAAACAAGAGTGCTTATAATTCCTTTAATGCTTCTGTCATATCTTCTCCCTTACTATGAGCTGCTTTCACAATCTTTTTACACTCAAAACTATCATCAAACCATCCTCGTACCTGCAAGAAATAGCCCGGAATTATAAGAACTATAATAGGAATAATACTTTCAATTGAAGTTAAAAAAACATATTCTATACTACTTCCTAGTACTTTGGATACCACTTAAGTTCACTGACAGCTTTCTTCATATCGGTTTCTTGACTTTGTGCCAATCCCTGCTCTTGAGCTTTTTTAGCAACCGCTTCCGCTACTTTACTTGAAACTTCTGCCACATAAGCAAATGGCGGCAAGACAGGTGCACCCGGTTTACCTGAATCAACTATACCACTCAATGAATGTGCAGCTGCACCAATCATTTCATCTGTCAAGAGCTTAGCTTCTGAAGCAAGCATTCCAAGTCCCAGACCGGGATAGATGAGAGCATTATTAGCCTGACCAATCTGATAAGATACCCCTTTATAATCCACATTGTCGGAAGGTATTCCTGTCGCTACAAAAGCCTTTCCATCAGACCACTCAATCAAGTCTTTAGCACTTGCTTCTGCCAGCTCAGTTGGATTACTCAGCGGGAAAATAATTGGACGCTCAGTGTTTTGACACATAGCCTCAACAACCTCTTTTGTAAAGGTATTAGGCTGTGTTGATGTTCCTACCAAGATTGTCGGTTTAACCGTCTTTACAACTTCAAGCAAGTCTGTTAGCTTGTCAGCATTAGCAAAGTCAGAACGCTTCTTTGCAAATGGACGTTGCTCAGGTGTCAAATCATCCATATCATCAAAAAGAAGACCTTGTTTATCTACCATAAAGAAACGTTTGTAAGCCTCTTCTTCTGAGAGTCCTTCTGTAATCATTTCACTGAGAACACGTGATGCAATTCCTGCACCTGCTGTTCCACCGCCAAAGCAAAGATAGATTTGGTCTGTTAATTTTTCACCACTAATATCTAATGATCCGTAAATACCACCCAGTGTGACAATACCTGTTCCTTGGATATCATCATTGAAAGTAGGAATTTTATCCTTGTACTTGTTGAGAATATTGGCAGCATTTAGACGACCGAAATCTTCCCAGTGTAAGTATAGCTTAGGGAAAAGTCGTTCAGCTGTTTGTACAAACTGATCAATAAAATCATAATAACGGTCTCCACGTACACGCTCATGGCGGTTCCCAAGATAGTTAGGATTTTCCAGCAATTCTTTACGGTTAGTTCCGGCATCAATGACCAAAGGTAAAACAGTTGCAGGGTCAATACCGGCCGCTCCTGTGTAAACCATAAGCTTTCCAACTGAAATATCCACACCATTGGTTCCCCAGTCACCAATACCTAAAATTGCTTCCGCATCTGTCACAACAATAAGTCTAATATTACGGTCTCCGGCCGCATTCTTAAGGGTAGCTTCTATATTTTCAGGGTGGTTAATATCTAAATAGCCTGCATATTGCGTATCAACAAACAAATCACTGTAATTTTCAATCGTAGTTGCAACCGTTGGATCATAAACAATCGGATTGAATTCGGCAATATGTTGGCTAAAAAGATAGTAAAACAAGGTGCGATTAGTATTGAAAATTTCCATCAAGAACAAACGTTTTTCCAGGTTTGTTGCTTTTTTAGAAAAATGAGCATAGGTTTGTGCCGCTTGCTCCTCCAAAGTTTGCACATAAGGTGGCAAAACTCCAACTAAGCCAAGTTCTTTACGCTCTTCAAGTGTAAAGGCAGTTCCCTTATTTAAAAAGGGATTATTCAAAATATCATGTGCATTCATAATGCAACCTCCTTTAATTTTGTGTGCTCATTATAACACAATTGTATATAGAATATAATATCTTGTATCAGATAAAATTTTATGCCTTTTTTATAAAATCATTATTAATTCCATCTGTAACATAGGAGTTAAGCTTCCATATTAAGATATTATATAATTTCTTTAACAATTCAATCGTAATATCTACATCTATTCTAATATAAACTCTTTTTCCATACTTTAACCTAGATTATTCATGGTAACTCCATGAAAGTGGCTTAAAGCCACATAATTACTATATTTTAACAAAATATTGCGTTCACCTATTAAGTGACCCGTCTTCCGTCGAAGTACTATGAAAGTTCCGACGTTTTAAATTTCTAATAAGCTATTTAGTTTTATACAATTCTTTTAAATCCCTTATTTTAAAGGCTTTTCTGGCATAAAAAATATTTCAAAAAATTCGAAAATTTTTTTTGAGCATGTTATAATCATAGTACTTCATAGCACTTTACTTTTAGAGGTGTTTATGGCTTATTTTTTGAGAAAAGAAAAGAAGAAAAAAGGTACTTATCTCCAGATGTATGAATCATTTTGGGATAAGGATAAAAAGCAACCAAGAACAAGAAATGTAAAATCTTTTGGTTATGTTGAAGATTTGATTTCAGATGAGATTCCCGATCCGATTAAATTTTATAGCGATTATGTAAAAGAGCAAAATGAGAATAGAACAAAAGCTCTTTCTGAAGAATCACGTCCTCGTGCATTTTCAAATCCTGTTGAACTTAATATAGGACACTTCTTACTGTCCTCGATAATTGATGAGCTTGATGTTAAGGAAACTATTGATATACTTGCTTCTCAAATGCGTTTTCAGTTCTCTGTATTTGACTTAATTACACAACTTGTTTATGCAAGGATTATATCTCCATGCTCTAAGTCAAAGACAGTCTCTCGTGTATTTCCATACCTTTATGGCAGCTCAACCATCTCTGAAGACCAAGTATATGACGGGTATTCTTTCCTAGGAGAGTCCTATAAAAAGTATATTGATTTGTTTAATCACTCTTATGAAAGGTATTTTAAAAGAGATTTAATTGATAAATCTTTTTAATATATTTTCACCTCTAAGTATCGTTTTATTGTACTTAGAGGTGAAAATCAAGCCTATTTTTTCTTTATTTTAAAGAACGCTTATAAAGTTCTACAATAATTACTCAACACTTTTAATTATTTTCGACTTGCAATTTTACATATTTTGATATAGTATCAATATATGTTATATGTAGTTTTCGAAACTATGTAAATCTACATTAAGGAGGTATTTATGAAAGCAAAAAATAGAGAAAAAACAAGATTTGGTGTACTGCCGGGTACTATATCAATACAAATAAGGGAACCCGGATCTGCAATCACTCACTTTGTGGGACTTATACTTGTTTGGATAGGTGCATTTCCATTGATGCAAAGAAGTATAGAACATGGAGGCTTTATCACATCCCTGTCTATGCTTGTGTTTATTATATCCACTACACTTTTATATACAGCCAGCACACTATACCACTCTGTAGTGCTGGATCTGAAAAAAACGATGATATTCAGAAAAATAGACCATACAATGATTTCCGTATTGATAGCAGGAACTTATACACCTGTATGCCTTACAGCACTTAAGGGCTTTACAGGATATATGTTACTTACAGCCATATGGGCACTTGCTGTCGGAGGAATTTTTCTAAAAATCTTCTTTGTCAGCTGCCCAAAGTGGTTATCATCTATTATATATTTAATAATGGGATGGCTTTGCGTGTTTGCCTTAAAACCACTCTATAAGACGTTACCGCTTTCAGGATTTTTATGGCTGCTGTTTGGAGGTATTTCATATACACTCGGAGCTGTAATCTATGCATTTAAACTGAAAGCATTTAATGAAAAACACATCTACTTCGGTTCACATGAAATATTTCATGTGTTTATAATGCTTGGAACATTCTGCCACTATATGCTTTTATATACCACACTTTCATTCTATTGACAAATATTACTGCAAAATATATCAATTACTAAATAGGGCTGTTTATCAGCCCTATTTTATATTTATTTACTATAATTTCTATTTACTATTTTTTGTGCATTATAACAGAATTCATCAAGTGTTATTTCATCCAACAAATACTTTTGAAACAGCTTACCCATTTCTGAAATATCTATCATTGAACCGGAAGTTAAAGGTCTTGCCTTTAACTCAACATCCTTGACATATTCTCTTATAGTATCAATATCCGGAACATTTATATCTTCATTCAATATAACATCTACTCTTGCCGGAATCTGATTCATGGCATTGCTGTATTCTACGCATCCCTCTTTACTTGAAATATATTTTAAGAAACGCTTTGCAGCGGATTTATTCTTTGAAGCTTTATTTAATACATACTGCCATGTCGCAATATTTGTAGTCAAACTTTTTATCTTAGGAAGTTTGGATAAATGTATCTCATCTTTACCATATTTCCCGGAATTATAAAATACATTCATTGCACCGCTATACATGAATACACTCCCATACTTTCCGTCTATAAACTTCTGCTCCATTTGTTCATATCTGTCTATCATTTGACCTTTAGATGTATAGCCGTTTTTTAACATATCATGTAAGAATATTACGGCAGCTCTTGTATCACTGTTATTCCAATTATAATAATCTCCACCAAACATATTTATAAACTGTGATAAATCATTGTATATATATGTTTCTTCCCAAGCACCGCCATAAGCATATACAGCTGTACCATAATCATAATCTAAGAATAGTGAAAAATCCTCAATGTTTTTAATATCTTGGATCTTAGATTGTCCGGCATACTTTTCATTTACCCAAAACATCATAATATCCATCATATAAGGTACAGAAAAGATACTGTTCTTATACATTGATACTGATTCTACATAGTCCTTAGGATATAACTGTAATACATCTTTTGTTATAATATCATCCAAAGGCTCCAAATATCCTTTTGATTTAAACTCACTGACCATCTCGTCATTTACTGAAATCAAATCTATATCAGTGCTTCCTGAATAAAGTTTAGTTGATATTTCAGCTTGTCTGTTATTTGCATCTTCCGGACAAGGTACTACATTGATTTTTATATTTAATTTCTTTGAAATATTATCAATATACTTAATAAACTCGGGATTATCAGCCTCTATATGCATTATATTTAATTCTTCAAAAGAATCTGATTTGACTTCTTTTTTATTTTCTTTATTATTCGTGCATGACATTAAAAATAAACAAATGCATAAAATGATAATATATAATGTTTTTTTCAATTCCACACCTATCTTGGACGCCTGTACTCCCTGCTTAAAAGTGGTGAAAATGGTGTATGCGGCTCACTCTGATACCAATAAGCAACGCTTGCAACATCATCTTGTCGCTCAAACAGACCTCCATGTCCGACACCGATTTGTTGTATAGTAACCCTTAATTCCTCATCAAAACATATGGGATCCTGTATATGCCATCTATAAAATCCCCTCATAGGCAAGCAATCATCATTGTGATAATCATTGTGAATAAGTTCGTCATGTGAAGAATAATAAGGATAGCCCATATATGCAGTATTATAATTCTGTTCCACAGTCTTGCCGTCTATTTGCTTTGCAAAACTCCAAGATCCTCCAAAATAATCTTCAGTTCCGGTACCGCATATTGTTGGATATTCTATATCTCCGTCTATATAAAACTTCACTTCACCTTCACCCCACCAGTATCTTTCCAATGTTGTCAATGCTAAATATGTACCTACATAATGCCCTCTACCTTTAACATTATCAAGTATTACATAGTCCTTACCTATTGTGGTAAATCTCTCTCTTCTCCACTGTGCATGAAAATATGCCGTATCTTTTGGAAGATCATCAACCATACAGTAGTCTATTTGATAGAAGAAAGCCGGTATTGGGTTCACATGCTGATTTTCTAAGGTAATTCTTGCTCTTTTTTTAAAAGGCATCTGGAAATAGCTGTTCAATCCTCGATTCGGAATAACTGCTATAGGTATGGAGTTTACTGTGCATTCTCTTGCAAATCCACAGCAAAATAAATCTCCCAACGGACTCTCTACAGAAGGTACTTCCTCATCATCCCAATACATCCTTATTACCAGGTCACTTAAAACAAAGCAATCCGCTTCTGTAGTCTTATTCGTAACTGTAATCCATATATGATTTATGATACCGGGTCCTTTTATATCTGCAAGTGTTACTGTTGACCCGCTTGGTATATCTCTTAAACAGGGGCTTCCTTTTCTTGAAGGTCCGAGATTGCTTGCCGCCATCCCGCCTTTACCCTTTTCTCCTGTAGGGTTTTCTGCATTTATTGCCCTACTTTTTCTATTCTTTAAAATAGCTAAATTTCCTAAACTTCCATATAAATCGTTCATAAATTCTCCTCCAAATATAAACTATGATTTAACACCGCCTGCCATAATTCCGTCCATAATTTGTTTTTCAAAGATTGCTACAAATATTATTATCGGCAAAAGTATAATCCATCCCATAGCACTGACCAAATCCCATGGCACTCCGTACATGTTATCTCTTAAAGGAAGTTGAACAATTGCTACCGATAACACCTGAATTCCGTTTGAGTAATATAAAGGTGTAAAAAAATTATTTAAACAATTTATAAAATTGATAATACATACAGTTGCAATAGCAGGTTTCATTAAAGGTAAAACTATATAAAAAAGTATTTGTATAAAGTTTGCACCGTCTATTGAGGCCGCTTCTTCAAGAGAAATAGGAATCTTACCAACAAAATTATTTAATATCAAAACTGTAAAAGGAATCACTGAGCTTACATATAATAAGATCAATCCTTGATAAGTATCAAACAGCCCAACCTTTTTCATAAATTCATATAGAGGTCTTGCAGTTACCACTTCAGGAATAAGCAAAGTTGCAAGTATAAACGCAAAAGCTATACTTATCCATTTTGACTTAAATCTTGAAAATCCATATGCAGCCATTGTGCATAACATTGTACTTATTATTAATGTACTGCCTACAATCAGTATTGTATTTCCTATTTTACTCAATAATCCTACATTTTCAATGAGAAATTTATAACTGTCAAGTGTAGGATGATTCGGTAGATAATCTATAGGCTTCTTAAATAATTCTCCTGCCGGTGTAATTGATGAAATAAAAATCCAATAAACAGGAAATAGGATAAAAAAAGCAACTACAATAAATAATAACCATTTACACATAATGATACATTTCTTATATATTCTATACTTTATATTACTTTTCATATCACACCTCTTATTAATCATTGTATTTATTCATAAATCTGATGTTAACCCAACTAAACAATGCCATCAAAACAAATAACATAATAGCTAGAGTTGATGCATATCCTATATTTAAGTTGGTAAACGATTCCATAGCTATACGGTAAGCTATTAGAGATGTATCCTCACCCGGACCACCTGATGTCATAGCATATACCAAGTCAAATGATGTTAATCTCCACAATGTAAATGGAATACATAATGTAAGTATATTCTTAATTATCAGAGGAAGAGTAATTTTGAAAAATATTTGAACACTGTTAGCACCGTCCACCTTAGCTGCTTCATACACATCTTCTGATATGAATTGGAGTCCGGATAAAATAAGTATTGCAAAAAAAGGTAAATCTTTCCATAAATCCATGGATATGACTGCTCCCCTGGCAGAGCCTGTATTTATTAGCCAATTAAATTGAAAATCCGGTACAAATCTTCTTATTAAATCATTAATTAAACCATAGTCATTATTAAATCCCCATTTTGCCGCCATGCCGATAACAACTGCCGGCATAGCCCAAGGTATTAACACTATGGTTCTCAAAAAGCGTCTTCCTCTAAACTTCATATTGAGAATCAAAGCTAATACAGTACCTAATAAAACATGAAAAAGCATAGATACAACAACAAAAATTACTGTAAACTTTATTGATGAAATAATCTTATCATCCTTAAATACATCAATATAATTTTTAAATCCTATAAACTCATGTATCCCTGATAATACTTTAATATTATATAAACTGTTTATAAATGTTATTACTATAGGATATATTGTTGTAAAACCCCTTATTACTACTATAGGTATTATCAAAATTACAGGTATATATTTTTTTATCTTATTGTTAGTATTCAAAATGATCCTACCTCCACTTATATAAAAACAAATGCTACAGCTTACATTATGTTAAATCAAAATATACTGTAGCATTTAAAGTATTCTATTTATATTTGTTTACCAGTTCCTGTGCTTTCTTACAGAATTCATCAACGGATATTTCACCCTTCATACACGACTGATATATTGTTCCCATATCTGTAATAAATTCCATAGTTTGAGGTAACATAGGACGACCCTGCACATTGCACTCTGATGCGTATCTGCTGTACATCTCTTTTGCCGGATCTGTATCAGGCACAACCTTCTCGGCAACATCCTTTCTTGCAGGATAACGATCAAATGCCTTATATGATGCCTCCATTCCTCCTTCAGATGCCATATACTTTAAAAACTTTATTGCTGCATCCTTATTCTTGGAAGCAGTATTCAGTACATAGCTCCATGAATCTGTAAATATTGCCCTCTTACCGTCATCAGTCATTGAAGGTACCATAGCCATATGTATCTTATCTTGTCCTAACATACCTGCTTTTTCATAATCTGTTCCAAGTCCCCACATAAACCAACATCCATACTTTCCGTCATTTGCCTTTGGGTTCATCTGCTCATACTTATCAGCAATCTGATCAATAGGTGTCTGTTTATTCTGTACCATATCATATAAAAACTGTATTGCTTCTTTATTCTCCGGCCTTGTCCAATCAAAGTAGTCTCCACCGAACATATTTACAAATTGTGCAATCTCATTAAATACATATGTCTTTTCCCATGAACCGCCATATCCGTATCTTCCGTCTTTTGAAACAGCAAGCATATATTTCTTAAAATCTTCCTTTGTATCCAACTTATCTATTCCTGCTTCATCCAATATCTTCTGATTTACCCAAAATGCCAGATAACCTGCATAACCCGGAACTCCGATAATATTTCCCTGTTTATCTGTAATCATCTGATCTAAATAGCCCTTTGCAAATTCACCTCTGATATCCTCTGTCATAACAGTATCATTCAATCCGTCAAGCCACCCGGAATTTTTAAATGATGCACTCATCTCATCATTTATCTCAAGTATATCTACACTTGAATCACCTGTAGAAAGAATAGTTGTTATTTTTTGCTGACGAGTATCGGAGTCTGTAGGTGCTGCAATTACATTTATTTTTAAACCTGTAGCATCTTCGACATTCTTAAGCCAATCTCCAAAATCTGCATCTGTAGTATTTATACTATAAAGTGTTAAATCATATTTATTACCACTGTTATCACTGCCTGAAGATTCTTTTGCATTACCGCCACACCCTGATAATATACCTGTTAAAAACATTGTGCCTAACATTATTTTTGCGATTTTCTTCTTCATTTTCCCTCCATTTATTGTTATATATTGATTTTGATATATAAATAATAATAAAGTTTTTCATCTAAAAAAATACAATATATTACGAACCGTTTATATTATTTTTGTTTGTATTGTTTTATATTTTCTCTACGTCTATAATAATTTCTAGGTAAACAAGGAGGTATTTATGTATATTATAAGATATCTGAAATCTTTTATATTTTCAAAATATCATCATAGATTGGTATTCTCATTTTTAATATGTACATTATTACCACTTATTGTAATGGGATCTGTACTATACAGTATTACACATAAAATCGCAGGTGACAGTATATTAAATTCAATTATTCTTGCAGATGACCAGCTTAACATAAGAATAAATAATAGATTAAATCAAGTTCAAAAGGTATCAGATGCTATCAGATATGATATGTACTCATTGATGCAAAGAATGTCACATACAAGTGAGGACTTCTCTATACTTACAAATGTAAGAGATAATATATATCTACTGAAATCAACTTTTAATCTTTATCATATAGATATTTTCCTGGATGAAAAAAATATTGCTTCTTCAGAAGGATTATTCTTTCACCCACTATACAATTTAAAAGAATATGGGCTTGAAAATATTGTAAATATGGACTCTAAATGGATTTATAAACCGAACTATCAGTTACCCTATGTTTTAGATAACAGCAAAAAATCACAAGATGTAATAGGCTATGTGCATACACTAAATGATCAAGTCACCAAAGAAACTGAATATACATATATAGTACTGATAAACACAAGTGAGTTTTATGATATGTTAAATGAAAGTTTTGAGGGGGTTGATCTTACAGGATTTATTATGGATGCTAACGGTAATATTATCTCACATACAAATAAGGAACTTATCGGTAAAAAATTAGATGATGTTATACTAAATTTCATTTTAAGTAATACGAAAAAAATATATGCTGATAAAAATTTATATTATCATGCAGTTGCTCTGGATAATGGTTGGTATCATGTTACTGAAATTCCAAAAATATATGTCTATAGGAATATATATACTATACTTCAGACATTTTTTCTGATTATATTTATATCTATACCTATAATACTATTTGTAATTTTCCTTACATCTGCAAATTTAACAAACAGAATCAGCAAGCTTTCATCTGCTATGGATAATTTTAAACTTGGCAAAAAAAGTATCAGCTTCAGTTATTTAACAAATTTAAATAACTCTAATTATTATGATGAAATAGACAGGCTCGGTTTAACATTTTTAAATATGCAGAAATCTATAAATAGAAATATGCAATCCATACTTGATTTGACTGTGTCGGAGGAGAAACTTAAATATCAGCTGCTACAATCACAGATTAACCCTCATTTTTTATATAATATACTTGGTACAATAAAAACCTGCCAAACTATCGGTAAACCTGATATAGCCAATCAAATGATAGATAATTTAACAAGATTTTATAGAATGTCTCTTAGAAAATCAGGAGAAAAAATAACTATAAAAGATGAGCTTGAAATCTCAAGACTGTATCTTGAGATGGAGCAACTCTGTCGTAAAGATACGTTAAGTTGGAGTATAGACGCGGAAGATGGTATAGAGAATTATCTGATATGTAAATTTACATTACAACCGTTCCTTGAAAACTCTATTCTACATGGTTACTCTGCCGAACATCAAAGCATACATATATCTGTATCTGTATGTTATGGTGACGATGAAATAATTATTGTTATAAATGATAATGGATGTGGAATTGAACCGGATAAGCTGTCAAAAATCAGATACCAATTAAAAAATCATATAGTGGACTATAACCAACATTTCGGTATTTGCAATGTAAATAAAAGAATATCCAGCACAGAATTTGGTTCCGGGGAAATTACAATTAAAAGTTATTTAAATGAGGGTACTACTATTACTATAAAGTATGCCCAGATGGAGGAAAACGATTGAAAAAGGTAATTTTAATTGATGATAATTATATTGTCTCTGAAGGTATTAAAATGAATATTGACTGGAATTACTTAGACGCCGAAGTATCTTTTACCGCACAAAATGGTAAAGATGCTCTTGAATATGTAAAAAATGAACATATAGATCTGATAATTACAGATATAGAAATGCCAAATATAGACGGCATAACACTAAGCCATGAGATATTAAAAATAAATTCATATATAAAAATAATACTTATAAGTGCATATGATAAATTTGAATATGCAAAACAAGCTGTGAGGCTTGGAGTATGTGACTATATTGAAAAGCCTATAGACTATGTATTTTTAACTGAAAAAATAAAAAATGCTTTTGATAAGATAGATAGAGAACATAAAAATCTTTCTATTTTAAAAGAGAGTAAGCAACTTATGATAACTAAACTTTTTCAAGATATATTATATTTCTCATCAAATAAACCTTCAAAATATTTTGAAAAATATATTAGTTACCTTGACCTTAAAATAAATTATTCATTCTTTAATATAGTAAAATTGGAAATTGAAAGTCCGATATTGTTTGAAGAAGATGATGGCGTATTGACATTTCAGATGGAACTTTTAAATATATCAGATACTTTTAAAAAAGCATGTGAATTATTTGATAATATTTATTGCATTCAAGATTTAAATAACTTAATATTTATAATTGCACAAAACAGCAATACTCCTTCTCATTTTCAATATGTCATTCATAAAACTGTCTCAGCTTTTTTTGATTCCTACAAAAACTCTGTATTCAATATAAGCATTGGAATCGGAACTATTGTAGATAGTATATGGAAATTAAATATATCCTATGAAAATGCTTGCCACGCCTTAAAATATAGATTTTTTTACCCAAATAAAAATATATTTGATGCATTGGAAGCTACAGGTAAAGAATTCAGCTTACTGAATAACTCGGATTTTATTGAAGAGGAATTTATAAGTCTGCTATGCAAAAAAGATAATACTGCTATTGAGGAATGGCTTAGGCACTTCTTTGATGAATTATCTAAGAAATATGAAAATAAAAATATTATATTTATTCGTATATACTCATTGCTTGGAAAAATATTGAAATTCCTATATGAAATAAATATTGATACAAGCACTCTGGAACAAAAAATAATCTCGGTATATAGCGGATTTGATACCTTTCATACTTATGATCAATTCTTTCTGTGGATGAAAGAAATCTGTAATTTAGTATGTGATAAACTAAGTCTGTCTTTAAAATCATACCATGACCAAACTTATGAGCTTGTTGATAATTATATTAAAAATAATTTTGAAGATAATTCACTAAGCCTCAATGATATAGCCAGATATGCAAATATGAGCCCTTCATATTTAAGTGCATTATACAAAAAAAATAACAATAAAAGTATAAGTGATACAATCACTTCATATCGCATTGAAGCAGCTAAGGAATACTTAGTAAACAGTACCCTTTCACTAAAAGAAATAAGTATAAAATGCGGATATGCCAATCAGTACTATTTCAGTACTAGCTTTAAAAAACAACTTGGTATCTCTCCGTCAGTATACAGAGAAAAATACTCATCCCTACAATAACCCTTTTGTATAGACCTATACACTTGACTAATACCTTGGCTTTGTGATACAACTTAGATGTTTCATTGGAGGTAATATGAATCAATATTTAATAATTTCCTTTCAAGCTGTTGTACTGTTTCCGATAGTGGTGGCTGTTTTTACATTGCCTTATATTGCTTATAACTACCACAAATACGGATCTATACTCAGCTTAAAGGTTGTAATAGTTTACTCTTTTATATTTTATTTACTATGTATGTACTGCTTAGTTGTTCTTCCCCTTCCTACACCAGAAGAGGCGGCTGCTCTACATGGTCATAGGATGCAATTAGAACCTTTTTTATTTGTTAAGGATATAATAAAAAAATCTGATGTTATTCCGGGTGAACCGAAAACCTGGCTGACTGTAGTATTGAATAAGGCTTTTTTGGTTAATATCTTAAACTTATTTTTGGCAGTACCGTTTGGAATGTATCTTCGCTACTATTTCAAAAGATCATTTTCACAGACATTGATACTGTCATTTCTACTGTCTTTATTTTTTGAAATAACACAGTTAACCGGACTTTATTTTATTTACTCCGGAAGTTACAGACTCTTTGATGTAGATGACCTTATTGTAAATACTATAGGTGGAATATTCGGATATATACTTGTAAGACCGCTTATGATAATACTGCCGTCCAGAGATGAACTTGATGAGGTAAGCTATAAAAGAGGTAGGGAGATATCACTATTTAGGCGGGTTATTTCATTATTTTTTGATATAGCTTCGGTAAGTATAATCACTATATTAAACAGACCGCTGTTGCAACATTATCATATATTCAGAGCATTTGAAATAAACCTTTTACTGTATTTTTCTATTTTGCCGATATTTACTAAAGGCTTTACTCTTGGAAGTTTTATTACAAGTACAGCTGTAGTTTCAACTGACGGAGGTCATCCAAGATTTTTTGCATACTTTATACGCTATGGTTTATTCTTCGGAGTATACTTTTATATTCCTTTATATATACGCCGGATATTGGATAATTTTATCTTGATAAATACTGATGCTTCAAAGGATATGGGTGTTATTACAATAGAGATTTTGCTTTATCTGTTGTACTTCTTATTCTTGCTTGTAGCTGTAATAAAAGCCGCACTGCATAGGAGTCTCTTCTATGAAAGGTGGTCAAAAACAAGGATTGAAAGTACGGTAAAAGTAAAATAATACTGCCTATAATATGAAATATATCAAAAGCAGGATCGGCACAAAACACCGACCCTGTTTTTTTATACTGTGATTACTTTTATTTATAGTTTACAATCTTTCCGAAATCAGGCTTAAGACTTGCTCCGCCTACAAGACCACCGTCAATATCGGCCTCTGCAAATAACTCTGCGGCATTGCCTGCATTTACAGAACCGCCGTACTGAATTCTAATCTTCTCGGCTACATCATTTCCATAGACTTCTTTGATGCAATCTCTGATAGCCTTACATACTTCTTCGGCCTGTGCTGTTGTAGCAGTCTTACCTGTACCGATTGCCCAGATTGGCTCATAAGCGATAACTGCATCAGCTGCATTGTCTGCACTTACATTCTGAAATGCAATCTTTATCTGAGTTCTGATAAAGTCTATTGCAATGCCCTGTTCCCTCTGTGTAAGAGTCTCACCGCAGCAGATAATAGGTATGATACCATGCTCAAACGCCTTAAGTACTTTCTTGTTTACAGTCTCATCAGTCTCTGCAAAATATTCTCTTCTCTCTGAATGTCCGATAATCACATACTTTACACCTACATCTGTGAGCATATTTGGAGCAATCTCACCTGTATATGCACCGCTCTCTTCAAAGTACATATTTTCGGCACCGATTTTTATATTGCTTCCTTTAGCCGCCTCAATAGCAGGAATAATATCAATTGCCGGTACACAGAAAACAACATCCACATCAGTATTTGCAACCAAAGGCTTTAACTCATTTATAAGTGCGGTTGTTTCTGAAGGAGTCTTATTCATCTTCCAGTTTCCTGCAATAATTTTTCTTCTTGACATAAAGCTCTCCAATCTGTTTATCTATTGTCGGCAGCTGCAACACCCGGAAGTTCCTTACCCTCAAGGAATTCAAGTGAAGCACCGCCACCTGTTGAAATATGTGTCATCTTGTCTGCAAATCCAAGTCTCTTAACAGCATTTACAGAATCACCACCACCGATAACTGTTGTAGCATCTTTCAGATCTGCTACCGCTCTACAGATTTCAAGTGTTCCTTCTGCAAACTTCTCAAACTCGAATACGCCCATAGGTCCGTTCCATACTACAGTCTTTGCACCCTCAAGTGCTTTCTTATAGTTTGCAACAGTCTTAGGTCCTATATCAAATCCTGACCATCCTGCATCTATAGTATCTACTACCTTGGACTCGGTATCATTTGAGAATTCCTTGCCTTCTACATGATCTACCGGAAGTAAAAGATTAACACCCTTTTCCTTTGCCTTATTGATCATCTCAAGTGCGTAGTCAAGCTTATCCTCTTCACAAAGTGAGTTTCCGATTTCCTCACCTTTTGCCTTAAGGAATGTATATGCCATACCTCCACCGATAATAAGTGTATCTACCTTATCAAGCAGATTATTGATAACATTTATCTTATCTGAAACTTTAGCTCCGCCAAGAATTGCCACAAACGGACGTACAGGATTTTCTACAGCTTCTCCAAGGAACTTGATTTCCTTCTCCATAAGATATCCTACTACATTCTCCTTACAGAACTTGGTTACACCGACATTTGAGCAATGTGCTCTATGTGCCGTACCGAATGCATCGTTTACAAAGATATTGTTATCACAAAGTGCTGCAAGTTCCTTAGCGTACTCAACAGCCGCATCATCCTTGCCATACTTTGTCTCTTCAGCTCTGTAACGAGTATTCTCAAGTAAAAGAACTTCTCCGTCTTTAAGCTCACTTGCAAGTTTTCTTGTCTCTTCACCTGTTACCTTAGAATCTGAAACAAACTTTACCTGTACGCCAAGTCTCTCTGAAAGTGCAGGAGCTACAGGTGCAAGACTCATTTCAGGAAGCGGCTCACCCTTGGGCTTTCCAAGATGTGAGCAAAGTATAACCTTGGCACCGCCATCCAAAAGTTTTTTTATTGTCGGTATTGCACCGTCTATGCGGTTATAGTTCTGGATAACTCCGTCTTTTAGGGGAACATTGAAATCACAGCGAACTAATACTTTTTGTCCTTTCAGGTTCTTTAAATCATCTACTGTTTTCTTGTTAAGCATAAGTTTCTCCTTATTTATTAAAGTAGTGTATATCTGCCACACTTAATCCTATTTTACAAAAAACGGTCCGATCCAAATGACCGGACCGCCTTGGTCTCTTTATCTTTTATATTACTTTAACTCAGCGAAGTACTTGATTGTTCTAACCATCTGTGATGTGTAAGAATTCTCATTGTCATACCAAGATACAACCTGTACCTGATATAAATCATCAGCTATAGGTGCTACCATTGTCTGTGTTGCATCAAATAATGAACCGTACTTCATACCGATAACATCAGATGAAACGATCTGCTCCTCATTATATCCGAATGACTCACTTGCGGCAGACTTCATTGCGGCATTGATATCTTCTTTTGTAAGTCCTGCCTTCTTTACAACAGCTGTAAGGATGGTTGTAGAACCTGTAGGAACCGGAACTCTCTGTGCAGATCCGATAAGCTTACCGTTAAGCTCAGGAATAACAAGACCGATAGCCTTAGCAGCACCTGTTGAGTTAGGTACTATATTTGCAGCACCTGCTCTTGCTCTTCTAAGGTCACCCTTTCTGTGCGGTCCGTCAAGGATCATCTGGTCACCTGTATAAGCATGGATGGTACTCATAATACCGCTCTGAATAGGAGCAAACTTATTAAGTGTATCAGCCATAGGTGCAAGACAGTTTGTTGTACATGATGCGGCACAGATAACTGTATCACTTGCCTTAAGTGTCTTCTCATTTACACCATAAACGATTGTAGGAAGATCATTTCCTGCCGGAGCTGAAATAACAACCTTCTTGGCACCTGCGTTTATATGTGCCATAGACTTATCTTTTGATGTATAGAATCCTGTACACTCAAGTACAACATCTACACCGATCTGTCCCCAAGGAAGTTTTGAAGCATCAGCCTCTTTATAGATTGTAATTTTCTTTCCGTCAACTGTTATAGAATCCTCACCGGCCTCTACTGTATGCTTTCCTTCTCCGATACGGCCTGCAAAGCCGCCCTGTGTTGTATCATACTTTAACAGATGTGCCAACATCTTAGGATCTGTAAGATCATTGATTGCCACTACTTCATATCCGTCAGCCTCAAACATCTGTCTGAAAGCAAGACGACCAATACGACCAAAACCGTTAATTGCTACTTTTACCGACATTTTAGTTCCTCCTAAAATTAGTATTTATATGATGTTATCTCATTTGATAATTATTCATCGATCAATGTCAATTGTACAAAATTATAAACATAATTGCAAGTATATATTTGAAACTTCTTATTATATTTCATTTTTTAAATATCCTGCAATATTTGTAGCGTGGTCTGATACACGCTCCAAATTGCTTATAATATCAAGGAATGCAATACCCGACTGCGGCTTGCACTCTCCCTTTGTCAATCTGTCAATATGCTTTTCTCTCAACTCGTCTTCAAGCATATCCACCTTATCTTCAAGTTTGTTTACTTTTCTTACTGTACTGAGTGCATCAGTTCCGCCTGTATTTATAGATATTTCAAAGGCCTCTATAGCATCCCTTGCTATCTCTGCCAAATCTTCCTTGGCAAGTTCACTGAACTCCAGATTATTATCAATCATATACTTGGCATTTTCAGACAGGTTATCTGCATGGTCTCCGACTCTTTCTATATCGGTTACCATATTGAAAAGATTGTTTACATGCTTTTTCTGACTCTCACTTAGTGAAAGGTTGTCTACCTTTATAAGATACTCCGTCAGTGCTTCCTGCATATCATCTAAAGTCTGCTCACACTGTGCAACTGTTTTTAAATCATCCAAACTCTTAGTATTAATGGCACCCATTGCGGCATTCAAACTCTTTAGTGCAATACTTCCCATACGTGCCACCTCCACACTTCCTGATTGTACTGCAAATGCAGGTGTAAGGAGTACTCTTTCATCCACCTGTAATACAGGCTCTTTTTTAGTCTCCACTACCTCTTCATCCTTGCCTCTTACAAGCATTCCTGAAAGTTTTACAAGCAGATTTGCAAAAGGATACAGTAGAGAGGTCATTGTAAGATTGAAGAATGTATGAAATATTGAAATCTCTACAGCATTTATAGTGTGATTTGCAAGTTTTGTATTCACTGTAAATACGATAAATCCAAGTATACCGAAGACTATTGCACCTATTGAATTGAAGAGAAGATGTATGGCGGCCGCTCTCTTTGCCGTTCTTGAACTTCCTACACTTGAGATAATTGCTGTAACGCAGGAACCTATATTTTGTCCAAGTGTGATATATATTGCCGCCGCTGTATTTACTACACCGTTAAATGCAAGTGTCTGTAAAATACCTACCGACGCAGATGAGCTTTGCATCAAGGCGGTTACTACAATACCTACTATAATACCAAGTATCGGATTGCCTCCAAGTATTCTGAATGCTTCCGAGAATATCGGAGCGGTGGTGAACGGCTTTATATTTCCTGCCATAAGGTCAAGTCCCAAAAATAACATTCCAAGTCCCAGAACTATTTCACCAATGGTCTTTTTCTTATCGGCTTTTGAAAACAGTATAAATATTGCACCTATACCAATCATTAACGGTGCATAGAATCCGGGCTGAAAGAGCTTGAGCGAATCTCCTATTGTTCCAAGTGATACTATCCATGCTGTAATTGTGGTACCGATATTGGCACCCATGATTACACCTACAGCCTGTACAAGGCTTAACATTCCGGCACTGACAAAACCTACCACCATTACCGTGGTAGCACCTGAGCTTTGTATTATGGCTGTTATTACCGCACCTAATAAGATAGCTGTAAATCTGTTATCGGTTATCTTACTGAGGAACTGTTGCATCTTTCCGCCGGCAGTCTTTTGCATTCCGTCCGCCATTATATGCATTCCGTACAGGAACAGCCCAAGACCGCCTAAGAATCCAAAGAGATATGATATCTTATCAATCATTTCCATTCTCCTCTTAAAAATATATATCAAAAGATATAACTTAAAACATCTTGTACATTCTATCAATTTCTTAAATTTTAAGCAAGGTATGATTTTAAGATACATTTGAATAACACTAAAAAAGCACCCGACTCGGGTGCTTTCTTAAGGATTTCTATATATAGGATTCATTGTAAGTGCTTCTTTATGATGATGTAATCTTATCACACTTCACCGTAAAATAATTGAAATACTGTTAAACTTATTATGAATTATTTCTTAAATATATAAACAGTTTTAAATTAAATTTACTCCTTTGAGACACTCTCATCCCAGCTTCCGTCCGCTTTAAGTAGATAACCGTCCGGTGTTCTCCTGCTCTTAAGCATTCTTCCCTGTGTACCGTCGGAAACTGTATTAAAATAATACCACTTATTGTCGATTTGATGCCATCCTACACGCATAGCACCCTTGGTACCGTCAGATATATGATTCAGATAATACCATTCCCCACTCGCATCTTTAAGCCATCCGCTTCTCATTGCGCCTGAACCGTCCATAAAATACCATCTTCCGTCAACATTTGCCCAGCCGGTCACCATCTCTTCTCTATCGTTTAAAAGATACCAATTTTCTAAGATATATGCCCATGCGGATTTTGCCCGTGAACCGTCAACTTCAAGTCGCCATATGTTTCCTTCCTTTTTCCAACTGCCCTGACTATATACTTTACCGCCTGTTTGAATATAAGAGTAGGAATTGGATGAAGCACCACCATTCTTTAGCCCGGTACTTCTGCGACTATGTGAAGAAGATCCTGAATCTCTGCCACCTGAGCTTCCTAAACTGTCTCTTTTGCTGCGTTCCGGTACAGACGGTGTTGAGACACCGGTATTGTTTGTTACTCCGTTATTATTTGCTGCTCCGGTGTTATTAGTCGCTCCGTTATTATTTGCTGCTCCGGTGTTATTAGTTGTTCCGTTATTATTTGCTGCTCCGGTGTTATTAGTTGTTCCGTTATTGTTTGCTGTTCCGGTATTATTAGTCGCTCCGTTATTGTTTGTTGTTCCCGACTGTACCTGCAAAGTAAAGTTTTCTGTACAGACCCAGCCTCCTGAATCAGTCGCCCTTACCTGCAAATAGATACTTGACTCTGTAGCGGCATCTACACTCACACCCTCTTTTAACTTAAGCATACCGTCAGAACTTACTTCAAAACGTGAATCACTTAAAGTATAGGTATGTGTATCGCCTACATTAAGATCAATAGTTGTAAGCTTTCCTACAACTTCACCGGGAATACCTGATGTAACTGTATTTTTGGAAAGAGTAATCTTTTTTGGAGGTTGATTCTTAGGTTTTGTCACCTCTATTGTAAAGGCTTTTGTAAAAGAAGCACCAAGTGCATCTGTCGCCGTTACATTAAGAGTTATTGTTCCTATGGAACCGAACGGTATATAGTTGTCTCCTTTCAAACGCAAGAGATTATCATATACAACTTCAAAGCGCTCATCATCAACAGTATATGTGTGTGAATCTCCGGCATCAGGATCTGTGGTGCTCAAACGTCCCACTTCCGCCAGATATTCATTGCTGTAGATAAAAAGAGGATTGAGTGTGATATCTGTAGGTGCATGGTTTGCATAATTCACCGGCAGTGTAGGAGAACTTAGTGCATCTTCCGCATTTCCGGCTTTATCAGTATACTGAACCCTCACAGTAATCTTTTTTCCGGAGTCTGCTGCTGTAGGAATATAGCTTGACCCTGTTGCACTGTCAATTGCTGTTCCGTCTGCATACCACTGATAGGAAGAAATTGAAGATGCCGGAACAAGTATGGAATTATGAACATGAAGTTCTCCATAATCGCCGTCATATACCTTGGCACTAAGTGTTTTTCCGGCATGTGCTATACCGAGAATATATACCGCAGACTTAAAGGTATTGTTTTGAACTGTATTACTGCTCTCTCCTGTGCTGTCAACGATATTTCCTCCATATACAGTGTTTTCGCTGACTTTGACATTACTTGTTGAATAGCGTCCGTTATTGCGAAGCCTGATACCCCAATGTATATCGATTTCTGTTATGGTTTGATCATTATAAACTTTATTACCTGTAACCAGACCGCCTTTTAATCCTACCAGATTTACTCCGTATATATTATCACGAACAGTATTGTCGGCAAATGTAATATTTGCTGCAACACTGTTTGCATACTGATTGCTTACCACAAAGCCTGTAGTGTTCCCTTCAAATAAACAGCCACGTATTTCAATATCTTTTGCAATCGGATAATCTCCCTCAGGCTCAATATCAATTCCCGACTTTGGAGGTGTACCGTCAGAACGTTTAAACTCAGATTCAAGTATTTTAACATTCTGACCGCCTACAATCGACATTCCCTGACGACGGTTATGATCACAAATAACTTTGTAAATAGTAATATTTTTACTGTTTTCTCCTAAAAATACTCCGTCTCCCCAAAATTCACCGGCATACAAATCTTCAATAACCACATTTGTAGCATCAGTGATTCGGACACCGTATCCGGTCTGTCCAAGATTTCCGATATGATTATCACGGTCACCGATTAATCTACCCCCTATTATATGTACATTGTCAACATGTGTGATACTGAACATCTGATAGGACTTCTCTCCGTTCGGAATCGCATAAAGTGTTGCACCGCTTGCAATACGTACAATAATATTGCTTTTAAGTACCAGTCCGGCTTTCTCATAGCTGTTTCCTGTCTGATACAATGTGTTAATCATATAGTTTCCTGCCGGAATGTCTACGATTCCTCCACCTGCCGCAGAAACCGCATCAATAGCCCTTTGTATCGCCGCAGTATCATCACTGACACCGTCTCCTGTTGCACCATAGGCTGCATCCTTAACATTTGCCACAAAACTTGTTACAGGATCAGGAACATAAACTCCTGTTGATGCCGATGCTTTTTGTGAAAAGATAAACAGAAAACAAACCACTATTGACATAAAGCATACAGACCGATTTCTTTTAAAGATCATATTAACTTATCCCCTTTAATTTCTTATATTTCTAAAAAATATGCAGATCTTATTTTAAATATTTATCCATTATATTACAAAAATCAAAGGTTGCAAAATAGTCTTTATCGGTCTCCGCTCTTCTTATCATCTTCACACTTCCATCCTCCTGTAAGAGTAACTCCGCAGACCTAAGCTTACCGTTGTAATTATATCCCATTGCAAAGCCATGTGCTCCCGTATCATGAATATAGATATAATCTCCCTTTTCTATCTTCGGCAACTTCCTGTCTATAGCAAACTTATCATTATTCTCACAAAGTGAACCCACCACATCATAGACCTCACTTGCTTTCTCATTTTCCTTACCGAGAACTGTAAGATGATGGTAAGCTCCGTACATAGCAGGACGCATCAGATTACTGGCACATGCATCCACACCGATGTAATGCTTATATATATTCTTCTCATGTATCGCCTCTGTTATTAAAGCACCATATGGTGCAAGCATATATCTTCCAAGCTCTGTAAATATGGCTACATCCATGATAGCGTTTGCCTCAAGCACTTCTTCATACGCCTTCTTTACACCATTTGATATTTCAAAAATATCATTCGGCTCACTGTCGGGAGTATAAGGTATGCCGATACCTCCTGACAGATTGATAAACTCCACATTGATACCTGTTTCATTCTTTATCCTTACTGCAAACTCAAACAGCTCTCTTGCAAGTTTGGGATAATACTCATTTGTTACAGTATTGCTGGCAAGAAATGCATGAATACCGAAATGCTTTACACCCTTTGACTGCATTATCTTAAAGGCCTCTATAAGCTGATCGGGAGTCATTCCATACTTTGCATCTCCCGGATTATCCATTATACCGTTTGACATAGTAAAGACTCCACCCGGATTATATCTTGCACACATAGTCTTGGGCAACTTGCCGCATACCTCTTCCACATACTTAATATGTGTTATGTCATCCAAGTTTATTATCGCTCCAAGGTCGTTTGCAAACTTAAACTCCTCAATAGGGGTCTCATTTGATGAAAACATTATATCTTTGCCGCTAAATCCACAGGCATCCGACATCTCAAGCTCAACCATGGAAGAGCAGTCCACACCACATCCATATTCCTTTAATATATTCATTATAAAAGGATTCGGAGTGGCCTTCACCGCAAAATACTCTTTAAAACCTTTATTCCAGCCAAATGCCTCGTTTAATCTCTTGGCATTTTCTCTGATTCCCTTCTCATCATATATATGCCATGGTGTAGGATATGTCTTTACAATTTCCTTTACCTGTTCCAATGTCAAAAATGGTATCTTTTGCATTTTACTTCCTTTCTATTCATTGCTCTCTTCATCAGATTCGGTATTTTTTTCTTCTCTGATCTTTGCAATGCTTGCAATCTTGGTATCACTTTCTCTGTCTACGTTCATAAGCTTCACTCCGCTGGCTGTTCTGCCCAGTATTGATATTCCGCTGACCTCTATTCTGATAATAATTCCCTCAGTAGTTATCAATAAAATCTCTCTGTCTTCATTTACCAACTTTGCACCGACAAGCTTACCTGTCTTTTCATTATCCTTATAACATATGATACCTTTACCGCCTCTGTTTTGGACTTTAAACTCAGATATCTTTGTTCTCTTTCCATATCCATACTCAGAAACAAGAAGCAAATATTCCCCTTGAGATGCCAGTTGCATTCCTATGACTTCATCACCTGTATTCAGTCTCATACCACGAACACCTGTTGCACCTCTACCCACAGCCCTTATATCCTTGTCATTGATTCTGATGCACATACCGTACTTTGAAACAATGATAAGATCATCATCACCATGAGTAACTTTTACTTCTATCAGCTCGTCATCCTCTGTGAGGTTGATAGCCGCAAGTCCGTTCTTTCTAATATTGTCAAATAAGTTTATTTGACATTTCTTTATAGTACCGTTTTTTGTAACCATAAAGAGATAGCCGTCATTTGATTTTGCTTCACTTGGGATTATCGCGGAAATCTTCTCATCAGGCTGTAACTGCAATAAATTTACTATTGCAATACCTCTTGCGGTCCTTGAAGCCTCAGGAATCTTATATCCCTTGATAGTATAAACCCTACCTTTATTGGTAAAGAAGTATATATCATTGTGAGTGGTTGACATAACAATATCTTCAATAAAGTCATCATCAATGGTCTGCATACCCTTGATGCCCTTACCGCCTCTGTTTTGAACATTGAAATTGTCAGGACTCATCCTCTTTATATATCCGAGCTTTGTCATTGCGATGATAATATCTTCTTTTTGTATAAGATCCTCATCCTCCATATCATCATCCTGCATAAAGCCTGTCCTTCTGTCATCCTTGTACTTATCTTCAACTACAAGGATTTCTTCTTTTATAAGTGTAAGCAATTTTTTCTCATCTGCAAGTATTCCTTCAAAATACTCTATCTTTGCAAGCAGCTCATTGTACTCGGATTCAAGTCTTTCTCTTTCAAGTCCTGTAAGAGCTCTCAGACGCATATCCACTATCGCCTGTGCCTGTACATCAGAAAGTCCGAATCTCTTTATAAGCTCTTCCTTGGCAATATTTACATTTGCACTGCCTCTGATAATCTTTATGATTTCATCAATATTGTCAAGGGCAATCAGCAGTCCCTCTAAGATATGAGCTCTCTCTTTTGCTTTGTTTAACTCATACTTGGTTCTTCTGGTAACGACATCTTCCTGATGAGCCAGATAGTACTGAAGCATTTGCAAGATATTTAATACTTTAGGCTGATTGTCAACCAAAGCCAGCATATTTACACCGAATGTATCCTGTAACTGTGTATGCTTATACAATCTGTTTAATATAATATTGGCATTCACATCTTTTCTAAGTTCTATTACAACTCTCATTCCTTCACGGTTTGACTCATCTCTCAGATCTGTGATACCGTCTATTCTCTTATCTTTTACAAGTTCTGCAATCTTTTCAATAAGTTTTGCCTTATTTACAAGGTATGGAAGCTCACTGACCACAATCCTGCTCTTGCCGTTTGACATAGACTCTATTTCAGTGACCGCTCTTACCTTTATCTTTCCTCTACCTGTAGTATATGCCTCTTTAATACCTCTAAGCCCTAATATATTGGCACCGGTAGGAAAATCCGGCCCTTTTATAATGCTGATTATCTCATCAATAGTGGTATCTTTATCTTCTATCTTATTATCTATCAGCCTTACTACCGCATCTATCACCTCTTTAATATTATGTGGCGGAATATTTGTAGCCATACCTACCGCAATACCTGTAGTACCGTTTACCAAAAGATTTGGAAATCTTGACGGCAACACTGTAGGTTCTTTTTCAGTCTCGTCAAAGTTCGGAGCAAAGTCTACAGTATCCTTATTGATATCGGCAAGCATCTCCATAGCAATCTTTGAGAGTCTTGCCTCCGTATATCTCATGGCGGCCGCACCGTCACCGTCCACAGAGCCGAAATTTCCATGCCCGTCCACAAGAGTATATCTCATAGACCAGTCCTGCGCCATATTTACAAGTGCCCCATATATTGATGAGTCTCCATGCGGGTGATATTTACCCATTGTATCTCCGACAATACGAGCACATTTTCTATGCGGTTTATCAGGTCCGTTATTCAGTTCTATCATAGAAAACAGCACTCTTCTTTGAACCGGCTTTAATCCGTCTCTTACATCCGGAAGTGCTCTTGCTGCAATAACACTCATTGCATAGTCAATATATGACTTTTCCATGGTTTTCTTTAAGTCGATCTCATTAAACTTGTCGAAAACATTTGGTTCCATACTTTAACCTACCTTTTTAAATATCCAAATTCGATACGTATTTTGCATTTGCTTCTATAAACTCTCTTCTGGGAGCCACTTGATCTCCCATCAGAGTACTGAATACAACATCAGTTTCTGAAAGCATGGACTCATCAAGTACTACTTTCTTTAATACTCTACGTTCAGGATCCATGGTCGTTTCCCAAAGCTGCTCCGCATCCATCTCACCCAAACCTTTGTATCTTTGTATCTTATTATTCTGATCTCTGCCGACTTCCTTTAGAATATTGTTTAACTCCTCATCGGAATATGCATACCAAACTTTCTTATTCTTCTCAAGTTTATACAGTGGAGGCTGTGCCAGATATACATGACCTTCCTTTATAAGCTCAGGCATAAACCTGTATATGAATGTAAGCATCAGTGTATCAATATGTGCTCCGTCCACATCCGCATCGGTCATTATTATTATCTTATTGTAACGAAGCTTTGTTATATCAAAATCATCATGTATTCCTGTACCGAATGCGGTAATCATTCCCTTTATCTCGGCATTTGAATATATCTTATCAAGTCTTGCCTTCTCTACATTAAGTATCTTTCCTCTAAGCGGCAGTATAGCCTGTGTATCTCTTCTTCTTGCACCCTTTGCCGAACCGCCGGCAGAATCCCCCTCAACTATAAAGATTTCACATTCTTTCGGATTCTTGCTTGAGCAATCCGCCAGCTTCCCCGGTAAGCTCATATTATCAAGAGCTGATTTTCTTCTTGTAAGATCTCTTGCCTTTCTGGCAGCCGCCCTTGCTCTTTGTGCCGTGATAGCCTTCTCACTGATAATCTTAGCCACAGTCGGGTTTTGCTCAAGAAAATATGTGAGCTGTTCGCTCACTATAGAATTTACAGCCGTCTGTGCCTCTGAATTTCCAAGCTTTTGCTTAGTCTGTCCTTCAAACTGAGGATCCTCTATCTTTACCGATATAATGGCAACAAGCCCTTCTCTGATATCCTCACCCGATAGATTCTCATCACTGTCCTTTAAAAGTTTATTGCTTCTTGCATATTCATTAAATGTCTTTGTCAGTGCATTCTTAAAACCTGACAGATGCGTTCCGCCTTCAGGAGTATTGATATTATTTACAAAGGTATATATGCTTTCCGAGTAATTGTCATTATGCTGCATTGCAACTTCAACCATTACCTTTTCTTTAGTACCCTCACAGTATATTACATCCTCATATATCGGCACCTTTCCCTTGTTGAGATAGGTCACAAATTCCTTGATACCGCCTTCATAGTGAAAGGACATCTTTCTTTTTTCTTCTCTGTTGTCAATCAGGGTAATCTTTAACGCTTTAGTAAGGAATGCAGTCTCACGAAGTCTTATCTTTAGTATATCAAAGTCATATACCGTTTCTTCAAATATACCGGCATCCGGTAAAAAGCTCACCTCCGTACCTGTTTTTTGAGGATCGCACTCGCCTATAACTTCTATCTTCTCTACAACTTTTCCTTTTTCAAACCTCATATGATAGACTTTGCCGTCTCTATAGACTTTTACATCAAGCCATGTAGACAGCGCGTTTACTACCGAGGCACCTACACCATGCAGACCTCCTGAGGTCTTATATCCTCCACCGCCGAATTTTCCTCCGGCATGCAATATGGTAAATACCACCTCTAAGGCAGGTATCCCCGCTTTCTTTTGAATATCTACAGGTATACCTCTGCCGTTGTCCTTTACAGTTATAGAATTGTCTTCATTGATACTGACTTCTATCTCAGTACAAAATCCTGCAAGAGCTTCATCTACAGAGTTATCTACTATCTCATAAACAAGATGATGAAGACCTCTTGATGATATTGAACCGATATACATCCCGGGCCTTACTCTCACCGCCTCTAATCCTTCCAGTATTTGTATTTGGGATGCTCCATACTCTGTATTCATACTACACTCCTTTAATTTATCTTTAGGATCGCTCCTCATCTGCAATAAAAAATTTCATCGCTATATTATAACATTTTTTTTTGAAATATGAAACACCATATAATAAGAAAAAAGAGGTGCCGCGCACCCCTCAAATATACATTATTACAAAGCTGTTATAAAAGTCAAAAATCCGAAAACTACACCTGCCGCATTCGGTATAATAAGTATATAATCTATTTTATACTCATTGGTTAATCCGTATATAACCCATAATAAACAAGATACAGCCGCTACAAGCGGTTGTAGCGGCTGAGATTTTGCACCGCCTATATTTGCTATAATCTGTGGTATATAAGATAAAAATACTAAAACTCCGATAAATGCTCCGATTGATCCTATAAATGTATTAATCTTCTTTTTGCTCATTAAAAATATAACCTCCAAAATCAGTTTATAAATAGACCTATGTAAATCTATGGGCAGTACTATATCATAAAATTTTTAACGATGCAAATTTTAACTGAATTTTACAAAGATTTTAACATTATTTTTTATATATTACTTTAAAAAAAATTGTATAAATATATTAAAATTAAACAATTAATATATTTTCTCACTTATTTTGTATCTGTATAAAAATACATAAAGAAAAATGCATTTATGACTAATACAATTCTATTTACAAAATCTTTGTATACAATATTATTTATATTCAGATTCTTTTACAATACCGTTTGTTACATTAAACACCTTGCCGATATCCAAAGATTTATTCAAAAAATCTTCAACACCGGTACAGGTAATAAGGGTCTGTATATGCCTTATAGACTCAAGCAGATGACTTTGACGCTTGCCGTCCAGCTCTGATAACACATCATCAAGCAATAATACCGGAAACTCACCGTATCTGACCTTAATAAGCTCTATCTCGGAAAGCTTGAGTGACAGTGCAAGGCTTCTTTGCTGCCCCTGTGAACCGAACTTCTTCAGATCCATTTCATTATTTAAAAAAAATGAAAAATCATCTCTATGCGGTCCGACATTTGTAGTCTTATACTTTATATCATTTGTCCTTGATTTTCTCAACTCGGCTTCAAAATTATCTTTTTCTATATTTTTCTCATAGATTACTTTTATCTTCTCACCACCTGTAAGTCTTGAATGTATATCAAAAATAACTTCATTCAGCTTTTTTACAAACTCTTCTCTGTAAGAAATCAAATCCGTACCATACTTTATAAGCTGCATATCCCAGATGTCTAAAGTATCCTCCAAACCGGTCTTAAAACCTATTTCTTTAAGCAGTTTATTTCTTTGCTCAAGAACCTTATTATAAGTTACCAAGGTGGACACATAGACCTTATTCAGCTGACAAAGTTCCATATCTACAAAATTTCTTCTCTCCTTAGGACTTCTCTTAATAATATTCAGATCCTCCGGTGAAAAAAACACTACATTACAGGTACCGAAAAGCTCACTCAGCTTTCTGATTGGAATGCCGTTAATGGCCACTCCCTTAGCTTTGTTTTTCTTTATATGCATATCCATTCTGACAGACGCATCCATTCTCTTTATCATCAGTTTGATATGTGACTCACCTGCACCAAATCTTATTATATCCTTATCTTTACTACCTCTATGAGATTTTGAAGTGGTGGCAAGGTATATCGACTCCAAAATATTGGTCTTACCCTGTGCATTGTCGCCATAGAATATATTTACCCCGGTTGACAGTTTTATATTTAAATTCTCATAGTTTCTGTAGTCCTTAAGCTCCAATGATTCTATAATCATTGTTTTCGTATGTGAAAATATCGCCGTTTCTAAGCTTTTTGCCTCTTCTAAGCTCCACTTCGGAGTTTACCAAAACCTTACCGGCCTGTATTACCATCTTGGCTTCAGATCCCATAGATACGGCACCTGCAAGCTTCATAGCCTGTTCCAACTTTATATACTCATCTCTGATTCTAACTTCCTGCATAATACCTCTATCCGATAAAATTAACCGGCAATATAAGATATGTGTATGTATTCTCATTATCTCTTATAAAGCAGGGTGACTTTGCATTTGTAAAATATATATCTACAAAATCATCATCAATAACCTTAAGTGCATCTACAACAAACTTCGGATTGAAAGCAATCTTTAAATCACTTCCGCTTTTTTCAATATTCACCTTTGTATCCATAAATCCAAGTGATGAATTTACAGATATTTTGAGCATTCCGTTTTCAATATCAAGTATCATCGGCTTATGCTCATTCTCTCTGATAAGTATCATAGACTGCTCAATAGCACTCTGAAACTTAAGTCTGCTTACAGTCACCTTGGTGTCATAATCTCTTGAAAGCATACTCTCAATCCTGAAAAATTCACCGTCTAAAATCCTTGACAGCACCAAAGTTCTGTCAAATTCAAAAAGTATATGATCCTTTGAAAAATATATATTAACATTTTTTTGAGTATCACTGCCTATTATCCTCATAATCTCCTGCAAGGATTTTACAGGTACCACACATCTATGATCTTCATATTCGCCTATCAGATTAATATTTCTGATGGACATTCTGTGACCGTCCAATGTAACAAACTTTGCTACATTGTCCTTAACATCTATAAGCTCACCGCCCATCATTCTGTTTATATCGCTTATTGCTGTAGAAAACTCAGTCTGACGTATAACCTCCTTTAAACTGAACTGTGACATCTTGATAGAATCATCTCTTTTAATGTTCGGCATCGGAATAAATTCTACCGGGTCGATACCCATAATATTAAATACCGCCTGTTCACATTTGACTGTAGTTTTAAAGTCTTTGTCAACATCCAGTTCTATCAGAGATTCATTATCCTCAAACTTTCTGACAATTTCAGAAAAAAGCTTTGCATTCAGTACCACACCGCCTTCCTCGACTATTATTGCATCAACTTCTGTCTGAATTGATAATTCATTATCTGTAGCGTCTAAAACAACTCTGTTATCTGTAGCATTTATAAGTATTGATTCTAAAATAACACTTGCTGTTTTGGTAGATACAGCTTTCATAACTATACTGAGTGCATTTACCAATTGTGTTTTTTGAAATTTTAAATTCATTTTCCCTCCGGCTACAGCAAAAAGTCTGTGTGGCTTCGCCATAGCAAATATTTAAATATATTTTAGTATTAGTATTATTATAGGGTGTGGATAAGTGTAAAAGTCTTAAAACCCTTGTAAACACTGGATTTTCGGTCGATTTTTGTAAACATGACTATGTTTGCCGACTACCCGTATAATTTGGATTATTGTGGAGAAATCTTTTTTTTGATAGTTTCAATCGTTTGATTTAACTCACTGTCGGCAGTAATTCTTTTAGTTATTACATCCTCGGAATTGACTATTGTAGAGTGATCTCTGTCTCCTAAAAATTGACCTATCTTTGTCTGTGTGTCATTAGTCATTTTCCTGCAAAGATATACTGTAATATGTCTGGCAGTGGCTACAGGTTCTTTTCGTCCTTTGGCTTTCAGCTCCGCTACAGTGATATTGAAGTGATCCGCGACTACGGTAGCAATGTATTCTGAAGTAATTTTGGTAGGCGCATCCGGTGTAATCATGTCTTTAAGCACTGATTTTGCCAGATCTATATCTATTTCCTGGTTTTTGTTTAACCTGCTCATAGCATATAGTTTGTTAAGCGCACCCTCAAGCATTCTTATATTGCTCTTTATATTGGTAGCAATAAATTGTATTACTTCATTGTCTATGTTTTTGCCGTCTCTTTCTTCTTTGCTGCGAAGTATTGCCATTCTGGTTTCAAAGTCCGGAGAAAAAATCTCTACCGCCACACCCCAGGCAAATCTTGATCGAAGTCTTTCCTCAAGATTTTTCAGTTCCATTGGAGGTTTATCTGAGGAAAGTATAATTTGTTTTTTTTGTTCGTACAGTGCGTTAAAGGTATGGAAAAGCTCCTCCTGTATAGCATCCTTACCGCCGATGAACTGAATATCGTCTATCAAAAGTACATCAACATTGCGATATTTTGCACGATACTCCGCCAAATTGCTGTTTTTAAGTGCATCAATGTATTCATTTAAGAATTTTTCACTGCTGACATATAAAATATTGGCATCAGGGTTATGCTCCAATATATAGTGTGCAATGGAGTGCATCAGGTGAGTTTTTCCAAGACCGACACCTCCATATATAAAGAAAGGATTATAGTGTTCACCGGGATTTTGGCTTCCGGGTGATTCGGCTACAGCTATAGCGGTTGCATGTGCCAGATCATTACTTTTACCTACGACAAAGGTGTCAAAGGTGTATGCAGGGTTTAGATTGGAGCTTAAAAGCTTCAGATCGTTTACAGGATGCCTCTTGTTGTCTATTAACTTTTTTTGGACTTTTTTTGATTCCTGTTCTTTTTTTTCTTTAAAAACAACATTACACCTGATAAAGGTAATTTCCTCTATAGCAACTGCTAAAGATAAGGAATATTTTTTTGTAACATAAGTTTTAAAAGGCATCGAAGGAACCGTGATAATAAGTGTGAAATTTCCCCTTGAGTCCTTCTCAATAGATGTAGGAATCATGGGTTTTATCCACGTATTGAATGATACAGGGGAAAGTTCATAATCATCTCTTAAAAAAGTGATTATTTTTTCCCAACCGGATTTTATCTTATCTATCATCCTTTTTACTCCTTTAGGATACTTCTAACTGATTAAAGTATAGCAAAAAAATGTTATCATATCAATGTAAATCACAGCCGAAAAATAAAGTTATCCACATAAATGTTCACAAAAATATGGATAACTTAGTTTATAAATATATATCCTCAAATTATCCATAGTATTTTGTGGTTAAAAAGTGGGTGTAAATATACTTATACACAGAGTGTGGAAAACAATGTTGACAACATGAATGGCTTAAAATAAGCCGTTGGAGAGGATATCAACATAGCGATGAGCAAAGTTATCCACAAGTTATCAACAAAATGTGGATAACTAAGTTATTAACAGTTAACTGTGGAGAGCGATTTTAAAACTTGTAAATGTGGATAATTATGTTGAAAAGTTTTTTTATGTGGATAAATTTCAAACTTTTTTCTTCCTATTATATGGTGAAAGATACATATGAAAGAGTTGATATTAAAAACTGCCCGGTATCAGGTAATAATACTTGCTGAATTATAATAAAATTATTGATAACAAGGAGGTTTAAAGTTATAATATTAAGTGCATTATATCCAATAGGAGTAGTAGCGAGAGGAGAAAAAAATGAAGAGAGATTCTTATCAAAAGACAAGGAAAATGGTGATTATGGCTATCTTTATAGCAATCATTATAATTCAGACACTGATACCTATTTTAGGGTTCATACCACTTGGAATAATGAATGCGACAATCATTCATGTCACTGTAGCTATAGGTGCCATTTTGCTTGGTGTAAAAGAGGGTGCGGGACTGGGATTTGTATTTGCACTTGGCAGTATGTGGAAGAATACATTTATGCCGAACCCTACATCATTTTGTTTTTCACCGTTTGCACCGGCGATAGCAGGATATACAGGCGGAATAAGATCAATTATTGTATGCTTTGTTCCAAGAATACTTGTAGGTGTGGTGGCGGCACTTGTATTTAGTGCTGTCAGAAAAACCGGAAAAGTAAAGTTGGCACTGGCGGTATCCGGAGCTATGGCGGCGGTTACCAATACTATTTTGGTAATGAGCGGTATTTACTTCCTATTTGGACAACACTATGCTTCTGCAACAGGTAGAGAGTTGTCACAGCTTCCATATGTGATAGTAGGTATTATAGGCACACAGGGAGTGGCTGAGGCAATAGTGTCAGCAATTTTGACTTTAGCAATAGCAGGAACATTATTAAAAATCAGTGAAGAAAGATAAATCTATTGACTTGAGAGGCTTCTTTTAATATAATACTAGGGTGCGTTCTTTAGAAAGTGAAGAACATAGACTTGAGAAAGACTAGAAAATGAAAAGAAGTAAGGAGGTGCCGGATCATGAAAATGACATTTCAACCTAAGAAGAGACAAAGATCTAAGGTTCACGGTTTTAGAGCAAGAATGAGTTCTGCCGGTGGTAGAAAAGTTTTAGCTGCCAGAAGAGCAAAAGGAAGAGCCAGATTATCAGCTTAAAAAAATAAGGCAATAGCCAAAACAGATAGTGCTACTTTGTAGCAAAGGGTTTATCTGTCGAAGATTACGTAGGGATAGTCTTATGACTATCCCTTTAGTTTACGGCAGTATCAGTTTGGGATTAACAAATTTTAACCCAATATCAGTATATAGTTATATATGATGCAGATGCATTAAGGAGTTTGTGTGAAGAATTTTCCGTCTTTAAAGAGTAATACTGATTTTCAAAGGGTGTATAAGAATGGAAAGTCATATGCCAATAAAGCTCTTGTCATGTATGTATATGAGAATGCTCTTACCTATAACAGAATAGGTATATCAGTTTCAAAGAAAAACGGAAACAGTGTGGTCAGACATACATTTGTAAGAAAGCTTAGAGAGATTTTTAGGCTGAATAAGATAGAGAAAAAGGGATTAGATATAATAGTAGTAGTTCGAGTAGGTGCAGATGTGAAGGATTATCATAAACTTGAAAGTGCCTATTTACATTTGCTAAAATCACATAGACTGGATAAAGAAGATGTTGAAGAAAATAAATAGTTTAGTAAAAACAGGAATGATTAAGCTTATTAGGTTCTATCAGATATTTTTGTCACCTCTGAAGGTCAGAACACATTGTATTTATACTCCTACCTGTTCACAGTATGCTATAGAAGCTTTAAAAAAGCATGGCATAGTCAAGGGGACATGGCTTGGTATTTGGAGAATTTTAAGATGTAATCCTTTTGCAAAAGGTGGTTATGATCCTGTACCATAGAAAATAATAAGTTTATTTTAGAAAATCTAATAAATATTGGAGGTATTAGCTTGGACATTGTACTATTAACAAAGTCAAGTACGCCTATTATAGGTTGGTTTGCTGAAATACTTGGATTCATAATGAATCTGATATTTGATATAGGAATAACAAATATCGGTATCGCAATTATTGTATTTACAATAGTGATAAATGTTATAATGATTCCGTTGACCATAAAACAGCAAAAATCTCAGAAACTTATGACTGTAATTCAGCCGGAGATAAAGGCTATACAGGATAAGTACAAGGGCAAAACAGATAATGAGTCGGCAATGAAGATGAATGCTGAGACCAGAGCGGTATACAGTAAGTATGGTACAAGTATGACCGGTGGTTGTCTTCCGCTTCTTATACAGATGCCTATACTGTTTGGTCTATATCAGGTCATATATAGAATTCCGGCATATGTTACAAGTGTTCGTGGAGTTTTTGAGAATGTAGCCAATTCACTTATGCAACAGCCTGATTACATAAATAAAATCAGTGACATGGCAAAGGCGGTCAGACTTCCTGTAGAGAGCAACGATTATACAATTACAAATAAGGTTATAGATTTATTATATAAGTTTACACCTGAGAAGTGGACTAAGCTTGGTGAAACCTTCCCAAGTATGAACGATGTTTTAAATACAAGTGTTCCTCTTATCAAGCAGATGAACTCATTTTTAGGAATTGACCTGTCTGTAGCACCATGGCAGGGAATGAACCATATAAATATCGCCTGGATCATTCCGATACTTGCCGGTGTTACACAGTTTTTATCTACCAAAGTGATGACGGTCAATCAACCGCAGAGTTCGGGAAATGAAAGCGATATGGCAAAGCAGATGCAGAGTATGAATACTGTGATGCCGCTTATGTCTGTATTCTTCTGCTTCACTCTTCCTGCGGGTATCGGTATATATTGGATTGCCTCTGCACTTGCAAGAACAATTATTCAGCTTTTGGTTAATTATCAGTTAAAAGATATGGATATCGATAAATTAGTTGAAAATAATCTTGCAAAGCAAAATGCAAAAAGAGCAAAACAGGGTCTTCCGGCACTCAGTGCCAATAAGAAGGTAATTGAGAATGCAAAGCATATGGATGAGATTGAAAAGCAGGAAAAGGAAAATAAAGCAAAGAGGCATGAAGTGAATGTAAAGAATCTAAAGGATTCTACTGAATATTATAATAAGGATGCAAAGCCGGGATCACTTGCTTCTAAAGCGAATATGGTAGCAAAGTACAACGAGAAGCAGAATTCTAAGAAAAATAAATAGGAGGAATGAGATGGATAGTGCTAGAGTTTCAGCAAGAAATTATGATGAAGCTTTGACAAAGGCCTTGATAGAACTTGGGACCACCAGCGATAATGTAGATATTGAGATTATTGAGAGAGGTACAAACGGATTTTTGGGAATCATTGGTGTGAGGCCATGGACACTGAAGGTAACTGTAAAGAAAAAGACTGCAACTGTAGTTAAGGCTGCATCCGGTAATGTAACATCCAAGTCACCTGAGAAGTTACAAAAATCTCCTATTGAAAAGAAGGATACAGAAAATAAAGAGGTTTTTAAAAAAGAGTCTGTAGTTGAAAAGAAAGAGTTTAAGACAGAAAAGGCGGCAGTTAAAGAGACTTCTGTAGTTAAAGAAAGTGTTGAAGAAAAGCTCACAGCACCTGTAGATGAGTACACTAAGTTCTATGGTGAAGATAATGATGAAAGTTTTGCTAAGAAGATACTCACTAATGATGAGTTGGAGGCTGTTAGAGGTGAAGCAGACAGCTTTTTGAAAGATTTATTTAATGCTATGAATTTGCCGGCACATGCAAATTATAATTTCTCATTTAAAACAAATGAGCTTTCTATAGTGATAGAGAGTGAAGAGGACTTAGGTGTATTGATTGGGAAAAGAGGTCAGACGCTTGATTCATTGCAGTATATTTTAAGTCTTGTGGTGAATAAGAGCAGTGAAAACTATATAAGAATCAAGCTTGATACTGAGAACTACAGAAAAAAGAGAAAAGAAAAGCTTGAGCTGCTTGCAAAGAATATAGCATCCAAGGTAAAGAAAACAGGCAGATTTACAGAGCTGGAGCCTATGAATGCGTATGAAAGAAGAATCATTCATGCGGCATTACAGAGTGACAATATGGTGTCAACAAAGAGTGTGGGCGAAGAGCCTTTCAGGCATATTACAGTCTATCCGAAGAAAAGTTTTAAACAAAATAAAAGAAGCCCTAAAAGGGAAATACAATAAAAACCGGTCTTGTGAAAGAGGGCTGTTGATAACATAGTTATTGATGGCTCTCTTTTAGTATTATTATGGAGGAATATGAAAAAAACAGATACTATTGCTGCTATAGCAACAGCGCTTGGTGAAAGTGGAATAGGGATAGTAAGGATCAGCGGTGAAGATGCAATAGGAATAGCTGATAAGATATACAGTGGAAACAAAAGCCTAAGAGAAGTAAATTCACATACTATAAACTACGGTCATGTATATTTTGGAGATGAGATAATAGATGAAGTGCTTGTGATGCTTATGAAGGCACCAAGAACCTTTACAGGTGAGGATACAGTGGAGATAAACTGCCATGGAGGAATACTTATTTTGGAAAAGGTGCTTCATGCAGTATTAAGCTGCGGTGCAAGGATGGCACTTCCGGGAGAGTTTACAAAGAGGGCCTTTTTAAACGGTAAGATGGATTTAAGTCAGGCAGAGGCTGTAATAGATATAATAGAGGCAAAAAATGATCTGGCTCTTAAAGCCGGTATCAGACAGCTAAGCGGTGCTTTGACTGAAAGTATAAAAAAAATCAGAGCCAAGATTTTGGAGCAGATAGCTTTTATAGAGGCCGCACTGGATGACCCTGAGCATTATTCATTGGATGGATACAGTGCAAAGCTAAAAAAGATTGTAAAGAAGTTGCTTGGCGGAATAGAATATTTGCAGAAGTCATTCAAAGAAGGCAGCATTATAAGAGAAGGTATAAATACCGTCATTATAGGAAAGCCTAATGCAGGAAAATCTTCTATCTTAAACCTACTGTCAAGAACCGACAGAGCTATAGTAACAGATATAGCAGGTACTACCAGAGATACCTTAACTGAGAACATTAAGCTCTCAGGTATCAGTTTGAATATTACAGATACAGCCGGTATCAGAGAAACAGATGATGTGGTGGAAAGCATAGGTGTGAAGAAAGCTATAGAGGCAAGTAACAACGCAGATTTGAATCTGGTAGTAATAGACGGGCTTTTGCCTCTTGACAGTGAGGATATAAGTCTGTTTGAAAGTGTGAAAGACAAACAGGCTATAATACTTATTAATAAGTCGGATAAGGAATTGAAAGTAAGTGTGGATGATATAAGAAAGTACAGTGATAAGGATGTAATAATATTTTCAGCTAAGGACAATACAGGTTTGGATGAGCTTGAAAATATGATTAAGTCTAAATTTATTTCAAATGAGATAAATTTCAATGACCAGATTATAATAACCAATATCAGACATCAGGAAATAATAAATGAGGCAATGGAGTCACTTGATATGTGTCTTTCAAGTATTGAAGAGGGTTATGAAGAGGATTTCTTTACAATAGATCTGCTAAATGCGTATGAAGCACTTGGTGAAATTATTGGGGAGACAGTGGATGATGATGTGGTGAATGAGATATTTTCCAAGTTTTGTATGGGAAAATAGATAGAAGGAAGTTTTATGATAATAGAAAAAAAATATGATATTGTAGTAGTCGGAGCAGGTCATGCAGGATGTGAGGCGGCTCTGGCAAGTGCAAGGCTTGGACTTAAGACAATTATTTTTACAGTAAGTGCAGATTCTATAGCCATGATGCCTTGTAATCCGAATATAGGAGGCAGTTCAAAAGGTCATTTGGTAAAGGAGCTTGATGCACTTGGCGGTGAAATGGGTAAATGTATAGACAAGACTTTTATCCAGTCAAAGATGCTTAATGCTTCAAAGGGGCCTGCGGTACACTCACTTAGAGCACAGGCGGATAAACAGGAATACTCTAAGCAAATGCGAAAGACACTTGAAAATACTCCGAATTTGACCATTTGTCAAAAAGAGATTACAAAGCTGATCATCGAAGATAATATATGTAGAGGAGTTGAGAGTATATCAGGCGGTAAGTATTATGCCAAGGCTGTAGTACTTGCGACAGGCACGTATTTAAATGCGAGATGTATATACGGTGAAGTTGCCGAGTATACAGGACCTAACGGATTAAAGTCGGCAAATCATCTTTCAGATTCACTTTCTGATGTGGGAATATCTTTAAACAGATTTAAAACAGGTACTCCAGCCAGAGTGGACGGCAGGAGTATAGACTACACTGTAATGCAAGAACAATATGGTGATAATCCTGTGGTACCGTTTTCCTTTGAGACAGATCCTGACAGTGTACAGAAAGAACAGGTAAAATGTTATCTTGCCTATACCAATGAATATACTCATGAGATAATAAGAGAAAATATAGACAGATCACCGCTGTTCTCAGGTGCTATAAAGGGTACAGGACCAAGATATTGTCCGTCTATAGAGGATAAGGTAGTGAAGTTCCCTGATAAAGACAGACATCAGATATTTGTAGAGCCGGAAGGTCTTTATACCAATGAGATGTATCTGTCCGGACTGTCAAGTTCACTCCCTGAGGACGTACAGGACAAAATGATAAGAAGTATAAAAGGTTTTGAGAATGCAAATATTGTAAGAAATGGTTATGCTATAGAATATGATTGTATTGATGCCAGACAGTTAAAGGACAGCTTAGAGTTTAGAAACTTGGAGGGGTTGTTTGCCGCAGGACAATTCAATGGAAGTTCAGGATATGAGGAAGCCGCAGTGCAGGGACTGATGGCAGGAATAAATGCGGCTATGAAAGTGCTGGGACGAGAACCTGTAATAATAGGCAGAGATCAGGGATATATAGGAGTGTTGATAGATGATCTGGTTACCAAAGAGAGTCATGAGCCATATAGAATGATGACATCCAGATCGGAATATAGATTGCTTCTAAGACAGGATAATGCAGATCTCAGACTGACAAAGATAGGATATAAAGTAGGACTTATATCTGAGAAGAGATATAACAGTCTTTTAGAAAAAGAAAAGCAGATAGCAAATGAAGTAGAAAGACTGAAAAATATACATATAGGTGCTACATCAAAGGTACAGGATTTCCTTGTAAGAAACGGCTCTACTCCACTTCAAACATCGGCAAATCTGGCGGAACTTATAAGGAGACCTGAGTTGAACTATGATCTTACAGCAGAGTTGGATGATGACAGAAAAAAATTAAGAAAAGATGTCAGAGATCAGGTGAATATAAATATAAAATATGAGGGTTATATAAAGCGGCAGGAATCGCAGGTAAAGCAGTTCAAAAAGCTTGAGAATAAAAAGATTCCGCCTGATATAGATTACAGCAAGGTGAACAGTCTAAGGATTGAGGCGGTACAAAAGCTTGGTAAAGTAAGACCAAGCTCTGTCGGTCAGGCCTCAAGAATATCAGGAGTATCGCCGGCAGATATAACAGTATTACTTGTATATCTGGAAACCTATAAGGAGAAAAGAGATGTATAATGATATGGATAAGTACTTATCTGAGAGTAATATATTAGATACTGTACTTTCTGATGAGAAGAAGGAAAAACTATATAGGTTCTATAAAATTTTGATTGAGAAGAATAAGGTGATGAATCTTACATCTATTACAGATATAAGAGAATGCACATATAAACATTTTATAGACAGTATTGCTATTGAAAAGTTGGTAAAGGATATCGGAGAAAGGGAATATAGTGTAGCAGATCTTGGTACAGGTGCAGGCTTCCCCGGTATACCGCTGGCTATAGCATTCCCAAACCTTAGACTTGATTTGATAGACAGCCTGAATAAAAGAGTAAAATTTATACAGGAGGTCTGTGAAGCACTTGAATTAAAGAATGTAACTTCAATACACTCAAGAGCTGAGAATATAGCAAAAGATAAAAAATATAGAGAGAAATTTGACATATGCGTATCCAGAGCGGTAGCAAATCTGGCTTCGTTAAGTGAATATTGCCTACCACTTGTAAAAGTCGGCGGCAGCTTTGTATCATACAAATCAAAGGGATTTGATGTAGAAGTAAATGATGCCAAGAAGGCAATACAGGTATTAGGTGGGGAAATAAGTGATTCTATCAAGTTTAAACTGGCAGAATATGGAGAAAGAATTTTACTGGATATAAAGAAGGTAAAACCTACTGCAAGTAAGTATCCAAGAAAAGCCGGTCTACCAACTAAAGAGCCTATAAGATAGATGTTTCACATGAAACATAGAAAAACTAATGTTTCATGTGAAACATCTAGAAACTGATGTTCCACATGAAATGTAAAAAACTCTATGTTTCACGTAAAACATAGAAGAACTACTGTTTCATATAAAACATCTAGAAACTAATGTTTCACGTAAAACAGTAAAAAGTTAATGTTTCACGTAAAATATAGAAGAACTACTGTTTCACGTAAAACATATAAATCTCATGTTTCACATGAAACAATGACAATAAAAGCTCTATAGTAATGTTTTACGTGAAACATCATCTATAGGGCTTTTTATATATGATTTTTATAAGGTTACAGAATTTTTTTGAATAATCTTTGTGTTGATTCTATGTTATTTTTGATTGCGTTGTTTTGGCTCTTTATCAGGATTATTTTTAGTAATATTGATATGTTATTGTTTGTCTTTATAGTTATAAGTATTTAGATATCAGAGAGATATAAGCTTGTAGTGTTAAAATGCTAAGGAGTAAAAAATATATTTATTAATAGTATATTAGAGTTGAGAGTTTCACAAAGCGGGAATAATTAAATTTATATTTCATAATATGGAATGCTTATATTTCAGATTGCTTTATAATAGATTTTATACTCGTATAATAATGGTAGTATTTTTACTTATATATTTGATATAAGTATTTAATTATTCATATAGCCTTATGATTTTATACAGATTTTATTTGTTATTAATGCAGAAAAAATATATCATATAAATATCCAAGTAAAACTGTTGTATCCGCGTTCTTTATTATCAGTTGCAAAAGAGATATCTTCTATAATATAGTATCTTTATAATATGTATTTTAAAGTGCAACTTTATTTTTTATAATCATTATAAGCTATATTGATAAAAACTTAGGTATAGCTTAGCATTTTATGGTTTGGAATGTAATTTCATAGACGTATAAATAATTTGTTCGGCTTAAAAGTTAATATTTCAATGTTTCATGTGAAACATTGAAATATTAACTTTTAATTCATTGATTAGAAAATATTAGTATGATAGAATATAAATAAATATTTAGGATTTTCAAGTTTAGGCTTGCATTGTCCTGTAAAATAAGGGGTTTTAACAGTGAAAAAATACTTAAAAATTTTAACTGCCATGGTGATATCATCTTCTACACTTATAGGTGTATCACTGATAAATAAAATGATGAGTATGCATGCTATATCAAAGAATCTCCTTGAAAAAGAAGCAACAAAGGAATTTGAATGGAGATTTGGTAATATCAAGTATAGAAAAAAGGGTCATGGAAATCCTGTTCTGTTGGTTCATTCACTGGATGTAGCGGCATCTTCAGAAGAATGGTTTAGGATAAGAGATAAATTGGCAGAGTCACATACAGTATACAGTATAGATTTGTTGGGATGTGGATTATCTGAAAAGCCGTTTATGACATATACAAATCATATATTTGCACAGTTGATATGTGATTTTATTAAGGTAATAATAGGAAAAAGGACTACTGTAATATCAAGTGGAAACAGCTCTGCATTTGTTATTTCTGCCTGTGATAATGACAGTACATTATTTGAAAAGATAATATTGGTTTCACCTGAGAATCTGGACAAAGGCCAGCTTATACCGGGAAAAAGAGCCAGAACATATAAGGCTATTTTGAGTATGTCTGTACTTGGAAATCTTCTGTATAATATAGCAGTGTTCAGATGGAATATAAGTTACAATATCAGATCTGATTTCTATAGGAAAGATAGATTCACAAAGGATATACTGGATAAATGTTATGAAGCGGCACATAGGGGATTGTCACCAAGGTCGTTGTATTCCAGTATAGTTTGTTTCTACACAAAGAAAAATATAAAGTTTGAACTGTCTCAGATAAATAACAGTATAGTTATATTTGAAGGTAAACATAATAAAGAGGCTTCAAAGGTATTGAGGAAGTATATGAAGGTTAATCCCGCTGTAGAGACAGTGATTATTGATGACTCAAATAAATATCCTCATATTGAAAATGATAAGGGGTTTTTAAATGCTCTGAATATATATCTATAGTGATGTTTCACAGGAAACATAAAACATAAAACAGAAAGGACAAGCAGAATGCTTGAATAATATTATGACGAAAATTATTTCATTTGCAAATCAAAAAGGTGGTGTAGGTAAGACTACTACCGCAGTAAATCTTTCAGCTGCTTTGGCTGAAGCAGGTCAGAGTGTATTGGCAATAGACTTCGACCCACAGGGAAACCTTTCAAGTGGACTTGGAATTGACAAACTGAACACTGCAAAAACTATATATGAGGTAATTATCGGTGATGAAAATATAAATGATGCTATACTGAATACTGAGGTGGAAAATTTAGATATAATACCAAGTAATGTGGATTTATCAGGTGCGGAGATAGAACTTCTGGAGCTGGAAGATAGAGAAAGAACATTGAGAAGGAAAATTAGTGAATTATACAAGGAGTATGATTATATAATAATAGACTGCCCTCCCAGTCTCAGCCTTCTTACTATCAATGCTTTTATGGCATCTGACAGTGTAGTAATACCTATTCAGTGTGAATACTATGCATTAGAGGGGCTTAATCAGATGCTTAGAACTGTAAATCTGATCAGAGAGAGATTGAATCCTACATTAGAAATAGAGGGAATAGTATTTACTATGTATGATGCCAGAAATAACCTGAGCGGACAGGTTATAGAAGGCGTAAAGAGTGTTATATCTAATGAAAATATATTTGAAACTATAATACCCAGAAATGTAAAGTTGGCGGAGGCTCCAAGTTTTGGAATGCCGATAACAGAATATGATACTACTTCAACAGGAGCACAGGCATATAGAATGTTGGCATCCGAAGTACTAAGTAAGAGCGGGAGGTAAAAATGGCAAAAAGAATGGCACTTGGAAAGGGCGCAGATGCTCTTCTTAGAAATATAAATGGAACCAATACAGCTATTGACGAGGCAGTGGATAAGAATATAGAAGACAATACAAGCAAAAAAACTGGCGAATTGATGGTAAAGATTTCATTAGTAGAGCCAAATAGAAATCAGCCAAGAAAAATGTTTGACAAGGATAGCCTTGATGAGCTAACAAAATCAGTAAAACAGTATGGAGTGTTGCAGCCTATTATAGTAAAGAAGATAGGTAACAGATATGAAATAGTGGCGGGTGAAAGACGTTGGAGGGCTGCACAGGCGGCAGGACTTTCTGAAGTTCCGGTAGTTGTAAGAGACTATGATGACCAAAAGGCTAAGGAGATTGCTATTATAGAGAATATACAAAGGACAGATTTGAATCCTATTGAAGAGGCACTTGCATATAAGAGTCTTATAGAGGAATATAATCTGACACAGGAAGAACTGTCAGATAAGGTGTCAAAAAATCGCTCTACCATTACCAATTCACTTAGACTTCTAAAACTTAGCAAGAATATTCAACAATATATGATTGACGGTAAGATTTCATCAGGTCATGCAAGAGCACTGCTTAGTCTGGAGGATGAGGGCAAAAGAGAGCTTTTGGCACTTGATATAATGAAGAGAAGTCTCAGTGTCAGAGATACTGAAAAGGCAGCCAAGACACTATCAAAAAAGAAAAATGTAGAACTTGATGAGTTGACAGAATCAGTTAAAGAAGATACTGTAAGAGACTTGTCATTGTTCTATAAGGAGTATGAGGACAGTATTCAAGGGGTACTTGGTACCAAGGTACATATAAATCAAAAAGATAAAAATAAAGGAAGAATAGAAATAGAATATTATTCACAGGTGGAGCTTGACAGAATAATGGATATTTTTAAGACGTTAGTGTAATACGATGATAAATTTTACAATAGATAATAGGATTTTGTTTTGCTTTATCCTGGTTGTAGCTGTTTTTAATTTTATATTATTTATATCTATGATGAAGCATAGAATAAAATATAGAAGACTTTTTAAATCATATGATAATTTCATGACAGGAAGATCTGCGAGAAACCTTGAGGATATTATAATCCTTTTGAGAAAGGATATTCGCAGTTTAAAAAATGAGAATAAATTAAACAGGGAGGCTATAAGAGAGCTGAACAAGATACAGAGAGAATGTTATCAAAAAATTGGTATACTCAAATATGATGCATTTGACGGAATGGGAGGGAAACTTAGTTTTGCACTCTGTATTTTGAATTATAGAAATTCGGGATATATAATAAACAGTATACATTCCAGGGAAGTTACTTTTAATTATATAAGGATAGTTGAAAACGGTCAGACAGAACAGGTACTTTCAAGGGAAGAAAAGATTGTTTTGGAACAGGCTTTAGGATATAGAGACAGATAAAAGAGGCTGTTGCCTTAAGAGTATTATTCTTAAAGGCAACAGCCTCTTTCATTTACAGATTTAGGTGATTCAGTCTTTTACTGATCTGTGACCCAAGTATATATGCTACAAAAATCTTTATAATATCTCCTATCAAAAACGGTACAACACATAATGCCAATGAGGCAATGAAGCCCTTGCCCTGCTGATATGAGAACCATAATGTTCCGGGCAGGTAACAAAGAGCCAAACCTAACACCATTCCGATTACATCATAAAGAATACCTTTTTTCAGGTGAATAATCAGTGAACTTATATACACTGTAAATATAAATCCTATGATATATCCGCCTGTAGGTCCAAGGAGTTTGCCAAGACCGCCTGAATATCCTGAGAATACAGGTAATCCCAGTGCACCAAGCAATATAAAGATTATCACTGATATAAGTGCATCAATCGGTGTAAGTACATAGGCTGTCAGGTATACAGCCAGCACACCGAGTGATACAGGTACAGGACTTATAAATATAGGTATGGAAACCGGCGACAATATACATAGAACGGCCGCCATTAGGGCTATTACAGCTATTCTATTTATGGAAATATTTTTTGACATAACAATCTCCTGTTCAAAAATATAATTAACACCGGTCTAAAAAACAGTAATCCGGTATCATTTAATTAAAACATAAGAGAATAATATTATAAATATTTCTTAATGTCAACTAAAAAAATTTATAGGTTGACATATATGTGTTGAAATTATAAATTTTAAAAAGGGAGTATAAAAGTGAGCCGGGCGGAATTACATATATCAGAGAATGTGTAGATACCGATAAGGATTTGGCGGAGTCGGGTAAGAAAGAATTTGAAAGAGTATCTGTGAAGATAGGCGGTCGAATAAGGGATATACCTGATTATATTAAGGAAAGTATGTACAACGGATATATAAAACTGATTGAAGCATATGTCGGCGGTGAGACATTTGATGAAAAAACTTTTAAAGAAAGTAAAGCATATTTATATATTCTTAGATTTATTGACGGAACAAATACGACACTGGAAATGAAAAAGATGTTTATGGATACAAAAAAAGAAAATTTATATATAAAGATAGAATACTGATTTTAGCCGGAATAGGAATGCCGGCTTTTTAAGTTATACTGTCTGAAATAATCAAAACATAAAACGGACAGTAAATATTATATATAAAAAACGATTACGACATAACGTTAAATTTTGTACAAATATTAGAGGGCAAAAGATAATAAAAATGAATAAACTATAACTGAAGGAGGAAAAAATGAATATAGTAAAATCATTTAATAATACGATTGACTATCTTGAAACAGTTCTTGATGATGAGATAGACGAAAGGAAGGTAATTCAATTGTCAGGATATTCTTATTCTATGTTTAGCCGTTTGTTTTCTATTCTGACTGAAACAACTCTTTCGGAATATTTGAGAAGCAGGAGATTAACGGAAGCCGCTGTCAGATTAAGAGATACACATGAGAAGATAATTGATATTGCATTAAGATTCGGGTATGAGTCATCAGATTCATTCGGAACTGCGTTTAAGAATTTTCATAAGTCTACTCCTTCAGAAGTAAGAAACGGAAAACCGTTCAAATTGGTTTCACGAGTGCAATTGGCACTAAGTGTAAGAGGAGGAAGAAGCATGAATATTACGATTCAAAAAAAAGAAGCATTTACGGTTGCAGGATTAAGTAAACAAAATATCAATTCATCTGAATGTCCTGATATATGGGACAGGCTATACAAAAAATACAGTCATGATGAATTAGCAAAACTTGGTGAAGGAAAGAGTGTCGGTGTTTGCTATGATGTGGAAAATCCCGGCACAATAAATTATATGGCAGGATATATTATTACTGATATCGGTAAAGCTGAAAGTATGGGATTGGATATCATTAAAGTAAAAGAAGCGGAATATGCGGTTGTAGAACTGAACGGAAGTGTGCCTGAGTGTATTCATAAAGGTTGGAAGTATGTAATGGAAGTGTTTTTCCCTGAACATGGTTATATACATTCAGGAAGTCCGGATTTTGAGTACTACTATGAAGGAGATATGCACAGCCCTGAGTATAAGATGGAGCTTTGGATACCGATAAAAAAAGCTTAATTACAGTATAATCCATCTGTATCGGTTTTGAAACGGGAAAGTGGCTAAGCCTTGTAATCTGCAAGGCTTAGCCACATTTTTTTATATAATACAACAGTACATAAAGAAATTTGACCTTATAAATCCTTTATTTATAAGGCTTTACAGGCATTTTCAGATACCAAGTGTCAAAGAGCGGATCATATATCTTGTAAGAAAACTGTCAGAATTACAGGCATGAATAGTATTGACAACAGCCTCTTATTTTAGTAGTATTAAATACTGTGTAAGTAGGCGATGATATTTACACAAAGTGAATATGCAACAGTATTCACAGACAAAAATAAATGTAAGCAACCAATAAAAAAGGAGGAAAAAGGAATGCCAACATTTAACCAGTTAGTTAGAAAAGGCAGACAGACTTCAGAAAGAAAGTCAACAGCTCCTGCTCTTCAGAAGGGATTCAACTCACTTCATAAGAGGTCAACAGATATCTCTTCACCGCAAAAAAGAGGAGTATGTACAGCTGTTAAGACTGCAACACCTAAGAAGCCTAACTCAGCTCTTCGTAAGATTGCCAGAGTTCGTCTTTCTAACGGAATCGAAGTAACAAGCTATATCCCGGGAGAGGGACATAACCTTCAGGAGCATAGCGTTGTGCTTATCCGTGGAGGTAGAGTAAAGGACTTGCCGGGTACAAGATACCATATTATTCGTGGTACATTAGATACTGCGGGTGTCGCTAACAGAAAACAAGCTCGTTCAAAGTACGGAGCTAAGAGACCGAAAGATAAAAAATAATAACTGAAGATATAAACAGTCTTTAGAATTCAGAAGAAAGTAAAAAAACTTTCATAATTAGACAGTGCCGGATTTTTTGTTGGTTGCAAAAAATATAGGCACGAGGACGCAGTAAGCGAGTACCAAAGATCTAATTGAATATTAAGGAGGGAAGAAACGTGCCACGTAAAGGACATACACTAAAAAGAGATGTATTGGCAGATCCTTTATACAATAACAAGGTAGTTACAAAGCTTGTAAACACTATCATGTTGGACGGTAAGAAGGGTGTTGCACAAAAGATTGTGTACGGAGCATTTGATAAGGTTTCCGACAAAACAGGAAAGGATCCTGTAGAGGTTTTTGAGGAAGCTATGAACAATATCATGCCTGTACTTGAGGTAAAGGCGAGAAGAATCGGTGGAGCCACATATCAGGTTCCTATCGAGGTAAGACCGGAGAGAAGACAGGCTCTTGCTCTTAGATGGCTTACATTCTTTTCAAGAAAAAGAGGCGAGAAGACACAGATTGATCGTCTTGCAAATGAGATAATGGATGCGGCAAACAATACAGGCGCCGCAGTAAAGAGAAAAGAAGATATGCATAAGATGGCAGAGGCTAACAAGGCATTTGCTCATTATAGATTCTAATAGGAGGAAACCAATTGGCTGGAAGAGAATATCCGTTGGAGAGAACCAGAAATATTGGTATCATGGCTCATATAGATGCCGGTAAAACCACACTTACTGAGCGTATCCTATATTATACTGGTGTAAATTATAAGATTGGTGATACCCATGAGGGTACCGCTACAATGGACTGGATGGCACAGGAAGCGGAAAGAGGTATTACAATTACTTCAGCCGCTACAACATGCCACTGGACATTACAGGAATTTAACAAAGTAAAGCCAGGTGAGAAGGAAAATCGTATAAATATTATCGATACTCCGGGACACGTTGACTTTACTGTAGAGGTGGAGAGATCACTTCGTGTACTTGACGGTGCTGTCGGTGTGTTCTCTGCAAAAGAAGGTGTAGAACCGCAGTCTGAGAATGTATGGAGACAGGCAGATACATATCATGTACCGAGAATGGCATTTATCAATAAGATGGATGTTATGGGTGCCGACTATTATGCAGCAGTTGAACAGATTCATACAAGACTTGGAAAAAATACAATTATGCTTCAGATTCCAATCGGAAAAGAAGACGATTTTAAGGGAATTGTAGATCTCTTTGAGATGAAAGCTTATATCTACAATGATGACAAGGGTGATGATATTTCAATCGTTGATATACCTGACGAGGTAAAGGACGAGGCTGAATTATATCATGGTGAGCTTGTTGAGAAGATTTGTGAGCTTGATGATGACCTTACAATGATGTATCTTGAGGGTGAGGAGCCTTCAGTTGAGCAGCTTAAGGCGGCACTTAGAAAAGGAACTTGTGAGAACAGGGCAATACCTGTATGTTGCGGTACGGCTTATCGCAATAAGGGTGTGCAAAAGCTTATTGATGCTATTGTTGAGTTCATGCCTTCACCGCTTGATATCCCTTCAATAAAGGGTGTTGACCTTGACGGAAATGAAGTTGAAAGACATGCTTCAGATGAGGAGCCTTTCTCAGCTCTTGCATTTAAGATTATGACAGATCCTTTTGTAGGAAAACTTGCATATTTCAGAGTTTATTCCGGAACACTTAACGCCGGTTCATATGTACTTAATGCTACAAAGAGCAAGAAGGAGAGAGTCGGTCGTATCCTTCAGATGCATGCAAATAAGAGAACGGAGATTGACAAGGTTTATTCAGGAGATATTGCGGCGGCCGTAGGCTTTAAGCTTACAACTACAGGTGATACAATTTGTGATGAGCAACATCCTGTAATCCTTGAGTCAATGGAATTCCCTGAGCCTGTTATCGATATCGCTATCGAGCCGAAGACAAAGGCAGGTCAGACAAAGATGATAGATGCTCTTGCAAAATTGGCTGAAGAGGATCCGACATTCAGAGTTAAGACAGATGGCGAAACAGGACAGACCATCATATCAGGTATGGGTGAGCTTCACCTTGAGATCATTGTAGACAGACTTCTTAGAGAGTTTAATGTAGAAGCAAATGTAGGTGCACCACAGGTTGCTTACAAAGAAACATTTACCAAGGCTGTTGATGTTGATTCCAAGTATGCAAGACAGTCAGGCGGTCGCGGTCAGTACGGTCACTGTAAAGTTAAGTTTGAACCTATGGATCCGAACGGAGAAGAGACATTTAAGTTTGAGTCAACTGTTGTCGGCGGTGCTATTCCTAAGGAATATATTCCGGCTGTCGGCGAAGGTATTGAGGAGGCTACAAAGTCAGGTATTCTTGGAGGATTCCCGGTACTTGGTGTACATGCAAATGTATATGACGGTTCATACCATGAAGTAGATTCATCAGAAATGGCATTCCATATCGCAGGTTCTATGGCATTCAAGGATGCTATGAGTAAGGCGGGACCTGTACTTCTTGAGCCTATTATGAAGGTTGAAGTTACAATGCCTGAGGAATATATGGGTGATGTTATAGGTGATATCAACTCAAGAAGAGGTCGTATAGAGGGTATGGAGGATATACCAAGCGGTAAGCAGGTAAATGCATTCGTTCCGCTTTCAGAGATGTTCGGATACTCAACAGACCTTCGTTCAAGAACACAGGGTCGTGGAAACTACTCAATGTTCTTTGAAAAATATGAGCAGGTTCCAAAGTCTGTTCAGGAAAAAGTTCTTAATGATAAGAAATAATAAAGCTAAGATATAAGCATATTAACTTGCAAAATATCAGCTGATACTATATAATATAACAAAATTTACTATTAATTTAAGTTTAATTCAAGGAGGAATTAACAATGGCAAAAGCAAAATTTGATAGAACAAAGCCTCATGCTAACATTGGTACAATCGGACACGTAGATCACGGTAAAACAACTCTTACAGCAGCTATCTCTAAGGTTCTTGCAACAAGATTCCCTTCAGAGACAAATAAGATTGTAGACTTTGATAAGATTGATAAGGCTCCTGAGGAGAAAGAGAGAGGTATCACAATCTCAACAGCTCATATTGAGTATGAGACAGCTAAGAGACATTACGCACATGTTGACTGTCCGGGACACGCCGACTATGTAAAGAACATGATCACAGGTGCTGCACAGATGGACGGTGCTATCCTTGTTGTTGCAGCTACAGACGGTGTTATGGCTCAGACAAGAGAGCATATCCTTCTTTCAAGACAGGTAGGTGTTCCATATATCGTGGTATTTATGAACAAGTGTGATATGGTTGATGATGAGGAGCTTCTTGAGCTTGTAGAGATGGAGATCAGAGATCTTCTTAACGAGTATGAGTTCCCTGGTGATGATACACCTATTATTCAGGGTTCAGCTCTTAAGGCTCTTGAGGATCCGATGGGACCTTGGGGTGACAAGATCATGGATCTTATGGATGCTGTTGACAGCTACATTCCTGATCCTGAGAGAGATACAGATAAGCCTTTCCTTATGCCAATCGAGGACGTATTTACAATCACAGGTCGTGGTACAGTTGCTACAGGTAGAGTAGAGAGAGGTACACTTAACCTTAACGATACAGTAGAGATCCTTGGTATCCATGAGGATAAGAAGTCAACTGTTGTTACAGGTATCGAGATGTTCAGAAAGCTTCTTGATCAGGCTCAGGCAGGTGATAACATCGGTGCACTTCTTAGAGGTGTTCAGAGAACAGAGATCGAAAGAGGTCAGGTTCTTGCTAAGCCGGGTTCTGTAACATGTCATAAGAAGTTTACAGCTCAGGTTTACGTACTTACAAAGGATGAGGGTGGACGTCATACACCTTTCTTTAACAACTATCGTCCACAGTTCTACTTCAGAACAACAGATATTACAGGTGTTTGCAACCTTCCTGCCGGAACAGAGATGTGCATGCCGGGTGATAACGTAGAGATGACTATCGAGCTTATCCATCCTGTTGCTTGTGAGCAGGGTCTTAGATTCGCTATCCGTGAGGGTGGTAGAACAGTAGGTTCAGGTAGAGTTGCATCTATCATTGAGTAATCTGTGATTAAGGTCAAAAGTAAACATAGGTTTATTTAGACCGCCAATAGTAATTAACGGTATTATATCGGTTATACAGTGATGTATCTTCAGATACTAGGTAATTTATAATACCTTCATAAAAAACGGGCTCTCATTTGGGAGTCCTATTTTATTTGTTATTATACTCAATTATATATTAGAATATGTTATAATATAGGAAGTATTTTTTTGCCACAAGGCAGAACAGTTTTTATAGAGGAGGCGAATATGGCAAAGTATTTCCCGTTGTTTATTGATATAAACGAGAAGACATTTTTAGTAGTTGGAGCAGGCAATATAGCAGTCAGAAGAATCTTAAAGCTTAAGGAGTTTGGATGTAAGATAATAGTTGTGGCAAAGACTATAGCTGCAACTATCATGGACCAGCAGGATGATAAGCTTATCTTAAAAGAGAGAGCTTATGACAGCATGGATGTTGAGGATGTGGACTATGTGATAGCTGCTACAGATAATAAGGAACTCAATGAGAAGATTGTTTGGGACTGTAATAGAGCCGGTATTATGGTAAATGATGCATCAAACTATAAAAACTGCGATTTCTACTTTCCGGGTATTGTGACGGAAGAAGAGATGGTAATAGGAGTGACTTCATCCGGCAGCAATCATAGACTTGCAAGAAGAGTTGCAAGTGAAATCAGATATAATATAAAAGAAGTGGTTACCCGATGTAAGAAAGAACTTGAAGAAGATCCGAATGCGGAAAAATTTGACTGATGTGATTATTGTAAGAGGAGAAACATGTTTAGAACCAGAAGACTAAGGGCAAATTCAAATATCAGAAATATGGTAAGAGAAACCAGAATAAGCAAGGATTCTCTTATTTATCCTATGTTTTTTGAAGAGGGAGAGAATATCTTTGAAGAGATAGAGTCCATGCCCGGGCAATACCGTATGAGTATAGACAGATGTGACAATGTTATAAAAGAATTGCTTGAATCAGGGGTGAAGTCTGTAATATTGTTCGGTATACCGGGGCATAAAGATGAGTCGGGAAGCGAAGCATATCATGACCATGGTATTGTACAGGAAGCAATCAGATATATAAAGAAAAACTATCCTGAAGTATATATTATAGGTGATGTGTGTATGTGTGAGTATACTTCACATGGACATTGCGGAATATTAAAAGGCAATGATATTGACAATGACAGTACTATAAAATATCTGGCAAAGATTGCACTCTCACAGGTGGAGGCGGGTGCCGATATGGTGGCACCTTCAGATATGATGGATGGCAGAGTAAGTGAGATTAGAAAATTGCTTGATGCAAACGGCTATAAAAATATCCCTATAATGTCATATTCTGCAAAATATGCTTCGGCATTCTACGGTCCCTTTAGAGTTGCGGCAGATTCAGCACCTGCATTTGGAGACAGAAAAACCTATCAGATGGATGTGCATAATATAAGAGAGGCTATAAAGGAAGTTTATGATGATGTAGCGGAGGGTGCGGATATAGTTATGGTAAAGCCGGCTATGAGCTTTTTGGATGTGGTGGCCAAGGTAAAAGAAATCACAGATATTCCGGTAGCGGCCTATTCTGTAAGCGGTGAGTATGCTATGGTGAAGTCGGCGGCAAAGAACGGTTTTATAGACGAGGAGAAAATAATGTGTGAGATGGCAGTGTCGGCATTTAGAGCAGGGGCTGATATCTATATCACATACTATGCAAAAGAATTGGCAAAATGTATAGATAAGGGGGTAATAGGTTGAAAAGGGGAGTAATAGTTGCAAGTTTCGGAACAACACATGACGATACAAGAAAAAAGACAATAGATGTAATAGAAAATGATATTAAGGATACATATAAAGACAGTATTATCTTAAGTGCATGGACCAGTGATAAGATAAGGGCAAAGTTAAAAAAGAGATATAATTTACATATCAATGATATTAAAGAGGCACTTGAGGAGGCAATCAAGCTTGAAATTGAGGACTTGCTCATTATAAGTACTCATATTATGGACGGCATTGAAAATAATAAAGTCAAGGAAGCAGTCGCTTGTTATAAGGATAAATTTTCAAGGATAAGAATGGGTAATGCACTTCTTGAAAGCAATGAGGACTTTGAATATATTATAAAACAGCTTGACTCAATTTATGAAAGTAAAGAGGGTGAGGCATATCTTTTGATGGGACATGGTTCCGAGCATGAGTCCAATAAAATATATGAGTTACTTAGAAATAGATTTGTAGAGCATGGCAGAGATGATATTTATATAGCTTGTGTAGAGGGATATCCATATATTGAAGATGTATTGCCACAGCTTTCAAGCTATAATACACTACATTTGTCACCGTTTATGATAGTGGCAGGTGACCATGCAAAAAATGATATGGCAGGTGATAATGACAGCTTTAAGACCATACTTGAAGATATGAACAAGAATGTGGACTTTGAACTTAAAGGACTTGGTGAATATGATTTTGTGAGAAGGCTTATACTAAAACATGCTGATGAGGCAAGTTATGTTTCATAAGGAAATAATAAGGATTGGTACCAGAAAGAGTGCTTTGGCACTTGCACAGACTAAGTTGGTGGGGGATGCTGTAAAGAACAGCTTCCCCCATATAAAAATAGAATATGTTCCCATGAATACCATAGGAGATAAAAGACTTGATATCTCATTACAGGAAATAGGCGGAAAGGGGCTGTTTACAAAGGAACTTGAAGAAGCGCTTATAAAAGGAGATATAGATTTGGCAATACATTCAGCTAAAGACTTGCCTCTTGAGTTCGACAATAGACTTAAGCTTATGCCTGTACTGAAAAGAGGTGCTGTAAGAGATGTGCTGGTTGTAAAAAACGATTGCCCTGTTGATTTGCAGATAAAAGATTTGCCACGCGGATTTAGAATAGGTACAAGCTCAAAGAGAAGATCCGAACAGGCAATGCTTTTGAATCATAATATAAAAATAGTACCGATAAGAGGAAATGTGCTTACCAGAATCGGTAAGATATTTTCAGGTGATACAGACGGTGTTATCTTGGCAAGGGCAGGACTTGACAGACTTTTAGCCGATACAAATTGTGCAGGTGAGTGTGATAAGATTTTACAAAAAGTCAATATAACAGATATAAAGGAAACCGATATACTGCCGGCACCTGCACAGGGAATACTTTGCGGACAGTATGCGTCTGATTATATATCTGAAGTTTTAAAAAAGATACAGGATGAGGACTGCAATATTTTATTTAATGCAGAAAGAAAGTATCTGAGTGTATTGGAGGCCGACTGTCATACAAGTGCAGGTATATATATAAAAAAGGACAGGGACAATTACAGTATAAAAGCCTACTTTGAAGGTAAATATCAAATTGCATATAGTGACAGTAAAGGACTTTTTGACATGGTTGAGAATACGGCAAACAAACTTAAGAGGAAAAATGTTAAATAAAGAGGTAAAAAGGGTTTCACTTGTAGGTGTGGGGCCCGGAGATGAAAAATTGCTTACATTAAAGGCACTTGAATGTATAGAAAATGCAGATGTTTTGGTATATGACAATTTGATAAATCCTACAATATTAAATAAAGCAAGACTTACGGCCAAGCTTATCTATGCCGGTAAGATATCAGGGGATCATTATATGACTCAGGATGAAATAAATGAGACTGTTGCATGGCATGCCGGGGCCGGAGAATATGTAGTCAGATTAAAGGGGGGCGACCCTTATATTTTTGGCAGAGGCGGAGAAGAGGCACAATATCTTATAGAAAGAAATATTGATTTTGAGATAGTGCATGGAGTAAGCTCTTTTTATGCAGGTCTTGGGTATGCAGGAATACCTGTTACATTTAGAGGTGAGGCGACATCATTTCATGTCTTTACAGGACACAAAAAAAAAGGAGAAGTGCTTGACCTTGATTTTAAAAATATTGTCAAACTGGACGGCAGCCTTGTTTTTTTGATGGGAATATCAAATCTGTCTGTTATAGTAAACGGACTGCTCTCAAACGGTATGAACCCTTTTACTAAAGCGGCTGTTGTAGAAAACGGTACAAGATATAATCAAAGAGTTTTTAGAGGTGAACTTGGCAATATGGAAGAGATTGCCAAAAAAGAAAATATAGTTTCTCCTGCATTGATTGTGGTAGGGGATGTATGCAAGAAGAATTTGTCATTCTTTAATAAATACAGATTGCCGCTTTCAGGTAAAAATATACTTTTGACCGCTACAAGATTGTCTGCGGAAAAAATGACACCAAGATTTAAGGAGGTAGGAGCTAATATATGTGAGATGAGTCTGATTGCTACTAAGGAAATAGAGATTGGAAAGGACAGGCTTGAATGTGAGCTTAATAATTCCACACATATTTTATTTACCAGCTCAAACGGTGTAAATATATTTTTTGAACAGATAAAAAAATATGGTATTGATATTAGAAGTCTTTATAATAAGAAGATTTGTGTTATAGGCAGCGGAAGCGGTGAAGCTTTGAATAAATATGGGATAAATCCGGATTTTATTCCAAGCAGGTTTGATTCAAAAAGTTTCTTGGATGAGATTTTGCCGCAGCTTGATAAAAGCAGTAAGGTCCTTATGCTCAGGGCAAAGCTTGGAAGTGATGTTTTGCCAAATGGACTAAAAAGTGCAGGTATCGGTTTCAGTGATATTCCTATTTATGATACGGTTATTGACTACAGAAAAAAGTTTGAACTGAACAGGAATATAGAAAGTTTTGACTATGTAGTGGTAGCAAGTGCAAGTGCCGCAAAGGCTCTGGTTGAGATGATTGAAGATGATTCAGTACTTAACGGCAGGGTGGTTTCTATAGGGCCTGTGACTACAAAGGCACTTCTGAAATTAAATATAGAAAAAATAATTACAGCAAAACAATATGATGTAGAGGGAATAATAGATGCAATCAAGAAATTATAAAAAATCAGAAAAATATTTTGAATTATCAAAGAAATATATTCCGGGAGGGGTAAACTCTCCCGTTCGTGCTGCAAGGGCGGTACACTGTGACCCGGTTTTTATAAAATCGGCTCTTGGCTCAAAGATATATGATGCGGACGGCAATGAATATATAGATTATGTATGTTCATGGGGTCCTGCAATACTGGGTCATGCCTATCCTGTTGTATTGGAAAAGGTAAAAAAAGCATTGAAAAAGGGTCTAAGCTTTGGAGCTCCTACAAAAAAGGAATATATCTTGGCTGAGATGATAAATGAGGCAATGCCTGCTATGGAGCAGGTAAGGCTTGTAAATTCAGGCACTGAAGCGACTATGAGTGCTGTCAGACTTGCAAGAGGGTATACAAAAAAGGATTTGATTTTGAAATTTACAGGATGCTATCATGGTCATTCTGACGGACTTTTGGTAATTGCGGGAAGCGGTGTACTTACTGAGGCGATTTCTTCAAGCGCAGGTGTACCGAATGACTATGCAAAGAATACTTTGGTAGCGGAGTTTAATGACAGTGACAGTGTAAGTGCATTATTTGATAAGTATAAGGGAAAGATTGCCGCAGTTATTGTAGAGCCTGTAGCCGCAAATATGGGTGTAATTCCTCCAAAGGAAGGTTTTCTTGAATTTTTGAGAAAAATCACAAAAGAAAATGATTCACTTTTAATATTTGATGAGGTTATTACAGGATTCAGGTTGGCAAAGGGCGGTGCCTGTGAGTACTACAATATAGAGCCTGATATTGTCACGGTAGGTAAGATAGTAGGTGGCGGTATGCCTCTTGCAGCCTATGGCGGCAGAAAAGAGATTATGGCATGTATCAGTCCTTTGGGTAATGTATATCAGGCAGGCACACTTAGCGGCAATCCTATAGCCACTGCGGCAGGTATTGCTACACTTGAAGTACTTTTTGAACATCAGGAAATTTATAAACATATAGATGAGAGTGCAAAAACTCTTGCAGACGGCATTGAAAAGATAATGAATGCAGATACAAAAAGAGTGCATATAAACAGAGTAGGTTCTTTGATGTCTGTATTCTTCACTTCAAAAATTGTAAGCTGTTATAAGGATGTGCTTAGTTGTGATCTTGATGAATATGCAAGTTATTACAGTTTCCTTAGAGAAAACGGAATATATATTGCGCCAAGCCAGTTTGAAGCCGTTTTTATATCAGATGCACATGACAGTGAAGATATAAAAAATACACTTGAGGTAATAAAAAAGTTCGGGGGAGTAGAATGATTTTACTTCTAAGTCTAAGCTTTAAGAATACTCCACAAAAGATAAGAGAGTACTTTGCTTTTGGAGATGAGGAAAAGAAAAGGCTGCTTTCAGCTTTATGTGATGAAGAGCCTATAGACGAAGCGGCAATACTTGTTACCTGTAACAGAACAGAGATATATATAAGTACACACAAAGAGAATACAAATACACTGATAAGCCTTATTTTGAAAAATTGTGAAGATATTATCGGTATGGATATAGAACATTTGAGAGATTATATACTGTGCTATACGAAAAGAGGTGCGGTAAGTCATCTCTACAAAGTAAGCGCAGGGCTTGATTCAATGCTTATCGGTGAGGATCAGATACTGGGTCAGGTAAAGGATACTATAGAGTTTGCAAGAGAATGTAATACAGCACATCTGTATCTGAATACATTATTTAGAGATGCAGTCACAGAAGCAAAGAAAATAAAAACGGAGACACTTATTTCAAAGTCGGGAGTATCGACTGCAACACTTGCACTAAGAGTGGCAAAGGATGAATTATCAGGATTTGAGGGTAAGAAGCTGCTTATAATAGGTGCTTCAGGTAAGATAGGAAATATTGTGCTGAAGAATGCACTAAGCTATGATTTTTCACACATCTATGTTACAAAAAGAAGCCACAATATAGATATGTCTCCAAATGTCAGAGATAGAATAAGTATAATAGAGTACAATGACAGATATCAATATATAAAGGATGCAGATGTGATTATTTCCGCAACCGGTGGACCGCATTTTACATTGACTAAGGAACATATAAAAGATAATTGGGATACTGAAAGCAAAAAGATATTTGTAGATCTGGCAGTACCATGTGATATTGATGAGAGAATAGGAAGTTTAGACGGGGCATCTTATTACAGTATGGATGATATGAAAAAATATGCGGTGGAGAACAATGAAAAGAAAAAATTAAGTATTGAAAAAGCAAACGAGATGGTTAAAGAAGGTGTTGAAAAATTCTTAAAATGGGAATTATTTCAGGAAAATTGGAAGGTTTTTTCTGATGCTACAAAGAGCCTTGAGAAAGAAATAGCAAGAATCGGTGAGAAAAAAACATTGGAGCATCTTTTTTATAAAATCAGAGATAATGGAAGTCTTGAGGCTTTACAATCTTTGATTGATACTCTGTCAAACTGAATTTTAAACGGGCTTTATTGTGAAATATAAAGCCTGTTTTTGACTCTAAAAAACATCATTATATACAATTATATATAATAATAATATATATATAGCGAAAATATCTTTTTTAAAAAGTTTTTACAAATAAAAAATCGCATAAAAAATATAAATCAAATAATAAAATATTGAAAAATAGCTTAAAAGTATGCTATTATATAGATGCATGGGAATTTGCAAAAATTAACAGTAGATTAACTTGATATGCAAGACATAAAAAGGATAAACCGATCCTTATATTGAGGTATTTTTAATGGACGTAAAGAATACTTCGGTATTAAATTCATTTGGTTAGATTACAAAAAAACGTTAGGAGGTATAGTCATGGAGGACTATATTTTATCATGCAGCTCCACCGCAGATATGACTAACGGGTATTACTCTGGTAGGGATATTCATCATATTGACAATACATACTGTATTGAAGGACAGACATATGATGAAAGTATGGAAGAGGGCGTGCCTTTATCGGATTTCTATGAGAAGATGAGAAACGGTATAAATCCGACAACAAGTCAAATCGACATGGCAGATTACAAGGAATACTTTAAGAAGTTTTTGGAAGACGGTAAAGATGTATTACATATTTGTCTTTCATCAAGTATATCCGATTCGTATCAGGCCGCGATGGCAGCAGTGAAGGAACTGAAGGGGGAATATCCTGAAAGACAGTTATATGTAGTAGACTCTTTGTCCGCATCGGCAGGTATGGGTCTGTTGATTGATATTTTAGCAGACAAAAGAGATGAGGGAATGCCTATTGAAAGACTGAAGCTCTATGCGGAGAATTCAAAAAAGTATATCAATCATTGGTTTTTTTCAACTGATTTGACCACCTATCTGAAAGAAGACAGATTAGCCAACTTTACATATAAAATAGGCAAGTCACTTAACTTCTGTCCGCTTATGTGTGTGGACGGTGAAGGAAAGCCGATTGTGATTGAGAAGGTGAAAACAAAGAAAAAGACTATGGAAGCTATTGTTTCCAGAATGGAAGTTCAGGCAGTTGACGGTAAGAGATATACAGGAAAATGTTTTATCAGTCATTCTGATTCGGAAAAAGAAGCTGTAAAGCTGGCAAGTATGCTTGAGGCCAGATTCCCAAATCTAAAGGGGAATGTTGAAGTAAAAGAGATAGGTCATATAATAGGTGCACACACAGGTCCTGAAACAGTGGCGGTATTTTTTGTAGGAGACAAAAGATAATTAAAATTTAGGTTGTGAAAAGAAGCTTAGGCCGGTACCGAAAGAATTATTCTTGGTACCGGCCTAAGCATTTTTGTTTGTATTCTTGCTATTGTTACATTAGTGTTTAGGATATATAATAATAGTGTTTGGATTGTAGGATTATAAGTGCAGCAAAATGATATCAATTTGACAGGAATACAAAAAGAACAGGGAGAAGAAATGGAAGCGTTTGCACTAATAGAAAGAAACAGAGCAGAGATTATAGATTTACCTAAGCCGGTGCTTGGCAGTCCATACAATGCAGTATTGACTCCGGTGGCGGTATCGGTATGCACATCAGATGTAAATACTGTATACGGTTCGGGGGCAAAGAAGCCGGACAACCTTATTCTGGGACATGAAGCGGTGGCAAGGGTAATAAAGACAGGTGAAAAGGTTAAGGATTTTAAAGAAGGAGATATAGTGGCGGTTCCTTCCATGACTCCGAATTTTCATGACAAGGATATACAGGACGGTAACTTCTTACATGCAGGAGCAAACTTCAGTGCAAATGCTTTAGGCAGAAGTACTCCGGGAGTCTTTGCAAGAGAGTTTGAAGTAGCCGATGCGGATTTGAATTTAGCAAGGCTGCCCGAAGGAGTAAGTCTTGGAAACGGACTTATGTGTACAGATATGGCGACCACAGGATTTACAGGTGCCGAAAGGGTAAATTTTGGAGATACCGTAGTAGTACTCGGTACAGGCGGAGTGGGACTGATGGCTATATGTGGAGCCGCACTTCGCGGTGCAGGCGGAATCATTGCAGTAGGCAGCAGAAGGGCAAGTATTCCTCTTGCATATGAGTATGGTGCAAGTGAAGTAGTATCATACAAAGAACACAATATAGTGGAATATGTCCTTAAAGCTACAACCGGTAAAGGTGCGGATGTGGTAATAATTGCCGGAGGTAATGACAGGACTTTTTCAGATGCTATAGATATGGTAAGATATGGTGTCGGAAAGGTTGTAAATCTGAAACTGTTTACAGGAGACGGAAGTATGGAAATACCGAAGTTTTCTTCCGGAAGAGGCATGTCGGGTAAGAGCATATATATGGAGCTTGGAAAGGGCGGCAGAGTCAGGATGGAAAGACTCTTAGCTATGGTGAAGTATAAAAGATTTGTACCTGAGAAAATGATTACACATACATTCAACGGATTTGAGAATGTGGTGGAGGCATTACAGCTTATGAAAGATAAGGGTAATGATGTCATAAAGACGATGATACTTACAGGATGGTAGAATGAAAAAAATAAGTATAGTGGTACCATGCTTTAATGAAGAAGAAAATGTGGTACCTATGGCAAATGCCATAAGAGAGATATTCAAAAATAATCTTTCTTCCTACAAATACGAGATTATTTTTATTGACAATGATTCAAAAGACGGAACAAGAGAATTGATAAGAGAGCTTTGCAGGAATGATAAGGATATAAAGGGGATATTCAATGCAAAAAACTTCGGACAATTCAACTCTCCATACTATGGAATGTTACAAAGTACCGGAGATGCGACTGTTTTGATGGCGGCGGATTTTCAGGATCCGGTGGAAATGATACCCAAGTATGTGCAGGCATGGGAAGACGGCTATAAGATAGCTATCGGAATTAAAAAAACCAGTCAGGAAAATAAGATAATGTATCACTTAAGAAGTCTTTACTATAGAATGATAAAGAAGCTTTCCGAGGTGGAGCAGATAGAGCATTTCACAGGCTTCGGACTGTATGACAAGGCATTTATTAATGTGATGAGAGAGCTTGACGACCCTGTACCTTTTCTTAGAGGAATAGTGGCGGAACTTGGATTCAGAAGAAAAGAGATTCCATATGACCAGCCGCAAAGGAGAGCCGGAAAGACAAGCAATAATTTGTATAAGCTTTATGATGCGGCGATGCTTTCATTTACCGCATATACGAAGGTAGGACTTCGTCTTGCAACTTTTGCAGGTATTATACTCTCCGGTTTATCTATGATAATAGCGGTAATGTATCTGATTATGAAGTTATTATATTGGGACAGATTTCCGGCAGGGATGGCACCCATTCTTATAGGTATGCTTTTTTTAGGTTCCATACAGATATTTTTTATAGGACTTGTCGGAGAATATATAATGACCATAAACCAAAGAGTGATGAAAAGACCGCTTGTAGTGGAAGAAGAAAGAATTAATTTTGAAGAATAAAAGGAAAATACTTTATGAAATATAAGGTGGATTATGTTCGTATACGTGAGAACTATATTACTTTAAACGGTTGGGTTGTGGGTAAGAAGCCCACTTCACAGCCCTCTTTTCATGTCTATAACAGTAAAATGGAAAGTATCGAGTTCAAATATGTAAAGACCAGAAGAGATGATGTAAGTCAGACATATTTTGGCAAAGTATATGATGAGGACTATGGCTTTGATATAAAGTTTGACTACAAAAGGGGTGATGACTACTATATTGAAATAGCAGTTGACAAGCAAAAAAAGAAAATAAAATATAATGAAGAACTGATATATAAACGTTCAAGTGTTGCTTATAAGAGGATGGAGAAGTTAAAGGACCTTTGCAATATGGAGACTGTAAGGGTGGCATTTAATTTTCTGAAAAAACATGGATTGACTGCACTTATCAGAAAGTCAAAGAGCAAGATTCAGGGTATGGACAATGACTACGAGTATGCCGAGTGGTATGAGAAAACCAAACCGACTAAGGAAGAGCTGGATGCACAAAGAAGAGCTGTTTTTAAGTACTCACCGTTATTTTCAATAGTGGTACCGCTTTTTTCAACACCCGACAATTTTCTTGGCGAGCTGCTTGACTCTATAATAAATCAAACTTATCAAAACTTTGAAGTCTGTCTGGCAGACGGCTCTGAAAACGGCAAGGATAAAGAGGAATTTGTAAAAAAATATATTGAAGAAAAAAATACCGGAAGTAAGATAAAGTATAAAAAGCTCGGGAAAAATCTTGGGATTGCAGGCAATACCAATGAGGCACTTAAAATGGCAACCGGTGACTATATAGTCCTTGCAGACCATGATGATGTGATAACACTAAATGCACTGTATGAATGTGCAAGGGCAATAAATGAAACAGATTGCGATTGTTTATATTCTGATGAGGATAAACTTGATATGGATGGCGGTTCACTGTTTGACCCACATTTTAAACCGGACTTCAACATTGATATGCTTGAGAGTGTAAACTATATCTGTCATCTTTTTGTAGTAAAGAAAGAACTTGTGGATATAGCCGGAATGTTTGATGAGGCATATGACGGGGCACAGGATTATGACTTTATTTTCAGAGTGACTGAAAATGCAAAAAAGATTGTGCATATACCGAAGGTGCTGTATCATTGGAGATGTCATATGAACTCTACAGCATCCAATCCTCAAAGTAAGTTGTATGCATTTGAGGCGGGTGCAAGGGCGATAAAGGCACATATAGAGAGAACGGGCAATTCTTTACCTGTAGAGAAAATAGAAAAAGGGGTTGACTACGGTATCTATCATAAATATTTTATTATGAAAGAGCAGCCGCTTTTGTCAATTATTATCCCGAACAAGGATCACAGTGATGACCTTGACCTTGCCGTTCGTTCTATAATGACAAAAAGCACTTATAAAAATCTTGAGTTTATTGTGGTGGAGAACAATTCTACAGAGAAAAAAACTTTTGATTACTATGAAAAGATTCAAAAGGAATTTGACAATGTGAAAGTGGTTTTTTGGGATAGGGAGTTTAACTACTCACTTATCAATAACTTCGGTGTAGGCTATGCAAGCGGTGAGTATCTTTTCTTTTTAAATAATGATATTGAAATGATAAATCCAACTTCTATTGAGGAGATGATGTGGTATGCTTTTAGAAAAGATGTGGGAATAGTGGGTGCCAGACTGCTTTACAATGATGATACCATACAGCATGCAGGAGTGGTGGTCGGATTCGGCGGTGTGGCGGGTCATACCTTCATAGGTCTGTCTGATGTGGAAAACAGTTATTTTCACAGAGCACTTACATTGCAGGATTATTCCGCCGTAACAGCGGCGGCACTTATCACAAAGAAATCTGTTTTTAATGAAGTGGGCGGTTTCAGTGAGGAACTTGCGGTGGCTTTTAATGATATTGATTTTTGTATGAAGGTAAGAGAAAAAAACTATCTTGTAGTTTACAATCCTTATGCACTGTTTTATCACTATGAGTCAAAGTCAAGAGGACTTGAGGACAGCCCTGAAAAGATTGAAAGATTCAATAAAGAGTCTGCCGTATTTATGAAGAGATGGTCTGAAATTTTGGCAAAGGGTGACCCGTATTACAATCCGAATCTTACGCTTAGAAAGTCAAACTTTGCACTTAGAGATTTGCTGCATGAAAAGATTGGTGAGCCTTTTATTGATGAAAAGATGAAAAAATACCTATAGGTATGGGAGAAATATGAGTAAAGTAACAATAATAATACCGAACTACAATGGTGCCGACTTCCTTGGAGAATGTATAGAATCTCTAAGATATCAGACATATAAAAACTTTGATGTGCTGGTGATTGACAACGGCTCAAGTGATGATTCCTTAGAGTATTTAAGAGATTTGGAAAGTTATGAAAAAAATTTGAATGTAAAGGTAATATATTTAGATGAGAATCTCGGATTTGCAGGCGGCGTGAATGTCGGTCTGGCTGCAAGCGACAGCAAGTATATTATTTTATTAAACAATGACACACAAGTTTTTGGCGACTATGTGGAAAAACTTGTAAATGCAATAGAAAAGTCGGAGAAGATATTTGCAGTAAATCCGCTTATGATAAATGCACATAATAAGGAACTTGTGGATGATGCCGGTGACGGATATTCACTGCTTGGATGGGGATATCAGATAGGCGTAGGAGAGAAAGTAAGTGATTTTACAAAGAAAAGGGCTGTATTTTCAGCCTGTGCAGGTGCAAGCATATATAGGAAAAGTGTCTTGGATGAAGTCGGCTACTTTGATGAGATGCACTTTGCATACCTTGAGGATATGGACTTAAGTTTCAGAGCAAGACTGAAAGGATATATAATAGGTTTTGAACCTGATGCAAAGGTATATCACCTTGGAAGTGCGACATCAGGTTCAAAGTACAATTCATTTAAGGTAAGACTGGCTGCAAGAAATAATATTTATCTTATATATAAGAATATGACCAACTTGCAGATAGGGTTTAATATTTTGCCTATTGCACTTGGTACATTTATAAAGATGGGATTTTTCTTAAAAAAGGGATTTATAAAAGATTATATCAGCGGACTTATTGAAGGATTTAAGAATTTAAAAGAATGTGACAGAGTAGATTTTGGTGAGATAAAGAAATCAAATATATTGGCTTTAGAGGGTGAAATTATATTCGGAACCTTTGAGTATGTGTACAGATTTATAAAAAGGCATACCGGTTAAGAACTGTTACTAAAGATTAAATAAAATGTAATAAATGATTTTGTTTTTAGTTGTAAAATTGAAGTAGAGTTTTACAATAATTTAGGCAGAGATCGGACACTGAAAGTGCGATACGGAGCGATATATGATTAAAGAAAATCAAAAGAGGCTGAATAGGCTGCATGTACTCTTAGATGCCCTTGTTATATTTATAAGCTACTTGATAGCTTATCTTATAATGTATTACAATGATGATGCTATACTGGCACTGTCGGCACAGGTGTACTTTAGTGCGTTGATTATTATAATACCTTTATTTCTTATATTGTATGAGTTCTTTGAATTATATACACCTAAGAGAATTTCGGGTAGAAGAAGTGAGATAGCAAATATTTCCAGAGCCAACACCATCGGAGTTTTGATAGTTACTTTGGCACTGTATCTTGGCGGTAAGAATATGAATATGCACCACTTCTCAAGAAGGCTGGTAATTATCTTTTATATTCTTACAAATGTACTTATGGTATTTGAAAGAGGCTTTATAAGAAGCTTTTTGATGAGTATCAGGACAAAGGGCTACAATCAAAAGCATGTCTTGTTGATCGGATATTCCAGAGCGGCTGAAGGCTATATAGACAGAGTAAAGCAAAATCCTGAGTGGGGTTACAATATTAGAGGTATTTTAGATGACCACAAGGAAAGAGGATATTGTTACAACGGGGTTAAGGTAATAGGTACAATATCAAATCTGCATATGATTCTTGAGATGAATGTGCTGGATGAAATTGCCATTACACTTAGTATAAAGGAGTATGAGCATCTTGAGGCGATAGTAAATGACTGTGAAAAATCGGGTGTGCATACAAAGTTTATACCCGATTATAACAACTTTATACCGACAATTCCATATATAGAAGATTTGCAAGGGCTTCCTGTTATAAATATAAGACATGTACCGCTTACAGAACTTCATAATGCATATATAAAAAGAATTGTTGACATATTCGGGGCATTATTTGGTATAATAGTATTCTCACCGGTGATGATAGTCACCGCGATACTTGTAAAGCTGACAGACGGTGGACCGATAATATATGCTCAAGAAAGAGTAGGTTTACACAATAAGCCTTTCAAGATGTATAAATTCCGCTCTATGGCTGTTCAAAAGCCGTCAGAGGAGAAGTCAAAGTGGACTACGCCCAATGACCCGAGGGTCACAGCGGTAGGCAGGTTTATAAGAAAGACAAGCATTGATGAAATGCCGCAGTTTTTCAATATATTAAGCGGCAATATGTCACTTGTCGGACCCAGACCGGAAAGACCGTTCTATGTGGAAAAGTTCAGGGAGGAGATACCGCATTATATGATAAAACACCAGGTAAGGCCGGGACTTACAGGTTGGGCACAGGTCAACGGTTTTAGAGGAGATACTTCCATACAAAAAAGGATTGACCATGACTTATATTATATTGAAAATTGGACTCTTGGTTTTGATTTCAAGATAATGTTTTTGACAATATTTAAGGGATTTATAAATAAAAATGCTTATTAGCAGGAGGAATATAATGAGCGAAGATAATCAGAAGAAGCCTAAAAAAAAGAAAAAATCTAAGATTGTTTTTTTCTTTACAATGCTTATAGCGGAAGTTTTCGTACTGGGTGTAATATTTGCATACGCATATGCACTTAAGCAATATTCTAAGATACAAAGACCTGACTATGATGTGGAACAGGTTCTAAATACAGATCTGTCCGAGAAGAAACTGGCAGAGATGAGAGGGTATAAGAATATTGCGGTATTTGGAGTGGACTCAAGAGACAGCAGTGTGGGCAAGGGTAACAGATCGGATGTTATTATTATCTGTTCGATAGACCAATCAAGCGGTAATATTAAACTGGTTTCCGTATACAGGGATACATATCTTGATGTAGGAAAGAATTCTTTCCAGAAAGCAACACATGCTTACAGCTATGGCGGTCCGGCAAGAGCTGTAAAGATGCTGAATGACAGCCTTGATCTCAATATCACAGACTATATCACATTTAACTGGAAAGCGGTTGCAACCGCTATAAATATCCTTGGCGGTGTGGACATAGATGTTACAAAGCCTGAGTTTAAATATATCAATTCATATATTACAGAAACTGTAAAGGGAACCGGTATCGGTTCTGTACAGCTTAAGGCACCGGGTATGCAGCATCTTGACGGTGTGCAGGCTGTAGCTTATGCAAGACTTAGATATATGGATACGGATTACCAAAGGACTGAAAGACAGAGAAAAGTGGTTGAGCTGGCTTTTGAGAAGGCAAAGAAGGCTGATCCGAAAACTCTCAATGATTTGCTTGGAAATGTATTGTCAATGGTAGCTACAAACCTTACATGGCAGGATGGTCTGGATGTAATCAATGATTTTGGAAAGTATAAACTTGTAGATACACAGGGATTCCCGTTTGACAAAGATGATATGACAATGGGAACAAAGGGATTTATAGTGGTTCCGGTAAATCTTGAGAGCAATGTGGTAAAGCTTCACAGTTATCTCTTCGGAGATGAAGGCTATGAGGCATCTGCAAAGGTTAAGGCATACAGTGAGCGGATTTCAGAAGATACAGGTTTTTACAAAGACGGTGATAAAGTCAAACGTGTAAAGACAAGTGGCGGATATAAGTCAAATAAGAGTTATGATGATGAAGATGAGACTAAGAGCAAAAAGAAGTCCAATAAAGAGGAAGAGAATCAAAAAAGCAACAGTGTGGATGTCTATACAGATAATAATGGCAGATATTACCGGTTGGATGATAACGGCGAGACAGTCTGGATAGACAGAAATGAAGGTGAGGACTACTACACAGACGGTGCCGGCAATAAGTATTATATGCAGCCTGAAGAAAAAGACGGCAAACGTAAAGAAAAGAGTACAAAGGCAAAGGCAAGTGTAGAAGAGCAGGCTGAACCTACACAGGCTGACAAGGGTTCAAATGTGGAGATAATAGAGCCTCATACAAAGAGGAATACAGGTGAAACCGAGACTGTAGCTCCGAAAAAGAAGCCGAACGGTCCGGGTGAGACTGTTCCTGAAACTACTACTGAAGAACAGACTAAAAAATCAATAGGTCCGGGTGAGACTGCACGTAGCACTGAGGAGCAGACAACTAAGGAAAAAGAAAAGGTGACAAAGGAGCCTACAGTGGAGTCGATACCTGCTGCTACAACGGCTCCCAAGGAAGAGACTGTGCCTTCAGTGCCAAGCGGGGGGCCTGTAGTCGGTAATACACAGACAGTGGAGCCTAGGCCGGAATAAAAAATATAATAAAAATCATAAAATAAACTTATTTTGTACACAAAGTGTACACAAAGCATTGGTAGACTTATAACCATCAAAGGAAAGCTGCCGATGCTTTTTTATTGTAAAGGCGGCAAAGAATTTATCACACTGTGGCAAATATACTTGCTATAGGGATGATTATTTAAATAAATGAAAGGAGAGTACATTTAGTACAAAGATATTATGGAATTTGATAGAGATGAATTTGACAATGAAGTTAACGCAAGTATAGAGAATACAAACGATGCCGATATAAATGACACAGGCTCAAACGATGAACCGAGGGATATAGACAGCATTATAAGAAGACATAGTGAAAGCCTTGCAAAGGCGGCGGAAGATATAGCAAGAAATGAAGGAAGTTCTGCCGTTTCCTATGATAATACACAGAATGAAGATGGTGCAGAAAAACAAGTCGTATCAAGTTTTGCTTCTAATGCAAGTGTAGATGCAAGTGCAGATACAGGTGTAGATTTAGAAAAAACACAGGATATACAAAATAATATAAATAAGGAGACAAATAATGCAGACAATAGCGGAAGTTTTGGAGAAACTGATAGAGGAGCTCAGTCAGAAAATGTACGAACACAGGCTTTTGCCACACAGCCTCAAAAAGGCAAGGGTAAGAGTAAAGAGCGAAAAAAATCAAAAGTAGGCAGGGCATTCGGTCTGGTAGCAAGTGCGGCAGTATTCGGTCTGGTAGCCGGAGGTGTAATGGTAGGTGTAAACAATGTTGCAAGCAGCTATGTCGGAACCGGTGCAAAGACAAAAGTAGATGATATAGTAATAGGAAATCAGGATAATACTAAGAGTGAGAGTACTGCGGCACCTGCAACTAATCTCTCAAGTATTGATGTGTCACCTATAGTGGATAAGGCAATGCCTTCAGTAGTATCTATCTATGGAAAGGAGCAGGTTACACAAAACAGCTTCTTCGGTCCGCAAAGTTATGAGGCACAGTCAAGCGGTTCAGGTATTATAGTCGGAAAGACAGACAGTGAACTTTTGATAGTAACAAATAACCATGTTATTGCCGATACTACCAGTCTTGAGGTTGAATTCACAGACGGTAAGAAAGCCGCCGCTTCCGTAAAGGGTGGTGACAGCGACAATGATGTGGCTGTAGTGGCTGTAAAACTCTCCGATATGGGAGAGGATACCTTATCAAGAATCAGTATTGCAAATATCGGAGACAGCGATTCCGTTAAGGTAGGTCAAGGTGTTGTGGCCATAGGAAATGCCCTTGGATATGGTCAGTCGGTAACGGTAGGATATATTTCAGCACTCAACAGAGAGGTAAAGACTGAAGGCGGTACTTCAAAAAATCTCTTACAGACTGATGCGGCTATAAATCCGGGAAACTCAGGCGGTGCGCTTCTTAATATGCAGGGTCAGGTAATCGGTATCAACTCTGCAAAGTATTCAGATACTGCTGTAGAGGGAATGGGCTATGCAATTCCTATTTCCACTGTAAAAGATCTTATAAAGGAACTTTCAAGTAAGGAAACAAGAACCGTAGTGGCACAGGAGAATCAGGGCTACCTCGGTATACAGGGTAAGGATATTGATGAGGAAATGGCAAAAGCCTATGATATGCCGCAGGGTATATATGTATACAAGGTGGTGGAAGGCGGTGCTGCTGCCTCTTCAGATTTGAAAGCAAAGGATATCATCACCAAGTTTGACGGACAGAGCGTAAGAAGTATGGAAGAACTCAAAAATATGCTTACATACTATGAGAGCGGCAGAAAAGTCGATTTGACAGTTCAAAGACTTGATGACAGCGGTAAGTATGTTGAGAAGACTGTAAGTATTACTCTTGGCAAGAGAGAAGCACAGGAGCAGTAAATAATATAGTTTTAGAATATATACTTTTTTAGCAACAGGTAAATGCCTGTTGCTTTTTTTAATGTTTTTACTGTATACTAAATTGCTATATAGGAAACGGAGTATATGATATGAGACTTAGACATATAAAAGGCTGTGAGGACTTTATTACTGATGCGAAGGAATGTATCAGAGAGGATAAAGCAATTGCCCTAAAGGGTAAAATACAGAATATCTTTGATATAAGAAGACCGCTACAGATAGAGATAGGCATGGGTAAGGGGCAGTTTATAAGGAATATGGCAATAAAACATCCTGATATCAACTTTATAGGTGTTGAAAGATATGAGAGTGTCCTTATGAAAGCTGTTCAAAGAAAGAGAAATCTTGAAGCGGACAAAACAATAGATAATCTAAGATTTTTATGTGCAGATGCAAGAAAACTTGCAGAGATTTTTGAGGCCGGTGAAGCTGATAAGATCTTTTTGAACTTTTCAGATCCATGGCCGAAGGACAGGCATGCCGACAGAAGACTTACTTCTCCATACTTTTTGGATATATATGACAGGATATTAAAATCTGACGGTGTAATAGAGTTTAAAACCGATAATGTGGGGCTTTTTGAGTATTCACTTAAGGTTATTAAGGATTCAAAGTGGAGGTTGGATTTTTGTAGTTTTGATTTTCACTCTGAAAAAGAAAGTGAGGAGAATATAATGACTGAGTATGAGGAAAAATTTGCAGGCCAAGGAAATAAAATCTGTAAGATGATTATAAGCAGATAAAAAGAAAA
>NZ_GL622296.1:292380-322892 GCF_000185385.1 Lachnoanaerobaculum saburreum DSM 3986
ATTTTATGCGTTGATACTATCAACAGCCTTTGAAAGTCTGGCAACCTTACGAGAAGCATTGTTCTTGTGGTATACACCTTTTGATGCCGCTTTTGTAATTTCAACAACGGCATTCTTAAGGTTGGCCTGTGCAAGTTGCTTATCACTTGCCGCAACGGCACTCTCAACTTTCTTAATAGCAGTCTTCACTTTTGATCTGATTGCCTTATTTCTCTCTGTTCTTACTAAAGTAACTTTAATTCTCTTCTTTGCGGATTTGATATTAGCCACATTTACCTCCAATAAATAAATAACTTTTTGTTTTATGAAAGTTAAACTTTCAAAAGTTTAGTTTATATTGAAGCCTGGACACGGACAGTTCAATCTAAACGCAAACATAATTTTAGGATATTCTAAGTGTAATGTCAAGGTGTAAGGGAAGATTAAAATTTAAAATTTTTAAAAAAAATTAGCACTCACCTATTGACATTGCTAATAGCATATGTTATATTACTGATATAACAAATAGGACATAGATAACAGTTAAATGTATCTTATATATCCTGTTTGAGTAAATAATATAAACAATTTAAAAGGAGATATAGATATGTTATTACCAAGGAGAAGTTACAGTTTATTTGATGAGTTTTTTGACAACAATTTTTGGGGCAAAGGATTTGATAAGTTTGAGGCTCCAAGTATGAAGACCGATGTTAAGGAAGTTGATGGAAATTATGAGCTTAGTGTAGAGCTTCCAGGATTTAATAAGGAAGAGATTACAGCAAGCCTTAAGGACGGTTATCTTACAATCAGTGCAAAGCATGAAGAGAGTGATGATAAGAAGGATGAAAATGATAAATACATCCGCAGAGAGAGAAGATTCGGTTCATGTGAAAGAAGTTTCTTTGTAGGAGAAGCCATCACAGAGGATGATATAAAGGGTTCATACAACAACGGTATATTGAAGCTTACATTGCCGAAAGAAAAGGAGAGCCTGCCACAGGCTCCAAAGACAATAGCAATAGAATAATTAAAAATCAAATGATTTTGACTGCCACGAAAGTGGCAGTTTTTTTATGTTAAAGTATAAAAATGCATCTTGTATATTATCATACTTAGTGTTATCATGTCTATTTTAAAGAAATATTAATTTAGGTTCGGAACGGAGGTTTTTTATGGCATTGATTTTACCGGAGGGTTATGACCCGATATTAAGTGTGAGACAGACTCAGGAGGCAATAAAGTACATCAGAGATACTTTCCAAAAAGAATTTGGGAAAGAAATGAATTTGGAGAGAGTTTCCGCACCGCTGTTTGTATCAAAGTCAAGCGGTTTGAATGATAACTTAAACGGTGTTGAGCGTCCTGTATCATTTGATATCTTAAATATACCGAATGAGGAGTATGAAGTGGTTCAGTCACTTGCAAAGTGGAAGAGAATGGCACTTGGTGAGTACAATTTTGCTCCGGGTGAGGGACTTTACACAAATATGAATGCCATAAGAAGAGATGAGGAACTTGACAATCTACATTCATGCTATGTAGACCAGTGGGACTGGGAGAAGGTAATAAGAAAAGAAGACAGAACTATTGAAGTTTTGGAAGAAACAGTAAAAATTATCTTTAAGGTAATCAAGCATATGGAACATGAAGTTTGGTATAAGTATCCACAAGCGGTAAAGCATCTGCCTGACGATATTTTCTTTATCACATCTGAAGAACTTAGAAAGATGTATCAGGATAAGGAGCCGAAAGAAAGAGAGAATCTTATAACAAAGGAGCATGGCTGTGTCTTTGTAGAAAAGATAGGTGGAGTTCTTGGGGACGGCAAACCACATGACGGAAGAGCACCTGACTATGACGATTGGGAATTGAACGGAGATATTCTCTTCTGGTTTGAAAACCTTAACTGTGCACTTGAGATTTCAAGTATGGGTATCAGAGTAGATGAAGCCGCTATGGAATCACAGCTAAAAAAGGCAAATGCTTTAGACAGGAAAAATTTGCCTTTCCACAAGTCCTTACTTGCAGGTGAGCTGCCATATACTATAGGCGGAGGTATCGGACAGAGCAGACTTTGTATGCTTCTGTTAAATAAGGCTCATGTAGGTGAAGTACAGTCAAGTGTATGGCCGGCAGATATGATAGAGGCTTGCAAAAAGAATAAAATAATACTATTATAGAGGTATCGGATTGCAAAACATAAATTATTCAGCATTCTTGTATCAGCTTATAAGGGGAATTTTATGGCAAGAAAAAAGAAAAAAAACAAGGGAATATTAGAAAATAAACTTTCTATTGCTTTTGTTACAACAGTAGTGTTGGCTATGGCAATTGCCCTTGGAGTGAAGGTAAACAGTATAAAAAAAGAGCTGGCAAGTAGAGAAGCATATAATCAAAAAGTGGTTGAAAAACTTGACAGTGAAGAACAAAGAGCAAAAAAGCTTGAAGAACAAAGAAAATATGTTCAGACAGACAGCTATATAATAGAAATGGCAAGGGAGAAACTTGGTTTGGTTTTTCCGAACGAGATTGCTATAAAGGCAGAAAAATAATATGTTGAATATAGATACATTGAGTCATTTCATAAAGGACAACAATTTAATCGAAAAAGAAGACAGGATAGTACTTGGTGTAAGTGGCGGAGCAGATTCCATTTGTCTGTTGCATACACTGAATGAGTTAAAAAAAGCCTTAGAAATAAGGCTTTTTGTTGTACATATAAATCATGGCATCAGAGGTGAGGAGGCAAGCCGTGATGAAAACTATGTAAGAGAGTTTTGTAAAAAACTTAATGTAGAGTTCTTTTCATTTCACTACAGTATTCCAAAAGTAGCGGATATGTTAAAAATAAGCGAGGAAGAAGCCGGAAGAAAGGCAAGGTATGATTCCTTTGAAAATGTTTCAAAGGATATAAGTAAGATAGAAAAAATAGATATTTCTAAAATTAAGATTGCCGTTGCTCACAATAAAAATGATACTGCGGAGACTATGCTGCATAATCTCACAAGAGGAAGCGGAATATCGGGACTTAAAGGTATACTTGCAAAAAACGGAAGAATAATAAGACCGTTGCTTTCGTTTACAAGAGATGAGATAGAAGAATATCTGGATAAGAATAAAATTAAATATATGACTGACAGTACAAATCTGGAAAACGAATATACCAGAAATATATTAAGAAATAAGGTCTTTCCGATATTAGCCGAGCATGTAAATAATAATGTAATCAATAACTTTTATAAAAGCGCTATGGTTGCGAATGAAGCGGACAGGTATTTTGAGGATTCGGCTCAAAAATTTTGTGAAAAAAACTTGAAAAATACCAACAAGTCGGGGTATAGGCTGAATAAAAGTAAGCTGATGAAAAATCCGCATATTTTGGGCACATATATTATAAGGTATGCACTAAAAGAGATATTAAAAGAGAAAAATTCCGGTATCAAGGATATAGGAATGGTGCATATAGAGGATATATGGCAATTGGCTAAAAGCGAGACCGGTAAAAGATTGGATTTGAAATATGATATAAGGGTATATAATGATTATGAACATCTAAGGTTTGTGGAAAGCGATGAAGAAAAAGAGAATGAAAGCAATTTACCCGAAATAAGGTACAGTGTTTTCAGTGATTTTAACATGAGAGATATACCGGGTGAGGGTAATATAAAGTGGCTTGATTTTGACAAAGTCCTTAGAGATATAGTAAAATATACCGGTAGGTCCTTATGTGTAAACAGTACTGTGGGCAAGGACAATATTTTAAAATTTATAGAAGAAAATATCAAAGTCAGAGAATGTTGGAGTAGTGACTTTATCCGGATAAAGAGCGGTAAAAAGGCGATAAAAAAGCTTTTCACAGATGAAAAGATACCTGCAAGTATCAGAAAAAAGCATATACTGCTTGCAATCGGCTCTGAAGTGATATGGATATTCAAAGGAGATGATTCACTTGATTACACTGTGGGACTTGACAGGATCAGTGAACTTTACAAAGTGGATTTATATACAAACAAAGTTTTGAAAATAGAGGTAATAAAATAGAAGTATTAGGAGATTAATATGAAAGAGAAAGTGGATATATTGATATCTGAGAATGAAATCCATAATAGAATCTTGGAGATTGCAGATAGAATCAATAAGGACTATGAGGGTGAAGAACTTACACTTATATGTGTCTTAAAGGGCGGTGTCATGTTTATGTGTGATCTGGCAAGGAGACTGAATTTAAGTGTAAGACTTGATTTTATGAGTGTATCAAGCTACGGTTCAGAGACAAAGAGTTCCGGAGTTGTAAAGATAATAAAGGATTTGGACGACAGCATAGACGGAAAGAATGTACTTGTAGTAGAGGATATTATTGACTCCGGAAATACATTGTCATATCTGATAGATATATTAAAAAAGAGAGGTCCGAAGTCTATCAAATTATGCACACTGCTTGACAAGCCTTCAAGAAGAGAGAAAAAGGATGTATTTGTAGATTATGTATGTTTTGAAATAGAGGACAGGTTTGTTGTGGGATATGGACTTGATTATGACCAAAGATATAGGAACTTACCGTATATCGGAGTTATGGAACTCTCAGACTAGATTGGAGCAAGATGAAAAGAGTAGATAATCCGGTAAGAATGTTTTTCTTACTATTTGTTGTAGCACTTGTAGTTTGGCTTATTTTTAACATGGGTAATCAGTTCAGCACTGTAAAACTGGATTCAAAGCAGTTTGAAAAAGTGGTTGAAGAAAACAATATTTCATTGGTAGAGATAAGACAGAATTCACAGACTCCTACAGGTGAGGCTATCATTCACTTTAACGGTCAGGAACAATTTAAAAAGGCTGAGGTGCATTACTTTGTATCTGATGTAAATGAGTTTACAAAGGAACTTAAAGTAAAAAACATTACATATATACTGGATGATGTTCCGAGAGACAGCGTATTCACCAATACCATATTGCCGATAGGGTTGACTGCGGTCATGATAATATTCTTTATGATGTATATGAACAGCAGAATGGCGGCAGGCGGCAGTGCCGGCGGCAATAAGATGATGAACTTCGGAAAAAGCAGGGCAAAGATTGTAAAGTCAACTAATGTGAACTTTACAAAGGTGGCAGGACTTGAAGAAGAGAAGGAAGAACTTGCGGAGGTGGTAGACTTTTTAAAAGACCCGGGTAAATATACAAGACTTGGTGCAAGAATCCCTAAAGGAATAATCCTTGTAGGACCTCCCGGAACAGGAAAGACACTTTTGGCAAAGGCGGTGGCAGGAGAGGCGGGAGTTCCGTTTTTTACAATATCAGGTTCCGACTTTGTAGAGATGTTTGTAGGTGTAGGTGCAAGCAGAGTAAGAGACCTCTTTGAGGATGCCAAGAAGAATGCACCATGTATTATATTTATAGACGAGATAGATGCGGTAGGCAGAAGAAGAGGTTCCGGACTTGGCGGAAGCCATGATGAGAGGGAGCAGACTTTAAATCAGCTTCTTGTAGAGATGGACGGCTTTGCAGGCAATCAGGGTATTATAGTGATGGCGGCTACAAACAGAGTGGACATACTTGACCCGGCATTACTCAGACCGGGAAGATTTGACAGAAAAGTGGCAGTAGGCAGACCGGATGTGGCTGCCAGAGAGGCAATCTTAAGGATACATGTTGCATCAAAGCCTTTGGGTGATGATGTGGATTTACATTCAGTAGCAAGACAGACTTCCGGATTTACAGGTGCAGACCTTGAAAATCTGATGAATGAGGCGGCAATACTTTCTGCAAGAGAGGGCAAGGTGTTTATATCGGCTGATGATATAAATAAGGCATTTATAAAAGTGGGAATAGGTACCGAGAAAAAATCAAGGATAGTAAGTGAGAAGGAAAAGTCAATCACTGCATATCATGAGGCGGGGCATGCCATACTGTTTAGAGAGCTGGAGGGCGTAGGACCTGTACACACCATTTCCATTATACCTACAGGCGTGAGTGCCGCAGGATATACTATGCCGCTACCCGGTGAGGATCAGATATTTAATACCAAATCAAAGATGCTGAATGATATCATGGTCAGCCTTGGAGGAAGAATAGCGGAAGAAATCATCTTTGGAGATATTACAACAGGTGCAAGCTCGGATATAAAGCAGGCAACCGGTGTAGCAAGAGCAATGGTGATGGAATTCGGTATGAACGAGAGAGCGGGACTTGTAAATTATGGCAATGAAGGCGATGAGATTTTTATAGGAAGGGACTTCGGTCAGACAAAATCATATAGTGAAGCGACTGCAAATATGATAGATGAGGAAGTCAGAAATATTATTAATGACTGCCATAAAAAAGCAAAGGAGATAATATTGAAGAGAAAATATGTACTTGATGCATGTGCGGCTCTTCTTATAGAAAAAGAAAAAATAGGTTTTGAAGAATTTGAGGCATTGTTTTAGATGAATATTGAAGGTATTTTTAGTGATGAAACAATTGAGTATGTATCAATGCAAAGCCTTAAGAATAGACAGAATATAAGAATACAGATAAGAATTTTTAAGGATGATAAGCCGGATATTATATTGGTAGATCACCGTGACGGTAGTGAGGTAGTGATGTCAAAGCTCAGGTCAAGTGAGCACTTTGACTTCTACTATGCGGATTTGGAGGACAGAGATTATTTAAAATATTATTTTAAAATAATTGACGGTAAAAACACTTTATTTTTTACGAGATTCGGCATCACAGACTATTTAAAAGAAGATGCATTATTTGAATACAACAAAAACTTTACTTTGCCGGATTGGGCAAAGGGTGCTTTGATGTATCAGATATTTATAGACAGGTTCAACCGCGGGGATGAGACAAATGATGTTGTAGATGATGAATATATCTATATAGGTTTGCCTGTAAAGCATAAGGAGAATTGGAATGAGTATCCTTCAAACTTTGATGTGGGGTACTTCTATGGCGGAGACTTGGCAGGAGTTTTGCAAAAATTGGACTACTTAAGGGACTTTGGGGTTGAGGTGATTTACTTTAACCCTCTCTTTGTATCGCCTTCCAATCACAAGTATGACACACAGGACTATGACTATATTGACCCGCATATAGGTGTGATAGTGGAGGATGCCGACGGAGTGCTTGGAGAATATGATACTGACAATAAGAACGCCGTTAAGTATGTAAAGAGGGTTACAAGTAAGAAAAACCTTGAGGCAAGTAATGAGTTGTTTATAAAGCTTGTAGAAGAAGCACATAAGAGAAATATTAAAGTTATAATTGACGGTGTGTTCAATCACTGCGGCTCATTTAACAAGTGGATGGACAAAGAAGGTATATATAAAAGAGCGGATGACAAATATCCTATAGGTGCGTACTGGTCAAAGGAAAGTGAGTTCAGGTCATATTTCAACTTTATCGGAGATGAATATGACGGATGGTGGGGGCATGATACTCTGCCTAAACTTTACTATGAGAACAGTAAAAAACTTGTAGATGAGGTGCTTAATATAGCAAAAAAATGGGTGTCACCGCCTTTTAATGTAGACGGATGGAGGCTGGATGTTGCGGCGGATTTGGGCTACAGCCATGAGTTTAATCATATATTCTGGTCTATGTTCAGAGGGGCGGTAAAGAGCGCCAACAATGATGCGGTGATTCTTGCAGAGCATTACGGGGATCCGAGCTTTTGGCTGGACGGCAAGTGTTGGGACGGTGTAATGAACTATGACGGTTTTATGGAGCCGGTAAGCTGGTTTTTGACCGGACTTGAAAAGCATTCAGACAGAGAGGATATGAATTTAAAAGGAAATGCGGACGCGTTCTTTCTTATGTTAAAAAATGCACTGGGAAAGATGCCGTATGATTCAATACTGGTATCAATGATTCAACTTTCAAACCATGATCACTCCAGATTTCTTACAAGAACCAACGGCATTGTTGGAAGAATAAACAGCCATAAGTCTGAGGATGCAGAAAGCGGTGTAAAACTTGAAGTTATGAGACAGGCTATAATGATGCAGATAACTCTTCCGGGAGCCCCTACCGTTTACTATGGGGATGAGGTAGGAGTGTGCGGTTTTACAGATCCGGACAACAGGAGAACATATCCATGGGGTAATGAAAATCTTGAGCTTTTAGAGTATCACAGATATGTGAATAAATGGCATAGAATCAGAAAAGAATTGAAAACAGGTTCGCTGATAAGACTTATATCGACCGGAGGAGTAGTATGCTATGCCAGAGTTTTAAAGGACAATATCTCGGTTGTTATCATTAATGCCGGAGAATATACCGCAAAAACAGATATTCCGCTGTATTTGACCGGAATGAGAGACAATGCGGTTATAAGCAGGGTAATCTATACAAATAAGGTCGGCTACAATGTGGGCAGAGTGACATATATTAATGACAACGGATATTTAAACTTCGAAATAGAACCGCATTCAGGATATTTACTGGTGAGTGAAAACTTATAAAAGGCTGCAGGTAGACCATATGTTACAGGATAATAAAAAATATATCGGAAAAATGTTTAGTAATAAGGACTTAAAGATACTTATAGTTCCTCTTATTATAGAACAGTTTTTGGCAATTACAGTAGGAATGTCGGATACTGTAATGGTAAGCTTTGCAGGTGAGGCGGCGGTATCAGGAGTATCACTTGTTGATATGGTAAACAATGTAATAATATCACTGCTGGCTGCACTTGCTACAGGCGGTGCAGTGGTGATCAGCCAGTTTATAGGAGCAAAAAAGCATGAGGATGCATGTATGGCTGCGGCACAGCTTGAACTTATGGCATTTTCAGTTGCACTTTTTATATCGATATTTACTATAATATTTGCACATCCGCTGATATCTTTTCTATTTGGAAATATAGACAATGAGGTGTTTGCCGCATGTAAGAAGTATCTTATAATAACCGCAATAAGTTTTCCGATGCTTGCAATATATAATTCGGGTGCCGCCATATACAGAAGTATAGGAGATTCCAAGACTTCTATGAAGGTAAGTATACTTATGAATGTAATAAATGTTGTAGGCAATTATATAGGTGTATTTAAGTTGCATCTTGGAGTAGCGGGAGTAGCTATACCAAGTGTGGTATCCAGAGGAGTGGCTGCCGTAGTTGTAACTTTGCTTGCATCCAATAATAAGAATGCACTTGTTTATTTAAAGATAAAGGAAGTCTTCAGTGTACAGATGAACTTTATGAGAAGGATTCTCTACATAGGTATACCTTCAGGTATAGAAAATTCATTATTTCAGGTAGGAAGGGTGGCGGTTGTCTCTATTATCTCAAACTTCGGCAGGACTCAGATAGCCGCCAATGCCATTGCCAACAATATAGACGGTCTTGGTGTAAATATGGGCAATGCACTTAGTATCGCTATGATAACTGTAATAGGGCGCTGTGTAGGTGCCGGTAATTATAAAGAAGCAAGGTATTATGTAAAGAAACTTATGTTTATAGGATACTTGGCGATTTTGATACCGGCTGTGGTTATTTTTATTTTCCAAAATATATTTATTTCAATATATAATGTATCTGATGCTACAAAGGAACTTACTGCAATATTGGTATGGATACATATGGGTGTTGCCATATTTATATGGCCGCTAAGTTTTATATTGCCGAATGCATTAAGGGCAGGAAGCGATGTTAAGTTTACAATGAGCGTAAGCCTCTTTTCAATGGCAGTATTCAGATTCGGTACATCACTGTTTATAGCCAAGGTATTTAAAATAGGAGCTATAGGCGTGTGGTGTGCAATGATAATAGATTGGGTTTTCAGATCATCCAACTTCGTATACAGGTTTGTATCCGGAAAGTGGTGGCATAAGGACTTAAAAAAGGAGTAGTATGACAGCAGATTTACATTGTGATACAATAAGTGAAATATATAGAAAAAAACTCACTCTGAAAGAAAACAACCTGATGATTGATATAAAGAAACTGAAAAACTCAAATGTGATTTTGCAGTGCTTTGCAATGTTTACCTGTATTTCAGATATCTCTGCACCATATAAGTATGTAAACAGTCTGATAGATTTATATGAAGAAGAGATAAAGAAAAATCAAAGTGAGATTGATTTTGCAAAAAGTTATGATGATATTTTAAAGAATATTGATAATAAAAAGATATCAGCCTTTTTGACAATTGAAGAGGGAGAGGCAATAGAGGGAAGTATAGAGAAGCTTGAGAATTTCTATAAAAGAGGCGTTAGAATGATGACCCTCACATGGAACTTTGAAAACTCTATCGGTTTTGGAAATAAGAGAATAACTGAAAACGGTGAATTTGTAAGATATGTTCCGGATTTGGATAACGGATTAAAGCCTTTCGGTTTTGAAGTTGTAGAAAAGATGGAAGAACTGGGAATGATTATAGATGTTTCACATCTGTCGGATGCCGGAATTTATGATATAATAGATATGGCAAAGAAGCCTTTTGTTGCAAGTCATTCAAATGCCAGAGCGGTTTGCAACCATGTAAGAAATCTTACAGATGAGATGATAAAAAAGATGGCGGACAGAGGTTGTATAGCCGGACTTAATTTTTATCCTGAATTTTTATCGGGGGATTTTTCAAACAGAGAGAAAAAAGCTTATATAGAGGATGCCGTTGAGATGTTAAAGTATATGGTAAAAGTCGGGGGAGGTGAGTTTGCAGCACTCGGTTCGGACTATGACGGCTTTGACGGTACTCTTGAGTGGAAGGATGCTTCAGGAACAGAGAGTTTGATTGATGCAATGGAAAGAGAGGGGTTTAGCCAAAGTCTTATTGAAAATATAACATATAAAAATGCATTGAGGGTAATAAAAGAAGTGGTAAAATGATTAGATTTATAATACTTATTTTTATACTTGCAGCTGTATGTGCCGTTTATGTACTGCATGCAAAGATGGAAGAAAATGAGGCAAAAAACGGCAATAGAAGCGGCGAAAAAATCATAGATGATATGATAAAAAATAATGTAATAGATGAAATAGCAAAGGGTAAGGATAAGGGCTAATGAGTACAGCAGTTGTATTAGACAGTAATTGCGGTTTGACCAAAGAAGAGGCAAAAAAATATGGGTTGTATATTTTACCGATGCCGTTTATGATTGACGGCAAAGAATACTTGGACGGTATAGATATAACATATGACGAGTTTTTGAAAAAACAGGAAAGCGGTGCAGATATAGTTACTTCACAGCCGTCTCCGGAAAATGTAATGAGTCTTTGGGATGAACTTTTAAAGACATATGATGATATAATACATATACCTATGACATCCGGACTTTCAGGCTCATGTGATACGGCTACTATGCTTGCAAGTGAGGACGAATATTTAGGCAGGGTTTTTGTGGTAGATAATAAGAGAATATCAATCACACAGATAAGTGCCGGACTTGACGCACTTAACTTGCTTGATGCAGGATTTACCCCTGATAAAATAAAAGAGAAGCTTGAAGCCGATGCTTGTAAGTCGGGTATTTATGTAGTTGTCAGTGATATAAAATATTTGAAAAAGGGAGGCAGAATAACGCCTATGGCGGCCGCACTTGCCTCGTTTTTAAAGATAAAGCCGGTGCTTCAGCTCCATGAAGGAAAAATTGATGCATATGCAAAGGCAAGGACATTTAAGCAGGCAAAGCAGATAATGGTAGATGCAATAAAAAAGGATTTACGTGAAAGACTTTTTGACCCTATGTGTAAGGATTCAAGAATAATGATAGCACAGTATGGAGGTCTTGATTTTGCAAAAGAGTTTGCTACGGAGTTGGAGGCGGAGTTCGGTAAGGTGGATATAGTGAATCTGTCACTTTCCGTTGCTACACATATAGGCCCCGGAACAGTGGCTATAGCTGTTGCAAGAAAGATAAGTATAGATTAAATATGGATGCGGAAAAGAAAAAATTTGAGCTTAGACTGCCGCCTGTAAGCTTGAAAGTGCTTCTTACAATAGTATTTATAATGTTCGGTACTATGCCTATTTATATATACGGAAGGATTGTAAGTCGTACCAATCTTTCTTCAAGGATTGATGCCAGAAAAATAGAGTTGCAGACAAAGGGACTTATGCTTAGCAATAAGTTGACCAGAGGTAATTTTTTAGAAGATCCGAAAGAGAGAGAAAGCCTTAATTCAGAGATAGATACGGTAGCGGAAATCTATGGCGGCAGAATAGTTGTTATAGACAGGTCATATAATACTATTGTAGACACTTTCAATCTGGCAAACGGAAAGATAAATATTGCACCTGAGATAATAGATACCTTTAACGGCACGAATACAAATATCTATAACAGACAAAAATCATATATCTTGCAGACAATGCCCATATATGAGACTATTGACAATAAAGAGATAAACGGTGTTTTACTGTTTATCGCATCTACCGACAATCTGGTTGCAGTAGCGGAGGGAGTGGGCAATACCGAGCGGTTTTTATATATTACACTGACTGCGATAGTTGTAGTACTGTCTGTGGTAATAGCAAATCGACTGCTTAGACCGCTGATAAAGCTTAGAGATGATATAGCAAGTATCGGATACGGAAAGATTGATCAAAAGCTGGAACATAATGAGTATAAGCTTACAAAGTCTATATCTGAGAATATCAAAACAACACTAGCAAAGCTTCAGGCAATAGATAAGTCAAGAGATGAGTTTGTGGCAAATGTGTCACATGAGTTAAAGACACCTATCACATCAATAAGAGTTTTGGCGGATTCATTGATGGGTATGGAAAATGTACCGAACGGGATGTATGCGGAGTTTATGCATGATATTTCAGATGAAATAGACAGAGAGGCAAAGATAATAGATGACCTTTTGTCACTTGTAAAACTTGACAAGGCCGCCAATACACTTGTGACCGAGCAGGTTGATATCAATCAGCTTATAAAGCAGATATTAAAACGCCTAAGACCTATAGCGGATAAAAGAGATATTGAGCTGACATTTGAAACTGTCAGAGAAGTGAGTGCAGATGTGGACGAGACCAAGCTTTCACTTGCTGTTAACAATCTGATAGAAAATGCTGTCAAGTATAATAAGGACGGCGGTTTTGTAAAGGTAAGTATTGATGAGGATCACAAGTTCTTCTATATTCAGGTAAAGGATTCGGGAGACGGTATTGCACCGGAGTATCAGGATCTTATCTTTGAAAGATTTTATCGTATCGACAAGGCAAGATCAAGACAAACAGGCGGTACAGGACTTGGGCTTGCAATTACCAGAAATGTAGTACATCTACATGACGGAATTATAAAGGTGTCCAGTAAAGAAGGCGAGGGGACAACATTCACAGTCAGAATTCCTCTAAATCATGTAAAAAGGAGGGATAAAAAGTGAAAAATAAAATTTTACTTTTTTTGATGATAGTATTTTCCTTTACTCTCACAGCCTGTAAGAAAAAAGAAGAAAGACCTCTTTCAGAAAACGAGTACTATGTCTACTATATAAATACTGCAACGGATAAACTGGTTGAAAACAGATATACAGCTTCACTTCCAAGTAATGATATGGACGGTTTGGTAGATGAACTGATGTCACAGTTTTTGAAGGTACCTGATGATCTTGAGGCATTAAGTGCATTACCTGACAAAGTGACCTATCAAGGTTTTGATAGAGACGGCAATATACTGTATCTAAACTTTGATACCAATTATCAGGGAATGGATATCAGCAGAGAGGTACTTGCAAGAGCGGCTTTGGCAAAGACTTTGACACAGATAGACGGAATAGATTATATAAGTATCCGTTGTGGAGATCAGCCGCTGTTTAATGCACTGGGAGAGAATGTCGGACTGATAAGTTCAAGCAATTTTATAAACAGCATATCAAATGTAAACAGCTTTGAAAAAGCTACACTGACACTGTATTTTTCTGATGATGCAGGTACAAAGCTGGTAGCTGAGACCAGAGATATATTCTATGATATGAATACCTCAAAGGAAAAACTTATTGTAGATGAGCTTATGAAAGGTCCGAAGACAGCAGGGCTTAAGGCAACTATCCCGAGTGATACAAAGGTTATCAGTGTCACTGTAAATGAGGGTATATGTTATGTAAATTTTGATGAAGGCTTTTTAAATGCATTGCCTGATGTGCTGGACAGTATTACAATATATTCAATAGTAGATTCACTTTCAGAACTGCCGAATATAACACGTGTGCAGATATTGGTAAACGGAAAATCTGATAAAAATTATAATTCGATTTCTTTAGGAACTTCTGTAGAGAGAAATCTTGACTATGTAAAAGAGGAAAAATAATGAGAAGACCATGTATACTTATAGTAACGGCCTGTTTGCTTGGAGAGCTTTTGGGGTATTATATAAGTATACTGAAACTTGGGGTGATTTGTGTCATCCCGGTTTCGGTCTGTTTTATATTGGTATTCAAAAAAGCAATTCAAATTAAAAAAATATATATTCTGATATTCTTTATTGTATTCAGTATTTTCACGCTTAGAATCAAGTATGAAATCCGGTTTGAAAAAGAATTTGTATCACAGAATATGAACAATGTAAAAGAAAATAGCGGTATTTGCGGAAATATAAAAAGTATCAGCTTTAAGGATGACAGAGTGATTTTTACATCAAAAGGTATGATATATTATCTTGATGCAGATAAGTTTGATGGAGATATTCATATAGGCAATAAGGTGTGCTTTTATGGAAAGGCGGAGCAGATAAGTTCAGGCAGCAATCCCGGAGAGTTAGATGCAAAAAGCTACTATAGAACAAAAAGTATATACTGTAAAATGGCAGTGAAAAAGTATACTGTTGTGGATAAAAGCTATGATTTTGCAGGTCAGTTTTTCTTTAATCTGAGGCAATATCTGATAAGAAGAATAGACAGTATCTTTGATAGTAAAAATGCAGGACTTATAAAGGCGATTATACTTGGTGTAAGAGCCGACCTTGACAGAGATGTTTATAAAATGTATCAAAAAAACGGGATTGCACATCTGCTGGCTATTTCAGGTCTTCATGTGTCACTGCTTGGAATAGGACTTTATAAGCTTTTAAGGAAAGTATTGCAAAGAAGCTTTTTATTTTCGGCAAGTTTTTCAAGTATATTCCTACTGTTTTACGGGCTTTTGGTAGGTGACGGTGTAAGTATTGCAAGAGCAGGGTCTATGCTTGTACTTTATTTTATTGCAGAAGTGCTTGGAAGAAGTTATTGTCTTATATCAGCCCTTTGTATCAGTGCAACGGCTATATGTTTGATGTCTCCGTTTGAAGTTTTTGGAGTCGGCTTTCAACTTTCTTTTGGGGCGGTACTTAGTTTGGGTGGAGTGCTGGCATTTGTACTGAAGAAGTTGAAAAAAGCAAAGAAAAGCTGTAGTGAAAAAATTTTTGAAATTATACTTGTAAGTGTCGGAGTTCAGGTTTTGACCTTACCTTTGGTTTTATACTATTTTTACAGTTTTCCGGTATATGCATTTTTATTAAATATCGTGGCGATACCGCTGATGAGCTTTGTACTGTACTCTGCAATATTATCACTGGTGCTGAATATGATGAGTTTGTTTTTGTATAAGTATATCGGCTTAATAGCAGTGTGTATTCTAAACTTCTATGAGTTTATCTGTACTGCGGCAAGTCATTTACCGTATCATAGGATTGTTTTCGGCAGACCGGAGTTTACACAGATTTTAATTTATTATACTGTCTTGGCGATAGTTGCAACTTTGTCAATATTTAAGCGAAAAAGGGTTATTTTGCTGCTTTGTATTCCGTCTGTTTTTATTTTATTTCCGTTTTTTAAAAATGATGAGGTGGTTTATTTGGACGTAGGTCAGGGAGACGGTATCTATATGCATGTTGATGATATGGATATTTTGATAGATTGCGGCAGTACATCGAAGCTTTCACTGGGGGAGTATACTATGGAACCGTTTTTATTATATAAGGGTGTGGATGATATTGAAATGTCCTTTGTCACACATTCAGATATTGATCATATAAGCGGGGTATTGTATCTGCTTGACAGTGATATAAGGATTAAAAATTTGTATTTGCCGTATCAGGCAATGAATGATGATTCATATGATGAATTAAAACAAAAGGCGATAAACAGCGGAACTAATGTGATGTATCTAAGCAGAGGAGACCATTTAAAACTGGGGCATCTAAAGATTGACTGTCTGTGGCCTGATAAGAGCCCTAAGGAAAATGTGAATGAGCAGAGCCAGACCTTTATTATAGAAGCTTTTGATAAAAGACTGTTGTTTACAGGGGATATAGGCAAGGGGAGTGAGGAGAGTATTCTAAAATATGGGAATATCGGAAAGGTTGATATATTAAAGGTGGCACATCATGGCTCAAAGAATTCTTCTCTAAAAGCCTTTATTGAGAATGTAAGTCCGACCTATGCCGTGATATCATATGGAAAAAACAATCACTACGGTCATCCAAGCCCTAAAACTTTGGATACCTTGAGAGAAAAAGGTTGTATTATCTATGAAACGGCAAAGATGGGGGCAATAGAGGTGAAGCTTAGGTGAAGGAAAGTACACAAACATATGATATTATATTGATGAATTTGATACTGTATGATTGTACGGTTCAAGTTATCTATTCTTTAAAGATTGGCAAAAAAAGACGATAGATGGTTTTCTGTCGTCTTATATCTTTAATACTTGATTCCATATTTGCAAAAACCTATAACTAAGGCAAAAGTAGTAAATAGTATAATCTCTGACTTCATAACAAATATGGAATAACTTTTTTAATTAGTAAAGGATGCTACAAACCAAGAATTCCTCTCAATTTATAGCACTAAATAATGCCATGTCTACTTATACTTTGATAGAATACCTGTACATAAACATATAACCGAACCTGCTGTTAAATAAAAATCTTAAATCAAAGACTTCTTATAGCATCATTATTGTCCTTCCTTCTGATAATAAATATTGTAACCTTTCTTTACATACATTTTGCTGACTTCTGCTTTCCAATGCTATTACAATTATAGGTAAAATCATAATTATAATACCAAGCACCGTTCCCCACCCCAAAGCTCCGCCGGATCTTCTTGCTATATCTAAGTATATTTTATATAGGCAAACGAAAAAATAGAGCATAAGCAAAATTGCACATATAAACTCAGGAAATACTGTATATTCTATCTTGCATCCGCTCTCCTGTTCTTCTATGCTGCCCTTCACATAACATAATCCTATATGCCTAAATCCGCTTTTTTTCCCATGTACTATCATTTGAAATTTTTTATCTTCCGATATTTTCACAAAAGAAAATTTATCAAACATTTTTAATATTTCTTTCCTTTTTTTATTAGTTATACATGAACCCCTTACTGTAAATCCTATCATAAACATTTATTCTCTCTATATAAACACTGCTTTATTAAAAATATTATTACCTGTTCTAAATAATAAGTCAATACTGTTGATAACACGGATACAAAAAATTCGGTTGGCAGAGTTACCAACAAAAACCCTGCCAACAAAATCAATCATAAATAAAATCAAAAAAATTTTCGGTACTTTTATAATGGAAATATAATATCCATGTACAGTAATGTATACACTGTTTTTTATAGGTTTCGAACGAATACATCCTTGCTTTATGTAGGTCAGATTTCTGGAGAAATTCATATTGATTGAATTTTTGAGACCAAATACACCTTATTGGTGCAGGAATCCTAAGTTAAATGTAATCAGATCAATACACGGGGATGAGCTATGGGGATTTAACCTATTTAAAATATGTACCATAAGGTGTACATGAAAAGTTATAGAATTATAATGGAGCTTTAAACTCTGTAACTTTATCCTTATCCAATGCCTCATTAGCTTGATGCTTGTCCATCAAAAATACACTCTAATAAATACAAGGTGATAATTGTTAACCGAGCAATAATAAATTGAATTATAATTTTTCAAGCATAATGTCTACTGGTGAGGTAAATGTAACTCGGACAGAATCACCAACTTGCGCATTGATTTGTGAATACCAATAACCAAGTGCCATTAGGTTTTTATCACCTGCAAATTGTTTAGCGTACGGATCCCCAGCATTGGAGCAACCTTCTGAACGAAGTATACCAGTAAATAGTCCATCAGATGAAGTGGCATTAAAAATGTTTTTTCCAAGAATATCAGTTCTATGAGTATAATTACCATTGAATAATTGTAAACTGCGGGCTATGTGTCTAGGTATTTTTAAGTAACCTTCTTTATAGCGAAGTCCACGACTTCCAGTAAAACGAAATGTTCCCCATTCTAATTGTGCTTGGTTTAATTCAACTGTAAATGTATCACCTGTATTGGCCATGATTTGTTCTCCTTTTCTTAAGCGTAACCTAAATTATTCATTGCATAACTGCATCTGTGGATAAAAGCCACATAATTACTGAATTTATAAAGTATTCTTACTTTCTACTAAAAAGTGAATGGAAAAAGAACCTCTTTCTTGATATGTAAAAAACAATGTCAAGGAAAGAAAATCCTCATATACCAATTCTAAACACTATTTTGCTTGAAAGCAATAAGAAAATAAAAATAAATTTTAACTTTGAAAACATAGCGTTACTTTACACGGGTATTATAAAAGTACCGAAAATTTTTTTGATTTCATTATGATTGATTCGGTTGGCAGGGTTTCAGTTGATAAATTTTACCAACTGAATTTTTTGTATCTGAGTTATCAACAGAATTCATCTATATTCTTCCTATATGAAGCGATGTAACCATTATTTGTGGATGGTCGTGCAGGATTCGTCTTTGAAAACAATTCATTACAAAGAGTTATCTAAAGGACAAATGGTCTTTTCCGTCAAATTCTCATAAATCCAACATTTCTGCTATAATCATCTCATGAAGCGAGGTGTAAACATGAATCATATAGCTGGTAAGAACGAACAGCTTTTAACCTTACAAGAAACATTATGTAAGGAAAACAAGATACTTTATGTATAGATAACATGAAAATGGACAAGTTTTATAATCCTAATCTTGTCCATTTTCACTATTAATTAATATTTGATTCGATAGAATTATATGTAATACCTGCGAAACAGTTAAGAATTGCCTCGAATATTATCTTAGCACCATTACATGGTACGGCCATACCAATCTGCTTGCGAACATTTTCTTTAGTTCCAATAAATTTATATGTATCTGGAAAAGTTTGTAGGCGAGCACGTTCACGATTGGTCAGAGCTCGAGGTTCTGCCCAGTGGTATATATGAGTACCACCACCACCACTACCAGTTACAGTGTAAGATGGCTTATTGGGATCAAGGCGTTTATAGATTTGGCTGATTTTTGCACCTTTCACATTTAAGCGTAAATCTTCTGGTAATTCAGCAGTAAAAGCATTTTGACCAGGTTTTATATAATTTAACCTTCTAACAACTTGATCCGATTGTTTTGTGAACTCATTATTAAAAGCATCTTGAGGGATGGGAGGGTTTTCAATAGCATTTCTACAAGTATTATTAAGGTGAGTAAAAGGAGCAGGGGAAGGAACATTAAATTTAACAGATATATCATTTCTTATACCAACAATTATGATTCGATGTCTTGTCTGAGGAATACCGTAGTCCTCAAATTTATATAAATGAGGAGTGACAGTATAACCGACAGTATGTAGCTCTTCTAAAATTTTAGTAAACGCATGACCGTTATTTGCACTTTTTAAACCACCAACATTTTCGGCAAGAAACCACATAGGCTTAAATTTTTTTAAGGCCTTAACTCCATAGGTATAAAGTGAGCCAAAAGTTCCATCCATTCCTTTTTGCTCACCTACAACGCTGTAATCATTACAGGGAAAACCAAAAGCAAGAGCATCAATGGGAGCAAGTTGTGACATATCGAAAGTTCTAATATCCGCATGATAAACAGTTTCTGGTGCATTAGGGCATATGTTATAACGGTAAGTTTTACATGTGGATTCATCATAGTCATTTGCCCATTGATGTATAATACGATAGTTTGGATTATTTATGGATGCATTAATTGCGCCCCATCCAATACCGCCGGGACCACAGAATAACTCGCCTAATCTAAATATCATTATTGTATCCCCTTTTCTGTTAATTGGTTTATTAGTCCTTGTATTGAAGCAATAGCTTCATCTGTCAAAAGCTCGGAATTATCAAAAAATACAGTTTTTCTTTTAATATCTTCATCATCTAAATATCCGTATGCTTTATATAGCTCGATAAGGTCAATTCCATAAAAATTAGCTAAAACTTTTAATTGTGATGCATGTGGATATTTTGTTGCCCCTTCTTCTATACGTCGAATAGTAGAATCTCCAACACCTGTTTTTGCATAAACAGCTTTAACTCCAAGTTTAAGCTGTTTGCGAAATGATTTCAAATATTTTCCTGGATCATTCATTTCATCCTCCTTTTTATTGAGTATACTATATTTGCTGCTGAATTACAATAGTTTATAATATTTGCTGCATTAAGCAGCAAATATTATAATAGAAGTCTATTACTATATATAAATAGTGATTAAAAAAATATTGTAATGAGGTTGATTATTAAATAGAACTTTCCCAACTGATAAGACTATATAAAGGTCTATGTTTCTCATTGGAGAAGGTATTTTTGATGGCTGATGCAGGTTATACCACCGTGTAATCAGCATAGTTCTGTACGCTCAGATCTATTGTAACTTAAAAAATGTCGACACAAATGGTGTAAAAATCCTTATATAGAGGTGTTTATATGTCGATATCACAGGACATTTTGTTCTCAATCGGAGTTGTGTCACATATAGTCTAACTGGTTGGGCAAGTACTAATTAAGAGAGAAAGAATTAGTTATAGAATAGAAGAAATGGTAAATAGAGGTATTTTTAAAAACTGTAGATCTATGTTCAAATTAATTGTTGAATGTCACAAGTCTTTAGAACGTATTTAAACTTACAGGTAAACAGTTGAGCAACTTTTAGATAAAATTATTTTATAAAAAAATTTCTCCCTCCCCCCATTTTTTTCATTTCCTTTCCCGAATACTATATTATCGGCGAAAAACATATTGAACAGAGCCGAAGAAAATAATGATTTATATGGGCAAAGCCCGAAAGGAGAAAATATTATGTTTAAGAAAAAACTTATTGCAGCAGGAATGACAGCGTTTGCTATTACAACTATGGCAGGAATCACAGCATTGGCATCACAGGAATTTGGAAATCAGAATATGCCGGTAAGAAATATGCAGAATCAAAACTTTGGAGAATCTTTTAATAAAGGTTTTGAAAGAGGCGGACTTTTTAACGGCGGCAATATAGGTCAGGGAATGATGAATAGTGGAGCTTTTGATCAAAGCAACATACCTTCGGATATGCCACAGAATAAAAATAGCACAGAAGACTTCAATGATTTTGAAAATAGTTTAAGTGATACAGATAATGACAAGTCAGGTAAGCGCCCGGCATTTGGCGGAGTTGATAACCAGTCAACTGAAAGACCTGCATTTGGAGAAACAGATAACCAGTCAGGTGAGCAACCAACATTTGGAACAGAGGACAATAAGTCAGGTAACAGACCGTCACTTGGAAGGAAGTCTGACGAAGAGGCTATGAAAGAGGGTAATCCTACACCGGAACTTCCTGAGGGTGTTACAGTTGAAATTTTTTCAAATGAAAATGAAGCAAATAAGGGTATGAAAACAGACAACCAGTCAGGTAAGCGCCCTGAATTTGGAGTAGCAGATAACCAGTCAGGTGAACGCCCTGAACTTGGAGTAGCTGACAACCAGTCAGGTAAGCGCCCAGCATTTGAAGGAAGTAACAACCAGTCAACTGAAAGACCTGCATTTGAAGGAAGTAACAACCAGTCAACTGAAAGACCAACATTTGGAACAGGGGATAATCAGTCAGGCAACAGACCGTCACTTGGAAGAAAGTCTGACGAAGAGGCTATGAAGGAGGAAAATCCTACACCGGAGCTTCCTGAGGGTGTTACCATGGAAAGTACGGGAATAGAAAATATGAATAATTCTGCTTTTGGATTGGGCGGTATGATGGAGCAGGGCTTTTCTGCCGGAAACAGTTCTCAGTATTTCGGTATGAACCAAAATGCAAGGGACGAACAAAGTTACAATGCAGCAGAAGACTCCGGTATTTCAGCATACAGACCGGCGTTTGCAGGAAGTGATAATCAGTCAACTGATCAACCAATATTTGAAGAACCTGATAATAACCAGTTAAGCGAACGCCCGGAATTTGAGGGAGCTGACAACCAGTCAGGTAAGCGCCCGGAATTTGGCGGAGCTGACAACCAGTCAGGTGAACGCCTGGAATTTGGCGGAGTTGATAACCAGTCAACTGAGAGACCTACATTTGGCGGAGTTGACAATCAGTCAGGTGAGCGCCCTGAATTTGGAGGTGGTAACAACCAGTCAACTGAAAGACCTGCATTTGAAGGTGGTAACAACCAGTCAGATGATAGACCAACATTTGGAACAGGGGATAATCAGTCAGGCAACAGACCTTCACTTGGAAGAAAGTCAGATGAAGAGGCTATGAAGGAGGGTAATCCTACACCGGAGCTTCCTGAGGGTGTTACTGCAGACGATGCCGGTATAGGAGCTTAATTTCTGCTTATTTTCTACATATTGACGATTTAATAATTTTAAAGTAATATTTTATTCATTATAAAACATTGCTCATTGTATAGCCCCGTGCTGCTGTGAAACGGTTTTGTACGGGTGCTATGTTTGATATTTATATTGACCGGATATTGTCCGTTTACATAGATTAAATGAAAAGCACTTGCTTTATCATTTATTTTACAGTACTTTATCAGAATATACTCGGAATTAAAGTGCTGTTGCAAAAGACCTGTCGGTCAAGGAAAAGTAATTGTTGTTGACTGTAAATCAGGCAAAATGTTATGCCTTTTGGGAGATCTTGCGTGTTTATATTTGCTACTAATCAATTTTTAGATTCTGTGTTTAAGGCACAGACGGATGAAAATTATATGAATACTTTTATAAGTAAGCATAAAAAATTTATTTTAATAAGTGCTTTTCGAGCAACGAAACGTTTTATATCAGAAAATGATGATGAATACTCTGTAGCTATGATTGCCTTTTGTGAAGCGATAAAATCCTATGAAGAGTCCAAGGGAAGCTTTAAGGGCTTTGCTTTTTTGGTAATCAAAAGGCGTTTGACAGACTATTCCCTTTCACAGGCCCGCTTTCAAAAAGAGCTTTCTGTTGAGCCTGCCTCTATGGATGGCGAAATCGAAAATGAAGAAGAAGTCAGTGCCTTACAAATAGAAATACGACAAAGATCTGTAGAAATATCTGCGGCAGAGGGTATCGGTGTGGAAACTCCGGGTTCAACCCCTATGCAGGATGAGATTGCAGCAGTACAAAATCTGCTTTCAGGCTATAATTTTTCTTTTTTTGACCTGACAGAATGCTCTCCAAAGGCGGAAAAGACAAAGATAGCTTGTGCAAAGGCGGTAGCTGTACTTTTGCAAAATCCGACTCTTTTCAAAAAAATGCAAACCACAAAAACACTTCCTGTTAAGGATATTTCATCAGGCAAAGATATTTCTGTAAAGATTTTGGAAAGACATAGAAAATATATTATAGCAGCGGCAGAAATTATGCAGGGGGATTATCCTCTGCTGAAAGAATATATGAGTTATATCAGAAAGGCATTGGAATCAGAACTATGAAAGCAGTAGTACTGGAAATCAAAGAAAATTGGGCTGCCGTTCTATGTGAGGATGGAGTCGTTAGAAAAATTAAAAAAGGTAAGCTCTCTGTCGGGGATTCTTTGGATATAAGTCCTGAAAGCCGTGGTAAGATACTTTCACTCGGCTCATTTAGAAGATATATTGCCGGCAGCGCTGCGGCACTATTGTTGCTTACCGTCGGAGCAGGTGGAGCATACTCCTATAACACCGTTTTGGCATGCTCCTATGTGTCCTTGGATATAAATCCGTCAATAGAGTATACCTTGAACAGACAAAATTATGTAATTAAGGTAAAGGGACTTAATGAAGAAGGACAGGGAATTGTGGATGAGTTGATGAAGACATCACTGCATCATGCCACATTGGAAGAAGCTTTGGAACAAACAAAGCTGATTCTTTCACAAAAAAAATATCTAAACAGTGATGCCGGCGAATATGTGTTGATAAACGTGTCTGCAAACAATACCGGACGCATGGATACTTTGCAAAAGGAGGCTTTATCAGCATTTAGTACAGAGCAGACACAGGGTAAATTAAATCTTGTACTTACAGGCTCTACCTTAAAAGAACATAAAACAGCAAGTTCCTTAGGCATTTCCACAGGAACTTATCAGCAGATTCAATATATTAAAGCGAAGTCCCAAAAGGATGGGAATGAATCATCCACCGATGCTAAAACTTTTGCAATACAGCCGGCAGATATTGTGAAGTATAAAAACTACACAGTTTCAGAGCTTTTAGAATCCTCAGGACAAACCGGAAACTCAAATAATACTATCGAGACTTCCGTGGAAACCGGGCAGTCTGTTGATTTGCAAAGTTCATCAGCTTTACAGGAAGAAAAAAATAATCAAAAGAGCATGGAAACAGATTCTAACAAGATGCCGGAATCTTCTAAGAATAATAAAGAACAGTCAGCTTTGCAGACAGAAAAAAATACAGGAAGGGAGCAGGAGATAGAATCTCAAAATAAAAGTAAGTCAAATGATAAAGCTCCTAAAAATTCTAAAGATAAAAGTCTTGAAGGAGGACAAAGTACACAAAGTAATAAGTCGCAGCAAAGCAAAGGTTCAAGACAAAGTAATGAGTCACAGCAAAGCAGCCCGATACAAAGCAGTGTGCCACAACAAAGTACCAGTCCTATAAAAGGCAGTGAGTCACAGCAAAGCAACAGCCCTATAAAAGGCGGTGAATCACAGCAAAGTAACAGCCAGGTAAAAGGTAATGAGTCACAGCAAAGTAACAGCCTGATAAAAGGCAGTGAGTCACAACAAAATAACAGTTCAATACAGGGCAATGAGCCTAAACAAAATGGCAGTTTGCCACAAAGCAATGACTCAAATAATACTTCACCGCAGAGTAATGCTTCGTCACAAAGCAATGATTCAATGCAGGATAATACTCCTAGAAGTATGAGATAAATACCCGAAATGAACAGGCTGACAACAGAGCCTCTTAATCTGTTTTATTAAATATAATACCTCATAATATGATTGTTAAAATAATACAAAAATCGCCGGAGTGTAAGAAGCCGGCGATTTTACTCTATTAGCAATTTTTTCTATATTTCCTATATAAAATGATTACCACTGAAAAAATAGCAACTGTGCCTCCAGCCAAAAATAAAAATAAAATTCCTAGGCCGGTTGTATGGGTATTCTTACCGCCTGTATAACCGAAAGCATTACTTGGTGATGCACCGTTGTTAGACTGGTATAAAGCTATAAAATGCTTGATTTCATCAAAGGTATACCACCCCTTGTGTACGGAAACCGTATCTCTCTCAATATCGACTAAAACTCCTATTTTTAATGAATTATCATCAAAAACTTTCACCAATAAGTAAGAACCAAATGGCGTTGTTCTGTCCTGACCAAGTAACAGTATATTTTTTATGCTACTGTTATATTGTTCACCCAGAAGGTCAGACATTAGAGTGATCGTTGTATAATTTTTGTCTTCATAAATGAAATTCATGGATTCAAAAAGCTTACCACTATCATCATAAGAAAGCACTCTCTCAAAATATTCATCTGAAGGTTGCCATTCTGTTACAACCCAGTTTGAATATTTCATATCAATAGTATTTGCATTTGACTCAAGAACAAGTTCTCTAAGTTTATCCTCTGATTTTATCTTGCTGACAGGCACCGCATTGTAAACAAAGAATATCTCTGTATTATCTACAATACTTTGAGTAGACTCCCCGTTTTTTGAAAGAGTATTTATCAAAACATCATTTGAGGGGGGAGTGAGAGCAAATGAATTGATGCATATATTTAAAGAAAAAATACAAAAAAATATAAATGCCGATATCTTTGCAGTTTTATTATTCACCTTAACCTCCATTTCTTTGCCGGAAGGCAAAACAAACAGTTATGAAAAGTATTTTCACGCCAAGTACTTATCTATAGGATAGTTTATTTGAGAATTATAATCAAGATTTAAACATTACTGTATTCGTAAAAAAGTATAATTATTCTCTAATGTTTCCATAATCAAAGATTTAAAATGGAATATACCAATGCAGATATATTTTTACATATATAAAAATGGTGTATTTTCTTATTCTAAAAGATGTTATACTAAAAGGGTTGAAAATAAAAAGGAGATTTCTATGTCAAAAACTTATACCAATTCATATTTACTTAAGAGGTTTTTACCTTATTACAGCAAATATTATCCTACACTTATACTTGATTTGATATGTGCCGGATTTTCTACAATGTGTGATTTGGTACTGCCGATAATACTGAGATATCTGACAAATACTGCAAGGCAAAATATAGAGCTGATTACTCTAAAACTTATAATAACACTTGGAGCAATATTTGTATTGCTTCGTATAATAGATACCATAGCCAATTATTATATGCAAAATATCGGGCATGTTATGGGTGCACAGATAGAGACTGATATGAGATATGATATTTTTTCTCATATTCAACAGCTGCCGTATTCATATTATAACACCAATAAATCCGGTCAGATTTTATCACGTATAACCACGGATTTGTTTGAAGTTACGGAGTTTTCACATCATTGTCCGGAAGAGTTTTTTATTGCATTTGTAAAATTTGTTATTTCATTTGTGATACTTATAAATATAAATATTCCGCTGACAGTGATTATATTTATGATGATACCGATTATGGTGATTTTTATGTCTTCTGCCAATAAAAAGATGAGAGCGGCACAAAAAGAGCAAAGAAATCATGTCGGTGATATAAATTCAGGTATTGAGAATAATATACTTGGTGCAAAGGTGGTTAAGTCTTTTGCAAATGAGGATTTGGAAGTGGAAAAGTTTCATAGGGAAAACTTGAAATTTTTGGATATTAAAAAAGTGTTTTACAGGCATATGGCAAATTTGCAGGTGGTCTACAGGATTTTTGACGGTATCATGTATTTGACGGTTATTGTGCTTGGAAGTCATTATATGAAAATCGGAGTTATAAATGCCGGCGATATGTTTTTATACACTCTTTATATCAATATGCTTTTAAATACTGTAAAAAGAATTGTTGATTTTATGGAGCAGTTCCAAAGAGGGATGACGGGTATTGAAAGATATATTGAGATAATGGATGTAAAAAACGATATTATTGACAAGGAAGATGCCGTTATACTGGATGGTGTAAATGGTGATATTGAGTTTAGGAATGTAAGCTTTTCATATCCTCAAAGTGATGTAAAGATACTTGATAATATAAGTTTTAATATAAATAAGGGCGAAAATATTGCTCTGGTAGGCTCATCCGGAGTCGGAAAAACCACAATATCCAATCTTATACCCAGATTTTATGAGGTCAGCGGCGGTGAGATACTGATAGACGGCAGGGATATTCGTGATATTAAGCAAAAGTCGCTAAGAGATAATATCGGTATAGTCCAACAGGAAGTATATTTATTCTCCGGCACTGTATATGAAAATATCGTGTACGGAAAAAAGGATGCAAGTTTTGAAGAGGTCAAAAGGGCCGCAAAAATGGCGGGTGCCTATGATTTTATTATGGAGCTTGGAGATAAGTTTGATACATATATAGGTGAGCGAGGCACCAAGCTTTCAGGAGGTCAAAAGCAAAGAATCAGTATAGCAAGAGTATTTCTTAAAAATCCTCCGATACTGATACTTGATGAGGCAACATCGGCACTTGATAATAATTCTGAGGCTATAGTGCAGCAGTCTCTTGAAACACTCAGTGAGGGAAGGACTACAATCACCATAGCGCACAGACTCTCAACTATAAGAAATGCCGATAAAATCTTGGTGCTTACTGAAAACGGCGTAGAAGAGTCCGGTACACATGAGGAATTACTGAGTAAAAAGGGAATATATTTTAATTTTTATAATAAAAATATAGATGAATTAAAAGAATAAGCTTTTAAGCCACCTAGATGGCGGAATGGAGAGATTATGCAGAATATTTTTGAATTAATAAATGAAGATGAGTTGGTGGACATATTTTCAAAGGCGGTAGATATAAAAAGCACAAATCCTAAGGGAAATGAAAAACCTATGTGTGAATATGTGGAAAGTCTGCTAAAGGAAAATAATATAGAATATTCATCAGTGCCTGTGGAAGAGGGCAGATATGATATTATAGCAAAAATAAGGGGATGTCAGAATAAGGATGCCTTGGTATTTACCGGACATATGGATGTTGTTCCCGTATCGGATGATGAGATGAAAAGATGGAATACTCCGCCATTTACCTCGACTATAAAGGACGGTAAATTATATGGCAGAGGAAGTGCGGATATGAAAAGCGGACTTATATCTGCGATTTATTCAATGATACTGCTGAAAAGAAATAATATCACTCCCAAAAGAGATATAATACTTGCCGCCACCATTGATGAGGAAAATCTCATGAAGGGCTCCAAGGCATTGCAGGATAATGAGGCGTTTAAAAATGCAAAATATCTTATAGTATGTGAGCCTACAGATATGAAAATATGCAATGAGCAAAAGGGAAGGACATGGGCGGATATTTGTGTGCATGGAATGACTGCTCATGGTTCACAAAAAGGTGTAGGAGAAAATGCGATATATCTTGCAATAAAGCTGATTGAAAAGATAAAGCATACAGAGTTTAAGGAGTATCCGGACACATTTTGGCGTACACTTGCTATAAATGCGGGTGTGGAGCCGCAGGTAGTACCTGACAGATGTGTATTTACTGTAGATGCAAGACTTCAGGTGGGACATGAGCCGGCTAAGATATGGGAAAAGCTTGAAGAGCTTATACAGGAAATAAAATCTGAGAATCCGCATTTTGACGCTACCTATGAGATAGAGGATATGAGAACTTCATGGCATACAAAAAAAGAGGATGAATTGATACAGGGTATTATGTCATCACTGAAAAAGCTTGATATAAATCCTGTTTTTGATACATTCACAGGCTCTACAGATGCCAGTATGCTTATAAAAAATAATCTGATACCTGTAATCATAGGTCCCGGGGATTTGTCTGTGGTGCATAGGGAAAATGAATATGTGGAGCTTAAGCAACTTTTTGAGTCTTGTAAGTTGTATATTGATATAATGACCGGATTATAAGAAAATCTTATAAAGAAAGGACTGTTCAGTATAAGTCCCGGCAGTTACAAGGCTTTTTGGTCTTGTAACTGCCGGGATACTTTATTTGTATTAAGGTTGCCTATTTCAGGCAGTCTTAAATATTTTAATAATATGTTCTACCCACACCCTTTACAGGATTAAGTATTGAGTTGACATCTTCCTCTGTGAGATCCATGCCATAGAACTTCTTATAATATTCTTTGATTTTTTCATCCATGTTTATATCCTCAAACTTTTCAGGGTAGGTTGTTTTTGCAATCCACCAAAGAGAAAGCGGAGCATCGGTTGAAGGCGGCCACCAACGGTGCATACCCAATGGAAATTTATAAACCTGCTTATTTATAACCGCAGGTACTCCGCTCCAGTCTGCACCTTCAACTGTGGTGTTATTATAAAAATCTTCCGGGAAGAAGTCGGAGAGAGTTGAGATAAACATTATGTCGGGTGCCCATGAATACACCTGTTCCATATTTACATTTCCCTGTGTTCCTTTACCTACATTGATACCTCCGGTTACAGAGATCCAATAATCACTGAAACCTCCTAAGGTAAAGTTGGTACTGCTGTAATGACCGATCATCAATACTTTTTTTCTTTGATCCTCAGGAATATCTGCAAGTCTTTTATTGATTTCATCCTGAGCTTCCTTGGCATATTCTGTTATACCGGTAACCTTACTGCCTTCTTCAAAGACCTGTTCCATAAGGCTTATCCATGCATTAAGTGTTTCGATAGTATTGGGACCGTTAGGGGTAACTGTTGAAAATCCGACAGCGGGTATTCCGGCATTTACAAACTGCTGTCTTTCTTCCTCTCCGCCTGCATAAAATACCACATCCGGCTTAAGTTTTAACAACTCTTCCATATTAAGCTCACCGCCTTTGTAATAATCTATGGAAACATTCAATATATCAGGGGCATATTTTGCCAGAATGGAATTTTTTGCCGCATTTAATGAGTCAGGAGGCATTGAGATAAGTCCGTCCACATTTCCGCCCTTATAAACCGCATATACTGAAGGCAGAGGGAGAAGCTTGTGTATTGCAATTCTTTTAATATCTTTTGCAGGAGGTAGCTCCACATCAAAACCAAGCTGATCCTTAATTATACGGGTACCCTTAGCTTCTTCTTTTGAACTGCTTTCGTTTTCGCCTGTAGAAGTCATGGCGGATTCGCTTTTTGATGAAGTGGTGCTGTTACTTGAAGATTGGCATGCAGCTGTGGCAAGCATCACAAATCCCACAGCCAATAAAAGCAGACTTTTTTT
>NZ_GL622296.1:324197-410469 GCF_000185385.1 Lachnoanaerobaculum saburreum DSM 3986
TCTTTCCTTTCTTTAAAATGTTAAACCATGTAGATGAACAGATTTTTCAAATACATGCTCAGTCTAAAAGATCCAGAGCGGTTACGGTAGTGTAATTCGCAATAGGGTTGGTATTGTTTACAATATCCACATAAACTTTGAAAGTTTTCTCAATATTTTCCTTATTAAGTACATCCTTAATATTACCGAATATACTTGTTTTATCCTTCCCTAACAGTATGCATTTGTCAGCAATAGAAAAAGAGTGGGCAGGATAATGCGTGTTAAAGATACAAATAAGTCCTTTATCTGCAAGTCTTCTTATTGTTTTTAATATTATAAGCTGATTTCTAAAGTCAAGATTACTTTCAGGCTCATCTAAAATAAGTATTGACGGTTCCTGAACCAGAGCTCTTGCAATTAAAAGCATCTGCAATTCACCACCGCTTATTTGATGACAGTATTTCTCACTCAGATGTGAGATGCAAAGTTCATCCATTACCTTATCCACCATTTCATAATCTTTTTTGCCGGGCTTTGAAAAATTTCCGATATGAACGGAACGCCCGAGGATTACAAGTTCTCTGGCTTTAAAAGCAAAGGCGGGAGCTTTAGCCTGCGGTACATAGGAGGCCTTTGAAAAAAATTCTTTGGGACTCATAGTTGAAATGTCCCTGCCGTCTATACTGCTGAAACCGCCTGACCAAGGATGAAGCCCTGTAATGCATTTAAGAAGAGTGGTTTTACCTACTCCGTTAGGACCGAGAATTGCCAATACCTCATTGCTTTGAACACTGAAATTAATGTTTTCAAGGATAGTTTTGGATTTTTTATAAGCAAAACTTCCGTTTTTTGCTTCAAATATCATAAGCTTTTCCCTGCCCTTCTAAGTAACGATAGAAACAGCGGAGCACCTATCACGGCAGTAAGTATTGAAACCGGGATTTCAGTTACCACTACACTTCTGGATAAAGTATCTACTAAGAGCAAAAAGGTTGCTCCTATGGATATGGATGTCGGAATTACTTTTGATGTATCACTTCCGAAAAGCATTCTGCATATATGTGGAATCAAAAGTCCTACCCAGCCTATCTGTCCACACATGGAGACAACGGAAGAAGTTATCATGGCTGAACAGATAATAACGGTCATACGCATATAGCGTATATTCATACCTAAAGACTTAGCCTCATCTTCGGTAAGACTAAGTACATTCATCTTCCAACGTATTAAAAGAAGTATTGATACTGCAATCAATATAGACGGAGTGCCAAGTATAATACTTTTATAATTGGAAGTGTATAAACTCCCCATCAGCCAATATGTGATACTGGGAAGAATCTCTTCAGTATCAGCCACATATTTGACCAATGAAACCATAGCCTGGAACAGTGAGCTTATTACCAGACCTGATAAGATGAGCATTATTGTTTTTTTTGCGCCTCTTATATCGGCAAGAATATAAGTAAGGAAACATGCCAAAAGCCCGAAACATAAAGCACTGAATTGTACGGTAATCATATTGGCTCTAAAAAGCAATGATAATGCGGCACCAAAACTTGCTCCGGATGCCACTCCCAAAGTATCGGGAGAGACCAAGGGATTGGAGAATACAGCCTGTAAGCCGACTCCTGCAACTGCAAGACCGCCACCACATATCATAGCAAGGATAATTCGTGGCAGACGCATATTTATAAGTACACTGTACTCATTTGCCGCAACAGAATCCTTACCTTTTTTGATAATGGAATAAAGAATTTTGATACCGTCAAAAAGACTTAGCGAAAATCTTCCCACTCCTAAACATATTCCTGCTACTATAAGAGGAACTGTAATCAAACCTATAATAAATATAAGTTTTTCACCTATAGTTTTCAAATACATACCTCCCTACATATAATATAGCAGTAAGAAAAACACTGTACGTATTGAAATTCCTCTAATTAAACTATACTAGATTAGTAGGAATAAGTAAAGATATAAAAAAGAGTCTTTTATAATATGTAAAAAAATTCAATTATTTACTTAAGTATAGACATAATAAAAAGGTGGGTTGAAAAATCAACCCACCCAAACACTTAACGTAGAATTTATAAAGAGAATATCATTTATCTATATACATATCATTAATTACAGGTGCTCCAAGCGGCAATGAGGTGTCACTTGGCCAATAAGCAACATTTAAATCAAATCCTGCTTTCACATGCTGTCCGTTATATGCTTTGATATCCGGCAAATAATTTAATGAAAGCACCTTAACAGTTCGAGAATAAGAGCCACCGTCAATGGTCTTACATGTAAGTTTCTGTGGTGTATCCAATATAAACAATATAAAATCTTTGTCTCTGTCTATAGAAGAATTCGGATTAGGATCACTAATTCCCTGTACCGCAAGAACTTCATTATATTTCAATACACGTATAGTACCGTTTAGTATGGTGTATCTTGCATCGGCAATATCTACTTTCTTGGTTTGCACTATATTATTTTTAACCCATGCACCCGAAGCATTAACACGGTAATTATCAGGAGTTATCGTATTTGTCATACAGTATCCGAATTTATCAAAATAATAGCACTCTGCTGTGCCGTCTGAATTACCGTCTATCCATTGCCATGAGTTGGAAGGCCATGTTCCGTTGCCTTGGTCATACCACCAACCCTTAGTATCCTGCTTCCAAGTTCCGGCATAAGCATTTATTGTAAAAAACACTACAAATACCGGTAATAATAACAGCATTTTGATATTTCTCATAAGCATTTCCTTTCTATAGAAATATTGTTCTATATTAACAGACTATGTGGTTACATAATAAGGCTATCAAATTGTACTTTCTAAGTCAAGGATATTTCTTATCGTTTATTTCTTACAATTTTACTATATCCGAAGACTTTAATAAAAAGGTAGAATGCTTAATTTATAGCGGCAGATGAATTGCATACTATCTATAAAGCTTGAGCATTCTCAAAGGCAAAATGGTTAGTTTATAATATTTAGATATACACTTATCCTTAAACCTACCTTGTGTTAATTCCTGCCAAGTGCTTAAGATCATTGCAAAAATTTTCTGCGTCTTGTTTACTCTTTGAGTATATTATAGCCTTGGTATTATTCCTTTGATATATTGAAATCTTTCTATGTCTTAAAAATAATAAAATCAATATTATACAATAACATTAAATAATTGCCTATAGCTTTAGTTCTAGATTCATTTTTACCATTATTGTAAGAAACTCAAAAAAATGGTATTATAAGCATTATTATCAACTTTTAACGATAGGAAGAAAAGATGACTGTTGACCAAAGTAAGATTAGAAATTTTTGTATTATTGCACATATAGACCATGGTAAGTCTACTCTTGCAGACAGAATTATAGAAAAGACCGGACTGTTGACCAGCAGGGAGATGCAGGCTCAGGTTCTTGACAATATGGACTTGGAGCGTGAGAGAGGCATCACTATAAAAAGTCAGGCGGTAAGGACTGTCTATAAGGCAAATGACGGAAATGAATATATATTCAATTTGATAGATACTCCGGGACATGTAGACTTTAACTATGAGGTGTCAAGATCACTTGCGGCCTGTGACGGTGCAATACTGGTGGTGGATGCGGCACAGGGTATAGAGGCGCAGACTCTTGCAAATGTATATATGGCACTTGACCATGACCTTGAGGTATTCCCCGTTATAAATAAGGTGGATTTGCCAAGTGCCGATCCGGATCTTGTGGCAAGTGAAATAGAAGATGTGATAGGAATAGAAGCACATGATGCTCCGAGAATCTCCGCAAAGATGGGACTGAATATAGAAGAGGTACTTGAGGCTATAGTAGCAAAAATTCCGGCTCCTAAGGGAGATATTAAGGCGCCGCTTCAGGCACTGATATTTGACTCCTTATATGATTCATATAAGGGAGTAATAGTCTTTGTGCGTATAAAAGAAGGCAGTGTAAAAAAAGGAGATACCGTAAAAATGATGGCAACAGGTGCTGTGGAAGAAGTGGTTGAAGTAGGGTATTTCGGTGCAGGACAATTTATTCCATGTGATGAACTTTCAGCCGGTATGGTAGGCTATATCACTGCAAGTATCAAGAATGTAAAAGATACCAGAGTCGGTGATACCATTACATTAAACAATAATCCATGTAAGGAGGCATTGCCCGGATATAAGAAGGTCACACCTATGGTATATTGCGGACTTTATCCGGCTGACGGAGCAAAGTATAATGACCTTAGAGAAGCATTGGAGAAATTACAATTAAATGATGCTTCACTTTTCTTTGAACCCGAGACCTCACTTGCTTTGGGGTTCGGATTCAGATGCGGCTTTTTGGGGCTTTTGCATCTTGAGGTAATACAGGAAAGACTTGAAAGAGAATATAATCTTGATCTTGTAACTACCGCACCGGGTGTTGTATATAAGGTGTTTAAGACAAACGGTGAAGTTATAGAGCTTACCAATCCTTCAAATTTGCCGGATCCGTCAGAAATAGAGCATATGGAGGAGCCTGTAGTGTCGGCAGAGATAATGCTGACTAAGGAATTTGTAGGGTCTATTATGAATCTGTGTCAGGAGCGAAGAGGTATATATCTGGGGATGGAATATATCGAGGAAAACCGTGCTATTTTAAGATATGATTTGCCGCTCAATGAAATAATATATGATTTCTTTGATGCCCTAAAGTCAAGGTCAAGAGGCTATGCTTCACTTGACTACGATTTAAAGGGCTATGTTCCTTCAAAGCTTGTAAAGCTTGATATATTGATAAATAAGGAAGAAGTGGATGCACTCTCATTTATCGTTCATGCCGACTCCGCTTATGAAAGAGGCAGGAAGATGTGTGAAAAGTTAAAAGAAGAGATACCGAGACATTTGTTTGAAATACCTATACAGGCGGCAGTCGGTTCAAAGGTCATTGCAAGAGAAACTGTAAAGGCAATGAGAAAAGACGTGTTGGCAAAGTGCTATGGAGGAGATATAACAAGAAAGAGAAAGCTGCTTGAAAAGCAAAAAGAGGGAAAGAAGAGGATGAGACAGATTGGTAATGTCGAAATCCCTCAAAAGGCATTTATGAGTGTACTGAAATTGGATGAGGATTAATAATGTCTATGAAAAGGTTGGAATTATATGTGCATATACCATTTTGTGAAAGAAAATGTGAATACTGTGATTTCCTGTCATTTAGCGCAGATGACGGTGAAAAAAGAGCCTATGTCGCACAGCTTGCAGATGAGATAAGGGCACAGGGAGAAAACTATAGAGATTATCTGGTAAGCTCAATATTTATAGGTGGCGGGACACCTACCACACTTAGCGGGATTTGGATACTTGAGATAATGAATACTGTCCGTGAAAGTTTCATTGTAGCAACTGATGCGGAAATCACTATAGAATGTAACCCCGGCACATTGTCAAAGAGCAAGATAATGCATATCAAAAAGGCGGGAATAAACAGAATAAGCTTCGGCTTACAAAGCAGTATAGAAGAAGAGTTAAAGGCACTTGGCAGAATACATACCTATAAGGGCTTTTTGCAAAGTTACCAGCTTGCAAGAGAATTCGGATTTACAAATATCAATGTAGATCTTATGAGCGGACTGCCATATCAAACAATTGACAGTTATAAGACTACTCTAAAAAGAGTCTGTGAGCTGAAACCTGAGCATATCAGTGCATATTCATTGATTATAGAACCCGGTACTCCGTTTTTTGACAAGTATGGAAGCGGAGAGGAAACGGCATTGCTTCCGGATGAGAATGAGGACAGGAGTATGTATGCTATAACAAAGGCTGTCTTAAAAGAGCATGGATATGAGAGATATGAGATAAGCAATTATGCCAAACCCGGCAGAGAGTGCAGACATAATATCGGCTATTGGACAGGTGTTTCATATCTTGGACTTGGAGTAGGAGCTTCTGGTTATGTAATGAACAGACGTTTTCATGTAGAGGGCGACTACAAAAAGTATATGAATATCAAGATGCAGCAGGATATTACACCGCTGTACTGTGACATTGAGGAGCTTGATACGAAGGCAAATATGGAAGAGTTTATGTTCCTTGGGCTAAGGCTTATAAGAGGAGTCTCAAGACATGAGTTTAATGAGAAGTTCGGTGTGGATATGTTTGAGGTATATGACAGGCAAATAAAGAGAAATATTATGTTGAAGCTTATGGAGTATAACTCACCATATTTGAGACTGACAGACAAGGGGCTTGATCTCAGCAATATGGTAATGTCCGACTTTTTATTGGACTGAGGAAAAAGTTTTATGCTATATTTTATAAATGATTACAGTGAGGGCATGGCACCGCAGATTTTAGATGTAATGATTTCAAGCAATATGTCAAAGCAGTCAGGCTATGGAGATGATGAGTTTTGCATATCCGCAAAGGAAAAGATAAAAAAAGAAATAGGAATGGATGCCGAGATTTTCTTTGTAAGCGGTGGAACTCAGGCAAATAAGATAGTTATAGCAAGTATTTTAAAAAACTATGAAGGTGTGATAGCTGCCGATACGGGACATATCGCCGTACATGAGGCAGGAGCTATAGAAAATACGGGGCATAAAGTCTTTACTCTAAATTCAAAGGACGGAAAGATTGATGCCGGAAGTATAAAAAGATTTTGTGAAAATTTCTATGCGGATGTCAACCATGAGCATATGGTATACCCGGGGATGGTATATATATCACAACCTACAGAGTACGGAACTCTATATTCCAAGAAGGAACTTGAAGAGATAAATAAGGTTTGTAAGGAATACGAACTTTTACTTTTTGCAGACGGTGCAAGACTTGCCTATGCACTTGGAAGCAGTGAATGTGATACTTCACTTAAAAGTATTGCAAAGCTTTGTGATGTATTCTATATCGGCGGTACAAAATGCGGTGCTTTACTTGGAGAATCCATAGTCTTTACAAATAAAAATATATGTAAGCATTTCTTTACCGATATGAAGCTGTTTGGCGGAGTACTTGCAAAGTCCAGAGTAATGGGCATACAGTTTGATGTGTTGTTTGGTGACGGATTGTATGAAAGACTTGGAAAGGCGGGTGTGGATGCCGCTATGAAGATAAAGCAGGCACTTATAGAAAAGGGTTATGAACTATACCTTAATTCTCCTACCAACCAGCAGTTTATTGTGGTAGATGATACCGTAAGGCGGAAGCTTTCAGAGAAGGTTGCATTCGGTTTTATGGAAACCCTTGATACCGGTAAGCATGTGATAAGATTTTGTACAAGCTGGGCTACGAGGGATGAGGATGTGGAGAGTCTGATATCTGTACTGTAAAATAGAGTGTATAATATTTACTGATATATAAAAAGGGAGGCTTATGAAAGAAAATAAAATATTTGTCACAAAGGCTACATTGCCTCCTAAGGAGGAGTTTCTTCAATATGTAGATAAAATATGGGACAGTGCATGGCTTACAAATATGGGTGATGTACACAATCAGCTTGAAAAGAGACTTAGCGAGTTTATGGACGGAATGGAGGTTGTACTTACGGTAAACGGACATCTGGCACTTGAACTTGCACTACAGTCTCTTAAGATAGAAGGTGAGGTCATCACCACACCTTTTACATTCGCTTCCACTACACATGCGATAGTAAGAAACGGCTTAAATCCGGTTTTTTGTGATATAAAAAAAGATGATTTTACAATAGACCCCGAAAAAATCGAAAAACTTATAAATAAAAATACAAAGGCTATAATGCCTGTACATGTATATGGCAATATATGTGATGTGGAAGCTATAGAAAGTATAGCAAAAAAATACGGACTATATGTGATTTATGATGCCGCCCACACCTTTGGAGAGAGGTATAAGGGAAAAAGTGTGGCGGATTTTGGAGATATGAGCGTGTTCAGCTTCCATGCCACCAAGGTTTTTAATACTATAGAGGGCGGTGCTATCGCTCTGAGAGATAAGAATATAAGAAAATCATTGGATTTTTTAAAAAATTTCGGTATTGCGGATAAGGAAAATGTACCCTATGTGGGCAGCAATGCAAAGATGAATGAGTTTGCAGCGGCTATGGGGCTTTGTAATATGAGGCATCTGCCGGAATATATAGAAAAAAGAAGGCATATATCAGAGATTTACACAGAAAGGCTGTCAGATTTAAAGGGTATCAGACTTAATAAATATAATAACGATACTGTATATAATTATGCCTATTTTCCTATAGTTGTGGAAAATGGAGACAGGGATGAATTGTATGAAAGTCTGGCAAGGGAGAATATTTTTGCAAGAAAATATTTTTATCCATGCACCAATGCTTATGAATGTTACAGCAAAAGCTTTGATGCAAATGATACGCCTATAGCTTCGGATATATCAAAAAAGGTTTTGACCTTGCCTATATATCCTGATTTGGAGGCGACTGATGTAGAGAGGATATGTGATATTATTCGGAGAGAACTATGAAAGCAAAGAATTTAGAAATTTTGCACAATAACGGCTTTTTGGTTCCCAAATTTCAAATCGTTCATCCGGAGGATGAGCCTGACTTTTCATATTTTGATTCGGAATTTTTTGCCATTCGTTCAAATGACGCACATGAGGATGGTGAAAAGTTTTCCTATGCGGGACAGTTTTTGACTGTTTTAAATGTGCCGAAAGATGGAGTAAAAAAGGCGATACTTTCGGTAGTTGAAAGTTATAAAAACAGGCATTATGAAAAAAAGTTGGGTATAAGGAGCGCAAATAATTACTCGGGTGTCATCATTCAGGAGATGGTGGAATCAGAGTATTCAGGTGTTTTATTTACTGCCAATCCTAAGGGGATTCTAAATGATATGGTGGTTGTCGCCGGAAAAGGACTGGGCAATAAAATAGTGGAGGATAAAGCTGAAACTGTTACCTACCATCATTACAGGGAGGGGGTTACCTATAAGGAGGGAAGCGGTGATTTTTTTCCAGAGCATTTTGTAAAAGAGCTGATTATCCTTGGGGAAAGGATAGAAAAGCTCTTTGGAAAGCCTATGGATATAGAATTTGCCATCAAAGAAAATAAAATATATATTTTACAGGCAAGAGAGATTACAGGTCTTGATTTTACTTTGCCTGTTCGTATACTTGATAACAGCAATATTGCGGAAAGTTATCCCGGAGTGTGCAGTAAGCTTACAAGAAGCTTTGCATGGGAAGTATATACAAGGATTTTTACAAGACTGGGACAAAGAGTGCTTGGGAAATCGGCAAAACAGTATGAAGATCTGTTTACAAATATGGTCAGTGATTTTGGCGGAAGGATGTATTATGAAATCAGCAGTTGGTATGATATTTTAAGACTGATGCCGCTATCTTTGAAAGTTATACCTGTTTGGCAAAGAATGCTTGGGGTGGAGGATACGGAAATTCACTTTTCCAAAGACAAGCCGGGACTGAATAAAAAAGTAAGACTTCTCTTTTCAACGCTTTATCTATTTGTACTTTCACAGAGAAAGATGAGGAATCTTTCTGTATTTTTCAAAAAAGAATTCCATTATTTTGATAAAAAAATTGAAAAGGAAGAAGATACAAAGAAACTATACCGTATTTTTAAGGAGATGGAAGAAACCTTTTTTAAAGAATGGGATTGGACATTGATAAACGATATGGTGTCTTTTTTGTCTACACATTTTGCCGGGAGCAGAGTAAAAAAGACATTGGCACTCGAGAGTAAAAAGCCGGTAGAGGCATTAAATGATTTGATTTATATATACAAAAGATTTGGAGATAAATCAAAAGAGTACCAAAAAGCAAAAAGAAGATATATAAAATACTATGGTGACAGAACTGTAGGTGAGCTCAAGCTTGAAACAAGGACTTTTGCGACGAATCCGAATCTTTTGGATAAGCTTGTGGAGGAAAGGGCATCACTACCTATTAAAAAATCAAGGAAAAGCCTTATAAATATAAAAAACTCATTAGCAAGAAGCTCAACCAATTACCGTGAGATTTCAAGGCTTAACAGAAGCAGGATATTCGGTCTTATGAGAAAACTTATTGATAAAATAGCTTTAAAAACAATCGGTGAAGATATTTATAATTTATCACTTTCTCAAATAGAGGAGATGATTTTTTTAAATAGGGATTTTAGTGAGGAGATAAAGGAAGAAAAAAATCTGATGCTTGTATATAATCAGATTCCGACTATAAAAAAGGTGAAACTTTTGGGAAATCCCGGTATTGATTTTTCCGGAATAGATATATCCTCCTGCAAAGAGGACAATAAAAGTGATTTTCTTGCAGGCAGAGGAGTGTCAAATGGGAAAGTCGTTGGAGAAGTAATAAAAATCACAGATATGAGCAAGGTATCTCTAAAGGATGTTAAAGATAAAATAATAGCTGCTTATTCTACTGATCCCGGATGGTTTCTTTTGCTGGATGTGGCAAGAGGGATTTTGGCTGAGAGAGGTTCACTTCTTTCACATACCGCAATCGTGGCAAGAGAGTTAAAAAAGCCGGCAGTGGTAGGGATAAGAGATTTGATGAGTCGGATAGAGAGCGGAGATATTGTGGAGCTTGATGGAGATAAGGGCTGTTGCAAGATAAAAAGGGAGAATGAAATTGAGTGAAATAACAGTAAGTATAGTTAAAAAGAATGAGGATAAGGAACTGTTTTTAAGGTTTCCGTCAAAAGTTTATGATGATAAACATATTATGCAGGATAAAGTCTTTGAGAGGGAAGTTTTAGAAAGCACCAATGTTTTATGCAAGGGGGTAGATATTATTCCTCTTATTGCAAAAAATAAAAAGGAAGAAGTAACAGGGCGTTGTTTATTATCTTTATATAAGGATGATGATACAGCATATATAGGTTTTTTTGAATCCGTAAATAAAGAAGAGGTCGCAAATGAGCTGCTTAATACGGCGCAAAATCTGTCAAAGGATGCCGGAAAGAAAAAACTTTTAGGACCTATCGACCTTTCCTTTTGGGCTAGATATCGCTTTTGTACGGAGGAGGGTTTGCCATATATAGGAGAGCCGGCGAACAGAGATTTTTATATAGGACTTTGGGAAAGGCGCGGATTTTCGGTGGCAGAAGAGTATTCTTCCAACTTTTTTGATATTCCCGATGAGGATTTTGAGAGTAAAAAAGCGAAGTTAAGACTTGAAAAGGTAAAAAAAGAGGGCTATGTTTTTTGCCATCCGAATGTAGATAATTTTGAGAAATATTTAAAAGATATATATCCTGTTTTGATGGAGGGGTATAAGTATTTTTGCGGCTTTAAAAAGATATCCGAGCAGGATTTTATAAAGCTTTATTCTCCTTTAAAAATGGTTATAGATACGGATGTGGTATTTTTGGCATATAAGGAAAAAAGATTAAAGGGATTTTTAATCTGCCTGCCTGATTATGGGAATTTGCTTTGTAAGCCCGGAACCCACGCACTTTTACTTAATGTAATGAGTGTAAAATCAAAGGCAAAAAGATATGTACTTTTATATATGGGTGTGGAAAAGGATTGTCTGGGGCTTGGTTCGGCACTGTCACAGATGGTTGTGGATAAATTAAGAGAGAAAAAGGCGAGCGGGATATCGGCACTGATACATACCGGAAAGGCAACCGGAGGATATTTTAAGGACAAAATAAAGACACAAAGAAAATATGTTTTGCTTGAAAAGATGATTTAAGATTTGAGGATATGGATGAAAAATAAGACCTTTTTAAAGAGTGTATATTGTGCAATTGAGGGGCTTATCTTTGCTGTAAAAACGGAAAAAAATTATAAATATTATCTATGTATTGATATTATATTTTTCCTGTTGGATTTCTTTGTTTTTAAGGTGGATAAAGCGACCTGGTTTGCATATATTATCACATCATCGGGGGTGTATGCAATGGAATGTATAAATACCGCCATAGAACATATAGCAGATCTTATTTCAAAAGAAGTGCATCCTGAGATAAAGGTCATTAAGGATATGGCTGCTGCGGGAGTACTTTGTTTTGGGATAGCATTCTTTATGGTGCAAATAATAGAATGTATAAATTATATGAGAGTATCAATATGATTATTTCACTATATATCAGTATGTTGCCGGTAATTTTCGGGGGTGTATTTAATATGCTTTTTGTAAAGATAAAAGCATTGTCGTTTTTACGGATTCCCGTGGATTGTGGCAAAAGTATAAAAGGTAAAAGAATATTCGGAGACAGTAAGAGCGTTCTTGGATTTATAGGTATGACATTTGGAACGGCTGTTATAGCAATCCTTTGGGGATTGTTTTTGAAAATGATGAATATGGAAGCCCTTAATCTGATTTATAAAAATCATCCGAATACAATTTTTTTGAATTTGTTTACAGGGGCGGCATTCGGATTTGCATATATGGTTTTTGAACTGCCGAACAGCTTTATAAAAAGAAGATTTGATATAGATGCAAGTAATAGAGGAAGGTTTCCGATAAATATTTTTATATTTATCTATGACCAGATAGATTCTATGATTGGGGTAATGCTTGTACTTTCATTGCTTGCAGGTTTGAATTTAAAGGAATATATATTGGCTGTTTTTCTGGGAGGATTTACCCATGTGGCAGTCAATGGTATTTTGATTTTGTTTAAAGTAAGAAAGTACTGGTGATAAATGAAAAGAATATTTTTGGGAGTATATCATCCGAGTGTGATACTTACCTATATAGGAATTTTAATATCAATATTCGGGATTTTCTTTGTCGGAGATTTATATATATCAACTATTTTTCTGATGCTTGCAGGGCTTTGTGATGCATTTGACGGAATATTTGCAAGAATGTATAAAAGAACAAGTCAGGAAGAAAACTTCGGGATACAGATAGACTCATTTGCGGATTTGATTTCATTTGGAATATTTCCTGTAAAAATATATATGAGCTTTTTTGCCGGTAATATATATATTTCCTTTATTTTAAGCGGCTTGTACATTCTGGCTGTAATAATCAGGCTGGCTTATTTTAACAGTGAGGGCAGTGAGGATAAAATATATTTTACAGGGCTGGCTGTAACATATTCCGCATTCTTTTTATCACTATATACAGTTATAGGCAAGTATATGAAAAGCTTTAATAAATTGCCGATAGAATGTTTGTATATTTTTTTGATTTTGGCATTTTTATGGAATAAGAAGATAAAAAAGCCGAATCTGTATATAAGAATAGCTTTCCTTGTTTTAGCACTTGTTTTTATAGTTTTATTGCTTTTATAGGTGAGTAATTTGAAAATAATAGATAGAAAAAACGGACAGATAATAAATGAAGTGGAAGACTCTTCAGGGATTATCAGGTTTTTATACCACAGTTTGCCGGGAAGGATATTTTTAAAGCTGTTTTTTGCAAGAGTATATTTTTCAAAACTGCTTTCAATATATTATAAAAGTCCTTTATCAAAAGCTAAGATAGAAAGTTTTGTAAAAAAATATAATATGGATGGCAGACTTTTAAAAAGAGGCTTTGTAAGTTTTGATGATTTTTTTACAAGAAAGGAAAGAATAAATCCGGATAGGGAAGGATTTATTGCAACGGCAAGTGCTAAGCTAAGAGTATTTAGAATAGGTGAAAATGGGGAACTTTATCAGGGCAAAAAAAGACTTAATATAATGATAAAGGGTAATGTTTATAATACCAATAAATTGTTGAAATCTCCACTGCCAAAATGGGCAAGAGGTGGATATCTTTTATTATACAGGCTAAGTCTGTCAGATTATCACAGATATATTTATCCTATAAGAGGTAGGTGCAAAGCTAAGAGAAGCATCGACGGGCATCTTGAAAGTGTAAGAAGGGATGCGGCTTATTGGAGAGCATTTGCGGAAAATAAAAGAGTATTGGAATATTGGCAGAGTGAGTATGGGAAAATGCTCCATATGGAGATAGGTGCAATGCTTGTCGGGCATATACACAATTATGAGAAAAAAGTTTTTTTGCGAGGTGAGGAAAAAGGATATTTCTCTTACGGAGGTTCAAGCATCGTGGAAATAGTCGGCAAAGGGATAGAGATAGATAAAGATATTTTAAAAAACAGTGAAAAAGGTTTTGAAACAAAGGTTAGAATCGGAGAAAGGATAGGATATGGAAAGACTGAAAAGGCTTAGAGTTTATTTTAATGAAATGTTTCCGCTGCTTCCAAGGCTATGTCTTGGCTATATTGTATTTTTAGAGATTTATTTTATCGTACTCTTAAATCATGGCGTGACAGGCGGGCAACTTCTCTTATTTGACAGAGTGGAGGGGCAATCCGACTTTATATCCTATTTTATACAGCATGATGTGACAGGCGTGATTATAGGCGGATTTACAATCTTCAGCTTTTTATTATGGCTTCGTATTGCAGATGATTTTAAAGACTATGAGCTGGATTGTAGACTTTTTGCAAGCAGGCCTCTTCCGTCAGGCAGAGTTCATAAAGATGATCTTAGAATTTTTGCCACCATACTTATTGGAGTAACTATTTTGCTAAATCTTATCTTTATGAGGAATTTTATATTCTGTTTGATTCTTTATACCTATGGAAGCTTGATGGCGGTATGGTTTTTTCAAAAGCATAAAATAGCGAAATCACTTCCGCTGGCTTTGGTGACTCATAATCCCGTACAGATAATATTAAATATTTATGTTATTTCCTATGCTATAATGAAGTATAAACTTCCGATATTTGATATTACAAATCTTATGGCGGTGATGACTCTGTATTTTCCTGCACTTATATGGGAGATTTCCAGAAAGATTCGTGCACCGAAGGAGGAAACAGAATATGTTACCTATTCCAAGCTTTTCGGATATAAGAAATGTATTGATTTTGTGTTTGTTCTTACATGGCTTGATATATTTACAAATATAGTGCTGGTTTGGAATCTGAATAAAATCTCAGTGGCGGCATTGCTTGCAAATACTGTATGGTGTTCTATGAAATTTTTTGAATATAAGAAGGATCCTACAAAGTACAGAATAGTAAGCAAGGTGGAAAGGTATACATATATACAGGAAAGTATGATGATTGCAACTATTATAATTTATTTGATAGTTGGAAAAATATAGAGAGGAGTAATGTATGAAATACGATTTTTTAATAGTGGGAGCGGGGCTTTTCGGAGCGGTATTTGCATATGAGGCAAAGAAGCGAGGTAAGAAGGTTTTGGTTATTGATAAGAGAGAACATATAGCCGGAAATATATATACCGAGAATGTAGACGGTATAAATGTACATAAATACGGTGCGCATATTTTCCACACCTCAAATAAAAAGGTTTGGGATTATATCAATAATTTTGCCGAGTTTAATAATTATATAAATTCACCTGTGGCAATATATAAGGATGAGCTTTATAACCTGCCTTTTAATATGAATACCTTCAGCAAGCTTTGGAATATCAAGACTCCGAAGCAGGCAAAGGAAAAAATAGAGGAGCAAAGAAAAGAATCAGGCATTACAGAACCGAAAAATCTGGAAGAGCAGGCAATATCTCTTGTCGGCAGGGATGTATATGAAAAGCTTATAAAGGGATATACGGAAAAGCAGTGGGGAAGAGATGCAAAGGAGCTTCCGGCATTTATCATAAAAAGATTGCCGCTTAGATTTACCTTTGATAATAATTATTTTAATGACAGATATCAGGGCATTCCGATAGGCGGATATACGGGAATAGTAGAAAAGCTTTTGGAGGGAATAGAGGTAAGAACAAGTACGGAATACAAAGACTTTATAAAAGAAAATCCCGATATAGCAAACAGAACTGTATATACCGGAATGATTGACGAATTCTTTGACTATCAGCTGGGGGTATTGGAATACAGAAGAGTATACTTTGAGGATGAAAGACTTGATACCGACAACTATCAGGGAAATGCCGTGGTAAATTATACCGAAAGAGATGTGCCTTTTACCAGAATAATAGAGCATAAGCATTTTGAGTATGGCAATCAGGACTTTACCATCATTTCAAAAGAGTACCCAAGTGAGTGGCAAAAGGGTGAAGAGCCTTATTATCCAATCAACAATGAAAAGAACAATGCTCTTTATGAAAGTTATGTAGAACTTTCAAAAAAGAGACCTGAGATAATCTTTGGCGGCAGACTTGGTGCGTATAAATATTATGATATGGATAAGGTGGTGGAAGCCGCACTTGAGAGTGTGGAGAGGAATTTATAAATATAATAAGCCACCGGCTAGGCCGGTGGAAATGATTCTTTATTTATTTTTCCATGTAGCCATATATTACCTTTGAATCGTCTGCCGATAAGCGGCTCACCTTGCAAATCATCCTTTTTTATAGCTACACTAATCTCTATATCACTACATTCTATTTGTAGTATTAATAACTTTTCATTAGTGATTATGTTTTCCTCTTCTTTTATAGCTAAGATATTTCCTACAATACTGTACATATCATTTTCCATACCATAGGGCATAAAGAGTGTATCCACTATACTGTATACATCTTCAGTCTGTATCCTGTCACTTAGTGCAGAGTATAACAGTGCCTCATCGGCAGTCAGAGTATCCATAGCGTTTTCATCACCGTGCATGGCAGCTTCTATAAGTAGAGACCTGTCCTGTGACCTCTGCTTGGAACTTTCTATCTCCACTAAGGTCTTCTTTATAGGCAATAAAACTTTGCCGTCTACACAGAAACAGAAGAGACTGACAGATGTTGTTTTTTTACTTGTATTGTCAACATAGTCAAGACAGTTGGAGAGCCTGAATATCAAAGACATTCCAAGTCTGTTGTCGTCAATCATACCTGAGAATGTAGAGCCGTCTATATGTCTTTCTATACTGCATTTAGAAGTGGAACTGTGAGGAGTATCCTTGATATATGGGAAGAATCCCTCTCTTACAAAGACTCCCAAGTTCTCAAGATAGCCGTACAGACACAATCCTGTTGACTCTGAGAGATCTTTACGTATCTCCCAAAGCCTTTCTTTTTCTGTAGTTACTGTAATCCTTGCCGAAGCTATATTCTCTCTTTGAATCTTATCCAGCAATTCCTTTACTTCATGTTTTTTCTTATACATTGAAAAGCCAATGCTTCTAATATAATTTTGCAATGTCAGATGTCCTTTTTTATATAATCCTACAATATCAAATCTTTAGTGCTACATAGACCGGATAGGTTGCATTTACCAAAAAATTCTGTCCTGTAGTCAGCTCCTCTACATAGCTGTTTACTCTGCCCCATGGTTGAGTTGTCTAATTGTCATTTTGAGGATTATCATTTTTAATCATAGTATCTGTAATATTTTCCATAGGTATCCTCGAGTTCTTTATATTTTTACTTTTTTCTATGATTGCTTCTATCACAGGTACCATAAAGATAGCTACAATACCGCCTGCAAAGCCGTTATTATAAAGGTTTAGACCTCGATAAACAATACCGACATTCAAGGCTACAGATGAATGTAAGAAACCTGCTATAAGTCCTGCCAATACACCGAACTCACCTGCAATAGGTGCTAAAGTGGTGGAAAGTAAAAGTGTAAGTATCGGCGCAGGGTCGTTCAGATACCATTGCTTCATAAAAGCGGAGATACATACTCCGACCATTATAGGCAGTATATTTCTCATATGCTTGCCGGCGGGAGAAAAGCCTACTATTGTGAATATGGATCCGATAGTAGGTCCGTTTAGGCTTCCTCTTGCAGCCAGTACAAATGCCGTGGCTATTATACCGTTTATAGCCATATTGAAGATATAGACCGCATCGGAATAATTATGTTTGTAGGTTCCATGCACTCCGGTTTCTTTTAGAAGCGTCATATATGACGGAAAAAGGCTTTTACCGTCCAGTACAATTGCAACCGTTACCATGCAGATAAACAGTATAAACAGCGCAACGGCAAAGAGTGAAGTATGCGAACTGTCCCAAATAAGTCTGGTTTCTATCTCAACGCCGAATGAACGGAATATGGATACAAGCACTGTAGCTATAATACCTGATGAAAACCCTACATTATAGAGAGAATAGCCCTTGTGTGCGGCTTTTACATGGAGTGAAATAGGAAGAAGTACATATCCGATAACAAGTCCGGTGACGGTTGCAAAGAGCAGCTGCCACAGGGTACTTTTGTGACCTATCTGCATTACCAATGTGATGGCAGGTGACAGGCTGGTACCATAAAGGCCGTAGTAGATATATTTTTTCAGTGAGCAACCATGCAGTTTGGCATAGATAAAGAAACCTATAAGTATCAGCCATATATTCACTACATTTTTGCCAAAGAGTGAAAAACCGAATATAAGGTAAGAGCTTACTACTATATGCCTGTCAAAATCCACTTTAAAGCGGTACAGCAAAAATAACAGAATAAGCGTGAGTATTCCCGCATTAAAAAATGCCGCACCGATACCGCCCACTACTATATAGTCGGTGATAAGCAGGTCGGGCTGTATGATGATTTGCCAAAGTCCCGGTAATATTTCCTTAACAGGAGAAAATATCAGTGCAAATATCATAAAATAAATGGGTACTGTAGAGATAAATAAAAATCTCTGCTTATAAGTTAATGCTCCGGCGGCTCTGTAATCCTTAAAAAATGCCATAAGAAACTCCCGTTTGAGGGTAAACCTCATCATATTTTTATTTATTATAATGAATAGCAGGGAGTTTCGTCAAATACTTTGGTGAGTATAAAGAAAATTATAAGAAATTAAAAAAGCTGTCACTAAATATGACAACCCGAAACTGCGGGTGACAGGAATCGAACCCATCATATATCCCTTTAAAGCCTTGATTTTAAAGGGGTTGCATTTATTCGTGTTGCATTTCGTGTTGCATACTCTCAAAATAATCATTTATTCTTTTATTAATTTCCTTATTTTTCCCCCTCATAGTATGTTGGTATACAGTCTTAAGTGTTGAGCTTGTGGACCATCCGCCGCGCTCCATAATGTATTTATCCGGAATTCCCATAGCGTGAAGAATCGAGGCGGAGTAATGCCTTAAATCGTGAAATCTGAAGTGTTTAAGACCGGCTTTTTTTAAAAGATTTGCAAAGCGATCCGTTATCATGTTAGGATGAAGGTTTGTAATTTTTCCTTCTTTAGGCAATAGATCTATAACAAAATCAGGGAATTCTATATATCTGTCACTGCTATAAGTCTTTGGGGCTTTTATAACCCATGATCTATCAGGAGCTTTTACCATAGCATTCTTAACATGAACGATATTGCCATTTATATCTGAAGCCTCTAAAGCACATATTTCACCCCGACGCATGGGACCGAAAGCGGCAAGCAGTATAGGTATTTCTAATTCTGTACCTTTTGTATATGCTAAAAGCTGCTTTACCTCATCATCTGAGGGTATATGGATATCCGGCTGTACTTTTTTAGGCAAGTCGGTTTTAAGTGCAAAATTAGGCCTGTATGTGCGAATAACGGCGTTAAGCAGCCCATGAACATTTCGGATAGTTTTAGGTGATAAAGTGCCGGCAATGGAGTTTATAAATACCTGAATTTGCTCTTGGGTGATACTGTCTATTTTAAGTTTTGCAATTTTACTGATCTGATTATTTGCTATACCGGTATAAGTTCTTACTGTGGTAGGGGACAAGATAGATAATCTATTATTGATATACTGTTCAGTGGCTTTGCTGACAGTAAGATTGCCTTTTACAGTGGCGGTTTCCTCTAACTTAAAGGAAGTAGCCAAGTATTCCGCTTCTTTTTTAGTAGCGGCAGTAAAGGACTTATAGTGTCTTTTCCCCTTATCATCTGTATAGTCATATATTTGGCATCTGTAACTTCCTGATGGGAGCTTTTTCGCTGTAGCCATAGTGTACCTCCTTTTTGGGTATGGTCAAAATGCTGTCGGCGTGATACAATATAGCTTGTCGATGGCGTATATTGTAAGCGTAACAGCTTTACAATGTATATGTGTGCCACTTGGTATTGGAGTACTGGGTGGCTTTCTTAATATAAAAAATATTTAGTTACCAATAAGGTATCTTAATATAGTTTTCTTCCTATGAAAACACGCATTTACAGTATCGGTATTATTAGAAATAATAATTCTAATGAATGTAGTTATTATTCTACTCATATTATTGTATAGTGCCCTTGAATTTTTAAACTCTAGTTTATTATTAATATATTCATCCAGTACGGAAATAAGGCTGTGTTCTAATTTTTTTCCTCCATGCACATAGTTACAGGAAACATTATACTCACTTTTTATTAAAGAAAATTCACTTTGAAATTGTGTATTTTTAAAAAAAGTGTTGTTCATTTCATCAAATAAGGAGTGAGTAACTTGACTGTCTTCAAGAGTCTTTTTCATAATGTACCTAGTAAAGTTTTCGATTATGGATCGCTCATTTAAGTATATATAACGGATTTCGTTTTTGATAATGCTAATTATAAGAAAAAAGAAATCTGATATAAGTACAGCGAGATTGTAGTTGTTTTCTTCATGATATAGATATTTTAAAAACATCAATTTTTTTGATAAAAAAGCAATAAAATCTTTAGTGCTTTGTTTGGATAGCGATTTATTCGTATCCAAATCATTTAGCTTTAGCATAAATGAGCTTAACTCTTCCTTAGTACTATTTAGCATGGAATTATTTATACTGTGTTTCATTGATTAAACCATCCATCAAGCTGATTTTTTTTCTTTTTATCCGGATCGGACATGCTGTCGATACGCTTTTGTATAAAACTATAAAGTTTATTTTTGTAACTTCTATCGTTTTCCATAGAGAAAATCAACTTAGATATTTTTGCGACAGTTAAAGTTCGTGATTTTATTAAATATGGTTTTAAATCTATAGAAAAAACATCTTTTACAAAATCATATACTGCAGCATTATTTTTGAATATTTCCTTTGATAGGAGTAGTGATGAAACAATACCAATTAGTTTATATTTAGGTATAAGTTTATTTTTTAACTCATTACGATATAATATTAGATCGTTGAACATCTTTTTCCTCCTTTTCTATCCTATCCATTAATTCTCTAGAGACCGCTATAATATCTTGCTTCGCTTTAATGTAATTAGTTGGATTTGCTCCCAACTTACCAAATTGTATACTTTTATAAAAAGTAGTCTGAGAAGAAAATATATCTATTCCTTCCAAACTTTTTTTGCTTTCGAAACTTTGCCTTAAATCTTCTTGTTTTTGTGGTGGGTTTTTATAAACCATAGTATAGACAATTCCAAGACATTTTAGGGGCAACTCTTCCTCACTTATAAGTCCTTTTATAGCTGATTGAAGAGAATCAATACCTATTATTGAGTACCTATCAATGCGATTTGGAATCAGATAATAATCCGAGGCTATTAAAGAACTATCAGTATAGATAGTCAATGTTGGCGGACAGTCGATAAAAATATAATCATATTTATCTTTTAGATTGCCCTTATCAATAAAAGTCTTAATTCTTTTAGCAAATCTTGCATTGCTAGAATTATTTGATAGGACTAATCTTAAGTCTCCACATATTAAATCCAGATTATCAGTTAGTGCAACTTTTAATTCATCAACAGTAGGATACTCATAAGCTTTAGTTAAGCTTTCTGTAGTTGAAAACAGTCTAAAAATAGTTTTTTCTTTGTTAATGACTTGTGATGTGTAAAAAGAGTTATCAGAGGCTTTATATTGATCTAATAACGATTGTGTTGCATTAAACTGTGGATCAGCATCTATAAGTAAAACTTTCTTACCAATTTCTGCAAGATAGTCTGATATACCGACACAAAGAGTTGTCTTACCAACTCCACCTTTCATATTAATAATCGAAATTACTTTTCCCATGCTTACTCCTAAAAATATATAATAATTTCTTAAATCTATAGTATAACAATCTACAGATGCAGACAAGCATAAAACTTCATTCTAAAATGTATATGTGTGCCACTTGGTATTATAGCGTACCGGGTGGCTTTTTTATTATCTTGTTTAGAAACTTGTTTTAAACTTAACTAAAACTCGTTTTAAGATATTTTAAAACAAGGATTTAGTCATCTAACTTCTTTTTCAACCTGATCGCAACTATCTTTATCAAAATCATTTCTCAGTATGTGTTTTACTTCATGTAGCTTCGTTCTTTTCGGATAAATTTTAATATTTTCATGATTAAAAATACTTCCTTCTGCTCTTGACAATAGAACGTATGTTCTATATACTTACTTCATCGCTACTTTAGATCGTGTGACTTAGGAGGATTATAGGTGGAAGATGAGTATAAAAATTTGATACTGGAACTTTTAGATAGACTTAATAAAAATCAATTAAGATACATCTACAAGCTCATAAAGGCTTTCTTAGACTAGGAAAAATCCCGCTTCGGCGGGTCCTAGTCTTTTTTCTTTAGCCCCTCTGCTATTTCACTAAGTACTTCCCATTGCTCAGGTGTCAACTTTGCAAGTACCGCTATAACTCTATTTTTAAAAGAATCTTCTTCTTCCAATAATAAATCCCTTGTCAATCTGGCGATTTCAGTTTCTCTGTCAAGCTTTATAAACATTTCACCGTTTCCGGTTCTTAGCCACTCTTCATTAACATTGAACTCCCTGCAAATAGCTAAAATCATTTGTTCGGTGAGATTATTTGTTCCCTTTTCCAATCGTGAAACAGCAGATTTACCAACACCTACCTTTTCACCAAAAGCTTCCAGAGTTAGTCCTAAGGCTTTTCTAAGTTCTCTTACTCTTTCGCCCATCCTACCTCCTTTCTATACAGCTTTACTAAATAGTAGGAATAAACCGACTACTATAATAGCTAATCTAAGTAAGGTAAATAAAAGCAATGATGTCTTTTTTATCATATTAATTACCTCCATGACTGAAGTATAAAACACAAGGGGAAAAAAGTCAAGAAAAAAGTTTCCTAAAGTAACAAAAAGCTATTGACAAAGTTACTTTAAGGAACTATAATGTTTACATAAGCAAAAGAAAGGAGAAACGCAATGAAGAAATGGTACAAAATCATTGATGAGCTCACCGTCTTAACCGGAAAGCTCATCAGGCTGGCATTAGAGATTGGCACTCTAATATCAGTAATACATATGATACTTCAAAGTATCAAATAAATAAAAACAGTCAGGAATGGGGCGAAAGCCTCAAACCTGATTGGATTATACCATTTCTTCATTGCAAGGGCAATAAGATGAAAATAGCAAAGTTGATTCTAAATGTGCTTAGATTAGCGGTTATTGTAGCAGGATTGTATTTAATTTTTTTCAGATAGGAGGTAAGAACATGGCACTTAGTAAAGAAGATAAATCAGTACTCATTAATTTGATTGACATTATCGAAAGGTTGGATGACGGTGCAAAAAAGTATCTTATGGGTGTGGCTGACGGAATGAGTTTTTGCAATATGTCAGAGGACTTAAAGAGAAAGCCGGAAGAAAAAGAGGCGGTTTAAAAAGGGAGGTGATTTTATTGAATGAATTAAAGATTTTTAAGAACAGTGAGTTTGGAGAAATCCGAATGGTGGAAATTTGCGGTGAGCCTTGGTTTGTGGGTAAAGATGTGGCGGAGGTGCTGGGATATAGCAACCCAAGAGACGCACTAAGTAAGCATGTAGACAGCGAAGATAAGGGAGTAGCGAAATGCGACACCCTTGGAGGAAGTCAGGACTTAACTGTCATCAACGAGTCTGGGCTTTACAGTCTTATTCTCTCGAGCAAGCTACCAAATGCAAAGGCATTTAAGAGGTGGGTAACTTCAGAAGTTCTTCCAGCTATCCGCAAGCACGGCTTATATGCTAAAGAAGAGTTACTGGATAATCCGGATATAGCCATAGCGGCTTTCAAGGCCTTAAAGGAAGAGAGGGAAGCAAGGAAAGCTTTAGAAGTTGAAAATAAGCAGATGCAACCTTTAGCCTTGTTCGCAAAATCGGTATCGTCGAGTGATACGTCGATACTTATCGGAGACCTTGCAAAGCTCCTGAAACAGAATGGATATGACACAGGACAAAAGAGGCTGTTTGAGGAATTAAGGCAAAGAAGCTTCTTAATGAAGAGCGGTAGCAGTAAGAACTTACCTACACAAAAGGCTATGGAATTAGGCTTATTTGAGGTAAAGGAAAGCACGATAAATAATCCTGACGGAAGTGTAAGAGTTACAAAGACCACAAAAGTAACAGGGAAAGGGCAAGTGTACTTTGTAAATCTCTTTTTAGGGAAGCAGGTAGAAGAAAAGGTTGGTTAGGATGAAGTATGACAGCGAAACCGATAAAGATAGAAATATTAACAAGCTATATCTCTGACATAGGGGGAATAGTTGAAGCAGTTAGAAAGTTAAGAAAGTCCAACCCTGACGAAACGTTGGAGGTTACAGTCAGGGTTGAGAAAATGTGTTCTACACATAAGGTTATAAAGGCAGATTTTAAGAAGCCTCTGGATTACCTATTGCTACTGCAATTACTTGATCAAAAAACAGGAAAAAGCTTGGTGTAGAAAAAGCTGAATGCCCGTTATTAATTGTAACATCTTTAAGTAGTATGAAGCCGTCATTCTCATTGATGTCTTTGAGGCTTTGAATGTTTTGCTCGTAGTCCTTTAATAAGGTGCCGGCAGTCATAGACATACTGCTTGAGGCTGTCCTTATATTTGATTTATCGTTAATTTCCGATTGATAGCCAGAGATAATACCGGCAGCAGTTATAAATACTAGTTTGTTGTTATCACTTGAAAGATTTGAAAGCGATTTAATAATGTGCTTTTTTAGGCTGATTTTAGACATACTCATATCCCTCCTTTCGTTTACTCAGCTACTGCAATAGCTTGTTATATTAGTTTAGTAGAGATTAGGGGGAAAGTAAATAGTAGGATTTTATGAATGAAAAAAAGAGTAGAAAAATATGCAGAAATGTCAAAAGGCATCCAATACCTTGAATGGTTAGAGCTTCAGAAGACTATAAACGAGATGTTCAGGGAGAAAACAAGAAAACTTCAGGAGGAACTTAGGCTTAATTTTGGTGAGAAAGAAGAAGGAGGTGAGAAGTGATGGCAGGAGTAGTTATACCATATTTGGGACCGTATGGAGAGCATAAAGGAAAAATTGAACTTATAGATATAAACAGGAAAAAGACAGAACCACTAAAAGGTGAAGTCGGTAGATTAAGAGAAAGAGTTACATGGCTTAAAAGTATAGTATGGGGGCTGGTTGCACTAAACATAGCCACGATAGCAATAGTAATATATTTAGTGACTAAGTAGAAAAGATAAGGAGGATCGTATGCCAAGACTTACACCATCCGCCACTGAGATGATGGATAGAGAATACAGGGCGGCATATAAGGCGGGGTTAGAGCTTAAAGGTCTTACACCTGCAAACATCGCAAAATTACTCGGAACATGTGAAAAAACAGTAAAAAGGCGAAAAGATAAGCCGGGAGATTTGAAGTTGTTTGAGTTAAGAGCAATAGCAGAGAAGCTTAACTTCACACCTGAGCAAGTAGTAAGGATGATTTTAAAGTAGAGGAGGTGATAAGACTTGAAGATGGCATTAAAAGATGGCCATATATTAATAAAAGAGGCTGACAATGTCCAATTCCAAATTATAAAAAGCTGGGGAAAAATGAAGTGGAGCAGGGTGAGTCAGACTCTAAGTGGAGTTGTAGATATTGAGCTACTTAATAAACTGGCAGGTCTTGTGAATCTACCAGCAAGTATAGAGGCAGAACGTAAGAGACTCAATAGAATAATGGTAGCAGTGGACAAGGAAAGAGTGAATGAGGATCCTGTACCACTGATAGATCCACCGATTAAGGTGTCACCATTTAAGCATCAGATCAGGGGCTACAACATGGCACTAATGGTTCTTGGACTAATTGAGCCACCAGTAGAAAATGAGAGGTAAGAATGACTGACTTTAAGAAGAAAATTATTGAACCACTACAGTACGCAAAATTTGAGTATAAGCAAAGGTATATGCAATCACCTTATTCCAATACACAATCTGAGGAAGTTAAGCAATTTATGGAAATAGTGACAGCATTAGATATGGCTATTGATATGTTGGAAAGGCAAGAAAGAATGGAAAATGATGAAAAAGACAAGTAAGTACTACAAGAAAGTTATATCACAACTTGAAGACTTATATCAGAATTCAAAGGATATGGCAAAAGACGGAAGTAAAGTATGGCGTGACGATATGGAGGCTTTACAGGTAGCCATGGATATCATTGAAGACTATGAGAAAATGTCTGAGCAGGTGTCAAGGCTGGTTAACAAATATGAGGTAGGGAAGCTACTTGTAAAGAGAAATACCGGTATATATTCATGTCCTGAGTGTGGAAGCTTAATAAAGAAAACTAATAGAAATCACTGCTACAACTGTGGACAAAGAATATTATGGCTAAAAAAGAAGGATGGAAAAGTAGTGAAAGGAAATCTCAGATGAAGCTAGGTGCTTTATTTAGTGGAAGTGGAGGGTTCGAGCTGGCTGGGCAGCTTGTAGGTTTTACTCCTGTGTGGGCAAGTGAGATAGAGCCTTTCCCTATATTAGTGACAACAAAAAGATTTCCTAGGATGTTGCACCTTGGTGATATTAAAAAACTTGATGGTGCGAAAATGCCAAAAGTAGACATTATAACGGGTGGCTCACCATGTCAGGATATGAGCATAGCCGGAAAGCGCGTAGGATTAGATGGCTCACGAAGCAATTTAATCAGAGAACAGATAAGAGTTGTAAAGGAGATGAGAGAAAGTGATAAGGCAGATGGAAGAACAGGAAAAGAAATCAGACCACGATTCATGGTCTGGGAAAATGTCCCCGGAGCATTCTCAAGTAACAAGGGAGAAGACTTCAGGTGCGTCCTTGAAGAAATCTGCAGAGTCGCAGATGCTGAAGTTTCTATTCCTAGACCTCCGAAAAGTAAATGGGAAAAGAGTGGAACAATCATGGCAGATGGCTACTCCGTGGCATGGAGAACACTTGATGCACAATACTGGGGAGTTCCCCAGCGAAGAAAAAGAATCTACCTTGTTGCAGATTTTGGAGGTGAATCCGCACCCGAAATACTATTTGAGCAAGACAGCTTGCGAAGGGATTCTTGTAAGAGCAGAGAGGAAAAAGAAGAAGCTTCCGGAAATTTTAGAGAAAGCTTTGAGAAATCAGATAAATACCGATTTGTAGTGATAGAAAATCATCCAGCGGACAGCAGAGTAGATATATGCAAAGATGGCAAAGTTCAAACTCTTACCGGCAGGATGGGTACTGGAGGAGGAAATGTTCCTATTCTTCTTGAAGAAATAAAAGCATTCCATATCACACAAGATCCAATAAGTATGAAGATTTCGCCTTGTTTGACACAAGGAAATTCAAATACAGGGCAAGCAACGATAGGAGTTGTAATCCCAGTAATGGATAAAGCTTCAAGATACAAGAGCCAAAAGACAGCAAACAGCTTTGGAGTAGGAGATGAAGATAATCCTGCTTATACCTTAACTACAGCTGATAGGCATTCAATTGCTTATTCAATCGACAGAGCAGCATTTAATCAGGATGTAAATGCGAAGTACGACATAGGCATTGCAGAAGATATTGCACAAACAATAGTTGCCAGAGGACCCAGTGCAGTCGCACATGAGACATATGCTATACAGGGCTTTGGAGAATACAAGCCTTCGGGTAAGGCCTCTTCAATTAAGCATAGGGACTTTAAGGATGCTACAGATTTAGTTGTGGCATTTGAACCTGGAACAGTTTCCAGAGTGGGTGGACATTATTATGAAGATGGGAAGGCAGGTACGATCAGAGCAAAGCCGGGAGACAACCAGCAGACGATTATAAATGATTACATAGTACGCAGGCTGACACCGAAAGAGTGCGGAAGACTTCAAGGATTTCCGGATGGTTGGACTGACAATCTTGCCATAGCAGAGCCTACGGAGGACGATATCCTGTACTGGAGAATGATATTCAAGGAACATGCAGAAGCATTTGGAGAAAAGAAAAAGGAAAAGACTGACAATCAAATTAGAAAGTGGCTGCAAAATCCTGAAAGTGATTCAGCAAAATATAAGATGTGGGGAAATGGAATAGCTTTGCCGTGTGCCACATTTGTAATGAAAGGAATCGCACAGAAATTACAAAGGAGAAGTATGAAGGAAATAAAAATAAATGTTCCGGATGGGACGCAATTGCTGCATGTATTGGCGGTGATAGATAATGGCAGAGAAATTCACTATGAGGCAAAGTTCTGTGATTTAAGAGATGGTAATACAGAGTACTCTATTAACTCCAATGATGAAAAAAATATAGGAGAATCAAAAGGAAATGTTTGAGAAAATATTTGAAAAATACAATCAAATTATATTTTTTGATACAGAAACAACAGGGTTTCACCCTGAAAGACTGGATCAAATAATAGAGCTGGCAGCTATAAGTATTGATAAAACCGGTAGACAGCAGGAGATGGATGAATTTATAAAGCTTTTCAGAGTACAAGAACTACCACAACAAATCACAGAATTAACAGGAATTTCAAGTGATACACTTTCAGCTCAAGGAAAAGATGAGTTCGCAGTATTAAATAAATTTATAGACATGATACAGGGTAATGGCAAAACACTTTTAATAGCACACAATGCCCAGTTCGACCTTAAATTTATGGCATATGCAATTCATAGAAACAAGAATAAAGAGTGGATGCAGGTGTTTAATGATTGCGACTATCTTGATACCTTAACAGTATACAAAGATCGCAGGCAGTATCCGCACAGATTAGAATCAGCAATAGTTCAGTATCACTTGATTAATAAAGTAAAAAATAGCCATAGAGCGATAGATGATTGCAGAGCGCTTATTGAAGTGACAAGGTGTATGTATGAAGAGAGAGAAGACTTGGATAGATATGTAAATCTATTCGGATTTAATCCAAGATATGGTCCTGATGAAAAAAAGCTTAAAAAAGTCACATATGTAAGTCAGAGTATGGATGCTTACTTGGGCAGACCATTATATGAAACTATAAAAAAGGGAGTATAGATGGGCATACAAAATAAGGGTTTCGGATTTCTATTCGAAATGGGATGTGGAAAAACACTCACAGCCATAGCCACACTGGGTACAGCTTATAAGCTTGAAAAAATAGAAAAAGTTCTTATTATAGCACCCACATCAGTCTGCAGTGTGTGGCCTAAAGAGTTTGACGATTACGCAGACTTTAAGACAATAGTAAAAGTTCTTTTAGGAGATAAGGATAAAAGAATTAAGGCACTCTCTGACTTAAATAGCTTTCCTTTTAAAGCATTAAAGGTGGCCGTGATTAATTATGAAAGTACATGGAGAGAAGATATATTTGAGGCACTATATGAATGGGATTCAGACATGATTATATGTGACGAGAGTCAAAGAATAAAGACTCATGATGCGGAGCAGTCAAAAGCAATCCATAAATTGGGAGACCAGGCACGATACAAACTGATACTGTCAGGAACACCAGTGCAGAACAATGCTATAGATTTGTACAGCCAGTACAGGTTCCTAGATCCAACAATATTCGGAACAAATTTCTATCAATTCCGAAATAGGTATGCAATTATGGGAGGCTTTAACAGGCATCAGATTGTAGGTTACAGAGACCTTGACCAGTTAATTCAGAAAGAGCATTCAATCGCTTATAGAGTTACAAAGGAAGAGGCTTTGGATTTGCCGGAGCAGACATTCCTTGAAAGAAGAATAACTCTATCTGCAAAGGAAAAGAATATATATAGCAAGATTAAAAGAGAAAGCTTTGCAGAACTTGATGGCGGTGGGAAGGTTACAGTCACAACTGTACTCACTAAGCTCCTAAGATTACAGCAGTTCACAGGTGGTTTTTTGGTGGCTGATGGATCCGAAAAGGCTGAGCTTGTGAGCAAAGGGAAGCTCAATGCTTTAGAAGAAATCATTGATGATTATGTAGTGGATGCAGACAAAAAGCTTGTAATCTTTGCAAGGTTTAGACCGGAGATTGATTTAATCGGTCAAATGCTTACAAAGAAAAAAATCAAGTATGGAGCCATATATGGAGATGTAAAACTGGAAGATAGAGGTGGCATAGTCAAAGATTTTCAGACAAATGAGAACACAAAGGTATTCCTTGCACAGATTGATACTGCAGGACTTGGTATCACGCTAACTGCTGCAGATACATGTGTATATTATTCTGTCAATTTTAATTATGCAGCGTACACACAGAGTCTTGCAAGAATCCACCGTATTGGGCAGAAGAATATCTGTACATATATTCATTTGATTACAGAGGGAACTGTGGATGAAACGATATTGAAAGCACTGGCAAGGAAAGAGGACTTGGCAAAGACGATAGTAGATGAGTGGAGGAATTACTTTTAATGGCAAAGATTGATATTTTTAATTCGGGAAATAAATACGATATCCTATACACAGATCCACCATGGCAACAAGGTAGGGGTGGAAAGAAGACGGCAAGACCAAACAGTACTGGAATGACAGTTCCATATGAAACAATGGACATCCCGGGTATTATGGAGCTTCATAACTATGTCACAAATAAACTGATGAATGAAAAGCACAATGTATTCATGTGGACGATAGACAAATACCTTCCACAGACAGAGGAAATCATGGATCTGCTTGGATATAAAATTCATGCAAGACTTGTATGGGATAAGGGTAATGGACCAGCACCCGCCTACACAGTACGCTTCGCACATGAGTATCTGCTCTGGTTCTATAAGAATGGGAATATTATACTTCCAAATAAGGACAAGCGTGGAACTTTTTCAACAGTACTCAGAGAGAATAGCAAGCGGCATCACAGCCAAAAGCCGGAGTGTGCCTATCAGATGTTAGAAACATTCTTCCCACAAGCAAAGAAGCTGGAGCTTTTCGCAAGGATAGAGCGTGACGGATGGGATGCATGGGGAAATGAATTATAAATCAAAGAAGGAGTAAATAATGGAAACGATTATAACGCTTGACGATAAGGTAAGAGCTTATAAGGATCTCTTAGATAAAAAGGATGAGCTGACAGAGCAGACAAAGGAAAATAATAAGAAGCTTGATGAACTTGAGCAGGAAATTGCACAGCAGATGGTAGATGAAGAAAAGCCTGATACTACAGTAGACGGTTTCAAATACAGTTTGCAGGAGAAGACCATCTATTCAAAAATCGGTGAAGACAAACTGATGGAGAAAGGACTGGACTTCTTCGAGGTACTTCGTGAGGAGGGATTCGGAGATTTGATTGTTGAAAGAGTGGATTCAAGGACACTTAATTCAGCGATGAATAATCTTGTAGAGGAAACAGGAGAGCTTCCGGAAGGGCTTGCGGAGTGCTTAAGTATTTACTCTCAATTAAAAGTTTCAAAGCGTAAGGCAAATACGAAGGCTCTTAGCAGAGCAAAGAAAGCACAGGAGGAAATCTGATGAAAAGACTTAGTGAATATACAAATGGGGAGCTTATAAACCTTACAAAGGAAGAATATGACGAATTGATTGATTTTGAGTGTATGTATCAAGGTGCACCATTATCAATTGAAACACCGACATACAAGGAGCTTCCATCTATTCCTGAACCTGAAGTGGTTCTGTACCAGGTAGCCGGATTTTTATTTGAAGACGAATCTGAAGCAAAAGAATTTTTAAAGGTTGTAAATAATCTAAAATCTTGCGTTGAAACAGATTATGATTACTACTCCGGAAATTCAGATTACAAATATGTGAAGAAAAGAAATGTACGACAGAATAATGGTATTACAGAAAAAAAGGTATACACAGAGGAAACATACTGCAGTGTTAGGGCAACTCTAAAAAGTATTGAAGATTTGGAAAAATACAATAGAGATGTAAAGGCTGAATATGAATCGAGATGGGCTCAAAGGAATGTAATTATTTGTGATGTTGATGAAGCTATAGACAAAGCTCGAGATGAATCTATAAAGTTAGAGAATGCTGTGCGAATGTATAAGAAATATTTAGAACTCAGTGAGGGGAATGAAACAATAGCACAAAGTTTCTTTTCTACTACAGAGTATGCAAACCTTTTCCCAAAGGTTTTAGAAAAGATTACAGGTCAGGAGGGAGCAACTAATGGATAACTACTTTGAGTGGAAAGATAATCTGAAAGAGAATATGCAGGAAGTGGCCAATAGAACTCTTGAGCAAATACAGGAAAATATAGTTCTTTCAGAGGTTAAAAACAGGCATGAGGGATACGGTATATCTGCAGAACACTATATCATAATGCAGAAAGCTTTTAAAAGCGTAAAAACGGATATGGATGACTTCCTTAAACTTTTGCCGGTAGAAGATAAAAATGCTTTAAATACGGTTAGTTCGCTATATAATTCAGCCATTGACATGGGAGTGGTTGCAATGGAGTTTGCTGCACAGTGTAAGAGAATTCTTGCCGACCTTTATGACAAAGAAAAGTCTCCATTGGAACAGTACATAGATGAAATGGAGTCGGACAAAGAAGATTTTGAAGATGTAGAGGAGAAATAAAATGGCAAAAATTAATTTTACAATTACAAAAGCAAAAAAAGAACAGATTTGTGTCAAGGTATTAGTCAGTGGACCTTCAGGAAGTGGAAAGTCTTATTCAGCACTTAGGCTGGCAACAGGAATTGCAGGCAAGGTAGGTGAAGGAACAAAGATAGGATACATAGGTACAGAGGGCATGAGAGACAAGCTCTATGCACATGAGTTCGACTATGACCTGATAAGTCTTGAAGAGTACAGTCCTGATTATTACATTGCTGCTATAGATGCATTCTTAGATGCAGAATACAAGGTCATTATTATAGATTCTATGACACATCTGTGGAATTGGGTGCAGGATCAGGTACAGGTTACCACCAAGGGTGATAATACATTCCAGGCGTGGGGAAAGTATAAAAAAGAAAATAAGAAGATTATCGAGAAAATCCTACTTGCACCGGCACACATCATAGTGACAGCGAGAGGTAAGGATGAGTATGTCCTTGAAGCCAACAGCCGTGGCAAGATGGCACCAAGAAAGGTCGGCGTGGGAGCTCAACAGGATAAAGACATTGAATACGAATATATGGTTACTTGGATGATTGATCAGGATACTCACCTTGCAGAGGCGGTAAAAGACAACACTCATATCTTTGAAGGTAAGATTCAAGTGCTTGATGAGAAATCCGGAGAGGCACTCTATGATTGGGCAAATGACGGCGATCCGGTCAAGTCTCCGGCACAGAGGGCAGAAGAAGTAAAGAAGATACATGATGAGATTACAGAAAAGGCAACAGAGCTTGGCGGTTCAAAGAATAAAGAGATGATGAAGTGGTATAAGGATAAATTTGGTGGAAACCATAAGAACAATAAAGACCTTGAGTTCTTAAAACAGGCTTTAAGTGAGATGGATCAATTCAAAGCAGTAGCAGAGGAACAAAAGGAGGACAAGAGTGAATAAAGTAATACTTATCGGAAGATTTGTACGTGATCCTGAAATAAGGTACTCATCAAATGATAAATGCTGTGCGAATTTTAGTATAGCGGTAGATAGAAAGTATAAGCAGGAAGGACAGCAAGATGCAGACTTTCCCCGAGTAATCGCTTGGGGAAAAACTGCAGAATTCATTGAAAAATATTTCAGGCGGGGAATGAAGATAGTAATTGAAGGACGAATCCAGACAGGCAAATATACAAATAAAGAAGGTCAAACAGTTTATACAACTGATGTGGTCGCAGAGTCTGTTGAATTTGCCGAAAGTAAATCTGCCACATCAGGCAATAATAACAAGTCGAAACCTGCAAAAAGCGACAACTATCAAGGCATGGATGAAGATGGATGGATGAGCATACCTGATGATGTGAATGATGAGGGACTGCCATTTAATTAAAAGGAGGAACTATGAAGCCATTACATGGAAGTTTTGATTACTTACAACAAAGAGAATGTATTCAAGTAGGAGAAATAGTAGATCCTGAAACATTCTGCCATTTTTCAGAAAATTCAACTTTTCAAAGAGATGATATATTTCAAATAGATTATGTAGCGGCAATAATCGGAGATGTTAAACTTTATGATACCATAGCAAAAATGAATAAATATGCACCTTGGAGATATGTAGGTCAGTGTGAAAAAGGGCATATAGAAAATAAGAATCCTGCACTGATGCCGTTTGTATATGTTTGTTCAAGGTACAGAGCAAAGACATCAGATGAAAGGCTACAAAATATTGAACTTGCTAAATATGCTTGTGAGAGAGTTATACAGACGGGGGCAATACCGATAGCACCGCATTTATACTTTACGAGATTTTTAGATGACAATGTCGAGTTTGAGAGAAGCTTTGGTATGGAAGCTGGCAAAAAGATGATGGAGATGTGTAGCTCTTTCTTTGTGCTTACAGTAGATGAAGAAATCAGTGAAGGCATGGATGAAGAAATTAAATATATGACAGGGATACTTGGACTTGAGGGTAGTAACAAGAACTATACAAAAGAAGAGGCAAAAAGGATTGTAGAGCAAAGATTGGAGATTTGATATGCGTGTAGATGAAGTGGACATTGATCACTTGGTCGATTATAAAACTGAATATTCTCGCATTATCCCAAAATACAAAATCTCCGGAGATAATCTGACAGGTCTGTGTCCATTTCATGATGATAAAAACAATTCTTTTTCAGTAGATCTAAAAACAGGCTGTTGGAAATGTCATGCTGAGGACAGAGGCGGAAATTTTACATCATTTTATGCAGAACTGAACGGTATCGATACTAAAGAAGCCTATAAAGCCATATTAAAGAAATATGGAGCTTATAAGGCGGAAGAAGATAAGAAGCCTGAAGGGAGCCTGTTATCGTACAGCGTAGCACAGTATGTGCTTGAAAAGAGGCTCCCGGAGGAGTTCCTAAAAGAGCAATGCTGTCTACAGACAAAAAAGGACAAACAGGGAATTCAATATTTATATATTCCATACTTCAATGAAAATTCTGATGAAGTGACCTACAGAAAGAGGTACGGAAACAAACAATTCAGATGGAAGTATGGAGCCGGCAAAGACATCTGCATGTATGGAGAGTGGAAGCTGGAACAGATACGGACTGCAGGATATGTAGTCTTAGTTGAAGGCGAATCAGACAGTCAGAGTATGTGGTATATGGGCATAAGTACACTTGGAATCCCCGGAGCCTCTATGATGAGAAAAGAGTGGGCAACCACTCTGCAGGATTTAAAAGTATATATCCATGTTGAGCCTGACAAAGGTGGTGAAACATTCCTTCATAAAGTTACTACCGCACTAAGAGACGGCAAGTTTATCGGACAGGTATACAAGTGGAGTTGCAAGAACTTAGGGTGCAAGGATCCTTCAGATGTGTATATCAAGTATGGCAAGGAAGAAGCTGCAAAGAAGATAAAATCAGCCATAAGTAATGCCAAAATTATAGATATAGATGAAGAATCAATCCCTGAAGCTTTACCGGGAGCACCCGTTAATTTAAGGCAGCCTGAAGGGTGGATTTATTCAGATAAGGGTATAAGTAAGATTGATGAGAAGAAATTTACACCTGTAACAGTTTGCAGAACACCGATTATTTTAACCAAGAGACTTAGAAGTATGGAGACCGGAGAAGAAAAAATGGAGGTAGCATTTAAGAGGGATGGAACTTGGCACAAAGCAATATATCCAAGAAGTACTATCTTCACGGCAAGAGGCATTACAGCACTGGCAGACCTTGGATGTACGGTCACTTCGGAGAATGCAAAGCAGGTGGTTAAGTTTTTGGCCGCACTTGAGGCAGAGAACATAGACATCATAAGAAAGGCTGACTCTACATCTACATTCGGATGGCAGGAAGGGAAGAGATTTATACCGGGACATGATAAAGATATAGTGCTTGATATAGATCCGTCACAAAGGGCACTTGCTGCTGCCTACTGTCAAAACGGTACATTCAAAGACTGGCTTGAGATGATGAGACCACACAGGAAGAGAGATAAGTTCAGATTTATTTTAGCTGCAGGCTTTACTGCTCCGCTTCTTAGAATAATTAAACAGAGAATATTCTTTGTATATAACTGGGGAGGCTCTAAAGGTGGAAAAACTGCAGGACTAAAGGCGGCACTGTCCGCATGGGGAGACCCTGAAAGACTGATGGTAAACTTTAATGCCACACAGGTGGGACTTGAGAGAACAGCAAGTTTTTATTGTGACTTGCCACTTGGGATTGATGAGAGGCAGCTTGCAGGAAACAATCAAAACAGCCTTGAAAAGATTGTCTATATGATAGCAAGCGGTACTGGAAAGATACGAGGAGCAAAGTCGGGTGGAATTCAGGCAATGCATACATGGAGAACTGTTGCTCTTGCTACAGGTGAGGAGCCACTGTCAACAGAAACGAGCCAGACCGGTGTCAGCACCCGTGTGCTTGAGATTTACGGCGGCCCCTTTGATGATGAAAGAGAAGCATCTATGATGCACCAGCAATCAGCTATAAATTGTGGCTGGGCAGGTCCGGCATTTATAGGGATGTTAATGCATACGGATGAGCGAAGCATAACTTTAAAATATGATGAGATGATGCAATTCGTATATCAGCTAAGCAAAGGCAAGAGCGGTTCGCATATAGCAGGTATAGCTGCAGTAGCACTAACTGATGCAATTATAGATACATGGCTGTTTGAGGGCTCAGAATGGCTTCATAGATATGAAGTCGGAGAATTTGACACTAAAGAGTCTAAGGACAATCCTGAAGCATTACAGATAGCTCCTGAGTCATGGGAAAGAGCCAAGGAGATGGCAAGAAACATCCTAAAAGAGCAAATGGATGCGGATGTTGGTGATGTAAATGAAAATGCAACACAATACATTATTGACTGGATTCTCTCAAATAAAGACAGTTTCGGAGAAAGGGTATACGGAACATGTTTGGGGCTTATACAAGGACCGGAAGTGTATATATTTCCATCAATGCTCACTCAAGCACTTACAAAGGCAGGATACTCATCCAGAAAGACTATGAAATATCTTGCAGATAAAAACCTGATCGGAACAACGACCAGTAAAAGCGGAGGAACTAAAAATTCAGTATTTAAGTGGTTCAATAACAGGCAGTGTCGGTTTGTAGAATTTCATCTTGGAAAACTGGTAAAGGAAAGTGAGCCGGCAGTAGATGAGAATGGAAATCCAATGGGAAACGGATGGAATAAAGTTCCTGAAAATGAGCAAATGGAGCTGCCATTCGATTAGATTGTGCAAAATCAAGAAGTCACCAAATTTCAAAAAAGGCCACCAAATTAAGAAATTGGAGCAAATTTGGTGACTGTATGAGTGCATAAAAATATTAAAATATCAGCATTAAAATATATTGAATATAACGAAAGTTACTACACACCTATTTTAAAATTAAATTAGGTGTGTAGTCAGGTGTGTAGTAAGAATGGCTTAAAATAAGGCTTTATAACACTTATACACACCTATAACACCTATACACACATTTATATACCAATATATTTTTCAGTGGAAAGTGGTGATACCTAGTCACCAAATTTGCAAAAAAAAACAAGGTGTATGTCAAAAATTAGGTGTGTAGGTGTGTAGTAAGCCCACAAACAGCGTAGTTGAGCCATTTTTACTACACACCTAAGGTTTTTCGCAGGTGTGTAGTAGGAAATAGGTGAGTAGTAAAAATGGATTTAAAAAATCAGGTTGATGAACTTAAAAGGCTTGTAGAGAAACTTAAGAGGAATGATTCAAATGTCTCTAAAGAGGATCTAATGACGAAGTATAAAAAGCCTTATATGGAGTTGAAAAATGAAATAAAGAAAAAAGTAGATGAGCTTACAGATGAGATACTTATAGAAGGCTTACTGATTGTTAAAGATGAAAGGGGATATAAATGTCTTGAAGATATAAGTCAATTTGTCGAAAAGAAAAAGGATGAAGGGATTATTAGGCAGTGCAGTGATTTAATCTTTAAGAAATATGATGTAGATAAAGTGGTTGAACTGGCTAAAGATGTTAAAACAGGAATTGATAAAATTTACAGTAAATATTTAGAGGAGGTAGAGCAATGAGTATGGCGGAAATATTAGGAATGCTTAACGAAAAAGTCAAGGAAGATGATAATAAGCATTCGCCTTGGACACGTATGGTATTAGAAAAAGATTTACTAAAAAAGTTAAGAACGGTTATTGTAATAGAATATGCCAAGAATATGAGACAAAAAAAGAGGAGAGAACATGGGAAATAGAGAAGGATATAAGGATCCGACCGCCGATATTGCAATACACAGAGCATATCATGCTCGTGGCAAATTAGATTATACGAAGTTCAACTCTTATGATGAGCTTAAGGATTACATAATGCAAAGGTACAAAATAAAGACAAGGTATGAAGCTGAAGTCTATATTAGAGAGCATATGCCAAAAGAATCGTATTTCCAAAAGCAGATAATGGACTGGATTAATAAAAACATTCCTGGGGCTGCTGTGTGGAAAGAAGCAGCCGGTCCGTATTCAGTAAGTGGGATTCCTGATATAACTTGTATAATAAGGGGACTGTATTATGGATTTGAGATTAAGCGCCCATTTATTGGGAGGCTTAGTAAGATTCAGAAAGAAACAATTGACCGGATAAATGAATCCGGCGGCAGGGCATATGTTGTGACTTCGGTAAAGGAAGTTGCAGAAATTCTAAAAGATGAACTTAGAAAGAGAGTGTGATGATGAATAAAGCCTCAGAAAGCAAGAATAAAATATATGCAATGCCATTGCTTAAGAACATCGGATTACAGGCAATGGACAGAAAAGAGTGGAATTTGCTTCAATGTCCGGTGTGCAATTGCAAGTGTTTTGAAATGCCACAGGCAAGGGTACTAAAGAGTTTAGGATACACAGGTATGTGTACAGAATGTATGCTTAAGCATCAATTTGGTGCAAAGGGAGAGGATAATGCAAACTGATAATAAAGAGTTGAAAGTGACTTTAAAAAAGTACCTTGGTCAATACTACAGAGCGAAGATAAAGCGAAAGCAATTGGAAATTAGACTTAAAAACTTTAGAGAAGAAATGGCTGGCACGCAAGGAGTAAAATATTCTCCTGTGCCGGGAGGACAGAGTGGAAGTCAAATATCCTCAACCGAAAATGCTGTTATGAGAGCAATGGAGATTGAGGAGAGAATCGTTAAACAGCAAGCACAGGTTCAAAAAGCAATGCTTGCTGTTATGGAGTTTATGGATTTCTTACCAATTGATTCTGTGGAGAGAAGTATACTTGAATACAGACACATAGACTGCTTACATTGGGAGCAAATCCCAGCAAGAATAAGTTATTCAAAAGCTTCATGCCATAAGTATTATAATGCAGGAATTGATATGTTACTTAGTTGTAGTGATGTACAGGAAACACTTCAAAAATATATTGGATTGGTTAAATAAAGTATATTGACTTTAGAGAACACAGGATGGTATTGTTGAAGTTACAAATACAATATATGGAGGGTATGTATGAATCAAAAAAGAAGAGGTATAGTGGCTATAATTTTAATCGCTATTATTATTGTGTGTGTCATTGGTATAATCATGACGAAACCTGCAGGTAAAAAAGTTGTGGATGAGAAGAAAGAGACAATGCAACCATTAGACATCTCAAATGTAGAACAGGAAAAAGAAACTGAAACATCAGAGCTATCTAAAACAATTGATAATGTTGATATTATCTTTTTTGAAAAAGTGCCAAAAGATTCAACAGGAAATATGAGGTTGGCAAAGGTCACAGGTAAGAAGTCTGCAGAGGGATATGCACTTGACTATTATAATATTTATTTTAAAGATGACAAGGAAGTACATGCGATAGTAAATTACACTCTCAATACTACAGCATGCATAACGAGTGTAGGTAATAAAATCAATGTGAGAATTTATGAACATAGGGATGGTGAAGAGAGTGATGCAAAAGAATTGTTTACTGGAGAGAAGTATGCAGAGTACAACATAGACAAAGAGACAGGAACAGTAGAGAAGATTGAATGATTAAAGAGTAGACATAAATAGACTTTTATATGTGTTATTATGGTAACATGGAGTATGATGGAAGAGGACAAGGTACAGGCTGATAGTGACCAGTACAATGTCCTTTTTTGTGTGAAATAATTTATAGCATCAAAAAAATAATAGGTACTACCAGAGGGGGAGGCCATATGCGGGGCGGAAAACAGCCCTGTCCTTGTCTCCCTAAAAATAGAAACACATGTTTGATTTCGTTACGACTGGCAGGGAAAGTAATCTATAGGAGGTGATGGTTGATGCTTGAAGAGCAAAATACTTATTGTCGTGTAGAAGTTATCTCCTCGCTTTTTGGTGTGACTGTGAGAAGGGTTCAACAACTTACACAAGAAGGAATAATATCTACTACAAAAACATTAGAGGGGAATAGGTATGAATTAGTTCCAACGACACAAAAATATATAAAATATCTTTCGGATAGAGCATATGGTAAAAGTAAATCTGAAAGAGAAATGGAACTTAGGGAACAAAAGCTTCAAGCTGAAATTGCTTTAAAAGAATCGCAAGGAGAAATGCATAGGTTAAAGACAGAGATAGCATCGGGTAAGTACATTGATATCGAAGAGGTGAAGATGGACTATAGCCGATTTTTTGTTTCATTCAAAAAATTTGCATTATCTTTGCCAAGTAGACTTGTAGGCAGAATTATAGGACACTGTGATCCTGTTGAACTTAGAGCAGTGGAGAAGGATTTGAGTTCAGAAGTTATAAGATTGATGGACAGCTTTGTGGTGGCAGGCTGCACACATGAAGAATTGGAAAAGAAAAAGCGTGGCAAGAAATCCGTTCCGTAAATTTGAAGTAACAAATTATCAGAAAGAAGTACTTAAATTCTTAAAGCCACCAGAAGATATTACAGTCACACAGTGGGCAGATAAATATAGAGTTTTAGACTTAAGGTCTTCTGCTATACCTGGGCCGTGGCGAACAGAACACACACCATATTTGAAAGGAATAATGGATGAATTTAATAATTATGAAACAGAGGAAATTATATATGTTAAACCTACTCAAGTAGGTGGCACGGAATGCCTACAAAATATGGTTGGATATATTATTCAGCAGGACCCGTCTCCAACTATGATAGTGTATCCTACTGATAAACTTGCTGAATCAGTATCTCAAAACAGGCTTCAACCTATGATAAAGGCTTCTACGGGGCTTAGAAACAGATTTTTAGAAAACGAGTCAACAAGGTTGGAGTTACAGTTTGATGGAATGTATTTAACTCTTGCAGGTTCAAATTCTCCATCAAGTCTTGCAAGTAAGGCAATCCGATTTCTTTTCCTTGATGAGGTAGATAAATATCCAGGTGCAAGCAAGAAGGAGGCTGACCCAATTTCTCTTGCAAGGGAGAGAACGAAAACATTCCATAATAAAAAAATATTCCTGACGAGTACGCCTACCTTAAGAGAGGGGCATATATGGAAAGCTATGGAAGATGCTGATATTGAAAAGCATTACTTTGTGCCATGTCCACATTGTGGAGAGTATATTGAATTAAAGATGAAACAAATCCAATTCCCCAAGGGTGAGGATATGAGCTATGCAGACCGTGCAGAGTTCGCAACGTATGTGTGCCAAGAATGTGGATGCATAATAACAGATAGAGATAAACCGGATATGCTTAGGCTTGGAGAATGGAGAGTTGTCAAGGAAAACACTAAGTTCGCAAGAAAAGTTGCATTCTGGATGAATACGTTGTATTCGCCTTTTGTGAGGTTTTCTGAGGTTGCAAAAGAATTTCTTGAAAGTCATGATGACCCCGAGAAACTGCAAAACTTTGTAAACAGCTGGCTGGCAGAGCCTTGGGAGGATACAAAGCTTAAGACCAATGCAGACCTCGTTATGGAAAGGCAGACAGAGTATGAAGAGTTTATTGTTCCTGAGTGGACGAAGGTTCTGACAGGAGGAGTTGATGTTCAGGAAAACTGCTTTTATTGGAGCATAAGAGCATGGGGAGATTATTTCACAAGTCAAAATATAGCACATGGCCAAGCATATTCATTCCAGGAGGTGGAAAGAATAATGAATTTGTCGTACCAGATGCCTGACAGTACTCCTCTTGTAGTTTCACTCGCATTGATAGATTCAGGAAACGATACCGACAGAGTATATGATTTCTGTGCAAACAACTCTGAGTGGGCATTACCAAGTAAGGGTGCTTCAAATAATATGCTTACTCATTATAAATTGTCTAAAGTAAATAAGGCTGACAGTAAAGCATATGGGATGAATCTTGTACTCGTTGATACCGGTAAGTATAAGGATATGATTGCAGGACGTATGAGGAAAGATAATGGAACCGGTTCATGGATGGTGTATAAAAATTGTGATATGGAGTATGCGACACAAGTAACTGCAGAGCATAAAGTTAATGTTAAAAACGGAAAAGGTGTTGTTAAGCAAGAGTGGAGACCAAAAACAGCACATGCTGATAACCACTATCTTGACTGTGAGGTTTATGCACTATGTGCAGCGGATATTCTTGGAGTGAGAACAATGCATCTTGATAATGTTGTTGAGAATGTAGGGAAGAGCGCAAAGCAAGATAATACGAAGCACTTTCCTGAAGAACAGTGGATTAAAACTAGTGAGAACTGGAATATTTAAGGCTAAGGAGATTTGCAATGAATAACAATTATACAGCAAGAGAAATGCTTGAAGAAGTTAATAATGCAATATATACAGTTCTTGTAGGAGGACAGTCATATAAGCTTGGTACAAGGCAGATGACACGTGCAGATTTGAATCTACTCTACAAGATGAAAAATGATCTGACCGCACAAATACAGTCAGAGAACGGTAATCACCTTTTAGATGATACCTATGTTGCTATATTTAGCGGAAGGTAGGTAATATGAGTTGGTTAGATAATTTAATCTCTTTTATATCACCTGAATGGGGTGCAAAGAGAGAAGCATGGCGACAAAATCTTGAGGAAATGAGGAGCTATGATGCGGGTGATTACTCAAGAGGGAATGCAAATTGGAGAGTGATAAATCAGTCAGCGGAGTATACCGATAAATACAGTCGTGATAATGTCAGAGCCAGAGCCAGGGACTTAGAGAGGAATTCGGATATGATGAACTCCGTTATAGGTGCCTATAAGAGAAATGTAATAGGTGGCGGATACACCTTGCAGGTAAAGACAGGTGATGATGAATTAAATGATACCATAGAGGCGGCATGGAAAAAGTGGTGTAAAAAGCAAAACTGTGATGTTACCGGAACTCAATCATTTACTCAGATGATGCGAATGTGCATGAAACGAAAGAAAATAGACGGAGGAATTCTGATAGTAAAGAGGTATACAAGTGACGGGTTCCTGCCATTTAAGCTTCAGACATTTGAGGTGGATGAACTTGATAATTCTCAGATGACACCAAAGGTTCAAGGTAACAAGGTGGTTGGCGGTATTGAGATGAATGAGTACAATAAACCGGTTGGCTATTGGATTAGGCAATATCCTGTTGACAGTTTAGCACTGACAACACCTGTATACATTGAGGCAAAGGATGTTATATTCCTGTACACAAAGCATAGACCGTCACAGATTAGGGAAATTAGCGATATGAGTCCTACAATCACAAGAATTCGTGATACAAACGAATTTATGGTAGCTGTATCGGTGAAAGAGAGGATAGCGGCCTGCCTTTCGGTATTTATAAAGAAAACCATACCAACTACGGGCATAGGAAGAGGAATTGGTGTAGGGCAGGGAGCTCTCCATGATTATCGAGGAAAGTCTATAACACCCGGAATGATCAAAGAACTTAATGCAGGAGATGAAATACAAGTTGTTAATCCTGCAGGACAGGCTACAGATGCAGCAAGCTATATAAAACTTCAGCAAAGACTTGTTGGTGCAGGACAGGGCATCAGTTATGAAGCAACAAGCAGGGATATGAGTGAAAGTAATTATTCTTCTACAAGACAGGGAATTATCGAAGATGAGATGACCTATGCGGAAGAAAAAGAGATGCTGATGGAAGTAATGGATGAGATATATGAGACATTTGTTATATCCTTATGGCTTTCAGGAAATATCTCGCTAAAAGATTTCTGGGGAAATAAAGATAAATATTTGGAGCATACATGGATTATTGCACCTAAAAAATGGATTGATCCACAGAAAGAAGCAAATGCAAATCGTATTGCTTTGAACACAGGTCAAAAGACCTTTAAACAGATTGCTGCAGAACAGGGCAGGGATTGGAAAGAACAGATTGAAGAAATTGCAGAAGTCCTTGAGTACGCTAAAGGTTTTGGCATTGATATGGGCAGTGTGATTTTTAATAAAACAAAGGAGGAGTTATATGAAGATGAAGAGGAGAGTTCTTCAGAGGGACAAGCCGGTGCAAAAAAGGAGTAAGGATACAGCAACCAGAGAGCTGATAAAAAACAGTATAAGAGCTTTAGATGGAGAGGGGAATGAACGAAAGTTTATCCTCTCTTTTTCATCTGAAGAACCGTATCAAAGATTCTGGGGAACGGAAATACTTGATCACTCAGAGGGAGCTGTAGATCTTACAAGGATTCAGGAAATTGGATGTTTGCTTTTTAATCACAATCGTGATGCGGTAGTAGGAAAAATCACAAAGGCATGGCTTGAAAATGGCCGTGGCATGGCAGAGATTGAGTTTGATACGGATGAAGCTTCAGAACTTATTTATCAGAAGGTAGCAAGTGGAACACTCAAAGGGGTGTCGGTAGGCTATCAGATAGATTCTTGGGAAGAGGTAATGCCTGGGAAGCATTCGGCAGATGGAAAGTTTACGGGACCTTGCGATATTGCAAGGAAGTGGACACCTTATGAGATTTCAATCGTGAGTGTACCTGCAGATCCTACAGTAGGCGTAGGCAGAGAACTTGGAGAGGAAAAGGTAACTTCAAGTAATCGCTCTTTAGATTGGTTTAACAGGCAACTTCAAATAAATAAAACAAGGGTAAAACAAGGAGGAAAAAAAACATGAATAAAAAAGCATTAAGACAGACAAAGCTTTTACGCCAGCAGGATATAGTAAATGCTGCAAAAGAAGCAAACAGGGATTTGACTGTTCAGGAGCAGGCGGAATTTGATGCTCTTCAAAGAGATATTGATTCGTTAACGGCAGAAATTTCAGCAGAGGAAAATCCTGCAGTCCCTGCCACAGGAGAGAGGGATGGAGATATTCTTCAAAGGGCAGTTGCTGAAGAGAGGGAACGTATAAGTTCGATAAATGACTTGTGCAGAGAGTTTGGGATGGATGCACAGGGATATATTGATAACGGTTCAACTATTGATCAGGTTAGAGATGCAGTTCTTGAACATGTGAGAAAAAACGGTGCACCGGTTGCTGCAAGAGGAGTTGATGTAACAGCTACTGCAGAAGATAAGTTCAGGGCAGCGGCAGCAGATTCCCTGTTACTTAGGAGTGGAATGAGCATTGAAAAGCCTGCTGACGGTTCAAGACAGATGATGGGAATGTCGCTTCGTGACTTGGCTATTGAGTGTCTTGCAGGTGAAGGAGATAGCAGTTTAAATCGCAGATCGTCTGATGAACTTTTTGGAATGCTTCAGAGACAGTTCTATAATCCAACTGCTTCTTTCCCGGCAATCTTAGACAATGCTATCAATAAGGCATATGTGGAAGGTCATAAGACTGTATCTGTGACATTTGACAGGTGGACTAAGAAGGGAAGCCTAAAGGATTTTAAGACTAATGATAACTATTATTTAGCAGGTCCGGCAGGAGAGTTCCTTGAAGTGCCGGAGGGCGGTGAGCTTAAGCATGATACCTTCAGTGATGAAAAGCGTCCGACGAGAAGATTGAAGACTTACGGTAGGCAATTCACACTTACAAGACAGGCATTCATAAATGATGATATAGATCTTGTAACAAGAATACCGGCAAAGTATGCAGCAAGTGCAAGAAAGACAATAAATAGGCAGGTATACAATATTTTGATAAAAAATCCGGCAATACATGACGGCACTGCTTTATTCTCAACAATGCATAAAAATCTGCTTGCAACAGGAACAGGAATAACAAGGGAATCTATGCAGAAAATGATTATTGCACTTCAGAATCAGGTGGATGAGTTCGGAGATGCAATAATTATAAGACCGGCTACATTGGTTGTTCCTTCCGGTATGGGATTTGAGATATTTACAATATTCAACAGCCCTACAATTAATACATCCGGCAATACACAGGCAGTAAACCCATTGTTTAGATATGCAAGCTCTATTGAGATTGTGGAAGAGCCAACTATCAATGTATTGTGTGGAGGCTATGGAAAGACAATGCCATGGTTCTTAATCGGACATAAGGATGATACGGACTTTATAGAAGTTGATTATCTTAACGGACAGGAAGTTCCAACTATACGAAGAATGGAAACACCTGGGCAGCTCGGATTCGTTTGGGATATATACCTTGACTGGGGTGTTGCGGTTATGGACTGGAGAGGTGCAGTCAAGAATAACGGTACCACAGTTGCAGACCCATTGGCATAAATAAAGGAGGTTTAGTATGGCAAGTGCTACATATTTTCAGAGAGGGGAAGCCCTCGATTACACAAATACTGGCAGTGATAAGATTACTGTCGGCACTGTAATAAAGATTGGAACAAGAATTGGTATAGCAGGGGACGACATCCTGCCAAAGGCAACGGGAACGATTCATGTTTCAGGAGTGTTTGAATTTAAGAAAACCGGAACGAATGAAATAAAAATGGGAACGAATGTATACTTTGACGGCACGGGAATAACTGAGACCGCAGGAAGCAACACACCTGCAGGATATGCTGCTGAAGATGCAGTGGCGAGTGCTACATCCATCAAGGTAAAAATTGGATAGGAGGCAAATATGCGAAAACTTATAGCTAAATATCCAATTCTTTATTTGTCTAAGCAATACGACATTGGAGATGAACTGGTCGCAAACAATCCTGAAATGGTGAGTGCATGGATTGAGGCAGGGACTGCCGAGTGGGTAGAGGATGAGGAATCTGCATCGGATGGTACTACAGATGAAAAATCAGAAGAGAAATTGCCACCTGCTAAAGCAATTCCTGTAGTGGCAGAGGCAGGACTTGCAGGTGATGCAGTAGGTTCAGAGACAGATGAAAATCTTGTAGGTAAGATACCGAAGACACCTGTAAGGAGCAGAAAGTAGGTATTGATGCAAAGGAAGTCATTCAAAGAAATTTTAAATCAGGATATTGAGAATGTATTCCTTAACACCTTGGAGTTTGCAGATATCCATAATGTAGATGGAAAAGATATGCCGGTGCAGGTAGATGATAATGAGGTTATAGAGAGAGAAAAAAAGGCAAAGTCTAATATGGACGGAGTATATGTTAAGCAAAAGTTGATTTATGTGAAAGCGAAGGACTTTGGATCATTGCCTGCAATCGGAAGGCAAATCATGCTTGACGGTAAGCGATATTTAATTACTGACTCTACAGATGAGTATGGTATTTATACGATAACATTGGAAGGGAATAGGAGCAAATGATTGAGTTTGGTATTGATGAGGTTAGCCTTTCAAGGGTCAGAGCTAAACTTTTGTTGTTCGAAAATCAAGTGCCTAATGTTATAAAAAAAGCCTTAAACGCTACTGCCAGAGATGCAAAGACAGCTCTGGCAGATAAAGCGAGGGAGACGTATGCTGTAAAATCTCCAAGATTTAAAAAAGCAATTAGGCAGAAAAATGCAACCGCTTCAAATCTTGTTGCGACTTTAAAGATAACAGGAAAGGCTACTGCACTATCGGATTTTAAATATAGAAGGCATAGCGGTGGAGCAAGTGCAAGGGGTAAGTTGTATAAAGATGGAGCTTTAAAGGACTTGTCATTGAACGATAAGTTAAAAGCATTTGTTGTGAAGTATCATTCAGGACATGTAGCTGTAGTGAGGAGAGACCCACCTAATAAATATACAAATGGTATATCTAAGAGAAAAGAAACCGGTGGAGATACTACTAAATTAAAAGAATTTTACAGCCCATCAATCCCTAGAATGATTGGAAATGAGTTAAAAGTATATGGCATCGTCAAGCCTAAGATACAAGAAAGCTTGAAGAAACATATCAATAGGGAAACGAGTAGAATTTTCAGAGGTAGATAATGACAGCAGGAAATCTTCAAAAAGAGTTGATGAAAGATATCGGTGGTATTTTTGAGAAAGATTTATTTAAAGATTCTCTTGGTAAGTATGGCTCACTAAATATATATGCACAGAATCTTCCAATACGAGAAGATGAGGATGCACCGGATCCTGTTCCATATATTATCGTGAGGATTTTAGATGGCAAGATAAAAGGATGGGTGGAAGCACAGGAAGTTCAGGTAATGCTAATTCTTGGATGTTTTGATGATAATTTGAACAATGATGGCCATGAGACATTGCTTGAATTAATTCAGAAAATTAGTGAGCGATTTTTGAAAAATCCTATCTTGGCAAATCAGTTTGTATTTTTAAATGATGAACAGCATCCATTTGAGTGGGCTCTTCAGGAAGAGGAGTCATTCCCATATTTTTTCGGAGCTATCAGCATGACTTTTAAGACAGCAGCTATAAGAACGGAGGATAAATACGCATGAGTGAACTGAAGAAAACAATAACAGAACCGGTGGAAGAAGAGGTAAGAGCACTTATACCTACATCCCAACCCAAAGAAGTGGAAACACTTGTTTATGTTGGTCCTACAATAATAGGTGTAGCAAGTCACAATACTATATTCAATAATGGTCTACCGGATAATTTAAAGGCGGCAATTGATAAAGAGCCTGCATTTAAGGGATTAGTTATTCCTGTAAACAGGCTTGCAGATGCACTAAAAGAAATTGAGACGAAGTCAGGAGCAACATTCTCATTATATGAAAAGGTTGCAGATTATAAATTACAGGAGGATAGTTAATGGCTTATAATCACGGAATAAGGATTGAGGAACAGGCAACAAGTATTGTTGCTCCAATTACAGGAAGTGCAGGACTACAGGTTGTAATTGGAACTGCACCGATAAATCTTGCAAAAGACCCATATAGTGTTACTAATGTACCACTGATTGCATATAGCTTTTCAGAGGCAGCGAGTCAGCTTGGATACAGTGATGATTTTAAAAAATTCACTCTCTGTCAAAGTATGGATGCAAGTTTCAGGATTTTTAATGTGGCTCCAATTATTTTTATTAATGTATTGGATCCTAAAAAGCACAAAAAAGATAATACAGAGGCTTCAGTAAATGTGGTTGCAAAGCAGGCAAAGCTTGAAGAAGATGGGATTCTTATTGATACTTTAGTGGTTAAAGATGGGGCTGCTACGCTTGTAAAAAATGAAGATTATATTACAAGTTTTACTGATGATGGAAAAGTACTGGTATCTCTGATTGAGGGAAGTTCACATGCAGGAGCAAGTACATTAACAGTAAAGTCCACAAGTATAGATCCTTCGGCTGTAAAGGCTAAGGACGTAATTGGTGGATATGATGCAGCTACAGACAAAGAAAGTGGGCTTGAGCTTATTAGACAGGTATATCCGAGGTTCAACATGACACCCGGTCTTTTACTTGCACCGGGATGGTCGCAAATACCTGAAGTAGGAATTGTTTTGGGAAGCAAGTGTTCGGAAATCAATGGAGTATTCAGTTGTGAATGTGTCCTTGATTTAGACAGCAGTAGTACCGGAGCAAAGAAGTACAGTGCAGTTGGAGAGTGGAAAAATAAAAACGGATATACAAATAAACATAGCGTTGTGCTATGGCCACAAGTAAAGGTTGGTAAGAAGCAGTACGCATTTTCGGCAATATTTGCAGCACTTACTGCTTATACAGATGCAATTAATGATGATGTTCCAAATCTTTCACCTTCAAATAAGATGGCAAAAATCACAGGTCTGGTACTTGATGACGGAACAGAGGTAACACTTGATCAGAATCAGGCAAATCTACTTAACAGCCAGGGTGTTATCACAGCAATTAATGTTAATGGTTGGAGAACATGGGGAAATAATACAGCAGCATATCCCGGAGTGACAGACCCTAAAGACAGATGGTTCTGCTGTAGAAGGTTTTTTTCATGGTGGGGTAACAGCTTTATTATGACATATTTCCAGAAAGTGGATGACCCTGCAAATTATCGTTTAATTGAATCAATTGTCGATAGTGAGAATATCAGAGGAAATTCATATGTGTCACAGAGCAAGTGTGCAGGCGCAAGGATTGTATTTGAGGAAAAGGATAATCAAATAACGGATATACTGAATGGTAAGATTAAATTCCGTCAATATCTGGCACCTTATACACCGGCAGAGGATATCCTTAATGTTTTGGAGTTTGATCCAAGCATGCTTGCAGCAGCAATAAGTGGAGGAGGTAATTAATTATGGCAGGAGTTCTTGGGATACCGGGAGTGATTAACAATTTCAATCTTTATTATAAAGGAACTGCTCTTGTGGGATTGACAGGTGAGATAACTCTCCCTGATTTTGAAGGAACAACGGAGACGCTTAGCGGACCGGGCATACTTGGAGAAATAGAAGAGGTTGTAATCGGAGCTTTCGGAAGTATGGAGCTTGAAATTCCATTCCGTATACTTGATGAGGATGCTTTTAGCCTTATGTCTCCAACAGAAACTCTTGACTTAACTCTTAGAGCAAGTGAACAATATACGGTAAAGAGTACCGGTGGAATAGATACTAAGGGAATGAGAGTTGTAGTCAGGGGAAGGCAAAAGAAGCTTACAGGGGGAACTATTAAGCAGGGCGGAGCAATGGATGCCTCTGTTACTGTTGAGGTGGCATATATCATGATAGAGCTTGATGGTAAAAAGAGAGTTGAACTTGATAAGCTTAATAATGTTTATAAAGTCAATGATAGAGATTTGTTGGCGAAGATTAGAAGTCAGTGCTAAAGGAGACAGATATGGCAGATAGAGATAAAGTAGTTAATGTATCAGTTGCTCAGGATATTACTGTAGAGGGTCCTAACTCTGAAAATTCTATGGTGATTACTTTTTCAAGAAAGTACAACTATGAGGGCGAGGAATATGGACAGGTAGATTTAAGTGGATTAGAGGATATGACTGCAACCGATATGATTGCAGCAAATAAAATACTGGAAAAAAGTGGAAGCTTCTCATTCTTACCTGAGATGTCACTTGAATATGCTTGTATCATATCAGCAAGAGCAACAAAGATGCCTTTAGAATTTTTTCAAAGATTACATCCAAGGGATGCTATCAAGGTAAAAAATAAGGTAACCTCTTTTTTTTACGGAGAGGGATAAGACCTGAAGATGGTAAAAATTTAAGAAAAATTGCAATACAGCTTGCTATGTCATTACAGACAGGGATTGATTATTTTCTATCCCTGTCTGTTTTTGAATTGATAGAAATAGCAGAGGAGGTGGAAGAGATTGGCAGGAAGCAGCGAGCAAGAGCTGGCAATTCGAATCGCAGGTAAAGTAGAGAACTCTTTGAAGCAGAGCCTTGGCATGACTGAAGATGGGATTAGTCACCTTGCAGGAATGGCAAAAAAGGCAGCTGTTATGATCACTGGAGCATTTGCTGCAATAAAGGTTGGACAATTTATTGGAGATGCGGTCAGTGAGTATTCTGAATTCGAACAGTCAATGGCAAATACAGCAGGTATAGCCGGTGCTACTGAAAGTGAATATGAAAAACTGTCAAAAGCTGCAAGAGAAGCAGGAAAAGCCACCACCTTCACTGCATCTGAAGCCGCTGATGCATTGGGATATATGGCACTTGCGGGTTGGAATGTGGAGACCAGCACAAAAGCACTTACTCCTGTCTTAAAGCTTGCAGAGGCTACACAGGCAGACTTGGCAACCACAAGTGATCAGGTCACTGATTCAATGAGTGCAATGGGAGTCGGTATAGACGAACTTCAAGAATATCTTGATGTAGTAGTTATGACAAATAATAAGGCAAATACAACTTCTGCAGCATTGATGGAAGCAATGATTGGGTGTGGTGGTGCCGCTAGGGCATCAGGCATGGATTTCAAGGAGACTGCAACCGCTCTTGGTATACTTGCGAATAATGGTGTAAAGGGTGCAGAGGCAGGTACTGCCCTGAACTCAATGTTGGTGCGTATTTCCACCAAAGATGCGGCAAAGGCGGCATTTAAGGAGCTTGGTGTCGCTGTCTATGATAATACCGGTAAAATGAGAGATATGCGTCAAATCCTTATTGATTTGAATGGTGCGATGTCAGGTCTGACAGAGGAAGAGAAGAATAACTATATGGCAGCCATTGCCGGAACAAACTACTACTCAAAGTTTGGATATCTCCTTGATGGTGTAAAAGAAGGTGTAGACGGTACGGCTTCAGCATGGGATGCACTATCAGATAACCTTAATAATTCCGAAGGTGCACTGGATGAAATGGATAAAAAGGTCACAAACACCTTGAAGGGTGCAATGGCAAGAATGGGCAGTGCTGTAAGTGATCTGAAAATATCAATGATTGAAGCCTTTGGACCACATGCGATAAAAATAATGGATGGATTTTCCAATACTATTCCTAAGATTACTGAAAACTTTGTCGGAATGATAAATAAACTCCCAATAGATGAGTTTATGACAGGTGTAGGTAATATGACTACAGGTGTCATGGATTTCTTGGTGGCGGTCACAGGCGGTGAAGGAGATATAAATTCTTTCAGCACAATGATGGAGGAAAGCTTTGGAATTAAGTTGCCTGATTCAGTAAGAAGTGCCATTGAAGTGGCTCAGGATTTCATCAGTAAAGGTCAGGAAGTGGCAGATTTTCTGATAGGGACACTTGAAAGTGCGGTCACCGGGGTAGCAGAAAAAATCTCGGAAAACGAGCCTGCAATCCAAAGTGTTATAGATTTAGCAAGTGATTTAAAGGACAGGTTATTCGAAGCTTTTGATAATGCCAAGCCTACGATTACATATATAGCCGAAACGGCTATTCCAAATATTACGGACGCACTTCTTAAAGTGGTAGGAGGTGCCGCAAATGTGGTGGATGCATTTGTAGAATGGGATGGATTCTTGCCTACAATCACTGCAATAGGTGCAGCAGTCGGAGCTGTTAAATTTTATCAGCTTGTAACAGGTATTTATTCTGCTGCAAAGGCTATGACAATTTTAAATATTGCAAAAGCAAAGGACATTGCAGCAACAATATATATCAATGGATTATATGCTCAAGATCATATTCTGACAGGAATATCAATTGCTAAGAAATATGCCCTCATTGTTTCAGAAAAAGCACACACTGTTGCACAGTGGGCAAGTATAACTGCAACAGCAGCTTGGAATACTGTGGCAGGCATTGGTGCAACAGTGACAAGTGCACTTGGTGCGGCATTTGCTTTTTTAACTAGTCCTATAGGTTTGGTGATTTTGGCAATAGGTGCGATTATTGCTATCGGAGTTTTACTTTGGAAGAACTGGGATACGGTAAAGGAAAAGGCAGGACAGCTTGGATCATGGCTTGGTGAGAAGTTTAATGCCATTAAAGAATCTGTTGGGAATGCTATAGAAAGTTTTAAGAATAAATTCCCTGTTGCTTTTGCATTCATTGAAGGAGTCTTTAATGGATGGAAGGCGACAATAGATGGAGTTATTGGTGGAGTAAAACAGGTATTTCAAGGAGTCATAGACTTTGTGCAAGGAGTTTTTACAGGCAACTGGTCGCAAGCTCTTGAAGGATTGAAAGGTATCTTCTCAGGTGCATTTGGTGCATTGAGTTCTCTTGCCCTTGCACCACTTAATGCAGTGAAAGGAGTTGTTGTTGGTGCTCTTAGTGCAATAAATGTGGCTACAAATGGCAAGTTGTCAGAAATAAAATCATTTTTTACTACTCACTTAGAGGGTGCAAAGAACACAGTGGTTGGCATACTTGATGGAATAAAGAATGCATTTAGTGAAAAGCTTGAAGCGGCAAAAAACATTGTGTCTGGTGCAGTAAATGCAATAAAAGGATTTTTTAACTTTAAATGGGAACTACCCAAGCTAAAAATGCCGCATTTTTCAATAAAGGGAGATTTCAGCCTTGCACCACCAAAGGTACCTACTATGGGAGTAGAATGGTACAAAGATGGTGGAATAATGACCAGTCCCACAATGTTTGGAATAAATGGGAATAGTGCTATGGTAGGTGGAGAGGCAGGAGCTGAAGCAATACTTCCGTTGTCAGATCTGTGGAGTAAAATGGGTGGATTTATTGACAGTGCAATAGGTGCATCTGTAAAACTTCTCGCAGAGCGCATTGAAGACTTACAGATGGGAACAAACAGGGTTCCACTATCAACACTGAGTGATCGAATAGCTACTTCAGGATATGAGGTCGAAGATGCAGGTCGTGACAACGGAGCGGTGTCAATAAACTATGCACCTGTATATCACTTTGAAGGGGCAGCACCAACAAAAGATGATATTGTTCAAGCAGAGAAAGAATCACAGTCTGAATTTGATAAAAAGATGGAGCAATGGCTTAAAAGAAAAAGAAGGACTAACTTTTAGAAAGGCAGGAGTATATGAGAGTATATACAACAATTCAAGGTCAAACATGGGACCAGATTGCATATGAGGTATATGGAAACGAATATATGTGTGACAAGATTATGGACTTAAATAGGGATAAACTTGATACTTTCATATTCCCTGCAGGAGTAAAGCTCATGCTACCTGATGAAGAAAATATAATCAGACAATCTGTGCCAAGTGACTATCCAACATGGAGGACTATGCTTAATGCAAAAGGCTAGAAAAGTTACATATCAAATACTTTATGACGGAGTGGAGGTAGGTCTGTCAAGCCGATGTGAAAGTATATCGTATACCGACAATGATTCAGGAAGTGCAGATGAAATCACGATAGATTTGGCTGACAGAAATGCTGCTTGGGCAATGGGCAAAGGTTTTGTCCCGGAAAAAGAGCATGACCTTGATGTAAGCATATTCTTTCACAACATGACAGGCACCAATACATATCAGAAGTATCACTGTGGAAACTTTACAATAGATGATATTACATATTCAGGTGGAAGCAGTGGACATAAATGCAGTATTAAAGGAATTTCCCTTCCGGCAAGTCAGGGCTTTCAGACAGGTAAAGTAAGCAAGACTTGGGAGAAGGTCACTGTGAAACAGATTGCAGAAGAGATAAAAGGTAAATATGGTATGACTGACCTCTATTTCTGGGCAGGGGAACCGATAATCGAAAAGATAGATCAGGAAGAGCAATCTGACAGTGAGTTCATATCAAAACTTTGTAATGACCAAGGTCTCTTTATAAAGATTTATAAAAAGGCTTTGGTTATCTTTGATAAGACTATTTATGAAGGAAGAGGTATAACTGCAACATACTCAGAGCACGACTTTGAAGAGTGGGCTTGGAATACAACTCTTGTAGGTACATATACCGGAGCAAAGATATCATACACACAGGTAGATAAAAATGCTAAAGATGAAAAGGAAAAAACAAAAGTTATATCTGTAACTGTCGGAGATGAAACAAGGCTTTTAATACTTAATGAAAAGGCTGACAGCAAGGAAGAAGCTGAGAGAATTGCAAAGGCAAAGGTTAACTCTGAAAATGAAAAGGCTGTAACTTTAGAGTTTACAGCTTTAGGAGATGCCAATATTGTGGCTTCATGCAATATAGAGGTAAAAGGCATGGGAAGGATTGACGGTAAGTACTATGTAACTAAGGTCAGCCATGAGCTGTCAGGAGGTTCGGGCCATAAGATGCAGGTTAGTGCCTACAAAATATTTGAACGATTATAGGAGGCAGATAATGATAAGAATAGGATTTGTAAGCAGTATTGGAAGTGGTGGAGTGTCTGTCACCTATCCGGATACCGGGAAAACAACCACAGAACTTCCGGTATTGGCTTTTGCAGGGATAAAACAGACATTCGAAAAAGATGATGCAGTAGTGGTTGCCCACATGAGCAATGATAATTCAACGGCAGTAATTCTTGGGAAGTTTTACGCCGGAGACGATCCAAAGGCAGAGATAAATGTAAGTAATGGAGTATTAAATTTCAAAGACAAGTCGGGAAGTATCAGTTTAGCAGAGATTATTGCTAAGTAGGAGGACAAATGGCAAAGATTGGAAACTGGGGGCCTTATCTTAAATTTGAAACCAGTGATAAAAGAATCCTTACATTTAACGGATTTAAAAGGGATTTCGGAGTCAGAACTACATTACATCAGATAATTGGTGGCAAACCCTTAGTTGAATTACTGGGGAGCGATCTTCAAACAATAACATTCACAATAAAAGTTATTGCTACAAGGGGAATGTCACCTAAGAAGCTTGAAAAGAGACTCATAAACTATATGACATCAGGAGTGATAGCTCCACTTGTGATCGGAAGGCGGAATATATGTTCTAAAGCTATGATTACAGCAGTGTCGGAGAGTTTTGGAGTTGTACTTCAAAAAGGCGAGCTCTTAAGTGCGCAGTTTGATATTACAATGACGGAATACAGATAGGGAGATTATATGAATGAATTTCAGTTTGAATTTTTAGATGAGGTAGACAAATCTGAAATCAAAGATATTCTTAGAAATTTGAATAATATCTTCAGACTGTCTGAAGGTACTGTGCCACTGATTAGAAGCCTGGGACTGTCAATTGATAATGTTTCTAAAATTCCTGTGGATCTTGAGAATGATATTGCAACAGATATTGTTGCAAAGGTTGAAATATTTGAGCCAAGGGTGTCTGTAAGCAGTGTGGATTTTAAGCATACCAATGATGGAGAAACAAAGATAAAAGTATACCTTGAGAGGGGTGATGGCATTGGAGAATAGTAACCTAAAGAGTATAAAAGACTATCCTGAAATATCTTTTATGAAGAACTATACAATGGAGCAGCTTGCAGATGATATGATTGCCTGGTTTAAAGAAAAATATAAGGAAATCACAGGTGAAGATATTGTACTTGGTAAAGCAGATGATAGGCGAATAATATTGCTTACAGGCGCATACTTTATCTATCAGGGATATATGTATTTGGATGATGCCGGCAAGATGGGGCTTTTAAAATACAGCAGAGGTGACTACCTGGAAAATCTTGGTGCACTAAAGCATATCTATAGGAAGCCTGCAACAGGTGCTACAACTACAATAAGATTTTCAATGACCACTCAAAGAGTATCTGCGATAGGAATTCCTAAAGGGACAAGGGTGACTGCCGGAGATAATATTTATTTTGCTACAGATGTGTATGCAGAAATAGCAGTAGGTAAGAAGTATGTAGATGTTCAAGCGACTTGCACGATCACAGGAGCAGCAACTAATAATTATGATATTGGAGACCTTAATACAATAGTTGATATAGTGGCTTTTGTAGATAGTGCAAAGAATATAACTAAACCTGAGAACGGAGCCGACATAGAGTCTGATGAGTCACTAAGACAAAGGATATATATTGCTCCTGCGTCATACTCAACTGCAGGTTCTGTGGACTCATATGAATACTTTACAAGGCAATACAGTTCGGATATCAGCAATGTAAGAATTACAAGTCCTGAGCCCGGAGTCGTTCAGATACGATATCTTTTAAAGGACGGTGCAATACCTGAAGCTGAATCAATACATAAGCTAAAGGAATATCTGTCAGGAGAAAATATAAGGCCGTTGACAGATAAAGTTGAAGTGCTTGCACCTACAAGAAAAAAATATAATATTAACCTGACTTATTATATCAATAAAAGTGATCAATCAATGGCAAATACAATACAGGCGAAAGTTACTCAGGCAATAACAGACTATATTGCATGGCAAAGAGCTGAGATTGGAAGAGATATCAATCCTGATATTTTAAAGCAAAAAATTATTGATGCAGGAGCAAAGAGAGCAGACATAACATCCCCTGTTTTTATAGTGGTTGATGAAAATTCAGTGGCGGGCATTGATACACAGACAGTAACTTATGGAGGTCTTGAAAATGATTAAGTATGAAGATGCTGAACTTATTTCCGTTTTACCTTCGGTGCTTTCGTCTGAGCCAAGTAATGTAGCTATCAGCTATGCATACAAGATGGCAATGGAGAAAATTATAAGGTTTTCTATTCAGACATTGCTATACGCTGATATTGACCACATGGAAGATGATATATTGGATTTAATGGCTCTTGAGTTTAGAACACAATATTATGATGAGAACTTGCCAATCAATATAAAGAGACAGCTTGTAAAAAATGCACTGGTATGGTATCAGAAAGCAGGAACTCCAAGTGCCGTCAAAGAACTGATAAACACAGTTTTTGGAGATGGTGATGTTGTAGAATGGTTTGATTTCCCGGATCCACCTTATACACCGGGAACTTTTGAGATTCAGACAGCGGCAAGGGTGACTGAGGAGCTTATGCTCTACTTTGCAAATCTCATTCAAAAAGTTAAAAATGCAAGGTCGCATATCAGAAGAATTACAATTTTGCGTAATGTAGGGATGAGAGAAAAGGTGGGTGCAGGAATAGTAAGCAAGCCGGAAAGAAACATATATAATTATAATAGTCGTGATGAGCTTGTCAAAGGCGGGTCTTATATAGGTGTAACAGCGATAAGCTTTCCGGAAATAGTAATTTATAACAGGTAGGAGAGGTAAGAAAATATGGCTGGAGTATTTAAAGAGGCTGTTCTGACAAAAAAAGGCATTGCCCTGCTTGCCAAAGCACAGGTAAATAAAGCAAAGATAGAGTTAACTAAAGCGGTATCGGGAGATGGAAGCTATAGTATATCTGATGATTTAACCCAAAGAACTGCTCTAAAGGCACAAAGACAGGAATTTAAGTTTGTAGCATTAAAGAGACAAAATGATACTAATGTCTTTATAAAATTCCTTATTACAAATAAGCAGGAAAGTGGAAATTTGCAAAATGGATACTATATCAAAGAAGTGGGTATATATGCAAAAGACCCGGATGAAGGTGAAATTCTATATGCAATTGCTATTGCAAATGATAATCAGTGGGACTATTTACCGGCTTATAACGACCTGCTACCATCTACAATTGCAATAAATTTCTTAATCGAAGTTTCAAATGCTGATAAGGTTGTAATTAGGATGGATGCACCACTACAGGTCAATACAGTTATTCTGACAGATGATATAACAGGTAAAAAGTATAGGCTTGGAGTCAGCAATGGTGCTTTCTACTATGAGGAGGTGGAAGAATAATGGCAAAGGTATTTTTGGCAGACAAAGAAACGCAGGATAAAATTTATAACATTGTCAGGGATGACCAGGTGTATGGATTCGTTGAACACATGAGGGAATCTAATCCTGCAAAAAAGATTGAGTATATTGGAGCAAACAAGGACTTTACTCCAATTACACAGGATTTGGATCAAAGCAAAGTAAATTATGGTTCATGGGAAAAATTTCCCGTGATTGCCGGCAATAAACCTTGGATGGTACTTGAAGCCGGTATTGGTGATTACAGGTTGAATGAGGATGACTACACAAAGAGGCTGGATGGATCTGCTTCAGATGTAAGTAATGCAAGGTATCCGGGTGGTGCATACTCGTGGCTTCCAAGAGTATATACAAGACAGGAAGTCTATGGTGATGATAGATATGTGTGGTTCAGTTTTGAAAAAAGAGAAGGTTTTGAGGCTATCGGATTTAGAGAGTGGAACGGCAGTAAATTTGAAGAGGTAGAAGGAGTTTGGCTGCCAATGTTTTATGGCTCGAAGTTAGCTGATAGTGTTATGAGCATTTTTAAGTCGAAAACCGGTACAGGAGATACTAACAGTGTATTTCTAACGAGTATAGCAGGGGCTGAGGTGTTTGCAGGAAATAAGACACAAATACAACATTTAGTTGGAGCTGTATCATTATGGAAAGGTGATGAGCTGCTTCGTGGCTATAGACTTTTGCAAGGTGCAATACTGAATGTGATTACCGATTTACTTATTTTATTTGCAAAGACTACAGATTTAAAAAGTGTGTTTGGTAAAGGAAGACAAAATATTAGAGTTGGAAGTGAGCAATTAAAAAATGACATTGTGTCGGGTGGGCAGTTTATGGGAACTTCAGATGGAAATTCCTTGAATAAAATATTTCACTCTATTGTACTTGGCTCATACCAGCTGGCACAGGTGGATGCGACAATGCATATTAATAATACAAATGATAAATCTTTTCTTTGCGTCCAAAAAGAAGAGACAATAAACACTTCCAATTTTTCTGATCCTGCAAATTATGTTCAAGTAGCATATTATAAAAGTAACTTGCTTGATGGAACTTGGAGAAGCGTTGACACAAGTCGTGTAAAGGCAGATTATGGAGCTGTACCTGCTACACTGTATAGTGATGCAGGTATAGGTGATGTTAAGCTTAGAGCAAGAAGCAGCCATACATGTGTTAGACTCTCACCGGGAGAGAATGCAAGCTTTAGAACATATGATTTTGCGTCTGTGCAAATCGGAAGTACGGATATAGGTAATGGAGTTGGAGCATCTACTATGCTTATGCCACCTGTTGGATTAACTCCGTAGGGTAAAAAGAATAGAATATTAAGTAGTTTTTAGAGAGCCATAATGTGCTCTCTTTTTTATACAGAAAGAAGGTAAATAATGTTGAATGCGTTTTTAGCAGGCAAAAAGCTTATGGGTGGAGATTACTCGCAGTTCACTCTGGCAGGTAAAGCTTTACTAAGTAGACAAGGAAGAATTAGTAGAGAACCACATATTGGGGATAAGGTATACTTTTATAGTCAGAGCCTTGGCAGAGTGGCACATGTAGGGATTGTTGTATCTGTGGAAAAGATTGGAGACAGATACAATATTGAAACAGTGGAAGGCAATACAAGTTCCGTAAGTTTTGATAGAAATGGTGGATGTGTAGCAAGAAAAAAATATTCTTTCGCTTTAGCAGAGGTGGGAGGAACTAATAGAATCAATTGTTTTTGTAGTCCATTGTTTGGGGACAACACCTGTACAGCTGAAGAACTTGTAAAAGTAGCTTGCGAAGAAATAGGCTATGAGGAAAAGGCAAGCAATGCAGGTCTTGACGGTAAACATACCAATGTGGGTAGAAATAACTATACCAAGTATGGAGAATGGTATAAGGAAAATTGTGATGGCAACCATCCGGCATACTGGTGTGAGCAATTCACAAGCTGGTGTGCTTATAAGGCTTGTGAGATGCATAAAAAGAATTCCTTTACAGGATGGGTGCAGTTTGACGGCAAGTGGATATATGAGCTTAACGGTGTGGTGTTAAAAGGTCAATGGATAAAATCCGGTGATAGATGGTATGTGACAGATGAAGCTGGTTATATGATCACAGGCTGGTTTAAACAGGAAAATGATGAATGGTATTATCTTAATCCACGGGACGGAGCCATGCTTAGTGGAAAATGGATAAATGTTGATGGTACTGACTACTATCTCACAAGCAGTGGTGTAATGGCGAAAAGTGGATATATAAAGGATTCTGATAAGGAGCTTTACTACTGGGTAGATAATAAAGGTAAGTATCAGAAAGAATATGATACAGTGGCACCGGAATTTGATGAGTATGAGCTTATAGAATAGGAGGATTCATATGAAAGCAAATGTTTTATATTCAATTGTTGGAGTGATAGGGGGATTTATAGCAACTATGTTTGGCGGATGGAGCGATGCGCTTATTACACTTATAATTTTTATGTCGGTAGACTATGTGACAGGGATTATAGTTGCCGGAATTTTTAAAAAGAGTAAGAAATCTGAAAGTGGAGCACTGGAATCACGTGCGGGATTCAAGGGGCTGTGCCGAAAGGGTGTTGCACTACTTATAGTTTTAGTTGCTGTAAGGCTTGATGTGGTGATGAAAACCACATATATTAAGGATGCAGTTATCATTGCTTTTATAGCAAATGAAGGAATAAGTATCATTGAAAATGCAGGATTAATGGGCATTCCGGTTCCTGGTATAATTGCTAGAGCGATAGATGTTCTTAAGAAGAATTCAGATGAAAAAATGGCAGGTTAGCGTGTTGCATTTCGTGTTGCATAGTTGTGAAAAACAAGGTATCTTAGAAGAAAAATAAATCTTTTAAGAGACAAAAAAGAACGCTGGGAATGGCTATTTCCTAGCGTTCTTTGAAAAAATACGATTTTATCAAGTTTTGTAAAAACTGCGGGTGACAGGAATCGAACCTGCACGGTCTCCCACAAGAACCTAAATCTTGCGTGTCTGCCAATTTCACCACACCCGCACACATTTAGGAGTATACTCTGAGGGTGCAGGAAATGTCAAGTGAAATTTGAAGAGGCTACATTTTTTTAAGTGTATTGAAAAGTTTTTCAGTTTGAAAACTTTTTTGCTTTGGTTTATCATAGGTAAGAAAGTTTATAGATATTGTTCACCAAAAAGAATGTGAGGAATTTTATGTTTTCAGAAAATGTTCAAAAGATTTTTGATGAAATCATGGCAGATAAGGAGAACAGGGAGTTTACTGAGGCGGGAATAAAACCGCTGTTTTGCGCACCGCAAAATGCCAGGGTGATGATTGTAGGTCAGGCACCAGGAATCAAAGCACAGGAGGCAGGGAAGTATTGGTTTGATAAGAGTGGAGACAGACTTAGAGAGTGGCTCGGTGTTGATAAGAAGACCTTCTATGAGTCGGATGTTTTTGCCGTCATTCCGATGGATTTTTATTATCCCGGAAAGGGAAAAAGCGGTGACCTGCCGCCAAGAAAAGATTTTGCCCCGAAATGGCATCCAAGATTGTTACAGGAAATGCCGAATATTGACCTTATTATTCTGATAGGTCAGTATGCACAGAAGTATTATCTTGGGGATAGAGAAAAAAGTAATCTGACTGAAACCGTAAAAGCATATAAGGAGTATTTACCAAGGCTGTTGCCGCTTGTGCATCCGTCACCAAGGAATCTGATCTGGCTTAAGAAGAATCCATGGTTTGAAAAAGAAGTTGTGCCGATGTTACAGGCAAAGATAAAAGGATACCTGAATTCGATAAAACTTTAAGTACACAGTAAGAGATTGGGTATGTCCCTTCTGAAATGCAAAATATGATAGAGATATAAATGAGAAAAAATGATTGATGAGTTGAGAACCGGAAACGGAAATCTTCCGATAGTTTGTCAAAGAGTGGAGGAAACTGTAAACGGGCTGTAATGACCATCAGGGGCATTGAATATTCAATGCCCCGTTTTTATAGTTATACTACTGTATTTTGGTCATCTTGCCACTTTCATCAACATAGTAATTATCAATCCACTTATCTTGAGCCAATGTACCGTTGTCATTTAGGTAATACCAGGAACCCGATGACTTGATCCAACCGGTTTTCATAATGCCGTTTTTATCCAGATAATAAATCTGATCATTGTAGCTTATAAAACCTGTCGCAGGATTGCCTGAACCGTCAACAACTTTCCACTCACTGCCTGTTTTACTCCATTTGTAGGAGTTAGCGTCTGTAGTTTTTAGGGCAGCATAGCCGGGTACAGCAACAGTCATGGAAATAGTGGCAGTAAGTAATAGCATAGACATAAATTTTTTAATAAACATAACTGACCTCATTTTCCATCAAAATATTCAAACTAAACCTATAGCCTGTATCTACATTATAGCAAGTTATTTTTATTTGAAAAGAGAAAATATATAATGGTAAGAAACTGTAAGAAAAAAGAAAGAGATTGGAGTAAGATAAAAGAAGTATTATACTTGTCAATCTTATGGTATAATCAAAGCATTGATAATTTTTAAAATTTGGTCAGGTTTACTGACTTGATATAAAAACTTATGTACTTATCATGGAGAAATTTATGAAAATCAAATTAAGCAAATATATTGCAAAGAAGCTTGTTAAGCTGGGTATATGTCATGGCTTCAGTGTAACAGGTGGCGGTGCAATGCATCTGAACAACGGGCTTGGGCATCAAGAGGGATTGACAATGACCTATAATCACCATGAGCAGGCCTGTGCAATGGCGGCGGAAGCCTATGCCAGAATCAACAATCAAATCGCAGTGGTCTGTGTGACTACAGGCCCCGGAGGCAGTAATACAATCACAGGAGTATTGGGAGGCTGGCTTGACTCTATACCGATGTTTATACTTTCAGGTCAGGTCAGATATGACTGGACTGCCAGATATTCAAATACAGGAATCAGAGCTATGGGAGATCAGGAATTTGATATCTGTAAATCTATAGAATGTATGACCAAGTACAGTGAGATGGTCATAGAGCCGATGAGGATAAGATATGTTATAGAAAAATGTATGTACCTTGCTATGAACGGCAGACCCGGACCTGTGTGGCTTGATATACCGCTGGATGTACAGGGAGCATTTATTGAAGAGGATGAGCTTATAGGATTTGACAAGGAAAAGTATGAGGCGGGTGAAGACGGTTGGGCCTATGAATCACCATATAAGACAGATTTAGACGACAAAACAAAACTTGATTTATCTGATATGCCAAAGCCTTTATCGGATGAAGTGTTGAAAGAAATTGTTGAAAAGATTAAAAATTCAAAAAGACCGGTGTTTAATGCAGGTAACGGTATAAGAATAGGTAATGCACATAAAGAGTTTTTGGAGCTTGCAGATCTGCTTAATATTCCTGTGGTAGTAGGTTGGAATTCTGAGGACTGTATGTGGGTGGATCATCCTTTGTATGCAGGCAGACCCGGAAATTTCGGCGATAGACCCGGAAACTTTACAGTGCAAAATTCAGATCTTGTTCTCTCGGTAGGTTCAAGGCTCAGTCTAAGACAGGTGGGATTTAATTGTAAAGGTTGGGCAAGAGAAGCATTTACAATAGTAAATGATATAGACGGTGAAGAACTGAAAAAACCGACAGTACATATAGATATTCCTGTTCATACAGACTGTAAAGTATTTATGAGACAACTGATCGATTTTCTAAAGAAAGAAAAGACCCCGGTATTTGAAGGCGGTAAGGGGCTTTATGATATGAGTTGGACTGAAACAGTCAAGTATTGGCTGAAAAAATATCCGGTATGTAAGGATGAATTCCTTCAAAATGATGACAGTAAAAAGGCAAATGTCTATGCTTTTATCAAATATATCGGTGACAGTGCAAAAGAAAATCAAATCACAGTAGTGGGCAACGGTTCTGCATGTGTTGTAGGAGGACATTCATATATCATCAAAAAGGGACAGAGATTCATATCCAATTCGGCAGTGGCTTCTATGGGATATGATTTGCCTGCCGCTATCGGTGCATATATGGCAAACCTTGACGGCAAAAGATATGATAAAGAGCTGATACTTATTACAGGTGACGGCAGTATACAGATGAATTTACAGGAGCTTCAGACCATAGTTCACCACAGGATGAATATAAAAATATTCCTTATAAACAATGAGGGGTATCACAGTATCAGACAGACACAGTCAAGGTACTTTGAAGATGAGCCGCTTGTAGGTATCGGACCTGACAGTGGAGACCTCTCATTCCCGGATATGGGAAAGATTGCAAATGCATATGGTATTACATATTTTTGTGCAAAGACCAACAGTGAACTTGAAGATGCCATAGCCAAGGCCTTTAGGGCGGTCGGTCCCGTTATCTGCGAGGCATATGTGACAAAGGAGCAAAATTTTGAACCGAAATCGTCAGGAAAGCAGCTTGCAGACGGAAGGATGGTCAGCCCTCCGCTTGAAGATTTGACACCTTTTTTATCTGATGAGGAGATGGAAGAGAATATGATAATACCAAGGATTATTGAATAATATGAGAATACTTATTACAGGGGCGGCATCATTTTTGGGGAGGCATCTTGTAGAATATTTTCTTAAAAAAGGTGATACTGTACTTGCACTGGCAAGAGAAAATGCGGCAGGCAAAGAAGCAATTGAAAAGTACAAAAAAAATGATAATTTCAGACTTATAGTTCTTGATATGAAAGAAATAGAAAATTTGGAATGTGACTTTGATATATGTATACATCTGGCATGGGGCGGTATCGGTAAAGAGGGCAGGATGAATAAGGATATTCAAAGAGAAAATATAGAAGCCTCAATAAATCTTATGAAAGTCTGCAAAAAAAGAAAAGCAAAAAGATTCCTTTTTGCAGGCTCACAGGCGGAGTACGGTCAAACTCTGGCAGATATAGTGACAAAATACGGCAAGGACTTTGATATAAATAAGATACCGAAGCAGGATGAGAACTCACCTGTCAATCCCAAGTCGGAATATGGCAAAGCAAAACTTGAGTTAAAGAGCAGACTGAAAGAACTTGGAAACAGCTTGGATATAGAATATGTCCATATGCGTATTTTTTCGGTTTTCGGAAGAGGAGACCATGAGACCTCGCTTATATCCGCCTGTATCAAAAAATTTAAAGAGAATAAGGATGTACATATAGGAGAATGTATACAATCATGGAATTATATATATATCAAAGATCTGTGTGAGGCTGTATATCTGCTTTCAAAAGAGGATTTGCATAATGACTTTGTATTTAATGTAGCAGGTGAAACAAATCGTATACTTATGGACTATGTAAAAGATATGAAGAGAATACTCAAAAGCGACAGTAAAATTGTAGTGGAAAAAAGAGAAGTTGCAAGTGAGGGTTTGCCGTTTCTTAATCCCGGTATAGAACCGCTGAAGAAGTTGGGATTTATTGAAAACTACGGATTTGATAAGGGAATAACAGATTACTCCGATAAAATGTAGATTAGTTATAAAGTCAAAAGTTGAAGGCTTTAATATAGTTATAGGAGATAGTTTTGGAAAAATGTATGAAAAAATGTATTAGTTGTAACGGTTCATTACATGAACTTATGAAGATTGAAAATATGCCTGCAAGTGCACAGGATATTCCGCATAAAGGAGAACTTTATAAGGATGTCGGCATAGAAGTGGTACTGTGTGTGTGTGAGGACTGCAATCTGGTTCAATTAAAAAATGATGCGGTACACTACTATAGAGATGTAATAAGAGCCGGAGGATATTCCACTACAATGGAAGAACTCAGAAAAAGCGAGTACGGACATTTTATAGAGCTTGCATCACTAAAGGGTAAGAAAATAATAGAGGTCGGCTGTGGAAGAGGTGAATTCTTGGGGATGCTAAAGGGCTTTCCTGTAGAAGGCTATGGAACCGAGCATAAAAAAGAGCTTGTAGAATTAGCTAAAAGTGCAGGGCTAAGAGTAGATGAAGATTTCCCGGAGAGTGAAGATCATATATTTAAAGACGGCCCGTTTGATGCTTTTATGTCATTTAACTTCTTGGAGCATCAGCCGCATCCAAGAACATATCTGAAAGCAATCTACAATAATCTGGTGGAAGGGGGGTATGGACTTATCACGGTACCAAGCTTTGAGTATATCTTAAAGCAGAACAGCTTCTATGAGATAATCCCCGACCATATAGCTTACTATAGTTTTGACAGCCTCACACATCTACTGAATATAAGCGGATTTGAGGTAATTGAGTCGAAAACGGTAAACAGAGATACTATTGAGATGATAGTAAAAAAGAGAAAACTGCCGGATGTTGGCGGTATTATTTTAAAAAAGACCGATATTGCAAATGAAGTACTGGATACGGTAAAGAGCTACTCAAAGATAGCCGTATGGGGAGCGTCACATCAGGGTTTTACACTTTGTTCCACTACAGGTATTGCAAAGTATGTGGACTGCATTATAGATTCGGCACCTTTTAAGCAGGGGAAATTTGCACCTGCATCACATATCGGTATTATTTCACCGGATGAGGCGCGAAAGAGAAAGTTTGAAGCTATAATAATAGTTGCACCCGGGTATACAAATGAGATTGCAAACATCATAAAGACTACATTTGACAGTGACATAGATATCTACACATTGATGACGGATAAACTTAAAAGACTGTAGAAAGACTTATAAAAGAGCGGTATAGGCAAACACTAAGAACCATAAGAACAGTAGTTAAAGGAGGTAGATATGACAAAGGCGGCAAAGATTTTTGCAGTATTGGCAGCACTTGAGTGCTTTGGGATAATGGTTTTGGAAATGTTTTACTGGGAGAAAGCAGGTATGAATGTGGATCCTGCATTGAGTGCGGAATTTTTGACTCAGACAGTTTCCATGGCGGCTAATCAAGGTTTATATAACGGATTTTTAGGCCTTGGTATTATAGTCGGTATGATTGGCAGAAATAAAGTACTTATGTTGTTTTCCATTTTCTGCGTTATACTTGCAGCGATATACGGTGCCTACAGTCTGGATATAACTATTATATTTAAGCAAGGTATTATACCGATAATAGCATTTTTTTTAAACTTGACAGCAAAAGAAAAAAGAAAAAGCAACAGTACTTTACATTTTAAGTAATTCTAAATCAAGTTATACTTAACAGATAAAAATCCCCTCAGTGAAAGCCGGGGGATTTTGATATAATTTTTTATAATATAATTTTTTATAATATAAATTTTTTTAAAGACTATTTTATAAAAAAGTGTTAAACTGTTCCTATGAATATTTTGTTTACAGATTTGGACAATACTTTGATTTATTCAAAAAAGGTAGATATAAGAAACAGAATAAGTGTGGAAGTTTATAAAGGAGAGGACAACAGTTTTATGTCGGAGTATTCCTATGAACTTTTAAAGCAATTAAATGAAAAACTTTTTATAGTTCCTGTGACTACAAGAACATATATGCAGTACAAAAGGATAAACTTAAGTATAGTTCCAAAGTATGTACTGTGTGCAAACGGCGGTCAACTGTTAAAAGACGGCAGGTTGGATGATATCTGGTATGGTAAAAGTCTTGAGATTATAAAAGATTCGGATGATGAGAGGAAAAAAGCATTCTTACTGCTTAAGCAGGATAAGAGAAGAAAGTTTGAATGCAGAAATATAGATAACTTATTTATATTTACAAAATGTGACGATATGGAATCTGTGGTAGAGGATCTTAAAGTCCGCTTAGACCTTGATTTGGTAGATATTTTATATAATAAGGAAAAGCTTTATATAATGCCGAAGAATTTAAATAAGGCGGATACGGTAAGGCGGTTTATAGAGGTATATGGCAAAGAAACCGTATTTGCGGCAGGTGACAGCGATTTTGATATATCTATGATAAAACTTGCAGATATAGGTTTTGCACATAAGGACTTGAATAAGGATTTTAATAAGGATTTTAATAAGGATTTTTTTAATAAGGATTTTGATGTAGAAAATATTTTTAATAAAATTTATAATAAATACGAGGGGCTTTTTTCAGATTATTATTTGACTAAGGTCTATGAATATATTAAGGAGTAAAAATGCCGGGATTTACAACACATTATATCTTGGGTGTAAAGGCATACGGAGAACTGGAAAACTCAGGACTGAAACATATAATTTCTAAATATAGATGGTTGTATCAGCTTGGTCTGCAAGGCCCTGATATGTTCTTTTATAATATACCGATATTAAGACATAGAGATTATAGAAATGTAGGTTCATATATGCATGAAAGTCATGTAAATGAATTCTTTGCAAATGCGTTGTATGAGATACAGGGTATGGACTCAATGCAAAAGCAGCAACAGGCAATCAGCTATATAGCAGGGTTTCTTTGTCACTATGTGGGAGATTATATTTGCCATCCATATGTCTATGCAAGAATTGGACATGAAAGAGGCAAAAACAGTGCCTATATATACGGTATGCATGCGGCACTTGAAAATGATATAGATACATTACTTTTACAAAAGTATAAGAAAAAGAAGACTTCAGAGTTCAATCAGGCGGCGACATTGGCACTCAACGGCTTTGAAATACAGTTTGTATCGGACTTTCTTGCAAGAGTGATCAATAAAACATATTATCCGATAACATATAAGAACAATTTCAGGGTGACACCTGCAATGGTACACAGATCTGTACTTGCGATGAGATTTGGAGTGAGGACATTTGCAGATCCTACAGGCAGGAAAAAGAACAGGATAAATGCAATAGAGTCAATATTTTTGAAAACACCTATAGTTTCACAAAAGATACTTTCAGATGATATTCCGGATGCTAAAAAGACCTTTAATCTAAATCATGAGCTTTGGATAAATCCATGGGATAATACTGTTTACTCCAGAGAAAGCTTTCCGGAGCTGTTTGAAAGATGTATTAACAGATGTGAGGAAATATTTAAACTTTTAAATATAGAAATAATGCCGGAAAGACTGGAAGATACAGATTTCCATAGATTACTAGCTAATATAGGAAATTACTCATATCACTCCGGTCTGGATGTCGGGTAAGAAAGAGAGGTGAATATGAGTAATTTTGTAATGAATATTACAAAACCGATTGATGCAGGAAGCTTGGCAAATTTGAATCAAAAAAAGGGTATTGTACTGACAGGTGAAAATGTGAGTATCTTAAACACTTCATATTATAAGAAGAAAAATGCCGCGTCTTTACAAAATAACGGTGTGGAAGGAGCCGGTCAAAAAAATATACAAACTGACAGCACCGGCAAGTCTGAAAGCGTAAATGTTAAGCATATCACATTGCCAAGTCTTACAAAGAAAGTTTCAAAGGGACAGAAGGTGCCGATTAATTTCAGTTCAAAGAAAATAAAGGTGAATTTCGGTTGGAATGTAAATAATCCGGCATGTGATGTGGATGTATCTGCGTTTTTATTGTCAGGAAGCGGAAAAGTCGTGGGTGATGACTATTTTGTTTTCTATGGTCAAAAGAGCAGTCCGGAAAAAAGTGTATTATTTAAGAATGTGGAGACTGCAAATGTATTGGAAGTGTTTGATATAGATACAGGTATTCTAAATCCGTCAGTAGCTAAGATAGTCTTTGTAATGACTATCAATGATGCACTTGAGAATTCACTGAATTTCAGTATGTTAAAGGATGCCTATATTCAGATAGTGGATCCGGTAAACAATACGGAACTGGCATCATTTTTGGTAGAGGAATATTATAACAATATCAATTCAATGATGATGGGTGAGATATATTTACATAATGGAGCATGGAAGTTTAATGCAATAGGCAATGGGGTAAACAAGGATCTGGCAGGTCTTTGTGAATTTTACGGAGTAGCGGTCGAATAAGGAGGAATTATGCTGACATTTGAAGTTATTAATGAGTTGACACTGAAGGTTACCTGCAAAGGCAGTGATACATTGATTGCAAAGGCTGGAGCCTTTATAGCAGGTGAAAATGCCGGAGCAAAGAATTATTCTTTTGAGAAGATGATACTTGGACCGGGAGGCAGTATAGGTCAGGCGATATTCGGACAATTGATAAGAAGAGTTGCAGGTGAGAATATACCCCTTATGAAGGTAAATATGCAGGGAGATTCCACCACATATTATGCAAACTATGGGCAACATGTGGTGGTATATAAACTTGCTGTAGGAGAGACCGTATCTGTGGAGTCTGAAAATATTTTGGCATTTACAAATGACTGTGACTACTCTGTAAGATTTTTGGGAATCGGTGTGTTGTCACAAAAGGGACTTGCCACCACAACCCTTGTAGGCAGAGGAAATGATGCATATGTTGCACTTTTATCTGACGGCAATCCGCTGGTTTTATCAAATGTAAAATCAATGGACAGTATTGCGGTAGATCCTGACGCTGTAATATGCTGGTTCAGTAAGAACGGTATGGGAGATCCGCAGATTAGAGCGGATATATCATGGAAGACCTTTATAGGACAGGCATCAGGCGAGTCTTATACTTTCGAGTGGCTTGGAAATGATCAGGTGACAGTGCTTATTCAGCCAAGTGAGAGAAGAGGCGGAATAAGTGTAAGCGTAGATTAAGAAAAAAGCCGGGGAGTTTGGCTTCCCGGCTCATTATTTTTGTTAATCGCTCATTGCCTCCACAAAGAAATCTTTGGCATATCTATACATTTTCAGAGAGTACTCACCGAATTCTTCACCGATATTTGATTTATATACAGTCCACAATGCCCAAAGGTAACCGCTTAGAGCCATATAGGCATAGAGTTTTTTATACTCACAAGCAGTAGGTTGTCTTTTTAAGTAACTTTCCAAAAGGGCATCAGCCTCTTCTTTAGTATAATAAGAGTAAATAGCACACATTGCTATATCTATTATAGGTTCAGCCATACCTGCATATTCCCAGTCAATAAGTTTTATTCTGTTATCTGCCGTAATAATAAAATTGTCGGCAACACTGTCAATATGACATAGACAGGTCTGTGACTTCATCTTATCAAGAACATCAAGTAATATCTTCATATTCTTTTGTACAAAATCTACATCCTCAAAAGATATTCCGCCGCTTTCTTTACAAAGTTCCGTATAATATTTTATTCTCTCTGCAATATCAAAGTTGTGACCGACCTGTATATGTTTGTCATGCAGACTTTTCAGAAGTTCCATACATCTGCTCATCTCCTTAGTGTTCTTAGGGTCGGCATTTCTTGAACCTTCATAGAACTTTGAAATCTTGTATCCGCTTTCCTTATCAAAATAGATGATTTTTTCTGTAATATGAAGCTCCTTTACCGCCATATATGAGTCATACTCATGCTTTCTGTCAATAAGTACATCAGTACCCTTGCCGGGAATTCTGCATATATAGCTTTGGTCATTCACTTCAAAAAGAAATGATTTATTGGTCATGCCTGCCTTTAGAGTGCGAAGACCTCTTATATGACTTTGTGGAATGTCAAATACTTTTGCAATAATTTCAAGTGCAACATTGCCGCTGTTTTCCTTGTATTTATCATCAAATGAGCGAAGCTCTTCAAGATTTTCAAACTCATACACCTGACCTGGAGGCTGAGGGTTGATATGCATAGCGGGCAAAGCCATGTTTTTATTCTTTATCTCATTCATCAAGACATTTTCCCAGTACCAGTCGTCACTGCCCGGAGCGGCAAAAGCTTTTTCAAGGATTGGCATAAATACATGAGAAAAGTCCTTACTGAAGTATACGGGACCATACATCACATAGGCATCCCTGCCGCCCACAGTAATATCTGTAATCTCATGCCTTTTATTAAATTTTAATACCCATTCATTTGTATCACCTTCCATATATACGGAAGAATACCATGAATAAGGTTCATAGCGGTGGTACATATTTGTACGCATCCAGTTATCTGAAGATAATATATAGACATTTGAGCCTGTAATATATTCTGCGGCATAGTGCAATGTGGAGATATTGTTCTTAGCGGAGTAGTCCGGGTTGTATACAAGCTTTACATTGTATTTGTCTATAAGATAATCAAAATGCTCTTTAAGATACCCTACTACAATAACAATATCATATATGCCCGCTTCATGAAGCTGCTTAATCTGGCGTTCAATCATCCTTTCGCCAAATACCTCCAGAAGTCCCTTTGGAGTTTCAAAGGTAAGCGGAACAAATCTTGAACCGAAACCTGCCGCCATAATAACGGCTCTGTCCACCTTAAATGCAGACAAACAGTCAAGCCCGGAGGCGGTCAAAATCAGTTTGTTTTCAGACCTGGCTATATAATCAAGTGAAAGTGCTTCCTTTATAAGAGTGTTGACACTGCCGAGTGAAAGCGACAGTTTTTTTGCCAGTTCTCTCTGTGTAACGGCACTACATTCAAATATTTCTCTAAGTAAATAAGCGTATTTTTCCATAACGACTCCTTGCACAAGTTCAAAAATAATAAAAAAATATACACATTGAACATGTTAGCACAATAGATAAGATAAGTACACATATTCACAGAGGAAGTATAGTTTTGTAATATTTTCGTAAGAAATCAGAAAAAGAAAATATATTGTAAGTGACAAAAGAAAGTTATATACTACTAGTGTCTTTAAGGAAAGGGACTAAAAGAGAACCCTTACCGGACGCATTAGATTTTTAAAAGGATTTCAAAAAGGAGATGCATTCATTATGAGAAAGCAAACAAAGATTGCTGCATTGATTTCTGCAGCAGCTGTTCTCTCAGTAGGCGGAGCTATGACAGCATTTGCCGCTACAGGCTGGCAACAGGAGAACGGTACATGGGTATATTATAACAGAAATGAAGAGAAAGTAACAGAGCAGTGGCAGAAGTCAGGTGACTACTGGTATTATCTTGATGACAACGGCGAGATGGCTGTTGACTCACTTATTGATGATAATGACAGTACATACTACGTTGATGTAAACGGTGTTATGGTTACAAATCGTTGGGTAGCAGTTGACAATGAGAATGCCGGTGACGAGAATGAGCCGAATCAGTGGTGGTACTACTTCGGTGCCAACGGTAAGGCTTATAAGAGAAGCGATTCATCTACAAGTGATGTTTCTTTAAAGACTATCAACGGTAAGAAGTATACATTCAATACTGACGGTAAGATGCAGTATGGTTGGGTAAAAGACGGTGAGACTCAGCATGACGACAATGCTTGGCAGGAAGCCGACTATTACTTCGGAGATGAGAACGACGGTGCTATGGCAGAGGGATGGAAAGAGATTTCTATAACAGATGACCAGGCGGCAGACCTTCAGCCGGGTGACAACTACTGGGATGAGGATCAGACAAGATGGTTCTACTTCAAGGCTTCAGGTAAGAAGGAGAAGAACGCTACAGGTAAGACAATCAACGGTAGAAAGTATGGCTTTGATGAGTACGGTCGTATGAATGCCGGATGGATTACAGAGGCTACAGCATCTAACGCATCTAAGAAGGATGGCGGTTCACAGGGTATTGCAACATACTCCAACACATTCATGAACTACTCAACACCTGAGGACGGTGCTAGACACACTAAGGGTTGGTTCAAGACAACTCCCGGTTACTATCTACAGAGGAATAAGTATGAGGACGGTGCCGACTACTGGTACTATGCAGATAACAACGGTAAGCTTGTTACAAACGAGATCAAGACTATCAACGGTAAGAAGTATGCATTTGATGAGTATGGCAGAATGATTACCGGATTTGTAGTACTTCAGATGGAAGGTAATGCGGTAGGTTCAGGATACAGCACAAAGAATATCGTTCAGAAGGTTGATGATGAGAACGCATATGACACAGAGGATAACTTTGATGCATTTGTAGCAGCTAATCGGGCAACATTTACTTCAGGAGAGCTTAGAACATACTTCTTCGGTGGAAGTGATGACGGTTCTATGAAGACAGGTAAGCAGTCTGTTGAACTTGACGGTGAGAAGCTTACATTCGAGTTTGAGAAGAACGGTTCAAACAAGGGTGCAGGAATCATCGGTATGGATGACCACAAGTTCTATATCGGCGGAAAGCTTGCTATGGCTGGCAACGACAATAAGATTGAGGTTGTTGTACTTGACAGTGACAACAAACTTATCTCAAAGCAGAGCGTTGAAGATGCACTTATAACATATGGTGACGGCGGTAAGCAGGTTAAGAAGTCAAACGGTGACCTTGACTATACAGAGTTTAAGTTAACAAAGCTTCCTGCTAAGGCTAAGGCTTATGTTGTTAACACAACAGGTGCTATGGTTAAGAGCGGTACAAAGAAGGATGGAGATGACTACAAGGTTAAGACATCTAACTATACAATAGATTGGATTCGCCTTGAGGAATAATCTCATATAATTAAAAGGTTTTTATAGGCTTGAGGTGGAGCGTGGCGAAGCCTCATGGCATCTGATAAATCTAATGCGAGAGAGATATCTTCTGATAGAGGGTGTCTCTCTTTTTTATTTTTAGCTAAGAGATTAGGATGCTGGAGAATTAAACTTAGAAAATATTATTGATAATAAAATTATAGGAATAATTCTTATTATTACCGCTTGACTTTTTTTAAAATATGATACATAATAATAGCACATTGAGGTTGTGCAAAATTAAATCTACTGATTGATTTATATTCAGCTCATGCACAACTGAAGATAGGAGGACAAATGTTAAAAGATTTTAAAGAGTTTGCTTTTAAGGGTAATGTTTTGGATATGGCAATAGGCGTTATCATAGGTACTGCTTTCGGTAAGATAGTGACATCTTTGGTTAAGGATATGATTATGCCCATCATCTCCATACTGACAGGCGGTATAAACTTTACAAATTTAAAGTTTATTATCACTCCTAAACATGGTGATGTAGCTGAGAATGCTATAGCATACGGCACATTTATCCAGAATGTAGTTGATTTTCTTATCATTGCATTTTGTATATTCCTCTTTGTAAGACTTATAGAAAAATTTAAGAAGAAAGAGGAGGTTAAGATAGAGGCACCTAAAAAGGCAGATGACATTGTCCTTCTTGAGGAAATAAGAGATTTGTTAAAGGCAAAGAAATAAGGAGGAAATATGTTTTATCGTTGTGGACACTGTGGAAAGATTGTCTCAGTTGTAGTTGATGGTGAAGGCTCATTTAACTGTTGTGGTGAAGATATGAAGGCTTTAAAAGCCAATACATCAGACGGAGCTAAGGAAAAGCATGTACCGGTGGCTACTGTTGAGGGAAATAAGGTTGTTGTTAATGTAGGTAGTGTTGATCATCCTATGACACAGGAGCATTATATTCAGTTTATCATGATTGAGACAAATCTTGGTAAGCAGTATAAGGGACTTACACCTGAGGATAAGCCACATGCTGAGTTTGTTTTGCAGGACGGTGAGAAATTGGTAGCAGCTTATGAGTATTGCAATTTACATGGTTTATGGAAAGTAGAGGTGTAATTTATGAAGTATGTATGTGATGTTTGTGGATGGGAATATGATGAGACAGTCGGAGATCCTGATAACGGAATAGCTCCGGGAACAAAGTGGGAGGATCTCCCTGATGATTTTGTTTGCCCTGTATGTGGAGTAGGCAAGGATGAGTTTTCTAAGGAAGACTGATAATATAATATATGGAGCCCTTAGGGGCTCTTTTTATTATTGAAACTTTGTGTAATATAATATACAATAAACAGACCGGGACGGAGTAAAAAATTGACAAGGTATTGCTGTCTAAAAGGGAGAGGGCTGCACGGTATTCGGCTTTTGAGGCTGTAATCAGTGGAAGCAGGCTTTTGGAGATGCGGAAAATATTTGGCTAAGGGAGTATGCGCCTTAGGAGTGTAAGAGAGAGGTAAAAAGAGGCAAATAAGAACAGAATACTATGATTTGTGATTTTTGTATAAATTATATATATGACGAGGATGCAGAGGGTTATATATGTGATGTAGATATGGATGAAGATGATTATGTAAGACTGAAAAGCAGTAAATACTCTACTTGTCCGTATTACAGGAATAATGACGACTATTTGATAGTAAGGAAACAGATTTGATGGAAATTGATATAGAGAAGCTGTTGGATAAATTTGACAAGACAGTGATTGATATACGACCTGAGCATGAATTTATAAGAGGCAATATTCCGGAATCTGTCAATATAGCAGAAGATAAGATATTTGAAAGGATTAAGGAATTTGATAAAAGCAAGGGAATATGTTTAGTCTGTGCGACAGGTAATAAGACTGAGTATCTGACTGAAGAGCTTGAGAGTTTAGGCTATGAGAATATATACAATCTAAGAGGCGGATATGAAGCCTATATGAAATTTAAGCTGAATGAGTTTTTAAAAAATGAGAGTGAAAAGTCCGGGGATATCAATAAAGCTAAGGATATTGAGCGAAGTATAATAAAAAAGTTTAGAAAGAGTATCTGGCGAAAGTTCACTGCTGCTGTCAATGAGTACGAGTTGATAAAGGACGGTGATAAGATTGCGGTGTGCATATCGGGAGGCAAGGATTCTATGCTTATGGCAAAGCTTTTTCAGGAGTTGTTGCGACATGGCAAAAAAAACTTTACACTTGTATTCTTAGTGATGAATCCCGGATATGATGATATCAATTATCAGACCATACTTGACAATGCAAAATTATTGGATGTACCTATAACAGTGTTTGAATCTTCTATATATGATATTGTGGCGGAGGATGAAAAATCTCCATGTTATCTTTGTGCAAGAATGAGAAGGGGTCATCTCTATGCTAAGGCAAAGGAACTTGGTTGCAATAAGATTGCTTTGGGGCATCACTTTGATGATGTGATTGAGACTATTGTGATGGGCATGCTGTATGGAGCTCAGATACAGACTATGATGCCGAAGTTGCATTCTACAAACTTTGAAGGAATGGAACTTATCAGACCGCTCTATCTTGTAAGGGAAGATGATATAATACATTGGGCAAGGTATAATGAACTTAGTTTTATCAGATGTGCCTGTAGACTTACAGATAACTGCTCTATATCTGAGACCGGTGACAAGGGCTCTATGAGAGCGCAAGTAAAGAAACTTATAAGGGAATTGGCTGCAAAGAACCCATATATTGAGAAAAATATCTTCAGAAGTGTGGAGAATGTCAGCCTGGATACAGTGATAGCCTATAAGAAAGACGGTATCAAACACTCCTTCTTGGAAAGATATTAAAGTCTATAAAAGGCTTATATTAAGAGGAATTTTGTATGAGTGAAGGAATTTTGAATATTATGATTGCGACAGATCTTCACTATCTTTCAAAAAGCATCAATGACGGTGGTGAGGCTTTTAGTAAGATGATGGCTAAGGGTGACGGCAAAGTGATGAAATATATCGAAGAGATTGTGGACGCATTTGTACTTGAGGTAATAAACAGAAAGCCGGATGCACTGCTTTTGCTTGGAGATTTGACCTTCAACGGAGAGAGAGTAAGCCATATGGAGCTGGCCATAAAGCTTAAGGAAATAGTTACTGCGGGAGTAAATGTGTATCTGATACCCGGAAATCATGATATAAATCATGAGAGATGTATGGGCTTTTGTGGTAATAAGATTTATAAGGTAGACAGTGTATCACCTGATGAGTTTAGAGAGATTTATCATCACTGCGGATACAATCTGGCAATACACTTTGATAAGACTTCAGCCAGTTATGTGGTTAAGCTGTCTGACAGTCTGTATGTTATTATGCTTGATACAAACTCGTACAATCAAAATTTTCTCAGTGATGAAAGTCTTTATTGGCTTGAGGGTGTACTTAGTGAGTTATCAAAAACAGGTGCCGATATACTTGGAGTCAGTCATCAAAATCTTTTGGAACATAATTTTATGTTTACAGAGGGATTTATGATAAAGAATGCCGACAAAATAGAAGCACTGTATAATAAGTACAATGTAAAATTAAACTTAAGCGGCCATATGCATATCCAACATATTGAAGACAGGGGCGTGGCGGAGGTAGTCACTTCATCTTTGGCGGTTGCACCGAACCATTTTGCAAATATCAGATATGATAAGAAGTCTTTCAGATATTGGACAGAATCTTTGGAGGTTTACAAGGTGGAATGCTTTGAAAAGATAAGCAGACATGAGTTTGACGGTGTGGGTCAGAGGCAGCTTGTAAGACTTTTTAAGACAAATAGCTTTGAGGATATTAATGAGTCTGATATTGATAAAATGGGAAAGACCTTTGTTAAGATGAATGAGAAATACTTTTCAGGTGAGGTTTTTGATACTGCCGGATTTGAAGAAGGCATGAAACTTTGGGAAGAACGGCCTGAGAGCTTCACTTCATTATATATAAGGAGTATAATGGACTCTGTATACAAAGATCAGAATACCTTTGAATTGAAATTACGGAAAGGAAAAAATGGAGAAGTTTTTAGATAGATTTTTAAATTACGTTAAGAAGAATACAAGATCGGATGCTGCTAAAGCCGGAGTTGTGATTCCGTCTACACCTTCACAGATGGAATTTTTACATGAACTTAGTGAGGAATTAAAGCAGATCGGTCTTGTGGATGTGAAGATAAACCCTAAGAATGCATTTCTTAGTGCCACTCTTCCCGCAAATCTTACTGTAGATGCAGATAATGTCCCGATAATCGGGTTTATTGCACATGTGGATACGGCGGACTTTAATGCAAAGAATATTTCGCCGCAGATTCATGAAGATTATGACGGTAGGGATATTATTTTAGGGGACAGCGGATTTGTACTTTCGCCAACAGAATTTCCGAATTTAAAGAATTATATCGGTCAGACGCTTATCACTACTGACGGAACCACACTTTTAGGTGCCGATGATAAGGCGGGAGTATGTGAGATTGTTTCCGCTATGGAATATTTGATAAATAATCCGCAGATAAAGCATGGAAAAATTCGTGTAGCATTCGGCTGTGACGAGGAGATAGGTGTAGGTGCAGACCACTTTGATGTAGAGGATTTCGGTTGTGATTTTGCCTATACTATGGACGGCAGTGCAGTGGGAGAACTTCAGTTTGAGTGCTTTAATGCGGCGGAGGCCAAGATTGATATTTTAGGTAAGAGTGTACACCCGGGAGATGCCAAGGATAAGATGATCAATGCACTTAGTATTTCAAGAGATATTCAAAATGCAATGCCGCTTGTATGTGTTCCCGAAAAGACAGAGAACAGAGAGGGCTTTATACATCTGATAGAGGCTCATGGAAATGTTGAGAATGCAAGTCTTACATATATTATCAGAGACCATGATAAGACTCTTTTTGAAAATAAGAAATATATTGTAAAAAAGATCTGTGAAGATATCAATTCAAAATATGATATAGAAAGAGTAAAACTTTCTATGCATGATGAATACCACAATATGGCTGATATCATAAAGAAAGATACAAGGAGTGTGGATATTGCAACAAAGGCTATGCAAAACCTTGGAATAGAAGTGAACAAGGCACCTATCAGAGGTGGAACTGACGGCTCTAAGATTTCATTTATGGGATTGCCGACTCCGAATATCTTTGCAGGCGGTGAAAACTTTCATGGCAGATTTGAATTTGTCAGTGTTCAGGCTATAAAAAAGGCTGTTGATGTTATAGTCGAAATAGTAAAGATAGCGGCAGAGTAATAAATATATAAACATTATAAAAGGTTTTACACTGTACAGTATAAGTGTAAAACCTTTTTGTATCAGATGATAAAGTCATTTCCGGGATCTTCCACTATCAAATCCGCAATAGATATGCTGTCAAAGTAGTCATTAATCATCTTTGAGAGTTTGCTCCACATATCAATGGTTCTATATTCACTGGTGCGATACATACTTTCGGTATCTTCCTCATCAATCATTATATTTTCTTCTGCAATCCTAAGTACCTCGCCTACTGTGATGTCGCTTGGTCTTTTGGTCAGTTTGTAGCCGCCGCCCTTGCCGCGCAAGCCTACTAGCAACTTATTTTTTACAAGCAGTTTTATAATGCTTTCCAGGTACTTTTCTGATATATCCTGTCTTTTGGCAATATCACGAAGCGGAATAAAGTCATCTGACTGATTCTCAGTCAAATCAATCATTACAAGTAGTGAATATCGCCCCTTTGTTGAAATCTTCATATAATTACCTATCCTTAGTTTATAATCCTATTATACAGGTAGGTAATAGGTAAATCAAGCAAATAATAAAACATATGTAAAAAATATGTTTTATCAGCCTATGTAGATATCTTTATATTCGTTTTTGTTTTTATCAAACCACTTAACGGCATAGGAACAACTTGCCTTTATCTTTTTATTATGAGTTTTAGCATAGTCTATGACCTCCAACATAAGCTTACCTGCCGTTCCTTTGCCACGGAGACTGTCATCCACAAAGGTGTGATCTACAAGTATTGTATTATCATCAAGCTCCGTAAAGGTGACCTCTGCGATCATCTTGCCCGCATCATCATTCATATAAATTCTGCCGTCTGTTATATTAAACATAGTACCTCCAATCTTTTTATAAGAGTAGCATTTTAAGAAGAAAAGTCAAGGTGTCAAATTTTGTATATTTGAGGTTTTTACATATATTGACAGCTATATATCTTTATGCTAATATTACATAGATGCTGCTGTGGCACAGGTGGTAGCGCACCTCATTGGTAGTGAGGAGGTCACGGGTCCGAGTCCCGTCAGCAGCTTAAAAAGCCTTGAAATTTGTTTCAAGGCTTTTTGCATGTATATTATTTTAAAGTTAAGGTGATAAAATTTATATATAGCCGTAAATACCTCTGACACTTACTTCACCGCTGATAATTCTTTTTATTTTTCCGTCAGCATTTACAAGTAAGGCTCCGGTTTCATCAATTCCAAGTGCAGTTGCATTATACTCGCCCTTCGGGTCAAGTATTCTGACTTTTCTGCCGACATTTGCCAAATGGCTTTCATACTTTGCTTTGATAGAAGTCATATCCTCGGTTTGCAGAAAAATATCAAAGTTCTCATAAAAATGATAGATAACGCTTGCAATCAGTCTTGCTCTGTCCATGACTATACCGGTTTCAATAAGCAGTGAGGAGGCCGTATTTGCTATATCAGCCGGAAACTCATCGTTATTTACATTTATCCCGACACCTGAAATAATATACTTTATTCCGTCTATATCGGAACTCATTTCAGTAAGTATCCCGCAAATCTTCTTTGAATTGACAACTATATCATTCGGCCATTTTATAAGAGGTTTTGTAGAATAAAGTTCCTCTATGGCATCACAGAGTGAGGCGGCCATTACCAGAGTAATCATAGAAGCTTTTTCAAGCGGCAGATCAGGTCTGATACACAGGCTCATAGAAATACTTGTTGTACCGGGTGAAGTCCAACTCCTGCCAAGCCTGCCTTTGCCGAGAGTTTGTGTATTTGCCACCACAAGAAAATCCGAGGTAATCGAGTCGGCTGCTTTCTTGGCATAAGTATTGGTGGAATCTATCTGATTAAAGTATATAACCTTTGGGAGAGTCTTATATTTGTATGAGTGCATGCATTGTTCTATTTCTATCCGGTTTAAGATGCCTTTATTTTCTAAAAGCAGATATCCCCTGTTATTGACCGACTCAATATTGTAGCCGTCATTTTTCAGTGCATTAACAGCTTTCCATACAGCTGTTCTGGATACTCCAAGTCTGTTTGATATAGTTTGACCGGATATATGACTGCTACTTGCAAGCAGTATTTTTAAAACTTCATACTTTAACATAAATCTCCTTAAAATGTATCAAGTGGGATTCGAACCCACCATCTTCAGAGTCGGAGTCTGATGCGTTATCCGCTACGCTATTGATACAAAAATATAAATAACGATACCGATTTGTGATATAGACCTCGGTATCACAAATATTATAGAATTATATCATTTTTTATAATAAATTGATAGGTGATTTTTATTCTAAAATTTGATAAAATCATAAGAGTATGTTTTTAAGTCTATCCGGTGATTATAGATTTTTGCATTAGTGTAAGGAAAAGTCTATGGATAACAGCAATTAAACTGTAACTAATATAATATAAAGAGGAAGTTATGAAGAATAGAAAAATAATAATGGGGTTAGGTATGATAGCGGTGATGACGGCGGTAGCTACCGGCTGTAGCCAAAAGAATGCTGCAACAGTCGGCACCGAGGGGACAACTACTGTAGCGGAGTCTACAATGTCGGAAGAAGAAAAGAAGCTGTCGGATTATAAGACCTATGGTATGCAAAAAGATCCTGTTAAAGGTATTGTGGAACTTGTGAAGAACTACCAGTACGCCAAGGTCAACGCAGATGCAAGAAGGATGTACAATGTATTTGGAAGAAGCGATGAGGACGGGCTTTCCGACCTACAGACTAAGCTTAGTGAGGAAGCCAAGGTATATGAGGAATTTGATGATACCGTCACTTATGTGACAAGGGGATATGAGGCGAATTCATATGTAGTATTTATCAGTTCAAATGTAAAATTCCGTGATATTGATACAAAGGCACCTATGCTTACATGGGCATATGTGATGGAGAGTCCGAAAGATGCCTTCTATATGGTGGAAAATGATAAAATGACTGAGGATGAGAAAAAGTATGTGGATGAGGTCTCAAGATCTGAGGACATAATTGCACTTGATGCACAGATGAGAAAGGATCTTGCAACAGCTGTAACAAGTGATATTCAGCTTGGTACACTTTATTCTATTTGGGTTCAAAATGCATCCACAAAAGACAGTGATACTGAAAAGGAAACAATTAATGCAATAACTGATCCCGCTGCCGAAACAAGTGGTGAAGAAAGCACGGTAGAAAGCATCAGTGAAACCTCTAAAGATGAGGCCGATATATCTATAGCGGAGACAAAGAGTGGCAACTAAGATGGATGTAAAGGATTTTCGGTATGATTTGCCGCAGGAACTTATAGCACAGGATCCGCTTGAGGACAGGTCATCATCAAGACTTCTGGTACTTGATAAGGATACCGGCGAGATTACTCATAAACATTTCTATGATATTATCGACTATCTGGATGAGGGGGATTGCCTTGTCCTTAATGAGACTAAGGTAATACCTGCAAGGCTTATGGGTGTAAAGAAAGATACAGGTGCGGTTGTAGAGATACTGCTTCTAAAAAGAAAATCAAAGACTGTCTGGGAATGTCTTGTAAAGCCGGGTAAGAAGTGCAGAGTAGGAGCGGTAATTGAGTTTGGTGAAGGCTTATTGACAGGAACTGTAAGTGATATTGTGGAAGAGGGAAACAGAATTATAGAGTTTGAGTTTGACGGTATTTTTGAAGAAATACTTGATAAACTTGGTACAATGCCGCTTCCTCCATATATCACACATACACTTAAGGACAGGAACAGGTATCAGACAGTGTATGCAAAAAATGACGGTTCTGCGGCGGCTCCTACAGCCGGATTGCATTTCACAAAGGAACTGCTTAAAGATATAGAGGATAAAGGGGTCAAACTTGCAAAGGTCACACTCCATGTGGGACTTGGTACATTTAGGCCTGTGAAGGTGAGTGATGTCAGACAACATCATATGCATTCGGAGTTCTTTCAGGTTTCAAAAGAGGCTGCGGATATTATAAACAGCACAAGAGCAAACGGCAAAAGAGTAATCTGCGTGGGAACTACAAGCACCAGAACTGTAGAGAGTGCATCGGATGATAAAGGATATCTAAAGGAGACATCAGGTTGGACCGATATATTTATATATCCGGGATATAAGTTTAAGGTATTAGATGCACTTATTACAAACTTCCATTTACCGGAATCCACTCTGGTTATGCTTGTGAGTGCATTGGCAGGCAGAGAAAAAGTATTACACGCATATGAAGAAGCTGTGAAAGAAAAATATAGATTTTTCAGCTTCGGGGATGCGATGTTTATAAAATAATTATTATAGGAAAGGAAATTTATGAAGATAAGAAAAAGTTTTGTGGCAGCACCGGTTTTATCAATGCTCATCGGTTTGATGAGTTTTAATGCATATGCCGCAACAGTAAGAAAGGTGACTACAAGCAGTTATACACCGGTATCATTACAACAGAGTGTTGAACCGTCTACCAGAATTTATGTAAGTAAGATGAGTAAAGAGCTTACACTGATAGCTGACAATAAGGTAGTGGGTAAGTGGCCATGTAGCTTGGGAGAGTTCTCGGCTAACGGAACAAAGAAAAAGCAGGGGGATAGAACCACTCCGAACGGTGACTACTATATCTGTGTAAGAAATGACAAGAGTGCATATCATCTTTCACTTGGATTGTCTTATCCTGACAAGGCGGCGGCTGACAGAGGATTTGAGTCGGGTATTATTTCTAAAGAAGAAAAGGATACCATATACAGTGCTATTGACAGGAAAGTATGTCCTCCATGGGATACGGCACTTGGCGGTGCGATAATGATTCATGGCAATTATCAAAAGGGCATACCTACAGCAGGTTGTGTAGCTGTAAGTGATGATGTAATGGATATTCTTTGGCCGTACGGACAGCTTGGAATCAAGGTTTCGGTAGGACCGTAAAGATATAAGGCATATTGTAGCAAGGCTATGATATGCCTGTTTTTATAACACATAGATTTGGAGAACAGATGAATATTAGAGCAGCCGGTATACGGGATATGGGCAGAATATTGGAGATATATGAATATGCATTTGTATGAATTAAAGGAGGATATATGATCAGACATGTGAAAGAAGAGGATTTGGACAGACTGGCAAATATAGAGGCTGCATCCTATCCGAAAGCTGAGGCTGCAAGTAAGGAAAGTATTAAAAAAAGAATTGAAAGTTTCCCGGAGTGCTTTTGGATTTTGGAAGAGGACGGTATCATAAAGAGCTTTATAAACGGTATGGCTACAGATATTCCGGAGCTTACCGACATTATGTATGATGATGCCGCTATGCATAAAAAAGACGGAGAGTGGCAGATGATTTTTTCCGTGGTGACGGATAAGCCGTATAGAGGTATGGGACTTGCAAAGCTTGTAATGAATAAGGTAATAGAGGACTCAAGAGCCGCAGGCAGAAAAGGAATTGTACTTACCTGTAAAGACGGACTCAGAATGTTCTATTCAGACTTCGGTTATGAAGATGAGGGGATATCACAATCAAACCATGGGGATACTATCTGGTATAAGATGAGGCTTACATTTTAATAAGCAATATAAAAGGACCGGAGAAGATTACCGGTCTTTAATATTATAAAGTGTTGTGAACTACC
>NZ_GL622296.1:410708-503620 GCF_000185385.1 Lachnoanaerobaculum saburreum DSM 3986
TATTTTTTCCCATCTGATGTGATACATAAATCTTTTATTCCTAAATCCAATCCTATTTTCCCGTTTGTTTTTACAAGTGGACTATGTTCGGTTTCTACAAGAATAGACACATAGTACTTGCCGCTTGGTACCTTAGATATAGTTGCTGCCTTTATCTGACCTGAGAATTTTCTATGTAATTTTATTTTTACCCTTTTTAATTTTGGCAGCTTTATTCTTCCTCTATCAAAATCTACAGTTATATTCCCATTTGTAAAATTGGTTGTATATGATTTATGATTATCGTGCTTACTCTCAAACTTCGGATAACCTGCATGTTCTTTGAAAAACTTTTGATAAGCATTATCCATATTATAAATTGCATTTGTTAAAGCAAATTTATCTACTTCTTTTAGCCATTCATAAACTTTTTTCAACTCTCTATTGCAATAATTATTACAATCTGTTTTACTGACAGACTTTTTTTCTTTTTCATAAGCATTTTTTCTGTACGTAAGGGTTTGATTATACACAAAACGACAACAGCCAAATGTCTTTGCTAACTGTATTTCTTGCTCTTTGTTTGGATAAATCCGATATCTATATGCCTTTAACATTAAGCTCACCCGCCTTTCTACCCTTGATTTTCTATATATTGCTTTAACATTTCTTCAGAAACATTGCCTACGCTACAAGCAAAATATCCATCCGCTCAAAATGTATGTTCTTTCCAAAAATGATTTTTAAGACATTCTGTATGCTTTTTCCATATATGATATGTTGTATAGCTCTTAATTAAATTAACCACTTTACTTATGGATATTGTAGGCTCGGTTTCTATCATATAGTGTATATGGTCTTTGTCTGTTTCCATATATTTTATGATTATATTACTCTTTGTGCACATCTCATAAGAAAATTGTTTTATATAATCTGATATTTCTTTTAATACTAAAAGCTTTTTTCTATACTTACATACAAAAATAGTATGATACTGTAATAAATATTTGTGTCTATTCTTTGATTTCCATACTCCCATAACGCTAGTTATGGTATCACAAATATCTATTTTTTGCTACCTTACCCCACGTCTAAAGCCGGCGGGTTAAGGTAGCATTATTTCAAATTTTTCGTCACATATAAGCTCTCGTATATAATCTATAAGCAGTTTTATCTCAGGAACTATCTTTTTTGAATTCATATAGTGTAATGAAAAATATCTTTTTCTTGCGCTCTCAAGCGGGTAGGTGATTATCTGATCACCGGATGAAAGATTTTTCATTGAAAATCTTGAACATATGCTTATTCCGACACCTCCTACTATCATATGCTTTATAGCTTCAAGGTCATTTGTCTGTACAACAATATTCAATTCGGTTTTACTTATTCCAAGACTTTCAAGCAGCTTATTTGCTATAAACTGTGTACCTGAACCGTTTGCCCGTAAAATCATAGGATACTTCAATATATCCGATATTTTGGCATTATCGGCTTTTAATTGCTTATATTCATCTGTAGCAGGTGTGACAAGCATAAGATGATCGCTGCATACCTTTATACTTTCACAAAACGGAGAACTTATATCTTTACCTGTAAATGCTATATCCATAGTGCCGTTCAGTAAAAGTTCCGCTATTTCATCACTGCCGCCCTGCCAAATACTGAAATGAATTTCAGGGTGTTTTTGCCTGAAGTCGGATATTATCTGCGGCAAAATATATGTAGACGGAATGGAGGATGCTCCGATATGTATCAATTTCTTTGTCGTCTGCTGTAGTGAGAGTATTGCCTGATCTTTTGTTGCCACTATTTTTCTGGCATACGCAAGAAAAGTTTCACCCTCAGGTGTGAGAGTAATTGACTTTGTGGTGCGAAGAAGCAACTTCTTGCCGAGGTCATCTTCAAGATTTTGTATATGTGAACTCACAGTTGACTGTGACAGATATAAATACTTTGCCGCCTGTGAGAAACTCTTCAGTTCCGCTGTGGCAACAAAAGCTTCCAATTGTCTAAATTCCATGGTGGTCTCCTTAGGTAAGATTTTATTTTTTAATATGGTAAAACCTGTAAATAAGGCTAAAAAACTGCCTGAAAAAATCCTTCCTGAAAACTTTTGATTTTTTTTGAAAAAGTGTTGACAGATTTATACATGTATTGTATTATATCAAAGTGCCCAACAAACAGCAAGCACAAAAGAGAAAAATTAAATATGCGCCTTTAGCTCAGTTGGTAGAGCAGTAGACTCTTAATCTATTTGTCCAGGGTTCGAGTCCCTGAAGGCGCATTGAAGGTCCTACTTGATAGACAGTGAGCTATTGGGAAGGACTTTTTTATTGTATAATGAATAAAATTAAGGTATAATTAAATACAATGCTAAAATTTTGAAGCAGTAAATTCGTTTCGACTTTGTGCAAAAGGAGTTATATATGCTAAGAGTTGGTATGCTAACCAGTGGAGGAGATTGCCAGGCATTGAATGCAACAATGCGCGGTGTGGCAAAGAGTCTATACAAATCTGATAAGGAAGTGGAGATAACAGGTTTTCTAAACGGATATAGAGGACTTATGTATGGTGAATACAGGGTGATGAAGCCCTCGGATTTTTCAGGTATATTAACCACAGGTGGAACTATGCTTGGAACCAGCAGACAGCCTTTTAAGCTTATGAGAGAGCCGGATGAAAACGGTATGGATAAAGTAGAGGCAATGAAGGCTAATTATAATAAGCTGAAACTGGATTGCCTTGTAGTACTGGGCGGAAACGGCTCACAAAAGACAGCCAATCTTTTAAGTGAAGAAGGATTGAATGTTGTAGGACTGCCAAAGACTATTGACAATGATATATACGGTACAGATATGACCTTCGGCTTTCAAAGTGCGGTGGAGATAGCCACCAATGCAATTGATTGTATACATACTACAGCGGCTTCACATAGTAGAGTGTTTATTGTGGAAGTGATGGGACATAAGGTGGGTTGGCTGACACTGTATGCCGGACTTGCAGGCGGTGCGGATATAATACTTATACCTGAGATACCGTATGATATCAAAAAGATTGCGGATGCCATAAGACTTAGAGAAGCGGACGGAAAGAGATTTACTATACTTGCCGTAGCGGAGGGAGCAATCTCAAAAGAAGATGCCGCTCTTTCAAAAAAAGAATTAAAAAAGAAAAGACTGAAGAATGCAGGAAGATATCCGTCTATAAGTTATGAGATAGGAGATATTTTAAGCGGTGAGACAGGTGTAGAGGTAAGAGTGACGGTTCCGGGACATACACAAAGAGGCGGAACTCCAAATCCTTTTGACAGAGCATTGTCTACCAGACTTGGAGCACATGGGGCGGAACTGATACTTAAAAAGCAGTATGGCAGACTGGTAGTACTAAGGGGTACCGAAGTCACGGATATCCTGCTTAGTGAGTCCGCCGGCAAATTAAAATATGTGGATCCGGAGTCTACACTGGTAAATGAAGCCAGACTTGTGGGAATAAGCTTTGGTGACAGGTAGAAAGGGAGCAGATGGCTTATACAGCATTATATAGGAAGTTTCGACCTTCAAATTTTGATGAGGTAGTAGGTCAGGAAGCTATAACAAAGACATTAAAGAACCAGTTAAGAACAGGGAGAGTATCACATGCATATCTTTTCTGCGGCACAAGAGGTACGGGAAAGACAAGTATCGCCAAAATAATGGCAAGGGCACTTAACTGTGAACATCCTACAGAGGCGGGTCCATGTAATGAATGTCCCACATGTAAGTCAATACTTAATGAAACTTCCATCAATGTGGTGGAGATAGATGCGGCCTCAAATAACGGTGTGGACAATATCAGAGATATCAAAGAGCAGGTACAGTATCCGCCTACCTTCGGCAGGTATAAGGTTTTTATAATAGACGAGGTGCATATGCTCTCAGGCGGAGCATTTAATGCACTTTTAAAGACTCTTGAAGAACCGCCGCAATATGTTATATTTATTCTGGCAACTACAGAGGTACATAAGATACCTGTTACGGTACTGTCAAGATGTCAAAGATATGACTTTAAACGAATCGGTATAGATACTATATCACAAAGACTTAAGACTCTTTGTAAGAGCGAGGGGGTTGATATAGAAGACAGGGCTGTTGACTATATAGCAAAGGCGGCTGACGGTGCGATGAGAGATGCACTCAGTCTTTTGGATGAGTGCATTTCATTTCTGCAAAATGAAAAGATAACTTTTGATGCGGTGCTTGATATACTGGGTGCATCAGATATAAGTATTTTTAATAAACTCCTTGATGATATCATTGACGGAAATACTGTAGAAGTTTTAAATATCTTAAATGATGCTATAGTGGACGGCAAGGAGATCGGACAGTTTGTGACTGATTTTTTGTGGTATCTGAGAAATATATTGATACTTAAGTCCACTAATAACGACAGTTCTTTGGTGGATATGTCACAACAAAACCTGCAAAATTTAAAAGAAAAGGCGGATGCCGTTTCAAAAGAGACTTTGATGCGCTATATCAGAAACTTGTCTGAGCTTTCAAACAAATTGAAGTATGCCTCTCAAAAAAGAGTTGTGGCGGAGCTTGAGTTTATAAGGATTATGACACCGCAGATGGAGAATAATCTTGACAGTATACTTGACAGACTCTCAAGGCTTGAATCAGGTACCGTAATACAAAGTGCCGGCAATATAAAAGTGACAGAGCCTGTAAAAGAAGAGATTGTAGAGCTTCCCAAGGCTACCTATGATGACTTTATGGCTGTAAAAAAAGATTGGAACAGCATAGTAGAGAATATAGGCGGTAAGGCAGGCGGTGTTTACAGGGAAGCGACGGTGGAGCCGCTTAAATCAGGCGGAATCAATGTCATTTTTTTCAGTAAGATGTATTATGATATGGGAAGCGGTGAGAGTACCGTCCTTGATTTACATTCATATTTGAGTGAAAAATATGGAAAAGATATTGCAATCGAAGTCTCTTTAAGAGAAAATAAGGTTGCACAAAATACAAGATATGTTTCAATAGATGAAGCACAATCTAAGATAAATATGCATATTGATATAGAACAGTAAGGAGATTTTTTATGGCAAAGCGTGGAGGTTTCGGCGCAGGCATGATGCCCGGAAATATAAACCAGTTGATGAAACAGGCTCAGAAGATGCAAAAGCAGATGGAAGAGCAAAGTGCGGCATTTGAGTCAAAGGAGTTTTGTGCAAGTGCAGGCGGAGGTGCGGTAAGTATAACTGTTTCAGGTAAAAAAGAGGTCACAAAGGTTTCTATAGATAAGGAAGTGGTAGACCCTGATGATGTAGAGATGTTGGAAGATTTGATAATGGCAGCTGCAAATGAAGCTCTTAGAAAGATGGAAGAAGAACATTCCGCACTTATGGGAGGAATTGCAGGCGGAGCGGGAAAGCTGCCATTCTAATGGATTATTATAGCAGTCATATCAGCAAGCTTATAGAGGAACTTTCAAAGCTACCGGGAGTAGGTGCAAAGTCCGCACAAAGGCTTGCTTTTCACATAATAGGAATGTCAAGTGAACAGGTAGAGTCATTGTCCGATGCCATAAAGGATGCAAAAGGCAATGTACATTATTGTAATGAATGCTGTACCCTGACAGATGGAGACATCTGTCCTATATGTGCCAATGAGAGAAGAGATCATAAGACCATAATGGTAGTGGAAAACACAAGAGATTTGGCCGCATATGAAAAGACGGGAAAATATAACGGTGTATACCATGTACTGCATGGTGCAATATCGCCGATGCTTGGAATAGGTCCGGCAGATATAAAGTTAAAAGAGCTGATAAAAAGACTTGAAGGCGATGTAAATGAAGTGATTATCGCTACAAATTCTACGCTTGAGGGAGAGACCACAGCAATGTATATAGCGAAACTTATAAAGCCCACAGGTATAGAGGTGAGCAGGATAGCAAGTGGAGTCCCGGTTGGCGGGGATTTAGAATATATTGATGAAGTGACTCTTTTAAGAGCGCTTGAGGGAAGACGAACGCTGTAAGTGTTCTGTAATCAAAAAATCTTGAGGTTTGGTGCAAGCATGGATAAATATGAATTTGATTTAAAGGTTGAACAACTGAATAAGTTGGTGAAAAGTGGCGACTACAAAGCCGCTATGAGGATCACAGATACAATCGACTGGAGAAGGGTCCATAAGGCGGAATTATTGGCGACAGTTTCTGAGGTCTATGAAAAAAATAATGAATATAAAGAAGCCAGAGATATATTGCTTTTGTCTTATGACAGGGCACCGGTAGGTAAGAGGATTCTTTACAAACTTGCAATGCTTGCAATAAAGCTGGGGGATATTGAAGAGGCACAAGCCTATTATAAGGAGTATACCGAGATTTCACCTCAAGACAGCAGAAAGTATCTGATGGAATATTACATTGCCGATGCCAAGGGCGAGAACATCAATAAGAAGATAAGAATTCTGGAAAAATATAATGATATTGAAAGAACGGATGAGCAGTGGAAATTTGAACTGGCACAGCTTTATGCCAAAGTAGGCAGAATAGATGATTGTGTCAAGACATGTGATGAGATAATGCTCCTTTTTGGAGTGGGAGAATATGTAGATAAGGCTGCGGCACTTAAAGAATCTACAGGCTGTCCGCTAAGTTCAAAGCAACTTGAACTGGTGGAAAATAAGGAATATTATGAGGAAAGGCTCAACATTCTTGCTGAAAAGTATGAGAGCGGGGATAGGGATAATTATCCGAATCTAAACCTTGATGATATGAGTGCATATAAGCCGAGAGAAGATAAGAAGACTACAATAAACCTTGGCAGTGAAGAACCGGATGTTGGCACTCCTATAAGTAAGGAACTTTTTCCAAGAAACGGAGGAGTAAATGAAGCCAGAATATCAGAGACTACATTTAAGGGGGAGAGTGTGAACCCGGAATTTGAATTAGAGCTGAAAAGAGCTATAGCTATTACAAAGGCCAATTTAGATGAGATGAATAAGAATGAGGGCCATTCTTCTATGGAAGAGATAGATGAAGAGGTCAGAGCACGCATGGAGAAGGTGGAAAGGATAAAGCATGGCAGATTTATCTCTCCTCCCGTGATGTCGGAAAGAAGAAAAACAAGAATCAGCAATTACTTTGACAGTATGGGTCTGCCGAGAACTTATTTCAACAGAGCAGAGAATGATGATATGGAGATTGAGGCAAAGACATGGATTAGTGATGATTCGGAAGAACAACCTATAGAACAGTATGCAGAACAGTATACAGAACAGTCTTTAGAACAACCTGTAAATGAGCTTGTAACAGGGGAAATATATCCCAATACGGATGAGCCTGTAAAGCCGGATAAGGAAGGATATGATGAAGGATATGATGACGGTTTAAAAACGACACCTGACATAAGCAATATAAAAGATGAGGAAAACTCTAAAGATGAGGTGATAAGTGAACCGGCGGATATCGGTACAAATAATACAAAAGATAATGTCGAGGCTGAAAAAGAACCGCAACAAAATATCACCGTAACGGAGACCGCATCCACAAAGGTATTGGAAAACTATGTACCGGAAAAGAAAGCACCTATATTTGACAGTGACGATTTGATAAACAGCTATTATGATGAAGAAACGGAGACAGGAGTGCCTACCGTTTCAGGTGTAATTGCACAGATAAAAGAGCAAAAAGATGTGGTACAAAGCAGTATAAGGAGTGAGTCCAAAATGGAGGTGGTGGATGATGAAGAGGTGTACTACACTAAGGAGGAGAGAACCTTTGTAACCAAGGTAAAAAAGGGAGAGGTTCCAAAGGAAATCATAGTGGAGCCTAGAGTAGAAATAGAGGATTATGATAAGACCATAACTGTAGAGGAAAAAGAAGACAGTGATGATGTTATAAAAGATGACGGGGTTGTAGAAGAGGAAAATGATATAAAAAAAACGGCTGAAAAGGAAATTAAGCCTTCAGCCGAAAGGATACAAATTGCAACAAAAACGGAGCCTGAGGATATAAAAAGGGCTGTAGAGAAAAATATTTCCAAGCCGGAAAAAGAAAACTCGGATAATGTTGTTATTGAAGAAAGTGAAAGAGAAATCACCGATAGAGAGGATAAGGAGACAAAATTGCCTGTGCATGGTAAAGAAACGAAAGCAAAGGCAACAAAGCAAAGAGAAGAAAAGGAGTTCCTGATGAGAAGACCGGGTTCTATAGTTGTAGAGGGAATAACGGCACAAAAAGCACTTGAAAATGCTATAGAGGTATTAAAAGAAGTAAATGCACTTACAAAGATAAAGCGTCCCGTATTAAAGATAGGGGCTGTAAGTCTCAATGCAAGAGGAGTAAAAAACTCTATTGACAAGATAAAGGGTAAGGATCTTATTATTGTAGAGGCGGGAGAGCTTGATGATAAGACTATCGGAGAACTTATAGAGTTTATTAAGGACGGTAAGGAAACGGTAGTATTTTCAGATACGGCAGAGGGTATTGAAAATCTTCTAAAAGCAAATGAACTATTACATGGCATGAGCCTTGTACTTAGAGAAGAAGAGGTACCTGTAAAAAGAAAGAATATTGTAGCCAATATTGTAATCAAGGAAAAAGAAGATAAAAGACCTCAAAAATCCGTAAATGAAGAAATTGAAATCACTGAAAGGGAGACGGTGCAACCTGAAATAAATACAGAAAATAAGCAACCGGATCTTAACTCAGGTTTTGAATCGGACTTTGACAATGTAGAGAAAATTTTGAAACAAATTTATGGTGATGAAAATATCAAGCTGGATATAAAAGAGATTGGCAGTGCAGACACAATATCAGTCTATTCACCGCAAAGGGAACAAAGAGAAGAGATACCAAATGCCGTGTTTACAGAGCCAAAGGAAAATATTGAAGCTGTTGATGCGGACTATAGGGAGGTAGAGTCTAAAGATATACCGCCGGCAGATACCGGAGCGGTTACACAAGATAATATGCCGATAGGGTTAAATCAGTTTATCTCATATGCGGTTGACTATGTAAAGGAGATAGAATGTGTACTTTCAGGCAGAGCGGAGGACGCTATAGAAGAAAGAGCGGACTATATGAGGGAAGACGGTACACCTCTGACAAAGAAAAATGCCAGAAACTTAGTTGACCATGCCGCAGATATAGCTGAGAAGGCAAGCATGCTTAAGGCGATATTTAAACCTAAATATGATAAGGACGGCAGGTTGATTTTAAGAGAGGAGCATTTTAAAATATAATGTGTTTTAATTTATTGGAGTTGCTTGTATTTCTTTTTTTGATCACAATGCTTGTGAGGGGGTATAACAAGGGGCTTTTGAAGATTTCGATAAGCCTGATTGCACTGTTATCAAGTGTCATAGCACTGAACTTGATAAATCCGTATCTTAGGAAGCAGTTACAGGAAAATACTAAGATAAATCAATTTGTTTTGACAACGATTTATGAAAAAATCGGACTTCAAAATATTCATGGCAGTACGGAAACGGATATGAAAAGAAGTATGGCTATTGACGAGCTGAATGTGCCTGTAATGATGAAGGATATTTTGAAGAAAAATGATGACAGAACTGTGTATGAAAAGCTTGGGGTGTATACATTTTCAGATTATATTGCAAGCTATGTTACACAGATGATTGTAAATGCAATAAGTTATGTAGGATCATTTGTATTTGTATGGCTGGTACTCGGTATATTGTTCAAAGGAAATAAGCTTCTTAGTAAACTGCCGGTACTTGGAGGACTTAACAAAAAATTTGGTGCCTTAGCAGGATTTGCTATGGGGCTGATAATATACTGGATTCTATGCATCTTTATAATTGCATTTTCAACTATAAAGCCGATAGGCAGTCTGGCAGGTCTGATAGATTGCAGTCCGTTTTTAGTATTTTTATCAAGACTGAATCCTATAGCATTTTTCCTGATGCTATAGATATGGAGGATATATGAATTCTAAGAGAAAACTTATGAATACATCAAATGTGATTGTGGGACTTTGGCTCTGCGCCATGTTTACCATCTTTCCTTTGATCTACAATGATTTTTACTTTGACATATTACAGACAAAATTTTACACGGTACTGATACTCACTATACTTATGATACTTGCTTTGATAGTGATAAGCGGATTTGGAGGCGGATTCAAAAGCTTCTTTGATAAACTGAACTCAAAAGGATTTTCCGTTTGGTTTAAAGAGGAGTTTGATATATGGGATATATGTGTAATGATATTTTTGGCTATGACGGTATTGTCCACACTGTTTTCAGGCAGAGTTATAATAGAAGCCATACTTGGAAATAAAGGACGATATTCAGGTTTGATACTTATCTCATTATATGTGGCGATATACTTTATAGTCAGCAGATTTTTTTCATTCAGCAAGTTGTATTTTATAATCTTTTTGGCTGTAAGTATTCCAATCTGTATATTCGGATATACAGATTATTTCAACATGGATATACTGCACTTCAAGGAAAAAATCAGTCAGGAGCAGTGGTCAATATTTACTTCCACCATTGGAAATATAAATACTTATACTGCGGTTTTGGCATTTTATATTGCGATATCCGGAACATTGTTTATTACCTCACCTCTTGATGACGGCAAGAACGGCGGTGAGTCGGCGGGTAAACTTGTTTTTTACTACATTATAATGTTTATGAACTTTATTGCTCTTACAATGGGTACTTCTGACAACGGTTACCTTACATTGGCGGCATTCTTCGGACTTATGCCTTTTATAGCCTTCAAAAAAATGGAGGGAGTAAGAAGATTTATACTGACAATCTTTACCTACCTGCTTGGAATCAGAATAATGAAGATAATCAATACTGTATTTGAAGGAAAGGTATTAGGGATCTCAGGTCTGTATGACTTTATAAGCGATTTTAAGTATTTGGATATAGTGATAGTGTTTTTTGCTGTAGCAGTGATTGCAATGTATTTTGTTGCTTATAAGAATAAGAAAAATACAAAAGAGAATGAAACACTGTTAAGGGTTCTCAGATATATCTGGTTGGCTTTACTTGCAGCGGCATTTTTAGGACTGATATTGCTTGGAGTACGGATAAATTCAAATGTGGCGGAGGCTGCTTCCAAATATGGATCATTGGCAAACTATTTTATATTCAATGATTCATGGGGTACATTCAGAGGTTATATCTGGAGAGCCGCTATAGAGGAATATATGAAATTTCCGCTTCTGCATAAGATTGTAGGAAGCGGTCCTGATACTTTCGGAATATATATAGGATTACTTAGAAATGATGAAATGACAAGTATTACAGGCCAGTTCTTTGATGCAACTCATAATGAGTATATACAGTTTTTATTCACTATAGGTCCCGTAGCCACTATTGCCTACATCCTGTCACTTATCCTGCCAAGTATAAAGGCATTTAGGACTAAGATTGCAGATCTGAAAGACGGCACCGTATTGCCATATTTATATGCATGTGCTATGGCGGTAATCTGCTATGCGACTCAAGCTGTTGTAAACTTGAATTTGCCTGTAGTGACACCGCTTTTATGGATATTCTTCGGCTTAATGGCGGCATTACTTAGAAATAAAGGAGATATAAAAAATGGATAAAATAATACTTACAGGAGATCGTCCTACCGGTAAATTACATGTGGGACATTATATAGGCTCTTTAAAAAGAAGAGTTGAGCTGCAAAATTCCGGTGAGTTCAAAAAGATTTTTATAATGGTGGCAGATGCACAGGCGCTTACCGACAATATGGAAAATCCCGAGAAAGTCAGAGAGAATATTATAGAGGTGGTGCTTGACTATCTGGCTTGCGGACTTGATCCTGAAAAGTCTACAATGTTCATACAGTCAATGGTGCCTGAGCTTACAGAACTTAGTTTCTACTATATGAATCTTGTAACAGTTTCAAGACTTCAAAGAAATCCTACCGTAAAGGCGGAGATTGGACTTAGAAACTTTGAAAACAGTATACCGGTAGGATTTTTTACATATCCTATATCACAGGCATCAGATATTACAGCCTTTAAGGCAACCACAGTACCTGTAGGTGAAGATCAGTTGCCTATGATTGAGCAGACAAGAGAGATAGTAAGAAAGTTCAATTCTGTATATGGTGAAACTTTAGTTGAGCCTGAGGCTCTTATCCCAAGTGAGGCGGCGGCCAAGAGACTTCCCGGTACGGACGGCAAGGCAAAGATGAGCAAGTCACTTGGCAACTGCATCTATCTCTCAGATGATGCAAAAACTGTGGCGGATGCTGTCAAGACTATGTATACAGATCCGCTTCATATTAAGGTAAGCGATCCCGGACATCTTGAGGGAAATACGGTATTTACATATCTTGAAGCATTTTCAAAACCTGAAGATTTTGTCAAGTTCCTTCCGGAGTATAAATCACTTGACGAGTTAAAGGAGCATTACACCCGTGGAGGACTTGGAGATATGAAGGTGAAGAAGTTTTTGGCAAATGTTATGGAAGATACTTTGGCACCTATCAGAGCAAGAAGAGCGGAATTTGAGAAGGATATCCCTGCTATCTATGAAATGTTAAAGAAAAACTGTGAGACGGCAAGAAATGAAGCGGCTGATACACTTTCAGAGGTTAAGTCGGCTATGAGAATGAATTACTTTGATGATATAGAGCTGATAAGATCACAGGCGGAAAGATTCTCAAAGTAAGCTTTGCGGTATCAATATATTTCAGAATAAAAGTATAGGCTTTCATTTTGGAATCCTTATATTTGGATTCTGAAATAGAGCCTATCTTTTTTTTATAAATTTTAATTTTCCTCTTGACAGTTGAGTATATATTCAACTATAATAGCAACATAACAGTTGAGCAGATATTCAACTAAAGGAGGTAAAGGGAGTATAAAGTTTGGATAGAGAAGAAGCGGTGGGCAAGGCAAAGACAAATATGCTTGAGGGTGAGATAATAGGCTCGCTTTCAAAGCTGTTTAAGGTATTTGGAGACCCTACAAAAATAAAGATACTTTGGGCGTTGAATGTCCATGAACTCTGTGTACTTGATATTTGTGAAGTACTGGGTATGACAAAATCGGCAGTATCACATCAGCTGAGTACATTAAAAGAAGCCAAGCTGGTAAGAGCCAGAAGAGAAGGCAAAGAAGTATACTATGTGTTGGATGATGAACATGTAAAAGAGATATTTGAAACAGGTATCGTACATGTAACTCATATATGTAAAGAACATCAAAAAGGAGAAAGAAAATGAAGAGAGTTTATAAGTTGGAAGGTTTAGATTGTGCGGACTGTGCAGCAAAGCTTGAGAGAAAGCTTGCGGCTATTGAAGGTATTACAAGTGCCAATATCAACTTTATGACGTTAAAATGTACATTAGAGGCGGAAGCAGATAAGATGAATGAGATTATCGATAAGGCTATGGAGATAATAAGTGTTGAAGAGCCTGATGTAGAGGTAAGAAGAGCATAAAGTCTTAATCATATAGAAGGGTATTATGAACGATAAGCAAAAGAAGACGTTAAGTAGAATAATTATGGGTGCGGTATTTTATATTATTGCAATCATAATTTCAAAGATAAGCTTTCCATATTCCAATTGGGTAAGTTTTGTAGTATTTATAGTTGCCTATATAATAGCCGGAAAGGATGTACTTTTAAAGGCATTTTCAAATATCAAAAGAGGAAAGGTCTTTGATGAAAACTTTCTGATGACTATAGCTACTTTGGGTGCCGTCATAATAGGTGAGTATCCTGAGGCTGTAGGAGTTATGCTCTTTTATATGGTAGGAGAGTTCTTACAGTCACTGGCAGTGAATAAATCAAGGAAGTCAATATCCGATATGATGGATATCAGACCTGATTATGCCAATCTGATAAAAGAAGATAAAAGTGTGGAAACGGTTGACCCTTATGATGTAGAGATAGGAGATAAGATACAGATAAAGGCGGGGGAGATAATCCCGCTTGACGGTATAGTGGTCTGTGGAAGAGCCATGCTTGATACCTCGGCACTTACAGGAGAGTCTGTACCGAGAAGTGTAAATATCGGTGATCATGTCTACAGTGGCAGCATAAACAAGGACGGACTTCTAAGTATTGAAGTTACAAAGGAGTTTAGTGAGTCTACTGCAAGTAAGATACTTGATCTGGTGGAGAATGCGGCGGCCAAGAAGTCAAAGACGGAGAACTTTATATCAAAGTTTGCCGGTGTATACACTCCGATAGTAGTTTTTGCAGCATTGGCACTTGCAATTATTCCGCCTTTTATATTCCCTGATACAGGCTTTATTACATGGATTTACAGGGCATTGACCTTTTTGGTTGTTTCCTGTCCATGTGCCTTTGTTATAGCAATACCGCTCAGCTTCTTTAGCGGTGTCGGTGCATCATCAAAGATAGGTGTATTGATAAAGGGAGGAAATTATCTGGAGCTTTTATCAAATGTAAAGACCTTTGTATTTGATAAAACAGGTACTCTTACAGCAGGAGTATTTGAAGTGGTAAATATCCGCCCGAACAGGATATCAGAGGCAAAATTAATTGAAGTTGCAGCTTTGGCGGAGGAATACTCATCACATCCTATAGCGGTTTCAATCAAAAAAGCTTATAAGGAGTTACAGGAGGATAGTAACGATTCCAATCTTTCTGAAAGGCTCAGTGATTTGACTGAGATTGCCGGACAGGGAATCAGTATAAAAGTGGACAAAGAAACAGTGCTTATAGGAAATGATAAGCTTATGACTTCAAACAATATAGATTTTGAAAAATGTGACGACTTCGGAACTATAGTATATGTGGCTAAGAACAATGTATTTTTAGGAACTATAGTAATCAATGACAGGATAAAAGAGAGTGCAAGAGAAAGTCTTGCATCACTTAAAAATATCGGTATACAAAAGAATATTATGTTAACAGGAGATACCAAGGAAGTTGCCGATATAGTAGCAAGAGAAGTCGGACTTGACTATGTATACTCTGAGCTGCTGCCGCAGGATAAGGTGGACAAACTTGAAGAGATACTTGCTGAAAAAAATACAATTGCCTATGTAGGTGACGGTATCAATGACGCACCTGTACTTGCAAGGGCGGATATAGGTATTGCAATGGGCGGCATAGGTTCAGATGCGGCTATAGAGGCGGCAGATGTAGTGATTATGGATGACAATCTTGACAATATAGTCAGAGGCATCAAGGTAGCTAAGAGGACAATGAACATTGCAAAACAGAATATTGTATTTGCAATAGGTGTAAAGGCGATTTTCCTATTGCTTGCAGCCATAGGGTTTGGTACTATGTGGGAGGCGGTATTTGCCGATGTGGGTGTTACCGTACTTTGTGTAATCAATGCAATGAGAAATCTTAGAACGGAGAATATATAATGGAGAAGATAACAAGTTTTACAATAGACCACTTAAGACTGTTGCCGGGTGTGTATGTATCCAGAAAAGATATGGTCGGAGACAGAGTGGTTACAACATTTGATATCAGAATGACCAGACCGAATTTTGAGCCGGTTATCAATACGGCTGAACTTCATGCAATAGAGCATCTGGGAGCCACCTTCCTTAGAAATCACAAAGAATGGGGAGAAAATATACTGTACTTTGGACCTATGGGATGCAGGACGGGTTTTTATCTGCTGTTGAACGGAGATTATGAATCAAAGGACATCGTTTCACTGCTTAAGGAGATGTTTACATTTATAAAAGATTTTGAAGGTGAAGTACCGGGAGCCTGTGCAAAGGACTGCGGCAACTACCTTGATATCAACCTGCCTATGGCAAAGTATATTGCAAAGAGGTATCTGAATGATGTATTAGTCAATATAACTAATGACAGACTGGTGTACCCAAATTAGACTTAAAAATAATTTAAAGAAAATTCAAAATACAGTGTCAAATATATTGAAAAATTTGTAATTTGTATTATAATCTGAGTATAGATAAAAATTCCTGGGGTGAGCGATAACTTTGCCAATTTTGAACCTACATTTTGATTTATGGGACTCCAAAGAACTCTGCTTGGATGTCAGGCTGCTATAGGCAGAAGGCAGATATCAGGGTGAGGTAACCCACCTAGCTTTGCTAGGCGTCAATAAGCAAAGCCGTCACTTTGGGTGTTTAAAAAGAGTAGTTTTTACTACTCTTTTGTTTTATAGAAAAATATATTGTGGATGGTTTTATGGCAGAGACACTTACAAAGGAAGATATAAAAAAGATAGAGGCTGAGATTGAAGAAAGAAAACTGGTACTCAGACCACAGCTTATAGAGGCGGTGAAGGAAGCCAGAGCGCAGGGGGATTTATCAGAGAACTTTGAATACTACGCAGCCAAGAGAGAAAAAAACAAAAATGAAAGCAGAATCAACTATTTGGAAAGAATGCTTAAGTTTTGTCATGTATATGAAGACAAAACAAATGATGACGAGGTCGGAATAGGCAAAGAAGTGGAACTTTACTTTGAAGATGATGATGAAAGTGAGAAATTCAAAATAGTCACATCCATCAGAGGAGATTCACTAAAGGGCAGACTTAGCATAGAGTCACCGATAGGTAAGGCGATTATAGGCAGGAAAAAGGGAGACAGAGTAAAAGTGGCTGTAGGTAACAGAGGTTATTTTGTTAAGATAATGTCCATTGAAATAAATAAGGAAGATGATGATATAAGATCATTTTAGGAGGAATATGAAATTAGTAATACAAAGAGTAAACCATGCGGATGTAAAGATAGACAAAAAAGAAGTGGGAAGGATAAATAAGGGCCTGTTGGTATTGGTGGGAGTGGCATCGGATGATGATGAAAAAACAGTGGAAAAATATTTCAACAAACTGGTAAAGCTTAGAATATTTGAAGATGAAAACGGCAAGACCAATCTCTCACTGAAGGATGTAGGCGGAGAGTTGCTTTTAGTATCACAGTTTACTTTGTTGGCCAACTGTAAAGACGGAAACAGACCGAGTTTTATAGGGGCAGGCTCACCGGATGAAGCAAAGAGACTGTATGAGTATATGGTTGACCTTGGGAAAAAGTCAGATATACATACGGAATGTGGAGTATTCGGTGCTGATATGAAAGTGTCACTTGAAAATGACGGACCGTTTACCATAGTATTGGAACTCTGATATGAAGGAGCATTATAAAATACTGCTGGTTGATGATGAGGAGGAAGTCAGAAAGAGTATTATAAAGAAGATAAACTGGGAAGAAGAGGGCTTTTTAGTAGTCGGAGATGCGGAAAACGGAGTGGAGGCACTTGAAAAGATAGAAAATCTCAACCCCGACCTTGTCTTTACAGATATAAGAATGCCTTATATGGACGGGCTTGAGCTTATAAAAGAAATCAATAACAGATACCCTTTGATAAAGTCGATTATATTTTCAGGCTTTGATGATTTTGACTATGCCAAAGAAGCTATAAAGATGGGAGTAATAGAATATGTATTAAAACCTGTATCTGCAATCGAACTTACAGAGATACTTAGGAAAGTACATAAGACTTTGGATGATGAACTGGGCAAAAAAAGAGATATTGAAAAGTTAAGAAGCAGCTATCAGGCAAGCATTCCGATACTTAGAGAGCAGTTTTTAAACGGACTGATACATGGGAATATAAGCAAGGAAGAGATAGCATATGCACTCTCTGAATATGAGATAAATTTAGAAGGTGCAAGTAAATATATAGTCGCTACAGTTCATATAGATGATATGGACAGCGCGATAGTGGCTAAGGAACTGATTCCGATATCTGTAAAGGTCAATCTGAGGGAAAACCTTGAAAACAAGCTACAGGCGGAGATCTTTTCAATGTACTCGGAATCAAGTATAACCGTAATAGCGGGTCTGCCTGATAAAATGTCCAAAAACTATATTAATGTCTATACTTTCGGAGGCGATAAAGGATGCAGGCAGAGTCATAGGTGTAAATTTGACTATAGGGCTGGGCATCATTGTAGAAGACATTACAAGGCTTCACCGGTCATATACACTTGCAAAGGAAGCACTTGGGTATAGAGGTATTGTAGGCACGGGAGAAGTTATATATATAAAGGATATGCAACCTGTAGAGTCGTTAAGACTTAGATTTGAGGATATAGAGATCGCGGTGAGTCTAAGAAAAAAGTTATAAAGTTGGGACTTTGTCTGTACAGGTTTGACGATACATTTATTTCAAATGTCAGACAGGAAATTGAAGAATATGTTAAAGAATATGAAAAAGAGCATAATGTCAAGATAAATCTTGAGGTGGTGGATGCAAAGGACAATCAGAACACACAGAATCATCAGGCAAAGAGATTTGTCTCACTGAACTATGATGTACTTTTAATAAATGTTGTGGACAGATTTGCCGCTTCAAATATGATTGAGACTGCCGTAGGTGCCGGTATTCCGATAGTATTTTTCAACAGAAAGCCTGTAGATGATGATTTAAACAGAGCGGATAATATCTATTATGTGGGAGCAGGTCCGAAGTCGGCAGGTATTGAGCAGGCAAAGATAATAATAGATGCCTACAATAAAAATCCGCGCAGTATAGATATTGACGGAGACGGTGTGATAAACTATGTACTCTTGGAGGGTGAGCCGAGCCATCAGGACTCACTTGTAAGGACTGAATGGGTAATAAAGACTTTACAGGAGAACAATATTCCGATAAATAAGTTAAACGGTGCCATAGGTAACTGGGAAAGATCTCAAGGCTCCGCACTTATGGAGAAGTGGCTTGATGAGTACAGGAATATTGATCTGGTTATTTCAAATAATGACGATATGGCACTTGGTGCTATAGATGCTATAGACAGAAATGGAAATATAACAGGTATAAAGATAGTTGGAATAGACGGCACCAAGGAGGCCTTGGAGGCTGTTGCAGAAGGTAAGCTTCTCGGCACTATTGAGAGTGACAAGAAGGAATATGCAAAGGCGGTGGTGGAACTTGCCATGTCAAGTATAGGAAAGTCTGCATTGCCTGCTGAAATCAGTAAAAAATTAAACAATAGAAGCTATGATGTGGAGCAAATTCCAAGAACAAAATAATTTTTATACAAATTTTATATTTAAGTTTGTGCAAAAAGTATATACTAAATACAGGAAAGAGCATTGACTTTTATGCTCTTTTTTATTATGATTGAATTCTAAAGATTAGAACACTTATCTGAGAGTGTTTTTGGGGACCTTTCTTTAAATAATTCTATAGGAGTTTTATGAGGCATATTATAGCGGTGATTGATACAGATATACGCTTTGCCTTAAAATTATCTGATTTTTTGTCTAAGGAGGACAGGATTCCGTTCAAGGCTGTCGCCTACACTTCATTTTATATGTACAGCAGTGAAACTTCTTCAATGGATGTAGTGGCATTTATAACAGATCTTGACAATGTGGATGAGTGCATAGATACCGGTCTTCCGGTTATCCTTTTATCAGATGATGCAATGGTGGAATCAAAATACAGTGATTTGACAAAGCTGTTCTGTTCAATTTTTAAATTCTGCGGTGTACATACAATAGTTGATGAGTTGCTTGGTTTCTTTTCAAAGAATGATTCATTCGGGCTTACTACAGTCTGTAACAATACAAAAGTCTACGGTGTCTATTCACCGATAAACAGATGCGGCAGATCAAGCCTTTCTGTGGCTGTTCATTCTTATTTTTGTTCTACAAATATAAGCTCCCTACTTATTTCCTTTGATGAGTACGACTCGGTATTTTCAGTACTTCGCAACGAAAACAGCAAAGACTTGTCAGATATATTCTATGAATATAAGACCGGAGATCTGAACTTTGCAAAACTTGGAGAATGTATAAGCCGGGTGGAGGATCTGAATATTATTTTACCTGCCAGATACAATGAAGATTTATTTTATTTGTCTGACAATGAACTGACAAAATTTATAAATGATATACTTTCGGCAAATTTATTTGAAACTGTTGTGATAGATTTTGGAAGTATAGGACGCAGATCGATGCAGATACTTGATATGTGTGAGAGGATTTTTTGCCCTGTTATCGGGGAAAGTAACGGAGTAGAAAGAAAAAAGGTAGATGAGTTTAAAGCACTTTTAGGAAGAAACGGATATGCGGAAATCATTCATAAACTTTGTGAGATAATGTCGCCTGAGGATAATATTTCAGATGATATATTCAATTTTAACAGATTAAAAAGGCATGAGTTTTTCTCACAGATTTCAAGATTGGTTTACGGAGCGTGATATGGTTTATTACATTGTGGGGAGTCTTTTATTATTTACAACAATTACAGATATATTTTGGAGACGAATACCGAATATTTTGATTTTGATATATTTTGGAGCAGGTATTTTTATATTACATTTAGATTTTTTGATTAGATTTATAATTTCACTGTTTATTTTTTCCGCTTTTTACAGAATCAGATTTTTTGGTGCCGGAGATATAAAATTGTTTTCTTTGATTATAGGATTTTTGGGAATATATGACGGTATCAATATGAGCGTTATTTCATTGGTATTAGCCGGAGTAGGCTCACTTGTCTATTTGATTTTCAGTGCACAGCTTATAACCAGATTTAATATACTGCTTAACTATTGTACAAGAGTACTTGCAAGCGGTCAGGTTGAAAAATACAGTGAATATAAACTGAGAGATAAGCATATGATACCTGTTGCTCCATGTTTTTTGGCAGGCTTTATATTGTGGAGGTGCTTTTGTTAAACAGAAAAGTAATAGAGGAGGAGAATCTAAGAATACAGGTAGTAAAATCTGAAGACTGCGGGTCAAATGAGAGTATATGTGAACAATTAAAGAATGAAATAAGAGATAAGCTTTCAGACCTCAGAAATATAGATGACAGTGAGCTGTATGAGATAATAGACAGAGAGATAATACATAAGGAACATTCTTTTTATATTCCGCTTGAAGAAAAAATGAATATCAGAAATTCACTGTTTGATTCCTTCAGACGATTGGATATATTACAGGAGTTGTTGGATTCAAAGGATATTACAGAGATAATGGTAAACGGAAAAGATGATATCTTTGTAGAAAAATGTGGGAAAGTAGAGAAATGGGACAAGTGTTTTGTAAGCAATGAGTTGCTTGAAGATATGATACAGCAGATAGTGAGCAAGGTAAACAGAGTGGTCAATGTATCATCACCTATTGCAGATGCCAGACTGGAGGACGGTTCAAGAGTACATATAGTATTGCCGCCGGTATCACTTGACGGCCCGATAATTACTATCAGAAAGTTCCCTGAGGTTATAAGTATAGAAAGAATGATTTCGTATGGAACTTTATCTGAGGAATGTGCAAAGTTTTTGGAAGTTTTGGTATGTGCCGGCTACAATATCTTTATTTCAGGCGGAACCAATTCCGGTAAGACCACATTTTTGAACGCACTCTCAAGTTACATACCTAAAGGTGAAAGAGTAATCACAATAGAGGATTCGGCGGAACTGCAACTTAGACATATAAAAAATATTGTGAGACTTGAAACTAAAAATGCCACATTAAACGGTGACAGAAGTATAGGTATCGGAGATCTTATAAGAGCTTCACTCAGAATGAATCCCGACAGGATAATAGTAGGTGAGGTAAGAGGAAAGGAAGCTCTTGATATGTTGCAGGCTATGAATACGGGACATGACGGTTCACTAAGTACCGGACATGGAAACAGTGCAAAGGATATGCTTTCAAGACTTGAAACTATGGTATTAAGCGGTGCCGATCTTCCTCTTGCAGCCATAAGATCACAGATAGCAAGTGCCATAGATATAATGATTCACCTTGGCAGACTTAGGGAAGGAGAGAGAAAGATGCTTGAGATTTTGGAGGTTCTACCGTATGAAAATGGTGAAATCGGACTTAATAAACTGTATGAGTATGATATGGAAGAAAAAATCCATAAAAAAGTCGGAGAACTTAAAAACAAACAAAAACTGTTCGCAACAGGCCATAAACTATGACAGCTACCGTTTTACATTTATTGAATGGCTTAAATACAGCTTTTATGCGGTAGGAATCTTGAGTTTAATTTCTTATGTATTTTATAAAAGTGTAATCATATTTTTTGTACTTTTACCGTTTTGCTTTTTATATCCCAAGCTGAAGAAAAAAGAGCTGATTGTCGAGAAAAAAAGAAGGCTTTTGATAGAATTCAAAGAAGCTGTAATGATACTTTCATCACTGTTAAATGCAGGATATTCACTTGAAAATTCTGTAAAAGAAGCATTGGTGGAGCTTAGACTGTTGTATGTAAAGGACAATCTGATTATAAAGGAGTTTGAATATATATGTCAGCTGATATATATGAATATCAGTGTAGAAAGAGCTTTTGATGATCTGGCTTATAGGAGTCACTGTGAAGATATAAGAAGTTTTGCAAAGGTGCTTAGGATTGCAAAAAGAAGCGGTGGGGAACTTGAAAGTATTATCGCACATACAGTCAGTGTCATAGGTGATAAAGTAAGGATAAAAGAAGAAATAATAACAATGACCGCTGCAAAAAGATTTGAACAGAAGGTGATGAATATACTGCCTTTACTTATAGTTTTATATATTGATTTCAGTTCACCCGGTTTTTTCAATATCATGTATACAACAATAATCGGAAGAATGTGTATGAGTGTAGGACTGACAGTCTATTTATTTGCAATCTATATATCAAAAAGACTTTTAAATATAGAGGTGTAGCAAATGAAAAAATATTTAAGACAAATCTTTCAGGATAAAATAAAGTATTGGCTGACAGCAACAGCAGGCTTTGTGTTATTTATTATCTGTTCAACATTTTTAAAACCGAGTAATCAGTCCAATTATATAGTAAGACCCTATGTGGATGAGGATGATACCGAAGTAAAAATAGAGGTGGAAGGGTTACTTGAAGGTTCACAAAAGATAGAAATACCTGTATCAAAGCGTGTTTATTCACAAGAGGAAGCAAAGGAAGCTATAAAAAAGGGTATGGATGAAATACTTAAGATACTTCCTGGTGAGAATACTTCACTGCAAAATATTACCACCAATCTGAATCCTGTAAGTGAGTTAAGTGATTTGGGACTTAGTGTAAAGTGGGATTTTGGAGACGGTGATATCATTGATATACAGGGAAATGTGGACAATGAGAATCTTAGTGAGAGCGTGGATATAGATATAGGTGTCGATATCAGCTATGAGAGTTATGAAGAAAGCTATGTTATACCGGCAAGGGTGTTGCCTAAGCCTCTGTCGGCTGATGAAAGTCTTATAAAAAGATTTAAGGACTATATATCAAGCGCAGATAAAAAAGCTGTGGGAGAGGCGGGATTTTACCTTCCTGAAAGTTTTGAAGGGAAGAAATTGGTATATCACCTTGAAGACAGTATGAATTTTCACCTTATCTGGATAATGGGGATAATTGTAGCAATACTTTTGTATCTGAGAGAAAAGAATGGTGACAGGCAAAAGCTTGAAAAGAGAAAAAGAGAATTGCTTAAGGATTACCCCGATATAGTATCAAAACTGATAGTATTTATAGGTGCGGGACTTTCTGTGAGACAGTCATGGGAAGGAATAGTGAAAGACTATGAGAGTGAGAATAAAGAAAAAAGATATGCAAAAAGATATGCATATGAGGAGATGTCAAAGTCACTTGCAAGGCTGAAAACAGGTACACAGGAAAATATAGTGTATAAGGATTTTGGAAGAAGCTGTTTACTGAGGCAGTATATGAAATTGGCATCACTGCTTGAGCAAAACAGAAAAAGCGGAATATCCGGATTAAGCACTTTGTTAAATATGGAAGCACAGAGTGCATGGGAAGAGAGGTTAAACTTAGCTAAAAGAGAGGGCGAAGAACTTAATACCAAGTTGTTGCTACCGCTGTTTATGATGTTACTTATAGTGATGATGATGATAGTCGTGCCGGCATTATTGATATTCTATTGATAAATGTTCGGAATATGAAAAAAGCTTTCGGAAAGGAGGAGCTATGTTGGATTTTTGGAAGGATTTTTTGGAAAACGAGGATGGTGTAGGTGTTATAGAGATTGTCCTTGTGCTGGTGGTGCTTATCGGGTTGGTACTTATATTCAAAGGCAATATAGGTAAGCTTTTAAACAATATCTTCAAGGAAATCAATAAGAAGTCAAAAGAGGTATATACTTGAAAAAAAGAGGTTCCGTTACCGTCTTTATAGCCTTGATATTTGTCTGTATATCCGCCCTGATATGCGCACTTTTGGAGTCTGCCAGAACTTCAAGTGCAAGACTTTACTTACAAACGGCAGGAGATTCGGCAATAGATTCTTTATTTAGCAGATATCATAGGGTTATGTGGGAAAACTACAGGATATTTGCACTTGAAAGTGAGAGCGACGATAATATAGGTGATTTGATTTGTGAATATATGAAACCCTATGTGAAATATTCCGGAATGTACAGGATTCAAAATCCGAATGTAAGCCTGAATAAGAAAATCTGTCTAAATGACAACGGCGGAATGTATCTGGAACAGGAAATCATTGACTATATGAAACTCGGCACTTTTGAATCTATATTTGACGGTTCTCCTGATGATTTGTGGAAGGATATTGAGGATGCCAAGAGCATGGAAAAGATTACCTCCGACTATGGTCTAAGCTCAAGAGAGGCTATAGATGTGGAAAAGGCATTAAAGCGGCTTTCTGAAAATATTGACGCACAGGAGAAGATAAAGCTTAAGATGAAGGAGGCACTTAATACCAAGAATCTTGGTGAGTTAAAAAAATTAAGTGACAATCTGAAAAAGAAGTTGAAAAAAATTCCTGAGCTTGTAAAAAAATATGAGAGGAAAGCCGATAAGATGTCTGCAAAATTAAGAGAGATAGAAGCAAAAAACTCATCCGATTTAGATAAGCTCTCAAACAGCAATAAGGAATATATAGAAGGTGAAATAGAAAAATTCAAAGACTATGTGGACAAGGACAGTGAAAGAAGGCTTGAGGTTACAGCCCTGTCTTTACAAAGCGAAAGTATGATAACTGAACTTGATAATCTTGATTGTGATATAGAAAGTCTGCAAAGTGTACTTGATGAGGCTGATGAAGATGATGATGATGATTACGGCAGCGAAATCAGTGAGGGCTGGGACAGAGTAAGTGATGATATATATGCACTTGGCGAAATGAAATTAAACTGTAAACATGGAATAGCCGATGAGGACAAGGAAGATAAGTTAAAACAGTTAAAGGATATGATTGCTGACGGCGTATTTTCACTGGTTATTCCGGCAAACAGGACAGTTTCTGATAAGAGTATAGATACACTCAGCCTGCCGTCAAATGCCGCTACAGGGGGATACACAGGCAGAAATCTCGCAGAAAGACTTTTGATAGATGAATATATGGGAGAGTATTTTGCAGACTTTACAGACGATATAAATACACCTCTTTCTTATGAACTTGAGTATATATTAAACGGTGAGAGCAGTGACAGAGCAAATCTTGAAAGTGCAGTGCTTAAGTTGCTTGCAATAAGAGAGGGACTAAACTATATGCATATAATAAGAGATTCCGCCAAGATGCAACTGGCTACAGAACTTGCAGCTGCCATAAGCGGTGTATTATGCTTGCCACAGATAACATTTATTGTAAAATTCCTTATAATAGCCGTTTGGGCATTGGTGGAGTCTGCCATAGATATAAAAGGTCTGTTGTCAGGAGGTAAGGTACCTGTCATAAAGGGCGGTGACGATTGGCATACCGACCTTGATTCCATATTTAATATTTTAAGCAATAATGATCTTGGAAACAGTGATGAATTTAAGAGGGGTATAAACTATGAGGGATATCTGAAGATGCTTTTGTATATTGAAGATCCTGTGAAGAGAAATTTCAGGATGATGGATATAATGCAAATTGATATTGGAGTCGGTCAAAAAGATTTTCTTATAAAGGATATGGTCTATGGTGTGGATGCGAATATATCCTGTGGTGCAAAAAGATTATTCAGTGATATATCATTTTTTGCAGGTCAGTTTGGCGGTTTAAACTTAGGCTATGAAACAGAAGTAAGAGTGGAAAAAATATATTGAAGGGAGGTTTTGTATGTCCTCTTATAGAAAATTTGAAAATAAAAATTTAAAAATCAAAAAAATGAAAGCTCTCCAAGCATGCAGGTATAAGAGGACTCACAGAGCCTCCCTCAGTGTTGAAGCCGCTCTGTGTTTTTGCCTTTTTATAATAGCTATGGCAATACTGATAATGCCCTTTGATATGATGAATACCAACAGAAAAATAATGGGTATTGCTGAAGCCGTATGTAAGGACACCTGCCAATATGCCTATACTTACAACAGGTTAAGTACAAAAGTAAGAGAAGATAATGACGAAAATTATGATCACACCGCAATGGACAATATCAAAGGAGTAATATCGGGAGGTGCTATAGGGAGCTTTGTGACGGCAAAGATAAATACTGAGATTGCAGATAAGAATATAAGAAATATAAACGGACTGCTCTCATCCTGTATGGCTGACGGTGAGACCGTATGCATACATATTGATTATAAATATTCATTGCCGATAGGGATATTTGGGAAAAACAGTATAAATCAGAGTGTGGTAGCTACAAGAAGGGCATGGATTGGAGCGGATGGGGGTAAAGGAGGCGATGAAAATACTGCTGATGAAAAGTATGTGTACATAGGTAAAAACTCTACAAGATATCACCTAAGCCCAAGATGTCATTATCTGTACAATGATTTAAGAAGCGTACCGCTTGCAAATATTGAAAGTCTCAGAAACGAAAACGGAGGCAGGTATCACCCATGTGAGAGATGCGGTAACAGGGCAGGAGGAACTGTCTATATAATGCCTTCAGGTACAAGGTATCACTCAGACCCGCATTGCAGTGCGATAACAGCCTATGTACAGAGGGTAAAGCTGTCGGATGTGGAGCATCTTGGAGCATGCTCATACTGTGGAGGTGGACATTGAACATTTTGATTATAGAAAAAATAATTTTAACGGCAGCTCTTATAATCTTCAGCTTTCAGGATATCAGAAAAAAAGAAATATATACATATAGTGTATTTATATTTTATACAGCTATAGCCGTAATTATGATTTATAAGGGCTTTAGCGGTATAAGTATAGACTATATATCTATGCTTTTAGGTATTTTAAGCGGATTTATTTTATTGCCGCTTAGTAAAATAAATATTTTAGGTGAGGGGGATGCATTTGTTTTTATCGGATGTGGAGCCATATTGGGGATAAAGGAAAATCTGTTGCTGTTTTTCATTTCCGTTTTTATACTTTCAATATATGCACTTTTCTTAAGTATGTACTGTATGATAAAAAGAAGAAAAATAAAGGGGATAAGGGTGGCAATGCTTCCGTTTATAACTTTGGCAAATTGTATCCTGTGGTTTTGTGTATGAAAGAAAGGCTTAGAGGAAGTTTTACAATAGAAATAACATATATTATCTTTTTCGTATTTTTGGGAATAGCCTTTATAATAGGATACAGTATAGATAAGCATACTCAGGTTGTAGACAATGTAGAGATACACTTACTTTTAGAAAGGCTCTCACATGATGAAAAAGATATCGGTTATGACAAAGAGAGATTAAAAAACTTGGTGAAGTTAAAGGAAAAAGAAACTGTAAGGATTGAAGAAAAGAAGTTTCACATTGACGCAAAGACGGGTGAGAAAAGTATAAGAGTAAGTGTGTATAATCCTGAAGGATATATAAGAGCCACTACAGCATTGGAGGGAATATATGAAAGACTTAAAGGTCAATTATCTGAGGAATCTGAAGAGTAATTGGCTTATATTTGAGCCGGAAGAAAAATTTTTGAGTGAGCTGAAAACTAAATATGCCTTTGAAGTAGGAATGATAGAGCATAACTGTATCAAAAGTTTTTTAAGGCCTACTATAAAGAGAATAAACGGGAAGTTGGAGCTTTGCTATGATATAAGTTCGCTTCAACCGCTGTCAAGGGTACTTGAAGTAAGAACACTTAATACAGATGAGATAAAGAGTTTTATAATTGATATAATATCTGCTACCAAAGCATTGGAAGAGTTTTTATTGGAGGCCTCTTCAGTGGTGCTTGATCCTGAATATATATTTACAGACCTGGATCTTAAAAGATACTCGTTTTTATATATTCCAAGAAGCGAGAACAATAAAGAAGAAATGAAATTGTTATTGGAAAATATATTAAATAATATCAACAAAGATGATAAAGATTGTCTGATAATGGTGTATGGAATGTTAAAGGAATGCCGGAAAAGGGATTTTGTTATAAATGATTTGGAAGAACTTTTTGACGGCAACTCACAAATAGAGGAGAATAAACAAGAACCTGTATCGGTTAATGAAATTGAGACAGAAAATCCTACAGAATGCAGGGATAAAAAGAAAAAGCAGTTCAATATTTTTGGAGGTATTTTTAAGGGAAATAAGTCAAAAGAACAAACTGAAGAAGAAGAGTTTTTGGAAAAAGTATTTGAAGGTTATGAACCGGGTGTGAGTCTTGCCTGCTTGAATGAGGAAAAGAGTGTATTTGAGGTTAGAGACGAGGAGGTCTCAAATACTGTCCTTTTAACAGATATAAAGCCGAATAAATCAGGAAGAGTACTTAAAAGTATTAACGGCAGTGAAGATATAGAGATTAATTATCTGCCCTTTATCATAGGTAAGCAGGACAGGATATGTGACTATGTATTGGATGCGGACGGAGTGAGCAGAATACATTTGAAATTATTTGAAAAAAAAGGTGTACTGTATGCCGGAGACCTAAACTCAAGAAACGGAACATATATTAACGGTAAGAAGCTTGAAAATGAAGAAAATATAGAACTGAATACCGGAGATACTATAAATATCTGCGGAATAATTTATAGGTTGGAAATGTAAATATGCTTGATAGTTTTTGCATCTGTGATATACTTGATAGAAATTTGTGATACTGTATTTACAGTTTAAAGTTTGTATACAACTTGTTTGCAAGCGATGTAAGTCTAAGTATTATAGACAGGAGAAAAACTTGAGAGATAAGATACGAACATTACTTTGCTTTGTGTTTTTGGCAATAGCATTGTATGCGGGATTTAACATAATAAAAATACAAAGTGAGTATAAAAGGGGTGTTGATACCTACAAGGAGATTAATAAGTATACCATAGAACAGACTACAGCCGAGACAAAGAAAGTGGAGGAAACTACAGCCGAGGAAAAGCCTTATCCGGATGTGGATTTTAACGGATTAAAGGAAGTCAATAAGGATGTTGTAGGCTGGATATATCTGCCTGATACTATGATAAACTATCCGGTAGTACATACCACAGACAATGAATACTACCTTAACCATATGGCGGACAGAACTGAAAATCCGGCAGGTGCCATATTTATGGATGCAAGAAATCCAAGTGATTTAAGTGACAGACATAGTATAATATACGGGCATCATATGAAAAACGGAAGTATGTTTGCGGCACTTAAAGGTTATAAGAAGCAGGATTTTTTTGACAGCCATGAGCAAGGATATTTGATAACTGAAAATGCTGTGTACAGGATTGATTTTTTTGCAGGTCATGTGGCAAATGTTGATGAAGATGCCTGGCAACTTGACTTTAGTGACAGTGCAGAGTTTGACAATTGGATAAAATACCTGAAGGAATCATCTGCTTTCAAATCAGATATAGAGCCGAAATATGGAGACAAGATTTTTACACTGTCAACTTGCAGCTATGAGTTTGATAATGCAAGATTTGTACTAAGCGGAAAGCTGACAAAAATCAAATAAAGATTTGTAACAGATAATAAAGGAGTTTTATAGAGGCTGTACTTACAAGTTGTGAGTACAGCCTCTAAATATTTTTGTCGCTATAACTTGACCGGAAATTTTAAAAGTGATACTATAAAACAAAACCTATTAAATAAGTAGGAATAAAGGATAAAATAAAGAGGGCATTATGGATATATTAAATGAGGTAAAAAAAATACATGAAAAATTAGTGGAACTTAGAAGAGATTTTCATCTGCATCCTGAGCTGAGTATGAAGGAGTATCGTACCGCCACAAGAATAGAAGAAGAGCTTGATAAACTTGGTATAGAACACTATAGAAGTGCAGAAACCGGAGTGATAGGATTTATAAGAGGAGAGGCGGTATCACAACCTGCAAAGAATACAGGAGCGGATGAGTCTGAAAGTAATATCGGCCGTCAAAACAGTATTAGAGAAGGAAAAAACAGAGTGGTGGCTCTTAGAGCCGATATAGATGCACTCCCGATACTTGAAAGAGATGACAGAGCTTATTGCTCAAAGAATAAAGGAGTAATGCATGCCTGCGGACATGATTTACACAATGCGTCACTACTTGGAGCGGCAACAGTACTTGCAAATAATAAAGACAAGTTTGCAGGTACTGTAAAGCTTATATTCCAACCCGGTGAAGAGATAGGTGCAGGCGCACAGGAGATGATAAAAAACGGTGAGGTAAAGGGAGTTGAAAGAATATTCGGACTCCATGTGGCTCCGGATTTAAGATGCGGTCAGGTAGGTGTGACAACAGGTATCAATAATGCGGCGGTGGATCACTTTAGAATAGAGATAGAGGGAAAAGCTACTCATGTATCTACACCACAGCTCGGTATAGATGCACTCTATATCGCGGCACAGACAGTGGTGGCACTTCAGGCAATTGTTACAAGGACTACATCACCTATAGACCCTGTTGTAATAGGCATAGGGATATTAAATTCAGGAACCTCTTACAATATAGTTTCAGGCAGCGGTGTAATAGAAGGAACCACAAGAACCACATCAGCCAAAACCAGACAGGAAGTTAGAGATAAGATAACAAATACGGCACAAAATATTGCGAAAATTTATGGTGGAAGTGCTAAGGTTATTTGGACAGACTATACATCTGCACTGATAAATGATGAGAGAGTAAGTGAAGAGGTAAGAGAGGTTGTAATAGATATCTTAGGAGAAGACGCTATAAAGACCAGACCGATCTCTCTTGGAGGAGACAATTTTGCCGAGTTTATCCTTGAAGTGCCGGGAGCATATGCATATCTTGGCACATCAAATGAGAGTGAACCGAATACTTTGATTCAGATTCACAATGAAGGATTCGATATTGATGAGAATGCACTTGATATAGGTGCCGCACTTTATGCCGGGTATGCTCTAAAGTGGCTGAATTTGGAATTTTAAAGAGATTTTATATACTTTATATAAAAATTATTTTATTGACTGAAATTGTTAAAATAAATAAATTATTGATTAAATAACATTTACAAAAGTATAACATGTTTATGACATTATTGACATTTTTGGCTTTACTTATTATAATGCAAAAGACTAGCGATTGCATTAAGCGTTAAAGGAGAGACTTTATGCCAAGAATAACATCGCTTCTTAAATCCATTTGTGGCAGGATCATGGCTATACCGATGAAAATCACAAAGACTATGTATCGACACATGGCATTACTTACCATAGGAGGTGCTATAATAAGTGTTGTTGCATTTTCAAGTAACGGATTTGCAGGAAGCGGAAAGAATGCGGTCAGTGCCGGTGTTATAAGTTCTTCTGATGAAAATCAGGAGGAGGAAGACGAGACCGGCGATATTTTGGATAATTCCGAATTAGATGATACTGCTGTTGAAGAAGAAGCGGTTGAGCAGGAAAATGAAAATATAGACTTGCCGAGGATTGTTCAAAAAGAGACCGGAAACGAAAAAATGGAAAGACTTCTTGAGGAAAGAAGGAAGGCGTTGGATTTGCCTTCTCTTACAGTTGAGGATTATAATAATCTGTTAAGAATTGTAGAAGCTGAGGTAGGTGACAATGATGTTTACGGACGAACCATAGTAGCAAATGTGGTAATCAACAGGGTTCGATCAAGTCATTTTGCAAATACAATTACAGATGTTATTTTCAGTAAGGGTCAGTTTTCACCTATTAGGGATAAACGATTTTTCAAGGTTAAGGTAAGTGAGGCCACTATCAAAGGTGTCAACAATGCTTTGATGGGAGAGGACTACTCAAGAGGTGCTCTTTATTTTATGGATAGAGCCTATTCTACAGACCATGCAGTTGGATGGTTTGATTCATCATTAACATATTTGTTTTCTTATGGAGGTCATGAATATTTTAAATAAATGATTTCCCCCGGAAAATTTTGCATAAGGCTTTCGGGGGATTGTTTTCCTTGAAAAAAATTAAAAAAATTGATAAAAAAAACGCTTGACATTATTATATGCATCCGATATAATGCTGTATGTGTCTTAGGGAGACAGGAAAAAGTAAATATTATCGGGGTGTGGCTCAGTTTGGCTAGAGTACCTGGTTTGGGACCAGGGGGTCGCAGGTTCGAATCCTGTCACCCCGATCTGTTTTCTAAAAATAAAATATTTGAGTCTGTAGCTCAGCTGGATAGAGCATCGGCCTTCTAAGCCGAGGGTCGGGGGTTCGAATCCCTTCAGGCTCACTTGATTTTGCAGGTGTGGTTCAATGGTAGAACATCAGCCTTCCAAGCTGAATACGTGGGTTCGATTCCCATCACCTGCTTTTGTCATAGTATATGGCATATGGTGGATATAGCGCAGTTGGTTAGCGCGCCAGATTGTGGCTCTGGAGGCCGAGGGTTCGAATCCCTCTACCCACCTTTTTTTGATTATTGGGTCATCGCCAAGCGGTAAGGCACAGGACTTTGACTCCTGCATTCGCTGGTTCAAATCCAGCTGGCCCAGCTTATATATTGGTTAACACTGACACCTGTTGGGTGTTTTTTTAAAATAAGCTGACCGGCTTTGGGAGGTAAATATGGATATTATGCCAATTTTTGCAGGTATTGTAGGACTTGTTATTGTAGTGGCTGTTGCGGTATCGGCAGGTACGATGGGGGCAATATTCGGCGCTATAGCTGAAGAAGATGAAGAAGAAGAATTTTAAGAAAGAGGGCCAAAGATTTGTCTTTGGTTCTTTTTTAATGCCTTACTTAACCAAATGTTATGGATAATATAGAAAAAATATATGTTTAAATTTAAGAATAGTGGGCTGTAAAGTTGAAAAAAAGATTATTTTAAAGTATTATGATAAGAAAATCTTTTTAATTAAGGATTGTAAAACAAAAAGCATTTGAATGTTTGGCCAAGTAGTAAATAAGTTTATTAATATAACAGCATTCAGAATGGAGATATATATGAAAGCTAAGATAACTCTGATACCCGGAGACGGTATCGGACCTGAGATAGTAAGAGAAGCAAAAAAAGTACTTGAGGGCATTGCAAAAAAATATGACCATGAGTTTATATTTACCGATATAGATATGGGCGGATGCTCTATTGATAAATACGGAGTACCGCTGACAGATGAGGCGGTAGAGATTGCAAAAAACAGTGATGCCATACTTTTGGGTGCTGTAGGCGGAAATGTAGGTAACTCAAAATGGTATGATGTGGCACCGAATTTAAGACCTGAGGCGGGACTTTTGAAAATCAGAAAGGAACTTGGACTTTTTGCAAATCTGCGACCGGCACTTTTATACAAAGAACTCGCAGGAGCTTGTCCTTTAAAGACTGAAATAAGTGAGGCGGGCTTTGACATGGTAATAGTCAGAGAGCTTACAGGCGGGCTATACTTCGGTGAAAGATATACCAAGGAGATTGACGGTATAAAAACAGCTGTAGATACTCTTGTATACAATGAGAATGAAATCAGAAGAGTGGCAAAGGTTGCATTTGATATCGCAACAAAGAGAAGAAAAAAAGTTATAAGTGTGGATAAGGCAAATGTCCTTGACAGCTCAAGGCTGTGGAGAAGTGTTGTGGAAGAAGTGGCAAAGGACTATCCTGATGTTACTTTGGAGCATATGCTTGTAGACAATGCGGCAATGCAACTTGTAATGAATCCGGGGCAGTTTGATGTAATGCTTACTGAAAATATGTTTGGAGATATCTTATCTGATGAAGCCAGCATGATAACAGGATCTATCGGAATGCTGCCAAGTGCCTCTCTTAATGAGAGTAAGCTTGGACTTTATGAGCCAAGTCACGGTTCCGCACCTGATATTGCAGGTAAGAATATTGCAAATCCGCTTGCAACAATACTTTCAGCTTCAATGCTTTTAAAATATTCACTGGGTCTTGATAAAGAGACAAGCGATATTGAAAATGCGGTTGAGAAGGTATTAAAGAATAACTTCAGAACAGCGGATATTTACACACAAGGAATGCAAAAGCTCTCCACATCACAGATGGGAGACAAGGTTTTAGAATATTTGAAATAACGGTTTTGCGGCAAAGCTGCAATGGAAAGAGGAAAGATGGAGAATTTACGCTCAAACAATATGAAATCGGGTATGCAGCAGGCACCAAGCAGGTCTCTACTGAATGCTGTCGGCATGACACCTGAGGAAATGAGAAAACCTATAATAGGTATAGTCAGCTCATTTAATGAAATAGTACCGGGACATATCAACTTGGATAAGATATCAGATGCGGTAAAGCTTGGAGTGGCAGAGGCAGGCGGAACACCTGTTGTGTTCCCTGCGATTGCAGTATGTGACGGTATAGCAATGGGACATATAGGAATGAAGTATTCCCTTTGTTCAAGAGATTTGATAGCGGACTCTACAGAGACTGTGGCAATGGCACATCAGTTTGATGCACTTGTTATGATTCCGAACTGTGACAAGACGGTACCCGGAATGCTTATGGCGGCGGCCAGACTGAATATACCTACAGTATTTGTATCAGGCGGCCCGATGCTTTCAGGAAGAGTAAGGGGAAAGGACACCTCACTTTCAAGTATGTTTGAGGCGGTGGGTGCATATGCGGCAGGAAAGCTGACTGAGGAAGACGTATGTGAGTTTGAAAATAAGACTTGCCCTACATGCGGTTCATGTTCAGGTATGTACACAGCCAATTCAATGAATTGTCTGACAGAGGTCTTAGGTATGGGACTTAGAGGTAACGGTACAATACCTGCCGTATATTCTGAGAGAATCCGCCTTGCAAAGAGAGCGGGATATGCAGTAATGGAAATGTTAAAGAGAGATATTCGTCCAAGAGATATTATGACAAAGGAAGCTTTTATCAATGCACTTACAATGGATATGGCACTTGGATGTTCTACAAATTCAATGCTTCACCTTCCGGCAATAGCTTATGAGGCGGGTGTGGAGTTGAATGTGGATATTGCAAATGAAATCAGTGCAAAAACTCCGAACCTTTGCCACCTTGCACCGGCAGGACATACTTATATAGAGGAGCTTAACGAGGCGGGCGGTATCTATGCCGTAATGAAGGAAATCTCAAAGCTCGGACTTTTAAACCTTGACTGTATGACTGTTACAGGTAAGACAGTCGGTGAGAATATAAAGAATGCAATAAATCTTGATACGGAGGTTATAAGGCCTGCTGAAAATCCATACTCAAAGGTGGGAGGTATTGCGGTACTTAAGGGAAATATAGCACCTGACTCATGTGTGGTAAAAAGAAGTGCGGTACTTCCTGAAATGTTAAAGCATTCAGGACCTGCAAGAATATTTGACTGTGAGGAAGATGCGATTGCAGCTATAAAGGGTGGAAAGATAGTACCGGGAGATGTGGTGGTTATCAGATATGAGGGACCGAAAGGCGGCCCCGGAATGAGAGAAATGTTAAATCCTACATCGGCTATAGCAGGAATGGGGCTTGATACCACTGTGGCACTTATTACAGACGGCAGATTTTCAGGAGCTTCAAGAGGCGCATCAATCGGTCATGTATCACCTGAGGCGGCTGTAGGCGGACCTATAGGACTTATAGAAGAAGGCGATATCATTGATATTGATATCAATGCAAACACTATAAGCGCCCGAGTAAGTGAAGAAGAATTTGCAAAGAGAAGAGAAAACTGGAAGCCCAGATTAAATGAGGTTACAGGATATCTGGCAAGATACAGAAAACTTGTTTCAGGGGCTCCAAGAGGTGCAGTTTTAACGGTGGATGAATTATAGGAGGATAGATGGCTAAAATAAGTGGTTCAAAAATAATAGTTGAATGTCTGTTGGAACAGGGCGTGGATACGGTTTTCGGTTATCCGGGCGGTGCAATATTAAACCTGTATGATGAACTGTATAAAAATCAGGACAAGATAAGGCATATACTGACAAGTCATGAGCAGGGTGCTTCACATGCCGCAGACGGTTATGCCAGAGCAAGCGGCAAGGTGGGTGTATGCCTTGCTACCAGCGGTCCCGGAGCCACCAATCTGGTAACAGGTATTGCAAGTGCATATATGGACTCCATACCTATGGTGGCTATTACATGTAATGTAGGAAATAATCTGCTTGGGAAGGACTCGTTCCAGGAGGTGGACATATCAGGTATAGTGATGCCTGTTACAAAGTACAGCTTTATAGTAAAAGACGGCAACAAACTTGCAGATACAATCAGAAGAGCTTTTAAGATTGCAGTGACCGGAAGACCCGGTCCTGTACTTATAGATATTACAAAGGATGTAACAGGAGAAAGCTTTGAGTATGAGTACAAGGAACCTGAGAAAGTAAGCCCTAAGGCGGATATAAGTGAAGAAGATATTTTGAATGCGGTATCACTTATCAGAGGGGCAAAAAAGCCGTATATACTTGTAGGCGGAGGAGTAATACTTTCAAATGCAAGTGAAGAGCTTAGAACATTTGTTTCAAAGACAGATGCTCCTGTAGCGGATACACTTATGGGCAAGGGCGCATTTGACGGTTCAGATCCGAAATATACCGGAATGGTAGGAATGCATGGAACCAAGACAAGTAACCTTGGAATAACGGAGTGTGACCTGCTTATTGTAATAGGTGCAAGATTCTCAGACAGAGTAATCGGTAATGCAAAAAAATTTGCAAGAAATGCAAAAATCTTACATATAGATGTGGATGCGGCAGAGATAAGTAAAAATATTAAGGCTCACTATAGTTTGATAGGTGATGCAAGGCTTATCTTAAGAAAGCTTAATGCAAGGCTTGATCCTTTGCACCATGATGAGTGGATTGCACATATTGAAAGATTAAAGGATATGTATCCGATCAGAACAAACAAGAAGGGTCTTACAGGCGAATATATAATAGAAACTATAGATAAAAAGACTGAAGACGATACTGTTATATGTACAGAGGTAGGTCAGCATCAGATGTGGGCCGCACAGTTTTATAAGTTTACACATCCGAGAACATTTATTACATCAGGCGGACTCGGAACAATGGGATACGGACTGGGCGCAGCAATAGGTGCAAAGGTGGCCAAGCCTGACAAGACGGTGGTAAATATCGCAGGTGACGGTTGCTTCAGAATGAATATGAATGAGATAGCTACAGCTACAAGATATGATATACCGGTTATACAGGTTGTTATCAACAATCATGTGCTTGGAATGGTCAGACAGTGGCAGAATCTGTTCTATGGTAAGAGATATTCACAGACTATATTAAGAGACAAGGTCGATTTTGTAAAATTGGCTGAAGCTATGGGGGCAAGGGCAAAGAAGGTTACTACAAAAGAGGAGTTTGATGCCGCATTTGATGAGGCATTAAAATCAGAAATTACTTATGTGATTGATTGTGAGATTGATTCTGATGAGAAGGTATTCCCGATGGTATCTCCGGGAGCTGCGATATCAGATGCATTTGATGAAAAAGATTTGAAGTTAAATCCGGTAAAGTAAAAATCCTACCTCCGTAGGTTTTAATATATATTATAAGGAGATTATCATGGGAAGAGTTTATAATTTTAGTGCCGGTCCCGCAGTACTTCCTGAGGAAGTTTTAAAAGAGGCAGCCGCAGAGATGCTGGATTACAAAGGCAGTGGAATGTCTGTTATGGAGATGAGTCATAGGTCCAAAGTGTATGAAGACATAATAGAAGAAGCCGAAAGAGATATCAGGGATCTGTTAAATATCCCTGATAATTATAAGGTGCTGTTCTTACAGGGTGGAGGACATACACAGTTTGCAATGGTTCCGATGAACCTTATGAAGAATAAAAAGGCGGACTATATCATTACAGGTCAGTGGGCAAAGAAGGCTTTTCAGGAAGCAAAGATGTACGGAGATGTAGTGGCTGTAGCTTCAAGTGAGGATAAAACATATTCATATATCCCTGATTGCTCAGATCTGCCTATAAGAGAAGATGCGGATTATGTATATATCTGTGAGAACAATACAATATACGGTACAAAATTTAAGACATTGCCGAATACAAAGGGCAAGGACTTGGTAGCAGATGTGTCATCCTGTTTTTTGTCAGAGCCGATGGATGTAAGCAAGTATGCTCTTATATGGGGCGGTGTTCAAAAGAATATCGGACCTGCGGGTGTAGTAATTGCGATTATAAGAGATGATCTGATTAGCGATAATGTATTGGAGGGTACACCTTCAATGCTTAGATATAAAATTCATGCAGACAATAAGTCTCTTTATAATACACCGCCTACATACAATATTTATATTTGCGGTAAGGTATTTAAGTGGATAAAATCTCTTGGCGGACTTGATGCAATGAAGAAAAGAAATGAAGAAAAGGCAAAGATTTTATATGATTTTCTGGATTCATCTAAGATGTTTAAAGGAACTGTAAGAAAGGAAGATCGTTCACTTATGAATGTACCTTTTGTTACAGAAGATAAGGAACTGGATGCCAAGTTTGTCAAGGAAGCCGAGGCAAAGGGATTTGTAAACTTAAAGGGACACAGAAGTGTAGGCGGTATGAGAGCCAGCATCTACAATGCTATGCCGAAGGAAGGTGTAGTAAAGTTGGTTGAGTTTATGAAGGAATTTGAAATAATGCTACCGCAATCCCACCAGCTTTAGACGGTGGGTTAAGGTAGTATAAGAAAAAACAATAGGGCAGGGACTGCCCGAATTAACGCCTGTGGAGATAGTAGGTTACGAGGTCAGTGAAGCAGGAAGCCCATAGGCTTTAGACTATGGGTAGTTCACAAGCAGAATATATAAGGAGATATAATGAAAAAGATACATTGCCTAAATGCTATCGCAAGTGTGGGAACAGATATATTTGATGAAAATTATGTGCTTACAGACAATATAAATGAAGCGGATGCTGTTATGGTAAGATCTGCGGCAATGGGAGATATGGAATTTTCCAAAAATCTTCTTGCAATTGCCAGAGCGGGAGCAGGTGTAAACAATATACCGCTTGAGAGATGTGCCGATGCAGGAATAGTGGTATTTAATACTCCGGGAGCAAATGCAAACGGTGTAAAGGAGCTTGTAATATGCGGAATGCTTTTGGCGGCCAGAGATGTAGTAGGCGGAATTGAGTGGACAAGAAGTATCAAAGATTCGGATACTATTTCAAAAGATGTGGAAAAGGGTAAGAAAAACTTTGCAGGCGGCGAGATTAAGGGCAAGAAACTTGGTGTAATAGGTCTTGGTGCAATAGGTGCCGAGGTTGCCAATGCCGCAGCATCACTTGGACTTGAAGTATTTGGCTATGACCCTTATATTTCAGTAAACTCGGCATGGAGGCTTTCAAGAAAAATAAAGCATATCACAGATATAAATGAAATCTTTAGAAATTGTGACTATATCACACTCCATCTTCCTCTTACAAATGACAATAAGGGAATGATTGGCAAAGATTCTATAGCGGAGATGAAAGACGGAGTAATCATATTAAACTTTGCCAGAGATTTGCTTGTAGATGATGATGAGATGGAAAAGGCACTTGAGAGCGGCAAGGTGGCAAGGTATGTTACAGACTTCCCGAATACAAAGTCCGCAAAGATGGAAAAGGCCATTGTAATACCTCATCTGGGTGCATCTACTAAAGAGAGTGAGGACAATTGTGCGGTAATGGCTGCAAATGAACTTGTAGATTATCTTGAGAACGGTAATATAAAGAATTCTGTGAACTTCCCAAGCTGTGACATGGGAGTATGTCAGTCAGAGGGAAGAGTTGCAATCTTACACAAGAATATTCCGAATATGATCGGTCAGATCACATCTGCATTTGCAAAGAACGGCTACAATATTTCAGACCTTACAAACAAGTCAAAGGGTACAAAGGCATACACTCTTATAGATATAGAGAGTAAGGCAAGTGATAAGCTTGTAGATGAATTAAACTCTATAGACGGAGTTTTAAAAGTAAGAGTCATAAAGTAATATGGAGGCAGATATGGAATTTAGAAAAAAAGAGTACGCTCCTTTTGATATTTTTGACAGTGACTGGGCGGCAATAACTGTAGGTAATAAGGAAAAATTTAATTCCTGCCTGGTTTCATGGGGAAGCCTTGGAAATATTTGGGGTGCGCCGGGAAAAAGTAAGGCAACGGTGACATTATATATACACCCGTCAAGATATACGGCGCAGTTTATAGATGACAGTGAATATTTTACTGTAAGTTTTTTTGCACCTGAGTATAAAAAAGCACTTGCATACCTTGGAAGTCATTCAGGAAGAAATGAAAACAAAATAGAAAATGCCGGACTTACGGCAATCCCTATAGGTAAGACTATGGGATTTAAAGAGGCAAAGCAGACTTTTTTATGTAAAAAACTTTGTAAGCAACAGTTTGACAAGAACAGTCTGATACAGGAAATAAAAGACTACTATGAACTTTATCCTGATATCTATACCGACGGCCATGGAGGCTGGGAGCCGCATTTTATTCTGATAGGTGAAATAGAAGAAATCATAGAGTAATCAATATGCCATTAAAGGGGATAAGCTCTTTATAAGAAGAACTTATCCCCTTTGTGTACAAAAAATATTAAAATCTGAAACTGATAATATATTTATATATCCAATTTCTCTACAATCTCTCCGGTTGCTTCTTTTAACATAATCTTTTCAACAACTCTTTCTCCCAGATAATGTGAAAATGAAGTCAAGTCTTTTGATACTTCAAATATAATATTATGTTTGATACTGTTCGTATCAAAACTGAAATCATACTTATTTTTATCATTCCAATAATTCCAATTCACATCCGTTCTTTCATAGTAGACATAATTTTTCTTTTTAGTAATATAAACCCTTTTATTTGTAAGCGATTTTTTGTCTTCAGATATAAAGATATCTGAATATATCTTTATTCCGTCAAACAGCTTATATTCTTTTATTTTGTCATTTGAAACATTTAATTTTATCTCGGTATACTCCATAGTTCCACCTCTTTATTTTGCCGACACTACTTACGATATTATACTATTTACAAGTGTTTTTGTCTACTGTCAAAATTTTATAACAGCACACAGGAATATATGACTTTACTTAAAGAACCTTCATTATATAATATTGCTTGTTGTTACTACATTTGATAGAATACTCTGAAGAGATTTAATAAAAACTTAGGGAGAGACGGATGGCTATAGTAAAATCTTTTAAATGTGTAAGACCCTTGGAGAGTATGGTAGAACAGGTGGCATCTTTGCCATATGATGTATATGACAGAAAAGAAGCAAAAGCGGCTGTGGCAAATAAACCATATGCCTTTTTAAATATTGACAGACCTGAAACCGCTTTTGATGATGATTTTGATATGTATTCAAAGGAGGCATATAAATATGCAAGAGATTTATATGAGGAATTTAAGGATAAAGGTATATATGAAAAGGATAATACAGACAGTTACTATCTGTATGAACTTACTATGAACGGCACAAGTCAAGTAGGTATAGTGGGTCTTGCAAGTGTGGACGATTATTTAAATGATATTATAAAAAAACATGAGAATACCAGAGAAGAAAAAGAGATAGACAGGATAAATCATGTAGATACATTGAATGCACAGACCGGACCTATATTTTTGGCATACAGAGCAAATGATGCTTTGCAAAAGATAATAGCACAAAATACTAATAATGAGCCGATATATGATTTTGTATCTGAGGATAAAATAAGGCACAGAGTATGGAAAGTTGAAAGAGAGTACAATACACAGATAGCCGAATGCTTTCAAGATATCTCTAAACTGTATATAGCGGACGGACATCACAGAGCGGCATCCGCTGTAAAGGTGGCATTAAGGAGAAGGAAAAATGAAAATGATAAGGATGCAGGATACAACTACTTTTTGTCTGTAATATTTGATGAAAGGCAGTTACATATTCTGCCGTATAACAGAATTGTCTTGGATTTAAATAATAAGAACTGTGATGAGATATTGGAAAGTATATCAAAAAATTTTGATATAACAGAATGTCCTATATTGGAAGAAATTAAAGACAGGCATGAGTTCGGCATGTTGCTTGAGGATAAGTTCTTTTTATGCAGAGCAAAAAATATAGTAAAAGACAGTGTAAAAGATGATACTATAAAGAGCTTGGATGTATCAATATTGCAGGATTTTGTGCTGAAGCCGATATTTGATATAAAGGATCCGAGAACGGATAACAGAATAAAGTTTGCAGGCGGTATAAGAGGTGTGGAGTTTTTAGAGAGTGAGCTTAAGTGCGGAAGAGGAAAAGCGGCATTTTTGATGCATCCGACCTCAATGCAGGAATTGTTTGCAGTTGCAGATGAAAACAAGCTGATGCCGCCGAAGTCTACATGGTTTGAACCGAAACTGAGAAGCGGAATCTTTATTCATGAAATATGATGAAAAATTTCATATTATTTTGCCTGTAGATAAGTATGAAACTATGGTAGAATTTTGGTTACACTCTGACGGAGGCAAGATATTTAAAAAGAAGTTGAATGATTTTGTAAAGCGGATGGATGTACACTTCAATATGGTCAGGATAAAGAATGTAAAGACGATATGGGGAAGCTGTTCATCAAAGAAGAATCTAAACTTTAACTTTAAATTGTTTTTCTTACCTGAGAGATTGATAGACTATGTCTGTGTACATGAGCTTGCACATTTAAAGCAGATGAATCATTCAAAAGCTTTTTGGGAAGAGGTTGAAGGGCAGTTGCCTGACTACAGGCAAAGAAGAGAGGAATTAAAAAGATATATTTAGATATATCTGTCAGGAGGACATATGACAAAGGAAGAGTTTTTAGACGGACTAAGAAGAGGTTTATTCTCAACAGGCTCGGAAGGTCTTATAGAATATAATTTAGACTATTATTCTTCATATATTGACGGAGAGATTGCAAAGGGAAGAAGCATGGATGATGTTATGAATGAGCTTGGCGATCCGAGGCTTATTGCCAATTCAATAAAGATGGCTGAAGGATATAGTGATGTCTTTGTAGGGCTTGAGAATGAAGTGATTGATGAAAATGTAAGTGATAATAATTATAGAGAAAAGTCGGCATTTGAGTTTAATAATGAATTTAACAGCAATGAGTTTAATAATAAAACAGTTGATAAAGATTATAATAAAAATTATGATGAGAAAAGTGCCTTCAAGATATATAATCTGAGCGGCAAAAGTTTGATACTTCCGATAATCATTACACTGTCGGTTTTGATAATTGTAGTGGTGGCGGTGGTAGCTGTATTTTCATTTCTTGTTCCGGTGCTTTTGCCGATTTTAGCGATAATTATAGCGGTAGGGATTATAAAAGGAATTATGGATAATAGAGACAGGCTCTAATTTGTTACAAAAATATTACACGATTTAACAAATCAAACCGATATATATTTCTTAATAATTTCGATTAAAATAAAGAAAGCCGAATCATCCATAATAGAGTGAAAAAGCATAAGATTCTAATAATAAAGGGGTATAAATACTTAAGTTTGATGGTATTTATACCCATATTTTATGTAAAAACTAAATATGGAGGAATTATATCAATTCATAAATAAAAAGCTTGACATATTATGAGTGTGAGTTTATACTATGTTCCGTAACAATTACTTAACAAACACAAAGGTTTGTAATTATTTGAGATTTTAATACCGGCAAAAGCCGGTTTACTATAAAGGAAATAAGGAGCCTAATATAATGAATAACACCAGAAAACTTTTAATCGGAATTTTATCAGCGATGACCATAACTACTCTGTCACCTGCTACAGCTTTTGCAACAACCAGAGTAAGAAAGATTACATATCAGTATGGTCAGAGCGTTATGAGCGGTCCTGCACTTAAGAGCGGAACATTTATAGCAACGGTAGAAGCAAATTCACTTGATATATATAAGAGTATGTCATCAAATGAGACAATCGGTAAGGCAAATAAAGGAGAAGTATTCCAGATACTTGAGGATATGGGCAGCGGTTATGCGAGGGTTTCTTACAATGATGTTGAAGGATATCTTTCAATAAAGGATGGAGATGCTACTATAGAGGAGCTTGATACTGTGGAGGAAGCGATAGCTTCCGCTACAAAGAAGATAATGGAAGCCCAGGCATCAAATAAGAGAACTGAGATTGCCAACTTTGCCAAGACTTTTGTAGGCGGAAGATATATCTATGGCGGTACAAATCCTTATATCGGAGCCGACTGTTCAGGATTTGTAAAGTTTATTCTGGCAAATGCGGCAGGAGTAGGACTTCCAAGAACATCTGCCGAGCAGGCTACCAGAGGTGCTACAGTAGCCAGTGCGGATCAGCTTCAACCGGGAGACCTTATTTTCTACGGTTCAGGCAGATCGGTAAGTCATGTTGCTATGTATATCGGAGACGGCAAGATAGTACATGCTTCATCAACAAAAACAGGAATCAAGATTTCAAATTACAATTACAGACCTATCATCCGTATGGCAAATGTTATAGGTTAATATTTACCCCCAAAAATTTGGGGGGATTTTTTATATTGTAAAATGAAACAAACAGCATAGTTTTTTTATTTATCTTGTTGTAGTATAAACACATGCTTTGTGTTAAACTATGCTTGTAGATAATAAAAAGATTTGACGAGGGATGGTGTTATGGTTGAACTTGGCTTGAATGAAAGAGATGGCTTGGAAAAGTTGGCAACAGATGATATCTTAGTAAGACTGGCACTTGCCGGAAAATGTGGGAGAGTCTGGATACCGGCTACAGGTACAGCTTCATACTGTGTTATAAAAGTATACCATTATATATATATAGTGGGAGTTACTCCAAAGAAAGATAGAGCTGTATCTTTATGGGGAGTTATTGCAAGACATGGAGAAGGATCATATATTATCCCCGCTTCAGAGTCTTGGATAGACTGGCTTGTAGAAAATATAGATTGCAGATATAGAAACTTTTCAAGATATCTTTTGCAGTTTAAAGGTATAGAGAACAGGGATTTGTTGGTTGAGTTAAACGGTGCATTGGAAGAAGGATTGAATATAGATAAGGTGAAACCGCAAGACTATGATATTTTGTCAAAGAACATGTGGAGTGAGGATTTCTCGGCCTGCTTTGACAATAGTGAAGACTTTGCAAAAGATGCACTTGGCTATATGGTATACAAGGGAGGCGCCGCAGTCAGCGGTTGTGTAGGCAGAGCATATGGTGATGAGTTTATGGAGCTGGTATTTGCCACTAATCCTGAATACAGGAGAAGAAATCTTGCCCTTACGGCAGCATCCAATATTTCATTCTATCTTGATGACAGGCAAATAAATCCTTATATAGATGTTAGAAATCAGCATTCGGTGGAGCTGGCTTCAAGAGTCGGATTTGAATTTATAAAGGAGTATCAGGTATTCCAGATTTATAATTCAGATAATGAGATTTGAACTTAATATAGGGGTGGCGAAAGTCACCTCTATATTTATATGTGTGAGAAATGAATAAGATAAGCCTTGCAAAACGCCTTAATAATAATAAAAGAGGCTATTTGATAATCAATGCCAATCAAGGTAAACATAGACCTGCATTGATTGAAGATGTGAAAAATGAGTATGAAACACTTGCAAAACTGTCGGAAGGTATATTAAAGAATGCACTGGTGATAGGTTTTGCAGAAACCGCTATAGCAATCGGAGCGACTCTGGCCGGTAGTGCCGGAGCCTATTTTATGCAGACAACCAGAGAAAATATCTGTGCCGAAAATGAATATATATATTTTACGGAAGCACACAGCCATGCTATGGAACAAAGACTTGTACTGCCTGATATAAAAGCTATCTATGACAAAGTGGAGCGAATAGTTTTTGTAGAAGATGAGATAACCACAGGCAATACGATATGGCATTGTATAGAGGAGATAGAGAGTATATTTAACGGAAATAAAAAATATGCGATTGCTCCGCTTACAAATACACTTTCAGATAACAGAAAAAATTTTTTTAAAGAAAAAAATATTGATATTATCTATATACAAAATATCAACAAAGAAAGTTTTGAAGAGGATGTGCTTTACACTGTTACAGACGGAGATGTATGTAGGATAGGAAATGTGTCAGCAGCAAAAGATATAAAATATATTGATTTTAAAACCGATATAAGAACCAGAAGGTTACTGAATATAAAGGACTTGGATGATGAGATAGTAAGACTTGAAAATACCTTGGAAGAAAACATAGATATAAAAAATCTTATAAAAGATAAGAAAATTATCACGGTACTTGGAACAGAGGAGTTTATCTATGTGCCGATAAGACTGGCAGAGTATATAGATAAGAATACAGAAGAGTTTGCAAAGGTATATGTACATTCATCTACAAGAAGTCCTATTGAAGTGTCAAAGGAAGATGACTATCCGTTAAATACCAGATATGAGGTAAAGAGTATCTATGATAAAAACAGACAGACATATATTTATGATCTGAAAAACAGCGATATATTCTTTTTAGTCAGTGACGGCAAGGATAAGATTGGAGAAAATGATATATTGGAGGCAATCAGACTTGCCGGAAACAAAGATATATACTTTATCAGGTGGGATAATGAACAGCAGTTATAAAAAAGAGGATGTAATATTTCTTTTAAAGGATGTCACAGGTATGGTGGAACCTCTGGCAAGTGAAAAAAGAGAAAAACTTATACAGTCAGGGATGCATTACAGTGAAATGCTTCCGATAGAATATATACCGAGTAAGGAGTATATGAATATATATTTTGATTCTCTAAGAATATTCGGACAGTCTGTGGCGGATGCAATCGGTACACTTGCAGATAAGGTAATAGAAAAAAGGGGGAAAAATATTGTACTTGTTTCACTGGCAAGAGCAGGCACTCCTATAGGTATACTTCTGAAAAGATATATTAAGTGGAAGTATAATATTGAATTATCACATTATTCCATATCTATAATTAGAGACAGAGGTATTGATGACAATGCTATGAAATATATTCTGGCACACCATAATGCAAAGGATATATTGTTTGTAGACGGTTGGATTGGAAAGGGTGCAATACTTAAGGAATTAAAGAAAGCTGCAACAAATTATAAAGGAGTATCCCCTGAGCTTGCAGTGGTATGTGATCCGGCAGGCGAGACTACACTTGCAGGAACATATAATGATATATTTATCCCGAGTTCCGCACTGAATGCTACAGTATGCGGATTGGTCAGCAGAACATTTTTAAGAAGTGATATAATAGGTAAAAATGATTTTCATGGGGCAATATATTATCGTGAATATGAAAGCCTTGACTTAAGCTGTCAATTTATAGATGAAATACAGAAGCTTTTTAGGATTTATACAGATAACACAAAATTGCAAAAAACAAGAGGAATTCAGACAAGAGGAATTATAGAAGTACAAAATCAGGCAAAAAAGTTTTGTATAGAAGATATAAACTTGATAAAGCCGGGTATCGGAGAGACTACAAGAGTATTACTAAGACGGGTTCCATGGAAAGTTCTTATAGATGAGAGATATAGGGATGATAAAGAACTTCGCCATATAATCAAACTGGCAAAAGAAAAAAACAGTGAAATAGAATATACCGGGCTGAACAATTATAAATGTATGGGAATTATAAAAAAGATGAAAGATATATAATAAATAAGTTTTATAATTCTTACAGCGGTTTGTATCAAGAGCTGCAAGAATTATAAAACTAAGTTTATAAAAAAGGATAATCAGTATTTTTTTACCCCGAAGTATTTTGCAAGGAATATAATCTGCATCGCCCAGCTGTAGTGGATTCTGGGTTCATTTATTCTTGTGTCGTTCACATTTGCACAGACCTGATAAATTTTCTTATCGTCAAGCACACTTTGTGCATCATCATAGTCAATACTTGATACTTTATAAGCATCATTAACAATGGAAATCTGTTTCGGGTGTACTACAGTCTTGCCTACAAAACCGTTCATTTTATCAAATTCTATTTCCCTTAAAAGCCCCTCTTCCCAGCCGATACCTGCATAATATTCAAAAGCGGGGGCTAAGAGTATATAGTCGGTTGCAAATACGGTTACAATATCTGATATAAGAGAAGCTACAGGCTTACTCTGATAAATATTTTCATCCACTTTTCTCCTGACACAGAAGGAGTTTAATACATTGCCGGTTGAAACAAGTATATTCAAAACATAGTCCTCATAGGTAGACAGTTTTTCCTTGATAGAATATAAATCGTTATATCTTGTTTTCAGATTCAGAAGTGCCATACTGTCCGGTTCAGGCAATATATATACAGGGGTGGAAAGTACCGAGTTGATACGCTGCATCTCATAGATATATACGTCTGCATTCGATATGGAAAAATCAGGCAAAATAAAGCCGGTGATGAGATCTAAAAGACTTCCGAATTTCTTATAAAGATGTGCAATATGTGCTGTAGAGAGAACTCTGATAAACAGCTTCGGAATATAGAAATTCCGCTCCTTTTTTGCAACAAACAACTTGTCCAAAGTCTTTATAAGGACATTCTCAGCCTTATCCGCCTCGGCATCATTACTTGTCATATCAAATGAAAATGCCAAAGAAAATGGAATATTAAATTTTTCAAATATTATATCATCTATAATATTTGTGTTATCTGCAGCAATATAAAGCAACGCACCCAAGCTATAGTAAATACCGGAATCTTTCATAAATTTCACCTGTCTAAAAAATATTAAATTATAAATGCATTCGGATTTCAGTAACAAAAAGTGTACAAAATCATGCATCATCGGGTTGCCTTTTAGTCCCGACATCTTGAATATAGGCTCATTATTGGTATAATTATAGCATAGAAAAGTTATAAAACAAATAAAGAATTCAATGGAGTAAATATGTTTAAATACAGGTTGAATCCTATAAATATAGACTGCTATATGGACTTCGGCAGAATAAGAGGCAGCAGAAACAGTGATATCAGAAATACTTACATGGTCAAATTCACAGGAGCAACTGCCGATACACTTAAGGATATAAATGATTTGTTTACATATCTGTCAAAGGAAATGAGAGAAGGAAAAATATATTATAAATATATCAACTCATTTCAGATAGAGAATAATTGCATGACTCAAAAAACAGCCTATGAAAACTTTGTAGCCGGCGGTCATATAGATATTCTAAAAACAAGTATAGCGGAGAGTGAACTGGCGGATGCTATAAAGAAACTGCAAAATCTTTTGCATAAATATAAGAAAAACCTGACAGAGACGATACAGAAAAATATAATTGTAAAACTGTTATACTGGTTATGTGAAAACTTTTCGGATATCAAAATAGATGGAGGCAAAAATATAAAGGTGGTTGCACAGAATATAGAGAAAGAATCTGAGATTTATTTTTTTGTGTTTTTAAATCTGCTTGGAATGGATGTCTGCCTTTTACAGTATGCCAAGGATATAAATATCATGGAAGATTTTTTTTATACTAAGAGAATCGGAGATTTTATTGAGGGCAGGCTGGATTTAAAGCCATATGATACTTCAGTGAATATAACACAAAGAGATATTAAAAGGGATAATAATATACCGGCAAATAAAGATGAAAACAGAGTGAGAATAAGCCTTGAATCTGTCAGAAGAAAGGACAGAGACAGTAAGACGGCGGCAAAGACTGAAGGGAGTATGGCGGCAAATACAAATCATATATCAAATATAAGAACGGCAAAGGCAGGTAGTGTATTGCCTGATACCAATATACCCGACTCCGGTGTAAAAAGAGATAGGGAACTTAGCTATATAGAGCTTGCAAAACTTTCAACATCCATTGTAATGATTGCGGTATATGACGGCAGACAAAAGATGCTTGGAACCGGTTCAGGCATAATGATCGGAAAGGACGGTTTTATACTTACCAATGATCATGTAATCAGAGGCGGTCACCATTTTGAAGTAAGAATTGAAGATGATGAGAGAACCTATAAAACCGATGAAGTGATAAAGTACAATCAGTACCTTGACCTTGCTATAATAAGGATACCCAGAGTGCTGAATCCGCTTAGACTTTACAGTGGAAGTAAAAAGCTTGTAAGAGGTCAAAAGGTTGTAGCTATAGGAAGTCCTCTCGGACTTTTCAATTCAGTTTCGGACGGCATCATATCCGGATTCAGAAATATAGACAATGTGGACATGATACAGTTCAGTGCACCGATCTCACCGGGTTCATCAGGCGGTGCGGTTTTAAATATGTATGGAGAGATAATAGGAATAAGCACAGCGGGATTTAGTGAAGGACAGAACATAAATCTGGCAGTGCCGTATGATGCCATTTACGGATTTGCAAAAAGCTTTATAAGATAATACTTGAAAGGGGATAAATATATGCTGTTGCATCAAAAGATAAAAGGGCCGGATGATTTTTTTAAAAGACTGAGTATGAGAAAGCCGAGAGGAGTCTATTTTTACAGAATAAACTCCTATGATGAAACAATACTTGAATTTGTTAGAAAGTATTATGAATTGGCAAAAAAAGATGGTACAATCATTGATACACATATTGAAAATCCGACAGCCGAAAATATCGCATATTTTAACGAGATTATCGGTGACAGATATGTGCATGGTCCGGGTTTTATAGCGGACGCTCTAAAGAGATGGTTGCCAAGGATCAGAGATTATGAGAGAGCATCTATGGCGGACGGAATCTTTGACAGCTTGGAGGTGTTAAGGCGACAGGGCAAAAATATAGAAATATTAAAGAACAATTTTACAAGGATAATGTGTTGGCTCTACTATAACTTTTATAATATTATGGAAAAGCTTGGAAGTGAGGATATACCGAAGATTATATTCTGGGGAAATGTAAACTTCTCGGAGCTTTCCACCTTGAATATATTATCAAATGCAGGAGCGGATATTATACTCTTGCAACCGGGCGGCGACTCACAGTACCTGGCAATAGATCCCAAATCGCAATTTTCAATAGATTTAAAAATGGGTACGGAAGGTTTTCCGCCCGGATTTAATCTGGATTGGCTTCTTAAGCTGTATGAGGATGACAAGAACAGAAAACTCTTATACAGCGGCAATGTAAATATCAAGCCGAATACCAATACATGGCTTAGCGGTGATATCTTTGAAGATTTAAAGAATACTAAAAGAGGTGAGAATACCGCCTTTTTCTACAATATGTTTGTAAGGATAAACGGTTGTGACAACAGAAATAATTATATAAATGAATTATATCTTTTGTATCAGGACTTAAAGAGAGCAAACAGAAAGATACAGGTAATAAACAATAATATTTCAAATCCGAGTGTTGACGAGATAGCTAAGATAAAAAGAGGCAATTATGCCAATGAAAATCAGCTTATTCTTGACCTGAAGACCAATATCAAGTTTACAAGCAATACCTTTATAGATGTTGCAAGAGATGCCTTTGTAGATACTATGATTGAGACAAGTAAGCTTATGAATATGGATCTCAATAAGATACTGAACAAGGGCATATATATACTGTGTTGGATTAACAGATATATAGTGGAGTTGATGAAAGGAACGGATATTCATTCTCCCACACCGATACTTATATATTTCGGTACTGTGGAAAGTGACAGTGAATGCCTGTTTTTAAAGATGGCGGCCAAGTTGCCGATAGATGTGGTTATATTTAACCCTGAAAAGATAAAAGATAAGCTTGAAGATAAAAATCTCTATGATATCCAATTTGACGAGACATTGAAAGTAAAGGAGTTTCCGACAGACAGCGCAGGTCTTACTATTAGTACAACGGCATATAATGCGGAAAGAGATTTGGACAGTATGATGTACTCTGATACAGGTATGTACAGAGATATGCAGTTTGCAAAGGCAAATGCGATAAGACTGTCTACAACTTATGAAGAGATAGCCATATATTGGAAGCAGGAAGCCAGATTCAGACCGAATTTTTCTACGGTAGACAATGTGGTAAATATTCCTGTGATATGTGCAAAGGTTTCAGGTGTGCCAAACTCCGATATTGATACATATTTCGGCAAAATAAAAGATTTGCTGACAGATACCACACTCCTATATAAGAATGAAAATATTTGTAAGAACAATGTAAGTGTGGCGGCGGGTGTGACTTCATTTTATAAAAATAACAGGCTTGATAAAGAGGGCATCAAAAAATGGGACGGGTTTAAATATGACTATCTTAGAGCCGAAACACAGGACTATATTTTAAGTAAGCTGTCTGCTCTTTTAAAGAGTAGAATAATAGTCGGAACGGGGCAAAACGGTGTCGAGTATAAGATTATTACAATTGTTTTAGACTTGCCTAAGGAAATTTTAAGATTTATACAAAGCTTTGATTTTACAAAATGCCCTCCAAAGCTTATAATAGTAAATACAACTGAGAGCATAATCTCGTTGGAGGACAGCATAATTGCGGCTTTTTTGAATTTGATTGGCTTTGATATATTATTTTTTGTACCGACAGGCTATGATAATACCGGCAAATATTTCAACAATCAGATAATGGAAGAGCATATAATCGGCAATTATCTTTATGATGTAGCTATACCTGATTTCAGTAGGCTAAAGTCCGGCAAAGATAAGAAAAAATCATTTTTTGCCAGATTTTTTGGTTAATAAAACTATAGAACTCTGTGTCTGCTGTTTTTAAAGCACAGAGCGAGGAGGGAAGAATGGGACTCGATTTTTCAAAGGCAAAACAAAGTGAAGCCGGTGTAGTAACAAACACTGCTACAGAAGGTGAGACATTACCGGCTACCACTCAGACTTTCGATATTGCAATAGAGTCTGAGAAACTGAGAAATGATTTAGTTGATTCGGCAGAGGTGGATGCACTTGTAAGTAAGATAGAGCTTAATAATCTTGACAGTATAGTGACCTTTGGCGGAGAAGTGGCTACTGAGATATCCAAGTCATCGGATTTGGTACTCAACAGCATGAATATCTCTCAGATCGAAGAGACATCCAAGATGCTTGGTGTACTTTCCAATATCATGAGTAAGTTTGATATTGAAGAGATTAAGCAGGATCCGGGTCTTTTTGATAAACTTTTTGGCGGTATCAAAAAGCAGCTTGATAAGATAATGGCAAAATATCAGACCATGGGCGGTGAGATTGACAAGATATATGTAGAGCTTAAAGGCTATGAAGGTGAGATCAAAGAGACCAACAAAAAGCTCAACACTATGTTTGACTCAAATGTAAATTATTACCATGATCTGCTTAAGTATATCTTGGCAGGTGAACAAGGCTGTAAAGAACTTGAGTCGGCTATCGCAGACAGAACTGCCGAGATGGAGCGCACCGGTGATAAGTCCATACAGTTTGAGCTTACCACTCTTAACAATGCACTTATGATGCTTGAGCAAAGAACACAGGATCTTAGAGTGGCTGAAAATGTGGCTATGCAGACTATTCCAATGTTAAAGACAATGGAATTCAGCAATATAAACCTGATAAGAAAGATAAATTCGGCTTTTATTATAACATTGCCTATATTTAAACAGAGTCTGGCACAGGCTATTATGCTTAAGAGACAGAGATTGCAGGCGGAAGCACTATCAGAGCTTGATAAAAAGACAAATGAGATGATTTTAAAGAATGCAACCAATACTGTTGAACAGGCAAAACTTACAGCACAGATGGCTTCAGGCAGCTCAATAAAAGTAGATACTCTTGAGAAGTCTTGGAAAACTATTGTAAACGGTATCGAAGAGACCAAGAGAATACAGGATGAAGCCAGAAGACAGAGAGCTGAAGACAAGGTAAAACTTGAAAATATTAAAAATGAATTTTATAAAAAATTCGGTGTATAAAGGAGGATTTTATGCCAATCAATTTATCAAAGGGACAAAAAGTAGATTTAACAAAGACAAATCCGGGACTGAAAAAAGTTATCGTAGGTCTTGGATGGGATGTAAATGCATTTGATTCAGGTGCGGACTTTGACCTTGATGCGGCGGCATTTATGGTAGGCTCAAACGGAAAATGCCCTACTGAAAAGGACTTTATTTTCTACGGTAATCTGAAGCATCCGTCAGAGAGTGTGGAGCATATGGGAGACAATCTGACAGGTGAAGGAGACGGAGATGATGAGCAGATAAAGATTGATTTGTCAAAGGTACCTGCAAATATAGAAAAGATTGCATTTACCGTAACAATCTATGATGCGGAGTCAAGAAGACAGAACTTCGGTCAGGTTTCAAATGCCTATATCAGAATAGTGGATGAAGTGACAAATACAGAGATTATCAGATTTGACTTGGGTGAGGACTTCTCTATTGAGACTGCCGTAGTAGTCGGTGAACTTTATAAACATAACGGTGAGTGGAAGTTCAATGCTATAGGAAGCGGTTTCGGCGGCGGACTTGCCGCACTTTGCAACCACTACGGAATAGAAGTGGCATAGGTAAAAGAGAGCAGGAGGATTTATGTCTATCAGTTTACAAAAGGGACAAAAGGTAAGTCTTACAAAGGAAAATGCAGGCCTTAAAAAGATTGTAGTCGGACTTGGCTGGGATGAAGCTAAAAAAAGCGGCGGATTTTTATCATCACTGTTCGGCGGTTCAAGCGGTGAAAGCAATATCGACTGTGATGCATCAGCTTTTCTTTTACAGGACGGCAAGTTGGTACATAAAGAAGATGTTGTATACTACGGCAATCTTCGTCACAGATCCGGTACAGTTATTCATATGGGCGACAACCTGACAGGTGCAGGTGAGGGAGATGATGAACAGATTACAATCGACCTTGCAAGTGTTCCGGCAGAGTATGACAGAATAGTCATTGTTGTAAATATCTATCAGGCAAAACAAAGACATCAGGAGTTCGGAATGATAAGAAATGCATTTATCAGACTTGTAGATGCTTCAAACAACAAAGAGATACTTAAGTACGATCTTACAGAAAACTATGCAGGCATGACCGCAATGATTTTTGGAGAGGTGTACAGACATAACGGTGAGTGGAAGTTCTCAGCTGTAGGACAGGGTACCACAGATGCAAGCCTTGGAGAACTTGCAAATAGGTACATATAATACTTTTAATTATTGTGAAACTGTTGTAAAATAGTCTGGTTATTATAAATTACGGGAGAGAGCTTTTGCTTTCTCCTAAAACTTTGAAAGAGGAAATTATATGAAATTTACCGGTTTGACTGAGAAAGAAGTAGAGCAGTCAAGACAGAAAAACGGCTCAAATGTGATTCCCGATTCCGAACCGACCACCTTTTGGCAGGAATTTAGAGAATCGTTTAACGATCCGATAATAAGGATACTCCTTGCAATTGCGGCACTTATGATAGCGATGTATTTTTTCGGACATGCAGAGATTTATGAGTCGCTTGGAATTATAATTGCAGTAATCATAGTTGCTTTTGTATCTGCAAAGACAGGAGTGGCAAGCGATACCAAGTATCGTGAGCTGAAGGACAACACAAAGAAGGATACCTGTAAGGTCTATAGAAACGGTGTTGTAACTATCATAGACGTAGATGATGTGGTAGTAGGTGATCTGGTACTTTTACAGTCGGGAGATAAGATACCGGCGGACGGTATTCTAATAAACGGGGATTTAAGAGTGGACAACTCCGCACTTAACGGTGAAGCTGAGGAATGTAAAAAGACTGCTGCCGACGAGTCTTTTGAACTTAGAGAAGATATAACAGGTGATACCTTTGTAGATGCTCACTCACTTTTTAGAGGTGCGGTGGTATTTGACGGTGAGGGTGTTTTAGCGGTAAAAAGAGTCGGACTTAAGTCAATGATGGGTAAGATGGCTCTTGAGATGAATGAGGAAGACCCTGATTCACCGCTTAAGGTAAAGCTTGGAAAGCTTGCACATCAGATATCCATATTCGGATATGTAGGTGCGGTAGTTATTGCGGTTTTGTACCTCGCATACTTTGTAATAAGAGCCGGCGGATTTGCTCCTTATTTTGCACTTGGAATCGAGTATATAGTGCAGGATATTATAAAGGCGGTTACACTGGCTATAGTTATTGTAGTTTGTGCGGTACCTGAAGGTTTGCCTCTTATGATATCGCTTGTGCTTATGCAAAATACCAGCAGGATGCTTGACCACAATGTCCTTGTAAGAAAGGCGGAGGGTATTGAGACGGCCGGTTCACTGAATATACTTTTCAGTGATAAGACAGGTACCATCACAAAGGGCAGCCTTGAAGTGGTGGATTTCTTTACGGCGGACGGCAACTCTATAGAGATTAAAGAACTTAGTAAGCACAGCAAGGTAAAAGGTCTTGTAGATATTGCAATCGGTAAAAATACACAGTCACTGTTTGATGACAGAGGGGTTGTAATCGGCGGTAATGCTACAGATCAGGCACTTATGAAGTTTATCGGAAAAGATACTTTCAATGCACTGGGAGACAATAAAGATTTGGCGGTCGGAGCGCATCAGGGATTCAATTCAACAAATAAGTTCAGTCAGGCAAGGATAGATTCGCTTGGTAAGACTTTTTATAAGGGTGCGCCTGAAAGACTGCTTGCAAAGGCAAAAAAGTACCTTGATGAGAACGGTGAAGTAAAGACTGTTGATAAGGCGGTACTTGACAGAAAGATAGATGAGCTTGCAGCAAGAGCGATGAGAGTTTTGGCATTCGGATACTCACAAAAAGAGCTTGTACAAAATTCTATCAATGATGATGTGGTTATTATAGGTCTTGTAGGCATCAGAGATGATGTCAGAGCTGAGGCAAAGGATGCTATCGCGGAAGTTATGGGAGCAGGTATTCAGGTTGTAATGATTACAGGTGACAGACTTGAGACGGCTGTAGCTATTGCAAAAGATGCAGGTCTTTTGAAAAATACTTCAGACAGAGCGATTTCATCAGCAGAATTAAATGAGATGAGTGATGATGAAGTAAAGAAACTTATTCCGCATATCAGAGTAATTGCCAGAGCCCTTCCTACAGATAAGTCAAGAATGGTCAGACTCTGTCAGGAGATGAATCTTGTTGTAGGTATGACCGGTGACGGTGTAAATGATTCACCTGCATTAAAGAGAGCGGATGTAGGCTTTGCTATGGGTAACGGTACTGAGGCGGCCAAGGAGGCCGGAGAGATTGTAATACTTGATGACAACTTCAGGTCAATAAAGGATGCCATACTCTACGGCAGAACAATCTATCACAATATACTTAAGTTCTGTAAGTTCCAGCTTGTTATCAATGTAACTGCGGTTATAGTAAGTGCTGTTGCTCCTTTCTTTGGAATAGAAGAACCGCTGAAGGTAACCCACCTTCTGTTTGTAAACCTTGTAATGGACGGTCTGGGAGCTATAATGCTTGGTAATGAGCCTGCAAAGGAAAGCTATATGCTTGAAAAGCCGAGAAGAAGAGATGAAAATATCGTCAGCAGGAATATGGCTGTTCAAATCCTTACTATGGGACTTTGGCTGACAATTATAAGTTTTATATATCTTAAAGTACCGTTTTTCCTTAATCTGTTTGGCGGAAATGTTGATGAATTGATTACAGGTTACTTTGTACTGTTTATAGCAAGTGCATTGTTTAACGGATTCAATGTCAGAGATGACGGCTTCGGTATCTTTAGCGGATTAAAAGAAAACCCGGGATTTTTAAAGGTATTCTTTGCCATTATTATAGTACAGGCATTGATAGTAAATTCAGGTTTAATACCGCTTGCACCTTTCCAATTTATCGGAAGGATGTTCAGCTGTGTACCTTTCGGTATAGTCGGCTGGATAACAGTATATATATTGGCGTTCACAATGATACCGGCAGATCTGCTTAGAAAAGTTGTAACGGGAACATATAAGAATGCGTAATAATAACAAAGGCGTCCAAAAGGGGCGTCTTTATTAAATTGAATTATATATAAGATAAATTTATGTCGATAAGTTTCAGACTGCTTATTTTCCCCTCCTTTACTTTTTGTTCATTTTTTGTTAAAATTAGAATGTTGTTTTGAACAATGAAAATTGAATAAGGAGGTGCTTTTATGTCACAACTGGGAAGTATAATAATAGCGGTGATACTCTCGATAGTTGTTGTGGCGCCTCTAAGTTGGAGTTTAGCGATTGCTCATCGTAAAAAGTCATATGAAGATAAAATCGGATCAGCAGAGATTAAATCCAGAGAAATAATAGAGGAAGCCTTAAAAACAGCCGAAACAAAGAAACGTGAAGCTCTCTTGGAAGCGAAAGAAGAGTCAATAAAGACAAAAAACGAGCTTGACAGAGAGGTGAAAGAGAGAAGGGCGGAGTTGGCCCGCTATGAGAAAAGAGTACTTAGCAAAGAAGAGAACTTGGACAAGAAGCAGGATTTACTTGAAAAGAAGGAAGAAAGTGTTCTTGCAAGAGAAGAAAGCATACTTTCAAGAAGTAAAGAAGTAGAGACCCTGTATAATAAGGGGATAGCTGAGCTTGAGAGGATATCAGGTCTTACAAGTGATCAGGCTAAGGAATTTTTATTGCAATCAGTTGAAGATGAAGTGAAACATGACAAGGCAAAACTAATCAAAGAGTTAGAGAATGCCGCAAAGGATGAAGCCGATAAAAAGGCTAAGGAATATGTGGTAACTGCAATTCAAAGATGTGCAGCAGACCATGTAGCGGAAACAACAGTTTCAGTAGTGGCGTTGCCCAATGATGATATGAAAGGCAGGATTATTGGCCGTGAGGGTAGAAACATACGTACACTGGAGCAGCTTACAGGAGTAGAGCTTATCATAGATGATACACCCGAGGCGGTAGTTTTATCCTGTTTTGATCCTGTAAGGAGAGAAGTAGCCAGAGTAGCACTTGAGAAGTTGATTGTTGACGGTCGTATCCATCCTGCAAGAATCGAAGAGATGGTGGACAGAGCAAAAAAAGAAGTCGACAATATAATGAGAGAAGAAGGTGAGAATGCAGCACTTGAGGTAGGTGTGCATGGTATACATCCGGAACTTATCAAATTGCTTGGAAGAATGAAATTCAGAACCAGCTATGGTCAGAATGCTTTGAAACATTCTGTAGAAGTGGCACAGCTGGCAGGACTTTTAGCAGCGGAAGTTGGAGTGGATATTAGATTGGCAAAGAGAGCCGGTTTATTACATGATATTGGAAAAGCCATCGACCATGAGGTGGAAGGTTCACATGTTCAGATTGGTGTGGAGCTTTGTAAGAAATACAAAGAACATCCTGTTGTAATCAATTCTGTGGAATCACATCATGGAGATGTTGATCCGGAGTCACTTATAGCTTGTCTGGTTCAGGCGGCAGATACTATATCGGCAGCCAGACCCGGTGCAAGAAGAGAGACCTTGGAGACATATACTAACAGATTAAGTCAGCTTGAGGAGATCACAACTTCATTTGACGGGGTTGAGAAGTCATTTGCCATACAGGCAGGCCGTGAGGTAAGAATTATGGTATTACCTGAAAGAGTAAGTGATGACGATATGGTTATATTGGCCAGAAATATCTCAAAGAGAATAGAAGAAGAGATGCAATACCCGGGTCAAATCAAGGTAAATGTAATCAGAGAATCAAGAGTGGCGGATGTTGCAAGATAATAATAAGGGAGATGGCGAAAGGCTGTCGCCCTTTTTTTAGCGGACAAAACCTCAATAATATTTGATTTTAATTAAAATTCATATAATAGTAATTGACTGAAAGTGTAAATTAGTATTTAATATTAAGGAGAGAGTTCTTTAGTAAATATGATTGAAAGGATATAGATATATGATCAGTTTTGAAAAGAAATTTGCAATAGTGATGTTAAGCGGAATAATGAGTTTGGCAGCTTCTATGACGGCATTTGCCGCCTCGGGAATAAAGTCGGTAAAGATAAATATAAAGTCGGATGCTGTAACGGTAGGTAAGCCCAGGAATATAGATGATATTACAGTAAGTACATCGGGAAGTAGCTACAGCATAGAGGGTGTGGATTTCTTAGATATGGGTACCAATTGGGAGCTTACAGATATTCCGAAGATAACAGTACATTTGGCGGCTGATGATAACTACTACTTCAGTGTATATAAGGCGGAGGATTTTAAGATTACAGGTGGAGAACTGATAGAAGCAAGAAGAGAGAATACTTCAAATGATCTGTATGTAGATATCAAATTGCCTGCACTTACAGATCAGGTTTCACTGATAGAGAGTGTGACATTGAACAGCTCGGGTCAAGCTACATGGTCCGGGGCACAGGGAGCTTCAGGCTATCAGATAAAGCTTATCAGAGACAATTCATCTACAATAGGCGGTGTACAGAACCTTACAACAAACAGTGCAGATTTAAAATATCTTATGAACAGACAGGGAACTTATGTACTTAAGGTACGTGCTTTAAGCAGTGATAATTCTAAGAGCGGCAGCTGGGTAGCCTCAAATGCTGTCAGTATAAGTCAGGCTGATGCAGATAAGAATTACAGTGAGAGTCAGAGCCGGACAACACAGGGTACATGGCAGCACAACGATAAGGGCTGGTGGTATACACAGGCTGACGGAAGTTATGTAAAATCTGCATGGAAGCAGATAGGTAGTGACTGGTACTACTTCAATGCCGACGGATATATGCTTGTAGGATGGCAGCAGATAGGCGGTAACTGGTACTATATGGATTTAAATACCGGAAAGATGCTCTCAAACGCTACAACACCTGACGGATACTATGTAGGAGCCTCAGGCATATACAGTGCAAACGGGAAATAATTATAGTTAAGTCATATTCTCATAAAAAAGGTCTAAGACCGTCGCAAATAATATGTGATGTCTAAGACCTTTTTATTGTATTATTTAATGTGTCAGATTCCCTTTATAACATAGCTGAATTTTAATGTACCGTCACCTTTCAGCAAATACTCATCAAGTGTAGGGGCACCCCATGAGTCATCACCGCCGATGCCCATCTGAGCGAGGCTGACACGAAGTACAGTCTTTGTGACAGGAGGCAGTTCAAAGTCATGTCTTGCCTCTTCAAGTTCACTTGGAGTGTAGCAAAGAGCGGATACATTGATACAGTCGCCTGCAACCAAAAGTCCGCGACCTTTTTTATCTGTAAGCTTGGCAAAGCGCACCAAAGCCTTGTTGCCGCTTTCCTGTGGTGAAAGATATTTTGCAAGCTGATCGCTTACTTTGCCGCTGTAGAGGTCGAGCTTTGCGCCCACAAGGCGGTCTGAGTAGGTTTCCATAGGACCTGCACCATACCAGGAGATATTCTCATACTCAGGCTTAAGCTTAAATAAAGTGCTAAACTCAGGCAAATCATATATGCCTGTAGCAGGAGTGTACTCGGTATTTATCCTGATGCTGCCGTCGCCATATACTTGATATTCCATACTAAGTTCATCAGCAGAGTCAGGCAGTGCATACTTATAAGTTATGGAGACATAAGTTTCACATTCCTTTATAACAGGTCTGAAAGCAGGCCAATATGTACTTTCATCCTTCGGAATCCTTGTACCGGCATAAAGTGAAGCCATCTTCCACTTTGCATATCTGAAAGGCATATTGTTGCCGATATCATTGTCTGTAGGAGCTCTCCAAAAGTTCGGTCTTGGGACAGCCTTAAGCAGTTCCTTACCTGCATATCTGTAAGATACAAGTCCGCCGAAGTTTTGTGAGAAGAGCACTTCAAAGTTCTCGCCCCTAACACCGAAATTACTTATGCCCATAATAAGTTTATAAGGTCTTTTTTCAAGTATAGGAGTATCGCATATAAGTTTAGCATCAGGTGACGGTGAAAGCGCATCAAATATCTGCATATTTTCACGCACAGCCACCTCACTAAATGTAACTTCACCTAAGTTATAAATCGTTTCGATATCAAAGACTGCCTTCACACCCACGATAAGCTCATCAGAGTATATATCAAACAGACTCTTAACCCTTTCTTTTATATTCAGGTTGTAGTCAAGTTTACAAAGTCCCTCACCGTTTATAAAGAAACTTTCTTCAAATAAAGTCTTGCCGAACTTCTTTATATATATTATAAACTTATAATCACTTAGATTTCTGAAAAGATTCCTGTTATGAATATGTAAAGTATCCTTGTCCAAATCAAGTTTCAGATCGACCGGTCTGTAATTATATCTGACAGCCTGCATCTTCGGTGAAGTATCTCTGTCGCCACCGTATACAATACCGTCTCCACTGAAGTTGTAGTCGGTAGGGGAGTCGTCAAAGTCTCCGCCGTAGTACTGTGTATCATTGCCGAAAGGATCCTTACCTGTGATACTTTGATCAATATAGTCCCAGATAAAGCCGCCTTGGAAAAGCTCCTCATCCCATGCAAGTTCGGTATAAAGCTGCATACCGCCACAGGAGTTGCCCATAGCATGTGTATATTCGCATTCGATAAAAGGCTTATCCCTGTGAGTCTTTAGAAACTCTTTGACCTCAGCCACCTTTGCATACATTCTGCTTTCAATATCTGAGGTGTCATTGTAACGGCGGTCATTATAAACTCCCTCATAGTGTACAAGTCTGCTTGAATCCGCCTTTCTGAAAAACTCACTCATCTCATATATATCACTGCCTCCGTAGCTTTCATTGCCACATGACCAGATAAGAACACTTGAGTGATTGCGGTCTCTCATATACATTGAGTTTGCCCTGTCAAGTAACAGAGGTAACCATTCCTTTTTATCTCCGGGCAGTACAAAGTCATAGTCGGATACACCCGTTATAAGACCGTCCCAGCTGCCATGAGTCTCAAGATTACACTCATCAATCAAATATATACCGTAGATATCACATAGCTCATAGAGTGCCGATGAGTTAGGGTAGTGGCTTGTCCTTATAGAATTTATATTGTTTTCCTTCATGGTCACAATATCCTTTTTGATCTCATCAAAGGTGATCGCACGGCCGAACTTTGAGCTGAAGTCATGTCTGTTTACACCTGCAAAGACAATTCTTTTACCGTTTAATGTCATTACATTGTCGGAGTTCTTTTCAAAAAGTCTGATGCCTACCTTTACTGTGGAAACCTCAAGTAAAGTCTCTCCGTCAAAAATTTCAATATAGAGAGTATAAAGATTTGGAATCTCGGCACTCCAAAGCTTAGGAGAGTTTATATCAAATGAAATATTGTTTTTGCCTGAATGTAAATTACCTACAGTTTCATAAACTACAGGCATCTCATCAAAGACCTTAAACTCATTTGATTTCAGTGTTAAGTCCACAGCGTCAAATAATCTAAGCTTTACATCCGCGTTATTACTTAAGCTTATAGAAAAATTAAGTTTAACATTCTCAAAGCTGTTATTTTCAAAGACCTGCCTGATTTCAATATCCTCAAGATGGCATTTTTGCTTGGTGTAGAGATAAATATTTCTGAAGATGCCTGAAAATCTGAAAAAGTCCTGATCCTCAAGCCAGCTACCGGCACACCACTTGGTCACCTGTATTGCAAGCTTGTTTTCTCCGTCGACTACATATTTTGTCAAATCAAACTCTGAAGGAGTGAAGCTGTCCTCACAGTAACCTATATAATAACCGTTTAACCATATGACCGCCGCACTCTCCACGCCCTCAAACCTGAGTATAAGAGAGTCCTTTATAAAGCCCTTCGGCAATGTGAAATACTTTACATAACTGCCTACAGGGTTAAAATCTGTCGGAGTTTCTCCTGATTTAAGCGCCTGTCTGCCGTCCCATGGGTATGCTACATTGGCATAGTGCGGTCTGTCATATCCTTCCATCTGTATATGTGCGGGAACTCTGATATCTTCCCAGTTCTTACAGTCATAGTCCAAAGCTTCAAAGCCGTCAGGAGTACAATTAAGATTTATAGAGTAGTCAAATTTCCACACTCCGTTTAAAGGATAAATAAGTGAAGAATTTCCCTTTAGTAACTCCGATTTATTTGCATATACACTATGATCAGAGTGGGCGGGAAGCCTGTTTTCTTCAAAGACAGAAGGGTTTGAAATATTTTTTAAGATATCTTTATTCATTTTTACCTCTCTTAAAGTTAAATTTTATCAATAAAAGGTATGAAATCTTAAAACAAGTTTCCACACCTTTAAAAAGCATATAATATATTATTTTACTGCGCCTGTAATACCTTCCGCAAATTGTTTTTGAAGCAGGAAGAATATAATAACGGTAGGTATACTGCAAAGCAGTACTGCAAGCATCAAAATGCCGTAGTCTGTCACATAGCCTTCTTTCAGATTGGCAACAAGCATCGGCATTGTGATGGAAGTCTTCTCGGTCATTATTACTTTCGGCCAAAGATATGAGTTCCAAGCGCCCATAAAGGTAATGATGGCGGCGGAAGCGTAGGTGGATTTCATTGTAGGAATGAAAATTCTAAGGAAGATATGAAATTCATTCAGCCCGTCAAGCCTTGCAGCCTCCAGTATATCATGTGGGAATGATCTGGCACTTTGCCTAAACAACATTATCAAAAACGGAGTTGAAATAGTAGGAAGCAAAAATCCCAAAGTAGTATTAAGCAGTCCCCATTTTGAAAAAGTCTGAAACAGCGGAATCATAATAGCTACAAAAGGTACCATCATTGCAAGTAAAAGCACTGACATAATGGCATCCTTTGCCTTGTCATGGTAGATCTCAAAGCCGTAGCCTGCAAGTGAACAGATAAAAAGTGCAAGTACGGTCATTACTATGGAGTACTTAAATGAGTTGGTCATAGCACCTGAAACATCACTTGCGGCAAGCAGATTTGCAAAGTTTTTAAAGAGATAGTTTCCCGGTAAGAGTGCGCCTCTTATTACCTCAATACTGGTGTGAGTGGCACTGACAGCCATCCAGTACAACGGGAAAACAGATATCAGTGATACAATTATTAAAAATATATATTTTAATGCAGTTCTTAGTTTAATCACGTTTATCACCTACTTTCATCTGGATTGCGGCAAGTACTGCTACCAGAATCAAAATAAGGAATGACATGGCGGCAGAATAGCCGAAGTTCGGCACATACTTAAAGGAAGAGTTATATATATAATGTGACATTGTAATAGTTGAATTGGCAGGTCCGCCGCCTGTAAGGTTTACAGACTCGTCAAACAGCTGCAATGTACCGTTGGTGGACATTATCGCCGTAAGCAAAATCATCGGCTTTAAAAGCGGAATGGTAATCTTTCTCAGTATTTGGAAGTATGTGGCGCCGTCAATCTTTGCAGCCTCATATATGGAATATTCGATATTTTGAAGTCCTGCAAGATAAAATACCATGTTGTAGCCTGTCCATCTCCAAAGCAGTGCGATAATAATTACAATTCTTGCGGTAAAAGGATTTGACAAAAAGTTGTATCCGGTGTGTAAGACACCAAGATGTATAAGCACATTGTTTATATAGCCGTCTACCGCAAACAGCGATCTGAAGATAATGGCATATGATACAAGTGAAGTTGCACAAGGCAAAAATATGCAGGTTCTAAAAAGTCCTTTAAATCTAAGATGCTTGTCATTAAGCAGTGATGCCAAAAGCAGTGCAAATAAAAGCATAATAGGTACCTGTACTATCAAGTATATAAAGGTATTTTTCAAAGACTGCATAAAGACCGCATCTGAAAACATTCTCTTGTAGTTTGAAAGTCCTGCAAATCTTATTTTTGCTCCTACACCGGTTTGCATAGACAGTATGACAGCTCGTATCATAGGATAGAAACTCATAATCGCTATAAGCAGTGTTGCAGGAGTCAAAAATATCCAACCTGAGATATTTTGTTTTTGTGAGAGTGAAAATTTTTTCTTGGTTCCCATTTTTTCTCCTTCTATAAACAAGGGGCAGACTTGACTATAGCCAAACCCACCCCCTGAAGTTTAAAATATTATTTGCTCATTGCAAAGTTTACAGTGTCCTGAACAGTCTTAAGCTCGCTGTCCACATCGGCACCTGCAATGATATTTGTAGCAGCTACAGCTACGGCATCTCTTGCTTCATAGTAGTAAACACCTGTATTGTTCTTTGGAGTTTTTGAGGCAAAGTCTGTAAGCAGTTTATAAACTTCCTGTCCACCGAAGAACTCTACCTTCTCGGAATAAGCTTCTGTATTACCTGCAGGTAACCATGTAGCAAGCGCACCGCTTGGAAGGATGCTGTCATAAAGCTTTGTGCTTCCTGCAAATGTCTTTGCAAGGAAATCAACCGCCAAATCTTTTTTCTTTGAAGCTCCGCTTACCGCCCAGCTTGAACCGCCGTTATTTGAGTAGTTGCTCTGCTCACCTATACCTGCAAGCTTTGGTAGATTTGTAATTGCCCACTTGCCTGATTGATCCTTTGCAGCTCTGATAGACCCCATAATCCAGCAACCGTTGATAGTTCCTGCTACAGTTTCGGCATTCATAGTGGTAATGTATTGATCCCAGTCATTTACCAATACCATAACACCTGATTCTTTAAGTTCCTTATATGTCTCTAAAGCTTTCTTTAGAGTTTCATTTCCAATGATATTCGGGTTGCCTTCAGCGTCAAAGAGTGAAGCACCTGTAGACTGAAGCATAATCATTATGATATCCGCTTCATTTGCCTGACATGAAAGTAAAGGCTTACCGGTCTTTGCAAGCACATCTTTACCGATCTCTATATATTTATCCCAGTCTATATCTGTAAGATCGTCAATCTTGTAGCCTGCCTGCTCAAGAATATCTGTCCTATAAGCCGCTATAACGGTACCGTTATCAAAAGGAACACCGTAATTTATATTGTTGATTGTAGAGTAAGCCAATTTACCGGGTGCAAACTGTGTAAAGTCAAATGCTTTAGTCTCCGTGAGATTGGTAAAGGCATCGGGGAATGATATCTGATTTTTTGCAAACGCGTTATCCTGCATAAGGAAAATATCAGGCAATGTGGAGAGGTCTCCGGCAGCACCTGCAGTGCTGAGTTTGGTCTGAATATCAGCCCAAGGTGTCTCAACTATATTCAACTTAAAGTCAGGATGGTCTGCCTGATAAACCTTTTCTGCTTCCTTCATAGCATTGATATTGAAAGCAGGATCCCAACACCAAACTGTCAGTGTATTTTCATCTGCAGCGGCTGTATTGTTACCGGCAGATGAATCGCCGGTAGAAGCAGCCTTACCGCCGCCACAGCCGGACAGTAGGCCGGTACACATTGCCCCAATCATAATTGCACTTAAAATTCTCTTTTTCACGAAAAAGTCCTCCTTATTGTCACAATCCGGCAAAAGCCATGTTAATAAAACCGGGAAAACAGCTCAGTTAAATTACACCGGATTGACGCTAGTTTTAAGGATTATACAATATGATAAAAATATTTGTCTATGGTAGTAATATACTATTATAAACTATATTTTTGTGCAGAATGTAGAATGTTGAATGTAAAAACATTATAATATAATAAAATAATGGCGATATTTAAAGTAAGTGCATTTGATATACAAAAAACTCTTTGAAAATTGAAAAAACTTTCAAAGAGTTCTGCATTTTATCAGTATAAAATATTAGTTGATAAAGCTGTGAGTGTATATAAAAATCCGGCAAACAGACCTTTTATACTTAGCTTTACCGCTTTCTCATTAAGAAACAGTAGATTAACAGTTATTTCACCTTTACAGTGATAATATCATCTCTTTTGATAATCCCGTAAGTTCCATAATCAGACTTATATCAAAACCTTTTTTCTTCATGCCCTGTGCAATATTTTTCTTTTCAAGTTCAGCACCTTCTGCAAGCCCTTCCTGTCTGCCTTCTGCAAGCCCTTCCTGTCTGCCTGCCACAAGCCCTTCCTGTCTGCCTGCCACAAGCCCTTCCTGTCTGCCTTCTGCAAGCCCTTCCTGTCTGCCTGCCACAAGCCCTTCCTGTCTGCCTGCCACAAGTCCTTCCTGCCTGCCTTTGTTTATCATAATATCGATAACTTCACACATATAGTTTGCCTCCTTTTCATGTACTTCTTCTATTATTTCTTCAAATCTGTTGTCATTTGTCATTGCCGACATCAGGTTCAACACTTCGTCTATATGTTCTATCTTATACATCTCCGGTTCATATGTATTATTTTTCTGCATCTGATATAGATAGTCCGCCAATACTCTAAAATCGCTTTTAAAGAGTTTTCTCTTTTCTTCCGGTAGATAAGCTATCTCAAAAAGATTGATTTTATAGTCATTTACATACGGCTTTAATCTATCATCCACATCTACTATACCTAAGATATTTTTTGGATAATTCCATCTGCCCTTATGACCTAAGTACAGTACCAATGTGATAACCGGATATTTTTGCTTACTTCTATTTTTTCTGTTGGATTGTCTGCCATACTCCGCACCGTCATAGCTGATAACTCTTAGAGGCATAAGCTTATCAGGATCTGACTGATTCTCAAACCCGAACATAGCAATATTTATCTTATTGCCTTGCCAATATTTAGCTACATCCCTGTCTTGATAACTGAGTTTGCCGCCAACCCTTTTTGAACTGTTGGTAGGCATATCAACCAAGTCATCCTCCCTGACTACCATCTCACCGTTAAACAGCAATACATTTACTATATCAATAAAAACGTCATTGTGCTGCTCAAGCATCTTTTCAGTTATGTCTTTTTGTGCCATACTTCCTCCTGTGAAAATATTATTATAGAACCTCATTTACAGTGATAATATCATCTCTTTTGATAATCCTGTAAGTTCCATAATCAGACTTATATCAAAACCTTTTTTCTTCATGCCCTGTGCAATATTTTTCTTTTCAAGTTCAGCACCTTCTGCAAGCCCTTCTGCAAACCCTTCCTGTCTGCCTGCCACAAGTCCTTCCTGTCTGCCTTTGTTTATCATAATATCGATAATTTCACACATGTAGTTCTCCTTATATAGTTTAAAATAACTGTATTACACGAGGAATTTTAATCAAATATCAGCAACTTGCCATACTAACTGTACTGCTTTATCAGCTTTAAGATATTTGTGACACCGTTTTTGGCATCGGATTTAGACATGGCATCTATATACTTTTGCCTGTTTTTATAAAGTGCATGTATCTCATCAGATAAAGAAATATTGTTAAGAGCTTCCTCATCTATAACCTCCGAATAGCCGGCATTTTCAAAAGATTCGGCATTCAGTATCTGATCTCCTCTGGAGGCTGCACCGGATAGAGGTATCAAAAGATTCGGCTTTCTAAGAGCCAAAAGTTCAAAGATAGTATTGGCACCTGCTCTGGACACCACCACATCTGCAAGGGCAAAAAAGTCCTTCAGCTCCTTATCTACATATTCATACTGTAGATAACCGGACTTTCCAATCAGACTTTCATCCGTATTGCCTTTTCCACAGATATGTATTACATTAAATTCTTGTAAAATCTCATCTAAGGACTTTCTGACGGCGGTGTTTACAATCACAGAACCGAGACTTCCGCCTATTATAAGTAAAGTAGGCTTATTATAAAAGCCTGTGAGCTTTTTTGCCGCTTCTTTGTTACCGCTTAGAAGCTCCTCTCGTATAGGAGAACCTGTAAGTATTGATTTATTTTTGGGGAGATACTGTAATGTTTCGGGGAAGTTGGTACAAATCTTAGTTGCAAACCTGATTGCTATCTTGTTGGCAAGTCCCGGGGTGATATCAGACTCATGTATAATAACAGGGATTTTTGAGAGTGCGGCCGCTATGACTACAGGTACACTGACAAATCCGCCTTTTGAAAAAACGATATCAGGTGAATATTTTTTTATTATACTTTTTGCTTCAAAGAGTCCTTTAAGTACTTTGAAAGGGTCGGTAAAGTTCTTTAAATCAAAGTATCTTCTAAGCTTTCCTGAAGATATGCCCTCATAGGGGATATTCTGTGCCTTTATAAGACCTTCTTCCATACCGTTTTTGCTGCCGATATACTTTATATCATATCCGGCTTCTCTTAGTGCAGGCAAGAGCGCGATATTCGGGGTGATATGACCTGCAGTACCACCACCTGTTAATATTATTTTTTTCATATTGTTTCCATTCTCATATTGTAATAAGGGTATTATATAAGTATAATTTAACAAATATAAATATTCAAGTGAGGAAGTATAATGATTGGTATAATCGGTGCGATGGAAGAGGAAATCTCAAAGTTAAAAGAGATTATGGAGAATAAGGAAATAAAGACAATAGCAGGTATGGAATTTGTCAAAGGTGAAATCTCAAAAAAACAGGTTACAGTGGTACGCTCCGGCATAGGTAAGGTAAATGCGGCAGCCTGTACACAGATACTGATAGACAGATTTAAAGTGGATGCAATTGTCAATACAGGTATTGCAGGCTCACTGAAAAATGAAATCAATATAGGTGATATTGTACTGTCTACAGATACAGTAATACATGATATGAATGTAGAGGGCTTCGGCTACAAGAGAGGTCAGGTGCCGAGGATGGACGTATTTGCATTCCCTACAGATGATGCTTTAAGAAGTCTTGCAAAGAAAATCTGTGAAGAGGATTTAAAAGACATTTCCGTATTTGAAGGCAGAGTATTAAGCGGTGATATTTTTGTATCGGATAAAGCGACAAAAAAAGATTTGAAAGAAACTTTCGGAGGCTATTGTACAGAGATGGAAGGTGCCGCCATAGCACAGGTCGCATACCTTAACAAAATCAAAGTGCTTATAATAAGATCAATATCGGATAAAGCGGATGATGCTGCAAGTATGGACTATCCGGAGTTTGAAAAAAAGGCAATAGAACATAGTGTGAAACTGACAAAGAAGTTGATAGAAACTGTTGACGGCGACTCCCCTATTGATAATAATAATTAGTTGTTATAAAATACAGATAAATTTGGGGTTAAGACTTTTTCTCCAAACGTTACCATTGATTTAAGTTTGAAAGGCGAGAAAGATGAATAAGACAGTAAGTTTTGATTATTCAAAAGCGGCAGGTTTTTTGGGAGCTGATGAGTTACAAAATTTTAAGACTATAACACTGAATGCTAAAGATACACTGCTGTCAAGGTCAGGAGCAGGCAACGATTTTTTGGGATGGATAGATTTACCGGTAAACTATGACAAAGAAGAGTTTGACAGAATAAAACAGACAGCAAAAAAAATAAAAGAAGATTCAGATGTACTTCTGGTAGTAGGAATCGGCGGTTCATACCTTGGAGCAAGAGCGGCAATCGAGTTTTTAAGCCACAGTTTTTACAACTGCCTTGACAAGTCACAGAGAAAGACACCACAGATAATATTCTGCGGAAACTCAATCTCATCAAAATATATTGCAGACATAAAAGACCTGTTAAAAGACAAAGATTTCTCAATCAATATCATATCAAAGTCCGGAACCACCACAGAGCCGGCTATCAGCTTCAGAGTATTCAAAGAAATGCTTATAGAAAAGTACGGCAAAGAAGCAAACAAAAGGATCTATGCCACTACAGATAAGGCAAAGGGAGCATTAAAGTCGCTTGCAAATGAAGAAGGCTATGAAAGCTTTATTGTACCTGATGATATAGGAGGAAGATTCTCGGTAATTACAGCGGTAGGACTGCTTCCGATAGCGGTAGCGGGAATAGATATAGACGAGCTTATGGCAGGTGCCGCGGCAACCAGAGAAGAAGTGCTAAGCAAAGACTTTGAAGAAAATCCGTCACTTCTGTATGCGGCTCTCAGAAATATTTTCCTAAGAAAAGGAAAGAATATAGAAGTAACGGCCAACTATGAACCTAGCCTGCACTATGTAGCCGAGTGGGTAAAACAACTCTTTGGTGAGAGCGAGGGCAAGGATAATAGAGGTATATTCCCGGCTGCGGTGGATCTTACAACAGACCTTCACTCAATGGGTCAGTATATCCAGGACGGTGCCAGAATAATGTTTGAGACGGTACTTGATATAGAGAAGTCTCCGGCGGAGATATTGCTTAAAGAAGAAGAGACGGATACGGACGGTATGAACTATCTGGCAGGAAAAAGCGTGGATTTTGTCAATAAGTCCGCAATGAACGGAACAATACTTGCACATACAGACGGCAATGTGCCTAACCTTAAGATAAACATTCCCGATATAAGTGCATTCTCACTTGGAAGCCTCTTTTACTTCTATGAGTTTGCATGCGGTGTCAGCGGATATATTCTTGGAGTAAATCCGTTCAACCAGCCGGGAGTTGAAAGCTATAAGGCAAATATGTTCGCACTTTTGGGAAAGCCGGGATATGAAAGTCAGAGAGAAGAACTGATAAAGAGGCTTGGTCAATGATGTTCAGGCTTTGGGGTAGGATGTTTAAAGACAATCGTATGATAAAAGACCATGTGGCACAAGACGGTGACTACACTAAAGACAGAAAGACCATGGTATTTGATACGATTAGAGAGATATGTCATAAGTTTGATGTAGCGGAACCGATATGGCTGTTGCCGAATATAGATGACTTTGCATATAGAGGTAAGGTAAGATTTGGTGCCGACAATTTTATAGAACAGATAGATTTTGATTATCTTGAAATACAGATAATCGAAGAATAGGGGGAAACCCCGAAGAATAATATATAACGGAGAATATATATGGCGGAACCTATACTAGACTATGAAAGTTTCTTTGAGGGTGCAAAAAACGCTTTGCTGGAATTGGATACACTTAGTACGGAAGAACAAAGACTGGGTGTTGAAAGTGAAAGAATATCAAAGGCGATAGCTTCAGAAAAAAAGGCTACTAATGACAGGATAGCGGATACCACCACAAAAAGATTAAAAGAAATAACATCTACATATGACAGTGAGATAAAAAAAGTCGAAGAGCAAAAGAAAGCTGTAGAAATAAAAAAAGAAAAAGCAAAGAGTAAGAAGATAGGTGAGAGAATTGCAGACGAGACAAGAGATTTGAGAGAACATATCAAATCTATAAAGTCGGGAATAAAACAGGAAATGAAAACGGTAGGTATTCCTGAATTTTGCAATACCGGATGGTACCTTACATTTTATTTTCCGCACAAATTTTTTGACTATATAAAACTGCTTATAACTGTAGTGGTATTATTCCTCGGACTGCCTGTACTTATATACAGACTTATACCTGAACATAAACCTATATACCTGACTTTTATATACTTTGTTATAGTACTTTTGATAGGCGGACTGTATATCATTGTAGGCAATCTTACCAAGGCAAGATATAGAGACAACCTGATGAAGATAAGGGCAATGAGAGATAATATAGACCATGATATGAAAAGAATCGCTCTTATCACAAAGGATATCAACAATGATTCGGCAGATGACAGATATGATCTCTCATCCTTTGATGCCGAGATAGAAGCCGCCAATGACAAACTGTCAAATATAAATGAAAAGAGAAATGCGGCTATAAGCGACTTTGAAAACAATACAAAGAAGATTATTACAGATGAGATAACGGAAAGTTCAAGAGAAAGACTGGATAATCTGAACAGTGAACTCGAAATGACAAAGAAAAGTCTAAGCAGTATAGCGGACAGAAGGTCACAGATAAACTTAACAATATCGGATAAATATGAGTCATATCTGGGAAGAGACTTTTTGAATACAGAAAGAATAGAAGCATTGCAAAAACTGATATCCGACGGGGAAGCCGGCAATATCAGTGATGCCATAGATCTGTATGAAAGAAGGAAAAACGGGTAAGCAATGATAGAAGATAAAGAGATAAAAAAGCAGGAACTGAAAGACAGGATCATAAATACATCTGAAATATATACTTCCGAGGCGGATGCTTTTGAAACAGGTACTTCCGATCTTGGAGAAAATACTCCAAGATCCAGAAGAAAAAAGAATACGGAATTTTTCACAGCAGGGAGGAGAGTTGTCATACTCCTCCTTGTTTTGATAGGAGCTGTAATAATAATCCTTACCTTACAAAACAGATTTAAAACCTACAATAAATTCAAATTAAAATGGATACATGAGTTAAGTGAGGGAAGTCTTGTAGATTATATAAGCCTTGGAAACGGATTTTTGAAATATTCAAAAGACGGAGCGGTGTACTTAAAGAAAAACGGTAAGAATGTCTGGGTGGACAGCTATGAGATGAGCAATCCCAAGACAAATAAAAACGGAAAGTACGCAATAGTATTTGATGTCGGAAGTAAAAAGATAGTGAGCTATACCAAAGACGGCAAGGTGGCAAGTATAGATACCGGACTCCCGATATTAAAAGCGATAGTATCAAAAAGCGGAGTGGTCACGGCACTTATAGAGGATGCAAAGTCTACATATATAATGTTTTATGATAATGAGGGAAAAGAGCTGGATATAAGTATAAAGTCAAAACTCTCAGGAGACGGCTTCCCTACAGATATAGCCATATCTCCGGACGGAACCGCACTACTTGCATCGTTTCAGTACCTGAAAGGAAGCTCTATGATGGGAAGAGTGGTATTCTATGACTTTTCTGAGATAGGCAAAAATATGGCAAACAGAGTGGTGGCAGGCTTTGATGAAGAGTTCGTATCCTCCATGGTGGCAAGAGTAAAATATCTGGATAAAATAAACTCTGTAGCAATCGCCTCTGACGGTCTGTATTTCTTCTCATCAAAGAATATAGCATCACCGAAGCTGATAAAGACAATAAAGGCGGAGAATGATATAGAAGCTGTCGCATTTGAAGGAGAAAAAATCTGTGTAGTATATAAGAACACCTCGGAAAAATTCAATCATACATTATATATATATTCAAAAACAGGAAGTGTCCTGCTGAAAAAGGAATTTTCCGGAGATTTTAATCATATGGATATGCAAAAAGGATATATATATATGACAAAAAACGATAATGCTATTATAATGAATACATCAGGCGTAATAAAATACAGTGGAAGCCTTGATGTAAATATCCATAAGATTGTAAAAAGAGGATTTTTATCAGGATTTACAGTGCTTGGGGATAATGACTTTAGAGGTATAATACTCAAATAAACACGGCAAAGGAGAAATTATGGAACAGGTATGTGTAGGAGTTGACATTGGCGGAACAAGCGTAAAACTGGGTATATTCACACTTAGCGGAACATTACTGAAAAAATGGGAGATACCTACCGAGCCGAAGAATGAACCGAAGGCACTTATTGAAAAAATAGGCAAGTCAATAAAAGAAAACCTGAAAGAAGGCGGGCTTTCACTTACAGACTGTGTAGGAGTGGGAATGGGAGTTCCGGGACCTGTAATGCCCAACGGTTATATAGAAGTGGTAGTCAATATAGGCTGGAAAGAAATATTCCCTGCAAGAATACTTTCAGACCTCTTGGACGGTATGCCTGTAGCACTTGGAAATGATGCCAATGTGGCGGCACTCGGTGAAGCATGGATGGGCGGAGCCAAACATATCAAGGATGTTGTGATGGTAACACTCGGCACAGGTGTAGGCGGCGGCATCATCATAGACGGCAAGATAGTACCGGGAAAACATGGTCTTGGCGGTGAGATAGGCCATATGCATGTTAGAGAAGCCGAGACCGAAAAATGCAACTGTGGAGGTAAAGGTTGCCTTGAGCAGATATCAAGCGCTACAGGAATAGTAAAAGAAGCAAAGAGGCTTTTGGAAAAGAAGAAAGATACTTCAAGACTTGCACTGATAGAAGACCTTACCGCAAAGGATGTACTTGATGCTGCCAAGGCGGGAGACAAGCTGGCGATAGAGGTGGTTGATATAGTGGCAAAATACCTCGGAATAGCATTGTCACATATAGCAATGGTGGTAGACCCGGATATATTTGTAATAGGCGGCGGAGTCTCAAAGGCGGGAGATTTCCTTATAAACAAGATCAGAGAAAAGTTCATATATTATACACCGATTACCAAAAATAAGGCGGATATAGTCCTTGCAAAGCTTGGAAACGATGCCGGAATATACGGAGCGGCAAAGCTTGTAATAGCATAACAGGGGTTGACTTTTGTTTGATTTAAGTTTATCATCATAGTCGAGATGAATGAAACAGCTCATTATATTCATAGTGAAAGCCCGGAGAAGGGAGGCTCTCCGGACTTTCTTTTATTGTCGTCTTATTATTTTTTGTCTATCCACTTACAGATATAGTAGGCAACTATACTTGCAAGCAGAGATACGATAAACGAAACTAATATGCTCATTATATTCACCTCCGATCTGTTGTCAGATTGGGAGACGACAACACAGTGAGTATAACAGCTTTTATAAAAAAATACCATATTTCTTAAAGATACTTTCATACTATAAGGCTTGTTTTTATAAGTATGTAATGATATAGTGTCAGATAACAATAACTCATATGAGCAAGCTCATTAGCTTAGGAGGAATAAAAAATGAAAAAAAGATTTTTAATAACAGTTTTAGGATTGGCAATGGGAAGCGCATTGGTATTTAGCGGATGCGGCTCAAAAAAAGATACTAAAGATTCAAGCTCCGCCACAGTAGAACAGAGCAAAGACAGTACAAAAAAGGCGGCCGAGAGCAGCAAAGAAGAAACTACAACTGCGGGTGTGAAAGTAGATATAAACTATGATATAGCAAATCATCTGGATGATTCATATGAAGATGTAGGAAAAGCATTTGGAGATCCGGTATCGGATGAAGCAAAAGACGGAGGTCAGAAAGTTGTAAAATACGCAAACCCCGAAAGAGAGCTTCACTATTACGGTGACGATACAAGCGGCTATGTACTTCAGGCGGTAAGTGCAAAAGCCGGAGATCTTCTCAGCTTTACATCAGATAAAGTAAGCCTTGACGATATATTGGATAAGATGGAAGGTACACAGGTAAAAGGGCTTGAGGCAAATGATGCATTCCTTACAGTAGGTGAGAAAGGTGACAGCACAGTATTATTCCAGTCGGAGGGATATTACTTTGTAGTATCTGTAGACAAAGACAAGATGGTATCAAAGGACAGTGCGGTGGCAGTGCTTACAGAGGACAGAGTGTCACTTGACCCTGCCGATACTTCATCAAAGGCTCCTTCAGATATAAAAAAGCCTGAAACAAAGGCGGCTGAAAGTACTACAGCAAAAAAATAAGGCTTTAAAAAGGCTTTAAATATATAAAATCATGGGTGGATATTGTGATAAGATAACAGTTCACAATATCCGCTCTATTTTTTTGTCAGGAAAAAGTAAGAAAGTTTACAGATAAAAAAATCGTTTTATATAAACTTGATTGAGTGTAGACAAATAATAAAAAATAATATAGAATAGAGGCAAATGTATAAAACATAATAATAACTTTAAAATTACTACAACATAAACATATGTAAAAATTACAAAAATGTTAAATATTTCAAATATTGACTTATTTGACAAAGTATGCATTCGATAATATTATATGAGTGATATCAGGGTTACGAAAATACGGATTGGTGCATATTTTTGTAAACCGGTATAGGTTTTAATATTTGACATATGTATTATAACGCCTTAGAATAAAGCTATATAGAAAAGGTAGAGAAAAAATATGAATAGGAGTAGAGTTTATGCGAGTTATCGCGTGAGGTCACCATGTAGACCTAAGATGTATAAACAACTGAATAATGAAGAATTAATTTACTCAAATTGTCGTGCCAGATCTCCTTAAATCGGAGAACACCGACAGCCTGAAAAGAAAACAGTGTCGGTTTTAAAAGATTGCATACAAGCAATCTAAGGGGAACAGTCTTTGTTCCCGACATAAATACGTTATAGATTTCTTTAAATATAAAAACACTTGCAAGGTTTTGCGAGTTGTTTTGCTTGCAATATTTAAGAAATTTATATATAAATTTTTCCGGCCGGATATAAAAGCTGATTTGATTTGTTATATCAGACGGTGATATGGTGGCATATATGTGAAAACATTGTATAGTGCATTTATCTATTCCGGCGGGCAAATAAAGGAGGTAGTTTGATGAGAAAAAGGAGCTTAGTAAGCAAAGTAGGCTTACTGGCGCTCTCTGCTCTTTTTATTTGGTTAAGCCCATCTACTGCACATGCACAGGGATGGGACAACTCAAACGGAGAGTGGAGATACCTGGATAGTGCCGGCAACGCAGTGTCTGATGCTTGGCGTAAGTCGGGCGAGGCATGGTACTATCTGGGCGATGACGGCAATATGGTAAAGGACTCTGTTATTACCATAGGCGACAGCTCATATTACCTTAATGCTGACGGTGCCATGGCGGTAAACCGCTGGGTACAGACAAAGGACGGAGATGACGACGAAGGTTGGTTTTACTTCGGTCCTGACGGAAAAGCATATAAAGGTAAGGAAGGAAGAGTGTATGCTCGTGAAATCGACGGAAAGAAATATCTTTTCAGCGAAGAAGGAGTAATGCAGACAGGATTCTTCGATGCCGATGGAAATGCGGTAGAAGATGACAACCCTTTCAAAACAGCTGTGTACTATTTCGGTGATGACGGAGCAATGTTCACAGATCGGTGGTTACAATACTCACAGGTAGGAGAAAATCCGGGATATTCGGAACTCGGACAAAGAAACTACAACGAGTATGACGAGATGTGGCTCTACTTTGGAAACAACGGTAGAAAGTATGTTGCAAGCAATACAGACCTTTCAAGACAGAGAGAAATAGACGGTAAGGCATATCTGTTCGATGAGAACGGTGTGATGATACCACAGCTCTCTATCAGAGATGCAAATGTAAAGGCTACATCAAGCAATGCCAAGATCAAATACGGTTCGCTTGATACAGACGGTGAACAAAAAGATGATTATTGGACATTTACAGTGCCGAATGAGAAGATGAGCCAGAAAGACTACGACACAGGAGAGCGCAGCTGGTTCAGAACCAAGAAAAACGGTGATGTAATAAAGGATAAGATTGCTACAGTTCTTGGAAGAAGATACGCCTTTGATGAGATAGGACGTATGCAGACAGGTTTTGTAGTAATGCTTGAAGACGGTACATTCGGTATCAAGTTCGACGTAGATGAGTGGACAAGGGAAGATTTCCTTACAGACGCAGTCAACTCACCTATAGCGGCTATAGACAGAGGCAGCTTATATCTTTTCGGTATTGACGAGTTAAACGACGGTTCAATGGTTACCGGAGAGGTTACCGTATCTTTGAGAGACAGAGACGTAGTATTCGGTTTCAGAGACAACGGTAAGGCTATCGGCGAGAAGTGTACACTTGTCAAGAATGACGGCAAGTTCTACTTCAACGGTCTTAGATTGGACGCTGACGGAGACGTAAGATACGGTATACTAAAAGATACCAGAACCGGTCATGGTGAGTACGTTGTCGTAGACGCAAACGGCAAGGTAGTAAAAGGAACAAAGATCTTAAAGGATGGCGAAGGCAACTGGATAATAGTTGACAACTCAAAGTTCGTAGCAAGAGTAAGTGACGGTGACAGACCGAGAAAGAAGAACGGTAAGTTCTATCACTACGACTCTACTGCTGATAAGAAGGACAGATGGGGAGCGGAGATTACATACGCCAGTGACGGTGCCAACAACCTCGACAGTGATTTTGTTCTTTTTGACAGATAGTTAGAGGAGAGATATGAAGAAAAACAAATTAATAAAAACAATCAAGCAGGCAACTGCGGGGTTGCTTGCAGGAGCAATGGTTCTTACCGGGGCTCCGCTGGGGAGTATGACCTCATGGGCAAGTACATTGCAGAAGAATTATCAGTTATTTGATACTGCACCTACTGCCGGTCTACCGGGTTCTACACCTTTTAGAGGTATTCCTGTAGTAAAGGACGGAAGCAATACTTACGGCGGTTCACAAGGTACTGCATTTAAATTCGGTGCTGCCTATACAGGTACCAATGCTTCGGGTATCGGCGGTGTTGGTATTCCCGGCAGTTATAATTCCTTTAATATAGGTGCTATAACAGTTCCCGGAAGTGAGAATACATCAAATCATAAAGGATATGACGGAGCTGTAAGGTCAGCTTACAATAATAACTGGTGGACCACATACTATGGATTCGGTAGGACTGATGATGATACTACTTCACCTTCATCTTATCCGGTTATAAGCCCTGCTGTATCAACATGGAGCGGTTTAAGACCTACGGCCACAGCAAGCCCTGATACTAACAGTATGGGGGTATTCTTGGCAGGTAATGACGGTGATGTTGTTGAAGTACCTGTACCTGCTCCATATAAGGCGGCTGTAACAGGTGCCGGTACCAATGATAAGATTGAAGTCAGAATGGAAGTACAGCCTACACCTGATGAGCAGAAGCTTTTAATAACATGGACAGGCTATAACCCGAACAGCTATCCTGTAAACTTCTGGATAGGTGCTGAAGCTGATACTATGATCGCCGGTACGGATACATCACCTTCAGTAATATCAGCCGGTAGGACACATCTTCATATGATGGATTATTTCAATCAAGGAACAGGTTCTGCATGGAATTACAGAGGCGGTTCTGATCCTTTAGGTGCCGGTACGGTAACTGCCGGCGCCAATTCAACAGCATTAACAGATTTTGATGCAAAGCTTGAAGACGGTTTCGGTAGAGTATGGGCAGGTGAGTATACAGATACTGCAAACATTGCTCATAGAAACTGGGTTTTTGCACGAAATAAAGATGATAATATGCTTGTACAGCAGACTGATGCCGCGGCAGGTTTTGCAGGAAACCTTAATATGGCGCCGCTTGGTCAAGCTTCAGTAAGCTTTGTGGTATCTATGAGAGTTGCGGTATACTATGTAGACCCTACATATACCGGAAGCGACTCAAACGGTTATATTGCACAGCCGTTTAAGGATATCAGATCGGCTGTTAAGGCTATGCAGATCGCAGGCGTTAAGAAAGGATATATCTATGTAGCCAGTCCTACCACTGTAGATCATACAATAGATATTCCTGCAAATATGGATCTTCAGATAGAAACAAGTCCATATACCACTACAAGTTTCCAAGGCATAACCAATAGAGGTTACTTTAGCTTAGGAAGCAACCCTGAGAAGACAAATACAGAGACAATTACAAGAGCGGCAGGCTTTAAGGATGCTATGTTTAGAGTAAGTAATTCTACATCTACTCTCAGTTTCTACAATATAACAATTGACGGAAACAAGTCAAATGTAGTTGCAAATGCTCCTGTTATAGATATTACAGCAGGAGAGGTTAAGCTTACAGACAACACTACAGTGCAGAATAATGCTGTAGAAAAGGGAGCAACTGCTCCAAGTGCATCCGCAATCAATGTGGCAGGCAGCGGTGTTCTTACTATGAATGCTTTGACAAAGCCTGTACAGGTTATAAATAATACTTCAACTTCTGTCGGAACAGAAGTGCCTGTATCGGCTATCACTGTTACATCAAGTGCAAATACTGTAGCAGCAGGTACTTCAGGTATAGAGGTGGCAAGAGCAAGAGCAATCAATGTTGCAGGAGATGTAACAGTCGGAAGCAATGAAGATATACATAAGGCAAGTGCAACAGCTGCAGCCGAACCTGCTACAAAGGCAAATGTGGCTCTTGGAACCAGTATGCTTAATGTAGAGACAGGCAGACAACTTACAGGAAGTATAGGTGTATCTGTATCCGATGTACCTCAGACAAATCAGGATCAGGACGGAAGACCTGTAATAGATTACTATGACAGAGCTTCAGGCGGTTCAATACCTTATTCGGCTGCAAACGTACCTTCAGATGTGGACGGTATCACATCAGGTATGGGAAGTGGTGTAAGCAAGGTTACAGATACTGCCGGTGCTGCTACAACAGGTGCTCAGGATGGAAGGATTGTATATCTTAGAGCTGCAAAGTATGATTTTACAGTTACCTATATAGATCCTGACGGAACTACTATGAAGCTTTCCGATCTTACATTCGGAACAAATACTGTTCCGGGAACAATAAATACAGCCAATCTTTATTCAATTGCATTCAGGTCAGCTGCAGGTTCGACTGTAGAGATACCTATGCCTACATATACAGGATATATATTTGATTCGGCTTCAGGTGCGGTAACACCTCTTACAGTCGCGACAACAGATCCTGTGCCGCCTGCAACAACACCTACAAAGGGTACTGTATCGGGAAAAACACCGGCACAGCCTGCGGATATAGTAATCAAGTTCGCAAGAAACAAGGTTACATATAAGTTCGACTCACAGGGAGGTTCAGCAATTGCTGACAAATCAGAGAATGTTACAACAAGTGCTACTACATTAGGTGCTTTGCCTGTACCTGCAAAAGCGGGATTTAATTTCAACGGTTGGACAGAGTATACAGATAATAACGGCAACTCCGTATATGATACAGGTGATACTGCCGGAGCTGCATTTACAGCATACCCTGCACCCAGTGCACCGAAGACCACATATCTGTATGCATCATGGGTACCTGACGGTACACTCTACCATGTTACAACATATCACAAGAATACAAATGCGGCACTTTCTCTGACTTTCGGTTCGGAAGTGGATGCAGGTCATGTGATAACTTCAGTAGTGGATAAAGACCATGTAACGGTACCGGGATATAAGTACAGTTCAGGTAGTGCTACTCCGATTTCAGCCGGTACGGTGGAGCCGAATCCTGCTACCACACCGGGTGCACAGGCAGGTCACTATCATATAGCAAGTATGCCGGCATCAGCTGTTACTTTGAACTATAAGTACAGTGTTGAGCCAAGTACAACATTTACATATACTGTAAGACATGTTGACGGACTGGGCAATGTATTGCCGGGAACCACAGTACTTACTTCACAAAGAAGAGCGGAGCAGAGTATAAGTGCTATGCCTGACAATTCAATATCAGGTTATACTTATAAGACTTACAATATCACTACAGGACGTGCGGACGGAGCCCCCGGAAGCTATGTCTTGGGACTTGATCATACAGAGACTGTAGGCGGAAATACTGTAAAACCGTATATTGTAACTGATGATCCTAATTCCGGAACATTCGTTGCATTTATGCCTAATCAGGATGTAACAATAGATCTTATTTATGATGCCGATGCGGGAAGTATGAACCTTGTCAGAAGATATTTTGACAGAATCACCGATAAGATAATATCAAGTCAGGTTGATCCTTCAGCACCAAGTACACCTATAAGTGTATCTATTCCGGCACTTGGAACTACAGACGGAGATAAACTGTATGGATATATATGGGATTCTTCATCAACTGTAAACCTTGATCCGGCAGGTTCACTTAGTGTGGGAACCGACGGTTCACTTTCAGGTACTATGCCGCTTACAGGAAACGGTATAAGAGCGGACTATAAGTTAAGCAGAGATGCTTCCAAGTGGAGAGATATAAACTTCGCAGTGGCAGGCGCTCCTAATAACAACGGTTCTGTAAATCCTCTATCTGCAGGTGCTCCTACAAGCTTCCTTACAAATGACGGAAGTTCGGCAGGAAACACTTACGCTTATAACTTTGATAAGTTAAAGGCGGGAGGATATATACCTGATGTCACACCTAACAGATATTATAAGTTTGACGGATGGTATCTTGATTCGGCAGCTACAATACAGGTAAACGGAAGTGATACATTCCCGCCGGGAAGCACACCGCTTACATTATATGCCAAGTTTGTAGAAGATCCGAGTCAGTGGTTTGATATCAACTTCGTAGCGGGAACTAACGGTTCAATCTCGGCTCCGGCTACATTACATATTCCATATGATTACACATGGAATCAGATATCTTCACAGTTGCCTACAGCTACACCTGTAGCTAACTATATATTCAACGGTTGGAAGGATCCTAACGGAACTCCGATGCAGGCAACAAGTACACTTACAAATCACGCAACATATACTGCGGTATTCAGTCAGGACCCGAATACATGGGGTACAAATACCGGAAATATCACACCTTCAGGCCGTATAGGAAATGACGGAAGCGGTGAGATAGTAATAGACGGTACAAAGCCGGGCAATGTATATGTTATCAGTGATAAGAACGGAAATATTGTAGCAGTGGTTCCGGGAGAGAGTGTTGGTAACAGAACAATAGTTCCAAACCTCATTCCGGGTGCACATTATGACGTACAGGAGGGTACACCTGATACAGTCGCTACAGTAGGACAGCCCAGAACATCTGTTACAGGTTCATCAGTATCCGCACCGCAGGATGTATACATACCTACAGTAGATAACAACTATAATGTGGGATATGACCCTGAAAATGACGGTATGGCACAGATAGTTATCAATCCGGCAGATCCGGATGCGGACTATGCACTGATAGATGAGAACGGAAATGTTGTACAGTACCCCGGAAGTGACAACGGTTGGATGACTCCTGTAGGAAGCAATCCTTCAACAGTTACTTTCAATAATCTTAATCCTAATGAAACCTATACTGTAGTGGCAAGGAGGAAGGGTGATTCTTCTATTCCTAATCCACTTACAAAGCTTCCTGACGGAAATCAGATAGTTGCAAACCCTGGTGATATGGCTGATGCACCTAAGTATATCGTAGAGACCAGAAACGGAAGTGTAGTATCTGTAGGAAGCACAAGCGTAGGAAGTGATGCTTATAATGAAGCTAAAGCGGGAGACAGTGTGGTTATCCATGCAGACCCTGTAAATTCAAACGGTAAGAACTTCTTATACTGGCAGGTACTTGCAGGAAGAGCTGTAGGTGTCAGCGGTAATATAACACAGGCTGACTATACATTCACTCTTTCAAATTCAAATATCGTTCTTAAGGCTGTATATGAGCCTGTTAAATTGGCAGGTGATGATGCTGATCTTACAGAAAAGATAAAGGGCGGAAGCATCGGAGAGTTCGGACTTGAACCGAGTCAGATACCGGCACTTGCACATGAACTCACAACTGATCTTGACAGATCACTTAACAGTGTAAACGGTGCAAATGTAGAGTATAAGGTGGTGTTCAATAAGAGAGATGCCAAGTCAAACGAGAAGACTGCTGTAAAACCTGTTTCAATTTCAGGTATAAACCATCCTGATGCACATACAGTGGCATACAGTTTGGATATCGAGCTTGAAAGATATGTAAACGGAAGACTTGTAAACAATGCTATACCTACTGCAACGGCATCAAATGCAAATGTGGATGTGATAGCACAGCTTCCGGCGGAAGATGTCGATCAGCTTGATTATCAGATATTTGATGTGACACCTGATGCTTCAGGTAATATCACACCTGTAGAAATAGCAATCTCTACCGATGTAGCAAACAATGCCGGACTTGTTAAGTTCACAGGAAACTTGTTACATACATATGCGGTTGTATACTCAAAGACATTCAAGGTAACATTTGTAGATAATAAGCCTGTACTTGATCATTTATTCTTAAATGATACAAGCAGAAACTTCTATAAGAGGTTTAAGGTGAGAAGAAAAGAGAGTGTAGAGGACAGCTACTATTCAAGTGACTATGCAGTGGTTACCGCATATGCACAAAATAATGTAGCGAACGCACTTAAGACTCCTTTTGAAGATATCTACGGTGTACAGTATGACTATGTAAACTGGTCAAAGAAGGAAGATAAGCTTTCAGTATTTGATACGGCAGGTCCTATAACCAAGAGAATGATTGTCTATGCTTACTATTCCGACAACAGAAAAGAAGTTGCACAGGCAAGAGTAGACCTTGGTGATACCATAGAGATGGCAAAAGAGCTTACAGGCGATCCATATCTTAAGCTTGGTGAAGTTGAAGAGATCAATGCGGCAATCGCAAAGGCACTTGAGACTTTAAGACAGGCAAGAGATCTTGTATCTCCTGACGGTACCACATACCTTAGAATGGCAAACTGGGCGGAGCTTCAGCAGGCTATTGATGCACTTAGAGAACTTATCAATAAGTATTCTAAGGGTGCAAGTGATAGAGAAGATGCAAGAAACAGAAGAACAGGCGGTGCAAGCAGCGGCGGAAGCTCATCAACCGGTAGAGGAAGTAAGCTTCGTACACCTGGAGAGAAGTATACAGAGAATATGGCCAGATTTGAGGCAAGTAATACAAGAGCTTTCGTACTTGGAGTAGACGGAAACTGGGAGAAGAACCCTGTAACAGGCGGTTGGTCATTCGTGCTTAACGGAGGAACACCTCTCAATGATATGTGGGGTATGATCTCATTTACAGACAGTACAGGAAAGAAAGTTTCACGTTGGTATTACTTTGACGGTCAGTCAACTATGGCAACAGGTTGGACCTATGACTCAAAGAACGGCTATTGGTATTATATGAATACTACAGAAGGTCCGGATCTTGGACAGATGGTAACAGGCTGGGTAAGAGATCCTAAGACAGGTAAGTGGTATTATATGAACGATAATACAGGTATCCTTACAACAGGATGGCTTCTCAATAAGCAGGATAACAGATGGTATTATCTGAATCAAGACGGTGAGATGCTTCTTGGATGGCAGAATATCGGTGGAAAGTGGTATTATTTCAATACAAACGCTCCACAGGATACCTATGTATGGGATGCCGGAGCATTTAAGTGGAGCTACGTAAATAACAATACCAGACCTTACGGTTCTATGTATGCCGGAGAGAAGACTCCTGACGGTTATAATGTAGATGCAAGCGGTGCTTGGAACTAGGTGACATAGGAGAAAAGATGAAAAGAAAGACAATAAAAGCAAAAATATCTGCTGCGTTGTCTGCGAGTATGGTGCTTGCCATGCTCGCACCGGCAATGCCGGCATATGCAGCAACAGGTACTTTGAAATTTGATTTTCATAGCAATATTCATGACTCATTTGACGGAACACCGGAGATTGTAGTTAGTGGAACTGTTGGAGATTCGATACCGAATGTAGCAGATCTCGGTACATTTAATTCAAGAGTTGGATTGCCATGGCAGGATGGTGTAACCACTTCCGGTACTCCGGTAGCAACATTCAGGGATGTAGACGGTTCACCGGCTAAACCGGATAGTGCGGTTCTTGGAAAGAAGTGGATTGCCGATCTTGGACTTAAGGGCTATAAGATAAAGGAATTTAGAGGAGCTTTGGGAACCGGAGATTTCCCAAGGGTAGGTCTTGATGTAGGAACTATACAAAATCAGAATTATTATGCAACTCTTATAAGTGACGGAACAGATGCCATGACATTAAATGAGCAACATGTTCCCGATGCTTCCACATCATATGTTCCAAGTATCTCCGCTACTACTGTAGGACCGAAGAACGGTATGCATAAGGTACTTGAAAGTATCCAGACAATACCTTATGTTATTCCGGGATATACTGTAACAAATGCGACTATTACAGGAGCGGGTGCTCCAAAAGCACTTAACTATATGGGTGGAAGTATACCGGCTTCAAAATTTATGTCATTTATAACATCCAATAAGGATATTAACATAAAGTATGAATACGGTGTAGATACAACCAAGAACTTTGCGGTAAAGGTTGTAGATAAAGTGTGGCAGAATGATTCCACCACACCGGGTACATATAGCCATACAACAAATACTATAAAGAGTCAGAATAACAGAACTGCAAACAATGTGGTTGGTAATGTTTTGACAAATATTACAGGTATCACTGCAAACGGTAATTATGTAGATATTACAGGTAGTGCCACAACACCGAGCAGATATATTTTAGATCCAACTGAACCTGTAACGGTAACATATGATAACGGTACACCTGACGGTTCAGGACAGTTCTCAAGTGGCGGAAATCCTATCCCTACTTTGATACCTGCAGTGACTGTAGCAGGTCAGTATACAGCAATTACTGTAGGAGGTGACCCTGCAACCACTATCTCAGGACAGGTTCCGAACCAGAATGTAACTATTACTTATAATTACTATGAGAATCCGAACTATTATACTACTGTTAATATAAAGTACGCTGATAAAGAGGGCAATGATATTACCAATAAGGTAGTAACCGAGCATTCTTCATTATTTACAGATATATCTACAGTAGTTCCGCCTGCGGCACCGGCTGTAGGTACATTGTACAAAGACGGTTCAAGTGTATTTATGAGAGTAAATACTACACAGGCAAATTATAATGTGCCGGTTCCTGTTATGAATGATTATATAAGTACAGGAACAGACAGTCCTACCATATCACCTGATAATTCTATAGACTGGTCAAGTTCATATAGATTTATTAATGGAGGCGGTTCTACACCTACACCTGCTCAAGAAGGTTGGGGTGCAAGTCATCCTTTCTATCAAGTAAGTATAGATAGGGATGGAGACGGTACAGCAGATACACCTACAAAGAACGGTGATGTTACTGTTACATATACTGTGGATCCTACCAAGGTTGCACAGGTGGCGGTAGTAGGTGTTGGCAACGGTCAGCTTTTGGCTGACAGAGGTCAGGCAACCGAGCATGAGTACGGTACTTTGGCATCTGATGTTTTACAGCTTTCAAGAGAGAGTGTGACATCATCAGGAGATTATTCTCTTACAATAAAAGAGGCTGATCTTCCTTCACCGGTACCGGCAGCAGGATATAAGTTTATGGGATGGAAGTACGGCACTACAGATGTTAATCCGCTTCCATATACTATAAGCGGAATCCCGGGAACTCAGGGCAGTATCGTTCTTACAGCTAAGTTTGATGAGGATCCGAATCTATGGAATACTTATAACTTAGTTACAGGAGACAGCCATGTACAGCTTCTAAACGGCAGTACGGCAAAGATAGCCAATACAGATGCTTCAGGTACTCCAAGAGCAAATATTCCTTTCAGTGATATTGATGCCTTTACACAGGAGGCTACAGGCGGAGTTTCAGTAGACAGCGGATATGTACTTGAGTGGCGTGACCAGCACGGAAATGTATTGACATCTGCAACAGATATTTCAGGAATGAACGGTCAGACATTTACCGCATTTGCAGTAAGTTCAACACCGGCAGCTGTTTATACACCTACAGTAAACGGTACTCTTGATAATACAGGCGCTCCTGCTATATCTGTAGATCCGCTTTCACCTGCACCGCTTGATCCGAGATTGAATTATGTTGTTACAGATTCTTCAGGTAATGTAGTGGCTGTAGTTCCGGGTTCACAGGTAATTACAAACGGTGGAAATATCAAAGGAAACTTCCTTACACCGGGAAATGCATATAATGTTGCGGTAGCACTCAGTACAGCATCTGTAACTGTAGGAAGTCCGATTCCTTCAGGAGCAACAGATATAGGTACTACAAGTTCTGCTACTATCCCTGTTGCACCTACACCGCTTGTAGCCGAGGACAGTTCAAATCCGGGCAGAGCAAGCATAACTGTAAGCCCAGCGGCACCGAATACCGAGTATGCACTTGTAGATGATAACGGAAATGAAGTATATCCGTTTACAGCACCTGATTCAGGAAATAAGGTAACCTTTGGAAACCTTGATCCGGGAAGAGTATATCATATAGTACCGAGAGCGGTAGGAAGTAATGAAACACCGGCACAAAGACAGTCGGCAGGTGCAGATCTTCCTGTAAATACAAACAATCTCGGTTTGACAGTGAATACATTTGATGTAACAGTAGTTGCAAACAATGCACCTCTTCCAACCAGCTTAAAGGTTAACGGACAGACAAAGTCAAATCTCAATGCCCTTAAAGGTCTATCTAAGGGAATGACAGTAGAGATATTGGCACAGCCGCTTGATAATGCATCAAATACATTTGTCAAGTGGGAGGCAATCAGCGGTATAACAATAAGTGCGGCTGATGCAACTAACTCAAGACTTACATTTACAATGCCGAATAAACCTGTAAAGGTTCAGGCAATGTATGATGACGGCACAGATTGGGATAATAATCTGTATACAGATAATATCGGTTCAGGAAAGATAATAGGTTCTGTAAATCCTGTAATAAATGATACAGGAAGATTCAGAGTAGTTATCAACAAGAACAGTGTACCTACAAATGTAAAAGATTTGATAGCAAGTACACTTACAGATAATTATACTTCAGTATTCCTTATGGATATTGTGGTACAGAAGTTCGATACCGCTACAGGAAATTGGGTAGATTATACCTCTGCAAGCGGAGATATCGCACTTGATACAACTGTTGAAACAGGAGCATTGATTTCTACAAGAGATTATATGTTCCATGAACTTGCAACAAGTTCAAATGCAGTAACTGCTTTAAGCGGAGATTTTGAGCATCCGGGAACATCATATCCGGGACAGTTTGATATCACCTTAAAGTCAGGAAAGAGCTATGTATTCGGATATACATCACCTGCAACACATAGTGTTAAGGTAAGAGATAACAGAGATAATTCTCTCATCACTGATTTGACACTTAGAGATACAGAGGTTGTACAGGATAAGGCAAGTCTTTATTCACATAAGATAACCGGTGATTATATCGACAACAACGGTATCACATGGCATTATGAAGGTCTGAGTACAGACAAGGATACATATCAGGCATATGATCCTACAACCAGAGTTACAGAGGATATGACAATCTATGTATTCTATTCAAATGATAAAGATGCAAGAAAGAAAGCGGACAGCAACTTAAGAGCCGCTATCCAGAATGCAAAGGAACAGTTGAGTAAGATTACAGATCCTGCAAAGATAGCTGCACTTCAGGCTGCAATTGATGCCGCACAGGCAGTTCTTGACAGGGTAAACAGAAAGTCATCTACAGCTGAACTCAAAGCAGCTCTTGATGCCCTTAATCAGGCGGTAAAGGATGCCGGCGGAAAGGTATATGTACCTGAGGACGATAACAATAAAGGTGGCGGAGGAAGACATCGCGGTGGCGGTGGTTCTTCAGGCGGCGGTACAGGAAGTGCAAAAGGAAAGTCTACAGGCCTTAGAGTAGGTCAGGACGGTAACTGGGAACTTCTGAACCCTGCTGAGGCTACAGCAAACCCTGACAGCAGTAAGTGGGTATTTAACCTCGCTTCAGGCGGTAAGGTAAAGGGCTGGGCTTATCTAAGCTACACCTATCAGGGACAGACAAAGTCCGAGTGGTATCACTTCGGCGATGATAACACAATGAATACGGGATGGCTTGTTGACGGAGGTAAATGGTACTATCTGTCAATGGATCACAACGGATTCTATGGTGAGATGGTCAAGGGATGGCACTTTGAAACTCAGGACAACAGATGGTACTACCTCAATCCGAACAACGGTTCAATGCATACAGATTGGCTGAAGGATGGAAATGAGTTCTACTATTTGAATCCTGTTGCAACAGAGCAGACTTGGTTCTATGATAGCAATACGGAGAGATGGAATTATGGTGACAGAGGTGCCAGATCACTTGGCTCTATGTTCCAGAATGAAAACACACCTGACGGTTATCATGTAAATGAAAACGGAGCTTGGAGATAATTTTAGGCTCATATAACGGGGCTCTCGCATTTAGGTGCGAGAGCCTTTTTAAAAATAAGGAGTTTTATGAGAAAGTTTGATGTCGAGAAGTTGGAACAAAAGATAAGTGAATTGGAAGCAATTGACGGCATTACCATTGCTATATGGGGAATAAAGCCGGATGATGAAAAGTATGTTGTGAATTTTGATATAGGTATAAATACACTTTTTGATTTACTGTCATTTACAGAGTATGATGTGGAAAGAGGTGACTTTGATCCTGATATCAATGATATATTTATCATTGATACTTTCTATGACTGTATAATGAATTTTGCAAATATGACAGTGGAGTATCTTGCTGAAAACACGATAAATATATATGTACCTGTGGAAAACAGTTTTGTTAAGCTTGAAATCAGAGGCATTGAGTATGAGGAGGTAGCTGTGACAGGCTATGAAAGGGTAGCAAATTATGTGGGGGAGAAACCTTTTAAGGTGGGAGTTTTCAATTATGATACTATGGAATATGATAACTTTCCACAGGATTTTGTAGCGGGTGAGTCTAAGTTCTATTGGTATGGCTGATAAAGAAAAAAGGCGTTTAAGCCTTTTTTGCTACACTGTCTCTGACTATTAGGTTGCCGGTAATAAGTGTTTTTACCGGCTCGTTTTTTTTGCTTTTTTTTATTCTAAGCAGTTGTTCTACAGCCAGCTTTCCAATCTGATTTCTTTGGACATGTACTGTGGTAAGGCTTGGAGAGGACACTGCGGAGTAGGGAATATCATCAAAGCCTATTATTGATACATCTCTTGGAATCTTAAAGCCCAGTCCCTTAAGTGCTTTTATAGCACCCAGTGCCAATGTGTCGTTGTAGGCAAAGAGGCAGTCGGGGAGTGTATTTATATTTTTCAGCCGTTCCAACATATCTGTATATGCGCCTACCATGGTCGGAGTCAGCATATAGGTATGTTCTGTGAGATATTCCATATCAAGGGCATTGACACTTTCTATAAATCCCTTTTTTCTTTGTTGAAAATTTTCGGAATAAATATTTCCGTCGATATATCCGACAGTTTTATGTCCGCATTGTTTCAGATATTGTAGTGCTATATGCACATTTTCTTCATTGTTCATGCACACAGCGGTACAGTTTGTATATGGACATGTATTGTCCACTACCACATATGGAATCGGTATACTCTCAAACAGAGGATAAAGCTCAGGGGTAAACTCGGTACCAATCAAAATGAGGCCCTCATACAGGCTTAGATCGCTCTCCGACAGAAATTTTTCAAAGCTCTCTTTATGCACTCTTAAGACCATATTCAGGTTTTCTTTTTGCAGTCTACTTTCTATGGCATCAAGTATACTTGCTATAAAGCCTTGATTTTCCTCCACAAATACACCGCTTCTATAATATTTCAGAACCAGCACATTCTTCTTTTCTTTTTCTGTAAGTTTCTTCCTTTGTTTCGGGTAATAGTTGTACTCCTTTATGGCTGACAGTACCTTTTCCCTTGTTTCTTTGCTGACACCTTTTTTTTCATTTATGACTATGGAAATAGCGGCAGGAGAAACATTTATCAACTTTGATAATTCTCTAATGGTCATAACATTCTCCAAAATATATTGTTCACTAAACAATAAGTGTATTCACTAATCATATTACTATTTTAAAAGGATATTGTCAAATGAGAATAAATATAAATTAATCAATAATATTTCCTAAAAATATAAAATTATAAGTTATGCAC
>NZ_GL622296.1:503670-557755 GCF_000185385.1 Lachnoanaerobaculum saburreum DSM 3986
CAATAAGTAGAAAGATATATATTGTATTGACTTTTATACATATACATATTATTGTTTATATAAACGATAGTTCTTGATGTAATTAAATTTTAGTAAACAAAGGAGGATATATGAGAAAGATCAAGAAATTAGTCAGTACTTTATTAGTCGGTGCAATGGTAAGTGTTTCTTTAATGGGATGTGGAGGTTCCGGCAGTGAAAAAAGCACGACTCCTACCGTAGCGGAGTCTAAGAGTGATGGCGGCAAGGCTGCAAATGCAAGTAATCCTGTGGCCGGTAAGAAGGTGGCATATATTATGATTATGCCTTCAGCTACCATTTTCCAGATGTGGAAGGATTCATGTAAGAAGCTTTGTGACGCTTTGGATGTACAGTTTGACTTTTTCTTCTGTGACGGTGATTTCAATAAGTGGCAGGATACTATAAGAACATGTGCTTCCGCCGGATATGACGGACTTATAGTAAGCCATGGCAATCAGGACGGTTCATATGTGTTCTTAAAGGGAATACTGGATGAGTACAAGAATTTAAAGATAGTAACATTTGATACACAGTTCTATGCTGACGGTGAGTATAAGAAGCTTGACGGTGTTACACAGATGTTCCAGCAGGATAAGTCTTTGGTAACTGTTTTACTTGATGAGATGGTGGCAAAGTACGGTGAGGGCGTAAGGCTTATTAAGGTTTGGAGAGGACCCAACTACAACAGTCCGTTTGACAGAAGGGAAGAGGGATGGAAAGAGTATGAGAAAGCCGGAAAGATTGTAACTGTGGGTGAGGTACAGCCTTTACAGGATTCTGTAGACTCCGCAAATACTGTGACTGCGGCATATCTGCAAAGTATAAAGAGAGAAGATGTGGACGGAGTTATTGCATATTATGACATGTACGGTCAGGGTGTATATAATGCACTTATTGAAAATGACAATATGAACGGTAAAAACGGAGAGGCTCTTCCTATGGCATCTGTAGATATCGACCCCGTAGATATCACAAATATGCAGACAAGACCGGATGTCTGGACGGCTGCCGGAACAACAGACTGGACTTTAAACGGTGAAATCGCTATGAGACTTCTGTTCCTTGAGATGGCGGGAGAGTATGACAAGATTTATGACCCTGCAACGGGAGAGACGGGAGTTGATGTGGTAGAGGTTCCGGGTACGGCTATAAAGGCTTCAAACCTGAAGGCTGATTCAAATGTTGAGAATCTTGGAAATGTAGCAGGTGAGACCTACGGCAATTTGAATTATCTTTCAGAAGCGGATTGGATGCCTAAGGATTTAATACATAAATAGATAGCGGCTGTTTAAAGATTTATCAAAGGCTTACAGGTCTTGATACCGAAATATCATAGAAAAGGTGAGTTTATCAGATACATTTGATTTTGTGAAAGTCATTGAGGTTTTGATGGCTCACCTATTTAGATAGGATAGATATGGACAGAATAAAATTAAGCACAAAGAATGTGTCAATAGAGTTTCCGGGAGTGAAGGCGCTTGAAGATATAAACTTTGAGGTAAGCACCGGAGAGATAAGAGCTGTAGTAGGGGCAAACGGAGCTGGAAAATCCACTCTTATGAAGGTATTGTCAGGTGCCAATCCCGACTACACCGGGGCAGTATTTTTGGATGAAAAGGAAGTGGAACTTAGAACGCCTGTGGATGCAAAAAAATGCGGTGTTCAGATAGTTTATCAGGAGGTGGATACGGCGCTGTTTCCAAACCTTACAGTAGCGGAAAATATTATTCAAAGTGATCTGGTTATGGACAAGGGCAATGCTTTACTTAATTGGAATAATGTATATAAAGAGGGCAGAAAGGCACTTGACAGACTTCATATAAGCAGGGAAAGAATCAATGAAAGAGATCTTGTTTCAAAGCTTTCTTTGGCGGATAAGCAGATGGTACTTATAGCAAAGGCAATCAGAAGGAAGTGTAATTTCCTTATTTTGGATGAGCCTACAGCACCTCTAAGCAATCAGGAAACAAAGGAGCTTTTTGAAGTTGTAAATCATCTGCATAAAACGGAGAATATAGCAATACTTTTTATCTCTCACAGACTGAATGAGATACTTGAAATATGTGAAAGCTATACAGTGATGAGAAACGGAAAGTTGATAGGAACATACAAAATAGAAGAATCCACCACTACAAAGGAGATAGTGGAACTTATGCTTGGAAGAACCTTTGAGGAAGCTTACAAAAGAGAGGAAATTCCTGTGGGTGATACCGTATTTGAAACTAAGCATCTTAGTGAGATAGACGGAAAGGTAAATGATATAAATTTATATGTGAAAAAGGGTGAGATACTTGGAATAGCGGGTCTTGTCGGAGCCGGTAAGTCCGAACTTTGTAAAACGCTTTTCGGAGCATATAGGAGTACAGGAAAGATAGTATTAAACGGTAAGGAATTAAATCTTAAAAATCCTGCAAGTGCGGTAAAAAATAAACTGGCACTTGTACCTGAAGAAAGAAGAAAAGAAGGAGTGTTGGTGGAAGAGAGTGTGAGTTTTAATCTTTCCGCCGCATCTCTTGAGAAGTTTTGCAATTTCTCTTTTATAGATAAGAAAAAGGTAAAAGAGAATGCAAAGAACTATATAAAAAGTTTGAATGTTTCAACTCCAAGTATAAATCAGCTTGTAAAGAAGCTTTCAGGCGGAAATCAACAAAAGGTCGCTGTCGGGAAGTGGCTGGCGGCAGACTGTGAGGTATATATTTTTGATGAGCCTACAAAGGGTGTGGATGTCGGTGCAAAGCAGGATATATTTAATCTTATACATGAGATAGCCAAAAGGGGCAATGCTGTAATATATGCAACATGTGAGAATCAGGAGCTTTTGGCACTTACGGACAGGATTTATGTAATGTACAATGGCGGTATTGATGCGGAATTGGTCACAAAGGATACAAATGAAGATGAGATTATGTATTACAGTGTAGGCGGTAAGCAGACACAAGGGGAGGTAGTTTGATGGAACGCAAAAGAATAATTAAGTTCGGTATAGACTGGGCCGCTATTTTGGCTTTGATTCTATGTTTTATAGTTTTTACGGCAGTCAAGGGCGGTGCTTTCATGTCACAGAGCAATATGGTAAATATTCTTAGAGCCATGGCAATAACTACAGTCTTCGGTATTGCAGCCACCATCACTATGGCTCCGGACGGCTTTGATATGTCGGCAGGTACTTTGGGAAGCTGTTCGGCTTATGCATTTGTATCATCATATTTGTGGTTCGGTCAGTCACTTTTTATGTCAATAGTGATAACCATAGTGACTACTCTGATACTGTATCAGCTTACAATGTTTCTTATTTTGGTATGTAAGATACCTGATATGCTTGCAACATGTGCTTTGATGTTTGTGCATCAGGGACTTGGACAGTGGTATATTGGCGGAGGTGCGGTTTCTACAGGTATGAGAACACCATGGAATGCGGAGCCGCTTAGGATAGCTCTTTCAGATTCATTCTCGGCAATCGGAAGAGCGCCATGGATAATAATTATTATGCTTGGTTGTGTGCTGGCTGCATATATTTTCCTTGATTTTACGAAGTTCGGCAGATATCTGTATGCTATGGGAGGCAATAAGGAGGCTGCAAAGCTTTCAGGTATTGATATAAAGAAGTACAGATATGTGGCAGGTATGATAACTGCCGTATTTATAGCAATCGGCGGTATTTTGGTTTCATCAAGAGGAAGTTCGGCACAGGTTATGTGTTGTGACAATTATTTGATGCCTTCACTTGCGGCTGTCTTTGTAGGCAGAACCGTAGGCGGTGCGGAAAAGCCGAATGCACTTGGAACTATGATAGGTTCAATGCTTGTATCTACACTTGAAAACGGACTTACAATCTGTGCAGTACCTTTCTTTGTACTGCCGGCGGTAAAGGGTGCGGTATTGGCACTTGCACTTATAGCGGCATATGCATATAAGAGAGAATAGGAGGGGAAATGAGCAGATTTGATACATATTTCCAAATGGAAGAAAAGGATATAATTGAGTATACATTACTGAAAGCGACCGCTATAGACTGGGACAGGGCAAGTATGAAGGTGGTCATACCGAAAGAACATGGAAATCTCAATTATGTATACAGGGTAACGGACGGTAAGGGAAATTCAATATATATAAAGCAGGCAGGTACTGAAACCAGAATTTCAAAGGATATGAAGCCTTCAAGAGACAGAAACAGGCTTGAATCTGAAATTTTGATGTTGCAGGATTCTTATGCAAAGGGAATGGTGCCTTATATTTATTTTTATGATACGGTGATGTGTGCCTGCGGTATGGAGGACTGTTCAGACTTTTTAGTAATGCGTCAGGCAATGCTTGAGCATAGGATATATCCGCATTTTGCAAACAAGATAACGGATTTCCTTATTGATACTTTATTAAAGAGCAGTGACGTGGTTATAGATCACAAGGAGAAAAAGAAGATTGGCGGAAAGCTTGTATCACCTGATCTTTGTGATATAACCGAAAAACTTGTTTTTATGGAGCCTTACAATGATATACATCACAGAAACAATGTGTATCCTCCAAATGCGGATTTTGTAAAAAAGGAGCTTTATGAGGATAAGGCTTTGCACCTTGAGGTGGCAAAGTTAAAGTTTAATTTTATGACCAATGCACAGGCACTGATACATGGTGACTTGCATACAGGTTCTATATTCATCAAGGAAGATGCACTGAAAGTATTTGACCCGGAGTTCGGTATATTGGGACCTTGCGGATATGATATCGGAAATGTTATTGCAAACCTTATTTTTGCCTATGACAACGGACTGGCTTATAAGAAAGATGAGTTTAATGCATGGGTATTAAAGTCTATAGAGGATGTGACAGACTTATTCATTGAAAAGTATAATAAGTATTTTGATAAGTGGGTAACTGAACCTATGGCAAGGGTGGAAGGATTTAAGGAGTATTATCTTGACAGTATACTTAATGACACAGCCGGATTTACAGGAACAGAGCTACATAGAAGGACTGTGGGAATGGCAAATGTTGCGGATGTGACTACTATTACGGATGAGAGAAAAAGACTATTGGCCGAGAGAATAAATATTCTGGCAGGCAAGGAGTTTATACTGAATGCAAAATCCTTTAAATGCGGTAAGGATTATGTGGATACCGTCTTAAGGTGTAAGGATTTGGCTATGAAGGCATAAATGAATGGAGGTGCAAATGAATATTGAAGAATTTTTTGACAGGATAATTTCTGTAAAGACGGATGAAGACGGCAATCTCAATATTATTGACCAGACACTTTTGCCGGGTGAGATAAAGAGAATAAATCTGAATACAAAGGAAGATATTTGGGAGGCGATAAAGAAGCTTAGAGTTCGCGGTGCTCCTGCAATAGGAGTTTGTGCAGCCCTAGGTATTGCAAAGACGGCTTCACAGGTACAGGCTGATAACTATGCGGATTTTGAAAGAGAATTTTTGGAGCTTAAGGATTACTTTGCTTCTTCAAGACCTACTGCGGTAAATCTTTTCTGGGCATTAAACAGAATGGAGGATACTTTAAAAGCAAATAGAACAAAAAATATTGATGAAATAAAAGAAATTTTATTTAAAGAGGCTGATAATATCAGAAGTGAAGATATTGCTATAAGCCGTGGTATTGGAGAACTTGGATTTAAACTTTTAAAGAAATTAAAGAGAAACGGCAAAGAGATAGGCATTATGACACATTGTAATGCAGGTACTTTGGCTACCGCAAAGTACGGTACCGCTACCGCACCTATGTATATGGCATTGGAAAACGGGTTTTTAGGAAGTGATATGCATGTGTACTGTGATGAGACCAGACCGCTTTTGCAGGGTGCAAGACTTACCGCTTTTGAACTTAGCAATGCAGGTGTTACCACCACTCTACAGTGTGACAATATGGCATCCGTTTTGATGAAATCGGGTAAGATAGATATTATATTTGTGGGATGTGACAGAGTGGCAAGAAACGGTGATGCCGCCAATAAGATCGGTACTTCAGGTCTTGCAATCATAGCAAAGCACTATGGTATACCATTTTATGTATGTGCGCCTACATCTACCATTGATATGAATACGGCTACAGGTGATGATATTCCTATAGAGATAAGAGACTCTGATGAGGTGACAGATATGTGGTATAAGGAGAGAATGGCACCTGAAAATATAGATGTGTATAATCCCGCATTTGATGTGACAGATCACAGTCTTATTACAGGTATCATTACAGAAAAAGGTATCTGTAAATATCCTTTTGATAAGGCGTTTGACAAACTGGGATTGTAGTGTAAAGCTTGGAAGGTATTTTATAAACTGTGATATTTTAGTTAATAAAATTGTTCACTATAGTATTTGCATAATAATTAGATTGGAGAATATATGAAGAAGATAATCAATGTTCCTGAAAATTATACAGATGATATGTTAAAGGGTATTTATCTTGCAAACAAGCAGGTAAAGTATGTTGCAAACGACCTTAGATGCTATTGTATAGCGGATAAGAAACCGGGTAAGGTGGCAATAGTAACAGGTGGAGGTACCGGACATTTACCTCTTTTCCTTGGATATGTAGGTGAAAATCTGCTTGACGGCTGTGGTGTGGGAAGTGTTTTTCAGTCGCCCTCGGCAGAGCAGATTTATGAAATATCAAAGGAAGTGGAGGCAGGCAGCGGTGTATTATTCCTGTATGGGAATTATACAGGCGATATAATGAACTTTGATATGGCTGCCGAAATGCTTGATATGGATGATATCAAGACAAGAAGCATTGTCGGTGCGGATGATGTGCTGTCAAACAAGCTTCCCGAGACCAGAAGAGGTGTTGCAGGTATTTTCTTTATGTACAAATATGCAGGTGCGGCGGCAGCAAATATGTGCAACCTTAACGAAGTATATGAGGCTGCAAATACAGCAAAGCAAAACACAAGAACTGTAGGTTTTGCACTTACACCATGTGTTATTCCTGAACTTGGACATTCCAATTTTACTTTGGAAGAAAATGAGATGGCATTCGGTATGGGAATACATGGCGAGCCGGGAGTTTGGAACGGTGAGGTAAAGACTGCAAAGGAACTTGCAGATGAAGCTGTAGGGGAGATACTTGCCGATATAGATATTGCAAAAGATGATGAGGTGGCGGTTCTTATAAACGGTCTCGGTGCCAGCAGTATTGAAGAACTTTATATACTTTCGGGAGAGGTCGGTGAGATATTGTCAGCAAAGGGAATCAAAATCTACAGAACTTTTGTAGGTGAGTACGCTACAAGTATGGAGATGGCAGGTGCATCAATATCTATTTGTAAATTAAATTCCAATAAGGAGAAGGCTTGGCTTGATATGGAAGTAAAGACTCCATTTATAAGATTATAAGGAGTATATATGACAGAGATTAGAATTGAGGATTTGCCGGAACTTTTTTCATGTATAGCAAAGATTTTTGTTGAGAAAAAGGATGAGCTTTGTGCTATGGATGCAAATATGGGAGACGGCGACCTTGGACTGACTATGAGTAAAGGCTATAGTGCAATGCCTGATATTATAAGGGAGAATACTGTGGAAAATAATATCGGCAAGACTTTGTTTAAAGCCGGTATGAAGATGGCATCCATAGTGCCTTCCACTATGGGAACTTTGACGGCAAGCGGTATCATGGAAGCAGGCAAGTCGTTAAATGGGAAGGATAAAATACAAGCCGCAGATTTAGCAGTGTTTTTTGAAAGTTTTGCAGCAGGGATAAAGAAAAGAGGCAAGTGTGAAGCAGGTGACAGAACAATATATGATGCACTTTTTCCGGCGGGGAAAGAGGCAAAGAAGGTATCAGACGGTAGTATATTAGAGGTAGCTATGGCAGCACTACAGGGAGCCGAGGCGGGTGTTGAGGCTACAAAGGATATGTTGCCGAAGTTCGGAAAGGCGGCAGTGTTTGCATCTAAAGCCAAGGGGGTTGCCGACCAGGGTGCGGTGGCAGGATATTTGATGGTAAAGGGAGTATATTTATTTTTAGAAAGTAAGAGTGAATAATGAAAGTATTGAATTTCGGTTCGCTAAACCTTGACTATGTATATGATGTGGATCATTTTGTAAGGGAGGGTGAGACCTTATCTTCTACTGATATGAATGTATTTTGTGGCGGAAAGGGACTGAATCAGTCTGTGGCACTTGCCAAAGCAGGTGTAAAGGTATACCATGCCGGTGCGGTCGGCAGTGCGGACGGAGAGATGTTGACAGATGCACTCTCAAGTGTAGGTGTTGATATATCATATATAAGAAGATATGATATGCCTTCAGGTCATGCGATTATTCAAAAAAATAAATCGGGCAATAATTGTATACTCTTATATGGCGGAGCAAACCAAAATATAGATAAGGAATTTATCAAAGATGTATTAAAGGACTTTGATAAGGGCGATATACTTTTGCTTCAAAATGAGATAAGCAATCTTTCATTTATTGTAGATGAAGCATTTGCAAAGGGGATAAGAATTGTATTAAATCCCTCACCTATAAATGAGAGTATATTTGAATGTGATTTAAAAAAGATTTCATACCTTATTTTAAATGAGATAGAGGCGGCTGATATATTGTCTGTTGAATATAAGAGTAAGGATGATTTGATAGAGAAGTTAACAAAAAGTTTTCCTGATACCGGACTTGTGTTGACATTGGGAGAGGAAGGCTCGGTATATGTGGATAAGAACTGCAAGATATATCAGGGAATTTACCCCACCAAGGTAGTGGATACTACAGCGGCAGGTGATACCTTTACAGGGTATTTTATTGCCGGATTGGTGGAAGGTATGGATATAAAAAGTGCCTTAAGGCAGGCAAGTAAGGCGGCAAGCATCACTGTAAGCAAAAAGGGGGCTTCACCAAGTATACCTTTTGTAAAAGAGGTGTTCACAGTTGATGATTAGCGGCACTTGATTTAAGTTGACATGTATTTCTTTATGTAATACAATGTATTACACAAAGAAAGGAGATTTCTATGACGATATCTTTAAGGCTGAATGATGAAGATACTGTGTTGTTTAAAAAATATGCCGAGCTGAACGGTATTACAGTATCAGAACTGTTAAGACAATCTGTTATTCACCGAATAGAAGATGAGTATGATTTAAATGCATATAAGGAGGCAATGGCAGAGTTTAAGAAAAATCCGGTAACATATTCACTTGATGAAGTAGAGAAAGAGCTGGGTCTGAAATGAGTTTTAGAATTGTTTTTTCAGAAAAGGCATTAAAACAACTGAAAAAACTTGACAGGTCAACTGCATCTCTTATTACAGGATGGTTAAGAAAAAATATTGAGGGCTGCTCAAATCCAAGGCAACATGGTAAAGGTCTTACGGCTGACAGAAGTGGACAATGGAGATACAGAGTAGGAAGCTACAGAATAATTGTTGATATAAATGATGAAAAAGTGTTAGTGCTTGTTTTAGAAATAGGTCACAGAAAAAATATCTGCTAAGAGCGGTTCTATATTAAGTGTTGTGGCGGGTTGATTTTCAACCCGCTTTTTTTTGCTGTTTTAAATATAATATAAAAAAATATACGCAGGTATTTTTAACGGACAGCTTATATAGTAGAATAAAATATAAAGAAATTGATTAGAAAATATCTGATTTGAGGAGGATATATGTTGGAAGCTCTTTGGGCAAAAAAAGAAGAAAAAGATGGAGTATTTTTTTGGCTGCCGTTGCCGGTACATTTAGAAGATACGAAAAGGATAACGGGACTTTTATGGGAACACTGGTTAAGTGACGGGCAAAAGGCTGTTGTGGCAAAAGACTTTGATGCCGGCAAGCAGATTGCCATGTTTACGGCAGGTATACATGATATAGGCAAGGCAACACCTGCATTCCAACTTAAGAAGGGCTTTTCAAATTCAAAAGACTTAGATAATGAGTTGACAGATAAGCTGATAAAAGCAGGCCTTACAGATATTGATAAACTGATTTTAGCCGCACCTGAAAAAACACCGCATGGACTTGCAGGAGAGGTAATACTGAGTATACTGGATGAGAGATTTTGCACTGATAATGATATCGGCTCCATTGTAGGAGGTCACCATGGCAGACCTATAGATGATATCGGAAAAATATCTGAGGTGAAAAAATCATATAAGAAAAATATTTTTCAGAGTGAAGATGAGAACAGTGATATTTATAAAAAATGGTTGATGTTTCATAGGGAGATTTTAAATACAGCTTTAAAAAACAGCGGTTTTGAAAAATGCAGCGATATTCCCATACTCTCACAGCCGGCACAGGCAATCCTTTTGGGACTTTTGACCATGGCGGATTGGATTGCCAGCAATACTTACTTTTTTCCGCTTATAGGGCTTGATGAAAGTACGGATATAGATATGGATAAAAGATGTAAGACCGGATTTAACAAGTGGAAGAAATCAAACAGCAGTGATATATGGAATCCTGAATATTCGGGTGACAGTAATACTTTATTTAAAGACAGATTCGGATTTGAGCCCAGAGATGTACAATCAAAGTTTGCAAAGACTGTTACTGATGCAAAGAATCCCGGACTTGTAATACTTGAGGCACCTATGGGACTTGGCAAAACGGAAGCTGCACTTATCGGTGTGGAAGAGCTGGCTGTCAAGTCAAATAGAAGCGGACTTTTTTTCGGACTTCCTACACAGGCAACTTCTAACGGTATTTTCCCAAGGATAGCGGATTGGCTTAAGGGAATCAGTGAGGATTTAGGTGAAAAGCATGGACTGAGGCTTGTACATGGTAAGGCATATTTGAATGATTTTTATACAAATTTAACTAAGTCTTCCAATATAGATATTGACAGTGGAAAAGCAAAAGAAGAAAGCTTTGTAATAAACCAGTGGTTTTGCGGCAAAAAGACTGCGATAATGGATGATTTTGTGGTGGGTACTGTTGATCAGCTTTTGATGATGGCATTAAGGCAAAAGCATCTGGCACTTAGGCATCTTGGTCTTAGCAAAAAGATTGTAGTTATTGATGAGGTGCATGCCTATGATGCATATATGGATCAATACTTAAATATGGCACTTGAGTGGCTTGGAGCCTATAATGTGCCGGTAATACTGCTGTCGGCAACATTGCCTAAGAAAAGCAGAGCAGACTTTATAAATCACTATTTGATGGGAAAGGGAGTTAAAAAGATTGATAAAGAAAGCCTTATGGCGGATGATTATCCTCTGATTACCTATACCGATAATGATAAGGCATTAATTATAAAGGATTTTGCACCGATAGAAGATAAGAGTATTGAGATAAAATATACCGACAGTGAGAATTTATTAAAGTTGCTTGATTTTTTGACGGTCGGTGGTGGCAATGTAGGTATTATTGTAAATACAGTGAAAAAAGCACAGGATATTGCAAAGTCGGTTTTATCAAAATTCGGTGATATAAGTGTCAAATTGTTGCATTCATCATTTATTGCTACAGACAGAGTAAAAAATGAGAAGGAGCTGACGGATCTCCTGGGAAAAACAGGAGACAGACCGGAAAAGATGATTGTAGTAGGTACACAGGTAATAGAGCAGTCGCTTGATATTGACTTTGATGTAATGATAAGTGATATTGCACCTGTGGACTTATTAATCCAGAGAATGGGAAGGCTTCACAGACATAAAAGAGATAACAGACCTGATAAGCATAAAAAACCTGTACTGTATGTGCTTGGAAACAGTAAAGAGCTGGAGTTTGAAAGCGGCTCTAAGGCGGTATACGGAGGATACCTTTTAGCCAGAACAGGATATTTTCTTAAAGACAGTATAGATCTGCCGGGTGATATATCAAAGCTGGTACAAGAAGTCTATGATGAAAATATTGATTTAGATTTGTCTGATGATTTGAGAGTAAAGTATGATAATTATAAAAAGGACTATGAAGGCATTGTAAACAGCAAAAAGGACAGGGCAACAAGCTACAGACTTGAGAGTCCGAGGCTGAAAAAACGTATAGGCAAGGGAACGGATTTGATAGGCTGGCTAAAAAATGAAAGTCTAACCTCAAGTGAGGAAGAGGGCAATTCTCAGGTAAGAGATACACAGGATACTGTAGAAGTAATCGCTCTAAAGAGATGCACAGGCGGCTACACCACATTTGACAGTAATGAAGATATGTCACAATATATTGATAGTGAGGCTGTTGCAAAAAAGCTTGCAAGTTCTACAATAAAACTTCCAAATAAGTTGTCAAAGTCCTATAATATAGACAAGACTATAAAAGAATTAGAAGACTTCTATATTAAAAATTTAAAAAGTTGGGATAATTCGGTGTGGTTAAAGGGCAGTTTATGTGCAATGTTTGATGAGGACAACAGATGCAGGATAAACGGAGTGGATATGGTCTATGATAAAAAATATGGTTTGGATATTGAAGGGAGAAAGTGATGCCAAGGTATAATTTGCTTGACGAAAAATGGATTATGGTAGCAGATGACAAGGCTGTTACAAAGGTTTCTATAAAAGAGCTTTTTAATAATGCCGGTCGGTACAAAGAGTTTGCAGGGGATATGAAGACACAGGACTTTGCAATAATGAGAGTGATGCTTGCAATACTTCATACTGTGTTTTCAAGATTTAATGCAGAGGGAGAAGCTTATGAGTTCTTTGATGTGGACAGTGAGAGCTTTTTGCAGACAACTGAGATTGCAGAAGAGGATATAGAGGACTATGAAGAGGAACTGTACCAAACATGGATTGATATTTGGAAAGCTAAAAAATTCCCTGATATAGTGTCAGAATATCTGGAGAAATGGAGAGACAAATTTTTCCTATATGATGATAAGTTCCCGTTTTTTCAGGTGACGAAAGAGGTGATAGAAAAGGATGCAAAGGGCGGAGGTGAGTTTTACGGTAAGAACATAAACAGGCTTGTATCAGAGAGTAATAATAAGCAGGCATATTTTTCACCAAGAGATGACTCCTATAAAGAATATATGAGAGATGATGAGTCGGCAAGATGGCTTATAACTTTGCAAGGCTATATGGGCACAGCTGATAAGAAAAAAGTCGGCAATGCTAAGACCTACTCAAAAGGCTGGATATATGATTTGGGTGGAATATACCTTGTGGGAAGTAATCTTTTTGAAACTTTGATGCTCAACCTTACAATTGTAAATAATGAAAGCAATAATTTGCTGAAAATACAAAGACCATGTTGGGAAACTGATACCATAGAAAGAAATGTGGAAGCATATTTTTATAGCGGTATTGATAATATTTCTGCACTTTATACTGCATGGAGCAGAGAAATATTCATAGACCCGAACCATGCCGAGTCAGATAAGTTTGTATGTTCTATAGCTAAATTACCTGAAATTGAACATTCAGATAATTTTTTAGAGCCGATGACAGTCTGGAAGTATAATAAAGATGGTGAATATAAGGATAAATACAGACCGAAAAAACATGATGCGAATCAGTCTATGTGGAGAAATTTCGGACTGCTTACCGGAGTAGGTGAAACTGTCAGAAAACCCGGAGTTATAGAGTGGCTGAATAAATTGGATAATATATCAGATTCAATGAAATTAGAATTGGATAAGGAAAATATTACACTGTCTGCTGTAAGTATGATTGATGACGGCAATGCCACTTCATGGGCTCCGATAGATGAAATATCAGATACTCTTACTATGAAAGAGAGGGTACTGGCGGATATAGGAGACGGCGGATGGGTAGACAGGATAAATAAGACGGTTACAGATACAAAAAGTACAATTGACAATGTACTTAGGATATTTTTACTTGGTTTATTTGAAATAAGAAATATGGATAAATCAGGTATTCCAAAGTATATTGAGCAGTTTTATTTCAGAATAGATCTGTCTTTCAGACAGTGGATGGAAAGTGTCGATATAGGAGATGATAAGGATGAAAAAGAAATTGAGTGGCATAATATTCTGAAAACGGCTATGAAAAATTATGTTGATGAACTGGTATCAAACGCTACATTAAGAGATTATAAAGGAATAGAAGGAAGCGGTTCGGTAAAAAATATTGCAACTATATATAATTCTTTCCTATATAGATTAAATCAAAAAAAATAAGGAGGTTAGATGGACAGTATAAGAAGTGTTAGTGGGAGAATTCTAAATGAGCTGTATGTCAGGCAGGAAGACTCCACAGGAAAGGCTGTGCTTTCAAGGCTGAGGAATTCTATCGGAAGAGACTATATTGATATGGCAGATATAATGCCCTTTGTCTTTGATAAATTGCCTGAGAGCTTTCTTGGAAACAGCAAGAGGATGACTGATGAGGAGATTTGCATACTGACTTGTTTACAGTTGTATGCTATACATCAGCAGGGAGATGACAGTAATGTATATGAGAGAGGTGAGAACTACGGCAATATAGGGACAAGTCTGAAAGTCCTTAGAGCAGGTGATGATACCACGGCAGTGGACAGAAGATTTAATGCTATGATCACTTCAACAGAGTTTGATGAGCTTATAGTACATTTAAGACATTTAATCAGGCTTTTAAAGTCAAAGCAAAAAGGTACAAAAGTGGATTATGCCGGACTTTCGGAAGATTTATATTGGATAAGAAAAAATAAAAACAAAGACAATATAATTCTGAATTGGGCAAGAGAATACTATAAAGTTAATTATAAAGGAGAATCAAATGAAAAGTAGATTATTTTTAGATATGCATATTATACAGACATTGCCACCGTCAAATATCAACAGAGACGATACAGGCAGCCCGAAGACATCTATGTATGGCGGAGTAAGGAGGGCAAGAGTAAGCTCACAGTCATGGAAGGCCGCTATGAGGAATTATTTCAAGGAAAGTGGAGAAGTGGCTGATGTAGGTGTAAGAACAAAGGATATTGTCAGCTATGTTGCAAAGAAGATCAGAGATATAAATAATACAATTCTTGAAAAAGAAGCACTTGACAGAGCGGCACAGGCTATTGAACTTGTAGGTATAAAGCTGAAGGATAATAAAGACAAGAGCGGCAAAGAAGCCAAGGCACTGTTTTTCCTTGGAGACAGACAGGCAACAGATATTGCAAAAATGGCGGCGGAAGCTGATGAAGACGGCAAGGGTAAACTTATGCTTGATAAAAAAGACTTGCAGAGAGTTTTAAAGGATAATGTAGCTATAGATATTGCACTGTTTGGAAGAATGGTGGCTGATGATCCGAGTTTAAATGAAGATGCTTCATCTCAGGTGGCACATGCGATTTCCACACATGCTGTGCAGACAGAGTTTGACTACTTTACTGCGGCAGATGACCTTTCACCTGAAGATAATGCAGGTGCCGGAATGATTGGAAATGTCGAATACAATTCTTCGACATTATATAGATATGCAAATATTGCACTTCATGAATTTTTGCATCAGCTTAAAGACAAGGAAAGTATGATAAATGCTGTTAAACTTTTTGTAGAAGCTTTTGCAAAGTCATTACCTACAGGAAAGGTAAATACATTTGCAAATCAGACCTTACCCGGCATATTGGTGGTTAATCTAAGAGAAGACAGGCCGGTAAGTCTTGTAAGTGCGTTTGAAACACCTGTAAAATCAGAAGACGGATATATTGCAGGCTCTATAAAAAAACTTTCAGACGAAATGGATAATGTACAGAAGTTTGTAGAGAAGCCGGTAAAGACATTGTACCTTGCCATAAACAATGTGAATATATCAGACGGTGAAGGAACAGATTCACTTAATGAATTACTGACAAAGCTTGGAGAAGAAATAAATCGGTATCAGTTCAACTAAGGGGGCAAATGTGAAGACTATATTATTGAAGTTTGCAGGACCTATGCAGTCATGGGGAACCGACTCACATTTTGAAACCAGACATACAGATCTTTATCCTTCTAAAAGTGCCGTTATCGGACTGATAGGAGCGGCACTTGGAATAAGAAGAGATGATAAGTCCATAAGCGAGTTAGATGTCCTTAAGTTTGCAGTAAGGGTTGACAGAGAGGGTAGTCTTTTGAAAGATTATCATATAGCAAGAAAATATAAACCTACCGGAGAGCTTGAGAGAAACTATGTTACAGAGAGGTATTATCTTGAAGATGCTGTATTTGTAGTCGCTATATCACATGAGGATGATAACTTTATAGAGAAAATATATGAAGCTTTAAAGAGACCGTATTTTCAAATGTTTCTGGGCAGAAGATCGGTTCCTGTTTCAGCAGATTTTATACTGGGTATTTTTGATGCGGGTATTAAGGATACCTTGGAGAAATGTGAGTGGCAGGCGGCAGATTATTATAAGAAAAGATATAGAGATAAGTTCAAAAAGTCACTGGATGTATATGGAGATAAGGGTATTTTTGATAATGTATATAGGGAGATACTAAGGCAGGACAGGGTCATATCTTTTTCGAAAAGTAACAGGCAGTTTAGTTTCAGATATGAAGAACATACAAAAGTAGCGGTTGAAAATAATATGTTTGAAGTTAAAGATACTGACCACAATATTTTTGATTTGGTAGGTGAGTGATATGTATATTTCAAGAGTTGAAGTAGATATATATAACAGACAAAAGATAAGGGATTTGACACATTTGGGAGCTTACCACAACTGGGTTGAACAAAGTTTTAAAGAAGCGGGAGTGAGGAGCAGAAAGCTTTGGAGGATTGATAAAATCAATAATAAAAAATATTTATTGTTGGTAAGCGGTGAAAAACCTGATGTGAAATTATTGGAAAAGTATGGTGTAGCCGGAAGTGCAATTACTAAGGATTATACGGCATATATAAGCAAGATAAAAAAAGGTATGAAGCTGCGTTTCAGGCTTGTAACAAATCCGGTACATGCAGTGATGGAAGACGGTAAGCGGGGTAGCGAAAAGCCGCATATTACAGCAGAGTTTCAAAAGAAATTTTTTATGGACAGAACTTTAAAAAACGGATTTGAAGTAATCGAAGATGAGGTCAATATAGTAGAAAGAGGTTTTGAAGTTTTAAGAAAGTCAGGTGCAAAGCCGGTAAAAGTGGTAAAAGCCACATTTGAAGGTGTTTTAACTGTAGTTGACGAGGATAAATTCAAATCGTTATTGGAGAACGGCTTCGGTAAGAAAAAGGCTTACGGATTTGGACTTATGACAGTTATTCCTATGTAATACCGGGTGGCAAGTATGGAAAAAGCTGAAATAAATGAATTGCCAAGGATAAGTGATAGAGTTACCTTTATTTATATTGAGCATGCAAAGGTAAACAGACAGGACGGAGCAATAGTGGTATCTGACAGTAGAGGGACGGTAAAGATTCCTGTAGCTATGATTGGTGCATTATTGCTTGGTCCCGGTACAGATATTACACATAGAGCAATGGAACTTATAGGTGATATGGGTACCTCTGTAGTCTGGGTAGGCGAAAAGGGTGTAAGACAGTATGCACATGGCAGAGCTTTGACACATTCCACAAAGTTTTTAGAAAGTCAGGCAAGACTTGTGACAAATGTCCGCAGCAGAGTTGATGTAGCAAGAAAAATGTACAGTATGAGGTTTGCCGGTGAAGATGTATCGTCATATACAATGCAGCAACTTCGAGGACATGAGGGCACAAGAGTAAAAAGACTTTATAATGAGCTTTCAAAAAAGCATGGAGTAGAGTGGACCGGTAGAGATTATAAGGTGGAAGACTTTGCAAACAGTGATGTTGTAAATCAGGCACTGTCTGCCGGAAATGTATCTTTATATGGGCTTGTATATAGTGTGATGTCTGCACTGGGTATATCTCCCGGACTTGGCTTTGTGCATACAGGTCATGATTTGTCCTTTGTATATGATATTGCGGATTTGTATAAGGCTGATATTACCATCCCTTTAGCTTTTGAGATAGCAAGTGAATTCGGTAAGGAAGATGATATTGGAAGTATAACCAGAAAGAAAGCCAGAGATATCTTTGAAGAAAAGAAACTTGTAAAACAGATAGTAGAAGATTTACAGTATCTGCTTGAAGTGAGCGATGATGAAAAGCTTGAAGGAGAATTTCTTGGACTTTGGGACAATAAGTTGCAACTTGTAAGTTATGGTGTGAATTACACAGAGGTGTGATATGCCGTTTACTGTGATTACATTAAAAAGGGTTCCACAAGCATTAAGAGGAGATCTTACAAAGTGGATGCAGGAAATAACTACAGGTGTGTATATAGGTAATTTTAATACAAAGGTAAGAGAAAAGCTTTGGAAAAGGGTAAGGGATAATGTAAAAGATGGAGAAGCTACAATAAGTTTTGCATATAGAAATGAACTTGGATATCAATTTGACACTCATAATACAGGTTTTTCAAATATTGATATGGACGGTATTCCGCTTGTATTTATTCCTAATGTCGGTACAGATGAACATAAAGAGGTAAAGTACGGATTCAGTAATGCCGCAAAGTTTAGAAATGCAAGAAGGTATGCTTCGTCACCTAAGAAAAATTTGACTTCAAAGGACTTTGTTATTGTAGATATTGAGACTGACGGATTGGATAATGAAAAAAATGTTATTATTGAGGTAGGGGCAATAAAATCTGTAAGCGGAGTACTTAGTGAGTTTCAAAGTTTGGTAAATTATGAAGGCACTTTGCCGAAGCATATAGTTTCATTAACCGGCATTACAACTGATATGTTAAAAAAAGACGGCAGTGATATAGTTGTAGTTTTAAAAGACTTTGTGGATTTTCTGGGTGACTTGGATATTATCGGATATAATATAGGATTTGATATTGACTTTATCAATATTGCTTTATTAAAATCAGGGCTTGAAAATTTAAACAATAAAAGATATGATTTAATGAGGTTTGTAAAGAATGAGAAATTATTTCTGGAAAATTATAAATTACAAACCGTGATTAAGGAATATGGAGTAGGAGATAAAGTGCCACATAGAGCATTGGAAGATGCCAAAATGATATATAAACTTGCGATGAAAGTAAATAAATTCAGGGACTTATATAGTCTGGTATAGCCTTTCTACGGGATCTTTTTACTGTGTTCCCCGCGTATGCGGGGGTGATCCCTATACATTCAGAGAAAACGGCATGGCTGTAGCAGTGTTCCCCGCGTATGCGGGGGTGATCCCAGGATAAAAAAGAAATTCCCAAGCCAAGTGATGTGTTCCCCGCGTATGCGGGGGTGATCCCTTAACGCCTTGTACTGAAGTTGCAGTTTGTCCGTGTTCCCCGCGTATGCGGGGGTGATCCTACCGCTACATTGAACACCTCAATTTTTAAGCAGTGTTCCCCGCGTATGCGGGGGTGATCCCGAATTGCAGTTAGGCAAAGTATATATATTTGTGTGTTCCCCGCGTATGCGGGGGTGATCCTACTTCATCAAGCTTATTGAATGTATAAGGCAAGTGTTCCCCGCGTATGCGGGGGTGATCCCTTGCAGATGATGATGCGCCGCTTGCGACTCCGGTGTTCCCCGCGTATGCGGGGGTGATCCCCTGTAAGCTTTCTAGCTATAGAACTAAGACAGGTGTTCCCCGCGTATGCGGGGGTGATCCCAAAACTTGCAAGACCTTTCGCACCATCGATTAGTGTTCCCCGCGTATGCGGGGGTGATCCTGAGAAGCTACAGCCTTTAGCACTATTTGCAAGGTGTTCCCCGCGTATGCGGGGGTGATCCCCCTTGCCATCTCCATTCCCTCCGCAAGGCCTAGTGTTCCCCGCGTATGCGGGGGTGATCCTAGAATGTATGTATTATTTAAAAACGGCTGGTAGTGTTCCCCGCGTATGCGGGGGTGATCCCCCGAAACGCTGGGAATTTGAAATTGTGGATAAGTGTTCCCCGCGTATGCGGGGGTGATCCCTGCTAACAAATAATCCTTTATTGTTGCCTTACGTGTTCCCCGCGTATGCGGGGGTGATCCCGACTTTGTCAACGCCTTTTTGTCGTTTTTACGGTGTTCCCCGCGTATGCGGGGGTGATCCCATACATACATTTGTATACCATCTGAGGCTTGAGTGTTCCCCGCGTATGCGGGGGTGATCCTCGACCAGTTTAACCTTAAATCTCTTCAAGCACGTGTTCCCCGCGTATGCGGGGGTGATCCCAGGCGCCTGCAGTGCCAAAGTCTGCAAAGCCTGTGTTCCCCGCGTATGCGGGGGTGATCCCATCTATGCGTAAAGTATATGGTGCATTGCCCGGTGTTCCCCGCGTAAGCGGGGGTGATCCTATCCTCTTCGGCAAGCCACTTTGTAAGTACAGGTGTTCCCCGCGTAAGCGGGGGTGATCCCGCTTCTTAAAAGTATTGGAAGTATCCCACTGTGTGTTCCCCGCGTAAGCGGGGGTGATCCCTCGGCAAATTTGATTGACTGGAAGGCAAATTTGTGTTCCCCGCGTAAGCGGGGGTGATCCCTTAACAGGATTCTGGCCACTATGGATGAAAGTGTGTTCCCCGCGTAAGCGGGGGTGATCCCTTAACAGGATTCTGGCCACTATGGATGAAAGTGTGTTCCCCGCGTAAGCGGGGGTGATCCCAATCCTGACTTTATGATAGCAGCATTTAAAGCGTGTTCCCCGCGTAAGCGGGGGTGATCCCTTAACAGGATTCTGGCCACTATGGATGAAAGTGTGTTCCCCGCGTAAGCGGGGGTGATCCTCTATCATCCACTGATACTTATAAGTCATTTTAGTGTTCCCCGCGTAAGCGGGGGTGATCCTGGCAAGTGATGAAGCGAGTGTTTGGTATTTATGTGTTCCCCGCGTAAGCGGGGGTGATCCCTTTGCTACAGAAAACGGGGGTAACAGCACAGGGTGTTCCCCGCGTAAGCGGGGGTGATCCTAGAATGAACTCTGTGCAAATGCATTATTCTTAGTGTTCCCCGCGTAAGCGGGGGTGATCCTTGATACAGAGGATTTTGTAAAAGAGCTGATAAGTGTTCCCCGCGTAAGCGGGGGTGATCCTGGCAAATAAGGATATTATACCGGATACAGTTAGTGTTCCCCGCGTAAGCGGGGGTGATCCCAAACAGCAGAACAATAGATAGAAAAAGGAGGCGTGTTCCCCGCGTATGCGGGGGTACTTCTTGTTTTTTAATCCCGAAATTGAATACAATTTAGTGTTCCCCGCGTATGCGGGGGTACTTCATTATCCGAATGCAGGACAATATGCTCATATATCTTTTTTTGATAATATATTGAGCATAATATAATATTGATTTATTACATTACTATAATATATTTAATCAATATATTATAAAAGAGTCTATCAGGAACCGGACAGGCTTAAGGTAGGAAGTGTATGTATATAGTCAGAGAAACTATTGGAGAATATTTCTAAGAACCACATTATAGAGATTGTAACTGTTTTGCACTTGAAATATTGAAGTTCAAAAAATCTTAGAATATTAGTAAAATTTGAAAATATAAGTAATAATTATTATTTATAAAAACAATTGTAATAATTATATACCTTGTACAAATATAAAATTATATAAAATTTTAAGTGTATACATATTGAAAATATAATGAAAAATAATTATAATAGGATTAGATAGTTTTAAAACAATTGTGCGTGTTTTAGTTTTATGCATAAACAATAAGCAGTTTGTCATTATATGACATTACTAAGATATTTCAGGGGGTATTTATGAAGAGAGGTTTTTTAAAGACTGTTTTAATGGTTACGTTGTCAACTGTATTTTTAGCAAGTTGTTCAGGGGGAGCGTCAAAGAGTGATGATTCTAAGGCAAATGGTGAATCAAAACAATCTGAGTCAAGTAAAGAGGCTGATAATGGAGAAAATGTCACATTAAAACTTTATGCGAATTATTCTGATGATCAGGAAAAGGATACTCTTGACCGGGCAATTGAGGAAATGAAGAAGGAAATGCCGAATGTAACCGTAGAGATTGAACCTGCATCACAGGATGACGGGCAGAAGTTAAAGACTTATGCCGCATCAGGCAATCTACCTGATATTTTCAAGTCTGACGGAGTGGATATCGAGATATTAAATAAATCGGGTACTTTATTACAACTGGATGAATATGCCAAGGAGGCGGGGATTATAGATGACATAGCGGATGCATATAAGGATGCTTTGTATATGTCCGACGGTCATATATATGCTGTACCATGGCAGTCACCTTGGGTAAACTCTTTTTATGCCAATAAAAAGGTATTTGAGGAGAATGGTGTAAAGATTCCACAAAATTATGATGAGTTTTTGACTGCTGTTAAGACCTTCAATGAAAAGGGGGTTTTACCTTATGCACTGTTTGGCAAGGAGAAACAGTGGTGCTTACATCTGTATGATATCATGGTTACCAGAAAAGCACCTGACGGCATAAAAGGACTTGATGAAAATACAGCCAAGGCAGGTGATGTAGATTATCTTGAGGCTGCAAATAAGCTTATCGAGCTTGTAAATGCGGGTATGCTTTCAAAAGATGTGTTTAATACAACTTATGATCAGGCAAAAGCACTGTTTACATCTGATAAATGTGCTATGTTTATGACAGGTACATGGGCACTTAACGGACTTGAGCAGGAGATGGGGGACAATCTTGTACTGATGTATTATCCTTTGGCGGATGCAGGAAGCGAAGAAGAGGCAAAATGGAATATGAGCGGAGGCTACAGTCAGGGAGGCTTTTCGGTTCCGGAGTACAGCAAAAATAAAGAAATAGCGGCAAAGTATGCAGTACTTCTTTCAAGAAAGGTAAATGATGCTTTTGTAGCCCTTGAGGGCGGAACTTCCATATATAAAGATTCACCTAAGTCTGAGAAGAAACTTGGACCTGTGATGAGTCAGTATATTGAGGATACAAAAAACTTTAAATCTATGTCAAAGTTTGACTGGAATCTTTCAAATCAGGAACTTAAGACAGTCATGGAAGATAAGGCACAGGAACTTTTGACAGGAACCATAACAGCAGAAGATTTTGCAAAGGAAATTGATGCGGCAATAGAAGAGACCAATTAGAGTTAAATGAAAAATATATTTAAAAATAAAATCGCCATATTTGTTTTTATTTTCCCCACATTGTTAATATATACAGTGGTGGTATTCTATCCGATTGTACAGACCTTGGTCAAGAGTCTGTACAATTGGGATGGAATAAATCTTGGTAAATTTGTGGGATTAAAGCATTATATAAAGCTTTTTACAAGGGATTCGACATTTAGAGTTTCCATTATAAACGGCATTATCTATCCTACAATTACAGTACTTTATCAGATAGGGCTTGGAACAGTTATAGCATTGGTGCTTTCGTCAAAAAAGATAAAGGGTTCAAGGATATTCAGATCAATATATTTTATACCGAGTACCTTATCTACGGTAATAGTGTGTAAGTTGTGGCTGGCTATGCTTGCAAGTGATCAGAGCAATGTAGGTCTTATAAACAGGATTTTTGGCTTATTAGGTATAAATTACTCACAGAACTGGCTTTCAAGCGGATTATCCGCAATTATAGTTATGGCATTTCTTACAGCATGGCAGGGTATCGGAAATACTATATTGCTTATATATACGGCGATAAAGAGTATACCGCAGGCATATTATGAAGCGGCTATGCTTGACGGAGCTACAAGCTTTAAAGCGCATATACATATTACGATACCGCTTTTATCAGAGACATATAAGCTTCTTTTGATATTGATTATATCGGGAGGACTCAGAGCATTTGATCATATGTATATAATGACGGGCGGAGGTCCGGGAAATGCCACTTCCACATTGACATATATGATGTATAAGAGCGCCTATATGAACGGAAATTTCGGATATGCCTGTGCGATAGCGGTGACTCTGGTTTTGGAATGTTTACTGTGCACATTGATTATAAACAGATTTGTGGCAAGAGAGAGAATAAATTTTTAATCTTATATGAAAAAGATATTTAATATAATAAAAACTTCAATAATATATATATTATTGATTTTATATTCGATTTTTGCCGCCTATCCGCTTGCCTGGATGGCATTTAATTCACTAAAAAACAATGAGGAGATTTTTTCAACAAATCCTTTCGGCTTCCCGAAAGTATTAAGATTTGGAAATTATGTGAAAGCATGGCTGGAGTATGATGTAGTAAGATACTTTACCAACAGTATTATTGTAGCGGCTTTTGTTATCTTCTTTACGATATTTTTTGCGATGATGTTTGCTTATGCGATATCGAGAATGGATTTTAGAGGCAGCAAATTTATAAAAAATTATGTAAGTCTGGGTATGTTTATACCGGTACAGATAGTGCTTATACCCTTAGTAATACTTGTAAGGGATTTGCATGCAGGTGATACCTTGATTTCACTTATATTGCCCTATGTGGCATTTGAACTGCCCTTTATTATCACTATTTTTTACGGGTATTTAAGAAGTATTCCTTTTGAGATGGAGGAGTCGGCAGCTATTGACGGAGCAAGTGTTTATACTACATTTTTTAAAATAATAGTACCTCTTATGAAGCCTGTAATAGTTACCTGCGGTTTGTTTGTGTTGCTGTTTTCATGGAATGAATTTATTATTGCACTTGTTGTTATAGGAAAACAGTCGCTCAATACATTGCCTATCGGACTTGTAAAGTTTCAAGGACAATTTTCTACGGACTGGGGCGCAATGGCTGCATCTTTGATGATTTCAAGTCTGCCAACATTGATACTATATGTGATATTCAGTAAGGAGATAGAAAAGGCAGTCAGTTATGGTGCCGGAATAAAGGGATGATATGAAGGATGATTTAAGTAAGGCAGGAGTAATAGGCTGGGACGGCGATAATGAGAGTGTAATTTGTTATTTAGAGGGCGGCTTCTTTATAAGAGACGGCAGAAATATTCTTGCAGAGTTTGAAATAGGCAAAAAGGCAAAACATATTGAATGGTACAATGAAGAAGGTTTTTTACCATGCCTTGTTACCGGATTTGAATATGATGAATGTGATATCAAAATAAAGCATTTTGCAGATAAAATCTCTGTAAATAACAGAGATTATGTGGCGGTATACAGCAGGGTGGAAATAAAAAATAATTCTGATATTTTAAAGCATATAGATATAGGAGCACCAAAGGAGCTTATTGCTTTGAATAATGTATCAAAGTCTGTTTTGCCAAATGAAAGTGCAGCTCATGATTTTGTGATAATATCGGACAGATTTGGAAATCTGTATGGATTGCCAAGTGATGAAGAACTTATCAGCCTTGGGGGATTTGATATTCACTTCAATCATATGAGAGAATATTGGCTGAATGAGCTTTCAAATATTGCAGATATTGAATTGCCGGATACAGAACTTATAGAGAGCTATAGGGCAAATTTTATTTATACTCAGATTATAAAAAATAAATATGATTTATATGTCGGTGCCAATGGATATGAAGAGGTTTTTGATCATGATGCTATAGGGATTTTGGTGAATCTGTTTACACAGGGGTATTTTAAAGATGCAGGTGTTTTACTTTCAAATTTGAAATCTCAGATTCAATATGATGATGCAAAGTTTAAAATTTCATGGCCGTTTGCGCTGTATTATCTAAAAACAGGTGATAAAGATATTTTACTTGAAAATTTTGATAAATTAAAATATTTTGCCCATGAGATAGAAAAGGATATTGATGAAAAGGGAATTATAAAAAAGACTTGGGATATTGACAGGAACGGGTACTGGACTGTGGATAACTGGTCTGCACTTTTAGGGCTTTGTGCATATATGTATATATCAAAGGTACTAAAAGAAGAAGAGGAGTTTGATTTTGCAAACAGTCTTTATGAATTATTGCTTTTAAATGCCGACAGGACAATAAGTGAAACGGTAAAAAAATATAAGCTTAATTATATCCCCGCATCAATGACTGAGAGCAATGATAATAATATTTGCAGGAAACCTCGAAATACAAATTGGGCATCTATGTTTCTGTTTGGAAGATGGGCATGGGACGGCTATCTTTTTGATGCAAAACAGTATGGATATATGATTGATATGATTGATGCCACCTATGATTATGGATTAAAAAGAGGAAGGGAAGCGGGATTATTTCCACATTCCTTTGGCGGCGGAAGCTTTTCAGACAGTATAGGCTCTTATAATGCAGGTCTTGCGGCTACAGGTCTTAGGGGCAGAGAATACAGATGTGAGGGAATATATGCATATCAGGCGATGTTAAGCTATGGGCAAAGCGGACCGTATAGTTTTTGGGAAAGTGCGGGAGAACCTGTAAAAGAAAAATGGAGGGGATATCATCCTGTAAGCGGTGACGGAAGTTGCCCGCATATGTGGGGGCAAAATCTGGCATCAAAGGTGCTTTTAGAAAGTCTTATCGCACAAAAATATGATAAAAGCTTGCTGATAGGCGGAGGTATACCTGAGGAATGGCTTTATCCGGGTAAGAAAATAAGAGTGGATAATTTTCCGATACAGGATAATAAAAGATTCGGCTTTGAAATGGAGGCATTAAATAATAATATACTATGCTTTAAGTTTAGAGGTGAGCATGAAGGAATTATTATAGATATACCATGTTTTTTGGAAAATATTGATTATGTAAGCGAAGGTGTAAAAGATAACGGCAGCGGCAGAATCATTTTAGATAAAAATACAACCGGGTTAAAGGTAAGGCTTGTCAATATAAACTTTTCCAAAAATCTTTTGTATAGGAAGGGCGTAAGGTCGAATATGAGACCTTCAGATGACGGTAATTTTTTGAACTGTACAAATGGAAGTTTAGCTGATTTTACAATGTCCGATTCACCGGGGAATCATTATATTTTGGTGGATATAGGTAAGCCAGTGAAAGTTAATAGAATATGTGTATTTACAGATGATTATAAATATGCCAAAAAATTTCATATTGATTTTTCGGTAGACGGGAAGGAATATATTACTTATATCAAGGAAAATAAAAATAACGGAAAGCCGAAATCATATATATTTGAAACTGCAATAACCAGATATATAAGATATACGCCGGTGGAGAGCGTAGGAGAGGATGAAAAGGGCGGACATAGATTAAGATCTATAGAATGTTATTATGATGAGGTGTAGTATGAGAATTGCTTTTTTACATAATGCACTCGGGAAAACGGACGGTGTTTCCCTTGAAGTGGACAAATGGAGAGAGGTATTAAGAAGGCGGGGGCATGAAGTCTTTTATATTGCCGGTAATGAGAGAGATGATATTTTATGTATTCCGGAATTATCCTTTTATCATCCTCAGACAAAGAAGGAAATAGAAAATGCTACTGTAGCCTTAAGAGATTATAAGGATGGCAAAGAGCTTTTAGAGGATATAAATAAAAGTGCGGATATTATAAAAACTCAATTATTTAATATAATAAATGAGAATAAAATTGAGCTTATTATTCCGAATAATCTGATGAGCGTGGGATATCATATAGCCGCATTAAAGGCGATATACGAGTTTATAGAAAAAACAGGTATAAAAACAATATGTCATAATCATGATTTTTATTTTGAGGACAGCGGAGAGGTAGAGCCGACTTGTAAGGAAATTGAAGAGATTTTAGAAAGAATGGCACCTCCGGATTTGCCAAATGTAAAAAATATTGTTATAAATGAAATTGCAAAAGATGCTCTGCTGGCTAAAAAGAATATTTGTGCAAAAGTAGTTCCGAATGTATTTGATTTTGATATGAAGGCATGGACTGAAGATGAGTACAATCAAGGATTCTTAGAAGATTTCGGTATTGCCAAGAATGATATTGTATTTTTGCAGGCCACCAGAGTTATGGATAGAAAAGCAATAGAGCTGGCAATAGATCTTATTGGAGAGTTGAATAAAAACAAAGAAAAATTTATCGGTAAATGTTTGTACAATGGTAAAAAAACAGATAACAGAAGTAATATAATATTACTTTGTGCCGGAATAGTTGAAAACTTCGGAATTTCATCGAGTTATGTGGATAATTTAAAGAAAAAAGCTTTGGATTGTAATGTGGATATACGATTTATCGGAGATAGAGTATCACATTCAAGAGGTATGAGAGATGGAAGAAAGGTGTATTCAATTTGGGACAGCTATGTCTATGCCGATTTTGTGACATATCCAAGTATATGGGAAGGCTTTGGAAATCAGCTTATAGAGGCTGTTTTTGCAAAGTTGCCGATAGTAGCTTTTGAGTATCCGGTATATGTGTCAGATTTGAAGGGAAAGGGATTTGATATAGTAAGCCTTGGAGATACTTATAAAAAGAACAATGATTTGGTGTATATTGACAGAAGTATTTTGAAATGTGCTTGTAGTAGGGTAATGGAGCTGCTTACCGATAAAGAATTAACAGTGAAAGCGGTTGAATCAAACTACAATATAGCAAAGGAAAATTTTTCTTTCAAAGCTTTAGAAGGTATTTTGAAAGGACTTGGACTGTAAGTAGAAAGGGGGATATGGCTAATTTTCAGTCATATCCCCCTTACAGCATATTACAGTTACTATTAAAGGATCCACTTAATATATCTGTTATTTTGCCCTTGGACCTATGCTTGACTGTGTAGGAGCTGTTGATGATGTTTCCCGGTTGTCGACGGATTCTGCAACACTTTCCTTGACAGCAGGGGTCATAGCACCTGAGGCATCAATATTATATACATTACCATTGATATTTACTGTGGTATTTGCAAGCATCTTACCTGAATCATCAAGGTAATAAGAAACATTATTTACATTTATCATACCCTTTGACATAGCACCTGAGTTGTTTAAGTAGTACCATGTGTTATTATCGTTGATCCAGCCGGTTTTCATAGCACCGCTTGCAGATAAGAAGTATCTGTTATTGCCGGAGTCAATCCAGCCGGTTTGCATCTTTCCTGAACCGTCAAGATAGTACCAAGTACCGCCATCATTTAGCCAACCCGTTCTGATTGAGCCTGAACCGTCAATGTAGTACCAGTCATTGTCCTGTTTTAGCCAACCTGTCTTCATAGCACCGGAATCAGTCATAAAGTATTTGTTTCTGCCGTCATTAATCCAGCCGGTTTGCATCTTACCGGTGTTGTCCATATAGTACCAGGTACCGCGGTCATTGACCCAACCTGTCTGCATTCTACCGCTGTTATCCATGTAGTACCAAGTATTATTTTCATTTATCCAGCCCTTTGATACGGCACCGCTTGGAGCAAGGAAATATCTTGCATTACCTACATCCGTCCAACCTGTCAGCATCTTACCGGTATTGTCTAAGTAATATCTTTGATTACCCGAGTCTACCCAACCGGTTTGCATTTTACCTGAGTTGTCCATAAAATACCAGGTATCGCCGTCATTAACCCAGCCTGTAACCGCAGAACCTGACGGGCTTAAGAAATAAGTATCTCTGTCGTCTACCAGCCAGCCTGTCTGCATCTTACCGTCCTTATCACAGTAGTATCTTTTATTGCCGTCACTAACCCAACCTGTCTGCATCTTACCGTCATTATTGTCAAGATAGTACCAGGCACTGTTTTCTTTATACCAGCCTTTTTTGGCAGCACCGCTATTTTGTGGATCAAGGTAATAAGTTGCATTGTTTTCACTGTACCAACCGGTCTTAGCCACACCGTCAGAACCCATGTAGTAAGAGTTTTTGTTGTCATGAACCCAAGCGTTCTTTACCATGTTATAGTCTTTGTAATAATATTTTTTGCCCGCGATGGTTCTCCATGTGGTTGAAGGAATCTTATCATTGAAGGACTTATACTGGAAGTCAATATCAACATTGCCGTTTATTCCATTTACCTTGCCGGTACTGGTAGCCTGCCACATAACAGGATTCGGATAGGAATGCTTTACATTGTATCTGGCAACCCAAATATCATATTTTTTCAGAGCATTCATATCAAGCTTATTTGCAATCCAGTAATCATTGGCATATACAATAGGGTAGTAGCCGGCAGCTTCCACTTTGTCACAGAATTTCTTAATGATAGCGGTAAGTTGATCCTTTGGCAATTTACCCTGAGTATTGGCATCTTCCACATCAAATGCTACAGGATATGAAATCGGATAGTCCTTGATAATGTCAAGTACAAAGTCGGCTTCAGCTTCAGCCTGTTCAACACTCATTGCATATGAGTAGATATATACACCAAGCTTAATACCTCTTTTATTCGCTTCAGATAGATTTCTTCTTATAACAGGGTCAATCTGCCCCTTATATCTGGTTCCATGTAAGATGAATTGAACATCATCTGCCGCAACCTTGTCCCAGTCTACATCACCTTGATAATGTGACAAATCAATACCTCTTGCAACTACACCTGAAAGTGAGGAGCCGTCAAGCATTTGATAGACTCCGGGACTTTGCATTGTCCACTCATTTGCTGCAAGTGCAGACATAGGAGTGAGTAAAGACATGGCAAGTGAAATAACGGGTATAACAGCCTTTGAAAATTTATTTAAATACATTTTTTACCTCTATTTCGGTCCTGATGTTTCGCCGGGCTTTAATCCTACCTCGTCCTTGCCTGTAGAACCGTTACCCTTTTGTGTTTCATCAGAAGGAGATTTTGGCTTAGCCTCTCCGGAAGGAGCATCTGATTTATTATCTTTGCCTTGCTGAGACTTGGATTCATCTGTAGGTGCAGCCGGAACAGTAGGTTCTTTACTTGAACTACTGTCCTTTTTGCTTTCGCCGGATTTTGACTCATCAGTTTTATTGCCGGACTTTGACTCACCCGGTTTACTTTCACTCGGCTTACTTTCACTAGGTTTACTTTCACCCGCTTTGCTTTCACCGGGCTTGTTGTCGTTAGGAGCGGGAACTACACCGGCTTGGTCGGAGGAACCGCTCTTAGAAGGATTGTTTGAATTTTTTTTATCTCTTGATTCACTCTTCAGTATTCCGGGTATAGCATTAGTGACACTACTAGGAGTGCCACTAAGATTTGTACATACACCATGCTCATCAAATGTGTATTCTTTTCCCTCTATGGTAATAGACTTACCGGCCACTATCTTACCTTCTTCATCAAAGTAATAATATTTGTCATTAGACTTTAGCCAACCTTTAACCATATGTCCCTGTTCGTTGAAGAAGTAGGTTTTGCCGCTGATTTTTTTGAAACCGAAGCTCATCTTGCCATGGTTTTCACCGGCAGCTTCTTCCATATAGTACTTGTTGGTTCCGTCACTGACCCAACCTGTCTTCATAGAACCGTCAGAATTGAAGTAATAGAAGATATCATCAATTTTATTCCATGAGGTACACATTTTTGCCGCAGATGTGAAATAATATGTCTTGTCACCGACCTTGGTCCAACCAAATGCGGCTCTACCGTCTGGTTTGAAATAGTACCAGGCACCGTCCATCTGTCTCCAGCCGGTAGCCATAGCACCTGAACCTCTTAAGTAGTAGTAGTTTGAATCATGTTTAAGCCATGAACCTTGTACAAGAGTACCGTTGCCAAGTGTGTAATACCATTCATTTCCAACCTTAAACCAACCGGTGGCCATAATTCCGTTTGATTTGAAATAATACCACTTTGAATCAATATTTTTCCAACCTGTAGTCATAACACCATTAGACAAATCCATGTAATAATAGCCGTTAGAAGCCTGTAGCCATCCCTTATGAACCTGACCGTTATCATTAAGATAGGTCCAAGTGCCGTTAGCAGATTTCCAACCGTTAGATGCATACACAACAGAAGCAACAGAAAGTGAAAGCAGTCCGCTGATTGCACCTGTAACCAACATTTTTTTGATAGTTCGCTTCATATTTCCTCCTTATATTGTTAATTGGGTATAAGTCTAAAATAGCTTCAAAGTAAGCCCTACATGCAGACTTACATTTTGTATTTGACCTAGTCTCAACTCATTATAACATTTTCCTTAACAATAGAATAGTATATATTATAACAAATATTTACGATTTGCATAATATTGATTTACATTCTTTTGAAAAGAAAAGTAGATATTTTTGCATTCAATTTTTGAATTTAATATTGATAAAAAAAACACTATATAGACAAGGCAAGAATATATAGGTATAATGATAAAACCGGAAAAAAGTAAATTCAAATATTGAAATATATTGAAAGTTTTTATGGTTTTAGAGTATAGTAGGAGGTGGAATATTGTGGAAGCTTTAAGATATTTGTCGTTAATTTCACAGGTTGGTTTTACCATGGTTACACCGGTTTTACTCTGCACATTTATAGGAATTAAGTTGGAGGAAAAGTTTCATTTTCCGTTTACCTTGACATTTCTGTTACTTGGAGTAATAAGCGGATGTATGTCGGGGTATAGACTTATTATGAACTCTATAAAAAAGATGGAGAAGGATAAGGTGAAAAGAGAAATACAGATACAAAAAAACAGTTTTGTTTTACCGAAGAAAGAAAGTAGGATTTTTAATAAAAAGGATGAGTAAGGACACAAGGAGAACATGTCTGTATATGGGCATGGGGGTTTTACTTTATGAGCTTATTTTAAGTCTTGCAGCTATTTTTTTTGCAAGATTTATAAAGTATTCAATCACTTCTATAGAACTTGGTATACTGGTGGGGACTGTTTTAGTATTGGCCATGGTTATTGATATGGGAATATCGACTGAGGACAGTTTATATGGTGGAACTCCTTCTTATGCACAGAGAAAGATTATGATACATTCTTTACTGAGAAAGGTAGTGTTATTCATTGTTGTTGCAATATTTTGGAACAGTAGATACATAAATGCATTTATGATTGTCATATCTGTTTTCGGATTGAAGTCAGGTGCATATATGTATCCATTGTTTAAAAAAATATTTGAAAAAAGAAGAAAGGAGGAGACATGAGCTTAAATATTTTAGCTGAAAGTGCAGGTGGAGCCAAAAATTTGGATTTCATGATTCATGGCCTATATAAGTATAAGCTGTTCGGACAGGAACTCTATTTGACTACGACTACAGTTTCCTTAATTATTGTCGTTGTACTGATTACTCTATTTGCTGTTTTTGCAAACAGAGCAATAAAGGCATCAGACCCATACAAAGCTCCAAGCGGTTTTGTGAATTTTTTGGAATGCGGTATTGAAGCCTTGGAGTCTATGACGGATACTATTCTTGGCGGAAACAAGGACAGATTCTTAAATTATATAGGAACAATCTTTATCTTTATTTTTGTTTCGAACTTCAGCGGTTTGCTGGGACTTAGAAATCCTACAGCAGATTATGGTGTTACATTCTTGCTTGGATTATTTACATTCCTTATAGTAAACTTCCAGGGTATAAAGAACAGAAAATTAAAACACTTTACATCACTGTTTGAGCCTATCCCGCTGCTTTTCCCAATCAATGTTATTGGTGAGATAGCAAACCCGATATCCATTTCATTGCGTCTTTTTGCAAATGTGCTTTCAGGCGTTCTGATTATGGGGCTTTGGTATGGTATGATGCCGATCTTTTTAAAGATAGGTATACCGTCATTCTTACATCTATATACAGATGTGTTCTCAGGAGCATTACAGACCTATGTTTTCTGTATGCTTAGTATGGTTTATATCAATGACAAATTAGAATAGTTCATTAGATAAAATATTTTCAGGATTTAAGTAGGTTTAAGCCTACTTGATATCATATATTTTGGAGGTTATTTATGAATATGACAGGACAGGATTTTATATTTGGTTGCTCTGCTATAGGTGCAGGACTTGCTATGATAGCAGGTATCGGACCCGGTGTAGGACAGGGTATTGCAGCAGGACATGGTGCGGCGGCTGTAGGTAGAAACCCGGGAGCAAGAGCGGATATCACATCAACAATGCTTCTCGGACAGGCGGTTGCCGAGACAACAGGTCTTTACGGACTCGTTGTTGCTATGATTCTTATGTTTGTTAAGCCTTTCGGTGCTTAATTTGGAGGTTTTATGGAAAGACTGATAGGATTTGACCCTCAGCTTTTGGCTGATTCAGCCATTACAGGCTTAGCGGTCCTTTTCTTGTTCTTTATTCTTTCCTATTTGCTTTTTAACCCAGCTAAGGATATGCTCGCAAAAAGAAGAGAGCGTGTGGCGGGAGATTTGGAAAGCGCAAAAGAGGCAAAGGCAAAGGCTGAAGCTCTGAAGGCGGAATACGAGGAAAAATTAGCTACTTTTAAAAAGCAGGCTGATTCTATCTTGGAGGACGCCAGAAAAAGGGCAAAGGATAGAGAAAATGAAATCATAGAAGAAGCAAGAGCCGAAGCTATGAGAATTACTGACAGGGCTAACAATGAGATAGAGCTGGCAAAGAAAAAAGCCATGGAAGAAGTAAAATCAAATATAGTTGATGTGGCTTCGATTATTGCAAGCAAGGCGGTCAATTCTGCAATGAATATAGAAGTGCAGGATAGACTTGTTGAAGAGACTTTAAAAGAAATCGGAGATGGTACATGGCAAAATTAGTGTCCAAAGTATATGGAGATGCTTATGTGTCGGTAGTATCTGAGAAAAATAATTTAAATGTTGCACTTGATGAGATAAAGGCGATAAAAGATATTTTTGTAAAAAATGATGAAATTGTATTGCTCCTTGATTCTCCGAAGATGGATGATGAGGAGAAGGTATCATTTTTAAAGGGAATATTTGAGCATCACATCAGTGATGACTCTATGGGACTTTTACTTACCGTTATCGAGAAAAAAAGACAGGCGGAGCTTTTATCTATACTTGACTATGTGACAGATTGTATAAAAGAGCTGTTGCTTATAGGAAAGGCAACAATTACCACCGCATTACCGCTTGATGATGCAAAGAAAGAAAGAATAGTGGAGGAACTTATAAAGTCTTCTCACTATAAATCTCTTGAAGCAAAGTTTATAGTGGATGAGAGTATTTTGGGCGGTATTGTTATCAGAATCGGTGACAGAGTTGTAGATTCAAGTGTAAAAACCAGAATTGAAAAGATGCGAAAAATGCTATCATAAGCCGTATTACCGGCAAAAAGTTTAAAGAAAAGAGGTACGAGTCTAGTGAATCTAAGACCTGAAGAGATCAGCTCGGTTATAAAAGAGCAGATAAATAAGTATTCAACTAAACTCGAGGTATCGGATGTAGGTACTGTTATCCAGGTAGCGGACGGTATTGCAAGAATACATGGTCTTGCAAAGGCTATGCAGGGAGAACTTCTGGAATTTCCGGGAGATGTTTACGGCATGGTGCTTAACTTGGAGGAGGACAATGTCGGTGCTGTATTACTTGGTGATAAGAAAAATATCAGTGAAGGTGATACAGTAAAGACCACAGGCAGAGTTGTAGAGGTTCCTGTAGGTGATGCACTTACAGGAAGAGTAGTAAACGCCCTCGGTCAGCCGATAGACGGAAAAGGACCTATAACTACAGATACCTTTAGAAGAATAGAGAGAGTTGCACATGGTGTTATCGAAAGAAAATCGGTAGATACACCGCTTCAAACAGGAATAAAGGCTATTGATGCTATGATTCCTATAGGAAGAGGACAAAGAGAGCTTATAATCGGTGACAGACAGACAGGAAAGACTTCTATCGCAGTAGATACCATAATCAATCAAAAGGGACAGAATGTTCATTGTATCTATGTTGCTATAGGACAGAAAGCTTCCACTGTTGCATCAATTGTAAAGACTTTTGAGGATTACGGTGCTATGGACTATACTACAGTAGTAGTTTCTACCGCAAGTGACCTTGCACCGCTTCAATATATCGCACCTTACTCAGGTTGTGCTATAGGTGAAGAATGGATGGAAAGAGGAGAGGATGTACTGGTAGTATATGATGATCTTACAAAGCATGCTGCCGCATATCGTACACTTTCACTTCTTCTTAAGAGACCGCCGGGCCGTGAGGCATATCCGGGTGATGTATTCTACCTTCACTCAAGACTTCTTGAGAGAGCTTCAAGACTCTCAGATGACTTGGGAGGCGGTTCGCTTACCGCATTGCCGATAATAGAGACACAGGCAGGTGATGTTTCGGCATATATTCCTACCAATGTTATATCTATTACAGACGGTCAGATATATCTTGAAACGGAGATGTTCAATGCGGGATTCAGACCTGCCATAAATGCCGGACTTTCAGTATCAAGAGTAGGAGGTTCCGCACAGATAAAGGCTATGAAGAAGATTGCAGGACCTATAAGAGTGGAACTTGCACAGTATAGAGAGCTTGCATCCTTTGCACAGTTCGGTTCCGAGCTTGATGAGGCTACCAAGAATCAGCTGGCACAGGGTGAGAGAATAAGAGAAATACTTAAGCAACCTAATTACAAGCCTATGGCGGTTGAATATCAGATAATTATTATCTTTGCCGCTACAAAGAAACTCTTACTTGATGTGCCTACAGATAAGGTATTTGAGTTCCAGGATAAGCTGTTCAGATTTGTTGAGAGTAAGCATCCTGAGATAGCAGCTGAAATAAGAGACAAAAAAGAGATTTCTGAGGATCTTGCAAAGAGACTTACAGATGTTATCAATGAATGTAAGAAAGCATAGTGCAGGTGTATTATGGCTTCAATGAAGGAAATAAAGCGCAGGCGTGCGGCTATACAAAGCACTGCTCAGATTACCAAAGCCATGAAACTTGTAGCAACGGTTAAGCTTCAAAAAGCAAGGGCAAAAGCGGATGCTTCAAAGCCTTATTTTACCGTGATGTATCAGACTATCGCATCTATGCTTGAGAAAAGTGAGAATATAGCTCATAAATATCTAAAGAAGAATGATGCCGGTAAGACAGGAGTATTGGTTGTTACAGGTAACAGAGGTCTTGCAGGAGGCTATAACAATGTTGTAAGCAGGCAGGTAATAAGCGAATTCAAAAGCAATGAAACACTTATATATGCAGTGGGTAAAAAAGGTAGAGATGCACTCTTACATAAAGGCTTTGAAGTAGAGGGAGACTTTTCAGAGATTGTGGAAGAGCCGCTGTATAAGGATGCCGCAGATATTACAAAGGTATTGCTTGACGACTATGAAAGCGGAAAGCTCTCAGAGATTTATGTGATATATACCAATTTTAAAAATACGGTGGTACATGACCCTGTACTTTTGAAATTGCTTCCGCTCAGCAAGGAAGATTTATTGCAGCCTGAGACTGTTGAGAATGACGGACCGAAAGCCCTTATGAATTATTCTCCCAATGAAGATGAAGTATTGGATGCGATAATTCCAAAATACATTTCTTCTGTTATTTATGGCGGCTTGATGCAGTCTGTCGCTTCAGAAAACGGAGCGAGAATGACTGCTATGGATTCTGCAACATCAAATGCGGAAGAACTTATAGACAAGCTTGGCTTACAGTACAACAGAGCTCGTCAGGGTGCTATTACTCAAGAGCTTACAGAGATTGTGGCAGGAGCCAATGCCATAGAATAGGAGAAGAGGAAGGAGAAAAGTTGATGGCAGAGCCAAATATTGGCAAAATAACCCAGATTATAGGTGCCGTTTTGGATATTCAGTTTTCAAGAGGACATTTGCCGCAGATCAATGAGGCAATACAGATAGATACCGCTGACGGCGTACTTACTGTTGAGGTTGCACAGCATCTGGGAGACGATATAGTAAGAACCATTGCCATGGGAAGTACTGACGGGCTTGTTCGTGGAATGGAAGCAAAAGCTACAGGTGCACCTATTTCAGTACCTGTCGGTGAAAATACTCTGGGTAGAATTTTTAATGTACTTGGAGAAGTAATTGATAAGAAAGAACCTCCAAAGGTAGAGGAGTATCTTCCTATACATAGAAAAGCTCCAAGCTTTGAAGAGCAGTCTACACAGACTGAGATTTTGGAGACGGGAATCAAAGTAGTTGATCTTCTCTGCCCATATCAAAAGGGCGGAAAGATAGGTCTGTTCGGAGGTGCGGGTGTTGGTAAGACTGTACTTATCCAGGAACTTATCAGAAATATAGCAACAGAGCATGGCGGATATTCAGTATTTACAGGCGTAGGTGAGAGAACCAGAGAGGGTAACGACTTATACCATGAGATGACTGAGTCAGGTGTTATCAATAAGACCACCATGGTATTCGGTCAGATGAACGAGCCGCCGGGTGCAAGAATGAGAGTAGGACTTACAGGACTTACTATGGCGGAGTATTTTAGAGATAAGGGTGGAAAGGATGTGCTTCTTTTCATTGACAATATCTTCAGATTTACACAGGCAGGTTCGGAGGTTTCAGCACTTCTTGGACGTATGCCTTCCGCAGTAGGTTATCAGCCTACACTTCAAACAGAGATGGGTGCTTTGCAGGAGAGAATCACTTCTACAAAGAACGGTTCTATCACATCTGTTCAGGCGGTATATGTGCCTGCGGATGACCTTACAGACCCGGCTCCTGCAAATACATTTGCTCACCTTGACGCTACCACAGTTCTTGACCGTTCTATAGTTGAGATGGGTATTTATCCTGCGGTAGATCCTCTGGGTTCAACTTCAAGAATACTTTCACCTCATGTAGTGGGTGAAGAGCATTATGAGGTGGCTCAAAGAGTACAAGAGGTATTGCAAAAGTATAAAGAGTTGCAGGATATTATTGCCATGCTAGGTATGGATGAGCTTTCAGAGGATGATAAGCTTACTGTAGCAAGAGCAAGAAAGATCCAAAGATTTTTGTCACAGCCTTTCTTTGTGGCAACACAGTTTACAGGTCTTGACGGAAAGTATGTACCTTTGTCAGAGACTATCAGAGGATTTAAAGAGATTCTTGACGGTAAGCATGATGATATACCTGAGCAGTATTTCCTCAATGCGGGAACTATTGATGAGGTCGTAGAGCGTGCCTCTAAATAGGAGGTGGTATGGACAAGTTTTCATTAAAGATAATGTGCCCCGATCATGTTTTTTTTGAGGGGGATGCTACTATGGTCGAGTTTACCACTACACAGGGAGATGTCGGTATATATGCCAAGCATATCCCTATGGTAAATGTAATAGCACCGGGTAAGCTGACTATACATTGTGAAGACGGCAGTGTTAAAAACTGTGCACTTCACTCAGGCTTCTCTGAGATATTGCAGGATAAAGTTACCATACTTGCAGACTCATGTGAGCATAGTGATGAGATAGATATAGCCAGAGCCAAAGAGGCAAAGGAGAGAGCCGAAAAGAGGCTTTCACAAAGGGACGGTGTAGATATTGCAAGAGCCGAACTGGCACTTAGAAGAGCATTGGTTCGACTGAATGTAGCAGGAAATAAATAAATAATAAGGATTGTATGCGGATGTTAAGGATAATGCATACAGTCCTTTTTTTATTTCTTCACAGTTTTATTAAATTATGGTATTATAAAAGTTATTGACAGTTACACATATAAAGGCTTTGAGGGTAGAAAGCCCCGGCGAAAGTGAGGACACAAGATGAAGGGTATTATACTGGCAGGCGGTAGCGGTACAAGATTATATCCGCTGACAAAGGTTACATCAAAACAGCTGCTTCCTATCTATGACAAACCGATGATTTATTATCCTATTTCAGTACTGATGGAGGCAGGTATCAGAGAGATACTTATTATCTCTACACCTGATGATACGGGAAGATTCAAGGAGTTGCTTGGTGACGGTTCACAATTCGGGCTTAACTTGGAATATGCAATTCAGCCAAGTCCGGACGGACTGGCACAGGCATTTATCATAGGAGAAAAGTTTATTGGAGACGAACCGGTGGCAATGATACTTGGTGACAATATTTTCCATGGACATGGACTTAAGAATCATTTAAAATCGGCAGCTTCAAAAACAAAGGGAGCCACGGTTTTCGGTTACTATGTAGATGATCCTGAGAGATTCGGTATAGTAGAGTTTGATAAAACCGGTAAGGCGGTTTCTATAGAAGAAAAACCGGAAAAGCCCAAGAGCAACTACTGTGTTACAGGACTTTATTTCTATGACAATGATGTAGTAAAATTTGCCAAAGAATTAAAGCCCTCTGCAAGAGGTGAGCTTGAAATTACAGATCTGAACAGAATCTACCTAAAAAAAGGTGAGCTTGATGTAAAGGTACTCGGACAGGGCTTTACATGGCTTGATACCGGAACACATGAGAGTTTGGTAGAGGCCACCAATTTTGTCTACACAATGGAGACACATCAGCACAGAAAGATAGCCTGCTTGGAGGAGATTGCATATCTGAACGGATGGATAAGTAAAGAAGAGCTTCTAAAAGCATATGAGATATTTAAGAAAAACCAGTACGGTAAATATCTAAAGGATGTATATGACGGCAAGTATATCGACCATATACATCAAGCGTAAAATAAGATAAATGAGGTTAGTATGAAAATTATTGTTACAGGCGGTGCCGGATTTATCGGCGGAAATTTTGTTCACTATATGGTAAATAAGTATCCACAGGATATGATAATAAACTTGGATCTGCTTACATATGCGGGAAACTTGGAGACATTAAAACCGGTAGAGAATGCACCGAACTATAAGTTTGTAAAGGGTGATATTGCAGACAGAGCTTTTATATTTAAGCTGTTTGAAGAAGAAAAACCGGATGTGGTTATAAACTTTGCGGCGGAAAGCCATGTTGACAGATCAATCACAGATCCTGAGAGCTTTGTAAGAACAAATGTAATGGGAACCACAACATTACTTGATGCTTGCAGAACCTATGGAATAAAGAGATATCATCAGGTATCCACAGATGAGGTATACGGAGATCTTCCTCTTGACAGACCTGATTTATTCTTTACCGAGGAAACACCTCTGCATACCTCAAGCCCATATTCATCATCAAAGGCAGGTGCGGATCTTTTTGTACTTGCATACCACAGAACCTATGGACTTCCTGTGACCGTGTCAAGATGTTCCAACAACTACGGACCGTATCATTTCCCTGAGAAGCTTATTCCGCTTATTATAAGCAGAGCATTAAATAATGAGGAACTTCCGGTATACGGCAAGGGGGAGAATGTAAGAGACTGGCTCTATGTTACAGACCACTGTAAGGCTATCGATCTTATAGTAAGAAAGGGTAAAGTCGGTGAAATCTACAATATCGGCGGACACAATGAAAGAACCAATCTTGAAGTGGTAAAGACAATACTTAAGGCACTTAATAAACCGGAGAGCCTTATAAAATTTGTAACGGACAGACCGGGACATGACAGAAGATATGCTATAGATCCGACCAAGATAGAGACAGAACTTGGATGGAAGCCTGAATACACCTTTGATACGGGAATTGTAAAGACAATTGACTGGTATCTGAACAATAAAGAGTGGTGGGAACATATCATAAGCGGTGAATACACAAAGTATTTTGAAAATATGTATGGAGAAAGACTTTAATGAGAGTATTGGTAACAGGTGCAAAGGGGCAGCTTGGCAGCGACCTGCTTTGTGAACTTTCAAAAAGAAATATAGAATCTGTAGGTATAGATATAGAGGATCTTGATATTACAGATGCCGCCGCCACAAAGAAACTAATTGAGGACATTAACAATAAAACTAAATTAGATGCTATAATTCACTGTGCGGCATATACGGCAGTGGATGCGGCAGAGGACAATGAAGCCCTTGTCACAAAGATAAATGCGGAAGGTACAAAAAATATAGCCGAGGTTGCAAAAACACTTGATATCGCTATGATGTATATTTCTACAGATTATGTATTTGACGGAGAGGGGAAGCGTCCTTGGGAGCCTGATGATAAGAGAGCGCCGCTAAATGTCTACGGTATGGCAAAGTATAAGGGCGAGCTGTATGTTGAGGAGTTGGTTAAGAAGTACTTTATAGTAAGAATTTCATGGGTATTCGGACTTCATGGAAATAACTTTATAAAAACAATGCTAAGGCTTGGAAAAGAAAGAGGAGCTGTAAGTGTGGTCAATGATCAGATCGGTTCTCCTACATATACACCTGACCTTTCAAGACTTTTGGCAGATATGATTGTAACTGACAAATACGGCAGATATCATGCAACCAATGAGGGACTTTGCTCATGGTATGATTTTGCGGTTGAGATATTTAAGCAGGCAAAGCTTGATGTAGCGGTGACACCGGTATCTTCAGATGCATTCCCGGTAAAGGCAAAGAGGCCGCATAACTCAAGGATGGACAAGTCCAAACTCACAGAAAACGGCTTTAAACTTTTGCCGACTTGGCAGGACGCACTTGGAAGATATTTGCTTGAACTGGGGGAAAAATAATGGGAAAATATTTCGGAACAGACGGTTTTAGAGGAGAGGCAAATATAGACCTCACTGTTGAACACGCATATAAGGTCGGCAGATTTTTGGGAAGCTATTATTCTAAAGACGGCAAAAAATGTAGAGTTGTTATAGGTAAGGACACCAGAAGATCAAGCTATATGTTTGAATATTCCTTGGTTGCAGGGCTTACAGCTTCAGGAGCGGATGTATATTTGCTTCATGTCACTACAACTCCAAGTGTATCCTATGTGGTAAGAAGTGATGATTTTGACTGCGGTATAATGATTTCAGCCAGCCATAATCCGTACTATGACAACGGTATCAAGGTAATAAACGGCAACGGTGAAAAGCTTGAGGAAGAGGTAATAGAAAAGATTGAAGGCTATATTGACGGACCTGATGATGCAATTGCCTTTGCCACTAAGGAAAATATAGGAAGGACTGTAGACTATGCGGCAGGCAGAAACAGATATATAGGCTATCTTATCTCAATAGCCACAAGATCCTTTAAAGGAAAGAAGGTGGCACTTGACCTTGCAAACGGTTCCGCTTCAAGTATTGCAAAAAATGTATTTGATGCTTTGGGTGCGGATACATTTGTTATACACAACAATCCGGACGGACTTAATATAAATACAGACTGCGGTTCCACACATATAGAGAGTTTGCAAAAATGTGTGCTTGAAAACGGTTGTGATATAGGCTTTGCCTATGACGGAGATGCCGACAGATGCCTATGTGTGGATGAAAACGGCAATGTAGTTGACGGTGACCTGATTCTTTATATTTGCGGCAAGTATATGAAGGAGAGAGGCGAACTTTTCAACAATACCGTAGTTACAACCGTTATGTCAAACTTCGGTCTTTATAAGGCATTTGAAAGAGAAGGAATAAACTACGAAAAGACGGCGGTAGGCGACAAGTATGTATATGAAAATATGCAAAATAACGGGCATTGCCTTGGCGGTGAGCAGTCGGGTCATATCATATTTGCAAAGCATGCCACTACAGGTGACGGTATACTTACTTCACTTAAGGTAATGGAGGTGGTTTTGGAGACAAAGCAACCACTTTCAAAACTTGCAAGTGAGGTGGAGATTTTTCCGCAGGTGCTGAAAAATGTCAGAGTAACGGATAAAAAAATTGCAGGTGAAAATAAGGCGGTTTTGGAAGCTGTAGATAAGGTTTCAAAGGCACTTGGAGGTGACGGCAGGATACTTCTTCGTCCAAGCGGTACGGAGCCTCTTATCAGAGTGATGGTGGAAGCAAAGAGTATGGATGACTGTGAAAAGTATACTGATGAGGTCATCAAAGTGATGGAAAAAGAGGGACTTTTAATATAGGGGACAAACACAGGGAATGAGACAAAGCTTAAACTTAGAATAGAAAAAAGGAGAGATTGAATGTATCATATTGAAAGATATAAGAGAAATCCCATAGTGGATTTTAAAGAGAGAACATGGCCGGATAAGCAAATAGAGAAGGCACCGATATGGTGTTCATCAGACTTAAGAGACGGCAATCAGGCATTGGTAGAGCCGATGGTGGTGGAAGAAAAGATAGAGATGTTTAATCTGCTTGTAAAGTTGGGCTTTAAGGAAATAGAGATCGGTTTCCCTGCCGCATCTCAGATAGAATTTGATTTTTTACGTCAGTTGGTAGACAGAAAGCTTATTCCTGATGATGTAGTGGTACAGATACTTTGTCAATGCAGAGAGCATCTTATAAAGAGGAGCTTTGAAGCTATAAGAGGAATTAAAAAATGCATAATGCATATCTATAATTCCACAGATACATTACAAAGAGATGTGGTATACGGCCTTGACAGAGAAGGAATAAAAAATATTGCACTTGAAGGTGTGGCTCTTGTAAAGAAATATATGAAAGACCATGACGGTGAGATTATATTGGAGTATTCACCTGAGAGCTTTATGGGAACGGAACTTGATTTTGCACTTGATGTATGTGATGCAGTTGTAGAGGCTTGGGGTGCTAACAAAGAAAATAAAATAATAATCAATCTGCCCAATACCGTGGAGATGACAACACCGAATGTATTTGCAGACAGAATAGAGTGGATTAGTACACATCTAAAAAACAGAGAGGCAATTATACTTTCCACACATCCGCACAATGACAGAGGTACCGGTACAGCCGTTGCGGAGCTTGCACTTTTGGCAGGGGCGCAGAGAATGGAGGGTACACTGTTTGGAAACGGTGAGAGAACAGGAAATGTGGATATACTTAATATTGCCTACAATATGTACTCACAGGGTATTGAGCCGAACCTTAATATCAGCAATATCAAAGAAATTATAGATGTATATGAGAGAACTACAAAGATGTGCATTGACCCAAGACACCCTTATGCAGGCAAGCTTGTATTTACCGCATTTTCAGGTTCACATCAGGATGCTATCAACAAGGGCGTTCAGGCAATGAAACAGAGAAACAATCCGTACTGGGAAGTTCCGTATCTGCCTATTGACCCTGCTGATATCGGTCGTGAGTATGAGCCTGTAGTCAGAATCAATTCTCAGTCAGGCAAAGGCGGTGTTGCATTTGTTATGGACACCTTCTACGGATTCAAGTTGCCAAAAGGTATGCACAAGGAGTTTGCGGATATTATCCAAAGAATTTCAGAAATGCAGGGTGAGGTTTCGCCTGAGGAAATCTATAAAGAGTTTGAGAAGAACTACATTGAGAAGAAAGAGCCTCTGCATTTTGTAAAATGTGTCATAACGGATGCCGATGAAGACGGTGATTTCTCTACATTTGTTAAGGTTACATATAGACAAAACGGAGAAGAGAAGGTATTTGAAAGCAGCGGAAACGGTCCTATAGATGCTGTCAAGAGAGGACTTGAGAAAGTTGTCGGCAAGGAGATGAAGGTTCTTGATTATAATGAGCATGCACTTACTTCTGGTTCAAATGCAAAGGCCGCTTCATATATCCACATGCTTGATGTTGAAACCGGTAATACCACCTACGGCGTGGGTATTTCAGGAAATATCACAAGATCATCTATCAGAGGTCTGTTCTCTGCGGTAAACAGATTGTTCTACTAAAAATATATTTCAGATAGCATGCAAGCGTGCTGTCTGAGTTTATATATTCATTATAGTGAAATAAATTGAGGTAAATATGAATATAGTTTATATAGCAAATGAAAAGTTTGCCCTGCATCTTGGCGTAAGCCTATATTCGTTATATGAGAGAAACAGACATGAGAAAGATATTAGAGTCTTCATCATTTCCACAGGAATTGGTGAGGACTCTTTGGGCAAATTGAAAAGTATTGCAAAGAAGTTTGACAGAGTACTAAGTGTAATTGAACTTGATAATGCATCAAAGTACTTTGATGTCGGATTACAGGATGCTTCTTTTGATATAAGCAAGATGGGCAGACTGCTTGTAGGTGAGCTTTTGCCGGATGATGTTAAAAGAGTGCTGTATCTTGACTGTGATATGGTGATATTACATTCTATAAGAGAACTTTATTATACAAAGCTTGGTAAGAATGTAGCAGCCGCCATAGAAGAGCCTACAGTACTTGAAAGAGTAAGATATGAAATAAGACTTGACTGTGAGGCTTCATATATAAATGCAGGACTTTTACTGATAGACCTTAAAAAATGGAGAGAAGAAAATCTTGGAGAAAAGATAATCAGTTACAGCAAAAGCATTTGGGATAAGAGTCTTTTCGGTGAGCAGGATGCTATAAACGGTGTACTCAGGTGGAGAATAAAAAAGTTGCCGCCTAAGTTTAACTTCTTTTCAAACTATAAATATTTTTCATATAGGGCATTTGTTAAAGTGTACGGTGCCGTACTTTCATATAATAAAAAGGACTTAAAAGAGGCAAAGAAAAGACCTGTAGTGCTGCATTTTGCAGGTGATGAGAGGCCATGGTGTATCGGCAGTTTTAATCCATATAGGAGGGCATATTTTTATTTTAAGGAAAAGACACCGTTTAGAGATGTTCCGCTTGAAAAGGGTAAGAGGCTGTATATGCTTATATATCATATGATGGATTTGATAACAGTGATTTGTCCAAGGATTAGAAAGCTGATATCCGAGTATTATATAAACAAAGCTTATAAGAGACTGTTGGAGAGGAATAAGGAGAGAAAATGAAATTAGCCTTAGTAGTGTTAAATTATAATGATGCCGATAATACATTAAAACTCTTAGGCAATGTGGCGGATTATACTGTCTTTGATAAGGTAATAGTGGTAGACAATGCTTCAAATGATGATTCAAAAGTCAGGCTGAAAAGTTTTTGCGAGTGTAATGAAAAGATTTATTTTGTAGTTAATCATGAGAATAAGGGTTATGGTGCAGGCAATAATGTAGGTATAAAGGTTGCAAAAAATCTTGGAATGAATCTTGCGCTTATAGCAAATCCGGATACAGACTTTGAGGAGAATGTAATAAGAGTCTTAAAGTCCGCTATGGTTAAGAATAAAAATATCGGCATACTTGCTCCGCTTGTAGAGACTCAAGATGCTTACGGCAGCAGGGAAAATGTATTAAAGGGTGCCACATGTTGGCCGGTGAGAGATTTTTATCATTCACTGGCGGAGAACGGTCCTATAAGCAGAAGGATATTTTCAAAAGCCCTGCACTATGATGAAAACTTCTACAATGCAAAGATAAGAAAAGTAGGTGCCGTACTTGGTGCATTACTTATGGTCAGAGTGGATGCTTTTATAAAAGTGGGCGGTTATGATGAAAAGATGTTTTTATACGGAGAAGAAGATTTAATTTCAAAAAAAATGGCGGATATCGGGCTGAAAACGGCCGTCATCACAGGTTATAAATACAAACATATACATTCCGCAAGTATCAAAAAGAGTTTAAAGAGCCTGTACTCACGCCAGAAGATAAGAGAAGAATCTACAATGTATTTTTATAAAAAGTATTTGAAGATAAATCCTCTTCAGCAGATTTTTGCAAAGATATTTTTTGCAGCGGTCAGACTTGAAGTACTTATTTTCGGATTACTGTAGGAAAGCATATGACAGAAATTTTACTGGCTACCTTTAACGGTGAGAGGTTTTTGCCTGAGCAGATAGAAAGTATAATAAACCAAAGCTATACGGACTATAAAATACTTGCAAGTGACGATAATTCAAGCGACTGTACATTTGAAATATTAAGAAGCTATGAAAGTGTGTTAAAAGAAAAAATAAAGGTCATTCAAAGTGATACTCACAGTGCAAAAGAAAACTTCTATAATCTGCTTGACAGGGCTGATGCCGAGTATATTGCACTCTGTGATCAGGATGATTTTTGGGAAACTGATAAGCTTAAAAAAAGTGTAAAAGCCATAAAAATACTTGAAAAAAATTATGGGAAAGATACACCGATCTTGGTGCACTCCGATTTACAGATAGCGGATGAGAACCTGAACACAGGGGGCAGGAGAATGTCCGATATCACAGGTATAAGACGGATATTAAAGCATGCCGTCAAAGAGTCGGAAAATCTCTATACAATAAACACTAAACAAAGCTTTTCAAGATATTTGGTGGAAAATAATATCACGGGGAATACGGTGATTATAAATAAAGCATTGCTTAATATATACAAAAGGCCTAAGGTTTCCTTTATGCATGATTGGTGGCTTGGAATACTTGCTTTTACATTCGGCAAGGTGGGTTTTCTGGATGAATGTCTTATAAAGTATCGCCAGCATGAAAATAATGAACTTGGGGCAAAAAATCCGCTTGAACCCGGCAATATAAAAAATAGAAACAAAGAGAAAATCAGAGAAAACTACGATTACATGTTTTCACAGGTAGAGGAGTTTTTAAGATTGTATAAAAATGAACTTGGCAACAGCAAATTAAGTGATACCATATTTGCATATACTACCTTAAAGGCATTTGCAGATATGAAATCTAAAAACAGAATATCAAAGATAAGAGATATCTTGAAATATTCATTTTTTAAAAGTTCAAAAATACTTACAATAGGAGAGATGTTGAATATCTGATGAATAATAAAAATAGAAGTGAGATTTCCACATCTCTTTTTTGGAAAATACTTGAAAACGGCGGTTCACAGGGTGTTCAGTTTATAGTGTCCGTACTTCTTGCAAGGCTTTTAAGTCCTTCAGAGTACGGAACAGTTGCAATAGTTTTGATATTTACAACAATAGCCAATGTTCTGGTACAAAACGGCTTTGCTTCAGCACTGATACAAAAGTTTAAAGCAGATGATTTGGACTTTTCATCTGTGCTGATTTTTAATGTATTACTGTCTTTAGCAATATATATGTTGTTATTTATAGGCTCACCTTTTATAGCGGATATATATAAAAACCCTGAACTTATTACTATACTTAGAGTTATGGGAATCATAATATTGCCGGGAAGTATTATCTCGATAGAAAACTCATATGTCGCAAGAAATATGAAGTTTAAAACTCTTTTTATTGCGACATTTCTTTCATCTGTAATTTCAGGAAGTGTGAGTGTAATTATGGCATTTGAAGGTGCCAAAGTATGGGCTTTGGTGTTCCAACAGATAGTTTATTATTTTACACTGCTTATAATACTTGGAATAGGTATAAAGTATTTTCCGGGGCTTAAGTTTGACTTTGAGAGATTAAAGACTATGTTTGCCTATGGCTCAAAGCTTTTGGCGGCATCACTGATAGATACAATATTTACAAATATACATGGACTTGTTATAGGTAAGGCATACAGCGAAGATATGCTCGGCTCATTCAACAGAGGTGAGCAGTTCCCGAAGCTTGTAGTAAGTAATCTTTCATCCGCAATACAGTCTGTACTGCTTCCCGCCATGTCAAAAAAACAGGAAAGCAAGGAAGATGTAAGATTACTTTTAAAGTCCTCGGTAAGGCTCTCAACTTTTGTGGTGGCTCCTATGATGTGCGGACTGGCGGCAGTCAGTAACAATCTGATACTTTTACTTCTTGGAGAAAAGTGGAGGATTGCAATACCGTTCTTACAGATGATGTGTTTTTCATATGTATTTTGGCCGATTCATGTATCAAACCTTGAGGCACTGAATGCTATGGGCAGGAGTGATATATTCCTAAAGCTTGAGATTATAAAGAAACTTCTTGGAATTATCATATTGCTGATAGGAATAAGATATAATGTATTTATTTTTGTAGGGCTTAAGGCATTTTCAGATTTGATATGTGCATATATCAATGCGGCACCTAACGGAAGACTTTTAGGCTATACATTAAGAGAGCAGAGTATGGATGCTTTGAACAACTTTATACCTGCGATATTTATGGGAGTATGTATATATATAGCAGGCGGATATATAGGAACAGGTGTTATCAGTCTGCTTGTTCAGATAGTGCTTGGAGTAATTATCTATATAGCTTTGGCTTTTGTTATGAAAAATGAGAACTTTAAGATGATAGTAAGTAAGGTAATGAATAAGTAGCTTATTCAGATTTTATTGTACAAGTCTGAATGAGTATTATAAACGGTAGGGAGAGAATAATGAATATACTTTTGACCAGTGTGGGCAGGAGAGCATATATAATCGAATATCTGAAAGAGGTATATAAAAAGCTCGGTTTAGCCGGAAGCATTATAGCTACAAACTCGGATAAGTATACTACAGCAATGAGTATTGCAGATAAGGCTTTTACCTCTCCGCTTATATATGATGAAGATTATATTCCCTTTCTTTTGGATATATGCAAGAGAGAAAGAATAGATATACTTATTTCACTTTTTGATATTGACCTGATGATACTTGCAAAAAATAAGCTTAAATTTGAAGCCTTAGGTGTAAAGGTAATTGTTTCAGATGAAAATATTATAAATATTTGTAATGACAAATATGAAATGTTAAAATATCTAAAAAGCATGGATATGCCTGTACCTGACAGTTATATAGACCTTGATGTGGCAATGGAGAATGTAAGCTTTGAAAATAAAACCTATATCTTAAAGCCTAGATGGGGCATGGGTTCTTTAAGTATATTTGAGGCGGAAAACAAAAAAGAACTTGAAGTTTTCTATGAAAAGGCAAAGAAAGATATACAAAAATCCTATCTAAGGTTTGAGTCAAAGGCGGATATAAAAAAAGCGATACTTATACAGGAAAAGATAAGCGGAGTGGAGTATGGTCTTGATATATTTAATGACCTTAACGGAGAGTATATCAAAACCACTGTAAAGAGAAAGCTTGCAATGCGTTCAGGTGAGACGGATATCGCAAAGGTAACGGATGATGAAAGGTTACAAACCATAGGTAAAAGGATAGGTCAAAACCTGTGCCATATCGGAAATCTTGATATGGATGTGATTTTATCAGGTGAGACGGGATATATAATAGATATGAACGCCAGATTTGGCGGAGGCTACCCTTTCACACATAGTGCAGGTGTCAATGAACTTGAGGCGATTATCAGACTTTGCAGCGGCAAAAAGCTTAATGATTTAAGTGTTAAAAAATACGGTCTTTTTGCAAAAGAAATAACCATGCTTAGGATAGAATAGATTTGGGATATTATGGATAAAAAAGAGAGAAGTGCATATTTTTGGAATATGCTTGGAAGTCTTATATATGCTGTTACAAGTATGTTGCTTGGAGTGGCGGTCACAAAGCTTTCAGGAGCCTATGCAGGCGGAATATTTTTCTTCGGATTTTCCACATTAGGCCAGCAACTTTATATAATTTCATACTTCGGCATGAGGCCTATACAGGTTACCGATATAGCAAATGAATATACATTCTGTGACTACTTAAGATTCCGTGTGATAACTTCACTTTTGGCTGTCTTGGCAGGGTTTGTGTATATAGTATTTATGGCAAAGGACAGATATGTATTTGAAGTATATATGATTTTGTCACTGTATAAGATACTTGACGGATTCTGCGATATATTTGAGTCTGAGATGCAAAGACAGGACAGGCTTGATATGACAGGAAAGGCTACACTTTTCAGAACATTATTCTGTGTAGGCATATTTTTGGGAATTTTGGGAATTACAGGTGATTTAAAACTCAGCTCTTTGGCACTGCTGCCGGGCGTAGCGGTTGCGGCGGTTGTCTTTGATATTATACCTCTTCGTAGGTTAAAGGTGGATTTTGCTATAAAAAAATTATCATATATCTCTTTATTAAATAAGAGTAAGTGGCTGTTTTTGGGAGCATTCATTGATTTATATATCTTTGCGGCAGCCAAGTATGCAGTGAACTACAGGCTTGGTGAGGAGTTTAACGGTTACTTCAGCATAATATTTATACCGACTTCCATTATAAATCTTATGGCAGGCTTTGTGATAAGGCCGATACTTACAAAGCTTTCACTGTTATTTAAAACAGGTAATACAAAGAGCTTTGTATCCACCATATCAAAGATTGCAGTCTTTATAATTGCGACTACAATCTTTGGGATGCTTGCGGCATATATATTCGGAATACCTGTATTAAAGCTTGTGCTTGGTGATGTGGGAAGTGCCATAGAACCGTATAAAACCGCATTGGTACTTGTAATACTCGGTGGCGGACTTTATGCCGTAGTGAATTTGGGATACTATTGTCTGGTTATCTTTGAGATGACCGGAGTGATATTTTTTATATATGTGATCGGTGCGGTTTTTGCATATTTTTTCAGCGACTTTATGGTAAAAATCTTTGCTATGGACGGAGCTGCAATTGCATATATGATTACTATGTTATTATTGACTGTATTTTTCCTTGCAGCAGTGATTTTCGGACTCAGAAAGGTTAAAAAATGAATTTAGTAGATGTGATAATACCTACATATAAGCCGGATAACAGATTTTTGACATCAATAAAGAGGCTTTTGGCTCAAAGTGTGAAGCCCGGCAAGATTATCATTATAAATACGGATAAGAGTATTTGGGATAAGTCGGGAATTGAAGAAAATATCAGAGAGCTGTTTTATGGCAGTGAAGTAAATCTTTATATTGAACATATTTTAAAGAGTGATTTTGACCATGGTGCTACAAGAAATCTCGGAGTATCAAAATCAGATGCAAAGTATTTTATATGTATGACACAGGATGCGGTCTGCTTTGATAAAGAGACTGTAAAATATCTGCTTCGAGGAATGGATAATTCTATAAAGCTTGCATATGCAAGACAGGTACCTGACAAAAGGGCAAATAAGATTGAGAAGTTTACAAGAGAGTTCAATTATCCCATAGAGTCAATGATAAAGTCTTTTAATGAGAGGCAGACTCTTGGAATAAAGACTTACTTTGCTTCAAATGTATGTGCAGCCTATGAAAGAGAGACCTTTGATGCACTGGGCGGCTTTGATACCGGAGAGATTTTGAATGAGGATATGCTTTTTGCCTATAAACTTATTGAGCATGGATATTTTATAAAATATGAAGCATGGGCAAAGGTTATACATTCTCACAACTACAGCGGCATCACGCAGTTTAAAAGAAATTTTGATATCGGAGTGTCACAGGCAAGCAATCCCAAGATCTTTAAGAATATAAAGAGTGAGAGTGAGGGCAAAAAACTGGTTTTAAAGACTTTGAAATATCTTTTAGCCACTCATTCATATATCAGTATAATAAGACTTATATATATAAGCGGTTGTAAGTATATAGGATTTTTTATGGGCAGGAATTTTAAAAAATTGCCAAAGGGCATGGTAAGAGCTTTCAGTATGAATAAAGGGTTTTGGAGATAGATATGTCTGATACATTGGTGATAATACCGGCATTTAATGAAGAAAAGAATATTGCAAATGTTATAGAGCGACTTACAAATACATTAAATGATGTGGACTATATTATTGTAAATGACGGCTCTGTTGATGATACATCAAGGATTTGCAAAGAAAATAATTTTAATATTATAGATCTTCCGGTAAACCTTGGGCTTGCAGGGGCTTTTCAGACAGGAATGAAGTATGCCTACAAGCATGGCTACAAGTATGCGGTCCAGTTTGACGGTGACGGACAGCACAGACCTGAGTACATTCCTACAATGAGAAAAAAATGTGAGGAATGTGATATAGTCATAGTTTCAAGGTTTATCACTAAGAAAAAGCCCTTTACACTGAGGATGATAGGTTCAAGACTTATAAGCCTTGCAATAAACTTAAGCACCGGTGTGACAATACATGATCCGACCTCAGGTATGAGAATGTACAATGAAAAGCTGATTGCGGAGTTTGCACTCAGACTGAACTATGCACCTGAGCCTGATACCGTATCCTATCTGATAAAGCAGGGAATGAAAGTCTGTGAAATACAGGGCGAGATGGATGAGAGAGCGGCAGGTATAAGCTACCTCACTCCTATAAATGCCATCAAGTATATGTTTAGGATGCTGACTTCCATTATCATTATTCAAAGTTTTAGAGAGAAGAAAAAAATATGACGGCTGTACTAAGAATAGGGCTTATCCTGATATCCATAATGTCATTCTTTATCATTGTAAGAAAGATAAGAAAATCAAAAATAAGAATAGAAGACGGACTGTTTTGGGTGGTCTTTGCCATCATACTGATAGTCTTTGCAGTATTCCCCGGAGTTATTTATTTTATATCCGACCTTGTGGGTGCCAAGTCCCCCGCCAATATAGTCTATCTTATAATAATAGGCATGCTCCTTATCAAACTCTTCTTTATGAGCATACAGATATCACTTCTTGAAAACAAGGTGGTGAATCTGGCTCAGGAGATGGCATTGAAGGAGAAAGAGGATGGGGAAGAATAAATAAGAAAAGAATCAAGGTCACAAAAATATGGCCTTGATTCAAATAAATTTTAAAAGTTGATGTAATACATATGGTTCATTATATTGTAAATTTGCTATTCTCGTATTAAATCGTTTGAAATGATTTCTTTCATAAAAATCCAACAGAAATTTGCTATCTGCACATTCAAGAAACTCCATGACACCGCCAATAGAATATTTCAGACTACTTATAGTTTCCAAAGCAAAACCTAAAAGCACATTACCTGAAATTTGTTTTTTTCTTGGTATTGAGTAGTTTTTTCTAATTTGTGCGATTAGATATGCTGTAGTTGTATACGATCTGTTTTCTTTGTCAAGTATACTTACACGAGAGAGTTTTTTTGCCATAGTTTTACTGATG
>NZ_GL622296.1:558479-561006 GCF_000185385.1 Lachnoanaerobaculum saburreum DSM 3986
AGTAATTATGTGGCTTTCAGCCGCAGACATAGCTATGCTATGAATAATTTAGGATTATTTATATGTGTAATTTATTATTGCAAGCTATATTAAAAAGGCTGGAATTTTGATATTAATCAAAGCTCCAACCTTTAGATATAAGGGTATAAAATATTATTTTAGAAGTATCAGTACAGGAATGTGTTTTGCTAACATTAATTCTGTCCGATGTATTTATCTAAAAAATCTCATATTACCCAAGTCATTCTTTATTGCTATAATCTAATACACACAACATAAATCCGTTTATATCATAGCACTGTACCAGAAGTATTAAGAATAACTTATTTATAACCTTTCAAAAAAACAAAATTGTTCGCATATCCGTTTATCTTACTGCTGTCATAAACCGGTTCTATCCTATTTTTTTCAATATCGTAATGATAAATCCCCTGCGGATATGTATCACCTCCAGCTCCCGCAAAATAAACATCATTCACTGAGGCAAAAATAAAGTCATCATATATTTCCAAAGGAAATTCGCTTTTGAATAGCTCAAATTCCTCAGGATTTCCCCCAGTTTTAAAACGAAACTGGGTATATGGAGAACCCTGAGAATTAACTAAACTTACAGGATTACCTCTATAAAAAATTTCATTTTTATTTATTATTGCAAGATTTTTTATTGCATATTGCTCCAGCTTTAATAACAATTCAGGTTTATCTCCCTTTAATTCATAAATATAAGCACTTGGAGGAGGACATTCTTCCAAACCAGGATTGATACGGTTGTCGAAGGCTTCTTCAATAACATCACATTCTTTTTCCGAATAGCCAGACATTACTATCCTGCCGCTTTCAGGCTGGTAGGTACACAGTCTACAGTTAAAATCAATCCCAAAATCCAGTTTAGTCAGAGTTTTGTTTTTTTTGTTAAACAAATAAGGCTCGTCTATCCTTCCCCCCCTTTTACAGGCTACCATTACTATATCGTCCTCCCTGGGGATAATATAGTTAATTGCAAACAGGGAGTCAGTGAGCTTTTCCGCTTTTTTAGTGTCCAAATTATACCGCCAGAGCTGATCGAATTTGCCGCTTTCGTCCACCGCCGAATAATACAGGGAGTTTTCCTTGTCATCATATACGGCATACGGGTACTGGGAAGTATATGGAACACTTCCAACCGCCACTGGCTCGCCTTCAAATGAGTACTTAAAGACCGTGGTGGTCATCCCATTCTTTGGAGAAGTATTATCATTATAGGATGTTACCGCAATGGACAAATAAGACGGTGTTTTATTATGGCTGCAAGCAGTAAGTAATAATGCATAGGCAAAAAAAATTATGATAAACTGCTTCATAAAAAATTCCATGTTATTTAGACTTTATAATTTTATACAAACCTATTGGTTGTAATTATGGATAAACCAACAATTAATGCTATGGGTGCCTTTCGTTACCTGTTCCTATAATGCTCAATACATTTCAGTATTACTCACTATAAAAACACACTATTCAATCTCCGTTTTTGTACCTCATAGGATCAATATCCTTCATATAGCTCCTTCTTTCTAAGTTTTAACCTTAACATCACCTTTTATATGTTTGTATTTTCCAGTATCATCTAAATCAAATATGTCATACAAACAAACTCCAAGGGCATTTGCTATATCATTTGCCAGTCTTAAACTTGGCGTAACCTTTCCTGTCTCTATTCTATTTATAGCAATTCTTGATACTCCTACCTTTTTACCTAATCTATGTTGTGATAATCCTAAAGGTTTTCTGTATCTTTCTATATGGTTCTTCAAAACTATATCTCTCCTTTTTTAGATACCTAAAGTTTACCATATAATTATTTAAAGTGTCAATATTTTTTACAAATTTAATCGATATCCACTTTCCCGTCTTCCGTCGAAGTACTATGAAAGTTTCGACGTTTTAAATTTCGGATAAACTATTTGATTTTGCGCAATTCTTTTAAACCCTTTATTTTAAACAATGTCATTAACTTAAGAGTAGTGAGAAAAATATTACAAAAAGATAGTTAAAAAACGATAATTATGCTATACTTGTAGTGAGAAAAATTACGAGGTGTAGCATGTTTATAAAAATACTTACAAAAGAATATAGAGGTGAAAAGTATTATTATGCCAGCCTTGTTGAAAACAAACGTATTGATGGCAAGGTTGTGCAGACAGTGAAAGCGAATCTGGGTGCAGTTACTGAGGAGCAGATTCCATATTTGAAGGCAGCCTATGCTAAGAAGAAACCTCGTCTTGTTTATGATGAGGATTAAATAATAGGAGGGCTGTAGTGAGAAAATCACAGAATAGACTATTAAAAGATCAGAATAATATTCTTTCAGATGTATTTCTTGAGGTATGTCGTGGTGGCAAAACAAACACTCTTGTCAGACGTAGAAAGATGCCACTAGAAGATTTAGTGTATTCTATGATTAATCGCAAAGGTCTTACTCTCAAAATGGAGCTGCGAAATTATATGAAAACAACACATCCGGGAACAGAAATATCTAAACCGGGTTATC
>NZ_GL622296.1:562899-566749 GCF_000185385.1 Lachnoanaerobaculum saburreum DSM 3986
TGTATTTACAAGGCTTTGGAGGGTTTTGGTATATGACTAAGTGTTGAAGACCCGATACATTGAAAATCAGTATTCCAGATTTGAGTTGACCATATAGAGAAAAAAGCGTAATATACAGTTATATAATAAGTGAAAAGCAGTTTTTAAATGGTTATGAGGTAGATAATATGTTAGTTAATATTACAGTAGAGAATTTTAAGTCTTTTGATAAAAAAGAAGAATTGTCTATGATTTCATCAAGTAAGATACAGGAAAATAAGAGTCACCGTATTAAAATAAAGCAAACAAATTTATTGAAGAATGCAGTAATATATGGTGCTAATGCTTCGGGAAAATCAAACTTGGTTAAATCATTGGAGTTTATAAAAACAGTAATAATGGAAGGGCTTCCTTTGGAGTCTGTAAATAATTATTGTAGGAATAAAGATTCAAATAAAGACAGGGAAAGTGTATTTGAACTGCAATTTACAGTAGGTGATAAATTTTATGCATATGGTTTTGCCGCTGTTTTAAGTAAGAGAAAGATTATAGAAGAGTGGCTGTATGAGTTAATGCAGGATGGGAATGCAAATAATCTGTTTTCAAGGGATGGCGGTAATATGCCGAAGTTAGGTGATGGAATTAGATTGTCAAGTGCCGAGAAAAACAGGTTTAATGTTTATGCAGAAGACTTTATGGGAAATGAAACAGGGCTTTTTCTAACGGAGATGAATAGGGGCAAGAGATATGAAGATAATTCCAAGTTTATTTTTTTCAAAAAGGTATTTGAGTGGCTTATAAATAATATTATTATAATAAATCCTGATAGAGGCATTTCAAGTGATGAAGTATATTATACAAAGGAATCATTGGATACGGTTAGTAAATTGATAGAGACTTTTGATACAGGGGTAAATGAAATAAATACAAAAGAAATTACTCCGGAAGAACTTAGTAAGATGATTCCGAAAGACGTGATGTTAAATATTTTTGATAGTATTAAGTTAAAAATGCAATTAGAAAATTTAAAGAAAATGCAAATGACTTGGAGAATAGGTGAAGGATTTTTTAATATAAGAATAAGAGAAAACTCCGAGCCTGAAATTACTACAATTGTATTAAAGCATGGTAAGTCTATATTTGATTTTTCTGAAGAATCTGACGGCACAAAGAGATTGATTGATCTTATATATATGCTTATGATAAAGCAAGATGATATTGTATTTGTTGTTGATGAATTGGAGAGAAGCTTACATACAAAGCTTACAGAACATTTTATTGAAATGTTTATGGAATCACATAAAGAAGAGAGGATTCAGCTGATATTTACGACTCATGAGAATGCTATCATGGACAAAAAAATATTCCGTAGGGATGAAATATGGTTTATTGAGAGAGATAATAATAATGTCAGTGTAATCTATTCATTAGATAAATTTAAGGAAAGATATGATAAAAAACTAAGCAAGGCTTATTTAGAGGGAAGATATGGTGCAATACCTGTGTTTAAGCAATTTCAATTTAACAGGAATAAATTCCAAGAAAAATCCTTAAATAGGTGATCTGGCAAAAGATATTATGATTGCAATCAAACAGGAGAAATTATATTAATCAAGATATACAGATTATCAAATACATCTGTAATCGCCTCATCAATCTCTGTAAATTTGTTAATTAGGTCAGAAATCGGGTACCCCCTGTGTATATCAATCGGATGATTTTCTTGACTCTGCTATCTCTGTATTTATATCATCCTGTGACATATCGGAAATATTATATTTATTTGCAATTTTACTTGTTTTCTCTAAAGCGCTGATTCCAGGTGTCTCAGTGGCATCTGAATTTATATTAAATTGAATTGGTGTATTTGTCATAGTTAATCCTCCGAAATCTGAAATATTTTTATAGGTTAATTATAGTATATAATATTGTATTTCTATCAAGTATATTGATTTAATTAAAAGTATTTATTATAATAATTATGAATACAGTTTGTTATATCTAATAATTTTAGATACATATTTCTTATATTTTCCGGTTCAAAAGAGGTGTTATTTATAAAGGAGGTTTATGTCTGACAGGTCTATACAAAAATTCAAAGAATATGTACAAAAGTTAAATCCTATTGATGACATTATATTTAGAAAGATGGCAGAAAATAGGGAGTTTTGTGAAGAAATATTGAGGACGTTTTTGCAAGATTATCAGCTGAAAGTCTTAAATAATAAGTCGCAATATGCTATAACTAATATAGAAAGACGCTCTGTAATACTTGATGCTTATTGTGAGCTAAGAGATGGAAGGCGAGTGAATATTGAGGTTCAAAATGCTGACAATGTAAATCATCAAAAAAGAGTGAGATATTACAGCAGCGTGTTGACTACAAGCTTGATGAAAAAAGGAGAAAGCTTTGATAATGTGCCGGAAGTATGCATGATATATATTTGCAATTTCGATATATTCAAAGAAAATAAGAGTTCATATTTAATAAAAAGGGTGATAGACGGAAGTAATAGAGAAGTTGACAACGGGCTTAAAGAAATATATATCAGTGCTAATATAAATGACGGTACTACGTTATCTGAACTAATGGGAGTTTTTACAAAAGATGATTGTTACAGTGATAATTTTCCTGTGACATCTAAAATGAAATATGATTTTAAGTATGTTAAGGAGGGTAATAAGATGACGGATGCAATGAAGGAGTTATATGACATATTTAAAGAGGATTTTGATCAGGAAGTATTAGAAAAGTCTAAAAACAAGTGGATAAAAGAGGGAAGAAAAGAAGGTGTTATAAATACATTACTTATGCTTGTAAAAGATGGAATAATATCAGTAGAAGATGCTGCAAAAAGAGCAAATATAAGCGTAAGTACGTTTCAAAAATATTTGAATGAAAAAATGTAAATGATTTAGTAAAGGCTTAAAACAAAAACAATGAGGACACTGTAAAAGGTGTCCTTTTTTGTATGGCGGACATGTTGTCAGTCTTTTGTGAAAGTTGACAAGGTTAGGAGTTATTGATGAACTTCATATTTAATCCTAAGACTTATCTCATAAGGCGTCACAGATGGTTTCGATAATCAAACAGGGAAATTATATGAGGATAATTCTAAGTTTTTCAAAAAGGTATGAACTTAAAGAAAATTTTAAAATAGAGGTGCTACATGAAAATGTGTTAAATGTGCTTATTAACTTATCAATAAGTGAAATGTGGTAGTTTTGTTACATTGTATGGTCTGTTATCATTGTGCTATAATCTAATATATATAGTAGTAAATTGTCGGGAGTAAGATAATATGAATAGCACATTGATTTCAAAAATTGATGAACTTAGACAATATGATACGGAACGTGAGTGGTTTGAGTTCAAAGAAAATTGGAATGATCCGAGGGAATTGGGAGAATACATATCCGCAATTTCAAATAGTTCAGCCTATGAAGGTAGGGAGTATGGATACTTTATATGGGGGATTCATGATAAGACGCATGAACCGGTTGGGACTAAATTCGATCCGAATCAAGATGTTAAAGGAGAGCCTTTAAAGCACTTTCTAGCCAGACAAATATATCCTGATGTTAATTTTCACTTTGAAGAAATTTATTTAGAGGATAAGAGAGTGGTTGTATTGGTTATTCCGGCAGCTAAGATAATACCTACTTCTTTTTCGGAAGAGAGATATATAAGAATCGGATCAAGCAAAGAGAAGCTGAGAAAGTATCCGGAAAAAGAATCTTTTTTATTTTCTATTTTGAGAACCGGATTTCCAACAATAGAGAATACAGCAAGTGAGTATCAAGAATTATCTTTTGAAATAATGCTACCTTAACCCACCGGCTTTAGACGGTGGGTTAAGGTAGCAAAAAA
>NZ_GL622296.1:568088-571919 GCF_000185385.1 Lachnoanaerobaculum saburreum DSM 3986
AGTAGTTCACTTCAGAGAAAACTCTATTATAGTAAAGATTCCTTTTAATTGGATTAATACTATGTATGATAAAGAGGGTAATAAAGAGGGTAATAAAGAGGGTAATAAAGATGTAAGTTATTCGGATTTAAATGAAACACAGAAGGTTATTCTTCAAGCAATAAAAAATAACCCAAATATTACAAAGAGAGAGATTCAAGAAAAAATAGGTAAAGGAAAGACTGCAGTAGATCGTGGTATTTCCAATTTAAAAGAAAAAGGGTATATAGAACATATCGGTTCAAACAGAACGGGGTATTGGAAAATACTTAGATAAAAGTATTTGCAATAATTTTTTAGGTAATCTGATATTGAGTTTTATCTTAGCTATATTAATGATAATAAATGATTTTATCATTAAGTATCGAAAGCTTTGGAACTTGATAACTTATGGACTGCTTTTACAAATAAGTGTAAATAAAATACTTTATAGTTAAAGGAATAAAGATAATAATGGCACAAAATAGTTTAAGAATTGATGATGCAAGGGTAAAGACAGAGAGACGAATACCGTTTGAAGTGTCGGCGGATCCTTTTTATAGTAAAGAGAATATGGATGAATTGGAGAGAAGAGTTGCCAACATTCGCACAGGAAAAAGTGTGTTAAAAGAACATGACTTAATAGGGGATGAATGATGCGAAAACTGTGATTTTAAGTATGTTAAGGAGGGTAATAAGATGACATGCAATGAAGGAATTATATGACATATTTAAAGAGGACATTGATCAGGAAGTATTGGAAAAATCTAAAAGTAAGTGGATAAAAGAGGGTAGAAAAGAAGGTGTTATAAATACATTACTTATGCTTGTAAAAGATGGAATAATATCAGTAGAAGATGCTGCAAAAAGAGCAAATCTAAGTGTAAGTACGTTTCAAAAATATTTAAATGAAAAGATGTAAAATAGTAATATTTAAAAATAATGAGGACACTGTAAAAAGTGTCCTTTTTAATACTCTAAAACATAGAAAAGTCCTCATTAAAGTGATAAAATAGAATAGGTTAGAAAACACCAACTCATATGTGTTAAGTTTTAGGCAGTGATGTGATGATTAAAAAATCAATTTGTAAGAAGACAGTTCACGGAGGTTATGATGAAATACAAAGGAATATATTTTAGTTTAATAAGCTTCCTCTTGAAAAAACCGATGATAAGAAAATTCGGTAAGAATAAAACTGAAGAAAGCATAAAAAAGGCACGAGTTTTATATAAGCGGATGCTTGAGAAAACTGAAGATATCGGATCAAACAATCCAATGTCAGGCAACATTTATTCAGCATATGTATTTATGGCTGTGTGCAGGGCAGGGAATTTTTGTGTGGACGATTTTAAAGAAGTAATTGTTGAGTTTTTTAACAACAAGTTGATCGGTAAACTTAGAGGTGGTTTTGATTTAAATAATCCCGAAGATATGAAAAAGTTTTCTGATAGGATGCATAGAATGGAGAAGTGGGCGGATAAACATCCCGAGTATAAGGATAAAACATGGGATTTTAACTTTGACGAAGACCTTCATAGAGACGGTTTTTATTATCACTTCACAAGATGTCCCCTTGAAAAATTTGCAAGAGATAACGGTTATTTGGATCTGTTGCCTATGTGTTGTGATATTGACTATCTTATGTTTGAGAAGGGAAAAGGTGTGCTTCATAGAGAAAGCACATTGGCATCAGGTGGAAAAATCTGTGATTACTGGATTGTAGGTGATAAGAACAGGGATCCTAAGTAATAATTCCTTTATAGAAGCGAAGCTTAGATAAAAGTATTTGTAATAAGTCTTTAAGGAAGTTGATATTGGTTTTTTATCTTGGCTATAGTATGATAGTAAGTAATTTTATCATATTGAAAAAAAGGAGATAGAGAGCGAGAGAAAGATGAAGAAAACATGGTTTGGGGAATTTATCGGTAAACTTATAGCTGTATTATTGATAATGAATACTTTAGCTTCTTTGCAAGTTTATGCGGCGGTTACACCTGTAAGGAGAAACGATACGGTTAAAAGTACAGTAGTGGAGCAAAAAGAACTTAGAGGAGTGTGGTTTTCATATATTGACTGGAGTGAGATGCCTTCAGATGCTGAAGCATTTAAGAAGAGAGCAGATCAGGTGATGGCTGATATAAAAAATCGCGGAATGAATGCTATATTTTGTCATGTACACAGCCACTCGGACAGCTACGGGCAGAAATTAAAATCTTTCCCGTTATCAAAGTTTATGGTTACAAAAGATTCGGCTCCGGATTTTGATCCTTTGGAGTATATGATTGAAAGTGCTCACAAGCAGGGACTTTCATTTCATGCTTGGGTTAACCCTTATAGAGTTACCAATTCTATGATGAGGGATATACCTGACGGTTCAATTGTAAAACAGTGGATGGCAGATCCTTCAAAACAGAGAAATGTATTATTACATGAAGGCAATTATTATCTGAATCCGTCAAGTGCAGAGGTTAGAAATTATCTTGTGAATTCAATCAGTGAAATATGTAAAAACTATGCTGTAGACGGTGTACAGTTTGATGATTATTTTTACCCTTCATTAAATGACAATGATCCGGCAAAAAGATTTGATAAGGCGGAGTATGATGCTTCAGGAAGCAGTTTAGGTATTACACAGTGGAGAAGAGAAAATGTGTCAATGCTTGTAAAAGATGTATACAAGGCAGTACATGATGCTCGTCCTCAGGCGGTTTTCGGTATCAGTCCTGTAGCGCTTTTATCAAATCTTAGAAGTGATAAATCATATTTCGTAGATATTGATACATGGATGGCTTCAAATGAATATATAGACTATATAATGCCGCAGCTCTACCATGGTTTTGAAGCAAAAACAAGACTGGGTATATTGGCACCTCATTCATATATAAATTGTTTAAACAGTTGGGTTGATTTAAAGAGAAAGAGTAGCAGTAATGTAAAACTGTATATAGGTCTCGGACTTTATAGAGCCGGAAAGGATATAAAGGACGGCAATGCAGTTTCAGAATGGCTGAGGTATAATGATATCTTATTAAGACAGGTAAAGGCGGCAAGAGAAACCGGAGAGGTTTCAGGATTTGGAATATTCGCATATCAAAATTTCAGAGAGGCACCGGCCGCTTTGGAACTTGATAATTTACAAACGGTTTTTACAAATCAGTAAAATTGATAAATTAAAAACAATTTGGACACTGTAAAAGGTGTCCTTTTTTGCAGAAAATTGTAAAATAAAAATGTAGGTAATGCAAAACGGTTTTGTAGGTTGTTGCAGGAGATTATTATAGCCCTTTTTGCTTGAATTCGTTTACGATATCATTCACTATATCAGTAGTCAAATGAAATTTTGGACGTAATAAAACATTTCTATATTCTGATTCGATTTCTTTATTTAATACAGGTATAATTTTACCGTTGAAGGCGAGTTCAATAATAGTTCCGGGAATAGAATTATTTTTTAGTACTGCAGAGACAAGAACATTAGTATCAATAACCACAAAATATTTCATAATTATTTTCTTACATCTGCTATTTCTGCATTTATCTCATCAGGCGACATATCTAAAATATTATATTCCTTTGCAATCTTGCTGGCTTTTTCTAAAGCTCTGATTCCGGGTGTATCAGCTTCATTAAGTTTCATACTAAATGGAATACCCTGTTCCTGATTGAGTCTTGACATACACATTTTAAGGTATGCAGGAAGCGTAAGCCCAAGTTTATCAAGAATTTGGATAGATTTAATTTTTTCAGTGTCTTCCGTTCTAAATTGTATAAGTGTACTTGCCATATTTGTACTTGCCATATTTTGTACTTGC
>NZ_GL622296.1:573164-627940 GCF_000185385.1 Lachnoanaerobaculum saburreum DSM 3986
ATACCTCCGAATATAAAATATTCTTATGTTTTTAGCATAACACAGTTGTAATCAACTGTAAATATTTGATTACATGAAGCATGGCAGCACCCACATTACGCTGCCGGGCTTTTTATTTGCTCAAAATTTTTATGCACAGAACCTTGATTTTATTCATAAAAAGTGTATAATTATAAAACTATAAAAGTGATTATAACAAAGTAGGAAAGGAAATGAGGTGTTTTTATGATAAAGGCGGGTATTGTGGGAGCTACAGGGTATGCAGGAGCCGAGCTTGTAAGACTGTTGTTACAAAGAGATGATGTGAAAATAGTGGGATTCGGTTCAAAGAGCTTTGCGGGAGAGAGTTACTCACGTATATTTAGAAGTATGTATAAATATGCAGACGATATTTGTGTAAACGACAATGTGTCGGAATTGTCAAAGAAAGCCGACATTATATTTACGGCTACACCTCAAGGTTTCCTTGCTGAAAATATAAATGATGAAGTGCTTGCAAATGCTAAGGTAATAGACCTTTCGGCAGACTTCAGGATAAAGGATGTGGATGTATATGAAAAGTGGTATAAGCTTGAGCATAAGGCTAAGGGGCTTATAGAAGGGGCGGTATACGGTCTGCCTGAGCTTTATCGTAAAGAGATAAAGAAAGCAAGACTGATTGCAAATCCCGGTTGTTATCCTACCTGCTCGATACTTTCATTATATCCGCTGTTAAAGCATAAACTGATAGATGAAAAGAGTATCATAATAGATGCAAAGTCGGGAACTTCAGGTGCGGGAAGAAGTGCCAAGGTTGATAATCTTTTTTGTGAAGTGAATGAAAATATAAAGGCATACGGAATCGGAAGTCACAGACATACTCCTGAAATAGAAGAACAGCTTTCGAAGGTGGCGGGAGAGGATATTGTGATAAGTTTTACACCCCATCTGGTTCCTATGATGAGAGGAATCTTGGTAACGGCATATGCCGCACTGAAGCCCGGAATTGGCGAAGAAGATATAAAAAATGCTTATGAGAGTGAGTATGCAAATGAGAAGTTTATAAGACTTCTTAGAAAAAATGAAAATGCGGAAACGAGATTTGTAAAGGGTAGCAATTTTGTAGATATAGGTTATGTAATAGATAAGAGGACAAACAGGATAGTGGTGACAGGTGCCATTGATAACCTTATAAAAGGAGCGGCAGGTCAGGCCGTACAGAATATGAATTTAATGTTTGGGATAGATGAAGAATGCGGATTAAAAAGTTTACCGATGTCAATATGATGAAAAAAGATATAGAAATAAGGACAATGAAAATCGAGGACTACACCGAGGTAATGTCGCTTTGGCAAAGTATAAAGGGTTTTAGAATCAGGGCGGTTGATGATGATTTTGAACATATAAAAAGATTTCTTGACAGAAATGTGGGGCTTAGCGTTGTGGCAATAAAGGATAATCATATAGTAGGAACCATACTTTCAGGTCATGACGGCAGGCAGGCGACATTTTATCATGTATGTGTGGATTCAAAGTTTAGAGGTGAGAATATAGCGGCAAAGATTGTAAAGGAAGCCATAGATAGAGTAAATGCCGAAGGAATAAGCAAGATAACTCTTATAGCGTTTAAGAAAAATCTTGCAGGGAATATTTTTTGGAAGAGTCAAAACTGGAAGCAAAATAAAGAGATAAACAGCTATGAGCTTGTACTGAATGAGGAAAATATTTCAAGTATAGTAGCATAATCGGCTATACAGGGATTAAAGCTTTGAGTAGATGCTACAGTTAATCATAAAAGCAATATAAGGAGAAAGTATGAAGATAATAAAAGGCGGAATATGTGCAGCGAAGGGATTTTTTGCAAGTGCAACAGAGGCGAATATAAAATATAAAAACAGAACTGATATGGCTATGATTTTTTCAAAAGTTCCTGCCATATCCGCAGGAACCTATACTACAAATCTTGTAAAGGCGGCACCTGTGCTTTGGGACAGAAAAATAACAGACAGTGAAACTTATGTAAATGCAATAGTTATAAATTCAGGTATTGCAAATGCCTGTACCAAGGATGAGGGCATGGAATACTGTAAGATGAGTGCAAAGAAAGCGGCCGACAAGCTTGGAGTGGGAGAGAATTCAATACTTTTGGCATCCACAGGTGTTATAGGCATGCAGCTTCCTATAGACAGAATCTGTGCCGGTATAGAATCACTTTCCAATTCTTTAGAACAGAGCGAAAGGGCTGCAAATGAGGCTGCAAAAGCTATAATGACTACTGATACCGTATCAAAGGAAGTTGCGATAGAGTTTGAAATATCCGGAAAGCCTGTAAAGATGGGTGCTATGTGTAAGGGTTCGGGAATGGTACATCTGAATATGTGTACAATGCTAGGATTTATCACAACCGATGTGAATATTTCAAAGGAACTTTTATTAAAGGCTCTAAAAGAAGATGTTGTCGATACCTTCAATATGGTAAGTGTGGACGGAGATACATCTACAAACGACTCTCTTATAATACTTGCAAACGGACTTGCGGATAATGAAAAGATAGTTAATGAAAACAGTGAGGAGTATAAGACATTTAAGCACAATTTAAATTTTGTCACAACCGCTCTTTCAAAGATGATTGCAGGAGACGGTGAGGGAGCCACCGCACTTTTTGAAGTGGTGGTGAAGGGTGCAAAGACTAAGGAGGCTGCAAGAACTTTGGCAAAGTCTGTAGTCACCTCATCACTTACAAAGGCTGCAATATTCGGACATGATGCCAACTGGGGCAGAATACTTTGTGCTTTGGGTTACAGCGGTGAAAAGTTTGATCCCGATAATATGGAACTGTATTTTGAAAGTGAAAACGGAAGGATTTTGATATATAAGGACGGTGTATCTGTAGGCTTTGATGAGAAAGAGGCTACAAAAATTTTATCTGCAAAGGAAGTAAGAGCTGTTGTAGATTTAAATATGGGAGATTTTGATGCAACGGCATGGGGTTGTGATTTGACATTTGATTATATAAAGATAAATGCGGATTACAGAAGCTAGAGAGGTGTTTTATGGATAAATTACTTGAAAAGGCGGGGACTCTTATTGAGGCTTTGCCGTATATACAGGCATTTAATAAAAAAACAGTGGTTGTAAAGTATGGCGGTTCGGCAATGCTTGATGAGAATTTAAAGAAAAAGGTAATACAGGATATTGTGCTTTTAAAGCTTGTAGGTATGCAGCCTGTTATAGTACATGGAGGAGGCAAGGAGATTTCAAAATGGCTTGAAAAAGTGAATATTGAACCTCATTTTGTAAACGGATTAAGGTTTACAGATGCTGCCACTATGGAAGTGGTGGAAATGGTGTTAAACAAAGTGAATAAAGAGCTGGTGCAGATGATCGGAGAACTTGGAATGAAAGCTGTAGGTATCAGCGGAAAGGACGGATTACTGCTACATTGCCATAAAAAGGAAGTGGAAGGAGAGGATATCGGTCTGGTCGGAGAAGTGAGTGAGGTAAACCCCGATATTATCTTTGATCTTTTGGAAAGGGATTTTTTACCTGTAATATGCCCGGTGGGTTTTGATAAAGAGTATACAAGTTACAATGTAAATGCCGATGATGCGGCATGTGCCGTTGCAAAGGCGTTAAAAGCTGAGAAACTGGCATTTCTTACAGATGTGGAGGGAGTGTACAAAGACTTTGACGATAAGAGCAGTTTGATAGAAAAGATAAGTATAAGTGAAATAGAAAAGCTTATAGAAAACGGACAGATGGGAGGCGGTATGTTGCCGAAGCTTTCAAACTGTGTAGATGCAATAAGAAACGGAGTAAACAGGGTGACAATAGCTGACGGCAGGGTGGCACATTGTCTTTTGCTTGAGATGTTTACAAACAAGGGTATCGGTACCATGATAGTAGGAGATTAAGTTATGAAGATGAAAGAGTCAATGGATTGTGCAGAACAATTATTATTAAAGACATATAACAGGTATCAGGTGGTATTTGATCATGGCGACGGGATAAAGCTTTTTGATACCGACGGAAATGAATATCTGGATTTTTTTGCGGGTATTGCCGTACAGGGGCTTGGGTATAACTATAAGGGAGTGAATGAGGCACTGAAAGCTCAAGCGGATAAGCTTTGGCATATATCAAACTATTTTTATAATGAGCCTGTGATAGATGCAGGGCAAAAGCTTCTTAAAATAAGCCAAATGGAGAAGGTGTTTTTTACAAATTCAGGTACTGAGGCAATTGAGGGTGCGATAAAGATTGCGAAAAAATACGGTACAAAAACCGGTGAAAGATTTGAAATAATTGCGATGGAAGGAAGCTTTCACGGTAGAAGCTTGGGGGCACTTTCAGTAACCGGAAATGAGCATTACAGAGAGGACTTTTATCCTCTGATTCCGGGTATAAAATTTGCAAAATATAATGATATCGAATCTGTAAAAAATCTTGTTAGTGACAAAACCTGTGCTATAATACTTGAGACGGTACAGGGTGAGGGCGGAATACATCCTGCCGCAAAAGAGTTCCTTACAGGTATCAAAAATCTTACAGATGAACATGATTTGATACTGATTTTGGATGAGATTCAATGTGGAATGGGAAGAACCGGAAGGTATTTTGCATGGCAGGAATACGGTATAAAGCCGGATGTGATGACTGTGGCAAAGGCACTTGGTAACGGAGTACCTATAGGTGCCTTTTTGACATCAGGTAAGGCAAGTGGTGTTTTAAAGCCCGGAGATCATGGCTCCACATACGGAGGAAATCCTTTGGTGTGTGCGGTGGCATCCAAGGTACTTGATATCTTTACGGAAGATGATATAACAGGAAATGTAAAAACGGTGGGAGACTATCTCAAAAAAAGCTTGGAAGAGCTGGCAAAGTCATATCCTTTTATCAAGGAAGTCAGAGGAAAGGGATTGCTTCTTGGAATGGAGTTTGACAGACCTGTGGCTGATATTATAAAATCGGCAATTATTGATGAGAAATTGGTACTTATCAATGCCGGAAGCAATGTATTGAGATTTATTCCGCCACTTATTATTTCAAAAGATAATGTTGATGATGCACTCGAAAGGTTAAAAAGGGTGCTTGATAAGTTTTAGAAAAAAGGTGAGCGATGACGAAGGAAGAGATTTTTGCCATAGTTGAAGAGGAAGATGTAGAATTTATCAGATTGCAGTTTACAGATATTTTCGGAACTTTGAAAAATATTGCGATAACTGCAAGTCAGCTTGAGGATGCACTTGAAAATAAGATTCTTTTTGACGGTTCAAGTGTGAAGGGATTTGCGCCTATAGAGGATTCGGACTTGTATTTACATCCGGATCTTTCTACCTTTTGCATCTTTCCATGGAGACCGCAACAGGGTAAGGTGGCAAGATTTATCTGTGATATATACAGAGCCGACGGAAGTATATTCGGTGCGGACCCCAGAGCCGTACTTTTAGATGCATGCAAAAGGGCAAAGGATGCAGGTCTTAATATATTTATAGAAGCTGAATGTGAATTTTTCTTGCTGAATACTGATGACAGCGGAGAAATCAGCCTCAAAGTAAAAGAAAAAGCCAGCTATTTTGATATAGGACCGCTTGATATGAGTGAGAATATCAGAAGAGATATAGTGTTGAATCTTGAAGATATGGGCATAAATATAAAAGCGTCACACCATGAGATTGCCAAGGCACAGCATGAAATAGACTTTACCAATCAGGATGCTCTTTCTTGTGCGGATGCAATACAGACCTTCAGAATGGCGGTCAAGACATTGGCAAAAAGACATGGACTCAGTGCATCATTTATGCCGAAGCCTTTTGGTAATGAGAACGGAAGCGGAATGCACTTTAAAATTTTGATTTTGGATAAGGACGGCAATAATTTGCTTGAAGAAGACAAAAAATTAAGCAAAAAGGCGGGAGCGGCAATAGCCGGAATACTGCACCATGCCTGTGCCGTTTCACTTATAAACAATCCGCTTGTGAACTCATATAAAAGGTTAAAGCCGGGTTTTGATGCACCGGTATATGTGTCATGGAGTTCCAATTCCAACAGAAGCACACTGCTTAGAATAACCGGCGAGAGAAACAATCAGATAAGACTTGAACTTAGAAGCCCTGATTCCGCTACCAATCCATATCTTTGTATTGCAATGCTTGTATATTCAATACTTGAAGGAATAGAAAAAAATTTAGCTTTAGAAGAAGCTGTCAATGAAAATATGTATTCAAATGAGATTACAAATATCAGGAAGTTGCCAAGTACATTAAAAGAGGCTATTGAAGAGTTCAAAAATTCACACTTTGTGAAGGAAAAGCTCGGTACGCATATATTCAGAGAGTATTTAAGTGCAAAAGAGAATGAGTGGGATGAGTTTAACAACGCTATTACAGATTGGGAAATAAAAAAGTATTTGGAAAGATACTGAGTTTATGCGGTATCATTGGAGAAAGGACAATAATGTCAGATATAATCATTGCATTTCCAAATCCCGGTGACAGCAAGGTTTTAAGGTCTATTTTGATAAAAAACGGATATTCAATTGTAGGAGTAGTTGCATCAGGTGCCAAGGCTATAAATCTGTGTGATGATATTGATTACGGTATTGTGATATGTGCTTACCGACTCGGTGATATGCAATATATGGAGTTAAGTGAAAATATCAATGAGAGTTGTGAACTTTTGCTCATCTGTTCTCCAAATAAATTAAATGAGCCGTTGAGTGAGAATATAAATTTTTTGCCGATGCCTTTTAAAGTAACAGAGCTTGTAAAAAAGGTCGGTGAGATATCAGATAAGCTTTATTATGAGAGAAAGAGAAAGAAAAAGCAAACAGAACGTGGCAGTAAGAATTTTCTTACAATACAAAGAGCTAAAGAACTTTTGATAAAGTATAAGAAGATGACTGAGCCGCAGGCACATAAATATTTACAAAGCAGCAGTATGAAAAACGGAGACACTATCATAAGTACGGCAAAAAAGATTTGTCTGTTATATGGTGGTAAGGAATAGATAGATGGAGAAAATTATATGAAGTTTGTAAAAATGCAGGGAGCAGGCAATGACTATGTATATGTGGACTGCTTTAAAGAAAAGATAAAAAATCCAAGTGAGATTGCAATAAAGGTAAGTGACAGACATTTCGGAGTTGGCAGTGACGGACTTATACTTATCTGCCCTTCAGATATAGCGGATGTTAAGATGGATATGTATAATGCGGACGGCAGCAGGGGACTTATGTGCGGAAACGGTGCAAGATGCGTAGCAAAATATGCTTATGATCATGGCTATGTAAAATCTGAAAATTTCACCATGGAAACAGGTGCAGGTATTAAGTATATCAAGGTGGAACCTAAGGACGGTAAGGCGGAATATATCAATGTGAATATGGGAAAGGCCGTTATTACATCTGAATTTCCTGAGAAAATATTGATAAACGGTGAGGAGAAAGAGTTTATAGGAGTTGATATAGGCAATCCGCATGCAGTCTATTATATAGATTCATTGGAGAAACTACAGAATATGGATCTTAACAGAGTGGGAGAATACTATGAAAAGCATGAGAGATTTTCGCAGAAGGTCAATTCGGAGTTCATTTATATAAAGGACAGAAAAAATATCTACATGAGGGTATGGGAGAGAGGCTCCGGAGAGACTCTTGCCTGCGGTACAGGAGCCTGTGCCAGTGCCTTTGCCACAATGAAAAAAGGTGCCTGTGATACATCGGTCAGAGTACATCTGCTTGGCGGAGACCTTGATATCAGCTTGGAAAATGATGAAATATATATGAGGGGAAAAGCCGAGTATGTATTTACAGGTGAAATAAACTTTTAAAGTTTTTAGTTATTATTTACAATAAGCAAGCAAAATATAATTTTCCTGTCAATATCATGGTAATCTTTTAACAGATTGAACTTATACTCAATGGTGTATAGGCAATTTTACATAAACAAAAGTAAAAAAACCTTTTTTGCTATTGATTTACTCGTGATAATGCATTATTATTTATATGAAAGTTGTTAATATCTACTATCAGATATTTAGATAATATCGAATTGTAAAATTAGTCCTTGTCAAAAGTGACGAGTGATTAGTGACTGTCTCATCATATTTTTTGTATGAGATGGTGGGGTAAAGTAATAGAGAAAAGGAGATAAATATATGATCTCAAACCAGATTCTTCAAAATACTATAGACGGACTGAAAAGTATTACAAGAACTGAGCTTTGCGTTTGTGATATTGAAGGCAAGGTCTTGGCAACTACCTTTTCAGAAGCGGAGACCTATGGTTTACAGGTAAACACATTTGCCAATTCATTGGCGGACTCACAGGCTATCGGTGGGTTCCAGTTTTTTAAGATTTTTGATGAGCATCAGCTTGAGTATATTCTTTTGGTAGAAGGTACCACAGATGACACATACATGGTAGGAAGGTTGGCTTCATTTCAGGTGGAGAACCTTCTTGTAGCATACAAGGAGAGATTTGATAAGGATAACTTCATCAAGAATCTTTTGCTTGACAACTTGCTACTTGTAGATATCTACAATAGAGCAAAGAAGTTGCATATTGAGACAACTGTAAGAAGAGTGGTATATATCATTGAGACTAAGAATGAGAGGGATGTATCAAGTCTTGAAGCTGTGAAGTCGCTTTTTTCATCAAGGAACAAGGACTTTGTTACGGCGGTTGATGAGAGAGACATCATCCTTGTCAAAGAGATGAAGGAGGGTTCGGCATATGAGGATCTTGACAGGGTGGCCAGGTCCGTTATAGATGAGTTGAACTCTATAGGTATCTTAAACGTTACCGTCTCATACGGTACTATAGTCAATGAGATAAAAGAGGTTTCAAAGTCTTATAAAGAAGCTAAGATGGCGCTTGATGTAGGCAAGATATTCTATACATCGGAAAATATAGTAGCTTACTCAAGGCTTGGAATAGGAAGACTTATATATCAGTTGCCTATACCGCTTTGCAATATGTTCATTAAGGAGATCTTTGACGGAAAGAATCCTGAGGACTTGGATGAGGAAACACTTACCACTATCAACAAGTTCTTTGAAAACAGTTTGAATGTGTCTGAGACTTCAAGACAGCTTTTTATCCACAGGAATACGCTGGTATATCGTTTGGATAAGTTACAAAAGAGTACAGGTCTTGACCTTAGAATGTTTGAGGATGCCATCACATTCAAGATTGCCCTTATGGTTGTAAAATATATGTCATATATGGATAGGGTAGGTTACTAAAATAAAATATAAAGTTTCAGATAAATATGGGGAGATTTATATCTCCTCTTTGTTTTTTATGTAAGAGATGGTATCATAGAATGAAATATGGATTTGGAGGGTTTATATGTTTGAAAATCATGAAAATGACGATTTAAAAGAATATATCAAAGAACGAAAAGACGGAAAAACAGCTACAGATGCAGGGTACAGGATAGAAGAAAGAGCAAAGCGGCGAAAGGGCAGGCTGAACGGAATTGTATGTTTTATAGCCGGAATGATAGTTTCGTTTGTACTTGTTTATGTGGGATTTGTTATTGCACTGAATAACGGGGGCTTTACATCAGGACTGGCGGCTACTAATGTAAGTAAGCTGGATTATAGAAAGATAGAGGAAAAGACATCACTGTTACAAAGTATTATAGATAAATATTTTCTCTTTGATGAGGATATGACAAAGGTGGAAGACGGTATCTATGCAGGAATGATGAACGGGCTTGACGATCCGTATACGGTATATTATACCAAGGAAGAGTATAAAGCACTCAATGAGGATACTGAAGGTAAGTATTCAGGTATAGGTGCTACAGTTTCACAAAATCCCAAATCAAAGATTATTACAATAGTAAATGTATTTGATAACAGCCCTGCAAAGGAAGGCGGACTGTTGGCCGGAGATATAATATATAAAATAGACGGTGAGGAAGTAACAGGTACAGACCTGGATGTATTGGTAAAAACAAAGATAAGAGGCGTGGAAGGCTCAAGTTTTACCATGACGGTAATCAGAGGTGACGACAGAAAACAGATAGACTTAAATCTTACAAGAAGGTCAATAGAGATACAGACCGTAACATCAAAGATGCTTAATGACGGGATAGGCTATGTGGCTGTAAGTCAGTTTGATGCGTTGACATCGGAGCAGTTTAAGTCAAATATAGAGTCACTGAAATCACAGGGAATGAAAAAACTGATAGTAGACCTGCGCGGTAATCCGGGAGGACTGCTTGATCAGGTTGTGGATATGTTGGATTATATATTGCCTGAAGGTCTGGTTTTATATACGGAGGATAAAAACGGCAATAAAGAAGAGTATTATGCTAAAAATCCGGATGAACTTAAGATTCCGATGGCGGTACTTGTAAATGAAAATTCGGCATCGGCATCGGAAGTTTTTACAGCGACTTTCAAAGATTTCAAATGGGGTAAGGTAGTGGGAAAGACAACATTTGGAAAAGGCATCGTTCAAAATGTGCTTCCTCTTGGTGACGGCACAGCAGTAAAAATCACCACACAGCATTACTATCCGCCGTCAGGTTATGATTTGCACAAGGTCGGTATAAAGCCTGATGTGGATGTGGATTTGAATGACGGTGCAGTGATTGGCAGCGACTCCGACAATCAACTTGGCAAAGCTGTGGAAATACTAAAGAGTGAGGAGTAAATATGAGCTTCAATCCGTTTGAGGGGCTAAAAAAAGCAGGTGAACTGAAAAAAGAAAATGAGAGTATAAAGAAAATAAAGGCGGATATAATATCCGCCTCTGGTACTGATGAAAAAAAGGCTGTTTATAAATACTTCAGCGGAGAGGATATTATAGATAGCCTTTCGATGACTACAGATATTGCAAAAAAAGCAAAGGAACTGATAAAAAAGGGACAGGTAAAACTGGAAAGTGTTGAGGAAAACACCAGAAAATATGATATGGACTACGGCTACTACTTTGAACAGGATACTGGAGTATACGGTAGGGCAAAGGCACATATAGGGTCGGATGATTGTAATGTCAGGATAGATTTCAGTAAAAATGAACTTACAGATGCAACATGTGATTGTGCAAGGTGCTTTAACAAGAACAGAATGAGCATGTATTATGGCAATGACAGGAGAAATTGTGAACATGTAGTAGCTACGGTTTTTTTATTGAATGCATATCTGGACAGCCATGAACTTGGTGATGAGACCAACTACTTTGGAGATTCTTTTCTTTCATACTACGACAATGAGGCAAGTGATGAGGGCAGCATAAATGTGGTTCCGAGACTGATACTTTCAGAAGGCCCGAATGACACTGTCGGAGCTTTTATTCAGTTCAGGATTGGCAAAAAAAAGCTTCTGATGATAAAAAACTATGTGAGCTTTGTGAATGCCATAAAGGGAAATGAAATTTATCCGCTGGGTAAGAAAGACAGTGTCAGACTGTCTTATTCCGTATTTGATGAGGAAAGTCTGAAGTATGTAAAATTTATAGAAACTTTGATTGAAAAAGAGACGGCTATCAGTTATAATCTGCTGGATTATGCCAGAACAAGATTTAATGTCTCAAGAATACAGTTGGATCCGTCAAATGTGGATGATATATTTGATTTACTTGTGGGCAAAAGAATAGAGCTTGTAAAAGAACCGCTTACAAAAAAGAATATTACTACGGAGATTGAGTTTAGAGAACACAGTCAAAAGATAAGGATAAATATAACTCCTATATACAATGACGGGCAGTTTGGAGGAATAAATTTAAGATTAAAATTTCCTCTGTTTATTCAAACCGGCAGAAATGTATATTGTATAAGTGATACATATTTTGATAAATGTGACAATAAAATTCTTGACCTGGTTAAAGCCTTAAGAGTTCAGGATTTCGGATATCATGATGTTAAGATAGGAAGAAAAAATATAGGCAGATTTTATTCAAAGGTGTTGCCGATTATAAGAGACAGTGCGATTATAAAAGATGAAGCACCTGAGGCAATAGAGTTTATACCTGAAGAAGCGGATATTACATTCTATCTGGATATGGAAGGCGACAATGCAATCGGAAAAATCGAGGCAAATTACAGTGGCGGAAAAGTGGATGTACTTTCAGGTAAAGTGCTTGAGAGAACAGAGGGTGAACTGCTTAGAGATCTGAAGCAGGAGAGCAAGGCGGTAGATGTTTTAAAAAAATTTATGCCTGATAATTCAAACGGTGACTATCTGTCAACAAATACTGAAGATGAGCTGTATGAACTTAAGGTATCAGGTATTGATGTTTTGAACAGATATGGCAAGGTACTTGGAAGTGACGGATTCAATAATGTCAGAGTTTATAAAAGGCCGTCTACAAGTATCGGTGTGTCGGTAAAGTCAAATCTTTTGCAACTTGAGTTGCTTTCAGATGATATGAGTCCTGAAGAGCTTGTAGATATTGTGTCAAGCTACAGAAAGAAGAAAAAGTACTACAGGCTGAAAAACGGTGCTTTTGTAAATATGGATTCCGAATATATGGAAAACTTTGATGAGATGCTGAATGTTCTTAATATTTCTTCAAAAGATCTGAGGGCGGGGGCATTAAGTGTACCGCTGTATCGTTCAATCTACATTGATGAGATGATGAAGGAACATAATGAGCTGATTGAAAAAAGAGATAAGAGCTTTGAAAAACTTATTGGTAAGTTTGACAGCATAAAGTCCATAGATTTTATACCGCCTGATGAGGTTATAAATGTCCTTAGAGGATATCAAAAAGAGGGATTTAAATGGCTTCGTTCTGTAGAAGAACTTGGCTTTGGCGGAATATTGGCAGATGATATGGGACTTGGAAAGACCTTGCAGGTCATATCACTTTTGATAGATGCAAAACAAAACGGCAGGTTGACTAAAGCTCTTATAGTATGTCCGGCATCTTTGGTATATAATTGGAGTGAGGAAATCTCAAAGTTTGATAATGAAAATATACTTAAAGTGTCCGTGCTGGCAGCCGCAAAGGAGGAAAGGCAAAAGAGCCTTGAAGAAAATGAAGATGTGGATATATATATCAGCTCATATGATACACTACGAAGAGATATAAGTCTTTATCATGATATGAGATTTTCACATCAAATAATAGATGAGGCACAGTTTATAAAGAATCAAAATACAGGTGTGGCAAAGGCGGTAAAGGCTGTGCAGGCCGATGTAAAATTTGCCCTGACAGGAACACCTATTGAGAACAGACTGAGTGAGCTGTGGAGCATATTTGACTATATTATGCCGGGCTTTTTATATAGTTATACCGCCTTTAGAACCAGATATGAGAATGATATAGTAAAGACGGGAAATGAAGACAGTGCAAAGCTTTTATCTAAGATGATAGCTCCGTTTGTTCTAAGGCGACTTAAGTCGGAGGTGGCACTTGATTTGCCTGACAAGATAGAAGAAGTCAGAGTGTCAAGATTTGACAGGAAACAGCAGTTGGCATATGACGGTGAACTTAGCAATCTGAAGAAGATACTGCTTGGTGACAAAGACTATAACAATAAAAAGATGATTGTTCTGGCAGAGATTACAAAGCTTAGGCAGATATGTTGTGACCCGAATCTGATTTTTGATGATTACAGCGGTGAGTCTGCCAAGCTTGATACATGTATAGACTTGGTGAAAAGCGGTATAGAAGCGGGACATAAGATACTGCTGTTTTCGCAGTTTTCTTCAATGCTTGATATTATAAGTAAGCGATTTGAAAAAGAAAAAATCACAAGCTTTATGATTACAGGTTCTACACCTAAGGATAAAAGGCTTACACTGGTAAATAAATTCAACCATGATGATACAAATGTATTCCTTATCTCACTTAAAGCGGGAGGTACAGGACTTAATCTGACCGGGGCGGATATAGTGATTCATTATGATCCATGGTGGAATTTTGCGGCACAGAATCAGGCTACGGACAGAGCGCATAGAATCGGACAAAAAAATACGGTAACGGTATACAGACTTATTGCAAAAGGCACTATAGAAGAGAGAATAGTCAAGCTTCAAGAGTCAAAGAAGGATTTGGCGGACAGAGTACTTAACTTTGAAGAGGGAATGTCACTGTCAAATATTTCAAGAGAAGAGCTGTTGGAGCTTTTGGGATAAGATTTTGACAGGGGGAGCAGTGATCGGAGGTAAAATGGGAGAAAATGTATCAATTAAGGAACTTATTAATGAGTTAAAGCTGAAGGATTTTACACCGGGAATAGACACCGAGTCTATAATAATAAAGCATCCGGAGATAAACAGACCGGCATTGCAGCTTGCAGGTTTTTTTGATCACTTTGACAGTGAGAGAGTGCAGGTACTTGGTAATGTGGAGAATGCATATATTCAGACAATTGATGAGAGTACAAAGAAAAAGACTTATGACAAATTATTGTCATATAAGGTGCCATGTGTACTATATGCAAGAGGTATAGAGCCTGATGAGGATATGCTCTCATATTGTTTACATTACGGTGTACCATGTCTTGGAACCGAGCAGTCCACCACATATCTTACAGCTGAACTTATCAGATGGCTGAATGTGAAGTTGGCTCCGGTTATATCAATACATGGAGTATTGGTAGATGTATATGGTGAGGGTGTACTTATTACAGGAGACAGCGGTATCGGCAAAAGTGAGGCGGCACTTGAACTTGTAAAAAGAGGACATAGACTTGTATCGGATGATGTTGTAGAGATAAGGAAGGTGTCACAGCAGACACTTGTCGGAACCGCTCCCGATATCACAAAGCATTTTATTGAGCTTAGAGGAATCGGTATCATAGATGTAAAAGCACTCTTCGGTGTACTGAGTGTAAAGGATACTCAGTCAATAGATCTGGTTATACAGCTTGAGGACTGGGTACAAAATAAAGACTATGACAGACTGGGACTTGAGGACAACTACATTGAATACTTGGGAAACAAGGTAGTATGCCATGTTCTGCCTGTCAGACCGGGAAGAAATCTGGCAATCATTGTAGAAACCGCCGCCGTAAATCACAGACAGAAAATGATGGGATACAATGCGGCACAGGAGCTTTATAACAGAGTTCAAGCAAATATTGCCGGAAAAGATTGATAACGACTGGTGGAGATAATGATGGATTTTGAAACTATCCTGGGTGAGAATTGCAAAAAAAGGGAGTTGTTAAAGAATCACACAACCTTTTGTGTAGGCGGTGAATGTGAGTTTTTTTTGACTCCTGTCACTGAAGAAGAGATACGCCTTTGTATGGAGATAATAAGAAAAGAAAATATGAAGTATTATATCCTTGGAAAGGGCAGCAATATATTGGCAGATGATAGAGGCTATGACGGCGTGATTATCTCTACTGTTTGTCTGAACAATACGATAAAGCACAAAAAAGATGTGATAGAGGCTGGAGCCGGACTGAGGCTTGAGAAGGTCAGTGTATATGCTATGGAAGCGGGGCTTAGCGGTTTTGAGTTTGCCTGCGGCATTCCCGGCACTCTGGGCGGTGCTATAGTTATGAATGCGGGTGCCTATGGCGGTGAAATGTCACAGGTGCTGTCTGAGGTAAAGGTTTTATGTCCTGACGGAACAATAAAGTGGAAAAAGAAATGTGAACTTGAGCTTGGCTACAGAAAGAGCAATATCTTGGCTAATAAAGAAATCGTTTTGGCGGCCAGACTGAAGTTAAAATATGGAGACAAAGAAACAATAAAAGCTGCTGTTATAGACCTTAACAATAGAAGAAAAGAAAAGCAGCCGCTGGAGTATCCAAGTGCAGGGTCCACCTTCAAAAGACCTGAAGGATATTTTGCCGGAAAGCTTATAGATGATGCTGGGCTTAGAGGGTTTAGGCTGGGTGGTGCCGCAGTTTCAAGTAAGCACTGCGGTTTTGTAATAAATTATGATAATGCCACCTCAAAGGATGTAAAAGACTTGATACAGTATGTCAAAGACAGAGTATATGAAAAGTTCGGTGTAAAATTAGAATGTGAAGTAAGGATGATTTGATATGAAGATAGTCATTGTAACAGGAATGTCCGGTTCAGGAAAAACTGTTGCATTAAAGATGTTTGAAGATTTCGGTTATTATTGTGTGGACAACCTGCCTGTAGAACTTATTTCAAACTTTGTAGAGTTGACCGTTGATTCGGAAAGAGGAATGAAGGGTGCGGCTTTGGGTATTGATATCAGGAGCGGACTTGACGGCTTGGACAAAGTTATTGATGAGTTGAGACATAAGAAGATAAATATGGAAATCCTTTTTCTTGAGGCGGATGATGAGACACTTATAAAAAGATATAAGGAGACCAGAAGAAGTCATCCGCTGGCGACAGACGGCAGATTGATAGACGGTATTCACCTTGAAAGGCAAAGACTGGCATTTTTAAGAGCCGGAGCGGACAGAATACTGGATACAGGAAGATTCCTTACTAAGGAACTTAAGCAGGAACTGAAGGAAATCTATGTGGACGGCAAGACATTTAACAATCTTTTTGTGACAGTACTTTCATTCGGGTATATGTACGGCATACCTGATGATCCGGATCTTTTATTTGATGTAAGATTTTTGCCGAATCCGTTTTATGACCCTGATCTGAGGCTTAAGACCGGAGAGGAACATGGTGTGGCTGATTATGTCTTTTCAAACGGTGATGCGGAGATTTTTCTTGATAAGCTTGATGATATGATAAAGTTTTTGATACCCAGATATATTGATGAAGGAAAGAGTGCTTTGGTAATAGGTATCGGATGTACAGGAGGACAGCATCGTTCTGTAGCTGTTGCGGCTGCGCTGAAGAGACGACTTGACAATATAGAAGGCATAGGTGTGAGATTGGAACATAGGGATATGGGCAAGAATATTTCACGGATTGCCGGCAGATAGGAGAAAGATGACATTTTCTTGTGAGGTAAAAAATGAACTTATAAGAGCCGTTCCAAATGTCAGACATTGCAAACTTGCAGAAATTTTGGCTATTGTATACTTTATCGGTACAATTTCTTTATCAAAAACCGATGAATTGTCTCTAAAGATATGCACGGAACATTCAGGACTTGCCAGAAAGTACTTTACATTAGTTAAAAAAACATTTAATATAAATACAGATGTAGTGATAAGCAATAGTACTTTGGTCAGGCATAAACATCTGTATTCGGTAAGTATTATAGATGATGCCGGTACTAAAGAGGTGCTTAAGGCTGTAAAACTTCTGAAAAATCAAGAGTTGGTGGACAGTTTGTCACTTGGAAGCAATTCGGTACTGATAAATTCCTGTTGTAAAAAGGTATTTTTCAGAGGCGCATTTCTTTCGGCAGGTTCTATAACGGATCCTGAGAAGGGATATCACCTTGAGATAGTTTGTTCTACTTTGGAAGATGCATTATTTATGAAGGAATTGATGGAAGACTTATTGCTTTTCCCGAAGGTTACCGCCAGGAAGAATTCCTATGTGGTGTATATAAAGGAGAGTGACAGGATATCACTTGCACTTGGTCTGATGGAGGCACCTACATCGCTTATGAAGTTCGAGAATATTCGAATTTTAAAAGGTATGCGAAATGATGTAAATCGAAAGGTAAACTGTGAGACTGCCAATATAAATAAGACAGTGTCGGCAGCACTTTCACAACTTGAGGATATACAGCTTATTAAGGATATGATGGGACTGGATAAATTGACATCAAATCTTGAGGCGGTAGCCGATGCCAGACTGAGAAACCCTGACGCTTCTTTGGTGGAACTTGGCAAGATGATTGAGCCGCAGCTCACTAAAAGCGGGGTTAATCATAGGCTGCGTAAACTCTCAAGTATTGCAGACTCGCTAAGGGAACAAGTAAGGAGAGAAGATGGTTAGGAAGTCAGTTAAGGTTGCAATGGATGCAAAGACTGAAACCAAACCGGTAGCTATGCTAGTACAGGTGGCCAGCCAGTTTGAAAGCAGAATTTATGTTGAAAGTGGTACTAAGAAGGTAAATGCAAAAAGTATCATGGGCATGATGACATTAAAGTTTGGTGATGGCAAAGAGGTATACATATCAGCAGACGGTGATGACGAGATACATGCCGTAGATGAGATGGAAAGATATTTGACTTCAGCAGCGGTATAGCTGATAGAATAGATTGCATTTATCGGGTATGAGGGCTTCGGACAAAGACTCTAATTTTGTATACAGTATGATGATTGGCTTTACCGACATTATAAAGATACACAATTTGGAGTCTTTTTTGATGTAAAATTACTGCTTGCATTATTATAAATAATGGTGTATAGTTATGCAATAAGAGATTATGGATTACATTTTTAACGGAGGATATTATGAAGAAAAAAATATTAACAATAGCTTTGGTAGGACTTATGGCGGCAAGTTTGGCGGCATGTGGAAAGGCAAGTGAGACACAAACATCAAATGCCGCAAGTGAAAGCGCATCAGACGGTAAAGCTGAAAGTAAATCAGACGGTACCGCTAAAATTAAGACGGTAGAGGCAGGCAAACTTACATTAGCTACAAATGCGGAGTTCCCGCCATATGAATATCATGACGGAGATAAGATTGTAGGTATCGATATGGATATAGCGGATGCCATAGCTAAGAAGCTTGGTCTTGAAGTACAGATTGAGGATATAGCATTTGATTCTGTAATCCTGGAGGTAACTTCAGGTAAAGCGGATATCGGACTTGCAGGTATTTCAGCTACAGATGAGAGAAAGCAAAGTGTAGATTTTTCCGATACATATACTACATCAAAGCAACTTATTATAGTAAAAGATGATTCACCTATAAAAGGTTCCAAGGATCTTGAAGGAAAGACTGTCGGAGTACAGACAGGCACTACAGGAGATATCCTGGCAAGCGATATAAAGGATGTCAAACCTGAGAGATATGATAAGGGAATGGATGCGGTACAGGCACTAAGTCAAGGAAAAGTGGATGCGGTTATTATAGACAGTGAAGTTGCCAAGAAATTTGTTGAAGAAACAAGCGGACTTAAAGTTTTGGATGAGGCTTTTGCAGATGAGAACTATGCTATAGCAATCAAAAAAGGTAATAAAGAGCTTTTGGACAGTGTAAATAAGGCACTTTCAGAATTAAAGTCTGACGGAACAATAGACAGCATTATTGCAAAATATATTAAGGCCGAATAATATGTTTGAAGAATTAAAAGCACAATTTATTCTAAACTTTATAACAGACGACAGGTGGATGTCACTGTTAAGAGGTCTTGCAGTTACACTGAAGGTTACATTTTTTGCGGTTATCTTAGGATTCGTACTTGGATTTAGTGTGGCGATAGTAAGGGATGTATATGAAAATACAAAGAAACTTAAAGTTTTAAATTTCTTATGTAATGTATATCTTACAGTAATCAGAGGAACTCCGGTAGTGGTACAGCTTCTTATAATATACTTTGTTATATTCAGTTCTATAAAAATTGATAAGAGCATTGCGGCTGTTTTGGCTTTCGGAATAAATTCGGGGGCATATCAGGCTGAGATATTCCGTTCAGGAATCAACTCTATACCTAAGGGACAGATGGAAGCAGGCAGAAGTCTCGGATTCAACTATCGACAGACAATGGTAAACATTATAATGCCTCAGGCTATCAAAAATGTATTGCCGACACTTGGAAATGAGTTTATTGTGCTTATGAAGGAAACTTCAGTGGCGGGATATATAGCCCTTGAGGATTTGACTAAGGCGGGGGATATTATAAGAAGCAGAACCTACTCTGCAATGATGCCGTTTTTAGCTGTAGCATTATTATATCTTATAATGGTAATGTTCTTTAGCCATTTATTAAAGATGTTTGAAAGGAGATTGGCCGGAAGTGGCAGGTGATAAACTTATAGAAGTAAAAAATCTATGTAAAGAATTTCATGGCAAAAAAGTTTTGAAAAACATCTCACTTGATATCAATAAAGGTGATGTAGTCTGCCTGATAGGACCGTCCGGTTCCGGAAAGTCGACTTTTCTCAGATGTTTGAATAAATTAGAGGTGGCAGACAGCGGAGAGATACTTTTTGAAGGTGTGGATATCTGCAAAAAAGATGTAAATATTGATTTGCACCGTAGGAAGATGGGAATGGTGTTTCAGCAGTTTAACCTTTTTCCACATATGACTGTGTTGGATAATCTTACTATAGCACCTATAAAACTTCAAGGTGTGGATGTGAATATTGCAATTGACTATGCTATAAGCCTGCTTGAGAAGGTAGGACTTGCAGACAGGGCGGACGAGTACCCGTCAAAGCTTTCAGGAGGTCAGCAACAAAGAGTTGCAATAGTAAGAGCATTATGTATGAAGCCTGATGTGATGCTTTTTGATGAGCCGACCTCGGCACTTGACCCTGAGATGGTTGGGGAAGTGCTTTCCGTTATGAAAGACCTTGCAGAGCAGAAGATGACCATGGTGGTGGTCACGCATGAGATGGGTTTTGCAAGAGAAGTAGCCAACAGAGTGGTGTTCTTGGATTCGGGAGAATTTGTAGAAGAAAATGAACCGAAAGAATTCTTTACAAATCCGAAGAATGAAAGATTAAAGATCTTTTTAAGTAAGGTGCTTTGAGTAAAATGCATTCATTGCAAAATCTTATTAATAGAAGAATGATAATAAAGATATACTGAAAATGTGCCATTGTCCCTATGTGGCACATTTTTTCTTTTTGTGCTAGAATAGCATAAAACTGTTTAAAAACATTAGGAATGGAAAGATGGAAGATAAAATAGAATATAATACAAAAGATAAAGATGATAAAAGCGGTAACTATGAAAAAATATGTTATATGTGCAGGAGACCTGAGTCAAAGACAGGTGCTATGATATCTATGCCGGGCGGAATAGATATCTGTCCTGACTGTATACAAAAAACTTTCAACTCCATGCAGAGTATGGATATGAGTAAGCTCTCAGGCATAACAAATATAGACGATATAAAAAATATTGATTTGAGCAGCTTAAATATTCCGAATATGAATGTAAATCCGATACCTGAAAGAGCCAGAGTAAAGAAAAGAGACAAAAAGAGAACGGAGCCGCTCTTTACAATGAAGGATGTGCCTGCACCGCATAAGATAAAAGAGATGCTTGATGAGTATGTGATAGGACAGGATGTGGCAAAGAAGGTTATCTCGGTTGCAGTGTACAATCATTATAAAAGAATATTTCTTGATAAGGACAAGGAAGGTACAAGGATTGAAAAGTCAAATATACTTATGATAGGTCCTACAGGAAGCGGAAAGACTTATCTTGTAAAGACTCTTGCAAAACTTCTGAATGTACCGCTTGCAATAGCTGATGCCACCTCACTTACAGAGGCAGGATATATCGGAGATGATATAGAAAGTGTAATATCAAAGCTTTTACTTTCTGCCGGAAATGATGTGGAGAGAGCGGAGTGCGGAATAGTATTTATAGACGAGATAGATAAGATTGCAAAAAAGAAAAATACCAATACCAGAGATGTAAGCGGTGAGAGTGTACAACAGGAACTGTTAAAGCTTTTGGAGGGCAGCAAGGTTGAAGTGCCTGTAGGTACCAATCAAAAGAATGTACTTGCACCGATGGAAACCGTAAATACGGATAATATATTGTTTATCTGCGGAGGCGCATTTCCGGCACTTGACGATATTATTAAAGAAAGACTGCAAAAGAATACAAGTGTAGGTTTTAATTCAGAACTTAAGGACAAGTATGATAATGAGACCGACCTGTACTCAAAGGTGACCAATGAGGATATCAGAAAGTTCGGTATGATTCCTGAGTTTATAGGAAGACTTCCTGTGATATGCACACTTTCAAAGCTTGACAAAGATGCATTCAAAAAGATACTGAACGAGCCGAAAAATGCAATATTAAAGCAGTATAAAAGATTGCTGGAGCTTGATGAAGTGGAACTTGTATTTGATGATGATGCAACGGACTATATTGCAGAGCAGGCAATGAAAAAAGATACAGGAGCAAGAGCACTTCGTTCTATTATAGAAGAGTTCATGCTTGATATCATGTATGAGATACCTAAGGATAAGAATATAGGTAGAGTTATAATTACAAGAGATTATCTGGAACATAAGGGGGCTCCCAATATAGTATTTAGAAATGTATAGGAGGGAATATGTTTGTTATTTTGATACCGGTACTGACCTGTCTTGACCTTATATTAAAGTATGCGGTAAGTTCCTTTGATAATAAGGATTTGCCGAGAACATTTGCAAAAAAGATAGAAATAGATAAATTTCATAATAAAGGATTTCCTTTCGGTAAGTTGAAAGAAAATCAAAAAGCGGTGAAATATTTTCCGGTATTTATTACATCAATACTGGTCGGGATACTTTCATTCTTACTTCCTAAAAAAGGAAATAAGGTAAAGAAGTTATCACTTTGTCTTATCATTGCCGGTTCGCTCAGCAATATATTTGACAGATTTACCCGTGGATATGTGGTGGACTATATTCGTATCAAAATGAAAGGGCTTGATAAAGTAATATTCAATCTGGGTGATGTTTTTATACTGCTTGGAAGCTTGATGATGCCTTTTGGAACAAAGAAAAAGACAGAAGAAATCTCGGCAGATAATATATCCGCTGAGGAATAATATAGGAGTAATTTTGGAAACGAGTGACATATTACAGTTGGTCATATTGGTGATACTGTTGTCTGCTTCAGCTTTTTTTTCATCAGCTGAAACGGCACTTATGACTTCAAACAAGTTAAAGATAAGAAATTTGGCGGAAAACGGTGATAAAAGGGCTAAGAAGGTCTTAGATATCACTGCAAATACAGATAAGATGCTCTCGGCTATTCTTATAGGAAACAATGTGGTGAATCTGACCGCCTCATCACTGTCTACCACACTTACACTCAAGATTTTCGGCAGCAGCCTTGTAGGCATTGCAACAGGTATACTTACATTTTTGATACTGGTGTTCGGTGAGATTACTCCGAAGAATGTGGCATCAAAAAATGCAGAAAACATGGCACTGGCATATATCGGTGTGATTTCTGTTATAGTTACCGTTATGACTCCTGTTATCTTCATAGTAAATAAAGTGGCGGGAGCGGTTATATCCATCTTTACTAAAAACAGTGATGAAAATAATGCGGTTACAGAAGAAGAGCTTAGGGCAATGGTAGAGTACAGCCATGAAGAAGGAGTCATTGAAAACGAAGAAAAGAAGATGATTGTAAATGTGGTGGACTTCGGTGATACTGTAGCAGGTGATATCATGGTGCCGAGAGTGGATATGGTAATGGTGGATGAAAAGTCAAGCTATGAGGAGATATTACAGGTATTCAGAGAGGAAAGATATACAAGGATACCGGTATATGAGGAGACTCCGGATAATGTCATCGGCATACTTAATGTAAAGGATTTCCTTCTTATAGAGGACAAGGAAAACTTTGTTATGAAGGAACTCTTAAGAGAACCGCTTTATACTTATGAGTACAAAAAAACTTCCGCACTTATGATGGACATGAGAAAGACAGGTGCAAATATAGTAATAGTACTTGATGAATACGGTATAACCGCAGGGCTTATCACTTTGGAGGATATGCTTGAGGAGATAGTAGGTGAGATAAGAGATGAGTTTGATGCGGATGAGGATGAGGGCATAACAAAGGTATCGGATTTGGAATATCTGATAGACGGTTCAACCAACCTTGACGATATCAATGACAGAATAGGACTGGAACTTTCTTCTGATGAATATGAGTCAATAGGCGGACTTATAATGGAGAAACTTGGAAGGATACCGGCAGAGGGTGAAATAATCAATCTCGACAGTATTGTATTGACAGTAAAGAAGATGGATCATGCAAGAATAGAAAAGGTCTGCTTGAAACTTAAGCAAACTGTAACTAAGGAGCAGTAATGAGGCAAAAGCATATTTTATTTGATTTGGACGGCACTATAGTAAGGTCGGATCCGGGTATTACAAAAGGGGTGCAAAAATCCTTGGAACATTTCGGAATATATGAAAAGCTTGAGGATTTAAAAAAGTTTGTAGGACCTCCGATGGTTGAAAGCTATACATCATTCTACGGATTTGATCTGAAGCAGTATGAGGAGGCACTTTCCGTATTTCATAAGTATTATAAGAATACAGGGATATTTGAATGTGAACTGTATGACGGAATAGAAGAGTTGTTAAAAGAATTATCGGTTAATTATAAGCTTTATATAGCCACCTCCAAGCCGGAGTTTGAAGCAAGAAGGGTTATAGAGCATTTTGAACTGAATAAATATTTTACATTTGTAGGCGGATCGGACGGTGACTTTAACACAAAGAGAGCTACAAAGGCGGCTGTAATAGAGTATGTGCTTAAGTCAAATAAGATAGAGGACAAAGATGCTGCTGTAATGATAGGTGATAAAAGCCATGATATTGTGGGAGCAAAGAATTTGGGATTAAAGAGTATCGGCGTACTATATGGCTATGGAGGACTTGATGAGTTTACCGATGCGAATTATATTGTAAAGAGTGTTAAAGATTTAAGAGAAATGTTTATATGCTGAAAAAAGGTGATTTGCTGAATATAGGATATTATGATTATGGTCAATATTTTACAGGAAGTCTGGACGGTTTGAGATTCAGACTTGGCAGAGACCCGCTTGAAAAAGTGAATTTTACACCGAAAGATAAGAGGGGCGAGGCAAAGCTGAAACTGACAGTGTGGCCTGAGCCCTTCAGTTTTGACCATACAGAGGATGACAAGAAAAAAGACCATTATTTTGAATATTCAAATAAAGGTCTTGATAGTATAATTGAGTTTCTAAACAATGTGGCAAGTATTGTAAAGTCAGGTAAGGAGCAAAAATGGGAGAGATAAAAAGAGAGAGCAGGGAGCTTGCATATGAAGGGACTATCGTAAAGGTATATAAAGACCATGTAGTAATAGACGGCAAGAAGGCTGTATGGGACTATATACAACACAACGGTGCGGCAGCTGTAGTGCCGATACTTGAAAACGGTAAGATTCTTTTGGTGCGTCAGTACAGAAACGCACTTGACAGATATACACTTGAGCTTCCGGCAGGTAAGGTGGATGCAGGGGATGAACCGAGAAGGATATGTGCTTTCAGAGAACTTAGAGAAGAGACAGGCTACAGTGTGGATTCACCGAATGAGTTGGAGTTTCTTATAAGAATTGATACAATGGTGGCATTTGGAGATGAGGAGATAGATATCTTTGTAGCAAAAAATCTGAAAAAAGGTGAACAGGACTTGGATGAGGATGAGAGCATAGATATTGAAGAGTGGGAACTTGATGATTTATTGGAACTTATCTACAAGGGAGAATTAAAGGATTCAAAGACAGTGGCTGCAATACTTGCCTATAAAAACAAGTATGCGGTATAGCTTTTATTTATAACCAGAGCAAGAAAACATCTTATTGACCATGGTATGTACAGCCTGTAAAATACTGCTTATTGATAAGTTGATATGTTTTGATTTATTTATCAAAAATAATATAAGCAGATAGTTTTAGAAAAGTCAGGTGAATTTATGAATATTGAAACATTATGTGTACATAGTCCAAATGAAGATAAAATTGCTCATGCATATGGAGCAATGACAGTGCCGATCTTTCAGACGGCAACCTTTTCACATCCGGGAGTGGGAGAAAGTACAGGATATGACTATTCACGCCAGTCAAACCCTACAAGAACGGAGCTTGAGGAGAGTATATCGGCACTTGAAGGTGCTTATGATACAGTTGCAACATCTACAGGAATGGCTGCCTGCATGCTTGTATTGGAACTTTTTAATTCGGGTGACAATATCATATCACAGGAAGATATATATGGCGGAAGTACAAGACTGTTCAACACTCTCGGAACAGAGCGCGGCAGAACATTTACATATGTAGATACCACTAAAAAAGAGAATGTATTGAACGCTATAAATAAAAATACCAAAGCAATCTTTATTGAAACACCCAGTAATCCTACAATGCTTGTTACAGATATAAAAGAAACGGCAAAGATTGCAAAGGAGCATGGCCTGCTACTTATAGTAGATAATACATTTTTAAGTCCGTATTTTCAAAACCCTATAAAACTTGGTGCAGATATAGTCATTCACAGCGGAACAAAGTATATTGCAGGTCATAATGACACACTTGCAGGCTTTGTATGCAGTGCAAATGCAGAACTTTCAGAAAAAATCAGATTTATGTATAAGACTGTAGGGCCAAGTCTTTCACCGTTTGACAGTTTTTTGGTGCTTAGAGGACTGAAGACTTTAGCGGTAAGAATGGATAGGGTACAGGAGAATGCATTAAAGATTGCAAATTTTCTAAAGAACCATAAAAAGATTACAAATGTCTACTATGTTGGACTTCCGGACCATCCGGGATATGAGATAAATAAGTCTCAGTCAAGAGGTTTCGGTGGAATGATAGCATTTACCACAGATACCGCAAAAACTGCTTTGAATGCATTTGAAAAAATAGAGATAATAAAGTATGCGGAAAGTCTGGGCGGTGTAGAGTCTTTGATTACTTTCCCGATGATACAGACTCATGCAGATGTGCCTGTGGAAGTGAGAGAGAGACTTGGAATCACCGACAAATTCCTTAGACTTTCAGTAGGAATAGAAAATGCAGATGATCTTATAAAAGATTTGGAGAGAGCATTGGAATAGAGAAAGGTTTTATGTACGATTTTGATAAAATTATAGACAGGCATGGTACAGGCAGTCTGAAGTTTGACTTTGCAAAAGAGAGGGGTAAAAATGGTGATGAACTTTCACTTTGGGTTGCAGATATGGACTTTCAGGTGGCAAAGCCTATTACAGATGCCTTGCAGGCTCAGATAAACCATGGAATATACGGTTATACTGAGGTAAAGGCCGACTATTTTGATATAGTAAAAAATTGGTTTAAAGACAACTTTGACTGGGAGGTAAAGAAGGGAAGCCTTGTAAAGACTCCGGGTGTCGTATATGCCATAGCTATGGCAATAAAGGCATATACAAAAGAAGGAGAAGCGGTTATTATACAACAACCTGTATACTATCCGTTCGGCGAGATGATAATTGCAAACAACAGAAAACTTGTCAATTCTCCATTGGTGCTTAAAGACGGTCACTATGAGACGGATTTTGATGACTTTGAGAAAAAAATAGTGGAAAATAATGTTAAACTTTTTATACTATGTTCTCCACACAATCCGGTAGGCAGGGTATGGAGTAAGGAGGAACTGAAAAAAATCGGAGATATCTGCATAAAGCATAAGGTGACGGTTTTCAGTGATGAGATTCATGCAGACTTTGTATATTCACCGAATAAGCACCATGTATTTGCCTCACTTGGAGAAGCTTATGCGGATAATGCGGTAATTGCAACTGCTCCAAGCAAGAGCTTTAATATAGCAGGGCTTCAGGTATCAAATATTTTTATAGAGAATAAAAAGCTTCGTGATGCTTTCAGAAGTGAAATAGTAAAGTCCGGATATTCACAGCTAAATACAATGGGACTTGTAGCGGCGAGGGCTGCATATGAGTCGGGAAAAGAGTGGCTTGATGAGGTGAGAGCCTATATAAGAGATAATCTTATATTCTTCAGAGATTACTTAAAAGAAAATATCCCGGAGCTTAGCCTGATAGAACCGGAAGGAACATATCTTTTATGGGTGGATTTTGGAAAATTAGGACTTAGTGAAAAGCAAAGAGAAGATCTTATAGTGAACAAGGCAAAGCTTTGGATTGATTCGGGAGCCATGTTCGGTACAGATGGCGAAGGTTTTGAGAGATTTAATATAGCATGTCCTAAAAGCTACCTGAAGAAAGCACTTGACAGTCTTGCAAATGCGATAAGAGAATATAAATAGAAGTATACTTTTATATTTTGCAAAATATATTTATCACTTGACGAATGCGAGTGCCAGTGATATACTCTTAGAATATAAATGGGGAGGTTGTAGACAAGCCATTGTTACAGCCTCTTTTTTATAAATGTTTTTTAGCACTCTATCAATAAAAGTGCTAACAAAGGAGGTTATATGATTTTAATACCGACATATAATACTGTGGTTTTACCGGGTTCAAAGATATATTTCAGAAAAGACTATTTGCAGGAGGCAGGAGTAGATAAGATATCTGTTGGCGAAAAAGTGACATTTCTTTACCTAAAAGAGCCGAAGGATAGAGATATCACTATGGATGATATTTATCCTATAGCGATCGCAGGGCAGGTGCTGTCTATAGATGATGAGGGCGGTGCCAATTTGGAAGCTTTCGGCAGGATAAATGTTGAATATATAGATTTTAAAAATCAAAATGTAGTGGGAGTGCAAAGACCTGAGATAAATGATTTGGATCCTCAAAGTGCCAATACAATGATTATAGGACTTAGAGATGAACTCCTAAACTATGTAACCAAGTTCCAGTGGGGACTTATGGCAAGAGGCTATGTGCTTGCATGGAAGAATATGAATGAGCTGATGGTGGGACTTTCTCCGTTTATGAATATCACACCTGAGGAGAAGTATGCCGTACTTGCCGAGGATTCTACAAAGGCAAGAGCCGGGCTTATAGCAAAATATGCAAGAGAGTTTATGGCAATCAATGAAGTGAGTGAAGAGGCAAAGCAGGCACAAAAGGAGATCCATGAGAAAGCATATAGAGAAGATGCTATTAAAAAGCAGATAAATTTCTTACAGAAAGCTTTGGATGATATGCATCCTGAAAACATCTCGGAGGTGAGAAAATTTGAAGAAAAGATAGAAAATTCAGGCATGAACGAGATTGCAAGGAAGGAAGCCGACAATGTATTAAACCGTATGAAGCAGGAGGGCAAGGACAGTCATGAGTACGGACTGCTCTATAACTATCTTGACTTTGTTACCTCGCTACAGTGGAAGAAGGAAGAGCCTAAGGAAATAGAACTTGATAAGGCTATGGAAGTTCTTGACAGAGAACATTATGGTCTAAAGAAAGTCAAGAAAAGAATAATTGAACAGCTTGCTGTAATGTCACTTAATAAAAAACAAAGCGGTTCAATACTTCTTTTTGTAGGTGCTCCCGGTACAGGTAAGACCAGTATAGGAAAAAGTATTGCGGAAGCACTTGGAAGAGAGTATGTGCGTATTTCTTTGGGCGGTATAAGAGATGAGGCGGATATAAGAGGACACAGAAGGACTTATATAGGAGCTATGCCGGGAAGAATAATGGACGGTATGAAAAAGGCAGGTACATCAAATCCTGTAATGGTTCTTGATGAGATAGATAAGCTGGCATCATCCTATAACGGTGATCCTGCAAGTGCATTACTTGAGGTGCTTGATCCTGAGCAAAACAATACCTTTACCGACCACTATATGAATGTACCTTACGATCTTTCGGATGTATTGTTTGTATGTACCGCCAATTCACTTGATACTATACCGGGACCTCTGCTTGACAGAATGGAGGTTATCAGATTTACAGGTTATACCGCACTTGAGAAGTTTTCTATTGCAAAGGACCATCTGATACCTAAGGCAAAGAAGAAGGCAGGTATCAGTGATGAGAACCTGATTATAGAAGATGATACAATAAAGGCACTTATAAACGGCTATACTATGGAAGCCGGTGTGCGCGGACTGAAAAAGCAGATAAGCTCACTTTGCAGATATGCTGCCGTAGAGCTTGTAAGAAATAATAAAGAGATACTTGATGTAAAGCCTGAGGATCTGAGCGATTACCTTGACCAAAGACCTATAAAGCATGAGAGTATTTTAGAGAAAAAGCAGGCAGGTGTGGTAACAGGTCTGGCTTGGACCGCTGTAGGCGGTGAGATACTATTTATAGAGACTATGTTTACAAAGGGCAAGGGCAATGTAAAAGTCACAGGTCAATTAGGTGATGTCATGAAAGAAAGTGTGGACATTGCACTTAGCTTGGTGAAGTCTATGTATCCTGACAAATCAGAGATATTTGAAAAAAATGATATCCATATCCATGTACCTGCAGGTGCCGTACCTAAGGACGGACCGAGTGCAGGTATCACAATGACTACTGCAATTGCATCACTTATAAACAATATTCCCGTATCTCCCGAGTATGCTATGACAGGTGAAGTTTCACTGCGTGGCAATGTGATGCCTATCGGCGGGCTGCCTGAAAAGCTTATGGCGGCAGCCAGAGCCGGAATAAAGAAGGTATTTATTCCGGAGGAAAATGAGGATGATCTGAAGGAAGTGGCTAAGGAAGTCTTGGACGAACTTGAGATTATCCCGGTAAAAAGGGTTGAAGATGTGTTGAAGATTGTTCTAAAATAAGAATAATAAAATTTTGAAAAGAGGTAGTGTATGCTGAATTTTAAACATGATATCCCGACCAAGTTGTATTTCGGTGAGGGACAGATAAAGAAATTGGCAAGCTCATTGGAGAGATTCGGTAAAAATGTACTGCTGGTGTACGGCGGCGGATCAATCAAGAAAATAGGTCTTTATGATGAAGTTATAAAGATTTTAAAAGAAAACAACTTCAATGTCACAGAATGTGACGGAGTGGAGCCGAATCCGAGGATTACCACAGTAGAGCGAGGCGTAGGACTTTGTAAGGAGCATGATATTGATGTGGTTTTGGCTGTAGGAGGTGGAAGTACCATCGACTGCGCAAAGGCTATTGCAGTGGGACGCTACTATGAAGGCGATGACTTATGGGAGATGGTAAAGACAAGTTGGAATCTTGCAAAGGCTCTACCTCTTGTAGATATTCTTACACTCAGTGCAACAGGCTCGGAGTTTGATGCAGGCGGTGTAATCACAAATATGGATACTAATGAGAAGCTTGGTGCTGTATACACATATCCTGCAGTAAGTATATGCGATCCTACATATACTTATACGGTATCACCTTATCAGACAGCTGCAGGCAGCGCGGATATAATGAGCCATATATTCGAAGGCTACTTTTCAAGGACTATGGACAGCGACCTCTCGGACGGTATAGCTGAAACCGTTCTTAAGTCCGTAATGAAAAACTGTAAGATTGCACTTAAAGATCCTACAAATTATTCCGCAAGAGCCAATTTGATGGCGGATGCTTCTATAGCCTGTTCGGGAATTCCGGAGTACGGTAAAAAGGAAACAGGTTGGCCTTGTCATGCGATGGAACATGAGCTTTCAGCATACTATGACATTACACATGGTGTAGGTCTTGCAATACTTACAATCAGGTGGATGCGTCATATCCTCAATAAGGATATAACTGCAACAGAGAGATTTGTAAAGTTTGCAAGAAATGTAATGGGGCTTGAGGGTGATGACGACAGAGCATTGGCATTTGCAGGAATAGATGCACTTGAGTGCTATTTTAAGGAGACAGGTATACCTATGAATCTTAGAGAGCTGGGTATTGACAACAAGTATTTTGAAGCTATGGCTGCCCACGCAAATGTGGACGGATATTTAAAAGATGCTTTTGTTGCACTTGATAATAATGATATAGTGGAGATTTATAAGGCCTGTTTATAAAAAAGACTTGATTTATTTTACTTAATGTCTTAAAGTATCAAGCGTAATCGGTGAGTTCGAGACCTTCCTCACCTAAAACAAAACTAAAGGAGAAGATATGAAGAATATTACAACAAAGATGACGGCACAGGGGGCAGTCATAGCGGCGGTATATGTAGTGCTTACTCTTGCATTTGCCCCTATAAGCTTCGGTGCCGTTCAATTCAGAATTTCAGAGGCACTTTGTATATTGCCGTTTTTTACAGTGGCGGCAGTACCGGGAGTAAGTATAGGTTGTCTTTTGGCAAATATACTTGCCGGAGCGGCACTTCCGGATATTATATTCGGAACATTGGCGACACTTATAGGTGCAATAATAAGCTACAGACTCAGAAGCGTTTCAAAGTGGCTTGTATGTGTGCCGCCGATACTTGCAAATGCAATCATTATTCCGTTTGTGCTTAAGTTTGCTTACGGTATGACAGATTTGATACCGTATATGATGCTTACAGTAGGAATAGGAGAAGTACTTGCAGTAGGTGTTTTGGGAAATTTACTTATGTTGGCTCTTGAACCGAAAAGTTCATTTATCTTTGGAAATGAAGCAAGAGCTTGTTAAGGCGGTAAATATGGAGTCGGTTTTGCCGGCTCTTTTATTTTGCACAATTATTCTTGCCATAAATCGACCGAACATCGGTTTAGTATTGCATCCGGGCGGTATGAGATTTATAATATTATTACAGACGGAGAAAGGAGAGTTATTGTAAACAGCTTTTATAAATAATAGTATCTTCTATTTAAAGTCCCCAATATAAAAGTTGTATCAAAAAAGTTGTATAAAGAAAGTTATATCAAAAATATCTGATTTTAAATTTTAAGTTATATTCTAAGATGATCATTCAATCAAATATCCAAAAGATTTATACATATAAAAATAAGAATATTATTTGTTTGCACAGCACACACTGCTATAGTGAACAGAAAAGAGGTACATACAGATATTTTCTATATTTTATTAAAAACCGTCTAAGCCCTGATATATGTAGAAATCGAAGGTATAAAAATCTATCAATGAGAAAAATTTGGAAAGTGTCACAGAAAGGTTATACTAGGTAGCCGAACATTGATAAAACATATCAAAAAATAAAATAGCCATGTAAGTTAAACTGTCAGGATAATAAAATATTTTGACAGTTTTTTTGATATATTTGTAATTATTTTAAAAACGATACAGTATTAAATATTTATACATATTTATACTGTATAATACTACAGTCGTCTAAGCGATTTTAAATTTGTATTGTTAATTTGTATTATTATATGGAGGAAATGTGAAAAAAAGGGTTTTAGCAGGTATTGCAATAGTGCTATGTATTATACTTGGCATTATGTTTTTGCCAAGAGAAGTAGAAGAACTTGTCGGTTCAAATGAGAAAGTGAGTGAAGCACAGATTTATCAGGTAAAGGATGATGAAGTGGCACTTATATACAATTATTCATTGCAGAAGGCAAAGGCGGTATATAAGGATGAAGTGGTATATATACCTTTAAATTGGACAAGGTCGATACTTAATGACAAGTTTTATTACAGTGATGATGAAAAACTGCTTTCATATGCACTACCTACAGAAATAGTATATGCAAATTTTGATAATGTAGATAAGAACGGTAAGCCTCTTCTGATTGAAAAAGACGGTAAAGCATATATTTCTATAGAGACAGTCAAGACATATACTGATATTTGGACAGATATATTTGCTGATGGTAATATTAAAAAGATATATATAAACAATAACTTCGGAGAATTTGAGGAAGCAAATATAAAATCAAAGTCTGAACTGAGAGTGGATGCCGATATGTTCTCTGCAAGTATAGAAAATGTTGAATTGGAAAAGGGCGAGAAGGTGACTGTAGTGGAGCAAAAGGGTAAGTGGGACAGAGTACTTACTGAAACCGGATTGCTTGGCTATATAAAGAGAAAGCATCTAAAGAATATAACTAAGGGTAGCAGAGTAAGCAGCTTTGATAAGCCGGAGTATACATCTATTTCAATGAATGAAAAGGTGGTGCTTGGATGGCATCAGGTTACAGCAACAGCGGCAAATAAAAATCTGTCAAAGGTGGTAGATAATACTAAGGGTATGAATGTTATATCTCCTACATGGTTTAAGCTGTCTGACAATAACGGAAATTATACTTCTATAGCAAGCAAGGACTATGTGGATGCGGCACATAGCAGCGGTTTGAAGGTGTGGCCGCTGATTGATAATTTCAGTGATAAGATAAGTACACTTAAGATATTATCGTCCTCAACAAACAGGAAAAAACTGATTTCAAATCTTATGAGTGATGCAAAGGAATACGGGTTTGACGGTATAAATATAGACTTTGAGTCATTGACTCAGGACAATGCTCCACATTTTATAGAATTTATCCGTGAGCTTTCAGCTTCTTGCAGAAATAACAGGTTGGTTTTAAGTGTGGATGTGCCGACTCCGGCTTCTTACAATATGTACTATGAAAGAGATGCTTTGGCTGAAGTTGTCGACTATGTTATAAATATGGGATATGACGAACACTACAGCGGTTCAGATGAGGGCAGCAGTGCATCTATAGATTTTGTAAAAGATTCAATTACAGACAGTCTGAAGGAAGTGCCTAAAGAAAAGCTTATCAATGCAGTGCCTGTATATACCAGAGTGTGGACTAAGGAAAATGACAAGGTGAGTTCAAGTGCCGTAGGAATGTCTGCCGCATCAAACTGGGTCAAGGAAAACAATGTAAATTTAATCTGGGATGATAAAGTCGGTCAGTATGTAGGTCAGATAAGTGTAGGCAATGCCACAAAGTATATATGGATGGAAGATGAGAAGTCTATGAAGTTAAAAATAGATGCAGTTAGGGAGGCGGATCTTGCAGGTGTGGCCGTCTGGAAACTTGGACTTGAACCAAGAGAAATCTGGGATGTAATATCATATAAATAATAGTGGATATTTACAAAAATATGTAGTATCATAGCACCGGTATGCAAAAATTCAGTCATAGAGATAATGGCTGTTTTTTTGCGTCATTTTGATAATGAAAGGGTAATACAATGAAAAAGTGTAACGGAAGTCCTGTTTTTTTAGGGATTACAATGTCAATATTGTTTTCATTTAATGCTTATGCCGGCACAGAAGGATGGAAACTTGAGAATAATAACTGGAAATATTATAAGGAAAATAAGACATTAAAGGCATGGCAGAAGATAAATGATAACTGGTATTTTTTTAATGAAGACGGAAGTTTAAAAACGGGCTGGCTTCAGGATGCATCTGATAACTGGTACTTCTTAGACAGCAGTAAAAACGGCAATGAAGGTGTACTTTTATCAGGTTGGCAGTGGATTGACGGATATTGCTACTACTTTGAAGGAAGTAATAAAGATACATTTGGCAGAATGTATGCAAATACAGTGACAGGCGGATATAAGATTGATCCTACAGGCAGATGGATTGATGAAAACGGGGTATGGCACTATGAAAAAGGAAAAGGAATAAGTACATCTTCCGTGAACATAACAAATGCAGATAAAAAGGCATCAGATGGTGGAGCAGGCAACAGTGTCGGTAGAGGAGGAGGCTCCAGCGGTGGTTCAAGCAGGGGAGGAAGCACGGGTGGTGGCTCAAGTAGAGGTGGAAGTTCCGGCAGCGGTTCAAGCAGAGGCGGGAGCGCAGGCGGTGGTTCAAGCAGAGGTAGAAGCTCCGGCGGTAGCTCAAACAGGAGTGAAAACTTAGGAGCCGACTTAAGCAGGGGGGGAAACTCAAATATAGGAAATATCCAAGAGATAAATAAAGATAGAAGGATAGAAAGTCAGGGCGGAAATACCGCACAGAATTCAGGTTCAAATATAGCAGGAAGTTTGAATGAAAATATCCGTACTGAAAATGAAGGAACGACCGATAATAAAACTTCTGACAGCGGTAAGGTACTGCCAAATAACAGCCAAAACAGATTAGATAATGTAGGCAGTAAAGCCTTGAATCGGGACGGTAACATAGCTGATGAAACAGGCAAATCCGCAACAAAGGAGAACTATAATAAGGTTACAAAAGATTCCGATAATAAAATACAAAATAATATAAATAATAATATTTTGGAGCAAAGCAGTAACCAAGGCGGTAACAGTAATATTTTAGAGCAAAACAATTCAAATAATGCTCAAAATCAGAACGGCAATACCTTGGAGCAGAGCCAATCAAATAACACTCAAGGTAATGTAGGCAATACACCAAACCTAAGCGGTACGGAATCAAATGATACCGGCAATACTTTAGAACAAAGTAACACAGACAATACTCAAAATCAAAACAGTGCAAAATCAAATAATTTTGCAAACGAAAATAACACCGGCAATAATTCAGAGCAAAGTAATACAGAAAGAAAAAATCCGGGTGCAAATACCGAAAGTAATCTCTCTCCGTCTACAGAGGAAAATAAGCCTTCTGCACCAGATAATACAAAAAATCCTACAGAGCAGAAAAACATACAGGAGCAGCCGAACAATACCGTAAATGAAGATAATGCCGAGGATAAGGCTGAGAGGATAAAGGACACTTTAACTACACCGAAGAATAACAATGTTGTACAGTATACCGATGAAGATGGAGAAGTAAGAACCATAATATGGGCAAAGGGTATAAACGCTCCTGTTATGGGAGAAGGTGGAGATTTTCATAAGGAGATCACACAGGGCGGGTCTGACACCTATGAAATCTATAAAGCACCGTTTTCAAGCGGAGACGGATGGTATGATGTTAATAAAACAAGAAGCGGAGGAAATATTGATATAGATAAGAACCTTTGCTTTGCTGCGGTAGCATCAAATATGTTGCACTGGTGGTTTGATCAAAATATTGAGAATGTTGATAATTATATAGCGAAAAACGGAGATATAACCCGTGCAAACAGGCAACTCTCAGATTTAAAGACCTCTTTTGAAAGTCAGGAAGACAGTAAAATATTTGAACTTTATAAGGTTTTGTACGGCTATAATGAGAGAGGTTTTTACACCGATCTTTTGGTGGATTTATTTATCAACGGGTATACACCTAAACTTAGCGGTGCCACCAATATAGAAAGGGATGATCTCATTCCTGATAATAACGGTGGATTTTTCTATGATGTATTTAAAGGGGAGAAACTTACAGACCGCACTTATGGAGGCAACTATGAATCTTTAAGTGAAATCCTTAAAGAAGTACTGGGAGACGGCGGTTTAGTCGGTTTATCTCATAAGGTATTTTCAAAAAATAATCATATAGTAACCCTATGGGGTGCCGAGTATGATTTAAACGGAAAGTTAAGAGCCGTATATGTCAGTGACTCGGATGATCAGGATGAAAGCAATGTCGGAATGAAACGCTACGAAATTCGAAATGTGGGCGGAATTGCAAAGTTATCCACAAATATTACAGATAAGTCGGCAGGTGCCGCTGTAGGCTATCTCCATATCCTATACCTTGGAAGTGAACAGTGGAATAATTATTTCAGATAAAAATAAAGGTCTGAATCTTACACAAGCAGTCTTGTGATATAGATTCAGACTTTTTATTATACAACTTATATTATCCTCTTTATATTATTTGCCAATATATTATTCAGTTCCTCTGAAAATTTCCCGTTTGAAATAAGTGTATCAATATCATTAAAATCAGACAGCTTAAAAAAACCTACAGCTTCTTCCTTTGTGTTGTCACATAGAAGTACTGTTTTATTTGCATTTTCTATCATGCTCTTTTTTACAAGTCCCTGTGAATCATCTCCCTCAAAAACTCCTTTGGTATTTATTGCCTTACATGACATTATGGCAAGCTCCGCATTGAAGTTTTTGATAAAGTTTGAAGCAAATTCCCCTACAACGGACAGACTCTTATGCTTCAACACTCCCGGGCATAGGAAACATTTAAGATTCTGAGCATTTGAAAGTTCATTTGCAATATTTATTCCGTTAGTAATGACAGTGATATTTTGTCTTAGCTTTAACATAGGGGCTAATTGGCAAACTGTTGAGGACGAGTCAAGAAATATGACCATGTCGTCCTTTAAAAGTGGGGCAGTCTTACCGGCAATAAGCTGCTTCTTATCAAGATTTTCTATTCTCCTCATGCCGATAGGGCTTTCATTGGCGGACTTGACAATGACAGAGACATAGCCATGAGATCTCTTTACAGTGCCTTCTTCTTCAAGTGCAATCAAATCCCTTCTGACAGTGGAACGTGAAGCATAAACACGTTTACATATACTGTCTATTGTGGATATACCGTTGCACTTATTAAGTACTTCCAGTATCTGTTGTTTTCTCACATTTGAATCCATAAAAATCCTCTTAATTTGTCTTTTGATATTTGATTGCAGTAATAGAGCAATAGCAATCAGATCAAAGCAGTGTATTGAATAAAAAAGTTCACATATGAACATTATATCATAAAATAAAAAAAAGTATTCAAGAATATATCCATATATATATTTTTATTATTAAGTATGATATATTGTATTTACTGAAAAATATTTTCGATAGTGCTTTAGAGATATGAAATAGAAACCAAAATAAAGTTATTGAGCTTTAATTTTTTGATAAACGGATGAAATATTTCTAAAGCATTACCAATTTATTGTTGAAAGTTGGTGAAGTATGAACAAAGTATTGGCTTTTGATATGGGAGCAACTTCCATCAGAGGTATTGTCGGATATATTGAGGGAGGAAAGCTTATAACAGAGGAAGTTATGAGAATGTCTCACAGTATAAAAAATAAAAACGGCAGACTGTATTGGGACTTTGATACGATTTTAAATAAGATAGCGGATACAATTATTGAGAACAAAGATGTGTCATGTATAGGTATTGATACATGGGGGGTTGACTTTGGAGTACTTGATAAGAACGGAGAACTTATAGATACTCCGTTTTCCTATAGAGATGAGAAGTATTCTATAGGGAGAGAAGCAGCCAAAGAAAAAATGAGCGAGCTTGAAATATTTAAAAACAGCGGCAATCAGATAATGACTATAAATACAGTATTTCAGCTTCTCACACTTAAAAAGCTGAACCCTGATATATATGAAAAAGCGGATAAGATGCTTATGATGCCGGATTTAATCTTTTATATGCTTACAGGTAAGAAGATAGGTGAAGAAACTATCTGGTCTACAACGGGGCTTTATGATATGGGACAGAGAAAGGTTTCAGATACTATATTTGAAAAACTTGAACTTAAAAAGAGTTTGGTTCCTGAAATTGTAAAAGCTACAGAGGCGATCGGCAGTACAAGGGATTCAAAGATAGAGGCACTAAGAAGTCTTGATATTGATGTGATACCTGTATGTACACATGATACTGCAAGTGCACTTTTAATGACAGACAGTTTCCTTGACGAGGACAGTATGTTTTTAAGTTGCGGTACATGGTCATTGATAGGAAGTGCAGTGGATAAATGTATCATAAATGATAAAGCATATGAGAACAATCTGACAAATGAACTTGGGTTTAACTCAAAGCCTATGTTCTTTAAAAATATCACAGGTCTTTATCTGCTTGAAAAATATAAATCACAGCTTGAAAAAAAGCTTGACAGAAAAATTTCATTTGATGAAATAAGCGATTATGTAAAATGCTTGGATAAGAATCTTCCGCTTATAGATATGGATGCTGAAGTTTTTGCAAGAGAAAGTATTGATGTAAAGACTGAAATAGATAAATTTATTGAAAATAACGGAGATAAGATTCCACAAGATGACTTTGACTACTTTGCAATTATATATGAGAGCATGGTAGATAAGTATATTGAAGTGAAATCCGATATAGAAAAGATTTTAAATAAGAGTTTTAAGAAAATTCATATCATCGGGGGCGGTGCAAAGTCAAGCGTACTTACATCTATGATTGCAGATAAAATGTGGGTAGAGGTAAAGGCGGGACCTTATGAGAGTTCAGCCCTTGGAAATATACTTCTTTCATTACTACATTTGAAGGAAGTGAAAGACTTAAAAAACGGTATTGAATTGATCTTAGGATCATGTGAGATAAAAAGAATAGATTCAAAATAAGGAGGGAAATATGAATCATCCAAAGATAGGAATCAGACCTACAATCGACGGCAGATGGGGCGGCGTTAGAGAGTCCCTTGAAGAACAGACAATGAACATGGCAAAAAGAGCGGCTAAGCTTATAGAAGATAACCTCAGATATCCTGACGGAGAAAAGGTGGAAGTGGTTATTTCACCTACAACTATAGGAGGCGGTGCAGAAGCTGCCGTCTGTGAAGAGTTTTTTGCAAATCAGAATGTAATAGGAACTCTTACAGTTACACCATGCTGGTGCTATGGAACAGAAACAATGGATTTGAACCCTAATACAATAAAGGCTGTATGGGGATTTAACGGAACAGAAAGACCGGGTGCGGTTTATCTTGCGGCAGTTATGGCGGCATATGCACAGAGAGGACTTCCGGCATTCTCAATCTATGGAACGGAAGTTCAGGATAAGGATGATGAAAGTATTACTCCTGATGTTGCAAAGAAGATTTTAGACTTTGCAAGAGGTGCTGTTTCAGTCGGAATTATGAAAAATCAGTCCTATGTAAATATCGGTGCGGTATCCATGGGTATTGCAGGAAGTGTGGTAAATGTAGACTTTTTACAGAAGTATCTCGGAATGAGAACCGAGTGGGTTGATATGACAGAGGTTCTTAGAAGAATCACACTTGGAATATATGATCCGGAAGAGTTTGAAAGAGCTTTTGCATGGGTAAAGGAATACTGCAAAGAAGGTATGGATATCAATGCAGGTAAGGACTTCCCTGAGATTATAAAGAGGTCAAGATATATTAAGGATGACGAGCAGTGGGCTTTTTGTGTAAAGCATGCAATGGTGGTAAGAGATATCTTAGAAGGAAATCCGAAGCTTGCCAAGCTTGGTTGGCATGAGGAATCACTTGGAAGAAACGGTATCGCGGGCGGATTCCAGGGACAGAGAATGTGGACAGACTGGCTTCCAAATGCAGACTTTACAGAGGCTGTTATGGCTTCAGGATTTAACTGGAACGGTAAGAAGATGCCTACTCCGTTTGCAACGGAGAATGATACATTAAACGGTATTGCTATGATGTTCGGATGGCTTTCTACAGGAAAGGCTCCAATCTTCTCAGATGTAAGAACATACTGGTCACCGGATGCTGTAAAGAGAGTAAGCGGTAAGGAACTTAGCGGATATGCTAAGAACGGTATTATCCACCTTATCAACTCAGGTGCGAGCTGTCTTGATGCAAGTGCTGCCGCTAAGGATGAGAACGGCAACGGAACTATGAAAGAGTGGTGGAATCTTAGTGATGAGGATATCAAAGCTTGCTGTGAAGCTACAGACTGGTGCAGAGCCGATTATGAGTACTTTAGAGGCGGCGGTTTCTCATCACATTTTAAGACATCGGCAGAGATGCCTGTAACAATGATCAGAGTAAATATTGTTGAGGGTGTAGGACCTACACTTCAGGTAATAGAAGGACATACCTGTGTACTTGATGAAGATGTACATAGAATACTTGACGAGAGAACAAGCAAGACTTGGCCAACAACATGGTTTGCTCCGAAGATCGGCGTAGGTGCGGCAGATTCAGTATACAATGTTATGGCAAAATGGGGTGCAAACCATGGTGCAACGGTAGAAGGACATGTAGGAGACAGACTTCTTACACTTGCTTCAATGCTTAGAATACCTGTAGCATTCCACAATGTAGAGGAAGAGAGAATATTCAGACCTCATTCATTTAACGGATTCGGAACAGCCGACTTAGAGGGACAGGACTACAGAGCATGTGCTTACTATGGTCCGCTTTATAAATAAAAATCAAATACAGGAGGGCAGTACATGCCCTCTTTATAGTAAAGGGGAAAGATTATGTTGATGGAGAAGGAAAGACTGCTTTTAATAGAGTACGGAAAGAAATTGGTAGAAGCAGGTCTTACCAAGGGTACAGGCGGTAACTTAAGTATATTTGACAGAAAAAACGGACATGTAGCAATCACTCCTTCAGGAATAGACTTCTTTGAGATACAGCCTGAGGATATCGTTATCATAGATGTGGACGGAAATATAATAGAAGGAAACAGAGTACCGTCATCAGAGTGGGCAATGCATGTAATGCCGTATAAGTATAGATATGATATTGATGCCGTAATTCATGCACATACAATGTATGCAACAGTTATGGCATGCTTAAGAGAAGACTTGCCTGCAACACATTATATGATTGCAGTGGCAGGTGAGAATGTAAGAGTGGCTAAATATGCCACATACGGAAGCCCGGAATTAGCTAAGAACGCTTTTGAAGCTATGAAAGACAGAAAAGCCGTTATACTGGCAAACCATGGAATACTTGCAGGTGCAAATGATCTGCTTAACGCATTCAATATAATAGAAGAAGTTGAGTACTGTGCAGAGGTTTATACTAAAGCAAAGGCAATCGGAGAGCCTGTAATATTGCCTCATGAAGAGATGACTTTGATGGCGGAAAAATTTAAAACATATGGTCAGAGGGTAAGTGTTAAAGAAAAATAGGAGGGAGATTTTATGTCAGCATTACTCACAATGAAAAATATAAAAAAATCTTTCTCCGGTGTTGCAGCACTGAAAAATGCCGAACTTGAACTTAATAAGAGTGAGGTGGTGGCACTGATGGGTGAAAACGGTGCCGGAAAGTCCACTCTTATGAAGATTTTAACAGGTATATACTCTAAAGATGAAGGTACGGTCACCTTTGAAGGAAAAGAGGTGGAGTATAAGTCGGTATCGGAATCTGAAGAGGCGGGTATTGCAATAGTTCATCAAGAGCTGAATATGATGAATGATTTGACAGTAGCACAGAATCTTTTTATCGGTAAGGAAAGAAAAAAAGGTTTCTTTATAGATGATGCAAAGATGGCGGAAGATGCAAAGGAGCTGTTTAAAAAGCTTAATGTGGATATAAATCCTAATGTAAAGATAGGAAACCTGACTGTAGGAAAGCAGCAGATGGTCGAGATTGCAAAAGCTATTTCAACCAATGCAAAAGTGATTGTATTTGATGAGCCTACAGCAGCTCTTACAGACTCTGAGATTGAGGAGCTTTTCAAAGTTATAAACGATCTTAAGGCTAAAGGCACAGGAATAATATATATTTCACATAGAATGGATGAAATCAATGTTATCTCAGACAAGGTTATTGTTATGAGAGACGGAGAATATGTAGGAACTTTGGTGACTAAGGAATGTACCAAGGATGATATCATAAAGATGATGGTCGGAAGAACTGTATTTATGGATCCGAAGACCAAATCCGATGTCGGTGCCGATGCGGAAGTTGTTCTTAAATGTGAAAATCTGAACAGAGGAAAGCATGTAAAGGATGTTTCCTTTGAACTTAGAAAAGGTGAAATACTCGGATTTTCAGGACTGATGGGTGCAGGAAGAACTGAAGTTGCAAGACTTATATTCGGAGCGGATCCTATGGATTCGGGGAAAATTTTTATACATGGCAGGGAAGTCAGTATAAAATCCACTAAAGATGCCGTGAATGCCGGTATCGGATATCTGTCAGAGGACAGAAAGAGATTCGGTCTGCTTGTAGATAAGTCGGTAGAAGAAAATACAACACTTTCTTCACTGGAAAAGTTTACAAAAGGACTGTTTATAGACGGAGGAAAGGAAAAAACTGTCAGTGAAAAGTATGTTCAGGAATTGAAGACCAAGACACCGAATGTAAAGCAGATTATAAAGAAACTTTCAGGCGGTAATCAGCAGAAGGTAGTTATAGCAAAGTGGCTTGTAAAGGATTCTGAGATACTTATATTTGATGAGCCTACAAGAGGTATTGATGTAGGTGCAAAGAGTGAAATATATGATTTGATGGAAAGATTGGTTAAAGAAGGCAAATCTATTATAATGATTTCTTCAGAGTTACCTGAAGTGCTTAGAATGAGTGACAGGGTCATTGTAATGTGTGAGGGCAGAATAACAGGATGCCTTGATATATCTGAGGCCAGTCAGGAGGGAATCATGACATGTGCAACAAATAGACAGGGGGCAAAATAATGAACTTAAAAAAGATTTTTTCAAACCAGCAGGCGGTAGTTATTGCTGCACTGGTATTGATATGTATAGTTTTTTCATTACTGACAAACAAGTTCTTACAACCTACAACATTTACCAATATTTCAAAGTCGGCATACTATGTAGCATTTATGGCAATCGGAGTTACCTTTGTTATCGCTACAGGAGGAATTGACCTGTCAATAGGTACGGTAGCTATATGTTCCGCACTTATAGGCGGAACCTTTATGGAAAAGGGAACACCGATGTTTATTGTCATTTTGATAATGCTTGCGGTAGGTGGAATCTTCGGACTTATAAACGGTATTTTGGTATCACATTTTGAACTGCCGGCATTTATAGCCACTCTCGGAACTATGATGGTATCAAGAGGACTTGGTTCAATAGTGTCACAGACAAAGACAATCTCATTTCCACAGGGAAACAGTGCAGGTGCATGGTTTAGAGAGATATTTATGGTGACAAAAGACGGTGGCGTGCTGCCGAAGAACTTTCCTACAGGATTTATACTTTTAGCGGTATGTGCTGTAGTAATGGCAATAGTGCTTAATAAGACAAGACTTGGAAGATATATACTTTCAATCGGCTCAAATAAAGAAGCTACCAGACTTTCAGGTATTGATGTAAAGAAATATGAGACTTTGGCATATGTGTTCTCAGGTCTGTTTGCGGCACTTGCAGGACTTGCATATGTAGCGGTATTCTCAACAGCACAGCCGAATACAGGTAACGGATTTGAGCTTGATGCTATCGCAGGTGTAGTTATCGGCGGTACATCACTTTCAGGCGGTGTAGGTTCAATAGTAGGAACCATAATCGGTGTATTTATTATGACAGTACTTAAGATCGGTTTCCCATATATCGGAGTACAGTCACACTATCAGCTCTTTATCACAGGAATCATATTGGTATTCGCTGTGTATATGGATATCTTAAATAGAAAAAGAAAGGGTTAATAAGGAGGAAATTATGAAGAAGAGATTTTTGGCAGTTGCAGTAGCAGGTTTGATGGCAATATCACTTGCAGGATGTGGAGGCGGCTCAAACAGCGGTTCAAGTGAGGCTGATAAGACCACAGCGGCAGCAGCGGACAGTTCAAAGGCAGATGCTTCAAAGACAGAGGCGAGTGCAGGCGGAAAGAAGATCAATGTTATTGCAAAGGGATTCCAGCATCAATTCTGGAAGGCTGTAGAAAAGGGAGCAATGCAGGCAGGTACTGAATTAGGTGCAGAAGTAACTTTCCAGGGACCTGACAATGAGTCTGCAATTGCACAGCAGATTGAGTACTTGGATGCGGCAATTGCACAAAAACCGGCAGCTATATGCTTTGCGGCACTTGATACACAGGCAAGCTTAGGTTCAATTCAGACAGCAATGGATGCAGGCATTCCGATTATCGGTTTTGATTCAGGTGTTCCTGATGCACCGGCAGGAGCAATCAAGGCAAATGCATCTACAAACAACTTAGAGGCGGGAAAACTGGCAGCTGATGAGACATACAAGCTTATCAAAGATAAGATTGACGGCGCTTCAGGTACAGTAAGAATCGGTGTTGTTGCACAGGAGTCAAACTCACAGTCAATTGTTGAGAGAACAAAGGGATTTGTTGAGGAGATGAAGAAGAATATCGGAGAAGATAAGGTTTCTGTAGAAGGACATGACAGCTTAAAGGCGGAAAAGAGCGGCGCTCCTGTAGTTATTGATGTAGGTATCCCGGCAGAAGTAAAGGATGCGGATGCGGCAGCGGTGGCATCGGCAATCTTAGAGAAGTCAGACCTTATTGCAATCTACGGTTCAAACGAGTTTGCAGCAAATGCAATCATTACAGCTAATGAAGGTCTTGATAAGATCGGTGACGGCAAAGTTGTTGCAGTAGGATTTGATGCAGGTAAGAAGCAGCTTCAAGCAATCAAAGACGGTTTATTTGCAGGCAGTGTAACACAGGATCCTGTTCAAATCGGATATAAGGCGGTAGAGCTTGCAGTAAAGGCTGCAAACGGTGAGAGTGTATCAGATGTTGATACAGGTGCATTATGGTATAACAAGGATAACATGGAAGATCCTAAGATTGCTCCATGTCTTTATGAATAGAGGCGTTTATGCTGAAAGGTATACCTAAAATAATTTCACCGGAACTTTTGAAATACCTTTGTGAAATGGGTCATTCTGACAGGCTTGTAATTGCGGACGGCAATTTCCCCACACATAGTGTGGGGAAGAATGCCCATATCATAAGGATGGACGGTCATGGAGTATGTGAGATACTTGATGCGATTTTGAAGCTTTTCCCGCTTGATACTTATGACGAACATCCGGTAAGAATAATGGAAAAGGTACCGGGAGATACTGTAGAAACACCTATTTGGGATGAGTTTAAGAAGATAGTGTCAAAATATGACAATAGAGAAGATATAATGGGTGGAATTGAAAGATTTCAGTTTTATGAGGAAGCAAGAAAAGCATATTTGATAATTGCCACATCGGAAGAAGCGCTGTATGGCAATATAATGTTACAAAAGGGCGTTGTATAACAAAATTAGGGGGATTCATTATGGCTAACAAAATTGTATTAAACGAGACATCTTATCATGGAAAGGGCGCAATCTTAAATGTTCCGGCAGAGGCAAAGCTTCGCGGATTTAAGAAGGCGTTTATCTGTTCGGATCCTGATCTTGTTAAGTTTAATGTAACAAAGAAGGTTACTGATTTACTTGATAAAGAGGGACTTGAGTATGAATTGTATTCCAATATCAAGGCAAATCCTACTATTGAGAATGTTCAAACCGGAGTGGAAGCTTTCAAAAAATCAGGAGCGGACTATATAATAGCTATCGGCGGAGGCTCATCTATGGATACCTCAAAGGCTGTCGGTATAATCATTGCAAATCCTGAGTTTGAAGATGTAAGAAGTCTTGAGGGACTTTCACCTACAAAGAATCCAAGCGTTCCGATATTTGCAATACCTACCACAGCAGGTACGGCGGCAGAGGTAACTATAAACTATGTTATTACAGATGTTGAGAAGAAAAGAAAATTTGTCTGTGTAGATGCACATGATATTCCTGTAGTGGCATTTGTAGATCCTGATATGATGTCAAGTATGCCGAAAGGGCTTACAGCATCAACGGGTATGGATGCACTTACACATGCTATAGAGGGATATACTACAAAGGGTGCTAATGTAATTACAGATATGTTTAACTTAAAGGCTATTGAGCTTATAGCAAAATCACTTCGCGGTGCGGTAGAAAACACTGCCGAGGGTAGAGAAGGTATGGCTGTAGGTCAGTATCTTACAGGAATGGGATTTTCAAACTGTGGACTTGGTATAGTTCATTCAATGGCACATGGGCTGGGTGCATTATATGATACACCTCATGGAGTGGCAAATGCTATCATCCTTCCTACAGTTATGGAATATAATGCAGATGCGGTCGGCGAGAAACTCAGAGATGTAGCTAAGGCTATGGGAGTGGAAGGCACAGAGAAAATGAGCGAAGCGGAGTATAAAAAGGCTGCTGTGGATGCTGTAAAGAAGCTTTCAGAGGATGTAGGTATTCCGAAGGATTTGAAAGAAATTGTAAAACCTGAGGATGTGGACTTCTTGTCACAGTCGGCTATGGATGATGCTTGCAGACCGGGCAATCCGAGAGATCCGAAGTTTGAAGAGATTAAAGAATTATTCTTAAGTTTGATGTAATTGATATCTTCTATATTATTTTAAAGCAAAGGGCATAGTAATGCCCTTTGCTTTACTTATTACAATGTTATTTACCTATGTTTTGTGCTTGAGATTATATAGCAGACAATACCAAGCAGTATCCATAATGCTGCGATTATAAGTTCTTCTTTAGAAAATCCTGACGGTAATCCGGGCAAATAAAGTATAAGCATAGCACCGGTCAAAATAACCGCCATGGTTCCTACAAGTTTTGGGAATCTGACCTTGTAAGGTCTTTTCATATCAGGTTCATTTTTCCGCAGAAGAATAAAAGAGAGTGCAACAAAAAAGTATGCAAGTACAGCACCGAAACTTCCTACATTTGTAAGCCATGTAAGCATTTGATGTCCGAAGAACGGAGCCGTCATTGAAAGTACACCTATAAAAATTATTGAAATATAAGGTGTTTTATATTTTTTATGTAGCTTTGAAAAAACTCCCGGTATAAGATTGATTTGAGATAAGGCAAATATGGCTCTGCTTCCACCTATAAAAAAAGAATTCCAACTGCTGAGTATACCGGCAACACCTCCGATTATAACAATATCCGCCGCAACTTTTTGATTATTACAAAGTTTTCTCATAGCATCTGCTGTCACAAGTTTTGCTGAAAGCATTTCATCGGCATTCATAGCAAGTGAGACGGCAAAAATTATCGCAATATACCAAACTGCCGCCATAGCAATAGAAAAAATCATTATCTTTCCGACTTTTTTGAACGGAACATTGATCTCCTCTGCGGCCTGCGGTATTACACCGAATCCCAAAAACATAAAAGGTGTCATTACCGTAACACTTAAAATCCCTTTATAGCCGTCTTCAAATAAGGGATTCATGTTATTTACATTTCCCTTTGCAACAGATAGGGCAATCAAAGCAACACCTATAAGTGCAATTATATATGTCAACAGATTTTGCACCTTTGCAACCGCTTCCACACCCCTGATATTTAACACGGTAATTATAAGTGCTGAGGCCGAACCGACGGCAACCCAGGATGCATGCACATCAAAGCCTGCTATAGTATACATATATCCCTTCATCATATGCGGAAATATATATTGCAATACTGAAGGCAGGGCGCAGGCTTCAAAAGCTACAACACCTATATAACTTAATATAATTCCCCAAGTGCAAATAAACGATCCTGTCTTGCCCATTGCTCTCATGCTGAATTGCTGTTCTCCTCCTGTAAAAGGCATTGCACTTGTAAGCTCCGCATAAACCAATCCCTCAAATATAATCATACAGGCGGCTATCAAAAAAGATATCATAGCTCCTAAAGACCCTGCACTGTTTACCCATGAACCTACCAACACTACCCAGCCCCAGCCAATCATTGCACCGAAAGCTATTGCAAAAACATCCCTTTCTTTTAAAATCCTGTCAAACCGATTTACTTCACTGTCAATGACTTTCTTTTCATTATTCACGATTACCTCCAATAACTGAATATTCAACCAAATATTTTAATTGTTTCAAAAGATTTATATAAGATAACTGACTACAATTATAATATCAATAAATTTTAATATAAGCAATACCGATATCAAATATATGGCTCCGGAAATAAAAAATGCCTAAAGATTGTTTCTTATTTTTTATAGTTTCTAAGTAAAATCTATGGTGGTGAATAATTCAGGATAAGAGTATAATGTTATATGAAGATGGTCATATGGCAAAGTCTGAAAAAATACAAGGTGAAGATGGGAAAATATATGATATTGATGAAAATAGAGTTTGCAGTAATAACTCTAATTCAGCAGAAGATGAATGGAATAGAAAGATAGACAATTTTATAAATATTGCACTTAATGAAAGAGTTGAGAACACCGGTTTTATTGAGAATCAAGTAAAGAAAATGAAAAGAAAAAGGAGAATTGGATGTATTTTGATGGATTTTGCAACAATGGAGGTGCTGATTATTGAGATATACCAAATAGCTCATCATGGAGAGGAGGAGAAAGTGAAATATAAAAAATTATATATAGTTTTTATAATACTTTTAATATTGTGTCTTAGTTGTGGATGTAGGACAAATTTACATGCAAAGGGAGAAAGGTTTATTGATTACAATGATGGTGTGGAAACGCTTTCTAATGAAGAGGCTATAAATCTTGTAAAGGAAATCACAGCTTTTATGGATACCGGTATAGAAACCGGTGAAGATGTTGAAGGTTTGAACGGGGAGAACTTTGCCTATTTTAAGAACAAAGAAGATGAAAACACCTTGGAAATATATCACAGAAATTATATAAAAGATTCTGCCTATGAATATTTGACGGGTATGTATAAAATTACCGGATTTAGAGAAAGAATGGGAAAAGCAAAAAAAAATCTTAACAGTGGTTATATCAGATATAAGTTAAACAGTACAGGAGATTTTTATATTTTGTCAAGAGAAGACAACGAGATATGTATTGAGGCGATTTTCAATAAGGACAGTAGTCTTGGAGAGGGTATGCCGGATACAGATAAGGGACAGATATTTCTCACTTTATGTGACGACAATAAATGGAGAATATCTAGGATTTCTCAATGGTATGATGATTTGGTATTCTATGAATTGGAGGAATATATAGACGAATTTTTTGACACTCAAAATAATATAAAAGAAGATTACGAAGCTTTTATTAAGGAATATGGGTATGATAAAAATGGAAATAAAATACCTATGCAGGTTTTGAGATATCTTCCAAAAGATGAAATTTTGATAAATAGTGGTTCCGGTTCGTTGGAAGAATTTGGTAATATGTACATATTAAGAATTCTTTCTAAGCTTGCAACACATTTAGTTTATGAAGAGATTTATGCAAGGCATGGGAAAATATATCCGAAATATTCCATAGAATATAATTATTTCAACGGATTGGACTGGTATAAAGAAAATAAAGAATTCAGTGAAAATGATTTAAGTGATATTGAAAGACATAATTTGGAGATTATAAAGGCACACTTGGAAGAATTTTAGGAGAAGAGAGTATGAAATATAAATTATTAAGCGTATTTTGTATAAGTTTTATATTACTTTTTGTATTTAAAGTCAAAACCGTTGCCATTGAAAATAAAGATAACAATTCTGAAATGAGTGATGAAAGAGTTATAGAGATTATTAAAGAAATTTCTGATTTTATGGACTCTAGAGAAAAACTTGGTGTTGAAATATCATATAGAGAGTCGGATGGATATCATGATTATTATTTTGAAAATCCTGAGGATGATGAAAAACTGTATATATATCATAGAGATTATATTAAGGATGAGGCATACCACTATCTGTGTAAGATGTATGATATAGGATTTTATAGGGGAAGGAACACACAGTCGGGAGAATCCAGAAGTGGATTAAGTAATTATATGTACTATAAAATTGATACAAATGGTAAGTTTTATTTAAAGAATAGAGATGAAAAAAATATATGTGTGCAAATACAATTTATAAAAAGTGAAATCTTAGCTGAGAATATGCCCCAAATCAGTGAGGGTGAGGTGTATTTTGAACTGTGTGAGGATAATAAATGGAGAATATCTAAAGTTTCTCAATGGCTTAATGATTTGGCATACTATGATTTGGGATATGAAATGAAGGTATTTTTTGATCCTGAATATAATTCACTACTCGAGTATGAGGAATTTATAGAAAAATACAGTTATGACTCAAAAGGTAATCGAATCAGTATGTATATAAGTACAGATGATAATGATGAGATTTTTCATGGAAGTGATACAGAACTTATTAGTGAATCATCAAATTTAGAAAAGCTGAAAAAACTTTCTAAGTTGGCGGCATGTATGGCTCGTGAAGAGATATATGCAAGACATGGAAAGATATACCCCAAGTTTAGTACGGAATTTAACTATTTTATAAGAAAAATATGGTATGAGAAAAATGAAAATTTCAGTGAGAATGATTTAAGTGATATTGAAAAAGAAAATATAAAGATAATTTCTGAATATATTAAAAGCTTTTAGCAGATATTTAGAAGTTGATTTGCTACTTAATGCAAGAAAAAATAATACATGGAGGTGTATGGTGAGAGCGGAACTTTTAGAAACAGTCGGTTTTGAGTTTATTGATATACAGGAATTTTATTCAGAACTTTTGCCTAATAAACATGGTAGGGCAATTATCGGAGGTACTATAAGTGGTGCGAACAAAGAAGAATACTTATCATCCGGAGGAAAGCTGACACAAATAATTACTAAAACTGATGAAGACAAGAGTATAGTGCTGTTTTGCAGAATTGTTACTTCCTGTAATATAAAAAGTAACGGAGATGTTCAATATATGACTCCAGGCTTGATGACACAAAGTATACTTATGGATGGGAAAAAGCATATAAGAACATTTCAAAATAAAGGAACTGATTACAGAGATATTATTGATATTATCATAGAAAATTATAATAACAGTGCATTTATAATGACTTCAGGTGATGATTTGATGACGGTACGAAAAAAGTTATATACGAAGATGATTTTTTAAACTTACCAATACTATTTAAAGATAATAGACTATAACTATTTATAGTCAAAAAATTTAAAGTTGCAGTAGTGTAGAAAATGCTTTTCAACACTATTGGCGGTGTGTATTGTAAAAATAACTGTTAACATTGAGCAGAGGCAAAAAATGGAGAGCTATATGCATAAAAAAATAAATGTGGCTATATTATTGATATCAATATGTTTAGTATTTATATTTATTTATGTAGAACATACAAATAGTAAAAGAAAGGAAAATGCATTGAGATATTATAATCAAATCATACCAATAATAACTTTGGCTGATGTATTAGATGCAGACTTAGAGTATAGTGACAATTATGGTAATAAAGGTATATTAAAAGGTAGAAAAGGAAATTTAACAAGAAGAGTGAGTGATGATATAATGGATTATATTACCAAGCAAAATAATCATATGTATGAATACAGAATAATAGAATCTGAAAGTATTTTGAAATATATAGGTAATTTTAATAATAATATGAAAAATATCAGAATCTCGAGAAGCGACATGAAAGATGGATGTATAGTTAAAAAGACAATATCTGAGGGAGAGGGATTGGGAGAGTTTCATGAGTGTAATGATTTAAGTGCATTGATTGATTATATGAGTAGTAAAACTGCTGATGGAGAGTATTTTATAGAAGTGTTGGATGTTATAGGAGTGAATGGGTCAGACATACTGGGTAGGATAGTATATATATTAGGCGACGGAACAGAGAAAGTTATGTATGAGAATGACACTTTAAATCTTGCTATGTTGTTTAAAGATAATAGTAGGTAATATTTGAATATTTATTTTGCTGATAACACAATTAAGTCATAGTATTTTAAGGGATAGTATTTTTAGTGTATATTAAGGACATGATAAAACAGTTTTGATTAAATATTACAATACTATGGAAATATTTTAGCTAAGGAGAATATATGAATGTGGTTGAGAAAAATAAACTTAAGATAATCCTAGTAATTACAAGTATATTAGCTTTAATGTTTATAGCGATAGTTGGCATAGAGTATTTTAATGAGAGAAGAAGAAATAAGGCACTTAAATATTATAATGAAATATCCACTATAGTAACTTTGGCAGATACACTGGGAACGGATTTGGAATGCAGTGATAATGCAGGGAAAAGTTGGGTGATTACGAATCAGAATGAAGACTTTACCGGCATAGTCAGCCGGGATATTGATGACTATATATCAGGGAAGAAAAGCAGTCTTTATAACTACAAAATTATAGAAAACGAAAATACACAGAAATATATAGATAATTTTAATGACAACATGAAGCATATAAGGATAAGTGGTGAGAATGGAGCTGAAAATCCTATTCCACCCAAGACTATATCTGAGGGAGAGGGGATGGAAGAGTTCAAAGAGATAAAGAATTTGGAGAAACTGGTAAATTATATGCATAAAGTAACGAAAAATGGTGAATACTATTTATATGCTCTTTCTTTGGTTGGCTTAGACGGATCGGGATTTAATGGTAGAATAACATATATATCAGATAATGGAGAAGAGAAAATATTGAGAGATTCAGGAAGGCTTAGCTTGTTTGATTTATTTGAGAATTGGGAGTAAAAGTTGTTACTTAAAAAGTTGATGAATTTTGTGAATGTTGTTTTATAGATAGGGAATATAAGCGGAAAAGAATAATATGTTCCGGCAGGAGCATTTTCAGGGGAAATGACAAGAAAAGGTATAAATATTTCGTTACAGACTGTTTATCCTGAATTATTCACCACAGTAGATTTTACTTAGAGACTACGCAAAATAAGGTGTTTATAAAAATATCTTATTTGTAAATAAGAAATTGCTATAAAAAAGGGCGTACTACTCCTATGTACTAAAAATCACTGTTTTATATTTGATTTTCAAGGCTCATAAGTTACCTTCATTCGCTATTCCAACTGCTGTGATAATTTCCTGATGTTTGGAATTGTTTCGTAAAACTCTTTCTTATAGAGTCAACTGCTACATAGCTTGAATATAGTATATGAGGCAAAATCAAATACTGATTTCCCTTCCTTAGATTTAAATTTTAAACAAAGAGGAGCTTTTGATGGGAGTATATAAAAATAGGAGACTTAATATATTTATTTTAGTATTTTCTTTAGTTATATTAGTTATTTTTATATTGTTATATTTTGAGTATAGTGCTGAAAAGAGAGAAGAAAAAGCTATGAGATATTACTATGAAATAATTCCGGTAATTAAATTATCCCATATTTTAGGGACAGACATTGAATGTAATGATGAGAAAGGAAATAAATGGATTATAAAAGCAGATGGAAATATGGAGAACATTGTATATGAATACACATTAGATTATATACATGGGAAAATTAGCTCTTTGGTCAGATATAGGATTATTGAAAATAAGAATACAAACAGATATATTAAAAACTTTAATGCTAATATGAGAAACATACGAATTTCCGGAATAGATGGCGTAGGAAATACAATATATCCTAAAACAATATCGGAGGGCGAAAGATTGGATAGTTTTACAGAGTGTAAAGATCTGAATGATCTGATTGAATATATGAAGAAAATAAGTAAAGATGGAGGATATTATATTGACGAATTGGATACCATAGGATTGGACGGTTCAAGCTTTGAAGGAAAGATTGTATATGATACAGGGAAAGGTTATGAAAAAGTAATAACAGAGTGTGGGTCAATTACTTTGAATCAATTATTTAAAAATGATTATAGTACAGATGGGTATTAATTTTTCAAGAATGTTTTATCTATGTAATATATAAAATGTTTTTGAGACTATTTATAAAAATGAAGGATTGGAAGAACTTCGGGAATTGAAAACTATATCATAAGCTTTCAAATATATGAATAAGCGAAATGATGGAAAATGTCTTATATATCAATGAACTTGATATGGTTGAGAGCAGATAGGAGATTTTATGTATGATTATGTAAATGGATCAGAGAAGATTTTAGAAGAATATAATATAATTGGGTTATTAGATTTGTTTAAAGACAGTTCTTTGAGGTAGATGATATATGGATTTAGAAGTCAAAAGA
>NZ_GL622296.1:627990-629852 GCF_000185385.1 Lachnoanaerobaculum saburreum DSM 3986
AAGAAATATAATATGTATATATTTATTTTTTATTCTTGCAGGTATTTTGATATTGGGAGTACAGAAATTAAAAGCATATATTGAACAAGTAAGATTTGAGAGAGAACAAAAGGCTTATAATTTTAGGAGTGAAGGTTTTTTACGATATAGACTTTCAAAATTTGTGTATGCAAAATTAGAGTTTACAAATCATAAAGGTGAGGTATTTATAATAGAAGAGGAAAATGATATGAAAAGTATAGATACAGAAGAGGAAGAATATATTGCCGGGGAAACGGATAAATTTGGCAGCTTTCGCTTTATAGAAGGAGAATACACACAGGAAAGAATAAATAACTTTAATGATAATATGAAGCATATTAGGTTATGGAATTATGCTGAAGAAGAATATAAGACAATAACTGAAACTGAAAGAATAATAGAATTCGCTGATGTAAAAAATATAAATGAATTGTGGGAATATTTAAGTCATGACAAGGTCGAAGGGGTATCTAATATGGGAGCATTAGATACGATAGGATATGATGGGACGGAACAACCAACAAAAATAATATATGATTATGGAAATGGAAAGATTAATATCATAACAGAGTCAGGTACTTTATCACTTGGGATATTATTTGAGAATTATCTTAAAGATATATAAATATGGATAAAGAAGTAAAGCAAAAACTTTAGAATATAGAGTTTATTTAAAATAATAGTAAGCAATGTTTAAATATGACTTCTTGATAAGGCAATTTAAATACAATATTTTTATGGGGTAAGGTGATAATGGATATTGAGAGTATGCAAAATCAGTTATTTTTTGAAAGAAGTGAAGCGTTTTTAAAAGAGTTTCATATGAAAAAAGATGAGTATGAACAATGGATTTTTAAGGACTTGGAAGAGTTTTTGGAAGAAAAAAGTACCGAATATATTGTGATTTCGCCTCTTTACTTGACATAGTTGGACATGACAGAACAGGTTGACCTGGAAAGTTTATATATGATTATGGAAATGGAGAAATTAAAGAAGTATCAGTCAATAGGATTAGCTTAGTTAATTTATTTGGCTTATTGAAATAGGAGTATAAGGAATAGCTTCATGGGGATGTATTATTGTAATGAGAAACAAATTAAAGCCTAAATGGTTTTTTTGCTTTATAATATTTTTCTTAGTATTATTGATATATGGAAATCATTTGCTTAAAGAAGGAATAGAAAAATTGACAGATATGAGAAGGACAGAGGCAGTAGAATTTATGGATGATGGCCGGAAGAAATACAGAATGATGCAGTATGCAGGTGCAAATATGGAGTATACAGATAGTGAAGGAAATATCAGAGTAATAGAAACAGAACCTGTGCTTCTGGATATATATGATGAAGCTATAAAACCCTATATTTAATGTAGAATGGAGATTATATGGAAAAGTTTAATAAAAGATGTCCATACTGTGGAAAGATTATGGAAAGGGGAGAAATTCCCAGAGGTGGAGGGGATTCACCTCATGATATCAAGTGGGTTCCTGAACGCAAAAAAGGTAAATGGTATGAGGATTTATTATCTTTTTTTTCTCAGGAATATGAAGATAAAGTGATAGAATTGACGAGTAAGTATTATCCTACAATTTGGGATGAGAAGAAGTGTATAGCCTACCTTTGCAGGGAGTGCAAAATAATAATAATTGATATTTAACAGTAAGAAGGATTATTCACGATTACCTCAAATAACTGAATATTCAACTAAATATTTTAATTGTTTCAAAAGATTTACATAAGATAAATAACTACAAGTATAATATCAATAAATTTTAATATAAGCAGTACCGATATCAAATATATGGATCGGGAAAATAAAAAATGCAGATTGTAAAATTA
>NZ_GL622296.1:629902-663121 GCF_000185385.1 Lachnoanaerobaculum saburreum DSM 3986
TTTATTAGATTTTATGAAAGGAGATCTATGACCGAGTTTAAAAGAAAGTGTCCTTATTGCGGTAAGTTGATGGAAAAAGGGAAGATACCTCCGAGAAATTATACGCTTAAGTGGAAGAGTGAGGATGGAAACAGAAGCGGTTTAAATTATTTATTTAATCTTGATAAAAAGGATATAATCCTTGCTTCTGTGTGGAACAATATTTATTGTACAGGCTACCTTTGCAGAAGATGTAAGAAAATAATAATTGATATATGATGAAAGTTATATGACCATGACTATATACTTTTCTTGACAGGAAAAGTATATAGTGCTAATATACACATCAGGTGACAGGGTGTCACTAAAATAAATTATTTATATAATAAGGCAACTGTGTTTGCCTATATTTTTACCGAATAAAGTGACATGATGTCACTATTTAAGGAGAAGGGTGTGCCAAGTACAAGGTTTGAAAATTTAGCGGAAGAGAAAAAAGAAAAGATAATAGAAGCTGCAATAGAGGAATTTATAGAAAATGGATATGAAAGAGCTTCTATAAACAGCATTATAAAAATGGCGGATATATCCAGAGGCAGCTTTTATACATATTTTGAAGATAAGGACGATATTTTAAGTTATATAATAAATTCTTTTACAGCTAAATCAACAGAGTTTATTATAAATACTTTAAAAGAATCGAATGGAGATATAATAGAAATGATGATAAGGCTCTATGATATTCATATTAAGTTTAAAAAAGAGCATCCGAATTCAATTTTATCTTTATTTAATACAATGGCTGAAAGAGTATTTTCTTTAAAAAAAGCATATTCAGATAAGGAGATCATAGATCATGACTTCTTTAAAAGTAAGAACGGAGAAAGATTGTGTGAGTTATTATGGGAAAACAGCAATGAACATTTAAAAAAATATACAAGACAAAAATTTACATCATTGGTAGAGCTTATATTTGCGGTTGCATTCAAATCGGTAATTACGACGGAAATATGCGGGGAATCAGCAGCAAGAAATCAGATGGTTGATTGGCTTGGATTTATAAAGAATGGTATATAAATGTTTACAATTCCGTTTTCACTGATTGGTGCATTCGGTCTGTTGTGGGCATTTAATGTATCAATAAGTATGGTATCTATGATAGGTTTTCTTATGATGGTGGGTACTGTAATAAACAACGGTATTCTGTATGTAGATACTGTCAATCAGTATAAAATGGAGATGCCTTTAGATAAAGCTTTGGTAGAAGCAGGTGCCACCAGAATAAGACCTATCTTACTTACTACACTTACCACAGTAATCTCTATGATTCCTATGGCACTTGGCTATGGTAATGATATGTTACAAGGATTGGCGTTAGTTAATGTGGGAGGACTTATAGCATCAACATTATTATCATTGCTTTTACTGCCTACATTGTATAAAATGATTGATAAGGCAGGAAGAAGAGCAACAGGAGAAAGTTTAACAGAAGGGTTGGATATAGACTGATGAATAAAAATAGAAAAATAAAAACTATGCTGGTACTTGCACTTGCAGGAAGTATAACAGCATCAATACCGGTATTTGCAAGAGAACCGAGATTTGCCAGAAGCAATGAAGAGTGGGCTACACTTGAAGACAATAATCTTGAGTATGGCGAGATAGAAGATTTGATAGCGGAATACAATGCCACAGTTCGTTCAAATGAAGTGGCTTTGGCAAAGTTTAAAAGAGACTATGGCAGAACAAATACAGAAGTATCAGATAAGTACAGAGAAAATGCACAAGAGATTTTAGATAATCTGGATGACCCGGATCCAAGTGATCCGACATATGTTGCAATGCTCTCAAGTGTGGCAACTGCAAGAGCGACGGCACAAAATCTCCTCTCAAGTGCGGATTCGACATTGGAAGATGCGGACATTATAAGACTTGGATATGAACAGGCGGAAAAGACTTTAGCACAGACTGCCACTACAAATATGATTTCTTATAAATCAGGTCAAATAGCAATAGAGGTGGCAAAGGGCAATCTTGAACTTGCAAATATTGCATTAAATACGGCAAATGCAAAGTTAAACGCCGGAACAGGTACAAATATAGATGTACTTAATGCAAAGGAAAAAGTACTTAACGCACAGAATGCTGTGAACAAGGCGATATCCGATAACAATACGGTACTTAAGAAGCTGCAGGTAATGACAGGGTGGAGCTACAATGCCTCACCGAATGTAGGAGATATACCTGCTCCGGATATGGACAGAACATTTGATGCGAGTGCCGATTTAAGTAAGGCATTAGAGAATAATTATACTCTTAAAATTAATGAAAAGAAACTTGCCAATGCAAGTTCGGATTCTGATAAGCAGAGCCTTAAGTTGACTGTTGAGGACAACAAGAAAAATATAGCAACTGCACTTGTTGTAGCTGCACAAAATATAGCTTCTGCTAAGGAAAGCTACAATTATGCAAACAGTTTTGCAAGCCTGCAAGAGACTAATCTGGTGACTGCAAATCAAAGGTTTTCACTTGGAATGATAAGTAAGCTGGAACTTGATACACAAAGGATAACAACGGATAATGCAAAAAGAGCTTTGGAGCAGAGCAGATATGCAATAAATCAGGCAATAGCAAACTATGATTGGGCAATAAAAGGACTTGCACCAACATCATAAGGAGGTTCATAAATGAAAAGGAGAATATTAGCTTTGTCACTTTGTATGGCACTTGCCACACCTGTGACATCACTTGCATATGTGAAAAGTCCGGGGAATCCTTCAGAGGTGGGAAAGACACAGGCAGAGTTAAACGGCTACAGTGAAGAGACTTGGGCAAAACTTATGGACAATACATTGGAATATAGTGAGATAGAGGACTTGGTGAAAAATTTCAATGTAAATATTTCCTCTGCATGGAGCAAGTTTAATGACAATATAAACAGCTTAAATCTGGCGATAGACACTTTAAGGTCTGCAAAAAGAGAAATGAGCAGTGATGCAACTGCCGCAATGAATAACGGTGATATTGTAAATACAATGTTATATAAGGCACAGGGCAAGGGTCTTGGAATGAGTATACAGGCAATGGGTACCGCAAAGGATAAGCTGTCAAGGCAGATAACAGCTGCCAATGCTCCTATAAGGAATGCACAGGAGCAGGTGGTATCAGGTGTAAGAGCAATTATGATTGGCTATAAGAATATAGAAAATCAGGAGAAGATACTTGACAGTATGATAAATATGTATGAGGAGACTCTGCGTGTTGTAAATCAGACCGGCAGTCTGGGTCTGTCAACGAATACGGATATTATAAAGGCTCAAAGCGACCTGACAAATGCAAGGGCAAATCTTTTAACTTTGAAGGCGAATAAGGATAAGCTTTATCGTACTCTTATCACTATGTGTGGTTGGTCTCCTGATGCTGATGTAACTGTTGCGGATATACCTGATGTAAGTGATGATGATATAAATAAGTTAAATCCAAGTGTGGATATAAATACTGCTATAGGAAATAATGCAACGCTTATAAAGAACAGGCATAATACATCTTCAAAGTCAAGTTCATTTGTGGATGCCAAGCTGTATCAGTCAAGTCAGGATGAGGATATACTGAGGGCAAATATAAACGAGCTTTACAATAATATAATCACAGATAATGGCAATCTTGCAGCGGCAAATGCCGGATTGGAGGCATCTAAGGCCACACAGAATGCACTTGATACACAAAAAAGCATGGGTATGATCTCAACGGCACAGTATCTTGGAGGCAGGCTTTCAGTTTTACAAAAGCAGGCAGAGGAAAAGAGTGCAAGACTTCAACTTAATACCGACTATAACGCATATATGCAGGCATTAGCCGGAAATATTGATATAAAATAAAACAAAACTTAAGCAAAAACAATGGTTTAATTCATTTTTATTTGCTATAATCAAGTACAAGTACATCTTAATAAAGGAGGTTTAAGGTATGGGATTTTTAGATCAGTTGGGTGACGTTGCAAAAAGTATCAGTAAATCGGCAGGCGATTTTGCAAAGCAGGTAGGCGATAAGACAAATGATGCTTTAGAGATTAATAAACTTAATACAAAGATTTCAGCGGAAAATGCGGAGATTGAGAAAGAAAAGAAAAAATTAAGCGATGCACTTTTTGAAAGATTTTCAAGAGGTGAGGATATTCCCCAAGAAGTTAAGGAGTTTTGTGAGAATATAAAATCACATCTTATCAATATAGACGGCTTTAAAGAAGAGATAGAAAAAGTAAAGGCTGCCGCGGCGGAAAGAGCAAATAATCTGAAGGAAGAAGCACAGGATAAGGTGGATGACCTTAAAGATGCCGTAAGTGATGTTAAGGATAAGGCACAGGACATTGCGGATAATGTAAAAGATGCGGCACAGGACAAAGCAGATGAAGTAAAGGATGCGGTATCCGATACTGTAGAAGAAGTAAAAGATCATGCTGAAGATGCAAAGGATGCGGTATCCGATGCTGTAGAAAATGTAAAAGAAGATAATAACTAAATATTGATATTTTTATGAAAGTTCTTTAAAATAAAAAGAGTAAGACCTAAGCGGTTTTGCTCTTTTTGTATAAGAGGAAGTTTGGCTCAAAATAAATATATTTTGGAGGTTGTTATGAAAAAAAGAATATTGGCGATAATGGCATGTGCATTATTGGCATTGACTGCTTGTGGAAAAACAAATGTAAAAGAGAGTGTCTCATCCGGTGAAAGCGGCAGCGAGCAGACAACAGTTGCACAGAGTTCTGAAAATGAAAGCAGTCTGGGGACTATAAAGCTTGGAGGATTAAAAGGACCTACAAGTATAGGAATGGTTAAACTTTTAGATGATGCAAAGAAGGGAAGCCTTTCATACAGTGTGACCTTTGATATGGAAACGGCACCTGATGTGATGGCACCTAAACTGTTAAACGGAGAGGTAGATATTGCAACATTACCTGTAAATATGGGTTCAGTGCTTTTCAATAAATCAGACGGCAAGGTTGTTATGCTTGATGCAAGCACACTTGGTGTACTGTATATACTTGAAAAAGGTGATATGAATATAAAGAGCATTGATGATCTTAAAGGTAAGACGATAGTGGCACATGGTCAAGGTGCAACACCGGAGTACTCACTGGGTTATATCCTGTCAGCACATGGCATGGATATAAACAAAGATGTTACTATGGACTGGAAATCATCGGCAGATGAGGTTTTAGCGGCTGTTGAAAATATGGACAGTGCGGTTGTGATGTTGCCACAGCCATTTGTGACAGTTGCACAGACAAAGATGCCTGGCCTTCAGACAGTACTTGACCTTACAAAGGAGTGGGATGCCATAGGAACCGGCGGAAAGCTTATTACGGCCGGAATCTTTGTAAGAAGTGATTTTTTAGAGTCAAACAAGCAGTTGGTAGATGAATTTTTAGATGATTATACAGATTCAGTGAAGTGGATCAATGAGAATGTGGAAGAAGCATCCAAACTTGTGGAAGAAAATGATATTATCAAGGCACCTGTTGCAGCTAAGGCGATACCATATTGCAATCTGGTTTCTATCACAGGTGATGAGATGAAAAAGGATGCCGAGGATTATTTAAAGACACTCTTTGATGCCGATCCGAAGTCTGTAGGCGGTGCATTACCGGGAGAAGAGTTCTACTATACCGGAAAATAATATGAAGAAAAGTAAGTTACATAAGACTACAGCAGTGCTTTTGGCACTGCTGTTTTGGCAAACGGCGGCAATAATTCTTAACAGATCATTTTTGTTGTCATCACCTGTAGAGGTATTAAAAGCATTGCTTGAACTTGGACTTAGCAATATTTTTTGGACGGGTATGTGGAGAAGTGTATGTAAAATACTTTTGGGATTTTTAACAGGTGCTGGAGTGGGGATATTCTTTGCAGGGCTGTCATACAGATTTAATTTATTTGAAGTCTACATTTCACCTTATATTATGGTGATTCGCTCCATACCTGTGGCATCATTTGTAATAATCATACTTATATGGCTTGGAGGTGAGGGGCTTTCTTTATTTGTATGTTTTTTTATGGTGATGCCGATATTTTATGCCAATACATTGGAAGGACTGAAGTCTGTAGATATGAAGATGATTCAGATGGCAAAGATATTTGAACTTGGTAAAAAAGCAAAACTTATATACATATATTTACCTATGTTAGAGTCATTTTTGATATCATCAAGTGTGGCTTCAATGGGAATTGCTTTTAAATCAGGTATTGCGGCTGAAGTAATAGGCAGACCCAAAGATACCGTCGGATTTTTACTGTTTGATGCGAAGATGTATCTGGATACTTCAAAGGTATTTGCGATAACGCTTACAGTCATTATATGCAGTGCGATATTTGAAAGACTGGCAGTGATTGTTGTAAAAAAGTTTTTCTATATGTTAAAGAGGATTTATTGATGAGGCTGAAAAGTATATGTAAGAGCTTTGGGGATATAGAGGTTTTAAAGGACTTTAACCTAAACATAGCTGAAGGTGAGCATATCGCAATTATGGGAAAGTCAGGAAAGGGAAAGACCACTGTTTTAAATATTATAATGGGATTTGAAGTCCCTGATTCGGGGTTTGTTGAAGTCACAAAGGATATTTCTACAGTTTTTCAGGAAAACAGACTTTGTGAAGACTTTTTTGCAATCTCAAATGTATGTTTGTTGAAAAAAAATAAAAGTCTTGCAAAAAAAATCTTAGATAGGCTCGGAATTGACAGCACACAGAAAGTAAAGACTATGAGCGGAGGTCAAAAAAGAAGAGTGGCACTGGCAAGATGCCTTGCAAGAAACGCAGGGCTTTATATATTTGATGAGGCACTAAAGGGGCTGGATGACAAGACAAAGGCTGTGGCAATGGATGTTATAAAAGAGTATACTAAGGGAAGGAGTGCAATATTTATCACACATGATATAAATGAAGCAAAGGAGTTTGCAGACAGAATAGTGGAGATTTAATCAGCTATGAAAATAAAATTGGAAAAGTTATTGGAACGGCAGATAGAAAGTATAAATCTTTCTGAAGTCTCATATAAGTATGCACCGATATATGCAAAGAATCATTTTGCAAGAGCAAAGGATGAATTTGTTATTTACTGTAGTGACAGTGAGAAAAACAAGGGGGTTTTGTGGTTAAAGAATAATGAATATAGGTTTATTCCCATAAATACAGAGGATAGAAGAAGTGCCAATCTGCTTATTAACACAGATGACGGAATAATTTTAATCAGTAAAAACAGGGCATGGAAAATGGGGGAGGATGATAAAGAATTTATCCCCATAAATATAGAGAAGCCTTGTATTGCGGAAAATATAACAGAGATTTCAACTTTGGGAGAGAGAGGTAAATATCCTGTTATTTGTCGTGTAAGTATGGAGACTATGGCTGCCAACAGCTTTACATTTTTTAAATATGATAAAGACGAAAATAAGATAAAATTTGAGGATATATTACAGCCGGTATTTACAACAGAAAATACAATGAAAAAATTTTTTAATTCATTGATTGAGGCGGACGGGCTTTATCATAAGATGGATTTTAATTATAACTATCCTCAAATTGGAAGTATGATGATAAAGGATGACACTATATATGTATTCTTAGAGGCTGATATTGTAAATCCGGTCGGACTTAGTACTTATAAATACTATTGGTATGTGGAAATAGCTAAAGACGGAGTTTATAAAAAGAAAATTTGGGGTAAGGAAAAATTAGAGAAATTACAGGGAAAACATGGAGTCAGAGGGAAATTCAGTGCAGATAAGAAATATCTGATTATATCTCCTATTTTTAAAACAGACGAATGGAAAGGTAAACAAAAATTACTAAGGCTTTCCGATTTGGAACTTTTGGATATCACATTGCCAAGAGGATACTCCAAGTTTAGAGTGATGGATATTTTTGATGAACATGCATTTATCAGTGATGAGTTAAACAAGATAATACTTTGCAAAATGACAGAGGAGTAATATTGTGAATAATATAAAGAAAAAATATATAGCTTATATAATAATTGCGACCGTAATAATATATGGTATAGTGCGATACTTTAATACTGTGGAGGGCTATATAGGAAATATTACAAAAGCATTGATGCCTTTTGTGGCAGGGGCTGTTATGGCATATATTATAAATATACTTATGGACTTTTATGAAGATCTGCTTTTGAAAAAATTTCATAATAAAAAAATCATAAGAACGGTAGCAATAGTATTGTCAATATTTACATTTGTATTGGTGATAGTATTGCTTCTGGGGCTTATTATTCCGCAACTTATAAAGATAATGTTTTCAATAATGTATACAAACCCCGGTGATATAAAAAAGATAATAGAAAGTATCGGTAAAAACAATATAGTGGATAAGATCGCCGATATGATGAATGTTGATATCAACAATATAGATATTTCAGGCTATGTTACAAAACTTATACGCAGTGTAATGTCAAGTGTCGGCAATATTCTTATGGGAGTGATAAGCGGAATATCAGGATTTTTCAATACTATAATATCTGTCTTTATGGCGGTGGTATTTGCAATATATATACTTATGGATAAGGAAAGAATTGCTGTGCAGGGTGATAAACTTTTAAGAGCCTTTTTACCGTCAAAGAGAGATTCGGTAATTGATGTATTGAGGATTTTTAATACAAGTTTCAGAAATTATTTTATCAGTCAGGTAAAAGAGGCGATAATACTTGGTGTACTGCTCTATATTGTGATGATTATAGCAAGACTTCCATATGCTTCATCTATTTCGATATTGGTAGGGGTGACGGCACTGATACCTGTAATAGGAGCCTATGCAGGGCTTTTTATCGGAACACTTATGATACTTACAAAGTCTTTTTCAAGTATGATTATATTTATAATAGTACATACTGTAGTACAGCAGTTTGAAAACAATATCATATATCCGAGAGTGGTCGGAAGTTCTGTAGGTCTTCCCGGTATGTGGGTAATAGTCGCTGTGGCACTTGGAGGAAGTTTAGGAGGTATCTTTGGGGTGTTTGTAGCGGTACCTGTGGCTGCAAGTCTTTACTTTATTTTAAAGAGAGAAACTCTAAAAAGACTGTAATCCGGCTAATATGTATTTTGTGTTAAATCAGTGTTACATTTGCTTGATAAATCGTGTATAAACCTTTATAATCTTACTTAGGGAGAGCGAGGTATTATGTAATATATACTGAAAGCAGAGGGTTTTATGCCAAATACAAAAAAAGACCATGAGTCCGATGAGAAAAATCCTTTTATAAAACAGACTATTATAGAAGAGAAAAAAGACCATAATAAGAGGATAATTTCAGCAGCTTGCCTTGCTATGGTTTTTGGAATTGTTGCAGGTCCAAGTATGGCAGTGACATCATATGTTATAAACAAAAATATACTGAATAAACAGACAAAAACTACTATAGAGATTCCGAAGGAGGAATCAAATCCAGACGGAAGTGAAGAGGCGGAATCTTCAGAGCCTGTGGAAGATATAGTAGCATCGGCAATAGAAAGCATTGATTTGAGTGAAAAAAACTTGGAGCAGATGTATAGCAGCCTAAGTAAAGTTGCAGAAAATAAGGATAATACAATAGTAAAGATAAGTGCAGTCACTACAAATACCGACTGGTTTGATAACACATTGCAAAGTGAAAGCAGTTGTTCGGGAATTATAATAGCAAAGTCGGGTGATAACCTTATTGTATTGACTCAGGATATGTCCATAGAGGGTGGTGTCAGGGTGGTGTTCTTTGATGGCAGCATAAAGGAGGCAACTGTGCTTGGAACGGACGGACTGACCAATCTTATGGTACTTTCAGTAGATATCTCCGCTATGGGAGAAAAGGTCAAGAGTATAGAACCTATCGTGCTTGGGAATTCATATCAGCTGAAAAGAGGTGCATTTATATTGGCTATAGGCAGTCCTGTGGGAATATCAAGAAGTCTTGATATAGGCAATATAACCGCTATTGAAAAGAATGCAAGCTTCTTTGACGGATACGGTAGAGTTATATACTGTGACAAGCACTTAGACAATAGAGGTACATTTTTAATAGATACATCAGGAGAATTGGTGGGCGTGGTTTCAAATTTGGATGGTGACAGTCCCATATCAATGGCATATGGTATATCGGATTTGAAGATGCTTATTGAAAATATGACTAATGGGGTGGGCTCTGCATATTTGGGCGTTCGTGTACTGGATATAGACAAGGAAAGAGCACCTGAAGGAATACCGAACGGAGTCTATGTTACAGAGGTGAGAGCCGACTCCCCGGCTTATAATATAGGAATACAATCCGGAGATATAATATCCATGATTGGTGACGAGGAAGTGAACTCTATTATAGGGTTTAAAAATATAATGGAAAAGCTGAAGCCAAACCAAGTTATAAATATCAAAGTGAGCCGTTCCGGTAAAGATGGTTTTACAGAACTGAATTTTGAGACAACAATTGGTGCCAGGAGCTAGAAGGGTAGAAAATGAAATTTATTGAAAGCTTAAAAGAAGGAATGCATGTTTCAGAGGTTTATCTTTGCAAGACAAAGATGATTGCAATGTCAAAGACCGGTAAAGAGTATGCCAGTCTTAGTTTGCAGGATAAGACAGGAAGCATTGATGCAAAGATATGGGATTTATATTCCCCGGGCATCTCAGATGTTGATGCTATGACATTTGTTGTAGTAGACGGTGAGGTTACATCTTTTAATAATGTATTACAACTGAAGGTTGCAAGAATAAGAGAAGCGGATGAGAAGGAGTATACCCCGTCAGACTATGTACCGGTTTCAAAAAAAGACATTGAAAAGATGTTTTTTGAACTGAAAGAGAAGATAAAGTCGGTAAAAAATCCATTCTTAAGTAAGCTTTTGACAGCTGTTTTTATAGATGATTTTGAATTTCAGACTACTTTTAAAGCATCATCAGCAGCAAAGACGGTACACCACGGTTTCCTTGGCGGACTCTTGGAGCATACTCTTGGAGTAGTAAAGCTGTGTGAGTATTTTTGTGATAATTATTCGTCACTTAACCATGATTTACTTATCACAGCTGCGATTTTTCATGATATAGGAAAGACAAGAGAGTTGTCAGCATTCCCGTCAAATGATTATACAGATGAAGGTCAGCTTGTGGGACATATAGTGATAGGTGTTGAGATAGTAAAAGCACATATTGATAAAATTCCGGGATTCCCGAAAAAGCTTTCAAACGAGCTGATACATTGTATTTTGGCGCATCACGGAGAACTTGAATACGGTTCCCCCAAAAAACCTGCGCTTATAGAAGCTTTGGCACTTAATCTGGCAGATAATGCGGATGCAAAGATGGAGACTTTTATAGAGCTTTTGGCACAGGGACAGGAAGGTGCTACAGGCTGGCTTGGCTATAATAAATTGCTTGAAAGCAATTACAGAAAGACAAGTGTGTAATATAGGTGTATTCTACATTTTAATATATTTGTTCAACAGTCTGAACAGATACAAGGATTAATTGTAGAAGACATTATAACGGAGATATATGAAAACTGATCAAAATTACAAAAAAGGTGAAATTATAACAGTTGATATAACAGACTTTGGAGAAAATGGTGAAGGCATCGGAAAAACCGATGCCTTCACATGGTTTATAAAAGATACTGTTATAGGAGACAAGGTCATAGCCAAGGTGATGAAAACAAAGAAAAGCTATGGATATGCCAGACTTGAAAAAATAGTGGAGGAAAGTCCCGACAGAGTAAGAGCAAAATGCCCTGTAGCAAGAAGCTGTGGAGGATGCACATTGCAAAGCCTTGACTACAGAGCGGAGCTTAGACTTAAGCAAAACAAAGTGGAAAATCATCTGAAAAGAATAGGCGGATTTGACCTCTCAAATGTGGAGATAGAAGAAATTATCGGTATGGAAGAGCCATACCGATACAGAAATAAATCACAGTTTCCGTTCGGAAGAAAGAACGGAAAAAACATCACGGGATATTTTGCAGGCAGAACTCACAGCATTGTAGAGTTTGATGATTGTATAATAGGTATAGAAGAAAATAAGACTGTATTGAAGACTGTGCTTGAGTTTATGGAGAAGTATAGGGTGGATGCCTACAATGAGGAAGACACAAGCGGCATAGTAAGGCATGTACTTATAAGAAAGGGCTTTGTTACGGGAGAGCTGATGGTGTGTGTGGTAATCAATGCAGACAATTTGGTATATAGCAGGGAACTTGTGGAAAGTCTTTGTACCGCTCTGGGTAAAGATTTACAATCTGTTTCATTAAATATAAATAAGAAAAATACAAATGTGATTTTGGGCGACAGGACGATTACCATATATGGAAGAGAATATATAGAGGATTATATAGGAGATGTAAAGTTTAGAATATCGCCGCAGTCCTTTTATCAGGTAAATCCTGTACAAACCAAGAAATTATATGGCAAGGCACTTGAGTATGCCGCACTGACCGGTGAAGAAACAGTATGGGATATGTACTGCGGTATAGGTACTATCTCACTTTTCCTTGCAAAGTCCGCAAAGTTTGTCTACGGGGTGGAAATAGTAGATGCCGCCATACAAAATGCAAGAGAGAACGCAAAGATTAACAATATAGAAAATGTGAAGTTTTTCGTAGGAAAGGCAGAAGAGATAATCACAGGCGAATACGAAAACGGTAATATAAGAGACATAGATGTAATAGTGGTAGACCCGCCAAGAAAAGGACTTGATAAGATTGCAATAGATACAATGCTAAAGCTGTCGCCAAAGAGAATTGTATATGTAAGCTGTGATTCCTCCACACTGGCAAGAGATCTGAAATTGCTATGCGAGAAGGAATATGAACTAAAGAAACTTACGGTGGTGGACCAGTTTGCGAGGAGTTATCATACGGAGAGTGTTGTGGTGATGTCAAAAGTTGAACAGACTAAGTAAATAAAGGTTGATAACAAAGGCTTATTCTAGTGTTATCGTTAAAAGATATCGGTAGCTTGGAGTAAGCTTTTTTAGAGAAAATAAGGTTAAGCTGTAACTATCCATAGGTAAGAGTTGATACTAGGGAATGGATGAGAAGGGAAAATGCACCCACTTGCTCCTACCTGTATATGTGAATTTTATGCAGTAGGAAAAGTGCTGTATTGTATGGGTGAGATATGATTTTATCCAAAATGATACAATTTAGCAATATATACTCAAAATTGCTTAGAATAAAGTTTTTATAAAAACTGAAAATCAATAATAATATACAGTGACCTAGCTAATTTTAAGGCTAGAATTTTTTATTTTAAGGGTACCTTTTTATTGATAAGGGTGTCAAGAAACTCTTAATGGGGGTGTTTGTATAGGAGGATTCTAATATTGATATTATTCGCAATCTGGAATATAATTATCAAGGAAATCCACAAAATACATGCAAGTAAAATAAAAATATAATAGGATATGAGGCTTAAAAATTAGATATATGCTAATAAAGCAGGTATTAGAAAAATTGGGGATATAAGTTAGACAAATTCAAGTGTTATGTAGCGGAGGTAGAATTGCTGGTGCAATGAAAATTGGTTCATATTGGGAAATTCCGGAATATGCGAATAAGTCTACAGATAAGAGAATCAAAAATAGGAAATATATTAAAAATAGAGAGGAGTATTGAAAATGGCAACTAAGCTGACAAATAATCAAATATTATTAAAAGAATGTTTAGAACAAGAATTTAAAGAAAGTAGTGGATATAGTGATATAAACACTTATTTTGAACATTTTGCAGCATCACAAGTACTAAAAGATTTTAATCTTAGTGATGAAGAGATTGATAGTGGCAATTCTGGTGGTGGTAATGATGGAGGCTGTGATAGCTTATATATTTTTTTGAATGGTGAATTGGTTACTGCCGACCAAATAGAGGGATTGAATGCTACAAAAGGATCTTATTTGGATTTCTTCATTTTACAGTCTAAAAACACTACTTCATTTGGAGAAGATGCTTTAATGAAGTGGAAAACTGTCTCTGACAATCTTTTAAATATGTCAAATGGATTAGATAAGTTCTCCAAAAGATATAACGAAATTACGATTGAATCTTTTGGACTTTTTAGAGACGCTATGGCTAAGTTGGTTAGAAGTCAAGTCAAGGTGAGATTTTTCTATTATTATATTACTTTAGGTATTGAGGCTCATTCTAATGTCTTTATGCAAGCAGATGAATTAAAAAAACTTGTTAAAAAGCATTATCCGTCATCAGAGGTTCAGGTAGATTTTATTACCGCTGATCAATTAATAAATATGTACAATTCGGATAGTGAGACAAGAGTTAATTTAGAATTGGCAGATCAACCGATTTCACTAAGTGAAAATGAGTATATTAGTTTAGTTAAATTGGGTACATATTTTAAATTTATTACAGACGATAATCTATTTTTAAGAAAAACATTTTTTGAAGCAAATGTTAGAGACTATCAGGGTCATAATAGCGTTAATTCGTCTATTGCTAATACGCTAGAGGGAGAAGGAAACGAGGAATTTTGGTGGCTAAATAATGGGGTGACAATTCTTTCGACAGATATTAAATTAATAACAAATAAATCTTTGCAAGTTGTAAATCCTGAAATAGTTAATGGATTACAGACTTCGAGAGAAATATATAATTATTTTTCAGAGCGAAGAGAAAGAATCGATAACGATAACAGGACAATTTTAGTTAGAGTTATAAGACCTAAAAGTGAGGAGTCTAGAGATAATATTATTTTTTCTACTAACAATCAAACAAGCATTCCAAAATCATCTTTAAGAGTAACTGATACAATTCATCTGCAGATTGAAATGTATTTCAAAAATAGGGGATTGTATTATGATAGAAGGAAGAATTATTATAGAAATCAAAAGAAAAAAGCTATTGATATAATCAGTGTTTCCTTTCTTGCTCAATGTTTAATTTCACTTGTACTAAGAAAACCTGATTTTGCGAGAGCAAGGCCATCAACATTGTTAACAGATGAGGAAACATACAAATACTTGTATGAAGATAATCAAGATTTAGAAGCATACTATAAGGCGGCTAGAATAGGAAGAAGTGTTCAAAGCAGTTTAAAAACTTCTACAGATATGATTAACACTGAAGTAAATGACATACTTTTTTATGTTATATATGCTGTTGTTGCTAATGAGCTAAAGAAGAAAGAATTAAGTTTTATTGATTTAAAAAATTTTGATTTGAATAAAGTAACAGAAGGTTCTATATCTGAGATTTCAAATAGGATATACTCAAAGTACATAGAACTTGGTGGAAATAGTAGAATAGCAAAAAGTAAAACTTTTATAGATGATGTATGTTTACTGTTTGATTTAAGTTAAAAAATATTTATTGACTACTATAATAGTTACATAAGCCTGCAGATATATAGTCCGCAGGCTTCTATAGATTTATATGAACTTTTTTTATATATTTTATCGCTGTTTTTTGAGCTTTTTTATTAATGCATAGCTTTGAGTTTTTCTCTTATTCAAATTAATCTTTTTTATAATTTCTCCTTTAGTATAGCCAGCGTATAGTAGTCTGATTTTTTCCTACATTTGTGGTGTTCTCACCTGAAATAAATTACGAGGATATGTTGGCAAAAGATGACTGGGAAATTTTACAGGACAAAAGAGGTAATAAAAATGGACTAGAGAAAAAGTATCATTATATGCCTTTACTTTATGAGGTGTTTGTTAGGGAACAAGTAAGAAAGTATTTGTTAGAAAATAACAATTGTAGTTTAGTTTCCATTACAGACAGTAAGAAAGAGGTATGTAATGGGCAAATATTTTATAGATGTAACAGTAGGGACGGAAAAGGAGAATCTGAAATATACTTAGAAGGAAAAGTTATTCCAGATATTATATTAAAAGAGGAAAATGGAAGTGAATACGTAATCTTTGATGTAAAATATAAAACAGGAGAAACTAATTCTGGGACCAGAATAGATCGATTTCAGATACTTGCGTATGCATATATATGGGATTGTAAACGTATTGGACATATATTTCCTAAAAAAGATAGTGACATTTTAGATATTAATAACATAAAATATATAGAATTAAAGTGTAATACAGAGTCAGATGATAAGTTTAATTCTTTTTTACGTAATTATTTAGAACAAACTTAGACAGTTGGTGTATAGTTATAATCTTTAATGAACTGGTTTTATATAAAGGATAATGGATGAATTTATGAGGTGTAAGCCAAGTTTTTAAAAGGTAGAAATTATAACTTATTAGGGAGGTGATGTTTTGACGGATAAGAACTGGAATCTTGAGCTAAACGAATATATACGCCAAGGTGAACCTGATAAGGTTGAAAAGAGTAATGCATGGAAAACTGCTATCGGACTTCAGGATGTAGATGGGCTTAAGCCTTCAAAGTATTTGATTGAAACTGCAAAAGATCATATTGAAGGCAAGATTAGTATTTCTGAAGCGGATAGGCTTATAAGCAGTTACTATAAAGAGAGAAAAGACAGGGATGGTGTGGAAGCAGATACAAAAGAAGCGGATATTGTATCTGTAAGAATCGCAAAATTACTTGGGGAGAAGACATTTCAATTTTCACCGGTAGAATTACAAAATATTCATCGTAGATTATTTGAAGGTGTACTTCATTATGCCGGAAGAATAAGAGATTACAATATTACCCAAAATGAATGGGTACTTAAGGGAGATACAGTACTGTATGCATCATTTGACAGTATCAGGGCTACACTTGATTATGACTTTTCACAGGAGAAGAACTTTTCTTATAAGGGATTGAATATATATGAAGCAATTAGACATTTTGCTAAATTCACATCAGGAATATGGCAAATTCATCCGTTTGGCGAAGGCAATACAAGATCAACTGCAGTATTTATTATAAAATACCTAAAGACATTCGGTTTTACTATAAGCAACGATACATTTGCTCAAAATTCATGGTATTTCAGAAATGCTTTAGTGCGAGCAAATTATAACAATCTGAGAGCAGGTATTCATGCTACAAGTGAATTTCTTGAATTGTTTTTTGAAAATCTTTTAATGGATACGAAGCATGATTTAAAAAATCGATATATGCATATTGATTTTAATGCCCAAAGTGCCATTCAAAGTGCCAAAATGGCACTTTGGAACTGTCTTTGGAAGAATTAGCTATTATAAATGCCTTAAAAAATAATCCTACATTAACTCAAAAACGGATTTCGGAGCTTGTAGGGAAGTCGGAGAGAACAATTAAGAGATGTACCGTAGAAATGCAGGAAAAAGGTTTAATTGCTCGTGAGAACGGAAAACGAAACGGTAAGTGGAAGATACTTATAGAAGCATAATACGCACTAAAAAGGAAGACTATGCAATTAGGATGGGTTAATTTTTCAAAAGAAGACAGACAAAAGGCACTGGATGTTATCAATCTTTTAAGTGAACAGGGTGCAGTTGATGAGCTTGGGATAGGAACTGTCAGAGATGCCTTTGCAAACTGCTTTTTCCCGGGAACATCTACAGTACAGACAAGAGCAAAATATTTTTTTATAGTTCCATATATATTGAAAGATGCGGTTGACGGTAGATATGGCAAGGATATAGACAAGATTCTAAAAGAAATAGATGCTGATGAAAAAGACTGTGCGAAAAGATTGTTAAATTCAGACTCTAAAGTCGAAGGTGTTATCGGAAGCAGAGTCCTTCCCAAGGGATGGGTGTCAAGAAGACCTTCCGACATATACTGGAACGGAATTAAAAGATATAGGATATTTTGTTATAAGGACTTGTCAATACGTGAGTATATATCACCGGCAGTAAAGATTGAAAATCAAAAATTCGCTATAAAATCGGCAAAGTATACTTATGACGAGGAAGAAAATAATGATGATGTAGATGCCGGGGATATAGACAGTATAAAGTTTTGGAGTCTGCCTTCTTATGGTAATGATTGGAGAGACAATCTTACAATTGATCTCACAAAAGAAGAGTCTGAGTATTTGAACAAGCAGATTCAAAAGGAGACGAGGGGGTCTCTTTTGGAGTATATACTTAAAAATAAGATTATCCTTGATGAATACGACAGTTTTGAGTCTTTAAGATATGCACTTTCAGATAAAGTTGATAGAAAAACGTCAGATATGATGAAGCTTGCATGTGACTTCAACAATTTAATATATATGGCAAGAGTAAGATATAATCTTATGTTATCGGAAGGTGAGAATAAAGAGGCACTCAGTGAATGGGAAAGATTAAGAAATGATATTAAGTACAAAGCTCAAGTAAATTTGGATGAGGTATTTTTTAAATTAAAGCTTATTAATATCAGAACAAAGAAATTTCTTTGTGATATACAAAGCGCATTTATGAATGAAGACATTGATTTGGCAGATGAAATAATACGTAAGAGAGAACTGCATTTAAAGGGAAGCGCACGGGCAAAGTTAATGAGAACAAAGGAATTTGATCATTCCAAATGGGTAGGCGGTAAAGAACTGGACTACAGATTTTTTAATGCAAGACGTATTATAAACGATATCTATAATTGGAGATAAGTATATGTTTAGACCTGATTCAAACAGTGACAGGACTGATTACGGTAATATTTTAATGCCGCCAAAGGGTTATAAATTGGAAAGTGCAGTAGGAACAACCTATTCACTGGATTTGGAAGCTCTGACATCGGTAGCTGTTTGCCTCGGATTATCTGAGGAGGCGGACAGCAGACTGATGCAAAACCCTATATGTATGTTAAATGCATTACAGAAAGTATCAGACAGACTGATACTTTTTTGTGAAGCCGGGCAAATCAAAGTACCTTCAAAGCCTACAGCATTATCTATTTTACTTGAAAAAATAGTGGTGGAAGTTGCATTACCTAAGGATAAAGGTGTGGGCAGATATCCTGCATTTCACCCTAAAACCTGGATGTTGTCTTATATAAACAGCGAGGGAGACAGGAAGTATCGCTTTGTAGTGATGAGCAGAAATCTGACATTTGACAGAAGCTGGGATATCAGTTTTGCAATGGACAGCAGTAAGAAGGTCAGACAAAAAAGAAAAAGTGCACCGATATGTAATTTTTTGGAGTATTTGGCTCGCAACGTAAATAAACAATGTATTGATTACTTAAAGAAAAGAAATCTTATTCGAAAAATGATGAAGGAAATTAAAGATATTTCTTTTTCACTTGACAGTAAGGTATTCGGAGAGAATTTTGAAATACTACCTTTGGGCATTGGAGAAAAGGCATACAAAATAGAAAATGATAAATTGTTTTGTACGCAAAAAGGTAATGCAGATTCTACATTTAATGAGCTTGTTATAATGTCACCTTTCTTATCGGGGAGTGTAATAGCAGACTTTAACCTTTCAGACAGAGCATTGTCGGAGTGCAGCAGAACCATTATTACAAGGAGATCTGAACTTGGAAAATTAAGAGAGTGTGATGTCAATAATTTTACCATCTATACATTAAAAGATGAAATCATAGACGGAGAAGATGAGATCTCGGATGAGTCATCGGATAAAAGAAAACAGGATATCCACGCAAAGATATACTTGAGAAGAAAATATGCCGATGTGGACTTGTATCTCGGCTCTATGAATGCATCATATTCTGCAATCAATAAAAATGTGGAAATGATGGTAAAGCTTAGTACAAAGAATAAACATCTTAACGGCGAAAGGTTTTTGGATGATATATTTTGTGGGAATGCGGATGATACAAAAAATCCTTTTGAACAGGTTACTATAGAAAGTGCAATAGATGACACGGCAGATATTAACAGAAATATATTGGAAGATAAAATAAAGTATCTATGCAGAACAAAGAAAATTGCTTATATTTCAAAAGACGAATCCAATACAGATAGATACAATATAAAAATAGAATTTAGCGGTATTGATACAGATGAAAATATAATGATTTCACCGATTAATTCAAAAAGGAAACATATCTTGTCCGAGTATGTGGAGTTTTTGGACATGGATATATTGCAATTATCAGAGTTTTATAAAGTGGAAATTAAGTCAGGTGATACTGTACTCAACAGGATTATCATGATTCCCACAATCGGTTTTCCTGATAACCGAGAAAATATAGTGGTAAACAGTGTTATAGGAGACAAAGTATCTTTTATAGAATATATTTCACTTGTACTTGGTGATGACTATATTTTATCTATGATTGAGGGAAAGCAAATAAGAGAATCAGGGATGTTTAGAAAGAAAAGCGGTATAATGCCTGCAATATATGAGAAAATGCTGAGGGTAGCAGTGACAGAACCTGAAAAGATAAAAGATATCGGATATGTACTTAAGATGGTAAATGACAGTGAAATTATACCGGATGAATTTCGTAGGCTATATAAAACATTTTGCAGTACTCTAAAATTGAGAATACAATAAAGGATTATGTATGACACAGTTTGATATAGATGAGATTGAAAAGCGCACTATGAATATGTTGAAGGACTTTCAGGCGGAAACTGTTAAGCGTGTAGATTATCTTTTTAGAAATAAGCAGAATCATGTGCTTGTTGCCGATGAGGTCGGCATGGGTAAGACACTTATCGGCAGAGGTGTGATTGTAAAGACAGCGAGACAAAAAATTGAAGAAAAGTGCAATCTATGTAAGGTAGTTTATATTTGCTCAAATCAGAATATAGCAAATCAAAATATCAGAAAGCTTGATATCACAGGCAGAAATATCGTTGAATCGGTGTCGGATACGAGATTATCCATGCAACATCTAAAGATCATGGAACAAGCAAGTGATGAGGCTATAAAAGATGGATTTATACAGCTTATTCCGTTTACACCGGAAACCTCGTTTAAAATGACATCGGGAGGCGGAAGTGTACAGGAAAGAGCTTTGATTTTTGCAATCTTAAAGCGGATTCCTGATTTTAAGGCTCATATAAAAACCCTTGAAGATTTTATGATGTATGGCGCCGTAAAGTCATGGGAGAGTGGTGAAAAATACAATTATGAGAGTCGTGTGGCACAATGTGAAGAGGCTACAGGAGGTATCTGTCCTAAAAATATAATTGATAAGATATGTAGCGAAGAATTTAAGGAAACAATAGATATTTTAATGAACCATTTAAAGGATAGAAGGTATAATAGAGAACCTTCATACTCGGACTATGCAGTAATGAATAAGCTTAGAGTTATGTTTGCAAAGATAAGCGTATCCATGTTGGAACCTGACCTTGTAATTATGGATGAGTTTCAAAGATTTAAGTTCCTTATATCAGATGAAGACAGTGAAATAGGTATACTTGCTAAAAGATTCTTTAGCGGTAGAAATACAAAGGTGCTTCTTATGTCTGCGACTCCATATAAGTTGTATTATACACCGGAAGAGATAGATGAGTCACAGGGTCATGAACATTATGAGGAATTTTTTCAGGTTATGAAATTTATCTTTAATGATGAAGCAAAATACACTGAGTTTGATGAAATATGGACAAATTATTCTGTTGTACTTAAAGAGGCGAAGATAGTAGATACTACCGTTATCGAGTTGAAAAAATTAGCTGAAGACGCCATGTATCAAGGTGTCAGCAGGACAGAGCGTATATCTGTTATGGATTCAGGAGATTTTATAGATGACGGCAGTATTAAATATCATTTGCAGGTAAATGAAAATGATATAAATTCTTATATACAGATGTCTGCTTTATTGTTAAATGCCAAGGTAAGTGATAACTGTCCGATAGATTATGTAAAGAGTTGCCCCTATCTAATGTCATTTATGAGAAAATATAAGATTAAAGAACAAATTGAAAGGTACTATCGCAAAAATAAATATGAACTTGAGAGTGAAAGAGTTCAAAATCTTTTGTGGTTAAGCCGCAGCAAAATAGGCAAATATGAAGAACTCCCAAAGACAAATGCAAGACTGGAAGCTTTAAAAGAGAAAGCATTTACTAACGGCGCAGAAAAATATCTATGGATTCCACCTTCTATGCCATACTATGAGATGCAGGGTGTATATAAAAACAGTAAATGTTTTTCTAAAATACTTGTTTTTTCAGCATGGGAGATGGTGCCTAGAATGATAGCTGTCATGTTATCTTATGAGGCGGAGAGGCTTACAGTAGGAAAACTTGTAAATCAAATAAAAAACAGAGATATAAAAAATACAGGTTATTTTGTAAAAGACACGAAAAAATACCCGTCACAAAGACTTGGATTTAATACTTCAAACGGCGAAGCAAGAGGTATGACTTTACTTACACTGATTTATCCTTCAAAAGTACTGGCAGATATGTATTTACCTATTGAATCGCTCAATAAACATGAATCTCTAAAAGATATAGAAAAGTCTATAAGACGTAGATTAACCGGTAAACTTAGAATATTGGAAGAAAAGTATAGAGATTTTTCTAAAAAGAAGGAAGATAAAAGATGGTATTATCTTGCTCCTATATTTATGGACGGATTTGATTACACCAAAGATTGGGCAGAGAATATTTTATCGGATCAAAATATAGATGATGAGTATGAAACCTTTGATATAACGGATAATCCAAAAGATAAAGGAAACGAGGGGTTTAAAGCCCATATTGAAAAACTACAAAATTATTTGGAATATCGAGAAGAAATACATCTTGGCAGAATGCCTGATGACTTGGTAGAAACACTAATAAATATGGTTTTAGGTTCTCCGGCTGTTTGCATATATCGTTCAAATTTGGGAAACAGAGAAATGGCGACATCATTGGCTAAAATTTTTATAAAAAATTTTAATCTTCCGGAATCCACAGCCATTATTGACCTTGCATATGGAAGATGTAGGGATGATAATTCGCATTGGCAAAATGTCCTTAAATACTGCAAAGAAGGCTGTTTTCAGGCTATGATTGATGAATATATTCATATGTTGAGAGAAAGTGTCGGTTCTCAAGGTGATAATTATAAGAACAGTACCGTTATATATAATATTATGGTCGATTCATTAAATATACATAAAGCTACATATGTCGTTGATACTTATGCAGATTTTAAGAAGCGAATTACCGGTACAAATGAAACAGGAGCTGAATGTAGGATAAGATCAAGTTATGCGGTAGGTTTTAGTAATGAGAAGGGAGATAATTCAAAGACTGTTATAAGAAAGGAAAATATCAGAAATGCCTTTAACTCTCCGATGCGTCCCTTTGTATTGGCTACTACATCCATAGGTCAGGAGGGGCTTGACTTTCATAATTATTGTCGTATTATAATGCATTGGAACTTGCCAAGTAATCCTATAGACCTTGAACAAAGGGAAGGCAGAGTAAACAGGTATAAATGCTTGGCAATAAGGCAGAATGTAGCCGACAAATATGGTAAGAATACACTGTTTGAGAAAGATATTTGGAAAGAGCTGTTTGAAGCGGCAGTTAAAGAAAGAAAAGAAGGGCAATCCGAACTTATTCCGTTTTGGTGTTTCGGAAAGAATCAGAGTATAAAAATTGAAAGACTTGTACCGATGTATCCTTTAAGTAAGGATGAATTAAATTATGAGAGATTGATTAAAATCCTTTCTTTATACAGATTGACTTTGGGGCAGTCAAGACAGGAAGAGCTTTTAGAGTATTTATTTAAAGAGTTTAGGGACACAAGTGAATTGAAGAAATTATTTATTGATTTGAGTCCGTTTTCTAAGGAGAAGAAAACGGGGGTTTCAGAAAATGCTAAATTTTAATTCCTCCAGAATAAAATAACAATATCCTGACAAATACAAGGCGCTTTGGCTTTGTGACTTTGTCAGGATATTTTGTTTATATATAATACTGTCTATTTTTGAGCATAATACCCCGGTGGCTAAAATTTACAACCTTTATATTTTGTTTGGTATTTAATTGCTTCATTTTTTACTTTATATTTTCCATGTGATAAAGAAGTTCACGGCTATGTGTATATAAATAATCTCCATATTCAGTTGGAATTGTTCCGGTTGATGTGCGTTCAAAAAGTACGGCTTGAAATTCATATTCCAGTTTTCTGATTATACGCCTTAGCCCCTGTGGAGTAATAAAAAGCTCACCGGCAGCTTTGTTAATACTGCCTTCTTCATACACAAGTCGAAAACACCGAAGATCTCTTGTATCCATAAAGTAATAAGTTCCTTTTCGTTATATCAACAATCTACACATTATGTATGCCGATATAAAAATCAATTTAAACTTGTATTTGGCACAGACACAAGTGCAAGTTATACTATCAAAGTAAATTAATGTAATGACTCGTCAATGCTTATCAAGGAGAATTGATAATATTACAGAGCTTTGCAAAGAGTTATCTGCCTTATTTCCTATGTGCCATTTTGCGATATTCTGCCGGAAACAGCCCGGTATTGTTTTTGAAATTTGCCGCAAATCTTCCGGCATTGGAATATCCGACAGCCAAAGCAACATGGTCGATTGTAAGATCTGTAGATGTCAGGAGCATTTCCGCGTGGCTCATACGTCGCTGTTGGATATATTCAGAAATTGTGCAATGATAGATATGCTTAAAAGAGGTCTTCAACTTTGTTGTACCCATACAGGCAATTCGCGCAAGAGTAGCAAGTGGAAGCTCTGCGTTGAAATGGTCATTAATATAGGAAGCAACATTATTCAAGGCATCCACGTCTTGCTTGGATATTTTTGCACAAGGATCATTTTTATTACTCTTTCCGTGTTCATAAACAAGAGAAACAGCTTCTGCGACCTTGGCCTCATAGAATAACTTTGCCGGTATTCCTTCTCCTTTGTAATTCCAAACTCGGCGCAAAAGGTGTGACATCTCCGGGAAATCAAGCGTTTGCCCAACGCGACTGAAAGCATCATGCGGAGGAAGGTAGTCATCAGGGTAACTTTCCCTCAGATATTTTTCATAATATGCAGGGAAAACCTCTATACCCACGGAACGGATCGGAATATTCTTGTGCATAATGGCTGTATAAGCCTCATGCCCTCCGTGAAAAGTTTTTACACATCCGGCAATTAAGCGACGGTAAGGGTTCAACTCTTCACCTGACACAGAATTATAGTATGTAATGCTTAAGCACTCCGGAGTGTTAAGAGATATAAAGCTGTCTTTGAAAAAATAGAAATCATGGATTTTAATATCAAACAAATTTTTTTCTCCATATACCCAGTAATATCCACAGGCTACTCCCTTTGGTGCAAGATACAATTTTCCTGCAGGGCTAAAGTTGGGTGACGGCTTAATTTCAACAAATCCGTTGGCTGTAAGCCATTCTCTGTAAAAATCACTAATTTCCATACAATCACCTCGAAATCATACATATCAGACATAAATTTATACATATCGGACGAACAGCTCTTAACTGTATTGTTTAGTTTTTCTTGATTTTCTATACTATTCATATAGTTAGTAGTATCTAACAACATATTACCATAGCGTCTCTTGAATTTCAATACGTGTGTATAAAGGGAGGTCATTTGTTATGACAAACGAAACAAACATCAAGAAACAGAAACTTACAGTCAAGGAACTCATTACGGTCGGTATTTTTTCTGCAATCATTTTTATATGTATTGCATTGAGCGGAGGCCCCTTTGCGATGTTCCCAGCGCTGACCTTTTATTATCCGGTAGGTGGGTCACTTCTTGCCGGACCTGTGTATCTTTTACTGATTGCGAAAGTGCCAAAATCCGGACCGATCTTTATTGCAGGACTGTTGATGGCAATCTTCTGCTATGTGACCGGCATGCATATCGGCATGACAGTCGGATACTTGGTAGGAAGTACATTGGCGGATCTGGTGGCATTGAGCGGACGCTATAAGAGTATAAAAATCAATATCCTGTCCTATATTGTTTTCTGTCTCGGTGGAACCGGATCCTATATTGCTTATTTCATAAATCCAGAAGTTTGGGTGAGGCGGATGTTGGAGAAAGGTACACCGCAGGAGTATCTGAATACAATGGCGGCAACAGTCAACCGTTGGATTTTGATAACCATGTTGGCAGGCACTGTTTTAGTCGCTCTTTTCAGCGGCTTTGTCGGAAGTAAACTGTTAAAGAAACAATTTGAAAAAGCAGGGATAACGGCATGATTTGGAGCGTATACACAGAAAATCGGCTCGGTCTGCAATTTGACCCCCGTACAAAAATCATCATGCTGATTCTGTGCGTAATCTCAGCGACGATTGCTCCATCGCTCCTGTATGAGAGCGTGCTTATTTTTGCGGTTACAGTATTCGGGTGTGCAAGTGGAAAAGTTCGCAGGTCACTTTTCTGTGCGGCATTTTATGGCGCTTTCTATATGCTGACAAAATTTGTTATATCACTTGAAAAAGGGACACTTTACACTGTGTTCACATCATGGCTGGGATTGTTTTATACTGTATACCCTTGTGCGTTTCTGGCAAGCATTATTCTTTCCACAACGAAGGTAAGCGAGTTTTTGACCGCGACGAGCAAGGCACATATTCCTAATAAGGTGGTTATTCCGTTGGCGGTCATGCTTCGATATATTCCCACGGTTTGTGAAGATTGGGGTTATATCAAAGATGCCATGAGGCTTCGGGATGTAACTCCCTCTTTGTTCGGATTTCTTAAAAACCCGGCCATGGCGGTGGAATGTCTTTATGTCCCTTTGCTGATGACGGCTTCCAATACGGCAGATGAACTTTCTGCCGCCGCGCTCACGCGTGGGATAGAGAATCCGACACCGCGTACCTGCCTTATTGAGGTACGGTTTCGGGGAAGGGATTGGATTGCAACAGTTCTTGCAGTCTGTGTACTTGTTTTGGGTTTTATTTGGGAAAGGATTGTGTAGCATATGATTGAGTTTAAGCATGTATCTTTTGCGTATGATTCGCACGGGGAACAGGAAGATATACATAGAACGGATGATTTACATGACATTAATTTGAAAGTAAATGACGGAGAATGCGTTCTTCTTTGTGGAAAAAGCGGATGCGGAAAGACCACGATGACACGCCTTGTGAATGGGCTTGTTCCGCATTTTTATCCCGGTAAGCTGACCGGAGAAGTCCTACTTTACGGGCGAAACATATCAGAAATACCAATGTATGAAACGGCATCTCTTGTCGGCTCGGTATTTCAGAACCCAAGGACGCAGTTCTTTAATGTAGACACAGATAGCGAGATTGCTTTCGGAGTGGAAAACCGGGCATTCCCAAGGGAACAGATTGAGGAAAAAGTAGCTGCCGCCGCAAAGGATCTGAAAATTGAAAATTTGCTCAAAAGAAATATTTTTTCTCTTTCAGGAGGAGAAAAGCAGAAGATTGCTTTTGCTTCAGTATATGCAATGAACCCCTGCGTCTATCTGCTGGATGAACCGTCATCCAATCTGGACATGGAAACAGTAGCTTCTTTAAGAACTCATCTTAAAATGCTTAAGTCTCAGGGAAAGACCGTTTTGATCGTTGAACATCGGTTATATTATCTGATGGGTATCGCTGACCGGATTATTGTATTTGATGAGGGGCAAATAAAAAAGGTTTACTCTGCACAAGAGTTTCTGAGCCTGACAGATGAAGAACGCCGGATTATGGGTCTTCGAACTACAGATTTGCGAAAAGAAGTTCCCGAAGTAATCATGGATGAAGAACGGGAAATAGGGTTGGAACTAAAAAATGTTTCCCTGTACTACGGAAAAAAAACTGTAGTAGAAAATATCAGTACAAAAATCTCACGAGGAGAGGTGATTGCACTTGTCGGGAAAAACGGCACGGGTAAAACAACATTTTCACGAGCCCTTTGTGGATTGCATAGAGAGACAAAAGGGGATTTTTTCCTGGATGGCAGAGTCATCCCAAAGAAGAAACGGCAGAAAATCTCATATATGGTCATGCAGGATGTAAATTATGAGCTTTTTGCGGAGAGCGTAGAAGCAGAATGCTCCTTCGGAATTAAGAACCCTGATTCAGGTTTAGTCGCAGAAACGATGAATGTACTGGAACTGACACCCTTTGCCAAGCAACATCCCGGTACGCTTTCCGGCGGACAAAAGCAAAGGGTAGCTGTTGCTGTGGGACAGGTTTGTAAAAAAGAACTGATTGTCTTTGATGAGCCTACCAGCGGATTGGACTATGAAAGTATGGCAAGGGTTGCCAAAATTGTCCACAATCTCTCCGAACAGGGGAAAATCATATTTGTTGTTACACACGATTATGAATTTTTTTGCAGGACATGTAACCGTATGCTTGTTTTTTCTGATGGTGAAATAAGCTATGATTTAAAATGTCGTGCAGATAACAAGGAGCAGATAATGCGGTTGTTATTTTTTGCCATGTGTGAAAATAAAGGAGGTGATCTGTTTGAATAAGAGTCGGGAAAAGCCGGTCAAATTGCTTCTTAAATGGGCAGGCAGCGACAAATGGTATTTGTTTGCCTCTGTTTTGTGTGCATTCTTAAGCGGACTGTTTGTAATCGGACCGTATGTCGGAATTTATCGCTTGATGGATGCCGTTCTGATTGGAATGCTGAAAAAGCGGATACTGGAGGACTGTATCGTTTTGGTAACCGTCACAACAATTCTTCGCATGATCCTGCTTGGTCTGTCAGGTGTGCTCTCGCATAAAGGTGCTTATAACGCTCTGTTTAAGGTGCGTTGCATGATTACAGAACACCTGGCGAAAGTTCCGCTTGGATACATCAATGAGAGGAGCACAGGTGAAATCAAAACAGTCTTGAATGAGAACATTGAGAATTTGGAGTTATGTCTTGCACATAATATTCCGGAGCTTGTCAGCTATCTTACCGGTCCTATCATTATTTTTGTTTATCTTATGACAGTGAATGTCCCTCTGGCACTGATCTCTTTGATTCCTCTTCTTTTTGATATTCCGGTTATGATGGCGGTGTTTAAGAAAATGTCGGATATGCTGCCGGAGGCGAACGAATCCCTTGCAGGCTTCAATTCCGTCATGGTTGAATATGTACGCGGAATGCGCCTGATCAAGGCATACCGGATGGGCAGCAAATCATTTAAAAAGTTCAGAGAAGCCATTCTTGATGAAAATAGGGCGTGGAACAAGATTTCGAAAAAGACTGCTCCTTTGTATGCCGTATTCATCCTGTTGCTGGAGTCCGGATTTTTGATGATTGTTCCCCTGGGCGGACGGATGTTTTTGAGGGGGTCTATCACAGCAAGCGTATTTCTTTTGTTTGCCTATATCGGCTCATTGTACTTGACGGAATTGCTCCCGCTTCAGCAGCTTTCAAGCAATTTCGCACAGGCATTTAGCGGCATTATAAAAGCAAAAGAAATACTGGAACTTCCGATCTTTGAGGGCGGGGATGCTTTTCCAAAAAACCATGATATCGCACTAAAAGGCGTGTGCTTTTCATATGACGGGAAGACAAATGTGCTTGAAAATTGCAGCCTGTGCATTCGGGATGGAGAAAAGATTGCCGTTGTAGGTGCATCCGGAGCAGGAAAAAGTACGGTTGCAGCTCTGATTGCACGTTTTTATGACGTGGATGGCGGAGAGGTTATGATTGGAGGAAAAAATATCAAAAGCATTCAATATGAAACGCTTCTTGAGCATATATCTATTGTCTTTCAGAAGACTTTTCTGACACAGGACTCTGTCTTTGACAATATCCGCATGGGGATGAATGCTTCTTTAGAACAGGTACGGAAAGCTGCAAGAGAAGCACAAATTGACGATTTCATTATATCCCTCCCGGATGGATATGATACAAAAGTCGGAAGTTACGGTTCACGCTTCTCAGGTGGGGAAAAGCAGCGGATCGCAATTGCAAGAGCAATTTTAAAAAATGCACCTATTCTTATTTTGGATGAAGCGACGAGTGCCGCCGATCCGGAAAATCAGTTGGAGATTGATAAGGCGATCAGTAACCTGTGCAAAGGAAAAACCGTCATTATTATTGCCCATAGACTTAGTGTGGTCGGAATGTGCGATAAGGTTGCGGTGGTAGAGAATCACACTATTTCAGATATCGGAACACATGACGAGCTGCTTTCGCGCAACAGATATTACAAAAAAAGCTGGGAAAGCTATAAATCAGCAAGAAATATCACTTATGAGAGGGGAGGAAGCGGCAGATGACAGACAAAAAACTTTTCCATAAGAATCACCGGTTTTACTGCGGTCTGATATTGACCGTTTTGGAAGGGCTGCTTTCCGGAAGCAACTATATTGTCATTTACGCGGTGATTAAAATGCTGTATGACGGATCTGTTGATATTAGGAACATATTTTTAATATCCTGCCTTATCGGGGCTATCTTTGTGATACGACTTGTCATTTACAGTATTGGTTATACACAAAGCCAGGTCGGTGGCGCTGAGGTTTCTAAAAATATCCGTCTCGGCCTTGGAGATAAGCTGAGGAGAGTTCCGCTATCCGGCTTTACCCAAAAACGTGAAGGGCAGTATATAAATATCATGACGACAGATGTAAACAGTTATGAACAGATTCTGACACATAAACTTGCCGCCCTTGTGAAAAACGGGGTTCTGTCCGTGATCGTGACGGCCTTTATCTGTGTTCTGTATTTTCCGGCTGCTGCCATCCTGATATTTTCTCTTCTTCTATTGGTTCCTGAAATGTGGTTGTCGTTTCGAATTGTGAAAAAGTACGGCAAGGAGAAGAATTCTGTTACGGCAAAAGCTGTAGGACAAATCGTCGAGTACATTGACGGAATCCGGACTTTTCGATCCTATGGAATGGGTGGTACTAAAAACAGGAATATAACAGATGTCATGCGAAAATTCAGCACAGTCAGTTATCAATATGAGGCACATGGCATTCCGGTTAATTTCACTTTTAACATTGTGAATTGGCTTACTGTTCCGCTTGTTATGTGGATCGGATTCATCCCATGGCAATCCGGAGACATTCATGCAATCAGTTTCCTGTTTCTGTGCATGATGCCGATGATTTTAGCAAAGCTGACCGCTTCGATTTCGGTTGACATGTTCAGTTACAGGAACCTCCTGATATCAAAGACAAACATTCAAAACGTATTGGCGGAAAATGAAGAATCGAAAAGCAAATATGTTTTTTCTCCAAAAGAGCATGGTATCTCATTTTATGATGTGTCGTTTTCTTATGTGAAGGGAGAACCTGTTCTGAAAGAAATGAGTTTTTCAATACCGGATAGCAAGCTGACCGCAATCGTGGGAGACTCCGGATCGGGCAAGTCAACTATCCTGAATCTGATTGCGAAGTATTATGATCCGGAAAGTGGAGAAATTGACATCGGAGGACAAGCTATCCGCTATGTCAATGCAGAAGATGTGCTTGATATGATCTCAATGGTGGATCAGGACACATTTCTGTTTAATGACACAGTACGGGAAAACATACGCCATGCAAAACCTTCAGCTACAGATGAAGAAATAGAAAAAGCCTGTAAAGAAGCAAACTGTGACACATTCATCCGCAAAATGGAAAAAGGTTATGATACTATTATCGGTGAGAATGGTAATCTACTCTCAGGTGGTGAACGGCAGAGGCTTTCTATTGCCCGTGCCATATTGAAAAACAGTCCGATTCTGCTTCTTGATGAGGCAACATCCTCTTTGGACATTGAGAATGAATTAGCTGTAAAACAGGCAATTTCAAATCTTCTGCAAGAAAACAAAACTGTTGTGATGATTGCTCATACATTGTCTGTTATAAAAAATGCTGATCAAATTCTCGTGGTGTCCAGTGGAAAAGTAGCGGAGTCCGGAACCCATGAGCAGCTTTTGGCTCTGGGCGGCAAATATTCTGCTATGTGGAGTGCTGAACAGCTTTTCATGGCATAGAGGGGGATTCAAACCCAATGTTCTTTGAATTTGGAGCAGATAACAGGAATACCGCTATTCTTTTAGGATTACATAAGGATATATATAAATTTTTATATCAGCAAAAAATAAAAATAAAAAATTTTAAAAGTTTGCAATAAAATGCTATCCTCGTGCATTAACATAGTGAAAGGGTAAAAAAGAGAACTTGAAAAAGCGGCAGTCTTATAAGAAGATCCATATAAACGTCGACGGTGGATGATTAGCTTATAGAGGCAGCTCAAAGTAAATAAGGGGTTTGTAATTTTAATAAATATAATTCCCTGACCTTTCAAGATAAATATTTACAGTATGGATGATATTTTGAAGAGGGCTTTAAAGAGCTTATATTTAACCGAGCAGTGAAAGTTTCAAAATATTTTTAGCGGAAGCGGAAAGGATGGTATACAATGAAAAAGTTTAATGGATTAAGTAAAGGTTTTATGGGCGTTGCAACAGTGGCTTGTTTATTATTTGCAGCAGGAGTAATAGGAGTTCCGTATTATGGAAGCGTAGGAACAGAAGCGGTTGGAGTAGCAAAGAAAGCAAATAAGGCAAATAAAACAAAGAAAATAAGTGCAGATAAGGCTAAAAAGATTGCCCTTGGAGATGCAAAACTTGCAGAAAAGAATGTAACTTTCGTAAAAGTGGAGCTTGAGTTTGAGGATAACAGACTTGTTTATGATGTGGAGTTTTACAGCGGAAATGTTGAATACGATTATGATATAGATGCAGTGAGCGGGGCAATAGTATCGGCAGATAAGGATATTGAAAACTATGTGATTCCTGCACAGCCAAGTACAGAGGCTCAAGCATCAGAGATTTCAGTGGAAAAAGCAAAGCAGATAGCACTTTCACATGCAGGAGTGGGATCGGCAAGATTTACAAAGGCAAAGATTGACTATGAAAACGGTGTTAAAGTTTATGAGATTGAGTTCAAAGTAGGAAATATGGAATATGAGTATGATATCAATGTTGTAAACGGAGCCATAGTCTCAAGCAGTGCTGAGATAGATGACTAATATCAGTATAGTTTAAAATCTTATAAGTAAAGCATAATGAGCTGTATTGGTCATAATACTAAAGATAAAAGTGATGGAATACCTGAGCTTAGTGTCTGAATAGTGTAGGATTTTTTAAGTAAAACTTATGTTACTCTAAGTTTAGAAATATATGATATAAACCTAATATCAAAAAGGCAATTAATTAAATATAAATCAATAAAGTGGGGCTGTGAAATAAGTCCCTAAAAGAAATAGGACCATTCGTTCATGCGAAAGGTCCTATTTTTGTGGTAAAATTAACTTGCAATGAAAAATTTACCCAATACTTATTGTAATTCAAAACAAGGATATTTACCACTGTTTCTTTCAGATTGCAGCGGTGAGGAATAAATATTTTATATTTTTATCTCTATTCCCATTTTTTTACTTTCCGGCATTTTATCCACTACTGAGTTGTAAATTATTTGTGTTATCCACTTTTTATGGGCA
>NZ_GL622296.1:663713-664268 GCF_000185385.1 Lachnoanaerobaculum saburreum DSM 3986
CCCGTTTGATATTCTGTATCTTCTCCTTTTTTTATCCACTCAAATCCTTCATCTACATTTTTTTGCTTTCCTGATTTTTGGGTAAACAAATAACTCCATTTATATTCCTTACATAATTTCATAAATGGCTCTGTTGCATACAATGCATCTCCTTGTATACAAATGGGTAGTCTTAGATATTCTTTTTTTATCCTTTCTAAAAGGCGTTTTGCTGCATTTAGCTCACAATCCTGCTTGCTGACTTCTTCATTTTCATTTTCTATAAACTCAGTACCTATACTAATGATCACATTTTCACTTAACATAATCTTTGCTTCCAATACTTTGTGATAGTACTGTTTACTCTTCTTACTATCTTTGTCGGTTCTTTCTACACATAAGCAGTTCTCACAATATTTTTCTTTAAAATAGAACAATCCTGTTCCATCTAATATTATTCTCCAATATTTCTTTTGAAGACGACCTTTATTAAATTGTTTTCCTCGAATCAAACTCGTCACCATCTTTCTTCGTAAAGCTGAAACGCATTCCGGGGAAAGCCTCTCTAAATAATAA
>NZ_GL622296.1:666405-668278 GCF_000185385.1 Lachnoanaerobaculum saburreum DSM 3986
CAACAATAGCTCGTTCATTTTTCCTTCGTTCTCTTTTTTCTCTCTTTCTCATATAATAAAACCTCCTGTGCGAAAAATTTCTTTTTATATTTTACCGCATAGAAGGTTTTTGGCTTAAAATCTTATTGTTTTATTGCGAAAAGTTTTTATTCCTCAGAGCTGCTATATTGCAAATAATTATGACAATTTGGACACTCTGATTAAGGAATTGCCAAAGCACAGCTTCGGTATGAAGGGGTTGTTTCCGCTATGGGCACTTACAGGGCTTAAATTTGTATATCCTAAGCTTGTTGATTTTCCCATATTTGTAAATAAGACGGAGCTTACGACGGTTACATTATTCTATGATGCATTTTATGATTTCGGGATAGCAGGTGTGGGAGTATTTTCTGCAATGCTCGGTGGTATCAGTTATCTCTTTGAAAAATGGATAAGAAGCACAAGGCATGCGGCATTTTATATGATATATGCTCAAGTCTTTATATATCTGGCATTTTCATTTTTCACCACATGGTTTTCAAATCCCGCCACATGGTTTTATTTTATAGTTACGGGAACTATATTCTTTATGTGTGAACGAATGGACGGGTAGATTTATAAGAAGTTCAAAAAGTGGGCATGAAAATGCCGCTTTGGATAAGTAATATATGGAGAAAATCTATATGAATCTATAGCTTCCTATTTAAGAAACGGTATAGTTTTTTTAACAATGGTTGCCATACTTTCAAGATTTTTTAAAATCTATGGAATACAGTTGACACAGCCTGTGACGGTCGTAAAATCTTTTATTATTTTTGTGCCTATGATACTAATTTTTAGGAAAATAGAAGTATAAATATATCATTAATATATTTTTAAGAAAAAAACAATATAATGTAAATGCTATTTCTTATTATTTGTTCCATTATACGAACTAAAGAGGCTGTTTGTTTTAGTTTAATGAAGGAGGATTTTATATTGAAAAAGGATAGTTTTTTTAATGTGTTTGTTTGTTTCTCTACATGTTTGGAATATTACATCTTTTGCCGAGACTAGAACTATAGATATTGATGGTGAGAGCGTAGTGGTAGAGACATTTGGTAACGCCCAGTTTTATGATGGTGAAATTGAAGAAGAGCGTGCTATGACGAGGTCTGTGAGTGAGTTTCCGTTTAATATTAATGATTATGTGCAAACTGATTATATAGAAAATACGCATAGAAAATGGAGAGTACAAACTCAAGCATATCTTAGAAATTATCGAACAGGCGAAGTAGATATGTCAGGAGATACCAAGTATATTGTTGCTATACGAGATACATTAGGTAGGAAGATTTTTTCATATGTAGGGAAAACGGATAATGTGTATGGTGGAGTGACTTTTTCAAAGGTTCCTAAGAAAAAGTTGTGTATTTCAGTTTCAAAGAAAAAGACGGGTGAGTATTTTTTGTTTGGTAAAGGAGATACAGCATTTTTAGATTAAAAAAGATTTATATTATATTAGTTATTACTTTTATATTTGGATTAGTAGCAGGTGTTGCATTAACATATAGTGTAGTTATGGGGAAGAGTAGACAAATAGCTTCTGTTGTACTTGACTATACTCCTATGTATACAGATATACCGATTACCGGAGTAGATAATAGTATTGGACAAAATGTGATTATATTTATGAAGAAATCAGATTTTGAGAATGTAGATATAAATACACTGACGGAGATATATAAGCAAAAAGATGCGATAGCGTTTGTTTTTGAAGATAACTCAGCGTTAGTTTTTGAGGAAAAAAGTAGAACTTTGCATTTTGCCGAATATGATAATGTAACTATGTTTGTAAAGGTAAAGACTGATAAGGCGATTTTGGATGAATAAAGGGGCTGTGAAATAAGTCCTT
>NZ_GL622296.1:671031-672659 GCF_000185385.1 Lachnoanaerobaculum saburreum DSM 3986
CACACCCCCGACTTTTTGTTATGGATATTGCGATTGTGTAATTAAACTTATCCCCAGGTTAAAACTTGTAATAATTTTTGGTATTACAGCATAGCACTATAATAGAGGTCAGCAATTGACTGAAAGTAATTTGAAGTTTGTTCAAGTTGACTTTGAAGTGATATTGAAGTAACATTGAAGTAGTTCAAAAAGAGGTGATAAATATGCACTTGGAGGAGATAATCGGGGATATAAAGCTTGAAAGCGATAGATTGGAATGCAAAGCTTTTTTAAATAGGGATGATATACTTGGCTGGCTTAAAAGTATTGCAGGATTTGCAAATGCATAAGGATAAAATTGTGCAAAGCACAAATTTTAAGCTGAAAAGTTAATAGTTGCAAGATTTAGGCGCACTTTAATAAGCATAGTGATTATATAAAGTTGATAAGTCCTAAGCAACTAAAGATTTTAAACTTCTGATATGTTGTTGGTTGATTTTATCAGCAACAACAGTTAATAACTGTGATATACCGGCTAGCAGTAAATCGAAATGCAGTGTTTTTTCATTTGTTGTTTTTTGTTTTGCAATGCAGAAACTGTCCTTAAAGTGGTTGATTGATTTTTCAATATTTACCCTGATCTTATATGTTTCATCCCACTCTTTAGAACCTCGTTCTACTCCAGGATAAACTCTGAGATTTTTTTTCAGGATAAACATAAATCATTCTACCGCAGGAAGAAGTTGTACAAGGATTTTCACAGTGACAGACACGCCGTTTGGAATTGTCTTGTCGGTTGTATTCCCATTTCATTTTTGGACAAACGAACTTCATTGTAGGCAGCTTGCTCTTTAAATGAGATTTACTTTCTTCTTGTTTCATCGGAAGTGAAGAATAATGAGGACAACAGGGAATACCATTTTTGTCAGATTCAAAAATATCTTTACAATCTTCAAAAATATCTGCCAAAGAGAGTTGTTTTTGTGGTATCATAGTAATGTCTCCTTTAGGGATGTGGCGTATGTTTTTTTGCAAATCCATTATATCACAAACCGAGAGGAGATTTTTATATTCAGTAATAAAAAAGTGTCGTATTTATACAATGTCATTAACTTAAGAGTAGTGAGAAAAATATTACAAAAAGATAGTTTAAAAACGATAATTATGCTATACTTATAGTGAGAAAAATCACGAGGTGTAGCATGTTTATAAAAATACTTACAAAAGAATATAGAGGTGAAAAGTATTATTATGCCAGCCTTGTTGAAAACAAACGTATTGATGGCAAGGTTGTGCAGACAGTGAAAGCGAATCTGGGTGCAGTTACTGGGGAGCAGATTCCATATTTGAAGGCAACCTATGCTAAGAAGAAACCTCGTCTTGTTTATGATGAGGATTAAATAATTGGAGGGCTGTAGTGAGAAAATCACAGAATAGACTATTAAAAGATCAGAATAATATTCTTTCAGATGTATTTCTTGAGGTATGTCGTGGTGGCAAAACAAACACTCTTGTCAGACGTAGAAAGATGCCACTAGAAGATTTAGTGTATTCTATGATTAATCGCAAGGGCCTTACTCTCAAAATGGAGCTGCGAAATTATATGAAAACAACACATCCGGGAACAGAAATATCTAAACCAGGTTATC
>NZ_GL622296.1:674016-684319 GCF_000185385.1 Lachnoanaerobaculum saburreum DSM 3986
AAAAGTGAAAGAAAAAGAGCATACCCTTATTTGCAAGAGTATGCTCCAAACGTTAAGTTAATGACATTGCGTATTTATACGGCTTTTGGCGTTTTGCAAACGCCTATTATAATTTTATTCAAAAGGAGGAAGAAAATTGAAAATTGTACTTAATATTTTTTCCAGAGCATTTATCGCATTGTATGCAATTCTGACTCTTATTGCAGTGATTGCGGAAATGAAAGAGATAGGTTTTCAAAGCATTCACTTGCTATATTTTATCGGAGCTATTTTGTTGATTTCGGCTACAGTCAAGAATCTACCATGGCTTGTATATCTTTCATTAGTGTTAATGATTCCATTGGTAATTTTTACAGGTTATATAGTTGGAAATTTACAATTGTCTCATATTATAATTCGTATATTGATTACAGTACTGTTGTCTTTAATATACGGTTGTTCAGTTAGCTGAGTAAGTAGAAAAAATAAATTTTTTAAAAGTGAGTTATAAAAAGAGGAAAGTAAAACAAATAGCCAATGCTTCCTTTTTTATTGCTAAAAAGCAAGCGTTAAGCTAAGTACACATAGAGCAAGATACATGAGTATTATCATACTGAAGAAATAAAATAGAGGAGAAAAGCTTGGAAAAACATATAATCTTTCAGGTATTATCTCTAAAAGAAGAAATGAATTGATATCAGGTAGACTTGTTGCATGTAATGTAATGGAGGCGGCAGGAACAGGATTTGATAAAATTATGGAGGAATACGCTGCTGTTGATGAGGCTCATAAACCATATATTTATTCAAAGTCGGATCACTTTACATTGGTACTTCCGGATCTGACATATGATAAAGGCATTGAAGATGATACAAGTCCGGTTATCAGCTTTGTACCTGTGCAAAATGGAACGGAGCAGGATAAAAAAGTATTGGCATTTTGTTATTTTAAGGCACGCAAAGTTTCAGAAATAGCACAGCATTTAGGTATTAGTGATTCAACTTATTTTAGAACAAAGGTCTTAAATAATCTGGAAAAGCAAGGATATTTGGAAAAGAGTAAGATTTCAAGAGCGGCATTTTATAAAACAAATCGTGATATGGTAAATATAGAATAAAATTTAGATTTTTTCGGTTCTTTGTCAAGTGTTGGGGTGGGTTGATTTTCAACCCACTCTTTTTAGAATTAGCTGATGGGATAGATAAGATTTTATATCATACTGAAAATAAAAATAAAAAATTTTAAAAGTTTGCAATAAAATGCTATCCTCGTGCATTAATATAGTGAAAGGGTAAAAAAGAGAACTTAAAAAAGCGGCAGTCTTATAAGAAGATCCATATAAACGTCGACGGTGGATGATTAGCTTATAGAGACAGAGCAAAGTAAATAAGGGGTTTGTAATTTTAATAAATATCATTTACTCCCCGACCTTTCAGGATAAATATTTACAGTATGGATGATATTTTGAAGAGGGCTTTAAAGAGTTTATATTTAACAGAGCAGTGAAAGTTTCAAAATATTTTTAGCGGAAGCGGAAAGGATGGTATACAATGAAAAAGTTTAATGGATTAAGTAAAGGTTTTATGGGCGTTGCAACAGTGGCTTGTTTATTATTTGCAGCAGGAGTAACAGGAGTTCCGTATTATGGAAGCGTAGGAACTGAAGCGGTTGGAGTAGCAAAGAAAGCAAATAAAACAAAGAAAATAAGTGCAGATAAGGCTAAAAAGATTGCCCTTGGAGATGCAAAACTTGCAGAAAAGGATGTAACTTTAGTAAAAGTGGAACTTGAACTTGAGGATAACAGACTTGTTTATGATGTGGAGTTTTACAGCGGAAATGTTGAATACGATTATGATATAGATGCAGTGAGCGGGGCAATAGTATCGGCAGATAAGGATATTGAAAACTATGTGATTCCTGCACAGCCAAGTACAGAGGCTCCTACAAAGGCTCAGGCATCAGAGATTTCAGTGGAAAAAGCAAAGCAGATAGCACTTTCACATGCAGGAGTATCTTCAGCAAGATTTACAAAGGCAAAGATTGACTATGAAAACGGTGTTAAAGTTTATGAGATTGAGTTCAAAGTAGGAAATATGGAATATGAGTATGATATCAATGTTGTAAACGGAGCCATAGTCTCAAGCAGTGCGGAGATAGATGATTAAGAGCGTATATTCAGTATATTTTTGAAAGCTTGAAAGTAATCCGGCAATTAAATTATATATAGGTTAACAAAGTCCTCCGAGATTTTAGATATCTAAAGTCCGGAGGACTTTTTGTATTACAACTAAAAGAGACAGCAAAGAGAAGGTAAGTTTATCTGTGTACAGTACCCCCGGTATATGAATATGAGAGGAAACTTTTCAATCACGGTTGTATGAGTGCTATCTTTATGCTATAATGGATAACCAGATATGCCTTATAAGGGCATTTATGAAACAAGGAGAAACTTTAATGAGCGTAGAAGTACAAAAATTAGAAAAGAATATGGCAAAGCTTACAGTCACAGTAGAAGCAAAAGAATTTGACAAGGCTATAGCTGAATCCTTTAAGAAAAATAAAAATAGATTCAATGTTCCGGGTTTTAGAAAAGGACATATTACACAGAGTATTTTTGAGAAGATGTATGGGGCAGACAGTTTAATTCCAGATGCTATTGACTTTGCACTTGATGTATCATATCCCGGTGCTGCAAGGGAGAGCGGACTTGAGATAGTTTCAAGACCGCAGATAGACATAAAGAATGTAAAAAAAGGCGAAGATTTTGTATATGAAGCATTGATTGCTGTAAGACCTGAGGTAGAGCTTGGTGAGTACAAGGGTATTGAAGTAAAGAAGGCTGATGAAGTTGTAAATGATGACGACATAGCAAGTGCGCTTAGAAGCGAGCAGGAAAAGAATGCAAGGCTTATAACAGTTGAAGGCAGACCTGTAGAAAGCGGTGACAATATCACACTTGATTTTACCGGAAGCATTGACGGTGTTCCGTTTGACGGCGGCAAGGGTGAGGGTTATCCGCTTGTTATCGGTTCAGGTACATTCATTCCGGGATTTGAGGATCAGATTATCGGACATAATGCAGGTGAGGACTTTGATGTAAATATCACATTCCCTGAGAACTATCAGATGAAGGATCTTGCAGGTAAGGCCGCCGTATTTAATTGTAAAGTAAAGGATATCAAAAAGAAAGAGCTTCCTGAGTTGGATGATGATTTTGCAAGCGAGATCAGTGAGTTTGATACATTGGATGAGTATAAGGAAGATCTTAGAAAGCAACTTGCAGAGGCTAAGGCTAAGAGAGCGGCTACGGAGAATGAGAACGCTATTGTAGATAAACTTATTGAGATTTCAAATATGGACATCCCGGATCCTATGGTGGATGCACAGGTTGAAGGGCTTGTAGCGGACTATGGCAGAAGAATGGAGAGTCAGGGTATCACACTTGATCAGTATTTTCAGATTACAGGTATGTCAAGAGCGGATCTTAGCAATCAATTCAAGCCACAGGCTCTAAAGCAGATAAAGACAAGACTTGTACTTGAGGAAGTAGCCAAGAGAGAAAATATTCAGATTAGCGAAGATGAGATAAATGCAGAGATTAAAAAGGTTGCAGATAATTACAAGATGGATGTTGAGAAAATTAAGGGATTATTTGGCGAGCATGAAAGAAAGCAGATGTCTGATGACCTTGCAGTTCAAAAAGCAATTGACTTTTTAGTAGAAAATGCTAAATTAGTATAGAGATATGAAAATAAGTCAGCCTAAGGCTGGCTTATTGGAGTATTAAAAAACTATAAGTCGGAGAGGAGTTTTATGAGTTTAGTACCTACAGTCATTGAGTCTACAAGCAGAGGTGAGAGAGCCTTTGATATATATTCAAGATTATTAAAAGATAGAATAATATTTTTAGGAGAAGAGGTAAATGATGTTACCGCAAGTCTTGTGGTTGCACAGATTCTTTTCCTTGAGTCTGAAGATCCTACAAAGGATATAAATCTGTATATAAACAGCCCCGGCGGAAGTGTTGTAGCCGGCATGGCTATATATGATACAATGCAATATGTAAAATGTGATGTGTCCACTATCTGTATGGGTATGGCGGCAAGTATGGCAGCTTTCTTACTTGCAGGCGGTACAAAGGGGAAAAGATATGCACTTCCGAATGCTGAGATTATGATTCATCAGCCGTCAGGCGGTGCACAGGGACAGGCTACAGAGATTAGGATAGCCGCAGAACAGATTTTAAAGACAAGGGAAAAAATGAATAAGATTTTGGCTGAGAATACAAATCAGCCGATAGAGGTCATAGAAAGAGATACCGAAAGAGACAATTATATGTCTGCAAAAGAGGCTCTTGACTATGGAATTATAGATAAGGTTATAGAACACCACTAAGGAGGTATTATGGCCAACAAGGACAAAATATGTTGTTCATTTTGTGGAAAAACATCTGATCAAGTAAGAAGACTCTTGTCAGGTCCGAACGGAGTATATATTTGCGATGAATGTATTGAGTTATGCTCAGAGATACTTGAAGAGGAACTTGACGGTACCTCTGATTACTATGATGCTTCAAATGACATAAATCTCTTAAAACCTAAGGAAATCAAGAAGTTTTTGGATGATTATGTTATAGGGCAGGATGATGCAAAGAAAGTATTATCTGTAGCGGTATATAATCACTATAAGAGAATTAAATCTAAAAGAAATGCGGAAGTCGAGATACAAAAGAGCAATATCCTGATGCTTGGACCTACCGGTTCAGGTAAGACATATCTGGCACAGACTCTTGCAAAGATTTTGAATGTGCCGTTTGCTATTGCAGATGCCACCACGCTTACAGAGGCGGGATATGTCGGAGAGGACGTTGAGAATATACTTTTAAAGCTTATTCAGGCTGCCGACGGTGATGTAAAGAGAGCGGAATACGGCATTATTTATATAGATGAGATTGATAAGATAACAAAGAAGTCTGAAAATGTATCCATCACCAGAGATGTATCGGGTGAGGGTGTACAACAGGCACTTTTAAAGATACTTGAGGGAAGTATCGCTTCAGTGCCGCCGCAGGGAGGCAGAAAGCATCCGCAGCAGGAGCTTATACAGATAGATACTACCAATATATTGTTTATCTGTGGCGGTGCTTTTGACGGACTTGAAAAAATAGTTGAGAACAGACTTTCAAAGGGAAGCATCGGTTTCAATTCCGATGTAGTCGAGAAGAATTCAAAGTCGATAGATGAACTTTTTAAGATGGTACTTCCCGGAGATTTGACTAAGTTCGGACTTATACCTGAGTTCATAGGTCGTGTGCCTGTTACAGTGTCACTTGATATGCTTGACAAGGAAGCGCTTATGCAGATAATGACTAAGCCGAAGAATGCTATCACAAAGCAGTATCAAAAGCTCTTTGAGCTGGATGATGTGAAGCTGGAGTTTGATGACAAAGCTGTAGAAGAAGTGGCAAATCTTGCACTTGAAAGAAAGATCGGTGCCAGAGGTCTAAGATCGATACTTGAAGGTGTTATGACAGACATGATGTATGAGATACCTTCAGATCCGAATATCGGTATCTGTACCATTACAAAAGAGACAATAGACGGCGGTGAGCCTGATATTGTATACAGAGATAAATCTGTAAGAGCAAAAAAGATAAAACCAACCAGTGAAAACAGCGAAAGCGCTTAGAATTTAATTACCCTCGGTTATTCCGGGGGTATTGTATATATAGGGAGTAAATGAATAGATTAAAAACAATATTGATAAACGGGCAGGTGATCTTTCCGGGAGAAGTGATAGGATTTTCAGCTGATGACAGAGAAAAGCTGAAAATACAACTGGAGGCCTACGATAATGACGAAGAGTTATTTTTATTAAGATTCAAATCGGATAATGATACTGAAAGAAAAAACAGCGAACACATGGAAACAAACGGTGTTATTGCAAAAGTAGAGAGTGTAAACAGTAAGGATAACGGTATTACGGAGGTTTTAGTAAGAGCTCTTAGAAGAGGAAGATTAAAATCTATAAATCACCTTGCTCCGAATGAATATGAAGCTGATGTGGAAGAGTATGTAGAATCTGAAGAAGGCTTTGATAGAATGATTAGAAGCCTTCACCTTACTATGAGAGGATATAGTGATGTAAATGAGAGATTTAGAAAGAATTTCCTAAACGACTTACTGGCTATAAAATATTTGCCGAATCTTTTGGACGGGCTTAGACTTGCTTTGAATTTAAACTATGAAAAGAGAAAAATAATCAATGCCGCCAAGACTCCGATAGAAGAATCAATGCTGCTTATGGAGATAATGAGTGAGGCTATAGACAGAAAAGAGATTTCAGACAGAATCAAGTCAGAGGTGGATAAGGATATTTCAAAAAATCAAAGGGACTACATTCTTAGAGAACATCTAAAGGTGATTCAAAATGAAATGGCAAAAAACAGCGGCTATGAGACTGTCACAGATGAATACGAAGAGAAACTTGAGAATATAAAATTGGCTGACGAGTACAAGGAAAAACTTAAAAAAGATATTTTAAGACTGAATACCTCCGCCAATAACGGTCCTGAGGGAAATGTTATCAGAACATATCTTGATACGGTTTTTGAAATGCCGTTCGGAAAAAGCAGTGAAGACTTCAATGATATACTTCATGCAGGAAAAATCTTAGATGCGGATCACTATGGGCTTGAAAAGGTCAAGGACAGAATACTTGAATATCTGTCTGTAAGGATACTAAATCCTACCGGAAATTCACCTATACTCTGCCTGGTAGGACCTCCCGGAACCGGCAAGACCTCCATTGCCAAGAGTGTTGCAAAAGCACTTGGCAGAAAGTATGTGAGAATAAGTCTTGGCGGAGTAGGTGATGAAGCGGAAATCAGAGGACATAGAAGAACTTATGTCGGTGCTATGCCGGGAAGAATAGTGGAGGCTATAAAGAATGCCAAGGTGGAAAATCCTTTACTTTTGTTGGATGAGATAGACAAGACCTCAAGAGATTATAAGGGAGATGTCTCCTCAGCTTTGCTTGAAGTACTTGACGGTGAGCAGAATAAGACTTTCAGAGACAGATACCTTGAGATACCGCTGGATTTGTCAAAGGTGTTATTTATAGCTACCGCAAATACCCTTGATACCATCCCAAGACCGTTGCTTGACAGAATGGATATCATAGAAATAAGTTCTTATACCGAGAATGAGAAGTTCCATATTGCAAAGAAGTATCTTGTGCCGAAGGAAATAAAAACAAACGGGTTGGAAGATATTGATATGAGCTTCAGTGATAAAGCTATAAAAAAGTTAATCCACAATTATACCAGAGAGGCGGGAGTCAGAAATCTTTCAAGAAGAATAGGGGATATTTGCAGAAAATGTGCCAGAGAATCACTTGAGGGCAAAAAGAAATTTAAAATCACTGAAAAGAGTGTTTATAAATATCTTGGAAAAGAAAAAGTAAGATTTGATGAAATAAAAAAAGAACCGCAGGTAGGAGTGGTGACAGGGCTTGCATGGACAAGTGTAGGCGGTGATACTTTAAGCATTGAGGTGAATATAATGCCGGGAAAGGGAGTGCTTACATTAACCGGAAATATGGGTGATGTGATGAAGGAGAGTGCCGGTATTGCAAAGAGCCTTGTAAGAAGTATGGCGGAGGAATACTCTATAGCCGGGGACTTTTTTGAAAAGCATGATATACATCTGCATATTCCGGAGGGTGCAGTGCCGAAAGACGGTCCAAGTGCAGGTGTTACAATGACCACAGCACTTATATCGGCTATTACAGAAAAAAAGGTAAGAGCTGATGTGGCAATGACCGGTGAGATAACACTTCGTGGCAGGGTATTGCCTATAGGGGGACTGAAAGAAAAGCTTTTGGCTGCAAAGCTTGCCGGAGTAAAGACCGTATGTGTACCTAAGGAAAATGAGGCGGATATTGCGGAGCTTTCCGGTGAGATTACAGGCGGACTTGAGATAGTGTATGTAAAGGATATAAAGGAAGTCCTAAGTATTGCACTGATATAAGAGGTATTTATGATAATAAAAAAAGCTGAGCTTGAAACCGTATGCGGTATAACAAGCAAGTTTCCCGACAACAGTGAGCCTGAAATAGTCTTTGCAGGCAAGTCAAATGTAGGGAAGTCTTCGCTTATCAATGCACTTATGAACAGAAAATCATTGGCAAGAACATCCGGTAAGCCGGGAAAAACACAGACAATAAACTACTATAAAGTAAATGATGAAATATACTTTGTGGATTTGCCGGGATACGGATATGCAAATGCCAATCTTGCAACAAGAGAAAAATGGGGCAAGATGATAGAGAGGTATCTGCATACCTCAAAACAAATCAAATGCATATTTTTACTTATTGATATAAGACATGAACCGGGTAAAAATGATAAGCAGATGTATGACTGGATTGTATATAACGGCTACAGTCCTGTAATCATAGCAACAAAGCTTGATAAACTTAAAAGAAGTCAGATAGCCAAATGTATAAAGACTTTGAGAGAGGGGCTTGGCTTGCAAAAAGAAGTTGTGCTTATACCCTTCTCCTCAGAGACCAAGCAGGGCAAAAAAGAAGTATATGAGTTTATAGAAAATCTTTTGTTAGCGCAGGCTTAGTGAGGTTTTTATGAAAATATTTATTGTAGAAGATGATGAGAATATAGTGGAGCTGCTCGGTGATGAACTTAGGCAGTGGGGATATGAAACAAAAGCGGTAAAGGATTTTAATGATGTTGCAAATGAGATAGGCCGGTACAATCCGAATCTTGTGCTGATGGATATTACTCTGCCATATTATAACGGATTTTACTGGACACAGAAAATAAGACAAAACTCAAATGTGCCGATTATTTTCATCTCTTCTCACAATAATCAGGTAGATATGGTTTCCGCTATGCAATTCGGTGCGGATGATTATATTACAAAACCTATTGATATAAATCTTACAAGAGTAAAGATACAGGCAATACTCAGAAGAACTTATGAATATACTATGCCTGTTGATAAGCCTGTATTTGAAGGTATAAGCCTTGATATATCAAAGGCGAAACTTTTGGGCGAGGGATTTTGTATAGACCTTACAAAGACGGAACTTCTTATATTGGAGTATTTATTTAATATGAGAGGAAAGATTGCAAAGAGAGAAGATATTATGAATCATTGCTGGCAAGGTGATGATTTTATTGATGACAATACTTTGGCGGTAAATATTACAAGACTTAGAAAAAAATTAAGGGGTGTAGGGTATAAGGAATTTATACAGACGAAAAAAGGTATGGGATATTATCTTGTGAGGCAGATATGAATAAATTATTGTCTTTTTTAAAAAGTGAATATCGTGTTTTTATTACCCTTCTATTTGTATGTTTTATATTTGGAGGGGTATTTTTGTTTGCGGGTTTAAATATGGAATATTTTATTTTAGGGCTTGAAATTACAGTATTTTCTCTTCTTATTTTTCTTATTATGGAATGGCTTTCCTATGTAAAAAAAGAGGATATGGCAAAAAGAATAGAGGAGCTTGAAATCGAAAATAAAACATTGCAAAGCAAGATAATAGATGAAAGAAAAGATTTGGAAGAGTATTTTCTGCTTTGGATACATCAGATAAAAACACCTATTACAGTTTGTAATCTTATTTTAGGCAAGCCCGATGCGGATCACAGATTGAAAGAGCAGATGATTTATATAGAGGAATATACAAATATGGCTATGAATTATTTAAAATTGCTGGAAAGAACCTCGGATATGGACATTTATGAGGTGGATTTGGATATCATAATCAGCAGTATAGTAAAAAAATATTCTCTTATATTTATCGAAAAGAAAATATCACTGGATTATACTCCCACAAATGTAAAGGTAATAAGTGATGCCAAGTGGCTTTTTATAATGCTTGAACAGATTATTTCAAACTCATTAAAATATACAAAATCGGGGAAAATAAGTATAAATTTTGATAAGGAGCTTTTAAAGTTGAGTATTAAGGATACGGGAATAGGTATTCCATCAAAGGATATAAAGAAAATATTTGACAGAGGATATTCGGGTTTTAACGGCAGAGTAAATGAAAAGTCAAGCGGGCTTGGGCTTTATATGGTGGGAAAAATTGCCGGGATACTCGGTATAGGAATTGAAGTGAAATCACAAGTAAATATTGGAAGTGAGTTCTCATTTGTATTTAAAAATAATGAGAAGTAGTTAATATCCGGTTTAATCTTACAAAACTGTAAGATTAAACCGGATATTGTCATATTAGATAAATGCAGGAAAACAAATAACGGTATAGAATATGAACATAAAGGAGA
>NZ_GL622296.1:685501-695054 GCF_000185385.1 Lachnoanaerobaculum saburreum DSM 3986
GCAATATTGGAATGTAAAAATATTAAGAAAACATATAAAACAAAAAATATAATAACAGAGGCTCTAAAGGGAGTAAACTTTTCCGTAGAAAAAGGTGAGTTTATCTCTATAATGGGAGAGTCGGGTGCCGGCAAGACAACGCTGTTGAATATAATAGCTACACTTGATAGGGCTACATCAGGTGTGCTGAGTCTGAACGGCAAGGATATCAGTACTCTAAAAAGCGGAGAGATTGCAAGGTTTCGCAGAAAAGAGCTTGGATTTGTATTTCAGGATTTCAACCTCTTAGATCAGTTTGGCAACAGAGACAATATCTATCTGCCGCTTGTACTGTCTGAGGAGAATTTGTCATTGATGGAGGATAGGCTTAATGAAATCAAAGACAGACTTGGAATATCGGAACTGCTTGATAAATATCCTTATGAAATATCAGGCGGACAAAAACAAAGAATTGCTATTGCAAGGGCTATTATTACAAAGCCTTCACTTTTGTTGGCTGATGAGCCTACAGGAGCATTGGATTCGACATCTTCGGAGATGATTTTAAATTTGTTTCGTCAGGTAAATGAAGATGGACAGACTGTTTTGGTTGTAACACATTCTCTAAGAGCGGCATCCTATGCAAAGAGAGTATTATTTATCAAGGACGGAATAGTTTTTCATGAGATCTACAGAGGAGAGAATGAGGCGCAGGGCGATTTTATGGAAAGAATCAGTCAGGCTGAGTTTATGCTTGGCAGAGGTAAAAAATTATGAGTTTTTCAATGATAAAAAAATTTGCAATACAAAATCTGAAAGCAAACAGAGTACTTGAAATTCCATTTGTTTTATCATCAGGAATCATGCTGATACTTTTTAATATAATGGCAAGTTTGATAAGTAATAACTATGTCAGAACCAGACATAAATCATTGCCTGATATAATACTGATAGGAATGTTTATATTGGCAATCTTTTGCCTTGTTTTTGTACAGTATGCTGTAAATTTTCAGTTAAAGAAGAGAAATAAAGAGTTTGCATTATATGCTGTATTGGGTCTTGAGAAAAAACATATTGTTAAGATTATAAGTACTGAATTCCTTATACTCTTCACTGCAATATGGATAATGGGTACAATAGGAGGATATATCTTCGGACAGCTTTGCTTTTTGTTTTTAAACTTTTTAATGAGAGATGTATCGGGAAGATTGATGGATTTTCCGTTCAGTCTTACGGCATTGTTTAATACTACAATTCTGGTTGTGGCACTGTATTTTATAAGCATTATCAGAACAGGTTTCGGAGTACTTGTATCCACGCCTATGGAGTTGCTTGAAAAAGGACATAGAGGAGAGGGAGAACCGAAGGTAAAGATAGTGGTAATGCTTTCAGGTTTTGCATTGCTTACAGTCGGTTACGGTATAGCATTGTTTGTAAAAGGCCTGCTGTCCTCCATGTTATATTTCTTTGTAGCTGTTGTTACCACTATTATTGCGACATACTTATTATACATTACCTTTTCAGTATTTGTTTTAAAATTACAAAGGAAAAATAAAAATTTCTATACTCCGAAAAAATTTTTAAGTATCAGCGGACTTTTGTATAGGATGAAGGGCAATGCAATATCACTTGCAAGTATCTCTATCCTCAGCACCGGAGTTATCTTAAGTTTGTCTACTACAGTTGCAATATACTCAAACTATGTAAAGCTTGGCGGCAGTATAATGCCCAGAGAATATAGTATTGAGGCAGGCAGTGAGCATATCGGCAATGAAGATATGGCAAAAAAACTTCAAAGTCTGGTAGAGTCAAGTGTGTCTGAGTGGTCAATGATTAAGGATGAGTATACTATATTTGAAACAAATACGGCTGTTACTAAAGTGGGTGATGAGATAGCTAAATATAAAGGGGACGGCATAGCCGATCCGGTATTTGTAATTGCAGGTGATTTAAACGGCTATAATGCAAGAACTCATCAGAATATTGAACTTGGTGATGATGAGATTCTGCTTTGTGAGAATAAGAAGAATAAAATCGGTGATATACTAAAAATCGGTGACAGAAATTTTAAGGTTAGGAAGATAGACGGTATTATTTCACCTGATTTTTCAGCAATGGATGTATACAGTATTATTGTTAAGGATTTGGATGCTTTGGATTTTGTAAGAAAAGCTTTGGACGGGTCTGATATAACTTGCAGTGTATACTGGGATGTGGATGGAGTAGATGATAAAGAGTATAAGGATACATTGTTAAAGCTTAGAGATGCCATAAAGAGTGAACTTAAAGGTGATGGCAGCAGTATGTACGGTGTAAGCAGTCGCTCTGAGATAATTACTCAGCGTTATGAGGTAAATGGCGGATTCTTGTTCCTTGGAGTCTTGGTAGGTATTATCTTCCTTACAGGAACCATATTGATTACATATTATAAGCAAATCAGTGAAGGTTATGAAGACAGAGAAAAGTATCAAATCATGAAAAAGCTTGGACTTAGTGATAAACTTATCAAGAAAACCTGTGCATCTCAAATAGGATGGATGTTTTATGCACCGCTTATTATAGCAACGATTCATTGTATTGTAGCATCAAAGATTATATTCAGGCTTTTGGGTCTGTTCGGTGTAGGGGATGTTTTACTGTATGTGATTTGTCTTGCAGCGGTAATTGCAATATTTGCAGCCGTATATTTTATTATATTTGGGCTCACTTCAAGAGGTTATGAAAAGATAGTGGAATAAAATTAAAGTATGTTAAAGATATAAATATAAGAACTGTAATAAATTTTCCTGATACACTGAAGGCTTTATATGGTATAATTGTTGCGATTATATATTGATTGTACCATAGAAAGAGGCTGTATGGAGATTTTAAGTGAGTTGATGAATTTTTTGGATTCATCAGTGACAATGTTTCATGCAATAAATGAATGTGAAAAGGTTTTAAAAAATTGTGGATATATATATTTGCCTGAAAACGAAAAATGGAATATAGGAGCGGGAAAGTACTATACAAAGAGGAATTCGTCAAGTCTTATCGCTTTTGATATAGCGGACGGAGACTATCACTTTCAAATAAGTGCATCACATTCGGACTCACCTACATTTAAGCTGAAGGATAGGCCGGTGATTGAATCAAACGGCTATCTGAAGCTGAATGTTGAAAGCTATGGCGGAATGATTGATGCCACATGGCTTGATAAGCCGCTGACAATTGCAGGAAGAGTTATGACAGGTACCAAAGACACTATAGAGACAAGGTTGCTTTATATAGATAAGGATCTTCTTATTATTCCTAATGTGCCGATACATTTTAACAGAGAAATCAACAAAGGATTTGCTTTTAATAATCAGGTGGATATGTTGCCGGTATTTAGTGCAGGCAGACTGAAAGAGGATGATTTTAATAAAATGCTTGCAAAAGAGCTTGGTATTAAGCCCGGAGAAATAATTGCAAAAGATCTTTATCTGGTCAACAGACAAAAGGCTGCCGTACTGGGATATGACAATGAGTTTATAGCAAGCGGAAGACTTGACGATCTTGAATGTGTGTATACATCTTTGCTTGGTTTTATTGAAGCCGGGAATAGTGACCATATCAATGTCTTTGCAGTATTTGACAATGAAGAGGTGGGTTCTGTGACAAAGCAGGGGGCAATGTCTACCTTCCTTTCCGCTACATTGGACAGGATAAATATGGCTCTTGGCAAATCAAGAGAGGACTATTACAGAGCCATAGCAAAGAGTATGCTTATCAGCTGTGACAATGCACATGCCCTTCATCCGAATCACCCTGAGCTTTTTGATATAAAGAACAGACCGGTTTTAAATAAGGGAATTGCAATCAAAGAGAGTGCAAATCAAAAGTATACTACAGATGCTTTCAGCAGAGCCGTACTGAAAAGTATTTTGGATAAAAGAGATATTCCGTATCAAACTTTTGCAAACAGGAGCGATATTATAGGAGGCTCAACACTTGGCAATCTTTCAAATACAGTTGTAAGCATGAATGCGGTGGATATAGGATTGCCGCAGCTGTCAATGCACTCGGCATATGAAACCGCAGGTGCTTTAGATGTATTGTATGCTATAGAAGCACTCAGGGCATTCTTTGAGACAAATATTGATATAAAAGATGACAAGGTCTTTTTAGAGGTGTAGATGAAAGATAAGAATGAAGTATATGTTAAATGGGGGCTTACAGCAGTTGCGGTGATACTGGTAGCTCTTGTTATATCTTTGGTTTTTAATAAGCTTGGATATATAGCAGTTACTATAAAGGCTATAGTTTCTACTGTTTCTTCAGTGTTTTACGGTGTGGTAATGGCATTTTTAACAGCACCGGTATATGATAAGATAAGTGACCGGCTTGCAAAGATATTTTCATCACTGTTTCCGAAGTGGAAGAAGCCAATCAAATTGGCAAAGTTTATAGCTACTCTTGCCTGTCTTGTTATTTTGATATTTGTAATATTTGCACTTATAATGATGATTATACCTGAGCTGGTAAACAGTATCAGTAATGTTATTAACTATGCGCCAAACGGTATGTTAAAACTGGAAGATTGGTTAAAGGATATACTGAATAAAAATCCTGACCTTGAGAAGCTTGTAATAGGCAATTATCAGGATATCAGTGACAGATTAAGTGATTTTGCAACTACCAATGTTTTGCCGAATGTAAATACCTATATTAAAAATCTTTCAAGCGGTGTACTCAATGCTTTGGGTGTAATAGTAAATATTATAATCGGTATGATGGTAATGATGTATCTTCTTAATATGAAGACTACACTGGCTTCTCAGGCAAAAAAGATAGTATATGCAATTGCAGGTGTAAAGATAGGTAATGAGATAGTTACAGAAGCCAGATACATTAAGGATATGTTTGAAAAGTTTATTGTAGGTAAGATAATAGATTCCATTATAATAGGAATAATAAATTATATCTTTATGGCTGTAATACATATGCCCTATGCTTTGCTTATAAGTGTGGTGGTAGGTGTGACCAATGTAATACCTTTTTTCGGACCTTTTATAGGTGCGATACCGAGTATAGTATTGTTATTACTTATTTCACCGCTTACGGCACTGCAATTTGCCGTTTGGATTTTGGTATTGCAACAGGTTGACGGAAATATTATCGGACCGAAGATTTTAGGTCAGACTACAGGATTGCCAAGTTTTTGGGTATTGTTTTCAATACTGCTGTTTGGAGGTCTGTTCGGTATTGTGGGTATGATAATAGCTGTACCTACATGGGCTATTATATACAGGACGATAAGCAGGGTTTCAGAATATTTCTTAAGAAAAAAAGGACTTGAACCTGACAGTAAGCACTATATGGATCTTGACTATATAGATGAAGAGACAAAGAAATATATAAAGATGGAATAATTATATACCTCTCATTTGATATAATCAATTGAGGGGCTTTTTTCTAAGGAGGCGGTATGACGGAGAGTAATTTAAAATATATACAAAATGTAAAAGTAGAGGATATACCTTGGCACAGGCTCACTACAGCATATAAAAGAGCTACAGATTTTCCTAAGTATTTTGATGTTCTTTTTAAGATGAAAAGTAAAGAAGATGTGAAAGCGGCAGGAGAAGAGATTGCTGTAAATATAGAGCATCAGGATACACTTTGGCATGCAACGCCATTTGCCTGTATATTTTTGTATAGGATTTATAAAAAGGCTTTAGAAAATAAAATAAAAAATGATATAGCCGAATATCTGGCAGATGAACTGTCGGAACTTTTTGATTATATCAATGCGGCGATTAAGACGGTTAATGGTATGGAACACTCTGATGCCCTGACACATTTTAGTGATATGTTGGATGAGAAGTATCTGTGGCCAGAGATTTATGATGAGGAAGAGGATGAAATGAGATGGGACGAAGGCAATGTATTTCCAGATGATTTGTATTACAGCTTTTATTATTATTCAGAGCAGGTACTTTCATTAGTGGAATAAGTTGTAATCGGATGATTATGGTAAATATAAAAGTTTCAGCATAAAAATATAAAGTATTCGGAGGTTAATATGAAGCCGGTTATAAAAGAAGATATATTAAAAGCATTGAATAAACCAAACTTTATAAAAACGGGTATATCTTTATGAAAATAAGTGGTATACTCCTAGTTAGCAAATTCTAACTCGGAGGTTTTTTATGAACAATATAATAAACATAATTGCAATAGTAATCGTTGCATTGATAGTGGTTTTTGGAACAGCTAATTATATCAAAAAGCTGAAAAAGGGCGGAGATTGTTGTCCTGAACATGAGGAAGGTACAAAGTCTATAAAGGTTAAAGACAGAGATAAGTCACATTATCCGTATGAGGCGAAGCTTGCGATAGACGGTATGAGCTGTGAAAACTGTGTAAGAAATGTTGAGAACGCACTTAATGCACTGGACGGCACATGGGCAAGTGTGAGTCTTGAAGACAATATGGCAACTGTACTTTTAAAGGATAAGCCCGATATTGAAAAACTCTCAAAAGCAGTATCGGATGCAGGATATTTGGTATTAAAGAGGAAATCTTCTTACTAAAAGCAGATAATAAGTATAAAAATTTGTAATATCATTTTTGGCAAAATTTAATAAGTATATGTTATAATAGAGGTAACAATATATTTGTTGATGCGAAAAGAGTTTTATAATGTATAATTATTATACGGTTTAATTTACATCACGCATTAGAAAGGAAGTTTATGTCAAAGAAGATAAAAGTATTTTATGATTACACCTGCCCTTTTTGTTATAAAGGAATAAGAGAGCTTCAAGATATTTTGCCGGATTATAAAAGTGTAGAGATTGAATGGTCTCCATGTGAGGCACATCCAAGACCGGAACCTGCCCGAATACATTCAGACTTGGCTGCACAGGTGGGTTTTTATCTTGCAGAGAACGGTCTGAATATAAAAAAGTACAATGATTTGGTGTATGAGGCATATTTTGAAAATCATCAAAGAATTGATGATAAGGAACTTTTAGCCGACTTGGCAGAACAGGCAGGTGCAAATAGAGAGGATATCTTGGCACTGTTGGCTGCAAATAAGAATGCAAAGAAGGTAGAAGATTCAAATATTGAGGTTTGGGAAACTTTGGCTATACCGGCAGTGCCTTCATATGCATATGATGGGAATGTTGTAGCATCAGGAGGTGGATTATTGGTTTCTATCAGTAAGGTGGCGGAGCTTTTTAAATTTGCTGCAAATGATAAGTAATTACTATTTTAAGAGAATTTTACAACGGTTACTTAAAAAATATTTAATAAAATTTTATTTATGAAAAAATCAAAATCACATTATAATATATAAAAATATATTATAATGTGATTTTTTTATATGAAATACACGAAAAGAATTACATTAACAAGCTTTAGTTATTATTTCGCAAGAAGATTGAAATATTTTCGTATTGACATTTAACATTTATGTAATATAATAAAAATATCCCGACAAACAAAAGATTCGTTCTTTGCAAGAAAGGAATAAAATGAAAAAAATAAGAAACTATTTTAAAAAGATTATTTTAGTTGCGTCTGTTTTAACTGCCATTATGGCAGGAAGTGTGTATGCGGCTACACAGAAAGAAGTGGATTATGTAACCGGTCCGGCATTCGGTCTTAATGCGGATCAGTACGAGACGACACTTGACTCTTATAAACAACAGCAGGAAGCTGAACTTGTAGCAAAGGAGGATGAGGAGATAGCTGCTCTTAAAGCATCTGCCAGAGGCAGATCTGTAGGCAGGTTTAAGGCATATGCCTACTCACTGGATACCGATCCTTCCAATGTAACTACCGCAGGAACCAGACCGACTGTGGGAAGAACTATAGCGGCAGACTGGTCAGTACTTCCAAGAGGAACCAGAGTTCGTATCGGAAACAGTGACACTGTATATATAGTAGAAGATACAGGCGGTGATATCAAGGGAAAGACCATTGATATTTTCATGAACAATGACAGTGAAGCCAGATCTCATGGTGTGAGATATCCTGAGCTTTTTGTTATTGAGGGTGATGCAAAGTCCGCTCAACAAAAGATTGATGCAATTTTAGCAAGAAGAGCCGAGAGACAGGCAAAACAAAACAAATAACAGGAAATACAGTATAGCAAATAAGTTAATATGTGAATAGATAAAGACAGTTACAAGCGGGTAACAGACAATAGGGTATTATTGTCCTGACTTTGTATATAAGACCTGATTGATATCAGGTTTTATATAGAAAGTATAATTAATATGTTTGCAAAAGGGATAGTAAAGAGAAGATCGATTTGATTTTCTCTTTTTATATTATAAAAAAGCTCCCACAGTCGTTTGCAGGAGCTTTGAATTATTTTGCAAATTGTCTTGGCGGTGTGTTTTCATTAAGCAGTTCAAACTTATATCCGTCAGCTTTCAGTCTCTCTATGATGGTAGGCAGTGCATCATGTACGAATGCTGTAGAAGGCATATCATGCATAAGCAGAATGGAATGAGTATTTTCATTTACCTGCTTAATCGTCTGGTCAATAAGTTCCTGACCTTTCTTACCCTCAACATCACCATCAAATGAGTTCCAGTCAAAGTATACGATTCCTCTGTCTCTTACAGCCTGTAGGAGCTGAGGTCTGATAGCTTTGTTGTAACTTGCATTGCTTCCTCCCGGAAAACGAAGCATCTTACTATGTTCTCCGGTAGCTTGAAATATAAGATCGTCCATAGCATCATAGTCTGACATAAAAGCATCTACAGAAGCATATATCTTCTTATAATTATGTGTCAAACTGTGAACGGCTACATTATGCCCTCTGTCTTTTATTTGCTTCAACATATTTTTAAGAGGCTCGGTCTCCATATACTGTGCTGTAACAAAGAAACAGGCCTTGATATTGTACTGGTCTAAGATATCCAACAGCCTTGGAGTACCGGTCCATGGACCGTCATCAAATGTGAAATAAACAACCTTTTCATCCGGTCCCGGGTTGCTCTCAGGCGTAGCGGTGGTCTCTGCAACAGTTTGTGCAGTTTCACTTTCCGGTACGGCAGTTGTCTCACCTTCACTTGAGGTTTCACTATTGTTTACCTCTACAGTCTCGGCATCACCCTTTGAAGCAGCCACCTTGACATTTTTCTTTCTTGCATTCCAACCATAAGCAACCATGGCTGTGAAAATACAACAAAAAATTAATACTACAATTGGTACAACGACATTTCGTTTTTTTCTTCTACTTCTCTTTTTCATTTCTACCTTCCTTAGATAAATTGAATGCCCTGAGTCTTGTAGGATCTACGAAGATATATAGAATGTAGATGACAAACAGAGTATTCCATACACTGTTCTAGTATAGCAGATAATAGGGAGTTTGTGTTGATATTTTTCTTAAATACTTTTAAAGGAAAGTTGAAATAATGCTACCGCAATCCCACCGGCTTTAGACGGTGGGTTAAGGTAGCAAAAAATAGATATTTGTGATACAATAAATAGCGTTATGGGAGTATAGAAATCAAAGAATAGACACAAATATTTATTACAGTATCATATTATTTTTGTATGTAAGTACAGAAAAAAGCTTTTAGAA
>NZ_GL622296.1:695322-695887 GCF_000185385.1 Lachnoanaerobaculum saburreum DSM 3986
GGTTGTAATAATTATTGCAATAGAGAGCTGAAAAAAGTTTATGAATGGCTAAAAGAAGTAGATAAATTTGCTTTAACAAATGCAATTTATAATATGGATAATGCTTATCAAAAGTTTTTCAAAGAACATGCAGGTTATCCGAAGTTTAAGAGTAAGCACAGTAATCGTCAATCATATACAACCAATTTTACAAATGAGAATATAACTGTAGATTTTGATAGAGGAAGAATAAAGCTGCCAAAATTAAAAAGGGTAAAAATAAAATTACATAGAAAATTTTCAGGTCAGATAAAGGCGGCAACTATATCTAAAGTACCAAGCGGCAAGTACTATGTGTCTGTTCTTGTAGAAACCGAACATAGTCCACTTGTAAAAACAAACGGACAAATAGGATTGGATTTAGGAATAAAAGATTTATGTATCACATCAGATGGAAAGAAGTATGAAAATCCGAAGATAATTAAAAAATATGAGAAAAAGCTTGTAAAATTGCAAAGACAATTAGCAAATAAAATAAAGGGGAGTAGGAACTATCAGAAAAAAAGGAAACAAATAGCACTATGCC
>NZ_GL622296.1:696268-702146 GCF_000185385.1 Lachnoanaerobaculum saburreum DSM 3986
CAAATAGCACTATGCCATGAGAAAATAGCTGATACAAGAAAAGATTATCTGCATAAGATTTCAAGCGAAATTATAAACGAAAACCAAGTGATAGTTTCGGAAAACTTACAGATAAAAAATATGGTAAAAAATCATAATTTAGCAAAATCTATAAGCGATGCATCATGGTATGAGCTGACAAGACAACTGGAATATAAGTCAAAATGGAACGGCAGAAATTATATTAAGATAGATAGATTTTATGCAAGCAGTCAGTTATGTTTTAGTTGTGGATATAAAAATACAAATGTAAAAGATCTAAAAGTAAGAGATTGGATATGTCCTTTCTGCAATACAAAACATGATAGAGATATCAATGCGGCAAAAAACATATTGGCAGAAGGATTAAGAAAAGTAGTATAAGAAAAATGATAGGGCAGGGACTGCCCGAATTAACGCCTGTGGAGATAGTAGGTTGCGAGGTCAGCGAAGCAGGAAGCCCATAGGCTTTATACTATGGGTAGTTCACGTGTAAAGCTGATTTCGGTTTAAAAAGAGGGATATGACTATAAGCATATCCCTAATATTATTAAGGTGACATTTGAATTAAAATGTCTTTAAATCTTTGGCAACCTTTAGAGGTGCTTTTGTTTTTGAAATAACTTCATCCAAGCTTACACCCTCAGCTATCTCTTTAAGTACAAGACCGTTATCTGTAACCTCTATTACAGCCAACTCTGTAACAATTTTATCAACTGCATGAATAGCGGTGGTAGGGAATACAATATTATCTAAAATCTTCGGTGAACCGTCTTTTGCAGTATGTGTCATAGCGACGATCACCTTCTTTGAACCTGCAACAAGATCCATAGCACCGCCCATACCTGAGACCATCTTGCCGGGGACTATATGACTTGCAAGATTTCCATGTGAGTCAACCTGTAATGCGCCTAAAACAGTCATATCTACATGTCCTCCACGAATGATTACAAATGAAAATGCACTGTCAAAATAAGAAGCACCCGGAAGTACGGTAACACATTGACCTCCTGAATTAACCAAATGCTTGTTTGCTATGTCCTTAGAGGCTAACGGACCCAGTCCCAGAATACCGTTTTCTGACTGTAATGTAATATCTACACCGTCAGGAACATAGTCTGCCACCATGGTAGGAAGTCCGATACCTAAGTTTACAACATCACCGTCATGTAAATCACATGCAACACGTCTGGCAATTTTCTCTTTTGGTGTCATTTTCCACCTCCTACAAGATAATCTACAAATATGTAAGGAACTGCAACATGCTCAGGTTGAATGCCGCCTATAGGAACTATAAGCTCAGTGCTTGCAATTACAATGTCGGCAGCTGTTGCCATAATTGTATTGAAATTCCTTGTCGTTGCTGCAAAATAAAGATTTCCTTTTTCATCAGCTATTGTAGCTCCTATAAGTGCAAAATCGGCTCTTAGAGGCTTCTCTAACAGATAATCTTTTCCGTCGATATTTAAAACCTGTTTACCCTTTGCTACTTCTGTACCTACACCTGTAGGTGTGAGTACACCGCCAAGGCCTGCACCGCCTGAACGTATCCTCTCTGCAAGAGTACCCTGTGGGCAAAGCTCCACTTCCATAGTGCCGTCCTGCATTTTCTGACCTGACAGAGGATTTCTGCCTATATGTGAAGTAATCACTTTCTTCACCTGATCATTTGCAATCAATTTACCTATACTTGTAGTAGGTGTATCAGTATCATCACAAATAATTGTCAGATCTTTTACTCCCTTTTCAATTAATGCATCAATTAAAGGATCAGGTGTGCCGCATGCAAAGAAACCTCCTATCATAACGGTTGCACCGTCATTGATATTTGCGATAGCGTCTTCGATTGAAACTATTTTCATCTTTATTTTCTTTCTACAACAATTGCTGTACCCATACCGCCACCGATACATAGTGTGGCTAAGCCGCATTTTAAATCTCTTTTTTGCATTTCATACAGTAGAGTTGTAAGTATTCTTGCACCTGATGCACCGATAGGATGTCCAAGTGCAATGGCACCGCCGTTTACATTGGTGATTTCCCTCTTGAATCCAAGTTCATTACATACTGCAATAGCCTGTGCCGCAAAAGCTTCATTTGCCTCGATAAGTTCAAGATCATCTACAGTTACACCGGCCTTTTCCATAGCCTTTTTAGATGCCGGGATTACGCCAAGTCCCATTACACTGGGATCTACACCGCCTGAAGCATAGCCCTTAATAGTAGCCATAATAGGAAGCTTCAGCTCAAGTGCTTTTTCCTTGGACGCAATAATGAACATTGCCGCACCGTCATTGATACCTGAAGCATTGCCTGCTGTTACTGTACCGTCTTTCTTGAATGCCGGTTTCAGCTTTGCAAGGTTTTCTATAGTTGTATTGAATCTTGGGAACTCATCTGTATCAAATACCTTCGGGTCACCCTTTCTTTGTGGGATAACTACAGGAACTATCTCATCTTTGAATCTTCCGGTTTCAATAGCGACTTGAGCTCTTCTTTGACTTTCAACTGAGAACACATCCTGATCCTCTCTTGAGATGCCCTTTTGTTCAGCGATATTTTCTGCCGTCACACCCATGTGATAATTATTGAATACATCCCAAAGACCGTCTGTAATCATCTCATCTACCAATGTCTGATTGCCCATCTTAACACCGAATCTTGCTCCTCTTAAGATATACGGTGCATTGGACATACTCTCTGTACCGCCTGCCAATATAATATCGGCGTCACCTGCCTTGATAATCTGAGCTGCAAGTTCAATAGTTCTAAGACCTGAACCGCAAACTTTATTTACTGAAAAAGCGGGAGTGGTATTTGGAAGACCTGCACCAAGTATCACCTGGCGGGCAATATTTTGACCCAGACCTGCACCAAGTACATTTCCGACTATGGCTTCATCAATAAGAGAAGCATCAATACCGGCACGCTCAATAGCTCCCTTTGCTGCTGTGACACCAAGCTCTACTGCACTTACACCTGCTAATGAACCACCGAAACTACCCATTGCTGTTCTTGCGGCGCTAACTATAACTACTTCTTTCATGTTTATTACCTCGTCATTCTATAAAGATAAAAATGAACAATACTTAAGAGTGTTCCCGCCCTGTATTGTTAAACATATGTACCTCTTATAGCATACCATAAGTTTGATAATTTATCTACCCTTTTGTTATTAAAAATAACTATAAAAAAAATAGTATACTGTCATATATATATTTTTTAAACAATATGACATAATATATAGATATGTAGGTATGTAAAAAATACTCCAGAGCGGTCAGATTTATACCGTATGTGAATAATAAAATAGATAGCAAAATAATTTTGCTCAATTTAAAATAAGAAAATTAATACTTTTATTCAAAGATGTATTTTGTATACAAGAAAATATTTATGCAAAATATATATAAGGCTTAGTAAAAAAATTGATTGAATGTCAGATACATATATGTTATATTTTTATCAGAGAGTTTTACCATGTCAAATACGATTTACGGACATGCAATATTGATAAGGAGGTATTTTATGGGTTTTGTAAGATTTGATGCGGAAGGTGCAGTCGGCATTGTTACTATTGACAGGCCGAAGGCACTTAATGCTTTGAATTCTGAAGTGTTATCTGATCTTGAGGCATGCTTTGACGGCATTGACACAAATGTAATAAGAGCGGTTGTACTTACAGGTTCAGGTGATAAGTCCTTTGTAGCCGGTGCGGATATTGGAGAGATGAGCAATCTAAGTGTAGCTGAGGGTGAGGCATTCGGTAAGAAAGGAAATGATGTATTTAGAAAGATTGAGATTTTCCCTGTGCCTGTAATAGCGGCTGTAAACGGATTCGCACTTGGTGGCGGATGTGAGCTTGCAATGAGCTGTGATATCAGAATCTGTTCTGAGAATGCTGTATTCGGACAACCTGAGGTGGGACTCGGTATTACACCGGGATTTGGCGGTACTCAAAGACTTGCCAGAATAATAGGAATAGGTATGGCCAAGCAACTTATATTTACAGCAAGAAATATAAAGGCACAAGAGGCACTTAGACTTGGTCTTGTAAATGCTGTGTACACAAGTGAAGAACTTATGGTACAGGCTAAGAAAATGGCGGATGTAATAGCCGCCAATGCTCCTATAGCAGTCAGAGCGGCAAAGAAAGCTGTCAATGACGGGCTTCAGGTAGATATTGATAAAGCCGTTACTATAGAAGAGAAGTTGTTTGGCAGTTGCTTTGAAACTCATGACCAGAAAGAAGGTATGGGTGCATTTATGGAAAAGAGAAAAGAGAAGAATTTTACCAATTCATAAGATTTTAAGAGATTAAAGCTGTAAATATTTAAGCTTAATAAAACGTTTTTTTTAAGAAAGGAAGTAAAAAGATGATAGTTGGTGTTATCGGTGCAGGTACAATGGGTTCAGGAATTGCTCAGGCTTTTGCTATGACAGAGGGATATGAGGTCAGACTTTGTGATATTAAAGAAGAGTTTGCACAGGCGGGTTTTGCAAAGATTCAAAAGAATATCAATTTCCTTGTAGGTAAAGAAAAGATTACAAAAGAGGCGGGAGACAAGATTCTTTCAAAGATAAAAGTGGGACTTAGCAACATTTGCACAGATTGTGACCTGGTTGTTGAGGTGGCACTTGAGAAGATGGAAGTTAAGAAAGAGATCTTTAAGGAGCTTGAGAATATCGTTCCGAAAGATTGTATATTTGCTTCAAATACTTCATCACTTTCCATCACAAAGATTGGTGAAGAACTTGACAGACCTGTAGTGGGTATGCATTTTTTCAATCCGGCAGACAGAATGAAGCTTGTTGAGGTAATCGGCGGAGAGAAGACTCCGGCAGAGCTGGTTAAGAAGATTGAACAGATAGCGGTTGAGATTGGAAAGACACCTGTGCAGGTTAAGGAAGCTCCGGGATTTGTAGTAAATCGTATCCTTATTCCGATGATTAATGAAGCAATCAATGTATGGGATGCAGGTACGGCTGATGCGGAGGGAATTGATACGGCAATGGTTTTAGGATGTGCACATCCTATGGGTCCCCTTCACCTGGCAGATCTTATAGGACTTGATATTTGTCTTGCCATTATGGAAGTTATTCACAATGAGACCGGAGATGACAAGTACATACCGGCTCCAAAGTTAAAAGAGCTTGTAGCGGCAGGTAAGCTTGGTAAAAAGAGCGGAGAAGGAATTTTCTCTTATAAGAAATGATATTTTAAGAAATGATATTTTAAGAAATAATATTTTATAAAAAAGCAGTTCTCTCCCCCTTTCACAAACAGTGATTGGGGGATAAGCTTGATAATAGATACAAAAGGCGGGTTTGTATTTACTATATAAAGGTGAAAGAAAACTAAGAAAGGATAATGCAAACAAAGACTTTCACTATTTAAGTTTGCACTTGGATTTATTCAAGTAGGGTAGTATTCATGGATTTTACTTTAGACAAGAAACATGAGATGGCAAGAACCCTCTTTAGGGAGTTTGCCGAAAAGGAAGTAAAACCTCTTGCAATAGAGGTAGATGAAACAGAAATATTTCCAAGAGAGACCGTAAATAAGATGGCAAAGTACGGTTTCCTTGGAATTCCTGTAGCAAAGGAGTTTGGCGGTCAGGGAGCCGATCCTCTGGCATATGTTATGTGTGTAGAGGAAATCGCAAAAGTATGTGCTACAACGGCTGTTATTGTTTCCGCACATACATCACTTTGTGCCGACCCGATTGCTATGTACGGTACACCGGCTCAAAAGGAGAAATATCTGATTCCGCTTGCAAAGGGTGAGAAACTCGGAGCTTTTGCACTTACAGAGCCTAATGCCGGTACAGATGCACAGGGAGCGGTTACAACGGCAACG
>NZ_GL622296.1:703879-766825 GCF_000185385.1 Lachnoanaerobaculum saburreum DSM 3986
TATAATACAGATATTTTCGCTATAATCCTAAAGGATTATAGCGATTTTTTTGATGTAAAAAGAAAATTTGAAAATAAAAAATTTTATTGACATGAGATAAAACTTATAATATAATCAATGCAACTTATAAACATACTAATTTTGTAGGTAAATAGGTTACTATATATTTATATTAGGACATACAGTAGGAAGGAATGCTCATGGAAAAGAAAGAACACAATCACGAACATAATCACGAACACCGACACGGCCATGGTGTAGACCATATTCACAGTCATAGAAATCTTATCGGATTTGATGAACATGGTATACCGACAATTACTTTAAAGTCGGACCATGAAGAAGACGGAGATGATAAAGCATTTATCAGAGATTATATGAATGCGGTTTCAGAGTATAGGAAAACTTTTCCGTCAAAAGATGAGGTGTTAGAAAATACTCCCGATCCGGCAGTAAGAGAGATGATCTTACGTCAGAATCAGCTTGGATTTGATACCACATTTGACAGATTTGACAAGCAGCAGCCACAGTGCGGTTTCGGTATGGCGGGAATCTGCTGTAAAATCTGTAATATGGGTCCATGTAAGATAACTTCAAAGAGCCCTAAGGGAATTTGCGGTGCGGATGCCGACCTTATAGTAGCCAGAAACCTGCTCCGTTCCGCTGCTGCCGGTGTAGCTCAACATGGTATGCATGGTCGTGAAGTTATTTTATCTTTGAAGTGGGCGGCAGAAGGTAAACTTGATTTGCCTATTTTGGGACAGCAAAAGATAAAGGATACTGCAAAGGCTTTTGGAATAAAGACGGAGAGAAGAAGTATAAAAAAGATTGCATCAGAGCTTGCAGATGTACTTTTGGAGGATATGAGCCGTACAGTGCCGGGAGAATATAAGATTATAGAGGCGCTTGGATCCGAAGAAAGAAAAAAGGTGTGGAAGGAACTTGATATTCTTCCTATCAGTGCTTACCATGAGGTATTTGAGTCCTACCATAAAACAGGTGTAGGTACAGACGGTGACTGGAAGAGTATAATGCAACAGTTCTTACGCTGCGGACTTGCATTTACATATTCAGGTGTTGTAAGTACCTCAATAGCTACAGACGGGCTTTTCGGAGTAGGTGACAGAGTTACATCAAAGGTAAACATCGGTGCTTTAAAAAAGGGCTATGTAAATATTGCAGTTCACGGTCATCTGCCGACGCTTGTAAGTGAGATTGTAAGAGTGGGACAGGAAGAAAAGTTTATAAATCTGGCAAAGGAAGCGGGAGCAAAAGGAATCAGATTCTACGGTATATGTTGCTCGGGACTTTCATCTATGTATCGCTATGCAGGAGTTATTCCGCTTTCAAATGCGGTATCTGCCGAGCTTGTACTTGGAACCGGAGCACTTGATCTTTGGATCGCGGATGTTCAGGATGTATTCCCGTCTATTATGGAAGTGGCAAAATGCTTCAGAACAACTGTTGTTACAACAAGTGAGTCTGCCAGACTGCCGGGAGCTGAAAGATTTGAATATGACCATCATCACTCAAATATAGGAGAGACAAGGGCACTTGCAGAAAGAATAGTGCTTCGCGGTATTGAAAGTTTTAAAGACAGACAGGGTATACCTGTATATATACCGCCATATGAAGTGGATGCCGAGGTAGGTTTCTCTCCTGAATATGTACATAAGCACTACGGTTCTATGAAGCCTTTATATGAGGCTATAAAAGAAGGCAAGATACTCGGAATTGTAAATATAGTCGGATGTAACAATCCTAAGGTGGTATATGAAAAATGTGTTATTGATGTGGCCAATGCACTCCTTAGAAATAATATCCTGATTCTTACAAACGGCTGTGCTTCATTCCCGCTTATGAAGATGGGATATTGTAATATTTCAGGACAAGAGCATGCAGGTGAGAGCTTAAATGAATTCCTTGGAGATCTGCCTCCGGTATGGCATGTCGGTGAGTGTATTGACAATACAAAGTCAAGCGGAATCTTTGCAGGTGTTGCAGGTGAGGCGGGTAAGCCGCTGTATGAGATGCCTTTTGCATTTTCATCTCCTGAGTGGAGTAATGAGAAGGGAATAGATGCGGCACTTGGGTTCAGACTTATGGGAATCAATTCATATCACTGTGTGGAAGCACAGATACATGGTTCAAAGAATGTTATAGAGTTTTTAAAGGAAGGCACAAAAGACTTACTGGGCTCCGTCATGGTGGTGAACCCTAATCCGGATGCGCTTGGTGAAAAAATAGTTGCGGATATTATAGAGAAGAGAAAAGCACTTGGTTGGGCGGTCCCGGATGAAATAGTACATAAGAATGAAGAGCTTGCATTGGTATAAGTTTTAAAGGGTAAAGTTTACATACTTTACCTTTTTTAAAATATTTTTAAATCCACATGTAAGATTAAATTTCAATTTAAAGCATAAAATAATATGTTTTTATAGATAATTAATATAAATATATATATTTATATCTTTATTAAAAATTCTTATTGTTAAAAAAGTGCTTATAATTGAAATAAACAAATAAAATTACTGCATATTATTTGAATATAAAAAACTTTGGCGGACAATTAAAAAATTTAGATTTACTTTTATTTTTATTCTGATTGTGCTAATATGTCCCCATCAGTTAGGGATAAGGCAAGCAGGCACTGCAAAGGCGCAGGGTTTGTTTGCTTTTTTCATTTATCTGAAAGAAATATTTCTTTATGGAGCTCCTTGGTGTAAATTCTTTTTAAAAGGTGAGAACAATGTTAGGAGTTATTTTACTGTATGTCGGTATGGTTCTTATGAGCAACGGATTTTATCGACTTGAAAAGATAAATGACAAGTCAAATGTAGTGATGAATATATTTACAGGCGGACTTGGACTTATCTTGAATTTAATCGCCATCGGTTACGGTGCGGCAACAGGTGCAGATGCAAGCTGGTTTTATGCAAGTGCAACAGGGCTTTTGTTTGCATTTACATATCTGTATACCGCTATCAATACTATATGGGATTTGGATCAGCGTCTATATGGGTGGTTTAGCCTTTTTGTTGCTATAAATTCTGTTCCTGCAGGTTTGCTTTGCTTTTACGGCTATGGCGGAAACCGGCTGTACGGAATTATATGGTGGCTATGGGGGATCCTGTGGCTTACAGCCTTTATAGAAATCAATTTGAAGAAAAATCTTGGGAACTTTGTTCCATACCTTGCAATTTTTGAAGGTATTGTAACGGCTTGGATTCCGGGATTTCTTATGTTGGTAGATAAGTGGCCAAAGTAGAAAGGAAGATTTTATGCAGTTAACTGAACGTGAGCAGGAAAAGATGATTATCAGTCTGGCTGCCATGATTGCACAAAGAAGAAAAGATAAGGGGTTGAAGTTAAATCACCCTGAGAGTGTAGCGATTATTACAGACTATATTTTGGAGGGTGCCAGAGAAGGAAAGAGTGTGGCGGACCTTATGAATGAGGGAGCTAAGGTACTGAAAAGAGATGATGTAATGGAGGGTGTACCTGAGATGATTCCTATGATTCAAGTAGAAGCAACATTTGTTGACGGTACAAAGCTTGTTACAATTCATGATCCGATTAGATAGGAGTAGATATGATTCCGGGAGAATATATTTTAAAAAATGAGCCTGTTGATTACAATGTAGGCTATGAGGCGATTAAGTTAAAAGTAAAAAATGTAGGTGACAGAGCCGTTCAGGTAGGTTCACATTTCCATTTTTATGAGGCAAACGAGGAAGGGTTAAAATTTGACCGTGAAAAGGCATATGGCAAGAGACTTGACATTGCGGCAGGTACGGCAATCCGTTTTGAGCCGGGAGAGGAAAGAGAAGTATCTTTGGTTGACTTTGGCGGAAAGAGAAGAATCTTCGGTTTTAACAATAAGGTTAATGATTATTTAGATAGGAAATATTAAGGAGATACATATGAGTTTTAAAATGGATCGAAAAGCCTATGCTTCACTATACGGACCTACTGTAGGAGACAGCATCAGACTGGGTGATACAAATCTTTTTGCCTGTATTGAAAAAGATTATACAGTATATGGTCAGGAGAGTATATTCGGTGGCGGTAAGGTTTTAAGAGACGGAATGGGTGTCAATGCCACTGAGACAAGAAGAGATAACCCGAAGGTAGCCGATACTATTATTTCAGGTGCCACTATAATTGATTATACCGGAGTTTACAAGGCTGATATCGGTATTCGTGACGGAAAGATTTTGGCTATAGGTAAGGGCGGAAACCCTGACAATATGGATAATATAGATTTTGTTGTAGGTGCTTCTACAGAGGCTGTTGCAGGTGAGGGACTTATAGTAACAGCCGGAGGTATTGACCTTCATGTTCACTATATTTCACCGGGACTTGCTCACGCGGCACTTGACAACGGTATTACAACACTTTTCGGTGGAGGTACAGGACCTGCCGACGGTACAAACTCTGCAACCACAACACCGGGTGCATTCCATATTCACCGTATGTTACAGGCAACTGATAATGAACCGTTAAACTTCGGATTTATGGCAAAGGGAAACGGTGCCATAGTTGATACGGTAGGTGAGCAGATAGAGGCAGGTGCGGCAGCTATAAAGACTCATGAGGACTGGGGTGCTACAGCGGCGGCTATCGACAATGCACTTAAGGCTGCGGATAAGTATGATGTACAGCTTGCGGTACATACCGATTCTTTGAATGAGGGAGGCTTTGTAAACAATACTATCAATGCCTTTGCAGGTCGTACAGTTCATGCATTCCACTCCGAGGGTGCCGGCGGTGGACATGCTCCTGATATTATGGTAGTAACAGGACAAAAGAATATACTTTCATCTTCAACAAATCCTACAGACCCTTATACTACAAATGTTGTAGATGAGCTTTTTGATATGACAATGGTTTGTCACCATCTGGATCCTAAGGTACCTGAGGATGTTGCTTTTGCAGAGTCACGTGTAAGAAAGCAGACTATTGCGGCTGAGGACGTGCTTCAGGATATGGGTGCAATCAGTGTAATGACAAGTGATGCTATGGCAATGGGACGTGTAGGCGAGGTTGCTATGAGATGTTGGCAGCTTGCAGACAAGATGAAGATGCAAAGAGGACCGCTTACAGGAGACAGCGAGTACAATGACAATAACCGTATCAAGAGATATGTTGCAAAGTATACTATCAATCCTGCTATTGTAAACGGTATTTCAGAGTATATCGGTTCTGTAGAGGTTGGAAAGTATGCAGACCTTGTTATCTGGGAGCCTTCAAGATTCGGCACAAAGCCGAAGATGGTTTTAAAGGCGGGAGTTATAAGCTACGGAATAATGGGTGATGCTTCATCTTCACTGCCTACTCCTGAGCCGAGACTTATGAAAGATCTTTACGGTTCTTTAGGTAAGTCTTGCGGAAAATCAAATATTGCATTTGTTTCAAAGTATGCATATGATCATGGTATCAAGGAGGAACTTGGACTTGATAAGATTGTACTTCCTGTAAAGAATACCAGAAATCTTACAAAGAGAGATATGAAGTGGAATGATTATACTCCAAAGACTATCAAGATTGATCCGCAAAGTTTTGTGGTTACTATTGACGGTGAGGAGATTACCTGTGAGCCTGTAGAGAGAATATCTTTGGCTCAGAGATATTATTTATTCTAAATAATTTATTACATTGGAGAGTAGACAAAAAAGCTTTCACTTTTATCTACTCTCTTTTTTCTAATAAGGGGTATTTATGATTTTTACAAAGACAGACGGAAATATAAAGGAAAGAGAAGACTTGGGTCATGTACATATTGAGACTGCAATGGTAAAGAGTGACGATCTTGCAAAGAGCATACTTCGTGTAAAGAGTGATCACCACAATGAATACGGCATCAGACTTGAAGAAGGAAAACTTGAAAACGGCTCATTCTTTTTTATAGATGATCACAATATATTGGTACTTAATGTTATCCCTGAAAAGATGATTGTTATTACGCCGAAGGATATGGATGACTGCGGTATCATTGCACATATGCTTGGAAATATGCATAAACCGGTTAAAATAAAGGGTGGGAAGATTTCACTGCTTTATGATTCTGTAGTTGCAAAGAATCTTGAGAAGTCCGATATAGATTTTAAGGTGGAAGAGATTCAGCTTGAAGAATCTCTTCGATATGTTGATTTATCATGAACAAAAATAAATTAAATATGGATAAACTAAGCCTTCTTGAAATATTTCAGGTATGTGATTCCACCTTTCCTATAGGAACTTTCAACCATTCTTTCGGAATGGAGAATTATCTTAGTGACAGAAGAATAAAAAAAGCACCTGAGTTTGAAATCTGGTTTAAAAACTACTTTGACAATCAGTTTAAATACAGTGAAGGTTTGCTTATTTTATTATGTATGCAGGCACTAAAGAAAAGTGATTTTGAAAAAATCTGCAAGTATGATAGGATTATCACCATGTCCACACTTGCAAAGGAGACCAGAAACGGTACAAAGCTTATTGCAAAGCAGATGATAAGGCTTCTTAAGGGAATGTATGGAGATATTGATACAGTCAACAGATATGAAGAAGAGATAAAGGGAAAAGAGTGTTTCGGCAGTCCTGCAATTGTATTTTCCATGTTTGCATTTGAAAAGGGCATCAGTATTGAAGATGCCTTTATTCTTTACGGCTACAGCATTGCCTCCACTATGGTTCAAAATGCTGTACGTGCAATTCCTTTGGGACAGATGGAGGGACAGGTGATTTTACACAATATAATTGAGAGACTTTTTTCTGTTTATGAGAAGATTAAAGACTTGGATGAGGAGTATCTGGGTGCAAGTATGATAGGTATCGAGCTGGCTCAGATTAGACATGAAAGTCAAGAGTCAAGGCTTTTTATGTCGTAGTAGAAAGGTTAATTATGAAGAGAGCGATTCGTATAGGTGTCGGTGGACCTGTAGGTTCGGGAAAGACACTTTTGATAGAGAGGTTGACTCGCCATATGGCGAATGACTACAGTATAGCTGTAATTACAAATGATATTTATACAAAAGAAGATGCACAGTTTATGGTGGCAAATTCCGTACTGCCGGAGGAGAGAATAATAGGTGTGGAAACAGGCGGTTGCCCACATACCGCTATCAGAGAAGATGCATCTATGAATCTGGCGGCAATTGATGAACTTGAAGAAAGATTTCCGGGGAAGCTTGATCTTATTTTCTTGGAGAGCGGAGGTGACAATCTGGCGGCTACATTCAGTCCTGAGCTTGTGGATTTTTCAATATATATTATTGATGTGGCTGAGGGTGAGAAGATTCCACGAAAAGCCGGACAGGGAATGATAAAGTCCGATCTTTTCATTATCAACAAGATTGATCTTGCACCATATGTCGGTGCGGATCTTAACAGAATGAAGACCGACTCTGAAAAATTCCGTGAGAGCGGAACCTTTCTCTTTACAAATTTAAAGACTGATGAGGGATTATCAGGTGTTATAGACTGGATAAAAAAAGATGTTTTGCTTGAGGGATTATAAATGAACGGATCCTATGACGGAGTAAGTGATATTGCCTTTGAAAAGCGTGGTGACAGGACGGTTCTTACCAATCGTTTTAGAAGCGGTAATTCAAGGATTTCCGCATTGATTCCAACAGAAGATGATATTCCTTTGTACTTTTTGGTGGCTACGGGCGGAGGATTTATAGAGGGTGAAAAGTATTATAATGTCGCAACACTTGAAAGAGAAGCTCATGCCGTTTTGACCACTCAGACTCCGAACTATATCTACAAATGTCCAAACAGCAAAACTACATCACAGTTAAATGAGGTGACGGTAAAAGAAAATGCATTCCTTGAGTACTATATAGATGAGGTTATTCCATATGAGGATGCCATATATTACCAAAAGACATTTGTTGATGTAAAAAAGGGTGGAAGCCTTATATTAACCGACGGATTGACTGCCGGTTGGTCAAAAAGTGACACACCTTTTTTGTACAACAGAGTGGATTTAAAGACAAGGATTTTATATGATAATGAGCTTGTGTTCAATGATTATTTGATAGTGAATCCTGAAGAAGAGGATATGGGTGAGATTGGACTTTTTGAGGGCTACACCAATTTCAATTCGGTTGTAATTATTGATGAAAATTTTTGTACCGAATGGATAAAAAGAAGTAAAGAAGCATTAAACACAAAAGAGTTTACCGGAATCTACGGTATCACAGCTTTGGAAAAATACGGTTTTGTGCTTCGTGTTTTGGGTAAGAGCAGCCACAACAATCTGGGAATTATGTGGGACTTTATAAACTTTTATCGCGAAGAGATAAGAGGCTTAAAACATTTGGAACTTAGAAAAAATCAAAGATAGAAAAAATAAAAATCTAAATAAAATAGAGGAGAAATATGCATATACCTGATAATTATTTGGGGCCGGTTACCTGTGCGGCTCTTAGTGTAGTATCATTGCCGCCTTTGGCTGTATCTATATCTAAAGTAAGACTTGAACTGAAAGAAAACAGAGAACTTGCACCGATGCTTGGCGTGGGAGCTTCTTTGTCATTTTTGATGATGATGTTTAATGTACCTATACCGGGCGGTACAACCGCACATGCCATCGGAGGTGTGCTTTTAGCCGTTTTGATGGGACCTTATGCCGCAAGCCTTTGTGTGAGTGTGGCACTTATACTTCAAGCCTTTTTATTCGGTGACGGAGGAATACTCTCGCTTGGTGCAAATATCTTCAACATGGCAATCCTTATGCCTTTTAGCGGATATACAATCTATGATCTTTTGAGAAAAAGAGGGCATAGCTATATCGGAGCGGGTGCGGGAGCATTCCTTGGAATAAATATCGCTGCATTTTTTACAGCAATAGAGCTTGGGATACAGCCGATAATAGCTTCAAGTAACGGATTGCCGCTATATAATCCTTATCCTCTTTCGGTTACCATACCTGCAATGATGATTCCTCATATTGTGATAGCAGGCTGGGTGGAAGTATTTTTCACTGTGGTGATTTATCGCTTTGTGAATATTGCCTCTCCGGATGCAATATACAGTGAGAAGAATGTAAGTAAAGGACTTATCGGCAAACTCTACGGTCTGATACTGTTTCTTGTAATTATCACGCCTATAGGACTTCTGGCTTCAGGCACAGCCTTTGGAGAATGGTCGGGAGAGGAATTACTTGAGAAGCTTCAATCTTCAAATACCATGGCTGCATTGCCTACAGGAATGGCGAACGGAATCTTCTTTAACTCATTATTTACAGACTATGAGATACCCGGGATAAATGTAGGCATAGGATATGTGCTTAGTGCAGTTACTGCGGTACTTTTATTTTTTATATTTGCAAAATTGATTGGAAGCATGTATGACAAATCAGACATTGCCTGATTGGATGATGAGAGAAGAAATAACGGTGAATGACTCTGAAGTTAAAAGCGGTTTTCTTCAAAGTAATCTCTCAACCGTTATTTCTCTTTTATCATATTTAAAGATTGAGGACAGAAAAAAATATAGCGGAAGTCCGGTCATAAGAATCTGTGAATTGCTTATCTTACTTGTGCTTATTTATAACAGTAAAAGCATAGTGTTTTTGTGGACGGTCGGAATTTTTCTCTTAGCTGAGATTGCTTTTTTTAGCGGTAGAGAAATAAGGTCTATTGTAAGAAAGCTTATCAGACTTGTTATTTTTACCGCCGTTATTTTACTGCCAAGCTATTTGCTTCATCCAAGTATTCATCCGACTTTTTTTCTTATCAGAACTGTGCTTTTGCTTTTAAACCTCTCCGTATTTTTGACAAAGACCTCATGGAGCGATTTTATAACGGGGCTTAGAGGACTTTATCTGCCGGAGGAGTTGGTGATGATATTTGATATTGCAATCAAATATTTTTATATTTTGGGAAATCATATAAAGAGTATATTATATGCAATAAGAATAAGAAGCTTACAGGGAGTTCCAAAAAAACTTACAGGTGCAATCTTAGGTCAGGTATATCTTATAAGCAAAGAGCATATGAAGAGTTTATATGAGGCAATGCTGCTTCGTGGATACGGTACTAAGGTTAAAGTGAGGAGAAGATTGCAATTAAATAAATCAGATATTTTGCATATAAGTATTTGTATAATACTTATAATTTTATTTTTTACTTTGAAAGGACAGATATGATTCATATTGAAAACGGAAAATATATTTATGAGAATCAAATAGGGATGGATCATATAAACCTTGATATAAAAAAAGGAGAAGGTGTATCCGTAATGGGTCCGAACGGAGCCGGGAAATCCACTTTACTTAAGATTATTGTAGGACTTTTTGCCCTTACTGAGGGCAAATATACATTTAACGGAGAAGATATAAATAAGGCATATATAAAAGACTTAAAAAAAGTATCAAATCTTTACAGAAAAATCGGATTTGTATTTCAAAACAGCGATGTACAGCTTTTCAACTTTTCGGTTTATGAGGAACTTGCCTTCGGAGTGAGACAGCTTGGACTGCCTGAGGTTGAGGTGGAAAAAAGAGTGGAAGATTGCTTAAAACTCTTACAGATAGAACATTTAAAAAACAGAGTACCTTATCAATTATCAGGCGGTGAGAAAAAACTTGTGGCTATAGGCTCCGTGCTTACTATGAATCCTGAGGTGATTATACTTGATGAGCCTTTTAACGGACTTTCACCAAAGTATGTGGAACTTATAAAGGATGTTTTATATTCTTTGAAAAAGGCGGGAAAGACAATTATAATTACAAGTCATCATTTCAATCAGATAAAGGATTTGGTGGACAGTTTGTATCTTTTCGGTGAAGAGCATACTATAAAGAAAAGAATAGAAAGACATGAATGGGACAATCTGCCTACCTTTATGGAGTTTTTGGATAATATATAGAAAATATATTGAACATAATATTAATTGATGTAGTAACTTTCATAGGGAACCTCCAACCTCCTATTATAGCACACAATACTATATAATAAGATGAACATTTTGGTAAAAATTTAACTAAAGAATGTAGGTTATATGCGGGTTGTAGGATTTTTTATGATTATTTAGGTAAACAAACTGTCAAAGGCTCTGTAAAATTTCACAATTTATAATTGCATTTAAGGAGATATTGTGGTATTATATATATAAATAGTAAGTAGAATCATTGGAAGAAATAAAAATATGTAATAGTTCGGCTTCATTGAGAAAAGCCAAAGGCTGTACGAAGATAGAGTTATTAAATTTAACAAATTTGTCTCAACAATATATTAGCAATGTAGAGAGAGGTTATACTTCCGTCTATTTATAAAACTATTATATTAGCAGATGCTTTGGGAGAATGTTACTGTAATATTTTTTATAAATGTATAACAAGCTAACATGCATAAAATTGACAAGTTCATTTATCTGAACATATAAAGCTTATATTAAATGCTCGGCAATGTAGTTTGTTATGTGGAACAATTTAGATGGAATTATTTTGATACTATATTAAAGATTAGAAAATATGTAATTTAATGAGGGAGAACTTTGATGGAAAATTTGGAGAATAAAAAAATATACAGATTTAAAAAGTTTTTAGGATTTCTAGGATTTCTAGGATTTCTAGGATTTTTAGGATTTCTAGGATTTGTATTTGATAATATAGTATTTTTTCATTTTTTTTGTTTTTATTGTTTTTTTTCATTTTTTTTCGTGAATGATACGCAGAGTATTAAGAATAAAGATGACAAAAGACATACTTTATACAGAGGTATTTTGGCCGCCATATTTACAGCCAATATAGTTGTAACTCAAAGTGGATATATCCATGATAAATACTCGGCTATGACTATTTTGATCAATGTAGCTTTTGCTATAGCTGTAATAGTGGATACTATTATTGGTAAAAGTTACGTGTAGTTTAATTTGAGTTAGTGTTTATTGTGTTTGTACTGTTGGTTACAATATATTTATACAATTGACAATTTTTCTTTATTATAGTACTATGACGATGTACACATCTTGTGTACATAAATATTGATACTAATCTCTAGCAGTAAGCTCTCCAACATCAGGAGTAAGCCGAGCCTAGAGATTTTTTGTTTTATGTGGAGGAAATATAATAAGCCGCAGCTATTGACAACTGATATATAAGATGTACAATGAATTTAAATAAAAGCTTCGTGAAAGTTTTATGTGGGGTATAAGGAGGAATCTTATGGATATGCAGTTGTTTTGGGATATTGTGGCAATAGTTATAAATATAGGAGTTTGGGTTGCCCTTGGACTTTTTATAAGGTGGTTGATATTAAAAATTAAAAAGTAATTATGCAAAAGAGTAGTTTGCCTGTTTTGACAAACTACTCTTATTACATTCTCCTTATTTCCGCCTGTAGCATATTTCCGACCAAAGACGCAAAGTTATCAAGTGATTTTACTTTTACAAAACTTCTGCCGAATATTTTTTGTACATTAGGAAGGTCTGCATTATCTCCGGTAAAGGCACATAGCACATATATGTTTTCAAGTTTTGCTTTATGTACAAGCTCAGTCATATCTTCAACAGCAATATCGCCGCTGTAATTTCTTGATTTGCCCTTTACTTCAAGCATATCATTCGGCTTGATATCAGTCAGCCATATCACAACTCTGTGAGAAGCGTTGTTTTTCTTCATCTGCTCAATCAGTGCATTTAGAGCAAGTCCGTCTCTGTTGGCACCTGTTGTAAAGAATCTGAATATTTCATTGTTTTTTGAGGTCTCATTATAATCTCTGTAAAGATTCATTACAGTGTATCCGTTCATTGAAGAATACCCCCAAACCCTTACCGGGACATGGCAGTTATCAAGTGCTTTTGCAATAATGTAGCCCTGTGTGGATACAGTGTCCATACGATGTATCTGTGAGGCGGAGGCATCAAGTAAAATATCTACAGAAATATTGCCGCTGCCTTCCGCCACCTGTTTTTCAAAAATTTTATTATTGTTAAGATACAGAGCCTTCCAGACAAGAGAAGGATTTAACTTGCCGGTTTTTGAATAAACAGCAGCAGGCTCAAGCTGTGTAAGCAGTGCGTTCTTTATGCGATTTGTAAGCTCCAGTATAGCCGCATTATTACTCCCTATATTGTCAAAGAAGAATTCTTCATTTTTCTTATACTGTTTTTTCATTTCCGTTCGCATCTTTGCGGCAAATCCGGTTACTTTTTCTTCACTCTCACCTCTTGTAAAAAATATTCTGGTACCTGTGTGGTTGCCTACACAGCACTCTCTTTGTATTTTTTCAGAGGTTTTATCATCATAGATGGATTTGCCGAAATAGCTGCTGATATATTTTCTTAAACCTTCCTCCGTAACTCTGTTAAATTTTTCCGAGTCGGTTTCAAATGCAGAGGCATCTGCACCTCCCTGATTTTCAACATAGCCAAGTACCAGTTTGGTCGCACCTGATACTTCGTTTGATACACCTGCTTTTTTACCGAAGAAAAGTCTTGGTATAGGAACTTTGAATCTGTGCTTTTGAAACCTTGCAGATACTCCGGGAAGGTAGGTAAAATATTTTGCAAGAGTACCTGAAAGACTCTTTATAAACCCTTCAGTATCCACATCCGCACCGATTTCAACTTCAGATAAGAGCTTTCTGTCCACCATATCGGGCAGTCCGCTGTCCTCACCGATTGAGATTCTATAGTGGCCTTCAAGTATCCAACCCTCTCTGCTTTCCGCAATACTTGGCATAAATTCCTTAAGCTTTTGCCTGCAATACTCTTTTCTAAGGAGTAACAGACTCGGTCTTAAATTCTTTTCCTTTTCAAAGGTGGCGTTTTCAAGCGCAATCCAAAATAATGTCTCATAGGTTCCCTGACCTATGGTTTCATGGAAAGTATTATAAAATTCCTTCAACCTTTTCCAGTCAAAATGTGCATAGCTGCTGCCAAGTATGGTATTCCAATAAAGATCGGCTCTTGCCTCATTATCATACATACGAAAGCCTATGGAAACATTATAATTACCTGCGGCATTCCAAATCATATTTGCGGCTCTCTTTTTTTCAAACTCTGTCAAGATCATGAAAAAACACTCTCCCCCGAAAGGCTTTCAGGCAATCTGGCACTTACAATATCAAGTACAAGCTGTCTTTCATACTCATCAAAGCATTTATTTATAAGTCCCATCTGTAAAGCCTTTGTAACTCCAAGTCCTTTTTTCATCATTCCTATACAGGAGATAAGGCCTCTGAGATCAAGACTTCTTGTAGAAATTTCACCACCCTCACATTTTTTCCTTATCTCATCAAAAAGAGTGGCAAATTGTGAAATATATTCAGGCTTTAGAGTAGGGTATTTGTCCTTTATAAGCTTTTGTAAATTCTCTTCCGATATAACAGGCATATGCAGTACCATAAATCTGGATGCAAGTGCTTCATTCATCTCCCTTGTTCCGGCATATCCGTAGTTCATAGTACTGATAAATCTTGTAGCCTCATGTAAAGTTATTCTGTCGTATCCCGGTAAATCAACGGTTCGTCTAAAGTCAAGCACTGCATGAAGCACAGCAAGTGATTCATTCTTTGCCATATTTATTTCATCAAGTACACCGAAACCTCCTTTTAAGGCACAGTTTAATATAGGTCCTTTTCTAAGCTTTACCTCTCCGTTTTCAAAGGTGTCGGAACCTATAAGAGATGATGCATCAGTATTGATATATAGTGATATATCCCATTGCGGTCTTGCAAATGCCGTTGCAAGGTTCTGAGCCAATACATTCTTACCTGTAGCTTTAGGACCGTCAAGCAGGATGTTTTCACCTGCTATTATAGCTGTGGCGGCTTCTTCCCAAATTTCTTTGCCATAGTAGAGATATGAATCTTTAGGGATTCTCTTTTCATCTTCAGCTTCAAGTTTATAGAAGCTTCTGAATGAACTTATCTCTGAAATAATTTTATCTGATACATTTTCCTGTTTTAAAAATTCTAAAATTTCCATATTCCCTCTGTTTAATAAAATAATAAAAAAACTCCCGAGACAGTATTATATTACAACTGCCTTGGGAGTAGCAAGTTTATTTATTTGTCTGCCGGGGTAGTACCGCCTTTTTTACCTCTCCAGATAACAAGCACCACATAAATTGCAGCGACAACTGCACCTCCGATATATGCAACACCCCAACTTTGACCGAAGCCAAGTTTTGCATTCAATATATAGCAAGCACATATATATGTATAGAATGTACCGGGGATAAGTGTCATCCAAGCCCATTTTGCTTTGTCATTTATCATAAGATAGATAGATGCGGCAGCAAGCGGGAAGAGTGCCATTGTCTGATTTGACCATGCAAAGTATCTCCAAAGTGTGTTAAATCCTTTAGGATCAACCTTAGCCCAGATAAGTATTACAGCTACGATAGCAAAAATCGGTACGGCAAGACTAAGTCTTCTTGCATTGTTGTCCTGCTTGATATGGAATGTATCGGCTATTGTAAGACGTAGTGCACGAAGTGCGGTATCACCTGATGTAACAGGTAAGATAATGATACCGATAAGTGCTACGGCACCTCCGATAGGACCGAGTGCATATCTACATACCACACCGACAACACTGGTAGGAGAAATAGCAACAAGTTCTCCACCTTTTTGTATCATATACTGCCATACACCCTTGTCACTAAGCTGCATTGTGATACCGCCTTTATCAGCTGTAAACTGAATAAGTGCCATTGTACCTGCTGCCCAAACCATTGCAATGAATCCCTCTACAATCATCATATTGTAGAATGTCATACGACCGTCTTTTTCACTCTTTATTGTACGAGCCACCAAAGCTGTCTGTGATGAGTGGAATCCGGAAAGAATACCACAGGCTACGGTAACAAAGAAAATCGGGATAAAATGCCCTGCTTTAAAGTATGCACTGTAGTCAAAAGACTGTGTTGCCCAACTGCCCCAAACTTCTACCAGCGGGTAATGTAATATAACCATTGCACCGAATACTCCGAGTGCTGAGAATACTAGGATTGCACCGAAGATAGGATAAACACGACCGATAATCTTATCTATCGGGAATACGGTTGCTATAAGGTAATAAGCGAAGATAGTTCCGTAAATAACCCATGTGGAAACTTCTGTAGGCGCACCGCTGAAACCGAAGACCTGTGTCGCCGCAATATCACCGGGTGTGTAAATAAATACAGTACCTACCAATAAGAGCAATAAACATACAAATACATCATAAATCCAGAACACCGATTTGCTTGTGTACTTGCGAACCATCTCCGGCATCTGAGCACCGCCGTCTCTTGTACAGATCATACCTGCAAAATAATCGTGAACGGCACCTCCTATTACATTACCTATCGGTATTGTAAGAAGTGCTATAGGTCCGAACAGTATACCCTGGATAGGTCCGAGAATAGGGCCTGTACCTGCTATATTAAGTAGGTTGATAAGTGCATTTTTCCATGTCGGCATAGGAACATAGTCAACACCGTCCTGCTTTGCATAAGCCGGTGTTTCTCTGTCATCAGGCCTGAAAACATGGTCACAAAGTTTACCCATAAAAAATCCGCCGACGATTAGAATCACAAGGCCGATCATAAATGTTGCCATAGAAAATTCCTCTCTTTCTTTCTATGTTTATTTTATACACATTTAAGATACTACTTGTTAATAAAATTTTCAATATTTTTTTAATAAAAACAATGAAAATACATTCATATTTAAATATCGGTTTTGATTTCCCGACTAAATATATTGACTATAATTCAGATATATCACAGAGCACTGAATATAAATAAAACACTTGACAAAGGGTTGCTACAAATTTAAAATACTTTGAGTATCAAAGTATTTTAAATCGTGATTGTGAGCGGTATATTTTAACAATCCGGTGCCTTATAACTTTGATAAAAGTCTTACGAAAGGACTTATGTAAAATGGGAATAGCACTTGCAGGAACAGGCTCAAAACTGCCGTCTAAGATTTTGACAAATGATGATCTTAGTAAAATCGTAGATACAAGTGATGAATGGATTAGTCAAAGAACAGGAATCAAACAAAGACATATAGTGGAGGAAGGTGAAAATCTGGTAAGTCTGGCATTTGAGGCCGGAAAGGAAGCACTGAAATCTGCAAATGTAGAAGGTAAGGATTTGGGTCTGATAATAGTAGGTACATCCACTCAGGATAAAAGACTTCCAAATACTGCATGTGAGTTACAACCGCTTTTGGGTGCAAGTGATTGTGCCTGTATGGATGTCAGCTCGGCCTGTTCAGGTTTTGTATATGCACTGAGTATAGCATATTCTATGATGAATACTCTGGACATTGATTATGCACTTGTAGTGGGCGGTGATGTGTTGTCAAGAGAAATGGACTGGACCGACAGAACCACATGCGTACTGTTTGGTGACGGTGTGGGTGCGGCGGTACTGAAAAAGAGCGATAATGAAGCCGGATTTTTGAGCTTTGATATCGGAGCGGACGGAAGTAAAGGGTTTGCACTGTATGACAACTCCTATGGTGATGACAGATATATAAGAATGGACGGACAGGAAGTCTTTAAATTTACTATCAGAACAGTGCCGCACAGTATAGAAAAGGCCGTCAAAAGAGCGGGAGTACATAAGGATGATATAGATGTATTTCTTTTGCATCAGGCAAACTTAAGAATACTTGAGGCGGTATCAAAAAAGCTTGATATTCCGCTTGAGAAGTTGCCGCATAACCTTGAGAGAACAGGAAATACTTCAGCAGGCAGTATACCGCTGTTACTTGACGAAGCGGTAAAAAAAGGCATAGCAAAAAAAGGAGATTTGATTTTGCTTTGCGGATTCGGAGCAGGATTAACCTGGGGAACTTGTGTATTAAGATTGTAGCTACCGGCTGCAACTTACTATAAAATAAAAAAGCCTTCGGCTTAAAGAATGGAGAAAATTATGTCAGAGAAGATGAAATCAATTATTGCGGAACAGTTAAATATCGATGCGTCGGAGATTACTTTGGAGTCAAACTTTAAAGATGATTTGAATGCGGATTCACTTGATCTGTTTGAGATGGTAATGGCACTTGAGGACAACTACGGTGTTGAGATACCTTCTGAGGATTTAGAGAAGCTTTTGACTGTAGGTGATGTGGTAAATTACCTTAAGAGTAAAGGCGTAGATAATTTATAAAAATAAAGAAACGCCTGCGGGCGTTTTCTTAAAAATGTCAGAGGAAAGTAATGCAAACAGATATAACAAAGTTATTAGGTATAGAATATCCGATAATTCAAGGCGGTATGGCATGGGTTGCCGAGCATCACCTTGCGGCTGCTGTAAGTGAGGCAGGCGGACTGGGGCTTATAGGCGGTGCCAATGCACCGGCTGATGTCATCAGAAATGAGATAAGAGAGACAAGAAAGCTTACAAGTAAGCCTTTTGGTGTAAATGTAATGCTTATGTCGCCACATGCGGAGGATATTGCAAAGGTAGTAGTGGAAGAAGGTATAAAGGTGGTTACTACCGGAGCCGGTTCTCCTGAAAAGTATATGAAAATGTGGAAGGAAGCCGGCATAGTAGTCATTCCTGTTGTTGCAAGTGTAGCACTTGCAAGAAGAATGGAAAGAACCGGAGCGGACGCTGTAGTTGCCGAGGGCACTGAAAGCGGAGGACATATCGGTGAAGCCACTACTATGACACTTGTGCCACAGGTGGTTGATGCAATAGATATCCCTGTTATTGCGGCAGGCGGTATAGCGGACGGCAGAGGACTTGCGGCGGCATTTATGCTTGGAGCTAAGGCGGTGCAGATGGGTACAAGATTTGTGGTAGCCGATGAATCTATAGTAAATGAAGCTTATAAAGACAGAATAATAGCAGCAAAGGATATAGATTCGGCTGTAACGGGAAGAAGCCATGGACATCCGGTAAGAAGTCTTAGAAATGCTATGACCAGAGAGTATTCTAAGCTTGAGGCCGAGGGTAAGAGCTTTGAAGAGCTTGAGTATTTGACACTTGGGACACTTAGAAAAGCTGTTATAGAAGGCGATATAGTACATGGAACGGTTATGGCAGGTCAGATAGCGGGACTGGTGAGCAAAAAGCAAAGTGCAAAAGAAATCATTGACGAGATAATAAGTGAGGCAACTAATCTTTTAAAGAATGCAGGGAGCTTAGTATAAATTATGAAGATAGCATTTTTATTCCCGGGACAGGGAGCTCAAAAACAAAATATGGGCAAAAGTTTTTATGAAAATGATGCGGATTCAAGAGCAGTTTTTGACAGTGTAAAGACTGTAACGGGAATAGATGCATGTGATCTGATTTTCAAAGATAATGATGAATTAAACAATACAAGATATACTCAGATAGCTATGGTGGCTACAGGTATTGCCATGTTAAAGGCTGTTGAAAAAACAGGACTTAAAGCAGATATATGTGCAGGGCTTAGCCTTGGAGAGTATGAAGCACTGTATCTTAGCGGTGCGATAAGTGCCGATGATGCAATCGCTATAGTAGATAAACGAGGACAGTATATGTCTGAGATAAAAGGCGGTGCCATGAGTGCCGTATTGTCTTTAGATAATGATACTATCAAGTCTATAGTGGATAATATAGACGGATGCTGGGTTGCAAATTATAATTGCCCGGGGCAGACGGTAATATCAGGCACCAAAGAAGCTGTAGCACTTGCAGGTAAAAAATTAAAAGAAGCCGGAGCAAAGAGAGTACTGCCGCTTAAGGTAAGCGGAGCTTTTCATTCCGGGCTTATGAAGGAAGCCGGGCAAAAACTTGCAAAGGTACTTGATGATATCAAAATAAAGGACATACAGATACCTTATGTGGCAAATGTGAATGCACAGATTGTTACAGATAAGGATGAGATAAAGAAAAATTTAATAGAGCAGGTATCAGGCAGTGTACATCTGGAGCAAAGTATAAGGAAAATGATTGAATGGGGTGTGGATACCTTTGTAGAGATTGGCCCTGGCAAGACTATGGCAGGCTTTATAAAAAAGATTGATTCACAGGTAAAGATATTCAATATTGAAGAGTATGCGGATGTAGAGAATGTATGTAGTCGGATTTTGGAGGCAAGATGAAAAGGTTGGAAGGAAAAACAGCTTTGGTTACAGGTGCAGGCAGAGGTATCGGAGCGGCTATAGCAAAAAAACTTGCAGCTGACGGAGCAATTGTATATGTAAACTATGCCATATCAAGTGAGGCGGCAAAACAAGTTGTAAAAGAGATAGAAGAAAAAGGCGGAACGGCAAAGATTTGTCAGTGTGATGTGTCAAACTATGACTCTGTAAAACAGATGATTGAAGATATTATATCTGAGGAGGGTAAGCTTGATATATTGGTAAACAATGCCGGAATTACAAAAGACAATCTGATGATGAGAATGAAACCGGAAGAATTTGATATAGTAATAGATACCAATCTGAAGGGTACTTTCAACACTATGCAAGCGGTTTCAAAATATATGATTAAGAAAAGAAGCGGAAGAATAATAAATATTTCTTCTGTAAGCGGTGTGATGGGCAATGCAGGTCAGATAAACTATGCGGCATCAAAGGCGGGAGTTATCGGTATGACAAAGACCGCCGCAAGAGAGATGGCAAGCAGAAATATAACTGTAAATGCAATAGCACCGGGATATATAAAGACTGATATGACTGAAGCAATGACTGAAGATGCCAAGTCAAAGGTAAATGCAATCATCCCGCTCGGATATCAGGGTGAAGCAAAGGATATAGCAAATATGGCGGCATATTTGGCCGGAGAAGAAGGTAGATATATTACAGGTCAGGTCATCAAGATAGATGGCGGAATGAGCATGTAAATGAGGTGACTATGAGAAGAAGAGTTGTTATTACAGGTATGGGAGCTATCACTCCTATAGGTCTAAATGTAGCTGATTTTTGGGCGAATATCAAAAAGGGCGTGCACGGCATAGGACCGATAACATATTTTGATACCGCTGAGTATAAGGCCAAGCTTGCCGCCGAGGTCAAGGGCTTTGATGCAAAACAGTATATGGATCTGAAGTCGGCCAGAAGGATGGAACAGTTTTCTCAGTTTGCAGTAGCAGCTACAAAGGAAGCCTTTGAAGATGCCAAGCTTGATATGGAAAAAGAAAACCCGTATATGGTCGGAGTGGCTGTAGGCTCAGGAATAGGTTCACTTCAGTCAATGGAAAGAGAGTATTCAAAACTCCTTGAAAAAGGACCGGGCAGAGTTGCTCCGCTTTTGGTACCTATGATGATTTCAAATATGGCGGCAGGAAATGTGGCTATTGCATTCGGATGCAAGGGCAAGAATATAAATGTCGTAACAGCCTGTGCTACCGGAACAAATTGTATCGGTGAAGCGTTCAGATCAATCCTATATGGTGAGGCGGATGTAATGCTTGCAGGCGGTACTGAAAGTTCAATAACCCCTATAGGTGTGGCAGGATTTACTTCTCTTACGGCACTGAACACTACAGATGATCCGGACAGAGCATCAATTCCTTTTGATAAGGACAGAAACGGTTTTATCATGGGAGAGGGTGCAGGCGTGCTTGTTTTGGAAGAACTTGAGCATGCAAAAAAGAGAGGGGCACATATCTATGCAGAGATGGCGGGATACGGTGCAACTTGTGATGCTTTTCATATCACATCACCTGCAGAAGACGGTTCAGGAGCGGCTAAGGCTATGGAACTTGCTATAAAGGATGCCGGAATATCTCCCGAAGATATAGACTATGTAAATGCACATGGCACAGGAACACATCACAATGACTTGTTTGAAACAAAAGCCATAAAAATTGCTTTGGGTGAGCATGCAAAGGAAGTCGGAATAAGCTCAACCAAGTCAATGGTAGGTCACTTACTGGGTGCTGCCGGAGGTGTAGAGGCAATTGTATGTGTGAAGTCTATTGAAGACGGATTCATGCACAAGAATGTCGGACTGACAGATAAGGATCCTGAGTGTGACCTTGACTTTTTGACAGAGCCTAGAGAATGTGAGGTGAATGCGGTTATAAGTAATTCACTTGGTTTTGGCGGTCATAACGCAAGTATAGTTATAAAGAAATTTGTGGAGTAGGCTTATACAAGGGGTAGATTTATGCAAATAGAAGAAATTATAAAACTGATAGAGACTGTAAGTAAGAACAATGTTGATTCATTAAACTATGCTACAGATTCCGAGAAAATCGTTATAAAGAAGAATAAGACAAAGCTCGTTGCGGGAGAAGTTCAGGCTGTACCTGTAGCGCAGAGTGTAAATTTTGAGGCAGCAAATACTGAGGATGCCGCAGTTGCCGCAGGACATACTATCACTTCACCGCTTGTAGGTACTTTCTACAGCTCTCCTTCACCTGATGCCCCAAGTTTTGTAAATGTAGGAGACAGGGTAAAGAAAGGTCAGGTAATAGGTATCATTGAGGCGATGAAACTTATGAATGAGCTTGAAAGTGATTTTGACGGTGTTATCAAGGAAATCCTTGTAAAGGATGAGACTGTAGTGGAGTTCGGACAACCGTTGTTTATACTGGAATAACGGAAAGGATATTATGTTAGGAATTAAGGAAATTCAAGAGATTATACCACATAGGCATCCTTTTTTGCTTATTGACTGTATCGAGGAGCTTGTGCCGGGTAAAAAAAGTGTGGGATATAAGTCTGTCACATACAATGAACCGCAGTTTTTAGGGCATTTTCCGGGAGAGCCTGTAATGCCCGGAGTGCTTATGATAGAGGCACTTGCACAGACAGGAGCGGTGGCAATACTTTCAGTACCTGAAAATAAAGGCAAGACAGCTTATTTCGGAGCTATAAACTCTGCTAAATTCAAGAGAAAAGTGGTTCCGGGAGACAAATTGGAGCTTTCATGTGAGATAATCAGACAAAAAGGAAGAATTGGAATAGGAAAAGCTGTAGCAAGCGTAGACGGTGAGATTGCAGTAGAGGCTGAGCTTACATTCATCATTGGAGAATAAATGTTTAGAAAAGTATTGATAGCAAATAGAGGAGAGATTGCAGTCAGAATTATCAGAGCACTTAGAGAGATGGGTATCATAAGTGTAGCGGTGTATTCTGAGGCGGATAGAGACAGCTTGCATACAATGCTGGCAGATGAGGCTATTTGTATAGGACCTGCACCGGCGGCCAAGAGCTATCTGGATATGGACAGAATACTCAGTGCGGCTGTAGCAACAGGTGCACAGGCTATTCATCCGGGATTCGGTTTTCTTTCAGAGAATGAAAAGTTTGCAAGACTTTGCACCGAAGTAGGTGTAAAGTTTATCGGACCGAAGTCTGAGACTATAGCAAAACTTGGAGACAAGGCAAAAGCCAGAGACACCATGCAAAAAGCCGGTATTCCTGTAATACCGGGAACCGACGGCAGTGTAAAGGATATTGATGAAGCCTTGAAATTGGCAAAAACGATAGGATTTCCTGTAATGATAAAGGCGGCTCTCGGCGGTGGCGGCAAGGGAATGAGAGTTTCAAGAAGTGAAGCGGATTTTGCAGAGAATTTTATGACTGCAAAGGCCGAGGCGCTTAAGGGATTTTCAGACGACTCAATGTATATTGAAAAATATATTGAAAGACCGAGACATATCGAGTTTCAGATAATGGCTGACAGCTATGGCAATGTGGTGCATTTAGGAGAGAGAGACTGCTCTATACAAAGGAGGCATCAGAAGGTATTGGAGGAGGCACCTTCAATATTTCTTGATGAAAATCTGAGAGAGAAGATGGGAAATGCGGCAGTAAGTGCAGCAAAGGCGGCAGGATATGAGAATGCCGGAACCATTGAGTTTTTGGTGGATAAGCATAGAAACTTTTACTTTATGGAGATGAACACCAGAATACAGGTAGAGCATCCTGTAACCGAGTGGATTACAGGAATGGATCTTATCAAGGAACAAATCAGAGTGGCGGCAGGTGAGAAGCTCTCAGTTTCACAAAAAGATGTGAAAATAGAGGGTCATGCCATTGAATGTAGAATAAATGCTGAAAATCCGGAAAAGAACTTTGCACCTTCTCCGGGAAGAATTACAAATATGCATTTGCCGGGCGGCAACGGAGTGAGAGTTGATACACATATATATGAAGATTATGTTATATCACCGTTTTATGATTCAATGCTTTTAAAGTTGATCGTTCATGGAAAGTCAAGAGATGAGGCTATTGCAAAGATGAGATCGGCACTCGGTGAGATTATTATAGAGGGTGTGGATACAAATATCGACTTTAACTATGAGATAATAAACAACCCCGATTTTATAAAGGGTGATATAGATACTTCATTTATAGAAAAGCAGTTTAAGATGCAGTAATGAAAGTTTTGAGGTGTTGTCATGTTTAGAAATGTGTTCAAAAAGACATATGCAAAGATAGAACCCGGAAATGAAAAACTGGATATTCCTGAGGGTCTTTGGAGAAAGTGTAAGATCTGTAAGGAGCCTATTTTTGCGGAGGATGTTAAAGCAAATTATTATACTTGTCCGAAATGCGGAGGGTATTTCAGAGTTCATGCATACAGAAGAATAGAAATACTTGTGGATGATGGAAGCTTCATTGAGTGGAACAAGACAATGCCTGTATCGAACCCTTTGGATTTTCCAAATTATGAGCTTAAGCTTGAAGAAGAAAGAGTAAAGACAAAGCTTAATGAGGCGGTAGTAACCGGTGAAGCGACTGTCGGAAATGTAAGGACTGCAATAGCCGTATGTGATGCAAGATTTATGATGTCGTCTATGGGACATGTGGTAGGTGAGAAGATAACGGCTGCTATAGAAAAGGCTACACAGGAAAAGATTCCTATCATAATCTACTCATGTTCAGGCGGTGCCAGAATGCAGGAGGGTATGATTTCACTTATGCAGATGGCAAAGACTTCAGCCGCATTAAAAAAACATCATGAAGCCGGTCAGCTTTTTATAAGTTTCCTTACAGACCCCACAATGGGCGGAGTAAGTGCCTCATTTGCAATGCTTGGTGATATAATACTTGCGGAGCCTAAGGCACTTATAGGTTTTGCAGGACCCAGAGTAATAGCACAGACTATCGGTACAAAGTTGCCGGAAGGGTTTCAGAGCGCCGAGTTTTTGCTTGAACACGGCTTTATAGATGCTATTGTGGAAAGAGCCGACCAAAGAGGTGTGTTAAAGAAACTTTTAAGAGCACATACCTGCGGATTTAAAAAGGTGAAAAAGATGGAAGAAGTGGGCGACAATGCAAAGATAGTTGACCACAAGCAGCCTAAGGTGAAGCAGCCTAAGAGTGCATGGGACAGTGTAGTACTTTCAAGAAGAGCGGACAGACCTACTGCAAAGGATTATATTGATAAATTGTTCGGATTTTTCATGGAACTTCACGGAGACAGACTTTCAGGTGATGACGGTGCAATCGTAGGCGGAATAGCAAACTACAACGGAAAGCCGGTCATGGTGGTGGCACAGCAAAAGGGTAAAAATTTAAAAGAAAATAAGATAAGAAACTTCGGTATGCCAAACCCATCCGGATATCGTAAGGCTCTCAGACTTATGAAACATGCTAATGATTTTAATATGCCGATTATCTGTTTTGTGGATACTCCGGGGGCGTTTTGCGGTATAGAAGCTGAGGAAAAAGGTCAGGCGGAGGCAATAGCGAGGGCACTCTTTGAAATGAGCGATATGAGAGTACCTGTTCTCTCGGTAGTAATCGGAGAGGGCGGTTCAGGCGGAGCATTGGCACTTGCGGTAGCTAATGAAGTGTGGATGCTTGAACATTCTATATATTCAATACTTTCACCTGAGGGCTTTGCATCAATACTTTATAAGGATGCAAAGAAGAATAAAGAGGCGGCGGAGGTAATGAAAATCACCGCAAAAGAGCTGAAGGAACTTGGTGTTATAGATAGAGTTATAAAAGAAAATCTTCCTTTGACAGTAGATACTATGGACAGTGTTGTGGATGAGCTATCCTCAAATATAGATGATTTCTTTGAGAAAACGGCTGTAAAGTCGGGAGAAGAGATCGCTAAGGACAGATACAACAGATTTAGAAAATTTTAACAGCTGAAAGGTAAATATGGAATTGTTAAAAATAGGTGACAGAAATTTACTCTATCCTATTATACAGGGAGGTATGGGGGTTGGTATCAGCCTGTCCTCCCTGGCGGCACATGTGGCAGGTAACGGAGGAATGGGCATCATCTCTACAGCACAGATAGGCTTTAGAGATGATGACTTTTATAAGAACCCGATACCTGCAAATCTTCGTGCCATAAAGACTGAACTGGATAAAGCAAGAGCTTTGGCCGCACAGGTGTTTGAAAAATTCAAAGATTCAAACAGGGCAGCGAAGTTTTTGGATAAATTAAAAGATTATGTGCCTTTTATAGGTTTTAATATAATGGTGGCAACCAATAAATATGCTGATTATGTAATAGAGGCTGTAAAAGCAGGTGCGGATATAATTATTTCAGGTGCAGGACTGCCGATAGACTTACCTGAGCTTGTACAAAAGGGGCAACAGATAAGCGGAAATGAAAAGAAAACATGTATTGCACCGATAGTTTCAAGCAGAAAGAGTGCCAAAGTCATATTAAAGATGTGGGACAGAAAGTATAAGACCACTGCGGATGCCGTAGTTATAGAAGGACCGCTTGCAGGCGGACACCTGGGCTTTTCATATGAAGAGCTTCATAATCTGGGTGCGGACACTATGGCAAGCAAAAACTATAAAAGAGAAAAGTATGATGATGAAATAAAAGATATCATAGAGGAAGTAAGAATCTATGAGGATAAGTTCGGCAAAAAGATTCCTGTATTTGTGGCAGGCGGTATATATACAAGGGAAGATATGGCACATGCTGTGAGTTTGGGGGCGGACGGTGTGCAGATGGGTACAAGATTTGTAACAACCTATGAATGTGATGCACCGGATGACTATAAGCAGACATATATAGATGCTAAAGAAGAAGATATAGTTATTACAAAATCTCCTGTAGGTATGCCCGGAAGAGCTGTCAGAAACGATTTTATGGACAGGTTAAAGAGCGGACCCATTCCGATAAGGCATTGTTGCAACTGTCTTGCCACTTCGATATGTGACAGAAAGACCATACCTTACTGTATCACGGAGGCACTTTGTTGTGCCGCCAACTCCGATGAAAGTCATGCACTGTTGTTTTGCGGAGCCAATGCCTACAGAGCAACCAAGCTTGAACATGTGGCGGATATTATGAAAGAACTTACAGAGGACATATAGATTAAAACAGATTTTCAGACCAAGTTTTTAAAGACTTGGTTCTTTTGTGTTATTATGGGTATTTTATATTAAATATTAAGATTTCTATAATGGAGTCTTTTTACACTTTATTTAAATTTTAGCTTTAAATATAAAGTCATAGCTATGTAAGATTTATTTAATACTTACGTTTAATATATGTGATACAATATTAACAGGTGTAAATTACATAGTAATTATATGGGAGTGCTTATGATCTAAAAATAAAAGTAGGAAGGGAATATGAAACTAAAAAAAATAATTTCAGGGGGATTGGTATTGGTATTATCCATAAGTGTAATATCGTTTGCACCGGAATATATGGCGGTATATGCCGACACAAAACCCGATATATCGGCACAGGGGGCGGCAGTCTACAATGCCGATACAGGTGAGTTTCTCTATGAAAAAAATGGTGATAAACAGTTTTATCCTGCATCAATAACAAAGATAATGACAGGACTGCTTACAGTAGAACAGGCAAATTTGGATGATACCATAACATTTTCAAGGTCTGCTACAACCAATTTAGAGAGCGGTTCAACAAGCCTTGGAGTGGTGGCAGGAGATACTATGAGTGTAAGAGATGCACTCTACGGAATGATGTTGGCTTCAGCCAATGAAGTGTCAAACGGATTGGCGGAACATGTGGGCGGCTCAGTTGCAGGTTTTGCAAATATGATGAATAACAGAGCAAAGGAACTGGGAGCGACACATACAAACTTTGTTAATCCGAACGGACTGAACAATCAAAATCATGTGACTACAGCCAAGGATATGGCACTTATTGCAGCGGCGGCATTTAGAAATCCGACATTCAGAGCGGTGGCGGGAGCATCTTCATACAGTTTTCCGGCTACAAAATCAAAACCTACACCTAAACTTATAAAGATGCATCATAAGATGGTCACAGGTGAGATAAGCTATGCCGGAGTAATAGGCGGTAAAACAGGGTATACAAAGAGTGCGGGAAATACACTTGTAACAGCCGCAGAGAGGAACGGAGTCAGGCTGATAGTAGTTGTGCTTAAATGTAACGGCACTCATTATACAGATACAAGAAAACTGCTTGACTACGGCTTTTCTATTGCATCAAAGGATACAGGCAGAGCGGTGGCAAAGAAGCAGGAAGCAGCTCCGGCAAAGAAGCAGGAAGTCGCTCCGGTAAAGAAGCAGGAAGTCGCAGTGACAAAGAAGCAGGAAGCCGCTCCAAAGACCGAGACTGCACAGAATGTTGAAATGGTTGACAGTGCAATGGTGGAGACGGGACCTAAGGAAATCAGAACATCGTCAATGAAGGCACAAAACTACGGTCCGGGAATGGAACCGGATATAGGCTGGAAAGAGAACAACGGCGACTGGGTTTATGTAAAATCCGATAACAGCAGTGCCAGAGCGGAAGTGCTGACTATCAACGGAAAAAAGTATTGGTTTGACTCGGACGGAAATATGGCAAAAGGCTGGAGACAGGATACAAGCGGTTCATGGTACTTTATGGAAGAAGATACAGGTACGATGAATGCTTCAGCATGGCTCAAATACAACGGACTATGGTATTATTTTGGAAGTGATGGTAAAATGTTGACAAATACCACCACACCTGACGGCTATGTTTTAAACAGCGACGGAGTCTGGGTAAGCTAGGAGTTTGATGAAAAATATATTTTCTAAAATTATAGGATTGGGAGCAGTGGGGTGTATTACCTTGCTGCTTCGTTCTTTTTATGAGAGAAAAAAGTTTAAGGTAGTACATTATAATATAACTGCCGATAAAATAAGTAGCAGTAAAAAAATAGTTTTTTTGACCGACTTACATAACAACAGCTTCGGCAAAAACAATAAAAAACTTTTGGAGGCAATAGATAAAATATCTCCGGATCTTATACTGATAGGCGGAGATATGATTACAGTAAAAGATAAGCTTGGAATAGAGAATGTGTTGCCGCTTTTAAAGAGATTGTCAAATAAATATACATGCATATATGCAAACGGCAATCATGAACAGAGGCTTGTTGAGAATAAGTTCGGACTGAATTATCAAATGTACAGGAAGATATTGGAGAATATGGGGATATTGTATCTGTCTGACAGCAGTATAGATGTAAGTGATAATATATGTATACATGGGCTTGACCTTGAAAAAAAGTACTATTTGAGAAGATTTAAAAAGCCGCTTGATAAAGGATATATAAAAGAGAGGCTTCATATAGACAAGTCACATTACAATATTCTTTTGGCACATTCTCCGCTTTTTATAAAAGATTATGCAAAGTGCGGTGTAGATTTGACATTGTGTGGGCATTTTCATGGAGGCACTGTCAGGCTTCCATATGGCATAGGAGTGATGACTCCACAGTTTCATTTTTTTTGCAGATTGGTTGTAGGAATGAAAAGATTTGGAGAGATGGTGGAGATAATAGGAGCAGGACTTGGAACGCATAGTATCAATATCAGGCTGAATGATATGTCGGAACTTATAGTAATAAATCTTAAAGGTCGCAAAAGAGATTAAAATTTGATACAATGGTAAGGTTAAGTGAGTTGATGAGAGGTGAGTATGGAGATTTCATACAAATTGGACAGGTTTGAGGGACCGCTGGATTTGCTGCTGTATCTTATAGAGAGAGACAGGATAGATATATATGATATTCCTATAGTAAGTATAACAGAGCAGTATCTGAATTATATGAATCATTTGGAAACGGATGATCTTGACCTTATGAGTGAATTTATAGTAACGGCTACCACACTCTTAGATATAAAGGCGAGGATGCTCTTACCGCCTGAAGAGGATGAGGAGACTAAGGAAGTAATTGATCCGAGAGCCGAGTTGGTAGAGCGGCTGCTTGAGTATAAGAAATATAAGCTTATGGCAAATGAGCTTGCAGGGAAATATTTTGATGCGGAAAAAATAATTTATAAAAGTCCGACTGTTCCGAATGAGGTGACACAGTACAAAGAGCCTGTAGACCTTGATGAACTGTTTGGAGATTTGAATCTGCATAAACTGAGGCAGGTCTTTGACAGAGTGATGAAGCAAAAGGACAACAGAACAGACAAGGTAAGAAGCAATTTCGGGACTATAAAAAAAGAACCGATATCACTTGAAACAAAGATAAGGGAGGTGATGGCTTATGCCGGAAAGCACAGAAAGTTTACCTTTAGATTATTGTTGGAAAAACAGCCTACCAAGCTTGAGGTCGTAGTTACATTTCTTAGTGTACTTGAACTGATGAGAATAGGAAAGATTGCACTGTCACAGGAAGAGGTTTTCGGTGAGATACAGATAGAGACCTTGGAAGAAGAGGGAAGGGAGGAGACGCTAGACCTTAGCGATATACTGGATGGCTAAATTAACTAATACGGAGGCGGCAATAGAGGCAATACTGTTTGCACTTGGAGTTTCTGTAGAAATCAGACAGCTTTGTGCGGCTCTTGAGATGAATGAGAGTGAAGTGATTCAAAATTTTGAGTCTTTGAAAGAAAAGTATGACAATGACAATAGGGGAATACAGATAATAAAATTAGGAGACTGTGTGCAGATGTGTACAAGGACTGAATACTATGACAAGCTTATCAGAGTTTGTAAGACTCCCAAAAAGCAGGTGCTTACAGATGCCATACTTGAGACCTTGTCAATAATCGCATATAAGCAGCCTATAACCAAGTCTGAGATAGAACATATCAGAGGTGTGTCATCAGATTATATAGTGAATAAACTGGTTGAGTTCGGTTTGGTATATGAGGCGGGAAAGCTGGATGCTCCCGGAAGACCTGCACAGTTTGCCACCACAGAGGAATTCTTAAGAAGATTCGGTATAGAGTCAAAGGAATCACTGCCAAGACTGAATTCGGATTTGGAAGCTGAAATAGTGCATGAGGTGGAAGAAGAGACAGGTTGGAAATTCGGTTTTGAAAGTGAGGCAATCGGAACAAGTGAGGACAAATAGTTGAAGATAAAGATAAAATATTTTAGTGATAAAATAGATAAATTAAAATTTATAGACGGTAAAAGTGATTGGATAGACTTAAGGTCTGCCGAGAGGGTGGAGCTTAAAAAGGGTGATTACAAGCTTATAAGCCTGGGAGTCGGCATGGAATTGCCGAAGGGCTATGAGGCATTGGTGGTACCGAGAAGTTCTACATTTAAAAATTTCGGAATATTGCAAACCAATTCAATCGGAGTGGTAGATGAATCATACTCCGGAAATAATGATGAATGGAAATTCCCGGTACTTGCAATGAGGGATACACTTATAGAGGTCAATGACAGAATATGTCAGTTTAGAATAATAAGACATCAGGATGCATTTACATTTGAAGAAGTGGAAACATTGAAAGAGGTTGATAGAGGTGGCTTTGGCAGTACAGGTAAGAATTAGAAGATTATTTGCGGCAGGTGTGCTTGCCCTTATTATGCTTGGCGGATGTTCAGGTAAGGAGAAAAAAAACTTTGAAGCAGGGAAAGCATTTTTAAATGAGGGGAAATATGCCGAGGCGGTAGATGCGTTTGATAAGGCAATAGATGCACATGGCAACAACAATATCAGAGGACTTGAAATAGATATACTCAGATACAGGGCTGAGGCGGAGTATAGGGCAAAGGACTATAAGGCGGCGGAGCATAGCTATAAACTGCTTACATCCGCTGATGAGAACAGAAGTGAGTACCTTGATATGCTCTCCATTATCTATACAAAGCTAAGTAATACCGATATGGATATAAATATAGATAATGCTATAGATATGTATGAAAAGGCTGCAAAACAGGATGATAAAAGCGAGCTTCATATCAATGCAGGTATTACCATAGTGCAGTACTATGAGGATATGTATGACAAAAAGCTGGATAATACATACCTTGACAGTGCCGAGGAATTCTTGGAAAAACTTTTAAAAGAGACTGACAGAAAGAACGCAAAGGTTTTGGCAGTCTATGCAAAGCATATATCAAAGAGAGAGGATTATGACAAGGCGCTTGAAGCGGTGGATGAGGGCATAGCGTTGCTTGAAAAGAAAAAGCTTAATAAAAGCGACGATGAGACCCTGAAATCTTTGATGTTTTCAAGGGGTTCATGTTATGAGTATAAGAGTGATTATAACAAAGCGCTTGAAGCATTTAATGCATACATTGAAAAGTATGGTGAGGATGAGATTGTTTCACATGAGGAGGCATTCTTAAAGGCAAGAACAAGATAGGTAATATATGAGTACATTTGAGACAAAGAAAATAGAGGAGAAAGTTATACTTCTCGGAGTGGATGTAGGTGACGATACAAATGAGTCTATGAAAGAACTGGCAGAACTTGTAGATACTGCGGGAGCGGTAGTACTTGAGTGCATCATACAGTCCAGAGAAAAGATACATCCCGGCACCTATCTTGGCAAGGGCAAGATAGAAGAGGTAAAAGACAGGATAACAGAGCTTGAGGCTACAGGTGTGGTATGTGATGATGAACTTACACCTGCACAGCTGAGAAATCTTGAAGATTTACTTAATACCAAGGTAATGGACAGAACCATGGTTATCCTTGATATATTTGCAAAAAGAGCCGTCACAAGTGAAGGAAAGATTCAGGTGGAACTTGCTCAACTGAAATTTTCGGCAGCCAGATTGGTAGGGCTTAGAAGCAGTCTTTCAAGGCTTGGTGGCGGAATAGGTACCAGAGGTCCGGGAGAGAAGAAACTTGAGATGGACAGAAGACTTATCAATGACAGGATTTCACAGCTGAAGTCTGAGCTTAAAAAGGTTGAAAGTCATAGAGAACTGATAAGAAAGTCAAGAGATGAAAACTTTGCCTTTAATGTGGCAATAGTGGGCTATACAAATGCAGGTAAGTCAACACTTCTAAACAAACTGACAGATGCAAATATTTTGGCTGAGGATAAGCTTTTTGCAACTCTTGACCCGACTACAAGGAAGTTAAAGCTTGACAGCGGACAGGAAATCCTTGTAACCGACACTGTAGGTTTTATAAGGAAGTTGCCGCATCACCTTATAGAAGCTTTTAAGTCAACACTTGAAGAAGCAAAATATGCGAATCTTTTGATACATATGGTGGATGCTTCCAATGAGGAGGCAAGCTCACAGATGCTTGTGGTATATGACACACTTAGAAGCTTGGATGTGGTAGATAAGGATATTATAACAGTCTTTAATAAGACAGATTTGACTGATAAGGACATGGAGCTTCCAAGGGATTTCCATGCAGATAAAATTCTAAGGATGTCTGCAAAGACGGGAGAAGGCATTGAGGATTTAAAGAAGACCATTGAAAATATACTGCAAAATCAAAGAGTATATCTTGAGCATGTTTTTTCTTATAAAGAAGCCGGTAAGATTGCCTTTATCAGAAAATATGGAGAAATTAAGAGTGAGGAGTATATAGACGAGGGTATCAGTATAAAGGCATATATTCCGGCCGAGATTTTCGGGAAAGTGATGGAACAGTAGTATAAATTTTGCTTGAAAAAGTCCTATAAGTAGTATATATTAGTTATACCTAACTTAGTTGCACCTAACTATACTATATTACTTTGGGGGGATTATGATATTAGCACTTTTGATTGCCGGAAAGCTGCTTGTAAGGCAGGGCGGTGACAGGCCGAACAGAGAGGAAAAAATCACAGGCAAACAGTATTTTTGGAGAGATAAAAAAGAGAAAAACGGATATAGATTACAGCAAAACTTACTGGATGATCATGCAAGGATTTTGGATAAAAATAATATAAGGAAAGCCACCGGAAGTATGAGTGCTATGGAAGAGAAGTTTGACAGGCTGGTTTCAGACAGCTTCCTAAAGCCGGGTGATGTAATAGGCGTTTCAAGAAGACTGTATGATCACTACGGTATATATATCGGTGAAGGCAAGGTCATACACTATGCGGATAAGACTAAGGACTTCGGAAAGGATATAAGTATCTATGAAACAGATTTAAAGGGCTTTATAGAGGGATCCAAAGATTACTTTGTACTGCATTTTCCAAAGGAGGGCGGTCCGCCGAGGAAGTTAAGAAGCAGTACAAATTTTACTGAAAATCCCAGAGAGAGAACAGGTATATTTGATTTTATATTCAAAGCAAAGTATCAATTGTTCTCACCTGAGGAGACCATAAAGCGAGCCAAGTCAAGGCTTGGGGAGAGAGCCTACAATATTACCAGAAATAACTGTGAGCATTTTGCACTGTGGTGCAAAACAGGCGTTTCATTTTCACGCCAGGTGGATATGGCATTATCAATATAGGGAAAGCTGTTGCACTTATGTGTGGCGGCTTTTTTTCTGCTTGAAAAATAAAGATAAATATTATATTATACATACGTACCGTAGGTATGTATAATATAATATTATTGTTGGAGGAAATATGCCGAGAAATAAATATCCTGAACAGACTGTAGAACGAATACTGAAAGCATCCTACTCTCTTTTTATTAAAAAAGGCTATGACAATGTGTCAATACAAGACATTGTAAATAATCTTGGAGATATGACAAAAGGTGCCATATACCATCATTTTAAGTCAAAGGATGAAATCCTCAGTTCGATTTTTGATAAAATGTGTGAGGAATACAGTATTGAAAAACTTGTGAAAAGATATCATGACCTTAATGCTCTTGATAAGATAAAGATGAGTTTTAAGGAATACTTTGACGATGAAGTGGCTATAAAAATAGATTTGGAAACAATGCCTTTGATGCATAATCCTCATATTTTTGCTCAACTGGTTGAAACCGTATTAAAGGTTTTTTCATTACAGATAGAAGAACTTATAAAACAGGGTATTAAGGACGGCTCTATGAGCGTTGATCCGAACTATACCAAGGAGGCGGCACAAGTATTTTCGTTGCTTTCAAAGGTCTGGCTTTTGCCGACACTTTCAGATGACGGTATGGAGGATGCATGCAGGAAAATCGATATGTTGAAAGTAATTCTGGATGCAATAGGTATTCCCGTATTGGATGAGGAAATGTCTAAGCTTTCAAAGCAATATATCAGAAGATTTTATATGGGCTGATAAGCTTGAAAGGAAAATATATGGAAAAACTTATAATTGCAAAGGACATACATAAAGAGTTTCTGTTGGGAGAGGTCAAGGTGGTAGCTCTTGATGATGTAAGTTTTGATATCTATAAAGGTGAACTTGTGGTTATTTTGGGGCCTTCAGGCTCAGGTAAATCTACACTTTTAAATATCCTTGGCGGGATTGAGACTGTAAGTGGCGGAAGTATAAGTTATAACGGAATTGATCTAAGCAGTATGAATGAAAATGAGCTTACAGCTTTCAGACGTGCAAATATAGGATTTATATTTCAGTTTTATAATCTTATGCCGAATTTGAATGCACTTGAAAATGTGGAGCTGGCGGCGGAACTTTCACCAAATCCTCTTGATCCTAAGGAACTTTTAACTCAGGTGGGACTTTGGGACAGAAGGGATCATTATCCCGGGAAAATGAGCGGAGGTCAACAGCAAAGAGTTGCTATTGCCAGAGCGATTTGTAAAAATCCGGATTTACTTCTATGTGATGAACCTACAGGAGCTTTGGATATATCAACAGGAGTTCAAATCCTCAAAATACTTGTGGATTTTAATAAGAAATACAACAAGACAATTATGATAATAACGCATAATGAAAATGTGGCAAAAATTGCAAACAGAGTGTTCTATCTTAAGGACGGAGATATCAAAAAAATAGTAACAAATGAGCATCCGCAAAGTCCTGATGAGGTGGTGTGGTAATGAAATACTTTGTAAAAAATTTGTTCAGAGCGGCAAAAAAGAGTCCGGGAACATATATAGGTGCAACTTTTATAATGGCACTTGGAATTTTTATTTTTGTTTCAATGAATGATACATTTATAAATCTTAAGTCACAGGTATATAGCTATTATGAAGAAAATAATATGGCTGATATCTTTGCCGGTGTTATATCAATGCCTAAAGAAAGGCTGAAAAGTTTTGAAGATTATCCGGGAATTAAGAAGGCATCAGGTATTTTAAGTGCAGATTTAAGAGTGACGGGAGAAAAAATCAAAGATATCGCCAATTTGCATGTATTATCTTATGATAAAGATGCATATCTTAACAGACCTTTATTAAAGCCTGATATAATCCCCGGGAATGAGCAGATATTTATAGGTGCAAAGATGATGAAATCAAGGCATTTAAAAGAGGGAGATACTCTAAGTCTGATACATAACGGGGAGAGCTATGATTTTATAGTAGCCGGAGTTGCATCCGCTCCGAATTATATATATGCAATTCCTCCAAGCGGTGCGGTAATCTCTGACGGAAAGGATTATGATATAGCAATTGTAAATTCAGAAAAACTTTCAAAGATGCTTGGCAGAGAAGATACTGTAAATGAAATAAGCTTTGAAATGGAAAAGGGTTATTCTTATGAGGCGTTAAGATATGAACTTAGAGAGCGTTTATCACAATTCGGCTTACAAAGTTTTACAAATAAGGAAAAACAAAGCAGTTACAATATGGTTGACGGTGAAATAAAGGAGCTTACCGGAACAGGTACAATATTGCCTGCAATATTTATGTCAATGTCCGTATTTATGTTATATACGGTACTTAAAAAGATGATTGACAATGACAGAAGTCTTATAGGAACTATGAAGGCTATGGGTCTTGGAAATAGGGAACTTATAGGTGCATATCTGGTGCAGGCGATTTTAATAAGCTTTGTAGGAGCATTATTGGGATGTATTCCGGCAAGATCTTTCGGTAAATATATGTTTAATCAGTATGCGGAATTTTTTTCATTGCCTTCGCCAATTTATATAGACCCCGTTTCTACAAAATTGAAGGGATTTTTGATAGCCGCTTTTGCAAGCTTTATTGCAGTTATTTTCGGTGTGGGCGGAATTGTAAAGATACAGGCGGCTGAAGCTATGCGAGCGGCAACACCGAAAGTTAATAATAATTTTTCCTTCGGTTTTATAAAAAATTTTAATGTTATGCATAAAATGGGAATACGTTCTATCTTAAGAAGTCCTTTCAGAACATTTTTTATTGCATTTGCTATAGCTTTCCCATTTTCCATGTCTTGTACATTGCTGGCTTCACAAAATGCCGTAAATAAGATGTTTATAGGATATTTTAGAGATATTGCAAAATATGATGTAAAGATTACATTGGAAAATTACAGTGACACCGACAAGGCGTTTAATGCTTTAGGTGAGGTAGCGGGTGTAGGTGAAAGAGAAGTTATATCTGAGATACCTATAACATTAAAATCCAAAAATCACAGTAAGATTGCATTGCTTTCAGGTATAAACAGAGGCTCAAATTTGTATAGAATAAGTGATGTGGATGATGTATTTTATGAACCTCCTACAGACGGCATTATATTAAATAAAAGAATTGCAAATGATCTGGATATAAAAGAGGGAGACAAAGTTGAGATCTCTACAGGATATGCCCCTAAAAAAAAGACTGAAATACCTGTAACACATGTGATTTCAGAAGCATTTGGAAGTGGCTGCTATGTGGATATAAAAAATATTGAGAAGTATCTTTCATTATCAAATTTTTCAAATACTTTAATCTTTAATACACAAAGGGGAAGTGAGGATATTATCAAGAAAACGCTTACAGAGGATACTTCACAGATTACATCATTTTCAAGTAAGAAGGATACTCTAAGGATTTATGAGGATAGAATGAAAAGCTCAAAGTTTATGTTGCAAATGTTTATATACCTGTCTTTGTTTTCAGGTGTAGTGCTTATATATAATATTTCTTTGATAAGTATAAGAGAGAGAAAAACTGAATTTGCTACAATGAAGATTATGGGAGTTTTGGATAAGGAGCTTAGACAGATGATTTTTATGGAACAGGTGGTATATCTTATAGCGGGGCTTATTCTAAGCATTCCTTTGATAAGGGTATTTAAATGGATACTTGAGTCACTGCTTGTTTCAGATTCATACACTCTGAGATTGCATATAGAATTTTCTATGTATATGGCATCTCTTATATTCTGCGTAATGATGCTTTATATATCGGGAAGAGCAATACTTAAAACTATAAAGAAAATAAATCCGAACGACAGTTTAAAAGAAAGAGGTTAGCTATGAAAAAAAACAGTTTATCAAAGCTTTTTGAAGGAAGAAAAAAGTATATAATAATGCTTGTTATTATCGCAGCGATAATAACGGCGTTTTCAATAAAAAATATTAACAAGGCTGTGAGTGTTGAAGCTTATAGTATAAATTTTGGTACACTAAATGATACATATAAAGAAAATGCGGTTATAAGTTTCGGGAAGGGCTATCATATTCTGTCAAAGGTAAACGGAAATATTAAAGAGGTGCTTGTAGACGAAAACTCGGCAGTAAAAAAGGGAGATGTACTTGTAAGAATATCGGACAGAGATCTTGTATATCAAAAGCAGTTAAGACAGAGCAATTTGGACTCATATATGGCAAAAAAAGAAGAAAGCGATATAGGAAAGCTTATGACTACATCGCCTATGGAGTATATAAACGGACTCGGTTCAAGTCTTGAGTCCGCAAGAGCGGCTTATGAGGCCGCACAGACCGAGTACAATGCAAAACAGGCTCTTTATGAATCACAAAGTATTTCTCTTATGGAACTTGAAAGTGCAAAAGCAAGCTTTGAAAGTGCAAAGTCGAATTTTGAGACTGCAAGCAGCAGACTTGATGAGAGCAATAAATATTTGAAAAGCCTTAAGGATGAGGGATTAAGTGAAAAAGATATAAGTAAGAAGTTTTATGAAAGTACAAAAAAACAGCTTGAAGCCGCTATTGATGCTGAAAAAACAGCTATAGCTCAGCTTGATATGCAGATAGCCGACTGTGAAGTAAAATCTGAATATGACGGAATAGTTTCATCTGTACCTGCAAAGAATATATCTATGGCGGTGCCGGGACAGGAACTGGCGGTGGTTGATACCGATAATAATGAATACAGGCTTGAGTGCAGCGTTTTGACAGATGTGATACCCTATCTGCATGTGGGAGATGAGATGGAAGCTGAATTTGACTTAAGAGGAACAAAAAAAGTTTATAAGGGTAAGATAAGTGAAATATATGACTTTGCAACCGAAGATAAATCACCGCTTGGACTTAAGGAATACAGGGTAAAACTTGTGGCAACTCTTAATGATGTTGGAGAAGACAATATCTTAAAGAACGGTTACGGTGTAGATGCTATTTTTACTCTATATAAAAATGATAATATAATTGCAGTGCCTTTAGGTGCGGTTTTTACTGAAAATGACAGCGATTATGTATTTAAAATAGAGGAAGGCAGAGCAAAGAAGACCCCTGTAACCGTAAGTTATAAATCATCTACAGAGGCTGTGATAAGTGAGGGCTTGCAAAAAGATGACAAAGTTATTATAAATTCGGATGAAGAAAAGATTAATGACGGAGTAAAAGTCAGAGCAAAATGATTTTACAAAAAAGGCCGTTAAATGATGACGGTCTTTTTATTTATGTAAACATTTGTTATAATCTTGGTAAAAGTAGGAGACAGCCCATGAAAATAATTCTGGAAAGCAAAGAAGCTGAGATTGTAGAAAAAAAATCAAGGTTTATAGCAAATATAGCGGCAGCAGCTTCAGAGGAAGAGGCAACCAAGTTTATAGAAAATATAAAGAAAAAATACTATGATGCAAGGCACAACTGCTATGCATATATCATAGGTGAAGACGGCAATAAGAAAAAATGTTCTGATGACGGGGAACCTCAAAGAAGTGCAGGGATGCCTATGATGGAAGTGCTTGAAAGCCAAGGCTATTTTGATATAGTGGCAGTTGTTACAAGGTATTTCGGAGGAACATTGCTTGGAGTCGGAGGGCTTATCAGGGCATATCAAGGGGCGTTAACGAAAGGACTGAGTGCAAGTATCACCGGAGAAATCCATGAAGGTTTCAGAGCAAAATACAGATTCGGATATGATTTTTACGGAAAGATAAAATATATAGCTGAAAGTGAGAGTGTGGTAATAGAGGATACCGTATTTGACGATATGGTCACAATAAGCCTGATATTTAAAAAAGGTGAAAGTGAAAGGTTGCAAAAAAAGCTTACAGAAGAGACCAATGCAAATATAGAAAAATTATTTTTGGAAAAAATAAAATATATCACAGTGAATAATAAGTGGTATGGAGAATATAGATAGAAAAGAGTTTTAACTTTGAGGATTTGTAAATGCAGATGTATTTAGGAGAAGAGGGGAAAAAATATTATTGGAGAGTAGTGGATGTCAGCAATATAACAGATGTAGAGACATTGGAAAACAAATTTGACTTGACTGAGGAGATGTCCGAATATGTTCTTGACTCAAACGAGAGGGCAAGAGTGGACTATGACGGTAAAAATTTGTTTGTTGTAATACATGTGCCGGCATTTACACAAAATGACGGACACTATGAAACAAGATCTATAAAGTTTTTTGTAAATGCAGACAGCATCTTTATGTTCGTTACATATGATACAAACTATATCGTTCCACAGATTGAAAGGCTGATAGATGTTGAAGAGGCAAGCAGCCCGATGATGATGCTGTTTTTAAGTCTGTTTGTTATATCCGACTCGTTCTTACCGATACTTGATAAGCTGAATGAGGAAAGATTACATCTGAACAGAAGGCTTAGAACAAATACAAACAATCAAGGTATTTGGGATTTATCGGATCTTGAGGTAGGACTTATTTATTTGGGTGCTGCGACAAGGCAGAATGTAGTGGCAATCAGGCAGATGAGAATAACTTCCGCAATAAAAAAATGTTCAGCTGCTGAAAAAGAGCAACTTGAGGATGCCTATATAGAAGCAAAACAAGCCGGCGAGATGGCGGATATGGCATCAAGTATTGTAGAGCAGATGAGCGGTATGTATAACAACCTTATAAATATCAGGCTGAATGAAACAATGCGTATTATGACAGTATGGTCACTGCTTATGACAATACCTACAATCATTTCAGGTTTCTTCGGTATGAATGTGGATTTGCCTCTCACCACTATGAAAGGCGGATGGATACTTATAACACTTATTACAGCCGTATTACTGTGGATAATGTGGAAATTTATATGGAAAAAGCTATGGTAAAAATAATAGTTATATTAGTTGTTTAATGACTAATGTAACTATTATTTTTTTGATATTTTAGGTAAATTATTTTTTGAAAGGGGGAAATATGAATAAAAAGATAATAGTTGCAGGACATATATCCTATGATATTACACCTGTAATATACAGCACAAAAGGCAAAGACTTCGGTAAGCTTATAAAACCGGGAAAACTGTTAAATATAGGCAAGGCTACAGTGGCAAACGGCGGAAGTGTAAATAATACAGGTATGGCATTGCATAAATTCGGTGCGGATGTATTGCTTGTTGCAAAAGTGGGAGATGATGAATTCGGGCGTCAGATAATGGAAAAATGTATGGAAAAGGGAGCAAAAACAAGCTTTATAGTATCTAAAAGTGAGGATACTTCCTATACAATAGTGATAGCACCGCCCGGTTTTGACAGAAGCTTTTTGCACTTTCCGGGAACCAATGATACTTTCAAACTTTCAGACCTTGATATGGACAGTATAAAGGACGGTTATCTTTTTCATTTCGGGTATCCTACATTGATGGAAGGTTTTTATACAGATGATGCAAGAGATTTGATAGAAATGTATAAAGGTATAAAAAAAGCCGGACTTATCACAAGTTTGGATGTTGCCGCAATTGATCCTGAAAGTAAGGCAGGTAGACTTGACTGGGAAGAAATTCTAAAACAGGTGTTGCCATATGTGGATATATTTGAGCCGAGCTTTGAGGAGCTTTTATATATGGTGGATAAAAAAGCATATAAGAAAATACTTGAAAGAGCCGGGGAGGAGGATGTATGTATGTGTTTAAGTCTCAATAAAGATATACTGCCTCTTGCAAAAAAGGTGATGGGATTCGGCGCATCGATACTTCTTATAAAATGCGGTGCGGCAGGTATGTATTTATGTACAGCCGACGGTGTTTCAGGCAAACTCGGACTTGATTGTGAGTGGGACAATATTTCATATTTTCAAAAGAGCTTTAAGCCTGACAGGATAAAGTCTGCTATAGGTGCGGGAGATACTTCGATAGCGGCATTTCTTTATGGAATTATAAACGGTTATAAGCCGAAGGATGCTGCCAAAATAGCGGCAGGGACAGGTGCTGTGTGCATTACCGAGTATGACACTTTCAGCGGTTTGCTAAGTATAAATGAGCTTGAAGAAAAGATAAGAAATAATTGGGAGACACAGGATTTTATCAAAGAATAGGGGGAAAAATGTTAATAACATTAAAAAATATTTTAGATATAGCTGAGAGTAAAAATATGGCTGTAGCTGCATTTAATGTAACATCACTTGAGGGTATACTGGCAGCCATAGAGGCGGCACAGGAGGAAGATACACCGGTAATATTACAATTTGCCAATATAGCACATGGGAAGTACATTCCTCTTGAGACTATAGGAAAAGTGATGGTAATGACGGCGGATGAAAGCAAAGTACCTGTATGTGTGCATTTAGACCATGGAGATAACTTTGATGAGATAAAAAGGGCATTGGATCTTGGCTTTACAAGCGTAATGTATGACGGGTCGGCACTTCCTTTCAGTGAAAATGTTGCAAATACAAGATATGTAACTTCTCTTGCAAATGAATACGGTGCAAGTATAGAGGCCGAACTCGGTGCAATGGGTGCTGAAGGAGATAATGAAAATATTTTGGGGGAATATACCGACCCTAAAGCTGCAAAATTATTTGTAGGTGAGACCGGAATAGATGCACTTGCAGCTTCTTTCGGAACGGTTCATGGCATATATAAGAGTGAACCTAAACTTGATTTTGAACGAATAAAAAAAATCAGAGAGAGTACAGGCATTCCTGTGGTAATGCATGGCGGTTCAGGTATAAGCGATGCGGACTTTAGAAAATGTATAGATTGCGGGGTAAGAAAAATTAACTTTTATACCTATGCCGCAAAATATGCAGGTGATGCGGTGAGGCAAATGGTGGAAAGTACAAGCGGAAATATATATTCACATGATATATTGGTAAGCTTAAGACAGAGCATGATAAAGACATATAAGGATGCAATAAGAATATTTAAAAACAGATAGAGTTTCTAAATCCGATGCTTTTATATGACAATTGTCATCTGATGTTTATTACAAAAAACAATTATAATAAGTCCCTGATATTGTTATTATTACTATACAATAAAGTAAAAAAAGGAGAGTTTATGAAAAAGAGATTGATGGCAGGTGCATTGGCACTTATGATGGCTGGAAGTTTGGTCGCATGTGGAGGCGGTAAGGATACAAAGGCTTCATCTGAAGGAGAGAGCAAAGAGACCACTGTGGCAGAAAAAAGCGAGAGCCAAAGCGGTGAAAAGAAACATTATAAGTTCGGATACACCTGTATGGACGGAACAAATCCTTTCTTCGTTACCATTCAGGATAAGATTAAGGAACTTGTAGAGGCAAAGGGAGATGAGCTTATTGTAACGGATCCGGGAAATGATGTTACAAAGCAGATTTCACAGGTAGAGGATATGCTTTCACAAAAGCTTGACGGTTTGTTTATGAATCCTGTTGATGCACAGGGTATTATACCTGCACTTGATTTGGCTAAGGAAGCAGGAGTGCCGATGGTAGGATTTGATACTGAAGTAGGTGATATGTCATATTTGGTTTCCTATACAGGATCGGATAACTACAATGCGGGAAAGGTGGTAGGAGAGGACCTTGTTAAGAAGGCACCTAACGGTGGAAAGATTATAGTTCTTGATTCACCTACAATGCAGTCTGTAGTAGACAGAACCAACGGATTTATGGATGCAATAAAGGACCATGGATTTGAAGTGGTGGCACAACAGGATGCAAAGGGAAATCTTCAGGTTGCAATGGGTATTGCAGAGGATTTATTACAGTCAAATCCTGATGTAGTGGCAATATTCGGAGGTAATGATCCTACAGCTCTCGGAGCATTGGCTGCTGCAAATGCGGCAGGTATCAAAAAGTGTATGATTTACGGTGTAGACGGTTCACCGGATATCAAATCAGAGCTTGCATCAGGTAATTCTTTGATAGAGGGAACCGGTGCACAGTCTCCGGTTTCAATAGCTGAAAAGGCGGTTCAGATAATGTATGACTATGTGGAAGGAAAACAGGTTGAGGCAAGATATCCTGTGGAAACATTCCTTATTACATCAGATAATGTTGCACAGTACGGAACAGACGGCTGGCAATAATATTTCAGGTAAAGTATCGGAAAAATATTAATTATAATTTTGGGGCATCCTTTCGGGTGCCTTATTTAAAATAAAAGCAGGTGAAACAGTGGCGGACAATATTTTATTGAGAATGAAAAATATATCTAAAAGTTTTCCGGGAGTTAAAGCTTTAGATAAAGTAAACTTTGAACTAAAGGCCGGAGAAGTGCATGCACTGCTTGGAGAAAACGGTGCGGGTAAATCAACGCTTATAAAAGTACTGGGCGGAATATACAGCCTTGATGAAGGTGAGATAGAGATTGAGGGCAAAAAGGTATCCATAGAATCGGTGCATGATGCCTCAAAAAACAATATTGCGATAATCCATCAGGAGTTGGTACTGGTGCCATATATGAGTGTGGCGGAAAATATATATCTTGGAAGAGAGTCCGGAAAGGGCTTTAGTGTAAATATCTCAAAAATGGAAAAAGATGCCGGGAAGATATTGGATGATTTGGGTATGGATATAGATTCAAGAGAACTTGTTATGAATCTGCCTATAGCTAAGCAGCAGATGGTGGAAATAACAAAGGCGGTATCTGTAAATGCAAAAATACTGGTTATGGATGAACCTACATCCTCTATAAGTGACAGAGAGGTGGAAAATCTGTTTAAGATAATGAGAGATTTGACAAAGAAGGGCGTGGGTATCATATATATATCACATAAGATGAGCGAACTTGAAGAAATATGTGACAGAGTAAGTGTAATGAGAGACGGAGAGTATGTAGGAACCAAGGTGGTAAAGGAAACTGATAAGGATGAACTTATATCCATGATGGTTGGAAGAACTTTGACAAATTACTATGTAAGAGATTTTATGCCTACAAAAGATGTGGTTTTAAAGGTGGAGAATCTAAAGGACGGTGATAAGGTAAAGAATGTCAGTTTTGAGTTAAGAAAGGGAGAAATAATAGGTTTTGCCGGACTTGTAGGTGCAGGCAGAAGTGAGGCTATGCAGGCAATATTCGGGCTTTCAAAAGATGTGGTCGGGGATATATATATAGAGGGTAAAAAGGTCGGCATAAAAAATCCCAAGGATGCTATAAAAAACGGACTGGCACTTGTGCCTGAGAGTCGAAAGGAGCAGGGGCTTTATTTACTTCAGGATATAAAATACAATACCACGATTGAGGTGCTGGATGAATTTATAAAAAATCTGAATGTAAATTCCAAAAAAGAGACTGAGATAACTCAAAAATATATAGATATGATGGCTACCAAAACACCTTCACAGGAGCAGGTAATCGGGAATCTCTCCGGCGGAAATCAGCAAAAGGTGATGATTGGAAGGTGGCTTGCGACAAATCCGAAGATTCTTATACTGGATGAGCCTACAAGGGGAATAGATGTAGGTGCAAAATCTGAGATATATAAAATAATGAATGAACTGGTAAAAAACGGAGTTTCAATCATTATGATATCTTCCGAATTGCCTGAAATAATAAATATGAGCGACAGGGTATATGTTATGGCGGCAGGAATGATAAGAGGTTGTATAGACCACAAAGAAATATCACAGGAAAGTATTATGGCATTGGCTGCTATATAATGGAGGTAAAAAGTGAAAAAATCAAATAATATGAAGGCATTAAATTTTTTCAAAGAGAATATGGGAATCATTATTGCATTGCTGGTGCTGGCAATATTCCTTACGGTATTTCCTGCAACAAGCAGCTCATTCCCTACAACAAAGAATGTTTTTAATGTACTTAGACAGATATCTACAAATATGCTTCTTGCATGCGGAATGACAATGGTAATCATACTTGGCGGTATTGATTTGTCCGTAGGTTCCGTAATAGCACTTTCAGGAGTGTTTGCTGCCGGCTGTGTATCCAGATATGGTATGAATATATATTTGGCAATGATTATCGGAGTGCTTATCGGACTTATAATAGGTGCATTTAACGGATTTGTTATTTCAAGAACTACAATACCTCCATTTATCGTGACATTGGCTACAATGAATATTGCAAGAGGACTTTCGGGAGTATATACCGGAGGTTCACCTGTAAGAGTTGTATCTAAAGAATGGCAGTGGATTGGAGCCGGATATGTCGGGATTTTCCCTGTACCTGTTATTATAATGATAATATTATTTATAATATCTGTACTTATAATGAACAGAACAAAAATCGGAAGATATATATATGCGGTAGGCGGAAATACACTTGCGGCAAAGTTTTCAGGTATAAGTGTTTCAAAAGTAAAATTCATGGTATATACTTATTCGGGACTTATGGCAGGACTTGCAGGAGTTATTTTGGCTTCACGTATGTATTCCGGACAGCCTACGGCAGGTGACGGTGCGGAGATGGATGCGATAGCTGCGGTTGTAGTAGGCGGAACTTCCATGTCCGGAGGATATGGAAAGCTTGGAGGAACACTTGTAGGTGCGCTTATTATAGGAATACTTAGCAACGGACTTAACCTTATGAATGTAAACTCTTTCTGGCAGACTGTTGTAAAGGGTATTGTTATACTGCTTGCGGTATTTATTGACTATATCAGGAATTTAAAAAAGAGTAAATAATGAAAAAAAACGGTGGAACTAAGCTAAGAGTATTTTTAATGCTCTTAGCATATGTTTTTTTATTGTGTTTGTTAATAATTTTGGCAAAATATAAAAGTAAAAATAAGAAAATCATATTCGGTTCAACATATATGACTATGAACAATCCATATTTTAATGTACTTAATGAAAATTTAAGAGATACTATTGAGGCAAACGGTGATATACTTATAACCAGAGACCCGGCACAGAGTCAGGAAAGGCAGAATGCACAGATTACAGATATGTTAAATGAAGGCATTGATATTTTATTTGCCAATGCGGTAGATAGAAGCGGGATAGAGAGTGCCTTATATGAATGTGAGAAAAGGGGAGTTCCGGTGATTTTGTTGGATACTGATGTGGATAACAGAGTGGGAGTGATAAGTGCAATTCAATCAGATAACTATAAGGCCGGAGTATTGTTGGCAAAGGATCTGATAAATAAAAAGCCTGACGGAGCCAAAATACTTATTGTGGCAAACCTTATTGCTTCATCCATGGTTCAAAGAAGGCAGGGATTTATAGATACTATATCAAATGAGCCGAAATATGAGATAGTGGATGAAATTGACGGTGTCAGTGAGATAGAGACTGTAAATGAAGCTATGAAAGAATATTTGAAAACGAACAATAAGGATATAGATGTTATTTTCGGACTGAATGACCCTACGGCAATAGGTGCAATTGCGGCATTACGTGAGAAAAGCGAAAAAAGGATTTTGATTTACGGAGTGGACGGTTCACCGGATGCAAAAGAGCTTATAAAGCAGGGACTTTTTACGGCTACCGTAGCACAGCATCCCATATATATGGGCAAGGAAGCCTCCAAAGTGGCGTATGATTATTTAGCCGAAAGAGAAGTGAAGTCTGATATTTATATAGACGTAGATCTGATAAATGCAGGCAATATAGCCAAATTTGATATCTCAAAGTGGCAATGAATATGAAGAGCATAGGAAGTTTAAAAATAAATACGATACTTGAGCTGATGCTCACTGTAGCCGTTGCAACTATGGTTCTGACTTCAGGTTTTGTATGGATAATTACTGAAAGAATTATAGATGTACATGAGGCAAAACTGTTTTTGTCAGGGGCAATGAATATACCGGGTAATACACTTTATATATTTATATTTACAGTTATTTCATCTATATGTATTATAGTAACTTTCAGCATAAGAAGTTATAGCAACATAAATGATACGGGAATTATATTTCTGTCAATTATGATTGAGTTTATTTTAGAATTGATATGTATTACATTGTTAAACTTTAACTATAACGGCATTTTACTTTGGACATTTGCCAATGCACTGATTTATCTGAAGAAAAATAAATATATGCCGATAGTTATTGTGATTGCTACTGTAAGCTATTTATGTACAACACATGAACTTGTAAAATTGTTTGTAAATATATACGATATTTCCACTTATATAAAAGTCTGTAGTGTGGGGTTACAGACAGTGATATTTTTTGTATATAATGTACTCAATTTGATGACTGTTATATGTTTTGTACTATGCTGTATCAGTATCATAGTAAATAAAGAAGAAATTATAGAGAAAAACCTTGAACTTAATAAAAAGCTTGAAACAGCAAACTTGGATCTGCAAAAGGCAAATGTGGAACTTGAAAAGTCTTTGACTGACAATGCAAGGCTTGCGGAGATTAGAGAAAGAAACCGTATCGCCAGAGAAATACATGATACTTTAGGGCATACGCTTACAGGTCTTGCGGCAGGGATTGATGCCTGTATTGCACTGGCAGGAGATGAAAGAACTCCGCTTAGAAACCAGCTTGATTTATTATCAAAAGTCAGCAGAAACAGTATAAAAGATATCAGAATGAGTGTGAGCTCATTAAGACCTGATGCTCCCGACAGATTGAATTTAAAAAGTGCAATAGAGGAGCTTGTGGAAAATACAAGGAGAGTTGCCGGTGTGAATATAATATTTGACTGTGAGGACAGCAATTTGAAGTTTGACGAAGATGAGGAAATGGCTATATATAGGATTATACAGGAGAGTTTAACAAATGCTATAAGGCATGGAAATGCCGGGAATATAGAAGTTGCGGTAAAGAAAAATTTCGGAAGTATCGGACTTATGATTCATGATGACGGAATAGGCTGTGAGAAGATAGAAGCCGGGTTTGGCCTAAGGCATATCAGAGAAAGAGTAAATATGCTGAAAGGGCAAGTAAACTTCAGAAGTGAGAACGGCTTCATTGTGGAAGCTATGATACCGATAAGATGGGGAGAGGAATATGATTAAAGTTTTAATTGCAGATGATCAGGAGCTGATAAGAGAAAGTTTAAAGATAATCCTTTTAAGTAAACCGGATATAGAGGTGACAGATGCTGTTTGTGACGGGCTTGAGGTGATAAGAAGTGTCAGAGAAAAAAGACCGGATATAATACTTCTTGATATCAGAATGCCGAGACTTGACGGAGTGTCCTGTACAAAGATTATAAAGGAAGGTTATCCTGATATAAAGATAATTATACTTACAACATTTGATGATGATGAATATGTGTTCAATGCATTGAAGTACGGTGCAAGCGGTTATCTTTTAAAGGGAATAAGTATGGACAGCCTTATAGAGGCTATAAATACGGTGTATCAAGGTCAGGCAATGATAAATCCTGATATTGCCTCAAAGGTTTTAAGATTTTTTTCAAAGCTTGCGGTAAATAATGAAACGATATATGTACCGGCAGAGAACATAAAAATGATTACAAAAAATGAATGGACTATAATAAGGGAAGTGTCTAAGGGAAAAAGCAATAAGGAGATAGCAAAGGACTTGAGCTTTTCAGAAGGAACTGTAAGAAACTATTTGTCAAATATACTTGATAAACTGGAATTGCGAGACAGGACACAGCTTGCGATATGGGCAATCGGCAGAGGTGAGTTGTGAAAATCTCAAAGAAGATTAGAATTGTATGTATATTAACAGTTCTTTTGTCTGCATTGAGTATAGTGTTTTTTTATAAGTGCGGAAAAAAAGAAACTGTAATAGAATTTGCTATGTTTAACGGAAGCAATTGGGGTGTGGCGGTACAGGAGAGTTATTCAGTAATTGATAAGGCTATAGAAAAATTTGAAAGTGAACATAAGGGTGTGAGAATAAAATATGAGAGCGGAATACCGAAGGAAGACTACAGTGAATGGATGTCGGAAAGAGCTTTAAAAGATAAAATGCCTGATGTGTTTATGATGCTTGATGAGGACTTTGAGAATTATATAAACCTTGGACTGATAGAAAAGCTTGACAGATATGTGAGCGAAGACAGTGACTTTGATATAGAAAAATACTATGAAAATATAGCAAATTCAGGTGTGTTTTCAGGATACAGATATGCCTTGCCATATGAAGCTATGCCGACACTTATGTTTGTAAACAGGACATTACTTGAAAACTTTCACCTTAATATTCCCGACAACAATTATACATTTGATGATTTTTACAGGCTTTGCAGGATGATAACTCTTGACAGAGATTTGGACGGCAGCCCCGACTACTATGGTATATACAAATACGATTGGATAAATGCGGCTCTTTCAAATGATGTTACATTGTTTTCAAAAGACGGTAAGAAATCATATTTTAATCAGGAAAAGCTTGCCGAGGCTATAAGGTTCGTTAAGAGTTTGGAAGCTCTGAACGGAAATCAGAATGTAACAAAAGAAGAGTTTGACAGCGGTAAAGTAGCTTTCAGTCAGATGTCGTTAGCGGAATATAGAACATATAAGTCATATCCTTACAAAATAAAAAAGTACACAAATTTTGCATGGGACTGTATACCTATGCCGGCAGGAAAGTCGGGAAATAATGTGAGTATGATTGACAGTTTAAATATTGTGATAAGTGCAAAGTCAAAAAAGAAAAGATTGGCTTGGGAATTTTTAAAAACTCTGACCTATGATGCGGAAATACAACAGACATTATACAATGACATGCCTGTGGCATCTGTACTTAAAGAAGTAATGGAGAGCAAAGAATCTGAAAATGTATTTAAAGAAAATGAGGATATTATAGATTCCAAGCTTATCTGCCATATACTTGAAAACGGAAGTGAAAAGCCGAAATTCAGCGGATATGAAGGAGCCATACCATTGGCGGATTCAAAGATTTCAAAGTTAAATAAGGAAGATGATATAGAAAATGCACTTAGGATTTTGCAAAGGCAAATGAGTAAGTATTTGATACAAGAAAGGGGTAAGACATGAAGAGGTCACAGATTAACAGTATTATAAGAGAGATGGAGGAGCTGATAAGACAAAACGGTTTTCATCTACCGCCGTTTTGTAACTGGACACCTGATGAGTGGGAAAGTAAAGGACATGAATATGATGAAATAAGGGATAATATGCTTGGTTGGGATATCACGGATTTCGGTTTGGGAAATTTTGACAAGGTAGGTTTCGGACTGATTACTCTTAGAAACGGCAACAGAAATAATGCTAAGTATAAAAAGGTATATGCCGAGAAGCTGTTATTCCTGAGAGATGATATGATGGCACCTATGCACTTCCATTGGTTTAAGTCTGAGGATATAATTAACAGAGGTGGTGGAACTCTCCTTATTAAGGTGTACAATGATGACGGCAAGGGCGGACTTAGCGACTCGGATGTGCTTATAAACTCTGACGGCAGGTCATACTATGTAAAGGCAGGCAGCATGGTAAAGCTTTTGCCGGGCGAGAGCATCACGATATGGCCTCATCAATACCATGAATTTCATGTAAAACCGGGAAGCGGCAGTGTGCTTATAGGTGAGGTATCACAATGTAATGATGACAATATCGACAACAGATTCTATGAGGATATAGGCCGCTTTCCGAAGATAGAAGAGGATGAGAAGCCTTACAGACTGCTTTGCAATGAGTATCCTGTGGCAAAAGATTGAGAAAGAGAGAATAATGGAATTAAAAATCAGTAATGTCGGAAAGATAGATTCGGCAAATATAGAGATTAAAGGGATTACAATAATAGCAGGTTTGAACGGCACAGGGAAAAGTACAGTCAGCCGAAGTTTATTTGCAATGTTTCACTCATTCAGCAATATGTCAAGGAAAATAAATTTGGAAAAAATGTATGCTATTGATAATCTATTTTCTAAGCCAGGTAGTATTTTTTGGAGATCTAAACTTAAATGGGGTCAAAGAAGAGAATTGGCAACTCTTTTAGTTGGAAATATTGATGAAAATAGTATTAGAGAAATTTTACAGGATTGTTTAGGGAAAGATGAATACATTTCTAATGAAATTGATGATATAATGAAAATTAATTTGACACCTAATAGTTTACTTATAAATGAAATTGTTTCAGAAATATTTTCAAGAGAGTTTAATGACCATATAACAAATATTCGAAGTAGTGCTGGAAGTGAAATAGTTTTGAAAATAAAAAACTTTAAAATGGATATTTGGTTTGATAATAATAACAAGATACTTGTTAAGGATAGTGGAGAGGAGTTAAAACAACAAATAGTATACATTGATGATCCGTTTATAATTGATTCCTATAATTTAGTTGACATTAATACTAAAATATTACTTCATGTCGCTAATGATGAAATAATTACCAATCATAGAGATACTTTGATATCTCAATATAAAAGCACTAAAAATTTAAATTTGGTAGATAGAGCAAACTTAAAAGAAAAATTAAGTGCGGTATATCAAAAAATCAACGATACCTTAGGTTCGGATATGTCATTATTTGAAACGGATAAAGACGGTATCTCAGGTTCTAAGAGGACAAGGGGATTATCATTAGACAGCCTTTCATCAGGTATGAAAACATTTTATTTAATTAAAAGCCTGATAGATAACGGAACCATAGTACAAAATGGAACTTTAATACTTGATGAGCCTGAAGTTCACCTTCATCCTGATTGGCAGGTTACACTGGCTGAAATTATAGTGTTACTTCAAAAAGAGATGGGACTGCATATTTTGATAAATACTCATAGTCCATATTTTTTACGTGCAATCGAAGTATTTTCCAGAAAATATGATACAGAAGATACTGTTAAGTACTACCTGTCATATAATGAAGGGAATAATGCAAAGATGAAGGATGTCACCTATAATATATCAGAAATTTATAGAGTATTATCTGATCCGCTGCAAAGGATTGAAAATGAGGCATATAATGACGGAGATTAAGGATAAAGTAGAGACTGATATATTTATAGATAATAAAAGACCTTTATTTGAAGTGTCTAAAGATAGTTCAGATAAAGAAAATCCGGTTTACATGGTTGGTATTGACGAAGATATTTCAAAAGATATTGTAATTGACTTTGATGATGTGAAAACTGCTTTTTGCAAAAAGTTTCATAAATCTTATAAGGTCTTTAAATCGGCAGATGCCCTGCTTTATAGTGAAGTCAAAAATAAGCTTATATTTGTGGAATTTAAGAACGGTAAGGTTAAAGAAGTTAAGACAAAACTTAAAGATTCCCTTCTCGTTTTTTCAAATATAGTAGATGTGGACTTGAAGTTCTGCCGCAAATATTTGGAATACATTGTGGTATATAATTACGAAAAAAACAAACAATATGTTGAACAGGAAAAAGTTAAATACAGAAAAGAAAAGCAAAACAAGGCTCAATCTCTTAGTGAGGAATATATAGAAGGATTTGTAAAGCCGTTATTTAGACTTGCAAAAGATGAAATTATTTTATGGGATTTAAAATTGATGAAGGATATCTGTGTATCAGAGGTTCATACATATACTGTGGATGAATTTATAAAATATTATTCTAAAAATTGCAGTAAATAGCGGACGGACAAAATGTTATTAGGGAGTATTGAAAATTTTTAAATAAATGAAAGGAGAAATATGGCAGGAGATTTCAGATATGATATAGTAGAGAAGATTGGAGTTTTGTCAGAGAATGCAAAGGGGTGGAGAAAGGAACTAAACCTTATTTCATGGAACGGGGCGGCACCAAAGTATGATATCAGAGAATGGGCACCTGAACATGAGAAGATGGGAAAGGGAGTGACACTTACAAAAGAAGAACTTGAGGCTTTGAAGAAACTAATAATATAGATACAAGATAATGACATAATTCATAAAAAAAGCATCCGCCAATAAGAGCAGGATGCTTTTTGCTTTACTTAAAAACAAGTGTTGAAATAACATATAAAATTCCGATATGCAAAGGATAGAAAATATAGAAGAAATTCTTTATACCCTTTCCTTTTTCACCATTATAAAGTGCTATCGGAACAGCTGCAAATATCATAATACTTTGAATCCTGTCACCGGTGATAAAGATATATGCAGACATTGCAACCAGAACAGCTATCTGTAGTACTCTGTCCTTTCTAAAGATATAGAATAATAATCCCAAAAGTACAGAAAAATAACTGCCTTCAACAATCAATATACTTGGAAGATACAGAGAAAATATTGCTATATAACGCACAATATCGGGTGAAATATTTTCATTTGTAACAAGAAATCCACCTATCAGCACAGGCATGGACAGCAGAACAGGTATAAAACATAGAAGTATTGCGCCAATTATCTTAAGTATAGACTTTTGATGAATACCGTCTACAAATATATCCCAAAATAACATATATAATCCGCTTACAAAGAATGTGCTGAAAGCATTGTTCATAAGTGCAACATTATCATTTGGGAGAATACCCTGTAACACAAAAGTAAAAGTGGTCATAAACCAGCTTGCAATCAAAAGTCTCAGTAAATATCTCTTTTTGCTATGTGTATAATGAAAGCTTTCTGAAGCCGCAAATAAGAACATAGGAAATACAAGTCTGCCTATCATAGTAAGCCATATAGGTGCTCCGACATGTGAAAACATCTCATGAATGTGATCAATGAACATCAGTGTGGCGGCGATAAGCTTTAGAGTTGTAGCATTTAAAAACTGCCAATTTGATTTTTTAGTATCCAATAAATAACCTCCTTAAATATCGCCCCATTGTAATAAAAATCAAATGCTATGTCAATACACTTATAAAAGGCTTTTTTTGACACATTGACACAGAAAATCAGACGGATTATAATATGTTGATATTTGGAGTGGTAGAACGCTTTGCAAATATGGGATAAAAGAAGTTAAATACTATAAAAAATATATGGAATTGTAAAATCATATTAAGCATAAAAGAGCCGATATTTAATCAAGATAAAAAAGGAAAAGTTTGATAATCAGGGCTGTACAGTGATCTATATCGGAACGGATAAAAGACTTGCAGGTTATGTGGTACTTTCAGATACATTAAGAAGTGAAAGCAGACATATGATTGAGGGTTTAAATGATATTGGGGTAAAACCTGCGTTGTTTACAGGTGATAATAAAAATGCAGCCACATCTATAGCAAATGCATTAAGTATCAATGAATATTGTGCAGAGTGCATGCCGAAGGACAAGTTAAACTTTATTGATAAGAGGGAAAAACAAAAGAAATCGGTTTGTATGATTGGAGACGGAGTAAATGATGCACCGGCACTTAAAAGAGCAACTGTCGGAATAGCAATGGGCAAAATAGGAAGTGATATAGCCATAGAGGCGGCAGATATAGCACTTGTAGATGATGAGGTGGAGAAACTTCCACACCTGTTGTCACTGTCCGGAAAAATGATGGATACAATCAAACTGAATATGTCATTTTCAATGGTGCTGAACTTAATTGCAACAGTTTTTGCAATTACAGGTATTCTAAATCCTATAGTCGGCGCATTGGTACATAATGCAGGTTCGGTACCGGTTATAATAAATTCTTCTTTACTGCTTAAGTGGAGAGGCTGATATAGATATAAAAAAGGCGGTTCATTTTTGGACTGCCTTTTTTATATGATTTAGTATATAATGATACGAGGTCAAGAATCAGAAAATTTCATGAGACCGATAATCAAAAATAATTATAGATAAGTATAGAGGAGAAAAATGAACGAAAAAGAAAAGATGCTTGCAGGAAAGATATATGATCCGACTGATGAGGAGTTGACAAGATTAAGAACCAAGGCACATAGACTTTCACAGCGGTATAACACATTATTTGAAGATGATGAATTGAGGGATATTGTTATAGATGAGCTTATACCGAATAAGGGAAAAGGAGTTTATCTTCAAGGACCTGTCTACTTTGACTATGGTGTATTTACAAGTTTTGGAGAAAATTGCTATGCAAACTTTAACTTTACAGTGCTTGATGTATGCCCTGTGAATATAGGCAATAATGTGTTTTTCGGACCGAATTGCAGTCTGATGACACCCATGCATCCGTTCAGGTGGCAGGAGAGAAATATCAAGTTTAAAGAGGACGGAACAGCATATGGTGATGAGTATGCAAAGCCGATAAATATAGGTGATAACTGCTGGATTGCCGCAAATGTAGTGATAACAGGCGGAGTGACTATAGGAGAAGGATGTGTGATAGGTGCAGGAAGTGTAGTCACAAGGGATATACCTGCCAACAGTCTGGCATCAGGTAATCCATGTAAAGTTATCAGAGAAATAACTGAGAAAGACTCAATAAAATATAAGAGCGAATTGTTTTGATGATAGGAAAGAAGATGAATAAAGAAATATTAAAAGAGTGGTCAACAGATATCTTAGTGGATATCATTGCAGGTATCTTTATGGGGATAGGTACTTACTGTTTTGCAGCTGCATTTAAATTTCCTATGGTGGGCTTTACAGGGCTTGCACTTATACTATATCAGCTGTTTGGACTGCCTGTAGGTATAGGAACAATAATTCTTAATATACCTTTTGCCGTTATTTCATATAGGGAGATAGGCAAAAAATTTCTGTTAAAGTCAGTTAAGTCAATATTGATTACTTCAATAATGGTTGATGTAGTTGCAAAAGTCTTTCCGGTTTATAATGGAGATTATATGTTGGCGGCTATATGTACAGGAATAATTTCCGCAGTCGGATATGCACTTATTTTTATGAGAGATTCTTCCACAGGAGGTTCAGACTTTATAATGGTACTGATACATCATTCTTTACCGCATTTTTCACTGGGAAAGATAGCACTTGTAATAGACTCTGCTATAATTGTATTGGGCGTTGTACTGGTATCGGGTAATATAAACAGCTTGATATATGGACTGATTATAGCATATCTTGTAGCTGTAGTGCTTGATAAGGCAATGGACGGACTTTCTGCCGGAAAACTTATTATGATTATATGTGATAAGCCTAAGGATATGTCAAGGGAAATAGCAACACTTATTGATCGCGGCTCCACATATCTTAAGGCGGTGGGAAGCTACACAGATGAGGAGAAAGATGTAGTGATGTGTGCCTGTAGAGTGAAAGAAGTACATGCAGTTCGTCAGGCGGCAAAGAAATTAGACCCAAGTTCATTTGTGATAATACTTGACTCAAATGAGGTTGCAGGAGAAGGATTTAGACATTTATAAGGATAAGATATGAATATATTTGAAGAAAAAAAGATAAAAGTAAGAGATGCCGTCCTTGCACTTGACCTGGACGGAACATTGACCGATTCAAAAAAGCGGATCAGTGAAAGAACCAAAGAATCTATAGATAAATTTATAACCGCAGGCGGAACTGTGGCACTTGCATCAGGCAGACCGACCTTTGGAGTAATGCCGGTAGCAAAGATACTTGAACTTGACAAAAAGGGAGGTTATATACTTTCATACAATGGCGGTTGTTTCCTAGATTGCAAAAACAATAAACAGCTGTTTATGAAGGAATTGACACATGAATATTTGCCGATACTTGAAAAACAGGCAAAGGAGTTCGGTATAAACCTTATGACTTACAATGGTGATAAGGCTTATGCACTTGATATAGATGAACAATATTATATGATAGAGATTAATATCAATCATTTTATCAGAGTAAAGGCCGACCCTCTGACTCCACAGATTACCTTCCCCATTATAAAATGTCTGATGACGGCAGACGGGGATTATCTGGCAAAGGTAGAAAAGGAAATGAAAAAATACTGGGAAGGAAAGTTAAATATCGTTCGTTCGGAGCCGTATTTTCTTGAAGTCACAGAGGTGGGCATAGATAAGGCAAGCACAATTACAAATATGGTAAAAAAGCTTGGCAAGAGTGTTGACAATCTGATTTGCTGTGGGGACGGGTTCAATGACCTGTCTATGATACAGGCGGCAGGCATAGGCGTAGCCATGGCAAATGCACAGGAAAGGGTAAGAGCAGCCGCAGACTATATTACAAAGTCAAATGACGAAGACGGTATAGTGGATGTGGTAGAAAATCTTTTTAAGTGGGAGAAGTAGAAGAAAGGAATATATGAACAGAGGAAAAAGACCGAAGATAAAACTTACTATAACGGATAGAAGAGGAAAGACGGGGTGCCATAGAGGACATCATGTAGGAGAGGTGTTTGACTATGATGAGGATAGAGGAAAGATTTGTCCTATGGCAATGCACTGTGCTTTTCCCTATATAGATATTTTAAGATATGGCGGAAGCCTTCCCGGACAACCTGAGGGATGTGCGGAATTTTGCTGCTCAGATGCGGATGTGATTTTGGTCTTTAAGGCAGAGATGGAAAACTGTTAGAGGATGGATATGGATAAGCTAAAAAATACATTTACAACTTATCGGAAAGACATTTTAGAAAGGTACTTATGTTAGGCAAAACACATTTTTCAGTAGGCATGGCAACAGGACTTATGTTGTGCAGACCACAGAGTATTGCAATGCTTGTTGCAGGTACTGCAATAGCGGGATTTGGCGGAATTATAAGTGATATAGATGTGGGAACATCGGATGCACATAATAAGGTGGAGCGCATTATCGGCTTAGCCGTTTTCAGTATTTTGGGAGTAGTGACAGCGGATGCAATATTTCATGTAGGTATCTATAACAGATTGACGGCAGACAGCAATATCTTACGCCTTATTATCGGAATATCAGCGTTTTTAGGTATATGTGCATTTGGTATGAAGCAACCGCATAGGTCCTTTATGCATTCACTTTCGGCACTGTTTAGCCTCAGCTTTTTTGTCTATATTATTTTCCCTGATATAGTACCATACTTTTTTGTAGGCTTCATATCGCATATAGTGATTGATGTATTAAACGGAAAGAGAGAAAAGATATTTTGGCCTGTAGGTAAAGGTTTTGCATTGCACCTATGTGTTGCAGACGGTCCGGTAAATAAGCTTTTGTTCCATATATCAAATATTGCAACAACCTTACTTATACTTACATCAAGACCGGTGCAGACTACGGCAATGAACATATTTAGGATAATACATCGATAAATTAAAGACATCCGAAGGGGTGTCTTTTTATATCAGAAGTTACAGGTATTTTTAACTTACAGCTTTTTATGTATAATGAGGCTGTAAGAATATATTATAAAAATTTTGTGGGGTAGAGTATGTGGCAAGAGCAAAAAGATAATGAAATAAAAGAAAGGAAAATATTAAAGGTTGAAGTTAAACTTGACCGATTTTCAGGTCTATATAATTGATTATATGTATGCTCTGAAAAAAATAATTGACATTATATTTGTTCTATGTAATACTGTACTGGCATAGTTAGGAATAACTAACATATTTATACTTATTTATGGAGGACTTATGAGAAAGAGATATTTAACCATATTGGCACCGGCAGCATTGGCACTTATGATAACAGGATGCGGAAAGGCTGCAGATACAGCTTCATCAGCAGAGAGCAGTTCATCACAGACTGAGAGCAAGTCTGAGACAAGTGCAGAAAGTAAGGCCGACATCGGCAATAAGGACTATGTATATGCAAAGATAAATATTCCATATGCAGACTATTACTATGGTGAGATCAATGACATAGCACCTGAGGCTGATCCGGCAAGCCTTACACCGAAGCTTGATGCACCTGATGCGGCGGCAGGTATAAGAAATGAAGGCAATTATGATGCGGTAAGTTCAGCTACCAATAAAAAAGCGGCAAAATATACAAGTGCGGTATCGGAAGTGGAAGGTGACGGTTCAAAAATCACCGGAGTAACAGAGGTAAATGTAGCTATTTCAAAATCACTCTATGAGGCGGCTAAAAAAGCGATAGAAGAGAAAAAAGAGTCTACAAATCCTCTACTTACATTTGTGGGTGAGATGACAGAGACAACAGATAAGACACCGGCAGAGTACAAGGTGCTTAATTCGGACGGAACATTCTCAAAGACAGTCGGAAATACTGTAAAGAATGATGCAAAGGCAGAAATCACCACTACATCAAAGTATGGAAACTATGAGATAGATATAAAGGACTTGGAGCTTGAAGTCGGCAATGTACAGGGTGTTGTAATGGAAACTAAGGAAGGTAAGAAGTATGGACTTGAGCATCTTCAGAATATTTGGCTTACACCATCAGAGCTTGCGTTTGCAGTTGCACCGTTTACAGAGAACCATGGAAATGTTCAGTCATATGTTCGCTATCAGGATATTCCGGGACAGACAATCTCAAAGATTACATATCTTCTAAAGGATGCAGATGATATAGAGATAGATACCGATCTTTTGTGTAAGCTTCTGGCACCTGAAAACTATAGTGCAAAGGGTGACGAAAGTGCAAACTACAGCAAGGACGGCACACAGATTCATTATACAATCACATCGGATGACAGTAAGTACAGTTTGGGTAGAATTGTATCAAGAAACAAAGATGTTGATATAGCAAATGTAAAGGACGAGAACGGAACACTTAATCTTCCGAAAGAACTTGTACCCGGAAAGTATCAGTTTATATTTACAAATGATAAGTATGCCGATTTGAGCTTTACAGCCACAATTAACTCAGGTTTAACAGCTGACAAGTTCCACTTTGAGAACAATACACTTAAGCTTGACGAAAATGAAGCAGGACTTACATTGAAAGAGTACCTTAATGCTACTACATCTGCAAAGGTAAATGATGCAGAGTATAAGGGCGGTAAGGGTAGAAAGTTCGGAAAAGTGGCATTTAATGAAGACGGCAGTATAAATTTGGATGCAAAATACAGCAATGACGGTAAGGATGAGCCTGTGTTCAAGGATGCGGGAACATATAAGATTCAGCTCAGTGCCGACGGCTATCCTGATTTGACATTTGAGGTAACAAAGTAATGAGACTTATCGCATGTTTAATATTAGCAGTAGCGTTCTTCTATTTTTTAGAAAAACCTATAAAAAAACATGCAACATTATTTTATATAGCAACTGTTATAATAAGTGTCCTGTCTGTATTGGCACCTAAGAAGGGATTACCGTTTGTAGTTGATTATATTGTAAAAAATATATTAGCAAGAGGCACCTTGGCAGGTGCCCTCTTTATCCTGGTTATGGTGGCTTCGGTATGCCCGGCGGCGAAGCTTAGAGGTATGCTGCTCCGTAACAGAGGTGAAATGGCTATTATAGCGGCCCTTCTTACACTTATCCACAATATATCATATGGCAAATACTATTTTGTTGCACTGTTTACAAAGATTTCAGAGTTGGATGCTCCAAGAATATTTGCGGCAGTACTCTCACTGGTGATGATTGTACTTTTACTTCCACTTACCATAACTTCATTTATGGTTATCAGAAAAAAGATGAATCCGAAAAAGTGGAAATCATTACAAAGGCTTTCATACATATTTTATGGGCTGTTATTTATACATATATCAATGATATTCAGTATATCCATAGTAAAGGGTCATCTAAATACTTTATTTGACCTTGCTGTATATGCGATTATATATATTATTTACCTTATATTTAGAGCAAAAAATATAAAAAACAAAGAATACTATGTATATTCCTTATGGTTGTGATTTGTGCATTATATATACCGCTTGCCATAACGGGAGTAAAAGCTTCCAAAACTCAGGAAGAGAATGTAAGTACTAATATAAGTTTAGATACTGCTTGCAAAGACGGAACATGTGAAGGCAGTGCCACAGGATATAGCGGTAAGACCACGGTTTCAGTGACTGTCTCAGGCGGTAAAATATCTGAAATAAATATAGTAAATACCGGAGATGATGAAGAGTATATGATAGATGCTAAGGACGTTATCCCACAAATTATAGAAAAACAATCTTTAGAGGTGGATGCTGTAAGCGGAGCAACACACAGCTCTAAGGGAATAATAAATGCGGTAAGAAATGCACTTGAAAATGCAAAATAAGAGAAAAGCCTGAGGAAACTTGGGCTTTTTTTATTGCAATGCACTTGTATTATATATATCTTTTGCTATACTTATGTTAGATAGGAGGTGTGGAGATGGCAAAGGGAAATCTTACATTAAGGATGGACAGTGAACTGAAATCACAAGCATCGGAACTTTTTAAGGCGTTGGGATTGGATTTGAGTACCGCAACGGGGATTTTTTACAGACAGGCTCTTAGATGTCATGGTCTACCGTTTGAGGTGAAAATAGATGAGCCGAATGAAACCACATATAAAGCTATGGAGTCTGCTAAAAACAATGAAGACATATACGGACCTTTCGACAGTGTAAAAGATTTGATGAGAGCGTTAGATGCTTAAGTTGGAGTTTACAGGAAGGTTTAAGAAGGATTATAAAATTGCGGTAAAACGAGGATGTAATCCTAAAAGATTGGAAGAAGTATTAGAGTTATTGCAAAAGGAGGAAATATTGCCCTCAAAATATCGAGATCATTATCTTGTGAATTCAAGGAATTATCAGAATATGAGAGAATGTCATATAGAACCTGATTGGTTATTGGTATATCAAGTTATAGATGATGAATTGATATTAAGACTTATCAGAACAGTTAGTCATAGTGATTTATTCTGATTTTTCAGTCCCGGGGAAACCGGGCTTTTTTATTTGCAAAAATTTATAAAAGTATGAAAGTAAAAACATAAGTTGTCAATGAATTTAAGATAATTTATAAGTTGAAAGAAAGTAAAAAATAATATAAAAT
>NZ_GL622296.1:768689-771065 GCF_000185385.1 Lachnoanaerobaculum saburreum DSM 3986
TTTATAACCTTAAATATATTAGTTAAGGAGTTAAAAAAATATGATAGCGTTGTGAAGGAGAAAATTACTTATTTACTGTTGAAATAATATATCTCCCCCTCTAGCCAACAAAAGGTATATGAGTTAAAATACTTATATACCTTTTTGTTTTGTTTTTTAGTTGCTCTATTTTATTTAGGGGGAGAACAATGGAATTTAAGGAGAAGAAAAATAGTAATAAGAGATTGATCGTAGTTTCTATAATATTGTTGGCGGTTGCTGTATTCGCATACTTTGACAGAGAAAAGTTTTGTTGGGCTTTATTCATTATTGGTTGTATAGCATATGGTGGCGGTGGCATTAGCTATGTAAAGAAAAAGCTGGATGAAAACTATAAGGAAAGATATGAGTCGACTAAAGCCGCAGCAGTTTTGATATGTCTTATAATACATCTTATCGGTGTTGCTGCCTTTATTTGGGTATTGGAGGAAAATGAGAAGAACAAGGTGGAAGATACCAAGCCATATTACAGTATATTGGCACCGTCACATGGTACAGGTACAATTAACAGAAAAGAGATGGAAGAATATTTAGAGAAAGAACTTTATTACTCAGAATTACGTTCGGCGTATATTACGGATAAAAAGAAAGAATGGATAGACAGTGTTAACAAATGCTTAGATGATATTGTCGTAGACAGAAAAAAACAATAGATATAAAAAAGAAATAATTCTAAAATCGCTTTAAGTTTTACAGTTTTTTACTTAGGGGGAGAATAATGGAATTTAAGGAGAAGAAAAAGAGCAAGAAGAAATTATTCACAGTGTTCATAATATTGTTGTCGGTCGGTCTGTTCGCATACTTTGATAGAGAAAAGTTTTGCTGGGCATTACTTATTATAGGCTGTATAGCATATAATGAGTATGGTATTAAATTTGTAAAGAAAAAGCTGGATAAAATCAATAAAGAAGGACATATGTCGACTGGAGCTATGGCAGTTTTTCTATGCCTTATGATACATCTTATCAGTATTGCCGCCTTTTATCGGATGTATGAGGAAAAGGGGAAGAGAGAGGTGGAAGATATCAAGCCACATCACAATATGGTAGTACCGACACATGGCGTAAATATGATTTATGTAGAAGGACTGGAAGAAGCTTTAGGGGAAGAATATTATTCGAATTTGTATTCGATTGTTAGTCCGGGTAAAAAGGAAGAGTGGACAGCTCAAGTTAATAAATGCATAGATGATATTGTTGGAGATATAAAAAATTAGGGGAAGAGAATCCGGATAAAAAGAAAGAATAGATAGACGGGGTTAATAATAACTTGAAAGATATTATAGGAGATAAGGAAGACGGACAGGAGTAGATTTAGGGCTGTTGCATACAGTGCAGCGGCTCTTTTTAATATCGAAAGCTTATTACAGAGTAGAAAGACCATACCTACATTAAAAATATAAAATTTTGAAGGTATTTTTATCGTACAGCATATATTGTAGAATACGAGTATAATAAAAATAACCCGGAGGCGGCAATGAAGCATATAGTTGTAGATTTGGAAATGAACAGTGTAGAAAAGAAATACAAGAATTTAGATTGTACTATGGAGACTATAGAGATAGGTGCTATAATGTTGGATGAAAACTATCAGGAGATTTCGTCATTCAGAACCTATGTAAAGCCTGAGTATAATAACAGAATCAGACCGTTAATAAGCAGGCTGACAGGTATTACCTATGATATGGTAATGAATGCCCCTAAGTTTGATGAAGCGTTAAAGATGTTTTCAAATTGGTGTCTGGGTGTGAGTGATGATATAAAGATATATGCCTGGAGTGAAAACGATTATAAGCAGATCTTAAAAGAGATAAGCTTAAAGAAATATAAATCAAGTTTGGATGAAGAAAGAGTTTATCTGACCGAATGGCATGACTTTCAGGCAGAGTTTGATACAAAACTGGGCTTTGAGAAGCAGCTTTCATTAAAGACTGCACTTGATATGGCAGGCGTTGACTTCCTTGGGAGGGAGCATAGTGCACTTGATGATGCAAGGAATACAGCTAAGCTTTTTAATATATTCAATGACAGAGAGATGTTTGATTGCACACTGAAAAAGATTGCGGAGGCCATGAAACCTACTGATTTCGGTACTTCACTTGGAAGTATGTTCGACCTGTCGGGTTTTGCAGTGGCATAGTTTAAGGATAAAAGATGGATGCTAAAAAGTTTCTTGATTGTATAAATGAAAGATATAAAAGAAATGTAAAAAGTGATTTGATTGTACTTGATTCATCAAGTGAGGATACAAAGTATAGTGATACGGCGATACCTTTTGACAAGGGGAGCGATTTCTTTAAGAAAAGGGAAGAGACCCCGAAGAGAATATATGAGATGA
>NZ_GL622296.1:772597-798138 GCF_000185385.1 Lachnoanaerobaculum saburreum DSM 3986
TACAGTTATAATGATTATCCGTGGTATCAAAAGAGTAAGAATTTCTATAAGCAAGGAAAGTTTATGGAAGGCTATGAGGATAATTACTATGAGAAGGTGAGGGATTATTGTGGTTACTTTGTCACATATCATGAGCTTAATGCCAATCAGCTCAGGTCCTACTTTACATGGAGAACCGATATAAGAAAGGGTAACTACAGGAGTACATATACATCATTTATATATCTCTACATATATGAGCTGCTTTGCAAAATAGGCACCGTATCAAAGTATGACACTATAAATAAGTTAAAAGAGTTGGAAGAAAATGTCTTAAACTTTGACGACATAGAAAACGCTACTCAGATAAAGAGAAACTTAAACAGATGGTATTTTGAATATGCCGTTATAAATGGCTTTAGAGCAGATGAGATCAAAGGATACATAGGGGAAGATGTTTTCAAATGGGATGAAGCGATAGAAATATTTAAAAGGCCCGAAAATCACTCAGATAATGAGATATTTGATGCATTGGTATTTTTATTGGGAAGCAGGGTGGTAGGCTCTCTGAGTGTGAAAAAACAAAAAGAAAATATGATATATATATTTGCCTATGTTTGGAAAGCTATATTAAAAGCAGGCAGTATTGATGGACAAACTGTTTTTACACATTGCTTTAGCAGATTGCAGAGTAAAAGGTGGTATCCGCTTGGTAACACTCCATATCTTGGAGAAACCTGTGAAGGAACTGATTATGTTTTGAACAGTGTAAGGTCTTATCATTACAGTAAGCAGGTGTGGAGGGAAAAATCATACAGTAAAGAATGTTTTGACAAGAAAAAGCTTATATCGGTGTTTCGTGAGATTGACAGATATATGAGAGTGAAGTATAAATTGGGGTATTGTCTGAAGGAAAGAGAAGAGGATAAGTGGATAAGAGATTATGTCAAAGAGGCGTTTGATAAAGCCGTGTTTGAATTAAATAAAAATAAAAAGAAACAGATAGATATTGACTTTTTTGCTCTAAACAAAATCAGAAGTGATGCGGATATTACAAGGGAGAGCCTTATTGTGGAAGAATCGGAAGATACAATCTTTGATATATCGGACATGACGGATAATGTGAAGATACAAGAAAAAGAGAGTATTAAAACGGATATCCCGGCCGGACTTGATGAAAGTATAGACAGATGTGAAGATATAAATATAAGGATTTTAGAATGTCTACTGGCAGGAGAAGACTATAAACAATATATAAAAGAGAATAACCTCTTTGCTTCCATTGTCACGGATACACTCAATGCAAGGTTCTTTGACGATATCGGTGACAATATACTGGAATGTGACGGAGAGGATATTTATCTGATTGAAGATTATAAGGAAGATGTTTTAGATATAATGGAGAGATTATGAATGACGAGAAAAGGGTACCGAAGCGAATTGCACAGACACTTATCAATTCGCTAAAGGGCGGAGTGGTACCGAGAACGGGACTGCCATATATTACAGTAGGAAGAAAGAATGAGATTGAGGCACTACTTCACGATGTGGATATCGTATCGGAGGGAGGTGCTTCGTTCAGGTTTATTATAGGCAAGTATGGAAGCGGAAAGAGCTTTTTATTGCAGACCATAAGAAACTACGTGATGGATAGAGGCTTTATAGTAGCGGATGCAGACCTCTCGCCTGAGCGCAGGTTGCAGGGTACCAAGGGTCAGGGACTTGCAACCTACAGAGAACTTATCAGCAATCTGTCTACAAAGACGAAGCCCGAGGGAGGAGCCGTTACCCTACTCCTTGATAAATGGATTAACAAAATTCAAGCGGAATGTATGGAGGAGAGTAAATTCCTGCCGGGAAGCGGTGAGCTGTCTTTGGAGGTGGACAAAAAGATTTATTTTACCTTATCAAGCCTTTCAGAACTGGTACACGGATTTGAGTTCGGAAATATTTTATCAAAGTATTACCATGCCTATATAGAAGGTGATGACGATATGAAGATGAAGATAGTGCGTTGGTTTCGAGGTGAATATACAAGAAAGACAGATGCAAAAGAGGCACTTGGAGTCAATATAATAATCACTGACGATGACTGGTATGAGTATATCAAGTTGTTTGCCATGTTTTTCAGACTGGCAGGTTACTTAGGGCTTATGATTATGGTGGATGAGCTTGTCAATATCTATAAGATACCTAATGCGATTACCAGACAGTATAACTATGAAAAGATGCTTACTATGTACAATGATACTTTACAGGGAAAAGCGAAATACTTGGGTATCATAATGGGAGCCACACCGCAGACGCTTGAAGATAGGAGGAGAGGAATATACAGCTATGAAGCCCTTCGCTCAAGGCTTGCAGAGGGTAAGTTTTCAAGACCGGGTATGAGGGATTTGCTCTCACCTGTTATCAGATTGGACCCGCTCACACCTGAGGAGATGCTTGTACTTTGCGGAAAACTGGCGGATATCCATGCAGGGCTTTATGATTATACAAAGAATTTGGATGACAGAGACTTGGGTGACTTTATAAAGCTTGAGTATTCAAGGATTGGAGCAAGTGAAAGTATCACTCCTAGAGAGGTTATAAGAGACTTTATAGAATTACTTGATTTACTTTACCAAAATCCTAATCTAAGTATAAATGAGCTTTTAAATTCGGAAGGTTTTGATTTTGCAAAGCCTGATAACGTGTCGGATAATGTAGATGAGAATTTTGTGGAGTTTACACTATGAATGTGTTTGACAGATATGCCCCTTTTATCAGGAATTATATCTATGAATCAGGTTGGCAGATATTAAGAGGAGTGCAAAATGCGGCAGGTGATGTGATATTTAATACGGACGAAAATTTGCTGCTTACGGCTTCGACCGCTTCAGGTAAAACTGAGGCGGCATTTTTTCCTATACTTACATTACTTGAAGAAAATCCTTCAAATAGCGTGGGTGTACTATATATCGCACCGCTTAAGGCACTTATCAATGACCAGTTTGAGAGATTGAGCCATATATGTGAGGAAGCCGACATCAATGTGACAAGATGGCATGGAGATACTACACAAACCGGAAAGAGAAAACTTTTAAGAAAGCCGTCGGGAATATTACAGATTACCCCTGAGTCGCTTGAATCTTTGATGATAAATAAGCATATGGAAATTGTATCTTTGTTTCATGACCTCAGGTTTATAGTGATTGATGAGATTCACTCGCTGCTACGAGGAGACAGAGGCTTACAGACCTTTTGTCTGATAGAGAGATTATGTAGGGCGGCAGGCTGTGACCCGAGAAGAGTAGGGCTTTCGGCAACTATCGGAAATCCTAAGGCGGCAGGAGACTTTTTGGCTTGTGGAAGTAAAAGAAAGACGCTGATTCCGGAGTTTGACAGAGGCAAGGAAAAGTGGAGACTGTCTATGGAGCATTTTTTCAATACTGCTCCGCAGGCGGGAGAAGATAAGGAAGACTCTATAAGTGAACCTATAGGTGATAAAGCTCCTACAGGAGCAAATCCGGGGCTTGCTTATATCTTTGAGCATACAAAAGGGAGAAAATGTCTGATATTTACAAACTCACGCGAGGAATGTGAGGCGGTGTGTCAGAATCTTTTGCAATACTGTGAGTTCAACCGTGAACCTGACAGATTCCTTATTCACCACGGCAATCTGTCGGCATCTTATCGTGAGAGTGCGGAAGATGAAATGAGAGATGACGAGTCGCTTGTTTCAATATGTGCAACTGCAACACTTGAACTTGGTATAGATATAGGCAGACTTGAAAGAGCATTTCAGATAGATGCTCCTTTTACCGTATCGGGATTTCTTCAAAGACTTGGCAGGACGGGAAGAAGAGGTGAACCGGCACAGATGTGGTTTGTAATGAGAGAAGACCACCCGGAACCAAGGGCCATTATGCCTGAGATGATACCATGGTATCTGATACAGGGTATTGCATTGGTGCAATTATATATAGAAGAAAGATTTGTAGAACCTCCAAGACTTGAGCGGTTGCCTTTCAGCCTGCTCTATCATCAGACCATGTCAACACTGGCATCAAACGGAGAGATGAGTGCGGGAGAACTTGCATCAAAGGTACTTACACTCTCGGCTTTTGAGAGAATAAGTCAGGATGACTTTAGGAAACTTTTATTACATTTGATTGAGACGGACCATATAAACAGGACCGAAGGCGGAGGTCTTATAGTGGGAATAACCGGTGAGAGAGTAGTAAACAGTTATAAATTCTATGCGGTATTTATGGAAAATGTGGAATACTCGGTTCGCAGTGAATCACAGGAACTGGGAACTATTGTAAAACCGCCTGCAATCGGCGGTAAGGTAGCTATTGCAGGCAGAGTTTGGGTGGTGGAAGAGGTGGACCACAAGAAAAGGGCAATCTATGTCAGCTTGATAAAGGGAAATATTCCTGCATATTTCGGTGATGTGCCGGGAGATATACATACTCATGTGCTTGAGAAGATGAAGGAAATTCTTTGTACAAACGCTACATATAGGTATCTGATGAACAATGCAAAAGTAAGACTTGATCAGGCAAGAGCTTGCTTTGATATGGCAAAGTTAAAAGACAGAGTGCTTATACATCTTGGAGGAAATATGTGGGCGCTTTTTCCTTGGCTTGGCAGTTATGCCTTCTTGGCTTTAGAGAGATTTTTGAAAATACACTGTGTAAAGGAACTCGGACTTAAGGGATTAAGCCCTGTCAGACCGTATTTTATACAGTTTAGTATGAGTGTTAGTGAAAAGGAATTTTATAAAATCGTATGTAAGAAAGCCTGTGAAGACATAGATCCGCTCTCACTTGTATATGAAAAGGAAGTACCTGTGTTTGAAAAGTATGACGAGTTCGTACCGGATGAACTTGTAAAGAAGGGATTTGCCTGTGGAGTACTTGATATTGAGGGGATGAAAAATAGAGTGAGAGAGTGGGAGAAGTTTTTGTAAAGATGTTGCATAGCATATCTATAAAATATATAATTGTATTAAATAAAGAACATATGGAGGAGTAATATGGCAGCTACAGAGACAATCACTATCAATGTACCTATAGGTATGTCAAGGTATCTCATCGCAGGGGATCCCGAGTCTGAACTTAGGAGAAATGCTTTGCTTTTATATCCATATATATATAATCAAACAATATCACATGGAAGAGCGGCAGAAATTTTAGGAGTAAGCAAGTCTGACTTGATTACAATTTATGATAAACTTGGGTATTCGTATTATGATTTGATACAAGATGATTTGGAAGATGATATAGATACATTTAAGAAGTTAAAAGGTATGAGGTCGCAGTCATGATTGTGGTTTCCGACACAACGCCTTTGATTTCGCTATTAAAAATAGATAAGGTATATTTATTGGAGAAATTATTTGGTAAGATATTTATCCCACAAGCAGTATTCAACGAGTTGGTGGTAGATAAACGTTTTATTAAAGAAGCTGATATAATCAGAAATAATAGTCATATTGAAGTTAAAGAGGTAGGTAGCTTAGAAGCGGTAGATATTCTTAGGAGAGCCACAGGCCTTGATATAGGTGAGAGTGAAGCTATAGTTTTAGCAGATGAGTTAAAAGCAGATGTATTATTGATGGATGAAGCTAAGGGGAGGAATGTATCAAAAGATTTGGGACATAATGTAATGGGAACCATAGGTATAATTATGGTCGCGTACGAGGAAAATTTGCTGACATCTGAAGATGTCAAAGAATGTATAGAACAACTAAAGAAATCGGGTAGACATATAGGACGTAGATATTATAATATGCTGCTTAGTATGATTGACAGCCGGTTGTAGTAATAATAACGTTTGAGAGGAAGGAATACCGCCTTCCTCTTTTTTATATAGCTTTTATAATAAAAAAATGCTATGTTATTAAAAATAGAAAGGTGGTGGATTTATGATAAGAGCGGTACTGTTTGATATGGACGGACTTATGTTTGATACTGAGAGATTGTATGGGAGAGCATGGCAGAATGCGGCAATATTGCAGGGGTGTAAGATAAGCGATGAGGCAATATTACAGATAAAAGGTGCCAATAAAGATCTGGTATATGAGATATTGAAAAAAGATGCAGGAGAGGACTTTGATATCAATAAAGGCAGAGAGGCAAGAGAAGAATATATAACAAATTTTATAAGTAAGCATGGCATAACCAAGAAAAAAGGGCTTGAAAAACTTCTCATTTTCTTAAAAGAAAACAATATAAAGACCTGTCTTGCAAGTTCAACAAAGAGAAAAGTGGCACTTAGCTATCTGAAGATGGCTGATGTATACAAATACTTTGACGACTTTACATGTGGAGATGAAATAGAAAACGGTAAGCCTGCACCGGATATCTTTTTAAAGGCGGCAGACAAGTTAGGTGCGGATATAACTGAAAGCCTTGTTCTTGAAGATTCTATCAATGGAATAAATGCAGGCCTGTCGGCAGGTGCAAGAGTAATAATGGTACCGGATACTATAGAGCCGACAGATGAAATAAGAAAAAAAGTGGATGCCGTAGAACCGGACTTAGAGGGAGTGATAGAGTGGATAAGTAAGGAGAACGGCAGAGCAGGATTATAATATGGGATACAGAAGAATAAATATTCAATATACAGCATTACAGGGATTATTTTGGATGCTGTTTTGTGTAACCGGAGGGTTTATCTCATTTTATTTGCAGGGAAACGGCTTTGGAAACAGTCTTATAGGTATTATAACAGCGGCATTCTGTCTTGTTGCATTTATACTGCAACCTATAGTAGGCAATATATGTGACAGGGTAGATAAATTGACTTGGAAAAAACTTATAATCATACTTGGAGTACCATATATCATCACATGTATATTATTGCTTATTGTAAAGAGTAAAGGTCTTATTGTAATACTGTTTGGAACAATGTATGTAATTACATTTATATATCTGCCGTTGATAAACAGTGCCGTATTTGCCTATGAAAAAGAAGGGGTAAAGATAAATTTCGGTATTGCCAGAGGAACAGGTTCCACAATGTATGCACTTGTGGCATTGATAATTGGAAGTATGGCACGAAAATCAGGTACAAAGATAATTCCTTTATCAGGTCTGATTATAATAGTTTTATTTTTAGGCATTATAAGTACAATGCCGGTGGCCGATAAAATAAAGCCGGAAAAGAAAGAAGTTAAACATATGAATGTTTTAAGTTTTATAAGAAATTATCCATATTTTTCGATTATGCTTCTTGCTGTACTTTTTATGTTTTTCTCACATAATATCATCGGAACATATCTTTTACAGATTATACAGTCACTTGGAGGTAACAGTTCCAACCTTGGCAGAGCAATGTTTATTCAAGCTGTTGTTGAAATACCTGTTCTATTTACCTTTTCATTTATAATGGGAAAAATTAAGGTGGGAAATCTTATGGTTTTGGCAGGAATCGGCTATTTTATAAGGGCTATACTCTATTTTGTATCAGCAGATATAGGAATGATATATATTACACAATTTTCACAGATATTCAGTTTTGCGATAATTGCAGCCGCATCCGTATACTTTACAGGAATGGTGGTTAATGAACAAGATCAAACTACAGGACAGGCTTTTATGTCGGGAATGATGTCGGCAGGCACAGTACTTGGTTCTTTTTTTGGTGGAGCAATGCTTGACTGTTACTGTGTAAGAACACTTTTAAAAGCGAATATTTTTATTACTTTAGCAGGTCTGATTATAGCTATATGTTCAATTGTGATGATAAGGGGGAGAAAAAATAGTGAAGGAGTATAATGATACAGTAAAATTTTCAGTTTTGATATCGGTATATAATAAAGAAAAGCCTGATTTTTTGGAGAAAGCACTTGACAGTATCTGCAATCAAACATTAAAACCTGATGAGGTAGTATTGGTAAAGGATGGGATGCTTACACAGGAATTGGAAAAAGTAATAGATAGAGAACAAGATAAATTCATAGAGTATAATATAGACTTTATATGTGTACAGCTGGATAAAAATAAGGGGCTTGGTATTGCATTACAAAAGGGATTGGAAAAATGCAGGTATGATTATGTTGCCAGAATGGACGGGGATGATATAGCTACAGATACCAGATTTGAAAATCAGGTAAAATATATGAAGGAGCATAAAGATATATCGGTATTAGGGGGATATATAGATGAATTCAGTGTAGAAGGTGAAATAATCAGAACAAAGACAATGCCGTTGGATTATAAAAATTTATATAAATATGGAAAATACAGAAATCCGCTAAACCATATGACAGTACTTTTTAGAAAAAAAGATGTGACAGATGTAGGAGGGTATAAACCTTTAACAGGACTTGAGGACTATTATCTTTGGTGCAGAATGCTTGCAAGCGGATATAAAATTGCAAATATTGATAAAGTATTGGTGCATGCAAGACTTGGAAACTTTGAAAATAGGAGAGGCGGATTAGAATATTTTAAAACATACATCAGACTTAGAATATTACAAAGAAAGTTAAATTATACTAATGTATTTGAGTTTATATTAGGGGTGACAGTTACCGCCATGGTTACACTGTCACCAAGGAATGTAAGGGCAGGTTTGTACAAAATTCTTAGGAAAGACAAAAAATAAGTTATAGACGGTTGTATATAGGGGATTTTGTGTAAAAATCCTTTTATATAAAATGAAACTATGTTATAATGGCAGACGGTTATATACATTTAATCAAAGAGATCGATATAAGGAGAGGAATATGATTATTACAAAGACCCCGTTTCGTGTTAGCTTTTGTGGGGGTGGAAGCGATATGGCAAATTTCTATGAGAAATATGGTGGATGTGTACTCAGTACATCTATCAATAAATACTGTTATATTTCAATTCACCCATATTTTAATGAAAACCAGACACTGTTAAAGTATTCTGAAAATGAACTGGTGGATAATCCTGATCAAATCAATCATAAGATTTTTAGACGAGTTTTAACAGATATGGATATTCATGGAGTAGAGATTTCATCAACAGCTGATATACCCGGAGGAACAGGTCTGGGCTCTTCAAGTACATTTACAGTAGGTCTTTTAAACACCTTAAACTGTTATAAAGGTAAGTTTGTGTCAAAGGATAAACTTGCTAAACTTGCTTGTGAAGTGGAGATAGAAAAACTTGGAAATCCTATAGGAAAGCAAGATCAGTATGGTGCAGCACTTGGCGGACTTAATTTTATTAAGTTTAATCAGGACGGTTCAGTTTCACATGAGCCTATTTTGATGGATGGAAAGACATACAAAAGATTACAGAACAATTTGCTTATGTTTTATACAGGAACGACACGTTCTGCAAATACTATATTAGCTGAGCAGACGAAGAACATAACTTCAGAAGATAAGGCAAAGAATTTGTTGAAGATGTGCGGACTTGCAAGAGACATGAAAGCGGCACTGGAGAATAATGATATTTCTTCCTTTGGAAAGATACTTGATGAGGGATGGCAATTAAAGAAGGAACTTGCCTCCGGTATTGCCAATCCGGCAATAGATGAAGCCTATGAGATAGCTATGAAAAATGGTGCTTTGGGTGGAAAGCTTCTTGGAGCAGGTGGAGGCGGATTTCTTCTGTTCTACTGTGAAGAAGAAAAACAAGACAAGCTTAAGAAAGCTATCGGATTAAGAGAACTTGATTTCTCATTTGAGAGAGACGGTACCGGTGTGATATACATTGGAGATAAATATTGGGATTAAAGGAGAGAATATGAAAGTATTGGTTGCAGGTGGTGCAGGTTTTATTGGAAGCCATTTGATTGACAGTCTGCTTGCAGAGGGCAATGATGTAGTATGTATTGATAACTTCTTTATAGGCACAAAGAAGAATATTGAACATCTGATCGGTAATCCCCGTTTTACATTTTATGAGCAAAATCTTTGTGACAGAGAAAAACTGGATGAAGTGTTTGAAAAAGAAAAATTTGAATACGTATTTCACCTTGCAGCAAACTCAGATATTCAAGCAAGTGCAAATGACCCGGCTATAGAGTATGAGAATACATATTCTACAACATTTGAACTGCTTCAGGCAATGAGAAAGTATAATGTAAAAAAATTCTTCTTTGCTTCAACATCTGCTGTATATGGTGAGAAGGAAGGAAAGAATGTGTCGGAGGATGAGCCGAATCTTCGCCCGATATCATACTATGGTGCTGCAAAGCTCGGTTCAGAAGCACTTATATCAGCTTACAGTTATATGAATGATATTAAAGCACTTATATTCAGATTTCCAAATGTTATAGGACCCAGATTGACTCATGGTGTTATCTTTGATTTTGTAAAGAGGTTGAAAGCTGATCCAAGTCATCTTAGAATCCTTGGCGACGGTACACAGTGTAAACCTTATATTTATGTGCTTGACCTTGTAGAAGCTATAATGCAGTTTAAAGATGTGAAAGATACAGGAATTACACTTTACAATTTAGGTGTAAGTACACAGAGCAGTGTTAAAACTATTGCAGATATTGTAGTTGACAAAATGGGGCTTACCGGAATACCTTATGAATATACAGGCGGAAAAGGCGGCTGGAAGGGTGATGTGCCAAAATTCCAGTATGATCTTTCAAGGATTCATAAAGCGGGATGGAAAGCAAAACATGAGTCGGATGAATCTGTAGCGCTTACTGTAGAAAATGTATTAAAAATAAACTAAAGAATTAGAGGTAAAAATGGATTATACAAATAGTATTAAGGATTATATTTCACTGGAAATAGAGACATTAAAAAAATTAAATGTAGAAGATATCAACAAAGCTATGAACTTGATGGATGATACAAGAAAGGCCGGAGGCACTATCTTTGTATTTGGAAATGGCGGAAGCTCCGCTACTGCATCACATTATCAAAATGACTTCAATAAGGGAGTCAGTGAGTATCTTTATAAGAAGGGCGAGCCGAAGTTTAAGTTACTCTGTCTTAATGATAATGTAGCTACAATGATGGCCATTTCAAACGATATCGGATTTGAGGAAGTATTCCGTTTCCAGCTTGAGGGAGTTATCAAGGAAGGTGATATCGTGATGGCAATATCAGGAAGCGGTAACTCCAAGAATGTGCTGAATGCAGTGGAGTATGCCAAATCTTGTGGAAATAAGATAATAGGAATTACAGGTTATGACGGCGGTAAGCTAAAGCAGATGTCGGATATTTCACTATGTGCAGATGTCATGAGCATGCAGGTGACAGAAGATATACATATGATTTATGATCACCTTATTATGAGTATTTTTTATAAGACATTAGCCGGAAAAGAACATTTAAGAGTATAGGGATAGAAGATGGATAATCTTTTTGTTACAGTATTATTGATTGTGGGAATTGTCATATTGGCAATTCCACAATCTGTTTCTAAGACAATAAAGAAGCTTTGCCCGGTACTGCTGCTTTTTGTTGCAGTATTTGGTGGTGCTTTTTTTGTACAAACACAACTTGATACGAATGTTAAGATTATTGCAACCGGGACAAAAGATAAAAAAGCTGAGGGTACAGAGATTTTCATAAAGAAAGTCATCATTAACGGTAAAAGTGAAAGTCCGGTAGGCATTTTTTCAAGCGGATGGATTGAAAAAGATGGCGGATTGATTTGGAGAGATTATGATCAGTCTGATAATATGAAAGACACTGTCTATGCAAACTTTAAAAACGGAGATGATGTAACACTTGTCCTGAAAAAGAATAAATGGCAAGGTAAAGCCAGAATTATTTCCACCCAAGGTGATCAGGAATTTAACGGGTATATTGACAGTGAGTCTGATGAATGGATGACATTTGATATTAAAATATCATCCAATACTTTTATAACAAGAAAAACATTACTTCCGCTTGCAATTATTGCATGGTCGGTCTTGGCACTGATTTCACTTATTTGTGTTAAATTTTTCCCTGAAAAGAAAAGAGTAATAAAAGATCGTATAATAGGATTGGATGTTTTAAAGATATTATCGGCATCTATGATTATTCTTATTCATTCATCAGCAAATCTTTATAATAATCATGAAGTAGGCACATTGGCTTGGAAAGGTGGGCTTATATTAAATGTTATTCCAAGGTTTGCAGTGCCGGCATTTTTAATGATTTCCGGAGCATTATTGCTTGGTCGTAAGACAGATCAACAAAAGGCAATTAAAAAGGCGGTTTATGCAGGAGTTGCACTTGCAATTTGGAGCATTTCTTATGTAATTGCAAAAAAAATTGTTTGGAATGATGGAGATGTTATTTATGATATACTAAAACTTCCATTTAAGATAGGTCCGTCCGGACATTTATGGTATGGATATTTACTTGTGTGGATTTATCTGTTCTCTCCTGTTTTAAACAGCTTTTATGAATCATTGACTGAAAAGATGAGAATATATTTTATTCTCTTCGGATTAGTTGCACCCGGTGTTATAGATGGAATAATAACTTATTTTTCAATAGATGGTGTAATTCTTGAAAGCCCGACATTTATTTATCTGAATTTGGGATATATATCAATTATGTTCCTTGGCAGGGTGGTTTATGAAAATAGAGAGAAGTTGAGCTTATTATATGCGGTCGGAGCTGTTATTATAGGATTTTTGACTACATATGCATTATCATATGGAATATCGGAGAAACTTGGGTCATCAGTTCATACCTTCTTTTATGAAGTACAAATCTCAAATGTACTTTATGGAATAGGTGTTATGCTTTTTGCTTGTAAAATTAAAGCAAAAAGCAGTGACGGTTTTATAAAGAAAATCATAATTAAGCTTTCAGAATTATCATTAGGTATTTATTTTAGCCATTCACTTTTGATGTGGGTTATCGGAGAAAATATCTATATAGGAGACTTACACTTGGATATAGGAAATTCTGTTGCAGAATGCTTGCTATTTGTAGCTATAATTTTTGTGGGTACAATTATTATGATAGCACCGCTTGCAAATATTCCATATTTAAAAAAGCTTGTTAAGATATCATAGGTGGTAGAGGATGAATATATTTATAAATAAAATAAAACAATATCAGTTTATGTTCAGTGAACTGGTAAAGCGAGATTTCAATAAAAGATATAAAAGATCCGTCCTAGGTATCCTTTGGAGTATGATTGCGCCACTCTTTCAGCTTCTTGTAATGAGTTTTGTATTTGACAGAGTCTTTGGAGATACTATGGAACACTATACTATCTATATGTTTGCCGGACAGCTTATGTTTAACTACTTTAGAGAAGCTACAGACAACGGTATGCAATCTATTACATCAAATTCAGGTATTATCACAAAGGTCAATGCGCCCAAGTATCTTTTCCTGATTTCAAAGATAATGGCGGCATCAATCAACTTCCTGCTTACATTGGTGATATTTTTTATCTTTGTAATAGCATATCGTATCACTATTACATGGAAGTTTATCTTTGTGATATTTCCAATTATATGTTTGTTTGTGCTTATAGTAGGTACAGGTTTGATATTGTCGGCATTATTTGTATTCTTTAAGGATATACAGTATCTCTATGACATATTTACACTTGCATTGATGTATTTTACAGCAATATTCTATGATGTAAAAATATTTGAGGGTAGTATTGTGGCCAAACTTATTTATTTGAATCCGGTCTTCGTTTACATAGATTATTTGCGTGAAATTGTACTGCATAATACAATTCCGGCATTTTCATATCACCTATACTGTATATTTTATGCCTTATTTATTTTGCGTATAGGTATGTGGATGTATAAAAAATATAACTATATGTTCTTATATTATATTTAGGAAGGTGAACTTATGAATATGATAGAAGTGGATCATGTCTCTGTAACATATATTCTGGGAGATATAAAGGAACTGTCTTTGAAAGAGTTCTTTATTAGAAAATTACATGGAGAGGTGATTACAAAAGAGTTTAAAGCACTGGATGATATTACCTTTCATGTAAAAAAGGGTGAGTTGTTGGGAATTATCGGTTCTAACGGCTCAGGTAAGTCTACTATATTGAAGGTTTTATCAAATATTATGCCGGCTTCAGCAGGAACTGTAAAAGTAAATGGTGTAGTGGCTCCACTTTTGGAACTTACAGCCGGTTTTGATGATGAGATGACAGTCAAAGAAAATGTGTATCTGCGTGGGGCATTGCTTGGATATACTAAAAAGTTTATTGAAGACAAATATGATGAGATAATTGATTTTGCAGAGATAAGAGACTTTGAAGATGTAGCATTTAGGAAACTCAGTTCAGGTATGAAGTCAAAGATTGCGTTTTCACTTGCTTCATTTGTAAAGCCGGATATACTTATACTGGATGAGGTTCTATCAGTAGGAGATATCTCATTTAAAGCAAAATCTGAACAAAGGATGAAAGAACTCTTTGACAGTGGTGTTACTACTATTTTGGTATCTCATGCTATAGAACAAATTAGAGAAATGTGTACTAAGGTTCTTTGGCTTGAAAAAGGTCATATGAGAGGTTATGGTGAGACACAACAGATGTGTGATGAATATGAAGCATATATGAGAGGTGAACATGCCTAAAGTCACAGTGCTCTTGCCTGTATACAATAGTGAAAAGTACATCAGAGAAAGCATAGACAGTATTATAGCGCAGAGCTTTACAGATTGGGATATGCTCATATTGAATGAGTATGGTTCAAATGAAGAATGTACTAAGATTGTAAAAGAATATGAACAACTGGATAAAAGAATCAAAGTTATCTGTAATGATAAACGGCTGGGTCTTGCCAAATCACTGAATCTTGGTATAAGAAAGGCAACCGGTGAGTATATAGCAAGAATGGATGCAGATGACATCTCAAGAAGAGACCGTTTCCAAAAGGAAGTTGATTTTCTTGATAGCCATCCGAACGTGGCAGTAACAGGTTCATATCAGCATCATTTCGGTGTAGATATTGACTGGATACATAAACCGGCGACTGAACCGGCACAATGTAAGAGCAATGCTGTTTTTTTCTGTGACCTATGTCACTCTACTTTGATGTTAAGGAAAAGTGTTTTTGTAGAGAATAATTTATACTATGATAATACTTATTTAGCGGAAGATTTTGAACTGTGGAGTAGAGTGATAGATTTTGGAGATATTGCAAATATTCCTGAAGTGCTTGGAGAGTACCGTGTAGGTGAAGATAATATTACTTTAGAGAAGAAGTCAATGCTTCATCTTGAAAGTGGTAGAATAGTGGCAAAGACCTTAAAAAGAACTATAGGGCTTGAACTTTTGGATGATGAGTGTATACTCTTTAATAATTGGAAGAATGATTATTTTGAAATAAAAGATATAAATAAGAAAAAAGAAGCCTATAGATCATTAAAAAATGTACTTAGAAAGATTTATGAGAAAAATCAGGAAGTAAAATTCTTTGATGATGATGCATTGCTTAGGTCTATCCGTGCCAAATGGGCATGGGCACGAGGTGGGGAGCCGTTCAATAGGATGACAGATGTTGAAGGAGGAATTGATTCTATATTTAGAACAAAATACCCTAACCCATATATAAATCGTTTTTATTACTTTTGGAAAGAAAATAAGGGTGTAAAAGCTAAAATCAAAAAAATTTGCAAAAAAATAAAAGAATTATTCTAGGAAGGAGAAAAACCATGCTATTAAGTATTATTGTGCCGGTCTATCAGGTGGAAGAATATCTGTATACTTGCATTAAATCAATGCTTGACTGTCATGGCTTTTCTTATGAAATAATACTTGTGCTAAAGCCGTCAAGTGATAAAAGTGAACTGATTGCAAATGAGATACAAAAAGAGTACAGTAGTAAAGTGAGGGTTATCGTTCAAAACGGTGACGGGTTATCCAATGCAAGAAATGTAGGATTAAAATATGCAGTTGGAGAATATGTAGCCTTTTTTGACAGTGACGATTATATAGACGTAGATGCTTTTTCTAATCTTATGCAGAGTTTAGAAGGTAAAACTTCTATAGATGCAATCATCTCTGATTACTATATTGTTGGAAATTCAAAAAACATTTCAAAGGTAGATACAATTGAGGGCGAGGAGTTGATTTGTGACAATTCATACTTGGAAGCTTTCTTAAAGAAGAGAAGAAACTATTGGAATGTGTGGCAATATGTTTTAGGTAGAAAATTCCTTTTAGAAAACAATCTTTTTTTCTTAGAGGGGGTTCACAGTGAGGACATTGAGTTTGCAACCAGAGTTATTTTAACAGCGAAGCAGTTTGCTTTTTTTGGAAAGCCATATTATTACTATAGGATTGGCAGAGAGGGATCACTTGCAAATAAGGTTACATTAAAGCATATAGTTGATTTGATGGATATGTTAAGTATCAGTGTGAAGAGAGTAGAAAATGATAAGTTTCTCTATAAAGATCTTCTGGCTGGTAAATTAAGCTTACAATATATTTTGTCATTTGTTATGATATATGATGTTGATGAAACTGAAAGAGCAAATGCAGTGGAATATATATGTAAAAAAAAGTCATTGTATCAAGAATTAAAGCGTAAGGATGCTATGCAGAAATTGTTCTTGAGACTGGGAGTCGGGTATTCCGCTTACGTTTTAAAGATTGTTCGAGATTTAAGAAGGATATTACTAAAAATACATTAGGAGTGAATTATGTATAATAAAGATATTTTGATTGATGAAATAAAAAATAACAAATTGCCGATTACAAAGAGTGAGATTGAAGAGTTATCTTTATCTGATTCATATGTCGGAAAGTCTGATAAGGATATTTTGCAGGCATTAGTGGATTTAGATCTTTTGCTCAAGAAATTTTTCTTCCGGATGATGAAAAAATCCAAAGAAAAGGGTTTGGATTTCTTCAAGTTATGTCATAAAAAGATGAAAAAAGCATATGAAGTTTGGTCAATGGCTTGTAGTAATGAATATGAAAGAAATAAGTTGGGAACTATATATGAAAATTCAATGTTTATGCATAAGGAGTTTTATAGACAAAAGACATTTGCTTCTAAAGAACCGCTGATAACTGTACTTATGCCTACATTTAACAGTGAAAACTATATTGGAGAAACTTTGTGGTCGGTGTTTGAACAGACTTGTCCTGATTTTGAATTATTGATCATGAATGAAGCCGGCAGTAGTGATGAAACAACTGAAGTAATCAGTTTTTTTGAAGATGACCGTATAAAAGTGGTTCAAAATAAAACCAAATTAGGATTGGCAGAATCACTAAATGAAGGAATAAGGATTGCAAGAGGAAAGTATATTGCCAGAATTGATGCAGATGATTTGGCGACAGAAGATCGCTTTGAATTGCAGGCGGATTTTTTGGAAAATAATAAAGAATATGGATTATGTGGTAGCAGGCAGCATCATTTTGGAGTTGACACGGATTTTGTACATGAAGTAGCTGAAGAACATGATGATATAAAAGCTGCACTTATTTATGGATGCGAAATATGCCATTCAACCATTATGATCAGAAGAGAGTATTTTCTAAAGAATAATCTTTTTTATGATAATACAAAAAAGGCAGAAGACTATGAACTTTGGACAAGAGCGGTACATAAATTCAAATTTCATAATATAAAGAAAGTTTTAGGTGAGTATAGGGTTGGTGCTGAGAATATCACCAAGAATAAATTCAATGCGCTTTCAGCTGAGTCGGCAGTGATTGCAGCAAATAATCTTTCAAAATATTTAAATGTCAATGTTTCTAAGAATCACCTTGAGTACCTTACAGGATGGGAGAATAGATTTGAAGAAGTAGAAGAGAAAGAAAGAAAAGTGGCATTAGAAGAGGAAGAAGCCATTTTGAGAGAAATGGTAAAAAATAATTTGATATATAAAAATTATAAAGATTCCAGTCTTTTAATAGCTATAAATAGAAGGTGGAGATGGATTTTAGGAAAATATTCCTATGGACATGATTTGGATGAAGTTCTTAATGTTGATGACTTGTTTAAAAAGTATCCGTTTAGTGAGATAAGGTGTGATGAAGAAAATTGCACAGATAAATCTTTTTCATTGAAGCAGTGCCTTAAAGGGGTTTTAAAATTCTTTTATACTCCATTCAGACATGGAATTTCATATAAGATGAGACAGCAACTTTGGGACTTGGATGGACATCTTAAAGATAGTAAAGATGAAATTCTAAATAATGTTACAGACAGCAAGTATGATATTTTAAATCATGTTAAAGATTCTGAAACAAGGCTAAAGCAGCAAACCTATTTGATGCTGGAGAAAAACGGCAATGAATTATATGATCAATTAGAACGATCTATTGAGAAACTTGAGGGACAGGTTGAGAGCATAAAGGCCATGGTAGAGTCACAAAATGCATCTTTAAAAGAGATGATTGACAGCAGGATTTATAAGGCTGAGACAAATTTGGGTCAAACATTTGACAGTAGAATTTATAAAGCTGAGACAAGTTTAGGTCAGACATTTGACAGCAGAATCTATAAGGCGGAAGAGAATCTAAGTCAGACATTTGACAGCAGAATCTATAGGGCGGAAGAGAACTTAAGTCAGACATTTGACGGCAGAATTTATAAGACAGAGACAAACCTGGGTCAAGCTTTTGACAGCAGAATCTATAAGGCGGAAGAGAACCTAAGTCAGACATTTGACAGCAGAATTTATAAGGCGGAAGAGAACCTAAGTCAGACATTTGACAGCAGAATTTATAAGGCGGAAGAGAATTTAAGTCAGGCTTTTGACAGCAGAATTTATAAGACGGAGACAAACCTGGGTCAGGCTTTTGACGGTAGAATCTATAAGGCGGAAGAGAATCTAAGTCAGACATTTGACAGCAGAATCTATAAGACGGAGACAAACTTGGGTCAGGCTTTTGACGGTAGAATCTATAAGGCGGAAGAGAATCTAAGTCAGACATTTGACAGCAGAATCTATAAGACGGAGACAAACTTGGGTCAGGCTTTTGACGGTAGAATCTACAAGGCGGAAGAGAATCTAAGTCAGACATTTGACAGCAGAATCTATAAGGCGGAAGAGAACTTAAGTCAAACTGTTGATGGCAGGGTATGGAAATCAGAACTTTATCTTAAGAAGGAAATTCTGGGCAAAATTTGGATATTAAACAGGATGTTAACAGACTTGGTAAATTTACAAAAAGATAAGAGTGAATATGGATCCACTTCAATATATGGATCAAATTTTTATGAGGATAATCAGTATGGATCATACTTATCTGCAATTGAAGTTTTGAAATATGTAATACCTATATATAAACCTGAAAGTATAGTAGATTTTGGATGTGGAACAGGTACATGGTTGGCTGCTGCCAGACAGATTAATAGAGATATTCAAATAATCGGAGTAGATGGTGACTATGTAGATACAGATATGCTGATGATTGATAAAGAGTATTTTTTACCAAGAGATTTGTCAAAAGAATTAGACTTATATAGAAAGTTTGATATTGCGATGTCATTAGAGGTTGCAGAGCATTTAGAAGAAAAGTATGCTGATATTTTTGTAGATACATTATGTAGGCATTCAGATATAATTTTGTTTTCTGCCGCTCATGTTGGACAAGGTGGAGATGGTCATGTAAATGAGCAACCAATTAGTTATTGGGTTGAGAAATTTCAAAAAAGAGGATATACATGGCATGATATAAGGGATGTGTTTAAGGCTAATTATGATATTGAGCAATGGTATAAAGATAATATATCTATTTTTATAAAGGAAAGATAATCTTTTTAAATTGACAAATGTCAAAGAGTCCATTGTAAAATATATTAAGACATATGAATTTAGTATTTAGAGGGATTGCATATAATATATGCATATAAGATTATGATTATTGCACAAACACCGTTTAGAATGTCCTTTTTTGGTGGAGGGACAGATTATGAAGGATTTTTTAAGGAACATGAGGGGGCAGTTATATCTACTACATTTGATAAATACTGTTATACAACGATACGTCATCTTCCAAGATTTTTTGACTATTCAAATGAAATAGTCTATGGAGTGATGGAAAGAACTAAATCAGTTGATGAGATAAAACATCCTGCTGTAAGAAATATTATGAAATATCTGGATATGCATGAACTCCGGGTAGTATATGAAGCGGATTTACCTGCAAGATCAGGACTTGGGACAAGCTCTTCTTTTGCAGTGGGACTTTTAAATGCATGTTATGCTTTAAAGGGTAAGTATGCTGATAAGCGGAAGCTCGCAGATGATGCAATATATATTGAAAGAGTCCTATGTAATGAAGCCGGTGGAATACAGGATCAAATTGCGGCATCATTTGGTGGATTCAATCGTATTGACTTCAGAGCGGACGGATATACTGTCTCACCGGTTGTATTCTCTACTGACAGGCAGAAAGAATTAAATAACAGGTTGATGTTGTTTTTTACAGGGTTTTCGAGATTTTCAAGTGATATTGCTCAAAGTCAAATAAAGGCAACGAGGGATAAGACAGCTGAACTGCTGGAAATGAAAGCATTGGTTGATGATGTGCAGAGATTACTAGTTTCAGGTTCTGATCTAAATGAGTTTGGCAGATTACTTGACTATACATGGAAGTTAAAGAGAAGTATTACGTCTGATATAAGCAACAATGATATTGATATTCTATACAATAAGGCAATAGAAGCAGGTGCTTTAGGAGGAAAGTTGCTTGGTGCCGGTGGAGGAGGTTTTTTATTGTTCTATGTAGAGCCGGAATATCAACAAAATGTTAGGAAGGTATTAGAAGATTTAATATATGTTCCGTTTGAGTTTGAGAATGAAGGTACCAGGATTATGTACTATAGACCGGAATATTTTGATCTAAAGACAATGAAGGAGGTTCTATAGGTTCATTAAAGGGTATTAAATATGAAAGAGAGTATTTTAAATATATTAAATGAGTTAATTAGAAGATATCCAAGTCTGGCAGGACAAAGGGAGAATATCATTGGAGTATATAAGGTGCTTGAGCAGACTTATTCTGATGGTGGTAAGCTTTTGGTAGCGGGTAACGGTGGAAGTGCCGCTGATTCAGAACATATTGTAGGTGAGCTTATGAAGGCGTTTATAAAGCCGAGAAAGTTGGATACTGCACTACAGGATAAGTTAAAGTCTGTAGATAAGAAACTTGGTGAGGTTCTTGCTGATAACCTGCAAGGTGCCTTGCCTGCAATATCAGTAACAGGTCATGTCGGGCTTTCAACAGCATATCTTAATGACTGTAGCCCTTTGCTTGCATTTGCACAGCAGGTGAACGGCTTTGGCAATGTGGGAGATGTATTTCTTGGTATATCCACTTCAGGTAATTCTGAGAATATTTTATATGCTTTGGTGACTGCCAGAGCAAAGGGTATGAAGACTGTCGGACTTTCCGGAAGAGACGGCGGCAGAATGAAGGAATTTTGTGATGAGATAATTATAGTACCGGAAAAGGAGACATTTAAGATTCAGGAGTTACATCTACCTGTATATCATGCTTTATGTCTTATGCTTGAAGAAAGATTTTTTTAACAGATGGATGCAGTAGTGTCTTACACAGATTATTTTATTGCACTGTGTTTAAGTGAGTTGATTTTCAACTCACTTTTATACTATATCAATTCAAATGGACAACCATACGGCATTGAAACCGGAGGGCTGTCCATTTTGAGTTAATTTAGTTTAACCGCCTATTGTTGACATAGAATAAGATATGACTTAGTATTAGTACAGATTTGTTTTGCGGATGAGAGTAACCGCTATGGAAGTAGAGTAGGATAGGCTTATAAAATTAAAGATATAGATATATTAAGCCGATATAGTATATTATGGAGATTTAAATGAAAACAGTGATATTAGCAGGTGGACTTGGAACAAGGATTTCTGAAGAAAGCCATTTGAAGCCGAAGCCGATGATTGAATTAGGCGGTCAGCCTATTTTATGGCATATTATGAAGTATTATTCGACATTCGGTATCAATGAGTTTGTCATATTGGCAGGATATAAGCAGAATAAGATAAAAGAGTATTTTGCCAACTATTTTGTATACAATTCCGATGTGACTTTTGATATGAAGAATAATAAGATGGAAGTACATCAAAGAAATGCGGAGGACTGGAAGGTAACAGTACTTGATACAGGGTTAAATACTATGACAGGCGGAAGAATACTTAGAGCAAAGGAACATTTAAAGGATGAGCCGTTTATGCTTACTTATGGTGACGGAGTATCGGATGTGGATATAGACGCGTTGCTTAAGTTTCATCAGACTCATGGTAAAACTGCGACTATAACTACGGTAAGTCTGGCACAACAAAAGGGCGTACTTCAAAAGGATGAATCAGGTCTTATTACATCATTCAGAGAGAAAAGTGAAGATGATTCAGCTATTATCAACGGCGGTTTTATGGTACTAAATCCGAATATATTTGATTATATCACAGAGGGAGATGCTACAATATTTGAGCAGAGTCCTATGTTGAAACTTGCAAAGGACGGCGAGCTTATGGGATTTGAACATGACGGTTTTTGGCAATGTATGGATACTCAAAGAGAGAAGGAGAAGCTTGAGAGCCTTTGGGCAAGTGGAAAGGCTCCTTGGATGAGGTGGTAAATGGACAGATGGAATGAATTAGCAGATTTCTATAATGGAAAGAAAATCTTGATCACCGGGCATACAGGATTTAAAGGAGCCTGGATTACAAAAATTCTTGTAATGTTGGGTGCCGAAGTGACAGGTTATGCACTGAATCCACCTACAGAGGAGAATTTATTTGATATATTGGAACTTTCAAGTGAGGTTGATTCTGTTATTGGAGATATTAGAGATTTAAAACATTTAAAAGAAGTGTTTGATAGAGTAAATCCTGAACTTGTACTTCATATGGCAGCACAACCGCTTGTGCGTACATCATATGAACAGCCGGTGTATACATATGAAACCAATGTAATGGGAACGGTAAATATACTGGAGTGTATAAGGCTATCAAAATCTGTAAAAAGTTTTTTGAATGTTACAACAGATAAGGTTTATGAGAATAAGGAAATAGACAAGGGATATGTTGAGACTGACTTTTTAGACGGATATGATCCATATTCTAATTCAAAGTCTTGTTCAGAGCTTGTTACACATAGCTATAAGAAAAGCTTTTTATCAAATATCCCTGTATCAACTGCAAGAGCAGGAAATGTTATCGGTGGTGGAGATTTTGCCTTGGATAGAATTATTCCGGATTGTTTTCGTGCGGCCGGAAATAAAACTGAAGTTGTGCTTAGAAATCCTAAGTCTATTCGTCCATATGAACATGTACTTGAGCCGCTTTTTGTATATCTTGAGATTTTAAAGAAACAGTGTGAAGACAGTGGTAAGTATGAGGGATATTTTAATGTAGGACCTGATGATGTAGACTGCATACATACTGATGAACTTGTTGCTCATTTTAAGAAATATTGGGGGGACGGCTTTGATTTTAAGGTTCAGTCTGATGGCGGACCGCATGAAGCAGGTTTCTTGAAATTGAACTGTGATAAATTGAAAAAAGTATATAATTGGAAACCTGTTTTAAATATAGAGAAAGCGGTTTCTCTAAGTGTTGATTGGTATAAAGCATACTATAAAGGTTGTGATATGAAAGATTTTACAAAGAATCAAATTCTTTCGTTTTTAAAATAATAATAGTTGGAGAGGAAGTCTAAATGTTAAATAATAAAACACAGGAAGAGGCTCGTAATGAGATACTTAAATTAGTAAAGGAGTATCATGATGCCTTTCATAATAAAAAGAAGGAGTTTAAGGAGGGTGATAGAATAACCTATGCTTCAAGAGTCTATGATTCAGAAGAGATGGTAAATCTGGTAGATGCTTCACTTGAGTTTTGGCTGACTGCCGGAAGATATTTCTATAAGTTTGAAAGTGACTTTGCAAAGCAATTTGGAGTAAAGTATGTATCACTTGTAAACTCGGGTTCAAGTGCGAATCTGCTTGCTTTCATGACTTTGACATCACCGCTTTTAGGCGACAGACAGGTAAAAAGAGGTGATGAGGTTATTACAGTAGCTTGCGGTTTTCCTACTACAGTTACTCCTATTATTCAGTATGGAGCAGTGCCGGTATTTGTAGATGTAACAATACCACAGTATAATATAGATGTAACTAAGCTTGAGGATGCACTTTCATCAAAGACTAAGGCTGTTATGGTAGCACATACACTTGGAAATCCTTTTGACCTTGAGACAGTATCAAAGTTTTGTAAGGATCATAATCTGTGGCTTATAGAGGATAACTGTGATGCACTTGGAAGCACATATGATATAGACGGAGTAAAGAAGTTTACCGGAACTGTAGGAGATATAGGAACATCAAGTTTTTATCCGCCACATCATATGACAATGGGAGAGGGAGGTGCAGTATATACATCTAATGCTCTTTTGAATAAGATAATAAAGTCTATGAGAGATTGGGGAAGGGATTGTATATGTCATTCAGGACAGGACAATGCATGTGGACATAGATTTGACAGGCAGTATGGCGAGCTTCCTTTGGGATATGATCACAAGTATGTATATTCACATTTCGGATATAACTTAAAGCCTACAGATCTTCAAGCGGCAGTGGGTGTTGCACAGCTAAAGAAGTTTCCCGAGTTTGTTACAAAGAGAAGAGAAAACTATAAGAGACTTTATAATGCACTAAAGCCTATAGAGGATAAAATTATACTTCCTGTTCCGGCAAAGAATGCCGAACCAAGTTGGTTTGGATTCCTTATCACTTGCAGAGAGGGAGTAGACAGGGATAAGCTTGTAGGTAATTTAGAGTCAAACGGTATTCAAACCAGAATGTTATTTGCCGGAAATATTATAAAGCACCCATGCTTTGACCAACTGAGAGCCTGTGGTGAAGGATATAGAGTAGTAGGTGAACTTACCAATACCGACAGAATTATGAATGACACTTTCTGGGTAGGGCTTTATCCGGGAATGAGCAATGATATGCTTGATTTTATGGCTAAGATGATTATTGAAGGAGTTAGGGAATAAATTTAATTTATCCGGTCATATGTACTTATAATATATTTATTTAATATATTAAAGTGATATCAAATTAACGTAACAAATTGATTATTACAATATGCTTAATATACTGCCAAAAGATAGGGTGTGTTTTATAGCATATTGCACAAGGAATATTCGTGATACTGCACAATATTCCTTGATATTTTTATGCAATACACCAAAAGTGCTTTTTAAATCTTAAGTATTAATGTAATCTATTGTTAAAATAGGCGTAGTTGGTATAATAGAGCCATCAAATGTTTTTCATGGTTTTTGGTTTGGTATCTGATGTAATCTATGGGAAATGCACTTTCCGCTCTAATTAATCTAAGTTTCTAAAAAGTTCTAAAAACCATGATATAGTCGGTGCATAGACTTTGGGCACGTAGCTGTACAGTCAAGTATAACAGATTGCTTGGCTGTACAGTTGCGTATAGGTATTTTTAAGATGGAGTCGGTTGAATTTCTTTGGTATAATAAAGGAGAAGGGTATGAAAAGTAAGGATATAACGCAGAAGATGCTTGAAAGATATAATGATGTATTTGCAGATATAGTAAATGTATTGTTATTTAACGGTAAGAGGATAATAGAAGAAAATGCATTGATAGACACGCCTA
>NZ_GL622296.1:799067-800649 GCF_000185385.1 Lachnoanaerobaculum saburreum DSM 3986
CCGACAGTGCATTAAAGATAGACAGTGATATTTACTCACAGGATAGAGATGTTGCAAAGTATTGGAAGAACAGCCAAATCAATATAGCATTGTTTGGCCTTGAAAACCAGACTACACCGGAAAAGCTGATGCCGCTTAGGGTTATAGGATATGATGGAGCGGAGTATAAAAAGCAGGTATTGAAAGAAAACAGACATAAAAAGAAATATCCTGTAATTACATTGGTGTTATATATGGGATATGACAGAAATTGGAAATACTCAAATTCATTATTGGATTTGCTTGAAGTAGATGATAATCTAAAACCGTATGTAAGTGATTATAAGATAAATGTATTTGAAATAGCATTTTTGGATAGGGAAAAGATAGACTTATTTAAGAGTGACTTTCATATGTTGGCGGACTATTTGTATCAGATGAGAAAAAATAAAAAGTATATAGGTGATGAAAGTAAAGTAAAGCATATAGATGAGATTTTGATGCTGATGTCTGCAATGACAGGTTTTAAAAATGTTGAAAAGATAATAAAGACGGTACATGAAAGGAAGATAAACAATATGAAAGGATTTTTTGAAATAGCGGAAGAGCAGGGGATTGAAAAGGGACTTAAACAGGGTAGAACGGAAGGAAGAGCAGAGGGTAGAATGGAAGGAAGAGCAGAGGGTATAGAAAGGGGAGCCGATATGGTAAGTGAGCTGAATACAATATTGGCTAAGGAAGGTAATTTAGAAACCATAATAAAGGCTAATACAGATAAGGTCTATAGACATGAGCTGTTAAAGAAATACAGATTATTAAGATAAAGGCTAAAAGAGCCTGAATTATTCAACATAGTAGATTTTGCTTAGATACTACGCAAAATAATGTGTGTATAAAAATATCTTATTTGTAAATAAGGAAATTGCTCTAAAAAAGGGCGTACTGTCCCTATGCACTAAAAATCACTGTTTTATATTTGATTTCCAAGGCTCATAAGTTATCTCTATTCGCTATTCCAAATGCAGTGATAATTTCCTGATGTTTGAAATTGTTTCGTAAAACTCTTTCTTATAGGGGCAACTGCTACACAATTTGAGTACTATATATCTTGCCTTATTTACTGCTTTTGTAGCTACTTTTAGCGACTTTAAGCAGGACAAACGCATGAGTAAACAATGAATGAATAAATTGAATAAACTATGAAAAATCACCTTTTTTATGGTATATTTAAGAAAAAGGGGATTTTATGATGAACGGATTATTAGAATGGATTGAATACATCGAAGATGTAAGGCAAGAGAGAAAAATAAAGCATAAATTAAAAGATATTATAGTGATAGTGCTATTTGCAACCTTGGCAAATGTAGACGATTGGGTTGAGATGGAATATTTTGCCCATCACAATGAAGAATATTTAAAAAGATACGCTGAAGTGTAAATGTTAGTGCAACTTAAAAAATGAAAATATTTAAGTTGCATTTAGTGTTACAGTTCAGGTAGGTAGTTTCTTTAAAGAACAATTATCAAGAGCACTATAAGTACCTGAACTTTAGTTATTTAATTTTAAGCACCACAAGAAGGGGCTGTCGGGAAATAGATAGCC
>NZ_GL622296.1:801235-832578 GCF_000185385.1 Lachnoanaerobaculum saburreum DSM 3986
TCGACAGTGCATTAAAGATAGATGGTGATATTTACTCACAGGATAGAGATGTTGCAAAGTATTGGAAGAACAGCCAAATCAATATAGCATTGTTTGGCCTTGAAAATCAGACTACACCGGAAAAGCTGATGCCGCTTAGGGTTATAGGGTATGACGGAGCGGAGTATAAAAAGCAGGTATTGAAAGAAAACAGATATAAAAAGAAATATCCTGTAATTACATTGGTGTTATATATGGGATATGACAGAAATTGGAAATACTCAAATTCATTATTGGATTTGCTTGAAGTAGATGATAATCTAAAACCGTATGTAAGTGACTATAAGATAAATGTATTTGAAATAGCATTTTTGGATAGGGAAAAGATAGATTTATTTAAGAGTGACTTTCATATGTTGGCGGACTATTTGTATCAGATGAGAAAAAATAAAAAGTATATAGGTGACGAAAGTAAAGTAAAGCATATAGATGAGATTTTGATGCTGATGTCTGCAATGACAGGTTTTAAAAATGTTGAAAAGATAATAAAGACGGTGCATGAAAGGAAGATAAACAATATGAAAGGATTTTTTGAAATAGCAAAAGAGCAGGGGATTGAAAAGGGACTTAAACAGGGTAGAACGGAAGGAAGAACAGAAGGAAGAACGGAAGGCAGAGCAGAGGGTATAGAAAGGGGAGCCGATATGGTAAGTGAGCTGAATACAATATTGGCCAAGGAAGGTAATTTAGAAACCATAATAAAGGCTAATACAGATAAAGTCTATAGACATGAGCTGTTAAAGAAATACAGATTATTAAGATAAAGGCTAAAAGAGTTCTTTATTATTGAAAGTTCAGGGATGGAATGACTAAAAATGAGTCATTCCATCCCTATCTTAAGTTCATCCGGACATAATTCAATAAAAATTTAAAGTTGCAATCGGGCGGATATTGTGATAAGATTTTATAGCTAAATAAGCACATCAGGTGAATGAGAAAGGTGGTGCCAAAGGTTCTTTTCTTAGGCCTGACGGAAGAAAAACCAAAGGAGAAAAATAATGAGTGTTATTTCAATGAAGCAGTTACTTGAGGCAGGTGTTCACTTCGGACATCAGACAAGAAGATGGAACCCTAAGATGGCTCCATATATCTACACAGAGAGAAACGGTATACATATTATCGATCTTCAGCAGAGTGTAGGTATGGTTGATACGGCATACAATGCTATGTCGGATATAGCCAAGGATGGCGGAAAGATCCTTTTTGTAGGTACAAAGAAGCAGGCGCAGGATGCTATCAAGGAAGAAGCAGAGCGTTGTGGAATGTACTATGTCAATGAGAGATGGCTTGGCGGAATGCTTACAAACTTTAAGACAATCCAGTCAAGAATCAAGAGACTTCATCAGCTGGAAGAGATGAGTGAAGACGGTACATTTGATTTACTTCCGAAGAAGGAAGTTATCAAGTTAAAGAAAGAATGGGAGAAGCTTGAGAAGAACCTTGGAGGTATCAAGGATATGAAAGAAATCCCGGATGCAATCTTTATTATAGATCCTAAGAAGGAGAGAATCTGTGTTCAGGAGGCTCATACTCTGGGTATTCCGCTTATCGGTATCTGTGATACAAACTGTGATCCGGATGAGCTTGATTATCTTATACCGGGAAATGATGATGCAATTCGTGCTGTAAAGCTTATTGTAGCTAAAATGGCAGATGCGGTTATCGAGGCAAATCAGGGTGAGATTCTTTCAACTCCGGACAGTGAGTCGGATAGTGAGGTTGATGATTCTCTTGAGGGCAATGAGTTTGCTCCGGAGAAGGAAGCATTAGATGACAGACAGTTCTAATATAAACATTAACTTATAGGCAGGTTGCAAAGCTGGTTTTCCACTTTGCAACTTGTCATATTATAAATTTTAGGAGGTTTTACAATGGCAGCAGTAACAGCGGCAATGGTAAAAGAGTTAAGAGAGATGACAGGTGCAGGAATGATGGATTGTAAGAAGGCCCTTGCTGCAACTGATGGAGATATGGATGCGGCAGTTGACTTTCTTCGTGAAAAAGGACTTGCAGGAGCACAGAAGAAAGCAGGTCGTATAGCGGCTGAAGGTATAGTAGATGTTTGTGTCAGTGATGATGCAAAGAAGGCTGTTGTACTTGAGGTGAATGCCGAGACAGATTTTGTTGCAAAGAATGAGAAGTTCAGAACTTATGTCGGTGAGGTTGCGGCACAGGCATTAAAGACAAGTGCAGGTACTACAGAAGAGTTCTTGAATGAGAAGTGGGAGCTTGACCCAAGCCTCACAGTAGCTGAGAAGCTTTCAAGCATGATTTCCATCATTGGTGAGAACATGTCAATCAGAAGATTTGCAAAGGTGGAAGAGGCTGACGGTTGTGTAGTTTCTTACATACATGCAGGCGGAAAGATTGGCGTTTTGGTGGATGTTGTAAGTGATGTTGTCAATGATGAGATCAAAGAGATGGCAAAGAATGTTGCAATGCAGGTTGCGGCGCTTCATCCGAAGTATACTTCAGACAAGGAAGTTGATGCGGATTATCTTGCAAAAGAGAGAGAGATTTTATTAGCTCAGATTAAGAATGATCCTAAGGAAGCTTCAAAGCCTGAGAAAGTTATTATGGGAATGATTGAAGGAAGAATCAAGAAAGAGCTTAAAGAGATTTGTCTTCTTGATCAGCCATATGTCAAGGCGGCAGACGGCAAGCAGTCGGTAGCCGCTTATGTAGCAGAGGTTGCCAAGGCAAACAATGCTAAGGTTTCTATAAAAGGTTTTGTCAGATTTGAGACAGGTGAAGGTCTTGAAAAGAAGAGTGAGAACTTTGCAGAGGAAGTTGCAAAGCAGATGTCAGGAAAGATGATTTAATAAAATACAATTAATTTCGCTAAAGCCAAGGATTTTACAGTCTTGGCTTTAGTTTTATAAAGGAGAGAATATGGATATAACAAAAATAGTAACAGATATAATCAATAAGGCAAAGGCAGACCCGGCACTTTTGGCAAATCTTACAAGTGATCCTGAAAAGACAATTGAAAACCTTACAGGAATTGATATTCCTGACGGTCAGTTTGATGCGGTTGTAAATGGTGTAAAGGCACAAATTGCAAAGGTTGGAATTGCAGGTGCAGTGGATAAGCTTGGAGACCTTTTCAAGAAATAATATGAAATATTTATTTGATTTGCATACACATACCATAGCCAGCGGTCACGCTTATTCCACCTTGAAAGAGAACATGGAAGAGGCGGCGGCCAAGGGTCTTTTAGCATATGGATTTTCAGACCACAGTGAGGCGGTACCGGGTTCATGTAAGAATATATACTTTATGAACTTTAAGGTTATTCCCAGAAAATACAAGGGTGTGCTTATACTTAGAGGTGTAGAGGCTAATATCATGGACTTTAAAGGTAATCTTGATGTTGATGAGAATGTACTCAAAAGACTTGATTATGTTATAGCCAGCCTGCATACTATTTGTATAGAACCGGGCAGTTTGGATGAAAATATGAATGCATACTTCGGTGCGATGTCAAATCCATATGTTAAAATAATCGGTCATCCTGATGACGGCAGATATCCGATAGACCATGATGCATTGGCAAAGGAAGCCGCCAAAAGAGGTGTTGTACTTGAGCTTAACAATTCATCATTAAATCCAATGTCTGCCAGAGTGGGAGGCAGAGAGAATGCGGCAAAGATGCTTTTGGCCGCAAAAAAATATGGGACATATGTTGTATGTAATACAGACAGTCACTATGCAGATTATGTAGGTGACTTTGGGAATTGTGATGACTTATTAAATGAATCAGCTTTTCCGAAAGAACTTATTTTGAATAACAGCATGGAAAAACTGAAGCTTATTTTAAATAAAGATATCGAAGATTTATAAAATATATTTTTTATATAAAAGATATTTTTATTTGAGGGAATTATGGAAAAAGGAAAAGAAAGTATCACAGACATGACCTGTGGCAACCCGCTAAAGCTTATAGTGGCATTTGCTATACCGATGCTTATAGGAACACTCTTCCAGCAGTTTTACAGCATGGTGGATACAGTGATGGTAGGTAAGTATTTGGGCGTTAATTCATTGGCAGCTGTGGGTTCCACAGGTGCCATATTCTTTATGGTAAACGGTTTTGTTATAGGAAATACGGCAGGTTTTGCCATACCTGTAGCACAAAAATTCGGTGCAAAAGACTACAAAGAGATGAGAAAATTCACCATGAATGCAATGTATATGGGAATATTTTTTTCGATAGTACTTACAGCTGTAGTATGTTTGCTTACAAAGGCTATACTTGTTGTGACTAATACGCCGGCACAGATTATGGACGAGGCATATATTTATATAGTAATTATATTTGCAGGCATACCTGTAATGTATCTGTACAATTTGACGGCAAGTATAATAAGAGCCCTTGGAGATTCAAAGACACCGCTTTATTTTCTTATAGTGGCTGCACTCCTTAATATAGTTCTGGACATTGTATCTATAAAGATTATGGGGCTGGGAGTTGCGGGACCTGCCTATGCTACAGTTATATCACAACTTGTATCGGGGATATTATGCGTTATATATATGGTAAAAAAGTTTCATATATTAAAGCTTGAGCCGGGAGAGGGTGCAATCTCAATAAAGCACATAAAGGTAGTGCTTTCTATGGGCATACCTATGGGACTACAGTACTCAATTACTGCTATCGGATCTGTAATACTTCAGACGGCGGTGAACGGACTTGGTGCTGTCACAGTGGCGGCCGTTACGGCAGGAAGTAAGATAAGCAGCTTCTGTGTGGCGGTTACAGATGCGCTCGGTATGACTATGGCTACATACAGCGGTCAAAATGTTGGAGCGGGTAAGCTTGACAGAGTAAAGGAAGGCGTAAGAGTAGCTACAATAATAGGAATAATATACTCTGTTATAGTATTTATTTTAATGATATTTATAGGCGGTGAATTGCCGAAATTGTTTATAGATGTAAGCAACAGTGATGTAATAAAGCGGGCGAGAATATTTCTTTTATGGAACTCGGGATTTTATTTTGCACTTATCTTTGTTAATGTCTGGAGAAATTCTATTCAAGGTATGGGATTTCCGATGTTTGCAATACTCTCGGGAGTATGTGAGATGTTTGCCAGAGGTATTGTAGGATTTATAGGAGTGCCGCTGCTTGGATATGTTGCAGCTTGTGCCGCATCACCGCTTGCATGGATTGTGGCGGATATGTTTCTTATCCCCGGATTTATGTACTGCATCAGGAGATTAGAGAGGGTATTTGCAGATAGAGAGCCGAAAGAAGGTTTTCAATATGAATAATTACAATAAAAGAATAGGTATATTGTATATACTTGGAGCCGCATTTGGATTTGCCCTGATGGGGCTCTTTGTACGACTGGCAGGGGAACTGCCTACATTTGAAAAGGTTTTTTCAAGAAATTCTGTGGCAACCGTTGTAGCATTTATTATGCTTATTAGAAGCGGTTACAATTGGGAAAATATAGGAAGGAAAAATTGGGTTTTATTATTGCTCAGATCATCCTGTGGATTTATCGGTGTTATCTGCAACTTTTATGCAATTGACCATATGAATATAGCAGATGCTTCCATATTGAATAAGCTAAGTCCGTTTTTTGCAATACTGTTAAGTTTTATAATTTTACAGGAAAAACCTGTTATTATGGATATTCTTACTACTGTAGTGGCCTTTATCGGTGCGATATTTGTAGTAAAGCCAAGTGCAAATTTTGCATTCGTAGTAGCTATGATAGGAGTTATGGGCGGACTTATGGCAGGCATTGCTTATGCTTTAGTGAGAAAGATGACAGGTGGCGGTGTGAAGGGAATGTTTATTGTATTTTTCTTCTCGGCTTTTTCAAGTATATGCTGTATACCTCTTATGGCCATGAATTTTATTATGCCAAGCCCTGTACAGTTTATAATGCTTCTGGGTTCAGGGTTTTCTGCAATGGTGGGACAGATTTGTATCACAAAAGCCTATACATATGCTCCGGCAAAGGAAATCTCGGTATATGATTATACACAGGTTATATATTCAGCACTTTTGGGATTTATATTTGTGGGTCAGATGCCGGATGTACTCAGTTTTATAGGCTATATAATTATTATATCTATGGCGGTACTGAAATGGGTATACAATAACAAAGTGAATTAGAAATTTATACTACACTATGATACTGCTGTTTATACAAATGAGACTGTCAAAATATAAAGTTAAATAAATGCGACTTGAGTTTCATTTACCCTTGTCGCATTTTACAATTTATTTTGCAAGCTCTTTAGCAAAAACATCTTTTATAAACGTGGCATCTTTATCTGTCAAATCATCAATTACAGATTTTATAGATTCTAAGGCTTCTTTTTTTCCATGAGCATGTATTACTTCAATGGCGGAAGCACGTGCCAAACTGTTTGCATTAGGATCCTTAATAATTTCAATCATTGCAGCTGTTATTTTATCCTTATTGTAGTACGGATTTTGTGCTTTCCACTTTTCAAATCCTGCATCAGATATTCCACTCAAATAATTAAGCACTGTAAACTCGGGTATATTTTCATTTCTTGATGTCTTTTCAATATATTCAACAGTTGCATTATAAGCAGTTTCATTATGACCGTCCATATTGGGAGGATCAAGCCACATATCTATAAGGGCTTTACCGCAGATACCATGAAGTTCATATTTACTGTCATCAAGAAGGATTGATTTTAAATACTCGGTGATTTTTTGATTATCTCTAAATACTCCGCTTTTTTCACATGCAGTTCTCATAACTTCTTTATTCTCATCCTGCATAAGTTCAAAAACCAGATCCTGTGCTCCTTCTATGTCCTTATTGGAACCTATGCATAACCAATATGCGGCTCTTTCCCTTACTCCGGGATTCTCATTTTTTGCCATATCAAGAAGGAACTTTGCGATTTCAGGATCCTCTCCGGCTTTATATGCTACTACACTTATAGCTCTTCTAAGTACATACGGTTCTTTTTCTGTCTTTAGGATTTCTTTCACCAAATCTATGTTTTCCTCTTTTGTTCCGTTGAACTCATCCATCAGTTCACATGCAATACCTCTAAGTTGAGGATATTCACTTTTTATTAAGGTTTTCAGCACATTTTGACTTGGAGTATACTTAATGTTCTTATCATCTAACAATGAAAATGCCTGCTGTGTAACGCTCCCGTCTTCAAGATTTAAATCTTCGGTAATTGGTACATATCTGTAAGTTGATACCAAATCTAAAAATTCTTCATCTGTAAGCTCTTTCTTACCGATTAAGTTTTTTGTCAGATCTTCTACAGTCAAATTCTTATAGTCAAGCTCTTTTGTTTTTTTTTGAGATTTTGCTTCTTTACTTTCCTCAGCTACAGAAGAAACAGAGGATTCATCAGTACTCATCTTTGTTTCTTCTGCCGAACTTTTGCAGGCTGTAATACCTATAGAGGCTGTAATTGTAAGTGCGACTATAATGTGCATCAAGTATTTATTTTTTTTCATAACAGTTTTTTCCTTTCTTACATAAGAAAAATATATGGTAACCCTAAAATGTAGCCGACATATCTGATTGTATTTCGTATTCAAATAATCAGTTGTTCTTAAAATATACTATAACAATAAAGTATAGGCAATAAGTTCACATGAAATTTCTTAAAACTTTTATTTAAACAGAGTACCGTTCTGTTTTAATACTATAAATCAGGAACGATATTTGTAAAAATTGAGAAGTGTTTGATGTACTATACTTTTATTTTTTCACATGCTATAATCTTCCCATATTGGCAATTTGCCATCGGATAGGGGTTAAAATAATGGAATTTAAACTACATTCAGAGTTTTTGCCTACAGGAGATCAGCCTCAGGCAATAGAGGCGTTGGTAAACGGATTCAAAGAGGGGAATCAGTTTCAGACATTGTTGGGTGCTACAGGTTCAGGTAAGACATTTACAATGGCAAATGTCATTCAGAAGTTACAAAAGCCTACACTGATAATAGCACATAATAAGACCTTGGCTGCACAGCTGTATGGTGAGTTTAAGGAATTCTTCCCGGAGAATGCGGTAGAATACTTTGTGTCTTACTATGACTACTATCAACCTGAGGCATATGTACCTTCCACAGATACATATATTGAGAAAGACTCGGCAATAAATGATGAGATAGATAAACTGAGGCATTCTGCGACAGCCTCACTTTCAGAGAGAAAAGATGTTATTATAGTGGCTTCTGTATCATGTATCTACGGCCTTGGCAGCCCTATAGACTATCAGGAGATGGTAGTATCGTTAAGACCCGGAATGGAGAGGGACAGGGATGATGTCATCAGAAAGCTTATTGATATGCAGTATGACAGAAATGATATGGACTTTCATCGTGGTACCTTTCGTGTAAGAGGAGATGTACTTGAGGTATTTCCGGCTGCATCCACATCTACAGCACTTAGATTTGAGTTCTTTGGAGATGAAGTGGACAAAATACTTGAGATAGATACACTTACAGGAAATATTATAGCGGAACTTGCACATGCTGTAATATTTCCGGCATCACATTATGTAGTGGCACCTGAAAAGATGAAGACAGCTACAGAAAATATACTGAAAGAATGTGAGGAGAGAGTAAGTTTCTTTAAGTCCGAGGATAAGCTGATAGAGGCACAGAGGATTGATGAGAGAACTCATTTTGATGTGGAAATGATGAGAGAAACAGGATTTTGTTCCGGAATAGAGAACTATTCAAGGCATTTGACAGGTTCAGCACCGGGAGAGCCGCCGTACACACTTATAGATTATTTCAAAGATGATTTCCTTATAATTGTAGACGAGTCACATATCACCATCCCGCAGGTCAGAGGAATGTATGCAGGAGACAGGTCAAGAAAGATGACTTTGGTTAATTACGGCTTTAGATTGCCGTCCGCACTTGATAACAGACCGCTGGAATTTAGTGAGTTTGAGTCAAAGATAGATCAGATGCTTTTTGTATCTGCAACACCAAGTGTGTATGAAAAAGAACATGAGATGTTTAGAACAGAGCAGATTATCAGGCCTACCGGACTTTTGGATCCGCCCATAAGTGTAAGGCCTGTAGAAGGGCAGATAGATGATCTGATAGGTGAGGTAAATAAGGAGATTGAGAAAAAAAATAAGATTCTTATTACTACACTTACAAAGAGGATGGCGGAAGACCTTACAGAATATATGAAGGAAGTGGGCATCAGAGTGAGATATTTGCACTCCGATATTGATACATTGGAGAGAGCCGAGATTATCAGAGATATGAGACTTGACAAGTTTGACGTTTTGGTGGGTATCAACCTTTTGAGAGAGGGACTTGATATACCTGAGATTACTTTGGTTGCAATACTTGATGCAGATAAGGAGGGCTTTCTTAGAAGTGAAACCTCACTGATACAGACTATCGGTAGAGCGGCCAGAAATGCAGACGGTCACGTTATAATGTATGCCGACAATATGACCGACTCTATGAAGGCGGCTATTGATGAGACTTACAGAAGAAGGGGGATACAGGAAGCTTATAATAAGGAGCATGGCATTACTCCGACCACAATAAAGAAGGCGGTCAGAGATCTTATAGCTATATCAAAGGCGGCAGACAGCGTTTCAACTATTGATAAGGATGTTGAGTCAATGGACAAGGCGGAAATAAACAAGCTTATAAAAGAACTTGAGAAGAAGATGTTTAAGGCTGCGGCAGAACTTGATTTTGAAAATGCGGCACTATTGCGTGATAAAGTAAGTGAGCTTCGTGCAAGCCTGTAAATAAAGATAAGGTCTTAGACGATTTATACAGGGTTTTGCTATAAACATCAAATATAATGGAGAAGAAAAGTGGCAAAAAAAAATATATCAAAGAGCCTTGAGAGAGTGGTTGCAGAAACTGCAATGCTTGCCGGTGAGACCATGCTTATAGCCGGAGCGGAGATAAGTAGGGTGGAAGATACTATGAACAGAATACTTAACTATTCAAAATGTGAATCACATACAGCATTTGTTCTGGCTACAGGTATTACCCTTACTCTTGACAGTGACGAAGGACTTATCACTATGTCAAAGAGAGTGCCGGACAGAACTACAAATATAAACAGGATATACCTTATCAACAATGTATCAAGAGCCCTTAGTGTAGGAAAAATAGATATATATGAGGCATATGCCGAAATAAGAAAAATAAGGGAGATAAGGCAGTTTGGAGGAGTTTTATATGGTCTTTCCTTTGTGGGAGTGGCGCTTTTTTTTACAATGATGCTTGGCGGAGACTTTATGGACTGTATGGCGGCAGGTGTGGCAGGGCTTGCAATGGCAATTACACAGTGGATACTTATGCCTTTCGGGTTCAATTCATTCTTTTTAAATATGATTTCCACACTTTCTATGGCAGTGACGGCGGTAAGTTTCCAAAGATTTGTTTTGCCGAATATAAATATTGACCTGGTGATTATAGGTGGAATCATGCCGATAGTTCCCGGGGTGGTATTTACCACAGCTATGAGAGATACATTGAACGGAGATTATACGGCAGGTGTCAGCAGAATGCTTGAGACCGGAGTAACAGCATTTGCAGTGGCGGTAGGTGTGGCACTGGCATATGTGATTTTGTGAGGCGGTTATGTTATTTAAAATAATAGGTGCATTTATTGCGGTGGTGGCCTTTTGTATCATGATAGAGCTGCCGAAAAAATACATGGTGCAGGCGGGGCTTACAGGCATGATAGGTTGGGGAGTATATCTGCTTGTGGATATAATCGGACATAGAGTAGAGATAGATGCACTTATCTCCGCACTTTGTATAGCGACTATGTCACATATACTTGCCAGAGTTTTGAAAGCACCTGTAAGCAACTTTTTGATACCCGGTATACTTCCTATAGTTCCCGGAGGTTCAATATACAGATGTGCGTATGCATTTATAAACGAGTCTTCATATCTAAGTACATATATGAATGAGACATTGAAGATTGCAGGATCTATAGCACTTGCGATATTCTTTGTAGACTCGGTATTCAAATTGCATCTGCCGAAAAGAAAAAACTAACAGCTCCGAGGTTTTCTCTGAGCTTTTTTAATGCAAAAGCTTCAAATGCATAAAAATGTATAAATATAAACATACATAGATACCGTATAAATATGTCTGCAAGTAAAAGACACGAGACTCAAAATGGTGTTTTCTCCGGACGGACACAACAAAAAAGAGTTATTTAATAAAGTGTTTTCCTGCCAAAGACAGCAGAGGAATAAAAGTAAAATCTTAATATGACAGCAATTTTATCATAAAAAACAGCAAAAATAGAATTGACTTTTTGTGATCGGAATCTTAATGTAATAGGTAGACGGCATAGTTTAATCGGGATTTATTTTATAATCCTTTTGATAATAAATAATATTTTTTATGGAGATTGAGTATGTATTATATCGGTGTTGATTTGGGAACTTCAGCTCTAAAACTTATAATGATGAACAGTAAGGGTGAACTTGTAAAATCGGTATCTAAGGAGTATCCGCTTTACTTTCCACGTTCAGGGTGGAGTGAGCAAAATCCTACAGACTGGTTTTTGGCGGTAAAGGAAGGATTAAAGGAAATTTGTGAAGGTGCAGATGATAAAATAGCAGGCATCAGCTTCGGTGGGCAGATGCATGGACTGGTTATCCTTGACAAAGATGACAATGTACTTCGTCCTGCAATACTTTGGAATGACGGCAGAAGCACTGAGGAAACTGATTATTTGAACAATGTTATAGGCAAAGAAAAGCTTTCTAAGCTTACAGCAAATATTGCATTTGCAGGATTTAGCGCACCTAAGATACTTTGGGTAAAAAATAATGAACCTGAAATTTTTGAGAAGATATCAAAAATAATGCTTCCGAAGGATTATATAAGCTATATGCTTAGTGGAAGCTTTGCGACCGATTATTCGGATGCTTCAGGTATGTTGCTTTTGGATGTAAAGAACAAAAAATGGTCACAAGAAATGATAAAAATCTGTGGCATTTCAGAGGATATGCTTCCGAAACTTTATGAAAGCTATGAGTCGGTAGGAACTATAAAGCCTGAGCTTGCAAATGAACTTGGGCTGAATAAAGATATAAAGATAATAATAGGAGCCGGAGACAATGCGGCGGCAGCTATAGGTACCGCTACAGTGGGTGAGGGTACCTGCAATATTTCTCTTGGTACTTCCGGAACTATATTTATAGCAAGTAAGAAGTTTGGAGTGGACAGCTTTAATGCGCTACATTCATTTGCTCATGCAGACGGCAACTACCATTTGATGGGCTGTATGCTAAGTGCGGCATCATGTAATAAGTGGTGGATGGAAGAAATATTAAAGACAAGGGATTTTATAAAAGAGCAGGAGAATATAGTTAATCTCGGTGAGAATAAGGTCTTCTTTTTGCCATATCTGATGGGAGAACGCTCACCGCACAATGATCCTGATGCCAGAGGTACATTTATCGGAATGAGCATGGATACAAAGAGAGAAGATATGACACTTGCTGTACTTGAAGGTGTTATCTTCGCTCTTAGAGATTCTTTGGAGGTGGCAAGGAGCCTCGGTATTAAAATAGATAGAACTATGATCTGTGGAGGAGGTGCAAAGAGTCCCCTTTGGAAAAGGCTTGTGGCAAATATTATGAATGTGGAAGTGGATGTACCTATAAGTGAGGAAGGACCGGGATTCGGTGCCGCAATACTTGCGGCAGTAGGCTGTGGGGAATATGCGAGTGTAGAGACAGCTGCGAAATCTATAATAAAAATTAAAGAAAAAATAAAACCTGAAGCCGATCTTGTGGTAAAATATGAGGCGAGGTATCAAAAATTTAAAAGAATATATCCTGCACTGAAGGGTGTATTCAAAGAGATTGGATAAGGATGGATTTATGTTAAAAATAGGTACAAAGGCACCGGAATTTTCGTTGCCGGATGAGAACGGAACTGTTAGAAATCTTTCAGATTATGAAGGTAAGAAGCTTATATTATATTTTTATCCTAAGGACAACACTCCGGGATGCAGTGCGCAGGCTTGCGGTTTTGGAGAGCTGTATCCGCAGTTTAGGGAAAAGGGAGTAGAAGTGGTAGGAGTCAGTAAGGACAGTGTGGCATCACATAAGAAATTCAAAGACAAGTATTCATTGCCTTTTACACTGCTTTCCAATCCTGAGCTTGATGTGATACAGGCTTATGATGTATGGCATGAGAAAAAGCTCTATGGAAAAACATCTATGGGAGTTGTAAGAACCACATATCTGATAGACGAAAAGGGATTTATTATAGAGGCTATGGAAAAAGTGAAGGCAGCTAAGAATCCCGGTGATATGCTGGAGAGCTTAGGATGAAAATAGCAGTATCACCTGCCAAGACTATGGTTGAAAACAGTGACAGCTACATCGGTGGCAGTGTACCTGCATATATTGAATACAGCAGGATACTTTTAGATGAGATAAGAAAAAAATCCTATGATGAATTAAAAGAGATTTGGAAATGTAATGAAAAGATTGCAAATGAAAATTTTGCAAGATTTAAAGATATGGATTTGCAGGGGAGTCTTACCCCTGCAATATTTTCATATCAAGGTATACAGTATCAATATATGGCTGTAAATGTAATGGAGTCTTCCTCAATTGAATATATAAGAAAGAATCTATATATACTTTCAGGATTCTTTGGGATACTGAGGGCTTTTGATGCGGTAAGTCCTTACAGACTTGAGATGCAGGCAAAGATGAAGATAGGAAAATACAAAAATCTATATGAATTTTGGGGTGATAAGATTTACAAAGAACTGTTTGCAGATAATGAAGTGGTGATAAACTTGGCTTCAAAGGAGTATTCAAAGGCTGTAGAGAAGTATCTTTCAAAAGATGATAAATTTATTACCTGTATATTTGCCGAGAAAAGAAACGGCAAAACAGTACAAAAGGCGACTCCTGCAAAGATGGCAAGAGGAGAAATGGTGAATTTTATTGCCGGTGAAAATATTCAAAATGAAGAAGAAATAAAAGCATTTGACAGACTTGGATTTGTATTTGACAATGAATTGTCAGATGAAAATAAGTATGTATTCGTATTGGGGTAGCGGTGAAAGTATGTATATTTCAAAACCTTACAGGGGAAGACCCGTAGATATAGAAAAAAGACAGGAAAAAGAAAAAAGATGCTATGACTTTTTGGATAATATCGGTGTGGAATATGAAGTGGTAGACCATGATGAAGCCTCGAATATGGAAAAATGTAGGGAAATAGAGGGAGCGTTGGGAGTAAAGATTTGTAAGAATATAGTACTTTGCAACAGACAGGAAACCGTATTTTTCCTCTTTATGATGCCGGGAGATAAGAAATATGTAACAAGGGATATTTCAAAAAAACTTGAAGTGTCAAGACTTTCATTTGCAAAAGAAAACTATCTGAAGGAATTTCTGGATGTGACACCGGGGTCTGTAAGTGTGCTGGGGCTTTTAAATGATAAGGATAACAGAGTGGATCTTGTAATAGACAGTGATGTAATAAAGGCGGATTTTATCAGATGTCATCCCTGTGTAAATACATCCACTTTGAAGATAGCTACTACAGACTTTTTGAATAAGGTAATACCGGCATTGAATAAGGAAGCTAAGATAATAGATAATGAACAGTAGAAAGATATTTGTTACAATTGACTTAAAATCCTTCTATGCCTCTGTGGAATGCAGGGAAAGGGACCTTGCTCCTATGGATGTGAATCCGGTAATTGCAGATGAGAGCAGGACGGCAAAGACGATATGCCTTGCAGTAAGTCCGGAACTGAAAAGCTTTGGAGTGGCGGGCAGACCGAGGCTTTTTGAAGTTAAAAAAGTTCGGAAATAATGCTGTATTTAAGGGGGCAAATTTAAAGGAAGAAGGTACTGCACTTGGCAGAAACAGGCAGATTGGTGGAAATAAAGAGTAATAAAGTTTAGGCAAATGGCGGCTCGGGTTTCCGACCGTCATTTTTATTGCAGATAACAAGCATATTGATAAACAAGAAAAGTACTGATAGAATGAAGCCATATTAAAGATATATGTGAGGGCGTGTTATGCAAAAGAGAAGACTAAGTCAAAACGAACAAGGAATAATAGGTATTCTTTTAGTAATAGCTTTTATAGTGGGTCTGGTATTTCTTAGAGATATACTGGTAAAAAGAGGAGTAAGAGTAGTCATGTTAACAGAGTTAGATTATATGAATGCAGCGGAGTATTACATGCAAAAAAAATATGGAGAGAAGTTTGAAGGGGAGTATGTATTGGAAGACAGTATATATGTACATCCAAAGTCAAATCCTCAGTGGCATGTGGTTGTAGAATTTTATAGTGAAAATGGGTGGACTTACTTTGGTGATAATTATGTAGGATACTTAAAGAAAGCGGAACTTGAGAAGTATATATATGAGTTGGTAAAACCTATATATGGGGAGTGTAAGGTTTACACACAACCATATGGTTTTGCACTGGATGACAGCTTTAACAAAGATACAGATATAATGACATATGTAAGTAATAGTGACTATACTACATGTATATTCACAGATAAAAATGTTGAAAATAGAGAAAAGGATTTTAAAGATGTATGTGATATATTTGTAGATAAAGATTTGCAGACTAACAGATTACTGGTTACACATATTACAAAAGAAGACTTAGATAAGTTTGAAGAAAGATTGATAGACTATACATTCAATAGTTTAAAGTTTTATTGTAGAATTTCAAGCTTTTATGATAAGGCATACAAAACAGGTTTTGATGATATGCGTATATTGGAAGGAGACAAGGATTATGGCAAGTGATAGACCTACAGATAAAGACCTACAAGAAAAAGCATTGTATGATATTATGCAATCCCTATCATTTATGATATATAGCTTATAATATATAGCAATTTAATACAATTTTGTAATATAAAGCTTGGTACAATAAAATAGATTAAAGCATACAAAATATTACAAAATACCGAAGAAAATATTTATCCTTCTAATCATAAAAGATTAATATTCAATAAAATGATTAAAAATATAAAAGTATACTGTATACATTGTTGGAATAGTATGAAATAAGTATTATAATAAAATTGTTCTGAAAACAAAACACAAGGAGGTCACTTCTATGTCAGGACAGATTAGGATTACACCGGAGCAGATGCATGCAAGAGCAGGTGAGTTTAGAAATGCGGAGTCAGAGTACTCAAGAGTAATAAGTACGATGAGGAATCTGATAAATACATTGCAGGGCGAATGGGAAGGTGCGGCAAGTGAGAGCTTTGTAGCACAGTTTGAGTCATTACAGCCTTCATTCAACCAAATGGATCAGTTGATACTGGACATAGCAAAGCAGTGTGATGATGTGGCAGATGCAACTCAGGCACTTGATGAAGAGATTGCAAGTAAGTTTAAGTAGAAGTTAGTTTTGTAGCCCATGTATTTATGTTATTGATAAGTTATTATTTAGTTTATTAAGATATATGAATATATGGGTATTTTTGAATTTAAAGGTATAAAATGCAAAATAGAAAACTGAGTAAAAATGGACGAGGAATAATAGGTATTCTCTTAGTAGTAGCTTTTATAGTGAGCATGGTATTTCTTAGAGATATACTGGTAAAAAGAGGAGTAAGAGTAGTCATGTTAACAGAATTAGATTATATGAATGCAGCGGAGTATTACATGCAAAAAAAATATGGAGAGAAGTTTGAAGGGGAGTATGTATATGAAGGTAGCGTGTATGTACACCCGAAGTCAAAACCGGAGTGGCATGTAGTAGTGGACTTTGAGAGTGAGGGAGGAATGACATCTTTTCATGATAATTATGTTGGCTACCTTAAGAAAGCAGAGCTTGAGAAGTATATATATGAGTTGGTAAAACCTATATATGGAGAGTGTAAAGTGTATATACATCCATATGGTTTTGCACTGGATGATAGTTGGAATGAAGGTACAGACATGAGGACATATGAAAGTATTGGAATGTATAATGCATATATATTCACATCTAAACAGGCAGAAAGTATAGAGGAGGATTTTAAAAGAACGTGTGAAAACTTTATAAATAAAGATTTACATGTAGGTGATCTATTAGTTACATATATAAAAAAAGAAGAGTTTGATAAATTTGAAGAAGGATTAATAGACTACACATTTAATAGACTTAAGTTTTACTATAGAATCTCAAGTGTATACAGTAAGGTGGATAAGATAGGATTTGATGAGGTAGATATTTTAGAGGGAGATAAGAATTATGGCAAGCAATAGACCTACAGATGATGAGTTACAAGAGAAGGCACTGTATGATATTATTCAATATCTACCATTGGATAAATTAGATATAAGTGATTTCAAAAATATAAATGATATAGTTAGATTAGCTAAAAACAAGGAAAAGTTACTAGGTGAAATTGAAGGTAAGCTAGATAAAGAGGGCAAGTCAGATAAAAAAGCCATAGAAGAAAATCTCCCGGCAATAGAGGCAATCCTAAAGGATAGACCCGAACTTGGCAAAGCTAAAATATCAAATATGAGCTGGAAGGATAATGACGGTGACAAAAAACAAGATCATAATCCAAAAGGTATGCAGGCTTGTACATTTGAAAGAGATGACCAGGTTTATATATCATTTAGAGGAACGCCTGCCAGATCATGGATTGATAATGCAAAAGCATTTGTTGAGGATCTTGAGAAAAGTGAAGTTTTTTTTAATATATTTACGTTTACAACAAGTGTAGTAAACCCTGAATCGGTAGTGGTAAGTGATAGGGTAAAGGAGATTATTGGTAGAGACAAAGTTATGCCATGGGACGCTCTAAGGTTAGGGTTGGAAGGGAAAATATCATCTTTACTTACAAAAGATGAGAATATATCAAAAGAGAAAATAAATGGAATATTTGATTCTGAATTAAAAAAATATACATTTCCAATGCAGGAAGAAGCACTGGATTATATGGAAACATTAAAAAAAAGTGGAGTTTTTGAAAAATACGATAATGTGTATGTAACAGGACATTCAAAAGGTGGTAATGAGGCTACGCTGGTAACAATGATATATTCGGATGTAATAGACAGATGTATAAGTGGAGACGGTCAAGGGTTTTCGCCTGAGTTTGTTGAATACATGAAAAAGACCCTTGGACCTGAAGAATTTGCTAAGATTCAGGATAAAATGTATGGATTTCATGCCAACAATGATTATGTAAATGTTTTGGGAGTATCTGTAATAAAATTAGAAAATAGAATATATTTTATTCCTGAGATAAAACTGGAAAGTATTGTAGACTTATTATGGAATCATCTGCCTACTGCAATGATAGATGTCAAAACCGGAAAGATAGCACAGGTATCGGAGCAGGGCGCATTTGGAAAGTTCATAGCGAAAGTAAGTGAAAAACTTATGAAGATAAATCAGGCAGATAGAGAAGATGCAGCTATTACCGGAATGTGTCTTCTACAATATTTGTATGTACATGAACCTATTACCTCAGTGAATCCGGATGAAAGTAAAAGAAATTTGGAGGTAGCATCAGATATGATTGATGTAGCTGCAAGTTTCTCAAATGGAATAAGAATACTTGGTAAATTAATAGTAGAAACTTTATTTCAAGAAGAAGGAAAAGAGTTTGTACATTATATAGTTGACACATTCGGTGAAAAAAATAAGTTTATAAAAACCTTAGGGACAGTATATGATGCATTGTACTTTGTAGAAGAAAAGAAAAATAATATCAAAAAGACTATAATGTATTTTGTGGAGTATATAGCAAATGACTGGGATGAGTTTAACAGAACCTTGGATAAGTATAATGAGCAAGATATCGTAAAAGACAAAGATTTAGAGAACTTAAAGAAATGTGAAGCATACGGTACCTCCGACCTTGGAACGGTAGCAATAAACTATGCCAAGACAAAAGAATTGGTGAATATACTTGATGAAATGAATGACTTGGTGGAGGGAAGGATACTGCCGGAGATGGAAGATATAGCAGACAATCTAAGAAGATTGAGTTTTTGGAGAGTAGAGGTTAGAGATTGGACAGATATAAAGGACTCCATAGAAAAGAGTAATAATACAAGAAAAAGATTCAAAGAAAGAGTAATAAACTATTATAACTCATGTGAGATTATGGAGGCTAAGTTTGTAGCAGGTATGTATGGAGGAAAGTGATATGGCATGCAGATGTGATGATATAGCCGCTGCGGAGCATGATAGGGAAGTATTGCGTGATATGCTTGATAGAATATGTGATACTGAGAATCGTTACAATGAAATTAGAAACAGGTATGGAGATATAATAAATACCATGGGTATGGCAATCTTTTTATTGGAAGATGAGTACAACAGTGCTAAACAAAGAATCGAGAATACGGTTGCTGTGCAAGAGGATGATATCAGAAAATATAAGGGTCATGTAAATAACAGTTTATCAAATCTTGAAAATAAGATATCGAGAATGGAAAGGGAAGATGAATGGTTCCATGCACATGATGATGATGACTAAGGAGGTTAAAATTGAGTAAGACACAGATAGTATGGAGATATTCTAATATTGAGCTTTTATTTAATGTGATAGAGAATGCGAACAGTGATATAGAAGAGTTGATGTCTGAGATAAGAGAACAAAATAGACTGCTGTGTGAGAGTATGTCAGGTTCCAGTAAAGAATCTTTTGAAAGCAGTTATCTAAAACTTCATAGTCATATGATAAAGCTTAGAATTGAACTGGAAAGTCTGGTTGCAAAAGGAAGAGATGCCGTAAGACTGACAAAGGAACAGGATGAAAAAATAGCAGGAAAGATAGGTAAAAGAAAGGGTTAGTTATGGACAACAAAGAAACAGACCTCTATCTAAAAAACGAATTGATATATGATACTGTAACAAAATATGTTGAGAATCTTAAAAAGGTAGAAAAACAAGTAAAGTATATAGCTACAAAAATGAAATCTACAAGTATAAGTGAATGGGGAGGATCGGGAAGAACAAGTTTTGAAGAATCACTTAACAAATGGTTGGTTCAGGCGGGTGATGTAGAAAAAGAGATAGATGCACATAGAAATATAATAGATGAATTACTGAAAAATTCGGCAAATTTATTTACTAATGAAAAGAGTATCACTGAAGATATGGAGTAGAATGATGGTTTTTAGGAGGGCATTGAGCAAGATTTTGAATTCGGCAAAGCTGTTGGTAGCGGCTTTAAGTATATGTATGCTATGCGGCGGTATAATTCTTGGATCTGTTGTGAATATAGATACTCCACAAAACAGTATTACAAATAATTACCATCATATAAGTGAAACAGGTAAGGCATATAAGGTGGTATCTACAAAAGATATAGCGGTTGTAAACTTAGATGAGGGAGTAAAAATAAAAGGGAAAAAGGCATACTATGGAGGGAAAATAGTTACTCTTCCAAATGAACATTTTCATATGACCGGACTTGATGAGGCAAGAGCCGGATTAAATTCCGGTGAATATGGTGCATATATTGTGATACCTGCCACATTTTCAAAGGCGGTGGAGAGTATAAACAATGAACCCCAAAAAGCCACTATAAAATATACTGTGAACGGGGATAATAATGATGCATCACTTGCAAGTGTTGTAAATGATATAAACTCATTTGCATCTGTTGTCAGTGAGAATATAACATTTATCTATGTAAGTGCAATATTAGATGAGTATCACAAAGCACAGGACAATACAAAGGTGATACTAAAAAACGACGGTATAGATCTTGACAATATAAACAGTATATCGCCTGAGAGTTTGCTGGGCAGATATGAGAATGTTAAAGAAAATAATATAGATTATAAGCCGTCGGACATGGATATGGATAAGTATAATGTAGAAAATGAAAATATAGTGGATTCATTTTCAAGAGAACTTAGGGATGTTAAGGATGAAAATGAAAAGAACTTTGAAAATATAAAGAGAGAAGGGGATGAAGTAAGAACAGGTACAAATAAGTTTGGGAGATTTTTTGAAGGACTGACACCACTAAGAGATACTTCAGGAAATGGTGTATATTCACAAGGATTTGAAAATATTGAAAAACTTTTAAGCGGTCATAATGACGGATTAAACTCATCTTTTAATATTTTTGATGAGATATTTAAGAAACAGAATGAACAGACAAAGAATGTCATACAGGAAGAGGCAAATATACATCTGGCTTCAGAGTCAAACGCATTACAAAATCGTATTAACCTGGAGATAGGCAGTACTATAGAAAATAGCTACAGGAGAATATTTGAAGAAGAGTATCAAAGTATACAAAGAAGCGGTATGGAGCGTATGAGGCATTATATAGAGGATGTGATAAGGCATGAAGTGGTCATGAATACTGAGGAAAGAGATTATCTGCTTACAAAACTGGCTACCGCTTCAGATGCAATTATACGTGAAGATATAAATACAGCCACAATGTCCAATGCGGTAGATAGAATGATTAGTAATATCGTGCCGAGATTTAATGTAGCAATGAATCCTTTTGTAGGTTCGGACACATACTTGACAGGTTTGAATGCAACAGCCGATACCGACTTTAATACAATAAAAACAACATTGAAATTTCCGATAGACGAACTGAATGAAGTCTTTAGGAATGATATAGAGGATGTGATAGATAATTCAGTATCAAATCTGTCGGCAGAGGTAAATGATAAGATTGTAGAATTTAATGAGACACAGCGAAGGTATATGGATTTGCTTGACGATTACAATCCGTATGAACATCTAAATGACAGCTATATGTCAAGGGCTGCAAATGAGTTGGAAAGAAGTGCAAATCTTGCATTTTCAGAGTTTAGGGATAAACAGACGGATGATGAGAAACAGGTTTATGACATTATGCGGGTAAGTGATGAAAATATCAGACTGTATGATGACAGTATAAACAAGGCCTATGATACTACTATGAAGAATGTAGTAGATGTGGTAAATGCACTTAGAAGTAAAAAGGAAGACACAAAGTCGGAGAACAGTGAGCTTATGAGGGATTTTTCAGATAAGCTTTCATATACAAGACTTGGAAGTATAGGAAACAAGGATGCATATAACTTCATATCAAGCCCTGTAGAGATAGCACCGAATGATGACAGCAATATAGAAGTACAAAGTGACTATATGTATAATCTGCCGTCTAAAAAGAAAAGCATATTAGATAATAAATACACAAAGGGAGCTATATCTGTCGGAACTGTAAGCTTTATTGTATTGTTGGCATTGGTAATAAATATATTGTTTAAAAGAGAAGAAAAAGAAGATTAGGCCTAAAAGAGGTAATTTATGCAATTAGATTTGGATACGGATGTTCTTAAGGTAAGGGATCAAAGTAACAAAGAGGCACTGACAGATCAGTATCCGGGTATCAATATTTTGACCAAAGAAAGCAGGGAAAAGCTTGAAAAACTGGAAATTGATAAGAATAGAAGATATGACGAGCTTATAAATAATTTGACATTCAGTGTTAATAATGAACAGTTACCTAAGGAGCTTGTAAGATTAAAGATGAGTGAGCTTAATATTTTTACTTCAAAGGCAGACTATTACAATTTGACATATAAAAATGAAAAAACTATAAGTCCGATATTTTCTATAATATTTTTAATATTTATGGGAAGTGTCGGACTTCTTTTTGCATTGAATCGTGGGAAGAGGAGAAAATATGCACATTGATTTTACTCTACAAATAGATGAGAAAAAAATAGATTTAAGTATAAACAGCAAGCAGTGTATAGGCGAAGTTGCAAAAGATATCCTTAGGATAAGAAAAGATGTGTTACCGGATTATTATCTTTCATGTATGCAAAAAAGGACGGTAAGTGCGTATAAAACATTGGAAGAAGAGAATATAAAAAATGGGGACAGATTAGTAGCGATAAGGAGATGACATGATTGAAATAAAAGTAAAAAATGTTGATTTAAATATTGAAAAAGAGATTAGATTTCTTTTGGCAAATGAGAATAAACATTTGTTGGACTGTGAAATAGAAGAGACAGATGATGAGTGTATTTTTAAGTTTGATGATGAAGGACTATATCGATTTGAATCTTTAGACACACTTAGTAAAGAAGAGAAGTACAGGCTGCTTGTGAATATAGCGGATATAGATGAATTGAGCGATGAGTATACTTTTAGCCTTGCACCTTCAAATATAGTATATGATATAAATCTTATACCTAAGATACTTGTTAGAGATAAAAGAATGGGAGAATCTGATTTCTATATTCAGTATAAAGCACTTGTATCAAGTGTACTCTACAATAAATATACTTTTGAGCAGTATATCGGTGGGAGTGCAAAGGTTCCTGAAAAAAGTTTTATAAAAAACATAGATGGTACAAAGAGTTTGAAAGAAGAACTGCTAAAAAGATATTTAAAAGAGAGAGATATAAATATTAATACCAAGGTGCTTGTAAAGAAGTCTCAATATAAGAAACTAAAATTTTCAATACCGGTTACAGCCTTTATAGCCGTCGGAATACTTATATATGGTATTTTTGTACAGTTTGTCAGATTGCCATATAAGGAAAAACTTATAACTGCTTATGGGAATTATATCAGTTCAGACTATATAAAGGTTGAAGATACTCTAAAAAGTATAAAAACAGATAAACTTCCAAAGGAAGTAAAGTATATATTGGCAAGATCATATATATTTACAGAGGGTTTGACTACTGAACAAAGAGATAATTTACTTGAGTATACCGATATTAATATAGATACAAATATATTTGATTTTTGGATAGCACTTGGAAGATGTGAATTTGATATAGCAGAGGATATTGCAAAGAAGATAGGTAACAATGAATTTTTGTTATTCACATATATCAAGCATAGTGCATATTTAAAAGCTGATGTAACAATAACAGGAGAAGAAAAAGAGAGTGCTATAAGTGATTTGGATAAAAAGATAAAATAATTGAGTGAATCAATGGGGGTAAATAAGCAGGAATGAATACATTGATCCTTTATAATGATAAAAGATGCATTGAAATTTCATATGATAAAGATAATATTGATAAAAATAAAGCGATAGAACTTGCATCTAATTATGGAATGTCGGATGGGAATATAGAATTTTGTTTGCTGAATACAGAAGCTAAAACCGATTATAAGTATACTCAAAAAATATTAAAGATAGGTACAGATAAATTTTGTGATATTGTACTTAAAAGTGATAAAAAGATATTGGCTGTTATTTGTAGCGGCACTTTAAGAGTTATATATGGGAGTGTGTATATTAACGGAGCGATATATGAAAATGGAGTATATAAGCTTTTTGAGGGTAACAGTATATTTATACCGGGAGTAAAGATTGACTATTGTAAGGCTCAATTATCTATAAGCGGTAATGTACTAAATTCAAGTTTGAATCGATCATTAAATATAAATTCTTATGATAAACTTGAAAGTGAATACAGGAGGTCGCCAAGGATATATATAGATATGCAGACGGAGACGGTAGAGATAAAGAGACCTCCAAATAAACCTGCTAAAGATAGGAATGCTATATTAAAAAGGCTTGCGGCACCGGCTCTTACATTGGCTATTACAGTAGGAATAGGCATACTGTTAAAAAGAGGCATATTTATACTTATGTCTGCCGGGATGATGGTTGCTACAATAATTGTATCTATAGTTACCGGTATACAAAGCGTTAAGGAAAGAAAAGCTTTGGAGAAAGAGAGAACTGATAATTATAATAAGTACCTGTTAAATAAGAGAGGAAGTTTATACAGACTTAGAAAAAAACAGATAGAGTCGCTAAAATTTAATTATCCGGATATGAAGACTATAGAGTTGCTTTGTGATAATTACTCCGACAGAATTTATGAAAGAGATTCTAATGATGTAGATTTCCTTAATATATCAGTAGGTACTTCCGATATGAAGCCCTTGTTTCAAATAAAATATGAAGAAAATATGGAAAATTCAGGGGAGGAATTATATGAAGAAATGCTGAAACTGGGCAAAGAGTTTTCTGTAATAGAAAATCTTCCTTATGTTACAGACCTTAAAAAGACACATCTTGGACTGGTGGGAGAGAGGAAGTATGTATATGAGTTGCAAAAGGCAATAATAAGTCAACTTTGCTTTTTTCACAGTTATCATGACTTGGAAATTGTACTTATAACAAATGATGATGGAAATAAAGTATTTTCAAATTTATTTTGGTATCCGCATTTTAGACTACATGGTGTAAATGTAAGTACACTTATTGCTACAGGCAACCATGCAGAGCTTGTATTGGCAACTCTAACCACTATTTTAAAAGAGCGAAAAATAAAATTGGAGGAGGAGAGAAAGGAGATTAGATTTTTACCACATTTTGTATTTATATTGGATGAGCCGATATTTGTAGTAAATCACAGTATAATGGAATATTTACAGATGAGTGGTGAAAGACTCGGATTTTCTTTGATATACAGTGCGGCAAAGCAGGAAAGTTTGCCTGATTATATAAAGACTGTTATCAAGGTGGATGGAAATGAGTATGCCAAGATAGTGCTGAACCAAGGTTTTCTTATGAATAAAGATATAAAGCTGTATGATATGAAAAATATAGATATGGAAAATCAAGCCAGAAAACTGTCCGGATTAAAGCATGTCAAAGGAGTATTCAGTCAAATACCTGAGAATATCAGTTTTTTTGAAATGTTTAATATTAAGAGATTGGATGAGTTGAATATAAGAAAAAGGTGGGAAGAAGCCTGTATTTATAAGTCTATGGCAACTCAGGTGGGAGTAAGAGCAAAGGATGATATAGTATTTTTAAACTTGCATGAAAAGGCACATGGACCACATGGACTTGTAGCAGGTACTACAGGCTCCGGAAAATCTGAAATATTGCAAACATTGATATTATCACTGTCTGTAAATTTCTCACCTGAAGATATCGGTTTTTTACTTATAGATTATAAAGGTGGAGGAATGGCAAATCTGTTCAGAGATTTACCGCATCTTCTGGGAACAATTACAAATCTTGACGGTAGTGAAAGCATGCGAGCTTTGGCCTCTATTAAAAGTGAACTTGGCAGAAGACAGAGAATATTTAATGAATCGGGAGTAAATAATATAAATGAATATACAAAACTGTATAAATTCGGAAAGGTAATCACTCCGTTGCCACATCTTCTGATTATTTCAGATGAGTTTGCAGAGTTAAAGCATGAACAGCCTGAATTTATGGCAGAGCTTGTTTCTACTTCCAGAATAGGCAGAAGTTTGGGTGTACATCTTATATTGGCTACTCAAAAGCCTTCAGGTATTGTAGATGATCAGATTTGGAGCAACTCAAAGTTTAAGCTGGCACTGAAGGTTCAGGATGTGGCAGACAGTAAAGAAGTCATAAAAACTCCTGATGCCGCGCAGATAACCAATCCGGGTCGTGCATACCTACAAGTCGGTAATAATGAAGTCTATGAGCTTTTCCAGTCTGCGTTCAGCGGTGCATATTTTGATGAAGAGACGGAAGGGGAAGGATTTGACAGAAGAGTTTACAGAATAAATAATCTTGGGCAAAGAGAACTTATAAGTGAAGATAAGAATACCGTAGAGAACAAGGCAAATACCACACAACTTGCAGCAGTGGTTGAATATATAAAAGAGGTTTATAATGAAGGTAATTATGTGCCTGTAGAAAAAACGTGGTTACCGTCATTACCTGAAGTTATAGTAAATAAGCATATAGATAAAGAAGTATTGAAGACTGTGGATGATAAGCTTGATATTATGGCGGAAACAGGTATTGTGGATATACCGCAAAACCAAAGTCAGATAGAATTTATCCATGATTTTTTGACAGACGGAAATATCATTATATTCGGTTCACAGGGTGTCGGAAAGTCTGTTTTTCTTACCAATATAGCAATGACATTGGCATTTAAAAACAGAACGGAGAGTCTGCACTATTATATCTTGGACTTTGGAAATTCAAGTCTTATACAATTAAAAGAGTTGCCACAGACGGCAGATTATATAAGTTTTGAAGATGAGGAAAAGCTGACAAAGCTTGTAAGGATTCTTGAAGAAGAAATAAAGCTTAGAAAAAGGCTTTTTGCAAAGATGAATGCAATAAGTTTTTCAAATTATAATGAAAAAGCCAAAGAAAAATTGCCGGCAATAATTATCTTTATCGACAATTATGATGTGGTAAAGGAACTTGGTATAGATCTTGAGGGATTCATCAACAAACTTAGCAGAGACGGTGCCGGAATCGGAATATATATGGCTGTATCTGCTACCAGACAGGGAGCAATAAGATATTCAATTTTAAATAATTTTAAAAATAAGATTGCAGGCTATTTGTTTGATAAGACTGATATTCTCGGAATAGTGGGAAGAAGCAAATATCAGTTGCCTGAGATAAAGGGAAGGGCACTTATAAAGCTTGATGAGGTAAATATAATGCAGTGTTACACTCCTGTAGAGCTTGAAAATTATACCGAGAATATAGAAGCGCTTATAAAAGAGCTGAACATAGCAAATCTTGGTAAAAAGCCTGAAGGCATAAAGATAATGCCGGAGATTGTAACTGTTGATATGGTATTGTCAGACAGAATAGACAGACCGGGTATAGGACTTGATACAGATGAAATAGAGGTACAATATCTGGAATTATGTGGCAATATCCACATGGTAGTAGGTAAGGAAGGTACGGGAAAGACCAATGTACTTAAATTGATTTTGGAACAGCTAAAAGAAGCCGAGGTATACATTTGTGACAGCGTCGGAAGTGAACTTGGCAGAGAGTATAAGGACATGGCCAAGCTTTACTTCAATAATGAAGCTGATTCAGGTGCATTTTATAAGCTTCTTGAGGATGAGGTAAATCGAAGAGTAAGTGAGTATGAAAGAGTAAAAAATGATAAGAGTTTGAGAGAGTTTTGTATGGAACTTACACAGGTAGTGATAGTGATAGACGATATAGAAAGATTTATCAACCTGTGTAAAGACATAAGGGCTGACTTGGAAAAACTTATTCCAAAGTTATTAGACTACGGTATTTCCATAGTTGAAGCTGTGACTCCAAATGAACTTCGTGGCTTTGACGAGCTTACAAAGAAGTTGAAGGATATCAATTCGGGTGTAGTACTTGGAATACCTGATGAACAGTCATTTATTCGTATGCCGGTAATAAGAAATTATAAGTTTGTACCGGGAACCGGATTTGTATTCAAAGGTGGAGATATTAAAAAGGTAAGAATACCTTTAATTTAAACTTTGTGGAAGGAGAAATATATGAATGGAACAATATCAAATAATGCAGCGGTAGCAGATAATATGAGGTGTAATATTGAAAAAAATACTGTCGGCTTTTCGCATGAGAGAGTGGATACAGGGCTTGATTGTACAAATGCAGATGTGCAGTCAGATTGTATGGAGTGCTTAGAATTTTCATCTGACTTTACAGAGGAATGTAAGCCGTACATAGCTAATCTTACAGAATGTATAAAAGGAATAAGTGAGTCAATGCAAGAAAAAGATAAGGGATTTTTTGGATTTTTAAAATAATGCGAGGTAAGAAATATGGGTATACGTATAAATAGAAACAATATACTGGAAGAGACAAGATCAATTAGAGAAAGTATTGAAAAAACTAAGCATCAAGTTTCACTTATCTTTGAAAGTATAAATAAGTTTAATGATACTAAGGATGTGTTGACAGGTAAGGCTTGGGATGCTTGCAGAGAATACTCGGATAGTGTGCTGTTACCGGTTCTCAGAATGTATATAGAGTGTTTGGATTTAGAGTATGATGCAAATGGGAAATATAGTGAAGCAGCCAGGAGACTGCCGGGATATGAAAAGCTTGATGAGGATATAATAATCGCAGCAAAGGAAAAGTTTGAAAGATTACTTGATAGAGAATATAATAGGGAATTTCCAAGAAATTCGATTATAAATTTTTATGAGAAGAAGATAGCAAGATGTGAAAAACTTTTAGATATTATATGTGAGTTTTGTGATGAGACTTCGGGAATATTTAATGAAGTAAAGTCAAGGCAGGACTATTTGAGCAGATTGAATTACTACCTAAAGATGATAAATGTGGATAAAACCACAGGAGAAATGCTGCTGCCACCGGGTAGTGTAAATATACAGTATGCAAAGGATGAAATAGACAGATACTATAGAGGTATAAAGAGTAAGGAGCTTATAGAAAGGGAAAAAGAACTTGAAGAGATATATAAGTTAAAAGGTGCAATGGCTGTAATTCAAAATATCCTTACGAAACCTGTAGAGGGACGTTTGAATACGGATATTGAAGCAACAGAATATGCCATGATAGCAAGGCTTATGGTAGAAAGTAGAGATGATGAATATGTAGAACTAATAAATACAGCTATTTACTATTGCTATGATTATGAGAAAACTATGAGTAATAATCAAGGGTATTTCAATACTGTTAATGATATTTATAAAAAGAATGATAAAGTGGATAAGATACTTAGCGGGCTAATAGAGCATGGGAAACATATTAGTGCTATAGCTAAAGTAGCAAAAAAAGCAGATTGTAATTTGGCAGAAGACAGGAAACATTTTATGCAATTATTTGAAGTATTTAATACATTGTTATCATATAAAGGAAGCATTGTATCATCTAAACTTTTTGCAAGACAGGGAGATAACGGTGTAACAAAAGAGAGGGGTGAATATAAAATAAAAGCTAGTAGAAATGAAGAAAATGATATAGTGATAAATTTTGTTGAGTATGGAGCAAATGTGGATAATGGGGCTTTTGTACCATTTGAAGCACATAAAGATATAAGTATTACAATAAAGTTACCACAGCAAGGAGCAGGTGCAGCAGAGGAACTGAGAAAAACAGCACAAAGATATATTTACGAGAGTCTAAATTGTGATGTGCCCATGGGTACACAGTTTGTTGGAAACTTAGTAGATTATGAAGTGACAATGTTATTAAGTAATTTTGCACCAGAAGTAGGTGATGCATTTACAACAGTTAAATTTGTGGTTGGTGAGATAAAAGTGTTAAGGGATAGTGATAACAAAGTCTTTGCTAAGGCAGAAGAAATTAGTGGGGTAGGACCTACGATGGATTACTTTAATCTATTTTATGTGCAGGTAAAAACAGATAAAGTGAGTGAAAATATTGATAATAGTTATATTATTTTTCCGGCATATATTGGAGATACTTTTACAGGGGATACTACACAAGAACTTATAGATGAATTTAACAGTAAGTTTGCTAAAGGAGGTATGTATGAGAATTATGCAGAAAAAATAGGTTATAATGATGAAAAACCATTGACAGAAGAAGATCTTATTGAGAATTTTGATAAAATCAGTATTATGATAGGAAGATGGGAAAAGGTTGCAATAGGAGATGGTAAAAACCCTAGAAGTGCGGTAGAGAGGAAAAGACAATGAAGAAAAAATACAAGTTATATATAATTATAGCTATGTGTGTGATTATGTGTGGCTATTTATTAAACAAAATAGCATTTTTTAAGGATAAGGAGTTTGAGAGAGCGGTTAGGAATACAAAGTATACATATAGAATGTCATTTATAGATAAGAGAGATAAGCCGATAATCGGGATTATTTGGAAAAAAGATTTAGAGAAATTAGAAGACGTGTCAATAGATTTTAGGGAATACAGAGTAAAAGATGTGAGCGATCTGAAAAAGTTTAAAAATTTAAAGCAATTGATGTTATGTTATTCGAGCAAATATGATGGTGATACTAGTATATACGAGGATGATCATGTACTTGATAATATATATAAGATAAAAAACTTTAAGAAGTTAGAATGGATATGTATAGGGAATTTAAAAGCAAATGAAGATATTAAAGCAATGTTTCCAAATGCTAAGGTCTTTATTGATTAGAAAGTGTATAATTATAGTTATTTTTATTATCATTATAATAAAAGTATTATTATGTTTTATATTAGTAGTATTACTGAAAAAGAGGTGTGTGGTTGCAGACACAGAGGATGAAGATATTGATGATGCAACAAGGAGGCTTGATGAATGATAAAAAAGAGAAGAATACAAATAATCGTAATTATATTTGTAATAACTTGTATATACATTATGAACCATATAGCTTTTTTCAAAGATAGGGAGTTTGAAAGAGCAGTTAGAGAGTCTTTGAACTCATCTCATATGGTAACATTATACAAAAGAGATAAGGCATTGTATGGGATTGTATGGAAGAAAGACCTTGAAAAGGTGGATTTTGTATCAATAAATTTTAGAGAATATAGAGTGAAAAACATTGAAGATATAAAGTATTTTAAGAATACAAAAACTGTATGGTTTAGTTATGCAAGTGCATATAAA
>NZ_GL622296.1:832794-833664 GCF_000185385.1 Lachnoanaerobaculum saburreum DSM 3986
ATAGTGATAAGGGAAAATTGCAAAAAGAGTATGGAGAAGCTTTAAAAGAATTTACCATTGAAAAAGAGGAGCGGGAGGATATCTATAGAGAGTGCAGAGCAATAGATAAAACATTGATAGATTGTTTAGGGTGTTGTAATGAAACTGAACTTATGAAAGAGGAATTAGCAGAATTTAAAAAACAAAGTGATAGGGAAATGCAGGTAATGGAAGAAGGATTGCTTAGCTTAAAAAAGAAAATTGGAGATTGGTAAAAATAGTAATTGGAATACCTGATGAACAGTCATTTATTCGCATGCCTGTAATCAGAAATTACAAGTTTGTTATAGGAACCGGATTTGTATTCAAAGGTGGAGATATTAAAAAGGTAAAAATACCTTTAATTTAAACTTTGTGGAAGGAGAAATATATGAATGGAACAATATCTAATAATGCAGCGGTAGCAGATAATATAAGGTGTAATATTGAAAAAAATACTGTCGGCTTTTCGCATGAGAGAGTGGATACAGGGCTTGATTGTGCAAATGCAGATGTGCAGTCAGATTGTATGGAGTGCTTAGAATTTTCGGCTGACTTTACAGAGGAATGTAAGCCGTACATAACTAATCTTACAGAATGTATAAAAGCAATAAGTGAATCAATGCAAGAAAAAGATAAGGGATTTTTTGGATTTTTAAAATAATGTGAGGTTATGGACGAATGGTACTATGTTGCAGAAAAAAAGGTAGAGATATCAAGGAAGCTACAAGGAGATTGACTAAATGATGAAAAAGCGAAGACTACAAATGATTATAATCATATTGGTGACAATTTGTTTATACATTGTATACATTATGAATAATATTGCTTTTTTCAAGGACAAGGAGTTCG
>NZ_GL622296.1:834235-834776 GCF_000185385.1 Lachnoanaerobaculum saburreum DSM 3986
TGAGGATGAACATGTACTTGATAATATAGGCTTAATGAAAAACTTAATGTATTTAAAGAAACTGGATTTATATCATTTGAAGATAAATGAAGATATTGAGGCAATGTTTCCTAATATTGAAGTGTTTATCGAGTAATTATATATATATATAATATTATCTATATTTTGAAATATCCGGAATGGTGAGTATTCCGTAAATGTGTTTAGCGGGTAGTTATAAATATGTACAAGGTAGTAAATACAGTTATCGTCCAAAAGTGTGAAACACATAAAGATTTTCTTATCTTTGAAAGTACAAATAAATTTAATGATAATAAAGATATATTGACCGGGAAGGTTTGGGACGTTTCTGGATAAAATAAATATTATTGTAAAGAAATGGTCGAATGTTACATGTATAGAGAATATTAATATTAATTATACGACAATGAGGTTTGATGAATGGTAAAAAAGAGAAGAATACAAATAATCGTAATTATATTTGTAATAGCTTGTATATACATTATGAACCATATAGCTTTTTTTAAAGATAGAGAGTTCG
>NZ_GL622296.1:835293-842924 GCF_000185385.1 Lachnoanaerobaculum saburreum DSM 3986
ATAGTGATAAGGAAAAATTGCAAAAAGAGTATGAAGAAGCTTTAAAAGAATTCACTATTGAAAAAGAGGAGCGAGAGGATATCTATAGAGAGTGAAGAGAAATAGATAAAACATTGATAGATTGCTTAGGGTATTGCAATGAAACTGAACTTATGGAGGAGGAATTTATAGAATTCAAAAAACAAAGTGATAGAGAAATGCAGGAAATGGAAGATAAATTAATTAGCTTAAAAAAGAAAATCAGAGATTTGTAAAACAGTACCGGAAACATCTGATGCGCAATCATTCATTCGTATGCCTGTAATCAGAAATTACAAGTTTACGCCGGGAACCGGATTTGTATTCAAAGGTGGAGATATTAAAAAGGTAAAAATACCTTTAATTTAAACTTTGTGGAAGGAGAAATATGGATTGTAGATGTGGAGATATTAGAAGATGCAGAAGTGATATTAGAAAGATTAATTATGCAATTGTACTGATGGAAGGATTGAGAGGAATAGACATGACGATAAGGAGTGACCTTTCAAGTATAGCAGGAGAAAATTCTATGTATATGACACCTTTTAATATTGGAAATATTGCAGAAACTGAAAGTCAGATGCATAGAGAGATAGAGTTACAGACATCAAATATTATTGAAATGCTGAAAGATAAAGAAGAATATTTGAATGATGAACTGAAAGATATGGAAGATGAGGACTATGATTATCATCATAGAGATGACGATTAGGAGAGGAATATATGGAGAATTTTGAAATAAAGAAAGCCAAGCTACAAGAGATTTTAAGCAAGTTTAAAAAAATAAGTGGAGACTTAGAGAGCCTTGGCAACAATGTAAAATCTGAATATACAGAGCTGTTGGCAAATTACTGGACAGGAGAGGGTGCTAATCAATTTAGAACAAATTCAGATGCATGGAGCAATAACTTGAACTGCTATAATGAAAGCGTTAAAGAACTGATAAATATTATAGAGTCTCAGACAATACCGGGTGCCAATGATATAGATAATAAGGCAATAGGGATTGAAGGAGTAGTGGGAGGTTCGCATTCATCAGGCTCAAGTGACAGTGTAGTACGTAGAGATAACTGTATAGAAGTATTAAAATCTTGTATAAAGCATGTGATGGGAGAATACTATTCATATAAGAATATACTTGAAATTGTTGATGAAAAACTGTCTACACTTGATTACAGCGATTTGGATGTAGGCGGTGATATTAGTGACGTTAAAGCAAAGATTGATGACAGAATGGATAAATTAAACAGTCTTATTTCAGCTCTGGAAGAGTATGAGTCTTATGTGGACTGTTTTGAAGAAAGCATCTCAGCTTCTATCAGTAAAATAAAAGGTCCTACACCTTGGGAGAACTTAAAGGCGGATAATCTTTTACAAATAGTATCATTACTTGGTGCAAAGGGGTTAAAAGATTATGAATATGAAAAGAAGGCAGGAAATCTTATTCTTACTGTAAACGGTGGAAAGATCACATTATGTGCATATGGTGGAGATCCCATCAATATGTCTACAGGTAATTATGTGTATGTGGGAGAATTCCTATCACAAAAAGGTTTATTCCCCATTGCATTTAATATTACATATAATTCAGTAGACAGGAGTAATGCAAGTCTTGGAGTAGGCTTTTATTCAGATATTGATATGAAGATGGAGATAAGTGAATCAAAAGCTAAACTGATATATTTCGACGGCAGAAGAGAAGTATTCATCAAAGATAAAAAAGGCAGTTATGTAAATATCAATGAAAACAGAGACATACTCCGAAAGCTTGGTAACAGGTATGAAGCTAAAATATTTGAAGGAGATACGCATATCTTTGATATAGACGGTAAGCTGATAGAGACAGATGACGGAAAAGGAAATAGCATTAAGTACACTTATGATGGGGAAAGGCTTATAAGCAAAAAGAATAATTCAGGTGACTATATAAAATATCTGTATGAAGATAATAAAGTAGTCAGAGTTTGCGACGGTAATGGAAGAAGCGTAAATTTATTATACAAGGATGACAATTTATACTGTATAAAGAATGAATTGGGTAGGAGCATTTCGTTTGAGTATGAGAACGGGTTTATAACTAAGCTTACTGATTATGAGGGCAAGGTAACTCTGAAAAACAAATATGATGAAGTCGGAAGAATAATTTCTCAACGCTTTGCCGATGGCGTGGAACTTACCTTTAAATATGATAAAAACAGTGTAACATTTAATAACGGAGAGTCTGAAATTGTCTATTATCATGATGAGGGATATCGCACTGTAAAAATAACTGAAAATGGAGTCAGCAGTCTTCGTGAGTTTGATAAAGACGGTTTGTGTATATTTGATATAGACAGAAAAGATAATAAAACGATATACGAATACAATTCGGATAAAAAACTTACTAAGGTAGAATTGCCTGAGAATATAGTGGTTGAGCTGTCATATGACGGTATAGGATATTTAAACGGTATCAAAGTAAACGGTGAAGAAAGACTGAAGCAATTCAATGATGCAAAGGGAAATCCTGTAGAAGTATTTAATGAGTCAAAAGACAGCTTTGATATTGTTTACAATGAGAACTCAAGACCTTTAAAGATAACCGCTCCGGATAAAAGTGTTATGAATATAAGCTATGACAGTAGTGGAAATGTAACGGAGATAGCAAATGATACTGTTAAAATGGTCGGATACAAATATGATGAGCTAAATCGAGTTGTAAGTATTGAAGACAATAATGGAGGGAAAAGACTTTATAAGTATAATGAGCTTGGAGATATAACAGAGGTAACAAATTCTTTTGGAGAGAAGAGAACATATAAGTATACAGCAAATAGGCAGGTGTCAAAATTAAAGGATTTTGACGGGAAAACCTATGAAGTAGAGTACAATAATGTAAATTTACCTGTAAAGTTAAAAGATAAAAACGGAAATACTACAGAGTATGTATATGATAATATCAGAAGAATATCTCAGATAAAGCGAGCTGACGGAGTGGAAAAATTTGAATATGACAAAAGGGGCAATATGACTAAAATGACAGCTCCTGACGGAAGTGTCAAAAGTTTTTCTTATGATGAAAATAGAAATATTGTCAGTGTTACTTATCCGACAGGTCTAAGCGAAAGTTATAAATATGATAAGTTAAATAGATGTATCAGTAAGGAATTTTCTGATGGAGTGAAGTCTGATTTTGTCTATGATGGAGACAGGCTGATTGAGATGATATTACCAAGCGGAAGTATCAGATATGAATATGATGAATATGGAAGGGTTTCAAAGCAAACCCTGGATGAGAATGTCAGTGAAAGTTTTGTATATGATTCAATGAACAGAGTATCTGAGTATACTGATATATTTGGTAATGTGGTAGGGTATGAATATAATCAGAACGGCAGAGTGAAGGCTGTTACTTTAAGTGATGATGTAAAATACATATATGATTATGATAAGCTTGGAAGACCTACAGCAGAAAGCCGTTTGGTTGGCGATACAGAAAATAAGGTTTACTATGATTATGATGACTTAGGAAGAGTATCCGGAATAAGGACTGATACCGGTAGAGAAAATACCTATAGCTATGATAATGAAGGGAATATAACCTCGATTAAAGACAGTATCGGAAATACAAACTATTTTAAATATGGTGTAGGAAATATTCTTGAAAAAGTGGTCGACGGTGACGGGCTGGTAAGTGAGTACAGTTATGATAAAATGTACAATCTTGTAGGAATAAGACAGTACAAAAAAGGTAATGAAAATGACTGTATGATAAGAAGCTATCATAGAAACAATATGGGCAGAATATTCAAGATAGAAAATGCCGACAGTACTTATAAAACCATGGATTACAACAGTCTTGGACAAGTAGTGAAAAATATTGATGAAGGCGGTTTTAAAACAGAACTGAAGTACAATGAAGCCGGACTTTTAACTTCGATGAAATGTTCTGACGGAAATTATATAGACTATGAGTACGACAGCAACAGATTTTTGAAAGCCGTATCAGGAAGCTTTGGAACTATGAGCTTTGAAAGAGATAAAAAAGGTCTGGTGAAAAAGGCTTTAACTACAAGGGGACATAGTATTGCTTACGAATATGATAAGTTTGGAAGAACTGTAGGTATATTATATCCTGACGGTAAAAAGGTTAGCTATAACTATGATAAAAGGGGTAGACTTATAGAAACAGTTTCAGGAAACGAACATATCAGGTTGACTTATAACAGTTTGGGCAGGCTTGAGTCAAGAGAGTATAGTGATGGAAGCAAGACTTTCTATGAGTATAATGATATCGGAAGTCCGACAAAAATAACATATAGCAGTGATAAAAATGTTAATATAGAATATATTTATACTTATGATTTGGTGGGAAATAAGACAGGCATAAGTATCAATAAGAACGGCAGTGTAAAGGATTACATTTATTCTTATGATGAGGTAGGAAGAATCACAAAAGTTGTATTGAACGGAAAAATACTAAGAGAATACAGCTATGATATCTTTGGAAACAGAACTGTTAAAGTAGATTATACTGAAGAAGAAGTGGTTACTACAAACTACATCTATAAGGGTGGAAAGCTTGTAGAAGAGCTTATATCTAAGAATAACAGTTTGATTCAAAAAAGGTACGAGTATGATAAGAGAGGAAATCTTATCAAGAAGTTTGCGGGTGATAAGCTTGAAGCAGAGTACACCTATAATGGTCTCGGGCAGCTTATCAGTGTCATATCCGGCAAAAACATTGTTACATATGAATATGATGGACTTGGTCACAGAATCGGTAAGACAGAGACCGACGGAAATGAGTCGCATACTACAAGCTATGTAATTGATATCAGAAAAAAGACTGATAATATACTGTGGCAAAATACTGATGGAAATGAGAGAAGTTTTGTATGGGATATTCAACTGATATCAGAGGTGGAGGATGATAACAGAGCCAATATCATATGTGATGAGCTTGGTAGTGTAATACTTGAAGGAGATAAGCTCTTTGAGTACGGAGAGTTTGGAGAAGCTCTTGGAAATAAACCTACGAACTTCGGATTTGCAGGTCTTAGGGTAGATTATATAAGTGGAAACTATCTTTCAGCTACAAGAATGTACGATGAAAACCTGGGAAGATTCCTCGGAAAAGATAAAATCAAGGGCGATATAAGATATGGATTTACTCAGAACGAGTATACTTACTGCTATAACTCACCGCTGATATTTGTGGACAGTACAGGAGAATCACCGGAAACAAATGCACTTACATATAAAGAACTTTGTGGTTTTGCATTGGACTTATCAGAATTTACTATCTCACCGGGAAGCTATGCTTTGAAGCGCTTGGTTATTGAAGGAGCAAGAGGTCTTGTTAATTTTGCACCAAGAGGAGCGATAGATTGGTATATGAATAATACATATAACTTGACACTTAATAAGAATTTTCCAACTAAAATGGCAGAGAATATGGGAATGGAATATTATAATAAGATTAAAAATCTTAGAAAGATTGCAGAGGCTACAGGTTTTAGTGATTTATTAAATCATCTTACTGTAAATGGTATAAGAAGTGATAGCTTACTTAAAGAATTTGATTTTTATAAAGATGATAAAGGCCTCATTCATACATTAAGTAATTGCTGGCAAAGACTGTGGGGATATAATCAGGGGTATGATGTTGTATTTGATGCATTTACATCAATGAACAGAGCAAGGTTTCAATTTGGAACAGGAAAATCAACGTTTACACTTTGGATGTGGAAAGGAGATTATTTTAATTTTGGGGCCGGTAGTGAGATAGGCATATATAATGGTGATAACTTTCATGTAGACTGTTATGCACAAAGTCATTTAAAGATGTATATGAATCTGACTCTTAAAGATGGAACAGTAGTATCAGATTGGGATGCGTATGATCAGTGGCAGTGGTGGATAACGAGCTTTAATCCGGATAAAGAATTCCAAGATATAAAGGCTGAGGATATGGTAATGGTAGGAATGGTTGACTTTGACGAGGAAAGGGCTATGTGGAAGGAATTTGTACATACAGCAGAATTTGATGATCAAAATGTAGATAAAATAAATGATAACTGGTGTCTTGATTTGGTACATCGCAATGCTGTAATGAAGTGGGAAGGTGGAAATAGAAATTGATAAAATCTAAAGTTTTAGAAGCATTTTTGGTAATATGTATACTTATAGGATGTGTAGGTTTGGTTAATATTGCTAAATTTGTATATGAATTTAATGAAAAAGATTATTATATATTTGAAGATTCTATAGTGGTAAATGAATATATAGAAAAGATAGTAAGAGCATTGAACACTAATGATAGAGAACTTTTGGCAAGTTTATTTCCGGAGCATGCAAGGAGTAAGATAGACCATTTTGATGAAAAGATAGACAGAATTATCAGAAAAAATGAAACTTGGCCATCTTCAATAATAAGGTATAAGCTAAATAGGAATAACAATCTTCAATCAAGCTCTGATATGGGTAAGGTACAAAGGATAGTATATGCTAATACCACTATAGAGTTTGCAAAGCCGATGGACGGTGAGGTACAGAAGACTTGCTATAAGATAGCTATGGAGATTATACCGGTAGATGACTTCAATAAAAATAATGTGGGTATAGCTATATTTGCAATAGGTTATGGAGATTTTAGCACAAAAGACGTAGATAAAGAAAAAGATGGATATGATATATATGCGTTTGGACATTGATAATGGGAGGTAAGATATGGAGATCAAATCCAATATTGCCGGCATGGCGAGAACAACAAAGAGTTATGACAGATTTAAGGATATATTGCATGACATTAGAGAGGAACTTGTAGATATTATGACAGATGTTGATGATTATTGGAGTGGAAGAAGTGGGGATAGCTTTAAATATATTTGTTGGTATTTAAAACTTTTATTAGATACGGGAAGCGATGAGTTTAGTAGGTTGAGAGATGAGATCGATGGTGCGAAAGAATCTATATATGACAATGATGATAATCTTTCAAGACAGATACACAATAAGGAGAATATAAGAGTATGAAAAAAAGATTGCTTCTCATGATGGTATTGATACTTGCAGTATTGACCTATGTGAGTATAAAGGGTAATAATCGCCCACCGGAAGAAAGAAAATATAGAGATAAGGTACTTTCTGCATTGGGAGGACATGATGTGGATAAACTGAAATCACTGTTTTCAAAGAATGCAAGAGATAACATAGATGATTTTGACTTTAAAATTGCATTACTGATGAAAAAATACAAAGGAAAATTGATAAGTGCTAAATATGATAGAAACTATCCGGTAGTTACAGAAGATAAAGAAAAAGGAATAAAGAGGATTGAGACTTATTATGTGGTCAAAACAGATGAACTAGGTATAAAATTTATGTACCTTCAAGTAGTAGCTAAAGATGATGAGAACCCTGATGAGGTAGGTATCAGCTCTATGATGTTTTCACCTGAGATTTGGCAGATTACCATGGATGACAGCAACAGAGGATATTATCTTTGGGTAGACAATCCGCTTTGGGCTGACTATGTAGATCCGGATGAGGTTATGAGTACAGAGAGCAGTAGGTAGATCTCCTAGAACTCCTATGAAAAAAGACATAGGAGTTCTGTTGATATACAAAAT
>NZ_GL622296.1:842974-844374 GCF_000185385.1 Lachnoanaerobaculum saburreum DSM 3986
TGAATGAATATATCGAAAAGATAGTACAGGCTTTAAATACTAATGATAGGGAGCTGTTAGTAAGCTTGTTTCCGGAGTATGCAAGGAGTAAGATAGACAATTTTGACGAGAAGATAGATAATATATTTAGGGGTTATAATAATAATAAGTTTTCGGGTAAAATTATACGGTATAAGCTGGATGAAGATAATGACTATGAATCAAGCTCAGATAAAGGAAAACTTCAAAAGAAGGTGTATGCGTCAACAACTATAGAATTTGCAGATGATGGTGGAGAGTACAATTTTCCAATACAAATCTATTTCTTGATTAGACCGGTCGATGATTTTCATGAGAATAATGTAGGAATATCAAAATTTGCCATAGATAGTTTAAATTTACATTTTTTAAGTGATAAATTAGATTTAGAAAAAGATGGATATGATATTTATGCATTTGGATATAATAGTGGGAGGTAGATATATGGAAATCAAATCAAACGTAGATATGATGGAATCTTCATACCATAAATATAAAAAGTGTGAAGAAGGGTTAGATCACGTTAGAGAGGATCTTGTGGATATTATGACAGATGTTGATGACTACTGGATTGGAAGAAGTGGAGACAGCTTTAAATACATATGTTGGTATTTGAAAATATTGTTAGATTCAGGACACAATGAGTTAGATAATCTTGGAAATGAGATTGCGGTTGCGAAGGAAGCTGTTGATTATAATGATATCAATCTTTCGAATCAGATACAAAGTAAGGAGCATGTAAAAGTATGAAAAAAATAATATTTCTTATTATTGCATCAGCCCTTTTAATATCAGCCTGCTCAAGTGTCAAAAATACAGTGGACAGTGCAAAGAGTGAGATTACAAAAAATGATAAGCAGCCGCCTGAGGAAAAGGAATATAAAGACAAAGTGATTGCTGCGTTGGATAATCAAAATGCTGATGAATTGAAGGCACTGTTTTCAAAGAATGCGAGAGAGAGTATCGAAGATATTGACTTTAAAATTGCATTACTGCTAAAGAGGTATAAGGGAAAGTCAACGAGTGTCAAGTATGACAGAAATTTTCCCGTAGTTACAGAAGATAAAGAAAGGGGAATAAAAAGGATTGAGACTTATTATGTTGTAAAGACAGATGGTGGTAATATAGATTTTATGTACCTTCAGGTTGTTGCCAAGGATGATGAGGATCCTGATGAGATAGGTATCAGCTCTATGATGTATTCACCTGAGATTTGGCAGATTACTATGGATGACAGCAACAGAGGATATTATCTTTGGGTAGACAATCCGCTTTGGGCAGACTTTGTCCAGCCGGATGAGGTTATGAGTACAGAGAGCAGTAGGTAGATCTCCTAGAACTCCTATGAAAAAAGATATAGGAGTTCTGTTGATATACAAAAC
>NZ_GL622296.1:844936-887541 GCF_000185385.1 Lachnoanaerobaculum saburreum DSM 3986
TAAATAAGTATATAGAAAAGATAGTCGAAGCATTTAATACTAATGATAGGGAGCTGTTAGCAAGCCTGTTTCCCAAACATGCGAGGAGTAAGATAGATCATTTTGATGAAAAGATAGACAGAATTATTAGGGAAAATGAAACATGGCCGTCTTCCATAATAAGGTATAAGCTTAATGAAGATAACAATTATCAATCAAGAGCTGATATGGGTAAAATCTATAGAGAGGTATATGCTAATACCACCATAGAGTTCGCAGACCCTAAGGAGGGAGAAGTACATAGACCAAGCTTAAAGATTGCTATGGTAATAGTACCTGTAGATGATTTTCACGAAAATAATGTTGGAATTTCTATATTTGCTATAGATTATGGGGATTTCAGTACAGACGGTGTAGATAAAGAAAAAGATGGATATGATATCTATGCATTTGGGCACTAATGATTATAATCATTCAATAAGGAAAAGATAGAGTCCTTTTAATACACAAACAATATGGTAAAACTGTAATGAAGTTTAACGGAAAGGAGATGTGGAATGTATTATACAGAATCATTTTACTTAGGAATATTTGTGATAATATGTATGATTGTAGTAAGCAGAATAGCCTTTTTTAAGGATGCGGAGTTTCTTAGAGCTGTAAGAGATACTATGGGGAAAAATCGTATGTCTTTGGCACATAAAAGAGAAAAGCCTGTCAAGGGCATCATTTGGAAAAAGGACTTAAAGAAAATGAATTTTTTGTCAATCAATTTTAAGGACTATCATGTTAAGGATATAAGTGACCTTGAATATTTCAAGAATGTTGAGACAATTATCTTGACATATATGGGTGATAATGAAGAAGATATCGGCATGTATAATGAGGAACATATCCTTGACAATCTAAATAAGGTAAGGGATTTTAATAAGCTGAGAAGAGTACAGCTATATCATCTAAATGCAGATGATAGTGTGAAGAAGGAATGTCCGAAAGCAATGGTATTTATAGATTAGCTTTTACCGGGGAAGGGGATAGATGAATTTAGAGTACAAAAAACGGATATATTGGTTACTGAGATTTATACTGATTGTATGCGTAGTCAATATATTGACCGGTGTGTATGAAATATATACTTCCAATTATAATGCAACTGCAAAACAAATCATATGGAAAGGAAAGAGATATAATAAGGATGAAACAGGTTATCACAGTATAGATGAGCTTAAGTATTTGGTGGATATACCGACAGATTGTGACGTAAAAGATATCTGGGCGGTGGCAAGTTATTATGCAAAGGATGACAGTGAGTGTGATACAAGACTGAAGGAACTTAAGAGTATATATAATGAAGGGGGAGCAAAGGCTATAGTAGATGATATCATGTCCAAAGATGTAGTGGATGATAAAAAGACTATGATGGAGTACCTGATAGTGGACGGTTGCCTAATAGAAAGCCTTGATAACGATATGGAATTGCTTAATAATGTCCTTGAACACTGCTATGACAGAGACTATGGATTCCTTGGATATAAAAGATATATTGACATAGGAAATAAGCTCTATAAAAAGAACTGGAAGCTTGAAAGAATTATTGAAGCATTTGAAACTTTAAGCAAATATACAATTGATCGTGCAATTGTGATGCCCAAAGCAAAAGATGGGGATGAAAGCGCCGTCGAAACAGTATACTATCATCGTATGATACAACTCTTTCAGGCATTCTCAAGTTTATCATATTTTGATGAGGATCTTTTATCGGCAAAATCATATCCGGGGAAAGATAATAAGAAATATATTGTCAGGGCAACTATAAAAGAAAATTATGATATTGTATTATCCTACAAGAAATACAGATCATTTATAGATTTTGGACATATAAGTATATATGGAAGATATAAGAATCTGAATATGATAATAAAGAATGTATCAATTAGAGATTTGGATTATTTTGATACTATAAATTATATATCATTAAAAAGTCCTGCAACTTACATGGGAAAGGATAAGTTAGTTAGTTTAAAAATTATATCTGAAATTTTCAGGCTTTGTGGCACCTATGTGCTTGTATATGATTCAGATATACATACACTTGAGGGGTTAAGCTATGGATTGTATCCTGTACTTCCGGTGTATAGTTACTTTGATATATACAATACGGTTGCATCTCCTGACAGTCACTATATAGATACAATAGAAGCTATAAAAAATTTTAATACAAATTTTTCAAAGGGCGGTTATTTTGAAGAATTTGCAAATGATGTAGGATATGATGAAAATAAGCAACTGACATTGGAAAATTTCGGTGAGAGGATAGATGAACTTTGTAATATGGAAGAAAAAATTTATGAAGTGTTGGAGGTAGGATATTATCTTGGTATAGGTAGTATTGTAAAAGATTTTAGTGGAAGAGAACCGTTGCATAAGAAAGATTAAAGATAAAAAAATAATTAAGAAGGGAGACATTTATGTCAAAATATATTATGGCTTTTGATGCAGGCACTACAAGCAGCAGATGTATCATATTCAATTATGCCGGTGGGATATGTGAGGTGGCACAAAAGGAATTTACACAGCATTATCCAAAGCCCGGTTGGGTAGAACACAATGCTGATGCGATATGGTCTACACAGCTGAGTGTGGCGGTGGAAGCTATGGCAAAGCTTGGTATAAATGCCTCCGATATTGCGGCTATAGGTATTACAAACCAGAGAGAAACTACTATAGTTTGGGACAAGGAAACAGGCAATCCGGTATATAGGGCTATAGTCTGGCAATGCAGGCGAACGGCAGACTATTGTAATGAGCTGAAAAATCAGGGATATACTGATATGATTAGGCAAAAGACAGGCCTTTTATTGGATGCATACTTTTCGGGAACAAAGATAAAGTGGATACTTGACAATGTGGACGGAGCAAGACAAAAGGCTAAAGAGGGTAAACTTCTTTTTGGTACAGTGGATACTTGGCTTATTTGGAAGCTTACAGGTGGAAGAGTACATGTGACTGATTATTCCAATGCTTCAAGAACAATGCTTTTTAATATACATACGCTTACATGGGATGATGATATATTAAAGCTTCTTGATATACCTAAGTCTATGTTGCCGAAGGTCAATGAATCATCATATGTCTGTGGTGAGTCGGATCCTGCATTTTTTGGACAAAGTATCCCTATTGCAGGTGTGGCGGGAGATCAACAGGCGGCACTTTTCGGACAGACATGCTTTGAAAGAGGTGAGGCTAAAAGTACATATGGCACAGGTTGCTTTTTGCTTATGAATACAGGAGAAACACCTGTGAAGTCAGACAACGGACTGGTGACTACTATTGCATGGGGACTTAAAGGAAGGATAAACTATGCACTTGAGGGTTCGGTTTTTGTAGCGGGTGCTTCAATACAGTGGTTAAGAGATGAGATGCGTATGATTGATTCTTCTGCCGACTCCGAATATATGGCTATGAAGGTAAATGACACTCATGGTTGTTATGTGGTACCTGCATTTACAGGACTTGGTGCGCCATACTGGGATCAATATGCCAGAGGTACTATTGTAGGCATCACCAGAGGGGTGAACAAGTATCATATTATCAGGGCGACACTGGAATCAATGGCTTATCAAGTTAGAGATGTACTTGATGTAATGGAGAAGGATTCCAATATTGTACTGAAGGTTTTAAATGTGGATGGAGGTGCCAGTGTAAATAATTTCCTTATGCAGACACAGGCAGATCTTTGCAATGTTCCTGTAGAAAGACCGAAATGTGTGGAAACCACTGCAATCGGAGTGGCTTATCTTGCAGGGCTTGCTGTAGGATTTTGGAACGGTATTGATGATATAAAGAAAAGCAGGAGTATTGACAGAACATTTACACCTAATCTGTCGGATGAGATTAGAGAAGAGAAGATAAGAATGTGGAAAAAAGCGGTAAAGTATGCCTTTGGCTGGGCAAAGGAAGAGTAGAATGAGAGATATCATTATTATAGGGGCAGGTGTATCCGGAACGGCCTGTGCAAGAGAACTTAGCAGATATAAATTGGATATACTTGTTGTTGAAAGCAGGGAGGACGTATGCTGTGGCACTTCTAAAGCAAACAGTGCCATAGTTCATGCAGGGTTTGATGCTAAGACAGATTCTTTGATGGCGAAGCTCAATGTTATTGGTAATGCGATGATGGATAAGCTTTGTAAGGAACTTGATATAAAGTTTCAAAGAAACGGTTCTTTAGTAGCTTGTTATAGTGAAAATGATATTGAAAAATTGGAAGAACTTAAAAATCGCGGAATTGCCAATGGTGTTAACGGTCTTAGGATTGTATACAAAGATGAACTTAATAAAATGGAGCAAAATATCAGTGAGAAGGCAGTGGCTGCACTGTATGCACCAAGTGGAGGTATCATATGTCCTTTTGATTTGAATATAGGGATGGCGGAAAATGCGGCATCTAACGGAGTAGAATTTATCTTTGATTGTGAAGTGAAAAAGATAAATAAAGGTGACAGCTTTTATGAGCTTGAAACTTCTATGGGTATTTTAAAGTCAAAGTTGGTGATAAATGCTGCCGGAGTGTATGCGGATGTTTTCCACAATATGGTAAGTTCTAAAAAGATACATATTACACCAAGAAGAGGTGTTTACTGTCTTTTGGATAAATCAGTGGGAAATCATGTAAAGTCTACATGTTTTTCATTGCCGGATGAGGTCTATGGAAAGGGAGTTTTGGTAACTCCTACTGTAGACGGCAATTTGCTTGTAGGGCCTACCGCTACTGATATAGCAGATAAGGAAGATACGGCTACCACTGCCAAAGAGATTAAAGAACTTATAAAAAAAGCAAATATAAATGTGAAAAATATACCTATAAAGCAGGTAATTACTTCTTTTGCAGGACTTAGGGCACATGAGGATGCCGGTGACTTTATTGTGGAAGAGGTAGAGGATGCTCCCGGATTTATAGACTGTGCAGGAATAGAGTCACCGGGTCTTACAAGCTCACCTGCTATAGGAGTTCGGGTGGCAAATATTGTAAAAGGTATTTTAAAGCCGAAAGAAAATGAAAACTTTATCGGTATCAGAAAGGGTGTTTTAAACCCTGATAATCTTAGTATTGAGGAAAGAAATAAGCTGATAAAGGAATATCCTGCATATGGAAATATAGTATGTCGCTGTGAGACGGTAAGCGAGGGTGAGATAATAGATGCTATAAGACGACCTCTCGGAGCAAAGACTTTGGACGGAATAAAGAGGAGGACAAGGGCGGGAGCAGGCAGATGTCAGGCAGGCTTTTGCACACCGAGAAGCATTGAAATACTTTCAAGAGAGTTAAATTTGCCACAATCTAAGATAAGCAAATGCGGTGGGAAGTCTACATTGATTGTGGAAGCAATTAAGGACAGTTTATAGGAGACAATATGAGGGAATATGATGTGGTAGTAATCGGAGGAGGACCGGCAGGTTTGGCGGCATGCATCTGTGTAAAAGAAAAAGGTATTGACTCTGTACTGATACTTGAGAGAGAAAATCAACTTGGAGGTATTTTGAATCAGTGTATACACAATGGATTCGGCTTGCACACATTCAAAGAGGAATTGACAGGTCCTGAGTATGCAAAGAGATTTATAGACAGAGCGGAAGAACTTAGTATAGAATATAAGTTAAATACTACGGTAACGGATATATCTACAGATAAGATTGTCAGTTATATGAACAGCACTGAAGGTTTTGTGCAGATAAAGGCAGGAGCAATTATCTTGGCTATGGGATGTAGAGAAAGACCGAGAGGAGCCTTAAATATACCGGGATTACGACCGGCAGGTATATATTCGGCAGGAACGGCACAAAGACTTGTGAACATGGACGGCTTTATGCCTGGTAGAGAGGTGGTAATACTTGGCTCAGGAGATATCGGACTGATAATGGCAAGAAGAATGACTCTTGAAGGTGCCAAAGTGAATGTTGTTGCGGAGATTATGCCATATTCAGGGGGACTTAAGAGAAATATAGTGCAGTGTCTTGATGATTTTAACATACCGCTAAAACTTAGTCATACTGTAGTAAAGATAGAGGGCAAGGAAAGAGTTGAGGGTGTTGTACTTGCAAAAGTGGATGAAAATCTGTTGCCCATTGCAGGAAGTGAAGAACATTACAGTTGTGATACTCTTTTGCTCTCGGTAGGCCTTATTCCGGAGAACGAAATCAGTAAGTCAACCGGTATAACTCTAAGTAATATTACAAACGGTCCTGTGGTAAATGATTCATTTGAGACTTCCATTCCCGGTATCTTTGCATGTGGAAATGTTTTACATGTACATGATTTGGTGGACTTTGTATGTGAGGAAGCAAAGGCGGCAGGAAAGCATGCTGTAAAGTATTTAAAGACATCAAAGAATGTCGGTGCATTTGATATCAAAATAAAAACTTCAAATGGAGTGCGCTACACTGTACCACAGTTTATAAATCCGGAGGATATGGATGATAAAGTGGTGATACGCTTTAGAGTTGCGAATATCTATAAAGATATGTATGAAAGTATATATGTTGATGATAGAAGAGTAATACATAAGAAGCGTCAGATTCTGGCTCCCGGAGAGATGGAGACATTGAATATAAAAAAATCCGATGTGGCTGGTGCAAGTTCCGTTTTGGTTACATTGGAGGAAAATTGATATGGAAGTAAAGACATTGACATGCATAAGATGTCCAATGGGTTGTCTGATGAGTGTTCATGTAGAAAATAATAAGGTAGTAAGTGTAAGCGGGAATACTTGCAAAAGAGGGGATACTTATGCAAAAAAGGAAGTGACAGATCCTGTAAGAACTGTGACAAGTACAATTAAAGTAAGCGGTGGAGATATTGCACAGGTGTCTTGTAAAACCTCTACCGATGTGAAAAAGGATAGAGTTATGGATGTGATGAGAGCATTAAAGGGTGTGAAGACAACAGCACCTGTAAGCATTGGAGATGTTTTGATAAAAGATGTAGCCGGTACAGGTGTAGACATCATTGCCACAAAGGATATTAGAAAGATAAATAGAAAATAACGGGACATTTTTTACTTTATAAATTTCAAAAGAAGGGTCATGGCATTTTAAACCTATGACCCTTTAATTCTATAATTATTTTTGTTCCAAGATGAGTTTCTCCTGATATTTTTTGCTGATTTTCATAATGTCTTTTATAAAGTCTATGGCACTGTCGGTATATTCTTTATTTTTTATCGACTCACTTACCTTTGATATTATAGCGTCCTCTCTGCCCTGATTTAATATAGGAAGATTATTTGCTATTTTGTACTTTGCGATATCATGAACTGTAGCCATTCTTTTTTCAAAAACAGCAATCAATTCTTTGTCTATTGCATCAATCCGACATCGAAGATTTTCTAATTCATTCATAAATACTCCTTATTAATAATGATTGTCATCAATGTTATTTTGACTTATTTTAGAATAAAAGTAAATACAATATTTTCATTTGACAAAAGTGGAAAAATAAATATAATTGAACTATGGAATATAAAAAATTAAATTTTAAACAATTAGTAGCGGATGACATACAAAGGTATGCGGGGTTTTATGGACTCAGGCCTAATAAAACCTGTGACAGTGTAGAGCTTGAGAGTTTTATATGGAAAGATTATTATAATGTGCGAGCAGCTATCGCAATTAGAGACGGTAAGGAGGTTGGACTTCTTTGGCTTATGGGAGATGAGGACAGACCGTTTGCAGCTATGCCGCTTTGTAAGGAGGAGGATCTTGAGTACTGTTTCAATTTGATGGTGGAGTATTTTAATAAAGAGCTTGACTTGCCTTTAAAGATACATTTGGCAGACGAGGAAGGAATAAAAGTATTGAATTTACCGGAGGATAAATTCATAGTAAGGCAGGAGGAAAATGCTAAAGACTATCTCTATGAGGGAGACAAGCTGAGGAATCTTTCAGGAAAGAAGCTTCACAAGAAGAAAAATCATTACAATAATTTTCTAAAGACCTATGGTGACAGATATGAGTACAGAGTACTTGGATGCAATCCTACAGATAGAGATGATGTTTTCAAGTTCTTAGATAAGTGGAGAGAAAAAAAGGGGGAAGAGGTGGAAAAGCATCTTGACCCGGAGGTAGAGGGAATACATGATATATTGCTGCACTGCACCAAGTTAAATATCAGAATGGGTGCAATATATATTGACGGTGAGATGGAGGCATTTTCCATAGGAAGTTATAATAAGCTTGAAGATATGGCTATAATACATATTGAGAAAGCAAATCCGGAGATAAACGGTCTGTATCAGGCTATCAACAAGGAGTTTTTAGAGCATGAGTTTCCTAATGTGAGCCTTGTCAATCGTGAGGATGACCTTGGACTTGAGGGACTTCGCCATGCAAAGCAAAGCTATTATCCGGTGGGCTATGCCAGAAAGTATTATGTTGAGCAAAAAAGGTAATATATGATAAGATATTTGGAACAGGAAGAAAAAATACTTACAAAGCCTCTGTATCAGGAGGCTTTTTTTGAAGATTCAGCCGGATTTGTAAAGTATTATTATAGTGAAAAAATAAAGGATAACAGGATTTTAGCTGATATAGAAGAGAGTGTAAGGTCTATGATTATGCTGAATCCTTACACTATATCCGTTTTTAACAAGAAATATTGTTTGGATTATATAGTGGCGGTTGCTACAAAGAAGGAATATAAGAGACAGGGGTATATGAGAAGACTTCTTAATAAGACTCTTATTGATATGAATGAGATTAAGGTTCCGTTTACCTATCTGATACCGGCAAATAAAGATTATTATCTGCCGTTTGATTTTTCATTTGTTGCAAGAAAAAATGAGTACAATGTGGATTTATCCGATTACAAAAAGTCTGTAATAAGCGGTGTGAAATTGGATATCGGAGCGGCCGAAAAGATTTTAGACTTTATAAATACTGAGGTTTCAAAGAGCAATGATGTGTATACTTATAGAGATATTCGATACTTTGAGAGAGAACTAAAGGAGATTGCTTCTGAGAACGGATTTATAAATATCTATCTTGACGGTGATGATATAGTTGCTTATGAGTCTTTTTGGGGAATTGAAAAGGTGGAACTTAAGGAGAGAATAGTTTCATCCGATATTGCAACAAGAGAATATGGCAAAGAGAATATAATGGTAAGAATCACAGATGTTGCCGAGCTTTTGTCAAACTTTAGAGCCGGTAAGAATATAGACATCATTGTAAAGATAAATGATAATATTATTGAGTCACAGAATGCCTTTTTTAGAATAGAAATGGGCAAGGATTTTGCTAAGATCGGTAAAATAGTGAATACAGAAGGCAGTGCTTTTGTTGAGTTTGCTATAGCGGATTTTACAGCTTGGATTTTTGGCTATGCCGGGGATGTAAAATATAATATTGTTAATTTTGCCGATAAAAGCATTGCAAAGGATTCTCTGGATTCCATTAAAAAAATCGGTGGAATATTTATAAATGAACTTGTATAATAGGCGTTAATGCATAAAAGCTTGTAAGAGGAAAATATTGATTTGCTTGTAATATTGAGAAGCTTTATTTTATTATGCAGATAGAAAGAAGGATGTAGAATGAAAAATCCATTACATTATCAAATATCTGAATATGACTGCGGTCCTACATCAATGTTGAATGCACTGAGCTTTCTATTTGAGAGAGAGGATATTCCGCCGGAGGTTATTAGAAATATTATGCTTTATACATTAGACTGTTATAGCAATGAAGGACATCCGGGCATGAGCGGAACTTCTCCGATGGCAATGATGTTTTTAAGTAATTGGCTCAACAGATTCAGACAGATAAAACAACTCAATGTTATAAGTGAATATATTACAGGTGAGCAAGTCTTTATAGGTGAAACCGGCCATATAAATGATGCACTCAAAAGAGGCGGTGCAGTGGTGGTAAGGCTTTTTTATGATGTGCCGCATTATGCGTTGCTGACAGGTGTAGATGAAAAGAATATATATATGTTTGATCCATATTATGAGGATGAGTTCACTGATGAACATTGGTCACAGTTTATCCCTGAGGGTGATATAGAACTGGTACTTGATAAACCTCTAAATTATAACAGAATAGTACCTTTCGGGTATTTTAACAGAGAAGATAATGTATTGTATGCTCTTGGAAGATTTGAGGACAGGGAAGCGGTGATACTATATAATGAGAAAACAGAAAAGACACCTGAAAAGACTATAGAATATTTTATATAAAGATAAATTGAGTAAAAACGGGTAAACAAGTATATAGTGATGTAAAGTATAGTAAACGGCAATTTTCTATGTCGTTTGCTATACTTTATATAAATATATTATTGAAGAAACAGCAGGTTAAAGAGTATGCAATGTTCTATATACCTGATGCTGTTTTAGAAATTTTATCTAAAAATTCTCTTCGCTTTTCATCGGATATCTTTTCAACCGGTGTCAATCCGGTTAATTTAACAGGTGAGATACCACAGGGTTTTAAAATCTGATTTTTCAAAACTTTACCATAATCCTCGGCAAATGGTACTACAAAGGAAGGAGTATTGTGAGTCGTGATAATCCATGCGGATTTTCCAAGCAGATGTCCTTTAAGACCGGTCTTTTTGTAAGAGTATGCAAAGCCTGCTGTAAATACACGGTCTATAAATCCTTTTAATATAGCCGGCATACCGCTCCACCATATAGGAAAGATAAAGATAATGTGATCGGCTTTTGAAATTAAATCACGATATTTTTCCGTTTCAGGATTTTTTGCAAGATCACTTCTTTTATGCTGTTCATCAAATCTTAATATAGGATCAAATCCCTGTTCATATAAGTCTAAAGTTGTAACACTGTGTGCCTTTGAAACAGCATTTTGAACCTGCCTAAGTATTGCGTAATTAAAACTTTCATGGTTGGGATGAGCATAAATAATCAATACATTCATAGTTTTTCTCCTTTAATATATATATCAAGCATATGCCTGATAGTAGTTAATACAGTTTCATTATCAAGATCCGTTCCTATAGGAGAGTTGGATATTATAGCAAGACCTGAGATAAAACTCCAAAAATGAAGCAGGGATTCAGCTTCACTGTTATTGAAGTTTTCTTCCTTACGCAGTTTCAATACAATATACTTAAATGTATTAAATCCGGGTAAGTCTGAGTCAGGTGAGATAGTTTCTTCAGTAACTTCCATATACTTGAAGGGAAATTTAATAAAAAGTGCTTCAAAATAGTAGGGGTAATTTTTAGCAAATTCTATCAGATTAAATCCTATTTGAATCAACTGTTCTGCGGCTGATGTTTCCAACTCAATTCCTTTGTTTATTTCGTCACTAAGAAAAACGGAAAGACGACTTAAAACAACTTTAAGATAGCTTTCTTTACTTTCAAAATGACGATAAGGAGTTCCATGTGTGACTCCACAGGATTTAGCTATAGTTCTAAGTGAGAGCATATCAATCCCATGTTGTCTGATCTCATCAATTCCTGCTTGAATCAGGTTCTCTTTTAACTGTATGGTATTGCGTTTCATTTGATCTCCTAACAAAAGTATACACTGTCTACATACATTAGTATACACCGTCTACTTTTGTTGTCAAGCGTAAATTATCAAAAAACTATAAATTGTAGAAATTGTTATATAGAAAAAAGTTGTTTAAACGATTATAATGAATAAGAGAAAGGGGTAAGGATTATGAAAAAAAATATTGCGAAAGCTGTTTGGGTCATGATAGTAATTATTTCTATTATATTGATTGTATTTGCCGTTTTTATGAATATATTTAAGATGTCCGCTTATTACTCTTATCCGAGGGCAGAGGCAAATGTTCTTGAAGTGCGCAATTATGAACGAAGAAGTGATGGGCAGGATACAAAATATGGAAGCAGCGTTCATGTTGAATATTCGGTTTTAGGAGAGAAGGTAAACAGTTGGATGACATATAACAGATATTCCACTCTTGAACGGGGTGATATCATTACAGTTGCTTATAACCCCGATAATCCAAGTTATTGTCGTGAAATTAATGAAAAAATTGATATTACACAGTTATCTGCACTTGTTGCGACAATTATCTTTATCGCATGGATGTGCAAGAAGACTTTCACATCACATAAAGATAAGGCTTTAAATTAAGTAACTGAAATAAGAAGAATATAAAATGTAGTTTAATATAAAATTTAGTCGGATGTACAGCACTACATCAAATATGAGGATTAAGATATGAATATTGAAATAAAAAAAGGATTAAGTGAAGACAGTTCATACATTTTATGCAGATGGTCAAATGAAAGAGGAAAAGAATTTCAAGAACAGTGGATGGGCAGTCGTATTTCATATCCTTTGGATTATGAAAAATTAAAAGATATGGAAAATGTATTTTCTATCTTTGACGGTGAAATATTCTTAGGTATGATTCAACAAATAAGAATGGAAAAAGACAATGTACATATTGGGAGATTTATAATAGACCCGAGTAAACAGGGGAGAGGATATGGAAAAGAAGCTCTTAAAACTTTTATAAAATTGATTTTTGAGGAAAAAAATATAAACAGTATATCTTTAACAGTGTTTGATTCTAATAAGAATGCAAAGAAGGTCTATATGGGACTTGGATTTAAAATCAATGAAATTATAGAGACTCCAAATCTTAAATATATTATGAAATTGCATAGATAAGTTTTTGTGTTTACATAGGTTGATATTCACAAATAAATACTGCCGGAATCTAGAGAATCCCGGCAGCCAGTAAAATTGTTAATTTAAACAGAAATATAAATTGCACTTAGACTTAATCTATTATGAGACGGTACTCATATAACAGTCTGTTTCTATATTTTTCGTCTCCTACGGCTTTCCTAAACTTTTCCAGATGACCCTCGTTAAGCAATATTTCGTAGAGCCTGTTTATAACAGTATGGGAATATTCCTTTTTATCTTGTATAATGCCGGCATTAAATCTGTATTTTCTATTTCTTTCAAAATCGTCATCTGTCATATATTTGAACATATAGTAGCACTCCTTTATATTACAGTATTTGTAGAACTTTAAAATAATTAGTTTCAGCTATAAGACTTAAAAATATATCTATGAATAACTTTTATTTTTTTGGTAATATTTTTTGTACATCTCTCCTTTCCATATAACAAAAAACTTTCCGGGAATACATGTTCCGGTGAAGTTTAGAATATACTGATAGAAAGTATATGTAATAAAACAACGAACATATAAAGAACTGATATTGTGATTGTAGCAAAATTTTAGAGCATAAGCAATTGTTATTGTACATAAAAATAAATGTAAAAAATGCATATATTATATAATGGCATAATCATAAAGATAAATGCCTTTGCTTTGCAGCTTACAATGCTTTAAAATAGATATTAAAGTAAGAGATAAATAAAAAATATATATGAAACCGGTGAGAATCCGGTGGAGGGAGGTAAAATGAAATCAAAGCATGATGTAATAATAATAAGGCCGGGGCTAGTGTATTTGTTTTTCAGTTTTATGATTATAGGTGTAGGAGTTACATTTTTTTGGGGATTAGGCAAGGCTTTACCGTCAGATAATCCGGAGATGGACAAGATGGCAAGGTGGATATTGCTATTAGTTTTTTTGACTGTCGGATTGGTATCGGGATTATGTGTGTTGCTTACCAAGATAAAAATTGACAATGAAAAAATAGAAATAACAAGGTTTCCTCTAAAGAGAAAGGAGTATTTTTGGTTTGATATAACTACTGCAAAGATTATAAATGAGGCATTGGCTTACCCATGTGTGATATATACAGTAGAAAAAAGAATAGCAAAAGTACCAAGGGCATATATAGGCTATGAAAAGCTATTAAATGAGCTAAGCAAAAGAAAAATTATTGAGGAAGATGATTTGTACCTGGAAGCCAGAGGAATATTGGCATTTGATAAGTTAAAGCTTAGAGATCTTTTTAGAAGGTAGTGGGAATGGGGTTAAAGTATAATAAAAATAGATAGGAGAATAGCATAGAATGAATGATAATAAAAATGGAACTAAAAAAGACTCATTTGAAAGCTATATAAAAGGAAAGGCTAATGGCGAAGTTTTGTATTGTGGTGATGATAAAGTAAGATTTATTTTGGGGCAGTCAGGAGTAAATCCTATTATATGCTTTGGAATAAATCCAAGTACAGCCAATGATAAGAAAGATGATCCGACTATCTTAAAAATAAAAAAGATTGCATCGGAAAATGATTGCGACGGTTGGATAATGCTAAATCTTTACCCGCAAAGGGCGACAAATCCTAATGATATGCATACAAAAGCTGATAATGATTTGAATATAAAAAATTATAAAGCTATAAGAAGTGTTTTTAATATATACCCTAATGCTTTAACCTTGGCTTCTTGGGGGAATGCCATAGAGAAAAGAAAATATTTGAAAGACTGCTTAAAGGAAATTTTAGCTATTGCTCCTGATAGGAAGTGGGTATGCCGCGGCAAGCTTACTGTGAAAGGCAATCCAAGGCATCAATTATATGTACCCGATAATACCAAATTACAAGATTTATATTTTAGCTTAGAGGGAAAAGTTTTATGTAGCAAAGATTGAAAAAATAATGGTGTATAGATGTATACAATTATTGATAAATAATGTATATGAAAATTTGAACTTAGAAAATAGTAGTATATAAAATAGATATTATTAGAGGAGGAGCATAGTGACTGACTATAAAAATATTCTAAATAAACCTGAATATGATTTTATAAATAAAGAGGAGGCGTTAAATAATATCAAAGAATAAAAAACTTGTTATAAGCTTACTTGTAATAGTTGTACTGATGGCAATAGTGCCTTTATTTATGCTTAAGAATGCCGAATTTGGCGGTTCTGATGATGCCGGAAGTGAAGTGGTTTCAGAAATATAGGGCGGAGAATATGAGCCGTAGTTTAATCCGGTTATAGAAACCTTCTTAGGAAAGGAACTTCCGGGAGAAGTTGAAAGTCTGCTTTTTTGTGTACAGGCAGGTATAGGTGTCGGAATAATAGCTTATTATATGGGAAGATTTGTAGAAAGAAAAAAACAGGAAGATAAGAAAAAATGATGAAAGGCTGCTGCTTTGTAAGATGGATTGCAAGGCGGCAGCTTTTAAGTAACGGAATAAGCCGGTATGGATTTTTTCAAATTTTTGTTTTAAATTTTTTATGTTAATGAATGTGAAAGAGGAGAATCGGCATATTTTGAGATTGTGTAAGTATATGTATGCAAGAGAAGATATGCAGTACACATAGAGTTTTAAGAAGATAATTTAAAATTATATTGCAGTTTATTAAAAAATCACTTTGTTCAATAAAGCTGATAATTTTCAGCAAAATCGTGATGAATATTAATAAAAGATTTGATAAAATATAAGTATCAAGGCAGTATTATTAAAATATAATTTACATTATATAGCCTTGTCGGTTGTTGTAATAAAGAGGTCAATGCTATAAAGTATGTTGGCGGATTTATACAATTAAGCTTTAGCTTTGAGCCGGGTGGCCGAATAAAACTGAAAGTATGTGGATTTTACTGCTAAAAAGCGTTTAATGAAGGGGGCGGAAGATGAAAACGAAGGATAGTAAAATAGTGATAAGACCGGGTAAAAAATATCTGATTGCAATATTTTTGTATATATACATTACTTTTATGATGATTTGGGTTTTATGTAAAGTAGGCCCATCAGAAATTCTGGAGACGAAGTGGGCGGGTGTGTTGCCGTTGCTATTATTAAGTTCAAGTCTCGGAATATATTTTTTAGTATTTGTTTTATTTACAAAAATAGAAGTAAGTGATAAAAAGATATTAATAAATCAGTTTCCGTTTAAAAGAAGTGAGTATTTATGGAGTGAGATAAGCAATGCAAAGATTATAGGTGAAGCCTCTGAATATCCATGTGAAATCTATTCAGGAGGAAAGAGAATATTAAAAATACCGAGAAATTATTTTGGATATGAGAGGTTGTTTTATGAATTGGATAAAAGAAATATTCTCCGGAAAGATGATTTTTATGTAGCTGCCAAGGTAGCGTTGGAGATAGATAAAAGAAGACGGCAAGATTAGTACAAGTAAAGCATGTGATTATTGTATAGGGGTATAAGAAAGTAAGAATTAGAGGTGGTGGAATGCGTTCGAAAACGGTTCGATAAGAGAAGAGCTGGGTGTTACTATGCCAATATTGCACGAAAATGGAATGATTACAATAATTATAATATTATGTTAGATAGTTCGACTCCTGTAATTGACGGATGTGCTACGGTACTGAAAGGTTTGCTTTCTTATTAGATGCTCTGTAGAAGGGCACTATGTCTGAAAAAATAGGTGTGTGTAAAATCAATATAGCATTAAGGAAAGTCAGAAATGGGTTATTCATTTTTGACTTTTTTAATTACTTACAATACAAAAAGCTAAAAACATGCATTTTTCAATAAACATGTAGTATGGCATGTAACAAACTGTTGAAGACCCGTAAGCAGTTTTTAACTTCATACCAACAGCAGACAGAATATTTGAGGAATGAACTTCCTATAAATATATATAGTCAAGTAGTCGGAACACAACACAGAAATAATATGAGTGCTTTGAAAAAATGCTTTGAAAAAATTTATTAGTAAATTATGAATCTCTTGCATATGTTATAAAAAGCTAGTATAATGGGATGAAGAATTGCGGTGGACATCTTTGGATTACACCTAGAAGAACCTGATGCGTCGGGTTCTTTTTTTTTAACTGTTAATATGTACAAAGAATTTTAAAGTCAAATAGATAATTTTTAAAGTAGATAAGCTTTCAATGTAAAATCTGATTTTATAATTAAATGATTCTGATGGCTTTTGATAAGGAATAGAGGTATTATGACCGACTACAGAGCAATTTTAAATAAACCCGAATATGATTTTATAAATAAAAATGAGCATCTTGGAAAGCATGTGATTTTGCTTGGGCTTGCAGGAAGCTATGCATATGGGACAAATATAGAAAGCAGCGATATAGATATAAGAGGAATTACACTTAATCAAAAATCGGATCTTATAGGACTTACACAGTTTGAACAGTATGTGGATGATAATACGGATACCGTTATCTATGCATTCAATAAAATGGTGAATTTACTTTTAAGTTGTAATCCGAATACAATAGAGTTGCTTGGACTTGCACCGGATAATTATCTTTATCTTAATGATATCGGTAAGATGCTTCTTGATCATAAAAGATTGTTTTTATCAAAAAGAGCTATTCAGTCATTTGGGGGCTATGCGGATGCGCAACTTAGAAGATTACAGAATGCACTTGCCAGAGACACATTTCCACAAAGTGAAAGGGAACAGCATATTTTTAATTCTGTAAAGAATGCAATGTACAGTTTTAACTCAAGTTATAAGAACTTTGAAAACGGAAGTCTGGAAATTTTTATAGATAAGGCGGTTAATCCGGAGCTTGAAACTGAGATATTTGTCAATGCCAAGTTGAGTCACTATCCGCTAAGAGATTATGTAAGTATGTGGAATACAATGTCAAATGTTGTAAAAGACTATGATAAAATAGGCAAGAGAAATAAAAAGAAAGATGATCTTCATTTAAATAAGCACGCCATGCATCTTATGAGATTATTTATGATGGCCATTGATATACTGGAAAAGGGAGAAATCAATACATACAGAGAAAAAGAACATGAATTGTTGATGGATATCCGCTTTGGAAAATATCAAACAGATGAGGGAACTTTTTCGGACAGCTTCTATGATATGATGAGAGAGTATGAAAAGAAACTGCATTACGCTTCCAAGCATACGCAATTACCGGATGAACCGGATTTTAAAAGTGTGCAGGAATTGGTTATGACAATAAATGAAAGGGTGATTCGTGATGAGATATGATAATTATAAAGAGAATATAGAAGAACTGATTCTTTCTAAAATCAGAGAAATAGAAGAAAAAGAGAATATAAAAGTGCTACACGCTATTGAATCGGGCAGTAGAGCTTGGGGCTTTGCCTCGCCTGACAGCGATTATGATGTGAGATTTATCTATGTTCGTAATAAAAACTTTTATTTATCCCTTTGTGAGAACAAGGACTTTATTGATTGGGAATTAAACGAGGTACTTGATATCAACGGATGGGATTTAAAGAAGGCGTTGAAGCATTTTCATAAGTCCAATGCCACATTATTTGAGTGGAGCAATTCTCCTATTGTGTATTATACAACGGATGAGTGGAAGGAGCTTTACGAGAGAACGGCATGCAAATACTTTGCATGTAAATCGGCACTTTATCATTACCACGGTACAGCAAAAAAGAACTACTGCGATTATCTATGTGATGATATGGTAAATTATAAAAAGTATTTTTACGTGCTGAGACCTATTCTTGCCTGCAAATGGATCGAAGAAAAGAAATGCCCACCGCCGGTACTTTTTGATGAGTTGGTTAATACCGTTCTTGAGGATAATATGAAGGCAGCGGTAGAGGATTTACTTGCAAAGAAGGTGAAAATGTCTGAATCCGAAAAAGGCCCAAGGGTTGAAGCGATAAATAATTATATAGAAAAGAAATTGGAATATTATAAGTCAACCTTGGAAACAATGGAGGATGACAGGAACACCGACTGGGATGCGCTGGAAGAGGAGTTTAGATGGGTGCTGGAAAGTATGCGGAAGTAAATAATATTATTGAGCTTGAAAATATTGAAATAGAAGTGGTAACAGATCCAAAAGAGATTTACACAGAAGCAAACGAATTAGAAAGTATTATCTTTGATCTTGATTCAAAGATAGAAATGCTTTCAAGTAAGGCTGATAAGTGGGACTGTCTTGTCGCACTGGGATCCGGCATTGTATGTGGAATTATTGATATGTTTTGCGTAGGCGAATTTTCACTTGCACATGGAAGAGAAATATCAAGCAAAAATGTAGATGAGCTTGTAAAAAAGATTTCAAAGATGATGGGATGTGAGTCTGATGATCTAAAGAGTTGTGTAAAATTTTTGGAAGATAAATTTCCTATTCCTGCAGATGGCAATACACCTGATTTTGGAGGGGGATTACAACATCATTTAAGAGACTTTGCTCATCATCCTAATATCGTGGGATTAGTGTTTTCATTATTAACACAGTTTACATGTAAATCTTATGGAACCGATGTCTTGGGAAACTTTATTATCGTAGATGTTCCTCAAAGAAGTAGAATATTTATTGGAGAAAATAATTCCTCAAAAATAATTAATGGAACATTGGTATGGTTTTTTCACCTGATTAGTGATATTGCGGGATCAAGCAGTACAGTGGGTTTAAGTGGTGGAACGGGAATTCCGGGACCTATTTTATCTATTGCAAAAGAGATATCGGTACTTCCTTTTTTTAAAAACCTAAAGATGAATGATATGTCAATGTCTGAGCTTTTATCGAAGTTGTTTAACGGAACATTATTGGCAGAACATGATGATAAGGGTAAAATCATAAAGGATAGTGTAGTAAAGCTGGATTTCCGTGGTGAAATGGGTATTGCTGTAGAACTTGGTAAACAGGCTATTACTGTTATTGCCAATGAATGTATAGTTAGAACTTTTTATATGATCAGACAACTGGCACAGCAAATTAAACAGATTAATGTGAGAAGTATTGATGATTTTAAGAAAATAGATATTAAAAATATACTTCCGGTTGACTCGCCGACATTGACAAGAATGCTTACAATAGCAACAGGTGTATTTACAGCATTAGATGTATCGGAAGCTGTCATTACAAATAAGTATTGGGTATCAATTAATTATGTCGGTGTCGGAAGGTTTGCGCTTGCCTTGGAAGGTGAGATGGTTTGGGCATTGAAGCGACGTAATCTCCGAAAAATAAGAGACATGTATGAGAAATTTTATAGAAATGTATTTGCAGATATTGATAAAAGAATTTATGAGAGAATAGGTGAAGGTATGGAATACGATAAATTTGGCCTTAATGAAGAACAAACCGAAATACTGTACAATATGGAATACTATAAGACTATTAACGATATTGAGTGTACGAAAGTACCGGTAGGCGGTGAAAAGATACGAGAACTTAAAAGGGAATGGATTGAAGAGTGGAAAGCGTATATGACTGCAGGTTTTTCGGGCTTTATGAATACCGGAAATGCAGAGCTGAATTGGTATACATTGGAAGAACTTGATGAGAAGATTAAGGATAATGATCCTAAAAAACCTTGGTTTAGACTGGTACTTTTGGAAGCAATGCTTTTTGAACCTTACTTTCCTATGAGTACGGAAACTGATAAAAAAGGAAATGAGGTTCCTACAAAGAAGTATAGTAAGTTGAACTCTCCAATAGCAGGATATAAAAAGGGAGAGGGAGATAAATATTTGGAGGAGAGATTTGCCGCAGTACATCGGTTGTCAGGATATTTGAATAGGCTAAGAAAGTGTTATGACAAAGTTATATTTGAGTTGAATGATGTTCTAAAAACTGCAATTACTTCTATTGTGATTACTTCGGGTATTACAATTCTTGCTGTAGCTACAGCAGGAGCATTTGCCCCTGCAATTGCGGTGACATTGGTTGGAGCGAATTTCACAGGTTTGAGTGGTGCAGCCTTAACAAGTGCATGTTTAGCTTATCTTGGAGGAGGAGCAATCGCTGCAGGTGGTTTTGGGATGGCAGGAGGAACAATTGCAATTGTTGGAGGAGGAGCAGTCCTTGGATTAGGTGTGGGTGCAGGAGTCGGTGGTGCTGCCGGTGCTGTTAGTCTAATGGGAAAGAAGAATACTATCATGCAGTCTGCTAAATTGCTGGTATCTGTAAGAGAGGTATTTCTAAATGATGAAAAGGATCTTGAGTATTCAAATACTGTTTATGAAAAATATGTTCAGACAATTCAAGATATAGAGAAGGGCTTAGTGGAGCTTAGATTGAAAGCCGATACTGCAGACAAAATAGAAAAGAAGGAATTAAAAGAAAAAATAAAGAGTACAGAAGAAACAGCAAGGGCAATGAAAATTGCTATGAAGAGTATGAACAGATATATAAGTTCATACGAAGTTGGAATGGGGATAAAAAAATAAGAAAAATAATGATGTGAAGGGTGCTGTTATGGTCGGTGAGTGGAATCGATATGATTTAAAAAAGAAAAATCCATAGAAAATTGCCGGATTGGAAAATGAATGTCTAGGAATTCTTTTTGCAAAGATGATGAATGAACAAAGAAATTTAGATAAAAAAATTAAAAAATACAATAATTTTAATTGAATTCACTCTAAAATGTAGATATAATAATATCGGAGGTGCAAAATATGTTGATAGAATTTCGATTTAAAAATTATAGATCTTTTAGAGATGAAGCAGTTCTTTCTATGGAAGCAGTAGGATTATCATCTTTGAAAAAATGTTTGATTGAATATAGTAATAAGAAACTGTTACCGGGTGTGGCTATTTATGGCAAAAACGGTGGAGGTAAGAGTAATGTTATAAGGGCTTTCTGGCTGGGGGTTCAATTTATTAGAAATGCTCAAAGGATACAACATGAAAGAGCTACAGTGCCTGTAGTACCATTTGCACTTAATGATTATTCAATGAATGAACCTACAGAGTTTGAATTTGATTATATTGTGGATGGTGTAAAGTACTGGTATTCATTTGCTGCAACAAGAGAAAGAATAGTAAAAGAGTCTTTATTCCATGCACCTAAAGGGCAAAAAGCACAGATATTTGTTAGAGAAGAGCAGAGATTTACTTTTACTGAAGATAAGGCAAAGAGAAAACTGATAAGCGAAATGGTAGCTGAAAATCAGTTGTTCTTTTCTGTAGCCTGTACTATGAATGATACAGTATGTATAAATGCAATGAAGTGGTTTAGAGAAAACATTTTTTTCTCAAGAGATTATACAGATATACCTAGACAACTACTGGAATACTGCAATGACGGTAATATGCTTAAGGCTATTTCAGATTATGCCAAGACAGCCGATTTTGGAATAGAGGATATACAATTTGAGGTGGAAGATAGAGAAGTAGGGAATGATTTTAAGCTTTCCGATGATATACCTGATAAAATAAAAAATGCACTGACATCATTTATTCAAATTTTATCAGAAACATCAAATAATTCTGAGGGTAAGCTGAAGATGAGTCGGGTTAAAGCAAAGGCTAAGCACAAGGGTATCAGTGCAACCGGAGACATTCAATTTTATGATATGGAATTGGAGGATGAATCGGACGGTACAAGAAGGCTTATGTCGATAGCACCGGTGATAGAGTCTGTTCTTAACAGAGGTGGTGTTTTATTGGTTGATGAATTGGAGAGAGAATTACATCCTAGACTTGTTAATTTTATTGTCGCTAAGTTTCAAAGTAAGAAAAGTAATATAAATGGTGCTCAGATTATATTTACCACCCATAATACGGAACTTATGAATTTGGAAATTATGAGAAAAGATCAAATTTATTTTGTTGATAAAAAAAGAACGGACGGATCTTCCGAGCTTTATAGTGTAACTGATTTTAATACAAAGACCGCAGATAATATACGAAAAGGATATTTGGTTGGAAAATATGGAGCTACTCCGGATATTGAGATCGAAGAGGTTGTATAATGGCGAGAAAGAAAACAGGCATTAGGGGTCTCGGAAAGTTTATTATCAAGGTATTTTGTGAAGGTGAAAGTGAGCAGGCATATACAGAATTTCTGAAAAGACAATTTGAAGATGTAGCTGTAATTGATTATCCAAAGGAAACAGGATTGTTTGACAGGGCAAAAAGTAGATTTGACAAAGATCCTTCATATAGGGATTATAAGGAAGTTATTGATGAAGTGTGGTTTTTCTTTGATATAGAGACTAAGGATATTGATAAATGGGAGGGACGTTACAGGGTAATTAAATACTTAAGGAAGTTGCGTAAGGATAAGAAGATCTATGTCAGATTATTAATGACAACCGGTTGTGTTTTTTAGAGATTATCTTAATGAACATGTGGAAATAGACAAAGAATACGAAACATTAAAACTGTCTCTTTGGAAAAAAATAAACATGAGTATAATTTAGTATTTTATGGAATAAAATACTAAAACTTATTGAAATATAATTATTATAGGAATAAAATCCAAAAACTTTACAAGAAGTATATATTCTGCTATCATTTATTTATTGAAAGTAAATAAGGTGATAGCTAGAGAGGAGTATTTGAAAAATAATAATTTAGCGAAATCTATCAGTGATGCATCGTGGTATGAGCTGACAAGACAACTTGAATATAAGTCAAAATGGAACGGTAGAAATTATATTAAGATAGATACATTTTATGCAAGTAGCCGGCTATGTTTTAGTTGTGGATATAAAAATACAAATGTAAAAGATCTAAAAGTAAGAGATTGGATATGTCATTTCTGCAATACAAAACATGATAGAGATATCAATGCGGCAAAAAATATAGTGGCAGAAGGATTAAGACAAGTAGTATAAGAAAAAACAATAGGGCAGGGACTGCCCGAATTAACGCCTGTGGAGATAGTAGGTTGCGAGGTCAGCGAAGCAGGAAGCCCATAGGCTTTAGACTATGGGTAGTTCACGGGATAAAAATAATTAATGCGAGAGATTGGTTATTGGGATTTATGAAAGGATATAAGATACTATGATTAAAGTACTCTTTATCTGCCACGGCAATATTTGCCGTTCACCTATGGCGGAGTTTATAATGAAAGACAAGATAAAAAAGCTTGGGCTTGGGGATATGTTTGAGATAGCCTCGGCAGCTACAAGTGCAGAAGAGATATGGAACGGTGTGGGCAATCCTGTGTACCCGTCTGCAAAGGATGAGCTAAAGAAACACGGAATAGCCTGCTCCGGTGAGAAGGCAAGGCAGATGGTAAAGTCTGACTATGAGGAATATGACTATCTTATCGGCATGGATGATGCCAATATCAGAAATATGAAAAATCTGTTCGGTGAGAGTGATAAGATATTTAAGCTTTTAAGCTTTGCAGGAAGTGATGAGTCGGTATCGGATCCGTGGTATACCGACAGGTTTGATACTGCGTATAATGATATAAACAGAGGTATTGACGGTTTTTTAAAGTTTTTGGAGGATAAAAATGTCATCAATTAAAAATGTAGTGATAATAAAGGTGATATTGGCAGTTGTATGTATTGCGGCAGGAGTGGTTTCATTTTTTGTGTTGGCAGGTATTTTCAGCAGTGTGGATTTTTATGCAGATACTATAAGTGCATTAGATAAGAGTAGAAGTAAGGTAATGGAACTTGCGGCTGCGGCGGTAGCATCATCCTCCGCCATAACACTTTTGCCGGGAGATATCGGTACTCCTGTTGCACAGGAACTTGCAGAGATGAGTAAGTATTTTTTGATTGTACTTTGTGCTATTTATCTTGAAAAGTTTTTACTTACAGTCACCGGCATGGTTGCATTCAAATATATTATTCCCATAGCATGCCTGCTGTGTATTATATTTATCGCGTCAAATGAGAAGATATTTGCAAAGATTGCGACAAAACTGTTTTTATTCAGTCTGGTTATATCATTTACAATACCGATAAGTGTAAATATTGCAAATATGATAGAAAGCAATTATGCCTCGTCAATAGACACTACACTAAATAATGCCAAACAAAATACTCAGACTGTGACAGATAATGCAAAAGAAGAAAACGGTAATGCTATAGATAAGTTTGTAAACAATATCACAGGAAATGCAAATGAAATTCTAAAGAAGTTTGAAAATACAGTAAGTTCATTTATAGAGGCAATAGCAGTTATGATAGTAACTTCCTGTCTTATACCTATAGGTGTACTGTTCTTCTTCTTATGGATGGTAAAGCTGATATTTTCGATAAATGTGACCGGGTTCAGCTTTATACAAAGGGAAAACAGATAGTTATGGCTATAAAATTTTGAGTTGTGATACCGTTAAAAAGATAACGTTAAAATGTTGACAATGTAACGGATGAGATGTATTATATAAGTATGAAATAACTGTGACAGTTTGGCTGTTTGTTCGGCTGTGTATTTTGTAAGAGGTTGAATTTATTGGCAAAGAGTACTTTTATTTTGGACTTTTTGCTTATTATAATAAAAATTAATATGGAGGCTGTATATGAGATTTACATTACCAAGAGACATTTATCATGGAAAAGATTCACTTGAGGCTCTAAAGAACTTCACCGGTAAGAAGGCTTTTGTCTGTGTAGGTGGAGGCTCTATGAAGAGATTCGGCTTTCTGGATAAGGTAGTCGGCTACCTTAAGGAAGCGGGTATGGAGGTAAAGCTCTTTGAGGGAATAGAGTCGGATCCTTCCGTAGATACTGTAATGCGTGGTGCAAAGGAAATGCTTGATTTCGGTCCGGACTGGATAGTGGCTATCGGTGGAGGCTCACCTATTGATGCTGCAAAGGCTATGTGGATCAAATATGAATATCCGGACTGCACATTTGAAGATATGTGTAAAGTGTTCGGTATTCCTACCCTTAGAAAGAAAGCTAAGTTCTGTGCAATTTCTTCCACATCAGGAACAGCTACAGAGGTGACGGCATTTTCGATTATCACCGACTATGATAAGGGTATCAAATATCCTATAGCAGATTTTGAGATTACTCCGGATGTGGCTATAGTAGATCCGGCACTTGCACAGACCATGCCAAAGAAGCTGGTAGCACATACAGGTATGGATGCTTTGACACATGCAATAGAAGCATATGTTTCTACTGCAAACTGTGATTTTACAGATCCGCTTGCACTGCATGCAATAGAGATGATTCAAAAATATCTTATAAAATCATACAATGAGGACAAGGGAGCCAGAGATGAAATGCATAATGCACAATGTCTTGCAGGTATGGCGTTCTCAAATGCTTTGCTCGGGATAGTACATTCTATGGCACATAAGACAGGTGCGGTATTTGGCGACTATGGCGCTCATATTATACATGGTGCCGCAAATGCAATGTATCTTCCAAAGGTAATAGCTTTTAATGCCAAGGACAAAGAGGCGGCTAAGAGATATGCAAAGATAGCTGATGTATTGGGCCTTTCCGGAAATACTGATGAAGATAAGATAAAAGAGCTTATCAAATATATTAGAGGAATGAATGATGAACTCAATATTCCACATTGCATAAAGCATTACGGTGCAGATTCATATCCTACCGAGAACGGATTTGTGCCTGAAAATGTATTCCTTGAGAGACTGCATGATATAGCTGTAAATGCTATTGCAGATGCATGTACAGGTTCAAACCCAAGACAGCCAAGCGTTGAGGAAATGGAAAAACTTTTGAAATGTTGTTATTATGATACGGAAGTGGACTTTTAACAGACAGAGATTGGAAAACATAATATAGTATCGCAGCATAGATAAACACATCAATGACTTTGCAGTTATTGATGTGTTTTTATTAATATAAAACTCAGTATCAAATCTGCTTGAAAAATCAAAAAAAAAGTTGTAATATGATAACGAGTTTCAGATTATACTATCTGTTTCAGATAGTAATGTTGGAGGTGTGATTTGACGAAAGCTCAGTATAAAACCAGACAATTGTTGGAAATAGAAGATTTCCTGAAAGAAAATGTGAATAAGCATGTCACTGTGAATGATATTATTCTATTTTTCAAAGAGCAGGGAAAGAACATCGGGAAGGCTACTATTTACAGACATTTGGAGAGAATGGTAAGTGACGGACTGTTACATAAATATATGCTTGAAACCGGAGACAGTGCCTGTTTTGAGTATATTGAAGATGAAGATTTGAATCCGGTTTGCTTTCACTGTAAATGTGAGAAATGCGGTAAGCTAATTCACTTGGAGTGTACTGAATTGTCCTTGATTGGAGAACATCTGAAAGAGGAACATGGCTTTGAGATAGATCATGCCAGAACAGTTTTTTATGGAACTTGCAATGAATGTAGAAAAGAGGGAAAACTATGAAGAAGTTTATTGGAATAGGACTTGGTATCCTTATGGTAATGATGATGGTACTTGGCTGTGCAAAAAAAGAAAACAGTAGTGCAAACGGAAGTACGGAAGGTAAGAAATTAAGTATTGTTACTACTATTTTTCCGGCATATGACTGGGTAAAGCAGGTAGTCGGAGATAATAAGAATGTAGATATTACATTCCTTATAGATAAGGGTGTGGATCTGCATAGTTATCAGGCATCTGCAGCAGATATTGCAAAAATCACAGACAGCGACCTGTTCGTATTTGTAGGTGGAGAGTCTGACGGATGGGCTGAGGACATCGTAAAGGAAAATCCTAATCTAAAGTACATAAGTATGGTAGACAGTATCGGGAAAGCTGCATTAGGAGAGGAACTTGTAGAAGGTATGCAAAAGGAAGAAGGAGAGGAGGAAGAAGAGTGTGCTATTGATGAGCATGTATGGCTTTCATTAGAAAATGCCAAGACTATAGTTGGGGCTATAGAAGCTAAATTGGAAGAGATAGATCCTGATAATAAGGGCAACTATGAAAAGAATGCAAATGATTATATTGCAAAACTTGATGCACTTGACAAAGAGTATAAGGATACTCTTTCAAATATTCAGGATAAGACAATCTTAGTGGGAGACAGATTCCCGTTCAGATATCTGGTAAATGAGTATGGAATAAAGTATTATGCCGCATTTAAGGGCTGTGATGCAGGCAGTGAGGCATCATTTGAAACAGTAAAGTTCTTAGCAAATAAGATGGATGAGCTGAAACTGTCAAAGATATTTATAATAGACGGTTCAAAGGGTGACCTTGCAAAGACAATAGTGGATAACACAAAAGATAAGAATGCAAAGATTTTAGTACTTGACTCTATGCAGTCCACAAAGAGTAGTGATAATGCAAACTACATTGATGTAATGAAGAAGAACCTGGAAGTACTTAAAGAAGCATTATAGACTGGAGTTTTATGATAAAATGTGAAAATTTATCACTGGGATATGACGGAAAAGCTATCGTAGAGAATCTGAACTTTGAGATAAAAGACGGAGATTATCTATGTATTATAGGGGAAAACGGTGTGGGAAAGTCTACACTGATAAAGACGCTTTTAAAACTTATAAAGCCTATATCCGGAGAGGTTATATATAATGAGAACCTGTTGCCGACTGAAATAGGATATCTCTCACAACAGCAACAGCTTATGAAAGATTTCCCGGCATCTGTTTTTGAAATTGTAATCTCGGGTTGTCAGTCAAAGGTGGGGATTAGACCATTTTATAATAAAAAGGAAAAGTTGGCCGCAAGGGAAAAGATAGAAGAGCTGGGGCTTCTTAATCTTATGAAAAGAAGCTTTAGTGAACTGTCCGGAGGTCAACAGCAAAGAGTTCTTTTAGCCAGAGCATTGATGGCAGGTCAGAGGCTCATGATACTTGATGAGCCTGTGACAGGTCTTGACCCTCAGGCGAGTCAAAATATGTATGATATTATCAATGGGTTAAATAAAGTCGGCATGACCATAGTCATGATTTCGCATGATTTGGATGAGGCATTGGGGTATGCAACAAATGTACTATACATCGGAAAAAAGATATTCTTTGGAGCTACAGAAGAGTATAAAAGGAGCGTTGGAATAGAATGAAAGAATTTAGTTTATATTTGAGTTATCCTTTTGTACGATATGCTGTAATAGTGGGAATACTTATAGCACTTTGCTCTTCACTGCTTGGAGTTATCCTGGTTTTGAAGAGGTTTTCATTTATAGGAGACGGGCTTTCTCATGTGGCATTCGGTGCGGTATCCGTAGCCACGGTATTTAATCTTACCGACAACATGGTACTTGTATTGCCTGTAACCGTTATCGCTGCAATCTTTCTTTTAAAGGGCGGCACCGGCGGTAAGATAAAAGGTGATGCTTCTATAGCTATGATGTCGGTAGGAGCGTTAGCACTTGGATATCTGGCAATGAATGTATTCTCAAGTGGAGCCAATCTGGCAGGAGATGTTTGCACAACACTTTTCGGTTCCACCTCCATACTTACATTGACTAAGGAAAAGGTAATACTGTGTATTATACTTTCAATCATTGTAATAGCAACTTTTATACTGTTTTATAATAAGATATTTGCAGTAACATTTGATGAAAACTTTGCTGTTGCTACAGGTATCAACACTAAAAAATACAATCTTTTGATAGCGGTAATTATTGCTGTGATTGTGGTATTGGCAATGAATCTTGTAGGTTCGCTCCTTATATCTGCACTCGTAGTATTCCCTGCACTTGCCTCTATGTGTGTATTTAAAAGTTTTCTATCTGTGACAATATCATCGGCAGTCTTTTCAGTAGTATGTACCGGAATCGGACTTTTTATTTCGGTACTTGTAGGCTCACCTGTAGGAGCCACTATTGTATGTATTGATATATTGGCATTCTCTATATTCTATCTAATCGGCAGAATGAAGAGATAGTTAGTACAGCCTATCCAGTATTTATGCGTAGGAGGTAAAAATCTTTGTTATCTTTTTATCTTGATAATACTTTTAAATTAATGTAAAATTTAAGGCGAGTTTAAAAATAAGAAACAACCGCAGTTATTGCTGGGTTGCTTGATATAGCATTTATTTCAAATGGATGCCGTTTGATAGAAAAAGAGGTATATATGGATAAGAGACCGGTGGTACTATGTATAATGGATGGTTTGGGAATAAGAAAGGGACATGATCACAATGCTGTATTTGAGGCAAATACTCCTAACCTTGATAGGCTTGAGAAAGAATATCCTTTTGTAGAAGGTCAGGCAAGCGGACTTTATGTAGGTCTGCCTGACGGACAGATGGGCAATTCGGAGGTAGGTCATATGAATATGGGTGCCGGAAGAATTATCTATCAGGAGCTGACAAGAATATCCAAGGCGATAGAAGATGGTGATTTCTATAAGAATAAAGGACTTTTAGCGGCTGTAGAGAATGTAAAGAAAAATAACAGCGTGCTTCATCTTATGGGGCTTGTTTCAAGTGGAGGCGTTCACAGCTACAACACTCATATCTATGGACTTTTGGAACTGGCAAAGAGAAACGGCGTTAAGGAGGTTTATGTGCATGCATTCCTTGACGGTAGAGATACACCGCCTACATCAGGTAAGGAGTTTGTAGCGGAGCTTGAAGAGCAGATGGCAAAGATAGGTGTAGGTAAGGTCGCATCTGTGATGGGTCGTTTCTATGCAATGGATAGAGACAATCGTTGGGACAGAGTGGAGGCTGCCTATAACACTATGACTAAGGGCGGTAATGTGAAGGTAAGTGCTACAGAAGGTATACAGGAGTCATATGATGATGATAAGAATGATGAGTTTGTAGTACCGTTTGCAGTAGAAGGCACAAAGAGGATTCAGAACAATGATTCTGTCATATTCTTTAACTTCAGACCTGACAGAGCCAGAGAGATGACCAGAGTGTTCTGTGTAGATGATTTCAACGGTTTTAATAGAGGTAAAAGACTTCATACTACATTTGTTTGTTTCACGGACTATGATGACACTATTACAAACAAGATAGTTGCTTTTGAGAAAGAAGATATAAAGGATACATTCGGTGAGTTTTTGGCGGCAAATCACCTAAAGCAGCTTAGACTTGCGGAGACTGAGAAGTACGCACATGTTACTTTCTTCTTCAACGGCGGCAAGGAGGAGCCGAATGAGGGAGAGGACAGAATCCTTGTTAACTCTCCAAAGGATGTACCTACTTATGACCTTAAGCCGCAGATGAGTGCTTATGAGGTTTGTGATAATCTTGTTAAAGCTATAAAGGGCGGTAAGTATGATGTTATAATTATCAATTTTGCAAATCCTGATATGGTCGGTCATACAGCGGTAGAGTCGGCAGCTGTTAAGGCTGTAGAGGTTGTAGATGAGTGTGTCGGTAAGGCGGTGGAAGCAATCAAGGAAGTGAACGGTATTATGTTCATCTGTGCAGACCATGGAAACTGTGAGACATTGGTTGATGAAAAGACCGGTGAGCCGTATACAGCACATACAACAAATCCTGTACCTTTTATCCTTGTGAATGCAGATCCTAAGTATAAGCTTGCAGAAGGCGGCAGACTTTGTGATATAGTTCCTACACTTATAGAACTTATGGGAATGAAAAAGCCGGAGGCAATGACAGGAAAGAGCTTATTGGTTGAGAAATAAAATAATATTTTAGTATATAGGCACGTAGATTCAATACATTTGTTTCTGCGTGCTTTTATTTTAAACAAACCTTAAGTAATATACACCAATTATTCACATGACTGCACTTGACATTATGGAGAATTGGTGTATTATATGTATTGGTACAGTTAATATAATTCAGCTGTTAACAAAGAGTGAAATAAATTATAAATATTTTGTGATTATGCTTGTTTAGAGATGAATTTGCGATATAATATCAAATACTTTACTATACATAACGGAGGTTATATGAGAGGTAATATAATAAAAATAGGGGCTTTGGGAATGGCTTCCATATTAGCTTTTGAGAGCGTAGGGGCAAGTCATGCATTTGCACAGAGCTCAAACTTTGACTTAAGAAAAAAAGTAATAGGTCTTACAGGAATCACCTTTGTAAGTGGAAATATAGATAGATTTGTAACCAGAGGTGAGTTTGCAAAGATGCTCGTACAGGCTTCACAATATCGCTCTGTACTTACAAAAAGCAGCAATACATCAGTATTTAATGATGTTCCGAAAGACAATGAGAATGCCGCTGCAATAAAGATGGCGGTAGAACAGGGTTATATGACAGGTTATCTTGGCGGAAACTTTAAACCTAATGATAACGTTACACTGAATGATGCTGTAAGAGGAGTACTTACATTACTTGGATATCAGGCAAGCGACTTTGCAGGGGATGCCAATAATAAGAGAATGTCAAAGTACGGCTTTCTTGAACTGAATGAAAACCTTACATCACTTACTGCCAATTCAAATCTTACGGTGAGAGATTGTATAAACCTTTTCTACAATATGCTTAAGACCAATATGAAAGATGGGGGTGCATATGTAGTGACAGTTTTTAACGGTGAGATAAACAAAGATAAAGAAGTAAATCCGTTAAAGCTTGCCGACAATTCGTTAAAGGGACCAAAGGTTGTAAAGTCGGTAAATCAGTTGGCTAAGGCACTGCCGTTTGATTACAAGGATGCAAATTTATTTGTAGACGGAAGAAGTGTCGGTGCGGATTACTTTAAGAGCCTTATGGTATCATCCGAGGTTGGACTTGTAATATACTACTCGGCGGCGGCAAAGACTGTTTGGGCATATGATGAGAATACAGATGCCACCAACGGCAAGAAGGCTGTACATGGTACTGTAGAGAGTATTTATTATGAGTCAACATCTACACTCACACCTACATCAGTTACAGTAAACGGGGAGACATATCAAATTACAAACAGTGATATGCAGTTTGCATTCTCCATATATGGAAGCATCAAAGTAAATGATGATGTTACACTGGTTGTAGATATCAACAATGCCGAGGACGGCACTGCAACATATACTGTGGTTGATTATATAGCAGATTAGTGGGGGAAAGATGAAGAAAAGATTTATAGTTATACCTGCACTTGTGCTGGCCGGAGTAGGTGTATTTTTCTTTATGAAATCAAGGAATGCTTCAAAGGTGGATATGAGTACATTTGTACCTACGGCTGTGGCTACAAAGCAGGATATATCTTCCGAGATTTCATCATCAGGAACCATTACTCCAAAGGATACTTACAATATCACGGCACTTGTATCGGGAGAGATTGTTTCAGCCGATTTTAATATCGGAGATATGGTAAGTAAGGATCAGGTGTTGTATCAGATAGATAAGTCAAGCATTGTATCTGATATAAATTCTTCAAATAATTCTTTAAATAAGGCTAATTCGGGTTATGCCTCGGCAAGTAAGGAGTATGCAAAGGCAAAGGCAGAATTTGCGGGGAATCTATATCGCTCCACCAGAAAGGGATATATAAAAGAACTTAGTATTCAAACCGGAGATAAGATAAGCGGAGGCACAAAGCTGGCCACTATATATAATGATAATGTCATGAATATTCGTATTCCCTTCCTAAGTTCGGATGCCGTCAATATAACACCGGGAATGTCAGGTACATTGACTATCTCCGATACCGGAGAGCAGGTAGAAGGTAAAGTTGTATCTGTATCAAGTATGGATCAAACTTTGGACGGAGGCAGGCTTGTCCGCAATGTCACATTTGAAGTAAACAATCCGGGCGGACTGACAGATAAGACTACAGCCAATGCTACAGTCGGAGATATCACTTCTACAGGTGACGGTACTTTTGAAGCCTCTACAAATGTAGATATGAGTGCCGATTTGGCTGCGGGTGTGGATATAGAAAGTGTACTGGTAAATGTAGGTGACTATGTGGATGTGGGAACTCCTATATTCAAGATGACATCGGAAAGTACCGATAAACTTTTAAAGACTTACAAGGATGCTCTTGATACTGCACAGGGTGATGTAGATACAGCCAAAAAGGGTGTAGATACAGCTAAAAAAAATTCGGACGAATATACTATCAAGTCACCTATAGCAGGAAAGGTAATCAGTAAAAATTATAAGGTAGGAGATAAGGTCGGTTCAGGCAGTGACAATAAGGCGGTTACTATGGCGGTTATCTATGATATGAGTTCATATACCTTTAAAATGAGTGTGGATGAGAAAGATATCTCAAAGGTTCAAAACGGTCAGAAAGTAAGGATAAAGTCGGATGCTTTTCCTGATAAGGAGTACTCAGGTACAGTGACTAATGTGAGTCTTGAGAGTACAAGTCAAAACGGTGTGTCTACTTATCCGGTTACTGTAAAACTTGATGAAACATATGACTTACTCCCCGGAATGAATGTAGACGGATATATTACATTGGAGTCTGCAAAGGATGCACTCACTATACCGTCCAATGCGTTGATGAGAGGAAATAAAGTATATGTAAAGGACAATTCCGCTACAGAGACAAAGACGGCTGATGCAAAAGCAAATAAAGATTCAACAAATGCAAATTCAAGCGGAGACGGACTGGTTCCTGCAGGCTTTAAGGAAGTTACTGTAACTACAGGTGTTATCAATTCCGACTATGTGCAGATCACTTCAGGATTGAATGAAGGAGATGAGGTCTATATAGATGAGACTGCAAATATGAGTGTAGGTGAAACCGGTGCGGACGGAATGCCGGCAGATAACGGCGGCGGAATGGATGCAGGCGGAGAAGGAGCCGGCGAAGGCGGAGCAGGTGCAGGCGGAGCTGATGCAGGTGGTGCTGATGCAGGCGGAGCCGGAGGTCAGTAATGGAAAAACTTATCCAAATGATTGATATTCGAAAAGAATACAAGATGGGTGATGAGACAGTCTATGCAAATGACGGTATTACATTGGATATTGATAAGGGAGAGTTTGTGGCCATTGTCGGAAAGTCGGGTTCAGGAAAGTCTACACTTATGAATATCATTGGAGCTCTTGATGTACCGACTTCCGGAACTTATCTTCTGGGTGGCAAAAATGTAGGCAAACTGAGTGACAATCAGCTTGCAGATATTCGTAATAAGATGATTGGATTTGTTTTCCAGCAGTACAATCTTCTGCCCAGAATGAGTATAATGGAAAATGTGGAGTTACCTCTGCTATATGCACATGTATCTGCACGTGAGAGAGAAAGAAGAGCAATGGAAGCACTTGAAAAGGTGGGTCTGAGCGAGAAGGCAAAGCAGATGCCGAAACAGCTTTCCGGAGGTCAGCAGCAAAGGGTGAGTATTGCAAGGGCACTTGCCGCCAATCCTTCTCTTATACTTGCAGATGAGCCTACAGGAGCCCTTGATTCAAAGACAAGCCGTCAGGTACTTGACTTTTTTAAGAAGATTCATGAAGATGGAAATACAGTTATTATGATTACACATGATAATTCAATCGCTGTTGAGGCAAAGAGAGTCATTCGAATAGCAGACGGCAAAATAAATTTTGATGGAAGTAGTGAAGATTATGCTGCAATCATTTAAACTTGCAATAAAAAGTATTATTGCTAATAAGATGAGATCATTCCTTACCATGCTTGGTCTTATTATCGGTGTATCCGCAGTTGTTATACTGGTAAGTGTAATGATGGGATATCTGAACAATATGGTAAAATCTTTTATGGAAATGGGTGCCAATACTATAACTGTCAGTTTGGTAAATATGCCTGCAAGACATGCAAGTGTTGACCAGATGTATGATTTTTTTAATGAGAATAGAGATGTTTTTTCTGAGATGACACCGCAGGTAAACGTAAGCGGTACCGTAAAGGTGGGCACTACAAAGTCTACAACTACCACAGTAAGTGGTGTAAGCGAGTATTATGGTAAGTTAAAAAATTATAAGCTTGAAAAGGGTAGATTTTTATCATATTCAGATATGATATCCAGACAAAAGGTGGTTGTTATAGGTTACTATGTAGCCTTAAAGCTCTTCGGCTCGCCAAAGGAAGCTATGGGGCAGATTATAAAGATAAACGGCTCCGCCTTTACTGTTGTGGGTGTGGTAGAGAGACAGGATAAAAAACAGTTATCTGCAAGAGGAAATGATGATTTTGCATTTATGCCGTACTCTACAGCGGGTCAGTTAAACGGTACTTCAGTACCTGATAATTATATATTTGCTACAGTAAATACCAAGATAAGCGATAAGGCCGTAAAGCTTTTGAATGAGTTTTTAAAGACTATTTATACTCAGAAAGATACTTTTTTTGTGCAGTCTATGAGTCAGATGCTTAGTGAGATAAATGTACAGATGGCACTTATGAGTACTATAATAGGAGCAATAGCAGGTATATCACTGCTTGTTGCAGGTGTAGGCGTTATGAATATTATGCTGGTATCGGTAACTGAGAGAACCAGAGAAATCGGTATAAGAAAGGCACTTGGTGCAAGAAGGGGTGTTATACTTCAGCAATTTGTTATAGAGGCATTGGTTACAAGTACCATTGGCGGTTCAATCGGAATCGTATTGGGCTGCATTGTCAGTCCTACTATCGGCAATATTATGGGGATGAGTTCACCTGCAAACTTTAATGCTGTAATTATTTCTTTCAGTGTATCTGTAGCTATAGGTCTTATATTCGGCTATATGCCGGCTATGAGAGCGGCAAGCTTAAATCCTATAGATGCACTCAGAAGTGAATAAAGTAACAGTCGGGACGGTTACCGCCGTTCCGGCTTTTTTGTGAGTTGAAAAGCTGTTGTCAAATTAATTTTAATACAAATTTTATTGGTTTATTAGACTAGATAGGTTATAATAGTAAAATGAAGAAATTTTTTTATACATTATGGATATCTTTATATCCGATACTTATTTATACATTTATACAGGTTGTATTGGCAATGGTAATGGCGGTTTTTGTCGTCGCCGCCGGAGTAAGTCAAAGAAGCATGACTGAAATCTTTACGAAAAATGCATTGCCGATTACAGCTGTAAGTGCGGTTTTGGCATCTATATTTATGATCTTATTTTTTAATTTGGATTATAATAAGGGCAGGATTGAAAGACGGGAAAATATTAAAGCATTGGATTTTGTAATGGCTGTTTTAGGAGGAGCGGGAATTGCGGTTGTGCTTAATATTATTGTCAGTATTACAAATGTTTCCGGCCTTGATAACAGTTTTACAGAAGTCAGTAAGATTTTTAATGCAGGTCCTGCTTTTGTCACAATACTTTGTGCAGGTGTAATAATACCGATAGCTGAGGAGCTTATATTCAGGGGACTTGTCTTTAACAGGATAAAGTTTCAATATAATTTCATATCCGCGCTTTTGATATCGTCTATAGTATTCGGAATCTTTCATGGAAATTTAGTTCAGGGTATTTATGCAACTCTATTGGGATTTTGCTTATCTTATACCTATAATAAAACTAAGAGTATTTTAATACCTATTTCCATACATTTCAGTGCAAATACATTTGTAATTATATTAGGTAAGCTGACAGAAAACAGTGAAAGTCATGTTATATTAGCAATAATCATAATTGTCAGTTTGATATTTGCAGCTGTGGGAATTATATATTTTGTAAAAAGAAAGGTATAGTGATGAAGATTTTGAGTATAGCGGTGCCATGCTTTAATTCTGCGGCATATATGAGAAAATGTATCGATTCCCTGCTTGTGGGTAAGGAAGATGTTGAGATATTGATAGTAAATGACGGTTCTAATAAGGATAATACGGCAGAGATAGCGGATGAATATGAGAAAAAATATCCTACTATATGTAAGGCTATACATAAGGAGAACGGCGGTCATGGTGACGCTGTAATGTTTGGATTAAGAGCCGCTACAGGTGAGTTTTTCAAGGTGGTGGATTCTGATGACTATCTGGATGAAAAGTCATTTTTAGAGGTTTTAAACAAATTAAAAGAGTTTATCAGAAATAAGGAAAATATTGATATGCTTCTTTGCAATTTTGTTTATGACAAAGTTGGGGTAAAGAAGAAAAAAGTAATGACATATAAGAGAAATCTTCCTGTAAATAAAAAGTTTGAATGGGAGGATATAAAGCCTTTCCATACAGGTCAGTATATACTGATGCATTCTGTAATATACAGAAGGCAGCTGCTGATAGAAAACGGACTGGATTTGCCAAAGCATACATTCTATGTTGATAATATCTTTGTATATCAGCCGCTAAAGGCTGTAAGGGATATTTATTATATGGATGTAAACCTTTACAGATATTATATCGGCAGAGAGGATCAGTCGGTAAACGAGCAGATAATGATTGGAAGAATCGACCAGCAGATAAGGGTGACCAAGATTATGCTTAATTCTTTTGATCCTTATGATGTGGCAAATAAAAAGCTGAGAAAATATCTGATAAGCTATCTTGAGATAATGATGGTTATTTCTTCCATACTTGCAATACGCTCAAAGAGTGAAGAAAATATGCAAAAGAAAAAGGAATTATGGGATTATCTAAAGGACCGTCATCCAAGACTTTATAGGAGAATACGATATGGTGTTCTAGGTCAGACTATGAATCTGCCGGGCAAAGTGGGCAGAGGAATTGCTGTAGCGGGATATAAGCTTGCAAATAAGCTGTATGGGTTTAATTAGGGAGTAAATATGGAAGAAATCCTATATCTTCAAGACAAACTAAAAATGATATAGTAAAGTCTATAAGAATGTATTTTCATCAAATGGACAGAGCAAGTGCGTTCGGATTAAATGATTAATATATTAGATTTAGTATGCATTAAGCATAAAAGATTATGTAGCGAAATAATTAGTTTAAAAGCCCTGAAATAAGGGGCTTTTTTTGTTCATACAATATTTAAATTAACAGTCCTTTTAGTCAAAGCTGTCAAAGTAAGGTTGATTCATTCTTGAGATATAAAATTTATTATAAAAGAGTTAGTTGACGCTAACTAAAAATAGAGTTACAATAAATACGAATAGTTTTGGAAACTTTTGTGCATTGAGTATATTTGTGAGGAGTTTGATGGTGCAAAGAAAGGTGACTGTGAATATATATAAAATAGATTTCTAATCAAGAGTTAGCATACACTAACCGGAAGGGATAAATTAATGAAACAAAAAAGATATGATGATGAAGTGCATGATTCTGTCTTAGACAGCAAGAAGATTAAGCAAAATGAAGATTTAATAAAAGAGGTGGAGAGTCTAAGCCTTGATGTTCCCGATGAAATAATGCAGCGTATTGAAAGCGATGTTGAGAAAAGTGAAAAACAACCTAAAATCAGCATGGGAGGTCTAAACAAGGCACTTATGGGAATAGCTCTCGAGTATAAGGGGAGGATGCGGCTCTCTGTTATTTTTGCCTGTATTGGAGAGCTCTTTAGTTTTTCCACTTATTTTTTCAGTGCTTATGCCGCAGGATGGCTTATAAAAAATGCCGGCGGCAAAGCGGTCGGCTTTGATGCATTAATGAAATATGCTTTTTTGGCAATAGGTTCATTGTTTCTTTACTTTATTTTCACAGGATTCAGCACAACCATTTCACATAAAACATCATTTTATATACTGACAAAACTCAGACAGACTTTATTTGAGAAGTTAAAGGTAATTCCTATGGGATATCTGGTGGATAATCCGGTAGGTAAAATCAAGGTCATTATAATGGATAGGGTATCGGATATGGAAGACTGGGTAGCACATCTTATGCCGGAGTTGCCAAGCAGAATGTTGCATCCGATACTTTGTGTGATTATTTTGTTTTTTCTGGATTGGCGCATAGGTTTATCGATATTTGTGCCGGTGACTCTTGCTTTTATCGGAATGATTACAATGATGTACAAATATCGCAGCAGGATGGCTGTGTGGTTATCAAGCTATGCAAATGTTGCCGACAGAAGTGCTGAATATGTGCATGGAATTCCGGTAATTAAAGCTTTTGCACAGGATAAGGCATCCTATGGTAAATTTGCAGATGCGGTAAAATTTTATCATTTCTCAACTATGAAGTGGTGGAAGCAAAGCTGGTTTGGAAAAGCATTGATGACTGCGGCAATGATGACTCCTCAGATGGTGAGTATGCCCTTAGCTTTTTATCTTTACGGCAGGAATCAGATAAGTATTGAAACTTTGCTTTTGGCGCTTATTTTGCCGATTGCCATTCTTCCACAGGCTTTTGGAATCATAATGAGTTTTGAACTGTTCCAAATGGCTTCAAATACATGGGTATCCATACAGGAATTGCTGGATATGCCTGTACAAAAACGACCTGATGCAAAAAACAAAGCTGCTATAGACAATAGTAAGGGAATAGAATTTGATAATATAAGTTTTTCTTATCATGACGGAACAGAGGTATTACATAATATTTCTTTTAAAACAAAACCGGGAGAGGTGACTGCAATTGTCGGACCTTCAGGTGGCGGCAAATCCACAATAGCAAAACTTTTAGCGGGATTTTGGGATCAGTCATCAGGTAGAATTTCTATAGGCGGCGTGGATACAAAGAATATTTCTTTTAAACAGCTTGCTGAGGAGATTTCTTTCGTTTCACAAGATAATTTCTTATTTGATGTGAGTATCAGGGATAATATTCGTATCGGAAAACCGGATGCTACCGAAGATGAAATTATTGCGGCGGCAAAAGCTGCACATTGCCATGAGTTTATAAGTAAGCTGCCGGATGGGTATAATACTAAAGCGGGGGAAGCAGGAGGTGCAATGTCGGGAGGTGAAAGGCAGAGGATAACTCTTGCCAGAGCGATTCTAAAACCGGCATCAACAATTATTTTGGATGAGGCAACTGCCTACGCAGATCCGGAAAATGAAGCGCTTATTCAAGAAGCAATATCAAATCTCGTAAAGGGTAAAAACCTTGTGATAGTTGCTCATAGATTAAATACAATTAAACAGGCAAATCAAATTATCCTAATTGATAAGGGTAAAATTAAAGCTAAGGGCAAACATGATGAGCTGATGAAAGAACCGCTATATGCAAGTCTTTGGAAACAATATTTGGGAGAGGAGTAGATATGGAGTTTATAAAATTATCATTTAAACTGGCAGGAAAATATAAAGACCGTCTAAAAGCTGGAATAGTACTTATTTTTCTGCAAAATGCCTCAATGTTATTCAGCTTTTTTGCACTCTTTCTTGCATTCGGTTGGATGAATGAAACTGGTAGTGGGCATATTTTTGCAATCTTTGGAGTGCTTTTTGCTTCTTTTATTTTTAATTTCCTTGCGGGTTGGGCCAAAAGCGGGCTTAGTGACGGAGTTTTCTTCGGTATTTTCAAGGATTATAGGCTTGCAGTAGGTGAAAAATTAAAAAAGGCTCCCATGGGATATTTTGCGGAACAAAGTCTGTCGAGGATTATGGCGGCATTTACCAATGTTATGAAGAGCCTTGAAAACTACTCTGCAATGAGTATAGACTTTTTTGTTTCAGGTGTTTCAATATCCTTTTTCCTATTAATCGGAATGTTTGGTGTAAATACTAAAATCGGAATTTTAACCTTGGTTTGCTTAATTATTATTTGGATTTTTGTATTTCTGATGGTAATACAAGCAAAAAAAGAGATTGCGCGTGAGCATGCCGCTATTACCAAATTGGGAGATGCCCTTGTTGACAGTATCAGTGGAGTTTCAGTACTTAGAAGCTTCCCGCTTGCAGATGAGGGAGTTGTGGAAGAAATTCATTCTAAATTAAAAAATTCTTCGGAGGAGCTTAGACTTGCTCAAGTGCATTTTGAGATTGTTTTTGTTGTTTACGCAAGGATTTTTTCTACTGTTATAAATCTTTCAAGCCTGCTTGTTACATTGTATTCCTGTTATCTTTATACTAAGGGTGAGGTTTTATTACCACAGGCGCTCACTGTTTCAGCAGCCGGTTTTATGATTTTTGGAGGATTAAAACAACTTGAAAACGCGTCAATTTTGATGGTTAAAAATCCTGCAAATATGCAGTATTTGGATGAGGTTTTAGATATTCCCAAAATAAGCGACGGTACTTTAAAAGTTATGGAAAATCAGGATATTGTCTTTGATAAAGTAAGCTTTAGTTATGATAAAAGAAATCCTGTATTAAAGGATCTTTCATTTACTATTGCACAAGGCTCAAAGACAGCTATTGTAGGGCCCTCAGGCTCCGGAAAAACTACAATTATCAATTTGATATCTCGCTTTTATGATGTTGAAAGCGGTAAAATAAAACTGGGAAATAATGATATACGGGATTATAAAGTTGAAACTTTACTTAAAAATCTTTCGCTTGTTTTCCAGCAGGTATATCTTTTCCAAGATACTATAGAAAATAATATCCGATTTGCAAAACCGCAGGCAAGTCATGAGGAAGTAGTGGAAGCTGCTAAAAGAGCCCACTGCCATGATTTTATTATGGAACTTCCCAAAGGGTACAATACAATGGTAGGTGAAGGAGGCAGTTCACTCTCCGGCGGAGAAAAGCAAAGAATTTCCATCGCCAGAGCATTACTTAAAAATGCACCTGTTATTCTTTTAGATGAAGCGACCAGCTCCGTTGATCCAGAAAATGAATATGAGATCCTGGCGGCTATTGAGGAATTATCCAAAGGACATACCGTGATTTCAATAGCACATAGACTTTCCACCGTAAGAAAAGCGGATCAGATTTTGGTAATTGATGACGGTAGACTGGTTCAAGAAGGAAAGCATGAGGATTTGATAAATCAGGAAGGAATTTATTCTGCATTTATAAAGGCAAGGGAGCGTGCGGCAAACTGGAAATTATAGAGTTTAAGAAAGACCGGTATTTATACAATCCGGTCTTTTACAGTATTTGGATTAATGCTACCTTGGTACATCGGCTTTAGACGGTGGAGCAAGGTAGTAAAAAATTGAGATTTCATTATTCTTTAAAAATTGTCCTTTATAGAAATGACCTGCACAGACTCTTATACGGCTTACAAATTTTCTTGAAAAGTTTTAAATAATGCTTGACAATGAAGATATTATTTTATATACTTACATAGCGTTGAACGCAACGGGATCTTAGCTCAGCTGGGAGAGCATCTGCCTTACAAGCAGAGGGTCACAGGTTCGAGCCCTGTAGGTCCCATTTTTCATGCAAAGCATGAGCATATATGGCGATGTAGCTCAGTTGGCTAGAGCATACGGTTCATACCCGTAGTGTCGAGAGTTCGAATCTCCCCATCGCTATTTTTAAA
>NZ_GL622296.1:889010-926054 GCF_000185385.1 Lachnoanaerobaculum saburreum DSM 3986
TTTTGTATCAAACGGTGCGGATAAGGCAGATGGTCAGTAGGGTAATATCTGAATTTATAAGAGTTTTGCCCTTGGAAAATACTCTTTATCTGAGTGAAAATTTATAAAATATGAGGTGAATCTATGAAATTATTTTTATGTTCGCATTTTTCAAGTGTGGGAAGTTTGATGAAAGAAGAAATAGAGATGAAAAAGGTATTATTTATACCTACTGCTTCTATTTATGAGGAATATAAGGGATATGTCGGTTCTGCGAGAAAGCTTTTTAAAAAACTTGGAGCCGCACTCACAGAGATGGATATTTCAAAAGAGGATTATGCAAGTATAGAAGCGGCATTTAATGATGCTGATATTATTTATTTTACAGGAGGAAATTCATTTTTCCTTTTAGAGCAACTTAGGAAAAAAGGAGTGGATAAACTGCTGAAAGAAGAGTTGAATAAGGGTAAGTTATTTATCGGAGAATCAGCCGGCGCTATAGTATGTGCTCCGGATATAAAATATATTGAAATGATGGATGAAAAGCCGGGTGATTATTCACTTACAGATGATGGAGGCTTGAGTTTAATAAATTTCTATGTTTTACCGCATTATCTTACAGCTCCGTTTAAGAAAATAACTGAAAAAATTTTAGAAGAATTTACCGACTTGGATATATGCCCTATCAATAATTCACAGGCTGTTATTGTAGAGGACAGCTCTAAGAGGATTGTAGAGATATAAATGGAGATATTACAGACAGATATTGGGAAAGTATATACAAGAGTAGTGGGGAAGACTGGAGATAGTAGAGCGGTATATGCTATACCAAGCGTACCTTATGCACGAGGGGAACGATTTGAGTATGCAAAAATTATTGGTCAAGATGAATATTCATCAGAAAAAGTTATTAACAGAGAAGAAACATTATGCTTTCCACAGAGAAAATACCCTCTATTTTTAAATGTTTTTATGAAACATCATATGTTACGACCTGAGTTTCAACCGACAAAAGATGTTCAGAGTGAAAGTGCATTTGTAGTGAATATATGGGCAACTGATGATTTTTACAAAAAGAAACCGGTGATTGTTTTTTTACATGGTGGAGGAGAAGGTTCAGGAACCGTTCCCATATACACAATGGAACATATCGGTGAAAAAGGGGTTGTGGCAGTTACAATTACCTATAGGGTAGGGAATTTCGGATATATGCCTGTTTTTGACAGTAAAGAAACAAGAGCTTCTCTTGCATATCTTGACCAGCAAACAGCCTTAAGTTGGATTTATGATAATATAGGTTCATTTGGCGGAGATAATACCAATATCACACTTATGGGACATTGCGGCGGTGCTGTTGCAGCTCTTTACCATTACCTGAATCCTGTAAGTAATAAATTATTTAATAAATTGATTTTGTGTGCCGGTAATGTTCCTATGCTGTCAGAACTTGATTATGCAAAAAAAGCGTACAAAAATCTGCTGTCAAAAAATCATTTGAGCGGACTTGAAGATTTGAAAAAACTTTCAATTAAGGAAATGATAAAGCTGAAAGCCGGGCAAAATGACATTGTTGACGGAAAGTTTTTTACAAAACATCCAATGAAATCACTTGAACAGTGCGAGTTTCCTTGTATGCCTGTATTGATAGGCTCAAATAAAGATGAGTTTTCTATGATAGAATTACCGATGTACTATAAAGCTCTTGGAATCACGAAGAAAAAGAAAGATTTAGAGGAAAATCTGCTGAAAAGATATGGAGAGTTTGCGAAAAATCTTGAAACTGAACTTAAAGCGGAAGCAAAGGACATTGTAGATTTACAGATTCAAATTATGGAGCTTCTTGTATTTCATTCGAGTGCATTATTTCTTATGGAAACGATCGGAAAGAAATCGCCTGTATATGGATACAGGATGAACTATATACCTAATTTATATAATGGACTTCGTGGCTCATACCATGGTGCGGAACTGGCTTTTTTCTTTGGAACTATAGACAAAATGAATATAGATATAACTGATGAAAACAAAAGAGCAACTGCTTTAATACAAAAAGATTGGCTGGAATTTGTAAGGTCAGGCAAAATATACGGGCGTCCGCTATTTAATGAAAAGGGAGAAATTACAGAGTATGATAAAGAGATTAGAGCCATACCGTTTCCACATGCAAAACTTATTCATCAGGTTCAAAGCAGCGGTATAGGTGACAGATTAAGTAAAGAATACATAAATAACCGTAGCTAGTTTAAACATTATAAGAGCAATAAAATATAATGAAAAAAGTAAATCTCTGATATGTACCAAAAAGTCCGGAATATATCAGAGATTTTTACTGTTTTTATTACTTAAATTTTAAAAGGAAAAGCTATAATAAACAAAAATTTTTTATATCCTTAACAGTTAAAATCCGAAATACTTCATTACATTATTGTATGAGATGTTTTCAACAAGCTCTTTTAAAGCCTTTTCATCATTAGGATACTGTCCGCTTTCAACCCATTCCCCTATAAGTCCACAAAGTATTCTTCTAAAATATTCATGTCTGGTATATGAAAGGAAGGAGCGTGAGTCTGTAAGCATACCGTTAAAATTGCCAAGGCATCCAAGAGCTGCTAAAGACTTCATCTGTGCTCTCATACCTTCATAATGGTCGTTAAACCACCAGGCAGAGCCCTGCTGAACCTTTCCGGCTATACTTGAATCCTGGAAGCATCCGATAATTGTACCGATTGCGGCATCATCATTTGGATTTAGGGAATAAAGTATGGTCTTTGGAAGCTCATGGCTTATATTCAAAGCATCCAGAAAGTCGGCAAGCTGATCGGCAGGAGCGTAGCCGCTGATAGCATCAAATCCTGTATCAGGACCAAGTTTATTAAACATTGCGGTATTATTATTTCTCTTACAGCCGAAGTGAAGCTGCATTACCCAGTTTAATCTGTGGTATTCCCTGCCAAGAGCAAGTAGCAGTGCGGTCTTATATTGATATTGCTCTGTAAGGCTTATATCTTCTCCTGCAAGCCTTTTCTTTAAAACAGCATTAACTGTAGCATCATCAGCCGGATAATAATATACAAAGTCAACACCATGGTCCGATACCAAGCATCCATTTTCATTAAAAAATTCAAGTCTTTTTAATAATGCCTTCTTTAGAGTATCAAAGTCTTTGATATTTATGCCGCTTATATCAGAGAGTTTTGATATATAATCTGTGAAATCAGGCTTTTCAATATTTGTAGCCTTATCAGGTCTCCATGCAGGGAGAACTTTAAAGCCCAAGTCCTTGATTTCTCTAAGTTTTATATGCCATCCAAGAGAATCTATAGGATCATCTGTAGTACAAATAACTTCAACATTTGAGTTTCTGATAATATTTCTGACACTTAATTCATCTGTAGCAAGCTTTTCCTTTGTAAGATTCCAAACTTCATCAGCACTGTCAGGACATAAATGACCGTTAAAACCGAAATACTTTTGAAGCTCAAGATGTGACCAGTGATAAAGCGGATTTCCTATAAGCTTTGGCAATGTAGCCGCCCAGGCATCAAATTTTTCTCTATCGGTAGAATCCCCTGTTATAAGTCTTTCATCCACACCGTTAGATCTGATCTGACGCCATTTATAATGGTCTCCGCCAAGCCAGACTTGAGTTATATTTTCAAATTTTTTATCTTCATATATCTCCTGCGGATTTATATGACAGTGATAGTCAACTATCGGCATATTTTTTGCATAATCATGGTAAAGATGCTTTGCTGTGTCTGTATCAAGTAAAAAATCCTGATCCATAAAATTCTTCATGTTAACCTCCTTAGCCAAATGGCTGTATAAAGTAAAATTTATAAATAACTACAATATATACTGTAGTCATATACATTAGTAAGTATAATTTATCAAAAAATGTTAAGCCTTAGACTTAAAAGTATCCCTTTCAATAACAGACGGTTCAAGTATAGTGATTTTTTTTGGTAATTGACCGTCAAATACCTCTAAAAGAGTTTTCACACTGTGGCTGCACAGCTCAAACAGTTTTGAGTCAACAGTGGTAAGTTCAGGGTATGAGACTTTAGAAAAAATTGAATTATCATATCCTATTACGGCTAAATTTTCAGGTACTGAAATACTGTTTTGCTTTGCAAACTTTAATGCAATCATTGCTAAAAAATCATCACCGGCAATTATGCCGTCAGGAATAAAATTTTCTTTGGTAAACTGTTTTAGTGAGATTAAAATACTCTCTATATTATTTTCCTCACATAAAAGAGCGGCAAAATTATTACCGAGATTGGCCGATTCTTTACATCCCTTTATAAATCCGTCAAGCTTTCTTTTGGCGGACTGTGATGTGGAATTATAAAGAAAAAGCAGATTTCTTTTTCCGGTATCACATAACATATTTACACATTTTTTTGAGGCATTAAAGTCGTCATAATAAGAGCAATATATATTTTCACCGTTTAAAAAGCCGTTTATCAAAAGTATAGGCAGGGATTTTGCGGTGTTTCGTATAAGACTTTTATTATCTCTTGAAGATATATATTTTGAGCCGATCATAATGACGGCATCCACACTTTTTGATATAAGTATATTTATATATTTTTTCAAGTTTTTTGTATCATAGCCGCTGCAACATAAAAGTGAGTCATATCCGTTTTCACGAAGCATTTTTTCAAAGTAAGATAATGCCCTTGCCACATAGATATCTGAAGGGTCGGAACATAGTATACCTATAGTCTTCATAGTATTAAGACCGAGTCCTCTTGCAAAGACATTTGGAGTGAAGCCAAGTTCATCCACTATATCTAAAACCTTCTTTCTTGTTTTTTCACTTACTTTAGGGCTGTTGTTGATGACTCTGGATACTGTAGCAATAGAGACATTTGCCCTGTTTGCAATATCATATATATTCATAATCCTCCAAGACTGTATAGTAAAATAAATCTATACCTTTTACTATACAAGCATATATCTATCTTGACAAGCTATAAAAATCCCTTGTATAATGCGATTGTAAACGCTTACATTTATTATAAGCTTAATACTGATATTTGGCAAGGAGTAAGAGATGGATTATATCAAAATTAATAATTCGGATAATGTATGTGTGGCATTGAATGCATTAAAAGCCGGTGAAAAAATCACTGTCGGAAATGAAAGTGTAGTAATAAACAGTGATATTCCGGCAGGACATAAGGTAGCACTGAAGGATATAAAATCAGGTGAAGACATTATCAAGTACGGAAGTAGAATAGGGCTTGCAAAGGAAGATATAAAGGCCGGAGATCATGTACATATCCACAATATAAAGACGGCATTAGGTGATTTGTTGGAATATCAATATATTCCAAAGATAAAAGAGTTAAAAGAGACGGCTCATGAGAGTTTTATGGGTTTTAGGAGAAAGAACGGTAAAGTGGGAGTAAGGAATGAGATATGGATTGTTCCGACTGTAGGCTGTGTCAACAATATAGCACAGGCTATTGAGAGAAGAGCAAAAAATCTCATAAAGGGAAGTGTTGAGGATGTAACAGCATTTGTACACCCGTATGGTTGTTCACAGATGGGTGACGATCAGGAAAATACAAGAAAAATACTTGCCGATATGATAAATCATCCAAATGCCGGAGGAGTTTTGGTGCTGGGGCTTGGATGTGAAAACTCAAATATTCCGGTACTTAAGGACTATCTTGGAGAGATAGATGAAAAAAGAGTGAGATTTCTTATCTCACAGGAAGTGGAAGATGAGATAGAGACAGGGGTTACTTTGGTAAAGGAGCTGATAGAAAATATTGCGGATGAAAGCAGGGAAGAGATTGATGCAAGTGAACTTATTATTGGAATGAAATGCGGAGGTTCTGACGGACTCTCAGGCATCACTGCAAATCCGATAGTCGGAGAGTTTTCAGATATTCTTATTTCAAAGGGAGGAAGCACGATACTTACTGAGGTTCCTGAGATGTTCGGTGCGGAGACGCTTTTGATGGAAAGGTGCAAGGACAGAGAAACTTTTGAAAAGACTGTGGCTCTAATAAATGATTTTAAGATGTATTTTAAAAATCATAATCAGACAATATATGAGAATCCTTCTCCCGGAAATAAGGCAGGCGGCATATCCACACTTGAAGACAAGTCATTGGGATGCACACAGAAATCCGGAAGTGCAAAGGTGTCTGATGTACTTGGCTATGGTGAGACTTTAAAAACAAAAGGTTTAAATTTGCTTTCTTCACCCGGAAATGACCTTGTTGCGGCTACAGCCCTTGCAATGAGCGGTGCACATATAGTATTATTCACAACAGGAAGAGGAACACCATTTGCATCACCTGTACCGACACTAAAGATTGCTACCAACTCAAGACTTGCAAAGTCTAAGGAAAATTGGATAGATTTCAATGCCGGAAGGATGGTAGAGGACAAATCAAAGGATGAATTGGCAAACGATTTATTTAAATTAGTATTGGAGGTGGCAAGCGGTAAGAAAGTAAAGTCTGAAATCGCAGGATTCCATGACTTTGCAATCTTTAAACAGGGAGTAACGCTTTAATGAAAATAAATCGCACAACAGAAAGAAGTGTACAGATACTTAAACTTGTATCGGAAGTAAATGACGGGCTTGATATGGATGAAATCTGTGAGAGATTAAATATACCCAGAACAAGCTGCTATGATATATTGGTGACTTTGGTACATATGGGAATGCTTGAGGTAAATACTTTGGCAAAAAAAAGCTATAAGATAGGGCTTAATGCATATAGGATCGGTATGAGCTATACAAATAACAGAAATATCTCAGAGATTATATCTCCGGCACTGAAGGAACTGGCAAAGGAACTGAAAAAGACTTGTTTTTTCGGTATACTTGAAGGCAATAAGATAGTGTATATATCAAAGTTTGAACCTGAAAATCCGATAATAACTACAGCTACAATAGGCAGTAAGAATCCGATATACAACACTTCTTTGGGTAAGGCGATACTTAGTACAATGAGTGATGAAAAACTGAGAGAGGTAGCAGATAAAATTGATTTTAAACCTGCTACAAGATTTACCATTACAGATACGGATGAATTGATTAAAAATATCGAATTGACAAGAATTCGAGGCTTTGCACTGGATGAGAGAGAGCTTGAAGAGCATATGGAATGTGTGGGAGTGCCGATATTTAATGAAAAAAGAGAGTGTATCGGTGCAATATCGGCATCAAGTCTGTATAGGAAAGATGAGGATTATATTGCTCTTGGAAATATCTTAAGGGAAAGAGGTATGAAAATATCAAAATCTTTAGGCTTTATAGCTTGACAAGAGCGGAAAAGTTAATTAAAATCAAATTATCGCAAATATGAATTATTATTCGTATATACGAATAAATTGGTTAAGGTAAATACTTTGGATATATTGTATTTGTTCTGATATGGTTTTATTATTTTGGAGGTTAAAATGAGAAAAGAACAGGTCATTACAAGAATGAAAGAAGATTGTCTGGTTGCTGTTGTTCGTGCAAAAAACAAGGAGCAGGGAGAGAAGGTAATAGATGCCGTCATTGCAGGCGGTATCAACTTTATTGAGATTACAATGACCATGGATGAGGGCAATCCTGTAGAGTTTATACAGTTTATGTCTGAAAAGTACAGAGGCAATGAAAAAGTGGTTATCGGTGCAGGAACGGTACTTGATCCCGAGACGGCCAGAGCGGTTATTCTTGCAGGTGCAAACTATGTGGTAAGCCCGGGGCTTAATGTAGATACCATCAAGCTTTGCAACAGATACAGAGTACCTATGCTTCCCGGTGTAATGTCACCTACAGAGGCTATCACAGCACTTGAAGCCGGATGCGATATTATAAAAGTATTCCCCGGAAATGTAGTGGGACCGGGAGCAATCAGCTCATTTAAGGGACCTCTTCCACAGGGAGATTTTATGCCGAGCGGCGGTGTAGATGTTGACAATGTGGATAAATGGTTAAAGGCGGGAGCATGTGCGGTAGGTACAGGCTCATCACTTACAAAAGGTGCAAAAATCGGAGATTTTGCGGCAGTCACGGCAAAGGCAAGGGAGTTTGTAGAGGCTGTAGCGGCAGCAAGAAAATAGTATTGGAGAAAATATGGCAAAGATAGTTACAATGGGAGAGATAATGCTTAGATTATCAACTCCGAATAATGAGAAGTTTATTCAGGCGGATGAGTTTGATATCAACTATGGCGGCGGTGAGGCAAATGTTGCAGTTTCACTTGCAAACTACGGTCATGATGCGGAATTTGTAAGTGCATTACCGAAGAATCCTATAGGTGATGCGGCTATTGCAACACTTCGCAAGTACAATGTAGGAACAAAGCATATTTCAAGAAGCGGTGAGAGAGTAGGTATCTATTTTCTTGAAACAGGTTCGGCAATGAGAGCTTCAAATGTGGTATATGACAGAGCAAATTCTTCTATCTCCACAGCTAAGGCGGATGAGTTTGATTTTGATGCAATCTTTAAGGACGCTGACTGGTTCCATTTTACAGGAATTACTCCCGCAGTTTCAGACAGTGCCGCCAAGCTTACAGAGGAGGCACTTAAGGCGGCAAAGAAGGCAGGAGTAACAGTATCTGTAGACCTTAACTTCAGAAAGAAACTTTGGTCATCCGAGAAGGCAAAAAGGATAATGACTAATCTTATGCAATATGTAGATGTATGTATCGGAAATGAAGAGGATGCGGAGAAGGTTCTTGGATTTAAGCCGGGCAACACAGATGTTACAGCCGGAGAGCTTGAGCTTAACGGCTATGTAGACATATTTAATCAGATGTGTGATCAGTTTAAATTTAAATATGTAATCAGTTCACTTCGTGAGAGCTTTTCAGCTTCAAACAATGACTGGTCAGCCTGCATTATGGACGGAGCTACAAGAGAGTTCTATCACTCAAAGAAATACCATATAACTCCGATAGTAGACAGAGTAGGCGGCGGTGATTCATTTGCGGCAGGACTTATCTGCGGACTTTGTGATAAGAAGGACTTTAAGTCCGCACTTGAATTTGCGGTAGCCGCTTCGGCACTTAAGCATACAATACCTGGAGACTTCAACCTCGTAACAAGAGAGGATGTAGAAGGTCTTGCAGGTGGAGACGGCTCGGGCAGAGTGCAGAGATAAAAATAAAATATGTATTTTCCAAATTTAAAAGGAGTCGGCAGGATGCCGGCTCCTTTTTATGGTGCTGTAATAATGTAAAAATTAGTTAAATTTTATGTCTGTAGATAAAATTTTAATTTATCTTAGTACAAATATCGTTTTAATATTTACCGATGTCATTTTTTATAATTATATCATAGTATTTTACTAGGAATTATAAAATATATAAAACAAATAAATTTTAAAAGTAAAATGAACCAAAACAAATAATTTACTGATGAAAATTTATATATTGCAAATATTGATTATCGGATAAAAAAAATGATATATTACAGTCGAGTTTACCAACAATTTATATATAAAATGAAAGGAAGTTTATGAAAAATAAGTATTTGGTAAGTATGATGTTTTCAACAATAATTGCATTCTCTATGGTTACAGGTTGTGGAGCCAAAAAAGAGAGCAGTGAAGGTTTGACGAGCAGTGAAAGTGTCACAAGCAGCATTTCATCGTCAGAATCCTCAGAGGCTAAAGATATTGCAGGATTTCCCGTAGTTATGAAGCATGCCTATGGTGAAACGATTATAAAAGAAAAGCCTAAGAAAATAGTTACACTAAATTGGAATAATGCAGATTCTATTTTAGCTCTTGGACTTGTACCTGTCGGTACATCTAAGATGAATTGGGGTTCGGTTACATCAAAAGGTCTTCTTCCGTGGACAGAGGCTAAGTTTAAAGAATTGGGTGTAGATAATCCAAATGTATTTAATGATCTTGACGGATATGATTATGAGGCTATTGCAGGAACAAATCCTGATATTATAGTTGCACCTTATTCAGGAATGGAAGAAAAAGAGTATAAACGCTTATCAGAGATTGCGCCTACTGTTCCATTTAAGGATGTTGCATGGAAAACAACATGGAGGGATCAGTTATTGGAGGCATCGGAGGCTGTCGGAATGAAGGATGAGGGAGAAAAACTGGTAGAAGAAACAGAGAAATTTATAAAGGATAATGTAGCAAAGTACCCTAATCTTTCAGGAAAGAGTGCAGCTCTATGCTATATAGATGCGGCAGATCTTAGTAAATTTTCGGTATACAGGACTATAGATCCAAGAGCCGGCTATCTTGTGGATATGGGATTTGCTTTTCCTGAGAAAGTGGAGGCACAGGCAAATGATAAAGATTCATTTTATGTGCAGATTTCATCAGAACTTGCAGTTGAAACATTAAGTGATCTTGATATTATTATCACTTATGGAGATGATAAAACACTGGATGCAATAAAAAATGATGCCATATTTTCAAAAATACCTGCTGTTAAAGAAGGTAGAGTAGTTGTACTTGACAATAGTGGAGATCTTTCGGCAGCTTGTAATCCGTCAGTGCTGTCAATAAAAGCGGAGCTTGTAAATTATTTGGATGCCATTAATGCGGTAGTAAAATAGATAAAGGAATATGCTAAATGAGAAAGAAAAATTTTGCACTCTCTATGGTTGTATGTTTAGCTTTGCTTTTTATAATTGCAATTTTTTCTATATCCTTCGGAGCAAAGCAGATAGCCTTTTCAAAGATCATAGAGGTTCTTTTAGGTAAGGATTCAGACAGCATTGAAGCAACTGTTATACTGCAAAGAGTTCCAAGAACTGTATTTGGGATATTGGCAGGAGGTGCTCTTGGGATATCAGGTGCACTTATGCAAAGTATAACCAGAAATCCTATAGCAGATCCGAGTATTCTTGGTGTGAATACGGGAGCATCACTTTTTGTGGTTGCAGGTATAGCATTTCTTAATATTACGGCGGCATATCAATATATCTGGCTGGCTATAATTGGAGCGGGGCTTACAGCATTCTTTGTGTATGCGGTTGCAAGTATCGGAAAGGATGGGGCTACACCTTTAAAACTTGCACTTTCAGGAGCAGCTGTGAGTATAGTTTTGGGTTCACTTGTAAGTACCATCATGCTACCTGATAACAGGGTACTTCAAGCTTTCAGATTTTGGCAGGTTGGAAGCATAGGCAGTGCTACATGGGATAATATATCTCTTATCATTCCGTTTTTGATAATAGGTTTTATAATATCAATGTTTATTTCAGGGTATTTGAATAATCTTGCATTAGGTGATGAAGCCGCTACGGCTTTGGGAACAAATGTAGTTATTACAAGGTCTGTCGGTGCTTTGGCATCTGTGTTGTTATGTGGAGCTACTACGGCACTTGCAGGACCTATAGGATTCGTCGGTCTTATAATTCCTCATTTGGTAAGACTTATATATGGAAGTGAAATGGGGAAAATATTACCTCTATCTTTTTTGGGTTCAGGTATTTTGCTACTGCTATCTGATGTGATTGGAAGAATTATAGGCTCCCCCGGAGAAACAGAGGTTGGAATTATTACAGCAGTATTCGGAGCACCTGTTTTTATATTTGCAATCAGGAAGGGCAGGGTAAAAAGTCTATGACAGATTTAAACTATGGATTTAAGAAGAGGGCTCTCAGATGGAAAGTAGTTGTACTGGCTTTATTTATAATGTCACTGATACTTATTGCCTGTGAGCTTTGTTTTGGAAGTGTATACTATCCTGTAAAAGATATTATAAGAGTTTTACTGGGAGAAAATATAGACGGTGTGTCATATGCAGTTAATAATGTTAGATTACCGAGAATGATTGGAGCGGTGTTTTCAGGCTTTGCATTCGGTATAGCAGGTTATGTCTTTCAAAATCTTTTACATAATCCTTTGGCTTCACCTGATGTAATAGGTATATCAGCCGGTACAAGCACAGCAGCTGTATTTTTAATTTTAGTTTTGAATATCAGAGGAGGTGTAGTTTCATTAGTCGCCATGGTTTTCGGTATTGTTACGGCAATGGCGATATATAGATTGTCAATTATAAAAGGGCATTTTACATATGGAAGAATGATACTTGTAGGTATAGCTGTGTCAGCACTTTTAAGGGCGATTACTTCCTATCTGTTGGCAAAAGCGGCAGAATATGATGTGGGCTCCACTATGCAGTGGTTAAGTGGAAGCTTAAATGGAGTGCAGATGGAAGATGTACCTGCTCTTATTGTAGTCGTGGTAGTATTGACTTTCGTTCTGATATCTTTTACAAGACATATGGAAATTATACCGCTTGGAGATGATTTTGCTATAACACTGGGAATAAATACAAGGATTACTTATTCTATTATGATAGTGGTTGCAGTCATTCTTATATCCTTTGCAACTTCGGTTACGGGACCTATAGCGTCAGTAGCGTTTCTTTCAGGCCCTATAGCTTCAAGCCTTGCAGGAAGAGGAAAATCAAGTTTAGTACCTGCCGGTCTTGTGGGAACTGTACTTACTTTAGGAGCTGATCTGGTAGCATTTCATGCATTTCCTGTGCATTATCCTGTTGGTGTAGTCACAGGACTTTTAGGAGCGCCATATATGCTTTATCTGCTGATAAGAATGAATAGAAGAGGTGTGAATTAATGGGAAAACATATATTGGAAGCCAGGAGTCTGGTTGCCGGTTACGATGGAAATGCAATTATAAAAGGACTTGATTTGACTATACCGGAAGGAAAAATATCTGTGATTATAGGATCAAACGGATGTGGAAAATCAACTCTTCTTAAAACTTTTTGCAGATTGAATAAAGTAATGTCAGGAAATATTTACTTGGACAATAAACCTGTATCGGAATATGATCCCAAAGAAATATCAAAGATAATAGGTCTTATGCCGCAGTCACCGCTTGTTCCTGAAGGTATTAGCGTTTATGATCTTATAAGTCGTGGACGATTTCCATATCGTAAGCTTTTTAGAGGCATGGATACAAATGATTTTGGAGCGATAGATGAAGCTATGGAAACCATGGGTATAATCGAACTTCGTGACAGGACTGTAGATGAATTATCGGGAGGACAAAGGCAAAGGGTTTGGATTGCTCTCGCTCTGGCGCAACAGACAGATATACTTTTTTTGGATGAGCCGACAACTTTTCTTGATATATCTTATCAGGTGGAAATACTTGATCTGCTGGGAGAACTTAACAGAAGCAAGAAGACCACGATAGTTATGGTTCTTCATGATATAAATCTTTCGGTGCGTTATGCAGATTATATATTTGCTCTTAAGTCAGGCAATTTATATGCGGAGGGAAATCCTGAAAGTATAATAAGTGAAAAGCTTATAAAGGATGTATATGGCTTGGACTGTACTGTTATAACAGATCCTACATCAAATACACCTATGATAGTGCCGATAGGAAAGTATCATAAAGAATAAAAACATTTGAGAAAGTCTGATAAAAATATTTTTTTTGCCATAAGGTTAGGCTGTACTAATTAAAATTAGATGGAATATACAAATACAATTGCGATATTAGGATATTAAATCAGGAGGAATAGTTTACGAAAGTAGCCATCGCACTGACTTAGTGTTTTGGCTACTTTTAAGTTTTATGTAGTGGTTTTGTAGGTCTGCACTTGATTTTATTACAGGCATAAGACATCTTTTCTAAAGAAGCTATAGTATTATTTAGAAACTTAAAAGATAAAATAAAAATAAGAATATTATATTGACAAAAAAATAACAATACTGTATTATATAAGTATGTTAAAAAAATAACGAAATATTTGTTTTATTATGTCGGAGGAAGTATGGCAGATAAGAATTTTATTGTTGACAGTATTGATAACTTAAGCATTAAGATGAAAGAGCTGAGAGAGGCGCAGAGAGAATTTGCAAGCTACAGCCAGGAACAGGTTGATAAGATTTTTTATGAGGTGGCTATGGCTGCAAATAAAGCAAGATTCTTGCTTGCAAAGATGGCGGTGGAAGAGACCGGAATGGGAGTTTTAGAGGATAAGGTTATCAAAAATCATTATGCGGCAGAGTATATTTACAATGCTTATAAGGATACCAAGACCTGCGGAGTGATTGAAGAGGACAAGATATTCGGAATAAAGAAAATTGCGGAGCCTATAGGTGTTATAGCTGCTGTAATTCCGACAACCAATCCGACATCTACAGCTATATTTAAAATACTTCTGGCACTTAAAACCAGAAATGCCATTATAATAAGCCCACACCCAAGAGCAAAGGACTGTACAAACTATACTGCTAAAATGCTTTTGGAAAAAGCGGTAGAAGCAGGTGCTCCAAAGGGAATAATAGGATGGATAGATGTACCCTCACTTGAACTTACAAATGAGGTAATGCATGAGGCTGATATAATACTTGCAACAGGAGGTCCGGGAATGGTGAAGTCGGCTTACTCATCAGGAAAGCCTGCAATAGGCGTAGGTGCAGGTAATACTCCGGTAATTATTGATGAGACTGCCGATATCAAGATGGCTGTAAATTCAATAATACATTCAAAGACTTTTGATAACGGTATGATATGTGCTTCCGAGCAGTCGGTTACCGTACCGGACAGCATATATAATGAAGTAAAAAAAGAATTTGCATACAGAGGATGTTATTTTTTAAAGAAAGATGAACTTGATAAGGTAAGAAAGACTATCATAATAGGCGGTTCTTTAAATGCAAAGATAGTAGGTCAGTCGGCATTTAAGATTGCCGAAATGGCAGGTGTAAGCGTACCTGAAAACACAAAAATACTTATCGGTGAGGTGGAGTCTGTAGATATAAGCGAGGAATTTGCACATGAGAAGCTTTCTCCGGTACTTGCAATGTATAAGGCAAAGACCTTTGATGAGGCAATAGCAAAGGCTGAAAGACTTGTAGCGGACGGAGGTTATGGACATACATCAGCTATCTATATAGATGTGAATCAAAAAGAAAAGCTTGCTATACATGAAAAAGCCATGAAGACATGTAGAATCCTTGTAAATACTCCGGCAGCTCATGGAGGTATCGGTGATTTATATAACTTTAAGCTTGCACCTTCACTTACACTTGGCTGCGGATCATGGGGCGGTAACTCGGTTTCTGAGAATGTAGGAGTAAAGCATTTGATAAATATAAAAACTGTAGCACAAAGGAGAGAGAACATGTTGTGGCTTAGAACTCCTGAAAAGGTTTACTTTAAGAGAGGCTGTCTGCCGGTAGCACTTGATGAGCTTGGAAATATAATGCATAAGAAGAGAGCATTTATTGTAACAGATACATTCCTTTACAAGAACGGATATACAGAGGTTATCACAAATAAGCTTGATGAGATGGGAATAAGATATACCTGCTTCTATGATGTAACACCGGATCCTACACTCCAATGTGCAAGAGAGGGTGTAAAGGCAATGACATCATTTGAGCCTGATGTTATCATTGCTCTCGGCGGCGGTTCGGCTATGGATGCCGCAAAGATAATGTGGGTAATGTATGAACATCCTGAAGTTAACTTTGAAGATATGGCTATGGACTTTATGGATATCAGAAAGAGAGTATATACCTTCCCTAAGATGGGACAAAAGGCATACTTTGTAGCGGTACCTACATCATCAGGTACAGGTAGTGAGGTTACACCTTTTGCAATTATTACAGATGCGGATACAGGAATAAAATGGCCTATAGCAGACTATGAGATTCTCCCGAATATGGCAATAGTGGATGTAGACAATATGATGGATCAGCCGAAGGGACTTACAGCGGCATCAGGAATTGATGTACTTACACATGCACTTGAAGCCTATGTATCAATAATGGCTACAGATTATACGGACGGACTTGCTCTAAGAGCAATGAAACTTGTGTTTGATTACCTTCCTTCGGCATATGAGAACGGAAGTGGAGATCCTATTGCAAGAGAGAAGATGGCGGATGCTTCCTGTCTTGCAGGTATGGCTTTTGCAAATGCTTTCCTTGGAGTAAATCACTCAATGGCACATAAACTTGGAGCATTCCATCATATAGCACATGGACTTGCAAATGCGGTTATACTTACAAGAGTAATGAGATATAATGCCGTAGATGTACCTACAAAGATGGGAACATTCCCACAGTATGACTATCCTAAAGCAAAGGCAAGATATATAGAGGCGGCAAGGTACTGTGGTGTAACAGGAAAAAATGATGATGAGATATTTGAAAACTTTATAAATAAAATAGAAGAGTTAAAGAGAATTATCGGAGTAAAAGAAACTATAGCTCTCTATGGAGTGGAAGAGAAGTATTTCCTTGATACATTGGATGAGATGAGCGAGCAGGCATTTAATGACCAATGTACTGCGGCAAATCCGAGATATCCGCTTATAAGTGAGATTAAAGAGCTGTATTTGGACGCTTATTACGGCAGATAATATAGGTGAATCTAAATTGGAAAGGAGATTGATATCATTATGGATTTAACAAATAAAAAGCTTATTTTAGAGAGAAAGCATAAGAAAGTATATGAAAGCAATGATTGCATTATAAAGTCCTTCAGTAAGGAACATCCGAAGTCTGATGTATTCAATGAGGCACTTAATCAGGCAAGGATAGAAGAAACCGGTCTTAATGTCCCTAAGGTGCTTGCCGTAGAGGAGATGGATGGCGGCTGGGCTATCATAATGTTAAAGAAAAACGGTAAAACATTAAAAGAGATTATGGAGTCCGACAAGGAAAATATAAGAAAGTATATGGATATGTTTGTTGATATACAGCTTGATATAAACTCCAAGTCATCACCTCTTCTTAACAGAATGAACCTTAAATTTGGCAGGCAGATAAATGAGTTAAAGGAGCTTAGTGCAACTATCAGATACGAGCTTTTAACCAGACTTGACGGAATGAAAAAACATACAAAGATTTGCCATGGTGATTTTAATCCGAGCAATGTCCTTATAGGAGATGACGGAGAGATATCCATAATAGATTGGTCTCATGCTACTCAGGGAAATGCGGCGGCGGATGCAGCCAATACCTATTTGCTTTTTGCTCTTGAAGATAAGGAACTTGCAGATATGTATATGGATATTTACTGCAAGAAGTCGGATACTGCAAAACAGTATGTACAAAAATGGCTCTCTATCGTAGCTGCACAGAGATTGTCAAAGCATGTGGAGACTGAAAAAGAACTGTTGATGCAGTATATTGATGTGGTGGATTACTTATAAAGTTACTTTGATTTTAAAGTAAGAAGCTTATATATGTGGATTGTATACGATTTTACAATTGTATACAATCCTTTTTTGTGTTATCATAAGTACTTAAATAATGGAAGGAGCAGGTATTTAAACATTATTAAAATGAGTGAAAGAGTAACGTCATCAAATTTTAGAATAGATGCAAATGAGAGAAGAAAAAAGATAATATTTATAGCTGTAGTAGGTATTATTACAAATTTGTTTTTAGGGATTTTAAAGGCTGTACTTGGTATACTGTCAGGTTCTATTGCACTTGTCAGTGATGCTTTGAATAATATAACTGATTCGTCATCATCACTTATTACTATAATAGGTACCAAGCTTGCAAGTAAAGCACCTGACAGACAACATCCCTTCGGGCATGGAAGGACAGAGTATCTGACAAGTCTGCTGATAGGCGGTATCGTTTTACTGACAGGTTTTCAGTCTTTTATAAGCTCTGTTAAGGCGGTGTTTAACAATGAAGAGATAAAGACAAATATTGTGACTATAATAATAATTATTGCAACAATTGTAGCTAAAATAATATTAGGAATTTATACAGAAAACAGCGGAAAGAGATACAATTCAGGTGCATTGCAGGCTTCAGGTGCAGATGCAAAAAACGATGCAATAGTTTCCGTGGTGACACTTATTTCCACAGCCGTATATATTTTTACAAAGATTTCAATAGACGGTATAGCCGGTATTATTATATCTTTGTTTATATTAAAGGCGGCATATGAGATATTGTCAGATACAATAAAGAAAATACTTGGTGAGAGAGTGGACGGAGATATAGTCAGAGGTATCAAGGAGATAGCAAGGGGTACGGAAGGTGTTATAAATTGCTTTGATCTTATACTGAATGATTACGGTCCGGACTTTTACACAGGTTCAATCAATGTTGAGATAGAGGACAATAGAAGCATCGGGGAGATGTATCCTATACTTCATGAGGCACAGACAAAGATTTATAATAAATATAATGTATTCTTGGTGTTCGGGTTCTATGCCGTGGATGTAAATGATGAGAGATACAAAAAGATAAAATCACTACTGCAAAATTATGAAGACAATGAAAGACATATTATTAATTACCATGGAATAGTAATTGATGAAAAAGATATGACTATATACTGTGATCTTACAAAAGATTTTGATATTGCACCGCAAACAATCATAGACAATGTAAACAGAATATTGAAAGCGGAATTCCCAAGGTACAATATACATGTAAATATAGATACTGAATTTACCGGAGAATAGTAAATTTTCAGAAAAAAGACAATGTGCAGATAAGTTTGCAAACTGTCTTTTTTAAATATTATAATTTTCATAATGTATATACTTATGTACTTTTAAAACATAAAAAATACATGAAAAAACTTGAAAATAAATTCACCTTTTAGTATAATCTTAAATGTTAGCAATGACTAACATTAGCAATGATATAGTACTTAAGTGCAAAGGGAAGTGTTTTTGTAAGAGTATTTAGTCATAGTTGCAGTATGATTATGATTCAAATGCTTTTTTTGTCGTGCAACTTTCCTTTATTTAAGTAGAAAAGTTAGTGGCCACTAACAGAATGTAGCTAAAAGAATGTAATAGGAGATTTATGAAAAGAAAGCTTATTTTTAATGTAGGTGTCGGTGCATTAAGTGTATTGATGGCTGCAACACAGGTTACGCCTGCTTTTGCCGGCTCATGGAAAAAAGAGCAAAGCGGATGGAGCTATATAAATGACAATGGAAGTAAGGCTGTCGGTTGGACAAAGACCCCAAGCGGTTGGTATTACATGGACGGTTCCGGTATTATGAAGACAGGTTGGGTTCAGGATACTGACGGAAATTGGTATTTCTTAAGTACAGCCGAAGGCGGACAGGCAGGAAAGATGCTTACCGGATGGAATTGGATAGACGGATATTGCTATTATTTCAATCCTGAAAGCGGAGGCTTATCTGTGAATACCACTACGCCTGACGGACATAAGGTAAATGTGGACGGTAAGTGGGAAAAAGACGGCAAAGTAATGTTTTCACAAGGAAAAGGATTGTCTTCTTTAAACACAAACGGTGCAAATACAGGCAGCTCTACAGCTAAAAAAGGAACCGGTACTTCAAAAGGCGGTTCAGGTGGAAGCTCAAAGGGTTCTAAAAGGGGCGGCGGCAAAGGAAGTACAGGAAGCGTAACTGAAAGCGTAAATAACAACAATGCAAAAAAAGCAGAATCAGGTAAAAACGCAGAGAATACAGCTTTAGGTAAAGAAGAAAGCAAATATGTAGATAAAGCGGCTTTAAGTACACAAGCAAGCAAAAATGCAGAAAGTGCAGCTTTAAGCAAAGAAGCAGAAAATAAAACTTTAAGTACACAAGCAGGCAAAAACGCAGGGAATACAGCTTTAAGCAAAGAAGAAAGCAAAGATGCGGAAAATAAAACTTTAAGTACACAAGCAAGCAAAAACGCAGGGAATACAGCTTTAAGTAAAGAAGAAAGCAAAGATATAGACAATAAAACTTTAAGAACTGAAGAAAATAAAAACGCAGGGAATGCAGCTTTAAGCAAAGAAGCAAGCAAAGATGCAGAGAATAAAACTTCAGGTATACAAGAAAGCAAAAATGCGGAAAATAAAACTTTAAGTACACAAGCAAGCAAAAACGCAGGGAATGAAGCTTTAAATAAAGAAGCAAGCAAAGATGCAGAAAATAAAACTTCAAGTACCGAAGTAAATAATAATGCAGGTAAAAATGATACTTTAAGTAATGTAGAAACAAACAGTGACAAATTTGCATATGTAAACTATACAAAAAATATTAATACAGACTTCGGCGAGTATGTGGTAGTTACATTCAAATATGGAACGATTGATAATTACAGAGTACTTGTGGACGGCACGGATGTCACAGCAAGCATGACTAAGGTAGATGATGAAGGCCATGTAGTGAAGTGGCTTTCAACTGTAAAAGATCCGTCAGAACTACAGATAGTAAGTAAGGCGGACAATGATACACAGGATATCACGCTTGCAGGCGGCGAGAAAAAGACCGTTACAAAAACTGATGTAAAAGCACCGAAGTATGTAATTTCAAACGGTCCTGTTACAAAGTTTGATTACTTCCTTGAGACCTATGACAATGAGGGAAGAGTAAGAAAGAATGCTTCAAAGACAACATTTACTTTGCAGACAAAGAAGACTGATTCGGCTGTAGCCGCAGTTCCTTCAAAGTACTATATTCCTGTAACAGAGATAGACAGTGAAGGAAACGGAAGTATAAAGATAAAGCTTCAGCTTGAGAATGAGGAGCAGGAGAACTGGTTTAAGGGACTTAACAATATCAAACTTCTTAATGAAGACCATAATATTGTAAACTCAAATCTTGTATATAATACATCTTTAGAAACCAAGTACGGCAAGGTGGGTGTTATAAATATTCCACTTCCGCAAAATAATGCAAGAAGCAGGGGAGACTACTATGTAAGTGTGGGTTCTTCAAACGGCAGTGACAGGATAAGTCTTCCTATATCACTTGTAAGCAATACCGATTTTAAGGTTGTCCGTGACAGTGCAACTCCAAACCCGAAGGTTGGAAAAGATGTAAGGTTCAAGATAGTGGACAAAAAGGAAAATCACACCTTTGGAAATGATGCAGGTGTGGTAATGTACAAGGTTACTCTTACAAAGCCGGACGGCACCTCCACAGATCTGCCGAAATATTCAGGCTGGTACAATATAGGAAATATAGTACATATAAGCGGAACGGACAGTTCTTCGGGGAAAGTATATACGGATGTACCGGGAGTATATACAGTTACAATATATACAAAGGGTTATAAAACTCTGATAAAGAAGTTTGAAGTCTTAAATAGTGACGGTTCATCTGCAAAAACAGCACTGACAGATGATGATTCAAAGACTGTGGATGCGGTTTCAACTCCTACAGTAAGTAAAACTCATGTAGGAAACAGAGAAGACTCTGCAAGTACATCAGTTCTTGTGGGCGGATACGGTACAGGAAGCCATGCAAGCTCAGGTAAAAAGACAGATGCAATATCGGGTGCCACAAATAAATCAGGCGGAAGCGGTGCGGATGCAACATCCGGTGCAAGCGGAAGTATGATGATAAATGCATACCTTATGTATGATTATGACTTACTTGCAAATGCAATGGTTTTAAATGAAATCGGGCTTAGAAGTAAGGATTCCGATGCGGTAATGAAGTGGTGGCTTGAGCAGATTCCGGAGGCAATAGTAGGAGAAGACAAGTCAAAGCTGTACAAGCTTGATGATTTTATTGATGCAAAGGAAGATTCAAGACTTGAAGGAAGAGCCCTTACATTTGAGGAGTATGCAAACTCATCTGATGCCGCAACAAGAAATATTGTCGGTAATGTAAAAAATGTACTTGAAAACGGTAAGCTCGGTACAATATACCGCTATGGAAATATTGTGGGAGAGGCGGCACCTACATTTGAGGGACTTATACAGCCAAAGGCTGAAAGTTATACATTTACAACAGATAATACCGACTTTATAGAAAAACTGCAATCCGTTGTATTGGACGGTTCAAGTGCGGCTCTTAGAAATGATTCATACTTAAAGCAGTATGAAATAAGTGCCGATAAAAAGAGTATTACAATCTATAAGAATGCATTTAATGAGTATATTAAGCCGATAGTAGGAAATCATACTCTTTCACTTGATGCTACAGGATATGAGAAGATAACTCTTGATTTTACTGTTACAGATACTGTGGAAGATGTAGTACTTACAGATGTAAGTGAAAAGCTTGAAGCCGGTTCACCTGTAGTGATAAAGGCTGTTAAGGACGGAGATCCCAAACAGGGAGATTTCCTAAGTAAGCTTGCAAATGTAAAAGTACAAGGACCTGACGGAATGTTGAGAGATGTAATATCAGCTTTGGCAGGCGGTAACAGTTCGGATTCGGTATACAGTGTTGCAGACGGTAAGGTAACACTTCGTGGAGGACTCTTTAAAGATGCGGGAGAATACACAATATACTTACAGTCAAGTGACAGAAACTATCCTGTAAAATATATCAAAGTAAGTCTTTCGGCAAAAGCGGAGGTATTGCCTCCGGCGGTTCCCGAAGTGACTGAGGCTGCGAAAGCACCTACTGCAAAATCCGGTGCCAAGACAAACTCATTCTTCTATGAGATGCTTACAGTAAAGTTTGAAGGTATGGATGCCGTAGAACTTGAAAAATATCTTAAGGCGGTAAAGGAAGTAAGTGTAAATGAAGAGGCATATGCAAAAACAAGCAGCTTCGGATTCGGAGATGCACTTGAATTTAAAGCACATTCAAATGCAATATATGGAGGTAAGATAAGCGAACTGTCAGTTAAAGCAAAGAGCGGAAAGTTCAACTCTGCAAAGTATAACTTTGTTGTAAAGGCGGAGGGATATGAGGATCTTACATTTACATTAAATGCGGACGGAACCGTTGCAAATGCGGTAACACCTGTAGTGCCTACACCGGTTCCTGCGGTAAACCCTGTGGAGATTGAGAAGGTGTTACCTGCAAAATACAATAATGCAAGTGTTTATGCAATTACATTAAAGGGTGACCAAAATAAGATTGATGAGTTTATAGAAAAGCTGAATGCTGTAGCGGTAAACGGTGTAAATGTATCCGAAGGCAGAATATCTATACTAAGTAATGATGCATTTTCAGTTAGCGGAAATGTTGTATATGTAAAGTCCGCCAAGTTTAGAGGGCGTGCAGATACTGTCGTATTAAAGGGCAACGGCATAGAAGATTTGAGCTTTACAACCGAATCAAAGATAGCTATACCGGAAGTATCGGGCGCAGAGGTTACAAGCAATTTCTTTGACAGATATGCCAGAATCACATTTGATGCTTCAAATTCAGATGTGTTAAGGGCTTTTATGAAGGAAATCAAAGCCGGTAATGCAACAGTAACTGTAAACGGAATTACCTACAATAAAGGATATTCTGTAGGCAGTGCCGCGACATATAAGATTTCATCAAATTCAGCCTACGGTTATGATCAGTATCTTGACTTTTCGCTTGACGGATTCACTCAAGCAAATAATGAGGTCGTTATAACATCAGACAGCTTTGATACTATCAGAGTAAATGTTGAAGTAGGTACAAGCGCAGGGGCAAGAAGGACAAGAAGAGATTTAAGTGCTTTTGAAACTGCCACTTCATCTAATGCAAACAGATAAAGCTTATAAAGAGATGTCGGCTCCGTGAGGGGTCGGCATTTTTAAATACAATAAAGAACAAATGTTTGGGATTGACAGATGTTGTGTTTTTTTGTAAGATGAAAGTTGCACTATTGTAGGGATTTTTATGCCCTTTGATAGGTGTTCAGATAATGTAACTTGCCAAAAGGCTAAACTAAATGAAATGACTTTTCTATTATATCATAGAAAAATCTAAATTCATACCAGAAAAATATACAGGGGTGAAACGTCAATGGATAGAAGCAAGATGCGTCCGATAACTTCCGGAAAGAGCATGAGGATGAGCTTCCAAACACAAAAAGAAGTTCTGGAAATGCCGAACTTGATAGAGATACAAAAAAACTCATATCAGTGGTTCCTGGATGCAGGTCTAAAAGAAGTTTTTAGAGATATATTTCCTATAGAAGATTTTGCAGGACATTTTAGCCTCGATTTTGTCAATTTCAAGTTGGCAAGAGATGAAGTTAAATATTCAATAGAAGAGTGTAAAGACAGAGACACGACATATGCAGCTCCGTTAAAGGTGAAAATCAGACTTATAAACAAAGATAAGGACGAGATAAACGAGCATGAAATCTTTTTAGGGGATTTACCGCTGATGACCGATACAGGATCATTTGTAATAAACGGTGCGGAGAGAGTTATAGTCAGTCAGTTGGTTCGTTCACCCGGTATTTACTATACAATAGAACATGACAAAATAGGTAAAGAACTGTTTATGTGTCAGGTCATACCGAACAGGGGTGCATGGCTTGAATATGAAACAGACTCAAATGATATTTTCTATGCAAGAGTTGACAGAACAAGAAAAGTACCTATTACAGTACTTTTGCGTGCATTCGGTCTTGGAACAAATACACAGATTACAGATATGTTCGGAGAAGAACCCAAGATTATGGCAAGTTTTGCAAAGGATCCTTCTGAAAATTATCAGGACGGTCTTTTGGAGCTGTATAAAAAGATAAGACCGGGAGAGCCGCTTTCGGTAGACAGTGCAGAGAGTCTGCTCAGATCAATGTTTTTTGATGCCAGAAGATATGATTTGGCAAAGGTGGGAAGATATAAGTTTAATAAAAAACTTCACTTCAAGAACAGAATCAAGGGACATACATTGTCAAGAGATGTAGTGGATGAGAATACAGGTGAGATAATAGCACAGGCCGAGATTGTAGTGGATGCGGATATTGCTACAGCTATTCAAAATGCCGCAATTCCCGCAGTGTGGATACATGGAGTGGAGAGAGAAGTTAAAGTTCTTTCAAACTTAATGGTGGATATTGAAAGCTATGTGCCTGAGCTTACAGACCCTAAGTCAATAGGTATTACCGAACAGGTATATTACCCTGTACTTAAAAAGCTTATTGAAGAAAATAAAGGTGAAGAGCTTATAAAGGCGATTGAAAAGAATGTAAATGAACTTATACCGAAGCATATTACAAAGGAAGATATCTTTGCTACAGTAAACTATAACATGCATATAGAAGAGCATATCGGCAACAAGGATGATATCGACCACTTAGGAAACAGAAGAATAAGAGCGGTGGGTGAGTTGTTACAGAATCAGTATCGTATCGGTCTTACAAGAATGGAAAGAGTTGTAAGAGAGAGAATGACTACTCAGGATATTGATTCTATTACACCTCAATCACTTATAAATATAAAACCTGTAACGGCGGCAGTTAAAGAATTCTTCGGAAGTTCACAGCTTAGCCAGTTTATGGATCAAAACAATCCGCTTTCGGAACTTACACATAAGAGAAGGCTTTCAGCCTTGGGACCGGGCGGTCTTTCAAGAGAGAGAGCAGGATTTGAGGTTCGAGATGTTCACTATACACATTATGGCAGAATGTGTCCTATAGAGACTCCTGAAGGACCCAATATCGGACTTATAAACTCACTTGCAAGTTTTGCAAGAGTGAATGAGTACGGATTTGTAGAGGCTCCTTATCGTGTGGTGGATAAGTCTACAGACCCTTCAAATCCGGTAGTAACAGATAATGTTATATATCTGACTGCGGATGAAGAGGATAATTTTACGGTAGCACAGGCGAATGAGCCGCTTGATGCAGAGGGACATTTTGTACGTAATAATGTATCAGGTCGTTACCGTGATGAGACTTCAGAGTTTGCAAAGAAGAATATCGACTTGATGGATGTATCTCCCAGAATGGTATTCTCAGTGGCTACAAGTATGATACCTTTCCTCGAAAATGATGATGCCAACCGTGCTCTTATGGGATCAAACATGCAAAGACAGGCTGTACCGCTTATGATTACGGATGCCCCCGTAGTCGGTACCGGTATGGAGACAAAGGCTGCGGTTGACTCGGGTGTATGTGTAGTTGCAAAGAATTCAGGAACGGTGACGGAATGTTCATCGGATAAAATAGTAATAAAGAGAGATGATGATGCGGTACTTGATACATATAAGCTTATAAAGTTTGCAAGAAGTAACCAGTCAAACTCATATAATCAAAAACCTATAGTATTTAAGGGTAATCATGTAAATGCCGGCGAGGTTATTGCAGACGGTGCTTCAACATATAACGGTGAGATAGCTCTCGGAAAGAATCCTCTTATCGGATTTATGACATGGGAAGGATATAATTACGAGGATGCCGTACTTTTAAGTGAGAGACTTGTAGAATATGATGTATATACATCCATTCATATCGAGGAATATGAATGTGCCGCAAGAGAAACAAAGCTAGGACCGGAAGAGATTACAAGAGATGTTCCGGGTGTAGGTGATGATGCGCTTAAAGATTTGGATGAGAGAGGTATTATCAGAATCGGTGCGGAAGTAAGAGCCGGTGATATTTTGGTAGGAAAGGTTACTCCGAAAGGAGAGACTGAGCTTACAGCGGAAGAAAGACTGCTTCGTGCAATCTTCGGTGAGAAAGCAAGAGAGGTAAGAGACACATCACTTAAGGTGCCGCATGGTGCTTACGGTGTGGTAGTGGATGCCAAGGTATTTACAAGAGAAGCGGGAGATGAACTGGCTCCAGGTGTTACACAGAATGTAAGAATTTATATAGCACAAAAGAGAAAAATTTCAGTCGGTGACAAGATGGCGGGTCGTCATGGTAACAAGGGTGTTGTTTCCAGAGTATTGCCTGTAGAAGATATGCCTTTCCTTCCGAACGGAAGACCGCTTGATATAGTGCTTAATCCATTGGGTGTGCCTTCACGTATGAATATCGGACAGGTACTTGAGATTCATCTCTCACTTGCCGCAAAGGCGCTTGGCTTTAATGTTGCCACTCCTGTATTTGACGGTGCAAACGAGAATGATATCATGGATATGCTTGAGGTTGCAAATGACTATGTAAACGGTGATTGGGACGATTTCAAGGATAAATATAAGGATGTACTTGATCCGGGTGTTGTGGAATATCTCGGTTCACATCTTGAAAACAGAAAGCTTTGGGAAGGTGTTCCGCTTTCAAGAGACGGTAAAGTAAGACTTCGTGACGGTAGAACCGGAGAATACTTTGACAGTCCCGTTACAATAGGTCACATGCATTATCTTAAGCTTCACCACATGGTAGATGATAAGATACATGCCAGATCAACAGGTCCTTACTCACTGGTAACACAGCAGCCTCTTGGAGGTAAAGCACAGTTTGGCGGTCAGAGATTCGGAGAGATGGAGGTTTGGGCACTTGAGGCATACGGTGCTTCATATACCTTACAGGAGATTTTGACTGTAAAGTCTGATGATGTTACAGGTCGTGTAAAGACTTATGAGGCTGTTATCAAGGGTGAGAATATACCTGATGCAGGTATTCCGGAGTCATTTAAGGTGCTTTTAAAAGAGCTTCAATCACTTGGACTTGATATAAGCGTTCTGGGCGAGAACGGTGAAGAGGTAGAACTTAAGGAAAATACAGAGTATGCCGACTTAAGTATCCACTCTATTATAGAGGGTGAGAGCAGACGACATGGAAAAGAAGAGTTCAAAGATGCAGGATATAGTGAGCAGGTGGTAAAAGATGGAGAGTTTGTATCAGTTGATGAGCAAAACGAGTTATCTGAAAATGTAGATGCTGACTATAACGGTGAGACAGATTCAGAGGATGATTCATCCTATGATGATTCCTCATATAGCGAAGATTCATTTGATGATACAGATAATTTTGATGATGCAGATAACTTTGATGATACGGATAACTTTGATGAGTAATCTTTACAGTGAATATTTTAAAAACTGTCCTTGGTTGTAACCCGGGACAGTACAAATATCAATGAAGTCGATTTATCGTTTTATTATAGAAGGGAGCAAATTTTATGCCGGAAAACAATGATGCTTATCAACCAATTTCCTTTGATGCAATCAAGATTGGTTTGGCTTCTCCTGAAAAAATACTACAGTGGTCTCATGGTGAGGTTACAAAGCCTGAGACTATCAACTATAGGACATTAAAGCCTGAGAGAGACGGCCTGTTCTGTGAGAGAATATTCGGACCAAGCAAGGATTGGGAATGTCATTGTGGTAAATACAAGAAAATACGCTACAAAGGTACAGTCTGTGACAGATGTGGCGTAGAAGTAACAAAGTCCAGTGTACGTAGAGAGCGTATGGGTCATATAAAGCTTGCAGCTCCGGTATCACATATCTGGTACTTTAAGGGTATTCCTTCAAGAATGGGTCTTATTATGGATATAGCACCCCGTATCTTGGAGAAGGTATTGTACTTCGCATCATATATAGTACTTGACGGAGGGGATACAGCCCTCAACTATAAGCAGGTGCTTTCAGAAAGAGAATACAGAGATGCAATTGAAAACTATGGATACGGCTCATTTAGAGCAGGCATGGGTGCGGAGAGTATACTTGAAATACTTAGAAATATTGACCTTGACAAAGAGTCTGAAGAACTGAAAGAAGCATTGGTAGATGCAACAGGACAAAAGAGAGCCAAGATAATAAAAAGACTTGATGTAGTGGAGGCATTCAGAAGCTCCGGAAATAAGCCTGAGTGGATGATACTTACAAATGTGCCTGTAATACCGCCTGATATCAGACCTATGGTGCAGCTTGACGGCGGCAGATTTGCTACAAGCGACCTTAATGATCTCTACAGAAGAATTATAAACAGAAATAACCGTCTGGCAAGACTTTTAGAGCTTGGTGCCCCTGATATCATTATCAGAAATGAAAAGAGAATGTTACAGGAGGCTGTAGATGCTCTTATAGATAACGGCAGAAGAGGAAGACCTGTAACAGGCCCCGGAAACAGAGCCTTAAAATCACTTTCAGATATGTTAAAGGGTAAGCAGGGACGTTTCCGTCAAAACCTGCTTGGAAAACGTGTTGACTACTCGGGAAGATCCGTTATTGTGGTAGGACCTGAACTGAAGATTTATCAGTGCGGTCTGCCGAAGGAAATGGCTATAGAGCTTTTTAAACCTTTTGTAATGAAGGAATTGGTAGAAAAGGGTACCGCTCACAATATAAAATCCGCCAAAAAGATGGTTGAGAGAATGCAGACTGAAGTATGGGATATCTTGGAGGAGGTTATCAAAGAACATCCTGTAATGTTAAACAGAGCACCTACACTTCACAGACTCGGTATTCAGGCATTTGAGCCTGTACTTGTAGAAGGTAAGGCTATAAAGCTTCATCCTCTTGTATGTACAGCCTTCAATGCCGACTTTGACGGAGATCAGATGGCTGTCCATCTTCCGCTTTCGGTTGAGGCACAGGCGGAGTGCAGATTCTTACTTCTTTCACCGAATAACCTCCTAAAGCCTTCAGACGGCGGTCCGGTTGCCGTACCTTCACAGGATATGGTACTTGGCATTTATTATCTTACACAGGAAAGACCCGGTGCAAAGGGAGAAGGTAAGTTCTTTAAGAGTGTAAATGAGGCGATACTTGCTTATGACAACAAGATTGTTACATTACATTCAAAGATAAAGGTAAGAATGACAAAGGAACTTGAAAACGGAGAAGTTTTATCTGAGATTGTAGATTCTACAGTGGGCAGACTTTTATTCAATGAGATAATACCTCAGGATCTTGGATTTGTAGACAGAAGTATCCCGGGAAACGAGTTAAAGCTTGAGATTGATTTCCTTGTAAAGAAAAAGCAATGTAAGCAGATCCTTGAAAAGGTTATAAATGTGCATGGACTTTCAAGGACGGCGGAAGTGCTTGATGACATAAAGGCAATCGGATATAAGTATTCAACTATTGCCTCTATGACTGTTTCCATTTCAGATATGACAGTGCCGGCAAGTAAACCTGAGCTTATAAAGAGTGCGCAGGCTACAGTAGACAGGATCTCAAAGAACTTTGCCCGTGGATTTATCACAGAAGAGGAAAGATATAAGGAAGTTATAAAGACATGGGATACTACGGATAAGCAGCTTACAAAGGATCTGCTTGACGGACTGGATGCCTACAACAATATCTTTATGATGGCCGACTCGGGAGCGAGAGGTTCAGATAAGCAGATAAAGCAGCTTGCAGGTATGCGCGGTCTTATGGCGGATACAACAGGACATACTATCGAGCTTCCTATCAAGTCAAACTTCAGAGAAGGTCTTGATGTTTTGGAGTACTTTATCTCAGCCCATGGTGCAAGAAAGGGACTTTCAGATACCGCTCTTCGTACAGCCGATTCAGGATATCTTACAAGAAGACTTGTAGATGTTTCACAGGACTTAATAGTTCGTGAAACAGACTGCTGTGAGGGCAAAGAGATACCATATATGGAAATCAAAGCATTCTCAGACGGCAAGGAAGTTATAGAGAGCCTTGAGGAGAGAATTACAGGTAGATATATTGCGGAAACAATTACAGATCCTGACAGCGGTGAGATAGTGATTAAAGAAAATCACATGTGTACTCCAAAGAGAGCGGCGGCGGTGATGAAGGTACTGGAGAAGCTTAACAGAGACAGTGTAAAGATAAGAACCATACTTTCATGTAAGTCACATACAGGTATCTGTGCCAAATGTTACGGTGCGAACATGGCAACAGGACAGGCGGTACAGGTAGGTGAGGCGGTAGGCATCATTGCCGCACAGTCTATCGGTGAGCCGGGTACACAGCTTACTATGCGTACTTTCCATACCGGCGGTGTTGCCGGCGGTGATATCACACAGGGTCTTCCAAGAGTTGAGGAACTTTTCGAGGCAAGAAAACCTAAGGGTCTTGCAATTATCACAGAGTTCGGCGGTGTTGTGGAGCTTAAGGATACCAAGAAAAAGCGTGAAATCATTGTTACAAACAATGAAACAGGTGAGTCAAAGACCTACCTTATACCATACGGCTCAAGAATAAAGGTATCAAACGGAGATATACTTGAGGCGGGTGATGAACTTACAGAAGGTAGTGTGAATCCACATGATATCCTGAAGATTAAGGGAGTTCGTGCCGTTCAGGATTATATGCTTCGTGAGGTTCAAAGAGTATACAGACTTCAAGGTGTTGAGATCAATGATAAGCATATTGAGGTTATCGTTCGTCAGATGCTTAAAAAGGTGAGAATAGAAGAGAACAATGATGCGGATGTGCTTCCGGGAAATTCTATGGATGTTCTGGAGTACAATGATATGAATGAGAAGCTTATAGCGGAGGGCAAGACTCCCGCAGACGGCAAGCAGGTAATGCTCGGTATTACCAAGGCATCACTTGCTACAGACTCCTTCCTTTCAGCGGCATCATTCCAGGAGACTACCAAAGTTCTTACAGAAGCGGCCATAAACGGTAAGGTTGATCATCTTATCGGACTTAAGGAAAATGTACTTATCGGTAAGCTGATACCTGCGGGTACAGGTATGAAGAGATACAGAAACGTAACTCTGAATACAGATGAGTTCATAGGTGAAGATGATGAAATAATCCTAAGTGAGGACGATCCTGCACTTCTTGATATCAAGGACGAGCTGATAGCCGATGCAAAGGAAGCCCTTGAGCAGGAAGAAAAAGCACATGAGATGGAAGTTAAGAAGGAAGAAGATTCTAAGGAAGATTTAAATGAAGAAACTTCTAAAGAAGAGACAGATGAAGATGAATCTAATGAAGTTGAGTCCGACGAATATAAGTCTGACGAATTTGAATCTGATAAAGAAGAGCCTTCAGAAAATGATGCAGAGGATTCTAAAGATGAGAATGCAGATGATGTGGCAGAGGGAGACATTTCCAAGTCTGATACAGATGATGTGGAAGGTAATGAAGGATAAAAAATTATATTTTATTTAGATTATATTTTGAATATATGATAAGAGAGGTTACACATAGTAAGGTAGCCTCTTTAATTGTATAATGGCTTATTAAATACAAGGTAAAAATGTTGTTTATTATAAATGAATCGCTCTAAAATTGTTGTTAAATTACTACTGTGGTATATAGAAAATCATTGACACTTCGTCATTGCTTGTGATAACATAAGTACAGTTAAAATGTACGTTTTTAGTAAAACGTATTAGAATATAGGAAGGAGACATAATTATGAAGTACGAAAAACCAACAGTTATTAGTACCATAGCTGTAAATACAGCAAAATGTGGTGGTGGTCCATGCGGAAGACCTAGCGGTGTTAAGTCTTAAAGATTACCATTATATTTGAGTAAAGGGTGGAAAGCACTATTGCTTTTGCACCCTTTTTGTTTGGTCATATGTAAATTTAAAAAAAGTATATTAGACAAGGGAACTGAGTGGTATGTATTATAAAATTAGAGATAATGTATTATTTAGAGAATATAATGATTATGGATACATTACAGATAATTCAGAATATGGATATCGCATGTTGAATGATAAGCGGAAATATCCGGGTGAAAGATATGTTTCTGCCAGTGGTGCTTTAATGCTAAGTTTATTGAAAAAGGTACCCCGGAATATAGATGAAATACTTGATGAGTTATCACAAATTTTTACAGGAGTTGAATATGAGGTATTAAAAAAGGATACAATAGAATTTTTTGATATATTTGCATATGAAGGGTTCCTAGTGTATGGAGAAACTATGGAGAGTTGCAATGATAAATATTTTGATGAACTCAATGATGGTCAATTAAAGGTTGGTTATATGGGAATTGAATGCATGAGTAGTGACATAAATCAAAATGAACTACTTAGAAGCATTCACATTGAAGTAGCGGATGAGTGCAATGAACGTTGTGTTCATTGTTATATTCCAAATGAATGTAAAAACAGTATAATTGACCCAACCCTATTTTATAGAATTATAGAAGAGGGATTGAATATGAATATTATACATATTACATTATCTGGTGGAGAACCACTTATTCATAAAGATATCTTAGACTTTTTAAAAAAATGTAGGGAAGTTGAGTTGTCTGTAAATGTATTATCAAATTTAACTTTGTTAACAGAAGATATAATAGAAGAAATGAAAAAAAATCCACTTCTCTCAGTCCAAGCATCGTTATATTCAATGGATGCTTCTGTACATGATTCTATAACAAAACTAAACGGAAGTTTTGAAAAAACACGGTATGGAATTCTTAGATTATGTGATGAGGGGGTACCTGTGCAAATCTCTTGTCCTATTATTAAGCAGAACAAAGAAACTTGTGTTGATGTCCTTCATTGGGGATGGTCACATAATATTGCTGTGTCTATAGAACCAATGATATTTGCTGCATATGATCACTCAGGTAATAATCTTGAGAACCGCTTAACATTAGAAGATATAGATAATATATTAAGTATGCAAATGCAGGAGGGATATGCTAATGAAATCTATAAAACAGCCAAATATAAAGAGAAACTGACAGAGGATGATCCCATATGCTCTATTTGTAGATATAGTTTTTGTGTGACAACACATGGAAAAGTTTATCCATGTGAGGGATGGCAAAACAATTTAATAGGAGATTTGAATTGTCAAAGTGTTAAGGAAATCTGGGAGACTTCTAAAAAGATACAAGAACTAAGAAATATAAAGAGAGAGCGATTTTTAAAATGTACCTATTGTAAGGATAGAGGATATTGTACGGTCTGTATGATGTGGAATTCAAATGAAAATTTGGATGGAAATCCGTTTGAAATTAGTGAGTATCGCTGTAAGGTAGCAGCATTAACTCATGTTAAAGTAGATAAGACTCTACTTGAGTGTAATAATGAAAATGCTGATTGTGGATAGGTATTAGTATATTTAAATATAGAGGTTATATAAGTTGTTATGGAAAAAATAATAGTTAAAAATGCATATGAAAATAATTTAAAACATCTAAATTTAGAAATTCCACTCGATAAGTTTACCTGTGTTACGGGTTGCTCCGGATGTGGGAAATCTTCATTAGTATTTGATACAATATATGCGGAAAGCCAGAGAGCGTTTCTTGAAGGAATGACCGGAAATATTTATGGGCAAAAATTGATGGATAAACCACATGTAGGATCAATAGAAAATCTACGGCCAACTATAAATATTTCTCAAAACTGCTACAATGTTAATCCCAGGTCTACCATTGGAACTACTACAGAAATATCCTATTATATTAGGTCATTGTTTGCTCTCGTGAATAATAATCAGATTGATACGGTTTCTGAAAAAACATTTTCTGCAAATAATCCTAATTCATTTTGTTATAACTGTTCTGGATTAGGTGTAGAGACAGTTGTATCAGAGTCTCTTTTAGTGCCTGATCGTAATGTTACATTAAGAGATGGAGCAATTCTATATTTTAAAGGACCATCAGATGGTAAGGAACAAAAAATTCTACAAGCATTATGCGAACATTATAATATTGATATAGACAAAAAATTTTCTGAACTTAGCAATGACGAAGCTTATAAATTGCTGTATTCTGATGATCAGATAAGGTATAAGTTAGTGTACAAGGTTGGTAAAAAAAGAAAACAGCATTATGTAATGCTTAGAGGAGCTATACCGGATATATTGAGTAGAATGTCAGGTTCAGAGCCATCAGTATCTTCAGGAGCATATAATAAGTATATGGAAGAGATCACATGTCATGTATGTTGTGGTTCTAGATTTAAAAAGGAAATATTGGAATATAAGGTTGGTGAATTTGACTATAATGATGTGGAAAGTATGGAGTTGACATCATTGAGTTCATGGGTCAGAAGTTTTAAAGATGATAGAATTCCTTTGTCAAAGACATATTTAATCAAACAAATTAAAGACAGTATTCTTTTTAAATTGGATGCACTAATAGAACTTGGTATTGGTTATCTGTGTTTGAAGAGATCAATTCCAACTTTATCAGATGGAGAGAGACAGAGAGTTAGAATTGCCACACAACTTACATGTTCATTAAAATGTTTAATATATATTTTAGATGAACCTTGTAAAGGACTACATTATAGAGATGTCCCCAAGATTATAATGGCAACTAGGAATTTGATTAATCGTGAAAATACTGTAATTGCGATAGAGCATAATAAACAATATATAGGTTCTTCAGACAATATAATAGAACTTGGTCCTGTTGGTGGTCCGGATGGAGGATACTTAATTAAAAAATCAGGTGTTTCAGAGGGTATTAGATATAGGTTAGAATTCAAAAAGATATCTGAAAAGTTAGATTGTTTTAATATTAAAAATATAAATTTTAGAAATATACATAAACAGAATGCCAGTTTTCCAATGGGGAAAGTAACATGTATAACCGGTGTTTCCGGTTCCGGGAAATCAACACTGGCATCAGTTGTTGTAAAGTGTTTTTCTAGAAGATATGACAATACTTATGGTACTCTTGAGGGTGGTGATAATATTAGGCGAATTATACAAGTTGATCAAAGTCCAATTGGAAAAACTCCCAGATCGACTGTAGTTTCTTATTTAGAAATATTTGATGAAATTCGTAAATTATTGTCAGGAACAGAAAAAGCTAGACATATGAAAATTGGAGCTAATCAATTTAGTATGAATATTAAGGGTGGACGTTGTGAGTGTTGTCAAGGTACAGGACTACAAAAGATAGAATTAAATTATTTACCCAGCTCATATATTAAATGTCCTGAATGTGAAGGAAAAAGATTTAATGAAGAAGTTCTTTCTATCAGTTATAGCGGAAAAAATATTTATGATATTTTAGAGACACCTATTTATATTATTATTAATATATTTAGTGAAAATAAAAAAATTTATAATACTCTAAATAGTATGATTGAATTGGGACTTGGATATTTGAAATTAGGACAAATGTCTATGAATTTGTCTGGTGGAGAGGCACAGAGAATAAAATTGGCAAAGGCATTAAGTTCTTCACATCATGGTAAGAACTTATATGTTTTGGATGAACCTACATCCGGATTAAATGATTTAGATATAAATAGATTTATTAAGATTTTATATTCACTGCAACAAAGTCAAGATACTGTAATAATTATTGAACATAATATTGAGTTTATTGCCAGAGTTGCAGATTATATTATTGATTTTGGATTAAAAAGTGGTAAAGAAGGCGGAAAAATTATTGCTAGCGGTCAGCCTGAGAAAGTATTCAATAATAAAAATTCGTCATTGTATGATTTAATTAAGCTTACATAAGGAAAATTATGTTTTGTGTATAATAGGAGGATATATGTATACAGAAGGTATTATAGATCAATGTTCGGTGGTATTAACAAAAGATTGTAATTTGCGTTGTAATTTTTGCTATGCTAAGAGTGCTGGCTATGCACATAATGATATGATAAAGTATGATGATTTAAAAAGTATTGTTGACTTTTGCTGTGAAGCAGAAGTCAAGTACATTTTTTTTACCGGAGGAGAACCACTTACATATCCATATCTTGTAGATATTTTAAAATATATTAAATCAAAGTCTCATAAAATATTAACTGCAGTTGCTACAAATGGTATTCTACTTAAGAATATTGGTTTATGTAGAGACTTGATTGAAAGTGGCATTGGGTATATTGATATATCTATGAAAGGAAATAAATCTGCAGAATGGTGTGAAGTTACCGGGTATGATGGCTATAATGAGCAATGTCAAGCCATTAGTAATTTGTCATCATTAGAAATTGATTTTACATGTTCAATGGTTATAACATCAAATAATATTGATTCAATTTGTGAAGCTGTTAGAAAGGCTAAAAATAATGGTGCAAAGCAGTTTTCATTTACATTTATTATTGATAATGATTATGGCGTTGATGAAAGAGATTTAGTATATCTGAAAAATAATAACCCGATAAAGTTAGTAAGTAATTTTATATCAAAAATTGATGAATTAAATTCAATTACAAATGATTGGTGGATTGAATATAGTTTTCCTATATGTATGTATACAGATGATCAATTACAAACTTTAAGGGGTAGGCTCGCATCACCATGTCAAATACATTTGAAAAATGCAGTTACATTTAATACAAAAATGGAATTATTGCCATGTGATATGTACATATATAAAAAAATGGCTAAATTTGGCAAAGACTTCTCATCATATGAGGGCTTTTTAAAGTTAATCGAAAATGATAAATACAAAGAAACAATGGATGAAATACGTAGATTGCCATCAGAGGATTGTGTTAATTGTAAACATATAAATATATGCTATGGTGGATGTCCAGTTCTTTGGAAAAATTATTCTTTTAATGCTTTAAAAGAATTTAAAGAAAAGCATATAGGAAAGGAATTATAGTAGTATAGAAAACAGTTTTAATTGTTGAATTCATTAACGTTTACAAAAGCTACCCCCGATAAGGGGATT
>NZ_GL622296.1:926104-926809 GCF_000185385.1 Lachnoanaerobaculum saburreum DSM 3986
GTTTAAGAATATTGTTATTGCAAAATATCTGCATTCATCATAAAATGAAGCCAAGTACATGGCTTTATTTTATTTATATGTTTATTTTTAAAGTTTATATCTTATTAAAACAATTTTCATCAAGTCAAATAAGCCATATTAAAGGGAGGTCGTATGAAAGGAAACAAAGAAAAAGATATTACACAGAAGACACTTGAAATGTATAATGATGTATTTGCTGATATTATAAATGTGTTACTGTTTAATGGGGAGAAAGTAGTAACAGAAGACAGTTTAACAGATGTATTGCAGGAGAGTATTCTGAAGATGGATGGAAGAATAAGGGCTCAGTATAGGGATATTGCAAAATATTGGCATAACAGTAAGATAAAATTATCAATGTTCGGATTGGAGAATCAAACAAAACCGGAAAAACTGATGCCTCTTAGAGTCTTTGGATATGATGGGGCGGAGTATGTACAGCAGGCTAAAAAAGAGAACAGTAAAGAAACAAAATATCCGGTGATTACATTGGTGCTATACTTCGGATATAATTGCAGATGGAATCAGCCAAAGAGCTTATTTGAGCTTTTAGATATAGATGAGAGAATCAAACCATATGTAAATGATTTCAAGATGAATCTCTTTGAGATAGCATATCTTGACAGAGAAAAGATAGATATGTTCAAAAGTGACTTTTGGATATTGGCTGATTATTTGTATCAG
>NZ_GL622296.1:926859-927576 GCF_000185385.1 Lachnoanaerobaculum saburreum DSM 3986
ATGCGCGTAAATAAGGACTATGTAGCCGGCGATACAGTAATTAAGCATGTGGATGAACTGTTGATGCTGATGACTGCAATGACAAGGGACTGTAGATTTGAAGAAACCATAAACGAAGTGAAAGGAAAGGAGCATGTAACTATGTGTGAAGTACTTGATAGAGTAGAAGCAAGAGGCATAGAAAAGGGAAGAGAAGAAGGTATTAGAGAGGGTATTAAAGAAGGAACTGTAAATGTTCTTATCTCTTTGGTAAAGGATGGAATTCTAAGCATTGCGGATGCGGCAAAAAGAGCGAATATGAGCGAAGAAAGCTTTATACAGTATATAAAATGATATTTGACTAAGGATCAGAAAATAATGGGGAAGGTTCCTGTTATTATATATGTTTTTAGGTGGACTGCCTCTAAGCCTACCTATATTTATTTTCTGCAAAAATAATCAATCTTCAATCTTTTTGTAAAATTCTAAGGTTGATTTTTATAGTCTTAATATCTAAAATTTAAAATGGGGTGTTGCTATATGTATGTTTTTTATACAGTTTTACAGAAATAGTATTATATAAGATATGTAAATTGTTAAAGGAATGCTCTTGGCGGTTATGATATGACGGGAATCGTTTGCAAAAGCTAACCCCGATAATGGGACGGAAACAATAATGCTTTGCGGTGTGTCGGCATACCACCACTGTTTACAAAAGCTAACCCCTATAATGGGACT
>NZ_GL622296.1:928325-945753 GCF_000185385.1 Lachnoanaerobaculum saburreum DSM 3986
CCACCTATATTTATTTTCTGCAAAAATAATCAATCTCCAATCTTTTTGTAAAATTCTTAGGTTGACTTTTATAGTCTTAATATCTAAAATTTAAAATAGGGCGTTACTATATGTATGTTTTTTATACAGTTTTACAGAAATAGTATTATATAAGATATGTAAATTGCTAAAGGGGGGAAGATGCAACAAGATATAATATTTATACCTCTTGGCGGAGGACAGAGAGTAGGGGCAAGCTGTTACTACTTAAAAGTTGGGGATGCCAATATCATTTTGGATGCAGGAATAGGCATAGATGATGGACTTGAGTTTGGACCGGATTTTCACTTTCTTATAAGAACACCTTTTATACAATCAATGGCGCAGATCAACAATATATTTATATCACATGCACATATGGACCATGTCGGGTATTTGTTAAAGCTTATGAAGGAGACGGTTCATGCAAATGTATATATGACAGAGATTACCAGAGTGTTGTCGGAATATCAACTATATGACAGGCTGTTTATCGGGAAAGAGCAGGATGAGAATATAAGATTGGCTGCCAGAAGTCTGTTGGAACAAATAGCGACAGTAAGCTTTATGCAGACAATTGACTTCGGCAGGTATAAGGCTACATTTTATCCGGCAGGGCATATTCCGGGTGCAATGATGATACTTTTTGAGACAGGTAAGAAAAGGATACTATATACAGGAGATTACTCACTTAATCATACCGCACTTACACAGGGATGTATGATACCGAAGGATATTAAAATAGACACAGTCATTATATGCGGACTTCATGCAAAGCATCCTGACTATATCAAGAAGGCGGATGCTATGTATAAGCAGGCAGGGTTTGTACTTCACTATGTGGGAGGCGGTCATCAGTCGCTTATGTGCCAGATACCTCAGTTGAGTAAGGGGATAGAATTTATTAAGAAGCTGAATGATTGGAACAAAAGCGGTATACCGATATATATAGATCAGTCCATAATGAATATGGTGATAAAGATGGAAAAACTCTCAGTACCTGTTTTGAACAAGTACAACAGAGTTATGGGTGATGAAAAGCCGCTGATGCCGCATATTTATCTTACATCTGACAAAAATACAAAGTGGATAGGTAAGTATAGAAGTATTAAAGTTGATTTTTCATTGCATGAAGATTTTAATGAAATGAAGCAGTTTTTGAAGAAAATCAATCCTAGACAGGCTATAGTGGTACATTGCGGTAAGGAAAACTCTGTGTTTGACGATACTATAGAGCAGGAAATGATGAAGGATGTAGATTGTAGGACACAGTTTACATTTGCGGATGAGGAAGAGGTTTACAGGCTTTAATAATGGAGGGAATATGTTAAATATAAATGAGCCGAAAATTAACGAAGTTGTGCAAAACATACATGAGGCAATGGTCAGAAAATCCAAAAGGGGAGGCAAGTCAAGCGAGGAAATTATTACTGAGAGCAGAATTTTTTCTATTATATGCAGTGATTTTGACTTAGGACCTGCAAAGGTGGCGGGACTTATGAACAGTGAATATGGCTATGATATGACAAGTGATGAAGTAATACAGATTTTCAGAAGCAGAAAGATGGCAAATCCGAATGAGAGAAAAGAGCTTTTCAAATGGGCGGACAATGTTGCAAGACTTTTTAAAGGGGCAATGCTTGGAAAGAAGGAGAAATTTGAAAAACTGGAGAGTCTTAGGAAAGAGCCTGCACTAAAGAGCGGGAAAAAGCATGATTCACAGGATAGAATTGCAGCAATAATGATATATGAAAGATATCCGGAGATTGATATTTTTGATGACAGAAACAGCCTGTATTTACTTGGCAATACAGTTGCAAAGTATTTTTTTTATGATATGGTGGATGCCGTTCGTGATGTATACTTTTTTAATCAGGATGATGATGAGAATAAGCCGGAACAAAGTGAAAAAAAGAATAAGCTCTCATATGAACAGGCTATCAGAAGAGTGGAGCAGCTTGAGGGTACTCTTGAGAGAACCAATACTATGCTTCAGGATTTACAGGACGAGTTTGAAGAGCAGCTTGAGGCAGGTAAGATAAAGGAACTTGCAGATTTTTTTGCTATGCTCAACTCGGAAAAGTATGGTTGTATATTGGATGAGCTTTTGGTGGTAAGAAAGGGAGTGGATGCTCTCAGAAAGAGTAATTATGAGCTGCCGATAGAGATAAACGGGCTTCTGATCATGGTGAAGAAACTGGTACAGTTTGTCCGTGACAGTCATATAGAACCTATGATGAAAATAGATTCCATCAGGGAAGTCAGTGCTACAGATATTGAATTTTGCAACTATGAGGGTTCGCCGTTTGACAGTGATAAAACCAAGAGAGTGAAGGTCATATCTCCCGGATGGATATATAAGGACAAGGATTTACAGATTTCAAGACCTAAGGTAAAGGAGGTGAGGTCATGAATGATTTATGTGTTGGAATTGATCTGGGTACCACCAATTCCGTACTTGCTACTATCAATGAGAAGCCTAACGGTGATATTGTAAGTAAGGTGGTAGAGATTTCAAGGGCGGTGGATATGTACAATGCGGTTTCAGGTGAAGCTAAGCTTACTACTATGAAGAAGCCTACACTTCCGTCATGTGTCTACTACAGACAGGAGAAAAACTATGAGCCGCTTGTGGGAGATTTTGCAAAGATGCAATATTCTTTGCGCCCGCATCTGGTGGCAAAGTCTATAAAAAGTCAGATGGGCAGGTCACCGGCGGAAGGACTTTCGCCGGATATTCCGGATAAGACTCCGGCAGAGATTTCAGCAAGGATTTTAAAGCATTTACTAAGAGAGGCGTCCAAGATCTATAGATGTGATATCAAGGATGCGGTGATTACAGTGCCTGCAAACTTTGATTCCGCTATGTGTAAGGCTACAAGAGATGCGGCGGAACTTGCAGGTATAAAGGTGAAAAATGATGACGGTACTGAGAGAGCGGTACTGTTGTCAGAGCCGAATGCGGTGATTTATGATTTGATAAATCAGGTTCACAACGGTGAAATTTCAAATCATATCCTGGATCTTAGTGAAAAAAAGAGAGTATTGGTATTTGATCTGGGTGGCGGTACACTTGATATCACTATGCATGAGATAAAAAGGAGAGAAGATAATAAAGATATATTAAAAGTAGATGAGATAGCCACCAACAGATATACTCTTCTTGGTGGTGATGATTTTGATGAGGTGATTGCAAAGGCAATGTATGAAAGATATCTGAAACAATATGGCAGTCACCCTGATGTTGTAAGTAAATTAAAGAAAGAAATAAAGGTTATAATGCCACAGCTTTTGGTATATGCGGAACACTTAAAGCTTGAGTTAAATGAAAGATGTGGTGATGATTATGATTCCGGATGGGATGATCCTGATGAAGATATAGAGATTTCAACAGGTGGAAATATGGGTGGCATAGGCTACTCCTATGATGATACATTTACACAAAAAGAAGTGGAAGATATATTGTCGGTATTTATGGGAACGGATATCAGATATGAAGATTATAAAATAATTGACAGTATAAAGAATACAAAGAATATCATTTATCCGATACTTGATGTTCTGAAAAAGGCTTCAGAAAAGCTTGAAGTCAGCGATATATCGGTAGATGCGGTAATTGTAAACGGTGGAATGTCTAAATTCTATATGGTCACAGACAGATTGAAGGAATTTTTCGGGTTTGAACCTATTGTTGCACTTGATCCGGATCAGGCGGTAGCAAGGGGGGCAGCCGTATATCATTATTATTTGAATAAGTATGATGAGATGCAGGATGATATGAGGATGCTTGGAAATGAGGTAAACGCAGTATCATCTGTACAAAACAGAGATAATACAATAAGAACTGTGCCTCAGGTAGCTATAGAGTGGGGTGACAACATCTTAAATGACTGCCTGTATCTTGGAGTAAAAAACGGTGCGGTTCATGAGATTATTCCGACAGGTGCCAAGCTTCCATATCTTTCAAATACTATGAACGGCTTTAGGGTGGAGCCGGGTCAAAGATTGATTGCAATACCTATAAAGAGCAAAAATTTAGACGGGACATATAGAACTATTGCAAACGGCAATATCACTTTTAATCAAAAGTATTATAACGGTGCATATGTGGCATTTAAGATACATATGGGTAAGAATAAGGTCATAAGTATGAAAGCATGGACCAGCAAAGACCTTGCAGGTAAATCAAAGCTTGAGGAGGGCTACACTGAGATAACTATTGACAGCAGTGAACAATCAGGAGTCAGATCAAAGATTATGGCACCGAACGGCAGTATATTGCAGCCGAAGGAGGAAATCAACAATATGCTGCAACTATGTCAAAACTATGAAAAATGTAGAAATAAATTAGAAAAAAGCAATCTGTCAAAGAGGATTTTCACCTGCGGTATGAGTATTTGTAATGCGGCCAATAAGGAAGAATTTGCAGAGGTTATACTTGATGCACTAAAAAACGTCACACTTGAAGAGGCGAGAAAGAGATTGTTTATCATTGCAAGAAAGATTGGTCTGTCATGGAGTGATGATGAAAGAAGAAAGCTTTCAAAGCTTTGTATGAGTCAAATAAGTGCGGAGATCAGCGGTTTTTCCATTACAGGAGGACCTAAGATTTCTACAAATATTCAAGCCATATATACTTTAAGTATGTGTGGCAGTATGGATCAACTTAGTAAATTATCCGTTTTGCATAGTAACTTCAGATATGTGCAGGCTTGTCTTTATACTCATGCAAAGACAAGGTCGGATCTGCAATGGATTCAGGATGAGTTTGAGGCTGATGTCAAGAAAAGCTTAAAGGGTATGGGCAACAATATTCAATTCAGTGCCTATGCTATAGGAATATCGCTTAGAAAGTCCGAGTCAAGTACTGAGATACTGTCAAGCAGTGCAAGAGGCAAGATAGTAAAGCAGATGTGCAATATCATAATAGCGGGAAAGCTGAGTGAAGAGGCACTTACAAGCTGTATTTTGGCAATAGGATGGATATGTGACAGGAGATTTGAGGACTCAGATATTGATGAGGCAATAATAGACTGTGCATTAAAGACTGTCAGAGATATCAAGTATGTCTATCCTCCAAGCACAGTTATGAAAGATGAGAAAACGATGGATATAGTAACAAAGATGATAAAAGGCGATTCACTTGACAGCTATGAGGAGAAATTTTTACTTACAAAGTTGAATATATAAAATAATACTGAGGTTAAAATGCCGGAAATCAAACCGGTATTTTAAAATTTGATTTTTAAAATAAAAAGCAAGCAGAAGATGCATATATTCTGCTTGCCATATAATTATTTATCTGACTTCGGCATATCAGCCATCTTTTTTACAAGCTCTACAAACTCAGCCTTGCTTTCATCAGATTTGATATCAGATATGGAATCGAGTAATGACAGTACACTTTCATAGCTTGAACTTCCCTTGTACTCTGAATCACGAAGTAACATTCCGGTTTCTGCGATGGCAGAAGCAAATTTCATATTTTCAGACATTTCCGGTTTTATAGAATCTGCCTTAACGGGATAATTCAGTTCCATACTTTTTTCCGAATCAGGATTTTTATATCTTACAGCTATATTTAAAAACTCATCCGAATCGGTTTCATTAGTGCTTTGATACTTTAAATCACCCCCGATATTCATAGGAGAGTCTTTATCCGCTATTTCATAGAGTACGGTAACTCTGTGACCTGAACCTATTTCACCGCCGTCTTTAGTATCGTCATTGAAATCTTGATCATCCATGACACGGTTTTCATAGCCGATAAGCCTATATCCTTTTATAAACTTCGGATTGAACTCAAGCTGTAGTTTAACATCCTTTGCCACTGTAAAGAAATTGGCTCCAAGCTCATCTGATAATACCTTTTTAGCCTCAAATCTTGAATCGATATATGAATAATTTCCGTCACCGTTGTCTGCAAGAGATTGCATCTTATTGTCCTTTATATTATCAGTACCGAAGCCCAAAACAGAGAGAAAAATATTACTTTCCTTTTCCTTTTTTATAAGTTTTATAAGTTCTCCTTCACTTGTTATACCTACATTTAAGTCTCCGTCTGTAGCCAGTACAACTCTGTTATTACCTTCAGTTTTAAAATATTTTTCGGCTATTTTGTAGGCGGTCTTTATACCGTCTGAGCCGGCAGTAGAACCTCCTGCCGTCAAGTCTTCTATAGCGGACATTATAGATTTTTTATCAGAGCCTTTTGCACCTTCCAATACTACACTGTCTGTACCGGCATATGTAACTATGGATATTGTATCATTTTCTTTCAGCTCATCACATAGAAGTAAAAAAGCATTCTTAACCAGAGGTAATTTATCCGGTTCATCCATAGAAGCTGATACATCAATTAAAAATACCAGATTAGACGGCTTAGTGGTTGTATCGGTGTTTTTTGCCTGCAAACCTATTTGCATAAGCTTGGTATCAGGATTCCATGGACAGGATGATATTTCTGTGGTCACTGAGAACGGCTCATCATCCTTTGGCTGTGGGTAATCATAGTAAAAATAGTTCAACATTTCCTCTATTCGCACAGCATCGGCAGGCGGCAACTCTCCGTCTGTTATAAAGCGTCTGATATTTGCATAAGATGCAGTGTCTACATCAGCTGCAAATGTGGACAGAGGAGAGGTTGAAACGGACTGAAAACCGCTTTCATTGATAATATTGTATTCCTCTGTATTATAGCCGACATTAGGGGAATAATATTCAACCATCTTGCCTGCATCATTACTGTCAAAAGCGGATTTGGTAGCTTCATAAGTTCTACCGGCACTTGAACAGCCGGCAAGTGATGCGAAGATACTAAGAGAAAACAAAAACAGACCCATACCGCCACTGAAAAAAATTGATTTACTTTTCATATACTTATCCTCCCAAATAATCAAGTACAATCAGTTACCACAATATTAACATAAAAGTAATTATAATAAATATAAAACAGTATAAGTATTTATTAAAAAATAAAAAATATATTATACTTGATATTATAGAGTTAGGGTAGCATACTATAACCAATAAAAATCTGTAGATTGGAATATATGATGATAAAAGAACGAGAAAAAGCCTTAGCAGGTGCAAGGTGTATTATACAAAATTGGATAGAGGCAAAAGAAAGTGAAGTGCTGCACTTTATAACTGATGAATATCATGTAGAAGAGGCCGATATTTTTGAGTCGGCAGCTTTTGAATGTGGCGCGGTTCCGAAGATAAGTATACTTTCTATGGACGGAGTGCAGTCGGGAGAAGTGATAGAGAAGATGAAAAATACTATGTACTACTCCGATGTAATAGTGGGAGCGACACATTATTCATTTGTTACAACAGAGGCGGTGGATTTTGCATTAAAAAAAGGGTCAAGGTTTTTGTCATTTCCAATGCATACAAATGACGGGAGTTCCATATTTGAAAGAGAGTTTATAAGAATGAGTCCAAAGACGGCAAAGAAAACGGGCAAACCTGTGGCACAAAGGATAACAGATGCCGATAAAGTTTTGGTAAAAACAAAAAATGGCACAAATGTTGTTTTCTCTGTAAAAAATAGAAAAGCAGGTATATTTGCAGGAAGTTGTACAATGAAGAGAAAGGTGGCATCTTCAAGTTTTGAGGTATATGTACCTATTGTAGAGACAGTGACAGAAGGCAGAGTTATAGCTGACGGTTCACTTGGCTATCTTGGAAAGATAAATGAACCGATAGAGCTGATATTTGAAGCAGGCTATCTTGTAGAGATAAACGGTGGAGAGGATGCCGTCAGATTAAAAAAATATATGGAAAGTTTCAGTGACAGAGAGATTTATTGTGCGGCGGAACTTGGAATCGGTCTTAATACCAAGTCAAAATGCGAAGGTATTTGCTATATTGAAGATGAGTCTACCTATGGTACATTTCATATAGGTTTCGGCAGAAATATAGCACTTGGCGGCAAACATGAAGCAAAGGGGCATTTTGATATAGTTACTTATAATCCTGATATATATGCGGACAATGATTTAATAATAGAGAATGGAGAGTTTATTATATAAATATTAAAAATATTTATACTATTATCGTAAGCAAATTGTAATTAAATATTGCATTTTAACAGCAAATATTCTATTATATACATAAAGAGCCATATATTTATCCATAAAATATATAGTTTTGTTTGTGATGGGAGTATATCATTTTTATTTTTTACTTGTCTTATAAGATTAAAATAATTTTGATATTTTCCAAAAAATAATAGAAAGTGAGAAGCATATGGAAATTTTAAAACTCATTGGTGTGCTGGTGGTAATAGTAGGTCTTGCTTTGAAGCTGGACACCATAGCCACAGTAGTGGTAGCAGGTATTATAACAGGTTTTGTAGCGGGAATGTCACCTTTAGACATTCTTACGGTACTTGGAAATGCATTTATTTCACAAAGAGTATCCACACTTTTTGTACTTGCACTGCCTGCAATAGGTATTTGTGAGAGATACGGACTTAAGGATAAGGCGGTAGACTTGATAAAAAAGATTGTAAATGCAACTACAGGAAGGATTTTATCACTATATCTTGCAATCCGTGTATTTGCCGCTGCCACTTCTCTTCGTATCGGCGGACATATACAATTTATCAGACCTCTCATTCATCCGATGTCAAGAGGTGCGGCAGTAGCAAAGTATGGGGAACTTAATGAGGATACGGAGGATGATATAAAGGGTCTTTGTGCCGGAGTGGAAAATTTCGGAAACTTCTTTGGGCAGAACTGTTTTCTTGGTGCATCCGGAACACTTCTGATTGTAAGTACACTTACAGAGCAGAGCATAAATGTAGATGTTCTTGGAGTGGCTATGTGGTCTATTCCTATTGCTGTAGTTTCTGTAATAATCGGAATTATATATTTCCTTGTATATGATAGAAAACTTGAAAAAGCATTGGGAGGTAAATAATGGATAGTGTATTAAAACTTTCTGAGATTGCAACTTGGGGTATGTCAAAGGTTGTTGCAGAGATTTTCTTTATAATTATAGGTATAGTTTTCATTCTTGTAGGTTTAAAAGCACTTGCGGATAAGCAGTTTACAAACAGTAAGACAAGTGCATTATTTTGGTTTATTGTTGCATTTACATTTATAGCCGGTCCATATGTACCCAAGTTTATAACAGGACTTTGTGTAGTACTTATGGCATTGCTTACAGCTGTCGGCAAAGTAGGACAGAGTGCCAGTGATGTGCCTACGGCTGAGGAGACAAGAGCTAATGCAAACAGGCTTGGAAATAAGATTTTTATCGCACCTTTAGTACTTGCACTCAGTGCATGGATTATCGCTACAGTTTGGAAAAAGCTTGGAGCAAACAATGCTGTGGGACTTTCGGCGATAATTGCATTGATAGTTGTATTTGCAGTAACAGGTTCTAAGAAAGAGTATGCTATAAAAGACGGAACAAGACTTATGGACAATATAGGTCCTGTCGGACTTTTGCCACAGGTTTTGGCGGCTTTGGGTGCATTGTTTACAGCTGCCGGTGTAGGGGATGTTATTGCAAAGGGTATTGAGATGGTAATACCGCATAACAACAGACTTATTGCAGTTATAGTATACTGTCTTGCTATGGCACTTTTTACAGCTATTATGGGAAACGGCTTTGCAGCGTTTTCAGTTATCACAGTAGGTATAGGTATTCCTTTCCTTATCAATCAGGGTGCAAATCCTTTGGTAGTGGGTGCTATGGGTCTTACAGCAGGTTATTGCGGTACATTGATGACACCTATGGCGGCAAATTTTAATATTATGCCGGCGGCACTGCTTGAGACGAAGAATAAGTATGGTATAATAAAGATGCAATTGCCTTATGCAATAGCAATGCTTATAGCGCATATTATTTTGATGTATATATGTGCATTCAGATAGAAAGGACAGTTATGAGATTATTATTGACAGCCTTTGACCCTTTTGGCGGTGATGCAGTTAATCCTGCACTTGAGGCGGTGAAACTGGTATCAGAGAAGATTGGAAGATTTGATATTATAAAGCTTGAAGTACCGACAGTTTTTGGAAAGTCTATAGAGGCGGTAGCAAAAGCTATTGAAAGTACACAGCCGGATGTGGTACTTTGTATAGGACAGGCAGGCGGAAGATATGAGATAACACCTGAAAGAGTAGCTATAAATATAGATGATGCCAGAATAGCTGATAATGAGGGGAATCAACCTATAGATAAGAAGATATTTGAAGACGGTGAAAATGCATACTTTACCACATTGCCTATAAAGGCGATGGTAGAGGCGATAAGAGATGCCAATCTTCCGGCAGCAGTTTCAAATTCGGCAGGAACGTTTGTATGCAATCATCTGATGTATGGAGTGCTATATACACTTACAAAGAAGTATCCTCATATCAAAGGAGGATTTACACATGTGCCTTTTATACCGGAACAGGTAGCCAGAAGAACACCCGTAGCTCCATATATGGCACTTGATGATATAAAAAGAGGACTTGAGGCGGCTATATCTGCTATTGATAAGAATTTTGATAAAGATATATCTGTCAATGGAGGAAAAGAGTTTTAAATAAAGCCCGGTAAAACCTGTTTTGGTAATTCAAGGCAGGTTTTTTGTTATCATAGGTCAGAATGTATTGTATAAAATAAATTTATATAATTAACATATGTTACAGAAAAATATATATAAAAGGGTTATACTACAGAAGCAGTGGGAAATTAGCTTTAACCATAAAGGAGGACTATATGGATAAGTTTTTAAAGAATATAAATCATGAAGAAGTTTTAAAATTGGCTGACTTAGTTGAAGCAAGTGACGGTCAAGTAGTTTCAAAGACATTGGCACAAAATGACTATGTGAGCATTACAGTTTTTGCATTTTCAAAGGGTGAGGAGATATCCACTCATGAGTCTGACGGAGATGCTTTGGTGACAGTAATTGATGGAAAAGGAAAGTTTATAGTAGACGGAAAGGAATATATCCTTAATACAGGTGAAAGCCTTGTGATGCCTGCAAGAAAGCCGCATTCAGTACATGCAATAGAGGGCTTTAAGATGCAGCTGACAGTGGTTTTCCCACTTGAGAGATAAAGAAGAGGAAGAAAGAAATGAGTGCAATTTTAGGCCCGATACACCATTGGCTGTTTAGAAAAATTAAAATACAAAACGATTTGATAAATGCCGTTATAGCTGCGGCAAAGGAAAAGGAGCTTAATGTAGCTTTACTTGAGGATATAGACGAGAAATTCGGCTCGCTTCCTGAAGGTGACCTTGGGAATATCATAGACCCTACCAATATTCATGGTTGGTTACAGGATAAGATAGCTATAGTGGAGAGAAGACTTGCTTATGTGACAAAGACTCTTACAAAGGACAATCCTGATGCTATAGGAGTCATCTGTGACTGTGCAAGAGCATTCGGTGTAAAGAATGCGGTAGAATCAAATGCTGCACCGACAGAAGGATTTGAGTACTATGAGAATACTTTTGTCAGCGGAATGCCATGTGACGGTGTAAATATGATTGTGAATGAAGACAGTGATGAGATTATGTGGCAGGAAACTGTTGATATTCATAAGCAGTACTGGGATGAAGTAGGTGCAGATGTATCACTGTTTTATGAGATAAGAAATGCTATGATAGAAGGCGTGTTTGAAAACAGTGATTTGGCATACTACAACCTGGGTAACGGCTTGTATAAGTTAGTTAAGGAGTGATATGTACGGAATAGATATTTTAGTGGAAGAACATAAAAATATAGTAGAGTTTTGTAAAAGTATGAAGTCTATGTGCTGTTCTATAATAGAGGGGGAAGATGTAGACATAGATCTTGTAAAGGCATGTGTATCTTTTGGTAAGAATTATGCAGACCATCTTCACCATGGCAAGGAGGAAAAAATCCTCTTTAAGATAATGCTTGAAAAATTAGGACCTGTGGCAGATAAGCTTATAAGAAACGGTATGCTTGTGGAGCATGACCTTGGCAGACTTCATATGAATGAACTTTTAGAAGCAATAGACAGATATGAAAAGGATCCGTCAACACTTAATAAGCTTGATATAATCACAAATGCTTCAGGGTATGCCACACTTTTAAACAGACATATCGGAAAAGAAGATGAGGTGGTTTATACATTTGCACAGAGAGCCTTGTCGGATGATGATAAGGAAAGAGTAAATGTAGAGACAAAGGCATTTGATGAAGATCCTGAGAATAAGGCTGATGTGGCAAAGTATTTAAGTTGGCTTCAAAACTTTAAATCAGAATATCCTGCAAGATAAGCTTAAGTCTAAAAATACATAGAAAAACAAACAATATTATGATACACTCCATATGAAACAGTTTTCATATGGAGTGTTTTTTTGGATATTTGTACAGTCCTTAATAACATGGTTTAGTATATGAGGTGAATGTATGCAAGAGTTTAAAAATTGGAAGCCGCCCATACTCCCTAAGGAGATTGAGCAGGCTGATGTACCGGGAAGTAAGGTTGTAATAACCGAGTATCATATTGACAGAGCAAACAAAATTTTTCCTGTTCTGCTTGAGGAGATTGAAAAAGTTAAGAATGAAAACGGTAACGGAAAGGTAGTCGTATCCGTATCAGGATGTTCAGGTGTAGGAAAATCAGGAATAGCCGCAGTACTGTCATATTATCTAAATGATATAGGGATAGGAAGCTATATATTGGGCGGAGATAATTATCCGCGCAGAATTCCTGAGTACAATGATGCTGAACGTTTACACCTGTTTAGAGAAGGTGGATTAAAAGAACTGGTAGAGAGTGGCGAGTACACCAAAGATCGTTTTGATATAATTCACAAATTGCAGGAAGAGGGAGAAGATGCAGATTCTGAAAATATAAAAAAATACTCTTGGTATAAATCCTATATAAATGGCGGATATAAGGCACTTAAGGGATATCTTGGAACAGAAAATGAGCTTGCATTTAAGGAAGTTGAAGATGTTATAAACAGGTTTAAAGCAGGTGCCGACAAAATATGGTTAAAGAGGATGGGAAGAAGCAGCACACAGATATGGTATGATGAGGTGAATTTTAAAAATGTGGGAGTTCTTTTAATTGAATGGACACATGGAAACAGTGATTACTTTAAAGGTGTTGATATTCCGATACTTATACACAGTACTCCAAAGGAAACTTTAAAATACAGGCTCTTAAGAAACCGTGACTGTGGAATAGACAGTCCGTTTACGACAATGGTACTTGATATAGAGCAGGAAACACTAATAAATCAGGCACATAAGGCAAAGATAATTATTGTTCCAAATGGTGACAGATTAAGTTACGAAGAATACTGTAAATATATAGGAATGTAGGTGAATAATGTGAAAAGAAATGATAACGGACCTATGTTGAATGCATACCCTGACAGCCTTGGCGGAAGTCTTGGTGATATTGTAAATTTCCTCGGTAAAAAAGAATTAAAGGATGTTTTTTCTTCGTTTTACATTCTTCCAAGTATTTTTAATACAGATTTGGACAGAGGATTTTCAGTAATTGATTATTCTTTGAATGAACTTTTTGCAAAAAGAGAGGATTTGGAAAAAATTGAGGAACTTGGAATTGATTTAAAGCTTGATTTTATTTTAAACCATGCATCAGTACTCTCCAAGCAGTTTCAGGATATTATAAAAAACGGTGAAAAGTCAAAGTACAGAGATTTTTTCATTGATTGGAACAAGTTTTGGGAAGGATGCGGTGAAATGACCGAGGAAGGCTATATACAGCCTGATAAAGAGTATATAAAGGATATGTTCTTTAGAAAACCGGGATTGCCGATACTTATGGTTCGCTTCCCGGACGGAAAGGAAGTTCCTTACTGGAATACCTTTTATCAGGAAGTAAGATACCCGGTTTTGGATGCTGTGGATATCAGAAATATCACAGGTGTACAGTACGGTATTGCAGACGGCATTGCAAATCTTTTAAATACAGGTCTTAGTGAGGGTAAATCTCCCGCAAAGATTTTGGAAGAGTCAAATATCTATACAGACAAGCTAAGTGATAATCAAAAGAAAGAGCTTTGTGAGAAATTGGAGTCTGAAAGAAAATATCTCGGACAGATGGATCTTAATATCAAGTCGCCTCTTGTTTGGGAGTTTTATGACGATACTTTAAAGACTTTGGCAGATTACGGGGCCAAGATTGTAAGGCTTGACGCATTTGCCTATGCTCCAAAGGGAGTCGGTGAGAAAAACTTCTTAAATGAGCCTGCCACTTGGGATGTACTTGCAAAGGTGAGAGAGCTGGCGGATAAGTACAATGTAAGATTGTTGCCTGAAATCCATGCAAGCTATGAAGAAAAAATCTATGAGAAGATAGCAGATAAAGGCTATATGACTTATGATTTCTTTCTCCCTGGGCTTATAATAGATGCCTTTGAACGGCAATCAGGCGAGGTTTTAAAAAGATGGGCAAATGAGCTTGTAGAAAAGAAGATACAGGTCGTAAATATGCTTGGATGCCATGACGGAATACCTTTACTTGATCTGAAAGGTCTTATAAGTGAAGAAAGGATTCAGTCTGTAATAGATACTGTGGTAAAGCGAGGCGGATACGTAAAGGATTTGCATGGTCAAAAGAATGTATACTATCAGGTCAATGCGACTTATTACAGTGCGCTTGGAGAAGATGATAGAAGAATGCTTCTTGCAAGAGCCGTTCAAATCTTTATGCCGGGTAAGCCTCAGGTGTGGTATCTGGATTTATTTGCAGGAAAGAACGACCATGAAGCTGTAAAAAGGGCGGGAGCCGGAGGACATAAGGAGATCAACCGTACAAATCTGACTTTAAAAGATATGGAAGACGGCTTACAAAAAGAAATCGTACAAAAACAGCTTGAGTTATTAAGACTTCGTTCTACATTTACTGTATTTTCAAATGACAGTGAGTTTACCATGAAATGTAATGAAAGTAAAATATTTATGGAGTGGAAGAATAATGAGGAAAGAGCGGTACTTAAAGCCGATCTTGCAGACTGTGCTTTTGAGATATTTGTCGAAAAGAACGGTGAGAAAGTTTATCAATATAAATAAGATTTAGTATAAAAGAGAGTAAAACCGACGGTTAAGGTTTTACTCTTTTTTACAAGCAATATTATAAAAAATAGTTGGAGTGTAATACCAACAGCTCTCTGCCATTGCAAAAGTATGAATATTTATTCATCAATCTGTGCATCACTTGATTTTCTATAGCATCTTGGAGAGAGTCCGTAAGTTTTTTTAAATGCATCCTTAAAGTAATTGCTGTCATTGAAACCGCAGCTCATTGCTATATCGGTTATTGTAAGCTTTGTAGCGGCAAGTTTGGTAGCCGCCTGCTTTAATCTTACATAGTTCAGATATTCCTTAAATCTCATTCCTGTTGTGATTTTAAATTTTTTGCTGAGATAGGTATAGCTAAGCCCTGCCATATCCGCCACATCTGTCAAGGTAAGAGGCTTATCATAATTGTCTGTGATATACTTTGCCAATGTCAGCATATGTTCGTCAGTGGTATTTATAATAGCCGGTGTATATCTGTTGAATGAGCATAGTCTGATACAGTACAGGAATAATTCTTTTAATAAAAGTCTGAGAGTTTTTGAGCTGTGTTCATCATCAAGTTTATCCTCGGTAAGCATACTTTGCAGATGCTCATTTATTTTGGATGGAAGTGCAGAGTATTATTACTCGGAACCGGTAGTAAAAAATGAAGCCAAGGGTGTGGCACCGCTTCTTATGGCATATACGGAAATAATAAGGTTGGGTATGACATATGATTGACCTTGAAATTGTAAAGGTGTTTAAGAGGAGTGTAACAATTGAAGTCTGTTCTGATACTCCTTATGAAAATGAAAAGATATATGATGTTTTTATAAACGGTGAAAAGAAAATATCAACAAATAAAAATGTTATATCAATTTTTAATCTTCTTCCTAACAGTGATTATAATATATATATCAATTGTGAGAATAAGATTTCCGATATAAAAAGCTTTCATACGGAATATGAATATGTGCTTTTAAATGTAAAAGATTTCGGAGCTGCAGGTGACGGAGTAAAGATAGATTCGGTATGTATACAGGCTGCAGTAAATGCCTGTCCGAAAGATGGCACGGTTTATATTCCCAAGGGAAGATATTTATGTACTCCGGTATTTTTAAAGAGCAATATAGATCTGTGGATAGATAAGGATGCTGTACTTATCGGTGAAAAGGACAGAAAAAAGTATCCGATTCTGCCGGGTATGATAGAATCAAGTGACGAGAAGAACGAGTACAATATCGGATCATGGGAAGGTAATCCTCTTGACTGTTTTGCCGCACTTATTACAGGATTAAGTGTGGAGAATGTACTGATATATGGTGAGGGTATACTGGACGGAAATGCAGGTATGCTTGACTGGTGGAAGGATGCAAAGAAGAAAAATATAGCATGGAGACCGAATACGGTATTTTTACATAATTGTAAAAACATAGCCATGCAGGGACTTTGTATAATGAATTCACCTTCATGGACATTGCATCCTTATTACAGTGACAATCTTTTGTTTTTAAACAATACAATTATGAATCCGGATAATTCACCTAATACTGACGGACTTGATCCTGAAAGTTGTGAAAATGTCCTTATACTTGGTGCGGATATTTCTGTGGGAGATGATTGTATTGCAATAAAGAGCGGCAAATATTATATGGCACTAAGGCATTATAAGCCTGCAAAGAATATAGTTATCAGAAACTCCATATTCAGAAAAGGTCACGGAAGTGTGACTATAGGTTCCGAAGTTGCAGCAGGAGTATATGATGTAAGTGTGGAAAATGTATATTTGAAGGGACGGACAGAGGGCTTAGAATAAAGACCAGAAGAGGAAGAGGAGAGAAATCTGTCCTTGATAATATTTGTTTTGAGAATATTCTTATGAAAGATGTATGCATGCCTTTTACCGCAAATATGGTTTATTTCTGTGATCCTGACGGACATTCCGATTATGTACAAAATCAGGATAAGATGGAAGTCAATGAAAAGACTCCGAAAATCGGGAAAATAGCGGCAAGAGATATCAGATGTGAGAATGTAAAAAACATATTTGCATGTTTATACGGACTACCTGAGATGCCTGTTGAAGAAATTGCGCTTGAAAATATTACATTAAATTTTGATAAGAATAAGAATATCAAGCCTGTTGTTCCGATAATGATGGACAATTTCCCTGCTATGTGTAAAAGGGGAATATTTGCAAAGAATATAAAAAAGCTTATATTAAAAAATATAGAGATTACAGGCAGTAAAGACAGCAATCCTTTTATGGAAAATATTGAGGATTGTGAATGTATAGGGGTGAGTTTTAATTGATAATAGATGATAATAAAATAGTAATAACAGTTGGAAAAAGAGACTGTGATTACAGCAGCTTAAGGGGGTGTG
>NZ_GL622296.1:948029-951028 GCF_000185385.1 Lachnoanaerobaculum saburreum DSM 3986
AAGGTGGACATAAGATGTACTGCTCAATTATGACCATAGTTGAAACTCTAAAAAAGAGAAATATGGGTCTAATTGAGAATATAAGGAAGTTATTCATAGGCACACCGGCTATATTTTACCCAGTGTAGTGTCAGTTGGGATGTAGCTGGGAGCTGAACTGTTACCTAATTTTTAACTGGTACCTGAGACCGCCCATCTTGTCAAGGCTGCATTCGCACCGCTTTCGCGGCAAGGCCTTGACAAGATGGTTTGGTCTCAAGAGCATTCCAACCAAGCAGCTCTAAGAGCTGCTATGCAGCATAGCGTGCCTGAAATGGAGTGCGCCCCCCGTTAAAGGTATGAGGACGTTCTGTGTTATATTCTACATAGGCATATCTTTCGATTGCTTCGTAGAGGCTTTGCTCTGTATCGTATTTGTGCTGATAAATCAGCTCATTTTTTAACGTATTGAAATACCGTTCCATAGGGGCATTGTCATAGGGACACCCCGCTTTGCTCATGCTCTGCCGAATTCCCTGGGACACACAGAATTCCACAAATTCCCTGGAAGTATATTGGCTTCCTTGATCGGAATGTAAAATCAAACGGTCCGCACGGGAGATTCCTTGCGATGAAATTACCTTCCGGACGGTACGGATTGCCAGATCGCTCGTTATTTTTTTATCGGTTACACTTGCGATCACACTTCGATCATACAGATCTAAAATAGTACAATTGTAGCGCTTTTCACCGGAACTTAGAAACAGGTAGGTGAAATCTGTACACCACCGCTGGTTCCGCTGCTTGGCTTTGAATTCATGCTTCAGGAGATTTTCAAAGACTTTGTGTGCGGTTCCCTTCTTGTAATCCGGACGCTTACGACGGGTTACAGAAAAAAGTCCCAGTTCCCTATTCATGTACTTATGAATGGTAAGATTGCTTCGAAAGATTCCCCTACGCTACAGATGCTTCTTTACCATATGATATCCGATAATTCCTCTGCGTTCATGATAAATTTGCAGGATCTCTTGCTTTATCTTTTCTTTGTACGCAAGAGAAGCCTGTTTGCGGTGCTTCCGGTAATTGTAGTAAGCATTGGGATGAATATGGAGCTGTTTCAAGAGCCAGCGAAGCCCAAAGATGGAATGATATTCCTCCAAAAATCGATAAGCCGTTACTTGATTTCCTTCGCAAAGAATGCCGCTGCTTTTTTTAAGAAGAGATTCTCCTTTTTCATTTCTTCGAGTTCTTTTCGAAGGCGAACATTCTCTTGTATGATTTCGACCTCATTCCTTCTATGTAATTGTGTTTCGGCTCTGTTTTGGCATTCTTTGCTATAGTTGCTGCACCGCTTCGAAATGCTGGCTTTGGATACTCCATATTCTTTTGTGATACTCTGTAGGGTACGACCTTGTTCCACATGAAGTCGCACAATGGTTTCTTTAAAATCTGGTGTAAACTTTTGTGACATACAAGATACCTTCCTTTTCTATATTGTATCTTATTAGCCACACCTGTTACAACATCAGCTTATCACAACAATTACAGCCAAACTCAGGTGGGTCTTTTGAGTTAATTGTCACGTTTAGCTTTATATTGTGTTAGGTGATTGAAGTCATCTTCATTTAATGATACTGTTTCTTTATTTTCACATAAGGACAATACATAATTAATAAATTGCATTCTATTTTCTGTTCGTTCACTGTAATATTTTCTAACCGTCGGATCATTAAAAAACTGCACTTTATGATTTATAGCAGGTTTATATTCTATCATGGATTCAACAAGATATTCTATATCATCTTGCATTTCTGGCGGATACCCTTCTTCAATTAGAGCATAAACACTGGCTGTTATCAAATTGCGATCATCGTCCCATTCTTCTTCGGAAGAATAATACTGTGGACACAGAAAAGGGAAATCGTTAAGCAATTCTCCTTTACGACAACAATCTTCAAACACAATAAGAGCTACATCTCGTTCTTTATTTTGGATAGAAAAAAAAATCGTATCCTTATAGTTGAATTCTAATTTAAATATATAATTTACCATTTCACCACACTCCTGCAAATGTTAAACAGTAGCTAACAATGCCGGAAGAAATTCAGGTGCTACAAAGGCAACGCCTACAGCTGTGACAAAAATACCGGCTGCAATCAGCAGGTCTTTATTCACAGACAAATTCAATTTTCTGCGGTGTATCTCTCTTTTCGCTTCCTGCATCTTTTTCAAATCTTTTTGTCCTTTTTTATAATCTTTTGAGTCTTTAACTTTCTTCTGGACATCTTTAGGAACTTTCGAACCGTCAAGAGTTTTCCCATGACTTGGTGTTCCATCTACGTTTTCTACACAATGAATATTTTTGCTATTATTATCTACATGTACATGAGGCTTAGCATTGTCAGAAGACGGTTTATCAACTCTATATGTCCAACCTTTTCCTAAATCATGTGTTTGTCCATAGCCTCTGGTAGCGATCACATCATCTAAGACAACTGGCTGAGTCCCTGAATATGAACCAGTTTCCACCCCCAAAGCTTCAAGGGCAACCTGTGACTGTTTAGCAGTTTCATCTGTGGCTTCACCGTACTGCTCTCTTTCTGATTCCGCTTTTTGTACAAGCTGTTGTATTTTGTACAATGTACTATTTTGTTCTGCGGCAAAAGCTGTAGTACCCGTTGCAAATACCATTGTTAAGACCAAGATAAAACTCATGATTTGATTTGCCAATTTTTTCATTGAAATATACCTCCTCATATTTGTTTAAATACTTACATTGATTGAATCAATCTAATATGAGGATAGTATAATAGTATAAATTGTTGTTGTTGTTCTTGTCAAGCTTTTTTGTAACACTTATGTCTAATTTTGTAACAGTTCAGCCTTGTAGGAACTGAAATAGGAACTACAGATACCGAAAATTTAGGCTCGACATTGAATATAATGAAAATAACTATTATGATAATACTGAAATGTTCATGATTTGTGGCTGTAGATCTAAAATTTGACTAGATAGCCAA
>NZ_GL622296.1:952895-989368 GCF_000185385.1 Lachnoanaerobaculum saburreum DSM 3986
TAAGTTAATTTTACCACAAAAATAGGACCTTTCGCATGAACGAATGGTCCTATTTCTTTTAGGGACTTATTTCACAGCCCCTTAATTTTATAAATACGGAAAATAAGAAGATAGAGATAATACTTAAAGATGAAAAATATTTTGAGCAGGTTATTATCACAAAACCTGATATAACATTAAAGGCGAAAGAGGGTGTAAGTCCTAAAATAAGCTTTTATTACGGAATCGGATATAAATATAAAAGCATAGGAAAGTTAGGTTATTTTGAGGAAAATACAGGAGAGTATAAGCATTTTGCAAAAAGATGGGGAGCAACTGTTATCGTTGAAAAATCCGCATATAATTTCAGAGCTGAGAATATAAGCTTTGAAAATTCTTTTAATCTGTATATGACTGAGAGTGAAATATCAGACGGTATTGAGAAAATCAGTAGTGAAGAATACGGACAGAGCAAATGTGAAACCAATGAAGACAGATTATCCATTGAAATTAAAGTGGGAGAGTACCATAATAAAGAGAGAGCGGCTGCATTGGTCTGTGAAGCTGATAATTCTGTATTTGTAAACTGTAATTTTAAATCAAGCCAGGATACATTATATGCAGGACATGGTAAGCAAAGATTTATTTGCTGTAATATCTATGGCAATGTCGACTATATTTTCGGTGAAGAAGATGCAAGAGCTGATTTTATAAAGTGTAATCTTATATGGCTTGGATATACAGGAAAAGAGCTTTCTCCCGGAATAATATGTGCACCGAAGGGTATATTTTTATTTTATAAATGTATGATAGAAAAGAATAAAGATAAAAACTATAAAAGTCTTCCGGGATATCTGGCAAGACCTTGGAGAGCAAGCGGTGCGGTATTGTTTTATAAATGTGATATAGAAGAAAACACGGTATGTAAAGAAGGGTTTACACAAATGAATAAAGTTACCCCGGAAGAAGCGGCTTTTTTTGAGCATGAAAATATCTGTAACGGAAAGATTTTTATTACAAAAAGGGGAAATTCTTTGTTTTAGTAAGTTTATGGAGGTAAAAATTTGAAATTTGGAGTAAGAGTACATGATTTTGGAAGAGATGATGTAAAAATCCTTGCCAAAAAAGTCAGAGAGTTCGGATTTGAATCAATACATTTGGCTGTAAAAAAGACCTTGCCGGGTATAAGCGGAAATATTGATATAAAGGAAAAAGATATTGAAAATATAAAAGAGGCATTTAAGGGAATTGAAATCAGTGTATTGGGAAGTTATATTGATTTTACAACAGATGATGATGAAATATGGAAGAATCACAAAATCGAGTTTATTGCTGCAATGAGAATAAGCAAGCCGCTGTCTGCACTATATATAGGAAGTGAAAGCTCCTACGGAAACATAAGTATGGAAGATAAGGTAAGGCTTTTTCCGAAACTTATAGAAAGACTTGACGATATACTCAATGAAGCGGATAAGTATGATGTTTATGTGGCTATGGAACCTGTGGCGGCACATACACTCTATTGCAGCGAGTGGACCGGGAAAATGCTTGGTAAGCTTGGAAGTGAGAGGCTGAAAATTATATTCGACCCTTTAAATGTTCTTACAAGAGAGCGTGTAGACTCACAGGAAGTATTGTGGAAAGAATGTATAGATGCCTTCGGTAAGGAGACTGAGGTTATTCATTTAAAGGATGGAGTTTTTCCGGATAAAGGCAGGCATGTGCCATGTAAACTTGGAGACGGAGTAATGAGATATGAGATTATTGCAAAATGGCTTAAAAAAGAAAAATCTGATATAACTATAATAAGAGAAGAAGCAAGATATGAATATGCTAAAGAAGATTTGGTGTTTATGAAAAGATTATTTATATAAAAAGCCAATAATGCTGCCACGGATATGTTGAATTTCACAAACTTGTACGATTACCTAAGTTTTTGAAATATCTGTCAAGGTTATAATATTTCGGGCAGCTACGACTTTAGGATTTGAAATATATGAAACAGAATCTTTTTATGAATTCAAAGAAAAAAATAACAATAATATCGGATTTATAGATAAGATACTAAAGTTTATGTATGAATATTTTTAAAGAGGTGTTAATATGAGATATAAAGATATAAGAAGAGAATGTGAAGAATTATGGGCAAAAAATAAATATTATGTACTAAGCAAATCTCATAAAGCATATCTGGAGATAAGGGCGTATTTGAGAGAAAAAGAACCGGATGTTTTATGGGTAAATAAAAAAATACAGGAAGCAAGAGATATGAAGGAGAGTAAAAAAGATTTTAGTAATGCCGTTCTTCATATATGGGGATATTTCAAAAAAGAAGCAAGCACAATGGAAAAGCGGATATTATTTGATATATTAAATGAATATATGGAAGGGGAAAATAACAGGGAAGCTGTAATTGAGTACCTTAATACTTTACTGAAAAAATACCCCAATGAATATTTAGAGAAATCCACTTTCTTAACAGGAGAATAATATGAGACTATGGCATGAAGAACTTATCCACTTATTACCCAAAAATCAGCTTCTTGGACAACATAGGGAGTGTTGCGCTTTGAGGGGAAACGGATGGAAAAAGAAACATAAAACTGTGGACTATGTGTTTTCATATTCCCCATATCATTTATTCATGTATCATCTATTAGTTATGGAGGAGATGGAAAAAAGAGGATATAATGTTTCTGTGGAATGGAAGAATAAAAATTATAGAGGAAAAACAGCAGAAAAGTATGATAATCTTGAAGAGGAAATTATAGACAGCCCGATTTATAAGGAGCATAATAGTGAATACCTGGCTGAATGTATAGAAAATTTAGAAAAGAAAGGTATACATTTAAAAGTATAGTTGTTTAGAGGAGATGATGAGTTGAAATATTATAAAAAAATAAGACTTGAAAACAATATGCTTTGTATTATAAGAAATGCTACAATTGACGATGCTAAAAGTGTGCTTGAGAATACTAAGATTATCCGTGAAGAAACAGACTTCCTTCTTTCTTATCCGGATGAAATAAATTTTAGTGTTGAGGAAGAAGAGGAATTACTTGAAGATAAAGAAAACAGCCCTTGTGAGATACAAATTTGTGCACTTGTTGATGATAGAATTATCGGTTTAGCCAAAATTTCTGCGGTTGGCTCAAAAGACAAGGTAAAGCATCGTGCAGAGTTCGGGATAAGTATTGAAAAAGCATATTATGGAAAAGGTATAGGCACTGCATTAACAAAGGCATGTATTGAATGTGCAAAAACTGCCGGCTATAGGCAATTGGAACTTGAGGTGGTTGCTGAAAATAAAAATGCGATTGCACTTTATAAAAAATTTGGATTTAAGGAAAGTGGTCGTAATCCAAGAGGCTTTTGTTCTCGTTATACCGGATGGCAGGAACTTATATCTATGTTGTTAGAATTAGATTGAAAATATTTTGTACTATAGATAAGTGACAGCTTAGATTGACATAGTAATGTTTATATTTCAGGGGGAAATTAAAGCAATGACTTATCCCTGATTGTTACAGTTTTAAAGAATAACTTAGGAGAACGCTCATGTGATATTTTTAAATTTGAGGCAGGGTTATTGTAAGAGAATATGAATTTATAATTTTTGGAGATAATTTGAATGAATGATAAAGTAAAAGATTTTTGGACTAAATTCTGTAATGAAAAGAAATTACCGGAAGATATAAAATATCAGGCATGGAGTTTCGGAAATACAAAAGAGATGGCTGATGAATTGGCGGAATTAGTCAATTGTAATATTAAGACAGCTACAACTTCAGCATTTGAACTATATGAAACAGGGGATGATATACCCAAGGTGGGAGAGTATAATATTATTCTAGGCGGTTCTAAAGAGCCGGTATGTATTATACAAACAAAAGTAGTGTATATAATGCCTTATAATTTAATTACACCGGAACATGCATGGCATGAAGGTGAAGGTGATAGGAGCTATAAGTATTGGAGAGAGGTTCATGACAGATTCTTTGTGGAAGAATATAAAGCAGTAGGGAAAAAATTCTATGAACAGGCTCCAATGTTATGCGAAGTATTTGAAAAAATATATTAGATGACTTCAGGTTTGCTGAAGCAAAACAACTAAACATAAGAAATAACAGATTAATTCAAGAAACAAATAAATCATAAATCTGTATAAACAGATGCCACTGATATGTTGTTGAATGTTTACTCTTTAAAATAAGCTACTTGATTTATTTTATAAAAAGAGGTATAACTATAAATGTAGTTAGGTTATCCTAACTAAATAAATTAAATTACCTTTATCAGGGGGAGAGATTATGTTTAAAAGAAGATTAAGTATGTTTATGGCAGCCATGGGTATGGCATTCTCACTTGTTGCATGTTCAGGAGCTAAAACTGCCGATACAAAAAGCGCCGAAACCAAGGCTGTGGAGGAAACTACAAAATCTGAGGCAAAGTCTGAAAGTACGGATAAAAAGAATGTGGTGGTAACTACTTCATTTTTGCAGGATATGGTTGAACAGCTCGCAGGAGATACTGTAAATGTGGAACTTATAATACCTGCTGGAGAGGATCCGCATCTGTATGTGGCAAAGCCTGAGGATTATACAAAGTTAAGTTCGGCAGACCTTACTCTTTATCACGGTCTGCATTTTGAGGGAAAGATGGTGGATGCACTGGAAGCCGGCGGAGAGTCGGTAAGCAAGGATTTTCCTAAAGATCGTATAGGTACAATGGATGAAGGCGGAGAAATTATTACCGATCCTCATTTTTGGTTTGATATTGATTTGTACAAAATGGCGGTGGGGGTTGCAGCTACATCTCTTGAAAATCTGAATCCCGAATACAAGGATAAATATGAGGAGAATAAGGTCAAATACTTGGATGAGCTTACACAGCTTGATAAGTATGTAAGAGAGAATATATCCTCCATACCTAAGGAGAGCAGATATCTTATAACACCTCATGATGCCTTTAATTATTTTTCAAGGGCATATGATATAGAGGTTAAGGCTCCTCAGGGAGTTAGCACAGAGTCCGAGGTGGCAAATCAGGATATACAAGAGACTATTGATTTTATAGTGGAGCATAAGATCAAGGCGATATTTGCCGAGTCCACCACAGATCCCGCTCGTATGGAAAAGCTGAAAGAGGGTGCCGCTGCCAAGGGAGCGGATGTTAAGATAGTAAGCGGTGAAGGAAATGAATTATTCTCAGATTCATTGGCTCCAAAGGGGCAGGACGGAGATACATATATTGATATGTATAAGCATAATGTAAAGCTTATTACCGAGAACTTAAAATAGTAATTAAAGTAGGCTTAAACAGACTTTTAACGGTTCAGGTATGCAGGCATGATATTTAAAATTTACATCTGATTTGCAATTTTTGTAAGTTTAGAAAAATGTTACAGGCTGTATTTCTGCACACCTGAACCATAGTTTATTACTGTTACATCGCAGATGCAAAATGGAGATAATATGGAAAAAGTATTGATACATGTGGAAGACTTTACAATGGCATATACCGATATTCCTGTAATATGGGATATGGACCTGGATATATATGAGGGAAGTATTACCGCCATAATAGGACCTAACGGTGCCGGAAAATCCACTCTTATGAAAGGGATACTAGGGCTTATGAAGCCTATTTCCGGTAAAGTAACTATTATGGGTAAGTCTTATAAGGAGGTATACAGGCAGATTGCTTATATACCACAGACCACCACGGTAAATTGGAATTTTCCCACTACAGTTATTGATGTGGTGACTATGGGAAGATATGCAAGTCTTGGGCTGTTTAAAAGGGTAAACTCGTCTGAAAAGGAAAAAGCTTTAGAAGCATTAAAAAAAATGAAAATGGAGGAATTTGCAAACAGGCAGATTTCAGAACTTTCAGGGGGACAGAAACAAAGGGTATTCATAGCAAGGGCGATTGCTCAGAATGCCCTTATTTACTTTATGGATGAACCTTTGGCAGGAGTTGATAAAAAAACAGAGAATATAATTATAGAAACCATGAGGGAGTTTAAAAGAGAGGGAAGGACAATAATTGCCGTACACCATGATTTAAACACCCTATGTGAGTACTTTGACCATGTGGTAATGGTCAATAAACAACTTATAGCAAGCGGAAAGACCGTGGAAACCTTTACAAATGAAAATATAGCGGCAACATATGGGGAGTAGACTATGAATATAAGTATGATTACACAGTATTCATTTATTGTGGTTGCAATAGGAACAATGCTGCTTGCCATGGCAACCGGAATAGTGGGAACTATAAGTATATTAAAGGGGCAGAGTTTGATTGGAGATGCGGTAGGTCATGCATCATTGCCCGGAATTATTCTGGCTTTTATGATATCCGGCAGAAAAAGTTCCATTATTTTGATGCTTGGGGCAATAGCCGCAGGAGTAATCGCCTTTATTCTTATACAGATTATTGCGGAAGGTTCAAAGATAGAGGCAGATACTGCAATGGCGGTTATTTTATCCGCAATGTTCGGTCTTGGAATGGTATTAAAGAGCCATATTCAGGGAAATCCGAAGTATCAGGGGGCATCACAATCAGGACTTGCAAGTTATATATTCGGGCAGGCGGCATATATACTAAGGGAAGATGTTTATATAATATTGACGGTGTCTATTATATCGTTGGTTTTATTTGTGATTTTTTATAAGGAAATAAAGGTATATGTATTTGACACGGTATATGCCTATACAATAGGAATAAATTCAAGGCTTATATCACTTCTTATAATGATAATCACTATGATACTTATAGCAGCCGGTCTAAAGGCGGTGGGAGCTATTTTAATAAGCAGTATGCTTATAACTCCGGCGGTTGCCGGCTTACAGTGGAGTAAAAGCTATGAGAAGGTACTGTTTATAGCAGCTTTTACAGGAGCTGTGTCGGCATTTTTGGGAACATTTATAAGCAGTGTGGTAAAAGGATTTTCCACAGGACCAAGCATTATACTTATAATGTCAATCATTGCACTTTTATCGGTGTTGTTTGCACCGAGGGGAATTGTCAGGATGATCTTAAATATAAGAAGGATGAGGGGTGGAAAATGATTGAATCTTTATATATACTTATAATAACCTCTCTTGCCTGTGCCGTTTTGGGCGTATTTTTGGTACTTAGGAGACTTTCTATGGTATCGGATGCCATTTCACATTCGGTGCTACTTGGAATAGTAATAGGATATTTTGTTACAAAGGATATAGGCAGTGTTTTTTTAATAATAGGTGCAAGTCTTTTCGGTGTTCTGACAACATTTTGTATAGAGCTTCTTATAAAAAGTAAAAGGGTTACCGAGGATGCTTCGGTTGGAATAGTTTTTCCTTTATTTTTTTCGGTAGCGGTTATACTTATTACAAGATATGCAAGAAATGTACATCTGGACACTGAGGTGGTTCTAATAGGTGAGATTATACTTGCTCCGCTTCATAGGATAAATTTTTTGGGATTTAGCCTTCCGAAGACTTTGGTGCAGATGAGCTTTGTGCTTTTGATAAATATAGTATTTATAACCGTGTTTTTCAGGAAATTAAAAATCAGTTCATTTGATCCGGTGTATGCGACTGTGGCAGGAATTGCAGGAGCGGTTTTACATTACAGCTTTATGGCATTGGTATCATTTACCGCCGTATCCGCATTTGAATCCGTGGGAGCAATACTTGCGATTGCATTTTTTATATCACCGGCTGCAAGTGCCTATCTGATATCAAAGGATTTAAAAATAACAATATTGCTGGCATGTGTATATGCGGTTTTTAATTCATTTATAGGATATTTTCTTGCGGTAAAATTTAATGTATCCATGTCAGGAATGTGTGCAGTGGTTTCAGGTATAACATTTTTGATAACCATGATGGTGTATCGCGGAGGGATATTTACAAGAATGATTAGGTATATAAATAACAGGAACCGTTTCAGCAGGGAACTTTTGATTTTACATATAGACAATCATTCAGGTAAGCAGGAAGCACTTGGAGAACTTGGCTACAGCACCATAAGGCAGCATATCGGTTGGTCTGACAGAAAACTTAAATATGTTTTGGACAGGCTTATAAAAAAGGGCTATGTTTACAGAGCAAAAGAAAGGGGGGTATACAGTCTAACAGAAACAGGAAAGAAATTAAGTGATGAGATAAAGCTTCATTACGGACTTATGGCAGGGGAAAATGATATGGCTAAGATAGACACCGGTAGAGATGATTATATATTGGCGATTTATGAGCTTATTGAAAAGCAGGAAAATGCAACAAATAAAAAGATTGCGGACATTTTGGGTATTAAGGCAGCATCTGTAAGCGAGATGTTAAAAAAGCTTGTTGAGGAAGGTGATGTATACACCGAAAATAAAAGTATTTGTTTAACCGAAAGCGGAAAAAAAAGAGCCAGGGCTTTACTTACCAAGCATAGACTATGGGAGCTGTTTTTGGTGGAGTATCTGGGATATTCATGGAAAAATGTACATGAGGATGCAAAGGCACTGGAATATGTCACGTCCAACGGGTTAAAGGACAGATTGAATGAATTTTTAAATAAGCCCAGACATTGTCCGCATGGAAATGAAATATATGAGAATCATCCCGATGTGGATAAGCTTAAAAAGCTCTCGGAACTTTCAAAAGGGGCAAAGTGCAGGCTTCATAAGGTTGAAGATGACAGGGATTTACTTGAATATCTTGTAGAAAAGAAAATAAATTTGGGGGATGAGTTTATTATAAAGGATATTGATAATTTTGACGATTCGGTGCTTGTAAGCTCTGAAAGTGAAGATAAGCATATTGCGGGGAAGGCCGCAGTAAGGATGATGGTGGAAGTTATTTAAATAAAAAAGGTGCTGCATTTGCAACACCTTAAAAATTATCTGCTCTGTGTCCAGACACCTTCACCGTTTACAAAGTAACGGTTGTTGTCAACCCACTGATTTGTAAGCATCTTACCGAGATTACTTCCGTTTTCTGTGCTGAGCCAGTACCACTTACCTGAGTATGGACTCTTTAACCAACCTGTCACCATATAACCTCTGTTGTCGAAATAGTACCAGTTGCCGTCTATCTGCTGCCAGTTGTTTGTAGTATAGCTTCTGTCCGCATTGATATACCACCAGCCTACATTGTCCTTTAACCATGCACCTTTATTACCTGAGTTGGAACCGTTCGGTCCGCCATTGCCGCCATTGTTGCTCTGTCCGCCAAGGTTTGATAAGATATCGTCATCTACATCAAATTCATCAGACTCTGTCCAGTTACCCTTAGAATTATTGCTGCTTATAGCACGGATTTTTACAGTGTAACTGCCTTTGCCGTTTTCACGGATTTTGCTGCGGAAATCATAGCTTGTACCGCTTGTTGTAACAGTATCTTTGATAACATTGTTTCGGTACAGCTTTACTTCGTACTTGCTTGCATAATCCGCACTGTTCCAGGAGATAACGGGACTGTCATCATCACCCCAGTTGATATCGCTTACTTCCAATGCACTGTTGTCACCTGCGCTTGTCTTTGGAAGTGTAACTGTAACAGATAAATTTGTACCGCTTGTGGAAATCTTAGTGATGGTAGCTCCCTTGCCTGTCTTATCATTAAGCTGAATATTGCCGCTGGGGGTACCTTTAAAAGTATAGTCCTCATCAGACTTTAATTTAAGTGTAACCTTCGGTTTCTTACCATAGTCTGTGTTTGTAATTGAAGAAAGCTTCACTTCACTTACGCCGGTGCTGTCACTGTCCACATCAACATTGCCGGCAGCCATGTTCGGTGCAAGATCATAATCTATATTGATCTTAACATTTTGAATTACTGTTTTTGCATTCTTTGCAAATGCCATGCTTGACATTCCAAGAATCATTGATGCTGTCAAAACAACTGACACAATCTTTTTTAAACTTCTTTGAATCATATAATCCTCCATTCTGCAGGCTTCCCTGCCAGATAAATATTTTAATGCTATGTCTATATTCTAAAGCATTTTTTATACAAAAAATAGTCCTTTACACTTAAGTTTATCTTACTTAATTGTAACTATTTTTGAATATATTAGGAAAGAAAAAAATATATTTTGAAAATTCACAGAATATTATCAGGAGTGATCTCCTGCACTATCTTTTTTGCGATTTTTATGAAGGTTTTGGCGGCCAGTGAGAGATTTCTTTCAGATAAAAGTCCGATGCCTAGTGTACGGAATGCAGACGGATAAGTAGGAAATTTATTGATATTTCCATTGTGACAATTTATGACCAGGTCTGCAAGAAGTGCAATGCCGAGATTTCTTTCTACCATCTTTATAATGGTATAATCATCACGACAGGTAAAATTCTTTGTAATCTTGGATTTTTGTTTCTGTAAAAAAAGTGAAATATCATCTCTGTCCATACCGGATTCCGAATATATAAAGGGATAGTCTTCAAATATGCTTGCAGGGAAAATTCCATGGTAAGCTTGTGGAAGTACAAAATCTTTTGAAGTGATAATATATAGAGGATCTCTTGACATAGTAATAAACTTAAAAGGGTGGTCAGGGCTCCAGCTTAGGAATCCGAAGTCAATACTTCCGTCCATAATCCACTTCTCCACATCTATCATTCGTCCCTCTTTTACAGATATGGTGATATTCGGATATTTATTCTTATATTCCTGTAACATAGGTGGCAGCCACTGAGCGGCAATACTCGGATAAGTGCCTATAGACAGTGAACCTGTATACAGTCCGTTTATAGAATCTATAGACTCATTAAATACATTGTAATACTTTGAAATCATCTGAATATAGGGAAGCAGATCATTTCCTATCTTTGTAAGCTCCACACCATGATTGGTTCTTGTGAAGAAAATTATTCCGGTCTCTTCTTCAATTTTTCTTATGGCGTGACTGACACCCGATTGAGAATATCCCATACGTTCTGCGGTCATTGTAAGATTTTTTGTTACAGCGATGTCATTGAGCAGTAAAAATTTGTTAATATCCATGTGTTCTCCTTTCAAGCCGGGCATTAAATTAGATATGTCATATATTCATACCTAAGATTACTTTTTATCCATTTACTAATACCATATTTTATACTATAATGCAAGCATAGATGATAAAAACTTAACAAAATACATAATTGAAACTTCTATTATTTTAAAATAGATTATGATAAATTTGTAAGAAATTCATGCTTTATCTTATTTCTTGCTCAAAAATGTTAAATACATTTATTGTAAATAAGAATAAAAGGGGGAATGGAGAGGATTCAATGAAATATACTTTTAAGTTGCGACAGCATATTGGAGTACCTTCCGAGCCGGCAGTTAAGCCCGGAGATAAGGTACAAAGAGGAGAAAAGATTGCAAAAAGACCGAAAGAGTCACTTGGGGCCAATATTTTCTCAAGTGTAGACGGTGTAGTTACAGAAGTGGATGATGATCATATCATTGTAGAAGAAGAGAATACAGACTTTTCAAAGTATGTAAAACTTTCAGGGCAGACTCCAAAGGAACTTGTAGAGGAGAGCGGACTTGTAGGACTTGGCGGTGCAGGTTTTCCGACTTATATTAAGATGAACTTTGATTTTGGAGGAGAAGGAATACTTGTAGTGAATGCTGCGGAGTGCGAGCCGATACTTTCTCACAATATCGCAAGAATTGAAGATGAGCCGGAAAAGCTTATTGAAGCAATGAAGATCGTAATGGAAACGGTTCATGCCGTCAGAGGTATTATAGGCATTAAGAAAATACATGAAAAAGCTATAGACAGATTAAAAGAAGTAATAGACGATTCTACAATAAGTATTCATGAACTTCAAAATATTTATCCTATGGGAGAAGAAAGAGCTCTTCTAAGAGAGACTATAGGTATACTTTTAGAGCCTGAAAAGTTCCCGTCAGATGCAAAAGCTGTTGTCTTAAATGTAGAGACTCTGTATAGACTTAGAGAAGCCGTACTTGATAAGAAGCCTTTGATGGATAAGGATATGACGGTAGCAGGCAAGTTGACTGAGAACGGAAGTATTCATGTATTCTTTGATATACCGATTGGAACAAGTGTAGAGAGTGTGATTGAGAAAGCCGGCGGTATCGGAAGTGAGTATGGTGAGATTATTATGGGTGGACCTTTCACAGGCAAGAGAACGTATCTTGATCAGCCTGTTATAAAGACTACAGGCGGTATTATAGTAGCGGAAACATTCTGGCAGGGACCAAAAAAGATTGGACTTTTGGTATGTGCCTGTGGCGGTGATGAAGCCAGACTTAGAGAGCAGGCTGCAAGTATGGGCAGTGAGGTGGTAGGTGTAGAGTTTTGTAAGCAGGCAAGGCAGGTCAAAGGCACAAGAAAATGTGAAAATCCGGGTATATGTCCGGGACAGGTGCAAAAGGTTCTGAAGCTCAAAAAAGCAGGTGCGGAGGGACTTCTAATCAGCAATTGTACGGACTGTAGTAATACGGTTATGTCTTGTGCGCCACAGCTTAAACTTCCTGTATATCACTGTACGGACGGTGCAATGCGTTCTGTGAACAAGAAACTGATAAGAAAGTTTAAAGAGACTTCCTGATATAATAAGCAGTAATTAAGTAGCATGGCTACATAATATAAACATAACATAAAAAGGAGGGTATGTATGTCAATAACAAAGGAAACTTTGGAAAAGCATTTGAAGGATCCGGCAATATTTTGTTGCAGGAGAGAGAAGGGGCTGGTTATCAGTGCCGCTGATTTGGAGGACCCGGGACTGTTTGAGGATATGCAGGATGCAGGTCTTCTTACACTAAGTCCTGACGGCTTGAGAATCGAACAGGTTATCGGAGCCACATTACTTAAAGATGTGGAAGCATTAACACCTATTACTCGTGATGTTATAGATAGGGTTAATGAGGTGGGAGAAGAAAAGGCTCATGAGATTAAGGCAAAAGAAGAAAAAGAAGTAAAAGAAGTAAAAAATGTAGTCGAATCTGGAGGAGACGGAATGATTCATATTGAGATCGGAAAAGCGGAGAAATTTGAGGGACTGAAGCTTTGTGTACCTGTATTTTCACAGGGTAATGCACCTGCGGCACCTGAAGCAAAGTCAGATGAAAAATTGGGTGAAAAGACAGTTATTCGTCAGTTGTTAAAGAAGCATATCAAGATCAAAGATGTAAAGCTTGGCAAAGAAACAAAGATTAAAGACGGTGTTATTACAATAGATAAGAGTATTGTTGAAAGAGCTGTGAAAGAGGACGGACTTTGCAAGAGCTTGGAACTTGAAGTTATTCATCCTTCAAACAGACATATCTATACCGAGACGATAATGGATATCTGCCCTATCGCTACAAAGGTAGAAGGAGAACTTGGACAGGGTGTTACAAAGGTTGCTGACGGTGTTGTATTCATGCTTACAGGTGTGGATGAGGATGGAGTTCAGGTTCATGAGTTCGGTTCATCAGAAGGATACCTTGATGAGAAGATGTTCTTCGGACATCCCGGATGTGCAGATGAGAACGATATAATCATCCGTTGCCATGCCGTTATACAGAGACTTTCAGGTATGACAAGACCGGGTCCTTTTGCAGCACATAAGTGTCAGGATTATATCATCCAGGCAGTCAGAGAGCAGTTAAAAGACTATGATGGTGAAGTTGTTCGTGAAGAGGTTTGTGAGGATGTAAGACGTGTAGGTAATCCGAGAGTTGTTCTTGTAAAAGAGATCATGGGACAGGGTGCTATGCATGATAATATTATATGTCCGTTGGAGCCATGTGGAGTTTTAGGCGGACAAAAGAATGTAGACTGTGGAAATGTTCCTATAATCTTAACACCTAACCAAGTTAGAGACGGATCAATCCATGCACTCACCTGTATAGGACCTGCAACAAAGGAGATGACTCGTCATTATATCAGAGAACCTCTCGTAGAGGGTCTTGCAGCAGATAGCGAGCTTGATCTTATAGGTGTTGTATTTATAGGTTCACCACAGGTTAATGATGAAAAGTTATGGGTATCTGAAAGACTTGGAAGTATGCTTGAGACACTTGATCTTGACGGTGTTATCATCACAACTGAAGGATTTGGAAACAACCATATAGACTTCATACAGCATATCGGACAGGCAGGAAAGAGAAATATCCCTGTAGTAGGTGTTTCATTCTGTGCATATCAAGGACAGCTTGTTGTAGGTAATGAGTACGCTACAGCAATGGTGGAAGAGAACATGGATAAGGGTGGATTTGAAAACGATATAGCAGGATGCTCATGTGTTACAACTGAGGTTGCTGCAAGAGCAATCCAGATGTTAAAGAACAGAATGGCGGGAGTTGAGGTTAAGCCGGCACAAAAGAAGTGGAACAATGATGTAATTAATGCAAATAACAGACTTCTTGGGCTTCCTGAGACAAAACTCGTTGAAAGCGGAACATTACATTAATTATAGAAAGTAGAGGGGTACAAAAATGTTTGAGTACATGATAAATCCCGTATTGATGGAAGGAACTCTAAAGGAAACAGTAGGTGACAGCATGAAAATACATCTAAGGGGAAGATTAGGTGTGCTGACATTGCCAAGATATTTTTTTAAGGGTCAAAGTGATCCGGTAGCGGGAGATAAGGTCAGATTTTACTTCAGTTATATTCAGGTAGTGGAAAAAGAAGGCGACTATGATATAAATTCGTTAAAAACATATGATGAGGTATATCCTTGCCTGGTCGGCGGAAAAATATCAATGTACAATGATACGGCTGTTGAAGTAAAGGCTCTTGAGGACTCAATAACAATTTTTGTACCCAGAAGGTGGGTATTTACCCAAAAGGATTTGGATGACGGCTTAAGCGTAGAATTTTATATCAGTGCCGTTGAATTAATTGCCGATAACAGGAGGAATAATAATGAGATTAACAACAGTAGAAGGTATGCAGTCTGAGATCTTCGTACCGGTTACACCAAAGCCGGTGTTTACAGAGTTGAAAAAGCCTTTAAGCGAGTGCAAAGTTGCTTTTATTACAGCAGGCGGTATCCATAAGAAAGATCAGAAGCCTTTTAATACATCAGGTGATTTTTCATATCGTACAATACCGTTTGATACACCTTCAGATCAGCTTATGGTTACACATGGCGGATTTGACAACTCCGATATCAATAAGGATGTCAATGCTATGTTCCCGATAGACAGATTACATGAGCTTGTAAAGGAAGGATTTATCGGTTCATTACCGGAAGAGACATATACATTTATGGGCGGCGGCGGAAACGTTGAGAAGTTTATGAATGAGACAGGACCTGAAATAGCCAGAAAACTTAAAGCGCAGGGCGTAGATATAGTTCTTTGTACAGGCGGATGCGGTACTTGCCACCGTTCAGCAACTATTGTTACGAGATGTTGTGAGCAGGAAGGAATGAGTTGTGTTGTTATAGCGGCACTGCCACCTATTGCAAGACAGCAGGGTGCTCCAAGAATCACAGCACCTCATGTGCCGATTGGTTCAAATGCAGGTGAGCCGAACAATATTCCACAGCAGACCGCAATCATCAAGGAGTCTTTAGAGTGGGTAAGAGATTGTCCAAGCTTTAACCAGACAAAGGTACTTCCTTACGAATACAGACATAATGTATAACGGTCTTTGACAAATGAAGCTTTGGGAAGCCTTGACGGCTTCCCTTTTTATTATCAAAGATGCGGTATGTAATACTTTATTATAGGCAAAGGAGGGATTATGGGACTTGGTCCAAGTATAAAGATGACTACATTGCACCATTATCGTTGTCCTGTCACAAAGAGGTTGATAGAGGATGAAGATGTGGATTTTGCCGGAATTATCGTAGACGGAGTATCTGAAGTCTGTGATGACAAGATATTCACAGCCAAGAGAGTGGGCGATATAGCTAAGATGATGAGAGCGGACGGTGCGGTTGTTGCCATTGACGGATGGGGAAATCATCATATTGATTTTGTAAATGTTATAGAGCAACTGGGTATTCGCGGTATCAAAAGTGTCGGACTTAGCTATATAGGTCAACAGGGCAGACTTGTATGTAGTAATTCATATGTAGACTGCATAATAGATTTCAATAAAAGTGAATCCGGATATGAATCCTGTGTAGTAGGACAGAATAATTTGAGTCCTATAGATGCCCTAAAAGCTGTAGCTATTTTAAAAAATAAAATTAAAAACAGAGGGGTATCTATACAGGGAAGAGATAGCCATATGGGGGATCTGATTACCAAAAAATACACTGTTGATATGGCAAAGTTCGGGCTTGAAACTAAGATATCGGGTAAAACTCTTTCTATAAAAAGAGATTTAGCAAAAGAGTTTTTGGATGAAAAAGCCCGAAAATATATAAAAGATATAAGTATAAAAATTCTTTCACCGTCTGATAAGTCCTGTTTTGTAAATTCAAATTTGGACTTTTCACCTATTGCAGTAAAGAAAAGAGGAGAACTTGGCAGCGGCATCACCTTAGAACTTGAAGGTATTACAGTGATGCTTACAGGAGCTGAAGAAGGTGGATTTCAGCCGTCAAATATAGGCTCTTCACAAGGTATACTGAAAGAAGCGGTTACTTTTGATATGGCAGGAACGCCAAAGTCAAGTGATTATATACTGCATATTGATTTTTGCTTCTGTGAAGGTGAAGGAAGAAGTGCGGAAGGAATCAGAAAGGCACATGAAGTTGCCGATTTGATCGTACAAAATATAAGAAAAGCTTTGCTAAGAGACAGTGAAAACCTTCCTTGTAAAACAAGCAAACATGAGTGGATAAGCAGACAGGAAAAGCCTAGAATACTACTTGTAAAGATAGTGTCAGGACTTGGAAATATGTATGACACGGTAATGTTTCCATATGAACCGGGCGGTTTTTTAGGATCCAGAGATATGAAAGCGTCAAAGAATCTACCCTATGTGATAACTCCTCTTGAATGTATGGATGGTGTAATACATTCTCTATTATAATAAAAAGGAGTAATATATGTCAGTTCAAACTATATTGTTGGCAGTTCTTGCCATATTGACAGTTATTTATTTGATAGTATTTGTACGAGATCTTATAAAACATAAAAATGATTCTGAGAAAGGCACAAACTTTATTGTAATGAGTGTTATAGGGTTTGTAATAAATTTCTTTGATGTATTCGGTATAGGTTCCTTTGCTACCGGAACGGCACTTATGAAAGCTTTTAAGCAGACTGATGACAGACTTATTCCGGGTACTTTGAATGTTTGCTTTTGTATACCTGTGGCAATAGAATCATTTCTGTTTATAAACGGTGTAGAGGTGGAGCCTGTTACACTTGCATCAATGATTGTAGCGGCGGTAGTAGGAGCATATCTGGGTGCAGGAGTTGTAGCCAAGTTGCCTACTAAGGTAATCAGACTTCTTATGGGAACCGCACTTATAGTCATAGGTATAGTTATAGTTATACAGATGATGGGTCTTATACCTTCATCAGGTGTGGCTACCGGACTTAGCGGTATAAAGTTGGTTATAGGTATTGCAGCAAACTTTATTTTAGGAGCTTTGATGACGGCAGGTGTAGGAATGTATGCACCATGTTTGGCACTGGTCTGCTTACTTGGAATCAATCCTATGATAGCATTCCCTATAATGATGGGTTCATCAGCATATCTGATGCCTGTAGCATCTTTAAAATTTATAAAAGAGGGTGCTTACAATAGAAAAGCATCACTTGCTATTGCAATATTTGGAATTTTTGGAGTTTTCATAGGATATAGATTTATAAAGATGCTGAATCTAAATGCACTGAAGTTCATTATCATAATAGTGATGGCTTATTCAGCTGTTTCGCTTTTCTATTCAGCATATAAAGATAGTAAAAAATAATAAAAAACACTGCCTGTGACATTTCTTGCCACAGGCAGTGTTTTATTTATAGATTAGTCTACCTTAGGTCCGGCAGCTACTAAAGCTTTACCGGCTTCATTTGTAGTATACTTCCTGAAGTTCTTTTCAAATCTTGAAGCAAGATCCTTTGCCTTGATTTCCCAATCATTAACATTTGCGTATGTATCTCTTGGGTCAAGAATTTTTGTGCCAACTCCCTCAAGCTGTGTAGGAACCTCAAAGTCAAAATAAGGAATCTTCTTTGTAGGAGCATTCTTGATAGCACCGCTTAGTATTCCGTCAATAATACCGCGGGTATCCTTGATAGAAATTCTCTTTCCGCTACCGTTCCATCCTGTATTTACAAGATATGCTTTTGAACCGTTCTTTGTCATCTTCTTTACAAGCTCCTCTGCATACTTTGTCGGATGAAGCTCAAGGAATGCCTGTCCGAAGCAAGCTGAGAATGTAGGTGTAGGTTCTGTGATACCGCGCTCCGTACCTGCAAGCTTAGCTGTAAATCCGCTAAGGAAGTAGTACTGAGTCTGTTCAGGTGTAAGGATTGATACAGGAGGAAGCACACCGAATGCATCAGCTGAAAGGAAGATAACATTCTCTGCGGCAGGACCATGTGATATAGGCTTAACAATATTTTCAATATGGTCAATCGGATATGAAACTCTGGTATTCTCTGTTTTGCTGCCGTCTTTAAAGTCTACTTTGCCGTTTGCATCAAGAGTAACATTCTCTAAAAGAGCATCTCTTCTGATAGCATTGTAGATATCAGGCTCAGACTCTTTGTCAAGATTGATAACCTTGGCATAGCAACCGCCCTCGTAGTTAAATACACCGTTGTCATCCCAACCATGCTCATCATCACCTATAAGAAGTCTCTTAGGATCTGTTGAAAGTGTTGTCTTTCCTGTTCCTGAAAGTCCGAAGAATATAGCTGTATGCTCACCGTTTTTGTCTGTATTTGCAGAGCAGTGCATTGAAGCGATACCCTTAAGCGGAAGGTAGTAGTTCATCATTGAGAACATACCTTTCTTCATCTCACCGCCATACCATGTGTTAAGGATAACCTGCTCACGACTTGTGATATTGAAAGCAACAGCTGTCTCAGAGTTAAGACCAAGCTCCTTGTAGTCGGCTACCTTTGCCTTTGAAGCATTATACACTACAAAATCAGGCTTAAAGTTTTCAAGCTCTTCTTTACTCGGCTTGATAAACATATTTGTAACGAAATGCGCCTGCCAAGCTACTTCCACTATGAAGCGAACCGCCATTCTTGTGTCTTTGTTTGCTCCACAGAAAGCATCCACTACATAAAGTTTCTTATTTGAAAGCTCATTTTTAGCAAGGTCCTTTAAAACCGCCCATGAAGACTCTGAGAGAGGGTGATTATCATTCGGATATTCCTTTGTAGTCCACCAAACTGTATCTTTTGAGTTCTCATCCATTACTATAAATTTATCTTTAGGTGAACGACCTGTGTAGATACCTGTCAATACATTAACTGCACCAAGCTCACTTACCTGTCCTTTTTCGTAGCCTGACAATGAAGAATCTGTCTCAGCAGCAAATAATTCATCATAAGACGGATTGTGTACTATCTCTGTAGTTCCTGTGATGCCATATTGTGTTAAATCAATATTTGCCATAATAATCCTCTTTTCTATAATGTGTTTTGATATTGCTTTATTTAGAACTCCACGCTTTAGTTACAATACCGGTTTAGAGTAAAGGTTAAGCAATATCTTTAAATAAAGTTATGCACTTTTTAAAGTACAATCGACCTTATTAAAATATACATAACAATCTGAAAAAAAGCAATAATATTTTGAGCTTTGTTAAAAAAATATTTATTAAATCTTTGCCATCTGTGTGAGGGCATTTGCTTTTACCAAAATCTTAAAATGTTCCCTATAATAGTCATCGCTGAAGGAAGTAGCGGCAAGCTTGTCGCCATACTCTGAGAGAATATTTGCAGCTGCTGAAAAATCCTTTTTATTTTCGTTTCTTTTGATAACCAGAATAAATTTATTGTTGATTTCGTCTTTATAAAGAGTATTTTCACCGGAGTAGCATCCAACTGCCTTGGCGGCTGTGATAAATTCATCTAAACTGTTAAAAGAAAAAGCTCTTAAGTAAGATTCATTTGTATCTCCGATCATACTTTGAGTATTATTCCGGTCAATTGCACCCTCAAGTAAGTTATCAAGTCTTATATCAAGTGTAGAGAGTATATCATCAGACAGGGTAGGGGCAAATTTTGCAAATCTGGTATCCAATTCATCCGGATCATCCACCTTTGTCACATATATAATAATACTTTCATTGGAAAGCGGAACCGCTTCTATCATAAGCGGAGAGTCGTCTGTATCAAATCCCACCTCGTATGAAGCTTTGTGTAACATCTCTCTAAACAGTGCCTTTGCATTATCACTGCCATATGCCAGCTCTATCACATTCAAGTTTCTGTTTTGTAAGTCAATACTTGACAATGTACATCTTATTTGATTAGTACTGATTCTTTCAATTCTCAAGGTATCACCTCCTTTTAATACTTTCAGTTAGATGTAATTCTATTTTAATACTTTTATTAATTATGTAAAGCTTATAAATTCATGTCGGATATAAGCAGGCACAAAAAAAGCAGGTGATGGGAATCGAACCCACGTATTCAGCTTGGAAGGCTGATGTTCTACCATTGAACCACACCTGCAAAAATTACGTTATGATAATACCAAAACTTTGTGCGATTGTCAATAAAAAAATAACCACAAAATGTACTTTTTCACATACAGTAATTGCCCTTAAATTTTTTTAGAAATGTGAAAATAAAATTAGATAACTATTGAAAAGTATAATGAAAAATGTTAATATAAGAATACATTATTAGGTTTTTGTTATTAAAACTGCATAATTCAGAGAGGAGATTTACAATGCTACTAATTGGTAATGGAAGGGTAGTTACTGGAAATCAGGAACAGCCATTGATTGAAGATGGGTCTGTAGTACTGAATGGCAACACAGTTTTAGAGGTTGGAAACTACCGTGATTTGAAGGAAAAATATGCGGATGCAACTTTTGTGGATGCAAAGGGCGGGCTCATAATGCCGGCGTTCATAAACACACATGAGCATATCTATTCCGCAATGGCAAGAGGTTTGAGTATCAATGGTTACAACCCACATGGATTCTTAGAGATCTTAGATGGTTTGTGGTGGACCATAGACAGAAATTTAGACAATGAGCTCACATATCTGTCTGCTATGACTACCTACATTGATTGTATCAAGAATGGTGTTACAACTATTTTTGATCACCATGCAAGCTTCGGTGAGATTGAGGGAAGTCTTTTTGCTATAGAAAAAGCTGCAAAACAGACAGGAGTAAGAAGCTGTCTTTGCTATGAAATATCTGACCGTGACGGTGAAGATAAGATGAAGGCGGCTGTTAAAGAGAATGTCGATTTTGCAAATCATGTAAAAAAAGATGATTCCGATATGATTGCCGCTATGATGGGAATGCATGCAAGCTTCACTATTTGTGACAAATCAATGGAATACGCTATGTCAAGAAAACCGGATGATATCGGTTGTCATATCCATGTTGCAGAGGGTATTGAGGACTTACATTCATGTTTGAAAGAACATAGCCAAAGAATAGTTGACAGACTCTATGACTGGAAAGTTCTTGGAAATAAGTCATTACTTGCACATTGCATCTATGTCAATCCACATGAGATGGATTTGATTAAGTACACAGACACCTGTGTAGTACATAACCCGGAGTCAAATATGGGTAATGCATGCGGATGCCCTCCGACAATGGAGCTTGTTCACAGAGGTATAGTATGTGGACTTGGAAGTGACGGATATACACATGATATTACAGAATCATGGAAGGTGGCAAATGTGCTGCATAAGCACCATTTATGCGATCCTAATGCAGCTTGGGGTGAGGTTCCGAAGATGCTTTTTGAGTACAATGCAAATATTGCAAACAGATACTTTAAAAAGCCTCTTGGAGTATTAAAGCCCGGAGCGGCAGCTGATGTTATCGTTGTTGATTATACACCTAATACACCTATGACGGCTTCAAATATAAACAGTCATTTATTATTCGGAGTAAACGGAAAGGATGTAAGAACTACAATTGCAAACGGAAATATCCTTATGAAGGATAGAGAGCTTCTTAATATTGATGAGAAGGAAGTACTTGCTAAGGTGAGAGAAGGTGCAAAGAGACTTGCTGATAAGATCAACGGAAGGAGCAACGCATAATGGGCGACATAATGACACCGATTCCTTTTGACAGGATAATGGACAGACTTTTTGATGAGATGGCAAAAGAGGGCTCATGCTTTGGAGTAAAGAAAGCATATAAGGCTGATAAGAATAAGTTTTACACAATTTTCGGAAGAAAGTTGGAGACACAGATAGGTCCTGCGGCAGGTCCTCATACACAGCTTGCGCAAAATATTATCGCAGGATATTATGCAGGTGCAAGATTTTTTGAGCTTAAGACAGTTCAGAAGATGGACGGTAGAGAGCTTGCGGCATGTGTTGCAAAACCATGTATTACAGCCGAGGATGAGTGCTACAACTGTGAGTGGTCAACAGAGCTTACAGTTCAGGAAGCTTTTGATGAGTATATCAAAGGATGGTTTGCGCTGAAGGTTATCTCAAAAGAGTGGGATCTTGGCTGCAGTGACGGTTTCCAGTTCAATATCTCCGTAGGATATGACCTTGAAGGTATCAAACTTCCTAAGGTGGACAATTTTATCAACGGAATGATGGATGCATCAGAAACACCTATATATAAAGAGTGTAAAGAATATCTTGAGAAAAACCTCGGTAAGTTTAAGAAGTTTACAAAGGCGGACCTTGATGCAATCACTCCTGATATAGTAAATTCGGTAACGGTATCCACATTGCATGGATGTCCTCCACAGGAGATTGAGGCCATTGCATCATATCTTATTACAGAGAAGAACTTGAATACATTTGTAAAATGTAACCCTACACTTCTTGGATATGAAGTGGCAAGAGAGATGCTTGACAGCATGGGATATGACTACATTGCGTTTACAGATCTTCACTTTAAAGAGGATTTACAGTATTCAGATGCGGTTCCGATGCTTGAGAGACTTATGGCACTTGCTTCTTCAAAGAACCTTGAGTTCGGTGTAAAGATCACAAATACATTCCCTGTTGATGTAAAGAATAATGAGCTTCCGTCACAGGAAATGTATATGTCAGGAAAGTCACTTTATCCGCTTTCAATGTTGGTTGCAAGAAATCTTTCAAGAAGCTTTAACGGCAAACTTAGAATTGCATACTCAGGCGGTTGTGATTACTTCAATATCGATAAGGTTATTGACAGCGGAATATGGCCTGTAACAGTGGCAACCACCATCTTAAAACCGGGCGGATATCAGAGATTTGATCAGATGGCTAAGAAACTTGAAAAGCCTGAGATTAAGCCTTGGTCAGGAATAAATGTAGAGGGCCTTGAGAAGCTTGTAGAAGATGTCAGAACCGATAAGCACCATGTTAAACCTGTAAAGCCGCTTCCGAACAGAAAATGTGATAAGAAGGTACCATACCTTGATTGCTATATGGCACCATGTGTAAACAGATGTCCAATCAATCAGGATATTACAGCTTACGGAATACTTGTTAATGAAGGAAGGTATGAGGATGCACTCAATGTAATCCTTGAAAAGAATCCGCTTCCGTTTATGACAGGTCATATCTGTACACATACTTGTCAAAGTGCCTGTACAAGGAATCACTATGAGACAGATGTACAGATTAGAAGAAACAAGCTTATTGCCGCACAGAACGCATTTGAAAATGTTGTACCTACACTAAAGAGTGCCGATAAGAAGAACTTAAAGGTCGCTGTAGTAGGTGGAGGTCCTGCAGGTATCGCAGCCGCATTCTTCCTTGCAAGAGAAGGTGTGGATGTTACTGTATTTGATGAGAGAGATACCATGGGCGGTGTTGTTGCAAACATTATCCCGGGATTTAGAATTCCTGCAGACGATATCAAAAGAGATGTGGAACTTGCCAAGGCTTACGGAGCAAAGTTTGTTACAAACAAGAGAATTGACGATATCAAAGCACTTATGGCTGAGGGCTATGACAAGGTTATACTTGCAATAGGCGCACATAAGGAACTTCCGCTTGAGCTTAGTGAAGGAAAAGCAATCAATGCACTTCACTTCTTGGAGGATTTTAAGAAGACTGAAGGAAAGATGGATCTTGGCGAGAATGTTATCGTTGTAGGTGGCGGTAATACCGCTATGGACGTAGCAAGAGCGGCTAAGAGAGTTCCGGGTGTGAAGAATGTATATCTGGCATACAGAAGAAATGCCAAGTATATGCCTGCTGATGAAGAAGAACTTAATGAGGCGGTTGAGGACGGTGTAGAGTTTGTTACTCTTGTTTCACCGAAGACATTAAAGGACGGCAAACTTGTATGTGCCAAGAATGTACTTGGTGAGCCTGATGAGAGCGGTAGAAGAGGAGTTAAGGAGACAGATGAACTTGTTGAACTTCCATGTGATACACTTATCGCATCTATTGGTGAAAGTGTAAGAGGCGACTTCTACACAAAAAATGGTATCAATATAGACAGAAAGAATCTTCCTGTACTTGACCCCGTTACTCTTGAGACAAATGTTAAGGGAGTATATGCCGCAGGTGACGGTGCAAAGGGTGCATCTGTTATAGTTAAGGCTATTGCGGACAGTAAGAAGGTTTGTGAGGCTATTGTAAATCACGCTATAGGAGAACTTAAGATTTCCGATACTACCGATAAGAAAGTCTACGGTTACAGAGGAACTTTAGAGGAGCCGATAGAGAAAAAGTCTGATAACAGATGTCTGGCTTGTGACTATATATGTGAGAATTGTACAGAGGTTTGTCCAAACAGAGCTAATGTATATGTGAATGTAAAGGGTAGCCATCAGATAGTTCATGTGGATTATATGTGCAATGAATGCGGTAACTGTGAGACATTCTGTCCATATGCCTCAGCACCGTATAAGGATAAGCTTACATTATTTGCAAATGAAGCGGATATGCTTGACTCTAAGAATGACGGTTTTGTAATTACAAGAGGATGCAAAGATGTTAAGGTAAGAATAGACGGTCAAGAACTTGTATATAGAATTGGTGAGTCAAATGATAAGTTAAACTACAGATATGCTGAACTTATCGATACAATCTATAACGAGTATGAGTATTTGCTTCTGTAATATAATTGATTTTAATATGATATAGTTAGATATGCCACCCTAAAAAGTGGCATATTTACTTTTAAGGAGAATATATGAAGAAAGTATTTATAAAAGGTGGAACTATTGTAAATTCAAAAGAAAGTTTTGCAGGAAATATACTTATTGAAGATGAAAAGATTGCAAAAGTGTCGGATCCGGATGAGTTTATAGAACTTGACAATGATACAAAGGTAGTGGATGCAAGCGGCAAACTTATCTTTCCGGGATTTATAGATGCACATACACATTTTGACCTTCATGTTGCAGGTACTGTGACCTGTGATGATTTTTATTCGGGTACAAAAGCCGCTATAAGCGGCGGAACCACCACCATCATTGATTTCGGCACACAGTACAAGGGTGAAACACTTAATGAAGGTATGGACAATTGGCTTAATAAGGCTAAGGACGGTGTATTCTGTGACTATGGTATACATATGTCCATCAGTGACTGGAATGAAGAGGCAAAACGTCAGTGCCGGGACATGATGGACAGAGGTGTGACCACCTTTAAGATTTACCTTACATATGATATTCTCTTAAAAGATAATGAGGCCTTTGAAGTGATTCAAAGGCTGAAGGAAGTGGGCGCTATCACAGGAGTTCACTGTGAAAATGCCGGACTTATATTTGCTCTTCAGCAGGAGTTTGTAGAAGCCGGCTTACAAAAGAAAGTTTCATCACATTATAAGACCAGACCTGCTGCGGCCGAGGCGGAGGCTATAGGCAGGATACTTCACTTAGCCGAGGTGGCAGACAGTGATATCATTGATGTACATCTTACTTGTAAGGAAGGTCTTGATGAGATAAGAGCTGCCAGAAAAAGAGGTCAGAAGGTATATGCCGAGACCTGTCCGCAGTATTTGACTATGACTGACAGCCTGTATGAACTTCCGGGATTTGAGGGAGCAAAGTATGTTATAGCACCTCCGCTTAGAAAGCAGTCCGATATTGATGAGCTTTGGAGAGCAATTGCAGATGGTGAGATACAGACAGTTTCAACAGACCACTGTGCATTTACTTTTGAGCAAAAAAAGCTTGGTAAAGATGATTTTAGAAAGATTCCCGGTGGAATGCCCGGAGTTGAAACCAGAGGTATTGTAATGTATTCAGAGGGAGTCACCAAGGGCAGAATAAGTGTAGAGAAGATGTGTGAAGTACTGTGTGAAAACCCGGCAAAACTCTATGGACTTTATGACAGAAAGGGCTTTATAGAGGAAGGTTTTGATGCGGATATCGTTATACTTAATCCAAACGGTGAGACTAAGATTACTGCCGCTACTCAGGTTTCAAAATGTGACTATGCTCCGCTTGAGGGCAAGGTTCTTAGCGGACATATTGAAAAGGTATTCTTAAGAGGCGGTGAAATAGTGGACAATGCCAAAATCAAAGATATCCCTGAGGGCAAGTTCTTAGAGAGAAAGCCGTATCGGAAGTTTTTATAAAATGAAATTAATTGAGGTGACTGTATTTTCATACTGAATTATAAAAATGCACCTGATTTAATACATTAAAAGTTCTATTTATTTATCGAAATATCGAATAAATGAATAGAACTTTTATGATTTATATAGTATAATGCTTAGATATAAGTGAATCAGAAATGTATAGTTACAGCTCAATTAATATATTAACTTTACATATAAACTTTAAAAAGAAGGGGAAATATGCAACTGATTGATACAAAAGATGCCGTAGGGCATATGCTCTGCCATGATATAACACAGATTATAAAAGGAGAAAAAAAGGGTCCTGTATTCAGAAAAGGTCATATAATACAGCCTGAGGATGTGGATGTACTGCTTTCGGTAGGCAAGGACCATATATATATATGGGAAGTAAATGAAAATATGCTGCATGAAAATGATGCGGCATTGATGCTCTATGATATGTGTAAGAATGAATATCTTACAAGAGACCCTGATATAAAAGAGGGCAAAGTGGAGTTGATTGCAGAATGTGACGGACTCTTAAAGATAGGTAAAGAAAGAATCGACAAGCTTAACTCACTTGGTGAGATGATGATTGCAAGTATACATGACAACTTTCCGGTAAAGAAGGGGCAACATCTTGCAGGTATGAGAGTTATACCGCTTATCATAGAAAAAGAAAAGATGGCAAAGGCAAGGGAAGTTGTAGGAGATAAACCGCTTTTTAAGCTTTTGCCGTACAAACAAAAGAAAGTCGGAATAGTGACTACAGGCAGTGAAGTTTACTATGGCAGAATCAAGGATAATTTTACACCGGTGGTTATTGATAAGGTAAAGGCTTTCGGTGCCGAGGTAATTGCACATGAGATAAGCAGTGATGATGTGGAGATGGAAATTAATTGCATCAAAAAGGTTATAGATGCCGGAGCAAATATTGTACTTTGTACAGGCGGAATGAGTGTGGACCCTGATGATAAGACACCTTATGCAATAGGACAGAATGCAAGCAGAGTTATTACTTATGGCACACCTGTACTTCCGGGTGCTATGTTTATGCTTGCTTACGGCGGTGAGAATGAAAATATTACATTTATGGGGCTTCCGGGCTGCGTAATGTATGAAAAAAGAACAATATTTGATATAGTACTGCCAAGGATTATGGCAGGAGAAAAGCTTGAGAAGTCCGATATTGACAGATTAGGTGTGGGCGGATACTGTATGCATTGCCCGGTATGTATCTTCCCGAATTGTTCATTCGGAGTATCATAAGTTTGGAGGGAGCAGGAATATGGACAAGGAATTATACAAGATAATAGATGAGTCAAAGAAAAAAGGTTTGAGAACATTTGTATTCACATCATTGGGTGATAAGGATTTCGGCAGCAAGGCTGTAGTAAGAGAAGGTGAACTTATTTGGATAAGCCCTGATACAAGTTTTTTTAAGGACAATTTTGATAAAATAAAAGATATGACAAAGCCCGGCATTACAGAAATAGCCGGAAACAGAGTATATGTAGAGCATATATGTAATGTAAGCAAGATAGTAATTTGTGGTGCAGGTCATACAAGTATAGCAATGATTAAGATAGGTCAGATGCTTGGCTTTGAGATGATTGTTGTAGAGGACAGAGAAGAGTTTGCCGATAAGGCAAGAGAGGCGGGAGCGGACAGAGTTTACTGTGAAGATTTCTCACCCGCACTGAAAAAATTCAAGTCGGACTATGATACCTATTTTGTAGTGGTTACAAGAGGACATCAGTGGGATAAGGAATGTATCAGAGAGATTCTAAAGAAACCATATGCCTATGTCGGACTGATGGGTGCAAAAAGAAGAGTAGGCTTTGTACTGGATGCTATGAGAAGTGAAGGCTATGATGAGAAAAAAATAGAAGAGATTTATACTCCGATAGGACTTGATATAAAATCAGAGACTCCGACAGAAATTGCAATCTCTATCTTTGCCGAGATAATTTCCGTAAAGAATGCAAAGACTAAAAATGTAGGCTATGTAGAAGGAATGCTTGAAAAAATTGCAGAGAGCAATGAGAGAATGGTCATGGCCACTATAGTGGATAAGAAAGGTTCCGCACCCAGGGGAGTGGGAGCAAAGGCATTGTTTTTAAGAGATGGCAGCTTTATAGGAACTGTAGGTGGCGGAAAAGCCGAGCATGATATCATGGTTAAGGTAGATGAAATACTGAAAAGTGATGAGAATATAAAACCATATTTATTGCATGTCAATCTTACAGACAGTGAGGCAAGTTTGGAAGGCATGGTCTGTGGAGGAAGAATAGAAGTACTGATAGAATCGGTTTAGATATGATAGACAGTTATAACAGAAAAATAGACTATATGCGGATCTCGGTTACAAACAGGTGCAATTTCAGATGCACCTATTGTATGCCTGAGACAAAAAAAGTGGATGATACTCTAAGCCTTGATGAAATATATCAAGTTGCATTTGCTGCAAGTAAATGCGGTATAACCAAGTTTAAAATAACAGGTGGTGAACCTCTTGTAAGAGACGGAATAGTGGATTTTATAAGAAGGCTTCATGATATAGATTCTGTAAAAGATATCACTATGACAACAAACGGCTTCTATCTATATAAGTATGCCAAGAGTTTAGCGGATGCCGGACTTTCAAGTGTGAACATAAGTCTGGATTCACTTAAAAAAGAGAGATTTATAAAAATCACAGGAGTGGATGCACTTAGTGATGTGGTAAAAGGCATTAATGAGGCAAAAAGAGCCGGTTTGAGTACAAAGATAAATACCGTATTACAAAGGGGAGTAAATGAGGATGAACTCTTTGACATTATAGGGCTTGCCAAAGATAAAAAAATAAATGTAAGATTTATTGAAATGATGCCGATAGGGCATGGCAGGGAGTCCGTCGGAGTTGCCAATTTTGAAATATTGGAAAAAATCAAAGAAAGATACATTGTCAGTGAAGATAATAAAAGATATGGTAACGGACCTGCAAAGTATATAAAGCTTGAGGGTTTTGCAGGGTCAATAGGATTTATCGGTGCAATACATAATAAATTCTGTGAAGGATGTAACAGAATAAGGTTTACATCTAACGGAAAGTTGAAGCCATGCCTTTGTTATGCTTCAAATATTGATTTAAAGGATATTATAAAGGATACTACAATAGGATTTGACAAAAGAATACATTTACTTAGAGAAAGAATAAGTGAGTGTATAGATTCAAAGCCCAAGGCACATGCCTTTGAAGATTTATCCAAGGTGAGTGAAATTAAAGACATGGTAGAAATAGGTGGATAAGATGGGAGTAAATGCTGAAGTTTTAGCAGTATGTATCAGCGAGAAAAAAGGAACAGAGAAAAAAGAAATAGATAAAGCCGTATTAAAGCCTGACTGGGGTATTGAAGGAGATGCACATGCCGGAAAATGGCATAGGCAGGTCAGCCTTTTGGCATTTGAAAAGATAGACGACTTTAGAAAAAAGGGCGCAGAGGTTAACTTCGGTGCATTTGGAGAGAATATAATTGCAGGAGGTATTGACCTGAAAAGTTTGCCTGTGGGAACCGTCCTTGAAATAGGAGAGGCAATCTTAAGAGTTACACAGATAGGTAAGGAATGTCACAGCCACTGTAATATATATAAAAAAATGGGCGACTGCATTATGCCGAGAGAAGGTATCTTTGCAGAGGTTTTGAAGGGAGGCTACATACAAAAAGGAGATAAAATAAAAGTGACCGAAAAGGAAGCCGGACCGTACAGGGTAGGTATTATCACAGTTTCAGACAGGGCATCACAGGGAGTATATGAGGACAAATCAGGTCCTGTTATAAAAGAACTGGTGGAAGAAGCCGGAATGGAAGTGATTGACAGCCTCATTGTGCCGGATGAGAAAAGTGAAATAGTAAAAAAGCTGCTTCACTTTAGTGACCAAAGACAGGCAGACTTAATATTTACTACAGGCGGAACAGGTTTTTCAAAAAGAGATGTTACACCTGAGGCAACAAAGCAGGTGGTGGAAAGAGAAGTTCCGGGTATCGGTGAGGCACTTAGAAATTACTCACTGACTATTACACCTAAGGCTATGCTAAGTCGTCAGACTGCCGGGATAAGAGGAAATACACTTATAATAAATTTGCCCGGAAGTCCGAAAGCATGTAAAGAGAATATTGAATATATAATGATGCCGTTAAAACATGGACTTGGAATACTTAGCGGTAGAGAAAGTGATTGATAAAATATAAAAGTAAAGGGAGGCGGTTATGAAGTTAAAAAATATTTGTAAAGTATTGGGTGTTGTTGCTGCAATCGCACTTACAGGATGTGGCGGAGCAAAGACTACAGAGAGTCAAAGTGCTGATACCGCTGCACAGACAACAGCGGCAGAGTCTAAGGCGGAGTCTAAGGCCGAGTCAAGTGTGCAGACAAGTACACAGGAGAGCAAGGCGGCAAGCGATCCTTCAGCGGTAAATGTATTTGCGGCGGCATCACTTAAGGGTGCGATGGATGAGATAATAGCCGAGTATAATAAAGCGAATCCGGATGTAAAGATAAGTCTGAATACAGACTCTTCAGGTAAGCTTCAGACTCAGATAGAAGAGGGTTTTGCCTGTGATATATTCTTCAGTGCAGGTAAAAAACAGATGGAAAAGCTGAAAGAAGAAGGACATATAAAGGACGGTACAGATGCAGACCTGCTTCACAACAAGCTATGTATTGTAGCACCGAAGGATTCAGACACAAAAGTTACAGGAATTGCAAATATAAAGGATGCAAAATCAATATCAATCGGTGAAGCAAGCGTACCTGCCGGTGCATATGCAAGAGAGGCACTTTCAAAGGCATATCCCGACCTTGGAATTACTAAGGAAAGCACCGGTGCGGAGCTGAAGGATAAGCTTGGAATGGATATAATAGAAAACTCAAATGTTACAAAGACACTTTTGTCGGTAGTGGACGGATTTGGTGAGGTAGGATTTGTATATCTTACAGATACATATGGCAATGAGGATGTTAAGGTTATTGAAAAGGTTGACGATTCACTGACCGGCAAAATTACCTATCCTATAGCAAGAGTAAACAATGATGAGGCTGATGAGAAGGTAAGTGCAGAGGCTGATAAGTTTTATGACTATTTAAAGTCTGATTCCGCCAAGAAGGTATTTGAAAAATATTTATATGAATAATGTTTTAACACATTTAGATTGGAGTCCTTTTTTTATAACCCTAAAAATAGGACTTCTTTCTACAATAATATGTTTTTTTCTGGGAGTGGGACTTGCATATATAAGTCTTTATATGAACAAAAGAATAATGGCGGTATTTGACAGTATATTTACACTTCCAATGGTACTTCCACCTACTGTGGTAGGTTTTTTTCTGTTGCTTATATTTAGCAGGAGAAGACCTGTAGGAATTTTCTTATACGGACATTTCCATATTAAGATAGTTCAAAGTTTTGCAGGATGTGTAATCGCAGCCTTTATTATCGCTTTTCCGCTGATGTATAAAAATGCCAAGTCCGCATTTTTACAGCTTGATAAAAATCTGATATATGCAGGCAGGACTTTGGGGCTTTCAGAGCTTAAGATTTTTTTTAAGGTGGTATGCCCTATTGCATCACCTTCACTTTTTTCAGGGGCGATACTCAGTTTTGCAAGGGCTATAGGCGAGTATGGTGCAACATCAATGCTTGCAGGCAATATATCCGGAAAAACATCAACCATATCACAGCAGATAGCAATTCTGGTCCAAAACCAAAACTATTTAGAGGCGGGTATATGGGTAGCCATTGTACTTTTTATTGCATTTCTTATAATGCTTTTGATGGAATATATACAGAGGTAGTATGCTTGAACTGAATATAAAAAAGAAACTTAACAGTTTTACTTTAGAAATAAATTGTAACTTGGACAGTAACAGAATAGGAATTCTGGGCGGCTCGGGTGCCGGTAAGAGTATGATTTTAAAGATGATTGCAGGCATAGAAAAACCCGACTCGGGTTATATAAAGCTTGACGGTGAACTGTTATTTGATTCACAAAAAAAGGTTGATATAAAGCCACAGGACAGACATATAGGGTATTGTTTTCAAAACTATGCACTGTTTCCACATCTGTCAGTATATGAAAATATAGTTATAGGACTTAACAGTGACAACAAAAGTCTTGCAGATAAGTTTTTGGAAAAATTTGAACTGACTCAGATAAAAGATGCCAAACCGAACAGGATAAGCGGCGGTCAGGCGGCAAGAGTGGCAATGGCAAGGATACTTATAAGAAAGCCGAAGGCATTATTGTTTGATGAAGCATTTTCCGCACTTGATATATATCTGAGAGATCATATACAGGAGGAGATATCAGCTATACTCAATGACTTTGACGGCAGTGCCGTATTTGTATCACATTCAAGAGATGAGATATACAGGCTATGTGAGAGTATGGTGGTAATTGACAGTGGAAAAGTTTCAAACTTAGGAAATACTAAAGATATATTTAGAGAGCCAAGGACAAAGACAGCCGCAATATTGACAGGTTGCAAGAATATTTCAGATATAAGATATATTGATGAAAATACGGTGGAAGCTCTTGATTGGGGGGTAAAATTAAATTTTTCAAAAATATTGCCCAAAGGACTCTCTTCAATAGGTATCAGAGCACATGACTTTCATCCCGTATGGGGTGAACCTGAAGGGAATATATTTAATTTCAGGCTGAAGAGCAAAGCCAAGTTGCCTTTTGAGGACAATTATTATTTAGCCACCAATGGCAAACTCGATATTACATGGCTTGTTCAAAGAGATATGAAAGAGTTGATAGAAAGAAGCGGACTGCCGGATTTTCTGAAGATAGATGAGAAAGATATATTATTATTAGAATAGATTGGAGAAAAATGGAATTTACACATTTTGATGAAAATAAAAATGCGGTGATGGTGGATGTTTCAGAAAAAGATATTACAAACAGGATTGCAACAGCAACAGGCAGGATTACACTTTGTAATGAGGCTATGGAAGCTGTAAAGGGTAGAAAGATAAAAAAAGGCGATGTGCTTACTGTAGCACAGGTTGCAGGCATTATGGGGCAAAAAAGAACTTCCGAACTTATTCCGATGTGTCACAATATCAATCTGACAAGCTCTAAGATAACCTTTGAGATAAAAGGTAATGATATAATTGTATTTTCAAAGGCAAAGACAAGCGGTCAGACCGGGGTTGAGATGGAAGCACTTATGGGAGTAAATATTGCTTTACTGACAATCTATGATATGTGTAAGGCTATTGATAAGAGAATGTTAATCAGTGATGTTCACCTTGTAGAGAAAACCGGTGGAAAGAGCGGAGATTTTTTCTTTTGATATAAAAGTCTAATCTGATGCTTGCAGTCATCAGATTAGACTTTTATAGTGAGAAGAAACAAGTATTTATTGTGCAGGCTTAATATATGCGCTTGCCACATAAGCCTGACCGCCGTTATAGTTGATGATTGCCCAACTTGAATCCTGAGCTCCGACATAGTCTACAGTTACACCGACATTTAGGGTCGCTAAAAGATCGCCGTCTTTTGACGGTGAGGAGCGTACATTGAGCTTGGATGTTGTAACATACTTTGTAGTTGCTACTGTTTGAGCGGCCGATTCCAAACTGCTTTCAGAACTTCCGTCACTTTCACTTGAAGCAACGGCGGTAGTAGTTTTTGTATTCTTACTCTTAGCGGTTTTATTGCCCTTTAGAGGGTTGATGGATCTGAATAAAATTATCAAAATAAATAAGACTACCACACCTATAATGACTTTTATCAGGTCAGATGTATTGACAGCCGTTTTTTTCTTCTTCGGAGTTTTCTTTACCGCCTTTCTTTTTGGAACACTCTCAGTACTTTGAGCTGTCTGCCTTCTTTGTGCATTGTCATTTCGCACCGGTACAGGGGTTATCCTGCTTTTCTTTGGTGAGTAGTCATGTATAAAGGTTTGTACTTCTTCTGAAAGCAGCTTATATGCGATAGTGGCACTGTAACTGTCATCACTGTTGTCATGTACAGCTTTGTTGCCTATAACACGAATCTTATGATAATGCTCACATGATTTTTGTGAAATAATATTGCTTGTATATAAGGAATCTATAATATCAGCCAAGCTTTGATCATCATCGTCATCCCGTCCGCTAAGTTGCTTTATTATAACCTCTAAGGTCTGTCTTGCCTTAATCATGGATAAATTATATTCCTGACCGGATAAAAGCTTCTCAGTATCATAAACTCCTGCTTGAATTTGTTGCCAAGCACTGCGAGTAGCCGAGTCTGCCATTAGGTAAACCTCCTATATTCTTTGTATATCTGTGAATAAAAGTATAAATACGAACCTCACAGAACCCTGAACTTATTATACAATAAGAAGCTTATAAAAGACAATATTTAGCAGATTTTTTTATAAAATATCTTATAAATCACTGAGAATTCTCGGCTTTTTTTAAGTCTCTTTGCAATCCGTACTCTTTTACAGTGCCTTCAGCATCATATGTAAAGAAAAGATAGTCATTTAATCCTGAGCTTATCCTGTAGTAATCTGTATTGTCTTTACTAAAATTTGGTGTATTAAGATGATTTTTTACCTTTGTTTTTGTTAAGTATTCGCCGTCATCAGGTAAAAGACCTATATTATATAACATTTCAGCCCCGCCGATATCCTCCTTACTTGGGTGGACAACTATAGATGTAACAATCGGTCTGTCAGAATCGTTTATTCTTTTTAGGAAAAATGAAGTATAACATTTATCATCTCCATAAGTGTATATTAAACTTAAGTTTTCGCTATTTTTTCTGTCAGGATCACTGTTTCTATAAATCAAGTCATCCTCGGTTGAACCGAGTTTTATACGATTATAAAATAATTTGCCTGCATATACGGCATCATTAAGCTTTAACAACTCATTATATGAATTTTCATCCGCTTTTGCACGGTTAAACAGATCTGATTCATTTTCAAGTTCGCTGCGATTAAACTCTATAGTGACCGGCTCCATATCAGGGTATTCTTTTGGAATATCTATTTCAATATTTACAGAGGAAATATAATCATTTGCAAGCATTAAGAGAATGGCGGTATTGGTTGCTCTTGAGAATAAATATGGTGATGTATAGAGCGGATTGTCACTTAGTCCGATATCTTTTGATTTTTCATAGTCTTCACTATACTTTAATATAAGTGTGTATGCATTATCCTTTGCTTCCAATACGGCATTTTTTAATTCTATATAAGGTAGTATTGCAGGTATCTTTGAAACAACATCTGCTATATATGTATTGTCCGCTTCTTTATCAACAGTCAAATCTTTCAGTTTGGAATAGGGAAAATAAGTATTTGCTGTTATATCATTTTTTGTATAGCCGGAGTTTTGTACCAAGTCAGTATTTTTCGTTACTTTATTACAAGCTGTAAAACATAAAACCGACAATGATATCAGAGTAACGGCTATAATATACTTACCTTTCATTTAAATCCCTCACTTTCAAATACAAAAAAGGAGTGTTACAAAAGTGCAACACTCCGAAATATTACTATAAATTATTATGCCTCAGCGATGCACTCAATCTCGCAAAGTACTCCCTTTGGAAGGTCTTTTACTGCAAAACAGCTTCTGGCAGGCTTTGATGTAAAATACTTTGCATACACTTCATTAAATGCTGCAAAATCTGCAATCTCTGCAAGAAAGCATGTTGTCTTTACAACCTTGTCCATACCTGAACCGGCAGCCTCAAGAATAGCCGCCACATTCTTACAACTCTGCTCTGTCTGTGCTGAAATGCCCTCAGGAATTTCACCGTTGGCAGGGTTTACAGGAATCTGTCCTGATGTGATAACAAGTCCGTTTGTGATAAATCCCTGTGAATATGGTCCGATAGCACCCGGTGCATTTTTTGTGTCGATTACTTTCATGATAATCTCCTTTTTTCTTTTTCTTATATTTTATACTAAT
>NZ_GL622296.1:989418-1019306 GCF_000185385.1 Lachnoanaerobaculum saburreum DSM 3986
CTTATATTTTATACTAATTTTTAGATTTGTACAGCATATTTTTTATAATAAAATCTTATGATATTGATATAATATATATTTAAGAATTGTATTACTGGTATTACATAAAAAAAATTGATATAATCAGTAAGATAACGGCTTTAATAAAATTAACAGGAGGGTAGAATTATGGGACTTATTTCAGCTATAGCAGGTGCGGCAGGAGGAGTATTGGCGGACTCATGGAGAGACTTTTTCTATGAGGACTCAATGGATAATGAAGTTCTTGTAACCAAAGGTAAAAAAAGAGTGGACCAAAGAGGTTCAAACAATAAATCTACAAACAATGTTATTACGGACGGTTCCATCATTGAAGTTGCAGACGGACAATGTATGTTGGTGGTGGAAAACGGAATGATAAAGGATGTCTGTGCACAACCCGGAAAGTATGTCTACAGCAATACTGAGGAACCTACTATTTTTGCAGGCAAATTAAAGGAGACTGTAAAAAGAACATGGGAGCAGTTTAAGAACAGATTGGTATTTGGCGGAGGAGCTACAAGAGATACAAGAGTTTATTATGTAAATACAAAGGAAATCTATGGAAATAAGTACGGTACCGCCGAACCGATTCCATACAGGATAGTAGATCAAAATATCGGACTTGATATAGACAGTGCGGTAAGATGTCATGGAGAATTTGCATTTAAGATTGTGGATCCTATACTTATGTACAAGGAAGTGGCAGGAAATACAGGAGGAGAGTTCAGAATGAATGAAGCATTCAGAAAACAGATGACTTCAGATCTGCTTACTTCACTTCAACCTGCACTTGGAAGACTATCAGGAATCGGCTCAAGATACAGCGATATCCCAAATCATGCCAGGGAGATTGCAAATGAACTTAACAGCGTAATGTCAAGTGAATGGGGAGATCGATACGGTATTGAAATAAGTTCATTCGGAATAAGCAGTATTACCATATCAAAAGATGATGAAGACCTTATAAAGCAACTTCAAAGAACGGCGGTATTCCAAAGAACATCAATGGCGGCTGCAAACTTAAACGCCGCACAGGCTGACGCTATGAGAAATGCGGCAAGTAATACAGCCGGTGCTATGATGGGATTTGCAGGAATGAATATGGCAAGTCAGATGGGCGGTATGAATGCAAATCAGCTTTTCCAAATGGCACAAAACGAACAGATGCAACAACAACAGTATAATCAGCAGAACAATATGCAGCAACAGTACAACGGACAAAATAATATGCAGCAGATGAATCAGCAAGCCGGAAATACTCAGAATACATGGACTTGCAGCCATGGACATGGCGGAAATACAGGAAAGTTTTGTTCGGAATGCGGTGAAGCAAAGCCTGTAGGTGCTGTAAGCTGTGCTTCATGTGGATATACACCGGCAGATCAGTCACATCTTCCGAAATTTTGCCCTGAATGTGGAAAGCCGTTCTAAGTTATACAGATGGAGTTTTTATGAATAATATAGATAAGGTAACACTTACAATACCGAAAGAAAAAAATATTGCATTGATTGCACATGACGGCAAGAAAGCTGATATTATCAAATGGTGTGAGGAGCATAAGGAAATTCTTTCCAAGCACAAGCTGTACGGAACAGGAACCACCGCCAGACTGATAACTGAAAAGACAGGTCTTACTGTAAAAGGCTACAACTCGGGTCCGCTTGGAGGCGACCAACAGATAGGTGCAAGAATAGTGGAGGGAAAGATAGATTTTGTTATCTTCTTTACAGATCCGCTTACAGCACAGCCACATGATCCTGATGTGAAGGCATTGCTTCGTATAGTACAGGTATATGATGTACCTATGGCTATCAATAAATCAAGTGCGGATTTTATCATCACATCATCACTTATGAATAAAGAATATAACCATGATGTGATAAACTTTAAAGAGAATGTCTCAAAAAGAGTAAAGGAAATGTCATAGAAATGGCTTGTGAAATGACTTGCAAAGAGGCAAGAAAGCTTATCATACCGTTTATACATGATGAGCTTTCTATGGAGGATACAAGAGATTTTTTGCAACATGTAAGAGGTTGCAAGGGCTGTATGGATGAGCTTGAAATATATTATATAGTTGAGGTGGGTCTTGACAATAACAGCAGTGATGATATCGACTATAATATGACGGCGGCTCTACACAGCCATATAAGAGAGGCATATCAAAGAATATTTATAATATTCCTTGGAAAGGTGCTGAAGTATTCATTAAATACACTTATGATTTTCGGTGTATTTATTATTGCAATGATGCAATTGCGAAATTGGTTCTTTTAGTAGGAGATATATGAAGAAATTAGTTCTGATAGATGGACACAGTATTTTGAATAGAGCATTCTACGGCGTGCCTGAGCTTTCAAACTCACAGGGGCTTCATACAAATGCAATTTATGGATTTTTGAATATTATGTTCAAAATTCTGGACGAGGAAGCGGCTGATTATATAGCAGTCGCTTTTGACTTGTCTGCACCGACATTTAGACATAAGGCATATGCGGAATATAAAGGCACCAGAAAGTCAATGCCTGATGAACTTAGAGAGCAGGTTCCGATTATAAAAGATGTGCTTTCATCAATGAATATTCCGATACTTACAAAGGAAGGGTATGAGGCGGATGATATAATAGGAACCGTTGCAAAGAAATATCAAAGTGAGGATGTCTTTGTAAGTATTATATCCGGTGACAGAGACTTGTTACAGTTGTCCGATAAGCATATAAAGATAAGAATTCCAAAGACTTCAAAGGGAGTGACAACCACTCATGATTATCTTCCTGAGGATGTGATTAGTGAATATGGTGTTACTCCACATGAGTTTATAGATGTAAAGGCTCTTATGGGTGATACCTCGGATAATGTTCCGGGAGTCCCCTCAATAGGTGAAAAGACTGCCACAAAGATAATACAGGAATATCATTCTATAGAAAATGCAATTGAGCATGTAAATGAGTTAAAGCCTCAAAGAGCCTCAAAAGCACTGTCTGAGAATATCAAAGAGGCTAAGTTTTCAAAGATGCTTGTAACAATAGTGACTGATGCACCTATAGAAACAGAACTTTCAGATATGAAAGTAGGTAATTTATATACAAAAGAAAGTCTTGAGTGGATAAATAAATTAGAGTTCAAATCATTTTTAAAAAGATATGAAAATGTGGAAACTGCTGCAAGTATCAAGCTTGATATAAGCAATATTACAGATTTGAATGATTGGAACACTCTTTATGAGAAGTTAAAGTCCGCAAATGAATTCGGAATTGCCATATGTTTTGATGAGACTGCGATAAAGAGTTATACTGTAAGCAGTCTTTATGCAATTTCAATCACCTTGGATAACCGTACATATCTTATAAAAGATATTGAGCAAATTGATGATATTTTGAAGCGGATTATTTGTCTGGATGCAAAAAAATATATACTTTCTCTAAAGCCTCTTATAAAGCAGGTAAAGGATATGAAACTTGCAAAGAATTTCTACGATTTGTCGGTGGCGGCATATCTTATCAATCCGCTTAAGGACAGTTATTTTGTAGAAGATATTGCAAGAGATTATATGGGAAGCGGTGTTTCTTCAAAGGCTGAGATGATAGGCAAGTCCAAGCTTAGTGAAGTTTTAAAGTTCAATGATGAAAAGGCTGAAAAGTATTTTGCAAGTGAAAGCTATGTGGCACTTTTTGCAAGCGATTATTTGCTTAAAAAGCTTAATGAACTTGAACTTACAAGACTATATGAAAATGTGGAGTTGCCGCTGATATATTCACTTGCAAGGATGGAAAATACCGGAGTAAGAGTGGATGAAAAAAGGCTGAAAGACTATGCGGATACATTGCTTGAGAAAATATCCAAATTGGAAGCAAGTATTATAGACAAGGCCGGTGAGAGCTTTAATATAAACTCTCCAAAACAGCTTGGTGAGATACTTTTCGGCAAATTAAAGCTTTCAGGCGGAAAAAAGACAAAGACAGGATATTCAACGGCAGCGGATGTACTTGAAAAGCTTGCACCTGAACATGAGATAATAAGGGATATACTTGAGTATCGTCAGCTTACAAAGCTTAATTCCACTTATGCTACCGGGCTTGCAGGATATATAAGAGATGACGGACGTATACATGGCAGTTTCAATCAGACAATTACCGCCACAGGAAGAATCTCATCCACAGATCCGAACCTTCAAAATATTCCTGTAAGAACAGAGATGGGAAGCAAAATAAGGGATATATTTGTCCCTAAGCCCGGCTATGTATTTGTAGATGCGGACTACTCACAGATTGAGCTTAGGGTTCTTGCTTCAATGTCGGGAGATGAAAAACTTATAGAAAGTTATCATACGGCAGCCGATATTCATGCGGCTACGGCGGCACAGGTTTTTCATGTGCCTCTTGATAAGGTAACACCTGAACTTAGAAGAAATGCAAAGGCGGTAAACTTCGGAGTTGTTTACGGTATTTCAGCCTTCGGACTTTCTGAGGACTTAAGTATCTCAAGAAAAGAGGCGCTTGACTATATAAACAATTATTTCAAAATCTATGAGGGTGTAAAAAGATTTTTGGATAAACAGGTGGCGGATGCCAAGGAAAAAGGCTATGTAAAGACTATGTTCGGCAGAATAAGACCTATACCTGAGATAAAAAGCTCAAACTTTATGACCAGATCCTTCGGTGACAGGGTGGCAATGAATTCACCGATACAGGGAAGTGCTGCAGATATTATGAAGATCGCTATGATAAGGGTAGATGAGGCACTTAATAAGAGCGGATTTGATGCAAATATTGTATTGCAGATTCATGATGAGCTTTTAGTGGAAGTAAGAAAAGATGAGGTTTATAAGGTCAAAGAGATTGTGGAAAGGTCAATGAGAGAAGCGGTCAGTCTTAAGGTGCCGCTTGAAGTGGATGCACATATCGGAAAGACATGGTTGGAGGCAAAATAATGAATATTTTGCTTTTAGGCGGTATCGGCTCAGGAAAAAGTGAAGCACTGAAAATACTTAAGGAAGAACATGGTGCCAATATTATTGAGGCGGATAAGGTGGCACATTTTTTATATGAAAAGGATAGGGCAGGATATACTGCCCTAAAGTCTTTATTCGGCGATATTATATTGGATAGCAAAAAAAATATTGATAGAAAAAAATTAGGTGATATACTTTACTATGATAAAGACAAACTGCGCAAAGTAGATGAAATAATACATCCTTTAGTAAATGCTGAAATCAAAAGAAGACTTTCAGATAGAAGACTTTCAGACAGCAGACTGAATGTTGTGGAACAGGCACTTATGCCGGATGAAAACTTTTATGATTCTGTCTGGTATCTGTATACAGATAGAGAGATCAGAATAAAAAGGTTGATATTATCAAGAGGTCTTAGCAGAGAGAGGATAGAAACAATAATCTCAAAACAGCCGAATGAATCGGATTTTGAGTCGGTTGCAGATAAGATTATAAAAAACAACGGAGACAGGTTTGAATTGGAAAAAAATATAAGAGAGGCTTTGAGGTGACAGATTGAGATTAGTGAGCTTGGCAAGCGGCAGTGACGGCAATTCCACATATATCGGCAGTGAAAAGACACATATCTTAGTAGATGCCGGAATATCAAATAAAAAAATAGAGACAAGATTAAATGAACTCGGGCTATGCGGCAGCGATATTTCAGGTATATTTCTGACACATGAGCATAGTGACCATATAGCGGGGCTTGAGGTATTTGTAAGGAAAAATAAAATACCGGTTTTTGCATCAAGGGGTACACTTAGATACTTGGAAGACAGAGATAAATATTACAGCATTGTAGATTATTTTCATACTGTTGAGTCAAAAAAGAATATCAGTTTAGGTGATCTCAATATAAAAGCATTTGATATTGACCATGATGCAAATGAACCTTTTGGATATAGGGTGGAATGTGGAAATAAAAAGATAGCTGTAGCTACAGATCTTGGAAGATATACAATGGATATTGTAAATAATCTTTCAGATCTTGATGCACTGCTTATAGAGGCAAATCATGATATCAGAATGCTTGAAACCGGCCCGTACCCTTATGAACTGAAGAGAAGAATCTTAAGTAACAAGGGACATCTTTCAAATGAAAACTCCGGTAAGTTGATATGTGAGATATTAAATGATAAGATAAAGAAGATTTTCTTAGGGCATTTGTCTGATAAGAATAATTTGCCTGAGCTGGCACTTGAAAGTGTGAGATTTGAGATTTTTTCACATGACAGACAATATAATCCTAAGGATTTTGATATAGAAGTAGCAAAACGGGATGCACTGTCTGAAATTTGCTATGTGTAGTGATATTTAGAAATGGAGAAGTTTATGAACAAAGTAATAATAACTGTAGTAGGTAAGGATACTGTAGGTATTATAGCCAGGGTATGTACCTATCTGGCTGAGAATAAGATAAATATACTGGATATATCACAGACTATAGTAAGCGGCTATTTTAATATGATGATGATTACAGATATGGAAAATGCAAGTGTGGACTTTGAAAGAATAGTGGATGAGCTTAATACTCTTGGAGATAATATCGGGGTAAAGATAAAGGCACAAAAAGAAGAAATTTTTGAATCAATGCACAGGCTCTAGGAGGAAACTATGTTTGATATGTTTGAAGTAATAGAGACTAATGAGATGATAGATAAGGATCTGTTGGATGTTAGAACTATTACAATCGGTATAAGCTTACTGGACTGTATTGATACGGACCTTAATAAACTTTGTGACAATATTTATAGAAAGATTACAAGAGCGGCAAAGGATCTGGTGAAGGTAGGAGACGATATTTCAAGAGATTTCGGTGTGCCTATTGTAAATAAAAGAATATCGGTTACTCCTATCGCTCTAATCGGCGGAAGTGCCTGTAAGAGTGTAGAGGACTTTGTTCAGATAGCAAAGACACTTGATAAGGCGGCAAGAGATACAGGTGTAAATTTCTTAGGCGGATATTCCGCCGTAGTATCAAAGGGAATAACGGTTGCAGACAGACTTTTGATGGAGTCCATACCGCAGGCACTAAGTGAAACTGATTTTGTATGCAGTTCTGTGAATCTCGGCTCTACAAAGACAGGTCTGAATATGGATGCGGTCAGATTGATGGGAAAGATAGTTAAGGAAACTGCAAAAATTACAGCGGATAAAGATTCTATAGGCTGTGCAAAGCTTGTAGTATTTTGCAATGCTCCTGATGACAATCCTTTTATGGCAGGTGCATTCCATGGTGTGACTGAGGCGGATACAATTATAAATGTAGGTGTCAGCGGTCCGGGAGTAGTGAGGGCTGCATTAAAGCAGGCCAGAGATAAAGACTTTGAGGTGCTGTGTGAGACTATCAAAAAGACTGCATTTAAGATAACAAGGGTAGGGCAACTTGTAGCAAGAGAGGCTTCTAAAAGGCTGGGTATACCTTTCGGTATTATTGACCTTTCACTTGCACCTACTCCGTCTGTAGGAGATTCTGTAGCGGAAATCTTACAAGAAATCGGTCTTGAAAGGGTAGGTGCTCCCGGAACTACAGCGGCACTTGCACTGCTTAATGATCAGGTCAAAAAAGGCGGTGTAATGGCTTCTTCATATGTCGGCGGACTTTCAGGTGCATTTATACCTGTTTCCGAAGATCAGGGTATGATTGATGCGGTGAATGCCGGGGCTTTAACTTTGGAAAAGCTTGAGGCAATGACCTGTGTCTGTTCTGTAGGTCTTGATATGATTGCAATACCTGGAGATACTTCAGAAGAGACCATAGCAGGAATCATTGCGGATGAGGCTGCTATCGGTATGATAAATCAAAAGACTACCGCTGTCAGAGTAATACCTGTTATCGGAAAGGCTGAGGGAGAAGTGGTTGAGTTTGGAGGGCTTTTGGGCTATGCCCCGATAATGCCGGTAAACAACTTTTCATGTGAGAGGTTTGTAAACAGAGGCGGCAGAATACCTGCACCGATACATAGTTTTAAAAATTGATATAAAAACGGCTGTCGCACTGAAAGCACGACAGCTTTTTTTATTTTATCATTTTAAATCCGGGGAAGTAACGGAAAATCACCTTTGCAATTATTTTATCTTTATGCACAAATGGGTGAATCCAACGTCTTGAGTCCGCCGAGTTATTTCTGTTATCTCCCATACAGAAATATGAACCTTCAGGAACTTCAAAATGCATAGGAGCCTCGGGAATCATGGGCTCTTTTATATAGTCCTCTTCAAGCGGAGTCTCCGAGTTGTTCAAATATATCTTGCCGTCCTTTATATCTATGATATCTCCGGGCTCACCGATAATTCTTTTTACATAGTAAAGACTCTCATCATCAGGAAATTTAAATATTATAACATCACCACGCTTGGGTTCTTGGAAAAGATATGTAAGTCTGAAACCGACCACTCTGTCACCGGTCATTATTGTATTTTCCATAGATGCGGAAGGCACCCTTGAGTTTGCTATAATAAAAAGATTTAGAACCAGTGCTATTACAGCAGCCACCACTATTATAGAAATCCAACTGAAGATTTCTTTTACAACATCAAAATCTGAATTTTTATTCATCATCTTCTCCAATCTCGTTTTTATTTTCCAAAATTTTTAAAACTCATACTATTTTACGATAATTAAAAGTATAATACAACTGATAGATTATAATATTATGAAAAATATAAGAATGATTGTTATAGGATTGTTATAGTATAGAAATAGAGAAAACCGAAGTAATACATTGTAATAAAAGGCAAATTTTTTTATAGTTAGTTTATAACATTTACTTTTAACTTCGGTAAAAGAATAGTATAATCTATATAAATGTTGTGGATCGGATAAGCGGCGGTTTCTTATCTGAACTATTACTCAGATTTTTAAAAGAAAGGTTAGACTATGGATAAGAATTTATATGATTTGATGGATTGGGCAGCAATAGAAGAGATCACTTATTCTGAATGTGACAGACCGAACAAGATTCTGGGTTCACATAAAGTGGAAAACGGTTTTTTGGTTCAGACTTTTATACCTCATGCAAAAAAGGCGGAGTTGTTGATTGACGGCAATAAGAATCCTATTGTGATGGAATGTGCGGATGAGGCGGGATTCTTTGCCTGCCTGGTAGGAAGAAGCAAAGAGTTTAGGTATCAGTTTGTAGTGACATATGATAATGATATTGTCCAAACAATCTATGATCCATACTCCTTTGAAAGTATTTATACCGAGGAAGATTTGTCAAAGTTTGATGCCGGAATAAACTATGAGATTTATGAAAAAATGGGTGCAAAGCCTATGACTCTTTCAGGAGTGGAAGGTGTGAATTTCTCAGTATGGGCACCGGAGGCTATGAGAGTGTCTGTAGTAGGTGACTTTAACCTTTGGGACGGCAGAAAGCATCAGATGAATAAGCTTGGAGATTTCGGTGTATTTGAATTATTCATACCGGAGGCAAGGGTAGGAGACTTGTATAAGTTTGAAATAAAGACCGGAAAGGGAGAGCCGATGTTAAAATCCGATCCGTATGCTTTTTATTCGGAGCTTCGCCCAAACACTGCAAGCATAGTAACGGATATCTCAGGATTTGAGTGGAGTGATGAAAACTGGATGAAAAATAGAGAAGAATTCCAGTCCATAGAAACAGATAAGTCTCCTGCAATGAATATATATGAGTTGCACCTCGGCTCATGGATGAGAAAAGAGATGCAGTATGATGAGAACGGAGAAGAGGTAAACGGCTCGGTATTTTATAATTATTGTGAGATAGCACCCAAGCTTGCCACTTATATAAAGAAGATGAACTACACACATGTGGAAATTATGCCTATAATGGAGCATCCTCTTGACGGAAGCTGGGGATATCAGGTAACAGGTTATTACAGTCCTACAAGCAGATACGGTACTCCGAATGATTTTATGTACTTTATGAATTATATGCACAAAAAGGGCATCGGAGTAATACTTGACTGGGTTCCGGCACATTTTCCAAGAGATTTACATGGACTTGCCTGCTTTGACGGAAGTCATGTTTATGAGCATCCGGATCCGAGGAGGGGAACACATCCACACTGGGGGACTTTGATATATAACTATGCAAGACCGCAGGTAAGCAATTTCCTTATTGCAAATGCACTTTTCTGGGCAGAAAAATATCATGTGGACGGAATCAGAATGGATGCTGTGGCTTCTATGCTGTATCTCGACTATGGTAAAAATGCAGGAGAGTGGCTGCCTAATATATATGGAGGCAATGAAAATCTGGATGCAATAGAATTTTTAAAACATCTTAATTCCATATACAAGAAAAAACATCCTTCAAGCCTGTTGATAGCGGAAGAGTCCACTGCATGGCCGAAGATTACAGGTGCATTAAAAGAAGGCGGTCTGGGGTTTGACTATAAGTGGAATATGGGTTGGATGAATGATTTCCTTGAGTTTATGAAGCTTGACCCGTACTTTAGAAGCGGTGATTACAATGCACTTACATTCTCATTGCTATATGCCTATAGTGAGAATTTTATTCTGGTACTAAGCCATGATGAGGTGGTACACGGCAAGGCGACATTGGCAGGAAAAATGCCCGGTGCGACACAGGAAGAGAAGTTTAACAATCTTCGAGTGGCATATGGCTATATGATGACACATCCCGGAAAGAAACTTTTGTTTATGGGGCAGGAGTTCGGACAGATGGACGAATGGAATGAGGATGTATCGCTTGAATGGAATTTACTTGAGTATGAAAACCACAAGAAGATGCAAAGATATTCTAAAGCACTTAATAAGCTGTATTTGGACTGTCCGGCACTTTATAAACTTGACTACAATCCTGACGGATTTGAGTGGATAAACTGTACTTCAAAAGATGAAACAATTGTAGTATTCCTCAGAAAGACGGAAAAGCCGGAAGACACCTTGCTGGTGGTATGTAATTTTACACCGGTAGTATATGAAAGAGAGATTGGAGTTCCGTATAAAGGTATCTATACCGAGATTTTCAATTCGGATGATAAGAAGTTTGGCGGAAGCGGAGTAGGAAACAGGAGAGCAAAAAAGTCTGTTAAGAAAAAGACGGACGGAAGAGAAGATTCTCTAAAGATTAAGATTCCGCCAATGGCAATGATAGTATTTAAGTGGGATAAACAGTGATTTTTAATAGTTTAAATTTATTTAGGACCGGAATTTGTCTGACAAGTGTGACAGATTCCGGTCTGCCGAGCATATCGGAAAGTGATATAGCCGAGTCGGTCGCAAATGATATTCAGAAGTTAAGACCAAGTGTAATGATGGAAACCTTAAAGAAGTTGTATCCGTTTTTCCTTGCACTGGCATATGATATAGCAACAGTCATCATTACATTGATTATAGCAAGTCAGGTTATCAGATTTTTATCAAATATGCTTGAAAGATTTTTAAAAAAGATAAATATGGACTTGACTGTCAGGAGATTTTTATTATCTACACTGAAAGTATTGATGTATGCTCTGGTAGTGCTTGTGCTGGCGGAAAGAATCGGTGTAAGCAGTGCTTCTATAGTGGCAATACTCGGTTCTGCGGGTGTTGCAATCGGTCTGGCATGGCAGGGAAGTCTAAGCAACTTTGCAGGAGGAATGATTATATTGTTCAGTCATCCTTTCAGCAGAGGAGATTATATTATTACTCCAAAGGCTGAAGGTATTGTAGATACTATCGGAATAATATATACAATACTTTTAACACCTGACAATAAGAGAATATCTATACCGAACGGTACATTGGCAAATGATGTTATTACAAATGTGACAGCCAACGATATCAGACGAATAGATATAAAGGTCGGTGTATCATACAATACCGATATCAGAAAAGCCAAGAAGCTTATAAAAGAAGCATTTGATGAAAACGGTCTGATACTGAAAAACAATGATATAGTTTCATATGTAGATGATTTGGCATCATCTGCCGTTATATTAGGAGGTATGGCATGGTGCAAAACCGGAGACTATTTGACTGCAAAGTGGGCGATAGTTGAAGAAATCAAAATAAAGTTTGATAAGAACAGCATTGAGATACCTTATGACCAGTTGGAAGTACATATAAATGAGTCAAAGAGTGCTACAAGTCTGAATAAAGCAGAAATACTTTAATGTAGTAGAGAAACAAAGTGTTGACAAGAACACTTTAGTATGCTACCATAAGAAAGTGTTGAGGCAAAGCAAAGAAAGTAATGAGGTGTATTATGAAAAAAATTTATTTGTTTGGAGTATTGGCGGCACTTATGTTGGCAGGTTGTTCTACTGCAAAGACAACTGAAAGTACATCCGCATCACAAGAGACAAGCAAAACTGCAAGTGAAAGCGGTAAAGCGGCGGATGCAGATAATAAAAATACTTTTACGGTAGGATTTGATCAAGATTTTCCACCTATGGGATTTGTAGGAGATGACGGACAGTTCACAGGATTTGATCTTGACTTGGCTGCCGAGGTGGCAAAAAGGCTTGGCAAGGAAATAAAGTATCAGCCTATAGCTTGGGATGCAAAGGATATGGAGCTTTCATCAGGTACTATAGATTGTATTTGGAACGGCTTCAGTATACAGGGAAGAGAAGATAAATATACATGGTCAAAGCCATATATGAAAAATGATCAGGTATTTGTAGTAAAGTCCGGTTCAAATATAGATTCAATAGAGGATCTTGCAGGTAAGAAGGTTGAAGTACAGGCCGATTCTTCAGCAGAGGCGGCATTAAAGGCCGATCCCGACATGGTAAAGACATTTGACAGCTTGCAGACAGTGGCGGATTATAATACCGGATTTATGGATCTTGATATGGGAGGCGTTGATGCCATAGCAATGGACAGTGTGGTAGCCAACTATCAGATTACAAAAAGAGGCGGCAGCGGCTTTACAGTACTTGATACACCGCTTGCAAGTGAGGAGTACGGTATCGGATTTAAGCTTGGAAACGAGTCTTTAAGAGATGAAGTTCAGGCAAAGCTTGATGAGATGAAAGCTGACGGAAGCTTAAAGACTATTTCAGAGAAATGGTTTGGAAAGGATGTTACTACTTTAGAGTAATATAAAAGACGCTGACAGTTCATCTGCCGGCGTTTTTTTATATATAATATATCTTGATAGGAGAATTTATGAATATTCTTGATATTGCGGCAAAGCTTGCACCGGGTATGCTTGTAAGTATACAAATATTTCTGGTTACATTGATACTTTCACTTCCGCTTGGACTTTTAGTTGCCTTTGGAAGAATGAGCAAAATAAAAACCGTATCTTATCTGTGTAAGATTTATATATCTATAATGCGCGGTACACCGCTTATGTTACAGCTTATGGTGGTATATTTCGGACCTTATTATATCTTCGGAGTATCAATTACAGGAAGCTATCGTATAGTAGCCACTGTAATAGGTTTTGTAATAAACTATGCCGCATACTTTGCGGAGATATATAGGAGCGGAATCCAATCAATGTCAGGCGGACAGTATGAGGCTGCAAAAATATTGGGATATACCAAATCACAGACCTTCTTTGTTATTATATTGCCACAGGTAATAAAGAGGATATTGCCGTCTGTAACAAATGAGGTAATTACTTTGGTAAAAGATACTTCACTTGCATTTACAATAAGTGTAGCCGAGATGTTTACTATGGCAAAAGCACTGGCAAGCAGTACAACAAGTATGTATCCGTTTGTATGTGCGGCACTGTTTTATTATATATTTAATGCAATTGTTGCATTTGTGATGGAGTTTATTGAGAAGAAATTGGATTATTATAAGTAGGTGATTATGTCATTATTAAATATGAAGTCGGTAAAAAAGTCCTTTGACGGTGTAGAGATCCTAAAAGATATTTCACTGGAAGTCGGCGAAGGTGAGATTTTAAGTATTATAGGTCCGTCAGGTTCAGGTAAGTCCACATTATTACGCTGTGCCACACTGCTTGAAGATATGGATGACGGAGAGCTTAGTTACAATGGAAATACAGTATGCAAAAGTGTTGAAGGGAAATCGGTTTATGAAAGTTCCGCCGCTTTAAAAAAGATTTCAGAGTGTTTCGGGCTTGTTTTTCAAAATTTTAATTTATTTCCACATATGAATGTGTTGCAAAATATCTGTGATGCACCTATAAGGGTACAAAAAAGAGACAGAACAAGTGTAAAGGAAGAAGCTTTTGAACTGCTTAAGAAGATGGGGCTTTTTGACAAAGCAAAGGCTTATCCGTATCAACTTTCAGGCGGTCAGTCACAGAGAGTGGCCATTGCCAGGGCATTGGCACTTAATCCTAAGATTTTATTTTTTGATGAACCGACCTCCGCACTTGATCCCGAGTTGACAGGAGAGGTTTTAAGGGTTATAAAGTCTTTATCCGATTTGAATATTGCAATGGTTATTGTGACTCATGAGATGGCTTTTGCAAGAGAGATTTCCGACAAGGTGATCTTTATGTCGGGAGGTGTGATAGTGGAAGCCGGTACTCCGGATGTGGTATTTGCATCGGACAATGAAAAAACAAAGAATTTTATAGGAGCATTAAATAAATAGACAGAAGGTGAAGATTATGAAGTATATAGTAGTACTTGGGGACGGAATGGCCGACAGAGATATCAAAGAACTTGGTAACAGAACGATACTTGATGTGGCTAAGAAGCCGAATATTGACGGGTTAAAGGGAATAACGGGAATGGTAAAAACAGTTCCGGATACTCTAAAGCCCGGCAGTGATGTGGCTAATCTTGCCGTAATGGGATATAACCCGTTGGAGTGCTATACCGGACGCTCACCGCTTGAGGCGGTAAGTATCGGAATAAAGATGAAAGATAGTGATGTGGCAATCAGATGTAACCTTGTTACACTCTCAGATGAAAAAGATATAAGCAAAAGGAAAATGCTTGACTATTCAGCAGGTGAAATATCAACGGAAGAAGCAAAAAAACTTATAAAAGCTGTAGAAGAGGGACTGGGAAACAGTGAGTTTAAGTTCTATCCCGGTATATCATACAGACATTGTCTTATATGGGATAAAGGGCGGACAGGGCTTAATCTTACACCGCCACATGATATCTCGGACAAGGTGACAGGTGAGTACTTGCCGGATAATGATAAAATTTTCGGTCTTATGGAAAGAAGCTATGATATATTAAAAAATCATCCTGTAAATCTTAAAAGGATAAAGGAAGGCAAGAATCCTGCAAACTCAATATGGCTTTGGGGTGAGGGTACTAAGCCGAGGATAGATAACTTCTATAAAAAGACAGGTCTGAAAGGTGCTGTGATTTCCGCAGTTGATCTTATAAAGGGTATAGGAATAAGTGCAGGTATGGAGAGTATTGATGTAGAAGGTGCAACAGGTACACTTGATACAAATTATGAGGGAAAGCTTGAAGCCGCCAAAAATACATTGTTAAAGGACGGCAATGACTTTGTGTATATTCACCTTGAAGGACCTGATGAATGTGGACATCATGGTGATATAGAAGGAAAGATTTCGGCGGTCGAAAGGATTGATAAAAATATTGTAGGACCTCTTTGTCAGGCACTTAAAGATGCAGGTGAGGATTTTGCAATGCTTATCATGCCCGATCATCCCACACCTATAGAGACAAGGACTCATTCTTCAGATCCTGTTCCGTTTAAGATTTACAGATCAAATGATGAGAAGAAAAGTGCTGAAGTATATAGCGAAAAGAATGCCGGCAAGAGCGGCATCTTCATAGAAGACGGGTACACTTTATTGACAAAATTTATAAATAATGATATACAGAATCTATAGATAAAATATGAACTGTTAATAATGGAGGGCAGGTATGGAAAGAAATAAACTTAATGTAGCGTTCGGATTTGGAATATTTGGTGTTTTTTTCTTAAGCGGTATAATATTGTTAAGTACCAACTTTATCAGTCGGTCATTGACATTTGTAGTAATGAGCAATATGAATTATATGACGGATATTCCTGTTATAAATGAACCGATATTATTTGTATTAAGCATTGTATGTTTTATTGTATCGGCTATAGCATTGATAAAGAGTATATTGCTGTTAAAAGAAGGATGCTGATATTTATAGACTTGATATATAGTTTTTATTACTATATACTAATGTTATGGAAACTAATATTGAAATTATAAATGATATGATAAAGCACTTTGAAAAGCTTGATATTGTAAAGTCGGAGGATATTCCTGATATTACATTGTATATGGATCAGATGACAAGTTTTATAGATGAGAAGCTGAAAGGTTTTAAGAAAGAGGAGGATGACAAGCTTCTTACAAAGACTATGATCAATAACTATACCAAGAATAAACTTTTGCCGCCTTCCGATAAAAAAAAATATACAAAGCATCATGTGATGTTACTTATACTTATATATTTTTATAAGAATGTACTTTCATTTTCAGATATCAAAAGCCTTTGTAATTTAAGCATATATGAAAGCTTTGAAAGGGAAGACGGTTCACTTTCAAAGCTGTATGATATTTTAGTCAGTATTGAGGCTGATAAGAAAGATGAAATTATATCAGATTTAAAAAACAGACTTGAGTCTGCAAAAAGAAAGGCAAAAGACTTTAATAGTGAAAATGTTGAGTTATTCACATTTTTATCAGATATTGTATTAGAAGTGTATTTTAAACAGCATCTTATAGAGTATATTTTAAATAAAATATGATATAAGAACCAAAATATCTGAGATATTATATACACTAATATATAAAAGGCATGAATATAAAAGATATGAATTAGTAAGAAAATTTTAACTATACATAATTCCTTAAATTAAATATACTTAAGGTATAACAGCAGTTTAACTGCAAAAATATAAGGAGGAATGTATGAGGTTGGCTAAGAAATTAGCAATTCTTGGAGCTGTTTTAGTATGCGCATTTGCGGCAATGCCTGTATATGCGGCGAATAAGACTATAAGCTCGGTCGGAATAAAAATAAATACAAATTTAGGTGTTGGAGACAACACGGACTCACTCAGTATCAACTATGGAGGAAACTCAGGCGGGGATATCAATATATATACCACATCGGACAGATTCAGTGTAGTGGATGCGGAGATTACAAGCGGTAAGACTCGCCTTAATATAGGAGATGAGATAAAGCTTAAGGTGACATTAGAGGCTTCAAGCGATTATGCCTTTAAGGGGACTTATTCGGCATCCAATATAAGTGTAACAGGTGGAAAGTATCTGTCATCTTCCAAGAAAAACGGCGACTTGATAGTGGCTGTAAAGCTGAATCCGATAAAGGGAAGCTATGAACAACCTGATGATGTTGAGTGGAAGGACAGCGGCATCGGCATTGCCGAATGGAATGAGCCTTCAGGAACTTCAGGATACTATGATTTGGTACTTCTTCGTGGCAGTACACAGGTTGCCAAGGTGGAGAATTATAAGGGAAACAGTTACAGCTTTAGAAACGATATGACACAGAAGGGTACATATAAGTTCAGAATTAGATCCGTGGCACATGGTGACAATGACTATGGAAGAAGTTCCGAATGGGTGACTTCAGATGAATTTTACTTAGATGAGAGCAATGTTTCAAAGGGCAATAATAATTCTTCAGGTCAGGCAGGAAGCAATGTGGGCTGGAGCAAGTCAGGTGATGCATGGTATTTCAGATTTCCGGACGGCAGCCTGAAGATGAACGGATGGGAATATATCGGAGATAAGTGGTATCTGTTTGATGACTCGGGCAGAATGCTTACAGGATGGCAAAAGAGAGACGGAGAGTATTACTATTTGAACTCACGTGGTCAGATGACAACGGGCTGGCAGCAGTCAGGAGGTAAGTGGTATTACTTGAATGCCGAGACACCGAAAGGTAAGATGCTTAGCAACACATGGCTTCACAGCAGTGACGGTAAGTACTATTACTTGGACAGTAACGGTGCAATGTGTGAAAAGTGGACACAGATTAGCGGAAATTGGTATTACTTCTATCCGGGTACAGGATTTATGGCTACAAATACTACAATTGATTCATTCAGACTGGGTGCCAACGGTGCCTGGATAAGATAGGAAGCTTAACATACAGCTTAAGATGATAAAAACCGGGGTGAAGACCCCGGTCTTTTTATAAATCTTTAAAATGAAATTCTTTTTTGCCTTCCGCATAGTCTGCTACAATATCACCGTTTCCATATAGTTTATACTTGTAGGTACAAAGTCCTTCAAGCCCCACAGGTCCTCTGGCATGTAACTTTCCCGTACTGATACCTACTTCAGCACCGAAGCCGTATCTGAATCCGTCTGCAAATCTGGTGGAACAGTTTTTGTATACATTTGCAGAGTCAACCCTGTTCATAAAATAGTCCGCATTTGAATCTATATTTGTGAGTATAGCATCTGTATGATGTGAGCCGTAGGTATTGATATGATTTATTGCCTCATCTATACTGTCTACCGTCTTTACGTTGACGGTTTTTTCAAGATACTCCGTATGAAAAGACTTATCTGTAGCTAAAACAGCATTGTCAAATTTGTCTATTATATTCTCATGTGCAAATACTTTGATTTTTGCACTCTTAAAAGCGGTATTTAGGCTTGGGAAAAGTCCGGCTACAGCGTTTTTATGAATCAATAAAGTTTCTGTAGTATTGCAGGCGGAAGGGTATTGTGTCTTGGCATCTACCAAAATCCTTATAGATTTGTCAAGGTCAAATTCTTCATCTATATAGGTATGACAGATGCCGTCAGCATGCCCCATTACAGGAATACTTGTATTGTCCATAATATATTTTACAAATGAATTTGAGCCTCTTGGGATAAGCAAATCCACATATTCACAACAGGAAAGCAGTTCACCCACATCACTTCTGGCTTCAAGTTGAACAAGTATATTCTCAGGAAGATTTGACTCCTTAACAGCTCTTTTTATACTTTCAAATAATGCTCTGTTTGTAAGCAATGCCTCACTGCCACCTTTCAGTATGGCGGCATTACCGCTTTTTATACATAGTGAAGCAATTTGAACCAATGCGTCAGGTCTTGCCTCAAATATAACACCGATAACGCCGATAGGGGTAGTGGTTCTGGTAAGAACTAAGCCCTTATCCAACTCTCTTTTTAAAGTGATTTTGCCGATAGGGTCGGGCATCTTTATAAGATCTTTTATACCGGCTGTTACGGTGTCCATCTTATGTGTGTCAAACAAAAGCCTTGACAGGATAGAATCCGGGATATTTTCAAGACGGGCATTTTCTATATCCCTCCTATTTTCCGCCAATATATGTTCTTTATCTTTATTCAAATTATCAATAATGTTTTTTAAGCATTTATTTCTTATCTCATTGCTGCTTGCCATAAGCAAAAATGAGTCTGCTTTTACTTTTTTTGCTAATTCTTTCATAACTCTCCTTATTTAAAAACTGATTGTACCAGTACCATATAAAGTATTGTACCGGCAGATATAGACAAAATCATCTGTCTTTTCCAAAAATGAAGAAAAACCGTAACTGCAATACAAACAGCTTCAGGAATTGCATGGTTTCCACTAAACACAGATACATCCTTAAGAGAATATACAACTAAAAGTCCAAGTACGGCAGCCGGAAGCACCTTTCCAAGGTACTTTATATATTTTGGCGTTTTCTTATTTGCGGGAAAAACTATAAACGGTAAAAATCTGGTAATCATAGTCGCTATTGCCACGACAGCAATGATGATTATATGTTGTATTGTACACATAGATTCTTAAGCCTTTCACGTATCAGTGTAAGAGTTGCCAGGATAACCGACATTGACGGTATTATAAAGTTTGTACCTTTAAATATAATCAGACAGATAAAGGATACCGTAAGTCCCACAATAGAAGCAATATGATTTTTTTCTTTCGGCCAATTCTCTAAAAATATTACTACAAACAGTGCGGTCATAACAAAATCAATGCCTTTAGTATCAAATGGAATAAAGCTTCCGAATATGCCCCCTAAAGTGGCACCTGCCACCCAGTAAAACTGGTTCAGTAAAGTTACAAAAAACATAAACCATCCCCTGTCAATGTCTTTATGTATATCGGCAGTGGCATTTATGGAGAAAGACTCGTCACACATTCCGTATATTAAGTAGTATTTTTTAATTCCCGGAATATTGTACTTTTCAAGCATTGACAGCCCGTAGAACAGATGTCTGGCATTTATCATAAGAGTAAGGAAAAATATATTTATAGGGTCAAAGCTTCCAAGCAACCATGAAACAGTGGCAAATTCCACAGAGCCGGCAAATATTACAGCACTCATAAACATCGGGTAGAGAAAGTTAAAGCCTGAACGATTCATATATATGCCGTAAGCCATACCTAAAAATAAAAATCCCGCCAATATAGGTATGGTATTTGGAAAGGCTGCAAAGAATGCCGACTTTATTTTGTTTTGTTTGTACATAAAACTCCTAAAAAGAAAAATGCATACCCACATTTTGTGGGTATACAATGTTTTACTTATTTCTTTAAATCTTCAACAATCTTGTCTGCCATAGCAACCGCATCGGCATACTGTGCATCTTTTAAGAGTGACTTAATACTTATAGTTTCCTCCGCTATATTTACCTTCTTTAACTGACCGATAATTTCACGCATTCCCTTTCCGGCTGTAAGTGCCCAAGAGCCGTTTTCAACTACAAATACATCTCTGTTTTGGAAGTTATGTGCTACCAGATCCATAAGGAAATTTTCCATAGGTGTGAATATTCCGCCATTGTAAGAAGAAGCGGCAAATACAAGTACCTTTGCCCTGAATGCCTCTGACAGCAGGTAAGAAACATCAATTGAAGAAATATCATATACTTTAGTATTTCTGACACCCCTCTTTGCCAAAAGAGTGGCAAGCAGAGTTGCAAACTCCTCAGTATGTCCATATACGGAACCTGAATAGATTACCACCTCATCATTTTCAGGAGTATATGAACCCCAAGTCCGGTACTTCTTTATACAAGCCTGAACATCTTCTTTTGTTCTGAATACCGGACCATGCAGTGAACAAATAATCTCAATATCCAGATCTGAAAGTTTCTTTAAGATATTCATAACCTGTAGACCGAATTTGCCGACAATATTTGCGTAGTATCTTCTTGATTCGGAATTCCACTCGGACTGATAGTTCAGCTCATCTGCAAAAATATTTCCTGACAATGCACCGAAACTTCCAAAAGCATCTGAAGAAAAAAGTACTTTCAGCTTTTCATCATATACCATCATTACCTCAGGCCAGTGAACCATCGGTGCAAAGAAGAACTTGAAGCTATGCTCACCTGTACTTAAACTGTCACCTTCCTTTACCTCATGAAATCTGTGATCAAGTGAGAAGTCAAAGAATTGACCGATCATTGCCTTGATTTTGGCATTACCGACTATCATCATTTCAGGATGCATATTCAAAAGGTCACCAAGAGTTGCCGCATGATCCGGTTCCATATGTGTTATTACCAAGTAGTCAAGGGGTCTGTCACCAAGGGTTGCTTTTAAGTTTTCAAAGAATACGCCCTCAACCGTTCTATCTACAGAGTCAAAGAGTATTGTCTTTTCATCCAATATAAGATAGGAGTTGTAAGACATTCCATAAGGAATAGGGTAGGCGTTTTCAAAAAGTCTCAGTCTTCTGTCACTGGCTCCTACATAATATAAATTATCCTTAATACATTGTTCCTGATGCATAATTCCTCCATATACAATGATATAAATATCTTTTCAATTAATCAACTTACTATAGTATAAAGCAAAAGTTTTTATTTGCAAGATTTTTATAATATACAATTTTATAAAGTTTTATTTTGTGATAAATAATTTTCTTTTTATGCTTTGCTATATTATATGAGTATGGTATAATAATGAACGGAAAATACAGGAAAATACATATGGAGGTTTTCACATGGCAAATAAGTGGGTATACCTTTTTACAGAAGGTAATGCAACAATGAGAAATCTTTTAGGCGGTAAGGGAGCAAACCTTGCAGAGATGACAAATCTCGGTCTGCCTGTACCACAGGGATTTACAATTACAACAGAGGCTTGTACACAGTACTATGAGGACGGCCAGAAGATCAATGATGAGATTATGGGTCAGATCATGGATCATATCAACAAGATGGAAGAGATCACAGGAAAGAAATTCGGTGATAAGGAAAATCCACTTTTAGTTTCAGTTCGTTCAGGTGCCAGAGCATCTATGCCGGGTATGATGGACACTATCTTAAACCTTGGTCTTAATGAAGAGGTTGTAGAGGTTTTGGCCGAGAAGTCAGGTAACCCAAGATGGGCTTATGATTGCTACAGAAGATTCATCCAGATGTTCTCAGATGTAGTTATGGAAGTCGGTAAGAAGTATTTTGAGGCTCTTATTGATGAGATGAAGAAGGAAAAGGGTGTTAAGCAGGACGTGGAGCTTACAGCTGAAGATTTAAAGGAACTTGCAAATCAGTTTAAGGCCGAGTACAAAGCAAAGATCGGAGAGGAGTTCCCTTCAGATCCTAAAGTGCAGCTTGTTGAGGCTATTAAGGCCGTTTTCCGTTCATGGGATAACCCTCGTGCAAATGTATATCGTCGTGATAATGATATCCCTTATTCATGGGGTACAGCAGTTAATGTACAGATGATGGCGTTCGGTAATATGGGTGACACATCAGGTACAGGTGTTGCATTTACAAGAGATCCTGCTACAGGTGAGAAGAAGCTTATGGGTGAGTTCCTTATGAACGCACAAGGCGAGGATGTTGTTGCAGGTGTTCGTACACCACAGCATATCGACCAGTTAAAGCAGGTAATGCCTGAAGTTTATGATGAGTTCGTTGATATTTGTCATAAGCTTGAGGACCACTACAGAGATATGCAGGATATGGAGTTTACTATCGAGAACAGAAAGCTTTATATGTTGCAGACAAGAAACGGTAAGAGAACGGCATTTGCCGCACTTAAGATTGCATGTGACCTTGTAGATGAGGGTATGATTGACGAGGCTAAGGCTGTTTCTATGATAGAGCCAAGAAACCTTGATACACTTCTTCACCCTACATTTGATCCGGAGGCACTTAAGAAGGCTACACCTATCGGCAAGGGTCTTGCGGCTTCACCGGGTGCAGCAAGCGGACAGATTGTATTTACAGCTGAAGAGGCTAAGGAATGGGCAGATGCGGGAAAGAAGGTTGTTCTTGTAAGACTTGAGACATCACCTGAGGATATCGAAGGTATGAAGGCTTCACAGGGTATCCTTACAGTTCGTGGCGGTATGACATCTCACGCGGCAGTTGTTGCTCGCGGTATGGGTACCTGCTGTGTATCAGGTGTGTCAGAGATTGTTATGGATGAGGAGAACAAGCAGTTTGAACTTGGCGGAAAGACATTCCATGAGGGAGATGTTATCTCATTTGACGGTACAACAGGTAATATTTATGACGGTGCTATAGCTACAAGAGAAGCACAGATAGCAGGTGAGTTCGGAAGAATCATGAGCTGGGCCGATAAGTACAGAAGACTTAAAGTTCGTACAAATGCGGATACACCGGCAGATGCAAAGAAGGCAAGAGAGCTTGGTGCGGAGGGTATCGGTCTTTGCCGTACAGAGCATATGTTCTTTGAGGGTGAAAGAATAGACGCATTCAGAGAGATGATTTGTTCAGATACTGTAGAAGAGAGAGAAAAAGCTCTTGAGAAGATCTTGCCTGTACAGCAGGGAGATTTTGAGAAACTGTATGAGGCTTTGGAGGGTAATCCTGTTACTATCAGATTCCTTGATCCGCCTCTACATGAGTTCGTTCCTACAGAGGAAGCCGAGATTGAGAAGCTTGCACATACTCAGGGAAAGAGTGTAGCACAGATCAAAGCTATCATTGCTTCACTTCATGAGTTTAACCCTATGATGGGACACAGAGGTCTTCGTCTTGCAGTAACATATCCTGAGATTGCGGTTATGCAGACAAAGGCTGTTATCAGAGCCGCTATCAATGTAGCTAAGGTTCATCCTGATTGGAACCTTAAGCCTGAGATTATGATTCCGCTTTCATCCGACGCTAAGGAGCTTAAGTTCGTTAAGGATATCGTTGTAAAGACAGCTGATGAGGAGATTGCAAGAGCAGGTTCAGACATCAAGTACGAAGTAGGTACAATGATAGAGATTCCAAGAGCATGTCTTACAGCTGATGAGATTGCCAAGGAAGCTGAGTTCTTCTGTTTCGGTACAAACGACCTTACACAGATGACATTCGGTTTCTCAAGAGATGATGCAGGTAAGTTCCTTAATGCGTACTATGACAAGAAGATCTTTGAGAACGATCCGTTTGCTAAGCTTGACCAGGTCGGCGTAGGCAAGCTTATGAAGATGGCTATCGAGCTTGGTAAGAAGGCAAGACCTGAGCTTCATGTAGGTATCTGCGGCGAGCATGGCGGAGATCCTTCATCAGTTGAGTTCTGCCATAAGATCGGTCTTGACTATGTAAGCTGCTCACCGTTTAGAGTGCCGATTGCAAGACTTGCGGCAGCACAGGCAGCTATTGCAGAAAAGGCTAAGTAGGAAGTATTTGAATATAGTTGATAGAGAGCAGATGCGAAAGCATCTGCTCTTTTTAATTTGACATTGAAAGAAATACATGATAATATAAGTACTATAAGTCTAATAAGTACTTATAGGAATATATAATTATGTTTATCAGGAGGAAATTCTAATGAAAAAATTATTTGAAATATATGAAGATAATGGTAGGTTTATCTTAGAAGCAACAGATTTTGCTAAAGCATTATTGAATCAAAGTCAGGGTAAAATTGATAGTTTAAACGGAGTGGACCTTAAGGAACTAGATATACCATTAGAGCCATCCGCTAGAATTCTTCAGATTTGTGAAGTGATAAGACATGTTTCTAATGGTGTTGAATTTAGCAGAGCATTTTCACAAGTTGCATCAGAATATGAAATCAGTGAAAATAGTGTACGTGACAAATGCTGTCGCCAATTGGGCTTAACAATGCAGGAGTTTAAGGCATTAGTCCAAGCTTATATAAAGGTTAAAAATACAAAAATTGTAGAAATAATAAAAAGTTCGGTGAGTGCACGTACAGAAAAGATTGATAATGCGTTTATTGAAGAGCGATTGGGGAAGTAGTTTATAAAATGTTGGATAAAAAGTTTACTTAGAGTATATATTATAATAAAAGAGGAGTGTAGCTCAGCTTAATGCTATAATAGCTTCACTATTTGAGTCAAACAATATTGTAGAATACAGAGAGTATTATTACGTTGATTCTAAATTTGAAGGCAGTTATACTTGACAAGTTGTTAATAGTATGATAAATTATAAGTAAAATAAGTCCTAAAAGTACTTAAAATACAAAAAAGAAAAATACGGAGGTTATTTTTATGAAGTATGCAATTTATGCAACAAATTTAGAATGGTATAAGCATGTATCGGATTTGAAATTATCTGAAAAAGATAGTGTTGCGTTTTGGCGAACGAATACCACGGATAATTTTTCAAAAGATATTAAAAAAGGTGACGCATTTTTGATGTTGGTTGATATGGGGGGGAGAAAAGAAGTTGTAGGCATTGGAACTTTTGAAGGTTTTTACGACAGAATAACAGTTGGTGATCTTTGGAACAAATATGGGGATAAAACGGGAGCAACAAGTTTGACTGTTCTTATAAATCAGCTTAATAATTGTGGAAAACAAAAACCATATAGTGATAAAACTGAGATTTCTTATATTTTATTAAGTAATATTAAATGCGATTTGCACCTCAGAAGGGGCTGCCCCTGGAGACTTTTGTAAGGTAAATGAATTAGATTAGCCCTATGACAAATTGTCACAGGGCTTTTTGATGGTGTTTTTAACGTATAGGCAAGATAGTAAAGTGAACGCATAAAAGTAATTTCATGAACAAAAGAAAGATGAAAATGTTGAAATATTTGGAGTTGATTTAACAGTAGATGTGAAAATAATGAAAAGTGAAAAAATGTGAATATATGTTTTGTGCATTTGGAACTATGGGCCATTCTTGGTGAATGGAAGGTAACAAAGGAGTCATTTAAAGCTTCTTTATGGGATGTCTGCAATGAACATAATTTAAAAACAGTATCCCTATGTCGGTAAGGGCAGCGGAAATTTCTGCGGAAGGTGTGAGCATATACAAGCACGATCCGAATGGGAAAGTGGCAAGTGCATATCAGTCATTGACAAAGGAGGTGCTTTGCAATGAATAAGACAGGAAGTGCCACAAAGGTAAAGCTTAACAGCTTTGATGATTTATTCGGGATTGAGCAGCCACAGTCAGGAATAGAGCAAGTACAGGAAATTGCATTAACAGAACTTCAAGGGTTCAAAGAACATCCGTTTAAGGTATTGGATGATTAAAAGATGCAAGAAATGATTGAAAGTATAAGAGAGTATGGGGTATTGATGCCGGGTATTGCAAGACCGATGAAAGGCGGCGGTTACGAAATTATCGCCGGACATCGTAGAAAATATGCTTGTGAAATGGTTGGACTTTCTACAATGCCGATGTTTATTCGTGATTATACAGATGATGAAGCTATAATTATTATGGTAGATTCTAATATTCAGCGAGAGGATATTCTGCCAAGCGAGAAAGCAAAGGCATATAGAATGAAATATGATGCAATGAAGCATCAGGGAAGTAAAGCAGGCGGACTTACACTTGGAGAACTTGGAGAAACGGCAGGAGAGAGTGCAAAGACTGTTCAGAGATACATATGGATTTCACGCTTGGCGGATGAGTTGCTTGATATGGTGGATACAAAGAAAATAGGCATCATGCAGGCAGTTGATTTATCATTTTTATCAGAGGATGCACAGCAATGGGTTTTGGCTGTAATACAGGAAACAAATATTATTATTTCAACTTTGCAGAGTGCCATGCTTAAGGAAAGCGATAAAAAAGGGGAGCTTACATTTCCGATGGTTCGTATGTTGCTTGAAAAAGAGAAAACTGTGGAACGAAAGGTTGTTATAAAAGCAGAGCGTATAAACAGTTACTTCCCTGTAACATATAGCAGGAAAGAAATAGAGAACATTATTTATCAGTTATTGGATAACTGGAAGAATACTCAGTAGAAAGGAGGAGCCGGGAATGAGTGAAATATTACAACTGGATTATTATTATGGGATTGAAGCAGAGCAGTTCTCATTCTATAGAGTTCCTCGCTTGCTTATTAAGGATGAACGATTTAAGAAATTATCAAGTGATGCAAAACTTTTATATGGTCTGATGCTTGATCGTATGTCCTTATCTATAAAAAATAAATGGTTCGATGATAATAACAGAGCATATATTATATATACCATAAATAGTATTATGGAAGATTTGGGATGTGGAAAGGAAAAGGCTGTTAAGGTTCTTGCAGAGTTGGATAATACTAAGGGAATTGGTCTGGTAGAGAAAGTTCGTAGAGGATTGGGTAGACCGGATATTATATATGTCAAGAATTTTGCTTCGTCGGAGGGAAATGTAGATAAAAAAGAGGTAGTAAACACTGATAAAATCACTGAAGTCGGAAAATCGGACTTCAGGAAGTCGGAAAATCAAACTTCAAGAAGTCAGAAAACAGGACTTCAAGAAGTCGGAAAATCAGACCTCAAGAAGTCAGAAAATCAAACCTTTGGAAGTTCGGAAATCGAAACTCAAGAAGTTGGAGAATCGAACCCTAATTATACTAAATATAATAAAACTGATTTAAACTATATTGAGGAGAGTTATATCAATCCTATCATTCAATCCGGTTCAGAGAAGAATGATGTGATAGATGATGTACAGAAATGCATAGAACTGATCAAAGAAAATATCAGTTATAATCATCACATGCAATATGATAATTATGGAGAAAAAGAACTCTATGATGAACTGTTTCAAGTAATATGTGAGGTAGTCTGTGTGAGGCGTCCAACAATCAGGGTAGCCGGAGAAGAATATCCATATGAGCTTGTGAAATCAAGATTTTTGAAACTGGAGGGCAGTCATTTGGAATATGTGATTGACTGTATGAAGAATACAGCCACTAAAATCACAAATATCAAGGCATATATTATTACAGCACTTTATAATGCAACCACTACAATAAATCATTTTTATCAGCAGGAAGTAAATCACGATATGTATGGAGGAGGCTGGTGTAAAAAGGATATTATTTAAGGTAATGCTGTTATTGCTTTTGATTGTAGTGTAGAATAAAATACAAGATATATAAAGAAACTGTGTATATGCTTTTTTATAACTTCTGGTCATAATGTCCAGAAGTGGGAAGGAAGAAAAAAGGTACAGATAAGCGAAGATTATAAGGTATGACGACATAAAGGTTGCAGTGGGGAAATGGTATAATAGTTATAATTTATTTAAGAATTGAGAGGTGATTTTGTGTCTAAAATAAATGTTGAAGGATCTGAAATCAGCATTATATCCATAGATGATAAAGATTATATTTCTTTAACTGATATGGTAAGAAACATTGAAAACGGTTTAGCTTTAATCGAGAAGTGGCTAAGAAATAAAAATACCATAGAGTTTTTAGGTATTTGGGAGGAAATGTATAATCCTGATTTTAATTCCCTCGAATTCGAGGGAATTAAAAATGAAGCCGGACTGAATCGCTTTGTTTTATCGGTAAAACAGTGGGTAGAAAAAACCAATTCTATCGGTATTGTTGCAAAAGCAGGAAGATACGGAGGAACTTACGCACATAAAGATATTGCTTTTGAATTTGCTTCTTGGGTATCCCCATACTTTAAGTTGTATTTAATAAAAGAATTTGAACGCTTAAAAGAAGAAGAACAAAAGAAGCTCGGTTGGGATATAAAAAGAAATTTGGCAAAAATCAATTATAGGATTCATACTGATGCTATAAAGAATAATCTTATACCTGAAAAACTGCCGAAGGAAAAAATTAACTTTATTTATGCAAATGAGGCTGATATTTTGAATATGGCTTTGTTTGGAATGACTGCAAAGGAATGGAGAGATGAAAATCCAAATTTAAAGGGAAATATCAGAGATTATGCGGATATATCTCAGCTCGTTTGCCTTTCTAATCTTGAAAATCTAAATGCAGTATTTATAAATGAAGGGATGAAACAGTCGGACAGATTGGAAAAATTGAATTCTATTGCAATTGAGCAGATGAAAATATTATCTGAAGCTGAAAATGTAAAAAAGCTGAAGTAAAATGAATCTTAAAAGAATCCTGTAAAAGGTGATTAGAGTAACATCTAACCACCTTTTTTCTTGTAATAAATGAAGGAGGTGGACTATTGATCAATGAAGAAGTAAGCGGACAGGTTATTGCCATGGTAGAAAGAGGAAACATAAGGACAGCTAAAATGGTAATAGATCTTATGAAGAAAATGTTAAATATGGCAGCCAAAAAAGGGAAAAGTCTAAAGGAGTTTATAGAAGAAAAGAAACCGACAACTGTAAAAGATTTGGTGAAGAAAGGGAAGGTTGAAACCTTAGAACTAAATGACCTTGATTTTAAAGGCTTAAAAAGAGACCTAAATAAAAACGGAGTAAAATTCAGTATAAAAAAAGATCTTACTACAGGAAATAATATCATCTTCTTTCAGGCAAAGGATGAAAAGGTCATGGAGCAGGCGTTTAAGGAAGCAGTAGAAAAATCTGCCGGAAAGAATAAGAAAAGAGAATCGGTAATGGGTAAACTAAATCAATTCAAAGAAAAGGTTAAAAATGCACCAAAGAAAGATAAAATCAAGGAGAAACTTAATGAGCAGAGTTTGTAGAAGGAGGGGTAAATACGAGGATATTAGAAGCAACACTAAAAGATATAAAAAATATATTTTATATAAGAGATAAGAAAAAGTTTGTAATTCAAAACTTACCTTATCTCTTTTTATTTTATCCAGGAAACATCCTATCAGCACATATTAGAAGTTATATAGGCGGA
>NZ_GL622296.1:1021238-1024963 GCF_000185385.1 Lachnoanaerobaculum saburreum DSM 3986
CCGCACAAAATAAAGTATTACTGTGAAAAACGTGATCCTGAGTTTGAGTCCAAGATGCATGATGTACTGTTGGTGTATAAACAGGTGAGTATGCAATTCGATGAAAACGGTCAGCTTATTATCCCGGCAGATGAACCGATGGTACATACAGTATCTTGTGACGAAAAGCCGGGAATACAGGCTATTGCCACTACAGGAGAGGATCTTCGCCCTACGGTCGGAAACGGTTATGTGATGCGAGATGCTGAATATAAGCGTCTCGGAACCTTATCACTTCTTGCCGGAATAGATCTGCTAACAGGTGAAGCAATCCCTTATGTTAGCACAACGCATAAAAGTTCTGATTTTATAGAACTACTTAAAAAGCTCGATGATCGTTATACTGAAAGAGATATCATTCGCATAGTATGTGACAATCATTCTGCACATAAATCAAAAGAGACAAGGAACTACCTTGCTACTCGCCCCGAAGGAAGATTTGTATTTGTGTTTACACCTAAGCATGGGTCTTGGCTTAACATGATAGAAAGCTTCTTTAGCAAGATGACGAAACAGATGCTCAAAGGTATCAGAGTAGAAACAAAGGAAGAGTTGGAGCGTCGTATCTACCTTTACTTCGATGAGGTCAATCGAGAGCCGGTTGTTTATCATTGGTCATACAAAATGGATGAAATTAGCGTTACCGAAGCGATTGAAGCAGGAATTAAAACCAACGAGGTTTGTAACAGTTAATAATTATTCGATATACTAGTACGGATAGAAACAGTAATGAACAAGCTCTATGAAGATAACGCACTGGGAAATATTGAGCCGAAGCGTTATGAGCAATTATCGGGGAAATATGCGGAAGAATATTACACTTTGAAAGCAGAACAAGAGCAAATAGAGGAACGCTTATACGAATTTGAAAATGCAAACCAAAAAGCAAAGAACTTTATCAAACTGGCAGAAAGCTACTCAGATTTTGAAGAACTTACCCCCACCGCCATCAATGAATTTATCAGTAAAATTGTAGTGCATGAAAGAGATGTCAAAAGAGCAAAATATGCTGTTCAGCGTATTGAAGTCTATTTCAATTATATCGGAAAATTTGAAAATGAACTTACAAAAGAGATAGAGCCGACAGAACAAGAAATGATACATATGAGGGAAGAAATCGAAGAAGCCAAGAAAGAAAAAACAAGAGCATATCACAGGGCATATTCCAAAGAATACCGATCTAAAAATATTGACAAATTCAGAGAGTATGAACGGATAAAAGCACGAGAATACCGAGTAAGAAAGAAGCTACAAGCCACAACCTAAAACCAAATATCAACCAAGACGAAAAGAGGTTTCCTAAATCACAGGAAATCTTTTTTTGTGCAAGTAAAAGGAGGATTGAATGACAGAAAAACAAGAAGCACAGACTAAAGATGAACGAGCCACGCCACAAAAACCTGACGCCATTCTAACAAAAAAGATTAGAGGAAAGACCTTTGTAAGCGAGATATATTTTGATAAAGAGAGCAAGGATACCTTTCAAGATAAGCTGTTAAAGGTAGTGCAAGCGGAACGGAAAGAATAAAGGATAGTAGAATATTTAGTGTTAGTAAATACCATGCTCTTCCTATCTAATTCTATGAAAAACCGGAAAGTAAGTAGGAAATCTGACAGTAGAAAAAATACCTTAAAAATAGTATAATATTAGCAAAGTTTATAGAGATAAATTCTAAAGTTGTTAAGGAGGTAAGTGAAATAATGAAAACATATCAGGATATAAACAAAGAAACCATTGACAGATGGGTTGAGGAAGGTTGGGAATGGGGGAAACCAACTTCGCATGATGAATATATCAGTGCAAAAAATGGAGAATGGAAAGTTTTTCTTACTCCGACTGTTTCAGTTCCACATGAGTGGCTTGGAGATTTAAAAGGAAAGAAAATCTTAGGTTTAGCATCAGGTGGAGGACAACAAATGCCTATATTTAATGCGTTAGGGGCGGACTGTACTGTACTTGGTTATTCTTCAAAGCAAATAGAAAGCGAATTTTTAATTGCTGAAAGAGAAGGCTATAATATTAAAGCAATTGAAGGTGATATGACAAAAATTTTGCCTTTTGAAAATGAGACTTTTGATATAGTGTTTCATCCTGTTTCTAACTGTTATGTTGAAGATGTGCAACATGTTTTTAATGAAGCATATAGAGTTCTGAAAAAGGGTGGTATTTTTCTTGCAGGTTTAAATAATGAGATAAACTACATTGTGGATAATGAAGAAAAAGAAATTGTTTGGAAAATGCCTTTTAATCCATTAAAAGATAAAGCGGCTAAAGAATATATGATTAAAGAAAAATCCGGAATGCAGTTCTCTCACAATATAACGGAGCAGATAGGTGGACAATTAAAGGCAGGGTTTACTCTGCTTGATATATATGAAGATACAAATGGTTTTGGTAGGCTGCATAAACTGAATATTAAAACATATATTGCAACAAAATCAGCTAAATTATAGAAATAGATAAATTCCAGTTTGTCTAGCTAAAACAATTAAATACAAGCTATAACATAGCAGTTCACGAAACAGTAAATCAAATCGGTTTGCTGTTTTTTTTATTGCTAAAAATTAGAAAGAAAGGAAAAGAGAAAAATGAAAAAATATAGACAAAAAAATCTTAATGGCGGAAGAAGAAATCAAGCAGTTACAAAACAAAAGAAAGAAACTCATCAGTCAGCAGAAACAGGAAGAGCGAAAGAAAAGAGATAGACGTCTTTATGAAAAAGAAGCAGTCTTTGAAAGTATCTTTACCAAAAGCAAGGACTTCACCAAAGACGAATTTTATCAACTAATTACATTCCTGAATATAAAAGAATCAGTCAATCAAAAAATCCTAAAAATCATAGAGAAGCGAGAACAAAGCGAAAATCGAAATACAGGAACACAAGAGTAAGAAATGAACACAGAGGAATAATCCCTTGTTTACAAGGGTACAAGGGCGCACTTATACACCCTAAAGGGTGTGTGCGTTCTCCGAAGGCTCTTGCAGAGAGCATATCAGCTAACGCTGATACAGGGGAGCTACACTCCCCTACGGAAATAAATTTCCTACCCCTTGTGTACTTCCCAAAAGAAATCGGATAAAAAGCTATCCGATTTTTTTAGGAAGTCTTATCCATCGCCATATCAAAGTATCAAAAAAAGAAAGGAGGTCTTATCTTATGGCGATATATCATCTTAGTATAAAGATTATCTCAAGAGGCAAAGGAAAAAGTGCAGTTGCAGCTTCTGCCTATCGAAGTGGCGAAAAGATAAAAAATGAATATGATGGAATAGTCCACGACTTTACAAGAAAAGGCGGAATAGCCCATACTGAAATTCTATTACCACAAAATGCACCACAGGAATTTGCAAACCGTTCTGTCTTATGTAACAGTGTCGAGAAAATAGAAAAAAGTAAAAACTCACAGCTTGCAAGAGAAATAGAAATTGCATTGCCTAAAGAATTAGACAGGGAAAAACAGATTGAACTTGTAAGAAACTATGTGAAAGAAAATTTTGTAGGTGTCAGTATGTGTGCCGACATTGCTATACACGATAAAAATGACGGAAACCCACACGCACATATCCTACTTACCATGCGACCGTTAAATGAAGATAAAACATGGTGAGCAAAATCAAAAAAGGAATATATCTTTGATAAAAATGGCGAGAAAATAAAACCTGAATCCGTGAAATTCAGTTTTGTG
>NZ_GL622296.1:1026284-1038463 GCF_000185385.1 Lachnoanaerobaculum saburreum DSM 3986
TAAAACTTAAAAATGGAAATTACAAAACAAGAAAAATAGATACAGTAGATTGGAATAAGCAAGAAAAAGCAGAAGAGTGGCGAAAAGCATGGGCAGATATTACAAATAAATATTTGGAAGAAAACAGCATACAAGACAAAGTAGACCATCGTTCCTATCAAAGACAGGATATAGAGCAAATACCGACCATTCATTTAGGAGTATCAGCAAGTCAAATGGAAAAGAAAGGCATAGCCACTGATAGAGGAAATATCAACCGAGAAATCAAACATCAAAACAAGATACTAAAAGAAATTGCAAGAAGAATAAAAGCTTTGCTGAATTGGATAATAGGAATAGGAAAAGAAGAAAAAGCAGAAACTGATAATCTCAAATCCACTCTCCCACCCAAAGAAAATTTGCTGTCCGTTTTTGAAAATCTTATCCGTAAAAATGCAGATAAGAATAATGCAGACTTAGAAAAATATATTGAAAGCTATCAATTACTAAAAGAGAAAAATATCACTTCATTAACCGAGCTTAAAGAAAATATAGTTACATTAAGAGATAAAAATTACAAGACCACAAGAGTCTTGAAAGACACTGAAAAAAGAATTGATGATAACACTAAACTTATTAACCAAGCAGAGAAATATTTGAAGCATAAAGATACCTATACAGCCTATACCAAGCTAAAGAAAAACAAACAAGATACTTTCTACAATGAACATACAGCAGAGATTATTTTATTTGAAAGTGCCAAAAAATATCTGAAAGAGCATTTAGGAGAAAACAAGACCTTAAATATATCCAAATTGAAATAAGAAATAGGCACTTTGAGCAAAGAAAAAGATACTCTATATTCTCAAATGATAGATATACGAAAAAAGGTTGAACAAGCTGAAAGTGTTAGAAGCTGTATAGATAAATTACTGCAAGAAAAGAGAGGATTAACACAGGTAAAAAAGCAAGAGTTAGGGTTGTAAAACTTAGTAAAATATAAATCTAACAATAATAATATTGGGTGAAATAAATTTAATTTTAGCGAGACGGAAGAATGAACTTTGACTATTTTTATAACAGTGAATAAGAGAGATAAGTAGTACTACCATGATTTGGAAAAATATTTAATAATATGACAATATATGTCAAGTTATTGTGGTATAATAATTATAGGAGATGTTAAAACGATGAAAGATAATAGGCTATTTAGGATACTATATTATATTTTAGAAAAGGGAAAAGTTACGGCAAGTGAACTTGCAGATAAATTTGAGGTGTCAGTCAGGACAATATATCGAGATATTGACTCTATCAGCAGTGCCGGTATTCCCATCTATGCGTTGCAAGGAAAGGGCGGCGGAATAGAAATTGCTGAAGATTTTGTGCTTAGTAAATTATTGCTGTCTGAAAATGAGAAACAGCAAATTATGTCAGCTCTTCAAGGATTAGATAATACGACAGTACAGCATGAGAATGAGCTGCTAATAAAACTTTCTGCACTCTTTAATAATGAAGAATATCAGTTGGATAGAAGTTGACTTTAATAATTGGCAAAACAATAAGCTGTATGAAAAAACATTCAATGATATTAAGTCGGCAATTATAAGTAAAAACATTGTTTCGTTCACATATTTTAGCAGCAATGAAAAAGGAACAAGCAGAAGTGTTAAGCCTGTGAGATTACTTTTCAAGAGTCAGGACTGGTATCTATATGCTTTCTGTTTACTTAGAAATGACTTTAGATATTTCAAATTATCACGGATAAAGAATTTGGAAACCTATACTGAAAAGTTTGATGACAACTTTGAAGATGTAGTTCTCAAAAAAGAAATGCCATACGAGAATACAGTGCATATAAAAGTCAAGTTTGATCGTAAAGTTGCCTTCAGGGTATATGATGAGTTAAACGGAGAAATTATAGAAGATAGTGACGGAAATTTATATACTGAAATAGAAGTTCCAAATGATTACAACTTATACAATTATATTTTTTCTTTCGGAGATGGAGCAGAAGTATTAGAGCCAAAAGAGATACGAATGCAGATTAAAGAAATGATAAATAAAATGGCAGAAAAATATATAACTTGACAAATGGTGTCAAGTATCCTCCTGTATAATTTAATTAACCAAGGTGCAAAGGGAGGATTGGATAATGAAATATGAATGGAGAAAACAAGAAAAGAATCTTTATGGTGTGAAGCAGACACCTATCATTGTAGAAGTGCCAAAGCAAAAATTTATTTTGGTAAAAGGTAAAGGAAATCCGAATGAAGTAGATTTCTCAGACAGAATATCCGCATTATATTCTCTTGCCTATGCCATTAAAATATTGTTTAAAAATGTAATGAAAAATAAAACTGATAACGAGATTACAGATTTTACGGTATATCCGTTAGAGGGATTTTGGAAAAAAGTAAATGGAGAAGAGTTTGATAAAAACAAACTGGAATACACATTGATGATTAAACAACCTGCTTTTATTACACAAGAGATATTCGCAAAGGCACTTGAGAATATAAAAAAGAAAAAGCCTGACGCATTGTATGATGAGATAAGTTTTAGAAAAATAGAAGAGGGTAAATCTATTCAGATTTTACATGTTGGAAGTTATGATGATGAGCCAAAATCATTTGAACAGATGGATGAATTTGCAAGAAAACTTGATCTTACAAGAATAGGTGATTTTCATAAAGAAATATACCTAAGTAATAAAAACAGGACATCAGAAGAAAAACAAAAAACTATATTAAGATATTCAGTGAAATAGGAGGAATTTGTTATGCCAAGACCAACGACAAAAAATGATTTGATGACTGCTGCTAAGGAAAACTATGAAAAGTTAAATTTACTTATTTCAAAGATGACAGAGGAAGAGTTAAACACACCGTTTGATTTTTCAAAAGATGAAAAGAAAAAAGAAGCTCATTGGAAAAGAGATAAAAACTTAAGAGATGTTTTAATCCATCTCTATGAATGGCATCAGCTTATTTTGAATTGGGTACATTCCAATCAAAATGGCGAAGAAAAACCATTTTTGCCTGAACCATATAACTGGAAAACTTATGGTGATATGAATGTGGGGTTTTGGAAAAAACATCAAAATACTTCTCTTGAAAATGCAACTAAAATGTTTCATAAATCCCATAGCGATGTTTTACAGTTGGCTGAAACCTTTACAAACGAAGAACTTTTTTCAAAAGGTGTATATAAATGGGTTGGAGGTAGTACGCTGGGTTCCTATTTTGTGAGTGCGACTGCAAGTCATTATGATTGGGCAATGAAAAAGCTAAAGGCTCATCAGAAAAACTGTAAGTCAAAATAATTGGGGTAGTAAAGTGCATTTTACAAAAGCAAAAGGAATACTTTCTTCAAAGAATGGAATGAATTTGTTTATAGGTTGCACTCATGGATGTATTTATTGCGACTCAAGAAGTAAATGCTATCAGATGAATCATAAATTTGAAGATGTAGAAGTAAAAGAAAATGGAATCAGTCTTTTGGAAGAGAGTCTAAAACGAAAGCGAAAAAAATGCATGATTGGTTTGGGGTCTATGACTGATCCATACATTAAAGAGGAACTTAAACTAAATTATACAAGACAGGCACTTGAGATAGTAAATAAATATGGTTTCGGCATAACGCTTATAACAAAGTCAGCTAATGTTTTGAGGGATTTAGATTTGTTTAAGGAAATAAATTCAAAAACAAAGTGTGTAATTCAAATGACATTAACAACTTATGATGAAGAACTTTGTAAAAAAATAGAGCCTAATGTTTCAACAACAAAAGAAAGGGTTAAAGCATTAAAAATATTGCGTGATGAGGGAATACCAACAGTAGTTTGGTTAACTCCGATACTGCCATTTATCAACGATACGGAGGGAAACATTATTGGTATTTTAAATTATTGCAAGGAAGCAAAAGTGTTTGGAATAATATGCTTTGGTATGGGAGTTACACTCAGAGAGGGAAATAGAGAGTATTTTTATTCGCAGTTAGATAAAAAGTTTCCAAAGCTGAAAGAACGATACATCAGAGAATACGGAAACAATTATGTAGCAAACAGCGTAAACAATAAAAAACTAATGGGTGTATTTCACGAATTCTGTGAGCGGAACGGTATCGTTCATGATAATGAAGCAATATTTAACTATTTGGGACTACTTGAGGGAAAGGACATCTCAAAGCAGCTTAGTTTTTTTGATGAAGTTTGACTAACGGAATTAAATATCTATAATTATGAGCGATAGAAAAATAAAAATCTATCGTCTTTTTCTTTGCTTAAAATTAAAAAGAAAAGCGTCAATAAATCAAAAAAGGTACTTGACAAAACGCTCGCTGGGGGAACTCAAAAGACATAGAGCCGTATGTAGATGAAAAGTTTGAAAACAACATACTTTTAACTGATACGGAAAGACTTACCATGAATGGTAGACCTAAAAATCCTAAATATGCAAGGAATAAAAATATACTGGTGGTGGGAGGATCAGGAAGCGGAAAGACCAGATTTTTTCTAAAACCCAACCTTATGCAAATGCACTCATCCTATGTTGTAACAGATCCTAAAGGATTAACCTTTTAGGGACAGAGAAAATAATAAAAACTTAGAAAGGAGGTAATTTTCATGTCAAATACGAAAAGAACAGGGCAAACAGCCCTTTATGAGCGTTTAAGTCGTGATGATGAAATGCAAGGAGAGAGCAATTCTATCACCAATCAAAAGCAGCTACTTGAAAGTTATGCCAAAAGAAACGGCTTTGTAAATATCTATCACTATACCGATGATGGAGTAAGCGGAACAACCTTTGATAGAGAGGGATTTCAAAAGATGATAAAAGCAGTAGAAGAAAACAAAGTATCTACTGTGATAGTAAAAGATATGAGCAGGTTTGGTAGAGATTACCTCAAAGTAGGTTTTTACACCGAAATACTTTTCAAAGAAAAGGGTGTAAGATTTATTGCAATCAATAACGGAATAGACAGTGAGAAACAAGCAGAAAGCGACTTTACCCCATTTCTAAATATTATGAATGAATGGTATGCAAGAGATACCTCAAGAAAAATACAATCCATCTTCAGAGCAAGAATGGAAGAAGGCAAAAGAGTATCACCAAGCGTTCCATACGGCTATTATAGAAACCCAAAGAACAAACAGCAGTTACTTGTCGATAAAGAGAGTGCAAAGGTCGTAAAACGCATTTACCATCTTGTTATAGAGGGATATGGAGTAACACAGATAGCAGATATACTAACCAAAGATAAAGTCCTTATCCCATCAGCCTATGCCCAAATACATTATCCTGAAAATAACCATAGCTCCAAGAAAAGAGGAATAGAAGACCCGTATTTTTGGACACCGACTACAGTAGGCTATATCTTAGAAAAAAGAGAATATATGGGACATACCGTACTTGGTAAAACAATATGCTTTGATTACAAAACTAAGAAACGCAGAAAGGCAAAAGAAGATGAACTCATTATCTTCAAAAACACCCATGAAGCCATCATTGACGAAGAAACATGGAATAACGCTCAAAGGTTAAGAAAAACAGTGAGAAGAAGTCCAAAGTACGGGACAACATCACACCCATTTACAGGACTTTTAATCTGTGCAGATTGTGGAGGAAAATTAAGTTACAGAGAGCCGGCAGGACATAAAGCAAAGAAATATGATAGTGATTACTCTTTTGTATGCCAACATTACAGACACAGAAAAGGCACTTGCAGTATGCACTATATCAAAGTAAAAACAGTAAATGAAATTCTATTAAAATCAATCAAAGAAATCACAGACTTTGCCAAAGAAGAAAAGCAAGAATTTCTAAAAGTGATGAACAAATTATCCGATGAAAAAAGAGAAGAAAAGTACCAAGAAGATAAAACGAAATTAGAAAAACTGTCATCAAGAAATGCAGAACTAACCACCCTTATTACAAAACTATACGAAGACCACGCACTTGGAAAAATTCCTGTAAAACACTTTGATAGATTATTTAATACCTATGATACGGAGCAACAAGATTTAGAAAAACAAATACAGTATTTTGAAGAGGAAATTGAAAACTATCATCAGAGAAAAATTGATACCGATAAATTTCTTAAAATGATAGAGAAATATACCGATATTGAGGAACTTACAGTACCAATGATAAATGAGTATATAGAAAAAGTTGTAGTCCATGAAGCCACAGGGGGAAGAAAAGGAAAAGATAGAAAACAACAAGTTGATGTGTATTTTAACTTTATAGGCAACTGTCAAGTACCACAAAAAGCCGATATAGAAAAAATGGCTTAAAAATGGTATAATATTGTTAATTATTTAGAGAGAAAAATTAGAAGTTGTTGAGATAATAAAACAGATCAAAATATAGTTTTATTTTTTTGACAAAAAGAAGACAAATTAAATTATTGGAGGAATATGGGAAGTACGGTAAAAAAGCAAAATTATATATGGCGAAAGTATTTATCTGAATGGACAGAATCAGGTGATATATTCAAAGGAAAGTTATTTGTATTAAGGAAAGCCCCCAAGGGTAATCAAAATAAAATAGAATTTCGTGAGCTGGAAAAAATAGGATTTGAAAAATATTATTATGATATTACAGGTTTTAAAGAAACTGATATACTAATTCTAAACCAGCTTATTGCAAATATGCAGAGGAAAGAATTGGCGAAGTTTGGAATAATAATGGATGATTTGAAGGAAGCGGCTATTCAACGTGATTTCATTGAAAAGAATGTAATGTGTAATTCAGAAAATATAGAGACTGAATTTCATTTTTTTGAGAAGTTATTAAAAGGAGATTTATCTTTTTATGAAGATAGCAAAAACCAGGTCGTGTTGGACGCATTGATGAATAGTATACTATCCTCTATATTATATGGTGAAGAAATATCAGAAAAAGAAGTAAATGATTTGGTAAAGGAATTTTCTATAGAGGGAACGGTGGATTTAAAGTATGAATTTAATCGATTTTTTTGTATGCAATATTTTAGATCACCTAGGGTGCATGCCAATACAAAGAAAAATATTGAGGAATTAAAACAGAAATATGAAGCAATTAATGATATGAACCTAAATTTTTTTACCAATATGATGATGGTATATTTTGCTGAGAGAATGGCATTGAACATTACACAGAATTTTAAAAGTAGCATTTTGTTATATAAAAATAATACAGAGATTCCTTTTGTTACAGCAGATACTCCAATTATATGTCTTACTGGAAATAAGATGAATAGTATGAGTATATTTCATTATCCTATATCACCTAAAATTGCGGTTGAACTAATTATAACTCCTAAGTTTAGTGATTTTGCAACTGTTAGTAAAAATATGGTAATGGAATTAAATCAGGAGTTTATTAGTATTGTGAAGAATTGTAATGGGAAGCTTGCAGATAACTGTGTAAACGAAATTTATTCTGACACAGAAAAAAGTCTATCTGATTTAGTTCTGTAGGGAAAACTGAATTCACTAATACTATAAATCCCAGCTTATAGAGATGGACAAATTAGAAGTTGAGGTTAAGATATGAGAAAAGTAAAACTGTTTGTAGCTATGAGTGTAGATGGCTATATTGCTGATAAAAATGGGGGTGTCGCTTTTCTGCAAGGTCATGAAGATTGTTTAGAAAACGAAAGTACCTATTCTGAGTTTATAAAAAATATAGACACAGTTCTGATGGGTTGGAATGCTTACAATCAGATAATAACTGAGTTATCCCCTGATAATTGGGTTTATGACAATTTATTGACTTATGTTTTCACTCACCGAGAACAACAAGATTCCGATAAGATCATTTTTACAAGTGATAATATGGAGGAATTGATCAGGAAATTAAAAGGGGTTGAAGGAAAAGATATTTGGATATGTGGAGGAGCAGACTTAGTTCAACAAGCCATTTCTTCAGATGTGATTGATGAGTATCTTATATCCATTATTCCGACAATTTTAGGGAATGGTATAAAATTATTTAGCCAAAATGATGCGGAACATAAATTGAAATTAATCAACACGATAACAAATAATGGAATTGTCGAGTTGAATTATATTCGTAGATAAAAATTAAATTGTAGATGACGATAATATCTACAGGTAAATCCCAGTTTGTCGAAGTAAAACAATTAAATACAAGCTATAACATAGCAGTTCACGAAACAGTAAATCAAATCGGTTTACTGTTTTTTTATTGCTCAAAATTAGAAAGAGAGGAAAAGAGAAAATGAAAAATATAGACAAAAAAATCTTAATGGCGGAAGAAGAAATCAAGCAGTTACAAAACAAAAGAAAGAAACTCATCAGTCAGCAGAAACAGGAAGAGCGAAAGAAAAGAGATAGACGTCTTTATGAAAAAGGAGCAGTCTTTGAAAGTATCTTTACCGAAAGCAAGGATTTTACCAAAGATGAATTCTATCAGCTAATCACATTCCCAAAAATCAAAGAAGAAGTCAATCAAAAAATCCTAAAAATCATAGAGAAGCGAGAACAAAGCGAAAATCGAAATACAGGAACACAAGAGGAAGAAATGGAAACAGAGGAATAGTCCCTTGTTTACAAGGGCGCACTTATACACCCTAAAGGGTGTGTGCGTTCTCCGAAGGCTCTTAGCAGAGGGCATATCAGCTAATGCTGATACGGGGGAGCTACACTCCCCTACGGAAATAAATTTCCTACCCCTTGTGTACTTCCCAAAAGAAATCGGATAAAAAGCAATCCGATTTTTTTTAGGAAGTCTTTATCATCGCCACCATATCCATATCAGAAAAGAGAGGAGGTTTTTTCTTATGGCGATATATCATCTCAGTATAAAGATTATCTCAAGAGGAAAAAATAAAAGTGCAGTAGCAGCTTCCGCTTATCGTAGTGGCGAAAAAATAAAAAACGAATATGATGGAGTAGTCCATGACTTTACAAGAAAAGGTGGAATAGCCCATACCGAAATTCTATTACCGCAAAATGCACCTGAAGAATTTTCAAACCGTTCTGTCTTATGGAATAGCGTGGAGAAAATAGAAAAAAGTAAAAATTCACAGCTTGCAAGAGAAATAGAAATTGCATTACCTAAAGAATTAAGCAGAGAAAAACAAATAAATCTTGTAAGAGAATATGTAAAAGAAAATTTTGTGAAAGTCGGTATGTGTGCCGATATTGCCCTACACGATAAAAATGATGGAAACCCACACGCCCATATACTTTTAACTATGCGACCGCTAAACGAAGATAAAACATGGGGAGCGAAATCAAAAAAGGAATATATCCTTGATGAAAACGGAGAAAAAGTAAAACTCAAAAACGGCAATTACAAAACAAGAAAAATAGATACAGTCGATTGGAACGAGCAAGACAAAGCAGAAGAGTGGCGAAAGTCGTGGGCAGATATTACAAACAAATATCTTGAAGAAAACAGTATACAGGAAAAAGTTGACCACCGCTCCTATGAAAGACAAGGCATAGAACAAATACCGACCATTCATTTAGGAGTATCGGCAAGTCAAATGGAGAAAAAAGGTATTGTTACTAACAGAGGAAATATCAACCGAGAAATCAAACATCAAAACAAGATATTAAGAGAAATTGCAAGACGAATAAAAGCCTTAATGAGATGGATAAGGAGTTTAACGAAAGATAAAAATAATGATACTTCAAAAGATAAACAGGACGATATGGCTATACAATCCACTACCCTACCAAAACAAAATGATTTAACAGATATGCTCTCTCATTTCATAAAAGAAAACTCAGATAACCACAATGCAGACTTAGAAAAATATATTGAAAGCTATCAATTCCTTAAAGAAAAAAATATTACATCAATATCCGAATTGAAAGAAAGTATATCAGCATTAAGAGATAAGAATTACAAGACTACAAGAGCCATAAAAGATACTGAAAAGAAAACCAATGACAAAGTAGAGCTTATCGACCAAGCAGAAAAATATTTGAAACATAAAGACACCTACAAAGCTTATACCAAGATAAAGAAAAGCAAACAAGAAGATTTTTATAATGAGCATATGGCAGAGATTATTTTATTTGAAAGTGCTAAGAAATATCTGAAAGAACATTTAGGAGATAACAAGACCTTAAATATATCCAAATGGAAATCGGAAGTTGATACTTTGAAGAAAGAAAAAAAGAGTCTATATAATCAAATATTAGAAATACGAGAAGAAGTTAAACAGGCAGAAAAAGTTAAGACTTGTATAGAGCGATTACAGGAACAAGAAAAGCGACCATCACAGGTAAAGAGCAATGAGTTAGGTCTGTAAAAACAAAAGTGAAATATTTATAACTTTGCTATTGACATTAAAATTATTATGTGATATATTTATAACAGCGAGTTAGAAATATATCACTTGAAATTATATGTAAGGAGAATTTGAAATGAAAAACAAAGTATCTATACGAGAAGTTGTTGCAACAAAAATTATTATTGCAATTTTAATTGCAGGGTATTATTGGTTGTGGAGTAGAAGCGACTATCAGCCTGAATATCGACAATTTTCAAGCTATTGGGGTTTTCTTTTATTTTTGATACTGATAGTACATTATTTTAGAGTAAGAAAATATAAGAAAGAATACTTTGATGAATTTGCAGAAAAAAATCTACTCAGATGTGATGCGATATGCTTGAAAGTTTTTTGTCTTTTGATGGTGATTATAGCATATTTAGGAGGAATTTTAGGTCATGTAAACGCAATTTCAACAGCAATTATGGGATGGCTTATTATCGGAAGCGTAATTGCAATTACAATACTTCGTACGATTATATTTTTAATTATGGATTCTAAAGGAGTATAATTATGGCATTTATAACGAAAGTGAAAGAATATCGAGAAAAGGCAAAATATAAGCAATCTGAACTTGCTGAAATGGTAAATGCCAGAAGAGAAACTATTGTACATCTTGAAAATGGGAAATATAATCCATCATTAAAATTAGCCATGGATATTGCAAAAGTATTTAATGTTAGTGTAGAAGATTTATTTGAATTTACAGATGATTGAGATACACAATTTAATTTAAGAAAATATAATATGCAATTCTCAGAACAGTAAATCAAAAAAGATTTACTGTTTTTTCTTTGTCAAAAATGGAAAGGAGAACTTATGGAAGAAGAAAAAAGGAAAATACAAGCACCACCCAATAAACAGTTAATAATGGATATTGGAAAGACAAAATATACTGTAAACCTACATTTCAAGCAAGGTACAGGCGAAACATACAAGGATAAAATACTAAAGCTAATCAAGAGAGAAACAGAGAAGATATAAATTTGTCAAAGAAATTTTGTTTATGTCCTTGACAAATCTTCCCAAAGGGTACTGTTCTCGTAGAGTGCGGAAAGATGCTTGAGAAAGACGGCTATGATATTAAAGTGCTAAATACCATAAATTTCAAAAAATCCATGCACTACAATCCATTTGCCTATCTGAGAAGTGAAAAAGATATTCTAAAGCTTGTACAAACCATTATAGCTAATACGAAAGGCGAAGGAGAAAAATCCAGTGAGGATTTTTGGGTGAAAGCAGAACGCCTTTATTACACCGCACTGATTGGATATCTTTATTATGAAGCACCGGAGGAAGAGCAAAACTTTGAAACACTGCTTGCTTTTATTGATGCCAGTGAAGTAAGAGAAGAAGATGAAAACTTTAAAAATGCAGTTGACTATATCTTTGATGCACTGGAAAAAGAAAAGCCAAACCACTTTGCGGTAAAGCAATACCGTAAATACAAGCTTGCAGCTGGAAAAACTGCCAAATCAATTCTTATAAGCTGTGGTGCAAGACTTGCTCCATTTGATATTAAGGAGCTTAAAAACCTTATGGAGTATGATGAGATGGGGCTTGATACAATTGGGGATAAAAAAACAGCCTTATTTATTATCATATCCGATACCGATGACACATTTAACTTTGTAGTGGCAATGATGTATACTCAGCTATTTAATCTACTTTGTGATAAGGCGGATGATGTCTATGGCGGCAGACTTCCCGTTCATGTAAGGTGTTTATTGGATGAGTTCAGTAACATCGGTCAGATTCCAAAATTTGAAAAGTTAATTGCAACCATTCGTTCAAGAGAAATATCTGCAAGCATAATCCTTCAAGCAAAATCACAACTTAAAGCTATATATAAAGATAATGCCGATACGATTTCAGGTAATTGTGTGCGTCCAGAAGTCGTCAAC
>NZ_GL622296.1:1040343-1042086 GCF_000185385.1 Lachnoanaerobaculum saburreum DSM 3986
CGAGTTGTTTTTGGGTGGAAAGGAAGGAACAACCATAAAAGAGTTGTCCGAGAACTTAGGAAAAGAAACCATAGACCTGTATAACACATCGGAAACAAGGTCAAATCAAAAATCTTTCGGACTGAACTATCAAAAGCTTGGAAAGGAACTGATGAGCAGGGATGAACTTAAAGTGATGGACGGTGGGAAGTGCATACTTGAGATAAGGGGAGCAAGACCTTTTTATTCAGATAAGTTCGATATTACAAAGCATAAAAATTATAAGCTGCTTTCAGACTACAACAAGAAAAATACCTTTGATATAGAAAAATATTTAAAAAAAGAGACAAGGTTAATTTAAAAGAAGAAATGAGGGTAAAAGTGGTGGAGGTTGTATGTAGAAATTGGAGATGTTAATGTAAGTGATGGTAAAATTAGTCCAAAATTAATAGATGAAAAAGATTTACCAGCAAATGCAAAGATATTGCCCCAAAAAGGAGATTTGTTAGTATCTAAAGTACGACCTAATCGAGGGGCAATATCTATAATAGAGGAAGATTATAGTAATTTGGTTGTGAGCGGAGCATTTGCTGTTTTAAGAGAGAAGAAAGAATCAGATTATAGGGTAGAAACTTTAAAAACATTGTTGAGAACACCTATTTATTCGGATTGGTTGCTAAAATTTAATGTTGGAACAAGTTACCCTGTAATAACGGATGAAGATATTTTATCTTTACCTATTCCGATTATAAAATCTAATGTTGAAGATGAAATTGCAAGTTATATCAAACAGAGTATGGAGTATTCTAAGAAAGCAAAAGGATTACTTGAAATTTCTACAAAAAGTGTTGAAATAGCTATTGACAAAAATGAGCAAACGGCACAGAATTTCTTAGATAGATAGATAGATAGATAGATAGATAGATAGATAGATAGATAGATAGATAGATAGATAGACAAACACTAATTGCCTACTATAAGGAGCAAGCGAGCTACTGTATCAACCTTGCAATCTTCAGGCTTTATGAAGAAATCGGTTTGTTTGATAGTTTGAAATCTTCAAACTATACTGTTAAAAATCTTAAAGACACATTCGGCGTTAGTGGAAGATTGGATAGCGAATATTATCAAGAAAAATATGACAAGCTATTTGAAAAACTGTCGAGCAACAACTGTGATAAATTATCTGATCTTGTTACAATCAAAAAGTCGATTGAGCCGGAAGTGCAAGCTATCAGACAAAAGGAACACCGTTTATAAGAGTACAGGACTTAACAAAATTCGGTTTGACAGATACGAGTATTTATTTATCAGAGAATGAATTTAAAGACTGTATTAGACCAAAGAAAGACACGATATTTTTATCTAAAGACGGCACTGTCGGCATAGCTTACAAGATGAATAAAGATGAGAATATTATCACATCATCTGCCATACTACACCTCGATGTTAAAGATGAAAGGGTTTTACCAGATTATCTGACATTAGTGTTAAATTCCGTAGCTGTCAAAATGCAAGCGGAAAAGGATGCAGGTGGTTCAATCATTAACCATTGGAAAAAGAGCGAAATAGAAAATGTAATCATTCCGATTATCGTTAAAGAAAAGCAGGAGCAAATAAGCAAGCTACTAATCGAGAACGAAAATTTAAGGAATGAAAGTAAATCTATTTTAGAAAAAGCCGTTAAGTCGGTAGAAATGGCGATTGAATATGGAGAAGGAAAAGCTATTGCATATTTGAATGCTTAAATAATCTGAAGTTAAA
>NZ_GL622296.1:1044851-1049162 GCF_000185385.1 Lachnoanaerobaculum saburreum DSM 3986
TGCTATCTATTTCCCGACAGCCCCTTTTTTATTGCAAGGAGATGTAGTGTCCAAGGCAGGATATATTTGTAACGGTTTATGTGACAGACAAATCATCATTTTATTAGCGACATTTTATTAGATACAATGTCGAAATTTCAACATACTGATCCAATTTGGTGCATAGGAAGTTTGGATTAATTATAATAATCTGATCACCACAAGCCTTCCGCTTTGGCATAATTGACAAGTACATAGAAGGCCTTTTTATTTTACAAAATGTTTTAATAAATAATATCACCCTACAATTCATCTTAAAAAATGATTCTTAAATGAATTTCAATATTTTTTTATCGAATAACAATATATTTTTATTGCTAAACATTAAATTATATGTTATCATGCTCCCAGCATTAATAATTTTTTTACAGCTTGTAAATATCTATATATAAAGTAGGAGGTTGTAATGAATTGGACACAAAATAAAAGTATAGCTTTATCTAAGGTATGTGTATTTGTTTTTGCCATATTGGGTATACTGCTTAATATTTACATACACCATGATATAAAATTTATTATCTTAAGGCGCATTTATATTCCTCTTTCCAAGGAAGAACTCATCGGAAAGTATGTCATTTTCAGTATGATTACAGTTTACATACTTGATATACTTGCCTATACCGCCCTGTTTCTCCTATATAAACTCTTATGTAACATACATAAGTCCAAAGTATTTATAGCAGAAAATGTCAAATACCTTAGACTGCTTTCATGGTGCTGTTTTATCGCCTCATTTGTATGCTTTATTTTAACATTTTTCTATCTGCCTTTTGTACTACTCGTCACAAGTACTGCATTTATGGCTCTTATACTGAGAGTAGTTAAGAATGTGTTTACAGAGGCGATAGAAATAAAGCAAGAAAATGAGTATACCATATAAGGAGAAAAGTTATGATTATGGTAAATATAGATGTGGTAATGGCAAAAAGGAAGATGTCTGCCGGGGAGCTTGCAGAGCGAATAGGCATTACAGCTGCCAATTTGTCCATTCTAAAAAATAATAAAGCCAAGGCGGTACGATTCTCCACTTTGGAGGCTATATGCAGAGAACTTAACTGCCAAGTAGCGGATATACTGGAATATGTACCTGACGAAAACTAAAGGAGGTTTTTAACATGAGCGAAAATTTATCAGATAATTCTACAGCTATAAATTCAGATAATAATGCAACTGCAAGTGCAGACAATAATATAGCTGACAGTTCAAACAACACTGCAAGTGCAGGCAACAATATAGCTGACAGTTCAAACAACACTGCAAGTACTTCCACAGCCGGTGTTAATACAGAGGCCACAACTTCAAATAATACTCCTATAAAAAAAGAGCCTAAATATAAGTTTGAAACAGTAGATATAATAATGCTGCCCGTTGTATTTATACTGGCATTTTTATGCACAAAATATTATAACTTAAATACAGGTATAGCAAATTTAGGTTTGGGAGCTACCGTATACATAGTACTTTATGTTATCTCAGTGCTTGCATATGCTAAATTAAAGGCTGTTAAGCTCAATAATGAAAGTATTATTTTGTCGATGCTTATGATACTTTTAGCCATAAGCTTTACTGTTTTTTATAACTATTCCCTTAATATATTTATGCAAATAGCTATGAATTTTATGCTTATTTACTTTCCTGTAACGGTATTTAACAAGCTTATAAAAAGCGAAACTTCAGCGCTTATATTATATGACTATATCAATGCACTTGTATTTATTCCTATACATAATGCTACTGCTTTTTGGATTTGTATGTTTTCAAAGAGGGTAAAAAGTGCTTCAAATACAAAGACTAAGTACTTTTTGCATATTTTTTTCGGACTTTTGATTGGCACTCCGTTTATAATAATTGTCATTTTCCTGCTTTCAAGTGCAGATGCTACTTTTAAAAATATTTTTGACAATTTATTCAACCTCGATATCAGTGTTCCTAAAAATATCGGAACTCTTATATGGTCACTACCTATGGCAACCTACCTGTACGCACTTATCTATGGAAGTTCCATAGAGGATAATTCAAAGTCTTTTAATATAGATAAGTTTAATAAAACTATGGATAATGTCGCTTCCATACCAAGACTTAGTTTATACACCGTTAATGCAGTTATTTGCTGCTTTTATATTCTTTTTATAGGCATACAGGTTATATATTTTATAGATATTTTAGGCGGTTCTTTGCCGGCTGATTTTACCTATTCAGAATATGCAAGAAGAGGATTCTTTGAACTTCTGGCTGTTGCCTTAATCAATATAGTATTTATTGCGGTAGCTAAGGTTTTATCAGTTAAAAATGAAAATAATAAGTATATGCATATTCATATACTCCTAAATTCAATATTAACATTGTTACTTATATCGGTTGCATTTGCCAAGATGTATCTGTATATAAGCACTTATGGGCTTACAACACTGCGCATAATTCCAAGTGTATTTATGATTTTCTTATGTTTTGTATTTGCCTTTATCATAATAGGAGAATTTAAGAAGAGCTTTCCTGTTACCAAATTAAGTTTCTATGCAGGAAATATACTTTTTGTACTTCTTTGCCTTGCCAATATAGACGCAGTGGTTGCCGGGTATAATCTTAATGCCTATATGAACGGTAATCTGCCATACTATGATATATATGATCTTAGGGAAAGTGATATGGCTGCAATGCCTGTTATTTACAAGGCTTGGAAAAACAGTTCCGATAAAGAACTTAAAGATAAGCTGTACTTCTGCGCAGAAGGTATAATGGGATATTATTCTTTTGATATAGATGAACCTATCAGTTATAATTACGCCGGAAATAAGGCTTTCGAAATAAAAAAATATATGAATCTAAATTAAATGTAAGTAAAAGGCTGCCAAACAGCAATTAAACTGTTTGACAGCCTTTTTGCTTAAGTTTATTTGTCAATAAGGGTTACAAAGAACTCTCCGTCTTCCAAAAACTCTACATTTATATAATTATCACCGTCAAAATACAGTATATCTCCGGGTGTTAAATCATGTATTTCTTCGTCATTAAGAAATACCCTTACCGCTCCCTTTACCACAGTAAATATTATATATGCCTCAGCATGGTTGTGCTTTGGAATTAAATCTCCCTTAACCCCTGCCTTCTTTACAACATTAAACTTATCTTTAGCAAATACAAGACCTTCAGCATTTTTTACTTCTCCAACCATAAAACTCCTTTCTAAACTATCAGTTGAATTACTTTATAAGTATAGCATATCAAGACGATAAATTCGGTATTATTTTATAGACTCAAATTTCCAACACCTTTAAGGTGTAACGCACATTGAAAATTCAATATTTCAGCCAATAAAAAAGTTTTTTGTAAAATACCGATTAGGTAAACTTTTGAAAAATGCAACAGCACAAAGGAAAAAGGTGTTTCGGCAATCTCACTTTTGAGATAAAAGTTTAGCAACATCTTTGTAGGTAAGAGAATGTATATGCAGCAACAAACAGAAACATTATTGGTCCCAAAAGAACGATTACAGGAAAGCGTAGAGAACTTGCTCAAGCAAAAACACCAAGGCAATGTGGACAACTTTGCTTGGTCCATGTTTGAAATAATGCTACCGCAATCCCACCGGCTTTAGACGGTGGGTTAAGGTAGCAAAAAATAGATATTTGTGATACAATAACTAGCGTTATGGAGTATAGAAATCAAAGAATAGACACAAATATTTATTACAGTATCATATTATTTTTGTATGTAAGTATAGAAAAAAGCTTTTAGCATTAAAAGAAATGTATGCGATATTTCTGAAGAAATGTTAAAGTAATATATAAAAAAATCAAGGGTAGAAAGGTGGGTGAGCTTAATGTTAAAGGCATATAGATATCGGATTTATCCAAACAAAGAGCAAGAAATACAGTTAGCAAAGACATTTGGCTGTTGCCGTTTTGTGTATAATCAAACCCTTGCGTACAGAAAAGATGCTTATGAAAAAGAAAAAAAGTTTGTCAGTAAAACAGATTGTAATAATTATTGTAATAGAGAGCTGAAAAAAGTTTATGAATGGCTAAAAGAAGTAGATAAATTTGCTTTAACAAATGCAATTTATAATATGGATAGTGCTTATCAAAAGTTTTTCAAAGAACATGCAGGTTATCCGAAGTTTAAGAGTAAGCACAGTAATCGTAAATCATATACAACTAATTTTACAAATGGGAATATAACTGTAGATTTTGATAGAGGAAGAATAAAGCTGCCAAAATTAAAAAGGGTAAAAATAAAATTACATAGAAAATTTTCAGGTCGGATAAAAACAGT
>NZ_GL622296.1:1049748-1102150 GCF_000185385.1 Lachnoanaerobaculum saburreum DSM 3986
AAAACATGATAGAGATATCAATGCAGCAAAAAATATATTGGAAGAAGGATTAAGACAAGTAGTATAATAAAAATGATAGGGCAGGGACTGCCCGAATTAACGCCTGTGGAGATAGTAGGTTGCGAGGTCAGCGAAGCAGGAAGCCCATAGGCTTTAGACTATGGGTAGTTCACGAAAGTGAGTGAGCGGATATGAGATTCATATGTATTTTTTGTGTGGCACTTATAATGTCAGGATGTAGAAGTATTGTATATGAAAAAGAGGTGCAAAATTATGATGTGTTGGAGACAAGCGATATTTCAACAGATAATTTTGAATGCACATTAAAGCCGGATGATTTTGATTTTCCGGTTCCGGAAATTTCATGTGAAATTATAAACAGTACAAAAGATAAGATTAATTTAATAACAACAGACAGCGAAAACCTTGAGAAATATTATAAAGAATTAAAAGAAGGCAATTGGCAGGTATTAAGATCGTCAACATCGGATTCTCCTGTTTCTATTTATTTTAACGGAATTGACGGTCTTGTAATAACAGACAGTAAAATAGATGATGTGGGGAACCGGGAAGTTGTTATTGATTATTATAACGGAAAAAAAGATAATTCATCTGAATATATCAAAAAATATGAAAATATTATAAGAGAGTATTTATCAGATGATGTAATATATGCTGTTTCTGAATATGATATTTATGAGGCCACTAAAAAATTAGGTTTACGAGGTTTTTATGTTTATACAGATAAAATTCACCCTAAAAAGCTTATAATTGATAAATACGAAAATATTATATTAGTCAATTATGATCAATTTGTAGTCTCTGATATAGATTCTGACGGGGAAGACGAATTAATCACACGCCTGGGATATGGTTTTGGTCGCTATATCATAACATTGTCCGCTTTTAAGTATAATTCGAAAGAAATGGTGATTTTATGCAAAACACAATATGAACAGACAGGTTCACTTGATATGTTTATAAGGCAGAACAATGGTAATGTGGAAGTGATTGCAGGGCAACAGAAAAACGGAGAAATTGTTGTATCGGAGTCTTATGGAAATTTGGAAATTAATAACGGTGTTTTGAGACCAAGGAAAAAAGATATTCCATTTAAGGTACTGAAATAAAAGATACTGAAATAAAAATGATATTTTGCCAAAGTAAGAGTAATAACGGTTAAAATATTTGTTATGTACTAAAAATCATTGTTTTATAACAGTACGGATTTATAATAGACCAGGAGGGTTTTATGGAAAAGAAGGGCTGGGTAAAGGATAAAGGAAAATGGTATTACTATGATACGAACGGTTCTATGAAAAAGGGCTGGGTAAAGGATAAGGAAAAGTGGTATTACTTGCTTGATAATGGTGAGATGGTTGCAAACAGATGGTTGCAGGATCCTAAAAGTTTTAAATGGTATTTTTTTAGAAGTAATGGAGAGATGCTTGTTTCAGATTGGGCACAGGACAGTGTGGGGAAATGGTATTATCTTAGAAGTAATGGAGAGATGGCTGTATCGCAGATGAGAAAGGGAAGGGACGGAAATAACTACTATCTGGGTTCTGATGGTGCTATGGCTACAAGGGGTGAAATAAAGTGGGACGGAAATTGGTATTATGTAAAAAGAAGCGGAGTCTGCGGAATAATTAAAAACATAGTGACAAAAAGAAACTTACTTGATTTGGGTTGGAGGGAAAAGCTTCTTACTGATAATATGTTGCTTAAACTAAATGCAGCTCTGTCGGAGTATGGTATTACAGATAAAAACAGTCTGAGACATTTTCTTGCACAATGCTGTGTGGAGAGCGGATGCGGAGAGATATTACTTGAAAGGCACAGTTCTAAATTCCCTTCACCTCAGGAGTATTTTCGCAACAGAGATTTTAAAGAGTACAATAATGTGCCGGGAAGTCCTGCGATGGAGGGTGACGGTGCAAAATACCGTGGAGCAGGTTATATACAGATAACATGGAAGGATGCCTACTATAAATTTGCAAAATATGTAGGTGATGATGAAATATTAAACAGGGGATGTGAATATGTAGCCGCAAACTATGCATGGGAGTCTGCCGGATGGTTTTGGAGTGTATTTAAAAAGCTGAACTCCCTGATAGAAAATGAACCGGATATAACAGTGGATAGAGTTACAAAGATAGTTAATGGAGGATATACGGCACTGGAGAAAAGAATAGAAGCTTATAACAGATCCTGTGATGTAATTTGATATACACCACTTTACAACTTTATAAATAATGTGCATGCTTAAAAACCGCCTCTTTTAAGGCATTTTTTACCGATGATAATTTTATTCCGGTTTCGATATTTTGCATGAAAATGGCAAAAAATACCTGTTGACGTATGCCTTCATTTAATACAAAACGGAAATCCTGCACGCTTTTATCCCTGTAATTATAAAATCTTTTATCTTGATATGGCAATAGCCTCATCACACAATAGGCAACATTAATCAGATTAACCATCATCTCAATACCTTTGTAGCTCCGCACCATATAGTTGCATAGTGACCGGAAAGTTTTCTGTTCATAGTAGCTGATTTCTATATTCCGGCGGAATGAGTACAGAAATAATGGGATATATTTCATTCTGGCACTTCCGGTATGATTTAAAGGCGATGACTCCTGCCATGCACAGAAAATCTGCAGTTTTTCAGGAGATATCGTGCTGAAAAGCAGGCGTTTGGTTCCACCGGTTAAGGCATTTGACGAAATGCTATATTTTCTGTATAATACTCTTCGTCTTTATATGACAGTGATTTTAAGGGGGTGGCATAAGCTGCCCTTTTCTTTATGTTTTATGAAAAGGAGGGATATTTATTAAAAGGATAGGAAAATTAGGAATAATATTTGTACTGTTGTTTACAATACTGGTTGCAACAGGGTGTTCAAAGGAAGTGGAAAACAACAATATTCATCTGGCAACAGGTGGAACAGGCGGAACATACTTTGCCTATGGCAATGCACTGAAGAATGTAGCAAAGCAGGAAAGCGATATGGATATAAGCATCCAGATTAGTGCAGGTTCGGCAGCCAATATCAGACTTATTGAAAATAATATAGTAGATATGGCAATTGTACAAAATGATACACTTACAGATGCCGTTGGCGGTAAGGGAGAGTTTGAAGGCAATCCGGTAAAGAAGACCAAGGCGGTGGCAGGACTTTATACTGAGAACTATCAGATAGTAGTTAATAAAAAACTACAGATAAAGTCTGTTGAGGATCTTAAAGGGCTTAGAGTGTCGGTAGGTGAAGAGGGTTCAGGTGTATTAAAAAATGCAAAAAATATATTGAAAGCTTATGGACTTACTGTCAATGATATCGATGTAAGATATCTGTCATTTGACGATGCCGCAACAGCTTTAAAAAACGGTGAGATAGACGCATTCTTTGTAACAGCGGCTACACCGACAAAGGCTGTTTCAGAGCTTGCAGATGCCAATGTGCCTATTGATATACTCTCACTGGATGACAGAGCTGTGAGATTCTTGGAAAACAGCTATGACGGATACAGTGTAACAACAATAAAAGCCGGAACTTATAAGGGTATCAACAAGGATATTACAACTGTAGGTGTAATGGCGGTACTTGTAGCAAATGAAAATGTCAGTGCAAGTCATATTGATACAATCTTAAATTTATTAAAGAAACATCATGAAAGTTTTAGTAAGATTTCAGGTAATACCTTAAATATGTTTGATGAAAACACATTGGACAGTATTGATGCACCTTTCCACAAAGCGGCGGCCAAGTGGTACGGTGACAACGGTATAACAGGGGTAAAGCCTGAAATTAAGGCTGAGACTTCTGCGGGAAAGACTTTAAATCTTGATATGTATCAGACAGTGGCGGTAGCCGTACTTGCACTTTTTATAGGTGTAATGCTGAAAGAAAAAATAAAATTCTTAACAACATTTTGTATTCCGGCTCCGGTGGTGGGCGGAATGATATTTGCCATAATATTCTGTATACTGTATGCGTTCGGTATTTTGGAGATAAATTTTGATGAGACATTAAGGAATGTCTGTATGGTAATGTTCTTTACCTCTGTAGGCTTTCAGGCAAATATGAAAGTGCTTAAGAGCGGTGGAAAGGGGACATTTATTTTCCTGATTTTAGTACTTTTGCTTATAATATTACAGAATACTCTGGCGGTAGGACTTTCAAAAGCAATCGGTATAAATCCGCTTATAGGTATGTGTACAGGTTCAATACCTATGATTGGCGGACATGGTACGGCAGGAGCATTCGGACCTTTGCTTGAGGATATGAATGTAGACGGTGCGACCACACTTGCTACAGCGGCGGCTACATTCGGACTTGTGGCAGGTTCACTGATGGGAGGACCGCTTGCAAACAGTCTGATAAAAAAGAAGAATCTTACAGATACCGCAGTATATGAGGATGACAGTATGCTTGTAGAAGAGGAGATAAAACATAGGAGAGAGGTTTCTATGTATGCTCCGGCGGTATATCAGCTTACACTTGCAATGGGTATAGGAACGGTTATATCCTTTGTGCTTTCAAAATCAGGCATGACCTTCCCTGTATATATCGGTTCTATGATAGTGGCAGCCATAATGAGAAATATAAGTGAGTATACTGATAAGTTCAGGATACATATGGGTGAGATAAATGACCTTGGAAGTATATGTTTGTCATTATTCCTTGGTGTAGCAATGATTACGCTTAAACTTTGGCAGTTGGCGGCACTTGCATTGCCGCTGTTTATCTTATTGGCAGGACAGACGGTACTTATGTTTGTGTTTGCAAGATTTGTGGTTTTTAAGTTTATGGGCAGTGACTATGATGCTGCGGTGCTTGCAGCGGGAACATGCGGTTTCGGTATGGGTGCAACTCCGAATGCAATGGCAAATATGCAGGCGGTGACAGAGAAGTACTTGCCTTCAGTAAAGGCATTTCTACTTGTACCGATAGTCGGAAGTATGTTTGCAGACTTTTTAAACAGTCTTACAATTACATTCTTTATAAATTTCTTAGGCTAAAAAGAGGCTCTCCGATGGGGAGCCTTTATTATTTTAGTATAAATTAGTTAAGATTTCAGTTGAATTTTTTGTGTTAAACTATTATAGTTGATTTAACACTGTGGTAAAAATCTATTTAAAACTTAAGGGGGTTAAATATTGAAAGGGAGAGTAACAATACCTACGGATGTAGACATAATTGAAGAGACAAAGAAGATCATGAAGCTTTGGGGAGCTGATGCCGTCAGAGACTGTGACGGTACAGATATGCCGAAAGAAATAGAAGAGCTTGATGCGAAAATTTATGCCACATACTATACAACCAGAAAAGATAACGAATGGGCGAAGAAAAATCCTGATGAAGTTCAGCAGATGTATGTGATGACCGACTTTCATATGGCGGATGACAGCGTTCTCAGAATTAATCTGATGGAAGGTTTACATAAGGACTTGCTGAAAGTAAATGACCATGATGATATAAAGAGATGGTGGGAGGTTATGGACAGGACTCTTGGCAGGTCGCTTGGGAGTAAGGAATGGCATTATGAAGACGGTGAAGTGGTAATCAAATCAAAGAAATATCATGAATATACAGTAAGCTTTTTGGCATATATCATATGGGATCCTGTACATATGTACAATGCAATAACCAATGGTTGGAAAGATTTTGAAAAACAGATAACTTTTGATGTACGTCAACCCAAGACCCGTGAATATTCAATGAAACGACTGAGAAAGTTCTTGGAAAATCATCCGAAAGTGGATGTAATCAGATTTACAACATTTTTTCATCAGTTCACACTGATATTTGATGAGCTTGCAAGACAAAAGTATGTGGATTGGTATGGATATTCCGCATCTGTAAGCCCATATATATTGGAGCAATTTGAAAAAGAAGCAGGATACAGATTCAGGCCTGAATATATAATAGATCAAGGTTATATGAATAATACCTACAGAGTGCCAAGTAAGGAATACTTTGATTTTATAGACTTCCAAAGAAGAGAAGTGACAAAGCTTGCAAAAGAGATGGCGGATATAGTACATGAGTACGGTAAGGAAGCCATGATGTTTTTGGGCGATCATTGGATCGGCATTGAGCCTTATATGGATGATTTTAAAAGTATCGGCTTGGATGCCGTGGTCGGAAGTGTCGGCAACGGTCAGACGCTTAGACTCATCAGTGATATTAAGGGAGTAAAGTATACAGAGGGCAGACTTTTGCCTTACTTTTTCCCTGATACTTTCCATCCGGGCGGTGACCCTGTAAAAGAGGCTATGAAAAACTGGATAACGGCCAGAAGGGCAATACTTAGAGCACCTGTGGACAGGATTGGCTATGGAGGCTATTTGAAGTTGACTTTGGATTTTCCGGATTTTATTGATTATACAAAGTCGGTATGTGAGGAGTTTAGAGAATTATATAAAAATATCAAAGGATGCAAGGCATACTCTATTAAAAAAGTTGCAATTTTAAGCAGTTGGGGAAGATATAAGGCATGGGGCAATCATATGGTACATCATGCCATATATCACAAGGAAAATGAAGCATATGCAGGTGTAATAGAGTCGCTAAGCGGTGCGCCTTTTGATGTAAGTTTTATAAGCTTTGACGATATAATAGAAAATAATGATATACTCAAAAATTTTGATGTGATTATAAATATAGGTGATGCTCAAACAGGACAATGTGGTGGAAGATACTGGAAGGATGAGCTGATTTTATCCACAATCAGAGAATTTATCTGTAATGGAGGGGGCTTTATAGGAATCGGAGAACCGAGCGGATATCCTTATCAGGGAAGGATTTTACAGCTTGCCGCTCAACTTGGTGTAGAGCTTGAAAACGGATTTACACTGGGCAGGGGTAAGTACAATACTGAGGTAAAATCACATTTTATAACAGAGGGTATAGACGGTGATATAGATTTTGGAGACAGAGAACATCAGATTTATGCACTTGAAGGAACCGATATTTTGGCAAAGAAGGGTAAGTTTGTAGAGCTTTCCGCAAAAGAATGTGAAAGCGGCAGATGTGTATATATAAGCGGTCTGCCATACAGTCTTAAAAATACCGGATTGTTATACAGAGCAATACTTTGGGCTTCACATGGTGAAGAGGATATTTACAAGTGGTTTAGCAGTAATGAAAATGTAGAAGTAAATGCTTACCTTGAGAATAATAAGTTCTGTGCGGTAAACAATACATATAGTGAACAGGAGAGTGTTATATATAGGGGAGATAAAAGCAGCTTTCATATTAAATTGGCTCCAAATGAGATAAAATGGTTTGAGATAGAGGAAAAATAATTATGGCTTTAGCAGAAGTTCTTAAGCAGTACAGCAGTATCGGTAACTTAAAAGGAGATTGTGAATATGGTAACGGTCATATAAATGATACCTATCTGCTTGAATATGACAACAACAGAGAGGTTATTTTGCAAAGGATAAACAGGTCAATCTTTAAAGAACCGGAAAAACTTATGGAAAATATATATCTTGTGACTTCGTTTTTAAAAGATAAGATAATAAAAAGAGGTGGAGATTATACCCGTGAGACTCTAAATCTTATAGATACAAATGACGGAAATTACTTTTATAAGGATAGTGACGGTGATATTTGGAGAGCTTATGACTTTATAAAGGATACGGTATGTTATGAGAAAGTGGAGTCGGCAAATGAGTTTTATGAGTCGGGTTTTGCCTTCGGTAACTTTCAAAATATGTTATCCGACTTTCCGGTTGAGAAACTGAGTGAGGTTATAAAGGATTTTCATAATACACAAAAAAGATATGAAACTTTTATAAACGGGGTATGTGAAGACCCGCTTGGCAGAGCATGCGATGTACAAAAAGAGATAGAATTTTTCAAAGAGAGAGAAGAGTATACTCGGATATTTAATAAAGCTATAGAAAACAAAGAAATCTCTCTGCGAGTGACACATAATGATACCAAACTCAACAATATCCTGTTTGATAAGCATACCAAAAAGGCGCTATGTGTAATAGATTTGGATACTATAATGCCCGGAGTTGCTGATTTTGACTTTGGAGATGCCATCAGGTTCGGGGCAAATAAAGGACTTGAAGATGAGCGGGATTTATCAAAGGTAGGCCTTGATATTGAACTTTTTAAGGCTTTTAGTGAGGGGTTTTTGAAGGCCTGCGGCAACAGCTTAAATAAAAGAGAGATAGAACTTTTGCCTATGGCGGCTGTTGTGATGACTTATGAATGCGGTATCAGATTTTTGGGAGACTATATAGCGGGAGATAAGTATTTTAAGATTTCAAGGGAGAATCATAACCTTGACAGGGCAAGGACTCAAATGAAGTTGATTTCAGATATGGAGTCAAATATGGATAAGATGAAAAAGGTTGTAGAAAAATATATTTAGTAATTCTAATAAATCTATAGCGAAACGGGATTAAAGATGTCGGATAAAAAAATTTATTTATGCGGTTTTATGGCAAGCGGAAAGACCACTGTAGGAAAGGCATTGTCAAAAAAATTAAATATTGATTATGTTGATACCGATGAGCTTCTGGTAGAGACTTACGGCCTTGGCATTCCTGCCATATTTGAAAAATACGGTGAAGATTATTTTAGAGACCTTGAATATGATATTGCTAAAAAGACTGCTGATATGAAAGGCGGAGTGGTATCAACCGGTGGAGGAATGCTTACTTTTGACAGAAATGGTGAGGTTCTACAAAAGAGCGGTATTATCATATGTCTTGTAAGAGATTTTGACAGCATATATCGGGAGATAAAGTCGGATAAAAACAGACCTCTTGCACAGACAAAGACAAAGGATGAGTTGAGGGAGATGTATGAGAGCAGAATCTTGAAGTATCAAAAGTATGCAGACTATATTGTAGGTAATGACGGCAGTGTAGATGACTGTGTAAAAAAAATAATGTCCATTATTGACGAGAGTTAAAATCCAGTATATACTATTACGAAAGTATGTTCGAATACTTTAAACAGTGATGGAGATTTTAATGGAAACTAAATATATAAAGATAAGAGGTGCCAATGAGCACAATTTAAAAAATATATCAGTGGATATACCAAGAGGAGAATTGGTGGTTTTGACAGGGCTTTCCGGATCGGGAAAGTCCTCTTTGGCGTTCGATACCATATATGCCGAGGGACAAAGAAGATATATGGAGTCAATGTCCTCATATGCGAGGATGTTTTTAGGTCAGATGGAAAAACCGGATGTGGAGAGCATAGAGGGACTTTCACCTGCGATTTCAATAGACCAAAAGTCCACAAACAGAAACCCGAGGTCTACTGTAGGAACAGTTACTGAGATATATGATTATCTTAGACTGCTATATGCAAGGATTGGAATACCGCATTGCCCAAGTTGCGGCAAGGAGATATACAAACAGAGTATTGACCAGATGGTGGACAGAGTACTTACTCTGCCTGAAAAGACAAAGTTTATGATACTTGCACCGGTAGTAAGGGGCAAAAAGGGCAGACATGAAAAGGTGCTTGAAAGTGCGAAAAAATCAGGCTATGTTCGTGCATTGATTGACGGAAATATGTATGAACTGAGTGAGGAGATTAACTTAGAAAAAAACATCAAACACAGTATTGATATTGTAATAGACAGACTTTCAGTAAAGGAGAATATAGAAAAGAGACTTACGGATTCGCTTGAGGCTGCATTAAACCTTGGCGGAGGCTATGCCACCGTTGATGTAATAGGCGCGGAACCTATTAAGTTTTCACAGAATTTTGCATGTCCTGACTGTGGAATCTCTATTGATGAGGTGGAGCCAAGGACTTTTTCATTTAACAATCCTTTCGGAGCCTGTCCTGACTGTGCAGGCCTTGGTTATACTATGGAATTTGATGAAGACCTTATGATTCCCGACAAGTCGCTTTCTATCAATCAAGGAGCGATAGTAGTACTTGGATGGCAAAGCAGCAATGACAAGAAAAGCTTCAGTAATGCGATGCTTAGGGCTTTGGCAGAGAAGTTTAAGTTCAGTCTTGATACACCTTTTGAAGATTATCCTAAAGAGATACATGATATTCTGATTTACGGTACTAGTGAGCAGGTGGATGTAGCCTATACAGGTCAAAGAGGAAGCGGAGTATATCCGGTAATCTTTGAAGGACTGATAAAGAATATGGAAAAGCGTTACAGGGAGACATATTCTCAGAGTGCAAAGGAAGAGTATGAACAGTATATGAGAATTGCTCCATGTAAAAGCTGTGGCGGTAAGAGACTAAAAAAGGAAGCGCTTGCAGTGACTGTGGGAGATAAGAATATATATGATGCTACAGATGAGTCCATAACGGAGTTTAGAAGCTTTATAGACGGTTTAAAACTTACAAAGATGCAGGAAGCTATAGGCTCGCTTATTTTAAAGGAGATCAGAGCAAGAGTTACCTTTCTTATAGATGTCGGACTTGATTACTTAAGTCTTACAAGAGCAACCGGTACTCTTAGCGGCGGTGAAGCACAAAGAATAAGACTTGCTACCCAGATAGGTTCAGGGCTTGTAGGAGTGGCGTATATACTGGATGAGCCGAGTATAGGACTCCATCAAAGGGATAATGATAAGCTGCTTGCCACTTTGAAACATCTGAGAGATTTGGGAAATTCGGTACTGGTGGTGGAGCATGATGAGGACACTATGATGGAAGCTGACTATATCGTAGATATCGGACCGGGAGCGGGCAGTCATGGCGGTGAGGTCGTTGCAACAGGCAGTGCCAAAGAGATTATGGCAAATCCTAATTCCGTTACAGGTAAGTATCTTTCAGGTGAGATAAAGATACCTGTGCCGAAGAGCAGAAGAACTCCTACAGGCTGGCTTAGAGTAAAGGGAGCGGCACAAAATAACCTTAAGAATATAAATGTAAAGATACCTACAGGAGTGATGACCTGTGTTACAGGTGTATCGGGCTCGGGTAAGTCATCACTTGTAAATGAGATAGTTTATAAGGCACTGGCAAAGAAACTGAACCGTGCCCATACAATTCCCGGTAAATATAAGTCCATAGAGGGGGTGGAACAGCTTGACAAGGTCATTGCTATTGACCAGTCACCGATAGGCAGAACTCCAAGATCAAATCCTGCCACATATACAGGTGTTTTTGATATGATCAGAGACCTGTTTGCAGCTACTCAGGATGCAAAGATGAGAGGTTATAAAAAGGGAAGATTCAGCTTTAATGTAAAGGGCGGAAGATGTGAGAGCTGTTCAGGTGACGGTATTATAAAGATTGAGATGCACTTTTTGCCTGATGTATATGTACCATGTGAGGTGTGTGGAGGAAAGAGATATAACAGAGAGACTTTGGAAGTAAAGTATAAGGGAAAGTCTATATATGATGTACTTGATATGACTGTTGAGGAGGCTTTAACCTTCTTTGAGAATGTGCCTACCATATCAAGAAAGATACAGACTTTATATGATGTAGGACTTTCATATATCAAGCTTGGACAGCCGTCTACAGAGCTGAGCGGTGGAGAAGCACAAAGAATAAAGCTTGCAACCGAACTTTCAAAGAGAGCTACAGGAAAGACCATTTATATCTTGGATGAGCCTACTACAGGTCTCCATTTTGCAGATGTACATAAGCTTGTGGAGATACTTAGAAGACTCTCAGACAGCGGAAATACAGTACTTGTAATAGAGCATAATCTGGATGTTATAAAATGTGCAGACTACATAATAGATATAGGACCTGAAGGCGGTGCCGGCGGCGGTGAAGTGGTAGCCACAGGTACACCTGAGGAGATAGCAAATATAGAAAAATCATATACAGGTAAGTATGTAAAAAAATATCTGTAGCAACAACTTAAAACACAGCCGTGAGCCGGCTGTGTTTTAAGTTATATAATACGAATTCAGATATCCAAAGCCGCCACCAATGTATAATCACTTGGATTTTTAAAATCATCTTTAATATTTGAAACATCAAGACTCCAGTTTCCGATTCCTGAATATTTTGATGACAGTATTATATAGAAGTTAAACATTGCAGCACCAAGGCCTAATAAATTGTCATTCTTTATAACTATTTCATCAAACCTGTTAAATAAATATATGTGGGTTCCGTTTATTACAAAACGATAATTTTGATGGTTTAAAAAGCTTGGTGAAAGACTGGCGGCATATACAGCATCAGCAATAACCGGATCCGAGCATTCATCATCAAAATTATAGGGGGTGTTAAAGTCGCTATCAAAAGCCAATGCTGTAGCTGCAATCTTTGGAGCTATATGTCCTGCTCTATTGCTTACACCTACATTTGAAGGTGAATGAATATCAAGTTTTGTAGTTTCCCTTTCTTTCTTACCGTATCCGAAAGCAATTACGCCGGCAACAGTCAGGTCGGATTCGATAAGCAAAACCTTCTTTATCATATCACTGTTATCACTTGTTAAAAAACAGGAGGACAGCCCCATCTCTTCAAGCTTTAAAATAAGATTTTCTGCCATAAAACCTGCATTTACAAGATAATTATCTTTCTCTTCAGATAGAATAACAAGATAAGCCGGAGCATTAAAGGCATTTCCACGATATCCGGCAACACCGAAAAGTCTGTTTGCAGTATCATCATCATTTGCAATAAGTATCTGTGCATTGACATCAAAAAGCTTCGGTACAGAGTTAAAAAAGCTGATTAACTCATCTGTTTTGTTTTGTTCAACTTTTTTCTTATAAAAATCTCTGATAGAGTTTCTGCTTTCAATAAGTTCTAAATAATTCATACATTTATCCCTCCATAGTACAAATTTCTAAAAATAAACTATATATATTATATGAAATAAAACCGGATTGGTCAAACTCTTATATATTCATATTTACAAAATATAGTTTTATCTGTACAGAAATTTTGTTTCCCAACTTCTTAACCAAGTGTACAATAAAATAGAAATACTACTGAAAAATATATATAGGTATATAATTGAATGAAAATATTTACAGTAAAAATATTGATTAAACAAAAGAACATGTTATAATACAAATGTCTCTTGGTGAGGCTGTCAGTTCCAAATACTGCAACAGTTTGTGTTGACTTTTGGAAGTTGGGGTCGATAGAAGAGCTTGCATAGTGGATTTTGATTTGTAAGGTTTTACAGAAAGGAAGATTTTATGAAACAGGAATTACTGGCAAAGATGAATGCTTATTTAGCCAATCAGGAGATCATGTATATTAAGTTACATAATATGCATTGGAATTTGAAGGGAAACGGATTTTTTACCCTTCATGCAAAATTAGAGGAATATTATGATCAGACAGCCGATATTATTGATGAGGTAGCTGAGAGAATACTTGCAATGGGTGAGTTGCCTGTTGCAAACCTTAAGGAAGCATTGGAGATTACTAAGGTTAAGGAGCTTCCGGACGGTGCTATTGATATAGCTGAAGCAGTTCGTATCCTTACTATTGATGTTGAGTACTGGATACATGACTCAAAGGAGATTGTAGAGCTGGCTGATAAAGAAGGCGATGTGGTTACCGCAGATATCTTCACAGGCTATTTGAAAGAATATGAAAAGACCCTGTGGATGTTAAAAGCATTCGCACAAAATTAAACACTGATTAAATGCTCAAAGCACAGCCGTTAAAGCGGCTGTGTTTTTTTAGCATAATGAAGAATTTTCAACATTGATAGGAATATATCATATTATTCGGTTTAAATAAATTTATTTGTATGAATTGCATTTGCCACATATTGTGTTATAATAAGTTTACAATATTATTAAGTGGAATATGGCATAAATATTAAAAGAAATGTACAAAGAGTTTATGCCGATATGTCTTGAGAAGGAGGTTTTGTTATGACAGGTTTACCACTTATATTCGTGTTTATTTTAGCAGTTATCATTATGATAGTTGCCATCTCAAAGCTGGGTATACATCCGTTTATATCCATTATGTGTATCTCACTTATTTTGGGGCTGGTGGCAGGTATTCCGTTGGTGGACAAGACTCTGGAAGACGGAACAAAGATACAAGGTCTGGCAAGTGTTATCGGAGCGGGATTTGCAGGTACATTCTCAAGTATCGGTATAGTTATTATACTTGGTGCATTGATTGGAACAATCTTGGAAAAGACCGGTGCGGCATTTAAACTGGCGGATATGGTTATCAAACTTGTGGGGAAAAGCAACCCTGTTCTGGCAGTGGAACTTATGGGTTGGATAGTTTCAATTCCGGTATTCTGTGATTCGGGATTTGTTATTTTGAATCCTATCAGAAAAGCATTGGTAAAGAGGACGGCAGAGTCGTCTGTAGCTATGACTGTAGGGCTTTCAGCAGGACTGTATATATCACATGTGTTTATACCTCCTACACCCGGACCTATTGCGGCGGCTTCAACACTTGGAATAGGAGATAATCTGTTGCTTGTTATGGGAATGGGTGCGGTATGTTCAGTATTTCCGCTGATTGCAGGATTTTTCTATGCCAAGTATATCGGTAAGAAAGTAAAAGCGGATGATGAAGCCGATTCAGATGAGATTACAAAGACATACGAAGAAATTGTTGCAGAGTATGGTAAGTTGCCCGGCGGATTGATGTCTTTGGCACCTATTATAGTGCCTGTACTGCTGATGGCTGTTGCATCCATAGTTTCAATGATGAAGATTAGCGGCACCGGAGCGGATATTTTAAAATTTATAGGAACACCTATTATCGCACTTGCAGTAGGTACTGTTTTTGGTGTACTTCAACTATATTGCACAGGTAAGATGAATGAATTCTATAATATAACCAATGAGACATTAAAAACTGTCGGTCCGATACTGTTTGTAACGGCAGCAGGCGGTGTGTTGGGAAAGGTTATAGCTTCATCCGATATGGTAAACTTTATAAAAGATCATGCAGAGGTTTTAAGTACAATGGGTATGTTGTTCCCGTTTTTACTTTCTGCAATTTTAAAGAGTGCACAGGGCTCATCTACAGTAGCACTTACAACCACAGCCGGAATTGTTGCACCGCTGCTTCCGGCACTTGGATTTGCAAGTCCTATGAGTGCTACACTTGTAACAATGGCTATAGGTGCAGGTGCTATGACAGTTTCACATGCCAATGACTCATACTTCTGGGTTGTTACAAACTTCGGTGCCATGTCACCTGAAAAAGGGTACAAGACACAGACTATGTGTACACTGTTTTTAGGTATAGCGGGAATCATTGAGATAATGATTCTGAGTCTTTTCCTACATTGATATAAATTGATATAAATTAACAGACAAAATATTTAAGGCACAGATTTTATAAATTTAATTTTTTGTAAGGTCTGTGCCTTATTTTAATTGCTGACAGTATTTTGTATATATGGTATATTTATAGTATTAAATAATAATTTAGAAGATAAGTTTTATAGACTTTTGTATAGACTAAGGAAAGAAAATGGAATTGCTGGAACAGTGTAAAGAGTGGAATGATAATGAAGAATATAAAAAGGTAGTGGATGCACTTGAGATTCTGCCTGAGAATGCAAGAACTCCTGAGATGGACTCAGAGCTTGCAAGGGCATACAATAATCTGGGTGAGCCGGGTGATTATAAGATGTTTGGACAGGCACTGAGATTATTGTTGCCATATGAGGAGTATTTTAGAGGTAATCACAGGTATTACTTCAGAGTGGCATATTCATACTTTTACCTTGATGAGCATGGACTTGCTTTGCATTACTTTAAGCAGGCACTGGATGCCAGACCCGGAGATGAAGACACAATTGATATGATGAATGAATGTGTGAACCGGCTGACAGATGGAGTTGTAGAGGTATCCATGTCACAGAAACTGGATTTCTTTTGGGAAGATACACAAGAAGAGATAAGAAAATATGATAAAAACAGCAAGGACTACCATGAAAAGGTGGCCGATATAACAGCTGACGGTATAAGGGATATATTTCAAAAGATAAATGTAAATATTTTATCGGACGGCAGGATACTTGAACTTGAAGCAGGTGATGATAAGTCAAATGTATTTATGCTTGAGTATATTAAGGACACCGTTCCTGATACTCTAAGAAAACTGTTTGATATAAAAGTCGGAATATCACCAAAAGAAAATATCAAAGATATAATGATATATGAGGATGAGGAATATGATATAAGTGAACTTAGATTCTTTGTCAGTGATGACAGGCAGATAATTATATATGCTGATGAGTTTGATATTCCGTTAGAGGTTATTGAACAGCTTTTTATAGATATCTTTGGTGAGATAGATTTGATGGCAAATGATTTTGAGTTTGATATTGCGGATGAAGATGATTTTAATGCTCCGACTGAGGATACATGTAAGATAGTACTTGACTATAATGAAAAGGAAGATTTCTTAAAAGAATGTGTGGATTATAACGGTCTTAGAGACAGGGCGAAAAGTAAGGGATTCAGACTTGGAACAAGTGCCAAAGAGTATCTGAAGATGTATTCCGGTTATCAACTACAGTCTATAGAGGAAGATATCAGAGAGGATATATATATAGGCACTACATGTTTGCCTTCTCTTATAAGTGAATATATATCAAGCGGACCGTTTGATATAATGCCTATAATGGATGAACTGTATAGAAATGGCGTTATGGCCGGTTTTTTTTGTTTCAGTATAGAAGGAGGGGAGCTGACAAATTCTTCATTAGAGTATGAGTTTGAAATTATGAATATTAGAAATCAGCTTATGGAATATATTTTAAATGAGCTTGATAAACTTGGTAAGACTAAAGATATAGCCTTCTTAGAGGGTGCTACAGGTAAGATATGCGGATATCTTGATTTTTTGATATTTGGAAGCTTTATGGATATTATGAATGCGGCATGTGAGTTCTTTGAAGAGAAAAATATAAAGCTTGCAGGTTATAAGACATTTAGAAAAATATCAAAATTAGTGACATTTAAGGAGGAATAATGTTTAACTTATTTAAGAAAAAGCAAAATGAGGTGGAACTGCCAAAAGTTGCACCGATGGAATTGTGGGAAGAACGTTCATATATGCATGTGCTGTCTGACAGTGTAGATACTGAAGACATTACAGATGCCAAAGAGAGAATAAAAGCGATAGATGAAGTTAACCTTATAGAATTCAATCAAAAAGACGATAAGTCAGGCAATATTATACTTGAATATAAAGGAGAAGAGTATGGTATAGGCTTTTATTTTGGGGATTTTGTATTTGACAGTTTGTACTCATTGCAAAAGCAAAAGATTCATGATGAAGACTTTAAAAAAATTGAGAAAAAGACCAAATCATTTATTATATATATGAAGTTCAATAAAAATTACTTTGACTCATATCATCTGCAATTAAAACTGATAACCGCATTTTTCCCTGATACATTGGCAGTAATAGATGAAAGTGCAGAGAAACTTTTAAGCGGAAGATGGGTGAAGTTGGCGGCCGATTCAAGAGTTGCTCCAAGTGCAGACAGTATATTTACCGTACAGGCGGTATATGATGATAAGACTAAAAAAGTTTGGTTTCATACACATGGAATATGCAGGACAGGGTTCTCAGAGTTTGAACTTTTAGATATCAGTCAGGACAATGCAAATGATCTGTATTACCTGATAAATACTGTAGCCAACAGAGTTTTGTATCAAAATGAAGCTATTGATGACTATATGTTTTTAGGTGAGTTTGTAGACGGAAATATGATTGTAGCCACCACTCTTCCTTGGAATGAAGCTGTCTGCAAATATCCTAAGGATATACTTGGCGGAGCGGCCGATAGAGAATGCAGTCACAACACAAACAGCAGAGTGATTTTCTTATACTTGACTGAAGATGATGCCAATAATAAGAGATATACAAAGCCGTCTGAAGTAGAGGAGAGACTTATAAACAATCCGCTTTATTATTATTCAAATGAGCAGACGGAGAATATGAAGTTCATGGCAAGGGATAGGTTTGGGCTGTTAAAAGAGGCTGTTTCAAATAATCATGATTATACAGCTTTAATAAAAATAGGTCTTCCTACAACTGACGAGGAAGGAAATATAGACTATGAAAATCTTGAACATATATGGTTTGAGTTAAAGGAATTTAACGAAGACGGGTTTAGAGCCGTACTGACACAGAACCCATATAGAGTACCGTCTATGAAAGAGGGAGATGAGGGTGAATATACTATATGTGATGTAACGGATTGGATAGTATATACTGATGATATGAGGATTGAACCGAATACAGCTTATTTATTATAAGGGGATTATTTACTATAAAGAGCTTATTTATAAAGGAGAGAATATGTTTTTTACAAATATCAAGTTAGCTAAGAAGTACAATTATTTGGATGAGAAATTTTTGAAAGCCTATGACTGGTTGGAAAGTCATGATTTGAAGTCATTGCCTGTAGGAAAGTATGAGATAGCAGGCAGTGATGTGGTTGCAAATGTACAGGAATATACCACATTGAAGGTGGAAGAAAAAAAGTTTGAGGCACATGATAAATTCTTTGATATTCAATACATGGTAGAAGGTGTGGAATTTTTTGGTATCTGTGACAGAGAGGGGCTTAAGGTAAAAGAGACAAAACCTGAAAATGATGTGCTTTTCTTTAAAACACCGGATATCTACGGCCATGTGATATTACATCCGGGTGAGTTTATAGTGGTGGCACCGGAGGATGCGCATATGCCCGGATGTTGTGTGGATAAACCTGAATATGCAAAAAAGGCAGTTGTAAAAGTAAGAGTATGATAAAAAAGGGTTTCTTAATAGGACTGTTACTTTTCGGTATTTTTTTCGGAGCAGGGAATTTGATTTTCCCTGCTGAACTTGGATTTAGGGCAGGAAAATATTTTTCTTATGCTATGTCAGGTTTTGTATTATCAGGAGTCGGAATAGCTATAATCACACTGATAGCGGGTACTATGGTAAGAGGCGGGTATAAGAGAGAACTTAGTATAAAGGTGGATACAAACTTTGCAATAGGATATCTTACAGTACTTTATCTTGCTATCGGTCCTTTCTTTGCAATACCCAGGACTGCAAGTACTTCATTTTCTATAGGCATTGCTCCGGTTACCGGAAATGGGAGAATGCCTTTATTTGTATTCAGTATAATATATTTTCTTTTTGCATATCTTATAGCTATAAATCCTTCAAAACTTATGGACAGAGTGGGCAAGGTGCTTACTCCTATATTTGCGCTGCTTATAGTCATACTTATAATTGTAGGAAATCTTAATTTTCATGCTGTAAACGAGGGTGAGATGACGGGAAGTCTTGTAGCTTTAAAGACGGGATTTTTTGACGGATACAATACTTTGGATGCACTTGCTTCCGTAAGTTTTTGTTTGATTGCAACTTCCGGTATAAAGAACTTCGGATTTTCCTCAAAAAAAGAGTATAAAGGAATAATGGCGATTGTAGGCATTGTAACAACTATATTTTTTAGCGGTTTATATATCGGACTCGGTGCTTTGGGAAATAAGTTTGATATTTCAAAGGAAGTTTTATCAGATCCTAATACCAATATAGGTACATATATATTGTCTATGAGTTCTTATAAACTTTTTGGAAGATTTGGACAGATCTTTCTTGGAACAATGACCATCCTTACCTGTTTTACCACTACTGTAGGCCTTATTGCAGTAACTTCAGAGTTTTTTACCGACATATTTAAAATGTTCGGCTACAGAACTTATGTAAATATTTTTACACTGACAGGCTTTGCTATGTCAAACTTCGGACTTAATACTATTATCAAGATTTCTGTTCCGATACTTAAAATTTTATACCCTGTTACAATAGTTATTGTATTGACAGTTATATTGAATAAATTTATAAGTCTGTCCAAGACAGGTATGAAGTTTACAATTATTTTGACAGCTGTAATCTCTGCAATAGATGTAATAGGAAATATATCAGATATAAAATTGATAAAAATATTTATGTCACTGTTTATAGGCGGAAGAGCGGGATTTGTCTGGATAAATATTGTTGTTTTTGGAATATTGCTTTCACTTGTTTTAAAAGACAAAGTAAGGGGAGAAGGTTTTGAGATTTAAAATCTCAAAACCTTAAGGGATGTAGCTTCATGTGATGCAAGGCTGTAGGCACAGTTTTTGTCCATTGACTCCATTCTGACCCATTCAAGTGCATGCATAGAGGCTTCTTTGTCTACACTTACGGCAGGCGGTGTAAGCTCTTTCCAAGCCTGTTCGCCATAGCCTGCATCTGCATAAAGTAAAGTGAACTTATTATTATCAGATGTTATCTTTACTCCGAACATACCGGCAGAATGTCCATACAGTTTAATAAGTTTGATAGAGCCGTCTTTCAGTAAGTCAAGAGATTTTTCAAAGGGGCCTTCTTTACCGTTCCAATCAAATATAGAAATATTTGCATTCTTCCACCAGTTTCTTGAATATCTGAGAGGATTTTTTATTGCCGCCTTTGCCTCATCTCTTGAAACCAAAATCTTGGTATCAGGTAAGAGATCTGCAACTCCGCTTACATTTTCAAAATCAAGATGAGTAAGAAGCACACAGTCAATGTCTCTTGGAGAAAGATTGAGAGCTTCAAGTCTTGAAATCAGTGAAGAGTCCTTTTGCAGATGAAAATGTGTGGAAGCAAATGTAAGAGGCGCCTTGACGGCACTTAGCTGTTTATTAAAGCTTAGCGGGGAATCCGACTCAAGTTCCTTTTTGATACCGGTGTCTACCAGTATATTTTTCTTTCCTGTTTGGATAAGGAATGATAATACAGGAACGCTTATTCTATCAATATCCTTTAAAAATAATCCGTATGTTTGCGGATTGAATTTATTATTGCCGCTATATGCAAGAGACGGTGCCACCTTAACCTCTCCTGTTTGTAATATATATATTTTCATAAATAACCATACCTTACTGTATTTTAGTTGTTTTAAACCATATTATACAAAATATAATACACTTGGTCAAACTTAATATAATCTTTCGTTGCGAAGAATTATGCCGTTTCGTATAATGATAAGAATGTGAGGTGAAAAGATGACAAATAAAGAAAACGGGAGTCTGTTAAAGAAGCTGCTTTGGTGGATTCCTATAATTATTTTGGGATTAATGTTTGCTTTGGGTGCTTGCACAAGGCGGGAAAATAAAATTATTCCTGATAAAAATACCGGTCAGGCAGAAAGCACTCAGAGCAAGAGTATTGCTAAGGAAAGCGGTACAAAACAAAGTGTAGAGATAAAAGAGACACAAGGTCAAAAAAAGCATAAACAAAAAAATAATAAATCAAAAAAACGTAAGAATAAAAAGCAAATACAGGAGTCGGTAAGTGAATCATCTGATGAAACAAGCAGTCAGGAAATTGAAAGCACAAAAGATTCCACTGTAGAGACCGGTGAAAACGGAAGTATAAATGTAGAAGAAAACGGTAACTATACTTCCAAGGATGATGTTGCATTGTATATTCATACTTACGGTAAACTGCCGCTGAACTATATTACAAAGGCTAAAGCACAGGAAATGGGATGGGATCCGGAAAAGGGAAACCTTTCAGATGTACTTCCCGGAATGAGTATAGGCGGCAGTGCTTTCGGAAATTATGAGGGAAATTTGCCGAGGGCAACCGGAAGAAGATATTTTGAATGTGATATTGATTATGAAGGCGGATATAGAGGTGCTAAAAGACTGATATATTCAAATGACGGTCTGGTTTTTTATACGGAAGATCATTACAAGACATTTGAACAATTGTATTAGGGAAAAATAAATGAATAATATTACTTTAAAATTGGATAAGTTTAATACAAAAAAAGAATTACACGGTTATTTAAAAAAGAAATTGAAGTTTCCGGATTACTATGGAGAAAATCTGGATGCTTTGTTTGACTGTTTGACTGACATAAGTACCGACACAGCTGTTGATATAAGATATGATGCGGAAAATGAATTTCAAAAAACAGTGCTTAAAGTGTTTAGCGATGCAGTGTCACAAAATACACATCTGGCTATAATAAAAACAAAGGTAAATAAAAAGAAGCCTGAGTAATATATTTAGAATGGAGATTAGATGGAGTCAAAGTGGATGCTATATACAAAACGGGCTGATTTTGAAAGAATATCAGCCCGTTTTCATATTTCACCTGTATTAGCAAGAATAATGGTAAATAGAGATATAAAGGAAGAAGACTTTTCTCTATATCTTAACAATGATTTGAATTTGATGCATGATGCAAAAGACTTGTACGGTGTGGAAGATGCCTATAAGGAAATCATGAGTGAGGTAAAAAAGGGGAAAAAGATAAGAGTTGTGGGAGATTATGATATAGACGGAGTCTGTTCATCATATATCTTAATGAAGTCTTTAAAGCACTTCGGTGCAAATGTGGATGTAAGGATACCGGATAGGATAAAGGACGGCTATGGCATCAATGACAATATTATAAATGAAGCGGCAAATGATAAAGTCTCTATGATTATCACATGTGACAACGGTATTGCTGCTCATAAACAGATGGAACTTGCAAATAATTTCGGAATAAAAGTTATTATCACAGACCATCATGAGGTGTATCAGGAAGACGGAAAAGATTATCTGCCGGTAGCCGATGTGGTAATCAATCCGAAGAGGAGTGATTGTACATATCCTTTCAAAACCATCTGTGGTGCATTGGTAGCTTATAAACTTGTGGAATATATTTATAAAAGACTTTATGACGGAAAACTGTATGAAGACAGCGAACTTGGCGACCTTTTGGAAGTGGCGGCTATTGCAACTATAGGTGATGTTATGCCGCTTGTAGATGAGAACAGAATAATTGTAAAAAACGGTCTGAAAAGTTTGATGAATACAAAAAACCCGGGGCTTAAAGCACTTATAAAGGCTACCGGCATGGAAGGAAAAAAAATCAGTGCTTACAGCGTCGGTTTTGTAATCGGGCCTTGCCTGAATGCAGGTGGCAGACTTGAAAATGCTCTTGTGGCGTTAAATATGTTTATGTCAAAAAACAGTGATGAGGCAAATGAATATGCTTCTCATCTAAAAGAGCTTAATGATGAGAGAAAGGATCTCACAGCCGGAAATGTAAAAATCGCCATAGAGTCGGCAAAAAGTGAGTATATCAATGATGATATATTGGTAATATATCTTAAAAATTGTCATGAGTCAATTGCGGGAATCATAGCGGGAAGGGTTAGAGAAGCACTTGGAAAACCTACTATTATACTTACAGATGCCTTTGGTGAAGAAGGTATGATAAAAGGCTCAGGAAGGTCAATAGAAAGCTACAACATGTTTGAGGCACTGTATGAAGTCAAGGATATATTTGAAAAATTCGGCGGACATCATATGGCGGCGGGTATGAGTCTGAAAAAGGACAGATTGGATGAGTTTAGAAAAAAATTAAATAAAAACTCAAAGCTTACAAAAGAGGACTTCATACAGAAGATATGGATTGATATTGCACTACCGTTTTCATATCTCAGTATTGATTTTGTAAGAGAACTTGAAAAGCTGGAGCCATACGGAAATAAGAATGATAAGCCGAAGTTTGCAAGGAAGGATATAAAGATCCTGTCAAAGAATATACTCGGAAAGAGCAAAAATGTTGTAAAGATGGTACTTGAAGATGTGGACGGCACAAGAATGGACGGAATATACTTTGGAGACGGTGAAGCCTTCTTTGAAGAACTTAAAGGTAAGAAGGAAATAGATATTATATATTATCCTGATATCAATGAATATGGCGGCAGGGAAAGCCTGCAAGTAATTATAACCGGTTATAAGATAAAAATATATAGCAAATAGAGTTTATTTATTGTATACTTTCAGAAGCGATAAAACAGTTGTAGGTAGGAGAGTTAGATATGGTTAATGAAGTGATGAAATTTTTAAAGGAGCTTGACCCGGAGGTCGGAACGGCGGTAGAGAAGGAAGCAAACAGGCAGAGAAGAAATCTTGAGCTTATTGCTTCTGAAAATATCGTATCTGAAGCTGTGATGATGGCAATGGGAACGGTGCTTACAAATAAATATGCTGAAGGGTATCCGGGAAAGAGATACTATGGCGGCTGTGAAGATGTGGATATAGTGGAGAGTATTGCAATTGAAAGAGCAAAGAAACTCTTCGGTTGTGACTATGCCAATGTTCAGCCGCATTCAGGTGCACAGGCAAATATGGCGGTATTTTTGGCAATGCTTGAGGCAGGAGATACCGTACTTGGAATGAATCTCAATCATGGCGGACATTTGACACATGGTTCAGCTGTAAACTTTTCAGGAAAGTACTTCAATATAGTACCTTACGGTGTAAATGATGAAGGTTTTATAGACTATGATGAGCTTGAAAGATTAGCTATAGAGCATAAACCTAAGATGATTATTGCAGGTGCAAGTGCATATGCCAGAGTGATTGATTTTAAGAGATTTAGAGAGGTTGCAGATAAGGTTGGTGCATATCTTATGGTGGATATGGCTCATATTGCAGGACTGGTAGCTACAGGACTTCATCCGTCACCTATAGGAATAGCCGATGTTGTAACCACTACAACACATAAAACACTTAGAGGTCCCAGAGGCGGACTTATCCTTGCAAATAAAGAAGCGGCTGAGAAGTTTAACTTCAACAAGGCGGTTTTTCCGGGAATACAGGGCGGACCGCTTGAACATGTAATAGCATCAAAGGCGGTTTGTTTTGGTGAGGCTCTAAAGCCTGAGTTTAAAAAGTATCAGGAGCAGGTGGTAAAGAATGCCAAGGCTTTAGCTGATGCACTTATAGCTGAAGGCTTCAATATTCTTACAGGCGGTACAGATAATCATCTGATGCTTCTTGACCTTAGAGGAACCGGGATTACAGGAAAAGAGCTTCAAAACAAATGTGATGAAGTGTATATAACTTTGAATAAGAACACAGTTCCAAATGACCCTCAGAGTCCGTTTACTACAAGCGGTGTCAGAATAGGAACTCCGGCGGTTACAAGTCGTGGACTTGTAGAAGAGGATATGAAGACCGTAGCAAGACTTATTAAGATGACAGCATATGACTTTGATACAAAGGCTGATGAGATAAGAACTGAAGTTACAAGACTTATGGATAAGTATCCTATTTACAAATAAAGACACATTTGTGGCATTATAAATATGAAATTATATTATTTTAGAAAGGGTGACCCAAGAGATTTTGGGTTGCTTTGGTGTGTGAAATGAAGGAATTAAAGGAATATGTAAGAAGTATACCTGACTTTCCGGAGCCGGGAATTATATTCAGAGATGTGACCACTATATTGCAGGATCCTGACGGACTTTGTCTAAGCATTGACGAGCTGAGAGAGAAGTTACAGGGAATTGACTATGATATGATAGTAGGTCCGGAGTCAAGAGGCTTTATCTTCGGTGTACCGGTAGCCTACGCCGAGCATAAGGCATTTATCCCTGTCAGAAAAAAAGGAAAACTTCCATGTGAGACTGTAAGCATAGACTATGACCTTGAGTATGGCAAGGAAACTATTGAAATTCACAAGGATGCCATAAAACCCGGAGACAAAGTGGTTATAGTTGATGATTTAATAGCTACAGGCGGCACAACGGAGGCTATTGCAAAGCTTGTGGAGGGTCTTGGCGGCAGGATAGTAAAGATTGTATTTGTAATGGAGCTTGAAGGGCTTAAAGGAAGAAAAAAGCTTTTAAAGTATGATGTAGACAGTCTCATAAAATATGAAGGAAATTGATGAACAGGTAGATAGTTTGGCATAATCTTTGTCTTACAAGGATTATGCTTTTTTATTGTAAAAAATAAACTTAATATAAATATATATTTTGATGTAAAATTAGCAAGTAATTTAATATAAAATATATTTTCTTGACAAAAATACCTAATGAAATTATAATTGAATAAAAGTTTCAGTGAGCGTGATCTATGAAAAATATTTTTACAGGTGAAGTTGTCTTGATTGTTTGGAGGTGAAAATTTATAAAGCTTTGCTTTTACTATAAATATGACATTTTATTACGCACTGAATAATGACAGAAACAGAGGAGGGTAAGATGAAAAAAAGAGGTTTGGCATTGGCAATTGTATCAGCTATGTTGGTTGCAACATTGGGTGCTTGTGGTTCGGGTACCGCAAAGACTACAGGTGACACTGCGACCGCTCAGTCACAGGAGACAGGCTCCAAACAGGCGGCAAATACTGAAAAGAGTGAGGTAGATAATATTATTGCGGAGGCTCAAGGGATGAGCCTTGAGGAGCTTGCAAAAAAGGCTATAGAAGAATCAAACGGTAAGACTTTCTATGGGGTTGGAAACTCAAGCCGTGGAAAGACTGCACTGCCGCTTTTTATTTCATATTTGAAGACTATTGATCCGAATTACAATATGGAGTTTGAGTGGCAGCAGCCAAAGAACAATAAAATATTTGAACAGCTTAGTGCAGATTCGCTTAAGCCAAGCGGTACATTTGCAATGACTCTTATTCAGGACGGTAATCAGATCCAGACAAAGATGGTAGATACCAATATACTGAAGACCTTTATACCGAAGGATTGGGCGGAGGCTAAAGGTATAAGCGCAGACAGTTATAAGGGATTTTTACCGCTTCAGACTTTGAATAAAGTATTTATGTTCAACAACACAGGCGATGCAAAATATAATAACTGCTGGGATTTCGTATATGAGGGTTCACATCCGCTGTTTATGGATATTGATTCTGAACTTGTAGGAAAGAACTTCTTATATATGCTGACAAAACAGGAGTACTCCGATAAGTTAAAAGAAGCATATGATAAGTTGGATGATACCAAGAAAGCATATTTTGATCCTGTTATTAAAGGTGTAGAGTCTGATGCAAAGGATCTTGGTCTGTCTGAAAACGGCAAGTATGCTCTGGCATGGATTAAGCTCTGGGTTGAAAACTATACAGAGGAGACAGATGACGGTCCTATTTGCAATACGCTTGTAGATACATCTGCAAAGGATCAGTCAGGATTACTGGTTTATTCAAAACTTCGTTCTGTAGAAGAATCGGCTAATGTTTCAGTAAACAATATAACAGTTGCGGCATATCAGGACGATTATACAGGAATTGGCGGCTATGGATATGATCACTATCTGTTCCTTACAAAGAACAGCCCGCTTCCATGGACGGCATGTGCATTTATAGCATACATGACTTGTACAGAAGACGGTTTCAGTGCTTGGGGAAAGGACATGGGCGGATATTCTTCAAATCCTAAAGTAATGGAAGCAACAGAGGCAAAGTATCAGCATCAAAAAGGCGGATACAATGAAGCAGGTGAGGATCAGTTCCCGGCTAAAGATGACAGAGGCTATGACTGGTGGACAAAGGAGGGTGAACTTGTATTAGAGGATCCACAGTATTGTGCAGATGTTTCATTTACTGTAGGTAGCTGGATTGAAATGCTTAGTAAAGCTTCTGATAAGAACTAAGAGCTCGGGTGCTGCATATGCAGCACCCTTTTAAGGAGAATATTATGGGAATCCTAAAAAATAGAATCAGGACATTTTTTGGCAAACCACAGAATATTATTTTACTTATTTTTGGAATAATGTTGACATTTTCGACTGTTGCTCCGGTTGTGGCAATAGTAAAGGATACACTGGTGATACATCCGGGAACCATTGACCAGCATTTGACGGGAAAAGCTTCAGGCTACAGTGTTGTAAACTATATAGATTTATTTACAAGCAAACTGGCAATGTCCAATCTGTGGAAGCCACTTATAAACACATTGTTTTTGGCAATATTTACCTGCATTATATCCATCTTATATGGCGGTTTTTTTGCATTTTTGGTTACCAGAACCAATATGAAGTTTAAAAAATATTTGAGTTCAATATTTATCTTTCCATATATTATGCCGCAGTGGACCTTGGCGGTTGTATGGCAAAATATGTTCAATTCAAATGCAGTACTTGGAACTGCCGACGGACTTATAGCTTCACTTACAGGTGTGACTTTTCCGAAGTGGTGGTGTCAGGGATTGTTTCCGAGTGCTGTAGTACTTGGACTTCACTATGCACCGTTTGCCTACATTATGATTGGAGGCATCTTCAAAAATATGGATGCAAATCTTGAAGAGGCGGCTACAATACTTGATACTCCAAAGTGGAAAATTATGACAATGATTACATTACCTATGATAACTCCTGCGATACTGAATACAATTTTGCTTGTATTCGGTTCTGCAATGGGCTCATATCCTGTGCCACATTATCTTGGACTTACCACATTGTCAACAAAGTATATTTCTTTAAACAGTAAGTATACAGGTGAAGCAAGTATACTTGCAATCATTATGATGGTATTTGGAATAATGATTTTGGCTCTGAATCAGCTCTCACTTAAGAGTCGAAAGAACTACACAACAGTTACAGGAAAGTCAGGACAGCTTTCAAAGATAAATATAGGTAAGGCGGGAAAGTATATAGTCGGAACAGTTTATATTGTAATGACATTCTTAACAAGTATTTGGCCGATAATGCTCTTTGCACTTGAGACTTTCTTACCGAATCCGGGAGATTACAGCTTTTTGTATACACGTGATTTTAGAAACCTGACAACAAAGTGGTGGCTTACAAGTGAGAATTTGACTGAAAACGGTCTGTATGGACAGCAGGGTATACTACACAATCCCACTATATGGCATGCATTTTGGGGTACATTATTACTTGCTTTCGCCTGTGCGGCCATTGCAGGAACTGTCGGTACATTGATTGGATATGCAGTAGCAAAAAACAGACGTTCAAGGTGGGCTGCTTATGTCAACAATATGGCGTTTTTACCTTATTTGATGCCGTCTATAGCAGTGGGTGCGGCATTCTTTATACTGTTTTCAAATGAGCATATAAATCTTTTTAATACCTACTACCTTCTTATTATAGCCGGTGTCATAAAGTATATACCGTTTGCAAGCAGAGCTTCACTTAATTCCATGTTACAAATCAGCAATGAGCTTGAGGAGGCGGCAATAATTCAAAATGCAAGTTGGATAAAGAGAATGGTTAAGATAATAATTCCGATTCAGAAATCTTCCATAATAAGCGGTTTCAGTTTACCGTTTATGACTTGTTTGAGAGAGTTGTCACTATTTCTATTACTTTGTACCCAAGGATTTATACTTTCAACAACACTTGATTACTTTGATGAGATGGGACTGTATGCATTTTCAAGTGCTATAAACCTTATTTTGATTGTAACTATACTTATATTTAATACATTGGCGGACAAGCTTACAGGTTCAAGCCTTGACAATGGAATAGGAGGTTGATATGCCGGCAATTACATTAACAAATATTACAAAAAGATGGAAAAACTATTTTGGTGTTGACAATTTAAGCCTTGAAATACCTGATAACTCATTTATAACATTACTTGGACCGTCCGGTTGCGGTAAGACAACTATTCTTCGTATGATTGCAGGACTTGAAACTCCTACAGAGGGAAGAATAACTATAGGTGATAATGTTGTTTTTGACAGTGATAAAGGAATTAATGTACCGCCGAATAAGAGAAAGGTAGGCTTCTTGTTCCAAAACTATGCACTTTGGCCAAATATGACAGTGTATCAAAATATAATGTTCGGTTTGAAAAACATCAAAGAAGAACTTCCTGTAGTAGACGTGGAAGCAAAAAGATGTTCAGATATTATAAGAGCATTGCAAAACGGTAAGAGAATAAAGACCGAGGTGACGGATTGTTATGATAAAAACGGTAAGCTTGATAGTAACAGAGCGTATGTGAAGCTTATAGATGCATTTGAGTTATCAATATTCAGTGCAAAAACAGTATTTGAGTTAAAAATTCATGAAAGTGACAATCCTGATGAGGCTGCAAAAAAGCATAGAGATGAATATGAGAAAAAACTTGCAGCGATTATAGATAATCACAAGGCAAAGGGAGAAGAGTTAAATAAAGATTTTGAGGTTGTAAAGGCCGGAAATGTTGTGACGGAAGTTCGTAAGCTTACAGATGAGGAAATGGATTCAAGACTTAGACATGTAGCCGGAATAGTAAAGATTGGTATGTTTATGGACAGGTATCCTGCGGAGCTTTCAGGAGGTCAACAGCAAAGGGTGGCAATAGCAAGAACTTTGGCACCAAGACCTCAGGTATTGTTTATGGATGAACCGCTTTCAAACTTGGATGCAAAGCTGAGGCTTGAGATGCGTTATGAATTGCAAAGACTTCATGTGGAAACAGGTAGTACTTTCGTTTATGTTACACATGACCAGATGGAGGCAATGACACTTGCAACGAAGATATGTCTGGTACAAAACGGTGTATTACAGCAGTACGCTCCACCACTTGAAATTTATAGAAGACCTGACAATCTCTTTGTGGCGGACTTTGTCGGAAATCCTTCCATAAATTTTGTAGAAGCTAAGGGAAATCAGAATGCTGACGGAAGTATTGGTTTAAAGATATTTGACAACATAAATGTAGACTTTATTCCAAATGAGGATATTAAGATTTCAGATTGGCATCAAGGCAGAGACTATGATCTGGAAAAAAAGAAAGAACAAAAAGCAGAGCTTATGAAGGACAAACATTATGTAGAGAAGTCCAACAAAGATGAGGTATTTAAATATCATATTGCAAAAATTGTAGAAGAGGACAGCAGTATAAAAAGTGAGCAGGTTGTGACAGATGAAGATTTTGTACTTGCTATAAGGCCTGAAGCCATAGGCATAACAGGTGAAGAAGGTCTGCATACTACAATTTACGGTGCAATGCCTACAGGTATGGAGAGTACTTTAAAACTGAGGCTTGGAGATTATTTGCTTACAAGTGTAATATTCGGAAATACCGCTTACAGGATCGGTGAAGATATGAATATAAACTTTACAGGAGATGATATATTACTCTTTGATCGTAAGTCCGGAATGAGAGTCGCAACAGGTCAAATAAGGCTGAAATTGGTTAAATAAGGGTATTGACAAATAAAGGTAAGTTAAATATAATCATTAATTGTGACATTAGAGATTGATGCTTATTCCAATGCCCCGGAGAGCATTTATCCATATAAAGCGAAGTTAAAAGATTAATGGAGGTCAGTCAATGAAAACTTTTATGGCTAATCCGGATAAGATCGACAGAAAATGGTATGTTGTCGATGCAAAGGGAGCTACATTGGGACGACTTGCTTCAGAAGTTGCAAGTGTATTAAGAGGAAAGAATAAACCTGAGTTTACACCACATGCTGATTGTGGAGATTATGTTATTGTAATCAATGCGGCACAGGTAAAGGTTACAGGTAAAAAGTTAGATCAGAAGATTTATTACAACCATTCAGAGTATGTCGGTGGTATGAGAGAGACAACACTTCGTGAACTTCTTGCAAAGAAGCCTGAGAGAGTTGTAGAGCTTGCCGTCAAAGGTATGCTTCCAAAAGGACCACTTGGTAGAGATATGTACAGAAAACTTCATGTCTATGCAGGCGAAAGTCATGGACATCAGGCACAGAAACCGGTAGTAATGGAAATTAAAGGCTAATAATCTTTAAGAAGGAGAATGGTATGACTAACGATAAGTTTTACGGAACAGGTAGAAGAAAAAGTTCTATCGCCAGGGTATATCTTGTACCGGGAACAGGCAAGATAACAATAAATAAAAGAGATATTGATGAGTATTTCGGTCTTGAGACATTGAAGGTTGTTGTTCGTCAGCCTTTAGTGGCTACAGACAATGTAAATAAGTTTGATGTACTTGTAAATGTTTGCGGCGGAGGGTTCACAGGTCAGGCAGGCGCTATCAGACATGGTATATCAAGAGCGCTTCTTCATGCAGATGAGGAGTATAGACCGACTTTAAAGAAAGCAGGATTCCTTACAAGAGATCCGAGAATGAAAGAGCGTAAGAAATACGGTCTTAAGTCAGCAAGAAGAGCACCACAGTTCAGCAAGCGATAATCTACAAATTAAAAGTGCTAAAAAAGCTCGGAAATACGCTATTTTCTGGGCTTTTTCTATAGCCGAAATTCTGTCCGGACTGTTCGGTTTTGATGGAATTTGAACGGAAATTTATGGGTTTATAGTGGTCAAATTACTTGTGGACAATAGGGGCAAATGAAGTCCGATTTTGCCATCGACGTACAAACAAATACTTGACTGATTTACATAGAGCCTTGGTTCATTCTTTGAAAACGAGAATGGGTTGAGGCTCTATTTTTTCGCCAAAATCCGGCGAGACAAATTTGAGAATGAAGAATATTTAAAAAGATACATAAAACTTGAGAATGGTATTCCGTCCCACGACACATTATGTCGTGTTTTTGGCATGCTACAACCGGAGATATTACAACAGATTTATAAGAAATGGCAAGAGTAGTAACAATTGATGCCATGGGAACGTAAACGGCAGTAGTAGAAACTATACGTAGAAAAAGGGGAGAGTATGCATTGGCATTTAGATGTAACATTTGAAGAAGATGCAAATAAAACAATAGATAAAAGAGCAGCAGAAAATTAAATATTATCAGGAAATGGTGTATAAGCATATTAAAAAATGATATTTTTGCCAAAGGGGGAGTATAACATTTCAGGCGTTTGTCCTGTTGATCTTAACTCAAATATTATATCTTAACTTAAAAAGAGTTATAATACAGAAAAAAAGTTAAGATTAAAGGTGATGACATGGAATATCTCAATAAAGTTCTTGGAGTCAAGGTGGCCTGTGAGGATGTGGACTTTAAGCACTTACCCAATTTTATAGCCACAAGGTATCGCTTACAGATGGTGTCTATGAATGAACAGAAGATGATTTTTCTTTATCCTAAGACGGAACTGGAGCAGATTGAAGTACTGAAAAAGCATATTGCCCGGATACAGAAAAATAATAATTTGCCTGTTGTGCTGGTGTTAAAAGAACTTAGCCATCGCCAGAAAGAATATTTGATTCGTGAAAAGATTCCATTTATTGTAGATGGAAGGCAAATTTATTTGCCCTTTATGGCAGTGTATTTGCAGGAACGGTGCAGCGCGGAAAAAATGCCACGGGAAGAAATACTTCCATCGGTGCAGATGCTTCTACTGCATTTCATTTATGGAGGCGCACAGGAACTATCTGCAAGTCAAGCTGCGAAGGACTTGGAACTGACCCCTACTTCTATATCAAGGGCATCGAGACAACTTGAAGAAATGGGATTGCTGCATATTAAGAAAGTAGGTGTGCAGAGGATTATGCGATCTGAGGATTCTCCGAAAATACTGTTCCAAAAAGCAGGAGATAAGTTACTGAACCCAATAAAACGAACGGTTTATATTCCGAAAGAATTCGTGAGAACGGACTTGCCGGAAAGCGGATATTCGGCATTGGCGGAGTATTCCATGTTGAACGCACCGAATGTCAGATGTTACGCGGCAGAAAGAATTTCTCAATGGAAAGATGTTATGACCAATAGCTTGCAGAATTCGCAGGTGCAAGTGGCCGTAGATATGTGGAGATACAATCCCCGAAAATTGTCTATGCGAAATACTGTAGACGAGCTTTCGTTGGCATTGGCATTGAGAGAAGATGCAGATGAACGAGTGGAGGATGCAGTGGAAGAAATGCTGAATGGACTGTGGAGGAAAATAGATGGTTACAGGAATTGACAGCTTTAAGGAATGGTTCAAGGGCAGTGAAGAACAATATGCCATCATTGGAGGAACGGAGTGTGACATTCTGATGACGGAAGAAGGACTGGACTTCCGAGCAACAAAGGACATTGACCTTGTTCTGATTATAGAAGCAGTTGACGCGAATTTCGTAAAGAAATTCTGGGAATATGTAAACCAGGCTGGATATGAACATTGAAATAAAAGTTCGGGTGTGTCGCAGTTTTATCGTTTTAGTTATCCAATCTCGAATCAGTATCCTGCGATGATTGAACTTTTCACGCGAAAGCTGGATTCCATTCAACTTCTGAAAGATGCAGTGCTAACACCGTTACCGATGGACGAAGATATTTCAAGTCTGTCTGCTATTCTTTTGGACGATGATTACTACGAATTTTTGAAGCAAGGGACAGTCACTGTTGGTGGAGTGACTGTCTTGGATGCGGCATATTTGATTCCATTTAAGGCAAAAGCGTGGATGGATTTGACAGATCGTAAGTTCGCAGGAGAACATGTTGATAGCAAAAATATCAAGAAACATAAGAATGATGTTTTCCGTCTGACGGAGTTGATTGATACCACCGCCAAGATAGTGGCTCCCTAAGGAGTTTATGCCGATATTCAAGAGTTTGTCCAGCGTATGAAAAATGAAAACGTGGATATTAAACAGTTGGGATTGGTTGGCAGAACAAAGGAGAAGATTCTGGAAGAATTGAAAGCAATGTATGAGACACTTTAATAGATATTTAAACAGACAAGGGCATTGATCTGACGAATGGGGGTATGCTTCATGCCGTTGCAGATTATCAGAAACGATATTACAAAAATGAGCGTTGATGCAATCCTCAATGCTGCCAACACTTCTCTTTTGGGCGGCGGCGGTGTGGACGGCTGCATTCACTGTGCCGCCGGACCGGAACTTCCGGAATCCTGCTATCGGCGGTGCGATTCATCACATTGGAAATGTTCATAAGTATGTAAGACCGGAGGATGTACCGGAACATATAATGTTCGTAATCACTACGGACGTAATGGAAAATGCCGGCCGCCGGTACAACAGCGAAAAAGTGAAGCAGATGATTGAGCGGCAGAAAGCAAAATATGGTTGGGAGTTTTTGTTTCTTGGTGACAATATTGACGCGGTAGAGACCGCAAGCACAAGTAAATGTTTTTTTGAGAATCCGGGGAATGATTCACTCCGATTTTTTCTTTGGCAGGAACTTATGTTAAAGCATCCGGAACGGATGCACAGCCCGATGCAGCAGGCAGCGTTCTATGGAGATTGGGAAGTTTCCACAACAAGCAGGGCTTTTGTGTCAAGAAAATCGCTCAATATTTGGCATAACTTTTGATTGATTTTGTTCGTTTCTTGGAGTAGAATATAAATGAGAAATTTTAACTTGCTGCGAGTGACTTTAGACATCGAAAAAGAGGTTCCGTATGGATTTCATGACGATTAAGCAGGCTTCTGAAAAATGGGGCATCTGCACAAGGAGAGTACAGACATTATGCACGGAAGGGCGAATTGATGGTGTCGAGCGTTTAGGCCATCAGTGGGTCATTCCTATTAACGCCGAAAAGCCGAAGGATGCCAGAATCAAAAGCGGCAGATACATTAAAACAAAATCCGGGAATGGAGAGGACGAAGATGGAAAGAAAATCGTATAGTGCCGGAGCAGTGAAATTTTCGTTCTGGTTCATGGAATTTCGGAAAACCGTGCAGCTTTTGAGTGAGGGTGAGAGCTTTGTAGACATTAAAAAGTTGAATGAAGAGACAAATATTTATGGCGCACCGACAAAACTGCGAGCGCAGCAGATTTATTCTACTGTAACAGCCCGTATCAAGACGTTAGATGAAAGCTTTTACCCAATCTTTTTGAGCAGTGATCTTGCTACACAAAAATTATTTGTGCTGACTGCGGCTCTTTTGCATGACACGCTGTTCTTTGATTTTGTGTATGAAGTAGTGCGGGAAAAAATGATTCTTGGTTCCGATGAGCTGACGGATGCAGATATCCGGATATTTTTCAAAAATAAGCAGGAACAGAGTGAGAAAGTGGCTTCTCTTCAAGACTATACGCTGCGCCGTCTCGGTTCCTGCTATAAAACACAGCTTTATGAAGCAGGACTTTTAGAAAGCAACCGGGCAAACAGCACAAGAAAAATACTGAAGCCAATTCTTGATATTGCATTTGAACATTGGCTTTATGACAATGATCTTGGCATCATGGTAAAAACACTGACGGGGGTAAGATGAAATGGACAAGGTGAATTTCTCCGCAGGAGAAAGAGAAGGTGGCCTGGGCCATCTAAGCCAAAGACTGGATGAGATGGAGCTTGCAATCCATAAGCCGTCTTTCCGAAAAGGAACAGGCCGCGCAAATGAGGTCAACTATTGGGTGTTTGATTATCCACCGGAAAAGGAACTGGAAGTTAGGGAGCGCGTAGAGTATCTGAAAAATAAGAACGACCGGGGCGATGATGATTTTGAGCTTGTGGTCTTTGACCTGTATGATATCATCATTGACTTTTTGGAAAAGAAGAACTTCATGGAAAAGTGCTATGACTTTGAAAAAAAGCGAGGAATCGAGCGTATCGTCAAGGCAGTGACCAACTCCATGAAGGTAAATGACGATGACAGCCTGATCGTGCAATATATCAAAGAACATACGCCGGAGAATGCAGTCGTGTTCCTAACCGGTATCGGCAAGTGCTATCCGATTTTGCGCTCCCACAAGGTGCTTAACAACTTGCACCAGGCATTTGTGCGCTGCCCGATCGTGATGTTCTTTCCGGGAACCTATAATGAACAGGAGCTGATTCTGTTCAATGAGATTAAAGACGATAACTATTACCGGGCATTCCGACTGGTAAAGTAATGGATGGAGGAAACTGTTATGCAGATCAAGGACATGTTCCGAAAGAAAATTGACCGTGAAATACAGGGTGTTATCATTGTCGGTCAGGGTGAAGAAACGAATGTGGCGCAGGAGCTGGAAGAGTATGTTGTGACCCGTGAGCTTCAGCGTCATTTTGCAGATTTCTTTGCAGCATATAAAAAAGGTATTCAGGGAACCACACCGAAAATGGGCGTCTGGATTTCCGGCTTCTTTGGAAGTGGTAAATCTCATTTCCTGAAAATTCTGTCCTATCTGCTTCAGAATAAACAGGTCGGAGACAAACATGCCATTGACTACTTCATTGAGGATCAGAAGATTACCAATCAGATGGTGCTGGCAGATATGCAGTTGGCAGCAAACACCCCATCGGACATAATTCTTTTCAACATTGATTCCAAAAGCGATTCCAATGGCAAGGAAAACAAAGATGCCATTGTGAACGTGTTCCTGAAGGTATTCAATGAGATGCAGGGCTTCTGCGGTTCCATGCCGCACCTTGCCGACCTGGAGCGCAGGCTTTCCGAGGAAGGTCGTTTTGAAGAGTTTAAGGAAAAGTTTGAAGAAGAGCATGGCGATCCGTGGGAAAGCTCTCGTCAGGACTTCGATTTCATTCAGGATTCCGTTGTCGATGTTCTTTCTGACATGGATTTCATGAGCGAATCAGCTGCCCGTAACTGGTGTGAGAAAGCAACTGAGGGCTACCAGATCAGCATTGAGGATTTTGCCAAGCGTGTGAAATCCTATATTGATAAAAAAGGTAACAACCACCATGTTGTTTTCCTTGTGGATGAGATCGGTCAGTACATTGGTGATGATTCCAAGCTGATGCTGAACCTTCAGACAGTGACGGAAGAACTGGGCAAGGAATGCATGGGTAAGGCTTGGGTAATCGTAACGAGCCAGCAGGATATCGACTCCATTACCAAAGTGAAGGGTAACGACTTCTCCAAGATTCAGGGACGTTTCGATACCCGTCTTTCTTTGTCCTCTGCCAATGTGGACGCTGTTATCAAAAAGCGTATTCTGGATAAGACTGAGACCGCAGCACAGAGCCTGCGTCTGCTCTATGACCAGAAAGCAACCATCATCAAAAATCTGATTGTCTTCAACGACGGTGTGGAGAAAAAACTGTACGCCAATGCGGAAGATTTTGCAGAGGTTTACCCGTTTGTTCCCTACCAGTTTAATTTGCTTGCCAGCGTGCTGACCAGCATTCGTACCCACGGTGCATCCGGTAAGCACCTGTCCGAGGGTGAGCGTTCCATGCTGGCGCTGTTCAAAGAGTCTGCCATGCAGCTGATGGACGATGAGATGGGGGCAATCGTGCCGTTCTATCGGTTCTATGATGCTTTGGAGAACTTCCTCGACCACAGCCACAGCAGCGTGATCATTCGTGCTTATGACAACAGCTACATCAACCCGGAAAAGAAGGAAAAAGATGTCTTTGCGATCAATGTGTTGAAGACCCTTTTCCTGATTAAATATGTTCTGGAGATCGAAGCCAGCGTGGACAACATCGTCAGCCTGATGATTACCAGCATTGACGATGATCGCATCTCTTTGAAAGCACAGGTGGAAGATGCACTGAAAGTGCTGATGCGCCAGATGCTGATCCAGAAGAATGGCTCCATCTATGTATTCCTGACCGATGAGGAACAGGAAATCAACAACGAAATCGAAAAAGAAAATGTGGAGATGCCGGAGGTCATCACGAAGATTGCGGAGATGATCTATGAGGACATTTTCTCCAGCAAGAAGTATCATTACCCCAGCTTTGGTGGACGATATGCGTTCTCCTTCAATCAGACAGTGGATGACCGCCCCTATAAGGCAAACCAGAATTACGATATCGGCCTCCGTGTGTTGACCCCGTGGTATGAGGGCGGCACCGATGATGGTACGCTGTGCCTGCTCTCCGGCCAGGGCAAGGAAGTCCTTGTGGTTCTGCCGAATGATGATGCGTTCCTGACGGAAATGCGGGCATACTTGAAAATTGAGCGGTTCCTGCGCAAGAATACTTCTGTGCAGCTTGCCAAGTATGAGACCATTAAGGAAGCAAAGCGCGTGGAGATGCGGGAACGCAACGGTAACGCCAAGCTTTACCTGACGGAAGCTCTGAAAGAGGCTACCATCTATGTCAATGGCGATGTGCTGCACACTTCCGGTAAGGAAGTGACCAGCCGTATCAACGAGGCTATCGGCCGACTGGTGCAGACGGTTTACCACAAGCTGTCCTACATTGACGCAGCGATGGGCGAAGCAGACATCCGGAAGATGTTCAAGACCAGCAACCAGCTGTCGCTGGCACTGGGAGATACCGGAGAATCCAATGTCCACGCATTGGATGATGTGCTGCAATTTGTGGCAAGCAATTCCCGGATGCACATGAAAACTTCTATGAAAACCATCAAGGATCGCTTTATGAAAGCACCCTATGGCTTTGTGGAAGATGACATCCATTGGTTGGTGGCACGGCTCTTTAAGCGTGGAGATCTGTCCTTTGCGGTCAGCGGTGAGAGCGTCAATCTGAACAACCGTTCCGAAGAAGAAATCATCGGATACATCACAAAGAAGCAGTTTGTGGATAAACTGCTGACGGAAGTGCGCGTCCGTGTGCCGGAAAACCAGAAAAAGGCCGTTCGCACCGTGATGAAAGAGCTGTTCAAGATGACGCCGCCTGCCGATGACGAAGATACCATCATGAAGAACTTCCAGCACTATTGTGAGAATCGGATCACCGAGATCGAGCGGCTGGAACCGAAATATGAGAATTATGCCTATCCCGGAAAAGAACTTCTGGAAAAGGGCAAGAAGCGGATTTTCGCCCTGGTGCAGATTCAGGCACCGCTGGAATTCTTTAAGACCGTATTTGACGAGCAGGACGATCTGATGGATTTTGGCGAGGACTATGAGCCTATCCTCAATTTTTTTGACAGTGAACAGCTGCCCATCTTCACCCGTGCGTTGGATATGCTGAATATCTACGAAGACAGTAAGACCTACATCGTGGATGCGGAACTGGAAGATGTGGTGGCCAAAATGCGCACCATCGTCCGGATGGCGAAGCCCTACAAGGAAATTCCGAAGCTACCGGAACTGCGCGAAAAGTTTATGAACTGCTATATGCGTATTCTGGAAGAGCAGGCAGAGCCGGTCAAGGATTCCATAGGTCAGGATCGGAACCGTGTCTTTGAAGTGCTGAACACCAAGCCTTATAAGGATACAAAGTTCAACCGCTATCTGGAGCTGTTTAAGGAGATTATGGACGGTGCAGAGAACTGCAACAATGTCTCTACGCTGCGTAGTTTTGCAGATAAGGCGGAGGCCTTGAAACTGCGACTGCTCAATGAGATGACGGCAGAAGATAACCGCCTTGCAAAAGAAGCAGCGGCAAAGGCCGAAGCAGAGCAGAGGCGCCAGGAAGAAGAGGCGAAAAAACGCGGCGAGACCGTGAAACCGGCAGAAAAGGTCGCGGAACCGCAGCCGGTATATAAGGTGCGCACCACGAAGAATGTTTCCATCAAAACGGTTGCCAAGACTGCATCGTGGCGACTGGAGAGCAAGGATGATGTTGATAAATACCTTGCTGCATTGCGTGAAAACCTGCTGAAAGAGATGGACGAAGATACAATCGTCAACATTGAACTATAAATGACAGGAGGATTGGCTCCATGAACAAGACAGCCATAAAAAATTTTGCGATCTGGGCGCGGAATAAGTTGATTGCAGATGTTAGCTATGATGCCCGACTGATCGGTATTATGGAGGACGGCATTGCAAAGCCGCTGCCGCAGAGCTTCGGCGACACCCAGTTCTTCGATATCGGCACTGCAAAACCGTATTCGATTTCCGGCGAGGCCGTGCGTAAGCGTGACAAGCTGATAGAGGTTATTCAGCAGAAGGAAAAGGATACCGACTACAAAACCGCATATCAGTATGTGATCAAGGAGGTTGCCTATACATGGTTTAACCGCTTGATCGCGATCCGTTTCATGGAGGTCAACGACTATCTGCCTTCCCATATCCGAGTGCTATCTTCCGAGAGTGGTAAGCTGGAGCCGGATTTGGTTACAACACCGTTTGACGCAGAGCTGCCCTTCACTGCGGAGGAAGAGGCTCAGATTTTTAAGTGGAAACAGGACAACAAGCTGGATGAGGTGTTCCGCATCCTGTTCCTGAAACAGTGCAACGCACTGAACGAAATTCTGCCTGCTCTGTTTGAAAAGACGAAGAACTACACCGAGCTGTTGCTCAGCCTGTCCGTCATTGACCAAGATGGTGTAGTCTATCACCTGATCCACGATATCCCGGAGGATGACTTCAACATCGAGCGCGGTGGTCAGGTAGAGATCATCGGCTGGCTGTACCAGTATTACAATACCGAGCCGAAGGCCGCTGCATTTGCCAAGAACGGCAAGATCACCAAAGAGGAAATCCCTGCTGTAACCCAGCTGTTCACCCCAGACTGGATCGTCCGCTACATGGTGGAGAACAACCTGGGCCGTCTGTGGGTGGAAGGACACCCGGACTGCGGCCTGAAAGAAAACTGGAAATACTATCTGGAAGAGGCACAGCAGGAGCCGGAAGTGCAGGTGAAACTTTCGGAAATTTGTAAAGAATATTCCGCCCTGAACCCGGAGGATATAAAGCTCATCGACCCCTGCATGGGTTCTGGCCATATCCTCGTATACGCCTTTGATGTGCTGATGCAGATTTACGAGAGTGCCAGTTACAGCCAGCGTGATGCTGCAAAGAGCATTCTGGAACATAATATTTACGGTTTGGACATTGATGACCGCGCCTATCAGCTGGCGTACTTTGCTGTGATGATGAAAGCCAGACAGTACAACCGCCGTATCTTAAACGGCGAGAACACCTGTCATGTCTATGCCATTCAGGAGAGCAACAGCATCAACCGTTTGCACCTGAAATATTTCGGTGCAGGGATGGACGATATCGAGAAGAACGCCGCTAAGATGCAGATGGAAGGCCTGCTGGACACCCTGACGGATGCCAAGGAATACGGCTCAATCCTGAATGTGGAGAACTATAACTGGGAATTGCTGCGCCAATTTGTGGCAGCAGAAGATACCGCAGGGCAGATCAGCATGGACAGCGTAGGCGTGGAAGAAACCGCCGAACAGCTGAATCGGCTTATTGATATTGGCGAGACGATGGCGCGGAAGTATTGGGTGACTTGTACGAATCCGCCGTATGCCGGAACCAGTAACCTGAGCGCAAAGGTCAACAATTTTGTAAAGAAAAATTATCCGGACAGCAAAGCTGATTTGTTCGCTGTGTTTATTGAGCGTTGCCACCAGATGACCTTAGTCAATGGTTTTCAGGCAATGATTACCCAGCATAGCTGGATGTTCCTTTCCAGCTTTGAGAAGCTGCGTGAAAAGATGATGCTGAGCGAGACCGTCAATATGGCGCATCTGGGCGCAAGAGCCTTTGAAGAAATCGGCGGTGAGGTGGTGCAGACCACCGCGTTTGTGCGCTGTGCAAACCATGTGGAGGGATATAAGGGCACCTATTGCCGCCTGATTGAGCCGACCTCCCAGCATGGAAAAGAGGAGATGTTCCTTGCAGGGCAAAACCGCTATACCGCAAATCAGGATGATTTTGCGAAGATTCCGGGTAGTCCACTAGCCTATTGGGTTGCACAAGCTGTTTTTAAATTGATGGCAGAAGAAAAGTTAGAGGGGAAGTTCTTATCTGCTGGAAGATTCAAATCCTGTAATGATGAACTTTATTTAAGGCTTTGGTGGGAGCCGATATGTAAATCAACACATTGGCATCCCTATTGTAAAGGAGGAGATGGAAGGAAATATGTGGGCAATGAAGTGAGGCTTATTAACTGGACAGAAGAAAGCCAAAGATATTATAAAGATAATGGTGGCGTTGGAAATAAAGAGTTTTGGGAAAAAGAAGGTATTACATGGGCGACGATAACTACGTCTAAGCCGTCGTTCCGAAGAAAGCCATCGAACTATTTTTGGAGTTCATCTGCTCCAACGATTTTTCATATTCAAGGAGCGGAGTTAACAGGATATTTAGCGTATTTGAACTCAAAGCCTGTTGAGTATATTCTGGGGGTATTAAATCCCACGGCGAGTCTCACTGTGGCTGATGTTTTGAAATTACCATACAAAGAAAACTGGAACACATCAACAAATCAAAACCTCGGAAATGAGAATGAAAGAATTTGTCGCCAAGATTGGGATTCTTTTGAAACAAGCTGGGACTTTAAGGTACACCCCCTTGTGAACATGAGCAAAGGTTTATGGGATGCTACGGCTACGGCCGCTGCTATGGATTACTTTTATGGCTACAAGCCAGAAGTGAGCTGCCCGCTGGAAATTTGCTATTTATTGTGGCAGGGACAGTGCAAGGAGCGTTTTGAAAAGTTGAAAGCCAACGAAGAAGAGCTGAATCGCATTTTTATTGACATTTACGGCTTGCAAGACGAGCTGAACCCGGAAGTGGAAGAGAAAGATGTGACCGTGCGCAAGGCTGACTTGCAGCGGGACATCAAGAGCCTGCTAAGCTTCTCGGTGGGCTGTATGTTTGGCCGTTACTCGCTGGATGTGGAAGGACTGGCCTATGCAGGCGGCGAGTGGGATAGCAGCAAATATCAGAGCTTTATCCCAGATGCCGACAATGTTATCCCTATCACCGATGAAGAATATCTGGACGATGATATCGTATCGCGCCTGTGTGCATGGCTGAAAGCGGTTTACGGCGCCGATACACTGGAAGCAAACCTCGATTATATCGCAAAAGCCCTCGCCAATAAGGGCAGCACCAGCCGAGAGATCATCCGTAATTACTTCCTGAACGATTTCTTCAAGGATCACTGCCAGACCTATTCTGTTACCGGTTCCGGCAAGCGTCCGATCTACTGGCTGTTTGACAGCGGCAAGCAGAACGGCTTTAAGGCACTGGTTTACCTGCACCGCTATACGCCGGATACCATCGGCAACCTGCGTATCGACTACCTGCACAAGATGCAGCGCGTATATGAATCCGAGATCAACCGGATGCAGGATATGATGGATCACAGCGAGAATGCCCGTGAGGTGGCAGCAGCCGGGAAGCGTAAGGATAAACTCGCCAAGCAGCTGAAGGAATGTCGGGAATACGATGAGAAGATCAGCCATCTGGCACTTTCTCGCATCGAGCTTGACCTCGATGACGGCGTAAAGGTCAACTACCGCAAGCTCCAGACTGCGCAGGACGGCAAGTTCTATGAGGTTCTGGCAGACAGCAAGAATATTATGGTGAAAGAGAAGAAATAAGAGGAACAGGAGGCGTTTGCAATGATTTTGTACCATGGAAGCAATGTTATCGTAAAACAACCGAAATTTATCCGGCAAAATCGCTATCTGGACTTCGGTTTTGGATTTTATACCACCACCAACCGCGATCAGGCAGTGAACTTTGCTCAAAAGGTCACTGACCGCCGCAAAACAGGAGCTGCTACGCTGAATATTTATTCCGTAGAGGAAGCTGTGGCTTTCAAGGAGTGCAGTTTGTTGCGCTTTGACAGCCCAGATGAAGCATGGCTGGATTTTGTAGCTGAGAACCGTCAGGGAACCTATCAGGGAAAGCAGCATGACCTGATTTATGGTGCTGTGGCAAATGATGATGTGTACCGCACCATTACCCTGTATACGACCGGAGTGTTGGATAAGGAACAAACACTGGCGGCACTCAGGATTCGGAAATTGTTCAACCAGCTGGTGTTTGCAACTGAGAAGTCTCTGCAATACTTGTATTTTGAAGGGAGGGAGCTTGTATGAACGAAGATCAGTTCAGCGCAATGCTTGCAATCATTGTGCCGCCCATCATCGAACAGATTACAAAAAACAGCAATGTGGATGATGAAAAAGCGATTTCCCGCTTTTATCAGTCCAAGCTCTATCAGGAACTTTCGGATGAAAAATCAAAATTGTGGCACTACAGCCCGATGACGCTGTATACCATGTATCAAGATGAACTTCTAACAGGCTCCTATGATTACCCGGAGGAGGCGTGAGAGATGAGCAAAGAATCCAATTTTTTGATTTATTGCATGGAGCGGTACCGTCATTTCAAAGGGCTTTCCGGTGCGGATGTGGCAAAGACCTTTGAAGAGTATGGCATCTATGGGTATATCATAAAGTATTTTGAATCACTGCACACAATGGGGGATCATTGCATCGTGCAGGATATTGACGATTATATTAGTAGCATCACAGGCAACAAACGGATCAAGGCGTAACTGCCTGTATGATATTCTCCAAAGGGCGGAATCTATCAAGTAAAGGAAATTGATATGGCAGAATTGAACCTGAAACAAATTATAGACCGCCTGAATGCGGAATTTACCGGGGAGACCCGGAAACTGGTTTTCTGGTACGATGACAAGGCAGAATTTGCCGAGGATATGGAGACAGTGGAGCTTCAGAATGCGAAGATCTACCATCTCCAGCCGGATAACCAGTTCTATACAAAGTATTTTCTGGAGCGTGTGGATAAGACCACGAATTATCTGATCTATGCACCGTTTCTGAAGCCGGATGTAAGGGACAACCATCTGGAAGACACTTGTGCTTATTCCAGACGGTTCTTTGCCGACCGAGCCTCCTTGCTGTCTGTTGACCTGGGTATCGAGGAAAAGTACAAGCCGGTTATTGAGAAGCACATCAAGTTTTTCGCCAACAAAGAGCGCACTCAGCGGTTCTATGATTTGGAAATCGAAAACTTCAATGAAGAAAATATCCTTGTCGGTCTGCTAAGTGCAGTCTGCAAGGCGCGTACCTGCTCTTTTGAGGAAGTCGTGCGCATCGTGTTGACGGATGGCGAGCTGGTGGACAATGCTTTCTTGCAGGAGTTTGAAAAATACGACCTGCTGTCTGCATTCTGGCAGCTCTGTGAGCAGCATTTCGGATACACCGATACAAAACCGAGTTTGGAACGGCTTTTGGTAACATTGTTCGTTACTTATACTGGGCGATATGTGCAGGCAGAGCTTCCGGCAGCATGGAAGAGCTTTGTCTCCTACAAGTCAGGCAATATTATCGCATTCCTTGATAGCCTGATGAACAGCGTTCTGTACAGGGACAAATACGACGCTCTGTCGGCACACGTTGCCAAAGGGCTGAATGTTTTTTCGGCATTTGCAGGAATGCGAGTGGACGATTTGATGGAGTGCGATACTTTCCTTGCTGTGGATCAGGTTCTGGTAAAGTGGCTCATTGGCAGACTTGTTTCGGAAGATATCGGTGCAATCGTAAACGGATTTACCATTCCGGAACTCTGTGAAAAACGGGCTAAAATGCACTTTGGAAGAAAGACCGGGAAGACATATCAGTTGCTTTCCAGTGCGTACAGCATGGTGAAGGAAGCGGATTACCATGCCGCAGATGGCTTAAAGCCAATTATCGACCGATATCTTGCTGCGGATTACAATATGGATCAGCAGTATCGGAAATTCTACTATTATTATGACCAGCTGGAGAGTACGGAAAGTTTTGAGTCGCTTCGGGAACTGGTGGAAAATATCTACACGAACGAATATCTGGCATGTCTGCTCCCTGCTTGGAATGCCGGAATCCAGACAGACGGCGCATTTTCTGCAATTCCGTTGCAGCGGGAGTTTTACAATACAAACCTGCGATATACAAAAGAACGCACAGTGGTCATCATTTCGGATGCCATGCGTTACGAAGTTGGACAGGAATTGTTTGCCCGAATGCAGGATGACCCGAAATGCACGGCAAAACTTTCTGTACAGCTGAGTGTCCTGCCGTCTTATACAAGGCTCGGCATGGCAGCAGTTTTACCGCATAAGACACTGGAGATGACGGATGATTTTCAGGTGCTGGCAGATGGTATTCTTTGCGATAACCTGGCAGGTCGGCAGCAGGTGCTGCAAAACTATAACCCGGATAGTGTCTGTGTGCAGTTTGATGATATCAAAAACCTGAAAGTGGCAGAGCTGCGAGATGTGCTGACAAGACGTCAGATTATCTATGTATATCATAATCAGATTGACGCGCGCGGAGACAAGGCAAACACCGAGGACGAGGTGTTTAATGCGTGCGAGGAAGCCGTTCAGGAAATCATGGATTTGATCCATCGAGTCTCCGTCAGCGGCAACACCTATCATTTTATCGTCACTGCCGATCATGGCTTTATTTACAATCGTGATAAACTGACAGAAAGTGACAAAATTTCCGGGAAAAGCGCAGAAAAAGCATTTGTCAATCGCAGATTTATTGTGTCCAAGGCGGCACTGGAAGATGACGGCATCGACCATATGAGCATGGGACGTGTTCTGGGAAACGAGGACAGCAAGGTGGTGTCCTATCCAGTCAGCAGCAATGTCTTTAAGGTGGCCGGAGGCGGTGCTAACTATGTGCATGGCGGTTCCTCACCGCAGGAAATGCTGGTGCCGGTGCTGGAGTTTAAGATGGAGCGCGGTCACATGGAAACAAAGAATGCAGAGATTGCTCTGGTCAGCATTGTCCATAAGATTACGAACCTGATCACGTCCATGGACTTTATTCAGCCGGACGCCGTTAGCGATACTGTAAAAGCTGCAAAATACCGCATTTTCTTTATCTCGGAGGACAATGAGAAAATCTCGAACGAAAACAGTTATGTGGCGGATAGCCGGGAAGAAAATGCGCAGAAGCGTATCTTCCGGATGCGGTTCACATTCAAGAATAAGAAATACGACAAGGACAAGCAGTATTACCTTGTGGTTTACGACGAAGAAAGCGGTCTGGAGCAGTGGAGGCAGCCTGTCATCATGGACATTGCCTTTGCAGATGACTTTGGATTCGGATTCTGATATAGAGGAGGCAGGAATTCCGTATGGAAATGATGGATATGGCGGCAGACGATACCCGTGAAGAACTGCGTCAGAAGCTGCGCAGCAACTTTGACGGTCGGATCGTCCGCAAAGACCTGACAAAGAAAATAAAAGAAGGAGCGAATGTTCCGGTCTATGTGCTGGAGTTCCTGCTGGGTCAGTATTGTAGTTCAGACGATGAGACAATCATTGAGCAGGGCGTTCAGAATGTGAAACGCATTCTGGCAGACAATTTTGTCCGCCCGGATGAGGCTCAGAAAATTCTCTCCCAGCTGCGCAAGAACGGGAGCCATACCATTATTGATATGGTGACCGTGCATCTGGACATCAAAAAGGATTGCTTTTTTGCAGAGTTCTCTAACCTTGGTCTCACCAATGTGCCGATTACGGATGATTATCCGGAAAAATATGACCGGCTGCTTTGCGGCGGTATCTGGTGCATCGTGCAGCTGGAATATGAATCCGAGGGAGACAGCAGCTTTGGAATCACGGATATAGATGGACAGCCGATTTCTTCTAAACAGAAAAAGCAGAAGGATATCTCTCCCATCAGCATCCATAAGCTGACTCCGATTCAGATGCCCCATATCGACATTGAAGAAGTTCGAGAGGGACGCAAGGCATTCACACAGGAAGAGTGGATGGATGTTATGTTGCGTTCCTGCGGATATGAGCCGGAACAGTTGAACAATCGGGAAAAATGGCTGCTGCTTGCGCGTATGCTGCCGTTGGTGGAGAACAACTTCAATCTCTGTGAGTTGGGGCCGCGCAGCACAGGCAAGTCCCATATCTATAAAGAAATCAGCCCGAACAGTATCCTGGTATCCGGGGGTCAGACGACCGTTGCAAATCTGTTTTACAATATGGGACGCAAAACCGTAGGGTTGGTAGGCTTATGGGACTGCGTTGCCTTTGATGAGGTTGCCGGAATCAAGTTTAAGGACAAAGACGGCATTCAAATTATGAAAGACTATATGGCTTCCGGCTCCTTTGCCCGCGGCAAAGAGGAAAAGGCAGCATCGGCTTCTATGGTCTTTGTAGGAAACATCAATCAGAGCGTGGATGTGTTGCTTAAGACTTCCTCTCTGTTTGACCCGTTCCCGCCGGAGATGGGAACGGACACCGCCTTTCTTGACCGTCTGCATTGCTACATTCCAGGCTGGGAGATTCCGAAGTTCCGTCCGGAGCATTTTACCAATGATTACGGCTTTATCACGGATTATCTGGCAGATTTTATACACCTATTTTTTTATATTTTTTATACTGTTAAATAGCCTTTAATATACTTATATTTTATTTTTAGGCTGTATTTTTTATTATTTAGTTATCATTTTATTATCAATCTTCAGTATACTTATTTAGCAGGCTTTCAAGGTCAGACCTGCTCATATTTATAAGCCTTGCAGTCTCTATATCGTCCTTACCGTCTAGGTATTTTAATCTTAGGGCTTTTTGTAACTGCTCCTTTGGGCAGTCCTGCCATATTTTAAAATGGCTATACTTTGATAGCTCTATGAAAGACGGGATATTGTTTTGTATATAATTTTCTACTCTCTCGCGTGGCCATTCCGTGCGACTCATACATAAATCTAAAAGAACCTTTTGCCGTTCCTTAACTTGTTCTAACTTTGCCAATTTGTCCGATATGTCCGTATGCTCTCCGTCATTGGCCTTTACAGTGTCGGACCTTATAGAATGCAGATCATAAAGAGTATTTGCATTCTCTGCATCATAAGAAGCCTTTAAATTGTCATAGTCTTTTTTAACTTCTAAATACTCGCCCAGTATACGCCTTTTAAGCTTTACAGCCGGATACTCATAGGTCGGCCATTTTTTCCGCATGTGTAACCTCCTAAAATAATAATGCTTTGATTATATTATAATTTCCTGCTATAGTATACCTATAGGGCGTACGATTTCCCCTTGAAAGCTTTTAAGCCGGTAGGAAGTCGCCACGCCCTTATTTTTTTTGTAACGTCCTTAGACTTTCCGACAAAAAAGTATAAAAGTAGTAGTTTGTAGTAAATCCCCGTTGTTCGTTTCCTTGCTTCGTTCTTGCTTCATTTGTGATATTTCCTCTGCTCGTCCTCTGCTAATTAAAATAAACTTAGGTTTTATTAGGTTTTGTATTTACACCGTTACAAGAAAAAAAGTTGAGTTTTGCTAATTTTTTTAATAATAGGATTTGAATATCAAGTTTTTTCAGATTTTCAACCTTTTTAAACATTTAAGTGAACGGCTTGCGTAAATTTCCGCAACCTGTATTAGATTTAGATTGCGGCAGACTGCGGCGGATGTATATAATACCTTTAATTTTAACGGTATATAGCCCATTTATCGTTTTTATTGCTTTGACGTATATTTCTTAGGGTAGGAATTAAAAGCCGTTACAAAGGAAAATAAGGCGGTTTACAGCTGTTTTATACATCGGCTCAAAATAGAGCTAAACTCTGCCAGGCCTAAGGAATGATTAGGGCAGGTATAAAATAAGGGTGTAAGGATGTGTTACGCACTTTATGCGTAAGGATTGTTTACGCATTCCTTGAACCTGCTCAAATTAGAGCAAGTTCCGATCTGCTGCATAAATGGTACTAAAAAAAAAGAAGTACCCCACTTAATGGAATACTTCTCTTTGCTTGTCGAAGGCGTATATTGTTTTTATATGCAGGCCACCCGGTAATCAGTTATCAAACCAGTTAGAGGCATCCGCCTTTTTGGCTTTGGCTAAATATTCTTTAAGGCCTGTTATGGCTTGTCCTAAGCGTTGTAACTCATCACCTAAATATATTATAGTGGTCTTTTGCTATATCATAATAGCCTTTGCAATATTCTTTATAAACTTTATCATCAAAAAAATCTCTAGTGAAGCCATAGCTGTATAAACTGTTAACCTTTTTATACTCTTCTTCTATGCCTACAAAACAGTTATCTAATGCCAGTGTGTCAAGTTCTGCGGTTCTATTCATTTCTTGCCTCTTTTCTTTCTGTTTCTTCCCTTGCTCATCATTGAATGTTGAAAAAGTATTTCGTTTTGCTTTACTCCGTATAATATCGCTTCTTCTTTACAGCCATATTCGTGTGTACTATTTCTAAAACTTAAATTCTTGCCACCTCTTTTTATGTTCTGCATTGTATCCATTATTCTAAATTCTCCTTTGTTTCTCTGCCTGAATAATTTATTGCGAACGCATATATAAACTTCAATCCTCTAACGTCCATCTGTCGAATCCAATTTTCTATTAATTTGATTAATGTTTTTTTACTCATATTATTCTAAATCCTCCTTATACTTAGCATTTACATATTCAATGATTATGTTATTGAGTGATTTCAAAAACCTGTAATCATCATATTGTAACGGCTCAAGGTTTAACCCTATAAGTTCCTTTATTTGGTCGGCCTTTATCTCATTAGCGTTTATCATCCTTTTTTCTCCTCTTTTTCCTTATCCAGTATCAAAGCAACTATAAAATATAACCAATGTGTTTCAAGCTTATATAATCGCTCTATTATCAGCTCATAGGCCTGTTCTCTTGTCATGCTCCGGATCCTCTCATTTCCCTTAGTATCTTATCTTTATGTTCAAATGCATATTTGATAATGCTTTCTTGTTCGAACATCAGTTCTAAAACCTTATCGGCTATGAAAAACACATAATCATCCTCAAGCTTATCTATATTGTTCTTTACGGTGGTTATTGCTCGCCACCTCTTATAGGCCTGTTCTCTTGTCATAATGTAATACCTTTCTTATATTGCTATGTTTAATAATGCCCCATAATTCTCTTTATATGCATAACCACCGATAACCCCTAACAAATCGGCTTTAACGCTTAACCCTTTATCTATAACCTTTGCTAATTCATTGCTTAGCCCCTTAGGGATATAGCCTATAAAAGCTTTTTTCTGTAACGGCTTAATATGGACTATGATTTTTATAGCGTTACAATCAATAATATTAGCCTGCTCCCTCTCAAGTGTTATATACAGGTCCTCACGCTTAAACTTTGCTATGAACTGTAAAATCTCTTGTCTATTCCCAAAGCTTACGCCGGTAGCTCTTACGGTCATACTGTTTTTAATCCTGCTCCATGCCTTTTTGAATGCAGCAGATAATGAATAACCTAACTTTTTTAATTCATTAGCCATTATACAAACCGCTTTCCTTATATTTGTTATCTGCTGCCCTTTCATTTTTTTAATACTCCTTTCTTTAATGTAAGAGTATTATAACCCTTTTTAGGTTATTTGTCAACCTTTTTGTATTATAAAATATATTATTTATATCTATTTTCTTCTTAGATATAACCTTTATATATTGAATAATAACCTTTTTTGTATTATAATGTTCTTATTTTAAAGATTGGAGCGTTACAAAGAATGATATATCAATCAAGAGAACAACTTATAATAGAGTTCAAAAAATTACTTCTTGAAAACCAAACTAACCAGAGGGAAGTCGCTCAAAGACTGAACATCACACCGCAAGCATTAACTAAAATTCTTAATAAGCAAAATTTTAGCTTTGATGATATGCAAAAACTGTTATCAGCTGTAGGCTGTAAACTATTAGTTGACTTCTTGCCGGTAGATGAAAATGCAGCAGATGAAAAAATAGAGCGCGATAACCTTTTATAGGCGGTTACAGGGGGATGCGGTAAAATGCCGCTCCCTTTTTTATTGCTGTTCTATCTGCTCCTTAAGCATATCTATGTTTTCTATTACTCTGCTTATATAGTCCTCAAGCATAAAGTAATAGGCCTTTGCCGACTTAAAGCCCTCGCCCTTAATATCATTTAAGAAATAGCGTTGTATCGGTGTATCACTTATCAACTCGTACAATATATTTAAATTGTCATCAATACATTTTAATCTATCTTTTACATCTTCTATGTTCATTTTTTAATTCCTTTCTCTTATCTGCCGTTACAAAGAAAAAATAGCCCGCTCTACTCTTCTACAAATTCCACGGCTTTTTATAGGGCAATAATTCACATTTTTGCGATAGTTCCGAAAGTTCTAATTTTTTGCAACTCACTTATATATATATATTTATATACTCTTTTTTATTATTTATTTTTTATAATATAAA
>NZ_GL622296.1:1102200-1135559 GCF_000185385.1 Lachnoanaerobaculum saburreum DSM 3986
TATTTCCCTGTAAGTGGCTTAAATGCTAGATTTTAGAGTTCCAAAATGCCTATTTAAAATGGAACTTTTATGGAACTTTTGCCCCTAAAAATGGAACTGTCATTATAATTATAAATTTTTTATAAAGCTATTTTTTCTTGTAACGGCTTAAAAGTTCCGTTTTTAGTTCCATTTTCAACTCGTATTTTGGAACTATTCAAACGGTATGGCTTGCCCCTCATTCACTGGTATAAATTCATCGCTTAGCTTTAATCCCTCACAATAAGACGCAAGAATATTTTTTAATCTAGTCTTATGTATTGTGTATCCTGTAAGCTTTACTATTCTGTCTCTGAACTGACGAACTCCTACCGCCTGTCTACCGTTATCTTGGCAATATTTATTATATGCAGTTAATAATTCTTGTTTACTCACCTTGTCCGCTGGGTTTTTAGTGATTATATAGCCCTCATCCATCAGGAAACTATAAACGGTGTCGCTGTTTTTGCGGTAATTTGCGATTACTTCCGCACCTGCTGCTATTTCGGTAAAGTTATAATTATTTGCTCTAAGCCTATGCAGTCCCTCAATGCCCCAATTCGCTATAGCCGGCAACTCCTTAATCATTTTATCTAATATGTTCGGGTCTCTTTCCTTTTCCTCTATGGTGTGAGTACAAGGCACTATATACATACGCCTATAGATGTGTTCGCCTTTATCATCCGCGATATATGGCAAATCGTTACAAGCAATAACTACAAGGCCTTTAAATACAAGGGTTCTTATATCCTTGCCCTTTGCTTCTACCTTGATAGCGTCCCCACCTGTTACAGACTTAAAAATTGAACTGTCTTTTACATCCGCCTTGCTTTGGTCGCCGTTCATAATAAGCCTAACAAGTCCGGCATTAGCAAATGCAAAACGTCCCTTGTCTTCATTCATATTCTGTAACGGTATACTTGTTATATTTTCCTGCCCGATCAGATGCCCTAACAGCCCTAAAAATTGGCTTTTGCCTGTGTTCCCTACAGGAGAGTACAAAAATACCGCCTTTTTGGTCTTATGGCCGTATATGTTAGAGATTGCAAGCCCTGCCACTTCTTGCAATGACTTATAAGCTTGCCAATCTATGCCACCGTCTGCACTCTTGCATAAATCTCTTATAAACTTGGTAAAAGTGTGGTATTCTGTTATTGTATAACTCTCTATATATTCCGTATTCACTTGCCTTGTGTATAAAATATCGGCGTTATGCGGCTCAAGGGCTTTAGTATCGATATTGTATAAACCGTTTTTAAAGTTTATATATTTTTCATTGGTATTAAAGTTCTTTTCATTTGCCATGTGGTCAACATCTGCAAGCATTAAATTATATACATTGTTTAGTAAGTTATCGTTTGTCAGTGCATCTGGAATATAAGCCGATATCTTAGCTTTAACAGCATTCTTATCCATATGCTTATAATAGCCGTTACAATACCAATAAAATGCACTATCAACACATTTATAACTTAAATTCTCACCTATACAGGCCTTAAGCAACCCTACATTTATACGCTGTTTTATTGTCCCGTCTTTTCTCTCTGTCAACTCTACCCACGGGGCAACGATTGCGTCCACGCTTTTAATAAGTTCTTTTAAATCCTCTTTAGAGTGTCTCTCTACTTCTAGATAGTCTGTTACGTCTCCATGCTCTGCCTGTGATGTAATAACAACCTTGATTGAATGGGCAAATGCTCGCAAGCTTTTTAGTATCTTGTCTTTTAACTCAAGCCCCGGGGCATCATTATCAGGCAAAATAACCACCCTTGCACCTGTGAAATAGTGGGCAAACTCTGAACGCCAATCGCTAACACTTCCGGCCGTTACAGCTGTAAAACCTAAGTCCTTTAATGTATCAACGTCCTTTTCGCCCTCTGTGATATATACGGGATAACCTTTTTTAATTGCCCTTATAGCAGCAGGCAAATTATAAAGGGAATACACTCCCTTAGGCTTTTCCATTGTGAAGCTGTCGTTTTTCTTGTCTATAACGGCGTATCTTATATGTTTACCGATAAAACGGATTTTGCTATATAAGTATTTGCCGTTAGCGTCCTTATAATCGTATACGGCTTCAATAGGCTTATCTACATAACTTGCTATTTTAGTCAGTAAATTCTTTTCTTGTGTTGTTCTACCGTCATTAAACAGATCATCTTCAGTTAGTCCGACTTCAGACAAAATATTTTTATAATTACAACCTGCGTGACATTTTAAAATAATCCTGTTATTTCTTCCCTGTGATATGCTTAGGCTTGCTTTTTTGTCATTATGGCAAGGACAACGCACATTTATAGTATTGTTTCGTGGTGTTGCTCCGTTAAGGTCAAAATGCTTTAAAAACTCTTTATATTCCAATCTAACCCCCTTTAGCTTACGCTTTCATAAGGAATATTAAATCGGTCACAGAAATATTTTTTCGGAACTCTGCCCCTTACAGTGTAATATCCTTCTGCCTCTAAGTCTGAATTCAGGTCGTTAAGTATCTTGTAGGCCACGCTAATACTACGGCTTAATAAGTACGCTATATCTTCGGCCGTTAAGTGCGTACGCTCTCTAATACTGTCAATGTTCGCCTGCTGCCTTACCTTTTCGCAAAGCTTATGTTTTTCATCCATTAGCTTACTGCTCCTTTCTTTATTTACTATCTTCTTAGCACCTCAATAGCTGGGATTTGTTATTGATTGTTACGGGTTGCTTACTTCTCTAATGTCCTTAACCTCTACGCCTAAAACGTTGGCTATTTTTTCGGCTGTTTCATATAGGCAACTTTTGCCCCCTTTAATACAGCTTATAGTTGCTCTTGAAAGCCCGGCACGCTTTGCCAACTGAGAGGCTGTCAAATCCTTATCAACTAAGATATGGCCTAACTTGTATCTGTCTACCCTCATTTATTAACTCCTTTCTTGATTGTGTAAATACAGTTTTTTTACTGTATTTTTATACTACTACAGTTTTTTAACTGTGTCAATGTATGTAACAAGTTTTTTATTGTATTTAATCTTGTATTTACAATTTTGAAATGCTATTATTAAAATAAAAAGTAAGGTTAATGTATTGTTATGGCTAAAAGTATGGGGGAAAATATAAAGAGAATAAGAAAGTCTAAGGGATTAACGCAAAAAGAAGTAGCTAAAAAGTTGGGAATATCTCAACAGAGTTTTGCTCAGTATGAACGGATAGATGCAATACCAAAGTTTAAAACTTTGCAAAATATAGCCGATGCCCTTGATGTTTCAGTTGGTGACATTATTTATGACGGTCCCAAGGATAAAAGCCGCTATTTAATAGAATTCACAAAATATTTATACGACCATGGTTTCAAATATGAATACGGCGATGAAAGTTTAGCAGCTTTTATGGGGATAGGTGATTATGCGGAAAAAAACAAAAAGGACGCCGAGCTATTCGATAAATTAACAAAATCTTTTATATCCGATAAAAGAAAAATAATGTTAACGGGTTTCTTTGATAAACTTAATGAGTTGGGGCAAGAAGAGGCCGTTCAAAGAGTACAAGAACTTACATGGATTAAGAAATATACAGATCCGGACGAACAATAAAAGGATGTGCCTAAAAAGCACGACCATATTTAAAGTATGTCCGTGGCGTGGTTGTTTGAAACAACCCCCCTTAAGAATATTGGTTTTATTTTGCCTTTTTATGTGGTACGCATAAAGTGTGTATCGCATAAGCAACTGGATGCAATTTTGCGTTGAGCTCTCCCCAGATCTGGGGGGATATGGTTTTAACCCATACTCTTTAGCCGGCACAAATAAAATTATGAGGTCGTTTGAAACAACCCCATTAAAAATGTTGGAAAATGTTGGTTTTTTATTTGACGTTACAGAATAAAAGGGTATTACGAAATGTAACCCCCTTTTTATGTGGTACTCATAAAGTGCGTATCACATAACCCCCTTATTTTGCTCTGTACAGCGTTTTAATTCTTAGCCCATACTTTACACCTTTGTTCCGTTAAAACTTAAAATAGACCCCATAGAATTAAAATTTAGCCTATATATTTAATAGTGCCGTTATTCTTTTTCTTTGTAACGGTTCTATTAAGTGTATAGACCTTATACACTTATGCCGGGCATTTTCTTAGTGCCTCAATAGCTGGGAACTAAAAAAGGAGTTAAGAATATGCCGGTTTATAAAGATAACAATAAAAAAGGTTCGTGGTTTGTGTCCTGCTACTATAAGGACTATGTAGGCCATAAGAAGCAAAAAGTAAAAAGGGGATTTACTACAAAAAAAGAAGCCCAAAGCTGGGAGCGTGATTTTTTAGAGCATTACAGCAACCAACCGACCATTCTATTTAAGGCCTTAGTAGATGTATATTTAGAGGACTACAAAGCTAAATACAAGCTATCAAGCTATTATGTAAAAGAAAAAAATATACAATCTCATATACTGCCATACTTTGGAGAAACTAAAATAAACAATATTACACCCAATATGGTTAGAGATTGGCTCAATAATTTACAAGCAAAGCAAGGCAATACACTAAGCACCGAAACAAAGAACGGCATACTGCGTAATTTATCGGCTATACTTTCTTACGCTTGTAAATACTACGGCTTAGGTTCAAACCCTTGTAAATTGGTTGACGCTCTAAAAGATAATACAAAAAAAGAAAAGATATTTTTGACACTGGAGCAATACAAGGCATTCAGATCCAACATTACAGACATAAGAGACAAGGTTATATTTGATTTATTATTCTTTGCCGGTTTAAGGCGTGGCGAACTGATGGCCCTTACATTTGGAGATGTGGACATGGATAATAAACTGCTGCATATTAGTAAAACAAAAGGGTATGCGGCGGGTAGCTATGTAACAACACCACCAAAGACAACAACAAGTAATAGAGTTGTAACACTTCCAGGCTTTTTAATAGACGAAATAAAAGAGTATAAAGAACATTGTCTTGATACAGATGCCAAAACCTCGCTTTTTAGCATTGGGAAGGCAAGTATAGAGTATAAAAAAGATAAATATTTAAAGCTGGCAGGTCTGCCATATATGAGAATACACGACTTTAGACACTCGCATGTCGCCCTATTAGTGGAACTGGGCGAAAACCCGTTACTAATAGCTAATAGGTTAGGGCATTCAGATATTAAAATGACACTTAACACTTATGCCCACCTATACCCAAACAAGCAAAAAGAACTAGCCCAAAAACTGGAGAATTTATAAAACATTATCAATTTATTATCAAAATAAAAACAAGCACCTTGAAACCCTTTATTTATGGGCTTCTTGGTGCTGTTATTCTCATCTGGCAGAGTTTATCCGAGAACTGCGGAAGGAACAGTATGGTGATGCGTTAGATAAGTATTTCCGCCTTGGAAAGAACCTGAACCAGCGCGATACGATTGCTGTCCGCAAGATTGTAGGCGGCTATGTGAAATTGCTGTATCCGGATGGAGAATTCACGAAGGAACAGATTGAAGAAATTCTTGTATTTGCGCTGGAAATGCGTCGTCGCGTCAAGGAGCAGCTGAAAAAGCTGGGTGGAATGGAGTTCTATGATGTGAACTTCAGCTATATCGACCTTGATACCTTTGAAGAAAAATTTGTCTCTGTGCCAGAGCAGGGCGGTGGAAAGCTCATCCCCGATGGCATCTGCAATCAAGGACAGGTATATACCGTAAGTCAGGGTAAGTCCGGTATGATCGGTGTATTCCGCCTTGAAAGCCAGATGCTGCCCGGTAACGGAAAATTTGAGCGCACTGGCCTTGGCAGCGACCGTGATTGCAAGGAATCCACGAATACGGCGTTCAATTTCCTGAAAGCAAACGGAAATCGAATCAGTGGTAGCATCAGCACCACGATGCGGGATTACATCATCAACTATCAGGATTTACAGGGCATTGGCATGACCGGAAAGCTGGCATTGCCTACATTGATTGCACTATGCAGCATCGCTCTTGGACGGCCTACAGTCAGTACACTTGCTGTGATGGGTGAAATCAGCATCAGCGGCACGATTCTGAAAGTGGACGAGCTTGCCAATAGCTTGCAGGTGTGCCTCGATAGCGGAGCAAAGAAAGTGCTGCTTCCGATTACCAGTGCAGCAGACCTTGGCACCGTGCCGCCTGAGTTGGTGGGGAGTTTTAATCTGATTTTCTACAGCAGTGCGGAAGATGCGGTGTTTAAGGCGTTGGGGGTAGAGTAAATACTGGAGGGATTTGAAGATGTGGTTGGATAACGCCTCAGAAGTAGATATTTTATTTTATGAACCATATGCAAATGTTATTGCTGATATTTCCAAGAACCCAAGTTACAAACCGCTCACTATCGGTGTATTTGGTGTCTGGGGAGCAGGAAAGTCAACCCTTCTGAAGTTGATAGAACAGAAAATAGATGTGGACTCTGAAAAGAAGAGAAAAACGCTGTGTATCAACATTAATGCGTGGACTTTTGAAGGGTATGAAGATGCCAAAATAGCTCTGATGGAGGCATTATTGCGCGAAATCAAAGAACATAAAGATATTCCATCCAAGGTTAAGGATGGCGTGTCAAAGCTGTTGAAAAAGCTTGACTTTTTTAAGTTGGCAACAAAAGCAGCATCTGTAGGTGCACCTATGATTGCATCAGTCACGACTGGAAATCCCATTCCTCTTTTGCTGAGTGTTTCTGGAAAAGCTGAGGAGGTTGGTGATGGAATCAAAAACGTAGCGAATGCTATGCAATCTATTCGTGACGACTATTTGAAGGATGAAGAAAGCGATGATACGAACAGCATCGTTAATAATGTTAGAAAATTTAGAAAAGAATTCAAAGAAACTCTTAAAGATGACGGCATTGAAAATGTTATTGTTTTAATTGATGACTTAGACAGATGCCAACCGGATCGAATTATAGAAACTTTGGAAGCTATTAAGCTCTTTTTGTCCGTAGAGAAAATGACTTTTATCATTGCTGCGGATGAAAACGTCATCCAATATGCTATAAGGAAAAAGTATCCGCCGATTGAAAATTATTCTGTCAATTTGGACAAGGAATACATTGAAAAAATCATTCAATTGCCAATTTATATCCCTGAGTTGTCCTTGAAGGATATAGAGAACTATCTGATGCTATTAGTCGTTCAAGAATACTGCAACATAGACCAATTTAAGGAGTTCCTGAAAAAGATTAAGGAAGAAAAATTACTCATATCAAATGATGTGATTGATGCAAAGAAAATAAAAACGATAGCAACAGACTACATTAATAAAAGCGATAAACAGGAGTTTGAGGAGACAGCCGATATCATCGCTGGCATCAAAAGAATAATTGCCGGAAACTTAAAAGGAAATCCTAGGCAGGCAAAGAGATTTTTGAACACATATACAACAAAAAAGAAATTGGCTGAGTTGTACTTTGGCACTGATGAAGGTGCGCTTGACACACGTGTGCTGGCAAAACTGCTTGTTCTTCAAAAATTGGATGGGGATTTATTTATACAGCTGAATGAATGGAATAAGAAATTCACAACGGAGAATGAGGATTTTAAGGATATGTTAGAGAGCATAGAATCTGGTGATAGTGAGAATGAAAAATATAAGGCATGGAATGTGCCGACAATAATTAACTGGGTTAAATCTGAGCCTAAGGATTTAGAAAAAATCCGATTGGATCGCTACTTTTATTTAACCAGAGAATCATTGAAGAAAGCTGATATAGATGTATCAACGCTTTCATCAGCGGCAAAGGATATTTTGGAGCAGCTAGGTGGGGCAACACGCGGTCTGATAGATCAAATAATGAAAAATATGGCTGCCTTAAATGCTGTTGATCAATCTGGAGTGTTTGGGGTTGTTATTCCGAAGATTAGCAAAGGAGAAATCCCATTTTATATTATAAGAAGTCTGTTTGTTAGTTTTGAATCATTTAGAGACAAAATTTGCAATTCGTTGGAATCGTACCCCAAAAAGATAGTTGTTGGAAATATACCTGCTATTAAGGAAATGCGATCAAAAGATCAAAAGAAAATAGATAATCTTCTGACCATATGGGAAAAGTCTGGAATAATTGATAAAGAGAGCATAAAAACAATTAAAGAAAAGGGAAAATAAGAATGGGAACTTCTAAAGGATATATTCCTCCAACAAAACCAGAATGGAGCAATGCAAAAAGAGCAGTATCAGGATTTCTAAGAAATAGAGACTCTGATTCAAGAGCAAACGCAATTCAAAAATTTGGCGAAGCAATGAATTCGAGCGCAGCGGTTGGAAGTACCTCTTTTGCTAGTGCTGCTGGCAATGTCATAGCGTTTGCGCAAGATATCAGAAAATATGGACTTGAGCACGGCTTAGTCAATTTTGGCAGATCTGACTTAGTAGGAAAATCTTCAGATGAAATTTTGCAAGAACTGCTATATCAGTTTACGAATGACTCCGCATCGATAGAAGACTCTCTGGCTGCGGATTCATTATCACAAGCACTTGAAAATCTGCAAATAGATTCTGTAGAACAATTGGGAAGTGTGGATTTAGATATTCTTCTAAAAGAATTGGTGACTTCTTTTGTACTGATAAGTTTTGATCTGAATTTTGATGAGAAAATTGGAAAAGGGCGCACAAGTAGTGAGAAATTTGAAATACTGAATGAAATGCATTCTTACATAGCTGACGAACTCCATGCATCGCTGCATAGCAAAGAACTGGAACAAATTGATCTTGGCAATATCAGTGCAGCAAGCATTGTTCAAAGAACTTTGAAGGAAGCATACGATGTATGCGTTCGTTTTTATGGGGAGGCCCACAGATGAAATTTTGGATAAAAAAAGAAAATGATGCAGACCCAGATGTTGAATGGAAAGATTCGTACATCCTTACCTTAAATAGAGATTCCGGCAGCACTATATATTCTGGATTGCCAAGCATCTGGTATCATCTGGGATGTCAAAAAATGGTCCCTATTTATGAGGATTTATTTGTAATAGGACTTAGCGTATTTGCATTAGACAAAAGAATAGCTCGAAATTTATTTTCGGATTCATGGACACGCCAAATAGAAGTTTCCATTCCGGTTTTAGAAATGAATAAATGGCATAATTGCGAGGCTCAGTGGAATAAAATTCTTTCATTTTTAACAGGTGATGAATGGAAAATTTCTTTTAGACAGGCAATGACAGAGTATGGCACTCATAAGAACAAAAATAGAATATATATAGATTTGTCCGGCTGTGATTGCGTTAGCCTGTTTTCGGGTGGTTTGGATTCATATTGTGGGGCGATCAAGCTATTGCAAGAGGGGCATTCTCCAGTGCTAGTTGGTCATAATGAATATCCAAAACTTCGGTATATCCAAGAACGATTTTGCAACAATTTCAATGAATGCTATCCATCGCAAAAATCGCTGTTTCTTGGGTTCACAGCAGGAGCAAGAACTCCGTTCAGATTAGAGGGAGAACGGCTACGGAAAAGTGAAAATACTTCCAGAGGGCGGTCTTTATTGTTTCTATGTGCGGCAATTTCTGTTGCAGGCATTATGGGGGAACAAATCCCAGTGTATATACCTGAGAATGGATTTATTGGATTGAACGTGGCTCTCACAAACAGCAGAAAAGGTTCTTGTAGTACGAGAACAACGCATCCTTACTTCTTGAATAGTCTTAACAAGTTGATTGCAAGTGTTGGGATTCAAAATCGCATTTTCAATTTCTTCGCCTTTAAAACAAAGCGGGAAATTGTTAATTTAGTTTCGGGAACAGAAGCATTCAAGCAAGGTTATAAAGATACTATTTCATGCTCTCACCCATGTGTGTCTAGGTACAACCGTGTGGGTTCCAGAGATTATCCAGTAAACTGTGGATTTTGTTATCCTTGCATTATTCGGAAGGGCTCTCTGCAAGATGTTGAATTAGAAACAGATGACATCCTAAAGGCATCAGAATTCCTTAAAACGCAGGCTGATAGAGACAAATCGGCAGATTTATTTGCGGTTTTGAGCAGTATTCATAGATACAAGGGACTTTCGGAAAAAGATATCGAGCGATTAATCTGTTGCACTGGGAAGCTTGAGCATGACGAGATTCAGTGTTTTAAGAGAGTTTACAGACAGGGCATGGATGATTTGATTGAATACTTTTCAAAAGACTCGGATATGGAAGCGTATATGTAATGAAGAATTTGATAGATACACATTTTCATTTGGATCATTATAGAAATTATTTTGAAATTGCTAAAACCATTACAGAACTGGAACAATATACAATTTGCGTAACAAATTCGCCTGGGATCTTTTTGTCATGTAAAAATTTAATCCCAGAAACAAAGTATTTGAAATTTGCCATAGGCTTTCATCCGCAAGAAACGACATTAGGTGGAAGAGAAATAAATGATTTCATAAGGCTTATATCGTCAACAAATTATGTTGGTGAGATTGGATTGGATTATTCGCAAAAATCATATATGAGTAAGCCATTGCAATTAAAATATTTTGAGCAAATTGTAGAGATTTGTGCATCGAAAAATAAGTTTATGACAATACATGTTAGAAAAGCAGAGAAGGATGCAATTCGTATTTTAGAAAAATATCACCCCACAAAGGCAATCATACATTGGTATACAGGAGGTTGTGATGATATGTTAAGATTGGTGGATTTGGGTTGCTATTTTTCGATTAACACTAACATGGTAAAAGGAAGTAAAAAAGAAAATTATCATTTATTGCCTTTAGAGCGTATTTTGATTGAGTCTGATGGCCCTTATACAAAAGTTAATAACAAAAAATATACGCCCGCTCTTTTAAAAGACGCTTATGAAGAAATTTCAAGATTCTATAACAATCCAGATTTGCCTAGAAATATTTATTATAATTTCGAAAAGATATTGTTATCTTAATCAACCTTAGGTGAGAAAAATCCAAGTTGTTCTTGTTCGATTGAGGGGTAGGAACGACATAAAGAAAAAGAACTGCTCAGTAATGGAAAAGAATTATGACACGACAAGAATTATTTACATGGATACGCCAGCGGTACGGCACGGAGCCGGAATACCCCTGGCATGACTGGAATGCTGTGCTGCGGCACAACGACAATAATAAATGGTATGGTGTAGTTTTGGAAGTATCTGCTGATAAGTTGGGATTGCCGGAAGCAGGCATCATTGATGTTCTCAATGTGAAAAGTGATCCGTCGCTGATCGGTTCTCTTTGCAGGCAGGGCGGCCTTTTTCCGGCCTATCATATGAACAAGGAGAAGTGGATCAGTATTCAGCTTTGCAAACCGGAACTGGATAATGCCATCAAAGACCTGCTTTCTTTGAGCCATGAGCTGACAGCACCGAAAAAGCACAACTCAAAGTCATCAGCAAAAAATCCGGGAGATTCCACAAATGGAAAAGAAAAAGAAACTGACGAAGGCTGAGCGAAAGGAAGCATGTCTCCGAAAAGGTAAGCAGTGGCTGCTTATATATATCGGCTCACCGAAAAAGATGAACAAGCATTACCGAGAACGCTTTCATGTGGATGCCGTGAATGCTGCTAAAGATTTGCAGGAGCTTGGGGTAAATTATACACAGGAGCAGCTTGACCGGATAAAACAGGCTGAATAACAGCAATTCCGTCAGCGGAGCATTGAGTGGGAATCGAAAAAACGGGAACGGCTGGCAGAGCTGTATGAGGATTGCGGTGATCGTTTTGCCTTTATTGCTGGATATGCAGATGTCGGCGCACCGTATGGTGTGATATGGGAAGAAGTCGGCATTGATCCGGGATTGCCGTTTGAGGAAAAAGTGAAGCTCTATCAAATGCAGATGTTAGACTGATAATTATGCAAACAGCATCTGCACAATTTGCAACAAAAAGAGGAGCAGGTCAAGGCTCCTTTAAGGTATGTTATTTCAAAAAGTTGATCTTATGTTCCGGTGCGTGCAGATTATACCCAAGCATGGTCAGGTGTGCTACCTTAAGCACAACCAGATTGATGTCGGTAGACATCGCGCTTGCGATCTGCTAGGCTGTGTATCCATACTCATAGATGTAGCGAAGGACTTCATCGCTGTCCATCAGGATTTCCGCCGCTACAATGTTGGCTTCATATCTCGGTTTGGATTTCATGTCATAGAGCATGAACTCATGAATCTGGGTAGTTTTCGCCATATTCCGATGAAGCCGGTCATACCCTAATTCATGTGCGCACACGATGCGCAGCATATTTTCATCCGGACGGTTATTCAGGAAAATAAAGCAATTTCGCTTAATCACCCGGTATATTCCCTTTAGGGAACTGAAATTTTCGCAAAGCATAACATGAATACCAAGCTGCCTTGCAATTTCAAAAGGGTCTCCGGAACCGCAGCTTCTTACCGGTTTCTCGCCGACCCGTGAAAGCTGTTCTGCATTCATCATACCACCTTCAGTTTACAGTATGGCCAAAAGTGTGTACGATAAATATCACTGATCGTTTTTTTTACGCCTCGTTTTCGTGGCATATTTTTTATTGTTCTCTTTGGCAATCCGGTAGGCATCGGTCAGAGCTTTATAAGCACCTTCGATGGCATTCCATTCACTTTTTAGGTGAAAGTAAGAAAGTTTTGTAGATTCAGTAATTATGCGGCTTTCAGATATAGACACGACTATGCCATGAATAATTCAGGATAAAGAACTCTTTTGGTCTTTACCTTAACAATCTGTATTTCTTTAACAGCTCATGTCTATAGACTTTATCTGTATTAGCCTTTATTATGGTTTCTAAACTACCTTCCTTAGCCAATATTGTATTCAGCTCACTTACCATATCGGCTCCCCTTTCTATGCCTTCCGTTCTACCCTGTTTAAGTCCTTTTCAATCCCCTGTTCTTTTGCTATTTCAAAAAATCCTTTCATATTCATACCTTTCTACTTAATTATAGCCAAAGAAATTCAACCGACTCTATCTTAAAATACCTATACGCAACTGTACAGCCAAGCAATCTGTTATGCTTGACTGTACAGCTATGTGCCCAAAGTCTATGCACCGACTATATCATGGTTTTTAGAACTTTTTAGAAACTTAGATTAATTAGAGCGGAAAGTGCATTTCCCATAGATTACATCAGATACCAAAACAAAAACCATGAAAAACATTTGATGGATCTATTATACTAACTACGCCTATTTTGATAATAGATTACATTAATACTTAAGATTTAAAAAGTACTTTTGGTGTATTGCATAAAAATATCAAGGAATATTGTGCAGTATCACAGATATTCCTTATGCAATATGCTATAAAACACCCCCTCTCTTTTGGCAGTATATTAAGTATATTGTAATAATCAATTTGTTATGTTAATTTGATATCACTTTAATTTGACGAATTAATATATAATAAAAGCCCTGTCAGGAAATAAAATTGTATGATTAATGTTTGGGTTGGGTATTACCAATCTCAGCATTTTTTATTATAATAAAAAACCTCCAAGTCCCCGGTTCAACACAAAAACTATACTTGGAAGATGTGTCCATACGAACGACCTGAATAAGATTTTATGTATTTATGATACACCACTTTACAACTTTTTCATAAAATAATGACGTACAGGGCATTCTGATGCATAATGAGTTTGAACAAAAAACAATACAAAATGAAATAACTCTGTACGACAAATTCATTATAAAACAAAAAGACACTGATTGGTGAGGGTGCCAACTACAAACAATACAGCAGAACGCTGTTTAAGAGATTATAAGAGGAAGCAGATTTCTGCAATGACATTTCGCAGCTTTGAAAGCATCGAAGAATTATGTCGGAGCAAGTGCGTGCTGCTTGGAGTGTACAATAATTCAAATTTTTACACCGCTGTCAAGGAAATCTTTAATAGATAATATGGAGACTGACCGGCGTGTTAGACTCCATAAGTTTAACGTATTAAGATCTATAAGGCAAGCTTACCCGTGTACAGTAACCAATTATTACAAATATCTTAAAATAAAATAAAAATATACTGGACATAAATATGTAGACAATGTAAAATGATAATATATAATTTGGTGTAAATAAAGGTGAAAAATGTTCGTGATAATAGTACTTTGTATACAAATATTGCATAATACAGGTAATCTATAAATATAAATATTAGCTTGTACATTTTACATCATGGTCGGATTGGAGGGAGGATAAAATGAATAAAAAAAGAACTTTATATATGGCTGTTATAACAGCAGTCATGGTACTGGCAGGTTGTACAGGATTTGCAAAGAAAGGTAAAAAACAAATTGTTCTTACACTTTGGCATGTATATGGCGGTCAGACGGATTCTCCTTTAAATAAAACTATAGATAATTTTAATGAGACTGTAGGAAAAGAAGAGGGCATAAGGATAAATGTTACAAGTGTAACAAACACAAATACAATACATGAAGCTGTTATTGCAGCTGCAAAAAATGAGCCGGGAGCGGCAGAACTTCCGGACATATTTGTTTCATATCCCAAAACTGTACTCAGTTTGCCGGATAAGGATATTTTGGTGGATTATAAAGACTATTTTACAGAAGATGAGCTGAATGAACTTATTCCGGCATTTGTACAGGAAGGCATAATTGACGGTAAGTTGATGGTATTTCCTGTTGCTAAATCAACGGAAATCCTTTTTGTAAACAGAACATTATTTGAACGTTTTTCTAAAGAAACAGGTGCGAAGGAAGAGGATCTTGATACATGGGAAGGCCTTTTTAATATGGCAAAAGTTTATGAAAAATGGACAGATGACCTGACACCTGATATTGTGGGGGACGGCAAAAATTTCTTTGTACATGACTATCATTTCAATTACTTCCAGATAGGCTGTGAATCACTTGGAGAACATTTCTTTACAGATGAAGCAGGGGGCGGAAAGCTTGCATTTGGTGATAAATTCAGAAAAATATGGGAGCCTTACGCCGATGCGGCAATTTCAGGCGGAGTATGGCTTCGTGACGGATATGCTACAGAACCTCTAAGAACAGGTAAGGCTATAGTAAGTGTGGCTTCATCTGCAAGTGTGCTGTACTATGAAGATATTGTGACTTATGAGAATAATATATCTGAGCCTATAGAGGTCGTATCATATCCTGTACCGGTTTTTGAAGGCGGCAAAAAGATGGTTATGCAAAGAGGAGCCGGATTTTGTACTGTAAAGTCCACCACTGAGCGCGAAAGGGCGGCGGCTTTATTTTTAAAGTGGTTAACAAAGCCTGAAAATAACATAGATTTTGTTGTCAAGGCAGGTTATATGCCTGTGACAGAAAAAGCGTTTGAGCAGCTTTCTGAAGTTGCAGAAAAGATAGACAGTACTAAGTACAGAAGCTTATATGAGGCCATATCAAAGACTAAGGAGGAATATACTTTCTATGTTGCTCCACAGTTAGCAAACTATCTTGATCTTGAGATGCACTTTGAAAAAAATGTAAGACTTGAACTCTCAAGAGAGGAAGAGGAGTATAAGGAAGCTTTACAAAATGGTGAACAACCTGATAAAGAAACTTATGTTGAAGATGCTTATAATAATATAAAACAGGCAATGCAATAGTTTGGAGATATAAAATGACAGAAAAAGAAGATAAAAACAGGCCTGAAACTATAAGACAAAAGTTATCTTTGTATGAAATTTTAAGGGGAATTAACCGTCAGAGTCGATCAATGCGCAGCAAATTGATGGTATACCTATGTTGCCTTGTTTTGTCCGGTACGGGAATATTATTAATGATGCTGGTGGCATCAGGAGTATTTTCAGAGAGTGGGAGACAAATTGAGCAAAACCTGCAAGTTCATCTTCAAAATCAGAAAAGAGATATTAAGGAGAGGATGGATCTCTTTACAATAAACGGTATAGATTTATCTAAGAGACTTACTACATATATTGAGAGAGAGGTATTGTCATATCCATACGATATAAAAGAACTGGAAAATGATGAGGCGGGGCTTAGAACAATGCAGGAAAACATGTATCTACTTTTGGAAGGCAAGATGCATGTTACCCGTGCGAGTGGAGTATATGCAGTGTTTGATACTACGGTCAATACTTCAGCTCCAAATGCAAAGCATTCACGCAGTGGTGTATATTTGAGATTGGCAAATATAAGCGGAAATGTGCTGGAGGATGATGTTTTTCTGTTTCGCGGTAATCCCGATGTAGCTATGCAGAATAAAATTCAGATACATAATCGTTGGAATATGGAATTTGATACGGAAGATATGTATTGGTTTGACGATCAGATTTCCACAAATAATACCAAATCACCTACAGAAAAATATTTGTGGATCAATAGAGTACATCTGAAGGATACATGGGAAAACAGTATGTTTTTGAGTGTACCGGTGATTGGAAGTGAAGGCGGAAGATACGGTATATGCGGTTTGGAGATCAGCGGACTGTTATTTCGATTAAGCTACCCTAAGTTTGAAAGCAGATATGGAGATATGGTAACCATAATTGCACCTGTAGATCAGGGAAAACTGCTGCTTTCAAAAGGACTTAGCGGTTCTCAGGGTAACAGTTACATAAATGAAAATGATGATCTTTTTATTGATACCGGTAAAGTATATAATGTTTACTTCAATTCTCAAGGAAAATATATAGGGGTACAGCAGACTATAGACGGTGCATATGATTCAGAAGGCAGACAATGGGCAGTTGCCGTATTGGTTTCTTATAGCAGTTTTGAAGCAAAGGAGAGCTATGAAAAGGCAATGATGATCGTCATACTGACAGTATTTAGCCTTATCATGTTCTTAATATCATTTGTAATATCCAGGCAATTTGTCAAGCCTATTGAGAGGGGAATAGAGAATCTGAAAACAGATGACTTCTACAAAAATGATTCGCGAACGGGAATTGCAGAAATAGATATACTTGCAGAGTTTTTAAGAAATAAGGAAGAAAAATATAAGAGCAAGGGTCCGGTGCCGTCTGAGATAGAAGAGATGTTTGATCGCTTTATAGAAAATTCAAAGAGCTTGACCACATCGGAGAGAAATATATTACGCTATTATATAGAGGGGCGTGAGATCGCGGAGCTGCCGGATTTACTCTGTATCAGCCTAAATACAGTAAGAAAGCATAATAGAAATATATATACAAAGCTTGGGGTCAGTTCCAAGGATGAACTTCAGATATATATTGATTTATTGATATGCTGTGGAAGAATACACGAAATATTGGAATAAAATAAAACACACCTGATATTAGTATAAACTATACAAATATTAGGTGTATTTTTTGTGAATATTTAAGTATTCAATAGATAATATTTTGAAAAAAGTTCTAAAAGTATTCACCGGGTAATATATTTTAATTATCTGATATGGTATTGATAATACAAACAGAAGTAATTATATAATCCGTGAAAAGGAGGAAAGATGAAAAATTAGGAACACACAATACTAAAAGCAGTGATATTTCTTTTGTAGCTGATAGTGAAATATGTAAACGAGTAGTGAGAGGAGGGAAACTATGTAGACTTTTAACAGCAAATATGGATAAAAATTTAATAAAAGAAAGGATGTATGTATGAATCAAAGAAAAATAATGCTTAGGGAAATACTTAAAATTTTTGTACTTTTGCTTTTTACATTATTTTTTATGGGAATTATGCAAAGTAAAATATACGCTACTTCAATGTCACTGGACTGCACTGTGAATTATGTAGATAAAGATGGTGATTTGTTACATACTCAAACAGAGAGTCTCTCACCTTTAATTATGGGAATGACAGATTATCAATTAACTATACCGTACGGTAATCTTGTAAAGAATAGTATGCTGTATTACCCTGTAAGTGTTCAATCGGAAACTCCCGCCTTACCGACTACAACGGTACAAATCCTCAGTCCGTATATAAATATAAGTGTAGATCCGGCTTATGTACATATTGGTGCTTATGGTCTAAGTAAGGATTATGTTATTTTTTGTGACATGCCTAAGTATAATTATGAAATTCATTATGTAGATGAAGCAGGTAATCAATTGATTATGGACCAAGGTGGAGAAGAGTACGATATGACATGGGTTGCTTTGGACCATAAAGAGTTTGTTTCTACAGATTATAATGCAGGAGTTGAGTATATTGTAAAACAAAATCAGGCGTATCCGCAGGCACAATATAAGTATAATAGTGCAAACGATATTCAGGTCTTGGTAGGTAGCAATTACCCTGAGTATACAATAGTTTGTATTCCAAAGCCTGTAGCAACACCAAGTACACCGGGTGGAAATACAAATGGAAGTGGAAATACAAACGGAGGCGGAAATTTAAACGGAGGCGGAAATCTAAATGGAAGCGGAAACTTAAACGGAAGCGGAAATCTAAACGGAAGAGGAAATTTAAACGGAAGCGGAAATTTAAACGGAAGCGGAAACTTAAACGGAAGCGGAAATTTAAACGGAAGCGGAAATCTAAACGGAAGTGGAAATTTAAACGGAAGCGGAAACTTAAACGGAAGCGGAAACTTAAACGGAGGCGGAAATTTAAATGGAAGCGGAAACTTAAACAGAGGCGGAAACTTAAACGGAGGCGGAAATTTAAACGGAGGCGGAAACTTAAACGGAGACGGAAATTTAAACGGAAGCGGAAATCTGAACGGAAACGGAAATCTGAACGGAAGTACAAGCGGAACCGACATTAGGGGTAGAATAACCGGAAGCGGAGGATCAGGCTCAGGAAGCGGTGGAGGCACTGTAAGACATCTAAATTCAGGCAACACATCAGATAATTTGAAATTTAAGCAGGGCTGGATATTGGATACCGATACAAATACCTGGTATTATTACTCAGGAACTACCAGAGATACATTAAAGAAGGGTTGGCACAAGGATAATCAGGATGGAAGATGGTATTATTTACATCTGACAAGCGGTGCTATGTATACAGGATGGAATAATATAGACGGTAAATGGTATTTCTTTAATTATCATACACCTAAATGGACATGGGAGGTGCGTAATGACGGTGAATGGTATTATAAGAATCTCGAAAATTCCAGACCGCTCGGATCAATGTATGAAAATGAAAAAACTCCTGACGGCTACAAAGTAGATGCAAAAGGGGTTTGGGTAAAGTAAATATAATAGTAAAAAAATCAGTATTACAGTAATAAACACAGCAAACTCATCAGGACGGGAAATATCCCGTCCTGTCTTAATGTCTGATAGATATTTTTATGCATTACTTATAAATATAATTAGAGAATGTTTATGGTATTCAACGGATAATATTTGATTTTTTTGCTAAAGAGTATTCATTGGGTAATATATTTCATACTTGAAAAGTGATATGAATAGCTTAAGCAGTAATCATTTATATGTGAAATATAAAAATGATAAATTTAGAACGTATTTTTAGAAGGAGGATTTTAAATGCAAGGTAAAAGGGAGGAATGTGATGAAAACAAAGAATCAGGTGAGGATAAAGAAAAATTGATATCCGAAATACCGCATATTCTTTTAGAAGAAAGTGATGGAGCCGAGTATAATTCCGAATATAGATGCCTGTATTACATAAACAATGTTCATTTAAAATTAAAAGAAGACGGTAAAGAGTTTGAACCGCTTATCAAAGCTTTTGATAAATACAATGTTGATGAGCTTTTTGAGGGTATTATGTATTCATCATAGAGAGTAATGATGTGGAAAGGAGTATTAAATGAGAAATAAAAAGTTCTTATTGCCGGTAATATTCTCTATTTTGGTTATGTTTTCTTTAGCATCATGTAAGTCGCCTGTCAGTGTAGATATAGTTAATGATAATACTGAAGGCGAAACAGTCAGTAAAGCAGCAGACAGGGAAGAAAAAGATGAGGATGATGTAAAAAAGCATGAAAAGAAAAATAAGGATAACAAAAAGCTGATAAACACATCCGGAAAACCTCATATACTTTTGAAGGATACAATGGAACTGCACAATGATGATGAATCAAGCACAACATTATATAGAATTAAGTATGTGTATTTACAGCTGAAAGAGGATGGAAAAGAGTTTGAACCGCTCAAAAAGTCATTTGAAAATTATAATAAAGACCTGCTTGATAAATTATCAAAAACAAGGGAAGCATTTGACGGTTTTGCAAAAGAGCAATTGTCCGATATACAGCAGGGATATGAGTCGAAAGAATTATTCAGTGAAACTGACAGCTATATAATGCGAGCCGATAAATACGCAGTAAGTATACTCAACTATACAAAATATAACTACGGAGCATCGGATAAATACTCACGAGAATCCATTAATTTTGATACGGATACAGGAAAAAAACTTGAATTTTTGGATGTTGTAAAGGATGATAAATCATTTTTTGAGATGGCAGATAAAAGGGTATATGAAGATTATGAAGAAATCCATATTCAAAAACCCTCAGAGTATGCATATACAAGCAAAAAAAATAATTATGAAAACCTTGTCTGGACTGTAAGTCCCGTAGGCGTGACCGTATATTTTGACAGCGGAGTTTTGGGTGCTGAAACTGACGGACCGCAGGTTATTACAATTTCATTTGATGAAAATGAGACAATATTTGAACCTAAGTATGTATACAAAGAAAATGAGTATGTAATACCGGTAGTTGCCGGAAATATGACAATTCATGTTGATACCGATGGCGACGGAGTGAGAGATTCCGTATTTGTAGATGATCTTTATGAGCAAAATCCTGAAACATTGGATATATATAATACCGGAATGAAAGTCTATGCCGGAACTCAAAGTACAGAGATAGAATGCTATGAAGGCAAGGCGTATCTTGTAAAAATGGACGGTAACTATTATATGTATATGTTTGTTCAGGATGAAATAAGATTATTGTACTGCCTTGATTTGAAATATCTTAACTCTGAGGACAGGTCAGATAAATATTTTTATCTTGGTACAAGAGAAGGCACATGGGATCAGAAAGGAGAAATTGAAAATTATGTAAGCATAGAGGAGACTTTTACAGATACCGAATCATTTGTCGGAGAATATTTTGGAGATTTAGGCATTTTATTCCCGATTGAAAAGGCGTGGTTTGTAGGTGAAGACGGAACCCCTCAGTCAAGTGATGATAAAGGTAGAGTAACAAGCGGTATAGCTTTTAGAACGTTAAAAGATATTAAATGTACTGAAGTTGATAGAGAAGGAAAAGTGAAGAAATCTGATACCAAGATAGTAAAGGGAACATTGATACTTCCTCTATATGCAAATGACAAGGAGTATATGGATGTAATAACAGTTGATGAAGATGACTTAAATATATGGAATGGAGCAGGTGAGGAATTCTTTTCATTGACAAATATGAAACTGTTAGACTATGAAGGAGATTTCTATAGAATTACCTTTGAAAATGATGATGGAGCTTTAAGTATTGACGGAACAGATATATTTGATTTGTTTGAAGGCATCATTACAGCTGGATAGAAAACTGTTCTCTTATAAAGAGAGTCTTAAAATAAATAAAAAGGAGGATAATAATAGGTATTATTAAAGTGAAGGCGGAAGTTTGCCTGCGGTGGTTGTTGAACTTGAAGCAGGTGAAGAAATTATTAGTGAAGTTGGGAGATAGGTCAAGGAACCTATAGAAACAAAAACCAAGATAAGCGGTGGCATAGGAAAGGCATTGTAAAGGATGTTTGGTGGAGAAGGCATGATAGATACCGTTGTAACAGGTCCGGGAAAGGTTTATATTCAAACAATGTCACTGTCAAGACTTGGAGAGATGCCTACACCGTTTATAAAGGTTAGAAAGAAGTAAAATAAAAGAGAGAGGTAAAAAGATGAAAAAACTGTTTGGAGCTAAATTATTTAAAATTTTATTGGCAGCATTTGGGATTTTATTACTTTCAATAATGCTTGTAGGCTGTAAAAATGAAAAGTCACATGCAGGATATTATGTATTGGAATCTATAAAGTCGGAAGGTAATGAGTTTGGTAAAGATTTTATCAAAGAAGCAGAATTGGATTGTTATATAATTTTAAAAGATGACGGAACAGGCACAATGTCATTCTCGGATGAAGCAACAGATATAAAATGGGGTGACGGTAAACTTAATGTAGAGGGAGAAAATGTGGACTACAATATAAAGAATGATGAATTAACATTTGATATTGATGGTGACACTATGGTATTCAAGCGCAGTAATGATACACCTCCTGCAAAATAGTGTGATTTTAACCAAATATCTAAAAAATTTAAGATAAAATTTTTCTTTGTGGGGCTGTAAAAGCAGCCCCACATCTGTTTATAAAATAAAAAACGTTTATTCTACCGTAACGGACTTTGCCAAATTTCTAGGTTTATCAGGGTCTAAGCCTTTTAGGAGACTGACTTGATAGGAGAGGAACTGAAGCGGGACTACCAAAAGGCTTCCGGCAAATAGAGGACGGGTTTTCGGTACAATGAGTATTTGTGTAAAGTCATCTTCCTCGACTGAAATATTTTCCATGGTGAGTGCAAAACATTCGGCACCGCGGCTTTTTACCTCGTGAATATTTGAAATGCTCTTTGTGGCAAGATCCTCTTGAGAAAGAAGAGCAATCACAGGACTGTTCTTTTCTATCAGGCTGATTGTGCCGTGCTTTAATTCACCGCTACTGTAGCTTTCACAGTGAATATAACTGATTTCCTTAAGCTTTAAAGCTCCTTCCATGGAGATGGCCCAATCAAGACCCCTTCCAAGAAAGAAAATATTTTTATCATCCTTCAGTTTTTTTGCCATAGGTAGGGTTTCACTGTCAAGTGAAAGACATTGTTGAATCTTACCCGGTAGATTGAAAAGCTCCTCTTTAAGTATATGAGCCTCTTCATCACCAATTTTGCCCTTTGCTTTAGCTAACAGCAGTGAGAAAATGTAGCTGGCAACAAGCTGGCAGCTATAGGCCTTGGTAGTGGCTACAGCAATTTCAGGTCCTGCCTGGGTATAAAAGACAAAGTCCGATTCACCGGCAATGGCGGAACCGACCACATTTACTATAGAAAGGGTTTTCACCCCTAATTTCTTTGCTTCCCTTACTGCCGCCAAAGTATCCGCAGTTTCTCCCGATTGGCTGATGCTGATAACCAGTTCACCGGTTTCAAGAATAGGATGATTATAGCGAAACTCACTTGCAAGCTCCACCTGTACGGGTACCCTTGCCAACCTTTCACAAACGGACTTTAACACATAGCCTGCGTGGTAGGCGGAGCCGCAGGCAATTACCCTGATTCTTGAAATCTCCTTAAAATCCTTTTCGCTCATAGAGAAGGATTCATAGGAAAAGCAATTATTTTCCTGATTGCAGGCATAGAGCAGAGTATCTTTTACAGCCTGTGGCTGCTCAAAGATTTCTTTTTCCATAAAATGCAGATATTCTCCTTTATGAATCATGCTGCTGTCAAGCTCTGCAACAGTGGAGGAACGCTTTATCTCCTCTCCGTTTTTGTTATATATATGTATTTCATTTTCAGTAAGACTTAAAATCTCTTTATTTTCTAATTTATAGAACTCCTTTGTATAATCAAGAAAAGCTGAGACATCGGAAGCCGGATAGAATCCGTTTTGACCCTTTCCTACAACTAAAGGACTGTCCTTTCTCATAGCATAAAGGGTATTTGCATCATCCTTGAACATAATTGCAAAGGCGTAAGACCCTTTCAACTCCCTTTGTACTGAAAGGAGTGCTTTTAAGACATTATTTTCCTTCATGTAAAAATATTCAATCAGATTTACAGCCACTTCAGTATCTGTGTCTGAATAGAAGTTGTAGCCTTTTTCTTGTAAAAAGTTCTTTAAATCTGCAAAGTTTTCAATAATACCGTTATGCACCAACACCACTTCCTTATGCATTGACAGATGTGGGTGGGCATTTTTTTCATCGGCTTTACCATGAGTTGCCCAGCGTGTGTGACCGATACCCATAGAGCAGGGAAGTTCACATTCTTTGGAAGCTGCGACCTTCTTTTTCAATTCGTTTAATTTACCTACAGCCTTTACTACAGTGAAAGGTCTTGAATACAGGGCTATTCCCGCAGAATCATAACCTCTGTATTCAAGACGCGAAAGACCGGACAGTAGAATATCCTTTGTATTCCCCTGCCCAACAAAACCGACAATACCGCACATTGTATTTTCTCCTATTTGATTGTTTATTGTGCGAAGAAAGCTTTTGTTACGATCTTGATTTCGCTTTTTTTCTTCCTCTTACGATGCACTACTCCGAAACAGCATCCGCCGAATATTTCGATAACTGTTTACCTCGTCGACTTGGGTCTCCCGAAGTCCGGGCGCTAATTTTTCTTTTTTCCTCAGTAAAGAAAAATTTGTGTTATGATAACATATCAAAAAGAACTTGTGAATGCTTTTTTGTAAAAATTAAAAAAATTTATATAAAATATGGTAGAATAATATTATATAAATGCAGTAAGGGAATGGATAAGTATGAGCGTCAGATTAATATTTATAGGGTTAATGGTATTTCTGGGATTTTGGTATATTGCTATATTGATTTGGTTGATGGGAAGGCTTAACAAAAGTTCCGAGTACGGTATAAGCGGAGAGAAAAATTCTCAAAGCGGTAGCGGTAAAATAAAAATCAGCGACCTGTTTTTTCATATTTTGGTTATAGCTATTGTACTGTTAACAGTAATAAAGCTTATGAGTTATGTCGGACCGGCTTTTGCGTCCCTTGGAGGTATGATTGTAGCTATACCTGTCAGAGCACTTATAAATGCAAGCGGACGTAAGACCAACGTTATACTTACTCTTTCAGGTTTGGCTTTATTATTTGTTTATTTATGCTTTTGGTATATTCTTATAGGCGTGCCGGTAAAGCCTCCTGTGATGACTGTAGGAAGTATGAAAGTAACATTGAGTAAAACAAGTGTCAGAGACTTCTTAGATAACGGATTTGATATATATATCATGAATGATGAGGATACATATGAATACAGTGAAATGCTGACAAGCGGTTCTTATACTAAATATGACGGAAATCAGGATATTAATGTAGAAAAAGGATATAGAAGTACAGGAGAGACCTTAAGGGGAGCACTATATTTATTGGCAAAAGATGATACACTTATAGGTGCGATAGATTTGTACGGAAGCTTTAATAAAGATGTGGATATAAAGGATGCCAAGGTCGTGAATTTCTATATGGATGAAGACTGTAAGAATGCATTGAAAGATGTCGGTATAGATATTAAGCTTGAAGATTTGGATTTGCTAGATACTTTTTATACAGATGATTTAAAAAAGCTTTTTAAAAAGAGGCTTTGGTTAGTACCGAATGAATCCGAACCTACGGATTCGCTATATGGAATAGCATGGCGTACCAACAGTGATTCTATATTCTGGAATGAGTATTATGCCTATATACGAATTGATGAAAATAAGAATATGAGGGCTTTTATAATATCAACAAGTGTTGCAAAGGATAAGCATTAAAGGACAACTTAATATTTGCGTTTTTTTTCTGTTTAGGATATATTATTGTAAGTGAAATTATTTTATCAAGTATAGGAGATTTAGATGGAATTAAAGCAGGAACTTATAATTGTCTTGGACTTTGGCGGTCAGTACAATCAATTAGTTGCAAGAAGAGTAAGAGAGAACAATGTATATTGTGAGATCTATTCATATAAAACCCCTTTAGAAGAGATTAAGAAGAAAAATCCGAAGGGAATCATACTTACAGGAGGACCGGACAGTTGCTATCTGCCTGATTCGGTCACATATTCAAAGGAGCTTTTTGAGCTTGGTGTCCCTGTACTTGGACTATGTTACGGTGCACAGCTTATGCAGCATCTGCTTGGCGGAAAGGTAGAGAGAGCAAGCGTAAGAGAGTACGGTAAAATAAAGCTTACAGTTGATAAGGCTGACAGTGCAATTTTTGAGAATGTGCCGAAAGAGAGCATTGTGTGGATGAGCCATACAGACTATATAAGTAAGCTTGGTGAAGGATTTGAGATTACATCACACAGTGATGACTGTCCTGTAGCTTCATATGAGAATACGGCAAAGAATCTCTACGGAATACAGTTCCATCCTGAGGTTTTACATTCAGAATACGGTTCTGTAATGCTTGGAAACTTTATAAAGAATGTCTGCAAATGTGAGTGTAACTGGAAGATGGATGCCTTTGTGGAAAACAGTATAAAGGCAATCAAAGAAAAGGTCGGCAACGGTAAGGTACTTTGTGCACTTTCAGGCGGTGTTGACTCATCAGTTGCGGCAGTAATGCTCAGCAAGGCTGTAGGTGAAAACCTTACTTGTGTATTTGTAGACCATGGACTTCTCAGAAAAAATGAAGGTGATGAGGTTGAGGCTGTATTCGGACCGAACGGCAATTATAAGCTGAACTTTATCAGAGTAAATGCAGCGGAAAGATTCTACTCAAAACTTGCAGGTGTAAGCGAGCCTGAAAAGAAGCGTAAGATAATAGGTGAGGAATTTATCAGAGTCTTCGAAGAAGAGGCTAAAAAAATCGGTAAGATAGATTTCTTAGTACAGGGAACAATTTACCCTGATGTTGTAGAATCAGGACTTGGCGGTGAGAGCGTAGTAATCAAGTCACATCACAATGTAGGAGGACTTCCCGACTATGTTGATTTCAAGGAAATCATAGAGCCGCTTAGAGATCTTTTCAAGGATGAGGTAAGAAAGGCGGGACTTGAGCTTGGTATACCGAAGCATCTTGTATTCCGTCAGCCGTTCCCGGGACCGGGTCTTGGAATCAGAATTATCGGTGAAGTAACCGCTGAGAAGGTAAAGATAGTTCAGGACGCCGACGCTATATACCGTGAGGAGATAGATAAGGCAGGACTTTCACAGGAAATCAACCAGTACTTTGCAGCTCTTACAAATATGAAAAGCGTAGGAGTAATGGGCGATTACAGAACTTATGACTATGCTATAGCACTTCGTGCAGTAAAGACAATAGACTTTATGACAGCAGAGGCTGCAAGACTACCTTGGGAAGTACTTGAAAAGGTAACCAACAGGATTATCAATGAGGTAGACCATGTAAACAGGGTACTCTATGATATCACCAGCAAGCCACCGGGAACGATTGAGTTGGAATAAAGGAAGAAAAAGATGACAGATGAAAAATTAATTAAAGAAGGGTTGAATGGTAAAGATTCTTTAAAAATAATTTTGTCAGGTTATGTTGATAAGTCAGAAAATGAGAATACAGAAGAAAAAGTAGGTGTAGTTTCGGTAATGTTTGTATCTGAAAACAAGGAGCTTGTCATAAAGAAAATTGAGGAATTTGAGGCAAAATATCCCGAAAGATATTTTATGGTTTACAGTGTTCCTTTAGATACTAACCTTGAAGAGCTGAATCATTATCCGTCAATTGCAATTTTTCAAAGTGATTTAAATTAGATTAACAAATTAAATAATAGAAAGCTTTCCATTATTTTACGGGGAGGCTTTTGTGGACTAAGAATTGGTCGATTTATTGTATCAAAAGCAATTTATAAATGTGGAGAAATTAATGAGTAATGAAATAAATATTGATAAGCTGTTCAGAATGGCTGAAGAAGATGTCGAAAAAGCTGTTACTTATGAACTTGAATCAGATGATAGCAACTTGGCAAAAAGAATATATAGAGATTTGTTTTATTTTTATTGTGAAGAAGAATTTTCGGGAGATTTGATTTTTACTTGGAAATCGCCTTCGTTGGTTAAAGATGGCGATTATATTGGTAAAAGAGATTCGGTCGTAGATAATGTGAGAGTGATTGGTAATATCTTCCCTAATTTTAAAACTAATCGTAAATATAGTTTAAACCTTAATCGTAACGGGAATTTCGGTGATTTTCCTCATGATTATCCTGATATATTTTTAGATCATATAGCAAAATATGCATATAAAAAATATTAAAGAATACTACCCATTAAAAAGAGCCATACTTTATGATCTCAACATGAATTATTTTAAAAAATTCTCCAGCTTTGAAAAATTTTTAGAAGATAACTTTTTTGAAGAGATATGGGAAACATCAAAGGAAGTCCCTTTTTCTGATATGGAATTTGATATGTTTAAGGAAATATCTATTAAACTTATGAGAAAAAGAGGAGAGCGGATGCTTCAAAAGTTAATTGAAGTTAACAAGAATAAAATATAATTTACAGAAAGGTATTAAAAATTATGTTGTTGTAAGCAATTTTAGAAATTTGAGTTTGAATAAAAACGGATACTACGAAAAAGCACATAACTTTAAGATTATAAATCTTTCAGCTATGTGCTTTTTCTGTGCTTATTTATACCGAAAGAAACTTTTGCTCTGATACCACCTCTGTAGAATATTACATTATTTTATTCAAAGGGAACATAATCTTTCTTCAGGCTGTCAGAATAGTTAGCTTTCCAATCTTGCAATGCTTCTTTTGTAATTTCGTTATTCTTATAGTTTGATTTCATTTCCTTATAATTGTCAAGTATATCGTAAAAAAATAGATGTAACTATTGACATTACATCAGCATAGTGATAATATAAGCTCACAAGATGAAACAACAAAGGTTACATCAATGCAATAAATCAAATTCAGGAGGAAATCATCATGACAAACAAAGAGAAAGCATTGGCACTTATTAGCACATTTGCATCAGGAGATACAATGAAGGCAAGGGAACTTCTTGCAGAGGGTTACATTCAGCATAATCTTGCTTATGGAACAGGAAGAGATGCTTTTGTAGGAGCAGTTGAATATCTTGCATCGGCACCGGTTAAAACAACTGTTAATAATGTTCGTGCATTTGAAGATGGCGATAAGGTATTCTTACAGACGATATATAATTTTGCAGGAGCAGGAGAGCAGGTAGCATTTGATATTTTCAGATTTGACTCAGAAGGAAAGATTGCAGAACACTGGGACAATCTGGCTACAAAAACTGAACCTAATCCGTCAGGACATACACAGATTGACGGCAACTTAGAGAAGAAAGATGTGGATAAGGAAGATACAAGAAAGGTTGTAGAGGGATTTGTAGGAGATGTCCTTCGTGGAGAAAATCCTGATAAGCTCACTTCATACTTCGATGGAGATAATTATATTCAGCACAATACAGCAATTGCTGACGGACTTTCAGGGCTTGGTGCTGCACTTGAAGCGTTGGCAAAACAGGGAATACAGATGATATATAATAAGACTTATTTTGTATTGGCTGATGGAGATTATGCACTTGCAGTAAGCGAAGGAACATTTGGGGGTGTGGCAACATCCTTCTATGATTTGTTCCGTGTGGAAAATGGTAAAATTGCAGAACACTGGGATGTTATGGAAACCATAGCTGACAAAAAGACTTGGAAAAATCAGAATGGAAAGTTCTAATGTAACAATTGATAATACAACATAAAGAGTGTAGAATGACAGCAGGAGGAAATTACTATGCAAATATCAAGCAAATTTACAGTAGCATTGCATATTTTCACCTGTGTGGATACTTTTGGTAATGAGTATAAAATTACAAGTGATTTTCTTGCAGGAAGTATAAATACAAATCCTGTTATCATTCGAAAAATTCTCTCACAGCTCAAAAATGCAGGACTAATTATGGTAGCAAGGGGTACAGGAGGAGTAGAGATAACAAGACCTTTGAATGAGATAACATTTTATGATGTATATGAAGCGATTGATCCGGTAGAAAATGGGGATTTGTTCAGTTTTCATGCCGGTCCTAATCCTCAGTGTCCCGTAGGTCGAAATATTCATGTGTTATTGGATGATAAGCTGAAAGCCGTTCAACTTGCTATGGAAAATGAGATGAAGAAATATACTTTAGATGATCTAAAGAGTGAAATGAAAGAGCTTTTGGCAATTTAAGACTCTGGATAAAAACGGAGTTTTTTTAGGAGAAGTTATGATGGAAGCGAAGAATTATTTGAAATATATAGTAGATGAAATTCATACAGTCATAGTTGCGACTGTAGATAGCGAAGGTCTTCCGGTTACAGCGGCTATTGATATGATGGATGCAGACGATTCAAGTTTATATTTTTTGACCGCAAAAGGTAAGAACTTATATGATAGATTATCAGATAGGAGATTTCTTGCATTTACAGCGATGAAAGGCGAGGACACAATGTCACGAGTGGCGGTATCTGTAAGAGGGAAAGTTAGAGAACTTGGATATGAAAAAATCCCTGAGTTATTTGAAAAGAATCAATATATGTATCAAATATATCCAACCGCAGAATCAAGAAAAGCCCTGACAGTATTTCAAATTTATGAAGGTACAGGAGAATGGTTTGATTTATCTAAAAAGCCTATAGAGAGAGCAAATTTTTCTTTTGGAATTAAAACAGATGAAATGAAAGGTTATTTTATTACGGATGATTGTATCGGATGTGGTAGGTGTGTGGAAGTTTGTCCACAAGATTGCATTAACCAAGAGAACATACCCTATGTAATTGAGAATAAGCATTGTCTGCATTGTGGTAACTGCTTAACGGTTTGTTCGGTTGGTGCAGTGGATAGAGTGTAAAGATGGAGAAAAATATAAAATTTGTATTTGAAGGAGAATATTGGACATACTAAAATTGGGTTTGTAGGACTCATTCAAAGAATGATACAGTAAAAGCACATAACTTTAAGACTTATAATCTTTCAGCTATGTGCTTTTTTATGTGCCAATTTTAATTAGATATATCTCAACAAATCCATAAAATTTTTATCGGTTATAACGATACTATAAGGTTTCTTTTGCATTATGAATAAATGTATATTCAGGGGATGTTCTGTCTTTAAGTGCAGATGCCTTACTATAGATACCAAATGGAGCATGAGGAGATTCTTCCCAAGCAAAAACTTTCAAATCCGGGTGCTCAATAATCTCATGTTCAGGAATATAGGCATAGCCGAAGCCTGCTAAAATAAGCCCATAAGTTTCATTTGAATCAGAGCAAATTGCATTATCTACATTATCATTTACAGGAAGAATACGGTGTCCTCTTGAAAAAAAGTTTTTTAAGAGATATGGAGGTATTGAAATAATTTGATGCATATCCCATAAATCCTCTGTTGTAACAGAAGTTTTACCGGAGTCTTTTAATACTTTAGCTAAGGGGAGATCATTTTTCATTACAACAAAAAAATATTCATCACGCAAATGTGTGAAAGTTATATCTGCATCTTTAAATTTCGCATCCTTCATACCGATAATGAGGTCAAGCTGATTGTTTATCAGATGGCTTAAGTTGGCATCTGTCTGATTATGTCTAAATTCAGGAATAACATTTGGATGAGATAACAGTACAGACTTAAGAATTTGACTGATAATATTTATAGTATGAGGATCCATATAACCGATTCTAAGTGAGCGACTTGCTTTCCTTTGAAAGCTTTTTATACGATCCACAGAATGATAATATGTGTCAATCATGATATTGGCATCTGATAAAAAGGCGGCACCTACATTAGTCAAAGTTACCGACCTTGTAGTTCTATTAAAGAGTTTACATTAAAGCTCATTTTCAAGAGCTTTAATCTGTTTTGTGACAGCCGGCTGTGTCAGTCCCAGTGTCTCCGATGTCTTCATGTAATTTAGTGTATTGGCAAGACTGATAAAACATTCTAATTGATCTATATTCATTGGCTAAACCTCTATTTATATTTATTCCTATTAGTTATAAATAATAACATATATTCATTTCACAGAGAAGTATTTTATTGTTAATATTATATTGCAAAACAAAAAGGCATTGCAGCAAGGAAATGAAAATGTCATTAAAAAATTTATTTGGATGGAATGAAAAGGAAGTAAAAGCACAGTCAGCATGTGGAGCATCTGACAATAAAACAGAAGCACCTGCAGCGTGCGAAGCGGCCGATAAGCCGGAAGAAGCACCTGCAGCATGTGGAGCGGCTGATAAGCCTTCAGCGTGTGGAACAGCATGTGGAGCTTCTGACAAGTAAGTATCAGCAACAGTAAAGGGATGGAGGAGAAATCATGAAGCCATATTTTTCATTTCAGTGGCATATAACAGATGAATGTGATCAAAGATGTAAGCACTGCTATATTTTTTCCGGAGGCAATTATAATTGTCTAAAGTCTATGTCATGGCAGGAAATGCAAGATACATTTAATAATTGTTTGGACTTTTGTGAGACATATGGTCGTACACCGTATTTTTACTTAACAGGCGGTGATCCGATTCTCCATCCTGATTTTTGGAAACTTTTAGAGCTCTTTAGTGAAAATAACATCAAGTTTACAATTATGGGAAACCCTTTCCATCTAAACGATGATGTATGTAAGAAGTTGAAAGAGTATGGATGCGAAAAATATCAGATGTCTATTGACGGTATTAGAGAAACTCATGATTGGTTTAGAAAGCCCGGATCCTATGACTGTACACTTGAGAAAATAGGATGCCTTAATAAGGCAGGTATTCGAAGTGTTATTATGACTACAGTTTCTAAAACAAATCGTAATGAGGTTCCAGGTATTATAGATGCTGTTGTAAATACAGGTGTTAATATTTTCTCATTCTCAAGATATGTTCCAAGTGGTGGAGATTTGGATGCATCTATGACTGCACAAGAGTATAGGGAAAGCCTGTCAGATATTGACGCTAAATTTAAATACTATGAGGCTCAAGACGGTAAGACATATTTTAATCGTAAAGATCATTTGTGGACGCTATATCAGTATGAGACCGGAGAATTCAAAATTCCCGAGTATGCACAGGAGGGAATGATTTACAACGGATGTAATTGCGGAAACTGCCATATTACAATTTTACCTACAGGTGATATATATGCTTGCCGACGAGTTGCACAAAGCAAGGTTGGTAATGCGTTTAAAGATCGTTTGGCAAAGGTATGGGTCAGTTCGCTGGATAATTATCGAGAATATGATAATTTCAGTAAATGCAGTAAATGTGAGCTTCTTGCATGGTGTAGGGGATGTCCTGCTGTAGCAAAGGGTACAAACGGCTCATTTTATGCGGCAGATCCTCAGTGTTGGAAAGAAAAGAATGATTTGACCGGAGAAATATTGTAAGACAATGAAATCGAAAAAAAAGACAACAAATACAATGAGCTATTTACAGTCACTTGATTATGAAGACGGTATCGGTACAGTTACTTCACTATTGAAGTACTGGCCTATGCAATATGTAACAACACTTGGTCTGGACGGTAAACCCAAAATCAGACCGCTTGAATATAAATTCGAGGAGGATGGAGTTTTGTATTTTGATACAGTAGACTTTTATACCTCATATAAGGAGATGCAGGCGTATCCATATATTACACTTTGCATTGGAGATCAGGAAACAATGAGTTACTTGACAGTAACAGGAAAAGTAAATTTTATATATGATGAGGACATCATAAACAAATGTTTTGAAAATAGTGAGGTCCTCACATCACAGTTTGGAAATAACAGATCCCATGTTATTGCATACTATCTGACTGAAT
>NZ_GL622296.1:1136818-1149617 GCF_000185385.1 Lachnoanaerobaculum saburreum DSM 3986
TGAATGTAAGTCTGATTTTGCAACATTTGTAAAAGAACTTGGAAATCATCACTGGGATCTTTCTAATAAATTTGATTAGGTATATGTGCAAATATGAGAGCAGTTATAATTGATAAGCCTACAAAGGCAGAGGATATATTTCTTAAGGAGGTTCCAATACCGGAGGTTAAATCCGGATGGGTCCTTGTAAAGATAATGGCTTTCGGTCTGAATCATTCTGAACAGATTCTTAGGGAATATGAAATAGAAAGAGATTATATAAAAAAGCCTGTTATTCCGGGAATTGAATGTGTCGGACTTATTGAGGATCCTTCAGATTCCGGATTGCCAAAAGGACAGAAAGTAGCTTCCCTTATGGGTGGAATGGGAAGAAGCTTTGATGGAAGTTATGCAGAATATGCACTACTTCCTATCAGTCATGTATTTCCTATAGAAACAAGACTTAGTTGGGAAGAGATGGCAGCAGTGCCGGAGACATATTATACAGCATGGGGGTCACTGTTTGAGGGACTAAGGCTGGAGCCCGGCGATAAACTTTTGGTTAGAGGCGGTAGCTGTGCACTTGGGTATATGTCAATTCAGATTGCCAAAGCATTGGGTTGCAAGGTTGTAGCGACAACACATAGGTCATCAAAACTTCAACGTCTAAAAGATGTAGGTGCTGATGAGTGTATTCTTGATAAAGGTGATTTGTCGGATGGCAGTATAAGAAATAAGGTAAGTGGAGTGACAAAAGTACTTGAGCTGATTGGTGGTCGCACTGTAATTGACAGCTTAAGTTGTCTTACAAATGGTGGAATTGTATGTCAGACGGGAGTGCTCGGCGAGTTTGCAATACCTGAATTCTATCCTATCACACAGATACCGAATGGGACATATTTGACAGGATTTCATTCGAATTATCCGAGTACAAAAGATCTGAAAGATATATTTGCATTCATAGATAATCAACATCTAAAGCCACTTATCGGTAACATCTACAAATTTGAAAATATCAGAGAAGCTTTGATTGATTTGGATAATCATAGGACAAATGGTAAAATTGTTATTGTAGTTTGATGATATAACAATTAGCTCAAAATCACCTTCCTGTAAACAGATGGAGACCTTCGGTTCTATGTCTTTGTTGCAATCTATGTAATCTAAATATATCATTTCATTGCCACCTGATATTGTATCGGCAATAATAACACCCACATTTCTTGGGTACTCCCATTCATCAAACCACATATTTTTATTGGGTTTACCACCGTTTTGTGTTTTCATAAGTTCTATATATGATTTCGTCTGTCGGATATAGAGTTAATTTCAAAACTAAGCCGATATCCACGCAAAAGGGATAAACCCAAGTATCCGGTGTGGCTTCTAAGGGTAGTTCCAACTCACAATAAATTTTTAAATAGATTAATTCAAGCTCTTTTTCAGTTCTTCCAAAAATAATTCGGCTGTCTTTGATAATATGGTTTTACTTGACCATATTATCTTCATAGGAGATGAAATATGTGGGGAAATTTCTTTGAAAATTAAATCGCTTTCTGCACTTGTATCTATCAATTTATCAAGGCAAAAAGCATACCCTAATCCCTCTTTAACAAAAATACTTGCATTATAAAGAAGGTCGTATGTGCCTACTATGTTAAGAGTTGATTGTATGTTTTTTAGTTCATTCGGCATTTCATCAGAAAAACCCTGTCTTGAAATGATAATAGGTATTTTTGAAATATCATTTATAGTTATATTTGTTTTATTGGACAATTTGCTATCTTTACGCATTAAAATGCCCCATTTGTCCATATAAGGTAAGTTTAGTGAATTAAATGAGGAGGTATCAAGACTCTGTACCGTTACAGCAAAATCTAAAAGTCCTCCATTTAACTGTTCTGTAACTTTTTCAAAATTACCGCTGTATAGATGAAATTTGATATTGGAATATTTATCGCTTAGTGATTTAACGGCTTTTGCAACTATAGTTATTCCATAGGACTCGGCACAGCCTATGTGTAAATCACCACCGTTAAAATTATTCATAGACTTAAATTCATTTTCTGTTTTATTAACTATGTTTAGTATATCTACCGCTCTTTTGTAAAGAAGTTCACCTTCAGAAGTAAGTTTCACACTGTAGTTGGAGCGGATAAACAGTTTTTGCCCCAGCTCATCTTCTAAATCTTTAATTTGTTTTGAGAGAGTGGGTTGTGTTACATGCAATCTTCTTGCCGCTTTTGTCATGCTGTTTTGGTTAGCCGTTTCTACAAAATAGTTCAATACTCTAATTTCCATACTTACCTCCTAAAAATTTTAATATATTATAACACAATTATAATTAAAAAGAATATCTAAATATAAGACATAGGTATTTGATATTTTTAAAACGGATATTTATAATACAGTTGTCAGCGGTGTTTCGGCAAAATTTATAAAGAGGGTTGAAGAACAATAGGAGGATAATAAAATGATGACAACAGAAAAATTGAATTTAACAAATACATGGGATAAGAAATTTGATAAAGGCGAGGAAGTAAATCATAAAAAAATAACATTTATAAACCGTTATGGAATAACTCTTGCGGCTGATTTATATGAGCCTAAAAATTTTACAGGAAAACTTCCGGCTATAGCCCTAAGCGGACCTTTCGGTGCGGTAAAGGAACAGTCATCAGGATTATATGCACAGGAAATGGCAAGGAGAGGATTTATAACTGTTGCATTTGATCCCTCATTTACAGGAGAAAGTGGTGGAAGTCCAAGATATATGGCTTCGCCGGATATTAACACGGAAGATTTTCAAGCGGCAGTTGATTTTTTAAGTAATTATGAGAAAGTAGACCCGGATAAAATCGGTATTATCGGAATTTGCGGTTGGGGCGGTATGGCATTGAATGCGACAGCGATAGATACGAGAATTAAAGTAACGGTAGCTTCTACTATGTATGACATGACAAGAGTAGCGGCAAAAGGGTATTTTGATTCACAGGACAGTGAAGAGGCAAGATATGAAGCAAGAAAAAGATTTAATGAGCAAAGAACAAAGGACTATCAGGCAGGAACCTATGAAAGGGCAGGCGGTGTAGTTGATCCGCTTCCTGAGGATGCTCCTCAGTTTGTGAAGGACTACTATGCTTATTACAAGACAGAGAGAGGCTACCATAGCAGATCCCTTAATTCAAATGACGGATGGAATGTGGTAGGAACCATGTCATTTCTTAACCAACCGATTTTGAAGTATAGCAATGAAATTCGTAGTGCAGTGCTTATAGTTCATGGAGATAAGGCACATAGCTACTACTTCGGTAAAGACGCCTATGAAAACATGATAAAAGACAGTAGTTATACAGATAATAAAGAGTTCCTTTCAATTGAAGGGGCTTCACATATAGACCTCTACGATAATATGGAAGTGATTCCTTTTGATAAAATACATAAATTCTTTGAAGAGAATATGTAATCAGAGGATTCATAGAAAGTAATAATATAGAGCAGTATTTTATTTTGAATTTAGCAATACCCGACACACACTCTTATAATGTTTGTCGGGTTATTTGATTTTTAGGGAGAAACTACTTAAAATCCTCAAACATTGTCTATTCCCCATTTTTCCAAACTTGAATTAACTTATCAACTTATATTATAATCATGTTTAGTAATTAAAGTAAATATTAATAAAGATAGATTCTACCGGGTGGGGGAGGTTTTAATGAGTGAAAATGGACCTATGGATTTGAAACAACAAATGATCAAGCTTATTGAACATTTATACAATGAAAATATTATTATAGATGTAAGTGCAAAGGATTTAGACAGTCAAACATTTGACGGACTGGTCATTTTATTAAGAGATATGCTTAAAGAAGAATACCCAAAGACAAAGTTGAAAAGAATTATGAAAAGCGTTCATTATGCAAACGGTTTTAGTGATTTGGATTTAAAACAAAGTGCATTCATACTTGATGAAATTGAACAGTATCTTTGTATAAATAAATTTCTTAATCATGATAAGTCGGTTAAGTATTTTAATAAGCGTATAGTATCAAATGAGTTTGAAATAAATCCACAAAATATGGTTTTGGTTATGATAGAAAGCTTACTTTGCAGTAAGAGTAAGTTGTAGTTTTATAGAATTGGGGTAAGATATGGCAAAGGGAATAATATATTTAATGGCTACAGTAGTTTCAGGACTTATAAAAATTGGAAAAACAGGGAACGAACAATTTGAAAATAGGATGAGATTTTTAGAAAGTAACGGATATGCAAATATAACAGGTTTAAAGAGAGTGTTTGCAATTGAAGTTGATGAATATGACGATAAGGAAAAACTTATCCATGACATATTTAGCAAAAGTAGAATTTCTAATACTGAATTGTTTGCGTTGGATATAGAAATAGCGAAATCATTATTGGCATCATTAGATGGGAGACAAATATATCCAAAAGATAAAACGAAGAAAGAAGTATTTGAAGAATCAACAGAGGAAATAAAGCTTAAAACCAACACCGGGTTTATTCCTGATGGAGAATACTTTCTAAACCGTAATATAAAAGGCTTTGGAAAAGTTAGTGGTAAAGCTATTGTCAAAGATGGTGTATTTACCCTTTTAAAGGGAAGTATTTGTGGAGACACCGGGAATGGATTTATTCCTTCCATTAGAAAAAATGCAAAAATTGATAATAATATATTACAAGAGGATATAGTATGTAGTAATCCGTCAAGTGCAGGCTGGGTAGTTATAGGCAAGTCAAATAACGGATGGGTTGAGTGGAAGGATATGAAAGGGAATTCTATAGAGATATACAGGGATAAGCCATAGTTTTGAGGGACTTAAAATGGGAATAATAGCAAATTATCAATATTTAAGCGACAGAAACTTAATAGAGATGAAGCTCTTTTATAATTAAGCAGTTGATGATATTGAAGATGATAAAGATGGTATTGATGATATAGAAATACAACTGGATATGGATAAGATGCGGGATGCAATGAAATTCGCACTGACTGGAGTTGGGAAGGATGGTGCTATAGAAAATAATCATCTTAGTGAGGCTATTGTTGGGTTGAATTCTATTAAAAACTCACAGTAGTATATAGCTTATACGCAAAAGTCGCAAGTTAAGGATATATTTCTCGCTCTTGAAGATTTTGATATAGAGAAAGCCTTGGAGAATCTAGGTATAAGACGGTTTAAAGAAGCAAATATATATCTGAATATCTGGGATTATGAAGAAGATGCTGATAAAATAAGAGAAGAATTAATGGAGTATTTCCAAATACTAAGAGATTTTTATAAGAAAATACTTGAAGTGAATGGAAATGTAGTGATTATTATTTGCTAGTATAATGGAAGTGGAGACCGGAAATTCCAAAAGGCTTCAATTGTTTGGAAGTAGTTTGGGACTGATACACCGTTATTTATCAGAAAATAAGTATAAAGTTATAAGAATTTAGGAGAATATATGTATTTAGGTAATCGGAAATTTTTGAAGGATTCTTTGGAAGTGGCACATGAGTATCTTAAAACGGCTATGCAGGATGAAAAATCTGCGGTTATACTTGAGAGCAGAGAACTTTATAATCAGGCAGCGTACTTTTATGTGCAGGCTATGGAAAAACAGATTAAAGCCAAAATTGCTCAGATTGTGGATGTGACAAATGCTTATTATAAGGAAATGATAAAAAAGACTATAGGGCATTCACTTGATAAGTCAATTGAGATATTGGTGCAGATATACGGCAAAGGCAATGCTATGGTTGAGGAAAGGTTGAGAGAACAGCTGCTTATAAAGGTGCTGAAAGATATCAAATTCTCGGCGCTCAACAATAAAACCAGATATCCGGATTTTGATGAGAATAAGAAAAAGTATGCTGTAATAGAGATGGACAAAATAGATTGTGTAGAGCTTGCAAAAATGCTCAAAGCACTTAAGCAATATTTAACGGATTTGGAAAGATATACTGATTTATAGGAACGGAATAATTATGGGTGGTAAAAAATATGTGTGATTATTGTTCAGATATTAAAAAGATAGAATACTTTTCCACGCCCAAACTATATGAAGAAACCATAGAGTATATTAAAGAATTGGTTGAAAACAGGGGTTTTATAGTAGTTGAAGGAAGTTGCAAATTAGGGGAACATATAAAAGACGGGCATTGGATTGATGATATTATTTACCATGTTATAAAATGTCCGAAATGCGGGAAGAGATTTACCTGCACTGTAAATACCTATAGAGGTGGCGGGTCTTTTAAATAAAGGAGGAATTATGAGTTTTTTATTTGTGGCACTTGGAGGAGCTATAGGAGCAATGGCAAGATATGCGATAAGTCTTATACCGGTTAAAACAGGATTTCCGATACTTACACTTATTACAAATATAGCTGGTGCAATATTGATCGGTTTTATTGTCGGGTTTACAAGTAACAAGGATAATATATCGGGTAATACCGTGCTGTTTTGGAAGACGGGTGTATGTGGCGGATTCACTACATTTTCAACATTTTCACTTGAAGCGTTTAACTTGCTTGATAATAAGCAATATACATTAGGCGGATTATATATTGTATTAAGTGTTGTATGCTGTATATTCGGTATCTTATGCGGAAAGAGGTTGGCTTCGGTGGTAAAGATATAAGTAATGAAGTCTTGAAAAATTGTCATAAGGGAGAACCTGTATATTTGACTAAGAATGGCAGAGGAGGTTTTGTAGTTATGGATATTGAAGATTATGAGCGTGGTCATGCAGAGAAAAAGCTTTTGATGAAGTTGCAGGAGGCTGAAGAGGTTGTAAAAGATTGTGAAGGTTGGTTGAATTTGGACGAATTGAAAGCACCGGTGGAGGAGTAAGATATGCTGTTGGATACAGAAAGATATGCAAGTGTTATTGAATAAGGCAAGGATGAGGTAACTAAAATCAATGAAGGCAATTTAAAAGAGGGATTTGAAACTGTGGATAAAGGCTGGAGAGCATTCCCGGAGTCGGGAGCCAAGTGAAATCATGGCTATGGATATGCCAAATCTTTCTTTAATAAATCTATTGAAAATAATGATTTGGCAAATGCCAAAATATGGCTTGACAGAATGACGGAAAATAATGATAACCTACATAATTTTGACGAAAAGTTGGAGCATATGGAGGGAAAGTATGCATATGAAAACGGTGAGCTTGATAAGGCCTTTGAAATATGATATAAGGAATTCTATAAGTCAAGAAAATAAAATATAAAGCACATAGCTTAAAAAATTTCTGCTATGTGCTTTTTTAATTTTATGAGAATCTGCCTTTAGCCATCTCGTAGGTCTCATCTGCAAGAGACATTGTAGATTTTCTATGTGAAACCAGTACAATGGTCTTTCCTGCGCTTTCCCCTGATAGTGATTTTAAGATAATACCTTCATTCAGTACGTCAAGATTACTGGTAGGCTCATCCAAAAGCAGGAAGTCACCATCATGTAAGAAGGCTCTGGCAAGCCCTATACGCTGCTTCTCACCGTCTGATAGTGAATCGCCCAGCTCACCTACATTGGTGTCATAGCCATTTGGAAGACTTGATATAAAATCATGTATACTTGCCTTTTTAGCTGCATTGTAAATTTCTTCAAGACTTGCATCCTGTTTGGATACTCTTATATTATCTGCAATAGTTCCTTGAAATATAACGGTTTCCTGAGTAACATATCCTATCATTTTACGAAGGTCCTCTGTATTAACATTCTTTATATTTTTACCTGAAATATGAATCTCGCCTGTATTTACATCCCAAAATCTCATTAAAAGCTTCAACAAGGTGGATTTACCTGATCCGCTTACACCATGTATTCCAAGGACCTTACCTTTTTTGATATCAAGTGAGACATTGTCAAGTATAATCTCTTCAGCATATGAGAAGTTTACATTATCAACATCTGCACCTTCAAAGGATGTAGCTTCTTTGCCTGATACTTCTTCTACAGTCGGTTCTTCCTCAAGCAATGATAATACACGTTCACCACAGGCAAGAGTCTGATTTAAATTATTTGAGAGTGAAGAGAGAGCAACAGTCGGTCCGAAAGAACTCATCATAGCCAATGTTGCAATAAGCATCTGTGAAAAGCCTATACTTTCATTTTTATAAAGCATCAGCATATAAAAGAACATTAACCATGAGAAAAGCTGGATAACAATGTTTGTCGCAGCTCTTTGAGAACCCTCAAAGAAGCTGAGCTTTCTTTGATTATCAGACAGTTCCAAAGACTTTGAGTCCATCTCATTTGAGCGTACCTCACCTTGATTATACTGTAATATTTCATCCACACCGTACATGCTGTTTATGACAAAGTTGTTCAGTTCACCTACATTATTTCTAAAGTTCATTCCGGCATCTGCACTGCGACTACCGTTCCAAAGAGGAAGAGCAATTCCTACAGTTATGTATGCAAGCAATGAAATAATACCTGCAATAGGATGTTGATACCATATAAATATAACCATTATAAGAGATGTTATAAAAGCAATGGCTATAGGTGATATGGTATGTGCAAAGAATACCTCCAATAACTCTATATCACTTGTTATAATAGCAATAAGGTTACCTTTTTCCTTACCCTCAAGTTTTGCAGGGCAGAGCTTTCTAAGTACTGCAAAAACCTTGTGTCTTATAATTGCAAGTATTCGGAATGCGATATAGTGATTACAGTACTGTTCACCATAGTGAAGAATACCCCTTGCAACAGCCATTACGATAAGGGAAATAAATATTTTTCCTGAAAGATTCGGAGCGGAAGTAAAGCTGTTATGTAACAGAGTATAAAGTCCATGCAGTATGCCGTAGCCACCTGTAACGGTAAGGAAGATAGCACATAAAAAGCCGATGACGCCAAGAAAAATTCCAAGTAACATAACACCTGTCAAAGGCTTTATCAAAACAATCAGACTTCTCATAATTGAAAGCCCGGATCTTCTTGTGATTTTTTTCATTATTCTGATATCTCCTTTCTCTTTGAGAAATTCTCAAGATTCATTTGCTCTGTAAAGAGTTTTTCATAAGCACCTTTATTATTCATAAGTTCAAAGTGAAGCCCTGATTCTACGATACTTCCGTTCTTAAGCATAAATATCTCATCACTGTTAACTACATTTGCAAGTCTGTGTGATATAAGGATAACGGTTTTTGTTTTTGATAATTCATGTATTACATTCATTATTATCTCTTCGCTACCGGCATCAACATTTGATGTGGCTTCATCAAATATATATACCGGTGTATTATGAAGAAGAGCTCTTGCAAGTGAGAGTCTTTGATTTTGGCCTCCGGAGAGATTGCTTGCATTTGAGGTCAGTTTTGTATCAAGTCCGTCTTGAGAATTGATAAAGGCAAGAAGATTAACTTTTTCCAGTGCCTCATTCATTTCTTTTTCTGTAGCATTTGGATTGCCCATCAAAAGATTTTCCCTTACAGTACCTGCAAACATCCAACTGCGATGCCCTACAAAAGTAAAATGAGAGAGTATTGTTTTGCTTGTAAGTTCACTATGTTCATCATTATTTATCTTCAGACTTCCGCTGTATTTTAGATTTTTACCCATAAGTATACCTGCTATAGTGGATTTACCGGAGCCTGAGACACCTACTATTGAAACAAAGGACTTTGGTGAGATAGTCATATCTATTCCGCTTAATATAGTCTTTCTTGGGTCGTATGAGAAAGAAAGATTCTCAAGTGATATTTTTATCTCTTTATCATTTATCTCTTTACTACCTCTTTGTTGCTCAGGAAGATCAAGGAATGCAAATATATGATCACTTGCTTTCATTCCGTTCATACCTATGTGGAAGAAACTTCCCAAAATTCGCATTGGAAGGAAAAATTCTGCTACAAGGAATAAGAACATTAACATTCCAAAAAGAGAAATCTCAGCTTTATAAAACTGTAAAAGGGCACTGATAATTCCTACAGCCGCACCGCCATATGCAACTATATCCATAACAGAGGTACTGTTAAGCTGCATCATCAAAACTTTCATTGTTATTTTTCTAAATTGTTCCGACTCTCTATCCATATCATCTGCAGCAGTTTTATCAGCCTGATATATCTTGAGAGTTGTCATACCTTGCAGCTTTTCAAGGAAGCTGTCACCAAGACCGTAATATATGTCAAAGTAATGGCTGAGCAGCTTCTTAGCTACTGTCATTACAAGCATTATAACTATGGGTATCAGAGGAACTGCTATAAGAAGAATAACAGCAGATTTCATACTGATTCTCATTAAAACTATAAACAGAGTCAGTGGAGCAAGTAATGAGTAGAAAAATTGACTCAAATACCTGCTAAAATATACTTCAAGCTGTTCAACACCCTCACCTGCCATTTGTACGATTTCAGAGGTATGTACCTGCTCTCTGTAAGCAGGACCTAAGCGAAGTACCTTTTCATATATACGGTTACGCAAGATTCTCTTTACATTTGCACCTGCATGAAAACTTGCTTTAGTGTAGAGTTTGTCACATATTGTTCTTATCAAAACGCTTGCAATGACGACAATAACAACTCTTGGAATATGAGATTCAAAGGCTGTATCTAAGAAAGCTTCTTGAATAAGTCCGGTAATGTTTATTGCAATGATTATTTGCATAATAAGAGATATCCATTGCCATAGAACCTGGTAGAGTATATATTTTCCGGAGCCTTTCAAAATACGAATAAGTCTCATCTTGATCATAAACTAAAGACCTCCATATTTTTTAAATTTAGCCGACAAAGATGTAAGCACATGCTTTATACACATAATTGGATGGTAAAGCATAATGCGCGGTCCTGAAAATTTCATAACTTCCTTTATTTTTATTCTCATATCGGGAGAATAACAGTGAACTTTACAATTACTGCAAAAGGTTTTTGTTTTCATAAACGGACAATTCTGAATTCTTGAATGTGCATAGTTCATAAGTTCCTGACAGTCTTTACATAGACTACCGGTATGACTATGCTTACCACGACAGTATATTTCTATCATCCTAGTGACGGCTTGTAATTCATCTTGCCTTTTCCTTTCAGTTTTTTCTGAATTCATATAATTTATCCTTTCAATATAGAAAAATGGAATGAAACTTTTAATAATAAACGTAGATTATGTATATATAAATATAACATGACTTAAGGTGTTTTTCTATTATAAAAAGTTAGGAATGCCTAAAATATCGGTTTTATTTTAGTTTGGAATGATATAATTTTATGCTCTAAGTTTAAGTAAATGCTCTTAAAGTTAGGGTATTTTATTTTAGAAAAGATTTGACACATTATTAATAATACGGATATTTGTGTGAATAAATATTTCAAATTTTCTTTATAAAATAAATAAGATATATGTTATAATATACCCACAGGTAAGGTATTTACTGAATATAGTCATGGAGGTTTTATATGTACTATACAATTACATTGAATCCGGCTATTGATATGCTTACAAAGGTCAATAATTTTGAACTTGGTAAGCTTAACAGGACCGGTGAGTCAAAATATGTTGTGGGAGGCAAGGGGATAAATATTTCTCTGTTGTTAAAAAATATCAGTATAAAGAGCAAGGCGCTTGGCTTTATTGCCGGATTTACAGGATACTATATTAAAGAGGAGTTAAAGAAACAGGGAATAGAATCTGATTTTGTTGAAACGCAGGGGTTTACAAGGATTAACATAAAACTTACTACAGATACAGAGACTGAGATAAATTCACAAAGTAGCAGCGTAAATAAGAAAAATATAGATGATTTCTTTGGGACTTTAGATGAACTTTCAAATGAGGATTGTGTATTTTTATCAGGAAATATCATACCCGGGATGGAAGATGAAGACTTTGTAAATATAGCAAAGAAGGTGAGAGAAAAGGGTGCCAAGCTGGTGGTGGACAGCAATAAAGAGATGGTACTTGATACACTTAAATATAAGCCTTTTGCAGTAAAACCGAATGAGTTTGAACTTGGTGAGATGTTTGGTGTAAAGGTAGATACTGTTGAAGATATTGCAAAGTATGCAAGAAAACTTCAGGAAATGGGTGCCATAAATGTCTTGGTTTCAAGAGGAAGCAAGGGCGCAATACTTTTTACAGGTGAAGGCGAAGTTTTTTGTGCAAATGTAGCAAAGGGAAAAGTGGTTTCCACTATTGCAGCAGGTGACAGTATGCTTGCAATGTTTGTAGCAAAGTATGATGAGAGTAAGGACTATAAGCTGAGTTTGCAGTATGCATCGGCGGCAGGAGGTGCTACATCATTTTCCGCAGGTGTAGGAAAAAGAGAACTTATTGATGAATTGTCGGTACAAATAAAAGTAAATAAATGTGATCTGTAAAGGGGGTTGTATGACTTTAACAGAGTTGATTAGATTTGATTTGATTCAGTTCGGCTTTAAAGCAGTTGATAAAAATGATGCTTTGAATAAATTAACCGATATGCTTGTGGAAAAGAAGATTATCGGTACAAAGGATGAGTTTTTGAATGCACTTTTGGAAAGAGAAAAACTCTCTACGACAGGTGTGGGAGACGGAATAGCTATACCGCATGCCAAGGCAAGTTGTTTTGAAATAATGCTACCGCAATCCCACCGGCTTTAGACGGTGGGTTAAGGTAGCAAAAAATAGATATTTGTGATACAATAACCGGCGTTATGGGAGTATGGAAATCAAAGAATAGACACAAATATTTATTACAGTATCATATTATTTTTGTATGTAAGTATAGAAAAAAGCTTTTAGCATTAAAAGGAATGTATGCGATATTTCTGAAGAAATGTTAAAGCAATATATAAAAAATCAAGGGTAGAAAGGCGAGTGAGCTT
>NZ_GL622296.1:1150434-1201756 GCF_000185385.1 Lachnoanaerobaculum saburreum DSM 3986
GGTAGTTCACAAGGCAATGATTATTTATGCGAAAAGTGATGAAGGTGTGGAGTGGGAAAGCTTTGACTCTCAGCCTGCAAAACATATATTTATGATTTGTGCACCTGCAAACGGAGCTGATGAGCATCTGAAGGCATTAGCCACATTGTCTACCGCACTTATGAATCCTGATGTAAAGGGCAGACTTGATAATGCCTCTACCAAGGAAGAAGTACAGGGTATATTTGAGGATTTTGTAAAGTCAAGTGAGGAGCAAAAAAAAGAGCCTGATAAAGAAAGCGGCGGTGCAGGAGAGAACAGAAAATATATTGTAGCGGTTACAGCCTGCCCTACAGGTATTGCACATACATTTATGGCGGCAGAGAAGATAAAGGAAGCCGCTAAAGAAATGGGACTGGATGTAAAAGTTGAAACCAACGGTCAGATTGGTGTTGAAAACAAGCATAACTGAAGGGGCAATACCGTTTGCAGCAAGTAATCCGCTGAGAGTAATACCTCCATTGTTTATTTCAAGCGGTGTGGCAGGTGCTTTGAGTATGGTATTTGATTGTAAATCAAAGGCACCACATGGTGGAATATTTGCATTATTGGTAGGAGCAGTTTCAAATCCGTTGATGTATATAATTGCACTGATTGCAGGTACTTTTATAGGAGCATTTCTTTTGATGATATCTTTAAATCTTGGTAAGAAGAAAGAAAACTAAGATATAAAGGCTTATGGGTTTTACCATAGGCCTTTATTGTTGTTAAGAAAAACTTATTCAGTAAAAATGATTCTATGATATAATTATGTGAAAAACTAATATGATTTGCAGTATATTGCAATAGAATGGAGATAAGATGGAATTTAGAGCAATGAGAAGATTTAAACAGCAGTTGTCACATAAGGAGTGTATTGAAATCCTAAAGAATGCACCAAGAGGAGTTATAGCTATGAATGATGAAAACGGATATCCGTATGCTGTTACAATAAATCAATACTATGATGAGGCTGACGGCAAAATATATTTTCATGGCGCAATGCAGGGGAAAAAGGTGGAACTTTTGGCTAAGAACAATAAGATATGCTTTACAACCACTGATGAAGGTCATATAGAAGAGGGCGACTGGGCAAATACATTTAAAAGTGTGGTATGTTTCGGACATGTAGATGAAGTGACCGATAAAGAAAAGATATATATTAAACTGCGCAGATTGGCAAAGAGATTTTATCCGAGTGCGGAATCCATTGAGAAGGAAATGGAAGAAGCAGGCAGCAGAGTAAAAATGTTTATGATAAGTATTGACCATATGACAGGAAAGTCGGTAAATGAGAAGTAAGGGGTGAATATGTGGTTTATATTTGCTTTATTTTCGGCAATATTTGCAGCACTTTCATCAATACTTGCAAAGGTAGGTATTGATGGAGTTAATTCAAATCTGGCAACAGCAATCAGAACGGCTGTAGTGGTTTTGATGGCGTGGGTATTGGTTTTTATAACAAAAACAGAAAATAGTATACTTTATATAGGAAGAAAAAGTTGGATATTTCTCATTTTATCAGGGCTTTCTACAGGTGTATCATGGCTTTGCTATTATAGGGCATTACAGATAGGAGATGCATCAAAGGTAGTGCCGATTGATAAATTGAGTGTAGTTATCACACTTGTACTTGCTTTTATATTTCTACATGAAAATTTTACTGTAAAATCACTGATAGGCTGTATACTGATAGGTATCGGAACATTGATAATGGTGCTTTGATATTTTGAAACATGAGTATAAAGATTAAAATTTTGGAAACACCGGAGAATACCAATGATAAAAAAAAGACTGATATATATATTACTTTTTATAATCTCATTTGCAATGAGTATATATAGCGGTTCACTGTTAGCCGGACAAACATTTATATTAAAGTACATAGAAGATTCAGCTACAAAAGAGCTGTTTATTGAGCATCTGATACTCTTTATAGGCTTTTACCTGATCTTAAGAATAGTAAAAAGAAAAAGTATCATTGTTTTTGCCGTAAGTTTTATCTCAGGGGCATATTTATATCTGCATCAGTCAGCTACAGCACTTATTTTAGATCTTTTATATATTAGAGTATTGATATGTCTTGGGGACATATTATTGCTTTTCATAAGAAAAAAATATACTGAGGAGAGTAGAATTGCAGGTGTTTTAAACAGCTTTGTTATAGGCAGTCTTTTTTATATTATTTCTATATGCATACTGTCAAGTCTGCATATAGCTTCAATAAAAGCGGTTAGAGTTTATACTTTCGGGCTTGTTGTATTTACTATAGCGATATATCTGTGGTTAAGAATTTTTAAATTAATAGAAATAAAGCCATATGCGATATCTGAATATGAAAATATTTTAGAATTAAAGAAGAAAAATTATTTCTGTGTAGGTATGGCGATAATGCTGTCGGCTTTGCTTTTGCAACTTGGCAGAATAAATATTGCGCTTGACTATGACTCACTTAGGTATGGACTTAGAAGCTTGTCCGTGTTGATAGGCAATACGGGAATATATGACAGACTTGGCACTGTAAATGATGTATATGTGTATCCTAAGGGTTTGGAGATACTTACATTGGCTTTAAATAATAAAATATCTTTCGGATTTGTACTTAGCTTCAATTATATGTGTGCCATACTGGTACTGATTTGTGTATATGAGATAATAGCGGTATGCAGTGATAATATAAATAAGGCATGGCTTGGAATAATACTGGTTTCAGTAACACCTGCCGTTATGAATATGAGTATATCAGCAAAGACTGATATGATAACTTTGCTGATGCAACTGATCACGGTGTTAAATATGTGCTTATATGTAAAAAAGAAGCAAGGTTACTATATTATATTTGCATTGGTGTCATTGCTTGCAAGTCTTATCTATAAGCCTACAAGTCTCTTATTCAGTTTCGGAATAGGCTTGTCAAATCTTATTTATCTGTTTTCTCTATATATTTTTAATGAGAATAAGTCGGAGAATGTATTAAGGGATAAGAATAATTATTTTGTAAGTGTCATATATCTGCTTACCTTTCCGGTACTTGCAATAGTACTTGTATATGCAAGGACATATATGCTGACAGGGCATATCATTACCTCGGTGTACTCATCTGTCTGGTACAAGCTTGGAATAGAGACAAAGTATCCGTATACTATCGGGATATATAAAAGCGGCGGCATGAATATGTCATCAGGGGAGAAGGTAGATATGCTTTATCGGTTGTTTCAGTTATTTATAGCTCCAACCGGGGAAATGCATATATATATTGCTTCTCCAACTGTAATTATAACAGTATTACTTGGGTTATCGGTTATATTTACTGTCAGATTTTTATTTAAGAACAGAGAAAACAGGGGTATATTTGCCTATATCGGTATATTACTGTCGGTAGATGCTGCGGTAAGCCTGATTAGCTTATTTATATTAAATCAGATAGACGGCAATTATTTTATACTGTTTTTTACACTGGTAATAATAACGGTATGCTTTTTGACTGAGACCGATTCTGTAAAATATTTATTCAGAGGTCTGTTGCCCTGTATAGTATTTGCATTTTTTATAACGGGTGTAACAAACTGGGCAGGAGTAAGCGGACTTAGTGAAATTGTAAAGAGTGGAAGCAGGTTCGGTATCTACAATCATCATGCCAAGTTTTTAGACAGGGACTTAAAAGAGAGAAAAGAGTTTGCAGATGTGTATGAAGATTTGACGGCACTGGGCAATCCGAGAACGCTTTTATTGTCAGATGATAATTCATTATCAGTTTTGGGTCTTGATATCAGAACTTATACGGACATTACAGGAAGCGGCGGAAATCCGGCAGTGGTAAAGACACTTGATCACTTCAAAAAGTATCTTGACTACGCACAGATTAAGTATATATGTGTAGATGAGGAGTATTTAAAGGACAGGCAGAGAGCATCGGATGTTGTGAAATATATGTACGAAGAAGGCAGTACCGAGGTTTATAAAAAGTATGGTGACGTGGTGATATATAAGGTGACTGTAAAATAATATTTATCAAGTGATAATCAGATATAAAGGCAATTTTAGAAAGAAGAGATATTTATGAGGTCAAAAAGATAAGCGGAATTTCCAAGGCGACTTGAGTATATACAAAAAAATATTTAGATATAGAGAATATACATGATGCTATATTCAGTAATATTAATTACATAAAAAATATTTTGGTGTCATCTAAGTAAATTATGGCATAAATAAAGGACAGACAGGTTTTATAAAAGATTAAATTATTGAGAACCTAAATAAAAATGAGTTTATTTATTGAAATAATTATGTTATAATATTATTATTACATTGTTTGAAAATGTGAATGAATTTATGAAATTTACTTTTGAAATGATATATAAATACCAAGGGTAAGTTGTCGTTACCGGTATTTATGCATAATTTCGATAAATAAATTTCACGATGGTAAATATTGTTTATGCAATAAGTTTTACTAATTATTATATATGTCTTATCTAAAAAAGTTTTAGGCATATAAATGCATCATGGAGGGGAATTTTGATGTACAGTTTTACAGTAAATGGGAAATCGGTTGAAACTGAAAAAGAAGTGTCACTGTTAAGATTTTTACGTGATGACTTAAAGCTCAAATCTATAAAGGACGGTTGCAGTCAGGGCGCATGTGGTACCTGTACCATCATTATTGACGGTAAGGCTACCAGAGCCTGTGTTATGACTACCAAGAGAGCTCAAGGGATGAACATAGTTTCAGTAGAAGGGTTGAGTGAGGAAGAAAAAGAGATTTTTGTATATGCTTTCGGCTCTAAGGGAGCAGTACAATGCGGATTTTGTATTCCGGGTATGGTAATGTCAGGTAAGGCTCTTATAGACAAGAACCCAAATCCGACAGAGGCTGATATCAAAGAGGCTATAAAGGGTAATATTTGCAGATGTACAGGCTATAAGAAAATCATTGAAGCTATTGATCTGGCAGCACAGATAAAAAGAGGTGACAGGCAGATTGATAAGGAACTTGAAAAAGGTGATAAGTTCGGTGTAGGTTCAAATGCTTTCAGAATTGACGTAAGAGAGAAGGTGCTTGGCTACGGTGAGTATGTTGATGATGTTGAGATGGAAGATATGTTGCATGTATCGGCGGTAAGAACAAAATATCCAAGAGCAAGAATACTTGATATTGATTTTTCTGAGGCATTGAAGCTTGAGGGTGTTGTTGCGGTATATACAGCTGAGGATGTACCGAATAATAAGGTTGGACATATTCAACAGGACTGGGATGTAATGATTGCAAAGGGCGAGGTTACCAGATTTGTAGGTGATGCACTATGTCTTGTTGTAGCAAAGAGTGAAGAAATATTAAAGAAGGCCAAGACTTTGGTAAAGGTGGAGTATGAGGTGCTTGAGCCTGTAAGAAATATTACTGAGGCTATGGCGGAGGATGCACCGAAGATTCATCCAAGCGGTAATCTTTGTCAGTCTCGTCATGTGCGAAGAGGTGATGCCAAGACGGCACTTGAAAAATCAAAGTATACTGTTACCGAGACCTTTGATACACCTTTTACAGAGCATGCGTTTCTTGAGCCGGAGTGTGCCATAGCATTTCCTTATAAGGACGGTGTGAAGATATACAGTACTGACCAAAGTGTATTTGATACAAGAAAAGAGGTGTCACTTATGTTTGGCTGGGATCCTGAAAAGGTTGTTGTAGAGAATAAACTTGTAGGCGGCGGTTTCGGAGGTAAGGAAGATGTTACCACACAGCATATAGCGGCACTTTGTGCATATAAGCTGAAAAGAGCTGTAAAAGCAAAGTTTAGCAGAGATGAATCACTTGCTTTCCATCCGAAGCGTCATGCAATGCATGGTACATTTACTTTGGGTTGTGATGAAAACGGTATATTTACAGGACTTGACTGTGATATATATTTTGATACAGGTGCCTATGCATCACTTTGCGGTCCTGTACTTGAACGTGCCTGCACTCATGCGGTCGGACCGTATTGCTATCAAAACCATGATATAAGAGGATATGGATATTATACAAATAATCCGCCGGCAGGCGCATTTAGAGGATTCGGTGTTTGTCAGAGTGAGTTTGCACTTGAGTCTATGATAGACTTACTTGCTGAGAAGGTAGGTATTTCGCCTTGGGAAATCAGATATAGAAATGCTATTGAGCCTGAGAAAGTACTTCCAAACGGTCAGATAGCGGACTGTTCTACAGCACTTAAGGAGACTTTGGAAGCTGTAAAACCATACTATGACAAGTATTATCCTAATGTAGGAATTGCCTGTGCTATGAAGAATGCGGGTGTAGGTGTAGGACTTCCTGATACAGGTCGTGCAAGGTTGAAGATAAATGACGGAAAAGTGGAGATATACTGTGGCGCTTCAGATATCGGTCAGGGATGCTCGACAGTATTTATACAGATGGTTGCAGAGACTCTGGGCTTGTCAAGGTCTAAGATTAAGAACATGGGCAGCAACTCTGAACTTGATCCTGATTCAGGTACCACATCAGGCTCAAGACAGACACTTATAAGCGGTGAGGCCGTAAGAAGAGTTTCACTTGAAGTTAAGGCGGCACTTGATGAAGTAGGCGGTGACCTTGATAAGCTTAACGGCAGAGAGTTCTATGCCGAGTACTTTGAACCTACAGATAAACTTGGTGCAGATGTGCCGTTCCCTAAGTCACATGTGGCATACGCATATGCTACACATCTTGTAGTACTTGATGAGGACGGTAAAGTTTCAAAGGTGGTTGCGGCACATGACTCAGGCAAGGTTGTAAACCCTATCTCTATACAAGGCCAGATAGAAGGCGGAGTACTTATGTCACTCGGATATGCGTTTACTGAGGACTTTAAGCTTCAAGACTGTATGGTTAAATCAAAATACGGAACTCTTGGACTTATGAGAGCTACAGATATACCTGATATTCAGGCTATTTATGTTGAGAAGAAGGAACTTCTCGGAGTGGCTTACGGTTCCAAGGGTATTGGAGAGATTGCAACTATCCCTACAGCTCCGGCTGCACAGAATGCCTACTATAAGAGAGACGGAAAGCTTAGACCGAAGTTACCTATGGATGATACATACTATACTAATAAGAAGAAAAAATAATTTATATTTAAAAGGGGTTGGCATTTGCCAATCCCTTTATTTGTTTATATAATAGATAGAAAAGAATATAAAGAAAAACCGGATAGGAAAATATATGAAAAAGAGAATTGTTATTTTTGGAGATTCGAATACTTGGGGCTATGATGCAAAGAGCGGAGGCAGATTTAATGAAGAGATCAGATGGCCGATGGTAGCTGCAAAAATACTGGGAGACAGATATAGAGTCTGTGAAGAGGGACTTTGCGGCAGAACCACCTGTCTTGACGACCCTTTTAATGAAGGACTTTCAGGACTTAACTATCTTTTGCCATGTTTACAGAGCCATTCACCGCTTGATATGTTGGTGATAATGCTTGGAACTAATGACTGTAAGGAAAGGTTTTCACTTACAGGAGCAAATATTGCACTTGGTATGAGAAGACTTGTGATAAAGGCTCTGGGAGCCGATGTATGGAGAGACAAGCCGAATATACTTATAATTGCTCCGGGTCCTATATTAAAGGAGTGTGAAAACTCAGCTGTGGGCAGCAATATGGGCAAATGTTCAGATAAATCATATAAGCTTTCTATGGAGTATAAGTTTGTGGCGGATGAACTTAAGGTAGGATTTTTTGATGCCGCTCCTTATGTAGTGATGAATGATATTGATTTTATGCATCTGACAGCAGACTCACATATAGCACTTGCAAAAAAGGTAAGTGAAATTATAAAAGAAACTTTGGAAAATAAAGAAGTGAAGATATGACTTTAACACAACTAAAATATGCTATAGAGGTGGCAAATGCCGGTTCTATAAATAAAGCGGCAGGTAATCTGTTTATCACACAGCCCAGCCTCTCATCGGCTATCGCTGAACTTGAGGCTGAGATTGGGATAAAACTTTTTTCAAGGAATAACAGAGGTATATTTTTGACACCTGAAGGAAGTGAGTTTGTAGGATATGCCAGACAGGTGGTGGAGCAGTTTGATCTGATAGAAGCAAAGTATATTTCAAATCCGAGCTTAAAAAAGAAGTTCAGTGTGTCAATGCAGCATTATACATTTGCAGTCAGTGCCTTTGTAAATCTTGTAAAGCAATTCGGAATGGATGAATATGAGTTTGCAGTGAATGAGACAAAGACCTATGACGTTATCAATGATGTTAAGACCTTTAAAAGTGAGATCGGTATACTGTATATAAATGATTTTAATAAGAATATCTTGACTAAACTTTTTAAGGATTCAAATCTTATATTCACACCGCTGATGGAATGCAGTATTTATGTGTATTTGTACAAAAATCATCCATTGGCAGGACATGATAAAATAAAGATGGATGAGCTTATGGACTATCCCTGTCTGTCATTTGAACAGGGAGAGTACAATTCTTTTTATTTTGCTGAGGAAGTACTTTCCACATATGAGTATCATAAGCTGATAAAGGCAAATGACAGAGCTACATTATTAAATTTGATGGTCGGTCTGAACGGGTATACACTTTGTTGCGGTATAATCTGTGAGGAGTTAAACGGTGAGGAGTATAAAGCTGTCAAGCTTGATTCGGATGAGAGAATGACAATAGGTTATATTATAAGGAAGGATATTTCTGTCAGTGAGCTTGGAAAAAAGTATTTGGAAGAAGTAGCAAAATTTAACGATAAGATTTTAGAATAGGAGAAAGATATGAGACTGGGTGTGATAGGTTTCGGAAATATGGGTGCGGCTATTGCAAAAGGTATTGTAGAAAAAAAGGCAATGGATATCAATGATATCGGTATTTTCGATATATATACCAAATCAAGGGAAAAGGCAAGAGAGTATGGATTTAAAGTATATAGTGATGAAATAGACTTGACAGAACATTTTGATAAAATACTTGTGGCAGTTAAGCCGATTCATGCAAAAGCACTTTTTGAAAAAATTTCAGAACATGTAGACGGAAAGTTGATTATGTCAATAGTTGCAGGACTTGAAAGTGCTGATATTAAGTCATATATAGGTGAACAAAGAGTGCTTAGAATCATGCCGAATACACCGGCGCTGGTCGGTGAAGGCGTATTTGCACTTGACAGTGAAAGCAATGCAACAGAAGAAGAAAAAGAGGAGATAGAAAGGATTTTTACTGCAATAGGTCTTGTGGAATGGGTTGAAGAGAGACTTTTCCCTGTAGTCACAGGACTGTCAGGTGGCGGACCTGCATATGTAGCTATGTTTATAGAGGCATTGGCGGATGCGGGAGTACTTTATGGATTAAAGAGAGATGTAGCAATTAAGATAGCTGCAAAGACTGTGCTTGGAAGTGCAACACAGATTCTTGAAACAAATATTCATCCTGCCAGCTTAAAGGATATGGTGTGTTCACCTTCAGGTACCACTATAGAAGGGGTAAGGACATTGGAAGAGCATAGCTTTAGAGCCGGTGTAATAGAAGCTGTATCTAAAGCTACGTTAAAAAGTCAATGAAAAAAGTTAACAAAATAAAAAAGGTCAGCCAAAAGGCTGACCTAAGGGTGATTATACATTATTTAGCAGTTGTAGATTCTACAGTTGTTTCAGCACCCGACTCACTTGAAGACTCGTTTGCAGATTTGTCTTTTGCAGACTCAACAGCACTTGAAGCTTCCTTAGCGGCAGATTCAGCCGCACTTGAAATCTCTTTACCGGCAGACTCGGCAGCACTTGAGGCTTCCTTACCAGCAGACTCAACAGCACTTGAAGCATCAGCCTTAGGTGCACTTGAACCACAACCTGTGAAAGCAAGCATAGCTACAGCAGCAACAGCAAATAATTTAAATTTTAACATTTTAATACCTCCCTTAATAGACACTAACCTATGTCCCTTAACAAAAACCGATTTTATACCTGTTTTTCAAAAATGTCAAATATAATTAGGCTTTATATCTAAAAAAAAGGAAAAAAGTTTCGAAATAATAAATTAATATTAGATAACATTTTTTTAAGATTATATTTTAACGTTCTGATATGATATAAAGTATCGGTTCGGTATATTATTGTGAGGTATTTCTATATTGTAAAATATATAGTAAAGATTGGAGTACTATGATTAGATTTGAAAAGATAGATGAAAATACAAAGAATTTAGAAGAAATAAAACAGTTATATTGGGATGCATTTCCTTTTGAAGAGAGAATTCCTTTTTATATTATGGTATTGGTGGGAAATGACAGAGGTGTAGAGTTTTTGTCTGTTTATGATGATGATATATGGCTTGGATTTATTCACACTTTGGTAGGTGAGAAGTTGTCATATATTTTTTATTTTGCTATAGACGGCAGACTTAGGCGGAGCGGATATGGAAGTAAGATACTTCGTGAGTACAAAAAAATGCACCCACGACTTTCGCTTGCTATTGAACCTGTAGAAGAGGGGAGTGGCAATATAAAGCAGAGAAAGAAGCGACTTGAGTTTTACAATAAAAACGGATTTGAAACTTTAGATACCAGAGTTGTGGAGATGGGAGTTGAATTTGAGCTTATGGGTGCAAAAGGTATGGAAATCAAAGAGAGTGATTACAAATCATTGGTAAAGAAATTTTTTGATTCTTTTGACAGGGATAAGAGAGTTATGTCTGTAAAAGAGATGAGAGATGCCGACAGCTATACCATTAAAAATTTTATGGACAGTAAAGAGCTTATGTACAGAGCAGGTGAAGCTATATTTTATGTAGCGGACTGGAATATAGGGGATAAGGTACTTATACTTGCAGGTAGCGGAAACAATGCGGGAGACGGATATGTGGTAGCTGATTTACTGGATATAGAAGGAATAGATGTAGAAATACTGCTGATAAAGGATAAATTCTCAGAAGACGGAAAGTATTATTTTAATATATGTAATCAAAAAGGAATAAAGTATTCTGTATTGGATGACGGTACGGATTATAATACATTGCTTAAAAAATTTAATTCATACGACTATATATTGGACTGCATATACGGCACAGGTTTTGTGGGAGAGGTGAGAGAGCCTGTTTATTCTGTTATAAAGGCTGTAAACAATTCAAAAGCAATTGTAGTCAGTGCGGATATAAATTCAGGTATGAATGGAGATACAGGAGAGTCAAATATATGTATAAACTCGGATCTGACAGTAAGTATAGGTTTTTTAAAAAAGGGACTTATAACGGATGAGGCAAAAAAACATATAGGTAAGCTTGTAAATATGTATATAGGGATTGTGGCAAAAGAGGAAAGTTAACATGTAGCCCGGAAAATCAATATGTGTTAGAATATTTTCAGCTATATTGCAAATAATACCTATATTAGGTATACTTTAGGGTAGACTTTATGGAAGTGGGGAATTGATGTGGCAGGTCGAAAACAAGAAACCAAAAAAACTAAAAACAGCAGCAGTACAGATAGAGTGAGTAAAAAGACAGAGAACAATGAGCAACTGGAGTTTCTGAATTCGGAAATTTTGATGATTGCCTTGTTCGTTATGTCCCTGGTTCTTTTTTTGAGTCATTTTGGACTTATGGGAGTAGTGGGAAAGTTTTTCAGATCATTACAGATGGGGTTATTCGGCATACTTGGATATGCGGTACCGATGTTTGTATTTATAGGCGGAGCTTTTCTTCTGTCCAATGTAGGTTCAAGTGTCGCAAAAATAAAATTTATCGGAGTGGTGTTGGCGGTTTTGGCAGTGGACACACTTATATCACTGATAGGAATCCCAAGTCTAAAGGCAGTAAGCCTTTTAAAATTTTATACTGAGGGGTGGTATGGCGGTCTTATAGGAGGAAGTCTGGGACTTATTATCTCATCTGTATTGGGTAAGATTGGGGCAATTATATTTTTTATTGCAGTTTTTATCATAGCCATTGTAATACTTACAGGTAAGTCATTCATATCTATGGTAAAGACAGGCGGTAAGATGACCATATCAAGGGCAAAGAGTGATATGGCAAGAGTGATGGAACAAAGGAAACAAAGACGGGAGACAGAGTATGGTGACGGATACTATGACGATTTTGATAACTTTGTAGAGCTGGATATTGACAATAAAAAAGACGGATATGTAGATGAACTTTCAGGTTATAACAAGAGACAAAACAGAGGGAATATAAATCTTGGTGCCATAGACTTTTCAAAGAGAAAGGTAAAGCATACTGTAAGTTTGCCTCCTACAGGTGCCGGTGAAAAAAAAAGTGAACCGATGGTTGGACTCTTTGACAGTAAGAACAATGAGGATTTTAAAAGAACAGAGGCTGATGAGGGTGTAATAGATACCAATTTTTTGGCTGATGATAAAGATATGGAGGAGCCTACAGATTCTATAATAATGAATAAGAGGGCGGACAACTTCTATGGAAATATAAATAGAGGGGATGTAGATTCAAGGCTTGAAAATGATATAGATGAGGAAACTTTAAGAAGAGCTAATGAGATACTGGCAAGAAAAGATGAGATAGATATTTATGAACAACCGTTTTCTACTGTCAGGATCACAGAGGAAGGATCACATGACGACTTCAGCTATATAGATGATGATACTCCGGTTGGAGTATCAAATCAAATGAACAGCGATGATATTGAGTTTAGAAAAGAATACGGTAATGAAACCGGATATAATGAGCAAGACAGTAACACCGATAAGAAATCAGGCAGAGATGATGCTTTATTAAGCAGTGCTGGTGAAAAAACTCTGGTCACTGCAAGCGGCAAGGTTATATTTTCAGATACTTCGGCAGTGCAAAAGAAGTTTGAAGAGCAAAGAGCGGATTCACAAAAGGGCAGGATAAAAACTGAAATTGAAAATAAAAAAACTGTAAAAAGACCGTATGTCTGCCCCGGAACGTATCTGTTAAAGAAAAGTAATAATGCAAATCAGATATTGTCGGACAGTGAATACAGACAGACCGCTATCACATTGCAGGAGACTTTGGCAAGCTTTGATGTAAATGTAACTGTAGAGAATATCAGTGTCGGACCGTCCGTTACACTTTATGAGCTTAAACCTGATCAGGGTGTAAAGGTGTCCAAGGTATTATCGCTTGCAAATGATATTAAACTCGCGCTGGCAGCCAGTGATATAAGAATAGAGGCACCTATTCCTGGAAAATCCGCTATAGGTATAGAGGTTCCGAATAAGCAAAAGCAGACAGTATTTTTACGTGATTTGTTTGAAAGCAGGGCCTTTAGAAACGGTGGGGAGAGTATAGGCTTTGCGGTAGGTAAGGATATTTCAGGTAAAGTTATTGTCTCAGATATTGCAAAGATGCCGCATGTACTTATTGCAGGTGCTACAGGTTCAGGTAAGTCGGTATGTATCAATACATTGATAATGAGTATTATATATAAGTACTCACCTGATGATGTGAAGCTTATTATGGTGGATCCGAAGGTGGTGGAGCTTTCAGTGTACAACGGTATACCGCATTTGCTTATTCCTGTAGTGACTGAGCCGAAAAAGGCGGCTTCGGCACTGAACTGGGCAGTTGCGGAGATGGGTGAAAGATATAAGAAGTTTGCGGCTACAGGGGTAAGAGATCTTACAGCTTATAATAAGAGAATAGAAGATGCAAAAAGAAGAGGTAATATTGAGGGGCTTCCTAAGAAGTTGCCCAAGATTGTTATAATTGTTGACGAGTTGGCGGATCTTATGATGGTTGCAAATGCCGAGGTGGAAGATGCTATAGTCAGACTGGCTCAACTTGCAAGAGCCTGTGGAATACATCTGGTTATTGCCACACAAAGACCAAGTGTCAATGTTATTACAGGAATAATAAAGGCAAATATTCCTTCAAGAATTGCATTTGCAGTATCATCCGGTATAGACTCAAGAACTATACTTGACAGCAATGGTGCTGAAAAGCTTCTTGGAAAGGGTGATATGCTGTTTGCACCATACGGTTCACCAAATCCTATCAGAGTACAGGGTGCTTTTGTATCTGATGAGGAAGTATCTGCTGTGGTGGATTTTATTAAGAATCAAAATATGCAGGCGGGTTATGATGAAAATACAATAAGGCATATAGAAGAGAGTGAAAAGATTGCCGACGGCACAAGTGATACGGCGGACAGAGATGAACTGTTTGAGGCGGCCGGCAGATATATTATAGAAAAAGACAGAGCTTCAATAGGCAATCTTCAAAGAAATTTTAAGATTGGCTTTAACAGGGCTGCAAGAATCATGGATCAGCTTGCGGATGCAGGGGTGGTAGGTGATGAAGCAGGCACAAAGAGGAGAGAAATACTGATGAGTATGGATGAGTTTTTGAATGTATTATAGATTTGGAGAATGTATGTTTAGCGATATTGAAATTGCAAGAAGTGTTAAGATGAAAAATATTGCAGATGTTGCAAGTGATTATGGAATAGCTGAAGATGATCTGGAAATGTACGGCAAGTACAAGGCAAAGCTTAGTGAAGAGTTTTTAAAGTCTCGTAAAGGAATAAAAAGCGGAAAGCTTGTACTGGTTACAGCCATCAATCCTACACCTGCGGGAGAGGGCAAGACCACTACACTTGTAGGACTTGGTCAGGCATTTAAAAAGATGGGTAAAAAGGCGGTAACAGCACTTAGAGAACCGTCTTTAGGCCCTTGCTTCGGTATAAAGGGAGGTGCCGCAGGCGGAGGACTTTCACAGGTAGTACCTATGGATGAGTTAAATCTTCACTTTACGGGAGATTTTCATGCTGTCACATCCGCCAATAATCTTTTGGCGGCAATGCTTGACAATCATATTCAGCAAGGTAATGCACTTTCAATAGATACCAATGCAATTATTCACAAAAGATGTATTGATATGAATGACAGAGTGCTTAGAAATATAGTAGTGGGTATCGGCGGCAAGACTGACGGTGTGGTAAGAGAAGATCACTTTGTGATATCGGTGGCTTCCGAAATAATGGCAATACTTTGTCTGGCTGATGATATGGATGATTTGAAAGAAAGACTTTCAAACATTATAGTTGCTTATAACTTTAAAGGTGAGCCGGTGTTTGCAAGAGATATTAAGGCGGTAGGAGCTATGGCGGCACTGTTAAAGGATGCAATCAAGCCGAATATTGTGCAGACGCTTGAACATTCACTTGCATTGGTACATGGCGGGCCTTTTGCAAATATTGCACATGGATGCAACTCGGTCAGAGCAACTAAGATTGCCATGGGTATGGGTGATATTGCACTTACTGAGGCAGGTTTCGGTGCCGACCTCGGAGCGGAAAAATTCTTTGATATAAAGTGCAGGAAAGCAGGGATAGCACCTGATTGTGTAGTGCTTGTGGCTACTGTAAGAGCCTTAAAGTACAATGGAGGTATTGCAAAGGACGAGCTTTCAAAAGAAAATCTTGAAGCACTTAAAAAAGGAATTGTAAATCTTGAAAAGCATATAGAAAATATCAAGCTTTTTGGTGTACCTGTGGTTGTTACACTAAATCACTTTGTGACTGACAGCAAAGCGGAGATTGATTTTATAAGAGAGTTTTGTGAAAGCAGAAAATGTGAGTTTGCAGTTTCAAAGGTATGGGAAGAAGGCGGAAAGGGCGGAGTCGAACTTGCAAAGAAGATTCTTTATACTCTTGAAAACAAAGAAAGTCATTTTACACCGCTCTATCCTGACGATATGAGCATTGAAGATAAGCTCTACACTATTGCAACAAAGATATACGGTGCAAAAAATGTAACATATTCTCCTGCTGCAAAAAAGGCAATTGACAGGGCTAAGGCACTCGGATTTGGCAATTTGCCCGTGTGTGTGGCAAAAAATCAATATTCACTGTCGGATGATCAAAATAAGCTTGGCAGACCTGAAAACTTTGATATAAATGTAAGAGAGGCCTATGTAAATGCCGGCGCAGGATTTGTAGTTGCTGTTACAGGCAGTATTATGACTATGCCGGGACTTCCAAAGGTGCCAGCAGCGGAAGCTGTGGATGTGGATGAAAACGGAAATATAGTAGGACTTTTCTAAATGACTTGGGAGAAAAAATGAAACTTATAGAAAATACTGACGGTCTTGATATTGATATAATATCCGGAAAGTTTGATGATGATTTTTCGGATTTGGTATTCAACACAAAAAATGTGGTTAAGGATTGCCTGTTTGTATGTATTAAGGGTAGAAATTTTGATACACATGATGTAATAGATGAGATTGTAAAGCTTGGTGCCAAGGCTGTAGTAGTGGAAAGAAATATAAAAAGAGATGATATCTGTGTTATAAAGGTAGACAGTACCAGAGCGGCACTTGCAAGACTTTCAGCTGCATATTTTGGTCATCCGGCAAAAAAAATGAAGATAATCGGAATCACAGGAACAAAGGGCAAGACCACATCATCTTATATGTTAAAAAAACTCTTGGAACAAAACGCCAAGGTCGGACTTATAGGTACAAACGGTATAACCGTCGGTGATATACACAGGAGTACGCTAAATACAACACCTGAGTCCTATGAACTGCAAAAGACCTTTAAAGAATGTTTGGATGCGGGTTGTGAATATGTGGTAATGGAAGTATCTTCACAGGCTGTGATGCTAAAGAGAATTGAAGGAATAAAATTTTATATCGGTATTTTTACAAATATTTCACCTGATCATATCGGACCTGATGAACATAAGGACTTTACAGAGTATCTGATGTATAAGTCACTTTTCTTTAAACAATGTGAAAAGACTGTTGTAAATGCTGATGATGAACATTCTGCATATATATTGGAGCAGTCCACATCAGATGAAAAGTATGAGTTTGGAAAGTGTGGAGATTTTGTTATAAATAATATTAATTATATTTCAAAGAAGGACTTTTTAGGTACAAGTTTTTGTATAAGCTGTTCCAAGAATGTAAAAGATAAATACCGGGTAAGTGAGGTCGGTGATATACTTGTAGGAATCCCCGGAGAGTTTAATGTATATAATGCTTTATCCGCACTGAGTGCCGCAATTATCTGTAGGGTAAAACCTGCGGTATTGCAGACCGCACTAAAGGATATTAAGGTAAACGGCAGAATGGAAGTGGCATATTCGTCACATGATATAAAGATAATCATTGACTATGCGCATAATGCAATAAGTACGGAAAGTCTGATAAAAACTCTTCGCAGATATGAGCCGAAAAGACTTGTGGTAGTCTTTGGTTCAGGTGGAAACAGGTCTAAGGACAGAAGATATTCTATGGGTGAAATCTGTGGAAAGATGGCAGATTTCTCAGTGGTTACGGCAGATAACTCAAGATATGAAAAGACGGAGGATATCATTGCGGATATTGTTGAGAAATTATCTGAAACAGGTGGAAAGTATATCACTGTTCCGGATAGGAAAGAGGCGATATTTTATGCAATGGAGAACTCTAAGCCGGGTGATATTATTGCAATAATAGGCAAGGGACATGAGGACTATCAGGAGATAGACGGAGTGAGACATCATTTCCTTGACAGGGAAGTAGTGGAAGAATGCTTGGAGAAGATGAATGAGAGAAACTAGTGTGAGAGAGCTTATAGCTGCTACAGGCGGTGTGCTTATCTTTGGAAATGAAGATGCCGTATTTTCAAATATTGTGATTGATTCAAGAGAGGCAAATAAAAACAGCCTTTTTGTTCCGGTAGTCGGAGAAAAAAATGATGCACATAAGTTCTTAGAATCGGTCTATGATGCCGGATGCAGAGTGGCAATAAGTTCAAGAAAGGATATTTTCTCAAAACCCGATTTTAATATAGTGCTTGTAGAGGATACAATTAAGGCACTGCAAAGTCTTGGCATATATCTTAGAAGTAAACTTTCTTTACCGCTTGTAGGAGTGACCGGAAGTGTGGGAAAGACCACTACAAGAGAGATGACAGCACTTGCACTCTCAGACCTTAAGGTATTTAAGACTCCAAATAATTTCAACTCACAGCTTGGTGTGCCTGTCACAATCAGCAGGATAACTGATGAGGAGATAGGAATTATAGAGCTTGGTATGAGCCTGTTCGGTGAGATGGAGCGTATTGCAAAAATAGTCGGATGTGACAGTGCCATAATTACAAATATAGGTACTGCACATATTGAAAATCTTCACACAAAAGAGAATATAAGGTCTGAAAAGTTTCATATAATGGACGGTATGAAAGCCGGCAGTGTGGTATTTTTAAATGCCGACAATGATATGCTCTCCAACCCTCCTAAGAGAGAGGGTATAATATATAAGTTTTTCAGTGCCAAGGGAAATACCGATTGTGATTACTATGCAACTGATATTGTATTTCACAATGCGATGCCGGAGTTTACAGCACATATTTGCGACAGAAGTATAAAAGTAACTTTGAATGTATTTGGGGAACATCAGGTATCAAATGCATTGGTTGCACTGGCTGTAGCACACCACTATAATCTTGATATAGAGTCCGCAAGTAAGCATCTGTCTTCGTTTAGAGGCTTTTCACACAGACAGGAGCTGATAGAGTTAAAGAATCTTACTGTCATAGATGATACCTATAATGCCTCACCTGACTCTATGAAGGCATCGCTTTCTATCTTAAAGGACTTTAGGGCAAGGAGAAAAATTGCCGTTCTGGCAGATATGAAAGAACTTGGAGCGGATGAAGTTAAGTTTCACAGGGAAGTCGGAGAGTTTATATCTGAAAATGTGAAACCGGATGCTGTATTTAGTGTAGGAGAATTGGCAAGAGAGATTGTAAACTGTACAGATATTTTCGGCAAAAGTTTTGACAGCAATGAAGCATTGGAAAAATATCTGTTGGAATATTTGGAGGATGGCGATGTATGCCTGTTTAAGGGTTCTAACAGTATGAGACTTTTTGATGTGGTAGATAAAATAAAAAATTATGAAAAATTTATTCGCTGATATAATTATAGCAAATACAAATGTGGACAGACCATTTACCTACCTTATTCCTATTAATCTTAGAGATAAGGTCACTCGGGGCTGTCCTGTTTTGATTGAGTTTGGGAAACTGACTAAAAAGGGTTATATAATAGATATAAAAGAAGAAAGTGATATAGATATATCTAAACTGAAATATATAACAGATATAGAAAAGGGGGGATTAAGTACAGATGAAAATTTACTGCGCTTGGCTATATGGATAAAGTACAGATATGGTGTGACTTTTGATAAAGCAATAGCCACAGTAATGCCGGTGAAGTCAGGCATGAAAGAAAAATCAAACAATGAGATTTTCTTAAACGGCGAGATTGAAGAATCGGTTTTAGATGAACTTAGGAGAAAGAGAAAAACTGCCAGAATAAGGCTCTTAGAAGAACTCAAAAAAACTTTCAGTTTGCCGCAAAGCTATGTAAATAAGGAACTTAAGGTTAATTCGGCTACAATAAAGAAAATGGTTGAAGAGGGCTATATCACAGTCGGTACCAAGAAGGTTAAATCAAATCCGCTTCTGCCGGTATTAAAATCTTTGGGTGTGGATAAATTTAGTGAGATACAAAAGCCGAAAGAATATATTCTAAATGAAGAGCAAAAACAGGTAACAGATATCTTCAAAACAGACTTTTGTACAGGTGAAAGAAATACCTACTTACTACATGGCATTACAGGAAGCGGAAAGACTCTTGTATTTATAAATATGATAAAATATGTGATAAGTAACGGTTTACAGGCTATTGTACTTATACCTGAGATTTCATTGACTTATCAGACAGTGTTAAGGATGGTAGAGTATTTTGGAGACAGAGTGGCTATAATTAATTCAAAGCTGTCAAAGAATGAAAAATTTTATCAGTTTGACAGGATAAAAAAAGATGATGCAGATGTGATAATAGGTCCAAGGTCTGCGATATTTGCACCTGTAAAAAGGCTTGGACTTATAGTAATAGATGAAGAGCATGACTCCGCCTATAAAAATGAAAGTGTACCGACCTTTAACATTAGAGATGTAGCAGGCAAACTTGCAAAAATTGCCGGTGCATCATTAATTTTGGCATCTGCGACTCCGACTCCTGAAACCTATAACAGGGCTATAAACGGAGAGATAAAGCTTTTAGAGCTGAAGAAAAGAGCTAAGAATACTTCACTTCCGAAAGTAAGTATAGTGGATATGAGAGACGAGCTCAAAAGAGGTAACAGAAGTATTTTCAGTAACAAATTAAAAACTTTGATAGAGGACAGATTAAGGAAACATGAGCAGGTGATGCTCTTTATGAATAGAAGGGGATATTCAAGCTTTGTATCATGTCGATTTTGCGGTGAAGCAATAAAATGTAAGCACTGTGATGTGACAATGACTTTGCACAATAACAATAAGCTGATATGTCACTACTGTGGATATAGTGTCGATTTGCCGAAGGTTTGCCCAAGCTGCGGTTCAAAATATATTGCAAACTTCGGCACCGGTACACAAAAACTTGAAGTGATGACAAGGGAAGTCTTTCCAAATGCCAAAGTTTTACGAATGGATACAGACAGTGTTTCAAAGAAAAACAGTGCAAATGATATGATTAGAGACTTTGCAAGAGGTGATGCGGATATTTTGATAGGCACACAGATGATTGTAAAAGGTCATGACTTTGACAATGTGACACTTGTAGGGATAATGGCGGCAGATACTTCACTGTATGTGAGCAATTATAACAGTGCACAAAGAACATTTGAGTTGCTCACACAGGCGGCAGGCAGAGCAGGCAGGGCTAAGACGGGAGAGGCTGTAATACAGACATATAAGCCGGAAAACTATGCGATAGCGGCCGCCGCCGCACAGGACTATAAAAAATATTTTGAAAATGAGATGGCATACAGGAAACTGGGCGGTTATCCTCCTACCTGTTATATGCTTACCGTAATGTTTAGCAGTATCAAAGAGGAAGAGCTGAATAAATGTGCAATCAGTATAGTTGGCATATTGAAATCAGATAATAAATTTAAAAATTCGGCAATAATAGGACCTACCGATCCGAGTGTGGTGAAGGTAAAGGACTATTATAGAAAACTGGTATACATAAAAAATACTAATTATGATATACTTTTAGATATACAAAAAAAAATAGAAGAAGGTCTAAACTCTTACAGAAACGTAGGAGCAGTGTATGACTTTAATTAAGGAGATAGATATGGCAATAAGAGCAATACGAGTAATGGGAGACAATGTCTTAAATAAAAAGTGTAAAGAAGTAAAAGAAGTAAATGACAGAACAAAGATTTTGATAGAAGATATGATTGAGACCATGAGAGAGGCGGGAGGTGTGGGACTTGCGGCTCCTCAGATAGGTGTATTAAAAAGAATAGTGGTAATAGAGACGGAGCCTGACAATGTGCATGTGCTTATAAATCCTGTAATAATAAAGCAGGACGGTGAGCAGGTAGGATATGAGGGTTGCCTTAGTGTGCCGGGAAAAAGCGGTATAGTAAAAAGGCCTAATTATGTAGCGGCAAAGGCATTTGATATTGATATGAACGAGTATACTATAGAGGGTGAGGGATTACTTGCAAGAGCAATCTGCCATGAATGTGCACATCTTGACGGTGAATTATATGTTGACCTTGTAGAGGGTGAACTTATAGACAATGAAGAACTTGAAAAGATGCAAAAAGAAGAGGCAAATGAAGAATGAAAATAGTTTTTATGGGAACTCCCGATTTTTCCTTACAACCGCTGAAAAAGCTTATAGAGGCAGGACATTATGTCAGCCTGGTACTTACAAGGGAGGATAAGAAAAGAAACAGAGGTGAGCTTAGCCCTACACCGGTAAAGGAGCTGGCACAGGAGTTAAATATTCCTGTGCTTACTCCTTCAAGAATGAAGGATGAAGCACTGCTTGAGAGACTTAATTCGGAAAGGGCTGATTTTTTTGTAGTGGTGGCATATGGAAAAATTTTGCCTAAGGAAATACTTGATATGCCGAAGTTCGGCTGTATCAATATTCATGCATCACTTTTGCCTGAGTACAGAGGTGCGGCACCTATACAGTGGTCAATCATAGACGGCAAGAAAAAGACGGGGATTACCACAATGCTTATGGATGAGGGGCTTGATACCGGAGATATTTTAAAGCAATATGAACTGCCTATTTCCGATAATGAGACGGGAGGTTCACTATTTGAAAAGCTTGCTTTACTTGGAGGTGAGGCTATTGTTGATACTATAGATAATTTTAATAATATTACACCGAAAAAGCAGGGGGAGTCTACTACCGGGTATGCCAAGATGATTTCAAAGAGCATGGGTGACATAGACTTTAATAAATCAGCCATAGAGATAGAAAGACTTATAAGAGGGATGAATCCATGGCCAAGTGCATATACAAAGTATATGGGCAAGGTTTTAAAGATTTGGGAAGCAAAGGTGGCAGAGAATATATCGGAATTACCAAATATAAAATTAAATGAAAATTATGGCAAAATATATAGCTTTAATAATAGAATTTTTATAATATGCAATAGCAGTGCATTGGAAGTGATGTCATTGCAACTTGAAGGCAAGAAGAAAATGTCTGCAAAGGACTTTTTGCTTGGGAGAGAGATAGAGCAGGGATATGTATTGGGAAGTAAAGTATAATTGCAGGTTCTATAAATAACAATAAGGAGGGGTTTATGTACTACGGTTACGGTTTGGATATAACATATATATTTGTAATCATCGGAATGATAATAACATTGTCAGCTTCATGGAGAATGAAAGCAACATTTGCAAAGTATGAAAGAGTGAGATCTGAATCAAATCTTACAGGAAGAGAAGTGGCGGAAAGAATACTGAGGGCAAACGGAATTTATGATGTGGGAGTAAGACCTGTATCAGGCAGACTTACCGACCACTATGACCCGAGAGATAAAACTGTCAGCCTAAGTGAAGTGATATATAACTCCACATCAGTGGCGGCAATTGCGGTAGCGGCACATGAATGTGGTCATGCGATACAGGATAATGTAGGGTATGTACCGCTAAACTTAAGAAGCGCATTTGTACCGGCAGCAAACTGGGGAAGCAGACTTGCCTGGCCGATGATAGTTATAGGGCTTTTCCTCGGATACGGAAATATGTCAAATATATTTATTCAGATAGGAATCGGTATGTTTTTGCTTGCAGTAATTTTCCAGATTATAACATTGCCTGTAGAGTTTGATGCTTCAAAAAGAGCATTGGCAGAACTCAAGAGCAATAATATTCTACCGTCAGGTGAGGACAGGAGTGCAAGAAAAGTGCTTTTTGCGGCGGCTATGACCTATGTGGCTGCTGCTGCTTCAGGAGTGTTACAATTACTGAGACTTTTGCTTTTATTTAACGGTAGGGGAAGAAGAAACTGATAATGGAAAAAACAAATATAAGAACTCTCATTTTGGAAGCTCTGATGCTTATAGATGTTGAGGGAGAATACAGCCATAAGGTCATAGATATGGCACTTGAAAAATACTCATATCTGTCTAAGGCGGACAGAGGATTTTTTTCAAAGGTAGTTCATGGAGTAGTGGAGTACAGACTGCAACTTGACTTTATTATAAAAAAATATAATGGGGGCAAGCGCATAAAGCCTGTAATCAGAGAGATACTTAGAATGGCAATCTATCAAATACTGTACATGGACAGGGTACCTGACAGAGCCATAATAAATGAGGCTGTAAATCTTGTGAAATTAAGGAGATTGACAGCACTTACCGGATTTGTAAACGGCATACTCAGAAAGATAAGCAGTGAAAAAGAAACTGTAAGCTTTGACAATATCGGTATAAGGTATTCTATGCCTGAGTTTTTGCTTGATATAATAAAAGAAAATACCGGTAAGTATTTTGATAAGACATTGGAGTATTTTCTTGAAGGCAGACCGGTATCTATAAGAGTAAACACATCAAAGTCAAAGGTTACCGATGTGGTTAAGGAGCTTGAAGAAAGCAATATCAGGGCTGAAAGATCAAGCCTTAATGATGCCGTTTTGTATATCAGGGGATTTGATAAAGTAGACGATATCTCTGTGATAAAATCTGGTAAGTGCTACATTACAGATGTGTCATCTTCGATGATAGCGGAACTTATAATACCTGATAATATAAAAAAGGTTTTAGATGTTTGTGCGGCACCGGGAGGGAAGAGCTTTTTACTGGCAGATAAGATAGATAATGAAGCTTTGATTTATTCCTGTGATATCAGTGAAAATAAGGTCAATCTGATAACGGAGAATGCAAAAGTACAGGGATTTAAAAATATAATTCCTTTGGTGGCGGATGCAAGGGTATTTAATGAAAGATTTGCAGAAAGTGATTTGGTAGTGGCGGATCTTCCATGCAGCGGTATAGGTATTATAGGTAAAAAGCCTGATATAAAGTATAGATTAAATGCTGAGAATATGATCTCACTTGCCATTTTGCAAAAAGAGATACTTGACAATGTATCGCAGTATGTGAAAATTGGTGGAGAACTTATATTTTCCACATGTACATTGAATAAAGCGGAAAATGAAGAGAATGTATCATTGTTTTTAAAAAATCACAGTAATTTTAAAGCAGTGGATTTAACTAAGAGACTTAAATCCATACTGATTGAAAAGTTTGATAAAGATGAATTGGAAAAAGGGTATCTTAAGCTGATACCGGGAAGAGACGGCTGTGACGGTTTTTTCATTGCAGTATTTAGGAGAGATGATGACTGATATAAAGTCAATGGATTTTGAAGAGTTAAAGACCTTTGTAAAGGATATAGGTGAACCGGCATTCAGAGCAAAGCAGTTGTTTGAATGGATGCATAAATTGCTTATAGAATCCTTTGATGAATGTACAAATCTTTCAAAGGCATTCAGAGAAATATTAAAGTCACAAGTTATACTGACAAGACTTAAGATGGTGGAAGTCTTTACATCAAAGATAGATGATACAAGAAAGTATTTGTTTGCGCTGTCTGACGGAAATATCATAGAGAGTGTGAGAATGAAGTATGAACATGGCAACTCGGTATGCATATCATCACAGGTGGGATGTAGGATGGGATGCAAGTTCTGTGCTTCTACACTGGACGGGCTGGTCAGAAATCTTACAACGGCTGAGATGCTTGATCAGGTATACAGCATTCAAAGGATTTTAGGAGAGAGAGTATCCAATATAGTTGTGATGGGTTCAGGTGAGCCTTTGGATAACTATGATAATATAGTGAAATTTGTTAGAATTATAAGCAGTGATATGGGATTAAATATCAGCCAAAGAAATATTACAGTGTCTACCTGTGGCATTGTTCCAAAGATAAAAAAGTTGGCGGATGAAGGACTGAATATTACTTTGGCACTTTCACTGCATGCACCGAATGATGAAATAAGAAAGACTATAATGCCTGTAGCCAACAAGTATGCATTAAAGGATATTATCGCAGCCTGTGACTACTATTTCAAAAAGACCGGGAGAAGAGTATCATATGAGTACTCTTTGGTGGCAGGAGTAAATGACAATATGGAAGAGGCAAAAAGTCTTGTAAGACTTGTAAACGGTAGGAATATCCACATCAATCTTATACCTGTAAATCCTATAAAGGAGAGAGATTTTAAGCAGTCGGATAAGCTTAAAATAAAGGCGTTTAGAGATTTTTTGGAAAAGAAAGGTGTCAATGCCACAATAAGAAGAGAGATGGGCAGAGATATTGATGGTGCCTGTGGACAGTTGAGAAGAAGATTTATTGAGTCAAGCAATAAATCTGAAAGCTTGGAGGTGTAATATGTATTCGGTTGCATTGACCGATGTAGGTAGGAGAAGACTTATAAATCAGGATACGGTATATATAAGTGATGTGCCGATAGGGGTGTTGCCAAATTTATATATTGTAGCTGACGGTATGGGAGGAGAAAAAGCAGGAGACTATGCATCAAAGTCCTTGATAGGATATATGTTAACATATATTGAAAATACAATGAAGATGCCTGTAGTGGCAATACGGGAATCCATAGAGTATGCAAATGAAAATTTGTTTGCAGAAGGAAGTAAAAATCCGAATCTTACAGGAATGGGCACTACTGTAGTTGCGGCAAGTATAATAGATAATATATTGCATGTTTTCAATGTCGGAGATTCCAGATGCTATATATTGGATGACAAAGATATATATCAAATAACAAAGGATCATTCTCTTGTGGAAATGCTTGTATCAAAGGGTGAAATCACAAGGGAGAGTGATGAGTATAAGGAGAACAAGAGTAAGATAACGAGGGCTGTAGGAGCAGAGGCAAAGGTACTTATAGACAGTTTTGAGGTGGAACTTTTGGGGAATGAGTATGTGTTATTATGTTCAGACGGACTTACAAATATGGTAGATGACAGGAAGATTTTTAATATAATATCTTCAGGAGCCGGTGTGGAGTCAAGTGCAAAAAGACTAATAGAGGAGGCAAATCTGTCAGGTGGAAGTGATAATATATCAATTTTACTTATAGATATGAATGCGAGGTAATATTATGAATCTTGAATCAGTTGTCTTGCAAGGGAGATATGAAATCATAGAGAAAATAGGCTCAGGCGGTATGTCAAATGTATTCAGAGCCAAGGACTTAAAACTGGGAAGAATGGTTGCCATAAAGGTGCTGAAAGATGAGTTTTGTACAGATTTGGACTTTGTTGACAAGTTCAAAAAAGAGGCACAGGCGGCGGCAGGGCTTTTAGGTGAAAATATAGTAAATATCTATGATGTAGTAGATGAGGGCAGGTACCATTTTATAGTAATGGAGCTTGTAGACGGTATAACTTTAAAGGAATATATAAGAATAAAGGGAAAGCTTGATATAACAGAAGGGGTAAGTATAGCTATACAGGTGGCAAGGGCACTTAAGACAGCTCATGCACAGCATATAGTTCATAGAGATATAAAACCGCAAAATATACTTATAACGGATGACAGCAAGGTGAAGGTAGCGGATTTCGGTATAGCAAGGGCTGTATCTGAGCAGACTGTCAATGCAAATGCTATAGGTTCGGTACATTATATTTCTCCGGAACAGGCAAGAGGTGGAAGATGTGATGCCAGAAGTGATATATATTCTTTAGGTATCACAATGTATGAAATGTTTACAGGTAGAGTTCCTTTTACAGGGGAGTCTACTGTAGCGGTGGCGCTTGCACATCTTGAACAGGCTATGACACCACCGGGGGTATATAACAATAAGATATCCCCAAACCTTGAAAGAATTATACTAAAGTGTACAAAGAAGGATCCGGCCAACAGATATCAAAATATTACAGAGCTTCTTGATGACCTTGAAAATGTACTCTTAAATCCTGATAAAGCATATGAGGTAAGCGGCTCTACTAAGGTAATAAAAGCTGAGGATACAGCAATGTTAAGTCAGGTAGAACCTATTGATGATATGAGCGATGACGAGTATGAAAGAGGCGAGAAAGAAGATGAAGATGAAGATGATGATGACTATGATGAGGAAGATGAAAAGATGGATAAGATTATGTCCATTGCAGGTGTAGTCATAGCGGTAATAATAGTAGTACTTTTGGTTTTCTTTGTAGGCAGATTTACAGGAGTCTTTGGCGGAGGTAAAACTGATAATTCACAGAGCAAAATGGACTCTACACAGACGACTATGCCTGATGTAGTTGGACTGTCTGAGAAGATGGCGGATAAGAAACTATCAGACAATAACCTTCAGATGCAGGTAAAGTCAAGTGAGTACTCGGATACTGTGGAAAAGGGCAATGTAATATCACAGGAACCTAAGTCCGGTGAGGTGGTCTCAAAGTATTCCAAGGTGAGTGTGGTAATAAGTCTGGGTTCAGATGCCTTTGATATATCAAAACTGAATCTGGTAGGAAAGACTAAGGAAAGTGCAGAAAGTTTGTTGAAGGAAAACGGATTTTCAGTGGATACCAAGGAGGAAGTTTCAGATACCGCTGCAAAGGGTACAGTCATATCATACTCTCCTACAAAGCCGAAAAATGGTGAAAGAGTGACTTTGACTGTCAGCAGCGGTAAAAAGATAACCAAGGTGGTAGTACCGAATATTACAGGTATGAGTGAATCTGAGGCAAAGGCATTGCTTGAGACAAACGGTTTAGTACTTGGTAAAAAGGCGGAACAGCACAGTGCAACTGTGGCAAAGGGGATTATAACAGGTCAGTCGCTGGCAGCAGGTTCAAGTGTAGACAGTGGAAGCAGTGTAGACTTTGCAGTAAGCAGCGGCACGGCACCCGAGACAACTCAGGCAAGCAGTGAACAGCAGCAGCAAAGTGCAAGTGAACAACAGCAGGCAACACAACAACAGACACAGCAGCAGGCAACACAACAACAAACACAGCCTACTAAGGCAACAGTGGCACCGGCGACTGCCGCATCAAATTACAGATATGTAGGTTCAATTGATACAAACTATTCATTGCAGGATGTTATAGGACCAAGCTCAGGACTTACAAGTGTAAAGGTCATGATTCGACTTAAGCAGACTGTTAACGGAAGTGATGTATATTCCACATTGATGGATGCAAGGACGGTAACAGGTGACACAATACTTCCTGTAAGATTTAGAACTATTGTAGGTGCTAACGGAGTGGATCAGGGACAGGTTGAGATTGTAAATGTAGACAGTGGAGATGTATTGAAATCATATACGGTGGAGTTCTTTAGAGTTGAGTAATTTTGATGAAGGCAAAGTTTATTTTGCAAAAATAATAAAGGGAATTGCAGGTTTCTATTACTGTATCATCTTTGATGAGTGTGAAAGAAAAGGGCAGATTTTTGCCTGTAAGGCAAAGGGTATTTTTAGAAATATAGGTGTGAAGCCGCTGGTTGGTGACAATGTTGATTTTGAGATTACAGATACTAAGGATTTTGAAGGAAATATTGTAAAGATTCATACAAGAAAAAATGCCCTGATTAGGCCGGCAGTGGCAAATATTGACAAGGTAGTGCTTGTTTTGGCGGTGGAATCTCCATCGCCTGCATTCTATTATTTGGATAAGTATTTAATAAATATGTCAAATGCAGGTATAAAGGTTGAGATATGCTGGAATAAGACCGACTTAAATATGGATAAAGCTTTGGAGTATGCAAAAATATATAGTGATGCAGGTTTTAAAAATATTATAGCTTCAACTGTGGAAGACGGTGGACTTAAAACTTTAAAAGAAGCATTAAAGGGAGAGGTGAATGTGCTTGCCGGTGCTTCAGGTGTTGGAAAGTCATCCATTACAAATATTTTGGCACCTGAGGCAAATATGGATACCAATACGGTAAGCAAAAAGATAGAAAGAGGCAGGCATACCACCAGACATTCCGAACTCTTTATGATTGATAATGATACATTTGTGTTTGACACTCCGGGATTTACAAGCGTGGAATCTCCTACATTTGATAAGGAGGAGCTAAGGTTTCATTTTAATGAGTTTACAAAATATGAGGGTAAATGCAGATTTGCGGGCTGTATGCATATAAATGAACCTGACTGTGCGGTAAAAGAAGCTCTGGAAAAAGAATATATAAGCGAATCCAGATATCAGAGCTATAAAAAAATGTATGAGGAAATGTCTGAAAGGAGAAAATATTGAAAAAGAATATTGCACCGTCATTACTTGCAGCAAACTTTTTTGATTTATCATCACAAATGAAGCTTTTAAAAGAGGGGAATATAGAAATATTGCATCTGGATGTAATGGATGGAATGTTTGTACCCAGTATTTCATTCGGAATGCCGGTGATAAGTTCATTAAGAAAGTCGGTGGATTTTTTCTTTGATGTACATATGATGGTGGAAAATCCCGAGAGATATATTGAAGATTTTTATAAAAGCGGTGCTAACGGTATAACAATACATTTTGAGGCATGCAAGCATATAGACAGATGTATTTCGCTGATAAAATCTTTTGGACTTAGAAGCGGTATTGCAATAAATCCCGCCACGCCGGTTTCTTTTTTACATAATATCATTACTGAGGTGGATATGGTGCTTATAATGAGTGTGAATCCGGGTTTTGGAGGTCAAAAGTTTATCCCGTACAGTTTGGACAAAGTAAGAGAATTGCATAAGATTAAGACGGAAAAAAATAAGAATCTTATAATTCAAGTGGACGGAGGTATTGGAACAGAAAATATTAAGGCACTTTCAGATGCCGGTGTAGATGAGTTTGTTGCAGGGTCTTCCATATTTAAAGGAGATATTCTAAGTAATATAACAGATTTAAGAGATGCACTGGGAAGGGATTGAAGTTAATGAATGCAATAATTATTACAGGCGGTGATATTGATTTATCACTGCTTGAATCATATATAAGTCAAAATAGATATGCCACTGTTATAAGTGTGGATGCAGCTGTTAAAAAGCTTGAAGAGATAAATAAAATGCCGAATGTAATGGTAGGAGACTTTGATACTTTAACAGATGAAAGTAGACTTGAGCATTATGCCGGCTTAGGAGTTGAGATAGTAAGGCATAATCCTGTTAAAGATTTCTCAGACAGTGAGCTTGCAATAGATTGGGCATACAAAAGAAATATAAGTGAAATTGTGGTTTTTGGAGCTTTGGGAAGGAGATTTGATCACACCTTTGCCAATATTTTGCTCCTACAAAAGTACAAAAAGCTTGGTGTGGATATTACTATAATTGATAGATTTAACAGGATATATGTAAAATCCAACCCTTTTATTTTGGAAAAGCGGTCTGTATGGGGCAAGTATATAAGCTTTTTTGCAATAAGAGAAAAGGTTCTTATAGAATCACTTACCGGAGTGGCGTATCCTGTAGAAAATAAATATCTTGACAATATAGAAAGCCCAAGTCTGTTTATAAGTAATGAGATAGTAGAGGATTATATGAGTGTGATATTTAACGGGGAGATATTGGTGGTGGAAAGTAGAGATTGATTGACATAAGGAAAATATTATGTTTACAGAGATGATAAAGTGTGAATTTAAACAATTACAAAAACCGCTGAAACTTGTATCGGTGACAATAGCTATGATGACAGTAACAGTTTTTTTGATTGTAAGATTAATATTCTTAATCTCCGGTATAAAGAGTACATCAGCAATAATATTGTGGTATATAATTAGCGGTATTGTTAATTTATTTTGTGAGTTTATATACCCTGTTTTTACATTACTTATGTATATATATGGGGGAGATGTATTTTATAGAAGTATGTATTCTACAGATACATCTTCTGCAAATAAACTGATTTTAAGTAAATTTATACCTATGGCAATATTTCAAGTAGCGGTTAGAGTTGAAATGTTTGTAGCTGCAGCACTGATAATGGGTGAATTTGATTCAATAAGGTACGGGTATGGATATGGAATATCTTTCAGTGATATAGTAAATTATTCGGAGTTTTATTTTACAGAAATTCATAATGGTGAAGCAGTAACGGAGTTACTTGCATTTGAAGTTATTATAGCTAAAATAGTCGGTATTTTTGCGACTACACTGCTTCTGTGGTTGTGTGTCTCTATAGGGAAATCTTTTAAAAAAGCAGGTATTGCAATTACGATGATACTTTTTATAGTTATTTGTATTTTGCTGTTGGCTGAGAGTTTTACAGGACATTTGGTAAGACAGGTAATTGTAGGCGGTATAAAAGATCGAGAAGGTATCCAATGGAGTGAACTGGACTGCCATATCTATGCAACGGCATCAATATTAAAAAATGCAGTATTGACAGTAACTTATTATTTATTAAGCTGTCGTATTGTCGGAGCAGTACTGAAACGTAAAAGTTAACTTTTATAGTTTTAAATAAAGAGCAGATTATACAAGGTATCAGTCTGCTTTTTATTTTAATTAATATAAAATTTATTGTTTTTTCAGATTAAAAATTGTATTATATTTGTAGGTGGTATTTATATTTCTTAAGTTGTCTGTGTAATATTTTATTCTATATGTTGTTAATTAGGGGGAAATCTATGGAATTAAAGTCAAAGCAAAGGTTTATAGAGGCTATAGGGACATTGAATCCTATAGAAGATGCTATTTTTAGAAAAATGGCGGAGAGTAGAGAGTTTTGTGAAGAAATTTTGAGAGTGTTTTTGCAGGAACCTAAACTGAGAGTGGTAAGCAACCATTCACAACACTCTGTAACAAGTATAGAAGGCAGATCCGTTATACTGGATGCATATTGTGAATTGGAAGACGGAAGAAGAGTAAATGTAGAAGTTCAAAATGCCGACAATACAGATCATCAAAGAAGAGTCAGGTACTATAGCAGTGTATTAACTACAAGTTTGATGAAAAAGGGAGAAGGTTTTGATAAAGTTCCTAATATTTGTATAGTTTATGTCTGTAACTTTGATATATTTGGGCTTAATAAAAGTCTATATATAATAAAAAGGGTTATTGATAAAACCGGTGTTGAATTAGATAACGGATTACAGGAAATTTATATCAGCTCTGTAAATGACGGAAGCCTTATAGCGGAACTGATGAAAGTTTTCACAGAAAGTGATGTATATAATGAGAAATTTCCTATAACATCAGAGATGAAACTTCGATTTAACAAAGGAAAGAAAGGAGAAAAAATGACAGAGGCATTAAAGGGAGTATATGAAGCATTGCGAGAAGAGGTTGATAGAGAATCTATGAAAGCAGCAATGAGAGAAGGAATGGAAAGAGGTATAGCAGAGGGAAGAGCCAAGGGCATAGAAGAAGGGAGAGCGGAAGGAAGAGCGGAAGGTATATTAAGCAGTCTGGTCTCATTAACTAAAGACGGTCTGATAAGTATAAATGAAGCGGCAAAGAGAGCAAATATGAGTGAAGAAGATTTTGAAAAATATTTGAATTGAAATATAATGTGGGGATAGTATAAATGTGAAAGAGGAAAATCGGCATGCTTGAACTATTGAATTTAAAAGATATTAATAAAAAATATGGGATAAAACCGGCACTGAAAAATATCAATCTTAATATAGAAAGTGGAAAGATAATAGGATTACTGGGACCAAACGGAAGCGGAAAGACTACAATTACAAAAATTATTGCGGGACTGCTAAAGCCAAGTAGCGGCATAATAACAATAGACGGTCATAAACCCGGTGAAATAACAAAGTCATATGTTGCCTATCTGCCCGATAAAGACTTTCTGGATATTAATATGAGTATTGATGATACTATAAAAATATTTGCCGATTTTTATGCTGATTTTGATATAAGTGTAGCATATAGATTACTTGAAGATTTGCAATTACAATATAAGTCTAAGATAAAGACTCTTTCAAAAGGGAATAGGAAGAAGATTATGCTTATGCTTGTTATGAGCAGGAGAGCAAAGTTATATGTTTTAGATGAGCCGATAGCGGGAGTTGACCCAGTAGCCGGAAATTATATTTTAAATACTATTATCAGTAACTACAATAAAACATCCACAGTACTTATATCGACACATCTTATTGCAGATATTGAAAACATACTGGATGATGCAATCTTTATAAAAGATGGAGAAATCATAATGTGTGAATCTGTAGCCACTATAAGAAATGAAAAGGGATGTTCAGTAGATGAGTACTTTAGAGAGGTGTATAATGACAGGTAAAATGATAAAGTACGAACTTAAGCAAATGAGACCTGTTTTGCTTATTTCTTTCATAGCATTATTTTTTGTTACGATTGTAGGGTTTATGGTTGGAGTATTGCCTATTTTGATTTTTGGCGGTAAAAATATAGGAACAGGGATATGGTCAACAGTTATGACAGGTATTTCATTCTTAGCCTATGCTTTTATATTACTTGTTATAGCAATAGGAATGGATATATTTATAGGATTCAGATTCTATAAAAGTATGTATTCATCTAAAGGATATTTTACACATACATTGCCGCTAAAGACAAATGAGCTTATTCTCGGCAAGACAATACCTGCAATATTGGTGCAGATATTGGTTGATTTAATGGTTATAATATCGGCAGTAATTATATTTTTAGGATATTATGTGGCGAAAGAAGGTTTGGAAAATGCAATATACAATATTACAAGTTTAATACAAATATTTGCAGGCAGGTACTTTTATACAGGCTTTGGAATTATATTGGCAGCAATTATACTTGGAATATTTGCAGTTATAAAAACAGTATCAGTAACTTTTATACTGCTTTTATGTGCATCTTTAGGTCAGCTCTTCAATTCGTATAGGATACTTATGGTGGTGGTATCTTTTATAGCAATAAACAGAATAATTGCAGCTGTTGAGTGGTTTATAAATGCAGTAGTTATGGAAGGAGTTAAAGCAGACTTCTACAGAAGAGGAACAGGTACAATGATTAATCTTATTTTTGTTGCAATTATAAATATAATATTGCTTATTGTATCGTATATGCTTAATTACTACATTATAAGTGAAAAATTGAATTTAGAATAATAAATAAAATTTTACTGATAAAATAAAAAATATATTGAAACTTTATAAGTGGTATGATTTAAAATATCTAAATTGGATATTCTAGTCATACCACTATTTTTATATAATGATACCAGTTTCAGACATGGAGGAAAGAGTCATGGAAAGAATGAAAGAAAGTACAGTATTTAAATTGGTTGTGACAGCACTTATGGCGGCATTATGTTATGTAAGTTTTACATATTTGAAGATTCCCATTCCTACAATATCAGGTGATATGACGGCACTTCATATAGGTAATGCATTCTGTGTTATAGCGGCATTGTTGCTTGGAGGTGTTTATGGTGGAGTTGCGGGAAGCCTTGGAATGACAATAGCTGATATTTTGGATCCGGTATATATTACATCCGCACCGAAGACGTTTATATTGAAGCTTTGTATAGGACTTATTTCAGGTTTTGTTGCACACAAGATTGCACATATCACAGAAAGCCATGATACAAAGTATATTATAAAGTGGTCTGCAATATCTTCAATATGTGGTCTTGGATTTAATGTTATCTTTGATCCTATAGTCGGGTATCTTTATAAGACATATATACTTGGAGTTCAGGCAGATGCAGCTAAGATAATGGCCACATGGGCGGCAGGAACTACTCTTATAAATGCAATAATAAGTACAGTACTTATTGTGATACTGTATACGGCACTGAGACCTGTGCTTGTAAAGTCGGGATTATTCCTGAAAATAAAATAGCATACTCCATTTTAAAGATATTTTTATTCGCTATGTAGCGGATGGAAATATCTTTTTTAGTTAATCAACAGTAAGGTATTTTAATGACAAAATTGATTATAATTGTATTAAAACTTGATTTTATGGAGCAGAAAAGAGTATTTTTCCTAATATATTGCCACATCTTAAAGAGTAGTATATAATACAGTCGTGATATCTGCCTGCTTCGTTTATTGGTTGGCAGTGGAATATTGTAGATTGAAAGCAAATGGAGGTATACAATGGAAAAGTTGGAGCAGTTATATGAAGGAAAAGCAAAAAAGGTGTTCAAAACTGCCGAACCGGATGTACTTATAGTTTCTTATAAGGATGATGCCACAGCTTTTAACGGTGAGAAGAAAGGAACAATTGTTGGAAAAGGTGCGATTAACAATCGTATGACAAATCATTTGTTTAAGCTTTTAGAAAAGAAAGGGGTTCCTACACATTTTATTGAAGAACTCAATGACAGAGAGACTGCTGTAAAAGCTGTAGAAATAGTACCGCTTGAGGTCATTGTAAGGAACTATTCAGCCGGAAGCTTTGCAAAGAAGCTTGGAATGGAAGAAGGAATTAAGTTAAAGACTCCTACACTTGAGTTCTCATATAAGGATGATGATCTTGGAGATCCTTTTATTAACGGATACTACGCACTGGCACTTGATCTTGCCACACAGGAAGAGATAGATAAGATTGCTTCATATGCTTTCAAGGTAAATGAAACATTAATTAATTATTTTGACAATCTGGGGATAGATCTGATAGATTTTAAGATTGAATTCGGCAGATATAAAAAAGATATAATACTTGCAGATGAGATTTCTCCTGATACTTGCAGACTTTGGGATAAAAATACACATGAAAAGCTTGATAAGGACAGATTCAGAAGAGACCTTGGCGGAGTGGAAGATGCCTATGCCGAGGTGTTCAGAAGACTTGGTATAAATTAGGAGGAGAGTTTGAAAGATAGATATATAAGCCCCCTCTCTGAAAGATATGCAAGTGAAAAAATGCAATATATTTTTTCACAGGAAAAGAAGTTTAGAACATGGAGAAAACTTTGGATTGCATTGGCAGAGACAGAAAAAGAACTCGGTCTTAATATCACAGACGAGCAGATAGAGGAATTAAAGAAGTTTAAAGATGATATAAACTTTGATGTGGCAAGGGAAAGAGAAAAAGAAGTCAGGCATGATGTAATGAGCCATGTCTATGCTTACGGAGTTCAATGCCCTAAGGCAAAAGGAATTATACATCTTGGAGCTACAAGCTGTTATGTAGGTGATAATACCGATATTATTATTATGAAGGAGGCACTTGAGCTTGTCAGAGAAAAGCTTGTCAATGTGGTAAATGAGTTATCAAAGTTTGCACTTAAGTATAAGGAACTTCCTACTTTGGCATTTACTCATTTCCAGCCCGCACAGCCGACCACAGTCGGAAAGAGAGCCACACTTTGGATAAATGAACTTCTGCTTGATTATGAGGATATAAACTACACTCTTGAAAATCTGAAACTTTTGGGATGCAAGGGGACTACCGGTACTCAGGCCTCTTTTGTAGAGCTTTTTGACGGAGATAATGAAAAAATAGATAAAATAGATCCTATAATTGCAAAAAAGATGGGATTTAAGGAATGTTATCCTGTGTCAGGTCAGACTTATTCAAGGAAAGTGGATATAAAGGTATTAAATGTCTTAGCAGGTATTGCAGCTTCAGCACATAAGTTTTCAAATGATATCAGACTTTTACAACATTTAAAAGAGATTGAAGAGCCTTTTGAAAAGTCACAGATCGGTTCTTCTGCAATGGCATATAAGAGAAATCCTATGAGAAGTGAAAGAATTGCATCACTCTCAAACTATGTAATGAGTGATGTCATTAATCCTATGATGGTTGCTTCCACACAGTGGTTTGAGAGGACATTGGATGATTCCGCGAATAAGAGACTCTCTATACCTGAAGGATTTTTGTGCATAGACGGTATACTTGATTTATATTTAAATGTGGTAGACGGTTTGGTGGTATATCCTAAAGTTATAGAAAAACATTTAATGGCAGAATTGCCTTTTATGGCTACAGAGAATATAATGATGGATGCGGTGAAGGCCGGTGGAGACAGACAGGAACTGCATGAAAGAATAAGAGAACTTTCAATGATCGCGGGAAGAAATGTAAAGGAGCTTGGGGAAGATAACAATCTGCTTGATTTAATTGCAGAAGATCCGATGTTCAAACTTTCAAAAGAAGAATTGAAAGATTCTATGAAGCCTGAAAAATATATCGGTAGAAGTGCCGTTCAGGTGGAAGATTTCATAAAAAGAAATATCAAGCCGATTCTGGATGAATACAAAGATATTTTGGGGTTAAAGGCTGATATAAATGTATAAGGAGAGTTAAATGGTAAGAGCTATAGTAGGTGCTAACTGGGGTGACGAGGGTAAGGGCAAAATCACAGATATGCTGGCTGCAAAAGCGGATATTATTATTCGTTTCCAAGGCGGAAGCAATGCAGGTCATACGATCATAAACAATTATGGTAAGTTTGCATTGCATTTATTGCCGTCAGGAGTGTTCTATGATCATACAATAAGCATTATAGGAAACGGTGTTGCACTAAATATTCCGTATTTAATCAAAGAAATAAATGAGATAGTAGAAAAAGGTGTTCCAAGGCCTAAGATTTTAGTATCTGACAGAGCACAGCTTTTGATGCCGTATCATATTTTGCAAGACACCTATGAGGAAGCAAGACTTGCGGGAAAAGCATACGGCTCTACCAAGTCGGGAATAGCTCCTTTTTATTCAGATAAGTTTGCCAAGATCGGTATTCAGGTAAGTGAGCTGTTTGATGATGAGATACTTGAAGAAAAGGTTGAAAAAATCTGTACACTTAAGAATGTAATGTTCAAGTATCTATACCATATGCCTGAGCTTGATAAGACAGAGCTTTTAAACACTCTCCGTGAGTATAGAGATATGATAGAGCCTTTTGTATGTGATGTAAGTACATATCTTTATAAGACAATCAAAGAAGGTAAAAACATTCTTTTAGAGGGTCAGCTGGGTTCACTCAAAGACCCTGACCACGGAATCTATCCGATGGTTACATCATCATCTACATTGGCTGCATACGGTGCAATCGGTGCAGGTATCGCTCCATATGAAATAAGTGATATAACAACGGTAGTTAAAGCATATTCATCTGCGGTAGGTGCAGGAGAGTTTGTCAGTGAAATCTTAGATGAAGCTGCAGCTGATGAACTTAGAAGAAGAGGCGGCGACGGCGGAGAGTTTGGAGCCACCACAGGAAGACCCAGAAGAATGGGATGGTTTGATGCTGTTGCCTCAAGATATGGTGTGAGAATACAGGGTACTACAGAGGTTGCACTTACTGTACTTGATGTACTTGGATATCTTGATGAGATTCCTGTATGTGTAGGATATGATATAAACGGTGAAATTATAAAGGACTTCCCGACAACAAGCAGGCTAAAGCTTGCAAAACCTGTATATGAATATCTTCCGGGATGGAAATGTGATATCAGAGGTATAAAGGAATATGACAAGTTGCCAAAAAATTGCAGGAAGTACATTGAGTTTATAGAAAAAGAACTTGAAGTACCTGTGAAATTGGTAAGTAACGGGCCGGGCAGAGATGATATTATCTATAGATAAGCCCAAATAGTGATTTGCCCCATATCAGCATAAACTGATATGGGGCTTGACTATTCATTAAATAAGGAGAAATAATGATAGACATAATAGAGAAACTTCAAAAAGAAGCTTTAGAAAAGATAAACAGTGCAGAGAATAAAGAAAGATTGAATGAATTAAAAGTAGCTTATCTTGGAAAGAAGGGTGAGATTACAGCTCTTCTTAAAAATATGAAAAATATAGCTCCTGAGGACAGGGCTGAATTCGGTAAAGTAGTGAATGAGGCAAGAGAGGCCATTGAAAATACATTAAACAATGTGGGAAATGAACTTTCAAAACTTGCACTTAAAACAAGGTTGCAGGCAGAAACAATAGATGTTACACTACCGGCAAATAAAAGAGAGTTCGGACACAGTCACCCGAATGTAATTGCATTACATGAAGTTGAAAAAATCTTTACAGCTATGGGCTATGAGGTTGTAGAAGGACCTGAAATAGAGTATGACGAGTATAACTTTACCAAGCTTAATATACCTGCAAATCACCCGGCAAAGGATGAGCAGGATACATTCTATATATCAAATGATATAGTACTTCGTACACAGACATCACCTGTACAGGCAAGAATTATGGAGACCGGTAAGCTTCCTATAAAGATGATAAGTCCCGGAAGAGTATATCGTTCAGATGAGGTGGATGCTACACATTCTCCCACTTTCAATCAGATAGAGGGACTTATTGTAGATAAGGATATTACATTTGCCGATCTTAAAGGAACACTTGAAGTATTTGCAAAGAAACTTTTTGGAGAAGAAACCAAGGTTAAATTCAGACCTCACCATTTCCCTTTTACAGAGCCAAGTGCGGAAATGGATGTTACATGTTTTAAATGTCATGGCAGAGGATGTAGATTTTGTAAGGGCAGCGGATGGATAGAGATACTTGGCTGTGGAATGGTACATCCACATGTATTTGATATGTGTGGCGTTGATAAGAATAATTACAACGGATTTGCATTCGGTATCGGACTTGAGAGAATAGCACTCTTAAAGTATGAGATAGATGATATGAGACTGTTATATGAAAACGATATCAGATTCTTAAAGCAATTTTAGTCAACAAAAAATATATAGATCAGAGGTAAAGAATGGATACAGCATTATCATGGATAAAGGCATATGTGCCTGACTTGGATGTGACACCAAGTGAATATACAGATGCAATGACTCTTACCGGCACAAAGGTAGAGGGTTATAAAGAATTGGATAAAAATCTTGAAAAAATAGTAGTAGGTGAGATACTTTCAATAGAAAAACATCCCGATGCTGACAAGCTTATTATATGTCAGGTGGATGTGGGCAATGAGAAAATACAGATAGTTACAGGAGCATCAAATGTGTCTGTAGGAGATAAAGTTCCTGTGGTACTTGACGGCGGTAAGGTGGCAGGCGGACATGATGGAAGTCCTCTACCTGAAAACGGTATAAAGATAAAAAAAGGTAAACTTCGCGGGGTAGAGTCATTTGGAATGATGTGTTCTATTGACGAGCTTGGACAGGATAAAAACTATTTTCCTGATGCACCTGAAAACGGTATATATATCCTTCCTAAGGACTCAAAAGTAGTTGCCGATGCTATAGAGCTTCTGGGACTTAGAGATACCATATTTGAATATGAGATCACATCAAACAGGGTGGACTGTTATGGTGTGATAGGAATTGCAAGAGAGGCGGCTGCCACATTTAAGAAAAAGTTTGTATTACCAAAAGTAAATCAAACAGGAAACAGTGAAAATGTAGCCGACTATCTAAGCGTAGAAGTAAGAGATAGTGAGCTTTGCAAAAGATATGTGGCAAGAGTTGTAAAAAATATCAAACTTGCACCTTCACCTGCATGGATGCAGGAGAGACTTCGTGCAGTAGGAATAAGACCTATAAACAATATAGTGGATATTACAAATTATGTTATGGCGGAGTACGGTCAGCCGATGCATGCCTTTGACTATGATCTGCTTGAAGGACATAAGATAGTGGTGGACAGAGCAAAAGACGGGGAAGAGTTTGAGACACTTGACGGTATGGTAAGGAAACTTGATAAAGATATCCTTATGATAAATGATGGAAAAAAGGCTGTAGCTGTTGCAGGTATCATGGGTGGAGAAAACTCAAAGATTACAGATGATGTGACTACAATGGTATTTGAGTGTGCTACATTTGACGGTACTAATATCAGACTTTCATCAAAGAGACTCGGACTTCGTACAGATTCATCAGGAAAGTTTGAAAAGGGGCTTGATCCGAACAATGCATATGATGCAATGATGAGAGCTTGCTCACTTGTAGAAGAGCTTGGTGCAGGTGAGGTGGTAGGAGGATATGTTGATGTCTATCCTGTAAAGGCGGTGGAATCAAGAGTCAAATTCGAGCCTGAGCGAATCAATAAGTTACTTGGAACTGATATATCAAGGGAAGATATGCTTGAAATCTTTGACAGAATTGAGTTAAAATATGATAAAGAGACTGATGAGATTGTAGCTCCGACCTTCAGACAGGATATTCATTTTATGGCTGATCTTGCCGAAGAGGTGGCAAGATTTTTCGGATATGATAAGATACCTACCACATTGCCGAAGTCAAGTGCTGCTATAGGCGGTATCAATCTAAAACTTGAGATAGAAGAGCTTGCAAGAGATGTGGCAAAATTTTTGGGATTTTCAGAGGCAATGAATTATTCATTTGAAAGTGCCAAGGTCTTTGATAAGTTGAATCTTTCAAAGGACAGCCGGTACAGAAAGGCTATAGAGATTTCAAATCCGCTTGGTGAAGACTTCAAAATCATGAGAACTCAGGCTGTAAACAGTATACTTAATTCTCTGTCAACCAACTACAACAGAAGAAATAAGGATGTACATCTGTTTGAACTTGCAAATATCTACATTCCGAAAGAACTTCCGCTAAAGGAGTTGCCTGATGAGAGAATGCAGTTTGTACTTGGATTCTATGGTAAGGAAAACTTTTTTGATATGAAGGGTGTAGTAGAGGAATTTTTATACACTATAGGAATTGTCGGAAAGCTCCACTATGATCCAAGCTGTAAGGAGGAATTTTTACATCCCGGAAGAAAGGCTGATATAGTATTTGACGGTGTCCGCCTCGGATACTTAGGTGAAGTACATCCGCTTGTATGTGAGAACTACAAGCTGGGTGAGAGAACATATATTGCAGTGCTTGATTTGCCGAATATTATTTCGTTTGTAAACTTTGATATAAAGTATACCGGAATAGCAAAATATCCGTCAATTTCAAGGGATGTTTCACTTGTGGTACCAAAAAATATATTGGTAGGTGAAATAGAAGATATTATTGAAAAGAATGGCGGAAGCAATCTTGAGTCCTTTAAGTTGTTTGATATATATGAGGGTGACCAGATAGAAGCGGGATTTAAGTCTGTGGCTTATTCACTGACATTTAGGAATAAAGAAAGAACTCTTCTTGACACTGAGGTGAATGAAGTTATGGATAAGATTTTGAATAAACTTGAGGCTAAGAATATAAAGATCAGATCCTAAGCTTGCTATATGAGTCTTTTGATATTTTTTGAAAAGTGAGAAAAAATGGGTAGAAGTAGGAGAAGGAAAAAAAAGAGTAAAGCTTTTATCAGATATTTTTGCCTTTTTATATGTGCTGTTATCTTATTTACTTCTCTACTGATCGGAGATGACACCAAGGCTTATGGAGAAGGAAGAAGTGCTATATATAAAAATCCTATCAATCCGGATTATGAGAGCAATGATAACGGCGTAAAGACATCATTTAGATTTAGATTACTTAACAATTTGAGTGGAGAAGCAGAATACGGCTCCAATGCAATGTCACTTATATCTGTAAGTGATGAGGACAACAAAAGAAGTACAATAAAGAACTTTGCAGATATCCTGGATATGGATATATATAGCAATCTTTGTTTTTGTGCAAATATAGAAAACAGTTCCGGTGTTGACAGAAATATAAGTGTGGATATAATATTGCCTTCAGATGTGGACGGCAGTATTTCCACAATCAGACTTATTAACTCAAGTCTTGATATCTTTAAAGGAGATTTAACCGGTGTGGATATTAAGTATGAGATGAATGACGGCAGTGTTACAGAGGCACAAAGAAAATCAGGAAAGGAACTTGACTTTAATAAGGTAAAGACAATCAAGATAGACGGTAAAATATCTGCCGGGCAAAAATTTGAGGGTATTTTACCGATGGAAATCATTGAAAATAAGTCACTGCCTGAGAAAAAAGATGACTTTGTGGATGATCTGAAGACTATTGATGAGATAAATACCGATAATAACTTTGATTTTAAGATAAACTACAGATACCCAATCAAAAAAGAACTTGACCTTAGCATTGCTACCTGCCATGGAAGTGAGAGAGTTGAAGACTTTTCAAAAGGTAAGATAGTAGGTATAGCAAAAAGAGATGAGGAAAGCTATGATATACTGCCAAGTGATATAATAGAGAAATTTGGTGATGCCGATACAGCCTTTTTTTCAATGTTTACTGTGGATGAAAAAAGGGATGATTTTGTAAATGATTATTCCTTTGTAAGTGTGGATACAAAAGGTTTACAAGATTTGGTAAAGGACAGCGGATATTCATTGCTTATAGAAGATTTTGCATTGAAGAATAAATATGATTTTATAGCAGGTGAAAAAAAGCATATTTATGAAGACGGACTTGAACTGAACCTTGGTAAAAAGGATAAATACGGGCATATACTTTCAAAGGTCTATGTGGAATTTCAAAAGGTACTGGATTGCAGGGACAGTGAGGTGGCACTGGGCAGAGAATGGAATAAATTTGACAATCTGGTATCGGCAAGGCTTCAAAGTGACGGAAAAACAATAGATATAGATAGAGATAAGATAAAGGTTGAGAGCAATGTAGATACAAAGACAAAGGGCGATTACACTGTGAAATATTCCTATGAAATATTGCCGGATATCAGAGTAAGCAATATTGCAAAGGTAAAGGTAGTGGAGGATACAAAGACTCTACAGACTGATACTGAGAGCAAAGAGGGCAGCAATGTGAAAATTGAGTAATCTTTGCTTGCAATAGTGGCGGTTTAGTGATATTATAAAGTCAGTTTTGTATAAAATGGAGTGTAGATATGTTAAATAAGTTGATTTCAATAATATTTATTTTAGTGTGTGTTTTCCTGACGACGGTGGTACTGTTTCAGGAGGGTAATGAGCAGGGACTCGGTTCAATAGGCGGTATCGCAGATACATATTGGGGTAAGAACAGAGGACGTTCAGTAGAAGGTTTGCTTGAGAAGCTTACCAAGGTAGCTGCGGCACTGTTTTTGATTTTATCATTAGTTTTAAATATTGTTAAATAATAAAAAGCACTCACATGAGTGCTTTTTATTATAAGTTTATAAGGGTAGATATGTATAACATTGTAGAGAACAGAAAAAAAGTAATCATGGACTTTGTAGAAAGTCCGATGTATGTACCGATGAAAGAAAAGGAACTTGCAACCTTTTTCGGTATTGAAAAGGCAAAAAGATATGAGTTAAAAGAAGTATTACAAGAGTTGTTGCTGGAGGGAAAACTGGAAATAACTAAAAGAGGTAAGTATAAAAAATCCGAGAAGAAGTTTTTACTTGGTGAGTTTATAGCAAACCAAAGAGGTTTCGGTTTTGTAAAAGTAGAGGGTAGAGACTCGGATATATTCATACCGGCTGAATACACTTCCAATGCTATGAATGGTGATACTGTAAAAGTAGTTATAGATATGGAAAGCGGTGAAAAAAAGGCTGAAGGTCATATTATAGGTATAGAAAAACATGCTAATTCACAGGTTGTGGGCTACTATCAGAAAAGTAACAGATTCGGCTTTGTATTACCTGATGATACAAAGATCTTTAAGGATATATATATTCCACAAGGTAAAGGTAATGGTGCCAAGACCGGAGATAAAGTAGTAGTTGATATCACAGATTTCGGAAATGATAAGAAAAAACCTGAGGGCAAGGTAGTAGAGATACTGGGTAAGAATACCGATATAGGAGTTGATATACTTTCAATAGCACGCTCATTCGGACTTCCTGAAAAGTTCGGGGAAGAGGTGGAAAATGAACTGAAAAGTATTCCAAAAAAGGTGCTGAAAAAAGATATCAAAGGAAGGGCGGACTTTAGAGATAAGGTGACTGTGACAATAGACGGCGAGGATGCAAAGGATCTTGACGATGCAATAACATTAGAAAAAAATGGTAATGTATGGCATCTTGGAGTGCATATAGCGGATGTCACAAATTATGTAAGGGAAAATACCGCATTAGACAAAGAGGCACTTCAAAGAGCTACAAGTGTGTATCTTGTAGACAGAGTAATACCCATGCTTCCAAAAAAACTAAGTAACGGTATATGCTCACTTAATCAGGGCGAAGACCGACTTGCACTTTCATGTATGATGGAAATAGATGAAAAGGGCAATATAATAGGCCACAATATTTGTGAGAGTGTTATTAATGTAAATGAGAGAATGACTTACACAGCGGTCAATGAAGTGATTACAAACAGCAATGAAGAGACTGAAAAGAGGTATGCGGACTATATAGATCTGTTTAAGGATTTTAAGACTGTTTCAGATTTGCTTAGAGGAGCAAGGACAAAGAGAGGTTCTATAGACTTTGACCTGCCTGAGAGCAAGGTAATACTTGATAAAAACGGCAGAGCAATAGATATAAAGCCATATGAAAGAAACAGTGCTACAAAACTTATAGAAGACTTTATGTTGGCTGCCAATGAGACGGTAGCGGAGGATTTTTTTTGGCAGGATATACCGTTTCTTTATAGGGTTCATGAAAATCCGGATCCGGATAAGATGAAGAGTTTGGCAATATTTATAAATAACTTCGGCTTTACACTTAGAAGAAAAAATGATGAAGTGCCGCCAAAGGAAATTCAAAAGCTGCTTGTCAATATAGACGGAAGTGATGCAGAGCCTATAATATCAAGAATTGCACTTAGAAGTATGAAAAGGGCAAGATATGACACTGTTTGTATAGGACATTTCGGATTGGCTGCAAAGTATTATACACATTTTACTTCTCCCATCAGAAGATACCCTGATCTTCAGATACATAGAATAATCAAAGAGAATATAAGAAACGGGCTTTCAAGTAGGCGTATAGAACACTATAGGAATATTTTGGATGATGTTGCATTGCAGTCATCTAAGATGGAGAGAAGGGCTGAAGAGGCGGAAAGAGAGACTGTAAAGTATAAAAAATGTGAATATATGCTAAATCATATCGGAGAGGAGTTTGACGGAATCATAAGCGGAGTAACAAGCTTTGGAATATTTGTTGAACTTGAAAATACGGTAGAAGGCTTTATAAGGATGTCTGATTTGGAGGGCGATTACTTTGAATATAATGAAGCGGGATATGAGTTGGTAGGAGAATTTACAAAAAAGAAATTTGTTTTGGGTCAAAAAGTAAGAGTAAAGGTATATGATATTGACAGACTTGCAAAGAGAATTGACTTTAAACTTGTAAAGGAGAAAAATGGCAGAGGGTATTAAGGTTATTGCAAATAACAAAAAAGCATATTTTGACTATTTTATCTTAGAAAACTATGAAACAGGTATTGAGCTTTTTGGAACAGAGGTAAAATCTGTAAGAATGGGTCATGTTTCTATCAAAGAGTCATGGATAAGGATTGAAAGGGGAGAACTTTTTATTATGGGTATGCATATCAATCCATATGAGAAGGGCAATATATTCAATAAAGATCCTCTTAGAGTAAGAAAGCTTTTGATGCATAAAAAGGAAATACTTAAGCTTGATGCAAAGTTAAATGAAAAGGGGCTTACCATAGTACCGCTGAAAGTATATCTGAAGGGAAGTCTTGTAAAGGTGGAGATCGGTCTTGCAAAGGGTAAGAAAAACTATGATAAGAGAGAGACATTGGCTAAGAAGACACAGCAAAGAGAAATAGAAAAAGCAATGAAGAGAAGCATGAGATAAACATTTGTTCGATTTTATTCTTGACAAACATATGTTCTTGTTGTAATATTATTTACATAGAACAGATGTTTGGAGGGAATATGAGAAAATTATTTTTAGCTTTTATTTTTACATTGTTTTTGGTCAGTTTTTTGATAGGCAGAGCGAACACCACAAGGGCAGGTATGGACAAAGAAAATATAAGATATACCTCTGTGAAAGTGGAATATGGTGACAGCTTGGACAGCATATCAAGAAAATATAATAATATAGGAATATCAAATGCCGAGTATATTAAAGAAGTACTTAAAATGAACGGTATGAACTCGGACAGAGTACATCCGGGTTGCTTTATAGTTGTAAGCTATAAGGAGGAGTAAGGTCGGGGGAGATCAGCTCTCCCTCAGCTTTACAGCATTTCTGGCACTTTTTCGCCTGTCATCCTCTATAGCGGCATAGTGCTTTTTGGTAGTATTTACATCACTGTGTCCAAGTACATCGGCTACAAGATAGATATCACCGGTTTCTTTATACAGATTGGTGCCATATGTGGAACGCAGTTTATGTGGTGTAATTTTTTTTAGCGGACTTATTATTCTTGCATATTTTTTGACCAGATTTTCCACACTGCGTACAGACATTCTTTTGTTTTGCATTGACAGAAAGAATGCACCTTCATGTCCGCTTTCTTCCAAGATAAGGACTCTCTCATCAAGGTAGTTTTGAAGGGCTTCACTTACTTCGTCGGAGAAATATACAGTTACTTCTTTGCCGCCTTTTCTGTGTATCAATATTCCGTTATTTTTAAAGTCTACATCAGATATATCCAGTCCCACACATTCGGAAACTCTGATACCTGTGCCAAGCAGCAGCGAGAGTAGGGCTACATCACGCACTTTAGTCTTTTCATGGTATGCTTTTTGTCTGTCACTGAGTCCTTCACCTTTTTCTGCCTCATCAATCATCATAGCGACCTCATCTATATCCAGTCTTATTATTTCCTTTGAGTGAAGCTTAGGCAGTTGTACTCTTTCCATGATGTTTTCGTTTATTTTTTCCACTCTGTAAAAGTATTTGAAAACACTCTTCAGTGTGGATACTTTTCTTTTTATAGCATTTTCCTTATTTGAAATTTTTTTTCCTTCACTTTCACGATATTTCAGATATTCCATAAATTCTTCAATATCTGTGACAGACAAATTTTCAAGCACTGAAAGTGGTATATCAGTTATTTTAGAATATGTATTTTTTATACTTGGATTTTCATTCAGCAAAAACTCCAGAAAAACCTTTATATCATAAGCATAGGCGATCTGTGTTCGTGACTGTGTTCTTGGCTCAATGCCTCTAAAAAAGTCTTTGAAAAAGGCGGGCAACTCAGAGAGCATCTTTCTAAGTTTTTGAATATTATCTATATCTACTTGTTCACTGTATTTGAAATCCGACATAAACTCTCCTAAATAAATGTAGTAACTATTATTTTCATATTATAACAAAAAACTATAAAATTATATAGAGTTATGTTTTGATTTGTGTTATTATACTATCGTCGCAGGTAGTTAATTTCATATAGATAAGCGATATATGAGACCAAAAGGAGGTTTTTACCAATGAACTATTTAGAAATTGAGAAAGTAATCGGAAGAGAAATACTTGACTCCAGAGGAAATCCTACAGTTGAGGCTGAGGTTTATTTGGCAGACGGAACAATCGGAAGAGGAACAGCTCCGTCAGGTGCATCTACAGGTGAGTTTGAGGCACTTGAGCTTAGAGACGGTGACAAGTCACGCTACCTTGGAAAGGGCGTTTCAAAGGCTGTTGAGAATATAAATACAACTATCAATGATGTACTTGTGGGTATGGATGCATCAGATACATATGCTGTGGATAAGGCTATGATAGAGGCTGACGGTACAAAGGACAAGTCAAAACTTGGTGCAAATGCAATCCTTGCAGTATCTATAGCTTGTGCAAGAGCTGCGGCTATAGCACTTGATATTCCTTTATACAGATTCCTTGGAGGCGTTAATGCAAACAGACTTCCTGTTCCGATGATGAACATCTTAAACGGTGGTGCCCATGCATCAAACAATGTAGATGTACAGGAATTTATGATAATGCCTGTAGGAGCTCCAAGTTTTAAGGAGGCTTTAAGATGGTGTGCAGAGGTATTCCACAATTTGGCGGCTCTTTTAAAGGCGGAAGGTCTTGCTACAAGCGTAGGTGATGAAGGCGGTTTTGCTCCAAACCTTACAGGCGGTGATGAGGAAGCTATCGAGTTTATACTTAAGGCAATTGAGAAGGCAGGTTACAAGCCCGGTGTTGACTTTATGATCGCTATGGATGCGGCTTCAAGTGAGTGGAAGACAGGTACAGTAGGTAAGTACAAACTTCCGAAGGCAGGTACGGAGTTTACATCGGCAGAGCTTGTTGAGCATTGGAAGAAGCTTATTGACAAGTATCCGATAATCTCTCTTGAGGACGGTCTGGATGAGGAAGACTGGGAAGGATGGAAGATCTTTACAAAGGAACTTGGAGGAAGAGTTCAGCTTGTAGGTGACGATTTGTTTGTTACAAATACAGAGAGATTGGAGAAGGGTATTAAGAACGGCTGTGCTAATTCAATCCTTATCAAGCTTAACCAGATAGGTTCCGTTTCCGAGACTCTTGAGGCTATTAAGATGGCTCATAAGGCAGGTTACACTGCAATATCTTCACACAGATCAGGTGAAACGGAGGATACAACTATAGCTGACCTTGCTGTAGCTCTTAATACATGTCAGATCAAGACAGGTGCACCTTCAAGATCGGAGAGAGTTGCCAAGTACAATCAGTTGCTTAGAATTGAAGAGGAACTTGGAGAAAGTGCTGTATATCCGGGTATCAAAGCATTTAATGTAAAGAGATAATCTTATATAATTTTAAAAGACCGGTTCCGGGTTTTACCCGGAGCCTTTTTAAACTCAAAAAACCACCTTGCGGTGGCTTAATTATTTTGTACCGAAGATTCTGTCACCTGCATCTCCAAGTCCCGGGCAGATATAAGCATCCTCATTAAGCTCTCTGTCAAGATGCCCGACATAAATCTGTACATCGGGATGAGCTTTTTCAAGTGCCTTAAGTCCTTCAGGAGCGGCGATTATACACATAAACTTTATTTTCCTGCCGCCATGCTTTTTAATCTGTGAGATGGCATCTATGGCTGAACCGCCGGTTGCAAGCATAGGGTCTGTGACAACAATTATTCTCTCTTCAATAGGTTTTGGCAGTTTACAGTAGTATTCCACAGGTGTATGAGTTTTTTCATCTCTATAAAGTCCGATATGTCCTACCTTTGATGCAGGAACAAGATTCAGGATACCGTCTACCATACCGAGTCCGGCTCTGAGTATAGGTACAATAGCAAGTTTTCTACCTGCAATCACCTCAGTCATACAAGTTTCAAGCGGAGTCTCCACCCGGACGTCCTCCATAGGAAGGTCATTAAGTGCTTCATAACCCATGAGCATGGCAATCTCTTCAACTAAAGCTCTGAATTCATTGGTTCCGGTATTCTTATCACGAAGCCTTGAAATCTTGTGCTGAACCAACGGGTGCTTATTAATATAAACTTTTGACATTTTTCACCTCAATCTTTAATTTAATTCTCCTTATTATAGTGCAAAAAAACATATAAGTACATAGAATTATTTTGTTGCGGGAGAATACTTTACAAGAACATAGTCGCCAAGTTCATGCGGTACAGGAATGGCTACAAAAATATCACCGCCTGCTTCATATGAGAATACCTTCGGGAAAGCTTCATTTATATCATTTTTTTTGACCAGCGGAAAGTCTGCATCTTCTATCAAAGTCTTCAACATATCCACACTTAAACTTTTTTTGTATTCGGCAAAGCCGGCAGCCTGTGCATTAGAAGCATTCTCAAGTACCACATCATCAGACAGTATATAGTTTGCAAGTGTAAGCGGGTCAACAAAATCGGACAGTCCGATACTCTTGTCACTTTCAAGGTCTATATTATTTGTGAAGATAACATTATTGTTACCGCTTTTTCCGGTATATACAATACTCACTCTCTTGCCGCTTTGGTTCTTTATATTGTATTTAAGCTTTACATCAGAGCCGGGAGAAGTGGCAAATGATTTTAAACCGAGTTTGGCATTGTCGGAAATCATAGTGTTTAATGAAGTATCATCCTTACTGCCGGTGAGCTTTGGATAAGTTATTTCACTCTTATCCTCAGAAAAACTCTCCGATTCTTCAGTGACGCTCTTTTTAGTATCGGTTTCAGCAGGTTTATTAAAATCCTTGGATAAGGTGCTTTCACTGCCTGCCGTAGTTGTGGGAGACATAGCCCCTTTTGCTTCAGTTGTCATAATACTTTTTATATCGGCTGTTTTTCTTTTTTTACAGCCTGCAAAAAGTAAAGGCAACGCAACTATTGTCAAATATAAAAATAATCTTTTCATTTTCCCTCCATATAAATTGATATCTATAATTGGCATATACTATTATACATTAAATTAAAGAAAAGAAACATTAAATATAAATTAGATTTTGTATGATAAAAAGAGAGAGTACT
>NZ_GL622296.1:1201806-1223236 GCF_000185385.1 Lachnoanaerobaculum saburreum DSM 3986
ATTTAAAATTTATAATTTATAAATTTAAGTTAATTTTTTCTTAAAAGTATGCTAAAATAATACTAATGAAATTGGTATGTCCATGTTTTAGGAGGGGAAATTTAATGAAAAAACATGAAATCGGCTTAGTGCCGAAACTTATCATCGCCATTGTCATCGGTATTTTGATAGGTCAGTTTTTGCCTGAGAGCGTATGCAGGTTTGTGGTAACATTGTCGGGGATTTTCGGCTCATTTCTGAAATTTGTAATTCCGCTGATGATTCTTGCATATGTCACTATGGGTATTGCAGATTTATCACAGGGGGCGGGAAAGCTGCTTCTTATCACAGTTCTGATTGCATACGGCTCAACAATTGTCGCAGGTTCAGGTTCATATCTGGTATCATCAACATTGTTTCCAAGCTTTATCAGCGCGGATGCACTTGCACAGATAGAAGCTACAGCGGGGAATTCGGTAGATTCCTTCTTTTCTATAGCTCTTCCACCTGTAATAGATACATTATCGGCAGTTGTACTTGCATTTATACTTGGACTATGTATGTCTGCAATGCGTGGAAAAGAGATAGGAGATACACTTTATAACAGTTTTAAGGATTTTTCAACCATAATTGACAAGGTGCTTCACAAGGCAATCATTCCGTTACTTCCTCTGTTTATTTGCGGTACATTTGTAGATATGACAAAATCAGGAAGAACATTTGTTATACTTGGTATCTTATGGAAAGTATTTGTAGTTGTTATAATAATGCATTTGATTATAATAACAATCCAGTTTACAGTGGCAGGTGCCGTCAGCAAGAAGAATCCGTTTGTGCTTATTAAGAATCAAATTCCTGCATATACAACCGCTATAGGAACACAGTCATCAGCTGCAACAATACCTGTAAATCTTGAGTGTGCAAAAAATGACGGCGTAAGTGAGGAGATAAGAAATTTTGTAGTGCCGCTGTGTGCAAATATACATATGGCAGGGTCTATGATCACTATAGTAGCCTGCGCTACAGCAGTATGCTTAATGAACGGAATCCCGATAGGACTTCATACGGTAGTTCCGTTTGTAATGACTTTGGGTATTGCAATGGTGGCATCTCCGGGTGCACCGGGTGGTTCCATAATGACTGCACTTCCGTTTTTATATATGATTTTTGGAAAAGAGTTGGGAAATACGGACGGCCCGATATGTGCGCTTATGGTAGCACTTTATATTACACAGGATTCATTCGGAACTGCTTGCAATGTATCAGGTGATAATGCTATAGGTGTGGTAGTAGAGGCAATATATCAGAAGTTTATATTAAAAAAGTAATGGGAGACAGATATGCCGTTTATAAGTGTTTTTGATGTACTGGGTCCGAACATGATTGGACCCAGCAGCTCACATACAGCAGGAGCATGTGTAATAGCTTTTTTAGCAAGAAAGATGCTTGGAAGTAAGCCCAAAAAAGTGGAGTTTGTTTTGTACGGGTCCTTTGCAAAAACTTATAAAGGCCATGGAACGGATAGAGCATTGCTTGGAGGTCTTATGGGGTTTGGTACAGATGACGTAAGAATACGTGATTCATTTGATATTGCAAAGAAAAAAGGTATTGAATACAAGTTTACACCAAACAGTGAAGTAACAGACATTCATCCGAATACTGTAGATGTGTGTATGGAGGATGAAAAAGGTAAAAGGGTGACTGTAAGAGGTGAGTCACTGGGTGGAGGAAAGGTAAGGATAGTAAAGATAGGTGAAGTCGATATAGACTTCTCAGGTGAGTACAGTGCTTTAATATTGGTACATAAGGACAGACCGGGAATGATAGCCTATATCACAAAGATACTTTGTGAACACAGTATAAATATTGCATTTATGAAACTGTACAGAGAGTCAAAAGGCAATAAAGCTTATACTATAATTGAGTCTGATGAGCCTATTCAAAATACTGTAAAGGATGACTTGTACAAGAATGAATATATATCACAGGTGATGATAGTTCAATAGGAGAGTTTATGGATTTTAGTAATGCGAAAAAACTTTTAGAGCTTTGTGACAGTAACGGTATGTCTATTTCTGAAGTGATGAAACAAAGGGAATATGATGAGGGTACAAGCTCAAAAGAAGAGATAATAAAAAAGATGAGAAGAGTTCTTGAAATCATGAGAAATTCCGCAACAACGCCTGTCAATACACCGATGAAATCTATGGGAGGCCTGATAGGCGGTGAGGCAAAGAAACTTAATGACTACAGCCAAGAAAAGAAAAATATCGGAGGTGCGGTCTTAAGCAAGGGTATAACGTATGCTGTGGCGGTACTTGAGTGCAATGCCTCAATGGGGCTTATTGTGGCGGCACCCACAGCAGGCTCATCAGGTGTTGTGCCGGGGCTTCTGCTTGCGATGCAGGATGTGTACTCATTCTCAGATGAGAAAGTCATAGATGCATTGTTTGCATCAGGTGCTATAGGCTACCTTGCTATGAGAAATGCCACAGTCGCAGGCGCAGTGGGCGGCTGTCAGGCGGAGATGGGAGTGGCTTCCGCTATGGCGGCGGCAGGTGCAGTGGAACTGATGGGTGGAACTCCCGCACAGAGCCTTGATGCCGCATCAACAGTCCTTATGAATATGCTTGGACTTGTATGTGACCCTGTAGGAGGATTGGTGGAGTATCCATGTCAAAACAGGAATGCTTCAGGTGTGGCAAATGCCCTTGTAGCAACAGATATGGCACTTGCAGGTATTACACAGCTTATCCCGTTTGATGAGATGCTTGAAACCATGTATCTGGTAGGCAAGAGAATGCCTGTAGAACTTCGTGAAACCGCTCTGGGTGGCTGTGCTGTGGCTCCAAGTGCATGCAATGCATGTGGAATATGCGGGTAACATTATTATCTGTACAACCGATATAAAAAAATCAAATTTAATAGGGGCGTATAGCCCCTTATTCAGTTAAAATCTATTTTGTATATTTATAGAATCCTTCTCCGGCATTCACTCCGGTCTTACCCTCTGCAATATACTTTTCAAGTATTGCTTTTATCTTGCCCTGTACAGTGGTCGGGTCTTTTGAGAGAGGATTATTTGATACTATATTAAATGCAGTGTTGAGACCTACAATATCCAGGATTTGGAAGGGACCGTAGGGTGAGCCTGTGCCAAGTCTCCATGTTAGGTCAATTGTAGCCGGATCTGCGACCTCATTTGCAAGCAACATCTGACCTGCGTTAAGGAAAGGTATCAGCATAGAGTTAAGTATATATCCGGGCTGTTCTTTGTTAAGACGCAGCGGAATCATCTTGATCTCTGAAGCAAAATCGGCTACCGCTTCATAAGCCTCCTTTGATGTAGTGCTGTGTCCCATGATTTCAGCAGTGTTGCCAATCCAGATATTGTTTGCAAAATGTATTGCCAAATACTTTTGCGGTCTGCTTAGACAGTCACGAAACTGGCTTGGGACCATACTTGAAGAGTTGGTGGCAACTATAGTTTTTTCCTCAAGATGCGGATCAAGTAACTTATAGAATGCAATCTTAGCCTCAAGATTTTCTGCCATACTCTCGATAATAAGATCCGCATCATTACAAGCCTCTTCAAGGCTTGTTGTAAGTTTTATCTCTTTATAAGCTCTCTCGACGGCTTTTAAAAGTTTGTCTATATCAGATTCATTAACTTTGGAGGAATCTGTAATCAAGCCTCTTGGAAAAACCTTTCCGCTTCCAAGCTCTTTTTTTGCCTGTGTAAGTGTCTGCTTATAAATACCATATAATCTGTCAAGCTTCGGCTGTGTTCTTCCTATTGATTCATCACTCCTAAGCCATATCTTTACGTTAAAGCCGCAAAAAGCCGTCTGAAATGCTATCTGCGAGCCAAGTACACCGCCACCTGCAACTGTTATATTTTTCATATTGCCTCCTTACTGAAAGAATAAATATCACTGTGATATTTGGTTGTATAAAATTTATTATAGCATCTAAAAAATAAAATAAAAGTGAATATTGTATTTTATTTTAAAATATTTATTGATAGTTTTTTAACTTTCTTTTATAATATTCCGGTAGGTTTTGAAAGTTTCAAGGAGGAAATGGATGGGTAAGCAACCGACAAAGAAGAACAATGGCAATGTAGCGGGACTATTTTTAATGGTCTTGGCTGCTGTTATTACTGTTATAATAGCTTTTCCGGTTACTGACGGTGTCAGAAAGTATATAAAAGACAATATCAGGTATATTGCAGGTACATATTCCGCCACAGACAAGGGCTTTGGCGGAAATGTAAGAGCCACAGTAAAAGTAGGAGATAACGGAATAGAAAAAATTTCATTTAAGGGAGACAGTGAGACTCCCGATATAGGAAAAGCTGCTGTTGAGAAGCTGAATGAACAGATGAAGGCAAATGTAGATACGGAATTTGATTCTGTAAGCGGTGCAACCATTACATCAAGCGGCTTAAGGCATGCACTGAAGAAAGCTTTACTAAAGGCTCAAGGTAAAGAAATAAAAGGTGAGAGAAAGCCGCAGTCGGCAGATATTGTAGTAATAGGTGCAGGCGGTGCAGGAATGAGTGCTGCAATAGAGGCTGCACAAAACGGTGCTACAAATGTAGTTATTTTGGAGAAGATGCCTATTACAGGCGGTAATACTGTGAGAGCTACAGGCGGCTTGAATGCTTCAGAAACAAAGTATCAAAAAAGAGACGGTATAGAAGACAGCAATGAGCTTTTCTATGAGGATACTATGAAGGGTGGAAAGAATCTGAATGACCCGGAACTTGTAAAAACATTGGTAGAGAATTCCGCCCAAGCTGTAGATTGGGTTAATTCAATAGGTGGTGACCTTTCAGTAGTAGGACAGTTTGGCGGTGCAAGTGTTAAGAGAATACATAGACCGAGTGATACATCCGCTGTAGGTCCGATGCTTGTAAAGACATTTAATGCCAAGCTTGATAAGCTCGGTATACCTGTTTTATTGGAGACCAGAGCGACAAGGATCATTGCAGATAAGGACGGAAGGATAACAGGTGTAGAGGCGGAGGATGAAAACGGAATCTTTGTTATCGGTACAAAGGCTGTGGTACTTGCTACAGGCGGTTTTAGTGCAAATTCACAGATGGTGGCGGAATATGCTCCACAACTTAAAGGATTTATTACCACCAATCATGTAGGTGCAACCGGTGACGGTATTGAGATGGCACTTGAACTTGGTGCCGGACTTAAGGATATTGAGCAGATTCAGACTCATCCGACTGTAAATCCTGATACGGCAACTATGTATACAGAGGGTGTACGTGGAAACGGTGCAATACTTGTAAATGATGACGGAAAACGCTTTGTCAATGAACTTGACACCAGAGATGTGGTTTCCGCAGCTATAATGGCTCAGCCAAACGGTGAGAGCTGGCTTGTATTTGATACGGCGGTAAGAGAGTCACTTTCCGCTATAGAAAAGTATATCAATGAGGGAATCATTGTAGAGGCGGACAGTATAAAAGAATTGGCACAAAAAACAGGTATCAATGAAGCAAATCTTGTAGCCACTATGGAAAAGTACGCACAAATGCAGGCGGCAGGTCAAGACAGTGAGTTTGGCAGAAAAAGCATGGAAGTGCCTTTGTCCAAACCGCCTTATTTTGCAGGTTTGGCTAAGCCGGCGGTACATCATACAATGGGTGGTGTAAAGATAAATAAGGAAACACAGGTACTTAAGGAAGACGGAAGTGTTATTCCCGGTTTCTTTGCTGCCGGTGAGGTGACAGGCGGAGTGCATGGTGCCAACAGACTTGGCGGAAATGCCGTTACAGATATTGTGGTGTTCGGCAGAATTGCAGGTGACAGTGCAAATAAGTATGTACTTGACAATGGCGGCAACACCAAGAGAACTATCACGGCACAGACTGAAGATGCAAACTTTAAAGCCAAGGACATAAAAACCGACCTTAAGGACGGCTCATATAAGGGAAGTGCAAAGGGCTTTGGAGGTGATATAGAGGTTACATTCACCGTTAAGAAGGGTATAGTGAGTGATTTGGAAATTTCAGGTCCTAAGGAAACGGCTGAAATAGGTGCTAAAGCTGTCAATAAGATCAAAAAAGGAATGCAAAAGAGCGGTGAGTTCAAGGTTGACAATGTATCGGGAGCATCTGTGACATCTAAGGGAGTTACGGAGGCTATAAAAAATGCTAAAGCACAGTAGCTAAGCAAAGCTGATATCCAAAAAGGATGTCAGCTTTTTAATATATAATTACTTATATAAAATTATATAAAAAACAATGGAAAAATACATTACTTTATGTTACTATCTAAGTATTAGAGTAGGATGACATCTATAATTATATTTAGGAGGACAAATGCTGATTACCAGAGAAATGGACTACGCTGTAAGAGTTGTACGGGCATTAAAGGGAAATACAAAAATTTCCGCAACGGAGATTGCAAAAAAAGAACATCTGCCACAGGCTATTACATATAAGGTTTTGAACAGTTTGCTTAAGTCAAAGCTTGTCGGGAGTATGAGAGGTGTAAATGGCGGTTACTATCTGAAATGTGACTTAACCTGTACAACACTTTATGATATATGTGTTGCATTAGGTGAAGATATGAGTATTACAGAATGTATAAGGGACGGCTATGACTGTGTAAATAATAGATGTGGAGAATGTACTTTAAATAGAGAATTCAATAGAATACAGAACTCACTTAACAGAGAATTGCAACTGACCACTTTGGATAAACTTTTATAGGTTTATCCTTTTTTTGATAAAAATAATTGTAAAAAATATAATTGCAAATACTTAAAACGGTGCTATAATAGTTTTAAAATTTTAATAAGGAGCAGGTATATGATAAGAGAAATATATTTAGCCGGCGGCTGCTTTTGGGGTGTGGAAGGCTACTTTAAAAGGATTGAGGGTGTAAAAGATACTACCTGCGGCTATGCCAACGGAAAGACAGCAAACCCAAGCTATGAGGATGTGTGCCGACATAATACGGGGCATGCGGAGACTGTAAGGGTTTTATTTGATACGGATGTGATTAGCCTTGAGGATTTACTTATATATTATTTCAGAATAATTGATCCGGTCAGTGTAAATAAGCAGGGAAATGATGTGGGAACACAGTATAGAACCGGAATATATTATACAGACGAAAGCCTGTTACCGGTAATAAAAGCTGCTGTAGAAAGAGAGCAAAGAAAGTATAATGAAAAAATTGCAGTTGAGGTATTGCCGTTGGAAAACTTCTACAGTGCCGAGGAATATCATCAAAACTATCTTGATAAAAATCCGAACGGCTACTGTCATATCAATTTGAATTTGGCAAATGAGCCGATAGTAAGAAGTGAAAACTATAAAAAGCTTGATGATAAGGAGCTTAAGGAAAAATTGACAACGCTTCAGTATGATGTCACTATGAATGCAGCGACTGAAAGACCTTTTGACAATGAATTTAACTCAAACTTTGAAAGAGGTATCTATGTGGACATCACTTCAGGTGAGCCGCTTTTTCTTTCCATAGATAAGTTTGAGTCAGGTTGCGGCTGGCCAAGTTTTTCAAAGCCTATACAAAAGGATTTGGTGAGATATAATGAGGATCTAAGCCTTGGTAGACGAAGAATTGAGGTTAGAAGTAATGCAGCCGATGCACATCTGGGTCATGTATTTGATGACGGTCCGAGTGAACTTGGCGGACTTAGATATTGTATCAATTCAGCCGCACTACGCTTTATTCCGATTGATAAAATGGACGCACAAGGTTATGGATATTTGAAAAAATATATAAAATAATAAAGATTATAAAAAGCTTCACTTAATTTTATAGGTGAGGCTTTTAAATTTACAATAAATTTTTCTTGTAAATAGGGCTTTAAAATGTTAGTCTTAACAAAGAAAAGTAAAGGGGATAGATATGGCTGACAATTTTAGATATGGTGAAGATACCAAAATAGAAAAGACTGATGAAAAAAGAGCTAATTTTTCAGGTGGACTTGGTTATATATTGGCTGTTGCAGGCTCTGCGGTGGGGCTTGGTAACATTTGGAGATTTCCATATTTGGCGGCAAAGTATGGCGGCGGAATGTTTTTACTTACATATTTGATACTGACACTTACATTCGGATATGCAATGATTATGTCTGAAACCGCTATAGGCAGAATGACAAAAAGAAGTGCTATAGGTGCTTTCAATCACTTTGGGAACAGCAGGATATTAAAGATAGGCGGATTTATAAATGCTATAGTTCCTGTATTGATAGTGCCTTATTACAGTGTTATAGGCGGTTGGGTAGTAAAATACCTTGTAGAGTATATAAAGGGCAATGTGGACGGACTTGCAGCTGACGGATATTTTGGAGGTTTTATAGGCGATACGAAAGTGGTTTTCTTTTGGTTTGTTATATTTGCACTTGCCACCTTTGTAGTAATACTTGGCGGAGTGGAGCAGGGAATTGAGAGGGTATCAAAGATAATGATGCCGCTTCTTATAATACTTGCAATAGTTGTGGCACTGTATTCCGTTACCAGACCCGGAGCTATGGCAGGTGTGAAGTATTTCTTTGTACCGAACTTTCATAATTTTTCACTTATGACTGTGGTTGCCGCACTTGGACAGATGTTTTATTCACTTTCTATTGCAATGGGTATTCTTTATACATATGGTTCATATCTGACAAAGGATGTGGATGTGGAGATTTCCACTTCAAGAGTGGAGATGGTTGATACAGGTGTAGCCGTATTGGCAGGACTTATGGTAATACCGGCAGTATTTGCTTTTTCAGGAGGAGACCCTGATAAGCTTAAGGCAGGACCTTCACTGATGTTTATTACATTGCCTAAGGTATTTGAGAGTATGGGTGCAGGAAGGATTGCAGGTATCGGTTTTTTCTTACTTGTACTTTTGGCGGCTCTTACCAGTGCTATTTCACTTGTAGAGACAAGTATTTCAACATTCTGTGATGAGTTAAATCTTAGCAGAAACAAGTCTGTCATTTTGATGGCTTTTATAATGGTCTTTGTAGGCGGCTCATCTGCGGCAGGTTACGGTGTGCTTGACTTTGTAAAGATTTTTAAAATGCCTGTTTTGGATTTTTTGGACTTCCTTACCAATTCTATAATGATGCCGATAGCAGCCTTGGCTACCTGCTATCTGGTGGTAAGGATTATCACATTGAAAAAAATTGATGAAGAAATATCATATTCTTCCGCATTTAAGAGAAAAAGAATGTATAATATAGTGATGAGAGTGTTCGCACCGGTATTTTTAATTATTATATTGGTTAGTGCTATACTTAATACTTTGGGAGTTATCAATCTATAAGATTAGGCTGTTTGGAGTATCGGTTATATAAGGTATTGTTCCGACATTATAAGAAGAATGGAGTTTTTTGATGAAGAATTGGGATGTAGTTGCATTGGGCGAGTTATTGATTGATTTTACACCGGCAGGTCTTTCACAGGCAGGTATGAGGCTTTTTGAGCAAAACCCCGGAGGTGCGCCTGCAAATATGCTGACAGCAGTATCAAGGTCAGGTCTAAAGACGGCATTTATCGGTAAGATAGGTGCGGATATGCATGGTGATTTTTTAAGAAGTACACTGGAGAGTGTACCTATTGATACAAGCGGTTTGATTACAGATCCTTCCGTCTTTACAACTCTTGCATTTGTAAGCCTCTCTATAACAGGAGACAGAGGATTTTCTTTTGCAAGAAAGCCGGGAGCGGATACAAGGCTTACTATAGATGAGATAAATAAGGATATGCTGACAGATACAAAGATTTTCCATGTAGGCTCACTTTCACTTACAGATGAACCGGCAAGAACGGCTACATTTGAATCTGTAAAGATTGCAAAGGATGCAGGTGCAATTATATCCTATGATCCCAACTATCGTGCTCCGCTTTGGGAAAATGTGGATAAGGCTATGGAAATGATGAGGCTTATGATACAGTTTGCGGATGTTATGAAGATATCTGATGAGGAGACTTCACTTTTAACACCGTATTCAGATCCGCTTGAAGCCGGAAAGCATCTGATAGATAACGGAGTAAAGCTTGCTGTAGTAACTCTCGGGGCAAAAGGTGCATTGGTGGTATCGGCTTCAGGCTATGTGGAGGTTCCGGGATTTAAAAGTACGGTTGTTGATACTACAGGTGCCGGAGATTCATTCTGGGGCGGACTTTTAGCAAGATTTTTAAGCGAAGAAGTAAACTTAAATGAAATCACTACAAGTCAGATGTATGATATTGCAAAATACGGAAATGCGGTGGCAAGTCTCTGTGTAGAAAAAAGAGGCGGTATAGTAAGTATTCCTACATTTGAAGAGGTGGTAGAGAGGTTGAATAAATGAAAAAAATAGATGTTGCGGTTATTATGGCAGGGGGAAAGGGCAGCAGACTTCGCAGTATAACAAATGATGAGATTCCGAAGCCTATGGTTTCGGTAGACGGAAAGCCACTGTTGGAACATCAGGTTGAAAGACTGAAAGAATACGGTATAAAAAAGATTGTAATGATTGTAGGTCATTTAGGTGAAAAGATTATGGAGCACTTTAAAGACGGCAAGGACTTCGGTGTGGATATTGACTACATTGTAGAGAAAGAGCCGTTAGGCACGGCAGGTGCATTCTGTTATCTTAAGGATAAGACGGATGCAAAAGATTTTTTGCTTATCTTCGGTGATGTATTCTTTGATATTGATTTTGACAGAATGGAGGACTTCCATTTCAAAAATGCCGCACTTACCACACTGTTTGCACATCCGAACGGTCATCCCTATGACTCCGATCTTATACAGACGGATGAGAGCGGTAAGGTCGTCGGATTTGATTCAAAACACAATGTAAGAGATTACTGGTATGACAATATGGTAAATGCAGGTATGTATATTATAAATAGAGAACTGCTTGAACTTGTAAAAGAGCCTGTAAAGATTGACTTTGAAAAGGATATTTTGGCAAATCAGGTAAAACAGGGAGCAAATATCTATGCCTATCATTCACCCGAGTATGTAAAGGATGTAGGCACTGTGGACAGAATCAATGCAACTGTTGAAGAGCTTAGAAGCGGTCTTATTGCATCCAAGAATCTTAAGAACAAACAAAGAGCTGTTTTTCTTGACAGAGACGGCACTATGAATATTTCAAAGGGATTTATCTCAAAGGCTGAAGATCTTGAGCTGATTCCCGGAACAATTGAAGCTGTAAAGGCTATAAATAAGAGTGGTGCATTGGCAATAGTTATTACAAATCAGCCTGTTATTGCAAGAGGTGAATGCAGTTTTGAGGAGCTTCACAATATTCACAATAAGTTAAAGACACTTCTTGGTGAGAAGGGAGCTTTTGTGGATGATATTTTTTATTGTCCACATCATCCTGACAAGGGATTTGAAGGAGAGGTGCCTGAACTTAAGTTTGACTGTGAATGCAGAAAGCCGAAGACCGGTATGATAGAGGAGGCGGTTGACAAGTATAATATTGACCTGTCAAGGTCATATATGGTGGGAGATTCCACTATGGATCTTGAGACGGCAAGAAATGCCGGAGTCAAGTCGGTACTTGTAGAAACCGGATTTGCAGGAAATGACGGCAAGTATGACAGAAGTTGTGATATCAAGGCGAAAGACCTATTTGATGCGGTAGAAAAAATAATTAAAGATATTAAATAGATTTTATTAAATAGATTTTATTAAATAGATTTTTATAGAGGCTTTTAATTTATAATCCTATGATTTGGATTATAAAACTAAAAGCCTGTTATTTTTACCATGTGCATCTGGCACTTGCACCACATGGCAATATGTATTCCGATTTGTTCACACGAAGTCCGATCTCCATAGCTTCAATATTTGCAGAAGGAAGGAGGTTTTCTTCAAGTGATTTTTTGATCATATAGGTAAGTACACCGGGGGCAAGACCTGTAGTATATGAGTTTATAAGAAAGAAGAGAGGCTCTTTGCTTAAAAGTCTTGTAGTAAGTTTTATAAAATCGTATATAGAGTCCTCTATTTTCCATATCTCACCCTTTGGGCCTCTGCCATATGACGGCGGATCCATTATTATTGCATCATAAGTATTTCCGCGTCTGATTTCTCTTTGAACGAACTTGATACAGTCATCCACAAGCCATCTGACAGGTTCATTTGAAAGATTGGAACTTATCATATTTTCTTTTGCCCAACCTACCATACCCTTGCTTGCATCCACATGTGTAACTGAAGCACCTGCTGCTGCGGAGGCCAGTGTAGCCCCACCTGTATAGGCAAACAGATTGAGCAAATTTATCTCTCTGTCTGCATTTTTTATCATTTTATAGCTGAAGTCCCAGTTTGTCGCCTGCTCGGGAAATACACCTGTATGTTTGAAAGTAAAAGGTTTCAGATTAAAGGTTAACTTTGTTGATGCAAGCTCATAGTCAATACTCCATGTGTTCGGAAGATTGAAAAATTCCCAATGTCCGCCACCTGCCTTGCTTCTGTGGTAGTGACCGTTTTTTATTTTCCATGCAGGGTTTTTATGCTCGGTATTCCAAAGTACCTGCGGGTCGGGTCTTACAAGTATATAATTTCCCCACCTTTCAAGTTTTTCGCCGTTTGAAGTATCCAGTATTTCATAGTCCTTCCAATTATCCGCAATCCACATAATATTTCTTCCTAAAAATTGATTTATATAAAATAACAATGCCGTTTGGAAAAACCCATACGGCATTGTTCTTGCCGGATAAACCGGCTATCTACTAAAGATATTTAAATAATTCCTGTGCCTCATCCTTCTTTGTGGTTTCCTTTAGTGAAAGAACCTCTACCTTTACAGATTTACCACCGAATAATACTTCTACAATATCTCCAACTTTTACCTCAGCAGATGCTTTGATGACTTTATCATTTATAAGAACTCTGCCTGCATCACATGCTTCATTGGCTATTGTGCGTCTTTTGATTATTCTTGAAACTTTTAAAAATTTGTCAATACGCATCAGTTATTAACAGCATCCTTTAGTGCCTTGCCCGGCTTAAACTTTGCAACTACACTCTCGGCAACCTTCATTGTCTCACCGGTTCTTGGGTTTCTAACCTCTCTTTCAGGTCTTACAGATGTCTCAAATGTTCCGAAACCAACAAGCTGGATTTTTCCCTTATTAGTAAGCTCTTCTGTAACAACATCTACAAAAGCCTTAAGAGCTGATTCAGCTTCTTTTTTTGTAACGGAATCGCCCATCTTCTTAGCCATAGCATCGATTAACTCTGTTCTATTCATTTTTTCCTCCTAAAAATAATGTTTGAAAAAACATTATACTAAAATAGTGTCGCCGATTATAAACGGCAATTATTATGAGGCATAGCACCACCCATAACATACTTTTTATAGTCTGTTTACGGCGGTTTGTCAAGAACAATAAAGCAAAAAAGCCATTTTGTAAGGCTTTCTTTGATATAATGAAATTGAATTTTAAGAAAATATATATTTTTGGTTGACAAGGGTATAATAATTGATGTATTATACATATACCCCGTGGGGGTGTATGTGTTGAAAGTAAGAACACTGTGACGGTAAGTTCTTCATTTTACACTCGGTGAAGGTATATAAGTTGCTTTTAGTATATAAGTAGCTTATTATATTATTGTTTCGGCACCCTTAAAAGTGCAAAGGATATATACTAAGGAAGGATATATATGATAAAGGAAAAGTACAATATCACAGGAATGAGTTGTGCCGCCTGCTCCGCAAAGGTGGAAAAGACGGTAAGTAAGCTTGTCGGTATGGATAAGGCTTCTGTAAATCTTTTGACCAACTCTATGCAGGTTGAATATGATGAGAAGAAGCTTAGTTCAAAGGATATAATAAAAAGTGTAGTTGATGCAGGCTACGGTGCTTCGCTTGCAGGTGATACAAAGGAAAAAGCAAAGGATAAGAGCATCAAAAAGACAAATGATGATGCTATAAGCTCTATGAAGTTCAGACTGAAGGTATCTATTATCTTCCTTGCTATATTGATGTATTTCAGTATGGGAAGTATGATCGGTCTGCCGCTTCCGAACTTTTTATCGGGAGCAGGCAATCCGGTAGGATTTGCACTGACACAGCTTTTGTTGGTGCTTCCTGTAATGTATGTGAACAGAAAGTATTATATAAGCGGATTTAAGTCACTTAGCCACTTTTCCCCGAATATGGATACATTGGTTGCGGTAGGCACTATAGCGGCTTTTATATATGGTGTTATAGCAATCTATATTATGGGATATGCGCTAAATAATAATGATATAAATATTGTAACAGAGTATAGAAAAAATCTTTACTTTGAGTCGGTTTCTATGATACTTACCTTGATTACTTTGGGTAAGTTCTTTGAAACAGGTTCAAAGGCAAGAACTACAGACGCTATTTCAAAGCTTATAGACCTTTCACCAAAGAGAGCCAATGTAATAAGAGACGGTGTGGAAGAAAATATTCTGACTGAGGATGTAAGAGTTGGAGATATAGTGGTAATAAGGCCCGGAGAGAGCATCCCTGTAGACGGCATCATAATAGAGGGAAGTACAAGTGTTGATGAGAGTGCCATCACAGGTGAGAGTATTCCGGTGCAAAAGGATAAGGGAGATAAACTGATAGGTGCTACAATTAACAAAAACGGAAGTGTAAAGATAAAGGCTTCAGATGTAGGCGAGGATACGGCTATTTCAAGAATTATCGCTTTGGTGGAGGAGGCTTCATCATCTAAAGCACCTATTGCCAAGATGGCGGATAAGGTTGCAGGTGTATTTGTGCCTGTAGTAATGGGAATAGCCTTGGTTACATTTATTGTATGGCTTGTACTCGGATATGATTTTTCATTTGCACTCAATCGTGCTATAGCGGTACTTGTTATATCCTGTCCATGTTCACTTGGTCTTGCCACTCCTGTAGCAATAATGGTCGGTACCGGAAAGGGAGCTGAAAACGGTATACTTATAAAGTCGGCTGATGCGCTTGAGACCACTCACAGCATTGATACCGTAGTGCTTGATAAAACAGGTACGGTAACCAAGGGAAAACCTGTAGTTACAGATATTATAGGGTTTGATATAGATGAGAATGAGTTTTTGAAGCTGGCGGCGAGTGTGGAGAGTGCCTCTGAACATCCGCTTGCCGAGGCTATTGTGGAAAAAGCCAAAGAAAAAAATCTGGCAATTTCATTGCCGAAGGATTTTAGGGCACAATCGGGAAGAGGTATAAGAGCGGATATTGACGGCAAAAAGATTGTAGCCGGTAATGAGCAGGCAATAAAGGAAACTGTCGGAAACGACACAGGATTTGACACTGTATTTGATAAGGGTAATGAGCTGGCATCACAGGGTAAGACTCCGATGTATTTTATGGCGGATAACAAGCTTATTGGAATCATAGCGGTAGCGGATACTATAAAGGATGACAGCAAAGAGGCTATAGAGGCTCTTAAGGCAAGAGATATTGATGTGGTACTTTTAACAGGTGACCACAAAAATACCGCAACAGCTATTGCAAAGCAGGCAGGTATCAACAAGGTAATAGCCGAGGTCCTTCCTACAGATAAGGAAGAGCATGTAAGAAAGCTTATGGAGGCGGGACATAAGGTGGCAATGGTAGGTGACGGTATCAATGATTCACCTGCACTTGCAAGAGCTGATGTAGGCATTGCAATAGGTGCCGGAACAGATGTGGCTATAGAGAGTGCGGATATAGTACTTATGCACAGTTCATTAAATGATGTGGCGACAGCCATTGACCTTAGCAAGGCGGTTATAAGAAATATAAAGCAGAATCTTTTCTGGGCATTCTTTTATAACTCCGTAGGAATCCCGCTTGCGGCAGGTGTATTTTATTTAAGCCTCGGATGGAAGCTCAGTCCGATGTTCGGTGCGGCGGCTATGGGAATGAGCAGTGTATGTGTGGTAAGCAATGCACTTAGACTTCGCGGATTTAAGCGGGTAAATATAAAGAATAATAAATCAGGCAATGATGAGATAGTTCTCATTGAAAATAATGAAAAAAAGAAAGAGGAAAAAATTATGACAACAGTAATTAATGTAAACGGAATGATGTGTGAACATTGTAAGGCAACAGTGGAGAAAGTAACAAAGGCCGTAGAGGGTGTAAGCAATTCAATAGTGAATTTGGACGCAAAAAATGTTACAATAGAGTATACCGACGGCACAGATCTTGAGAAGGTAAAGAAGGCTATCACTGACGCAGGTTATGAGGTGGTATAATGAGAGCCGACTCTAAGACTGTTCTGCGACAATTAAAAACTGCAAAAGGACAGCTTGAGGGAATCATAAAAATGGTTGAAGAGGACAGATACTGCATTGATATATCAAATCAGGTACTTGCCGCCAGAGCTATTTTGGAGAGGGTGAATCGTACTATCATTGAAGGTCATATTGAAGGGTGTATCCTTGATGCCGCCGCCACAGGCAGTGACGAAGAGAGAAAGGAAAAGATAGTCGAGCTGTCAAATACTATAAAGAAGATGATGAAGTAATGGAAAGACAGATCCTATATATAATAGATAAGGACTATAAGAGTATATCGGACTTTTTAAAAAGTAAGGGATATACCGCTTCAAATATAGCCAAATTAAAAAAATATGAAAACGGTATATTGCTCAACGGTATTTGGGCATATATGAATCAGAAGCCGGCAAGGTTTGACCGGCTTCTTGTTCGTGTATGTGAATATAATAACAGTGAAAATATATTGCCTGTTTGCATAAAGCTTGATATAAAATATGAGGATGATGATATAGTGGTGGTAAATAAACCAAGCGATATGCCTATTCATCCAAGCCTTAATAACTATGACAATTCAATGGCAAATGCTTTGATGTATTACTACAGGGATAAAAATTTTGTCTTCAGATGTATAAACAGGCTTGACAGGGATACTACAGGGCTTACTGTTGTGGCAAAGCATTTTCTTAGTGCCGGCATACTGAATACCTCAATGCAAAGGCGTGAGATAAAAAGAATATACAATGCCATAGTTGAAGATGACGGAAGCCTTACAGACAGCGGGAGCATAGATGCACCTATATCCAGAGAGGATAATACACTTATAAAGAGAAGAGTAAGTGCAAACGGTCATAGGGCTATAACTCATTATAAGATTTTAAAAAGGATGAGAGGGGCCTCTTTGATAGAACTTGGGCTTGAGACCGGAAGGACGCATCAGATAAGAGTACATATGAGCCATATAGGGCATCCGCTTGTAGGCGATTATTTATATAATGAAAAGTATTATGATAAAGATAATGTAAGGCCGCTGTTGCATTCAAAAAGTCTTGATCTTTTGCAACCTCTGACAGGAAAGAGACTGCATTTAGAATGTGAGCTGCCGACAGATTTTACAGAAAGAATTGATAGGAAAGAATATGTTTAGAATAGAATATCCGCATCTGGATATGAAAAAGATTGCAGACAGCGGACAGATATTTAGATTTAACGTTTATAATGATGAGTACAGCCTTGTGGCAGGGGATAAGCTTTTGTTTATAAAAGAGGATAAGAACGGATATATACTCTCATGCAGTGAGTTTGAATTTGAGAACTTTTGGATGGACTACTTTGACTTAAGACTTGACTACAGTGATTTTGAAAAGAATATTCCGGCAGATGATTTGTTTTTGATAAATGCCGCCGAGTACTCCTACGGTATCAGAATACTTAATCAGGATAAATGGGAGATGTTAATATCTTTTATTATTTCACAAAGAAAGAGTATACCTGCAATAAAGTCATCTATCGAAAAGCTTGCAAAAAGATATGGCAAAAAGATAGATATGAAAGTACCTGACTTTATAAAAAATATTGATAAAAACAGTGAGTTTTTTGCTTTCCCTACACCTAAAGTACTTGCAAATGCAAGCGTAGATGAGTTAAATGCCTGTTCATTGGGATATAGAAGCCCATATATTGAGGCAACTGCAAAGACCGTATACAGAGGAGATATTGACCTTGAAGCTTTAAGCGGGCTTGATGACAATGAACTTTTGGCGGCACTTATGAGCCTTAAAGGAGTAGGTATCAAAGTGGCAAACTGTGTGGCACTTTTCGGATATCACAGGATTGCGGCCTTTCCTATTGATGTCTGGATAAAGAGAATGATTGATGAGCATTATGCCGGAGAATTTCCGCTAAAACTCTATGACGGTTATGCCGGAGTTATTCAACAATATATTTTCTATTATGGCAGAGAAAGTACGAAACATAGTGGAAAACAACCATAAAATTTGGTATCATAGTATAGTACCAAAACGGTAAAGGGACATATTTCCTATGAAAGGAGCATTATGAACGAACTTACAAAAAAAACTTATGAGACTTGGAAGAGTGCTAAACTGGAGGATGAAAATCTTATAGCGGAGCTTGCGGCTATCGAGAACGACGAAGATGCTGTTAATGACAGATTCTATAAGGAATTGGCATTCGGTACGGGCGGTTTAAGAGGTGTACTTGGTGTCGGAAGCAACAGAATGAATATATATACTGTAGGTAAAGCCAGCAGAGGATTGGCAAACTATATCAATTCAATTTCAAAGACACCTAAGCTTGCCATAGCATATGACAGCAGACATAATTCGGATGTATTTGCAAAAAGAGCGGCAGGTATATTTGCAGGAGCAGGTATCAAGGTTTATATCTGGAAAGAACTTATGCCTACACCGTCTCTTTCATTTGCGGTAAGAGAACTCGGATGTGACGGAGGTATTATTGTTACGGCAAGTCACAACCCTTCAAAATACAACGGTTATAAGGTTTATGGTGCGGACGGATGTCAGATAGCAAATGAAGTTGCAGACAGAATACTTGATGAGATAAACAGTGTCGATACTTTTGAAAATTATCCTGTAGTGGACTTTGAAGAGGGGCTAAAGTCAGGCATTATCGAATACGTAAGCGAAGATACCTTTAATGCATTCATAGATGCGGTTTCAACACAGACTTTCATAGGTGATGATATAAATAAGGATGTAAAGATTGCTTATACACCGCTGTACGGAACAGGACTTAGATGCGTTACAACCTGTCTTAAGAAAAACGGATTTACGAATATTGAAGTGGTAAAGGAGCAGGCAACTCCAAACGGTGATTTCCCGACCTGTCCATACCCGAACCCTGAGATAAGACAGGCGCTTGAGGTGGGGCTTAAGGTGGCTAAGGAAGTTGGAGCGGATATACTTATAGCTACAGACCCTGATTGTGACAGAGTGGGTATTGCCGTAAAACAGGGTGATGATTTCAGACTTTTCTCAGGCAATGAGGTAGGTGTACTTCTTACAGACTTTATTGCAAAGAGAAAGGTAGCTATGGGCATTATGCCGAAGAATCCTGTACTTGTAAAGACTATAGTTACAACAGATCTTGCAAAGAGAGTGGCGGATGACTACGGCATTGAGACCAGAGATGTACTTACAGGATTTAAGTATATAGGTGATCAGATTGCAGGTCTTGAAAAAGACGGAGAGGTGAACAGATATCTTCTCGGATTTGAGGAGAGTTACGGATATCTTTCAGGAAGCTATGTAAGAGATAAGGACGCGGTAAACGGATCATATCTGATAGCACAGATGTTTGCATACTATAAGGCCAAAGGAAAGTCACTGCTTGAGGTACTTGAGGGACTTTATAAGAAGTACGGATATTATCTTAATACACTTTATTCATTTGAGTTTGACGGCGAGAGCGGCATGAAAAAGATGGATGAAATAATGGACAGCTTCAGAAACAATACTCCAAGTGAGATTGCAGGTATAAAGGTGCTTGAGGTAAGAGATTATGAGACTTCCACTCAGACCACACTTAAAACAGGTGCCAAGGAAGAGATAAAACTTCCGAAGTCAAATGTTATCAAATATATGCTTGAGGGCAATTCAAGTGCCGTACTAAGACCGTCGGGAACGGAGCCTAAGCTTAAATTATACCTTGCAATAAGCGGTGAAAATGAAGCCGGTGCAAGAGAACTTGAGAGCAAAATAGCGGATGAATTAAAGAAGCATTTAGCATAAAATTTTTTAGAGGCTGTAGATTTCAGCCTCTTTTTGTGCCTGAAATCAGATATTGACAAAGATTTTTGCTTGCAATTTAAAATCCTGTATGCTATCATTGTGCGGTAGACGAACAGATGTATTTTAGAGGCGAACATGGAACAAAATGTCAAATATTATGTGGTAAAAGACAAGGCGGTACCGGAGGTGCTTATAAAGGTAGTCGAGGCAAAAAGGCTTTTGACGGCGGATAAGATAATGACTGTAAAGGAAGCCACAGACAAATGTGGTATAAGCAGAAGCTCATTTTATAAATATAAAGATGATATATTTCCTTTTGATGATTCTTCAAAGGGAAGAAATATTACACTTTCGATTCAAATATCAGATGAACCGGGGCTTTTATCGGAACTTTTGGCAGTAGTTGCAAAATATCATGCCAATATTTTGACAATACATCAAACTATACCTGTAAGCGGTGTGGCAACTATTTCTTTGTCTATAGAGATTTTAAAGGATACCGGAGACTTGTCTAAGATGGTAGATGAAATCGGAAGCTTGGAAGGCATCTTTGATATAAAAATTTTAGCTAGGGAGTAATGTATGTTTAATGTTGCAATTTTAGGATTTGGAACGGTAGGTTCAGGTGTATATGAAGTTATAAAGGAAAACAATGCACTTTTAAAGCAAAAGACAGGTGAAGATATAGCGGTAAAAAAGATACTTGATATTCGTGATTTCCCGGGTAGCGAGTGGGAAAGTCTGGTTGTACATGATATAAAAGAAATTATAGAGGACAATGATATAGATGCAGTGGTTGAGACAATGGGCGGAACATCTCCGGCATTTGAGTTTGTAAGAGATGCACTTCTTTCAGGAAAGCATGTTACTACATCAAATAAGGCATTGGTAGCGGCACATGGTACCGAACTTTTAAAGATTGCAAAAGAAAAAAATGTGAACTTCTTCTTTGAAGCAAGTGTAGGCGGCGGAATTCCGATAATCCGAACACTTACGGAGAGCTATGCCGGTGAGCATTTTAAAGAGATTACAGGTATCTTAAACGGTACAACCAATTATATCCTTACAAAGATGGATGCCGAGGGTGAGGATTTTGAAAAAGCACTCTCTACAGCACAGGAACTCGGTTATGCTGAGAGAAACCCTGAAGCGGATGTAAAAGGGCATGATACTTGTAGAAAGATTGCTATACTGGCATCTTTAGCTACAGGCAAGGAAGTAAACTTTGAGGAAATCTATACAGAGGGTATTACAAAGATAGATACTACAGATTTTGAATATGCCAAGCATATGAAACTTTCTATAAAACTCTTTGGAGATTCAAAGTTTGAAGACGGTATGTTATATGCATTTGTAGCACCTGTAATGGTGGAAAGAGACCATCCGCTCTATATGGTAAATGATGTGTTCAACGGTATTATGGTGGAAGGAAATATGCTTGGAAAG
>NZ_GL622296.1:1225102-1301563 GCF_000185385.1 Lachnoanaerobaculum saburreum DSM 3986
ATATCAGAACAAAGATAGCTTAAGTTGCAGGCACCACCAAAGGTGGTGCTGAAATTTTTATATGGGAAGAATATTTGATAAATTAGTGGGACCGCTTCCGCCTTGTGCATTTCATGAACTTACAGGTTTGTATTGCCCGGGATGCGGAGGTACAAGGGCGGTCAGGTTTTTGGTAAGAGGTAATATAGAAAAAAGCTTTATTTATAATCCGGTGGTATTGTATACAGTTATTGCAACTTTTATTTTTTTCTTTTTTGTAGTAAAGTATAAAATCGGCGGAAGACATTTGAATAAGGATAAACTTATTTTGCCGATGCTGTATATCGGAGTCTTTATAATGCTTTTAAATTGGATTGTGAAGGACTGGTTTCTACTTTTTAGAGGCATAGACTTACTTAAATAGACGGGGATTATAGATGAAAAATACTGAAGAGAAAATAAAAAACAGGTGGGAAAACAGATCCCTCGTATTTGGTATCATATCAATACTGTCATGTATGTGTGCAATGCCTACGTCAGGAGTTCCTTTAGGCATCCCGATTGGAATATTTGCAATTGCATTTGCTGTCATATCTGCTAAAGGCGGAATGAGGGGAAAGGCGGTGGCCGGAATTGTGACCGGAACATTTGGAATAGTTATCGGACTTATTATATATGCCATGATACTTTTTGTGGTAGTACAGCTAAGGGATAAAAGAATTTTAAATCAATTCAGACCGGAACAGCTTAAAGTTATACAGGATTATATTCAACTGTATATAACACATTGATAAGGAGGCAATTTTGACTGACATAGTAAAAATACTTGCGGATGAGTTGGGTATAAATATCTCACAGGTAGAGGCTACCGTTAAGTTGATAGATGAGGGAAATACTATTCCTTTTATTTCAAGATACAGAAAAGAAGTCACAGGTTCACTAAATGATGAGATACTTAGGCAGTTTGATGAAAGATTAAAATATCTAAGGAACCTGGAGGAGAAAAAGGCTCAGGTACTCTGCGCCGTCAAGGAGCAGGGCAAGCTGACTGATGAGCTTAGAAGGGATATTGAAGCTGCCTGTACTTTAGTGGCGGTGGATGATCTGTACAGACCTTTCAGACCGAAGAGGCGTACAAGGGCAATGATTGCTGTTGAAAAGGGGCTTGAAGCCTTTGCAAATGATATATTTGAAGAAAAACTTGAAATAGAGGCAATAAAGGAAGCAAAAAAATATCTCTCTGATAAAGAGGGGCTTGAGGTGGAGACTGAAGCGGATGCTATAGCAGGTGCTATGGATATTATAGCTGAAAAGATTTCAGATGATGCAGGCTTTAGAAATAAGATAAGAGAGATGAGTTTTAAACAGGGTATTTTAATGTCTGCCGCAAAGGATGAGACTACAGAGTCCGTGTATGAAAACTACTATAATTTTGCAGAGAGTGTTTCAAAGGCGGCAGGTTATAAGATACTTGCAATCAACAGAGGTGAGGATGAAAAGATCCTTACTGTAAAGGTTGACCCGCCGCTTGAGGATATTATCAGGTATCTGGAAAGAAATATTATAAAAAAGCACAATAAATTTACAGAGCAGATATTAAAAGATACTATAGATGATGCATATAAGAGACTTATTGCACCTTCTATAGAAAGAGATATAAGGTCAAGTCTTACAGAGGCGGCAGAGGATGAGGCTATAAAGATATTCGGTAAAAATCTGACACAACTTCTTATGCAACCGCCTGTAACAGGCAGGGTGGTACTTGGATGGGATCCTGCTTTTAGAACAGGTTGTAAGCTTGCGGTGGTGGATGAAACGGGAAAGGTTTTGGATACCACGGTTATCTATCCTACAGCACCTCAAAATAAGGTGGAAGCAGCCAAGAAGGTGCTGAAAGAACTTATAAAAAAGTACAATATAAGCCTTATCTCTTTAGGAAACGGTACGGCTTCAAGAGAGTCCGAAAGCATAATTGTAGAGTTGATAAAGGAAGTTGATACTAAGCTTGAATACATTATAGTAAATGAGGCGGGAGCAAGTGTATACTCCGCAAGCAAGCTTGCAACTGAGGAGTTTCCAAACTTTGATGTGGGTCAGAGATCGGCAGCATCAATTGCCAGACGACTTGAGGATCCTCTTGCGGAACTTGTAAAGATAGATCCGAAGTCTATAGGTGTAGGTCAATATCAACATGACATGAATCAAAAAAAGCTCTCGGAGGCACTTGGTGCAGTGGTGGAAGATTGTGTAAATAAGGTGGGAGTAGATTTAAACACTGCATCCGCACCGCTTTTAGAGTATATTTCAGGTATTTCAAAGGCTGTTGCAAAGAATATAGTTGTATACAGGGAAGAGAACGGAAGCTTCAAAACAAGAAAGGAGCTTTTAAAAGTTTCAAAGCTTGGACCTAAAGCCTTTGAGCAATGTGCAGGATTCCTTAGAATAAATGACGGAAAAGAACCACTTGATATGACAAGTGTGCATCCGGAAAGCTACAGTGCTACCAAAAAGTTGCTCGAGAGCCTTGGCTACAGTGACAAAGATATCACTTTATCAGGTCTTGGCGGTATATCAAAGAAAATACTTGATTTTAAAAAGGTAAGTGATGAACTTGAGATTGGTGAAATTACATTAAGAGATATAGTAAAGGAACTTGAAAAACCGGGCAGAGACCCAAGAGATGAGATGCAAAAGCCGATACTTCGTACAGATGTAATGGAAATGGAAGATTTAAAAGAAGGCATGATTTTAAAGGGTACTGTAAGAAATGTTATCGACTTCGGAGCATTTGTGGATATCGGAGTACATCAGGACGGGCTTGTGCATATATCAAAGTTAAGTAAGAAGTTTATAAAGCATCCGCTTGAGGCGGTAAGTGTAGGAGATATTGTTGAAGTAAGGGTGGACAGTGTGGATTTAAAGAAAAAAAGAATATCCCTGTCTATGGTATTTGATTGATATGAATAAAATAAAGATAGATATGAAGCTGAATGCAAAAGATATCTGGCTGTTTTCCATGTATCACAGCAACAGAGGATTTTTACTTATTTTCAATATATTATTCACAGTGGCAATGTATTACTTTATGATTACCACATGGAACAGAATTGATATTCCAAGAAGGATTTTATTTGTGGTAATGTCAAATATGTTTCTTATAGTGCAGCCGGCAATGCTTTACTTAAAGTCACAAAAGCAGGCAAGGACAGATGCCGTTAGGGCAGGCTTTTCTCTTTCGCTTAACGACGAGGGCATAGAGGTGGTATCAGGAGAAGAAAAGGTGGACTTTAAGTGGGAAATCGGATTTCGTTCAAGGATATTACCGGGAATTATAGTGATATATGTGGACGCTATAAGAGGCTATCTTTTACCTGACAGATATACAAAGGCAAATAAAGAAAGGATAGTCGCTATTTTAAAAGAAAAGACAAGAGTGAGCATATTTTAGAATGAGTAAAGTTATTTTTGAGAGCTTTTGTGACAAGGATACATTTGATATTGCATTTAAGATTGCAAATAATCTAAAGGCAAGAAGTACTCCTGTGGCAGTCTGTCTGGACGGCGACCTTGGAGTAGGCAAGACTGTTTTTGCAAAGGGATTCGGTGCAGGGCTTAATATAAAAAAGGATATTGTAAGCCCTACTTTCAATATAGTAAAAACTTATGAGGGTGAGAAAAGACTTCACCACTTTGATGTATATAGGATTAGTGATATAGCGGAGCTTGATGAGATAGGTTTTGATGAGTTTTTGTTTGATGATGCCGTCATCCTTATAGAGTGGTCAAACTTGATAAAAGAAGCATTGCCAAAAGATGCGATAAAAGTGGTTATATCAAAGAACCCTGAAAAGGGATTTGACTATAGACAAATAGCTGTAGAAGGTATGGATGATGAAGATTTTAGGAATTGAAAGTGCCGCATTGGTGGCATCGGTTGCGATAATAGATGAAAATGTGACAATAGCGGAATATACTACAAATTTTAAAAAGACACATTCAGAAACATTATTGCCGATGCTTGATGAGATAGTAAAGATAACGGGAATAAGCCTTAGTGAGCTTTCGGCTATAGCCGTTTCAGGAGGTCCCGGCTCATTTACCGGACTTAGAATAGGAGCAGCAAGTGCAAAGGGACTTGGGCTGTCACTTGATTTACCTCTTATCCATGTTCCCACACTTGACGCAATGGCATTAAATATATATTCAAGTGATGCGCTTATAGTGCCTATAATGGATGCCAGAAGAAATCAGGTATATACAGGGATATATAAAAACGACACAAAACTTGAGGTTAAAGTACCGTCTATGGCGGTGTCTGTAGATGAGCTTTTTGAAATTTTAAAAGAAACAGATGCAAAGGAAAAAGCGGGAAGGGCGATATTCTTAGGCGACGGTGTGCCTGTATTCAGGGAATATATTGACAAAAACCTTGAAATATCACATGATTTTGCACCTGCAAATTTGAACAGACAAAGAGCATCAAATATTGCAATGCTTGGAATGGAAATGTTAAAGAGCGGCAATATTATATCGGCAGATGATATGAGACCGGAATATCTTAGAAAAAGTCAGGCGGAAAGGGAGAGGGATGTGGATAAGACCGATGCTGATCTCTGATATGGAAGCAATAAAACAACTGGAAAAAGATATTTTTGGCGACGCATGGAGCGAAAATAATATAAAAGACTCTATAGAATCTAAATTTGATTACTGCGTGGTTATCGAAGAAGACTATAGAGTCTTAGCCTATATTATTTTCAGAGTAAATATGGATGAGGCCGAACTTTTCCGTATAGCTACAGATAAAAACAGCAGAAACGTTGGGTTTGCACATGAGCTTATGAACTTTATGATTTCATATCTTAGAGATATGAAGGTGAAAAAAGTGTTCCTTGAGGTCAGATGCCAAAATAAAGATGCTATAAGGTTATATGAAGATTACGGTTTTAAAAAGCTTGGCATCAGGAAAGAATATTATAATAATCCTACAGATGATGCTCTGTTAATGGAAGGATATATAAAATGTTAGATATTTGTTTATTAGGTACAGGGGGTATGATGCCGCTGCCTTACAGATGGTTGACTTCAATGATGGCAAGATGTGAGGGAGTAAATCTTTTGATAGATTGCGGTGAAGGCACTCAGATTGCTATAAAGGAAAAGGGATGGAGCCCGAAACCTATAGATGTGATTTGCTTTACACATTATCATGCGGACCATATAAGCGGACTGCCGGGGCTTTTACTTACAATGGGAAATTGTGAAAAGACTACACCGCTTCTTGTAATAGGACCGAAAGGGCTTGAGAGGGTTGTAAATGCTATGAGAGTCATAGCACCTGAACTCCCGTTTGAAATACAGTTTAGAGAACTTAGAGAAAGTGAAGAAGTTATAGATTTTGCCCCTTATAAAATAGAGGCATATAAGGTAAATCACAGAGTGACCTGTTACGGCTACAGGATTTCTATTGAGAGAAAAGGCAAGTTTGATGCCGAAAGAGCAAAGGCACTGGATATTCCTCTAAAATACTGGAACAAATTGCAACATGGTGAGATTATCATAGACGGAGATAAGACCTATACTCCGGATATGGTAATGGGCGAGGCAAGAAGAGGTATTAAGGTCAATTATTGTACAGATACAAGACCTGAGCCTGTTATTGCGGAGTATGCCGCAGATTGCGACCTCTTTATATGTGAGGGTATGTATGGAGAGGATGATAAGGAAGAAAATGCCAAAGGCTACAAGCATATGACTATGACCGAGGCGGCAAACCTCGGAAAAGAGGCAAATCCGAAGAGAATGTGGCTTACACATTATTCGCCCTCAATGAACAAGCCGGATGAATATATTGAAGGTTTAAAGAAAATTTTCCCGGCTATAAGGACTGCAAGAGACGGATGGAGCATAGAACTGGGTTATGAAGAAGAATAATATAAAAATACTTGCAATAGAAAGTTCCTGTGATGAGACTGCGGCAGCTGTAGTGGAAGACGGAAGGAAGGTACTTTCAAATATTATTTCATCACAGATAGATTTACATACAATATATGGAGGAGTAGTCCCTGAGATTGCCTCCAGAAAACATATAGAGAATATAAATTTTGTAATAAGAGATGCACTGAAAGAGGCAAATGTCACCTTTGATGATATTGATGCCGTAGCGGTTACCTACGGCCCGGGACTTGTAGGGGCTTTGCTTGTAGGAGTAGGCGAAGCAAAGGCACTTGCCTACGGATTAAAAAAGCCCTTGATAGGAGTACATCATATAAAGGGACATGTTTTTGCAAATCTTATAGAGCATGAAAATTTGATGCCTCCTTTTGTATGCCTGATTGTTTCGGGAGGACATACGGAAATAGCTATTGTAAAGGATTATAATGATTTTGAAATAGTTGCAACCACAAGAGATGATGCGGCAGGTGAGGCATTTGATAAGGTGGCAAGAAGTGTAGGTCTTGGTTATCCGGGAGGTCCAAAGATTGACAAGGCGGCAAAGCTTGGCAATCCTTTTGCAATAGAGTTTCCAAAGGCAAGAGTAAATGATTCAAAATATGATTTCAGCTTTTCAGGAGTAAAGTCAGCTGTTTTAAATTATCAAAATAAAGCCAATATGACCGGTGAAAAGATAAATGTAAATGATTTGGCGGCATCTTTTCAAAGAGCTGTGGTGGAGGTATTGGTGGAACATACTGTTACTGTAGCAAAGGATTATAATATAAAGAATGTAGCAATGGCAGGGGGAGTGGCGTCAAATACAGCACTCAGAAGTTTGATGGAGGAAAAATGCAGTGAAGAGGGGTTAAAACTTCACTTTCCGTCACCGGTATATTGTACGGATAATGCGGCAATGATCGGTGTGGCTGCATATTATGAATATTTAAACGGAAACTTTAAGGATTTGACATTAAATGCGGTACCAAATCTTGAACTGTGATTGTAAAGATTATTTTGATATTGGAATATGATTATGAAAAGTACGGCGATAATACTGGCTGCGGGCAGTGGAAAAAGATTTAATGCCAAGGAAAAGAAACAATTTGCAAAGCTTTATGATAAGCCTCTATTATACTATTCCCTGAAAGCATTTAGTGAAAGCAAAGCAGATGAGATTATAATAGTTACATCAGAAGCCGATATTGACTATGTAGGAAAAGATATCGTAAAAAAATACGGATTTTTTAAGGTAAAAGATATTGTTTCCGGCGGAAATGAAAGATATGATTCTGTATATAGTGGATTAAAGGCTGTATCAGGGAATATTTGTCTGATACATGACTGTGCCAGAGCCATGATAAATGTGGAACTTATAAACAGATGCATTGATGCAACGCTTAAGTATAGGGCGGTGGTGCCGACAGTAGCTCCAAAGGATACCATCAGAATAAGAGACGGTGAGTTTGGCGGTGAGACAATTGATCGAAATACCCTTTGTATTATACAGACTCCACAATGTTTTTATACGGAACTTATAAAGTCGGCATTTGAAAAGATGTATAAAACCGATTATAAATCTCTTGGAATTACAGATGATGCTATGGTAGTGGAAAAGTTTAGTGATACAAAGGTAAGACTTATAGAGGGTGATTATAAAAATATAAAGGTAACCACACCTGAGGATATAATGATAGCTAAGGCGTTTTTAGATGCCGAGAATGGTTGATAAAAAGCCGATGCAGCATGTGGTTGCATCGGCTTTTTGGGTGTTTATAAGATATATAAATTTGAAGTTGTAAGGGGGAGTAATGGACATGGGTGTTAAACTTATCCAAGCAATAAAAGAAGATATGGAGACTATTTGGAAGATGCAACTGGAAGCATTTGCAGGACTTTTGGAAAAATATAATGATTATGATATAAGCCCTGCCGCTGAAACATTTGACAAGTTAATGTCAAAGTTTGAACAGCCATGCACAACTTATTATTTTATTTTTGCTAATTCCAAAAGAATTGGTGTGGTTCGTATCATCGATAAGAAAGATGGAAGCAGGAAGAAAATATCTCCAATATGGATAATGCCGGAGTTCAGAAATAAAGGATATGCTCAACAAGCCATCAAGGCTGCTGAAAAAATACATGGAAGTGAAAATTGGTGTTTAGGTACTATTTTACAGGAAAAAGGTAATTGCCATCTCTATGAAAAGCTTGGATATCATAGAATTGAAAAGATAGATAATATCAGCGATATTATGGATATAGTGTACTATGAGAAAGATAGCTGAGACTGATAGATCTCGGTTTTTGGTGCTATAACATAATAATTTACATATTTGCAAAACTACATACCGAAAAGGTCAGCATGAGTACCGGTTTCAGTTGCAACGATAATAAGTCTATCATCTTCAACACGATATATTAATAACCAATCCGGTTCTATGTGACATTCTCTAAAGTCTGACATATTACCGGATAGTTGGTGGTCTCTATATTTGGACTCAAGTGGTTTTCCTGTACTAAGTGAATCAAGTACATCTACTAACTTTGCAATATTTTTACCACGCTTCTTGATTCGCTTTACATCACGCTTCATCTTATTTGTAAATAGAATTTGATACATCTAATCCTCCAACATAGCTAAGACAGCTTCTTTAGCAGAATTATACGGTCCATTTAAGTTTCTATGTAACCTTGCATCTTGAATTGCACTAAGACTTTCATTATATTGCTTTTTATGTACAACAGGAAATGGTAATCCATTGTGTTCAAGTGAAGCATTTAAGAAAATCCTTATTGCTGTTGATGTATCCAAACCCAGACTTGAAAATAGTGAGTCGGCGTCTTTCTTTAGCTGCTCATCTATACGAATTTGTAGTGTTGACATATTGCACCTCCAATACTTAAGCAATTATTTGTAATGTAATTATAGTATAAGTTTAGCATATATGCAATGCTGATAACCGGATTAGATAAAATTAGAATTTGACAAAGTTTAAAGGAGATAACTGTGAAGATAGATATTGTTAAAACAAAAGAGTACTACAATTCATTGTCCTTAGATATGCTATGTGACTGTGATTATTGTAAGCTATACTATGTTAAGTCACGAAAAGAATTTCCTGAATTGGCATTATGGCTGGATAAATATGGTATAGACATAGAGAAACCTTTTGAGGTTATGAGTCTTCAACCGGATGAGAGTGGTATGCTTGAATATATAGGAGTACAGTATATTGTTTTTGGTACTTTTTCGAATAATAATTCATATTATGTTGGAGATTTTAATATAAAGATTGCAAATTCACACCCAAATACTGGAATTAGTGATGAACATTTTGTTTTAGAAGTAATTCCCATGAATTCTATAAAATTATCGCTTAACGGATGAATATTAGGTAAGTCAAATTATGGCTCATCTTTTTTAAAATAAATTATGATATAATATATCTGTAAACATGGAGGAATACTATGCTCAGAGTGTGGTTTGGTGACAGAGATAATGTAATATATAATACATCGGTATATTTTAGAAACAGATATAAAGACAGCTGGATTACAGATGAATTTGCAAGAGCCGCTATTAAAGATATTGACCGATCGGAAGTTTTGGATGCAAATACTATTCAAAGCCCTGTTTTAGGGCAAATTCCGCCGGATAAGCTATCAGGTGGTGTAAAGGCTTTGATATTGATGAAAAATGAACCGGGTAAGACATTTAATGCATCTAACTGTGGAGATAATTGTGCAAAATGGATACTAAAGCTTGGGAAAGAAAAAAATTTTACAATAGCTCTATATCATATAATGGATTTTGGAAAGGAAGATTTTGAAATTCGTATTTTAAATGACAAAAAACTCATTGTACATAATATGAGAGAGTTTTTAGATGCGGCGGATAAATATCTTAAGGAGAATATGCAGTAATGATTGGTAGGGTAAGTATTAAGATAAGCAATCAAAGAAACTCTTATAAATTCACACTAAATCGGAATATTACTATTCTTCGTGGAGACAGCGGCACAGGGAAGACCACATTGTATGATATGATTAGAGATTACAACAATCTGGGAAGAGAAAGCGGAGTAAAGATTAGCGGTGGAAATATTGTAACGCTGGAAGGAAGAAATTGGGAAGACGAACTTGATAAGTTGAGTAAAAAAATTGTAGTGATTGATGAAGGAAGTAAGTTTGTATTTTCAAAGGAATTTGTAAATAAGGTAAAGGGTTGCGATAATTACTTCCTAATAATAACAAGAAGTTATCTTTCACAGTTGCCATACAGTGTTGATGAAATATATCGTATTAAGGGTACCGGAAAGAACAAAGAATTTGAGAGAGTTTATACTGATATTGATAAATTTTATGATAATCCTGATCCAAATAGATTTCCATTCATGCCGGATATTATTATTACAGAAGACAGCAAGTCCGGATATGAGTTTTTCTTAGATACTGTAAAAAATACAAATATAAAATGTGAAGCAGCAGGAGGAAAGTCTAAAATTAAAGGACTTTTGAAAAAATATAAGAGTTCTAATATCATTATTGTAGCAGATGGTGCTGCCATTGGTTGTGAGATGGAGAGTCTTGTAAAAGAACAAGAACTCAGTTACGGTAAGTTGGCATTATTTTTGCCGGAGTCCTTTGAATGGCTAATTTTAAAATCAGGTATATTTGGAAACAGTGCCGGAATAACGGAGACCTATGTTTATGCTGACAGTAAAAAATATGAGAGCTGGGAACAGTACTTTACAGATTTATTGATGAAATTAAGTGAAAAGGATGTTTATAAGAAATATAGTAAAGGAAAGTTACCCTTATACTACATACAGCCGGACATAAAGGGGAAAATAATGATGCAGATTGCACATATTAAGTTGGATAATTAAGGTGTAATATGAAAAGAAATAAATTATATTTACTATTGTTTATGATATTTTTTTATTCTCAGGTTGCATGAGAAAAGATGAAAACATCATCACAAGTGAGGGAGCAGAAAGTACAATTATTGAAGATAGTACGGTTGCCAAAGCTAATGACAATGAGAGCAAAGAAGAGAGTTTTAAGGATGTTTGGTGTAATGTTAAACAATAAAGACTTGAAAATTTAGTATGCAAATAACAGGACACCTTTTAGGAAGCTTATTAAAAAAAGTAATTAAGAAATTCCGGTTTACCAGTCAGGATAAATTCGAATTTGGTGGTTTGAAGCATGAATTATATAAGACAAGCAACGATTAATGATTTAGTGAGAATAGCTGAAATATTTGTATTTAACTATAGGCTAAATTTTTATCCGATATTTCAAGAAGATACTTTCTATTTTGAAGAGTTAACAGTTTTTAATATGGTAGAAAGTTTTGCAAAAGAATTAGATAGCATATGGGTATATGATGATGGTGTAGTAAAAGGATTTATTCAAATCGAAAAACGAGAAGTGAAGAGATTATTTGTTGAACCTGTTCTTCAAGGGAAAGCAATCGGAACTGAATTGTTAGAATATGGAATAGCAGAAAGGGATGCTAATCATTTATGGGCATTAGAAAAAAATATAAAAGCAATAGCATTTTATAAAAGACATGGTTTTGACACGACAAATGAAAAGAAATATGAAGAAGACACAACAGAGTTTCTTGTTCGTATGGAGAAATAAATCTCAGTTTGCTAAGCTCGGTAATTATAATTTAAAAAGCCGAATTATAAAAACAATGAGGGACAAATAAAATATGAAATTGAAATTGAAATTAGAAAATATTGAATCGAAAAGAACTGAAGAACCGGCAAATTTAATCAGAGCATACAATAGATCCAATAGAGAGCCATCTAAAAGTGAGCCTTTAAATATTTATTTGGAAGATGAACAGGGCAATTTAAAGGCAGGAATGGTAGCGGAAACTTTTGGCAATTGGCTTGAGATTGAATATTTATATGTCAGTGATGATTTACGGGGACAAGGGATCGGTTCAAAAATTTTGAAAGTGGCGGAAAGAGAGTCAAAAGAGAGAGGGTGTAAGTATTCATTCGTGGATACTTTTAATTTTCAAGCACTGAAATTTTATGAAAAGCATGGTTATAAAGAGGTGTTTGCATTGAAAAAATATCCTTATACAGGTGAGAGATACTATTATACAAAAGAGTTGTGATTTGAAATGTAGTTTGGAAATTAGATTATTTAATATGATAAATATTATGGGTAAATCAGTATTTATAGAGGAGGGATGATGAAAGATATTAGACCGGATTTTAAAGATATAAAATCATTTGAAGAATTTAACAGATACTATTGGTATCGAGAAGAACTTTCACAAATTTGTAAGTCTCTTGGGCTGGAATATAGATGCACAAAGCAAGAGCTGAACTTAATTATAGAACAATTTTTTAAGGGAAATAGAGTAGAAAAATCTGTAAGGAAAGTAAAGAAAAATCAAACTGAATCGATAAATTTAAATATGCCATTGCTTGAATCCGGATTTTCCTTTAACAAAAAATTTAGAGATTATTTTTCTGCCGTAACAGGTGTTAATCCATTTAAATTTAATGCTGATATGGCAACAGCTTGGAGGAAAGTAAAAGCCGAAAATGATTTAAACTTTACGATACAAGATATGCTGAAAGTATATTATGGTGAATCAAATTACGCTAAGTATGATAATTCAGCTTGTCAATGGAATCAATTTTTAAAAGATTTTTGTTTAGATGAATGTAGCAATAATTACTCTGATAAGTTAAAAGCTGCAGCTACCCTTTGGAAAGAAGTTAGAAACTCAAAAAATGAAAAAATATATTCACGGGAACTTTTAAAAAAATATGAAGACAAAATAGAGGAGTACTTAAAGTAAATAAATCTGATTTTAAGAGTTTGAAAGGGGGTATACAGACATTGATGAATTTTATGAAGAGAAATAAATTTTATTTACTGCTTACTATGATTATTTGCATATGCTGGGGTTGTAAGAGTAAAAATATGAATACCGTCACAAATGAGGAAGCAGAAAGTACAATTGTTGAAAATAGTAATGATATAAAAACAAATGATAATGAGAGCAAGGAAGAAAGCACTGAGGAAAGTGCTGTGAAACTTTCGGATTTTATAAATCCTGAGGGCAATACACTTTTTACCCGTTTTATTACTCCAAAGGGATATAAAAGGGTGGAAGCCGCTGAGGGAAGTTTTGCCCATTTTATAGGCAATTATAATTTGGAGCCTGACGGTACTCCGGTATTTTATTTTGACAAAAGACAAAAGGGCGGAGAAGGTCATGTGGCGGTATTTTCCATGGAAGTGGCTGAGGAGGATTTGCAGCAATGTGCAGACAGCATTATGAGAGTATATGCGGAATATTTGTATAAGACAGGAGAGCAGGATAAAATAAGCTTCACATTTGTAGACGGCTTTGTATGCGATTTTAAGCACTGGAGACAGGGGTATAGGGTAAAGTTTTCAAATGATAAACCGTACTGGGAGAAAAGTGCAAATCCTGACAGTGGTGAAGAAACATTTAAAAAGTATCTTCGCATTGTATTTGCCTATTCTTCCACACTTTCCATGGAAAAGGAGTCAAGACCTGTAGATATCTCTGAAATTCGGGTGGGGGATATTTTTATAAAGGGAGGAAGCCCCGGACATGTGGTAATGGTGGCTGATATCTGTGAAAATGAAGCAGGAGAAAAGGCATTCTTACTTGCACAGGGCTTTATGCCGGCACAAAGCTTTCATATAATCAAAAATCCCGCCCACAGTGAGGACCCATGGTATTATGAAGGTGAGATAAAATATCCTTTAAGAACACAGAATTATACCTTTGATGAGGGAAGTTTAAAAAGGCTTGATTATTTGCAATAGATATAGGCGTTAGTTATTGACACCTAACTTAAAAAGGGATAAAATGATAACAAAGTTATCAGAAAGGTAAAGGTATGTCAAACGGAGCATATGATATCACACATAAAAAGATATTGGAAAGTGGAAAGGAACTTTTTTTAAAAAATGGTTATGAAAGGACCAATCTCAGGGAGCTTTGTAAGAAGGCAGGAGTTACTACAGGTGCATTTTACAGGCATTTTGAGGACAAGTCTTCCATCTTTCGAGAACTTGTAGATGATGTGGCAACCGGTCTTTTATCCGGATTTGATAGAGCTGAAGATAAATGCTTTGATAATATAGATACGGGAAATACGGATGAAATCTGGAATATTTCTTCAGATGCTATAAGAGAATTTATACACTATATTTATATGCATTTCGATATATTTAAGCTTATAATTTGCTGCTCGGACGGAACGGAATATAATAACTATATTGACCGCATTGTTGAGCGTGAATTAAACAGTATGTATCGTATGTATGAAGCACTGGATGAAAAGGGGATTTCTTATAATCGTGTTGCAAAGAATGAGTTACATATGATTATACATGCATATTATGCCTGTATTTTTGAAACGGTTTTACATGATTTCAGTAAAGAAACAGCACTGGATTCTGTTCAAAGTCTGTCGAGTTTTTTTACAGCAGGATGGAGGAAACTGCTTCAAATCTAGGATTGTCACAATATGTGGCATATTTTCGACTCAAAGATAACTAAGTGTGCAATCTAAGTTATCATAAATTAGATAAATAAATTCTAGGAGGAATTTGTATGAAAAGTGATAGTTTAAAGACAAAAGATTTGATTCATGTAGGTGTGTATACGGCAATTTATATTGTGGTATTTTTTACAGTGGGAATGATTAATGCAATCCCATTCCTTTATCCTCTGCTGTTTATTTTGGTTCCGCTTATTACAGGAATACCTTTTATGTTATTTTTGACTAAAGTGGAAAAGTTCGGAATGGTAAGTATTATGGCGGTTATTATCGGTATATTTTGGTATATTATGGGATATACATGGATTCCGACTGTAAGCTTTATTGTGTTGGGACTTATTTCCGACTTTGTTATGAAAGCGGGAAAATATAAAAAGTTCAGCATGAATATTCTTGGATTTGTAATTTTTTCTTGCAGTATGCTGGGGCTTCCTGCACCGATGTGGCTGATGACAGAGACCTATATGGCAGGTGTTCGAGAAGCTATGGGTGAGAAATATGTGATGGAAGTAACAAAATTTATGCCGCCATGGATGGGATTTGTGGCATTGGTTTGTATTATTATTTCTTCAATTCTTGGGGCATTTATTGGCAGAAGGATGTTAAAAAAGCATTTTGAGAGAGCGGGAATTGCATAGTATGGAAGAAAATATAATTTATGAGCCTCCAAAACATAGGGGATTATACCTTGATCCTCGTACTAAAGTACTTGTTATGCTTGTACTTGCAACTTTGATTTTTTTCGTTCATAAGAATCTTATATTGAATTCAATACTTGTATTTATTCCTATTTTTTTATTGATTTCAGATAAGAGATATCGTCCGGCTTTTATTTATGGAGGTTTATTTGTAATTACAATCTTTGTAAAAATATATGGAGGAAAGTTTGAATTCCCATATCTGATTTCTATGATTTTAGGACTTATTGTAGAACTTATTTTTAGATTTTTCCCTGTATTTATGTTTGGTTATTATATTATAAAATCAACAAAGCCGAATGAGTTTATATCCGCAATGAATTTGTGGCATGTTCCGGAGGCATTTATTATTCCTGTTTCGGTCGTTTTTAGATTTGTTCCGACCTTGGCAGAGGAGAATAAGTCTATTAGTAATGCAATGAGGATGAGAGAGATAAGATTCGGAACAAAGAAATTCCTGAAAAACCCGTCAATGATTTTGGAATACAGATTGGTTCCACTGATGATGTCTGTTGCAAAGATAGGCGAAGAACTTTCGGCGGCGGCACTTTCAAGAGGACTTGGTGGACTTAAAAAAAGGACATGTATGGTTGAGCTGAGATTTGGAATATGGGATGTATGTATGGCTATTCTCATATTTGCTTTAGTTATATGGACAATAATAGGGAGAATATAAATAGTATGGTTGTGCTTGAAAATGTATCTTTTTCTTATAATACTGTAGAGCATAGTGCCGGCGTTTATGATATCAATCTGGAGATTTTGCCCGGGCAGGTTGTGATTCTTTGCGGTGCTTCAGGCTGTGGCAAGACTACAATTACAAGATTGATTAACGGGCTTTCACCAGCATATTATCCGGGAGAGCTCAAAGGCAGAATATTAATTGACGGCATAGATTCATCTGAATTGACATTATACGAATTGTCACAAAAAATAGGCTCCGTTTTTCAAAATCCTCGTTCTCAGTTTTTTAGTGTGGACTCCACCGGAGAGATCGCTTTCGGATGCGAAAATACCGGTGTATCAAGAGAAGAAATATATAAAAGAATAGGTAGTATAACCAAGGATTTAAATATGGAATACCTTCTTGACAGAGATATTTTCGCTTTGTCAGGAGGTGAAAAGCAAAAGATTGCATGTGCATCTGTTGCAGCAATGTTACCGGAAATTTTTATCCTTGATGAACCATCTTCAAATTTGGATCTTCGTACTATTTCCGATTTAAAGGAGGTAATAAGAAATTGGAAAAAGCAAGGTAAGACTGTTATTATTGCTGAGCATAGGCTGTATTATCTGATGGAGCTTGCGGACAGAGTCATTTATATGAAGGACGGAAGGATTGTAAATGACTTATCTATTGATGAATTTAAAAAAATTGAAGAAACACAATTGCATCAAATGGGACTTCGTTCCGTTTATCCGGTCAAATTTGAGGAAAGGAATGATGAAAACAGTAATAAAAACAACTTCAGTTTTAATAATATTTCATTTTCTTATGGGAAAAGAAAATTTATCGATATTCCTGATATAACAGTTCCATATGGTGCAATTGTAGGAGTTTTAGGGTATAATGGTGCAGGTAAGTCCACTCTTGCAAAGATGATATGCGGACTTGAAAAAAGGGTAAAGGGAAGTTTAAACTATAAATCCGGTATTATTATGGCAAAGGATTGGAAAAATCTAAGTTATATGGTAATGCAGGATGTAAATCACCAGTTGTTTACGGAAAGTGTTTTGGATGAAGTTATTTTAAGTATGGAAGAAGATGATGAGATTGCAAAAGAAAATGCTAAGAAAATACTTAAAGATCTGAATCTGGAGATGTTTTGTGATGTACATCCACTCTCTCTTTCGGGAGGTCAAAAACAGAGAGTGGCAATTGGCAGTGCAATAGCAAGTGATAAGGAAATATTGATTTTTGATGAGCCGACAAGTGGTCTTGACTATGAGCATATGTTGGAAGTTTCTGAAATCATAAAGCATTTAAAAGCTGAGGGAAGAACAAGCTTTATCATAACTCATGATCCGGAGTTTTTAAAGGAATGCTGTGATTATTTGATTTTTTTGGAGAATGGAAAGCTTTTATGGTCAGGAGCATGGACAAAAGAAAATGCGGGAAGAGTGAGTGAATTTTTTGAAATATAAGGCTTATAGCAAAAATCTTAGATATACGGGAGACCAAATGGTAAGAGAGATAAAGGAGAATGTGGTTACTCATGTCGATTATCGCGGCAGTGGCTATGCAAGTGAATGTTGAAATTTTGCCGGAGAGATAGCTAAAAAAGAGAATTGCTATAAGATGATGCTTTTAACAGGCTCAAAGGATGAATCAACATTAAACTTTTATAAAAATGCAGGCTATAATTGTGCCGATAAGACAGCATTTATACAGTGGATTAAATAATATTTATAAAATAAGTAAGGGGTATATCGGGGGAAAGAAAACCTAATTCCGATATACCCTAATAAAGTCAATGGAGTCTTCGGACTACACTGACTTTTTTATTATTTCTAATATATGCTATGTTAATAATTTGAAATATGATAAAATATATAAGCCAATTGTTTGAAATTATAAGGGACCACTTGAAAAACTAATATACACATTTTATTTGGTGACAATGAAAATGTAATGGTGTGGGTTAGTAAGGGTTTTAACGGAGATTTAAACAATATTATAGAATTTATAGAGTATGGAGAATAAATAATGGCCGGAAAAAACAATGCAAATATAGGCTTTGAAAAGCAAATTTGGGATGCAGCTTGTGTTCTTTGGGGGCATATTCCTGCTGCTGAATATAGAAAGGTAATAGTTGGACTTATTTTTCTTCGTTATATATCCAGTGCCTTTGAAAAGCGTTACGAGGAACTTTTGGAAGAAGGTGATGGTTTTGAAGATGACAGAGATGCATATGCAGAAGAAAATATTTTCTTTGTGCCGGAAGAAGCTCGTTGGAGTAAGATTGCATCTTCGGCACATACAGCTGAAATCGGTATAGTAATTGACAATGCTATGAGGGAAATCGAAAAAGAAAATGTGAGTTTGAAAAATGTTTTGCCTAAGAATTATGCCGGTCCTGATTTAGATAAAAGAGTATTGGGGGAAGTTGTAGACTTATTTACTAACGAAGTAAAAATGGATGGAACAGAGGCAAGTAAAGATTTATTGGGCAGGACATATGAATATTGTATTGCTCAGTTTGCTGCCTATGAAGGAACAAAGGGCGGAGAGTTTTACACACCTTCAAGTATTGTAAAAACGATTGTTGCCATACTGAAACCATTTAATAACTGCCGTGTATATGATCCTTGTTGCGGCAGTGGCGGTATGTTTGTACAAAGTGAAAAGTTTGTACAGGCTCATAGTGATAATCGAGGGAGTATTTCTGTTTATGGTCAAGAATCCAATGCAGATACATGGAAGATGGCAAAAATGAATATGGCAATAAGAGGAATTGATGCGAATTTCGGTCCTTATCATGCAGATACATTTTTTAATGATATCCATAAAACATTAAAATCTGATTTCATTATGGCAAATCCACCGTTTAACCTTTCTAATTGGGGAGCGGATAAATTAAAAGATGATGTCAGATGGAAGTATGGAATGCCACCGGCAGGGAATGCAAACTATGCGTGGATACAACATATGATTCACCACTTAGCACCTAATGGGAAAATAGGCTTAGTACTTGCTAATGGTGCATTATCATCTCAAACTTCAGGAGAAGGAGAAATAAGAAAAAAGATTATAGAAGATGATCTGGTGGAAGGTATTGTAGCTTTACCTACACAGCTATTTTATAGTGTAACTATTCCGGTGACACTGTGGTTTATTACTAAGAATAAAAAGCAAAAAGGAAGGACTCTATTTATTGATGCCAGAAAAATGGGATATATGGTTGATAGGAAACATAGAGACTTTACGGAAGGGATACAAGAAGACGGAAGCCTTGGGGATATTGACTTATTGGCAAAGACTTTTGAAGATTTTCAAAATGGAGTATTGAAGGAGAGAAAAGGATTTTCTGCTATTGCTACGATAAAAGATATAGCAAAACATGACTATATCTTAACTCCCGGTCGATATGTGGGTATTGAGGAACAGGAAGATGACGGAGAGCCTTTTGAAGAAAAGATGACAAGGCTGACCTCAGAACTCTCAGATATGTTTAAAAAGTCTCATGAGTTGGAAGAGGAGATTAGAAAGAAACTGGGGGCGATTGGGTATGAAGTTTAAAAGATACGCTCTTTCGGAATTGGTGACGATTAAATATGGAAAAAATCAAAAAAAAGTTCATTCAGATGATGGAAATATTCCTATTTATGGTACAGGAGGATTAATGGGGTATGCGAAAACAGCACTTTATGATAAACCATCTGTTTTGATTGGAAGAAAAGGGACAATAGGAAAAGTTAAATATGTAGAGCATCCATTTTGGACAGTTGATACGCTTTTTTATACTATCATTAATACAGACATTGTAACTCCCAAATACCTATATTATGTTATGTCTCTTATAGACTTAAACAACTATAACGAGGGAACTACCATTCCAAGTCTGAGAACAGAAACTCTTAACAGGCTTGAATTTAATATTCCTTCAATAGAGGAACAAGAAATAGTGCTTTCTTGCCTTAATCCGATAGATGAAAAAATCGAACTGAATAATGCGATAAACAATAATTTAGAGCAGCAAGCTAAGGCTATCTTTTCAAAGGAGTTTTTAACTCTTGAAACATTGCCTGATGGTTGGAATCAAGCTAGTTTGATAGACATTGCAGACTATCTAAACGGTCTTGCTATGCAAAAATATCGTCCAACTGCTGATGAAACAGGCATTCCGGTTCTTAAAATCAAAGAGCTTCGTCAAACCTGTTGTGATGATAACAGCGAACTGTGTTCTCCAAATATTAAAAGCGAGTACATTATTCAAGATGGTGATGTTATTTTCTCTTGGTCAGGCAGTTTGTTAGTTGATTTTTGGTGCGGAGGTATTTGCGGCTTAAATCAACATTTGTTTAAAGTAACATCAAACAAGTATAACAAGTGGTTCTATTATGCTTGGACAAAACACCATCTTGACCGATTTATAGCCGTTGCTGCTGACAAAGCTACAACAATGGGACACATTAAGCGTGATGAACTCGCAAAAGCAAAGGTTCTCATACCTAATGAAGCAGATTACCAACGAATTGGAGCTTTACTTCAGCCAATTTATGATTTGATTATCTCAAATCGAATAGAGAATAAGAAACTCTCTTCATTAAGAGACACTCTTTTACCTAAACTAATGTCCGGCGAACTTGATGTCTCTAACATCGACTTTTAAGCTGCTAATAGACTCGAAAACTGCTCCGCAGTTTCCTCGTTACCGCCTCTGTCAGACACCTTGCCGTCCGTATGCAAGCATTCGTCCGTCTTCGGTGTCTGCCTGCGCTGCTTCGCAGCTATCCGTGCGTTGCACGGATGAGTCGGTAAATTATTGTTTACCTGCTGTTCAGAGTCCAAACTATCTTATTGACCTACGGTCAATAAGCATCGCAAGTCTGCAACTTGCTCAAGTATGGTTTATCATAACTATCATAAAAATATAGAAAGGGAAATTGCTATGACATTAGAGAATAAACTTGGCATTACTGATTCGGTAGAATTAGCTAAGGCTGAAGAAAAAATCAGTAAAAAAAGAGCAATAGAACTATTTGAAAGCGGATATTTAAATAATCTTGAACACGGAACTTTTAAATCTCTTGCTGAAATACACAAATATTTATTTGATCAGATTTATGATTTCGCCGGACAAATAAGAACTGTTAATATTGCAAAAGGTAATTTCCGTTTTGCTCCGCTTATGTATTTGAGAGCATCTCTTGAAAATATCGAAAAAATGCCACAGTCAACATATGATGAAATTATAGAAAAATATGTAGAAATGAATGTTGCACACCCTTTTCGTGAGGGAAATGGCAGAAGTACAAGAATTTGGCTTGATTTGATTTTGAAAAAAGAGTTAGGTAAAGTTGTTGATTGGAGTCTTGTAGATAAGGAGGATTACCTTTCTGCTATGGAACGCAGTCCTGTTAAAACTATTGAAATCAAATATATATTAAAGCAGGCACTGACAGAAAAAATCAATGACCGTGAGATTTATATGAAAGGTATTGATCACAGTTATTATTACGAAGACTATTTTACATTTAAGACAAGTGATTTGTAACTAAAAACTTCTATCAGCGGCAGAAGTCAATGTAAAGAACAGCCGTTGCTTGTCAGTTCTCAATAAAAAAGGAGAAATGACGATGAAACAAAACTTAATAAATGACATTGTTCAAGGTATGTTGCCATATTTGAACAACGCACAAAACGAAAAGTTGCAGGAGGTTTTGCAATATGTCTTTGCAGACTATGAGCTAACAGAAAAGCAAAAACAGGGGAAAACTTCAAAGCAAAACTTTGTAGAACTGTTCTTATCGGCAAAACGCATAGAGGGTTGTTCCGAAAAGTCTCTTAAATACTACAAGGCTACGATTGAAGCTATGCTTAATGAACTACAAAAAGATGTCAAACATATAGTTACAGACGACATTAGGGGATACCTGACAGAATATCAGGAAAAGAAAAAATCAAGTAAAGTTACAATAGACAATATCCGCCGTATTCTTTCAAGTTTCTTTGCTTGGTTGGAGGATGAGGACTACATACTGAAAAGTCCGGTACGACGTATACATAAAGTTAAAACCGGCACAAACATAAAGGAGACCTATTCCGATGAAGCTTTAGAACTTATGCGTGATAATTGCACAGAACTAAGAGATTTAGCAATAATAGATATGCTTGCATCAACCGGTATGCGTGTAGGTGAAATGGTGTTGCTTAACAGAAATGATATTGATTTCAACGAGAGAGAATGTATTGTATTCGGCAAAGGCAGTAAAGAGAGAGTTGTTTATTTTGATGCAAGAACAAAGATTCACTTGCAGAATTATCTTAACAGTAGAATAGATGATAACCCGGCTCTGTTTGTATCATTGAAAGAGCCTCATAAAAGGCTGAAAATAGGTGGGATTGAAGTGAGATTAAGGGAATATGGGAAAAAATTAGGGTTGCAAAAGGTACATCCGCACAAATTCAGGCGTACTCTTGCAACTATGGCGATAGATAAAGGAATGCCTATTGAGCAACTTCAGCAGCTTTTAGGGCATAGAAAAATAGATACGACCTTGCAGTATGCAATGGTAAAGCAAAGCAATGTGAAAATTGCACATCGAAAATATATTGGATAGGAAGGATTGAGCTATGGCTGAAAAACTTGTAACATTAGCTTCACTAACGGTAGATGGAAAAGGTTCATATGGAATTGGAGCAAGTGCAGTCCCTTTTTCAAAAGATTTATACACCTATTTAAGAATAACTGATATAAAAGATGATAGTACACTAAATCTGCAAGATTTAAAATCGGTTGAAGATGAGAAGGCTCGAGAGTATCTTTTAAAGCCAAATGATATTGTTTTTGCAAGAACTGGTGCAAGCACTGGGAGAAACTATTTTTATGATGGAACTGATGGGGAGTTTGTATATGCAGGTTTCCTTATAAAGTTTAGTATTGACGAGAAAAAAGTTAATCCAAAATACATAAAGTATTTCTGCCAATCGAAGCAATATCAAGATTGGATTAACTCATTTAATACAGGTAGTACTCGTGGCAACATAAATGCACAAACACTTGGCAAAATGGAAATACCACTAATTGAAAGAAAAATGCAAGACGCTTTAGTAAGTATTCTTTCAAGCATAGATAAAAAAATTAAGAAAAATAATGAGGTAAACAATAATTTAGTGGCTTAAAGGTCAAGGTAGGAAATATCCAGTTTGCCAGACATGAGCATTGGAAGCAAAGCATCTCTCGTATTAGAGAGCTTCAAGTTTTGAGCCTGATTTTCCCATATTGCTTCAAAAAGCGGGGTGATAGTATCTGTAAATAAAGTCATTTCCTCTTTTGTTGGCAGAATGATATCAGTTTTACGAAAATCAGGAACAGTTAGCTGTTGTTGTGTAGTGCCAGTCCCATGGATATGCATATTCCTCAACCAAAGATAAAGATATTTCGCAGACAGCACATCCGTTTTTGGTATAAGGGTAATGAGGCGAACTATCGGCGTATATGGTATATGCCGTAAACAAACAAAGCCAATAGTACCTCTTGCAGAAACTGTAATACTTTCATCTTTGATTTTGCATTTATTGGTGAAACCATAAAGCCCATCATTGCTGATTCCGTTTGAATAAATGGGATACGGGCAGTTCTCAGTTTGAGTATTAGAAACAGTTTTTGGCTTGTCACCTCCTGCTCCCATTAGTGATACCTCTCCCAATGTGGCTCTTGTCCAGCCATCAGGTAAGAACTTTTGTGTCAAGAATTGATTTCTAAATAATGTCTGCACCTGCTGTTCTAAATTATTGTTTATAATATGTCGCTTACCGAGAGACTGAATAAAAAAGAATTACACTAAAATAAATCTATGAAGGAGAGAGATTTATGCTAGGATTATACACCGAATCCGACTACGAAAACTCAATAATTGAATTATTTCAAAACAACTTGGGGTACGAATACGCATACGGTCCCGATATTGAAAGGGATTTTTATAACCCATTATATGAGGAAGTTCTGCTCGACTCTCTGTATAGTTTGAATAGAGGTTTGCCGGATGACGCTATTCAGGATGCCATGTTCAAACTTAAAAACTTTGAAAACGGTGAGCTTGTGCAGAAAAACTCTGTTTTCATGGACTACTTGCAAAACGGTATTCCGGTAAGATATTTCCTTGGCGGTGAGGAACATTCCTCTATAGTTTATCTTGTTGACTATAAAAATCCTGATAATAACTCTTTTGTAATTGCTAATCAATGGACTTTTATTGAGAATAGTAAAAAGCGTCCTGATGTAGTTCTTTTTTTAAACGGTTTGCCTATTGTATTAATTGAGCTTAAATCCCCATCCCGTGAAGAAACAGATGCATCCGAAGCGTATAGGCAACTTCGTAACTATATGCAGGAAATTCCTTCTATGTTTATTTATAATGCAATTTGTGTTATGAGCGATCAGTTGACATCAAAAGCCGGGACAATCACTTCCGGTGAAGACCGCTTCATGGAGTGGAAAACAAAAGACGGTAATTATGAGAATACTCAGTATGCTCAGTTTGACACTTTCTTTGAGGGAATATTTCAAAAGACACGATTGCTTGATATTATCAAGAACTTTATTTGTTTTTCAAATGAGGGGATTAATACTTATAAAATTCTTGCCGGATACCATCAGTATTTTGCTGTAAGAAAAGCGGTTGAATCAACAAAACATGCTACTGTTACTGACGGTAAAGGTGGTGTGTTTTGGCATACACAAGGAAGCGGCAAATCGCTTTCTATGGTTTTCTATGCTCATTTGTTACAGGAGGTATTAGATAGTCCGACTATTGTTGTACTCACCGATAGAAATGACCTTGACGACCAGCTTTATAGTCAGTTTGCAAAGTGCAAAGACTTTTTAAGGCAAGAACCATTACAAGCAGAAAGTAGAGAGAATCTAAAAACTTTGCTTGCCGGCAGACAGGCAAACGGCATAATTTTTACTACTATGCAGAAATTTGAGGAGTCTAACGAACCTCTGTCTGAACGCCATAATATTATAGTTATGGCTGATGAAGCTCATAGAGGACAGTATGGACTTGCTGAAAAGATTAAGATTACAAAGAATGAAGATGGTGATGAAGTAGCAAAGCGGGTTATCGGTACAGCAAGAATTATTCGTAATACACTTCCAAACGCTACATATATAGGATTTACCGGGACACCTATTTCTTCAAAAGACAGAAGTACTCGTGAGGTATTTGGCGATTATATTGATATTTACGATATGACACAGGCTGTTGAAGATGGAGCAACACGCCCGGTTTATTATGAGAGTCGTGTAATTAAATTAAACCTTGATCAAGCAACATTGAAGATGATTGATGCAGAGTATGATTTAATGGCTCTTAATGCAGATGATGAGGTTATTGAAAAGAGCAAAAGAGAACTTGGTCAGATGGAAGCAGTGCTTGGGAATGATAATACCATAAATTCGCTTGTTTGTGATATTCTTGACCACTATGAAAATAATAGAGAGAATCTGCTTACCGGCAAGGCGATGATTGTTGCATATTCTCGCCCTATTGCCATGAAAATTTATAAGAAAATATTGGAACTGCGCCCGACTTGGACTGAAAAGGTGGAAGTTGTTATGACTTCCGGGAACAACGACCCGGAAGAATGGAGACAGATTATTGGTAATAAACATCATAAGAATGAACTTGCAAAGAAGTTCAAAGATAACAACAGTGCTATGAAGATTGCTATTGTTGTTGATATGTGGTTGACGGGGTTTGATGTTCCATCTCTTTCCACTATGTATGTTTATAAGCCTATGTCAGGGCACAATCTTATGCAAGCAATTGCTCGTGTAAACCGTGTATTTCGTGATAAAGAAGGTGGGCTTGTTGTTGACTATGTTGGAATTGCTACTGCTCTTAAGCAGGCAATGAATGACTATACTTCTCGTGATAAAAAGAACTATGGCGATACGGATGTTGCAAAGGTTGCATATCCGAAGTTCTTGGAGAAATTATCAGTTTGCCGTGATAAGTTTCATGGATATGATTACACAAAGTTTATCAATGGTACTGACCTTGAAAGAGCTAAAACTATCAGTGGTGCTGTGAATTTTATTATGGGTAGAGAAAAAGTTGATGATAAAGATTCCTTCGTAAAAGAAGCCCTTATGCTTCATCAAGCCCTTTCTCTTTGTTCATCGTTAGTTGATGAAGATAGTAGATTTGAAGCAGCATTCTTTGAGGCTGTTCGAGTTCTTGTTTTAAGGCTCACCAATACCGGCGTTGGTAAAAAGATTTCCTTACCTGAAATAAATGCAAGAATAAATGCACTTTTAAAACAGAGTATTAAAAGTGATGGAGTAATAAATTTATTTTCCGACATCAAAGAGGAGTTTTCTTTGTTTGATCCTAAATTCCTCCAGGAAGTCGCAAATATGAAAGAGAAGAACCTTGCAGTCGAACTATTGAAAAAATTGATTGCAGAGCAAGTTTCGGTTTATCGTAGAACAAATATTGTAAAATCCGAAAAGTTCAGTGAGATTATGCAACATGCTATCAATGCATATCTTAACGGGATGCTTACCAATGAAGAAGTTATAGAAGAAATGTTAAAATTGGCAAAACAAATTGCGGCGGATCAAAAAGAAGGTGACAAACTTGGACTTACTGCTGATGAGCTTGCCTTCTATGATGCATTAACAAAGCCACAAGCAATCAAAGATTTTTATGAAAATGAAGAGTTGATTGCAATCACAAAAGAACTTGCGGATACTCTACGTAAGAATAAGACTATTGACTGGCAAAAACGTGAGTCAGCAAGAGCTAAAATGCGTATGCTCATAAAAAAGCTTTTGAAAAAACATAAATATCCGCCTGAAGGAATGGATGATGCCGTTCAGACTGTTATGACACAGTGCGAGCTTTGGACTGATAATAACAGCTTTGGTGAGAATCATAATATTTTTACGTATACAAATAATACAGAAAAAACTCTACCTTTAGTGGCAGAAGAAAGAGTGAGGTATAATTAAAATTATTTTTATATGTACAATATTAAATGATGGAGGATTATCGGTATACAAAAAAATGATATACGATAAAACATCCGAATTATAATAAATAATATGAAAGAGAGTGTATAAATTATAAATAATGAAAATTCTACATTGTGCAGATATACATCTGGATTCGCCTATGGAAACTCATATGACACGAGAGCAAGCAGCAACGAGAAATATAGAAATTTTAAAGTCATTTCAGCGAATGACAGAGTATGCGGCTAGTGAGAAAATAGAGCTTGTTTTGATTGCAGGAGATTTTTTTGACGGAGAACGCGTTACAAGACGTACTGTAGACGGTATTTTTGATGCAGTAACAAGCACACCTAAGATTGATTACTTGTATTTGAGTGGCAACCATGATAACTGGACCAATGCGTTTGTAGATCATGACATTCCTACAAATTTCAAGTGTTTTACAGATAAGTGGAATACATTTATCTATGGTGATGTAGCTGTATCCGGAATAGAAATGACCAAAGCAAATGCAGAGATACTGTATGAGCAGCTACCGGAGCAGAAAAGTCGTATAAATATTGTTATGTTGCATGGTCAAACTTCTACATCAAGTGGGATAGATCAAGTGAACTTGAATCTTTTAAAAGATAAAAATATTCAATATCTGGCATTGGGACATATACATACATACTCTTGCAATCAACTGGACAGAGATGGAATTTACTGCTATCCGGGATGCTTGGAGGGGCGTGGTTTTGATGAATGTGGCAAAAAAGGTTTTGTTTTACTTGATACCGATGTAAGGGAAATTGAACCGACTTTTGTACCTTTTTCATCAAGAGTACTTCATCACATAGAGGTTGATATTACAAGTCTGCTCAACAATATAGAAATTTATAATGCAATGAAGAAGGAAACACAGGATATATCAAAAGATCATATGGTAGAATTTATTTTAACAGGTTCAAGAGATATTGCGTCAGATCTTTCTATAAAATATTTGTACCGCTTGGCTGATACTGATTTTTTCTTTGTAAAAATTAAAGACAATACAAAGTGTATAATTGATCCAAAGGAATATGAAAATGATATTTCTTTAAAGGGTGAGTTTATCAGACTGGTAATGGCAAGTGATTCCAGTGAAGAGGATAAAATACAAATCATTAGGACAGGGCTTGAAGCACTTAGCGGGGAGGAAATTACAGTATGAAATTGTTGAGATGCCATGTAGATAATTTTGGAAAACTATCGAATTATGATTATTCATTTGTTGATGGATTAAATGTTATACAAGAACATAATGGATTTGGTAAAAGCACATTAGCTGCATTTATTAAGGCTATGTTTTATGGATTTCCACGTATTGGAAAACGGAGTATTACAGAAAATGAAAGGAAAAAATATTCACCTTGGCAGGGTGGAAGTTACGGAGGAAGTCTGGATTTTGAGTTTGAAGGAATAAGTTATCGTGTCAGGCGTACCTTTGGTGATAAAGCATCTAAAGATACATATTCGCTTAGAGATCTTAAAAATCATAGAGAAAGTTCAAGGTTTTCAGAGAACTTAGGTGAAGAGTTGTTTCAGTTGGATGCAGAATCATTTATGAGAAGTGTGTATATGTCGCAGGGAAGAGAAACAGACACATTAGCAACTACATCTATGCAGACTAAATTGAGTAATCTGGTGAATAATACGGATGATTTAAATAACTATGATGTGGCGATAGACAGGTTGAGAAAAGAACGAAGCAAATATCAGAAACTTCGTGGTAGCGGAGGTATTATTGATGATATTCAAGATGATATCTGTAAATTGGCAAAGGAATTGTTCGAGGCTGAAAATAAAAAGCCTTTATTAATAGAGGCTACAAAAGATGTAGAAAAGTTGAGTGAACAAACATTAGAACAAGATAAAGAATTGGCGTTACTTCATGATAAGATAACAAAAGCTTCAAAACAGAAAGGCGACAAAGTAATAAGAGAACAATTCATAGAGCTGGAAAAAGATCTAACTCTTACAGAAGAAAATATTGATAATTTAAACAAATTATACCCAAAGGGTTACCCAAAAAAGGAAGAAATTGCATTTAATAATAAAAGAGTTTTGGCCATAGAGCATGCAGAAAAGAGCTTGTCTGAACTTGTAATAAAAGATGAGGATATTGAGTGTGAAGCTAAGTGGAGAGAAGTTTTTGCAGATGAGGAGACAACCTCAAATGATATCAGACTTTGCCAAAATAAATGTGATAAATTGGTGGAAGTGACTACTCAGGCAACAATACAGATGAGTGAAGATGAGCTGACTGAACTGGAAAGCTTAAAAAAGCTTTTTGAGGAAGGTATTCCTACAGAGCAGGAAATGAAAGATTATCAAGATAAGATTGATTTACTGTCTGTAAAGAGGGGGGAATGTAGTGCAATTCAACTAGGAGAGGAAGAAAATGAACAATTATCTAAGCTAGAGAGATTTTTTGATAAAAAAACTGTTGATGAGGACGAACTTAAGCATTGTGAAGAGATCCAGGAAGAGACTAAAATTTTTGAAAATAAACTTCAAGACATGGTTTTGTCGGACGAGGAGCAAAAAGATTGGAATTATCTTAGACGTGTTTTTTCTATCGAGGTACCACAAGATAACACCATTTTTCAAAAACAAAATGATTGCCGACGTATTGATGAACTAAATAGCAAGAAAAATACAAAAACCATGGTATTTCAATCAAATCAAACCTCAAGTGTGCAAAAACAAAAATCTTCTATAGGTTTGATTGTACTTGGAGCGTTACTACTTTTATTAGGGGTATTTGGTTTTGTGTCAAATATTATTGCAATGGGTGCAGTATTTACCATTATCGGTTTTGTAGTTCTTTTGATTTATTTTTGGATACATACAAAGCAGATGGTCAATCAATCTTCAGGACAGGTTGCTGTAGAAAGTAGTGCAATAAGTGAAGAAGAGATTCAAGAACTATATAATTTGCAAAAAAATTTAAAAGAGTTTATTTCCAAATTTTATGATGATAATTCTGATTTAAATGCAAAACTTACAAAACTGATACTGGATAAGCAGAATTATTTGCAGCTGAAAGATAAAAAAGAAGATATTGAAAGTAGAGCAAATACGCTGTGTGGTAAGGTAGAAGAAAATCAAAAAATTTTACTAAGTGTTTTCAATCGTTATTATCCAAATTCAAATTATCAAGATAGCTTTGTGTCAGAACTTCGAGAAAATTGGGCACATTATAAGAATTTGTCAAATCGACAGAATAGCTTACATGCTACCAGAACCGGTTTGATTAAGGAGTTGGATAATCTGGAGAAAGAACTGAGAGAGGCCTTTACAAAGTATTATAATACAATTGATAGTAAAGAATTTTCTACGATATTGTCAAATTTAAAGGCTGATGTTCAGGCATTTGAGACTTTAGATCAAAAATATAATAAAACAAAAAGTTCACGAGCAGAAGCTGAAAGGGAAAGATTTGAACTAATTAATTCTATAGAGCATATTTTAAAAAAGTATAATATATATTTTGAAAATGAATCTTATACTGATTCTATAGAGAACTTGAGAACTCTCTTTTCGGATTATAAGAGAGCTTCAAAAAATGTAATGGATTTACAGAATAGAAAAAAAGAGTTGGAAGAACAAAAGACGAATGCAAAAGAGGGATTGGAACAGTTTGCAAAAGATTATGGACTTAGTATACCAATCAGTGAAGAAGTACTTTCAAAGATTTCAGATGATATTATAAGTTATGAACAGCAGCTGCAAGATAAGGTAGAACTGCTTAAAAAGTTGGAGCATTTTAAGACTCAACATCCGGAGTACAAAGATGGATTGCCACAGGAAGAGTTTGGGCAGGAAGAATTACCATCGACTGAAATATTGATTGAAGAAGAAAAAAATACTAAGGGAAAGCAGAGAGTTACAAATGAAGAACTTCAAGCTGCACGCAATAAACGTAAAGAACTTTTAAATAAAATTGAACAAATTCCGGATATGGAAGATCAGATAAAGCGCTTGAAAATAGAACGAAAGAATGCAGAAAACAGTCGAGATATCTTGGATAAAACTTTGAGTTTGCTTGAAATGGCAAAAAGTAATCTTTCCACCCAATATGTAGGCAGTGTGGAACAAAACTTTTCAAAGTATATGCAGGAACTTATGGGAAATGATTTCAAAAATGCAATGGTAGATCATGACTTGAAAATACAGGTGGATGAGAAGGGTGAAGCACGAGAAATCGGATATTTTAGTGCAGGAATGGCTGATTGTATGATGCTTTGTATGAGACTAGCTTTGATTGACGCACTTTTTAAGCAAGAAGAACCTTTTATTATTTTGGATGATCCTTTTGTGAATCTTGATGATACTCATACATCATATGCTTTGGAAATGCTGAAGAAAATTGCACAAGATAAGCAGATAATATATATGGTATGCAACAGCAGTAGAACTTGATATAGGCAGCATTTTATTTAATGTTATGAAAATTTCATATTTACATAACTATATGAAAATGGTATACTATGGTTGCAACAAAATAAATTTGCCCATATGGGTATTATATATACACTTATTAAGAGTGACGGAGAGTTAAGGATCTGTGATGTCACGGCAACCCCTTTTAGGAAGGTGCCAACCTGAGCGAGAAATCGAGCAATGAGTGGAAACCTTAGTCCACCGATTGGTGGACTTTTTTAATATAAGATATACTTAATTGTTTAGTTTATATTCTAAGGTTTATATAAGTGTAAAAAGATAGGAGAAAGATGGAAGAGAGAAGACTTTTTACTTCAGAATCAGTTACAGAAGGACATCCTGATAAGATGTGTGATCAGATATCGGATGCAATATTGGATGCATATTTGGGTGCGGATCCGGATTCAAGAGTAGCCTGTGAGACAGCTACAACTACAGGAATGGTGCTTGTAATGGGAGAAATCTCATCAAAGGCAACTGTTGATATCCAAAAGATAGTAAGGGAAACGGTAAGAGAGATAGGTTATGACAGAGCAAAATACGGTTTTGATTGTGATACCTGTAGTGTACTTGTAGCACTTGATGAGCAGTCAAAGGATATTGCAATGGGTGTAGATAAGGCGTTAGAGTCAAGAGAGTTTATTGACAAAGAAGATGAGGACAACGGTGCAGGTGACCAGGGACTTATGTTCGGATATGCTACAGATGAAACAAAGGAATTTATGCCGTATCCTATATATATTGCACACAACCTGGCAAAGAGACTGACACAGGTTAGAAAGGACGGTACTCTAAAGTATCTCAGACCTGACGGTAAGACACAGGTTACTGTAGAGTATGATGAGAATGATAAACCTGTAAGGATAGATACGGTAGTACTTTCTACACAGCATGATGAAGATGTAACACAGGAACAGATACATGAGGATATAAGAAAGTATGTATTTGATGAAGTTATCCCGAAGGATATGGTAGATGAGAATACAAAGTACTTTATCAATCCTACAGGTAGATTTGTTATAGGCGGACCACATGGAGATTCAGGACTTACAGGCAGAAAGATAATAGTAGATACTTATGGCGGTTATGCAAGGCATGGCGGCGGTGCGTTCTCGGGAAAGGACAGTACAAAGGTGGACAGATCGGCAGCTTATGCGGCAAGATATGTAGCAAAAAATATTGTGGCGGCAGGGCTTGCAAAGAAATGTGAGATACAATTATCTTATGCTATAGGTGTGGCACATCCTACATCTATTTCCGTAGATACATTCGGAACGGGAAAGATAAGCGACAGTGCAATAGTTGAGCTTATCAGAAAGCATTTTGATCTTAGACCTACCGGAATAGTAAAGATGCTTGATCTTAGAAAGCCGATATTTAAGCAGACAGCAGCTTATGGTCACTTCGGAAGAGATGATTTGAACCTTCCATGGGAGAGACTTGATAAGGTGGAGGAGTTGAAGAAGGGCATCTAATGAAAATCAGCTCCGGTTTATTTTCGGTGGTTTGTATTGTAATAGTTGTACCTTCAATACTTTTGATATATAGTATGAATTATGAAACTGCAAGGAGTGTAGATCTTTGGTTTACAATCCTTGCAGGCATAATAGATATTTTGGCTATTATTATGTGGTTCTGGATTTACAGAAAAATTCTGGTACCGCTTGATAAGATGCGCATTGCTATAAAAAAGATAGCGGACGGTGATTTTGACTATGAGCTGGATGAAAAAGATTTTGTGGAGATTCCTTTTTTGTATAATGATTTTGAGAAGATGAGAATCAAGTTAAAGGAAAATGAGGAAGAGAAGATTCTTTCTGAAAATGCCGCAAGAGAGCTTGTAAGCAATATTTCACATGATTTGAAGACACCGCTTACAGCTATCAGAGGTTATGTGGAAGGGATACTTGACGGAGTCGCCTCCTCACCGCAAAAGGTCAGAGACTATTTGAATACTATATACAATAAGACAAATGATATGACTAAGTTGATTGATGAATTGCTTTACTATTCAAGGGTGACAGGAAATAAAGTTTCTTACAACTTTGAAAGAACCAATGTCAAAGATTTTTTTGATGAGTATGTGAAAGATTTGTACTTGGAACTGGAGACTGTTAAGATAAAATTTTCGTATACCGCCAATGTTGATGCCGATACGGTAATAGATATTGACAGGGAGCAGATAAAGCGTGCCTTGAATAATATAATTTCAAATGCGGTGAAATATATGGACAAGGAAAATCCTGAAATCCACCTTATAGTCAAGGAGACTGTGGATGCTATAAATATAAGAATCTCAGATAACGGAAGAGGTATAGCTGAGAAGGACTTGCCACATATATTTGAGAGATTTTACAGAAGTGATGCATCAAGGAATACCAAGCTTGGCGGAAGCGGTATAGGTCTATCCATCGTAAAAAAGGTGATAGAGATTCATGAAGGCAGTGTTGTTGCTATGTCAAAATCAGGAGTGGGGACGGATATAGACATAGTTTTAAAAAAGTAGGAGATATAAAATGGGCAAAGTTCTTATAATTGAAGACGAAGTAAGCATAGCGGAGCTGGAGAGAGATTATTTAGAGATATCCGGCTTTGAAGTGGATATTTCAACTGACGGAAAAGAAGGACTTGAAAAAGCATTGAGTGAAGATTATGATTTGGTACTGTTGGATTTGATGTTGCCCGGATTAGATGGATATGAAATATGCAGGCGTATAAGGGCGACTAAGGAAATACCTATAGTGATGGTCAGTGCAAAGAAGAATGATATTGACAAGATAAGAGGGCTTGGACTGGGTGCAGATGACTATATGACTAAGCCGTTTTCACCAAGTGAGCTTGTAGCCAGAGTGAAGGCTCATATAAACAGATATGACAGACTTGCAGGTGTTTCAGCCGCCAATAGGGATATTATTGAGGTCAGAGAACTCAAGATAGATTCAAGTTCAAGAAGAGTTTGGAGCTATGGCAAGGAAAGGACATTGACTGCAAAGGAATTTGATATATTGCGTTTTTTGGCGGAGCATCCGAACAAGGTATATGCTAAAGAAGATTTGTTTAAAGAGGTCTGGGGACTTGAGTCAATGGGTGATATCTCAACGGTTACAGTACATATCAAAAATATCAGAGAAAAAATAGAACTTGACAGCTCCAAGCCTCAATTTATAGAAACAATTTGGGGTGTCGGATACAGGTTTAGAGGCTGATTAAAAAAGCTGACACTTTTGTGTCGGCTTTTTTATGCAATAAAATATTCAATTACAAATACCAATGTACAGCATAGCAGTGCCACTTTAAAAAGATTTGCTCCATACCATGCGGCAATGATTCCTATAATAAAGCTTAGAAGTCCTGAAGTCTGTGACATAGTTGCATGCAATATGGCAGGGAAGGTCATTACAGACAGTGTGACATATGGTACATAGTATAAAAATGATCTGATAAATGTGTTTTTCAACTTTTTTCTTATAAGGATGAGCGGAAGCACTCTGATAAGATATGTTACTGCAAACATTATAAAGATATATATCCATTTATTCATCATTATCTCCATTCTTTAGCGGAAAAAATATTGCTCCAATTGCAGATATTATAACAGTTAAAATTATTGTCTTTATTCCCTCCGATATATGGAAAAAATCAAAGGAAAATATATAGCTAAGTACAAAGCTTATAATAACCAGTGAAAGTATTATCTTATCGGCCTTTGCGGCAGGAACTATTATAGCAATAAACATGCCGTAAAGTGCAACACTGAATGCCGATACCAATCGCATCGGTAATATATTTCCTGCTATGGCACCGAAGAAGGTACCGAAAGACCATGCCGGTGAGGCAACAAGCATTACTCCGAATGTGTAGTAGGGATTGATATCTCCGGGTCTTGCAATGGATACTGCAAAAACCTCATCAGTCAGCATATGTGCAATGATAAATATATGGTGAAGCGGTGTACCCTTTTTTATGCGTTGGCTCATTGCAATACTCATTAAAAGATATCTGGCATTTGCTATAAGTGTGATAACAGCTGTCTCTATATATGATGAGGATATGGCAATCATTGAAAATCCTGCATATTCTCCTGCCGAGGCATTGTTTAGAAAACTTGCAACAAGACCTTGAAATGCTGACAATCCTGATTTTGCAGCCATTATACCGAGTGAAAAAGATACTGCAAAATACCCTAAGGCAATGGGTATGCCGTCTCTTATTCCGAGAAAGAAAATATTTTTATTTTTGCCAAACTTGTATTCCATAAAAAACCTTCTAAAAAAATGATGTTTCTGATGCTTCTATTGTACTACAAAATGTACTACAAAAAACATATTGTTGAATAAAAATTTTTAAACGGTGAGGTCAGGCTAAAAGCTTGCATTGTCTTTATCATAAAAAAATGGTATTATTAAGTATCCGAGACGGGGCATATAGCGGCAGGTTTCGGACTTTGGATTATAGATAAACTACGAAATATTTATTCTTTCATAGTTAGGTGGCAGTGCCACAAAAATAAATGACTTTAGACAAATATGATTGGAGGGTTATATGAATAAAGGGCAAATCAATACAAATCTTGGTCAAATAAGCATAAATCCGGATGTTATAGCATTCTATATCGGAATGCAGGCTGTTGAGTGCTTCGGCATAGTAGGTATGGCGGCAGTTTCAGTGACGGACGGTATTGCAAGGCTCCTTAAAAGGGAGAGTATGACAAAGGGCATCAGTGTAAAGATAGAGGACAATAAGCTTATTTTGGATTTTCATATCATAGTTGCATATGGTCTAAGTATCAGTGCAGTAACTCAAAATCTGATAGAAACCATAAAATATAAAGCGGAAAATTTCACCGGAATGGAAGTAAAGAAAATAAATATATTCGTAGAAGGCGTACGAATAATAGACTAAGGAGGGTATTTGTGAGCATAGAGCAGATTGATGCACAATCACTAAGAAGTGCTTTTATAACCGGAGCCAAAAGCTTGGAAGCTAAAAAAGAGTGGATAAATGAACTGAATGTTTTTCCGGTTCCTGACGGAGATACCGGTACCAATATGACGATGACTATAATGTCGGCAGCCAAAAACTTGGCGGCTGAGGAGAGTGATGATATAGCTGAATTGTGTAGGGCTATAGCACAGGGTTCACTTCGCGGAGCCAGAGGAAACTCAGGTGTTATACTTTCACAGCTCTTTAGAGGAGCGGCAAAGATTTTAAAAGAAGCACAGGTGATAGATGTGTTTGAGCTTGCACTTGCTTTTGATAAGGCAAGTGAGACGGCATATAAGGCTGTAATGAAGCCGAAGGAAGGTACAATCCTTACAGTAGCAAAGGCTATGGGAGATAAGGCACTTGAAATACATGAAAATTATAATGATATTATCCCTTTTTTAGAGGAAGTATTAAAATGCGGTGATGAAACTCTTAAGAAAACCCCTGAGATGCTTCCGGTGCTGAAAAAGGCCGGAGTGGTAGATTCAGGCGGACAGGGATTGATGGTTATATTACATGGAATGCTTGAGGGACTTAAGGGCAATGTGATAGAACTTGGAGATGTAGTACTTTCCACCAAGTCTGTAGCCGCAGACGGTGCTGCAAGAGAGGATATAGATACAGCAGATATTAAGTTCGGATACTGCACGGAGTTTATAGTAAATTTGAAAAAAGAATTTACAGATAAGGATGAAAAAGAGTTCAAAAACTTTCTGACATCTATTGGAGATTCTTTAGTATGTGTAGCTGATGATGAAGTGGTAAAGGTACATGTCCATACAAATGACCCCGGACTTGCTATTCAAAAAGGACTTTCATTTGGTGAGCTTACCAACTTAAAGATTGACAATATGCGTGAAGAGCATAGGGAAAGAGTTATAAAAGGTGTAGATAAAATCCTCAAGGAGCAGAACAGGAAAAAGAAAATGGGAGTTATCAGTGTAAGTGCGGGCAGCGGACTTGCCTCTATTTTCAAAGAGATAGGTGTTGATATAGTGGTGGAAGGCGGCCAAACTATGAATCCCAGTACTGAGGATATTATAGAAGCTGTTGACAAACTGAATGCTGAGACTATATATATTTTACCGAATAACAAAAATATTATATTGGCGGCTGAACAGGCGGCAAAATTAGAGGAGGGCAAAAAGGTTGTGGTAATCCCTACAAAGACTGTTCCACAGGGTATAACTGCAATGATCAGCCTGTCTGAGGACAGAAGTATTGAAGAGAATCTTGAGAATGCAAAAGAAGAGATTGCCGATGTGAAGTCCGCACAGATTACTTATGCTGTAAGAAATACCACTATTGATGATGTGGAGATACATGAAAATGATGTTATGGCACTTGGAGACGGCGGTATTATAGGTGTGGATAAGAGTATAGATTCTGCGGTAGATAAGGCACTGTCAAGCATGGTAGATGATTCAAGTGAGCTTGTAAGTCTGTACTATGGTGCTGATGTGAGTGAGGAAGATGCGGCTAAACTTTGTGATGAGTTGGCAGGTAAGTATCCTAAGCTTGAGTTTGAGTTACATAACGGCGGACAGCCGGTTTATTATTATTTTATATCTGTAGAATAATTATTTATAACTAGGTCATCAAATCTTTATTTGATGACCTAGTTAAAACTTTGTTAGGAGATGTTATGCCTGATATATCTGTAAAAAATATAAAAGGTGTAGGAGCAAAAACAGCACAATATTTGGATAAACTTGGCATAAGGACTGTAAATGATCTTTTAAAACATTATCCTGTAAGGTATTTGGAATATAAGCCTCCTACAAAAATTTCTGATATAAAAAAGGATGATAATAGGGATGAAGATGTAGTAATCAAAGCAACTGTTACAAAGAGTCCGGCATTTGTCGGCAGTAATAAAAAAGTACTGACCACAAAGCTTACAGATTATATAGATGTAATAGATGTGATTTGGTACAACTCCGCATACCTCAGTGTAACTTTGAGGCAGGGAGAAAGTTATATCTTTGTCGGGAAGATGTCAAGAAGAAGCAAAAACACATTGGAACATCCCGCTATTTATACTGTAGAAGAATATGAAAAAAAGATAGGAGGCTATAAGCCGGTCTATGGTCTTACGGCAGGTATCAGCAATAATACTATGGAAAAGCTTATAAAGGTTGCATTTGAATATATTCCCAAGATGGACTTTAAAGAGTATTTGCCGCAGTATATAATAAAGAAAAATTCATTGGCGGACAGAGAAAGTGCTGTAAGAAATATTCATTGTCCTATGAATAAAACAGCTCTTTTTGATGCAAAGAGGAGATTGTCATTTGATGATTTTTTTAGATTTTTATATGGTATAAGACTTCTAAAGGATAAGAGGTTAAGGATAAAGACAAAGAATATAATAGCCGATGATAAGAATACATTAGATGAGATAAAATCCGTTTTGCCGTTTAAGCTGACTGCCTCACAGGATGATGTAATAGAAGAGATTTTACATGATATGTCAAGCGGTATTGTTACAAACAGGCTTTTACAAGGAGATGTCGGCTCGGGAAAGACTGTAGTCGCACTGATTTGTCTGTATATGGCGGTAAAGTCGGGATTTCAAGGTGTGGTTATGGTGCCTACCGAAGTCTTGGCAAAGCAACATTTTAAGTCTATGTTTGATATACTGAGTAAGTTGGATAAACCTCCTAATCTTGGTATACTTACAGGTTCTATGACCAAGAAGGAACATTTGCTGATGTATGAAAAAATAGAGAGTGGTGAAATAGATATTCTTATAGGTACACATGCCCTGTTGGTTGAAAATGTAAAGTTTAAAAATCTCGGACTTGTGGTAACTGATGAGCAGCATCGTTTCGGAGTAAGACAAAGAAGCACACTTTCAGGAAAAGGAGAGAATGTTCATGTAATTGTAATGTCCGCCACACCGATACCCAGAACACTTGCAATTATACTGTACGGTGATCTTGATATTTCTACAATAGAGTCAAAGCCTGTAGGCAGACTGCCTGTAAAAAATGCTGTAATCACAGAAAAAGACAGAGAAAAAGCCTATAGGCATATCTTACTTGAGGTAAAAAAAGGACATCAGGCATATATTATATGTCCGATGGTTGAAGATAGTGAAAATATAGAGGCGGAAAATGTGCTTGACTATGGTAAGAAAATAGCAGATAAATTTTCACAAAATTGTAAGGTGGAAGTATTGCATGGGCAAATGCATCAGAAAGAAAAAGATGATATAATGTTACGGTATATAAATAAAGAGATAGATATCTTGGTAGCTACAACTGTAATAGAGGTAGGAGTGGATGTTCCAAATGCTACTGTAATTATGATTGAAAATGCTGAGAGATTCGGACTTGCAACATTACATCAGCTTAGAGGCAGAGTCGGAAGAAGTGCATTGCAGTCGTATGCAATATTTGTGAGGACTTCAAACTCTAAATTGGCAAAGAAAAGACTGGAGATTATAGGAAATTCAAACGACGGATTTTATATTGCTTCCAAAGATTTGGCTTTGCGAGGGCCGGGGGAGCTTTTCGGTTTGGCACAGAGTGGAGAGCCGGATTTCGGTATTGCGGATATATATAATGATAATGATGTATTTGATATGGCGAAAGAGGCGGCAGATATGATACAATGTGACAATATAGGGGATTATGAGAGAAAAAGGCTTGAGAGGGAGATAGATAGCTATATGGATTTACATTATAAAAAGTTGGCGCTTTGATAGGAGTAGTATGTCTGAGAATAAAGAACAACCAAGAAAAAGAGGTAAAAAAGAAAAAAAGAGAATGAATAAAGTTGCTCTTGGAATTATAGTTGCCGGTATTGTAGCGGTGGTAGGTGCTTACAGTGTGAAAGCCAACACATATAGAACAAGATTTTTTCCACATACCGTCATCAACGGTATAGATGCATCTGAGAAAACTGTAGACGAAGTGCGTCAGGTGATGTCAAATCAGATTGATAATTTTGAGAGCACCATAAAATCAAGAGGTAATAATGATGAGATAATCAAGGGAAGTGATGTAGGACTTGCATTTGTAAAGGATAATTCACTTGAGGATTTGTTAAAAGAGCAAAACAGCATGGCATGGATTGCGGAAGTAAACGGCAAAAGAGATTTAAAGATAAAGTCCTCATTTACTGTGGATCCTGATAAGTTTGAAAACACCGTGTCAAAGCTTAAGGCACTTGACGAGTCTAAATTTGAAAGGCCTGTGGATGCAAGGATTTCAGATTTTGTTCCGGGGTCAGGCTACTCTATAATACCTGAGGTGGAGGGTAATGCAATAGATATTGCCAAGGCCAAGGAGTATATAAAGAGTCAGCTGATTACTCTTAACAGTGATATAAATCTTGATTATGAAGATAATGATTTATATGAGAAACCGGCAAAGAGAGCTGATGATCCTACTTTGAATACGGCACTGAATAATTTGAATAAGTATATTTCCGCCAGAATCTCATATGATAAGTTGAATGTATTAAACGGTGATACTATACATAACTGGCTAAGTGTAAACAGTGACGGTTCTGTAAGTATATCAGATGAAGGTGTAGCTTCATTTGTAAAAAAGGTATCAAATGCATATAATACAGTAGGTAAGCCTAAGACTTTAAAGACCTCATACGGTCCGACAGTTACCATAACAGGCGGTTCATATGGTTGGAAGGTAAATGTAGAGAAAGAAAAAGCCGCTATCAAGTCGCTGATACAGGCAGGGGAGACTGCAAAGAGAGAACCTGAGTATTCAAGAAAGGCGGCTTCACATGGTGAAAATGACTATGGAAATTCATATGTAGAAGTGAATCTTACCGCACAACATATGATTTTGATAAAGAACGGATCAAAGGTGCTTGAAAGTGATTTTGTATCCGGAAATATTTCTAAGAATTGGACCACACCTCCGGGAGCATTTCCGCTTACATACAGAACAAGGAATGCTACACTAAAGGGTGAGGGATACTCGACACCGGTTAATTATTGGATGCCGTTTAATGGTGGAATAGGTTTCCATGATGCACCATGGAGAAGTGCCTTTGGAGGACAGATATATAAGACTTCAGGTTCACATGGTTGTATCAACTTGCCGCCTTCCGTTGCAAAGCAGCTTTTTGACTATATAGATGCCGGATTTCCTGTGCTTTGCTATAACTTGACTGAAGCTACTACAGCTCCCGCACCTACAGAAACTACAGCTGCGAGCAGCGGTGAGACTAAGGCAAGTGTGGAAACCAAAGCTACCGAGGCAACTGTTGAGCCTATCAGTGAGAGTGTAAATCCGCCAAGTGATAAACAAACGGTTGAGATAGAGCAGTAGTATGAGAGTTATTTCAGGAATTGCCGGGAGTCTGATATTAAAGACACCAAAGGGCAATTTTACCAGACCTACTACAGACAAGGTAAAGGAAACTCTTTTTAATATGATTGCAAATGACCTGTATGATGCCACTTTCCTTGATATGTTTGCAGGAAGTGGCGGTATAGGCATTGAGGCTCTTAGCAGAGGTGCAAAAAAGGCATACTTTTGTGATATTGACAGAGAGGCTGTTGAATGTATTAAGTACAATCTGTCACATACCAAGCTTTCCGACAGAGCCGTTGTATTAAAAGGCGGTTTTGAAAGCAATCTTGAAAAGCTGAAGAGTCTTGGAGAGAAGTTTGATATTGTTTTTTTAGATCCGCCGTATCAAAAGGGATTTGAGGATAAATGTTTAGACATTTTATTAAATTCTACATTGATTGATGAGTATACATTGATTATAATTGAAGAAGATTTTAAGACTGATACAGCCCATTTGGAAAAGGATTGGGATATAATTAAGGTCAAAGAGTATAAGTCTAATAAACATATTTTTATACATAAGCGAGGGTGACTATGGCTAAAGCTATTTATCCGGGGAGTTTTGATCCTATTACGAATGGACATATTGATATTATTGAGAGATCTGCCAAGATGTTTGATAAGGTTATTGTCGGAGTACTTATCAACTCGGCAAAGGATCCCCTTTTTGCACCGGCTGAGAGAGTGGATATGATAAAGGGTGTAATAGGACATTTACCAAATGTAGAAGTGTTGGAATTTGACGGCTTATTGGTGGATTTTGCACATGAGCAAAAATGTAATATTTTGGTCAGGGGACTTAGAGTAATAACTGATTTTGAATATGAATTACAATTGGCTCAGACTAATAAAATAATCGCACCGGACTTAGAGACTGTTTTCTTGAGCACAAACCTGAAGTATTCATATCTGAGTTCAAGCATCGTTAAGGAGATAGCGGTATATGGTGGGGATATCAGTCATTTCGTAAGAGAAGATATAAGAGAAAAGGTTATGAAGAGACTGAGTGAAAAAGGTCTGAGGAGAAATAATGAGTAGAATCGAACAGGTAATAACAGAGATAGAGGAATTTGTAGACAAGTGTAAAACTGTCGCATTGTCCAACTCGATAATAAAGGTAAACAAAGAAGAGTTTATTGCACTGTTAAATGAGCTTAGGCAGGAAATACCTGAGGAAGTTACGCAGTCACAAAAGATTATCAGCAATAAAGACAGTATACTGCTGGATGCAAAGAACAAGGCTGAAAAGACTATGCTTGATGCCAATTTGCAAAGCAATTCTATAAAAGATGATGCCAAAAGAAAGGCTGATGCTATAATTATCAGCGCAAAAAAAGAGTCGGAGACTATTATGCAGGAAGCCAATAAGCTTAAGTCTCAGCTTGTCAATGAAAATCAAGTTATGCAGGCGGCATATGCAGAATCGGACAGAATAATAGCATATGCGAGGATGGATGCCGATAAGATAGTCTATGAGGCCAATGCGGAAGCAAATGAAATCAGAAAATCATCTATAAAATACGCAGATGAACTTTTGCAAAGCATTCAAGAGATTATTTCAGGAACAATGGTGGACGGTCAAAATAAATTTAATCAGTATTTGAATTCATTGCAGTATTATACAGAAGAGATTGGAAAGAATAGACAGGAGCTTGCAACCAGTATTGTTCCTGTAGATCCGAATTCACAGGAACAATAATTGGGCTGTTTGTCAGCCCATTTTTTGCGTAATTAAGATTGAGGTATATATGATACAGGAAAAAGATTTGCCAAAAGCCTATAAAGATGCAATGCAAAAGCTTTTGGGAGAGGACTATAAAGCATATATAAAGTCATTGGATGAAAAGCCCTATGTAGGTATCAGAACTAATTTGTTAAAACTTGATTCTGATAGACTCAAAGAGCTTCTTGACAGAGATTTTAAGAGTGTACCATGGGTAAAAGAGGGATTTTACTTTGAAGAAGAAAGAGGTGTACTTACCACTCCGTCAATAAAATATAATAAAAAGATAAATAGTATATCAAAAAATCCGTACTATTTTGCGGGGCTTTATTATATACAGGAGCCTTCCGCCATGACACCTGCAAGTATAGCAAAAATAAAACCGGGCGATAAGGTGCTTGATCTTTGTGCGGCACCGGGAGGAAAATCCACACAGATAGCCTCATATCTACAGGGAGAGGGTTTATTGGTGACAAATGATTTTTCAGCGTCCAGAGTAAAAGCACTACAAAAAAATGTTGAGGTAAGCGGTATTGACAATGTGCTTATAACTAATGAGGATCCCAAACATCTTTCAGAGGTGTATAGTGAATATTTTGATAAGATAATTGTAGATGCTCCATGTTCCGGAGAAGGTATGTTCAGAAGAGACAGTGCCGTGTTTAAAGCATATCTTGGAAGAGGTCCTGAAAGTTTTACAGGTATTCAAGTCGGTATATTAAATGAAGCGGCTAAAATGTTAAAGTCGGGCGGCACTTTAGTATATTCCACCTGTACATATTCAAGTATAGAGGATGAGGGAAGTCTTATAAGTTTTTTGGAAAATCATAATGACTTTGATATTGACAGGATTACACCTGAATTCGGGTTTGAAGAGTCCAAGCAATTGCCTGGAACTGTCAGACTTTTCCCACATAAGCTAAAGGGAGAAGGGCATTTTGTTGCAAGGTTAAAAAAGCAGGACGGTAAAAAATATATTGAATTAAAAGAAAATGGGACGGTAAAAAATAAAAAGAAACAAAAGCCTCCAAAACTTCCAAAGGAGCTTTTGGATTTCTTAAAAAAGATAAATCGTAAATGGGATTATGAGAGAATTTTTATTAATAAGGACTATGCGTACTATCTGCCGAAAGATGCACTGATTGATAAGAGTTTACACTATATCAGAACCGGTTTACTTTTGGGAGAGATAAAGAAAAACAGATTTGAGCCTTTCCAGGCATTGGCTATGAATATAAAGTCGGATGAGTGGGAAAATCCGCTTGACCTTAGTGCGACTGATGAAAGAGTGGTAAAGTATCTAAAGGGGGAGACCATAGAGGCGGATGATGAGTACAGTGGAATCAGACTTGTATGTGTGGACGGATTTTCACTTGGATTTGTAAAGCAGAACAAAAGAAGCTGTAAAAATAAGTATTATCAGGGCTGGAGATGGGTATAATGATTGTCAGAGTCGATAAAATTCTGTCCGAACTTGGTTTTGGAAGTCGGACAGAGATAAAAAGATATGTTAAAGCCGGAAAGGTAAGAATAAATGAAAATCCGGTAAAAAAACCGGAGGAGAAGATAAATACTGAGATTGACAGACTCTATTTTGACGGAAAGGATGTGGTCATTGAAGAGTTTGAAACCTATGTGCTTTATAAGCCGGCAGGTTATGTCTGTGCAACCTTTGATAATGTGCATAAAACAGTTATGGAGTTAATAGATTCAAACAGAAAAAACATTGTACCGGTAGGCAGACTTGACCTTGATACAGAGGGGCTTTTGATACTTACAAATGACGGAAATCTAAATCACAGGCTGGTATCTCCGTCATCACATGTGGATAAGGTATACTATGCAAAATTTGACGGTGTACTGGCAGATGATGCTATAGAAATGACGGCTAAAGGGCTTGATATAGGTGACGGTGAAGTCTCAAAACCGGCAAAACTTGAAATTGTATCAAAAAATGAGGTACTATTAACTATACATGAAGGTAAGTTTCATCAGGTCAAGAGGATGATAAAAGCACTTGGAGGTGAGGTGACTTACTTAAAAAGGACAGCTTTTGGAGGGCTTGGACTTGACGATTTAAATCTTAAAAGGGGTGAAAGCAGAAAAATAAGCATGGAAGAGATGAGGAAACTTATATGATAGGGCGTAGACCTGCAATGGATAATACAAACGGTATTTTAGATGCATGGATTATGGTAGAACATTTATCCGAGGGAGAAATCAACTTAAATGATAGAAATATTTTATTATTGGATGATTTGACTGATAAAAGATATAAAGAATACTTTCATACCTTGATGGAAAATTCCGAAAAAAAGAAGTATAAAAGTTCAGGACTTGTGCTGTATTTAGATATCTTTAAATTTACTGAGGTAACAGATTTTCTCAGAAAGAAATTTGGAGTGGAAAAAACACAGAGTGATATAAATTATGGTAACAAGTTCAGTATAGCACTATATTTCGATAGAAATATAAACTTTATCAGTGATAATATTTTTTTTACATGTAGCGGATATATGAGATATCTACATGAGATACCGAGTAAATCGGATTTTCAAGAATTTGAAGAGAAATTTAAAGAGAAAACAGTCAAAAGATTTGACGGCAGTGAGGATAATCGGGAGAAATTTGATAATGCCGTAAATGCTTTGCTAAATGAGTATAATATTGATATAGAGAATTGCCGTGTACAGATATTAAGTAATATTGAAACGGAGGCAACAAATTTGCACTCTTTCTTTATTGAAGACCTTAATAAGGCAAAGGAAATCAATAATATAAATCTTAAAAGGTATTTGACAGGCGGAAATACAAAAGACAGGATAAATTTGGACAGTAAAAAGGACTCTCCAAACTATAATCAATCCGTGTTTGAAAATATATTGGAGCCGCAAAACTATCCACTTGGAAGATTCCCCGGTAAAACCGAGTTTGCACTTTCATTTATGCAACAGGTAGCACTAAACTTGACAATAGGATATGATAACAGCAGTATGAGAAGTGTAAACGGTCCTCCCGGAACAGGAAAGACTACACTTTTAAAAGATATATTTGCTGAATTAGTTGTTAAACAAGCTCATGATATATGTTTATTAACATCAAAATATATAAGAGGAAGTGACGACACTGTATACTATGGTAAGGCTTCAATAGGTGAACTCACAGATAAAATTGCAGAAAATAATATAGTGGTTGCAAGTTCCAATAACGGTGCCGTACAAAATATTGTCAATGAACTGCCTTTAAAGGAGGGAATTGATGATAATATATTGTCTGAACTTGAGAAGGCGGATTATTTCAAAGATATAGCCAATAAGGATATGAAGGAAGAGAGGTTTTGGGGGACTTTCTCTCTTGAAGGCGGTAAGGCTGAGAATATGACAAATATATTGAATAAAATAGAATGTATTGTCAAATATCTGAATGAAGAATATAAGTCGGACGGTGAGATTTATAATAAATTTAAAAAGCAATATACTTATGTGGCCGGTTTAAGAAGTAATGCGAAGGATTTGCAAAAAAAGTATATAAACTATAAGAATGCAAAACAAAATATCAATAATAGTGTATTTGCAAATGAAGAAGCTGAGAAAGTTAAAATAGAATCTCAAAAGCTTGAGTTTGAAAAAACTGTTGAGAAAAACAGAGCCGACATTAATGAGATTACCGGTAAACTTGACACCATAAAGGCGCAAAGGGAGGATTTGGCAAACAGTATTTCCAATCAAAAGATGTCGGTTGAACTGAAAAGAAGTCAAAAGGGCGGATTTTTGGACAGGCTGTTTAACAGTAATAAAAATAAGGCTTTTGAAAACGAAGTAAATGAATTATTAAACAGATTACAAAAACTTATAGATGAAGATGAGACACTCAGAAAGACCGAGAATGAACTGCAAAATAAATGTAACAGTCTTAAGAGTGATATTGATTCGTATAAGTATAGATTGGATGAAGATATTGCAAAGTACGAAACTTTAAGGCAATGCAGGGAAAAGCAAAAAGCGGAGTATAACAGTATAATAGAGGCTTTTGAATCAGATAAAGAAGCTTTTGATAAAGCACTTGATTTTGAGAAAGATTATGACAGCTTACAGATGTCAAATCCATGGTTTGATGAAAGGTATAGGATTGAACAATCAAAGCTTTTTGTGTCGGCATTGCAAGTAAGAAAAGAGTTTCTGTATGAGAATAGAAAAAATCTCAATGCTGCTATAAATATATGGAAATATCAAAACAATTATGTAGAAAAAAATAAGAGATTAATAAATATCGCGTGGAATTGGATAAATCTGTGTATTCCTGTTATCAGTTCAACCTTTGCCAGTTTCTCAAGGATGTTAAAAAACATTGATGAAAATGTATTGGGACATACTTTTGTAGATGAGGCGGGACAGGCATTGCCGCAAGCGGCGGTAGGTGCAGTATTTAGAAGCAGAAATATAATGGTTGTAGGCGATCCGTTCCAGATAAAGCCGGTGCTTACCTTGGATGAAGGAATACTTGCATTGCTTTCAAAAAGTTATAATGTAAGTGAGTTATATTTATCGGAGTCGGCCTCTGTACAAACTTTGGTGGATGCTGTAAGCAAATATGGCTTTTATACAAGTAAAGATATGGACGAGAGTTCATGGATCGGTATTCCGCTTCTGGTACATAGAAGATGTCAGTATCCTATGTTTACCATTTCAAATGCAATCTCATATAATAATCTTATGGTACAGGGCAAGGAAGGTTACGGCAAGACAGGATGGTATGATATAGGCGGCAAGGCTATAAATAAGTATGTTAAGGAGCAGGGAGATTTTCTGTTAAAAAAGATAAAATCAATGATTGAGAAAGACCCTAAAATAATTGATAAAAATGAAAGTGATACCATTTATATAATTTCACCTTTTAAAAATGTTGCTTATGAACTTGGAAGAAAACTTGGGGAAATAGGTTTTACAAGAAAAGAAAAAAATAAGGTGACCAATATAGGAACTATACATACATTCCAGGGTAAAGAAGCACCTGTTGTTTTTATGGTACTCGGTGCGGACACAAACAGCAAAGGAGCGGCAACTTGGGCGGTAAATGAGGCAAATATGATGAATGTAGCCGCTACAAGAGCTAAAAAAGAATTTTATATAATTGGTGACAGGAAGTTATATAGCGGATTGGGAAGTGAAGTTATAACTAAGGTAAATAATATTATTACAGAGTATGGTAATAAACATCCCGAGTTAATAGATGAAAAGACAGATTGGTAAATTATGATAAAGAATATTAAGGCATGTATATTTGACCTGGACGGTACTTTGGTGGATTCTATGTGGATGTGGCCTGAGATTGACAAAGAGTACCTTGGCAGGTTTGGGATTGAATATGACGATAATTTAAAAAATGAGATAGACGGTATCAGCTTTCATGAAACTGCCGTATATTTCAAAAATAAATTCGGTATATCGGACAGTATCGAGAAGATATGTAAGGACTGGGAGGATATGGCATATGATAAGTATAAGAATGAGGTAAAGGAAAAGCGCGGTTGCCAAAAATTTTTAGAGCAGTTAAAATCAAAGGGTATAAAGATGGGGATTGCTACAAGTAATAAAAGATCCATGGTGGATGTTGTCTTGGAATCCTTAGGGATGAAGAATTTCTTTGAGGTTATTACCACATCAGATGAAGTAAAAAAAGGCAAACCTGCACCTGATGTATATTTGACCACTGCAAAGTTGCTTAATGTAGAGCCGAAACACTGCCTTGTATTTGAAGATGTTGTAGCAGGTATAGTAGCAGGTAAGTCGGCAGGAATGAAGGTCTGTGCTGTTGAAGATGATTTTACAAGAGAAGTAAGACAAAGAAAAAAGGAGTTGTCGGATTATTATATTGATGACTACAGTGAACTGCTATGATAAAGAAAAAAGGTGAATACGGTTACAGAAAGTACTTCAAGATAAAGAATGGAATAATGATCGGCTTCTTTATAATTGTTATTCTTGTACTTTTTATAGCTTCAAAGCATACTAAAGAAAATATGTCAAGGATTCTGCTGGTTTCATCTATACTTACAGTACTGCCGATGGCAAATCTTTTATCGCCCTTTTTGGTGGTGTTTAAATACAATTCATGTGAATACAGCCTTGTACAATCATTTTTAGAGGATAAGCATTTTTTATTTGATATTATACTTACTATGAGGGAGCAGGTTATGCCTCTTGATATCATATATATTGACGGAGAGAGGATATTCGGCATTCTTTCAAATAAGGCTGATAAAAGAAAAACCGAAGACTTTATCAAAGAGAGAATAAAACTTGGGGGAATAAGTGTAAATGTAAAGGTCTGTGAAAGTATAAATGAATTAAAAAAGTTTATAAGAGCTTCACAGACTGAAAACAATGTTTATGATAAAGATTATAAATTAAAGGAGATTAGGGCAATATTAAAAAGCCTGTCGGTATAATGGTTGAGATAATTGTAGGTGAAAATGAGAGCGGACAGAGGCTTGACAGAGTATTGGAGAAGATATTTGTCAATGCAGATACAGGTTTTATCTTTAAGATGCTTAGAAAGAAAAATATCACATTGGATGATAAGAGGGCTGACGGCAAGGAAAGACTGAAAACAGGTTCAAGCATCAAAATGTGGTTTTCAGATGAAAGCTTTGAAAAATTGACAAAAAAGACCTGTTTAGCCCCGTCAGGTAAAATCAAAAATAAAGATAATAAGGTATCGGATGTCTTCAAATCATATATAATATATGAAGATGAAAATACTATTATTATAAATAAGCCGGCGGGTCTGCTGTCACAAAAGTCACAAATAAATGATATATCTGTAAATGACATGCTTTTAGAGTATCTTAAATTTGATGAAAATGCTTTACATACTTTTAAACCGTCTATTTGTAACAGACTTGACAGAAACACCTCAGGTCTGTTGGTATGCGGTAAGAGTCTTGAAGGTCTTAGGGTAAACAATGAGCTTATAAAGACAAGGGCTGTAAAAAAGTATTATCTGGCAATTGTAAAAGGCAGAGTAAATGAAAAATGTGCCATATCCGGTTGGTTATATAAGGATGAAAAGACCAATAAGGTCAGCATAAAAAATAATAAGTTTGATAAGGCGGACTATATAGAGACCGAATATAAGCCTATAGGATATTTTGATGATATTACTTTACTTTCAGTAAAGCTGATTACAGGAAAGACACATCAGATAAGGGCGCATCTGGCAAGTATGGCACATCCGATAATAGGTGATTTTAAGTATGGAAAGAGGTCTGTAAATGAATTCTATAAGAAAAAATACGGAATAAAATGGCAACTGCTGCATTCATATAAGCTGATTTATCCTGATGATAATATATCGGATACAAAAACTTTCAAAACACTTAGAGGCAGAAGTTTTGTAGCAGATTATAATAATGATTTTAGAAAGGTAATCGGAGATGGGTACTTGGAAGACAAGAGGTCTTAGAGGTTCTGCACTGGAAGAATATATCAATTACTCTAATGAAAAGTATAGAGAAGCCGGGCTGGCATTGATTCAAAAGATACCCACTCCTATAACACCGATTGATATTGACAAGAGTACCAGACATATCACACTGGCATATTTTGACAAGAAATCTACAGTAGACTATATCGGAGCGGTACAGGGGATACCGGTATGCTTTGATGCCAAGGAGTGTGCGACTTCCGGATTTTCTTTAGCAAATGTACATGAACACCAGTTTAAGTTTATGTGTGAGTTTGAGAAGCAGGGCGGTGTTGCTTTTTTGATTATTTTTTTTAAATCTTTGGATAAGATTATGTATGTGCCGTTGAGTGATCTGAAAGTATTTATGGATAGGATGTATACATGTGGTAAAAAAAGTTTTAAGTTTGAAGAGCTGAACTTAGAATATGAGATACCGAAAAAAGGTGATATTATTGTGCATTATCTTGAGAGTCTAAGTTTATATCTGTCAGATAAATAAAAAAGGAGTTTTTATGAAACATATTGATGCCAGAATTTATAGTGGAAGGACAAATTTTGAATGGAAAGACTTAAAATTAAACCCTGAGGGACTGCTTCCTGTTATCGTACAGGATTATATAGACAGAACGGTTTTGTTATATACACATATGAATGAAGATGCTTGGAATAAAACTTTGTCTACAGGTCTGTTTACTTATTTTTCACATACACATAACAGATCTGTGGTTAAGGGTAAAAAGTATGGTAACTGTCAATATGTCAGAGAAATTTTTTTGAATGCCGACAAGAATGCACTGTTGGTGAAAGTTTACAGGACAGGACCAAAAGATGATAAAAAGAGCTGTTTTTTTAATGAGATAGAGGAAATATAGTTATGAATACTATGTTACTGATGATATCGGCAATTATACTGCTTTGTATAATTTTAAATATCATATCCGGTAAAATAGGTGTACCGGTACTTCTGGCATTTATTTTGCTGGGGATGGCTTTCGGTTCGGACGGTTTTTTTAAGATTAAATTTGATGATTTTGAGCAGGCTGAGACGATATGTTCATTTGCATTGATTTTTATAATGTTTTACGGAGGCTTCGGAACCAATATAAACGAGGCCAAGCCTATTGCATTAAAGGCGGGACTGCTTTCAAGCATCGGTGTGCTTTTGACTTCGGTATTTGTAACATTATTCAGTTACTGTGTTTTAAAGTTTTCATGGATAAACAGTATGCTGATAGGTGCCGTTATCTCATCTACAGATGCCGCAAGTGTTTTTTCAATACTTCGTGACAGACATTTGAATCTGAAAGATAATACCGCCTCTATTTTGGAAGTGGAGAGTGGAAGCAATGATCCTTTTGCGTATATGATTACAATGATAGTGGTAAAGATAATAGCCGGCGGTATTACTCCGGTTGATATCTTTATTATGTTGTTTTTACAACTGTTTCTTGGAATTGTATGTGGAGTTTTGATTGCACTTATATTCAGATATTTTATAAATAAATTTATCATTCATACACCGGGATTTAATATGGTGCTTATAATTGCGGTGGCATTGCTTTCATATGCACTGCCGAATGTATTTGGAGGCAACGGATATTTGAGTGTGTATATCACAGGTACTATACTTGGAAATTCAGATATCAGAGGAAAGAAGGAACTTGTACCTTTCTTTGACGGTGTAACAGGTATAATGCAGATTTTAATTTTCTTCCTGTTGGGACTTTTGTCATATCCGACACAGCTTTTGCATGTTGCAACTACAGGATTTATACTTGCACTTTTTATTACATTTATTGTAAGGCCGCTTGTTATAGCTTTGATTTTAAAACCGTTTAAGGCCGAATGGAATCAGGTAATATTGGTTTCATGGTCAGGATTTAGAGGCGCTTCATCTATAGTTTTTGCAATTGCCGCACTACTGAGTACCAATGCCAACTATGATGTGTTCAATAATGTATTCTTTATTGTTTTATTCTCTATATCGGTACAGGGAAGTCTTTTGCCTTTTGTATCAAAGAAGTTTGATATGATTGATGAGAACTGTGACGTTATGAAAACCTTTTCAGATTATGCGGGAGAGGAGATACCGATTGAATTTATACAGCTGACTGTGAGCAAACAACAGGGCTGGTGTGATAAGTCTGTAAGTGAAATTAATCTTCCGCCGGACACATTGCTTGTTTTAATAAAGCGTGAAGGTGAAGAAATTGTACCGAACGGTCAGACAATTTTAGAATGTGGTGATACTGTGGTGCTGGCGGCAAAATCTATAGATTTTGAAGAAAGCTATAATATTGTAGAACAGGTACTTACAAAGAAAATATTATCAAAGGGAAATACTTTGGCGAAACTTTCAAATGAGTTTGACGGACTTGTTATGCTTGTAATCAGAGGAGATGAATTTATTATTCCAAACGGGGAGACACTTCTTTTTGAGAAAGATATTTTGGTTATAAATAACGGACCGGTATAAAAAATGTCGCAACGATAATTCGTTGCGATATTTTTATGCAACCTTTGATATCAGACCGAAGGATATAAGCATCATTATGATACTTGCCATTAACATACCGAGCAGTATGGCAATGAATGCCTTTTTCCTGTCCATCTCAAGGAAGGCGGCAATGACGGCACCGGTCCAGGCACCTGTACCGGGAAGCGGTATTCCTACAAAGATTACAAGGCCTAAAAAACCGTATTTTTCTATTGAGCCTTTATTTTTCATTATCTTTTTATGTACAAATAAATAAATACCGTTAAAAAGTTTGAATTTTGATTTTTCCATTGCTTTTAAAATTTTATTGATTAAAAGCAGTATAAACGGAACCGGGATAACATTGCCGACTATTGCTATGATATAGCTCTCAAGCGGTGGAAGCTTAAGTAAGGATGCAGCTATAAGACCACCTCTAAGCTCCAATATAGGCAACATTGATATAATAAATACTATCAGTTGTTTGCCGAAACTGAGTGATAAAAGCCCGCTCATCATTCCGATAAGTGATTTAGCTAATTTTTCTGCCATAAAATACCTCTCATTTTTACAATAACCTAGATTGTAACAGATTGAGTAATTACAATCAAGGTGTTAAAATATTAAGAACGGAGGTTGAAGGATGGATATATTAAAGGGAGCATTGTGTTTGGAGGGCGGATCATTAAGAGGGCTTTTTACCGCCGGAGTCTTGGATGCTTTTTTAGATAGTGATTTATATATTGAATATGTAAATGGAGTTTCGGCAGGTTCAATGAACGGAATGAATTATGTTTCAAAGCAGAGAGGCAGATCAAAAAGGATAAATCTTAAATACCTGCATGATAAGAGGTATATAAGCTTCAGGAACATGTTTACATCCAGACAGATATTCAATTTTGATTTTTTATTTGGTGATATTTCTAATAAGTATGATCCGTTTGATTGGGATGCTTTTAATGACAAAGCACAAAGGTATGAGGCGGTTGCCACAGATGTAATAACAGGTGAGAGTGCATATTTTGACAAAGACAGCTGTAGTGATATTATAGCGGCTGTAAAGGCGTCTTCATCCATACCTGTGATGTCAAAGATGATTGATGTTGACGGCAGAAAGTATCTGGACGGCGGTATATCCACATCCATTGCATACAATAGGGCATTTGAGCTTGGATATTCCAAGGTTGTAGCGGTACTTACAAGGGAAGAAGGGTATAGAAAGAAGCCTGTAAATAAGGTTAATGAAGGTATATGTAAAAGATACTTTAAGCCGTTGCCGAAGCTTGTGGATAAACTTATGACTGTGCCGAAGAGGTACAATGAGATGCAGGAGGAAATGGATACGCTGGCAAACGAGGGCAGACTTCTTATTATAAGACCTCCAAAGAAGGTCATTGTGCAAAGACTTGAAAAGAGCGTTGCCAAACTTGAGAGCCTTTATAAGGAGGGGTATGAAGAAGGTATGAAGAATATTGAAAATGTGAGAAAATTTTTGAGCTGAAGTTTCTATAGCGGATATTTTACAAGCGGAATATTATTACTTTATCACTTTAAAGTTTTAAGGTTTAAAGCCTTAAGGTATTGACGTGAAAAACTACTTATAGTATAATCCAATGCATAGTTTAGTTGTGAATGGAAGGAAAGTATATGAAAAAGAATATGTGGAAAATAGCTGTGGCTATGTTGCTTGGAGCAAGCCTTATGGCATGCGGTTCAGGGAAAAGTACTTCAGACAGCGGTAGCGGTGATTCTAAGGCTGAGGTTTCATCACAGACAGGTGAAAATGCAAAGAAAAAGATCGGTGTTTTACAGTATGTACAACATCCCGCACTTGATAAAGCAAATGAAGGATTTGTTGCTGCACTTAAAGAAGCCGGAGTTGATGTAGATATTGAACAGGAGAATGCAGGCGGTGAGCAGTCGGCAGCACAGACTATTGCAAATAAGCTTGTAAATGACAAGAAGGATTTGATTTTGGCTATTGCTACACCGGCGGCGCAGGCGGCGGCAGGTGCTACATCAGATATTCCTGTAGTGATAACGGCTGTTACAGATCCGGCAGACTCGGGACTTGTTGAAAGCAATGATAAACCGGGCGGCAATGTTACAGGAAGTTCAGATCTCACACCTGTAGCCGATCAGATTGAGCTTCTTACAAAAATTTTACCGGATGCAAAGAATGTAGGTATCCTTTACTGTACGGCGGAGGCCAATTCAAAGCTTCAGGCGGGACTTGCTATGGATGCACTTAAGGCAAAGGGACTTAACGGTGTAGAGTACACTGTTTCAAGTTCAAATGAGATACAGAGTGTGGTTGAGTCTATGGTAGGCAAGGTGGATGCTATATATGTACCTACCGACAATGTTATTGCGGCAGGTATGACAACAGTAGCAATGATTGCTACCAATGAGCATAAGATTCCTATTATCGGAGCCGAGGCGGCTCATGTGGAGAACGGTGCATTGGCAACTTATGGTATTGACTATTTTGAGGTCGGTAAGCTTGCAGGTGAGCAGGCTGTAGAGATTCTAAACGGCAAGGCTCCGGCAGATATTCCTATTGCATATTTGCCGAAGGATAAGTGTAAGCTTGTTATAAATGATGAGGTTGCAAAGGAACTTGGAATAGACACATCAAATATTTCAATGGAATAAGAACTTTTTTAAGACCGGTGTATGCCGGTTTTATTATTATGATATAAATTGTGGAGGTAAAGATGTTTACAGCACTTTTGGGAGCCGTTTCACAGGGTATACTTTGGGGTGTGATGGTTCTTGGAGTATATATTACTTATAAATTGCTTGATATTCCGGATTTGACCGCAGATGGAAGCTTTGCTTTCGGCGGTTGTGTATGTGCGGTTATGATTGTCAATTTTAATATGAATCCTTTATTTGCACTTGTATTTTCAACAATTGCAGGTATGATAGCCGGCTTTATTACAGGAGCATTACATACAATATTTGAGATACCTGCGATACTTGCAGGTATTTTGACACAGATTTCTCTTTGGTCAATAAATCTTAGAGTTATGGGAAAGAGCAATGTGCCGCTTTTAAAGACAAAGACCATATTTTCATGGCTTACAGATACTACGGGAATAAGCAATGCAATTGCAGGGGTTATACTTGGCGGAATAATAATTATATTGATTATACTTATTCTATACTGGTTTTTCGGTACGGAACTTGGTTCCGCACTTAGAGCCACAGGAAATAATGAGGCAATGATAAGGGCACTTGGTGTAAATACCGCACATACAAAGCTTCTTGCACTGGTAATCAGCAACGGACTTATAGGGCTTTCAGGCGGACTTATAGTACAGAGCCAAAAGTATGCGGATATAAATGCAGGTACAGGTGCCATAGTAATAGGCCTTGCAGCAATAGTTATAGGTGAGGTTATAATCGGAAGAGTGATTTCATTTTGGATGAAACTTACATCGGCGGTAATAGGTTCTATAGTATATTTTGTTATAAGAGGTATTGTATTACAGTTCGGTATGGATGCCAATGATATGAAAGTACTTTCAGCTGTAATAGTGGCATTGGCATTGGCATTGCCGGTAATCAGTGCTAAAATAAGACTAAACAGCGCATATTCACCAAAGGGAGAGTAAGATGTTGGAGATTTTAAATGTCAGTAAGACCTTTAACAGAGGCACAATAAATGAAAAAAAAGCTTTAAATAAACTGTCACTGCATCTAAATCCCGGTGACTTTGTAACAATTATCGGTGGAAACGGCGCAGGTAAATCTACAATGTTAAATATGATTGCCGGTGTATATCCTATAGACGGAGGCAGGATTATAATAGACGGAGTGGATATATCAAGGATGCCTGAGTATAAAAGAGCAAAGTATATCGGAAGAGTTTTTCAGGATCCTATGATGGGAACAAGTGCAGGTATGCAGATAGATGAAAATCTTGCACTTGCTTTTAGAAGAGGAGAGTCAAGAGGGCTGTCTTGGGGTATAAAAAAAACCGAGAAGGAAAAATACAAAGAGATACTTTCAAAGCTTGATCTTGGACTTCAGACCAGAATGACCTCAAAGGTGGGGCTTTTATCAGGCGGTCAAAGACAGGCACTTACTCTCTTGATGGCAACACTAAAAAAGCCCAAGCTTTTATTACTTGATGAGCATACTGCTGCACTTGATCCTAAGACTGCAAAGAGAGTGCTTGATCTCACCGAACAGATAGTGGATGAGCAAAATCTGACAGCAATGATGGTTACTCACAATATGAAAGATGCACTGAATATTGGAAACAGACTTATTATGATGCATTCCGGAAGAGTAATTTATGATGTAAGCGGAGAGGAAAAAAAGAAACTCAAAGTGGAAGATCTTTTAAGAAAGTTTGAAGAGGCAAGCGGAGGAGAATTTGCCAATGACAGAATGATGCTGGCGAACTGAAAATGGAGGGGACTATGGATAGAAAACTTATTATTACCATAAACAGAGAATATGGAAGCGGCGGAAAGATAATAGGAAAAAAACTTTCAGAAAAACTTTGTATACCGTATTATGATGATGAGATAATAAAGATGGCATCAGAACATTCGGCTGTGGGAGAGCAGTACTTCAGAATGAATGATGAGAAACCCGGCAATAATATTTTGCAAAGAATTATAGGTGGAATAAAGAATGCAAATAATAAGCCGTCCATAGGTGATGATATTGTTTCACCTGACAATCTTTTCAGATTTGAAAGTGAAGTAATAAGAGAGTTGGCGGCAAATGAATCCTGTATACTTATAGGAAGATGCTCGGATTTTGTGCTAAGCTCTGCAGGGAATGAGGATTTTATTTCACTATTTGTATATGCAGACCTCTCTACAAAAGTAGACAGAGTAATGGATGTAGACGGAGTGGATTCAAAAGAAGCACTGCGAAGGGTACAAAGAAACAACAGAATCAGAAAAGAGTACTATAAGTACTATACAGGTGAAGAGTGGGATGATATGACACATTATGATCTGCCACTGAATACATCAAAGATTACCCTTGAACAAGGGGTAAATTTGATACTTGAGTATTTAAAGATTAGAGGAAAATTATAAATGAGAGATAATTGTATTGACAGTTTTTTGGCACAGGAGTTTGGGAAGAGTCAAAATTATAATGAAATAAAAAATGTACTTTTCAGTGAGTTCAATGTAAAAAAAGGACTGAGAAATGAAGACGGCACCGGAGTAAGGGTAGGGCTTACAAAGGTATCGGATGTGGTCGGCTATGATATAGTAGACGGTGTAAAGACCAATGTAGACGGTAAGCTCTACTACAGAGGTTACAGTCTGAATGACCTTGTAAACGGGAGTGCAAAGTCTGTTAGAGGCTATGAAGAAGTAATGTTTTTACTTTTGTTCGGTTTTTTGCCGAATAAGATGGAGCTTGACAATTTTTCAAAGGTATTTAGAAGCATGTATGCTTTGCCGAACGGTTTCTTTGAAAGTGTTCTTCTTAGAAATCCGGGAAAGAATCTTATGAATGTGCTTCAAAATGCAGTACTTACACTCTATAACTATGATGAAGAGCCTGACAATGTGGATGTATTTTCAACTCTGTTAAAAGGACTGAGAATATCCGCATTTTTACCGGTAATCATGTGCTATGCATATCAGGCAAAGAGACATTATTTCAACAATGACAGTCTTATAATACATTATCCGGATGCGAAGCTGTCAATGGCAGAGAATATCTTACAGATGTTAAGGGTAGATCAAAAATTTTCAAAGAATGAAGCGGCACTGCTTGATACAATACTTGTACTTCATGCAGACCATGGCGGAGGTAACAACTCAACATTTACAAATGTGGTGGTTTCATCTACAGGTACAGATATTTATTCCACTATAGCGGCATCTATAGGCTCACTGAAAGGACCCAAGCATGGCGGTGCAAATATCTCGGTAGCAAATATGATGCAGGCTGTAAAGGATGAGATAGGTATTACCACAGATGAAAAGAAGATAAGAAATGTGGTAAACAGAATACTTGATAAGGATTTTTATGATTGCAGCGGCCTTGTATATGGATTCGGTCATGCGGTATATACAATAACAGATCCTAGAGCGGAGCTTTTAAGAGAGTACTGTGAGACTGTCGCTAAGGACAAGGGAAGACTTGACGAATATCACTTCTATGAGGAGTTTGAAAAGACTGTAAAAAGAACTGTATTTGAAAGAAAGGGAACCACAATTTCTTCAAATGTAGACCTATATTCAGGTTTTGCTTACAATATGCTGGGAATACCTGAAGATTTATATACACCGCTTTTTGTAGTGGCCAGAAATATAGGTTGGGTTGCACATAATGTAGAGAATAAGTTATATGACGGTAGAATAATGAGACCTGCAACAAAGTATGTAGGTGAGCTACATGAATATACGGCATTTAAGGACAGATAAAAAGAGGCAAAAAGCCTCTTTTTATCTGTTTTCTTATTTATCTTTGTCATCTTTAATAACATCATCTATTTTTTGTGCAAGATCCTTTTTATCTTCATCAGGATTCATTTCATAAAAATCCACTTCCACCTCCGACTCTTCCTCGGACTTCTTGGCTGCCTTGTCAAATTGTTCCTTTGCCTTATCAAAGATAGGCTTTGTAGTATCCTTTGCCACATCGGTTGCGGCAGCTACATTGTCACCGACAATATTTGCAACACCCTTTATCACTTCTTTGGCCGCACTTGCCATTCCCTTGGCGCTGTTTGCAGTGTCCTTGGCGGCAGTCACAAACTCATCTGTAGATGACTTCAGTTCAGTATACTTTCTGTCGGAGGGGTTATCATCTCGTCCGTCAAGTTCATCATCAAATTCTTTGAACTCACCCTCCAATTCCCTTTGATATCCTTTATACTTCAGTATATATGACACTCCTGCTACCGCAGCACCTGCAAGTGATGCTAAAAATAATAATTTCTTGAAACTTGCCATAATAACCTCCTTTACAATTGTGGTGATTACAGTGTAATATCTATTTGTAAAAAGTACAAGTGTTATTTGGAGAGATTATGAAAAAAATAATATATTTATTTGGGTATATCATAGGATTTATTCTAATTGCATATATCAGCTACACTTATGTAAAAACAGGAGTGGAACATACAAATGATTTATTCTTGCAGAAGGGATATTTTATTTTAACGGCGGCTGTTTTTGTGACAGTCTCAGTTTCTTTGATATATCTAAGACTTACAAAGTTTTGCATTGTAAAAATATATCCAATAGTTATAACAGTTTTCGGACTTGCATATATGTATGTATTTCCTGCAATGTCCGCCCCGGATGAGATTGCACATTTTATATCGGCATATAAAATATCAAATATAATGATTGGAGAGAAGGCGACGGTCGCTGACGGTCATGTTATAATCAGAGCCGAAGATATTTGGCTTGAAGATACTGACGGTGAATATATATTTGATGCAAATAAGAGTGTAAAAGAGGGAGTTTTGATACCGAAAGGAGAAAGTCATGGCAAAATTATTTCAAGCAAGCTTGAAGAAGCATCTTATAAAGTTTTTTATGGTGAAGGGAATATTCGCAGTCGCAATATTGCTGTCAATTTTAACGGAGCGACTTATGAGAAAGCACAGTCGCTACATCCACCTGTAAATACAATACCAAGTGTGTATTTTTTTGCCGCATTGGGAATAAGTATAGCAAGAATATTGGGGCTTGGAAGTGTGTATCTTGTAATTTTCGGCAGACTCGCAAATCTGGCGGTCTTTGTGTTGCTTACTTCTTTTGCAATAAAGTTTTTGCCGAAGTTTAAAGAGTTTATATTTCTCATATGTCTGTTTCCGACTACAGTTGAACTGGCGGCATCATATTCATATGACTCAATTATAATTGCAAGTTTGATATTCTTTGTTTCATATGTATTTTTTCTCGCATATGAAAAGAATTCCTTTGATATAAAGGATTTAATAGTGGTAACTCTGTTTTCAGGGCTGATTTTGCCATGTAAGATGGTATATTTTCCGATTCTGCTTATACTGTTTGCAATACCGATGCAAAAATTCAGTGTAAGAGGAAAGGTGAACACAAAAATAAAAAAAGAAAATACAATATTTTTTCTTGCAAGTGCGGTAACAGTACTTTTATCCTTTATAATTGCAATGTATCTGGTAAACAGGGCAACATTAGCGGGATATTCCACAAGTAATACAGACAGCCTTGAGTGGGCAGGTGAACAAAGCTATACAATCGGATATCTGCTTCACAATAAGGCAAAGGCGTTAAAGATATTTTACAATACAATGCTTGTACAAATTGAGTATTATCATGATACTATGATGGGAACATATTTAGGTCATGCGGATACGGTAATAGGAATACCTTATATAGGATTTTTGGTATTAAATATAGGTCTGATATTCTCTGTTTTTGGAGAGAGCAAGAGAGGATTGCTGCTTTTAAAAGACAAAATACTTGTTATTGTCAGTGTGGGTTTTGTAATATTTTTTATATTTTTATCAATGCTTATAGCTTGGACACCTCTCAGTTCACAGTTTATAGAGGGAGTCAGTGGAAGATACTTTATTCCGGTGATATTGCCTGTACTTTTAGTGCTTCACAACAATAAAATAGCTGTAAAAGATGATATGAAAAGAAATATAATATTCTTATTTATTTTTGTGAACGGACTTTCACTTCTTAAGATATTCGGCACAATATGTATAAGACTATAATGCCTTACTTAGTAAATAACAAAACTGTAAAAAAAAATTAACAAAAGCATTTGTGAAATAGGCTATAATAGTGCGTATAAGGAGGCAAAATGAAGAAACAAAATTTAATAAAACTGGCATCGGCATTTGCCGTCGTGACCATGCTTGGATTCGGTTTACACGGCAAGGCATATGCACTTGGTGCAACATCCGCCATTGAGTCGGTTACAATAGGAAGCGGTAAGAATACGGTAGACATCACTATGAACAATTCAGGTGATATGTCAGGTACAGACGGCAACTTCTATCTGTTTGAGTTACAGCCATATGAGGACGGTATCGAAAACAGAACCGATTATCTTGAGAAGGTCGGTGCAGGAAGTGTAACAAAATCATATCAGCTTAATAAGGGAAGCGATAGCAGCAGACTTTATAACAGCTATGTGGTGGCGGTATATGATGGAAGCAAGTATGTTCCGGTAAGTTCACAAAAGTATATTACAAATCCTGAGGCGGTTGCCGCCAATACGACCGCCTATAAGACACAGGCTTCAAAGAAGGGGTTACAGATTGAATTGAAGATGCTTGATGATGCTTTTGACCTGGGTGTAAAGCATGCATCAACTAATATTGCCTTCAATCAAATCCTCGGTAACGGTATTGACTATAATTATAACGGTAAGACATACCATTTCAACAAGGCTGTGGTGGAGGACTATGATAAGACTATCAGTGCATTTTCAGGAAAGGACATGACTGTTACAGCCATTATCTTAAACGGCTACAATGAGGCACATCCTGAGTTGTTATATCCGAACATGCCGAGAAGGGACAGCATATTTTACTATATGTTCAACGCATCTTCAAAAGAAGGGGCGGATACCACAGAGGCCATTGCATCTTTCCTTGCAGAAAGATATAACGGAAAGAATCCTAAATATGGCAAGGTGTCCAACTGGATTATAGGAAATGAGATTAACAACCAGCAATGGAATTATGTAGGTGATATGGATGTAAGAAGCTATGCAAGAAGATATGAGAAGGCATTTAGAATTTTCTACAATGCAATCAAGTCAAACTCTTCAACGGACAGAGTATTCTATTCATTAGACTACAACTGGAATAATGAGATTAACAATAAGAACAAGTATGGCGGAAAGCAGATTGTAGATAACTTCAACTCTTTGGTATTGGAGCATGGAGATATTGACTGGGGGCTTGCATATCACCCATATCCGGCACCTATGACAGAACCCGAGTTCTGGGATGATGCCGAGAAGACAGGACTTATCAAAGACAGCTTTGATTCTCCGATAATTAACTTTGCAAATTTGAATAAGCTTACAGATTACTTTGCACAGGACGCACTGAAAAAAATGGGTGTGGTAAGGCATATTATGCTTACCGAGGAAGGCTTCACAGCCACCAATCCCGACAGAGGCAATATAGATAATGAGCAGGCGGCAGCATTTGCATATTCATATTATCTTGTGGATTCAAATCCATATATTGAGGCATATATACTTAGCCGTCAGGTAGATGCACCGCTTGAGGTAAGATCGGGACTTTCATTCGGTCTTTGGACCTGCAATATGAATATAGGTGATGAGATAAAGGCTGTTTCAAAGAGAAAGCTTTGGAATGTATTCAAGTACATTGATAAGGCAAAGTATACACTTGACAATACGGACTTTGCAAAGAGTATTCTCGGTATCAGCAAGTGGCAGGAGAAAGTGCCTGACTTTAAGTGGGCGGCACAGGAAAACAGAAGATAATTTTTATAAATCTATGAGAAGCATGGTGCTTTTCATAGATTTTTTGAGTTTATTTCGGCTAATGCAATAATATGCTTTTCATGGTATAATGGGATACATTGTATAGAATCAAAATAAAGTAGCAAAGATGGAGCCGTTATGAAACATACATTTGTTATTTGTGCATATAAAGAGTCAAAATATTTGGAGGACTGTATAAGATCTTTGAAAGCCCAGGAAGTAAAATCCTATATAAAGATTGCAACCTCTACACCAAATGAATATATCTACAGTATTGCAAACAAATATGGAATTGATGTATTTGTCAACAATATGAAAAAAGAGAATAATATTTCAAATATCGGCAATGACTGGCAGTTTGCCTACAACATTGCTGAAACCGATCTGGTGACTATAGCACATCAGGATGATATTTATCTAAAAAACTATACAAAAGACCTGCTTAAGTATAAGAAAAAATATCGTGATATGACTCTTTTTACCACACCGTCTATTACATTAAAAGACGGCAGAGTAAAACTCGGCAAAGTAGAATTTATAAAGCAATTGCTTAGATTACCGCTTATATGTAATTCGCTGAATAATATAGAATTTATAAAAAGATGGTCTGTTACACTGGGCAATCCGATTATAGCACCAAGTTGTTCCTATGATAAAAGGCTTTGCCCGAAGGATTTATTTATTTCAAGCTTTCAGTTTGCGCTGGATTGGGAGTGTGTACTTAGACTTGCAAAACTGGAGGGTAGATTTGTACTTAGCAAATCTCCCGGAATTTGTTATAGAGTGCATGACGGTGCCGCTACAAAAAAGAGTATACTCAATCACTCAAGGCAGATGGAAGAGAGTATTATGTTTGACAGGCTGTTACCGAAGCCGATTGCAGGTATCGTAAAGAAGCTGTACCAAAGTTCATATAAAGCTTATTTTTAGGGGGAGTTGCATGGCACTGATAAAAATTGAAGAAAAATATGAATATCTAAAAGATGTATTGCTCTCATTACTTCTTACAGGAATTGCATTTATTATAAATGCCGGCATCAGTATAAGGGGGTTATATATGGATGACCTTCTTATGTGGTCTACCAGAAGAGGAACAGGTTTTTTCAAATATGTATTTCCGCATGAAATGAGAAAGTTTCGTCCCGTATATTGGGCAGTCACTTGGATATATCAGGGAATTATAAAGAATAATCTGGAATTTATAGTACCGATAAATATACTTATAGGTGCAGGTATTGCAATAGTAATTTATTTTTTTGTAAAGAGACTGGCAAGCTCAAAGATAACAGCATTTTTACTGGCTTCAATGTTTCTTGTGTCAAGATTTTCATACTATGATATCGGACAGTATCTTGGACTTATGGAAGCTATGGCGATAATATTTGCATTCGCTATTTGTATCTGCTTATATATTTATATCAACGGGCAGACAAACAGATACTTTTATTATGCCTGTGTATTTTATTTTTTAGACTGTTTTACACATGAGAGATTTGTTGTGCTTTTTCCGATGCTTCTTTTTGCAATAATTGTAAAAAAAGGTAACAGAATAATCAATGCAATAATTGCAACAGCCATATTTATTTTTACCAATTATATAAGATTTGTGGCTTTGAATTCATTTATACCTGAGGGTACCGGCAATTCCAAGGTAAGTGAAACTTTCAAACTGTCAAGGTTTTTTGCATCTATAAAAACAGAGATATTATATCTTTTGGGAATAAATACAGGGCCTACACATCTAAATGGAATTGACTTTAGGAATATACATATTGCAGTCAAGATTTTAATAATTATCGGAATAGCGGCATTTATTATATTTATTTGTAAGTCTGTATATTCTATTTTGATGAAGAGTGAAAGAATTGAATTTGCTTGGATAAAAAATATCTTATTATTTTTGGGATTTATTATCGGAAGTGTAGTGTCATCAGCAGTCACTATAAGAGTGGAAATGAGATGGCTGTATGCCCCTTTTTTATTTTTGCTTTTGCTGGTGGCGTATATCTATGGTGTGGATAAAAAGATAACAATAAGGAAGTTCAAAAATAAAAAGATTGGTACATCACTTAGCAGGATATTTCATGTTTCTCTTGCGTCGGCCACACTTGTAATTATTTGGGGATTTTGTATGCTTGCAGGAGATATATATTACAGAAGTTACTATGATAAGATATATCTGTTTGAGGGGCAAAACAGAGCAAATTCACTTGCAGATGAGACCTACCATAAATATGATGAGGACTTAAGCAATAAGAGAATCTATATTATAAAAAATGACTTCAAGTTAAGTGATTTTGATGCATTGGAGTTTTTCAGAGCCTATGATGCGGATATCAGAGAAGATATAGTGACATTTATTGATAACTATAGGGATATCGGAATAGTCGGTGAAGACATGATAGTTCTGTGTGAAGATAAAAAAAATAATGAATATGTCAATGTTACAGATTTTTTAAAAAGTATAAAGGTTGAAAATATTTACGGACATTATGAGGACGGCTGGACTGATGAAGAGGCGAAGTTTAATGTAATGTCAGGAGAAAACGGACAGATTCATTTTGAAATAATGTATCCGGGAGAACTTACAGGAAATGAAAGTGTTGAGATAGATGCATGTGGAGATAAGGAAACTTTAGATTTGGTCTCAAATATAACATATTATGAGATAGATACCACTCCGAATACTGTAATACCGATATATATGAAGAGTAATTTCTATATGCCGGATGCCAAGGAACAAAGAGGTGATAAGAAATTGAGTTTTATTTTGAATATAAAGATAGAATAGCAGGAGTATGAATATTAGGAGTATAATTAAGAAGTTTTTGGCATTTTTTCTGCCTGTAGCGGGTGCAATATATTTAAGTGTATATATAAGAAGTGCGGTACTTGATGTAGTATATACCGACTATATCAGAATTATAAATACTTATTTATATCATCCTTTTTCGCCTGCACTTTATTTTAGAAAGGATGCACTTACCAGACTGCCTGTAACATTTTTTGAAAGAATGATAAATGTAAAATTTTTCAAATATTCTACAATGTTTGATATGAGCCTTGGAATAATATTTCTTGCAATGATGGGTATTGTTATAGGAATATTTATGGCAAAAAAAGATTTGAAAATTAGGTATATCATTCTGGTGATGATGTTGGTGTTCTCACTTTCACAGTGGGAGATGTTGACAAACGGTACAGGATGGGTACATTTTTTTACCTTTTTCCTTTTTGTACTGCATTTTTATATACTTGATTTATATGTTCAAAGAGAGACAGCCGTTAAGCTGTTTTTGAATATTTTCCTTCCGGTATTTACTATAATAATGGCGGCGGGATCATATTCACTTGCCTATGGTGCAACTCTCATCTGTGCCTATATTTTTTATTATGTTTACAGAAAGAAAAAAATCGGATTATCAATGTGTATACCTGTAGTGACGGTGTTGGTTGTATTTATGTATTCTTATATAAATTCTGATACAGTGAATGCAGGTGCGACAAGTGAGAGTATTGTGACTGTGTTTAGCAGAGATCCGCTTTACTTTTTATACTTCGGACTGAACACATTTGCATCGGATATTGTAAGCGTGGAGTTGGTAAAATACTTTGATATAAATACAGTTAAAACAGGGGTTTTGGGTGCGGTTGTGATAGTATTTTATATGTATGCACTCTACCTTAATTTTAAACATAGAATATATGAGAATACAATATTTCCACTGCTGCTGTTGATATCCGGTCTGTTCAGTCATGCCATGGTAATACTTACAAGGTGGATTTTCTTAGACCGGATGTATGCAATGAGTTCAAGGTACTCACTTCAGTTTGGAGCAGGACTTATAGGGGTTATATTGACATTTGCCTGTATGAAACTTGGCGGTAATAAGTCAAAATTTTCATTAGTTTCCAAGTTGGCGATTCCGGTATTTGTATTGCTTGTATTTGCAGGTAATGTATTAACCGCCGGTAATGAAATGAGAATGGCAAAATATCGTATGGAAAGTTTTGAAACCAAGATGAAAGTTGCAAAGAATTTTGAGCATGAGAGTGATGAGACATTAAAAACAGTATTGCAGTACCACAGCCCGAAGAAAATAAGAGAGGCTCTCAGATTGATAAAATCTAAGAAATTAAATATATTTAGTGAATAATACTGTTGATTTGAGTGTTATAAAGAGTGTAGAATATTATAATTAAATTATATTGTAATTAAATTATTTTGATGGGAAGGCTTAGCAATGGATAACTCTTATGGAATGCTTGCCCTGCAAAAAGTAAACCTATATATTTTGCAGGAGATAGACAGAATATGCAAAAAGTATAAAATAAATTATACTCTTGACTCAGGTACATTACTGGGTGCAATAAGGCATGGAGGTTTTATTCCCTGGGATGATGATGCGGATATTGCAATGACAAGGTCTAATTTTGAGGCTTTTAGAAGAATTGTAAAAAGAGAGTTGAGTGACAAGTTAGAGTTCATCATGCCGAATGAGTTCAAAAACGGTAAGGTATTTTATGATTTTACTCCAAGGATAATATATAAACCAAGTGCAAGGCATAAAAAGAACGATAAAAAGGATCCTTATGAGGGTAAGTTAAATCACCTTTGGGTGGATATATTCATTATAGATAAATTGCCGAAGTCAAAGCCGTTGCAAAGACTTACACTATTTAGCCAAAAACTGATATATTTATTTTCAATGGGGCATAGAAAAAAGCTTGACTTGAAAAAATATAAAGGCTCAATGAAGATAGCGGTATCGGTTTTTTCAATTATCGGTAAAATAATATCTATGAAATACTTATTTAGGCTACAGGATAGACTGTCAAAGCTGTTTTATAAGTCAAGAAAGAGCAGTACCCTGTATTATAGCAATTATCAGCCGGATTATATTGATATAAAGGTGAATAAAGATTGGTATGAGAAATATTTGAATATCAAGTTTGAGGATACGGTACTTTCAATTATAGATGAGTACGACAGTGTGTTGCAACTGGTATATGGTGACTATATGACACCTCCGCCAAAGGCGGATAGAATCCCGACACATGGCAGTATGGAGATAGAAGTTTATGAGTAAGAAGATTTCAATTATTGTATCTGTATATAATGAAGAGGAAGTTTTATTTGAGTTTTATAGAGAGACAATAAAGGTTCTTCTTTTGATAGAAAATCCATATGAAATCATTTTTGTAAATGATGGAAGTGTGGACGGTTCAAGAGGTATTTTATTTAAAATTGCAAAAGATGATGAGAATGTAAGGGTTGTGCATTTTTCAAGAAATTTCGGACATGAAGCGGCAATGATTGCAGGTATTGACAATGCAAGCGGAGATTATCTGATTTGCATGGATGCGGATTTGCAACATCCGCCCACATTACTTCCTGAGATGGTAAGAAAGTTTGAATCGGGTTATGATATAATAAATATGGTAAGAACTGTAAACAAGTCGGCCGGAATTATAAAGAATATAACTTCATCTATGTTTTATAAGGTTATCAACAGACTGAGTGATATACATTTAGTTATCAATGCCTCTGATTTTTTCGGAATATCAAAGAGGGTAGCGGATGTACTAAGGTCTAACTATAGAGAAAAAACAAGATTTCTTCGCGGTTATGTGCAGAATGTAGGATTCAACACTACCAATATTGAGTATGAAGCCGGAAAGAGATTTGCCGGAAAGAGCAAGTATTCCATAAAGAAACTTTTCAGATTCTCTATGAATACTATAATGACATTTTCAAATTTGCCGCTTAAACTTGGTATATATGCAGGCGGTATGGCGGCATTTCTGGCAATAATAATGATGATATATACAATTGTGTCATTTATCAGAGTCGGTACTCCAAGCGGATACGCCACCACAATATGCCTGATATGCTTTATGTTTTCCGTACTTTTCTTTATAGTGGGGATTATAGGAGAGTATTTGGGGATTATATTGTCCGAAATAAAGGACAGACCGATATATATAGTTGAGGAAAAATTGAATTTTAATAAAAAAGAGCTGTGAAAGCGGCTCTTTTTTGATATAATATACTTCTACAAGCATTATAAATTTTCTGATTAATCTAATGGAGCAGATATGAATATTTCACAAGCAATTTCAAAAAGAGTAATGTTGTTATGTTATGAAAGAGATATGACAGTATATGAGTTATCAAAAAGGTCCGGAGTTCCCAAAACCACAATAAAAGATATTATCTCAGGTCGAAGCAAAAATCCGCGTATAATAAGTATAGAAAAACTCGCTAACGGATTTTCAATGTCCATAAGCGAGTTTTGGAATCATGAGTTGTTTACTCATTTAGATACATATCGGCATCTTTGAAAAAAGATATAATAAGCAAAATCATTATAATACCGATAGGAAAGGCTGCAATAATGGATACGGTTTGGAGGTTTGACATGGAGTTATCTGAAAAGATAAGTCCGATAGGCAACAGAATCAAAAGTATTGACCAATACAGTTTAATTCGCTTTGAAGGCTCCTTGTTCTCAAGATCCTTATATGAGTATGAGGCGGCTACAAGAGTGATGGAATCAAAGGTTGTAGCATAAAAAGTAATCATAGTCAGTATTAAAAGTATCATAGCTATAACAGGAAGCGGCAAGCTTGATATTATCGTACCGATTGTGGAGTACAGATTTTGACTGTCATTATACATTTTAAGCAGATTTGCCTGACCGAATACATTCAGTGCAATACCGTAGTTGCCTAAAATAATAAAGGAAATAAATGTACCTGAAAGTCCGAATATATAACCGCCAAGTATTACCTCTCTTATTGTTCTGCCTTTTGAGATACTTCCGATAAAGAATGGAGTAGCCACACACCATACCATCCAATAAGCCCAGTAAAATACTGTCCAATCCTGTGCAAAACTTGATTTTCCGGTCGGATCTATATATGTAGCCAGTGATAAAAAATTATCGGCTAAATTTCCAAGTGATTTAAAGCCAAGTTCAAGTATAAATCTGCCATGTCCTCCACAAAAGAATACATACAATAAAAGTGCAAAAAACAGATAGGTGCAGCATGATGCAAGCTTTGATACTCCGTCAATACCTAAGTAGGCACAGACTGAATAGATGATGCAGACTATAAGTAAAATAACTATGGTAAGTATATTATTGCTTTCAAGACCGAAGAGCTTTGCTACAGTCTGTGAAAGCAGAGGGGTTGCCAGTGAAAATGTAGTGGCGGTACCGGCTATAAGTGCAAATACCGCCGTCAAATCAACCAGTTTACCGGCAATACCGTCCACATGTGAACCGAGCAGCACTCTAAGTCCTTCCGAGTATTTTGACTTGGTTCTTTTTCTGACATGAAGCATAAAACCGAAGCATGAAGCAAGTACAACATAGAATGCCCAGGGAATAGGACCCCAGTGAAACAGCGGATATGTGGCAGACCAAAGTGTAATATCACCAAGTGAGCTGATCCTATCCTGATTGGCATACAGCATCCACTCACAAAGAGAATAGAATAATATATCTGCGGCAAGTCCGGCGGTAAACATCATAGTACCCCAGGCAAAGTCTGAATGTTCTTTTTTACCACCGCCAAGTTTTATATTTCCATATTTTGAAAATGCCATATATATTGACAGTAAGAATATAAACAATCCGAATATAAGATAAAAGATCCCAAGGCTGTTATTTAGAAGACTTCTAATACCCCCAAGTAATCGGCTTGCCTGTGACGGAAATATAAAAAACAGCAGTACCAAAGCTGATACAAGTAAAAACGGGACAATGGTGACCAAATAGTCAATATCTGATTTTTTCATTGCAACCTCCTTATGTTCAAAATGAAATAAAAAATGTTATTATTGAACATAATAACATTTTTAACTATATTTTACAAGATATAAAAAAATCTTAAAAATTATGGAATAATAAAAAAAACACTACAAAAAATAAAACCCTTTGGTATAATAGTGAAGTTAGTAAATGTCTAATGGAAGTGTCTAATGGAAGGTATTTATAGTATGATAAAATTTAAAAAACATATTGTAGGGCTGGTCTCTATAATATTTGCCATATCTGCGGGAGCCTGTGCAAATTCAGATATAGCTGTCAATAGAAGTGTGGCTTCAGATAAACCTGTATTTGAAACACAAAAGAATATAGCGTTAGATTGGACTCAAATAAGAGATGATGCAGAAGAACAGTTCAATGATAAAACTATGTATCCTATGAGTGATTATATAGATATGGCATTTAAGGAAAGTGAGAATAAGGTACTGCTTATATGGTCACTTTCAAATGATATCAGTGATGATGAGGCATTGGCATACGGCAATGAGTATATCAGGGCGATAAATGACTATGCGGCTACTCAGGATTTCTCAATAAAGAAATCAAGTGAAACTTCCTATGGCGGACTTTTTGACAGGTATGACCTTGAAGTACAACTTTTCAGAGCGGATGATATAATGGAGGATTCAAAATATATTGTGAATCAGGTTATCAAAGCAGGGACTAATACTAACTTAGAACTACAAAATAAAAAGGGGGATAAATGAAACTTCTAAAGAAAATTTTATTAACTTCACTTTGTTCGGCAATGATTGTAAATACCGGTATGATTTCATTTGCCGGTGTAATCGGAAAAAGCTCATCAAGCTATCCGAAAGTAGTAATGGGAGAGCCGGCAACTAAGGCTAATGACGGCACATATCTAAACGGTGCCGAGATTCACATATTAAACTCGGCTACTAAAAGTCAGATGATGAGCTATGTTATAAAGACCAAGAACGGTAAGCTTATAGTAGTAGATGGCGGACTTCCACAGGATGAGCAACATTTGGTGGAGACTATCAAAAGCTATGGTACTGAAGTAAGTGCATGGATTTTGTCACATCCGCACAGTGATCATGGCGGTGCTTTTACAAAGCTGGCAGAAAACGGCTTTGAGGGTATTAAAATTGACAATTTCTATTACAATATCAGAGAACAGGCTTGGTATGACAAGTTCGAGAAGTATAGAGCGGATATGGTAAATACAATCAGAAACTCTATTGCAAAACTTCCGGCAGGTGTATCACATATCACAAGCAAGGGTGAGGTTTACTATGTGGACGGTGTATCCATTCACATCTTAAATGATCCGTATTGGATTGAGTCAAACTCTATCAATAACTCATCAATAGCGTTTAGACTTGACTTTGATAACGGTACCAGAGTTCTATTCCTTGGAGATATGGGATCTGAAGCAGGTGAGCATCTTAAGGCGGATGTTCCTGCATCGGAGCTTAAGGCGGATATTGTGCAGATGGCTCACCATGGTCAGTACGGTGTAAATAAGGATGTGTATGAAATAATTGCTCCGAAGGTGGCTATGTGGAACACTCCTGAGTGGCTGTGGGACAATGACGGCGGTTCAGGATATAATACAGGAAATTATAAGACACTTGAGGTAAGATCCTGGATGGATGAGATTGGTGCAAAGACCAATTATGTTATTAAAGACGGCGATCAGACAGTGAAATAATTTTAAATTAAAATTAACCCGATATCAAAATTGATGATTCAATGAGATATCGGGTTTTTGATAAGAAGATGTTTATGGTAAAGAAAATAGGGATAGTCAGTTTATCAAGCGGTATTTTAGGGGAAAGTTTTATCAAGCATGAACTTAAAATAGGTGTGGACAGATTGAATAAATACGGTATAGAAGTTGAATTTTTGCCTAATGCACTTAAAGGTATTGACTTTATAAAAGAACATCCTGAGAGCAGAGCAAAAGATTTGATAGAGGCTTTTAAGGATGACTCCATTGATATGATTTTATGTGCAATAGGAGGAGTAGATACCTATAGACTTTTACCATATTTGTTTGAAAACAATGAGCTTAAAAAAGCTGTCAAACAAAAGATCTTCTTAGGCTTTTCAGATACAACCAAAAATCATTTTATGCTAGGTAAAGTGGGAATCAAAACATTCTACGGGCAGGCCTTTTTACCTGATATATGTGAACTATCAAATGAAATGTTGCCATATACAAAAAAATACTTTGAAGAGCTTATCACAACAGGGAAAATTAAAGAAATACGTCCAAGTGAGTTTTGGTATAAGGAAAGAGAAGATTTCAGTGAGAATTCTATCGGAGTCGACATGGAAAGGTATGAGAATACCGGATTTGAATTACTTAGCGGTAAGCCGGTTTTCACAGGTGAGATTTTAGGCGGCTGTATTGATTCAATCTATAATATATTTGATAATTCAAGATTTGAGGATACTGTATCTCTTTGTAAAAAATATGATTTATTCCCAAGTCTCAAGGAGTGGAAGAATAAAATTTTATTATTGGAGACAAGTGAGAATAAACCGAAGCCGGAACTCTTTAGAAAAATGATAGGAGTCTTAAGGGATTATGGAATATTTGAGGTGCTTTCAGGTGTCTTGGTTGGAAAACCTCAAGATGAGGTATATTATGAGGAGTATAAGAAAATTTTAATTGAGGAAATCGGAGATAAAGACTTATCCGTTGTCTATAATATAAATATCGGCCATGCAACACCAAGGTGCATTATTCCTTTTGGAGTTGAAGCTGAGGTAAATGTAGATAAGCAGGTGGTTGTTTTTGATAATTGATATTTTTTCAAAGTCATCAAAACGGAAATGATTTTTAGTGTATAGAGGTAAGTCAGTTGAGATATATACTTTTATTGCGTGGTATAAATGTTGGTGGAAATAATAAAGTCTCTATGAGCGACTTGAAAGTTTTGTTAACTGAATTGGGATTTGAGGATGTTGATTCTTATATTAATAGCGGGAATTTATTCTTTAGCGGTGGGGAAAGCTATGAAAGTTGTATCTCTAAGATAAAATATTTATTGGAGACAAACTTTAACTTTTCAATCCCTTTTACTTTAATTAGTAAAGAAGAGTACTTGAAAGAGAAGGAGAGCCTTCCTGAATGGTGGTATGAAGAAATGGCAAGAAGAGACGTTTTATTCTTTTCCTATGATTTAGATAGAAGCAAAATCTTTGACTTTATAGACAAATCCACGTTTTATAATGAAATAGTTTATATTGGTAAAAATGCTGTATTTTGGGGGAAATATGATGAATCGGAATATATGAAAACAATATACCACAAAAAGCTTATAAAACAGGAATTTTATAAGCAGGTAACAATACGGAATGGTAATACATTTGAAAAGATAGTAGAGATCCTTGAGAGGGGAAGATAAAATGGACAATATAATTATAAAAGAAGCATCTCCTGAGGATGCTTTGGCGAGAATAGAATATTCAAAGAAGATAGGGGCAGAAACAGATAATCTTTCATTTGGAGCGGAGGGCTTTCCGATTTCTGTTGAAGGAGAGGTGGAATATATCAGTTCTGTCTTGAAAGATGAGAGGTCATGTTCATTTTTTGCATGGAGAGATGGAGAAATTATCGGAGATGTAAGCCTAAGCGGATTGCCAAGGAGAATGAATCACAGAGCTGAACTTGGGCTGACGGTTTTGAAATCTGAATGGAATAAAGGTCTTGGAAGCAGATTGCTTAAAATGGCGATAGAGTATGCAAAATCCCATAATATTGAGATAATAAATCTTGAAGTCAGAAGCGATAATTTTAGGGCAATTCACGTCTATGAAAAGTTCGGATTCAGAAAAATCGGAACCTCTCCGGCATATTTTAAAATCGGAGATTCATATATAGATTTTGATATAATGTATTTGGATTTGAGATAGAAAAATGCAGGTTTAGAAGGATAGTATAGAGAGATGATCAATAAAGATTTGAACTGCTTTAAAGAAAGACTGGATTCAATAGATTGGGACCGTGACTTTGGAAAAGCCGATAAAGAAAATTATGAGGTTTTGGACAGCTTATGTGAATATATTAAGACAGAAATTAGAAGAAATAAAAACTCGGATACTATTGATAAAGCTCTGATACTTCTTGCAGAGAATGTAGGTTGTGCCGAGGATTTTGAGAGATATGAAGAAAACTTCATTGATAACCTTGTGAAAGAAGATTTACTTACAAAAGAGCAGTTATATTTATTTTATAATAATGTTAATAGAAGACAGGGTTAGCAGTATATGTAAGAAATATCAGGGAGGCTTTGTAATGAAAATAGCGGTAAGCGCATGTTTACTTGGAGAAAATTGTAAATATAACGGCGGAAACAATTACAGTGAAAAAGTAAGAGATTATACTAAAGGAAATGAGGTAATACCTGTTTGTCCGGAAGTTCTTGGCGGGTTGTCTATTCCAAGAGAACCTGCGGAAATAGTAAACGGTATAGTCAGTCTCAATGACGGCACTTCTGTTGATAAAGAATTTCGTGAAGGTGCAAGGAGAGCACTTGAGACAGTAAAAGAGCAAAATGCCGATATTGTTATCTTACAGTCCAGAAGTCCTTCATGTGGAGTTAATGCAATATATGACGGTTCATTTTCAGGCAGGATTATATCGGGACAAGGTGTATTCGCAGATTTATTAAGAAGAAACGGAATGAAGGTGATAGATGTCGAGGATTTATAGGACAGCTTTAGGCAAATAAAATTTTTTTTGGTTTATTTTGACAAAAGTTGACTTATGGTGTATAATACTGAATATATATTTTAAATAGATTTTAATTTAAATATTAAAATAATAATCGTAAAAATATATAAAAATATAGAATGGAG
>NZ_GL622296.1:1301613-1308781 GCF_000185385.1 Lachnoanaerobaculum saburreum DSM 3986
TTTATGATTTGGTCTATCATTGTAGGTGGATTTATAGGTTTCATTGCAGGTGCTATTACCAATAAAGGCGGTGCAATGGGTATAATAGCTAATATCATTGCAGGTTTACTGGGATCATCTGTCGGTCAGGCATTATTCGGTAAATGGGGACCTACTATGGCAGGAATGTCATTGATTCCTTCTATCTTAGGTGCAGTAATTGTCATTGCTGTTGTTTCGTTTTTCTTTGGTAGAAGAGGATAGGAAAATGATTGATAAGATACTTTAGTATGTAAAAACAATTATATTATTTTTATATCTTAAGTCTATAGTACTCGAGTAATATTCTTATAGAATGAAAAAATATATGCTTTACATATAATTTAGTGGATAAGTCAATTCATATAATATATTGTAATAAATTTAGGTAAAAGGAGATTAGTATGTCATTAGAAGAGAAGATAGATCAGGCTAAAGGTGCTTTAAAAGAGGGTATTGGTAAAGTAACCGGTGATAAAAAAACAGAGAAGGAGGGAGCTGCTGAAAAAGTTGCTTCTAAGGTTAAAGAAGTTGCAAAAGATGTTAAAGATGCTGTAGAAGGAACGGTCGAAGGTGTCAAGAATGTAATAAATAAGGATAAAGAATAGCTTAGATTAAGATTGTCCTTTAAATAGTTAAATATTATGGTCTTCTATTAAAATAATTTATAATTATGTTAAATAGAAGACCATTATTGTTTATCGCAAATTATATTTTTTATAGTTAACCGGAGTGTACAATAATATGATAATTTATATTTTATAAATCTAAGTGAACAGGGCTTAGTATATAAAAAGCAGGCAGCCTTTTTGGCTGTCTTTTTGTATGTAGTTTAGGCTGCCTTTTTGATTGACAAAAAATCCTAAATAATATATACTCAAAAATGTAAACGCTTACATTATTGGAGGATGAAAAAGAAAATAAAGTCTGAAGATATGAAGCAAATATATCAATGTATAAAGCAGAGATTTAAAAGCTGAAAGGTAACATTGAAGTAGGTAAAATTATTTTAATGATAACAGATTACTTGTGGCGGCTGCCGCGGTAGTTAATAATAAAATATTAGGAGTACAATATGAAAGCTAAAGAGAGAATTATTCAATTTGGTGAAGGCGGTTTTTTGAGAGGATTTGTAGATTATTTCTTTCAGAAACTAAATGACAAGGGCTTATTTGAGGGCTCGGTAGTTGTGGTTCAACCTATAAAAACAGGAATGTGTGATATGTTGACAGCACAAAACTGTGAATACAATCTTTTCTTGAGAGGTGTTGACAACGGTAAGGTGGTAGATGAGCATACTCATATAGACGTTATCAGCAGATGCATCAATCCTTATAAGGACTATGAAGAATATTTGAGTCTGGCAAAGAATCCCGATTTCAGATTTATTGTTTCAAATACAACTGAAGCCGGAATAGTGTATGAAGATGATAACAAACTTTCAGATGCACCTGCAAACAGCTTTCCTGCAAAATTGACAGCACTTCTTTATGAGAGATTTAAAGCAGGTTTGCCGGGATTTATTATACTTTCATGTGAACTTATAGATCACAACGGTGAAGAACTTTTAAAATGCTGTAAGAAATATGCTTTAAAGTGGGAGCTTGGGGAGGATTTTGGCTTATGGCTTGAAAGGGAGAACAGTTTTTGTTCAACGCTTGTGGACAGGATAGTGACGGGATTTCCAAGAGATGAACATAAGGCACTTGAGGAGAGAATAGGTCAAAGTGACAATATGATGGATACAGCCGAGATCTTTCACCTTTGGGTAATACAGGGAAATCATGAGGATGAGCTTCCGTTACAAAAGGCAGGCTTTAATGTAGTTTGGACCGACAATGTGTACCCGTATAAGAAAAGAAAGGTTCGTATACTTAACGGTGCACATACATCAATGGTTTTAGCTGCAAGACTGTATGGACTTGAGACTGTAGGCGAGTGCATGAAGGATGAAAGGGTATCATCACTGCTTAGAAAATCTGTTTTTGAGGAAATAATCCCTACCATAGGAGATACCGAGGATAACAGGAAGTTTGGAGAGGCTGTATTTGAGAGATTTGCAAATCCTTTTATTAAGCATCAGTTACTTTCAATTGCACTTAACTCTGTTTCAAAGTTCAGAGCCAGAGTACTTCCGACAATCTTGGAGTATAAGGCAAAGAACGGACAGTATCCAAAGATACTAAGTTTTTCTTTTGCTGCACTTATTGCATTCTATAAGACTGATGAAGCAAACGACAGTGAAGAGGTTGTAAAGTTTATGAAAAATGCTTCTGTAGCGGATATATTAAAGAGAGAAGACTACTGGGGTGAAGACCTTAGCGATATGTATGATATTGTAAATAATTGGTATGAAAAAATAGAAAAAGAAGGTGTGGCTACTTGCTATGATGAACTTCTAAAATAAGAAAAGGTGGAGGTGACTCCATCTTTTTTAGTAAAAAAACTTTGATATTTCAGTTGATTTTTTAAGTGTAAAACAGTTGATTATTGTGCTAAACTAGGGGGAGTATAATGAAAGGAGAGATAGTGAGAAATGAAGGTTGTTGTCGCTATTGACTCATTTAAGGGAAGTATGTCATCTTTGGAAGCAGGAGAAGCTATAAAGACAGGTATACTTAAGGCAAAAAAAGATGCTACAGTTGAAATCAGGCCGCTTGCAGACGGTGGAGAAGGAACGGTGGAGGCTCTCTCAATAGGAATGGGAGGAAGACTCATAGATGTAGAAGTAACAGGTCCTGTAGGTAAAAAGGTAAATGCGGTTTACGGAATAGTGGAGTCTACAAAGACTGCAATAATGGAGATGTCACAGGCGGCAGGAATTACCTTAGTAAGCGGAAACGAAAAAAATCCTCTATATACCACCACATTCGGCGTAGGAGAGATGATAAAAGACGCTATAAAAAAGGGATGCAGACACTTTATTGTGGGAATAGGGGGATCAGCTACAAATGACTGCGGTATAGGAATGCTTCAGGCTCTTGGATATGAGTTTCTTGATATTGACGGAAAGCAAGTGGGGTACGGTGCAACCGGTGTCAGAGATATTGTAAAGATAGAAGATAAAAATGTGTTAAAAGAGCTTAAGGAGTGTAACTTCAGAGTGGCATGTGATGTAACAAATCCGCTGTGTGGGGAATCAGGTTGCAGTGCGGTATTCGGACCGCAAAAAGGTGCTACAAAGCAAATGGTAAAAGATATGGACTCATGGCTTTACAGTTTTTCAAATCTTGTAAAGGAAAAATATCCCGGCTCAGACTGTGAATACCCTGGAACCGGTGCGGCAGGCGGACTTGGCTATGCATTCCATAACTTTACAAACTCAAAAATGGAGTCAGGTATACAAATAGTGCTTGACGAAACAAGGCTTGAAAAGTATGTAAAGGATACAGATATAGTGGTGACGGGAGAGGGTAGACTTGACAGTCAGACTGTAATGGGTAAGGCTCCTATAGGCGTTGCAAATATTGCAAAAAAGTATGGTAAGAGGGTATTGGCTTTTTGCGGAAGTGTTACTGAGGATGCAGGAGTTTGCAATGAACATGGAATAGATGCGTTTTTTCCGATACTTAGAAGAATAGTCACATTGGAAGAGGCCATGACAAACAATATTGCAAAACAAAACCTTGCAGATACGGTAGAACAGGTATTTAGATTACTATAAAAAAATCAGCTTAGTGAGTAATATCATTAAGCTGATTTTTTGTTTTTAGAGTTTCAAATCTCCGTCCTTTACAAGTCCCATCTTTCTTACAAACATATGGATAACAGGTGTGATGAGTGCAGGAAGAATAAGGGATATCATAATAAGTCCGATCCAATCAAATGAAGTTATGGCGGATTTGGCACCGCTTGTTACATCATTTACCCAACCTGTATATACTCCGATTTGACCTACAAGTCCACATGTTCCCATACCTGAAGAAACAGCAGCACCGTTCATCTGTAACTTGAAGATACAGGTTGCGATAGGACCTGTTATCATGGATGTGATACATGGTGCTATCCAAACTCTCGGATTCTTTACAATATTTCCCATCTGAAGCATGGATGTACCGATTCCCTGTGAGATAAGTCCGCCCCATTTATTTTCAGGGAATGAGATAATTGCAAAGCCGACCATCTGTGCACAACAACCTGCCAGTGCGGCGCCGCCTGCAAGTCCGGTAAGACCAAGTGCGGCACATATAGCGGCAGATGAAATAGGAAGTGTGAGTGCTACACCTACTAAAAGTGAAACCAATATTCCCATAAGGAACGGTTGAAGACTTGTAGCCCACATGATAACGGTACCAAGTTCCATAGCCGCCTTGCCAAGACTTGGTGCAAGCAGTGCCGACAAAAGTATTCCGACTGATATAGTGACAAGCGGGGTGATGAGTATATCAACCTTAGTTTCTTTTGACACCATTTTACCCACTTCTGAAGCAATTATTGCTACAAAAAGTACTGCAAGCGGTCCGCCGGCACCGCCAAGTGCATTTGATGCAAATCCCACTGTAATCAATGAGAACAGTACAAGAGGTGGAGTAGCCAGAGCGTAGCCTATTGCTACAGCCATTGCAGGTCCGCTCATAGCACTTGCAAGAGAACCTACAGTATAGTCCACTCCTGCAATGGTGGCTACTGTGTTTGTAAGAAAACCGATATTAAACTGTTTTCCGACAGTATTGATAATGGTACCTATCAGTAGTGAACAAAACAGTCCCTGTGCCATAGCTCCAAGAGCATCGATACCATATCTCTTTGCAGAGATAATGACATCCTTTCGTTTAAGAAATAAATTAAGCCTTTCCATAATGAACGCCTCCGTTTAATTATGTTTATTTCCAGTACAATTCTAAAACTTTATTATACTTTGTCAAGCTAAATTATGCCAAATTTATAAAAATGTCAAAAAAATAGAACTTGACTAATACGCATGAGTGTGCTAGAATATGGAAGATTAAAGGATGCAGAGTCCTTTTTTTTTGGATTTTCAAGTCTAATTCGAACAATGGAGGTGGAATTGTGCGTACAAAGATAACACTTGCTTGTACAGAGTGCAAGCAAAGAAACTATAATACGACCAAGGATAAGAAAAATCATCCTGATCGTATGGAAATCAAAAAGTATTGTAAGTTCTGTAGAACTCATACAGTGCATAAGGAAACAAAATAGGAGTATTTATGGCTGAAGGAAAAAGCGGAAAGATATCTGACTTTTTGAAAGGTATAAAGACAGAGTTTAAAAAGATAGTATGGCCAACTAAGGATGATATAGTGAAAGAGACTGTTGCGGTTATTTCATCATCTATAGCAATAGGTATAATAATATCAATACTTGACTTTATCTTCAAGGTATTACTAAACTTTGTTATCAAATAGGTGATAATATGGCAGAAGCACAATGGTTCGTAGCCCATACTTATTCAGGCTATGAGAATAAAGTGAAAGTAGATATTGAAAAAACAATTGAGAATCGTGGACTTCAAGATCAGATACTGGAGGTTACGGTTCCTATGGAAACCATACTTGAAGTGAAAAACGGTGTCGAAAAGTCGTCAGATAAAAAACTGTTCCCGGGATATGTTCTTATACATATGTATATGAATGATGAAACATGGTATGTGGTTAGAAATACCAGAGGAGTTACAGGTTTTGTAGGTCCGGGAAGTAAGCCGGTACCACTCACCGAAGATGAGCTTGTAGCGCTTGGCTACAGCGGCAATGCCACAAAACCGGAAGCAAGGCTTGAGGTTGACCTCAAGGTAGGAGATATGGTTTCGGTTATTAGCGGAGCATGGAAGGATACCGTGGGAGTGATTACCGCTGTCAACGAAAAAAGAAAGACTGTTTCTATCAATGTAGAAATGTTTGGACGAGAGACAAAAGTAGAGCTTGAGTTCACAGAAGTAAGGAAAGTGTAATCCGGCATCAGTCGTTATTACATAGTGCATTTTAAATGCGTGGGAGGGAAGTTCCCGAAATTACCACAAGGAGGTGCCAAATGGCAAAGAAAGTTACAGGATATATAAAATTGCAGATACCTGCAGGTAAAGCAACACCGGCTCCACCTGTCGGTCCGGCTCTCGGACAGCATGGTGTAAACATAGTTGAGTTTACAAAGCAGTTTAATGCAAGAACAGCAGATCAGGGAGATTTGATTATCCCTGTAGTTATCACAGTTTATGCAGATAGAAGCTTTAGTTTCATAACTAAGACTCCACCGGCTGCAGTTTTACTTAAGAAGGCATGTAAAATAGCTTCAGGATCAGGCGTACCGAACAAGACAAAGGTAGCTAAGATAACAAAAGCTCAGCTTCAGGAAATCGCAGAGCTTAAGATGCCCGACCTTAATGCAGCAAGTATTGACGCAGCTATCTCTATGATAGCAGGTACAGCCCGTTCAATGGGTATCACAGTAGAAGACTAATTTAGGAGGTAATACACATGAAACACGGAAAAAGATATGTTGAAGCTGCCAAATTAGTTGATCGTAGCGTACAATATGATGCAAACGAGGCGGTAGCTATACTTAAGAAAACAGCAGTAGCTAAGTTCGATGAAACAATAGAATTACATATAAGGACAGGTCTTGACGGACGTCATGCAGACCAGCAGATTCGTGGTGCGGTAGTTCTGCCACATGGAACAGGTAAGACAGTTAAAATCTTGGTTTTTGCAAAGGGAGCAAAGGCTGATGAGGCTTTGGCTGCCGGAGCCGACTATGTCGGAGCTGAGGAGCTTATTCCGAAGATCCAGAACGAAGGCTGGTTGGATTTTGATGTTATCGTTGCAACACCTGATATGATGGGCGTTGTAGGACGTCTGGGTAAGATACTTGGACCTAAGGGACTTATGCCGAACCCTAAGGCAGGTACCGTTACAATGGATGTTACAAAGGCTATTGCAGACATCAAAGCAGGTAAAGTAGAGTATCGTCTTGATAAGACAAACCTCGTTCATGTACCTGTAGGAAAGGCTTCATTCAGTGAGCAACAACTTTTAGAAAACTTCCAGAGCATCATGGATGCTATCAATAAGGCAAAACCAAGCACAGTTAAGGGTGCATACCTTAAGAGCATTGTTTTAACTTCAACAATGGGTCCGGGTATCAGACTTAATGTTGCTAAGCTTGTAGGCTAGAAGCCAATATAATAAAGACGCAC
>NZ_GL622296.1:1310413-1354300 GCF_000185385.1 Lachnoanaerobaculum saburreum DSM 3986
GGTATGATATGGACAGTGAGATAAGGTTAACAGAAAAAAGAAGCTTAAAATTATTATAATAATATCTTTTGTACTGACATTGCTTTTCTCAACAATGGATATTGCAGGATATCTAAATGACAGAAGGATAAATAGAGCGGAGAAATATAGTGTTGAGGCAGGAGTTATTGCAATGCTTGCAGATTTACTAAGAGCGGATCTTGAGTGCATCGACAAGAGAGGAAAGGTTCATGATGTATACAAGGGTAATGATAAGTCATATGCGGTTGAACGGGATATTTCAGATTACATTTACGGGCAAAGTAGGATTCTATATAGATATAAGATTGTAGAAGATGAAAATACACAGAAGTTTATAGATTTTTTTAATGATAATATGAAGCATCTGAGAGTGTGTAAAAGAGATAAAAACGGTAAGCTTACATCACCGCAAACCATATCTGAAGCCGAAGGACTGGAGGAGTTTAAAGAGGTAAATAATTTGGATGAACTTATAAAATATATGTATAAAACAACAGAGGACGGTAAATATTATCTGTATGTTCTTAAATACATGGATTATGACGATTCTGAGTTTAAGGGAAAAATAATATATGAAAGAGAAGACGGGACAGAAAAAACTCTATTTGAGGATAGGGCCATAAGTATATGGGATTTGTTTACTAACAGAGATTATTTATATGTAGCTGTTAAGGTGGTGAAGTAAAATAAAGGGGAAATTTGTGTATGAGCAAAGGAAGAAAAATTAGGCTGATTATTTTAATATTATTGATTGTGTTTATTGCACAGTATGTAATTACTCATGCAAAAAGAAAACTGATTATAGAGGATAATATATTCTATGGTGTTGAGGAAGGAATATTTGAGAGCAAGTTCAGCATGAAGGAGCTGATTGTACCTGCCGGGGTTAAATCAATATCTGCGTATTCCCTTGTAGGATGTGAAAATCTGGAAGCCGTAGAATTGCCTGATACACTTGAAAGCATTGGAGAACTTGCATTTATGGGCTGTAGAAAACTTGAGTGTATTAAAATACCCGGAAATGTGAAAGATATTGAATCATCAGCATTTTACGGTTGTTCACAACTAAAAAATGTAGAATTATCGGATAGTTTGGAAAAACTGGGAAGGGGAGCATTTAGTGATTGTACGGCTTTGGAAAAAATAAATATCCCTGCCGGAGTGGAGGAGATTGGTGGATCAACCTTTTTAAACTGTAAAAATTTGGAGTCAGTAGAACTGAATGAGGGTCTAAAAAAGATAGGCAGTGAGGCTTTTTTAGGCTGTGGGAAAATGCAGAGCATAAAAATTCCGGATTCTGTGGAGGATATAAATGACTTTGCTTTTAAAGATTGTAAGGACCTTTCAAATATAGAAATGTCCAAGGGTATAAAATATATCAGAGAAGGTGCATTTGAAGGTACAAAGTATTATGAGAGAGGTCTGTGGGAAGATGAGGATGGCATATATATAGGTGATGCTCTGATAAAATATGAGAATAAAGGCAGTGAGATAAGGGTAAGAGAGGGCACAAGAGTGATTGCAAGTAAAGCCTGTGCCGATTTGCCTGATTTACATACGGTTGAATTGCCTGAAAGTATTATCATTATAGGAAACGGAGCTTTTGTAAACTGTAAAAGTCTTAAAAATATAAATCTGCCTAAGAATTTAGAATATATTGAAAGCAATGCATTTTTTGAATGTGATATAGAAAGCCTGATTATACCTGTAAAGGTAAAGAGTATAGGAAGCGAGGCATTTGCCAATTGCAGAAATTTATCGAATGTGGATATGGAAAAGACTCCGGATATAATAGATGCAGGAGCATTTGAAAATACATATTGGCTTGATCATTTGGAAAAAGATGAATATGGCTGTAAGTATTTTCAAAATATACTCTTTGATTATGTGCAGGGAGAAAGCCATGTTAAAGTCAGGGAAGGAACAAAAAGCATAAGTGGTGAGGCGTTTTTAAATTCCGACAGATTGGAAAAGATAGATATCCCCAAAAGCGTGGAAATGATAGGCATGGAAGCTTTTAGCGGATGTAAAAATTTAAAGGAATGTATATTTGAAGAAGAAAGCAATATTAAGATAATTTATATCGGAGCTTTTAAAGAATGTACAAGTCTTAAAGAAATAGAGATTCCTGAAAGTACGAAATATCTGGGTGCTCAAGCCTTTAAAGACTGTAGCTCTTTGGAAAAGATTGTATTTAGAGAAGGATGCGATATTAAAGAATTAAATATGGAAGCATTTTCAGGTTGCTCTAATTTAAGAGAGATAAGCTTACCGTCAAAATTGGAAGAGATAAATTATATGGCTTTTTCATATTGTAAAAGCCTGGAAGAAATAAGATTTCCTGAAAGTATAAAGTATATAGACAGTTCATCCCTTTTTATATGTAATAATCTAAAGCGAATAGAAGCACCTTCAAGTATAAAAAATGATTTTAGAATAATCGAAAAAAGGCTTAATTTTGAGAAGGTATACCCTGAAGTTATATATTATTAGGATTTTTTAGATAAAGACGAATCGGAGGGGAGGATTGCTGTGAATCAAAAAAATAAAAATGCTAAAATATATGCAATTACTATAACAGGTATAGTAATTATCATATTTTTATGTTTCTTTCTGAGTAATTTAAAATGTAAGCAGCTTATAGAAGATAAGGTTTTTCTGGGGATAAAAGACGGTCTTTTGGAAAAAAGAAAAAGTATTACAAAAGTGGAAATACCGGAGGGAGTCACAGCTATAGGTGATAGAGCATTTTATGATTGTATTAATCTGAAAAGTATTATTATACCGGAAGGAGTCACAATCATAGGCGAAAGAGCATTTTATAATTGCATTAATCTGGAAAGTATTGTTATACCGGAAACTGTTAAAAAAATAGATATTCATGCTTTTGATAATTGTGTAAAAATAGAGTATATGAAATTACCTGATAATTTGGAAATAATACATACAGGGGCATTTAATAATTGCAGTTCATTAAAGAGTATAGAAATTCCCAAGACTGTGAATGCTGTTTATCCTGAAGTATTTTTAGATTGCAACTCTTTAGAGGAGGTTTCCTTTTTAGGAAATATAATTGAAATAAATAAAAGTGCTTTTGAGGGTTGTGAGAAACTTAAAACAATAAAATTGCCGGAGAGCCTTGAAAAAATAGATGAACTTGCCTTTAATAATTGCAGCAGCTTATCAGATATAGATATACCGGAAGGGATAAAAGCTGTGGGGGAAGATGCTTTCTCGGGAACGGATATTCTTAAAAAAACAGATATTGATGAATACGGTTGTGCATACATGGGAAAGGTATTGATATACAGTAAGGAAGAAAAAGAGTATATTAAGATTAAAGATACCACCAAAGTAATTGCAGATGATGTATTTGATGATTATGAAAATTTAAAGCAGGTCGAATTTCCTGACAGCTTGGAGAGAATAGGAAATAACAGCTTTAGATCTTGTAAATCTTTGGAAGAAATAAGTATACCTGAGGGAGTAAAGAGCATAGGAGAATCCGCATTTATGTATTCGGGATTAAAAAAGGTGAGTTTACCTGATACTGTAGTGGATATAGGTGATTATGCGTTTATGGAATGTATACATTTATCTGAAATAAATTTGCCGAAGAATATAGAAAATATTGGGCATTGGTGTTTTAGTAATACTGACTATCTGCTGGACATGGAGTCTGATGAGTATGGCTGTAAATATGTTGGTGATATACTTCTTGGATACACAGGTAAAGGTGCTAAAAGAATAAAAATTAGAGACGGAACAAGACTGATAGCGGCAGGGGCTTTTGAAGACAGGGAGTTTATAGAAGGGGTATATATACCTAACAGCGTTGAGATAATGGGAGGGGATGTATTTTATAATTGTTTCGCCTTAAAAGAGGTATTTTTTCAGGAAGGCAGTAGGTTGAGTGAACTAAAGCCGGTGACATTCGGACAATGTATATCTTTGGAAGAAATAGAATTACCGGAGAACTTAAAGAGAGTACAAGATCATGTCTTTATAAATTGTGCTTTTAAAACTATAACAATGCCTGAAAATGTAGAATATGTAGATCCTTATGCTATCAGTGAATATGATATGCTTGAAGAAGTCAGAGTACCGAAAAAACTGAAAGGTGAGTATTATTTTGGGGACACATATATTATAGACAGTGAATATCATCCGGGGGATAAATTAAATAAGACTCAAAAAAAACCCGATATTGTATTTTATTAAAATACCGAGATAAATGAATATTAAACTTAATATAATAACTCATATACACCTTATTAATTCTTAATAATATACTTGTTTGGAGTTTTTAAATGTTGTATACTATTCATACAAAAACAACATAGCTTGGTAGGAGGTTGATATGCCGGTAGTAGAGAGTTTGATTTGCAAAGAGGCAGATGGTAAACTTAGTTTTGGCAATTATATTCTTGGTACAAAATCAAAGGTAGAGGATTTTGGACATGATGGAGATGTATACAAGGTGAAGACTTTTAAAGAGATCACAAAGCTTGAAAAGAATTCAGCATTTGTATATGAGTCGGTTCCGGGAAGTACAGTAATGGGATTCGAGACTACCCCAAATTTGACCACATTTGAATTATACGGCTTTGGAGATACTCAGATTACCATAGGGTTGGAAGAGGATACGGAATATGAGGTTTATGTTGATGATGTAAGTATAGGAGGCATGAAGACAAATCTGTCAGGTAAACTTATATTTAGTGTAGAACTGAGTGAAAAAGGCACAAAGGTTTTAATCAAAAAAAGATAGTTACAGGGGGCATCCGGTTTAGAAGATGCCCCTTTTTAAATAGAAAGGTTTTTATGGCAAAAGCAAGTAAAAGCGCATTCTTTTGTAAAGAATGCGGATATGAGTCGCCGAAGTGGCTTGGTCAATGCCCTATATGTAAGGCATGGAACAGTCTTGTAGAAGAGCCTGTAGTAAAGACAAAGACTGTTGCCAAAGGTTTGTCCGGCAATGCCTATAAAAAGCCCTCAAGACTCTCTGAAATACAGTTGGAGGAGGAAGACAGATTCCACACAGGATTTGAAGAACTTGACAGAGTACTTGGAGGCGGAGTGGTAAGAGGCTCACTGGTTTTGGTAGGAGGAGACCCGGGAATAGGAAAGTCTACACTGCTTTTACAGGTCTGTAAAAATATCTCGGACAGTAAAAAGAAGGTTTTATATATCTCAGGAGAGGAAAGTTTAAAGCAGATAAAGATGAGAGCGAAAAGGATTGGAGATATTACTGAAAACTTAAGCTTTCTTTGTGAGACAAATCTGAATATTATAAAAGAAACAGTATTTAGTGAGAAGCCTGATGTGGTGGTAATCGACTCTATACAGACAATGTTTAATGAAGAGGTGGCATCAGCACCCGGAAGTGTAAGTCAGGTAAGAGAGTCCACCAATCTTTTGATGCAGGTGGGTAAGGAAAATAATATTGCAATATTTATTGTAGGTCATGTTACCAAGGAGGGGCAGGTGGCAGGTCCCAGAGTTTTGGAGCATATGGTAGATACTGTGTTATACTTTGAAGGCGATAGATTTGCCTCATACAGAATACTTCGTGCAGTCAAGAACAGATTCGGCTCTACAAATGAGATAGGTGTGTTTGAAATGCAACAGGCAGGTCTTATAGAGGTGAAAAATCCGTCAGAGTTTATGCTTTCAGGCAGACCTGATAATGCTACCGGAGCGGCTGTAGCCTGTTTGATGGAAGGAAGCAGACCTATTTTGGTGGAAGTACAGGCTTTGGTGGTACCTACAGCATTCGGACTTCCAAGAAGGACATCTACAGGAACTGATGTAAACAGGATAAATCTTTTGATGGCTGTAATAGAAAAAAGATGTGCACTTGCTATGAGCAGATATGATGCCTATATAAATATTGCTGGAGGACTTAGAATAAACGAGCCTGCGCTTGACCTCTCAATCATAATGTCGCTTATTTCAAGTATGAAAAACAGGGCAATAGATGAGAAAACCGTAATATTCGGGGAGGTGGGTCTTTCAGGCGAGGTCAGAGCTGTAAGTATGCCTGAAATCAGGATAAGGGAAGCGATGAAGCTTGGATTTGAGGTGTGTATACTGCCGAAAGTGAGCCTTGAAAAGATATCATTTAAAGGAAATATTAAGCTTATAGGTGTAAAAAACATCAATGAGGCTGTGTCATTACTTAGCTGACAGAAGATTTATAAAGATAATGCAAGCCTGATTATAATATATTCAGTGTCATGCAAAATATTTATTGATATAGAAAAGAGAGAAATATGGAAGAGAAAACCAATGTAATGCGACTTTTAGATCAAAAGAAGATAAAATATAATCACTATTCATATGTAGATACTCCGTCCACCAATGGAGTTGAAGTGGCTAAGTTATTGGGGCAGGATGAAAACAGAGTATTTAAGACCTTGGTGACTGTGGGTAAGTCAAAGGTAAACTATGTCTTTGTAATACCGGTTGCAAAGGAACTTAATCTGAAAGAGGCCGCCAAGGCTGTAGGTGAGAAGTCTGTTGAGATGCTCAAGGCTAAGGACTTATTGCCGCTTACAGGCTATGTGCATGGGGGCTGTTCACCTATAGGAATGAAAAAAAGGTTTACAACCGTACTGGATGAGACGGCAGGTGACTATGAGAACATAATATTCAGCGGCGGAAAGATAGGTTATCAGGTGGAGATGTCTCCAAGAGATTTGGATAAATTCGTTCCGGTAAGTTTTGCACCGCTTACATAGGTGAAATATGATAAATATCGGTGTATTGGCACATGTAGATGCCGGAAAGACTACATTGACAGAAGCTATACTCTATAAAACCGGGAAGTTGCGCAAAGTAGGCAGAGTGGATTTTGGTGACAGTTTTCTTGATACGGATGAATATGAGAGAAAAAGAGGTATAACCATTTTTTCAAAGATTGCAAGAACGAAGATAGGAGATATGGATATAAACATTATAGATACTCCGGGACATATTGATTTTGGTGCGGAGATGGAAAGATGTATATCCGTACTTGATATGGCAATTCTTGTTATAAGCGGAAGTGAAGGGGTGCAGTCACATTCACATACACTTTTTAAACTGTTGAAGGAGGCAAATATACCTGTACTTATCTTTGTAAATAAGACAGACAGTGATAAGTTTGATAAAGATAAGGTAATGGAAGGCTTGAAAAAGTCACTCTCAAACAATGTAGTGGACTTTTCGGCAGATAAAAAGATGCTTGAGGAAGAAGTGGCAGCATGTGATGAAAGTTTGATAGAAAAGTTTATTAAAGGTGAGAAAATAACAAAGGAAGATATAACAGAATGTATACAGTCGACAAAGGTATTTCCGGTTATTTTCGGTTCAGCTCTTAAGCTTATAAATATAGAGGGTATACTTGACTTTATAAAAGAGTATATACAGGAAAAGACTTATCCGGATGAGCTTGCCGGAATAATATATAAGATAAAATATGATGAGACCGGAAACAGGCTTTCGTTTATAAAGTTGACGGGTGGAAGCCTTCATGTAAAGGACATTCTAAATGATGAAAAGATAAATCAGATAAGAGTGTATGACGGCGAAAAATATGCTGCAATTGATGTAGCAAATCCGGGAGATATTGTGGCTGTGACAGGACTTACAAAATCACATGCTGGTGATACCTTCGGCAATATAAAAAAACCTGTATCAAAACTTTTGCCTGTACTAAGCTACAATATGATATTTCCGGATACTGTCGGTATAAATCAAATCTATCCGAAGCTTGCACAGATATTTGATGAAGTACCTGAGATAAGAATGGAGTATGATGAGGCACTTTCAAGGATTAAGGTAAATCTGATGGGAGAAGTTCAGATAGATCTTATAAAGAACCTTGTAAATGAGAGGCTTCATATAGGTTGTGAACTTGTAGACGGAGGTATTATCTACAAGGAGAGCATAGTGGGAAGCGTTGAAGGAGTAGGGCATTTTGAACCTATGAAGCATTATGCCGAGGTACATATACTAATCTCTCAAGGCGAGAGTGGCAGCGGTATAGTATATAAAAATGATGTATCTGATGATGAACTGCCAAAGAACTATCAAAGTCAGATAAGAAATATTGTAGAAAACTCCAAGTTTAAGGGTGTGCTTACAGGCAGTGAGCTTACAGATGTGGTGCTTACTTTGGTTGCGGGGAAAGCACATGAGAAGCATACTGAGGGCGGAGATTTTCTTGAAGCGGTACATAGAGCAATCAGGCATGGACTTATGTATGCAAAATCCATATTGCTGGAACCATACTATGACTTTGAAATAAATATCCCTATAGAGAATCTTGGCAGACTTTTAAACGACCTGAACAATATGAATGCCGAAAAGATAAGTTATGAAGGAACAAATGTACTAAGTGTAACCGGATTTGCGCCCACTGTTAATATCCAAAACTACGGAAGTGTACTTTTATCCTATACTAAGGGGCTTGGTCGGATTGCATTCAGCCTTAGAGGTTTTTTGCCATGTCACAATGCAGATGAGGTTATTGCAGAGTATAATTATTATCCTGAGTTTGATGTTAAGAATACACCGGATTCTGTATTTGCTTCACATGGTGAGGGTTTTATAGTACCTTGGAGTGAAGTCTTTAACTATATGCATCTGCCGCTTAAAAGATTTGAGCTTGTAAAAGAAGAAGAAAGAATAGAAACTGTTCGCTCCACCTATGATGCCGCTAGGGCTGACAGTGAAGAGCTGATGGCAATCTTTGAGAGAACATACGGCAAGGTGACTCCGAGAATAGGAGACCGGGATGCCCCTGTTAAGAAGACAACTGAAAGAGAATATATATATAAGGAAAGAGAGAAGAAAAAACACTATCTGCTTGTAGACGGATACAATATTATATTTGCATCAAAGTCACTTAGTGAACTGGCGGATGCAAATATTGACGCGGCAAGAGACAGACTCTTAGAGCTTTTGATTGACTATAAGGCATATAAGGATTATGAGATAATACTTGTTTTTGATGCCTATAGACTCAAAAATCATCCTACAGAGGTGCTGAATTTTTCAGGAGTATATGTAGTCTATACAAAGACTGCCGAAACTGCGGACCAGTATATTGAAAAGACCACACATGAGATGATAAAAAAATATGATGTAACTGTAGCAACATCTGACGGTATTGAACAGATTATAATAAGGGGCAAGGGGGCCATACTTATATCGGCAAGAGAGTTCTTATGTGACCTTGAAGAGACAAAAGAAAACTTCAGAAAAGAACATATAGAAAAACAAAGTGTAAGCAACAGGCTTTTTGATTCACTGGAAGGTGAGTTAAAACAGCAGATAGAAGATATAAGACTTGGAAATAAAAAAGAGCCGTAGCTTTTGCTGCGACTCTTAATTTTTTTAGTGATGACAGCTGCCTGAACAACCGCCACAGCCACCTCCACAGGATGACTTTCCGTTTTTCTTATCATTGTATATAGTTCTTACAATAAGACCTACCACACCGACCAATACAGCTGAAATAATAACTGTTGCTGCCATAATGTTCTCCTTTCTTTAGTAAAACAACTATGCTCTTGCACCTGCCTTTTGTTCAGGATGTCTCTCTTCATAAGGCTTACGTACAAGACCGTAAATAATAGCAATAATACCGATAAATCCGAATATTGTACCGATACCGAACTTACCTGTAATTATAAGTGATCCTATCTGATATATAATCATTCCGACTATATATGCAAACCCACATTGATATCCTACAGCAGTCCAGAACCATTTTACACTGCTCATCTCTCTTCTGATAGCACTCATCGCTGCAATACAAGGAGCACATAAAAGGTTGAATATGAGATATGAGTAAGCCGTTAGAGGAGTGTAGTCAGCTCTAAGAAGTTGCCAGATACCCTCACCTGTATCTTTATCAAAATTTGAAACATGGTATAGAATACCGAATGTACCTACGACATTCTCTTTTGCCATAAGTCCTGTGATAGCTGCAACTGCCGGCTTCCATGTACCCCAACCGAGAGGAGCAAAAATCCAGGCAAAAGTATTACCGAAATGTGCAAGTAACGATACATCCATCTGTTCTTCTGTAAGATATGTGAAAGCACCGTTTACAAAGCCGAAGTAGCTTAAAAACCAAACAAGTATAGTGGCAAGAGTGATGACTGTACCTGCTTTTTTAACAAAGCTTGTTCCTCTCTCAGCCATTGATCTGATTACGGAACCTGCTGTAGGGATATGGTATGCAGGAAGCTCTATAACAAAAGGTGAAGGATCACCTGAAAACATCTTGGTCTTCTTAAGCATGATACCGGAGACGACAATAGCGGCAATACCTACAAAGTAAGCTGATGAAGCAACCCACGGGGAGTTATCAAACAATGCACCTGATATAAGTGCTATAACAGGAAGCTTTGCAGAACATGGAATAAATGTGGTTGTAATAACCGTCATTCTTCTGTCATGTTCACTTTCAATAGTTCTTGAAGCCATAATTCCAGGAACACCGCAACCTGTACCGATAAGAATCGGGATAAAGCTCTTACCTGAAAGACCGAATCTTCTGAATACTCTGTCCATAACGAAGGCGATTCTTGCCATATATCCGCAACCTTCCAATATAGCAAGGAAGAAGAACAGTGTAAGCATCTGAGGAAGGAAACCGAGAACGGCACCTACACCGGCTACAATACCGTTTACAATAAGTCCTACAAGCCACTCGGCGGCACCCACAGACTCTAAAAAGCCTTGAATGCCCGGCTGTATAATGTTTGCGATCAATTCATCATTTACCCAGTCGGTCATTCCTGTACCGATAGTGGTAATAGAGATATAGTAAACCAAGAACATGATGGCTGCAAATATCGGAAGACCTAAGATTCTGTTTGTAACGATCTTATCAATCCTGTCTGAAACACTCACATAATCTTTGTTCTTAACCTTGTAGAAGCTTGCAATTACATTTGAGATATAGTTGTATCTCTCGGATGTGATAATACTCTCGGCTTCATCATCCATAGCATCTTCACAAGTTGTAATTATCTTTTCAATCTTATTAAGTGTGTCATCTGATATATTAAGTTGTTCAATAGCCTTTGCATCTCTTTGGAAAAGCTTAACACCGTACCATCTCTTTTGAAGATCAGGTACACTGCTTGGTAAAAGTGCAATAATATCCTTTACAGCTACTTCAACGTTTTTATCAAAGACATGTCGCTCCTTTGGAAGAGTATGACTCTTTGCAAGTGAAATAGCCTTTTCGGCAGCTTCCATAATTCCTGTACCCTTAAGTGCGGAAATCTCTACAACAGGACATCCGAGACTTTCACTCATTTTATCAAGGTCAAGCTTGTTTCCGCTCTTTTCAAGTACATCAAGCATGTTTACCGCTATAACCACAGGAACACCAAGCTCGGTAACCTGTGAAGTAAGATATAAGTTTCTCTCAAGGTTTGTACCGTCAATTATATTCAGCACGGCATCAGGCTTTTCATTGAGAATATAATTTCTGGCTACAACTTCTTCCAATGTATATGGAGAAAGAGAATAAATACCCGGAAGGTCGGTAATAATAACATCTGAATGTCCCTTTAACTTACCTTCCTTTTTTTCAACTGTAACGCCCGGCCAGTTACCGACAGTCTGATTGGAACCTGTCAGGGCATTAAATAATGTAGTTTTACCGGTATTCGGATTTCCGGTAAGTGCAATTCTGATTGCCATATTAGCTCCTTATCTGGTGATTTCAATATTTTCCGCATCGGCTTTCCTAATAGAAAGCTCATAACCTCTAACAGTAACCTCAATAGGATCACCAAGAGGTGCTACCTTGCGTACATGTATGCTTGTGCCCTTTGTAACACCCATGTCCATGATTCTTCTCTTTACAGGGCCTTCGCCATGAACTCTGGCAACTGTGACGGTGTCACCGATTTTTACATCTTTCAAAGTATCCATTCATTCTCCTTTCCGTAATCTGTAATATAAAGCAACCTCAAAAGTGAACAATGGAAAAAATCCATTGCTATGTAAATAAAAATATTCACATGGTAAACACTAACTAGACCATAATCTTTGATGCAAGTTCTTTACTGATTGCCACTCTGGAATCCTTAACGTTTACTATCAAGTTTCCCGACATGGCATTTACAACAGAAATCTTACCGTCAATAACAAATCCGAGAGTCGCCAAAAAGGTTTTATCCTTCTCACGTCCGTTGATCTGCTTTATTATGTATTCTTCGCCTAAGTTAGCCATAAGTAAAGGCATCATATAACCCAACCCCTCCTTTTCTTTATGTCAAAATACATTCTATAGGTTAGCATACGCTAACATTAATTGCAAGAGATTTTTAAGAAAAAGTTAGAGATTAATTACTAAGTTTATTGACTATTAGCAAAAACTAACTAAAAAGTACTTAAAAAAATACAATATTAGCAGGTAAAAGACAAATTTTGCGTCTATTCCCTATTTACAAGAATACTACTTTATGATATATTATCTGCGTAGTAAATTTTACAAAATAAAATTGTTAATATTAATGAACGCTAACTAGGAGGTATAATATGTTTTTAATTGATTGGAAGAAGATAGGTTTATTTGCAGCAGGTACACTTTTTGGAACAGCAGGAATTAAATTGCTTTCAAGCAAGGATGCCAAGAAGGCTTATGCACAGGGTACAGCAGCCGTACTTCGTATGAAGGAATGTGTGATGGATACAGTTTCATGTGTTCAGGAGAACGCCAGCGATATTTTAGCCGAGGCTAAGGATATCAATGAAGAGCGTGCGGCAAAAGAAGAAGAGGCTAAGATAGAAGAGTAAGAATAGCAGTAACTTTTAAGAAAATATAGTTTTGATAATAAGGAAGAGTCTGACTCTTCCTTAAATTATAATAGTATAATAGATTAGAGGGTTAAAGTGAATTGTAAGATTTTACATGAGTCAAGTAAGCGAATGCGTGTACGCATGGCTCAAAAGAGAATGACTATAAAAGAAGCCGATATGCTTCAATATTATTTAGAGGGTTTTGACTTTGTAAGAAAAGTCATTGTATATGAAAGAACTTGTGATGTCGCTATTTATTATAAGGATAATAAAAGAGAATCTGTTATAAAGAGATTAAAGAAGTTTAACTATAATGATATCGCACTTCTTGAAAATATGCCGAATACTTCAGGCAGACAGATTACAAGAGAATTTCAAGAGAAAATGGTCGGAATGCTTTTATCCTTCGGTGTGAGAAAGATGTTCTTTCCAAATATCCTTAACAGTATTTATACTGTTATTAAGGCGGCTCCGCTTGTATGGAAGGGAATTAAATGCCTTGTTAAGATGAGGCTTGAGGTTGATCTGCTTGACGCTCTTTCGGTAGCAATATCTATCGTACAGGGCAACTATTCAACAGCAGGTTCTTTGATGCTTTTACTTGATATAGGTAATGAGTTGGAGGATTGGACACATAAAAAGTCTGTAGACGATCTTGCAAGAAGTATGTCACTTAATGTGGATAAGGTATGGCTTGTTACAGACAATGAAGAGGTATCTGTACCTATTTCACATGTAAAGACAGGTGATCTTATCAGAGTACATACAGGTAATGTAGTACCGCTTGACGGCGATATGGTAAGCGGTGAAGCAATGTTAAATCAGGCATCACTTACAGGTGAGTCCGTTCCGGTAGAAAAAAGAGCAGGTTCAAGAGTATATGCGGGAACTGTAGTGGAAGAGGGTGAATGTCTGCTTAGAGCAACCGTTACAAACGGTCAGAGCAGATATGACAAGATTGTATCTATGATTGAGGACAGTGAGAAGCTTAAATCCAATACTGAAAATATGGCAAACAGACTTGCCGACAGACTTGTACCGTATTCACTTCTTACAACAGGACTTACATATTTATTTACAAGGAATATAACAAGAGCGTTGTCAGTGCTTATGGTTGACTTTTCATGTGCGCTTAAGTTGTCTATGCCTCTTGCAGTACTTTCAGCGATGAGAGAGGCGGGAAATGACAGGATAACCGTAAAGGGCGGTAAGTTTATGGAGGCGATAGCCAAAGCGGATACCGTTGTATTTGATAAGACCGGTACACTTACCTATGCTTGTCCGAAGGTACAAAAAATCATTGCAATTGACGGAGATGATGAAAATCAGTTGTTAAAGATTGCCGCCTGTCTTGAAGAGCATTACCCGCACTCTATTGCAAATGCTGTAGTAAAAGAGGCCAAGGAGAGAAAAATACGCCACAAAGAGATGCACTCTGAAATTCAGTATGTTGTTGCACATGGTATTGCAAGTACAATTGAAGGTGATAAGGTTGTAATAGGAAGTTATCATTTTGTAATTGAAGATGAAAAGGCACAGCTCAGTAAAGATGCAAAAAGAAAGCTTGAGAACCTTGACCACAGATATTCACATCTGTTTATGGCTATTGCGGGAAGGCTTGCGGCTATTATTGAGATTGCAGATCCGCTTAGAAAAGAAGCTAAGGATGTATTAAAGAAGTTAAAAGCACTTGGTATTAAAAAGACTGTTATGATGACAGGTGACAATCAATATACCGCCGAGGCGATTGCAAAAGAAGTGGGTGTAGATAAGTACTATGCGGAAGTATTGCCTGAGGATAAGGCAAGTTATGTTGAAAAAGAGAAGGCAAAGGGTAGAACCGTAATAATGATAGGTGACGGTATCAATGATTCACCGGCTCTGTCAGCCGCCGACTGCGGTATCGCTATCAGTGAAGGTGCAGCCATTGCCAGAGAAATTGCGGATGTATGTATTTCTGCAGATGATCTGAATGAACTTGTAAAATTAAAGGAGCTTTCAAACAAGCTTACAAAGCGTGTTGAGTCCAACTTCAGATTCATTATGGGATTTAACGGTTCTTTGATAGGTCTTGGTATACTCGGTATACTGGCACCCGGAACATCATCACTTCTTCATAATGCATCTACAGTGGGTATAGCACTTTCAAGCATGACAAATCTGTTGCCTGAAAACTAGAAAATGCATTTGTATTCGGACATCTTAGGATGTCCGTTTTTGTAAAATATACGAACAATTGTAAACAATTGATTTTTATACCGGTTTTAGGTATAATGTTGTTTAAACAGTATTGTGTATTATAAATAAGGAGGATATATGGTTATACAAGAGGCTGCTGAGATGTATTTGGAGACTATTCTCAGATTAAAAAACAGAACCGGTGTTGTAAGAGCGGTGGACATTGCCAGAGAGATGGGTTACTCTAAGCCTACTATAAGTGAACAGATGAAAAAATTCAGGGAGAACGGATATGTCGAGGTAAATAATGAGGGACATATCACACTTACCGACAAGGGAATGGAGATTGCGAGGTCTACACTGGAAAGGCATAATGTACTGGGCAGAATTTTACAAAAGATTGGGGTAAGTAAGGATACCGCTATAGAAGATGCCTGTAGAATAGAGCATTATATCAGCGAAGAGACTTTCAGATGTTTTAAAAAATATTTTGATGAAGAATAAGTTTGTATTTTATCAGATACTTTATTGAAAAATCCGATTTAACACTGTAAACTTAACCCATCTTTATGAAGTATATAGAAGTAAGAGGTAAAAAATGGGATTACATATAGTAAATGAAGCAAATAAATGTTTGCAGTGTAAGAAGCCGCTCTGTAGTATGCATTGTCCTGTGACAACATCAATACCGCAGGTAATATCACTTTTTAAGGAAGGAAAGATAATGGAAGCCGGTGAGATTCTTTTTGAGAATAATCCGTTATCGCTTGTATGCTCAATAGTTTGTGACCATGAAGCTCAATGTCTTGGGAACTGTATAATGAACAGAAAGAACAATCCGGTCAGATTTTGTGATATAGAAAGGTTTATATCAGATTTCTATCTTGACAGAATGGAGTTTGTAAAAAAACCGAGAAAAAATATTATGGTTGCCGTAATAGGCGGAGGTCCCGCAGGAATGACTGTAGCCATCAAGATGATAAAGGAAGGCTATGATGTAACTATTTTTGATGAGAAAAACAGCATCGGTGGAGTACTTCAGTACGGTATTCCTGATTTTAGACTTCCAAAGTCACTGATGAAGAGATACTATGACAAAATGGAAGAGATAGGCATCAAGATAAGAAATAATACCGCTGTAGGCGGTGCCTTAGAGATAAAGGATCTCTTTAGAGACGGATATAAGGCTGTATTTGTCGGTACAGGTGTATGGAGAGCAAAGACTCTGGGTATTGCAGGTGAGAGTTTGCCGAATGTTCATTTCAGTGTTGACTATCTTGCAAATCCTGACGGACATAAGCTTGGTGAGAGTGTTGCAATCATCGGAATGGGAAATGCGGCAATGGATGTTGCCAGAACGGCTCTAAGAAGAGGTTCAAGATCTGTCAGGCTTTATGCCAGAAGCAAAAGAGTTGCAGCAAACTCGGTTGAAATCGAGTCTGCAAAGTATGAGGGTGCGGAGTTTATCTTCGGAAAAGCTATAGAGTCTATCACTTATGACGGACCTGTATTTAAGACTGCCATATTTGATGAAGAAAACAATGTAGTCGGATATGAAAAGGATCTTGACTATGTAGATGCCGATTCTACAATTATTTCTGTAAGTAACGGGCCGAAGAATAAGCTTGTACTTACAACTCCCGGACTTAAAGCATCTGATAAGGGTCTTTTGGTAGTTGATGAAAACTGTATGACAACTGTTGAAGGTGTATTTGCGGCAGGTGATGTGGTACTCGGTTCAAAAACTGTAGTAGATGCGGTAGGTCAGGCTAAGATAGCTGTAGAGGGAATGCTTAGATATTTAGAGGATTTAGAAGCGAAAAAGATTGAATAATGCTTGACAAAGGTAAAATCAAGTAATATTATATTTGGCATAAACGAGGAAGAGAAGAGTAGCATATATTGAATTTACAGAGAGAGTTGGAGGCTGAGAGCAACTTATGGATTTGTATGTGAAGACCGTCTCGGAGTGGCTTTAATAAAGCACGGTGATTCCGTTATAATCAAATGAGGGATATTATATATCCGAATTAAGGTGGAACCGCGTAAATCGCCCTTAAACGAGAGTTTAAGGGCGATTTTTTATAGTTTGAATGGAGGAAATATGAAGATAACATTAAAGGACGGCTCGGTAAAAGAGTATGAGAGTAAGAGAAGTATTATTGATATAGCAAGGGATATCAGTGAGGGGCTTGCAAGGAGTGTAGTAGCAGGCGAAGTAAACGGTGTAATTTGTGATTTAAGAGATGAAATAGAAAGTGACTGTGAATTAAATCTTATCGCATTAAAGGATGAAAAAGGACTCTCGGTTATAAGACATACTGCTTCACATGTGCTTGCACAGGCTGTAAAGAGAATTTTTCCACAGGCAAAACTTGCTATCGGACCAAGTATTGCAGAGGGCTTTTATTATGATTTTGAGCATGAGCCGTTTTCAAGAGATGATCTTGACAAGCTTGAGGCCGAGATGAAAAAGATTATAAAAGAAGGTGAGGCTATAGAGAGATTTGAGCTTCCGAGAGAAGAAGCAATCAAGTTTATGGAAGAAAAAAATGAGCCGTACAAGGTAGAACTTATAAGAGATTTACCGCAAGACGAGAAAATATCTTTCTATAAGCAGGGGGATTTTACAGATCTTTGTGCGGGACCTCATCTTCAAAGGACAAAGGATATAAAGGCGTTTAAGCTTGTTTCATCATCAATGGCATATTGGAGAGGTGATTCAAATAAGGCAAGACTTCAAAGAATCTACGGTACAGCTTATAATACAAAAGAAGAACTTGAAGCATATTTAAAGCACCTTGAGGATATCAAACTTAGAGATCACAATAAGCTTGGCAGAGAGATGGAACTCTTTACTACAGTAGATGTAGTCGGACAGGGACTGCCGCTTATGTTACCTAAGGGTACAAAGATGATTCAAAAACTTCAAAGATGGATTGAGGATCTGGAGGACAATGAGTGGGGCTATGTAAGAACAAAGACACCTCTTATGGCAAAGTCGGATTTATATAAGATTTCAGGTCACTGGGATCACTATCAGGACGGTATGTTTATCTTAGGAGACCCGCAACATGACGGTGAAATACTGGCACTTAGACCTATGACTTGTCCGTTTCAGTACTATGTATACAAGAATACACAAAAGTCATACAGAGATCTTCCCTACCGTATGGGTGAAACATCCACACTCTTTAGAAATGAAGATTCAGGTGAGATGCATGGGCTTACAAGAGTAAGACAGTTCACTATTTCAGAGGGTCACAATGTAATCAGACCTGATCAGGCCGAGGAAGAACTGCAAAACTGCCTGAACCTTGCGATATATGTACTTGAGACACTTGGACTTAGAGATGATGTGACATTCAGACTTTCAAAATGGGATAAGAACAATAAGGAAAAATATCTGGGAGATGAGGCTTACTGGGAAGGTACACAGGCTGCACTTAGAAATATTCTTGTTGAAAAAGGACTTCCGTTTACAGAGGCTGACGGTGAGGCTGCATTCTACGGTCCGAAGATTGATATTCAGGCAAAGAATGTATATGGTAAAGAGGACACAATGATTACAATTCAGCTTGATGCCGCAATTGCAGAAAACTTTGACCTCTACTATATTGACCAAAACGGTGCAAAGGTAAGACCGTATATTGTACATAGAACATCACTTGGGTGCTATGAGAGAACACTTGCATGGCTTATTGAGAAGTACGCAGGTAAGTTCCCGACATGGTTATGTCCTGAACAGGTAAGAATCCTGCCTATATCTGATAAGTATGCAGACTATGCAAATTCTGTTTTGAAAGAACTTAAGAAAAACGGTGTGGATGCTACAGTTGATACAAGAACAGAGAAAATCGGTTTTAAGATAAGAGATGCAAGACTTTCAAGACTTCCATATATGCTTGTAGTAGGTGAGAAGGAAGAGGCTGAGGGAAGTGTATCTGTAAGAAGCAGATTTGCAGGTGATGAGGGAAGTAAGAAACTCTCAGACTTTGTAGATATGATCTGTAAGGAGATAAGAACAAAGGAAATCAGAAAAGAAGAAGTAACTGAATAAGTATAAAAGATATGGCAAAGTCCGCTTTAGGTCTTTGCCATATTTGATTATTTTTTTATAACATCCTCCAATAAATGCAGAGGAAATGGTGGTGATGCCAGCGGTTTTACCGCTATTGACATTAAAAGCAGGGGATTGTCATCTGCTGCAATCCTGTTTGTGCCAAGCTTTCCGCATTTTTTACATCTGTGAACAATAGCCCATTCCCCCTTGTCCTTAACCCAGATAGAAATAGGCTCCATAATACCTTTACAATCACTCTTTCTGTCTCCGGGTTCCACATCCACATGAACGGAAGACAGACAGTAGGGACAGTGATTTCTATGATGTGTACCTGCACCTTCAGGCATGATCATCTTTCCACAGCTTGCACATGGGAAAGAGTCATTACAGGCCTCATATCTGTAGTCTGTTTTCAGTTTAACGGCATTCTTCTTTTTTACAGTTCCATTTCTTTTTTGAGGAGCGGCATCGGTATTGAGGTTTTTAAGTGCAGTCTCCAAATCAAATTTTTCTTGACTCATATTTCCTTTCCTTTGTATATATCTTACAATTAAAATCCTAAGATATATATAAATATCCACTATGAAATGTGTTATATATCTGATATAATCGGATTGTATAAAGCCATAATATGTAATATATTAAAGTGCCGGGCAATCCGGTACCGGTCGTATTATACCTAAGAAATTAATATCTGTAAAATATATTTTATGACTGAAATATTGTATTAAAATTATTTAGGAGGAAAGATGAAAAGAGGAATAGTTGTTTTGGCTGCCGCACTCAGTATGAGTATGGGAATGTCGGCAGCTGCATATGCTGCAAGCTGGGAGCATGATTCAAATGGCTGGTGGTATCTGACAGATGATTATAAATATCCGGTATCACAGTGGAGAAATATTGACGGAAATTGGTATTATTTCAATTCAAGCGGTTATACACTTACAGGATGGCAATGGATAGACGGTAAATCATATTTCTTTAATGACGGAAGAAATAAAAGCTTTCCATACAGTGCAATGCTTAAGAATACAAAATCTCCTGACGGATATGATCTGAATGCTGACGGTGCATGGACACAAAACGGAGTTGTAATGACTAAGTCGGGAGAAGCCGGACTTAGTGTAGCACAGGGAATAAGCGGTGAGAACTCAGGAGAGAGAGCGGATCTCTTCCTGAAACTTAATGAATACAGAAAGTCTAAGGGGCTTCCACAGATGGCGGTAAGTAATGAACTTATGATTGCGGCACAGCAAAGAGCAAAAGAAACCGCAACATCATTCTCACATACCAGACCTGACGGACAGAAGTTTTTTACTGTAAATAATATTACAGACCGTTATGAAGGTTTATCTGAGATAATCACAATGGATAACTCCGCATCTACAGATATGAAGATAAACTCATTTAAGAATTCACAAAAACACAATGAATTGATGTTACAGAGTGAGGGCTATATTGAGAATCTTCCGGCTTCTACAATATATGCGGGAGTCGGCTATTATTACAGCAACGGTAACTACTATGTGGTAATGATTTTCGGACATCAAAAATAAATGGAATTATTGCCGTCAACAATAGGATATTGTAAATCCTATTGTTGACGGCATTTTTTATACATTTACTTTATTCAAATCATTGAAAAATTCAGGATATGATATTTCTACACAATTTTTATTATCAAGTCTTATTTCTCCGTCCGATACCAGATTTAAAACGGCAAAAGTCATGGCAATTCTATGGTCATCATGTGTAGCTATGGTAACATTCCCACAAAGCTTGTTTGTGCCGGTAATTTCCATGCCGTCTTCAGTCTCTACCACATCCACACCAAGTTTAGAAAGTTCATTACACATGACATGGATTCTGTTTGATTCTTTTACCTTCAGTTCCCCGGCATCTTTTATAACAGTAGTACCCTCAGCCAGACAGGCAATGGCCGCAAGTATAGGAAGTTCATCTATAAGTGTGGGTATTATATCTCCTTCAACAGTGGTTGAATGAAGCTTGGAATATGATACCGAAATACCAGCTACAGGTTCAAAAGCATCTGTATGATTTATTATTTCAATATTTGCACCCATTTTTTTTAGTATTCTTATAATACCGTCTCTGGTGGGATTGATACCTACATTTTCAAGCACCAGTTCGGAACCGGGAACCAGTATTGCGGCTGCCATAAAGAATGCCGCAGAAGAGATATCGGACGGCACAGCTATATCACTTGCAAAAAGCTCATTACATGGATTTACAGTAACACTGTTTTTAGAGGAAGTAAGGCTTGCACCGAATTTTTTTAACATCAGTTCAGTGTGGTCTCTTGACTTTGCCGGTTCCGTCACAGTAGTAGGGCTTTGTGCATATAGACCTGCAAGAAGTATTGCGGATTTTACCTGTGCACTGGCAACAGGAGATTTATACTCTATTCCATGAAGCTTACTGCCTGTTATTGTAAGCGGTGCAAATCCGTTATTACTTGTTATATTTGCTCCCATCATAGAAAGTGGTGTGATTATTCGGCTCATAGGCCTTTTTTGTATGGAATTATCACCTGTAAGCACTGATGTAAATTCCTGTGCCGAGAGTATACCGCTTACAAGTCTTGTAGTGGTGCCGCTGTTACCGCAGTCAAGTATCTCTTTCGGTTTTTTCAGACCATAAAGTCCGTTTCCATATACCTTGACTGATGTATCATTAAGTTCTATATTAATTCCCATCTTTTTGAATATTGAAACAGTGGATATACAGTCGGCACCTGTCAAAAATCCTTTTATATAGGTAGTTCCTTTAGCTATAGAACCGAACATTACAGCTCTATGTGATATTGATTTATCTCCGGGAACCCTTAATCTGCCTTTTATCATATTGCCTCCTTTATAGTACTATATAATTATATTCTTTTAACAATTTACCTGCCATTTCACAGGAGTCCGCATCATAGAATGAGATATTTAAAGCACCTTCGCCCTTTTCTCTATTGTGATTGATGCCTATATTTTTGATACTTATGGAGTTTGCAGCCAGTATTGCGGAAATAACGGATATTGCACCCGGCTTATCCTGTATATGTACACTTATATCATGCTTTGAAATAATGACACCACGGCTGTTTGAATCAAAGGAGTTTCTGTACTCACCGGATTTTTCAAACATATTGTTAATATACAGCCCCGATTTGTCGGCCAGATGTGAGTAGACATCCTCCAACATATCGATATATTTTCTAAGCATCATATTTATAGGCTGTGAATTTAACATACATATCTGCTCCCACATGATAGGAGAGGCGGATGCAATCCTTGTGATATCCTTAAATCCTCCCGCTGCAACTCTTTTCATTACCTCATCACTGTAATCATTGTCCTTTATAAGATTTACCAAAGTCGCTGCAAGTATATGTGGCAGATGGCTGACAGCAGCTACTACACTGTCATGCTTTTGACAGTCTATCACAAATGGAATTGCCTTTATCTTTGTGATAATATCTGTAAGTATATCAAGTTTTTCTTTGGAAGTCTTTGATGAAGGTGTAATCATATAGTAGGCATTTTCTAAAAGCAGTGCATCGGATGCCGCATAGCCTGTTTTTTCCGAACCTGCCATAGGGTGACCTCCTATAAAAACATCTTCCATATCAAGTCTTTTTGCCAGTCTGTGAATGGATGATTTGGTGGAACCGACATCAGTGACAATACTTTCTTTTTTCACATAGGGTTTTATCTTTTCAAGATAGTATTCATTAAAATCCACAGGAGTACATAAGAAGATAATGTCACATTCTGAAAGTGAAGCATCTATATTATTTAAAATAATATCAATAACTCCGTCACTTTTTCCTTTTAAAAGTTCAGCGCTGTTCTTTGAATAGGCGCAGATCTTTGATGCCAAACCGTATTTTTTTATCGCTTTTGCTATAGAGCCGCCTATAAGTCCGAATCCTATAAAGGCTATATTATTGTACTTCATAATCCTCCGTTCATATATATTGTATCTTAAGTCCGACATATGAAGTCTATTACATTTGAATGTAATAGTCAAACAATTTTACTTTAACGATTTAAAGTATAAAAAATATTAAATATTATTAACTATTTATCTTGACTAAAACAGTCTATTTATACAAAAATATTATAAAAATTTATTACAAATTAACTACAAAAAAATTGCAAAATACATTGTATAAATTGAATATAAAACTTGAAATTTTAATATATGTTTAGTAAAATATCTTTATCAGAAAGTCTATTGACTAAAAAGGAGGGATTCTCTTATGAAGGTTTATGAAACTAAACAAATTCGTAATGTTGCATTACTTGGTCATGGAGGCTCGGGTAAGACTACAGTGGCAGAGGCTATGAGCTTTGTAGCGGGAAATATTTCCAAGATGGGAAGTATTTCAAGTGGAAATACCATAAGCGATTATGACAAAGAAGAAATAAAAAGAGGTTTTTCCATAAGTACTTCTTTGGTTCCGGTTGAATATGAGGGTGATTCCGGAAGTATAAAGATAAATCTTTTGGATACTCCGGGATATTTTGACTTTGTAGGTGAGGTTGAAGAAGCTGTATCAGCTGCAGATGCCGCCGTTATTGTAGTCAACTGTAAAGCAGGAATCGAGGTAGGCACCATAAAGGCATGGGAGCTTTGTGAGGAATACGGATTACCCAGAATATTCTTTGTAACAAATATGGATGATGACAAAGCAAGCTATCGTGAACTGCTTTTAAAGCTTGAGACACGTTTTGGAAGAAAAGTGGCACCTTTCCACCTTCCAATCAGAGAGAATGAGAAGTTCGTAGGATTTGTAAATGTTGTAAAGATGAAAGGCAGAAGATTTACACATCTGTCAGATTATGTTGAGTGTGAGATACCTGATTATGTAGAGGCAAACCTTAAGATTGCAAGAGAGGCACTTATGGAGGCTGTTGCCGAGACCAGTGAAGAGTATATGGAAAGATATCTTTCAGGTGAAGGCTTCAGTGATGAAGAGATTTCGGGAGCACTCAAGGACAATATTTGCAACGGAGATATAGTGCCTGTTATGATGGGTTCAGGAATCGATGCACAAGGATTTAAGGCACTTATGATGGCTATTGAAAAGTATTTCCCGTCACCGGATTTTAAGGAATGTGTAGGTGTGGATGTAAGCAACGGCGAACATTTCACAGCAAAGTATAATAAAGATGTATCACTGTCTGCAAGAGTATTTAAGACAATAGTTGACCCGTTTATCGGAAAATATTCACTGGTTAAGGTATGCACAGGCACACTTAAGCCGGACAGTGTTATCTACAATGTAGGCAAAGAAACGGAAGAAAAGTCGGGCAAGATATATGTGCTTAGGGGTAAGAGCGCTATAGAGGTACCTGAGCTTATAGCAGGTGATATCGGTGCTATGGCAAAACTTAGTGTTACAACTACAGGAGATACCATTGCATTAAAGAGCGCCCCTATACTGTATCATGGTCCGAAGATTTCATCACCATATACATGTATGAGATATAAAATAGCTAATAAGGGTGAAGAGGATAAGCTTTCTTCAGGTCTGTCAAAGCTTATGGAAGAGGATTTAACTCTAAAGCAGGTCAATGATACTGCAAACAGACAGACTCTTATATATGGAATAGGTGATCAGCAACTTGAAATTATAGTAAGCAAACTTTTAGATAGATATAAGGTAAAGATAGAGCTTTCAAGACCTAAGATAGCTTTTAAAGAGACTATCAGACAAAAGGTGGAGGCAGCAGGCAGATATAAGAAACAGTCAGGCGGACATGGGCAATTCGGAGATGTAAAGATGAGTTTTGAGCCTTCAGGAGATCTTGAAAAGCCGTATATATTTGAAGAGACCGTATTTGGAGGTTCGGTACCGAAGAACTACTTCCCGGCAGTTGAAAAGGGTATTGCAGAGTGCTGTGTTAAGGGACCTTTGGCGGCATATCCTGTAGTAGGTGTTAAGGCGGTACTTTTAGACGGTTCATATCATCCGGTAGACTCATCCGAGATGGCATTTAAGATGGCGGCAACTATAGCATTTAAGGACGGATTTATGAAGGCCGCTCCCGTATTGTTGGAGCCGATATATACATTAAGTGTAGTGGTACCTGATAAGTTTACAGGTGATGTTATGGGTGATCTGAATAAGAGACGCGGCAGAGTGCTGGGTATGGAGTCTATTAACCATGGCAAGCAGATTATAAAGGCGGATGTGCCTATGCTTGAGTTATATGGATACAATACGGATCTTCGTTCTATGACAGGAGGTATGGGAGTATTCAGTTATGAGTTTGCCAGATATGAGCAGACACCGGGTGATATACAAAAGAAAGAAGTGGAAGCCAGAGCCGGTAAACTTGACGGTGATGCGGAGTAAAGAATATGAAGCATTAATGTAAGAATTCTTACTATAATGTTACGGATTAAATAAAACACTTGATTTTTTTTAAATATAGCGATATATTACTTTCAACAAAATAAAGTTTATACAAAAGGAGATATCATTCATGCGTTTATCAAACATTAAAAAAGGTATGTTAGCAGTGGGATTAACATTTGGTTTAGTTTCAGGTAGTATCGTGGCTTTTGCTGAGCCTTCACAGATTATTATACCTGGCAAGACTTTAGTTACTCCAAATACAAAAAGAGCTACAGGATCTAATTCAACACCTTCTATAGCAACTCGTTCAAATACAAGTTCAAGAAGCAGATCTTCAAGCAGCTCAGGCTCAGGCTCCTCAAACAGAGGTGGAGCAGCAAAGCCTGTTACAACAGCACCGGGTGCAAACAATATAGCTCCAAACGGAAGCTCAAATAACTCTAATACAGCTAATATGAACACTACAAGAAACGTAGGTCCTACAGGTCCTAACGGTAGCGGTTCAACAAAGGGAGATGCTACAGGAGCTAAGCGTGGTAAATTAAACGTTCCAAAGACAGCAGATGCTTCAGCAATGGGACTTTATGCCGCATTACTTGGTCTTTCAGCAGCAGGTGGCGCTTATGTAGTAGCTACAAAGAAGAAAGAAGATTAATTAAAGATTATTTAATAAAGATTATTTAAGTTTGATTATATTGATTATAACTTATAGTGTACAAGCGTTTTAGACAGGTTTTACAACCTGTCTTTTTATTTTGCTCAAGTTTATCTGTTTCTTATAAAAAACATGGAATTGCTAAATAAATAACGACCTTACCTTTATTTTATTTTTTAAATATAGTAAAATATGCTTGCTCAAAGGATAGTTATATCGGTTGCGGTTTATATATCTTAGTGTTTGCAACCGGTATACTGTCTGTAAACAAAGGATTTATTTAGTGGAGGAATATTGTGAGAGGTGTTGAAACAAGAATTCAGGAAATAAGGCACAGAATCTTTAGGGAAGTTGCCAGAATGGCATATCACACAGAATGGCCTGTGGATAAGAGAATAGAGGAACTTCCGTATAAGATAATTCCGGGTGAGGTTGGAAATTTTAGAAATAATGTTTTCTTGGAGAGAGCTATAGTCGGAGAAAGGTTACGACTTGCAATGGGATTGCCTTATAGAAGTGCAGCAAATCATGCTCCGCTTTCTGAGGGCATAGAGCAGGCTGATAAAGCTGAAACATACTATACACCACCATTGATCAATATTATAAAATTTGCTTGTCATGGATGTGTGGAAAAGAGAGTCTATGTAACCAACGGTTGTCAAGGCTGTTTGGCACATCCATGTGCCGAGGTATGTCCTACCGGTGCGGTAAAGATTGATAAGGAGAGCGGGTTTTCAAGTATCAATCAGGAAAAATGTATTAAATGCGGCAGATGTGCAAATGTATGTGCATATAATGCGATTATAATACAGACAAGACCATGTGCGGCTTCATGTGGTATGGATGCTATTTCTTCCGATGAAAACGGCAAGGCGGATATTGACTATGATAAATGTGTATCTTGTGGTCAATGTCTTGTAAACTGTCCGTTTGGAGCTATTTCCGACAAGTCACAGATTTTCCAGACTATCAGAGCCATCCAGTCCGGAGAGAGAGTATATGCTGCAATTGCTCCGGCATTTGTAGGTCAGTTCGGACCTAAGGTTACTCCGGGAAAGCTTCGTGCAGCTATGAAGGCACTTGGATTTGCGGATGTATTTGAAGTTGCAATAGGTGCAGACCTCTGTGCAACTCAAGAGGCTGAGGATTTCCTTACCGAGGTTCCTGAAAAACTGCCGTTTATGGGTACATCATGTTGTCCTTCATGGGCATTGATGGCAAAGAAAGTTTTCCCGGATCAGGCAAATTGTATATCAATGGCACTGACACCTATGACACTGACAGCCAGACTTATAAAAAAACATCATCCTGACGGAAAGGTTGTATTTATAGGACCATGTTCGGCAAAGAAGCTTGAGGCTATGTGGACAGAGGTCAGAAGTGAGGTGGACTTTGTATTGACATTTGAGGAGATGGCGGGAATTTTTGATGCCAAGCATATAGATATTGAAAACCTTGAGGAAGATCCGAACGGTGTCAATGACGCTTCCACATCCGGAAGGAACTTTGCTGTAGCGGGAGGTGTTGCAAAGGCTGTTGTAGGTGTTATAAAGAAACAGTATCCTGACAGAGAAGTTAAGGTTATGAATGCGGAAGGACTGGTTGACTGTAGAAAGATGGTCATGATGGCAAAGGCGGGAAAGTATCCTGGATATCTTCTTGAGGGTATGGCTTGTCCCGGAGGTTGTGTTGCAGGACCGGGAACAATGCAAAATATAAAGAAGTCACAGGGTGCGGTAAACCAGTATGCCGCAAAAGCAAGCCATGCGATAGCAAGTGAAACAGAATCTGTAAAAGAGCTTGATAAATTAGTTGAATAAAATTAAAACTATTAGCACTTGAGTTACTTGAGTGCTAATTTTTGTTGACATTTGTATTTTGTCGGTTATAATAGATATATCAGGCAAATGGGAAACATTTGCTAATTTATTTGAGAGGTGATTATATGAAGAAGGGAAATTTATCAATAAACAGTGAAAATATTTTTCCGATTATAAAAAAATGGCTGTATTCAGATCATGATATATTTGTAAGAGAGTTAATATCAAATGCAACAGATGCAATAACAAAGCTTAAGAAGTTAAGTCTTGCAGGTGAGTTTACAAAGCCTCAGGATGAGAAGTATAAGATTGAGGTAGAGATCAGCCCAAAGCAAAAGATTATACGCTTTAGTGACAACGGTATCGGTATGACTGAGGAAGAAGTGGAAAAATATATAAATCAAATCGCTTTTTCAGGTGCGGTTGATTTTATAGAAAAGTATAAGGATAAAGCAAATGAAGAACAGATAATAGGTCATTTCGGCCTTGGATTTTATTCCGCATTTATGGTAGCGGATAAAGTAAGTATTGATACTTTATCATATAAAGAAGGCTCAAAGCCGGTTCACTGGGAAAGTGACGGCGGACTTGAGTTTGAAATGGGTGAGGGAGAAAAAAGCACAAGGGGAACAACCGTTACACTCTATCTCAATGAGAACTGTCATGAATTTGCAAATGAGTTTAGAGTAAGAGAAGTTTTGAATAAGTACTGTTCCTTTATGCCTGAAGAGATTTTTCTAAAGGATATTGATGCGGATGCGGCCACACAGATAATAGAAAGTTCAGAGCTTTTAGACAGTGATACAGTAATAGAGAATATTATAGAGCCGGCAAAGACTGAGGAAAAGGAAAAAGAGAACGGAACCAAGGAAGTTGTGGAAGTGGAACCTGCAAAGGAAAAGGTGAAGATAGTAAAGCGTCCTGTTCCAATCAATGATATACATCCGCTTTGGACAAAGCATCCTAATGAATGCAGCAATGAAGAGTATATTGAGTTCTATAGAAAAGTGTTTATGGATTATAAGGAACCGCTTTTTTGGATTCATTTAAATATGGACTACCCGTTCAATCTAAAGGGTATACTCTACTTCCCGAAGATAAACAGTGAGTATGACTCTATAGAGGGTACTATAAAGCTCTATAACAATCAGGTATTTATAGCCGATAATATAAAAGAGGTTATTCCTGAGTTCTTACTGTTACTTAAGGGAGTAATAGACAGTGCGGATATTCCGCTGAATGTATCAAGGTCGGCGCTGCAAAATGACGGTTCTGTAAGGAAGATTTCAGAGTACATTGCAAAGAAGGTGGCAGATAAACTTTCAGGAATGTGTAAGACTGAAAGAGATAAGTATGAGAAGTATTGGGATGATATAGCTCCGTTTATAAAATACGGCTATCTAAAGGATGAGAAGTTCGGTAAAAAGGTGGAGGACTATATTTTATTCAAAAATATAAACGACAAATATCTTACACTTAATGAACTTATTGAAGAAAGTAAGTCCGGTGAGTCTGAGAATGAAAAAGATTCTGTAGATAAAAAATCCGATACTGATGAAAGTAAGGTGGAAGATAAGGAAGAGTCAAAGACGGATATCTTCTATGTCAATGATGTAAAAGAGCAGAGCCAGTATGTAAATATATTCAAATCTGCCGGTAAGGATGCGGTGGTGCTTCCACACAGTATTGATGTGCCTTTTATATCAACTCTTGAAATGAAGAGAGGAGATGTAAAATTCCTTAGAATTGACTCGGATGTCAGCGATGATATGAGAAGTGAAGATATAAGTGAGGAATCAAAGAAGGCTTATGATGAGCTATGTGAGAAGGTAAAGAGCGCACTTCACAATGACAAGCTTAAGGTATCTGTACAGCTTCTAAAAAATGATGAGATCTCTTCTGTTATTACGGTATCTGAAGAGAGCAGAAGAATGCAGGAGATGATGAAGCAGTACGGTATGATGGGAACGGACCTTTCTATGTTCGGAGGTGAAGGTGAAACATTGGTGCTTAATGCAAATCATCCGCTTGTAAAAGAGTTATTATCAGACAGTCACAAAGAGTATTTTGATATGATTTGTGAGCAACTTTATGATATGGCTTCAATATCACACAGTCCTCTTTCGCCTGAGAGAATGTCGGCATTTATAAAGAGAAGCAATGAGCTTATGTTGAAGCTTAAATAAAAAATGGGTTGTCACAAATGTGGCAACCCATTTTTAAAAATAACACTTATTCAATACCTACCATTACTGAAGTGGCTTTAATAACAGCATATGCCTCTTTACCTACAGAAAGTTCAAGCTCTTCCACAGCATTTTTTGAGATTGTAGAAGAAACCGCACCAAGTTTTGTATCAAGAGTTACCATATCGTTCACAGCACCTTCCTGAATGTTTTTTACAGTACCTTTGAATTTATTTCTTGCAGATATCTTTGGAAGCTCTGTTGCAATCATAACTTCAGTAGCCTTGATAACGGCTATTGCCTCAACTCCCTTTTTAAGCTCTAATTCCTTGATGGCATTCATTGAAATAGTAGATGAAACAACCTCACCGTTTACTTCAATTGAAACGATACCGTTTACAGCACCTTCATTAACATTGGTAACAATCCCTTTGAATTGATTTCTTGCACTTAATTTCATTTTGTCAAACCTCTTGTAAAATAATTTACATAAAGCATGTGGCTTTATGTATTTAAAGATTCTACCATATAGCGGTAAAATATCAAGCTGTTTTATAAAAACACCCGGATAAAAGTAACGCACATTTTACTTATACTTGACTTATATAGGCTATATAATTATAATGAATGTAGTTTTTAAAACTACATTAAACGGAGTTAAAAAATATGACATATAGATTGATTGGGGACAGTTGTACCGATTTGGATGATAATCTGAAGAAGGATGAGAATATAAGCATTGTTCCGCTCACACTTGAAATCGGGGATTACAGTGTTATAGATGATGATAAATTTGACCAAAAAGACTTTATAAGAAGGATGGCCCGGTCTAAGGCGGGTGCAAAGAGTGCCTGTCCTTCGCCTGAGGCTTTCAAAGAGGCTATGGAATGTGATGTGGACATGGTGTTTGTGGTAACACTTTCAGAACACTTAAGCGGGAGTTATCAAAGTGCAGAGATTGGAAAGAAACTTTTTGAAGAGGAGCATGATCACAAGGATATTTTGGTGCTTTCTTCAAAGTCGGCTTCGGCAGGGCAGTACAGACTGATGTTGGAACTTGATAAACTGTGTAAGCAGGGACTTGGATTTGCTGAGATTTCAAAGAGAATCACAAAACTTAGAGATGAGATGAAGACATACTTTGTTATTGAGACTCTTGATACATTGAGGAAAAACGGAAGACTTTCAGCGGTAACCGCATTTATAGCATCAGCACTCAATATAAAACCTATAATGGGTGCAACGGACGGTGTAATAATAAAAAAGGATCAACAAAGAGGTATGCAAAAGGCACTTGCAAAGATGGTTGAGATAGCTGTAGAAGAAGCGGGAGATAACGCAAATGATAAGACGGTTTGTATAACACATATAAATAATCCGGAGAGAGGAGAATATGTTGCAAAGCTTTTTTGTGAGTCTGACAAGTTTAAAGATATAAAGATTGTAAACGGTGCGGGAGTTGCAACAATGTATGCAGGTGACGGAGGTATAGTCATTGCTGTAGGATAAATTAAAAAGTACACAATAATAAATTGTGTACTTTTTTTGATTTTATGATAAACTAATTTTAGAAAACATAGATTTGTTTAAGATTTGTTTTACTAATACTTGGTGAGGTGATTATGAATTTACTTGAAACAAAGTATGCATTAGAGAGTAAAGGTCAGGAAATATTGGGAAAATTATATACTAGGGAGGGAGTTAAGAATAATTTAAAAAGATATGAAAATGTTTTACAGGGATTTGTAAGAGAGTTCGGCAAAAAAGATGTTAAACTGTTCTCGTCTCCGGGAAGAACGGAGATTTCCGGAAATCATACAGATCATAACAACGGCAAAGTACTTGGCGGAAGCATCAATCTTGACTGTATAGCCGCCGCAACTTATAATGATTCAAACTTTGTAAATATTGTAAGTGAATCATTTTCACAAAAGTTTAAGATAGATATAAATGATATAGCACCGGGAATGGAAAAAGCAGGTACAACAGAGTTATTAAAAGGTATTTTGGCAGGCTTTAAAGAAAGAAAAGCCGATATAGGCGGATTTGATGCATATATTACAAGCAATGTTATTTCAAGTGCAGGTGTAAGTTCATCAGCCGCTTTTGAAACTCTTATATGTCAGATAATAAATACATTGTTCAATGACGGAAAGCTCTCAAAGACAGATTATGCATATATAGGAAAGTATGCGGAGAATCACTACTGGGATAAGGCAAGCGGACTCTTAGATCAGATGTGCTGTGCCTATGGGGGGCTTATAAGTATTGACTTTAAAAATCCTGATATGCCTAAGGTTAATGAGATAGATTTTGACTTTGGAGCTGCAAAACATGATCTTATTATAGTTCAGACAGGAAGAGGTCACGCGGATCTTTCGGCAGACTATTCATCTATACCGGCAGAGATGAAGAAAGTGGCGGAGTACTTTAACAAAAAGACATTGTCAGAGGTGGATGAAAAGGAATTTTATAATAATCTACCGAAACTAAGAGAGTATGCCGGCGACAGAGCGGTGCTTAGAAGTATACATTTTTTTGATGAAAATAAGAGAGTGGAAAATGAGGTAAAGGCATTGATAAATAATGACTTTGATACCTTTTTAAAGAATATTACAGACAGCGGCAATTCATCATGGAAATATCTTCAGAATGTATATACAAATGCCGCACCGAACGAACAGGGTATCACTGTAGCACTTGCACTTTCAGAGAGATTTTTGAAAGAGAAAAATGTAGGTGCAACCAGAGTACATGGTGGAGGATTTGCAGGAGTTATCATGGCGATGGTGCCGGAAAAGTACAGTGATGAGTATGTTGCGTATATGGATAAGTTCTTAGGTGAGGGTTCTTCATATAAGATGAAGATAAGACCATACGGTTCTGTTTGTTTGAATGATTTTATTTAAGGAGGATAAATATTGGAAAAACAATATTCGGTAGCATGTTTGATAGTGGGAATACTAAGTTGTGTATTATGTTGTATGTGCCTTGGATTTCCGCTTGGAATAGCGGGGGTGGTATTGTTTATACTGTCCACAAGAAACGGTAACGGAACGGAAACTAAGGCGGCAGTGGGTTTGGCACTTTCTATAGTAGGATTTGTACTTTCAATAATTACTGCAATATATTTAGCTGCCTATATTATGGATTCGTATGACAGCGACTATAGATATTATGATAATGACAGTATATTTGACTATTTTGATTATGACAATGACTCACTTGACTATTACAATGATTACTACAGTTTGCCTTACAAATATGATGAAGGTGTTTTTGACTATGATGGAAGTAATGGAATTAATGAATTTTAAAATATAAAGGATAAGCGTATGAAATGCCCGTTTTGCCAAGCACAGGATACCAAGGTGATTGACTCCAGGCCGGCTGATGACAATTCTTCAATAAAGAGAAGAAGACAGTGTGAGAGCTGTAACAAGAGATTTACCACATATGAAAAGCTTGAGACAATACCTCTTATGGTAATAAAAAAGGATGAATCCAGAGAAAATTTTGACAGATCAAAGATAGAAGCAGGAATCATACAAAGTTGCCATAAGAGACCTGTATCCACTGCGGAAATAAAAAAGACTGTAGATGATATTGAAAATCAAATCTATGCAATGGAAGTAAGTGAGATACCTACAAAAACTATAGGTGAACTTGTGATGGAAAGACTGAAAGATCTGGATGAGGTCGCCTATGTGAGATTTGCATCTGTATATAGAGAGTTTAAAGATGTAAGTACTTTTATGGATGAAATCACAAAGTTATTAAAGAAATGATATTTATGAATAAACTTTTTCCAAGATTGTATAAAAAAGATATATATGATATAGATTACAAAGGGCTGTATGACAGAGGTTTCAGAGCAATACTTTTTGATATAGATAATACCTTGACCACACATGGAACAAAGGCGGACAGTTCAAATGTTGCTTTTTTTAAGAACTTAAGAGATATAGGCTTTAAGACCTGCCTTATATCAAATAATAAAGAAGAAAGAGTATTGCCTTTTGCACAGACGGTGGACTCTCCATATATTTATAAGGCAAATAAGCCTTCAAAAAGAGGATACAAAAAAGCTATGGAGTTGCTTGAGGTAAAAGATACTCAGACCGCTTTTGTAGGAGATCAGATTTTTACAGATATCTGGGGAGCAAACAGTGCGGGAGTTTATTCTATACTTGTAGATCCTATAAGTCCGAAAGAGGAAATACAGATAGTTTTGAAAAGATATCTTGAAAGAATTGTATTGTTCTTTTATAAAAGAGCTGTAGAAAAAAGGAAAAATTATGATTAGTGCAAGTACAGGTGTATATGGTATTGTGGGAAATCCGATAGAACACAGTTTGTCACCGATCTTACAAAATGCTCTGGCAAAAGAGATGAATATCGATATGAGCTATATGGCATTTCATGTGAAAGAGAATATAAAAGAGGCGACAGACGGTGCTTATCTGCTTGGAATAAGGGGATTAAATGTCACTATTCCGTTTAAAAAGGATATGTTAAATATAGTAAAGGATATAGATGAGAGAGCAAAAAAAATCGGAGCTGTAAACACCTTATTAAAGACGGAAGAAGGATATAAGGGATATAATACCGACATTCTGGGATTAAAATACAGTATAGAAAATAACGGGTTAAGTATCAAAGATAAAAATGTGATACTGCTCGGTGCAGGCGGTGCGGCCAAGTCGGCACTTTATCTGGCGGTGGAAGAAAAAGCCAAGTCCATTACTGTAATAAACAGGAATGTTGACAGAGCAAATGAACTGAAAAAAGAGGTTTGTGATACTTTTAAATATATATCAGTCATTGCATTGGACGAACTGAAGCAAAATATAAGTCTTTTAGAGTATGACAATTACTTTGTATTTCAAACTACTGATGTAGGTATGTATCCGAATGTAGATAAATGTATAATAGAAATTGACGAGTTCTATAAAAAATGTGATTGCGGTATCGATCTTATCTATACACCTTTTGAGACAAAATTTATTAAAAATATGCGTAATGCAGATAAAAAATGTATTAACGGACTTGATATGCTTATATTACAGGGAGTTGCAAGCTTTGAGATATGGAACAATGTTAAGGTAAATAAAAATATAATACAAAAAGTAAGGCTTTTGCTTGTAGAAAAGTTAAGAGAGAGAATGAAATGAAAATTTTAGTGATAAACGGTGTAAATATGAACTTTCTCGGTATTAGAAATAGGGAAGTCTATGGAAACAAGGACTACAATTATCTTATACAGATGATTGAAGAAAAGGCAAGAGAACTTAAAGTGGATGTGGAGTGCTTTCAAAGTAATCATGAGGGGGCGATAGTTGATAAACTTCAAGATGCATATTTTGAAAAGGTAGAAGGAATAGTGATAAATCCGGCAGCTTTCACACATACAAGTGTGGCAATAAGAGATGCACTTGAGAGTCTTGATTGTATAAAGATAGAAGTACATATATCAAATATCTCCGAGAGAGAAGAGTTTAGGCATAGGTCTCTTACACAACCTGTATGTAGCGGACAGATAGCGGGACTTGGACTTGACGGATACACTTTGGCTATGGAGTATATAGTAAAGAATGCCTGTCGGCAGTAAATTTTTGCTTGATTTGAATTAAAAATTGTTATAGAATAGCGTGAGTATCGCATGAAAGTTTAGGAGGAGATATAAATGGTTTCAGCAGGTGATTTTAAAAATGGTTTGACATTGGAGATTGAGGAAGGTCAGGTCTTTCAGATACTTGAGTTTCAACATGTTAAGCCGGGAAAGGGAGCCGCATTCGTTCGTACAAAGATTAAGAATGTAATCACAGGTAGCGTTGTTGAGAGAACTTTCCGACCTACTGAGAAATTCCCACAGGCAAGAATAGACAGAGCCGATATGCAGTATTTGTATGCAGACGGTGATATGTACAACTTTATGAATGTAGAAACGTTTGACCAGATAGCGCTTAATAAGGACAAGGTCGGGGATGCATTAAAGTTTGTAAAAGAGAATGAAATGGTTAAGATATGTTCATTCAACGGCAATGTATTTTCTGTAGAGCCGCCGCTGTTTGTAGAGTTGGAGATTACAGATACCGAGCCGGGATTTGCCGGAAATACGGCACAGGGTGCGACCAAGCCGGCTACAGTTGAGACAGGTGCAACTGTATATGTTCCGTTGTTTGTAAATCTTGGTGATAAGATTAAGATTGATACAAGAACAGGTGAGTATCTGTCAAGAGTTTAACGGTTTAATGTTTGACGGTCTTAGGACCGTCCTTTTTTGTAATATTTAAGCCGGACAGCTTTAATAAAGATTTTTGAGAATATTAAGATAAATAAGTGGAGAAGTATGAAGACAATTATAGAGTTGATTTCAGATGAACTTAAATTTGCTTTTGCAAAATTGTATGATGATGACAAGTATGGCAAGGTCAATATTTCAAACAGACCTGACCTCTGTGAGTATCAGTGTAACGGTGCAATGGCGGCAGCCAAGGTATTTAAGAAAAAACCGATTGATATTGCAAATGAGGTTGTAGAACTGCTAAGAGAAAGTGACAGTTTTGATAAAATTGAGGCTGTTATGCCGGGATTTATAAATATAAATATCAGCAATTCCTTTATAGAAAAATATATTAAGGATATGTCAAATGCACCGAAGTATGGAATAGAGTTTGACAGTCCGGCAAAGAAAATCATCATTGACTATGGCGGTGCAAATGTAGCAAAACCGCTTCATATAGGACATCTGCGTTCTGCAATCATTGGTGAGAGCTTAAAGAGAATGGGCAGGTTTTTCGGCAATGGAATGATTGCGGATGTACATCTTGGCGACTGGGGACTTCAAATAGGACTTATAATAGAAGAACTTAGAGAAAGAAAGCCTGATCTTGTGTATTTCAAGGAAAATTATGATGGCGAATTCCCAAAAGAGGCACCATTTACATTGAATGATTTGGAAGAATTATATCCGGCGGCATCAAAAAAATCAAAGGTGGATGAAGGCTTTAGGCAAAGGGCGCAGGAAGCCACATTGGAGCTTCAAAACGGCTACAAACCGTATAGAGCTATATGGCGGCATATTATGAATCTGTCTATAGAGGATTTGAAAAAAAATTACGGTTCATTACTTGTAGACTTTGATCTTTGGAAGGGTGAGTCGGATGCGGATCCTTATATTCCGGATCTGATAAAAGATCTTGAGGATAGAAAAATAGCCAGAGTTTCAGAGGGTGCATTGGTAGTAGACATAGCAATGGATGGAGATAAGAAAGAATTGCCGCCTTGTATTATCAGAAAGTCTGACGGTGCGGCACTTTATGCAACATCAGACCTCGGTACACTGATTGAAAGAGAAAAATTGTATTCACCTGACGAGTATATCTATATAGCCGATAAGAGACAGGAGCTTCACTATACACAGTTTTTCAGAGTTGCAAAAATAGCAGGTATTGTACCGGATAACCATTTGCTTAAGTATATAGGTTTCGGTACAATTAACGGAAAGGACGGAAAGCCTCTAAAGACCAGAGACGGTGGAGTGGTTCGTCTGGAAACTGTTATAAAAGATATTGAAGATGCGGTTTTTGCAAAGATAAAAGAAACCAGAGATGAAGTGTCAGATGAAGAAGCAAGAAATACGGCAAAGATTGTAGGGCTTGCCGCTATAAAATATGCGGATCTCAGCAATCAGGCTGCAAAAGATTATATATTCGATATTGACAGATTTACATCATTTGAAGGAAATACAGGACCGTATATTCTCTATACAATTGTAAGAATAAAGTCTATTCTTGAAAAATATTATGAGAGCGGTAATGAGAAGGTAAGTCTGAATGATTTGACAATTCCAAAAGAGGATATTCATAAAAAGCTTTATATGGAACTTGCAGGATATAATGAGATTATGAGGGCGGCATGGACTGAGCTTGCTCCGCATAAAATATGTCAGTTTATATATTCGGTTTCAAATACATTTAACTCATTCTATCATGAGATAAAGATACTCTCGGAAAGTGATGAGGAAAAGAAGAAAGGTTACCTTGCTACAATTCTTTTGACAAAAAAGATACTTGAATCTGCTATAAACTTACTTGGAATAGAGGCACCGGATAAGATGTAATTAATAAGGACTATCGCTTTAAGGAAAGATTTCGGCGATAGTTTTTTATTTATCAAAAAAATATTTTTGCTATATTATTTTTATTTAGATTGAAATTATCTGTATAAAATTATAGACTTAGTGTAGCATAGTAAAGAAGTGATATATAGATTTATGTTACATAATATTTTGTAATAGATACATCTGCCATATAATTTTGAAAAATGTATGCAAAAAAATGCAATATAAATTCTTGTAAATCGTCTTTAAGTTTGTACAAATGTGGTATAATAAAGAAAAATGAGGGTGAGAAAATGCTTTAGACGGCAGTATACCAAATAACTAAGAATTTGTGCTTGTTTCTTGGTTTATTTGTGTTTTAAGAGAGTATGGTTCGCTTTAACAATTTGCTTATAAGTTGACATTATTTATGCTGCTTTGAATTTACATTTTATTTACCTGAATAAGAAGAGGAGAAAAATATGGGATTAGCTACATTTATCGGTGGTGTGCATCCGTATGAAGGTAAAGAACTTTCGATGGAACACCCTATAACAGTGCTGCAACCAAAGGGTAGCGAGATGGTTTTTCCGCTGGTTCAACATATCGGTGCACCGGCAAAGCCTTTGGTAGCTGCCGGAGATGAAGTACTGGTCGGACAAATCATTGCAGAGGCGGGTGGATTTATTTCAGCCAATGTAGTAAGCTCGGTGTCCGGAAAAGTTAAAAAAATTGAGCCAAGAAGGGTTGCAAACGGTTCAATGGTGAATTCTATTATCATTGAGGATGATAAAGAATACCGCACTGTAGAGGGTTTTGGAGAAAGAAAAGATTATACCAAGCTTTCCAAGGACGAAATCAGGAATATAGTGAAAGAGGCAGGTATAGTAGGTCTTGGCGGTGCAGGTTTCCCTACACATGTAAAGCTTTCACCAAAGAATGAAAATGAGATTGATTATATCATTGTAAACGGTGCGGAATGTGAGCCGTATCTTACAAGTGACTATAGACTTATGATGGAAGAACCTGAAAAAATAATCGGAGGACTGAAGATCATACTTCAGCTTTTTCCAAATGCAAAGGGGATTATCGGCATTGAGAACAATAAGCCGAAAGCTGTTGAAAAGCTGAGAGAACTTGTAAAAAACGAGTCTAAGATAGAGGTGGTGGAGCTTTATACAAAGTATCCGCAAGGCGGTGAGCGTTCACTTATTTATGCATGTACAGGCAGAAAGTTAAATTCAAGCAAGTTGCCGGCAGATGTGGGTTGCATAGTAGACAATACAGATACTGTTATTTCTATCTATAATGCGGTGGCAAAATCAACACCGCTTATCAGAAGAATTGTTACTATAACAGGTGATGCCGTTACAACACCGCAAAACTTTAAGGTTAGAACAGGTATGAACTATCAGGAACTTATAGAGGCGGCAGGCGGCTTTAAGAAAGAACCCAGAAAGGTGCTTTCAGGCGGTCCTATGATGGGTCAGGCACTGTTTACACTTGATATACCTGTTACCAAGGCATCTTCTTCTATAACAACATTTATAAATGATGAAGTGGAAGATAATCCTGAAACACCTTGCATCAAATGCGGAAGATGTATTGATGCCTGTCCAAGTTTTCTTGTTCCGGTACTTATGATGGAAAAGGCATTGGCGGATGATACACAAGGCTTTGAGAAATTAAACGGTATGGAATGTGTGGAATGTGGTTCATGTGCCTATGTATGTCCGGCAAAGAGGCCTCTTACACAAGGATTTAAATATATGCGTCAGGCTGTGGCGGCAAAGAGAAGAGCCGCAGCGGCAAAAAAGGAGGTGAAATGATGGCAGGTAAATTTAATGTTTCATCATCTCCTCATGTAAGAGATAATTCATCTACCGCTGTTATCATGAAGGATGTTTGTATTGCAATGATTCCGACATTGGCTTTCGGATGTTTTCAATTCGGCATATCTGCACTTATAGTTGTTATATGTACGGTTCTTGCATGTGTACTTTCTGAATATTTATATGAGAAACTTATGAATAAACCTATAACTATAGGGGATTTTTCTGCCGTAGTTACAGGACTTATATTAGCCCTCAATATGCCGCCACAGATTCCTGTATGGATGCCGGTACTTGGAGGTATATTTGCAATAATTGTTGTAAAACAGCTCTATGGCGGACTTGGACAGAACTTTATGAATCCGGCACTGGCTGCCAGATGCTTTTTACTTATATCATTTGCAGGAGCTATGACAAATTTCAGCTCTGCGGCACTTAAGTTTGATTCAACATCAACACCTACACCGCTTGGATTTTTAAGAGCTAACGGTATAAAAATAGCACTTGATCAGTACAATCTTTTAAATATTTTTCTTGGTAGAATACCCGGAACAATAGGAGAGGTTTCAACTGTTGCACTTCTTATAGGTGCCCTTTACCTTGTGGTAAGAAAAGTTATTTCTCTTAGAATACCTCTTATATATATTGCAACAGTAGCCGTATTTGTATTTATCTTCGGCGACCACAATTCTACAACAGTACTTTACCATGTGCTTAGCGGCGGACTTATCTTCGGTGCGTTCTTTATGGCAACGGACTATGTAAGCACTCCTGTCACAAAGACGGGACAGGTTTATTTTGCTGTATTTATAGGCATATTGACAGGACTGTTCAGACTTTTCGGAGGTAATGCGGAGGGAGTTTCCTATGCAATTATCATCGGAAATATAGTTGCACCTCTACTTGAGAAGGCGACATTACCGAAGGCATTCGGAAGGGAGGCAAAGAAAGCATGAAAAAGCAATCAGGATTTATAAAAGATGCGATTATTTTATTTGCTATAACTCTTATTTCAGGTCTGATACTTGGCTTTGTATATGATATTACAAAAGCACCTATAGCTGCGGCTGCAAAGGCCGCAAAGAATGAAGCTTATGCGGTGGTATTCCCGGAAGCAAAGGACTTTGAGGCAAACGATGCCGAAACATCAAAAATTGCAGAGACTGCAGATGAAATATTAGGTAAGGGCTTCGGTCATGTAAATATTGATGAAGTTGTGGATGCAAAGGATGAATCGGGAAACAATGTCGGCAGGGTTATCACAACTACATCAAAAGACGGCTACAACGGTACGGTTCAGCTCTCTGTAGGTATAAAATCTGACGGTACGGTAGTAGGAATTACATTCCTTACACTGGCTGAGACACCCGGACTTGGTATGAGAGCGGGTGAAAAGGATTTTTACTCTCAGTTTGCAAATAAGAATACAAAAGAGTTTAAGCTTGTAAAGGGAAGTGCAGGCGGTGATAATGAAATCTCTGCTATAAGCGGTTCCACTATCACAAGCAGTGCTGTTACAAATGCTGTCAATGCGGCACTTTACTTTAATTCAATACTGGAATAAGGAGGAAATATGGACAAGAGTTTAGAACGTTTCTATAACGGTGTATTCAAAGAAAATCCTACCTTTGTTCTGATGCTGGGTATGTGTCCTACACTTGCAGTTACTACATCTGTAGTCAATGCTATAGGTATGGGACTTTCTACAACAGCCGTTTTGATGTTTTCAAATTTGATTATCTCTGCAATGAGAAATATAATACCTGACAGAGTGAGAATACCTGCATTTATAGTTATCGTTGCATCTTTGGTTACAGTGGTACAGCTTTTAATGCAGGGCTATACATCTGAACTTTATAAGTCACTGGGTATCTATATACCGCTTATAGTTGTTAACTGTATTATACTTGGTAGAGCTGAAAGTTATGCATCAAAGAATCCGGCAATCCCGTCATTTTTTGACGGACTTGGAATGGGTTTCGGATTCACAATTTCACTCTCATGTATAGGATTTGTAAGAGAGCTTATAGGTGGAGGTACTTTCTTAAAAGGAATTTTACCGGCGGCGGATTTTCCGAACGGTATAGTAATTATTCCTGACGGATATAGAATTTCCATATTTGTACTTGCCCCGGGTGCATTCTTTGTGCTTGCACTGCTTTCGGCATTGCAAAATCATTTTAAAGCTCCAAGTGCTACAAATACAGGCAATACATCAGAGATGGCATGTGGCGGTAACTGTGCGGCATGCTTTGGTGAGACTAAGCTTGAAAACCATATCACTATTGATAAGGATATTGAAAAGAAAGAACTTGAAGCAAAGAAGAAAAAAGAAGAGGCTCTTGCTAAGGCAAAGGCTGCAAAAGAAAATGCAAATGCAGGGGAGGGTAAATAATGGCTCAACTGATTTTACTTTTGGTTAGTGCGGCACTTGTAAACAATGTAGTGCTTAGCAGATTTTTGGGACTTTGTCCTTTCCTCGGTGTATCAAAGAAGACGGAGACATCTGTAGGTATGGGTGCAGCGGTTATCTTCGTTATCACTCTGTCAAGTATGGCGGCAAGTCTTATATATGCACATATTTTGATACCTCTGCATCTTGAGTATTTGCAGACTATAGTGTTTATTTTGGTTATTGCAGCTTTGGTACAGTTTGTTGAGATGGTTTTGAAGAAAAATATGCCTTCACTGTATGAGGCACTTGGTGTATACCTTCCTCTTATTACAACCAACTGTGCTGTGCTTGGTGTGGCTCTTGACAATGTTGCAAAAGAGTACAATTTTGCACAGAGCTTGGTATATGGTGTCGGTACTGCAAGCGGTTTTGCTTTGGCAATAGTATTACTTTCAGGTGTAAGAGAGAAGATTGAGAACAATGATATTCCTCACACAGTGTCAGGTATGCCTATTGTACTTATTACGGCAGGACTTATGGCTATTGCCTTCACAGGATTCTCAGGACTTATCAAATAGGAGAAAATTTATGAACGGTGTGATTATTGCGGCGACTGTAGTCGGTATAGTCGGTATTCTTATCGGTCTTTTACTGGGAGTTGCCAGTGAGAAGTTTAAAGTAGAGGTAGATGAAAAAGAGATAGCGGTAAGAGAGGCTTTGCCCGGAAATAACTGCGGCGGTTGTGGTTATCCGGGTTGTGACGGTCTTGCAAAGGCTATTGCCGCAGGTGAAGCTCCTGTAAACAAATGCCCTGTAGGAGGACCTCCTGTAGCGGCCGTTATCGGTGAAATCATGGGAGTAAGTGCAGGTGAAGCCGTAAAAGAGGTTGCATTTGTAAAGTGTAAGGGAACTTGTGATAAGACAAAACAAAACTTTACCTACTTCGGTATCACGGATTGTAATTCCGCTATGAATGTTCCGGGTCAGGGCGGCAAAGCCTGTAGCTACGGTTGTATGGGATTCGGCTCATGTGTGAAGGTATGTGAGTTTGATTCTATCCATATAGTAGACGGAATTGCACTTGTAGACAGAGATAAATGTGTTGCCTGCGGTAAATGTGTGGATGCCTGCCCTAAAAAGCTTATTGATTTGGTACCTTATGAGACATTTACATTTGTACACTGCAACTCACAGGATAAAGGTAAGGCTGTTAAGGAAGTATGTGAGGTGGGATGTATCGCATGTACTATGTGTGTAAGGGCTTGTGAAGATGATGCAATCCATATGAACGGAAATGTGGCACTTATAGATTATTCTAAATGTATTAACTGCGGTAAATGTGCCGCTAAATGCCCGACCAAAGTTATTCAGGTTGTAGACGGAAAGCTTGCAATGACGGCATAATAAGGGTACTGACTTAATATCGGATTTTAAGAGAGAA
>NZ_GL622296.1:1355513-1372166 GCF_000185385.1 Lachnoanaerobaculum saburreum DSM 3986
TCACACCCCCTTTTTATGTGATTAAATATCTTTGAAAGTACTTTCAAAGTGATACTGCAATTCTAACAATAAAGAAACTCGGTTTCAAATTCAAGATACAAAAAAACCACCCGGGAAAAAGGTGGTTTAACATTTTTAGGGGGGCCGGACAGATGAACTGTCCGGTATGAGTATGAAAAAGCTTTGTAGTTCCAGTAATTCTGAAACCTGCATTAGCCATTTGCTAATGCTCTTATAATATAATGAATAATTATGTCTATAATATGGAAATAAAATAAAAAAATAATAAATAAAATCAATTATAGATAGATAATAAAGAACTTAGATTTATAAAAAATTTAGGTTACAAAAACAAAGATTTTAGTTAAAAATTTCTGTTAAATATTCAGGAAAAATTGAATGACAGGAATAACTATAGGTAATGGTGAGATTAAAATCTTTATATAAAATTCATTCCGGAATTTTGGCGGGCTGTGATTTGTGTTCCGGCATTGACAGAATATCTACAAGTGATTATAATATCCCTAGTTATAAAGACGAAGACGGAGAGAGTAGTCCTTGGCAGAAGTTTCAGCGAGCCGGTGACGGTGAAAGACCGGTATGGAGCGATGGATGAAGATCACTCCCGAGTTGCCGCTTGAAATATGAGTAGGGTGAGCCGGTTTCCCCGTTATAGGAGCACATATGACAGTATGTTGTAAAGGTGGTTTATAAGTTTTTGACTTGTCCTGTTACAGGGACAGGTCTTTTTTATAATCCGGCTTACAAAGAAAGGATTTTTATGTATAAAAAGGTACCTACAGATCTGAAGTTTGTAGAGAGAGAAAGAGAAGTTGAAAAGTTTTGGCGTGAAAACCATATTTTTGAGAAGAGTATCGAAGACAGAAAGGATGCTCCTACATATATGTTCTATGACGGACCGCCTACAGCCAACGGAAAGCCGCATATAGGACATGCACTCACCAGAGTTATCAAGGATATGATTCCAAGATACAGAACAATGAAAGGCTACAAGGTTCCAAGAAAAGCAGGTTGGGATACACATGGGCTCCCTGTAGAGATAGAAGTGGAAAAAGAACTTGGAATCAACGGAAAAGAGCAGATAGAAAAATACGGTGTTGCACCTTTTATTGAGAAATGTAAAGAGTCGGTTTGGAAGTATAAGAGCATGTGGGAGCAGTTCTCAGATGTAATAGGCTTCTGGGCCGATATGGACGACCCGTATGTAACATATCACAATTCATATATAGAGTCCGAGTGGTGGGCACTAAAGCAGATATGGGATAAAGGACTTCTTTATAAGGGATTTAAGGTTGTACCGTACTGTCCAAGATGCGGAACACCGCTTTCAAGCCATGAGGTGGCTCAAGGTTATAAGGATGTAAAGGAAAGATCCGCTATTGTAAGATTTAAGAAAAAGAATGAGGATGTATACTTCCTTGCATGGACCACTACACCTTGGACACTTCCAAGTAATGTGGCTCTTTGTGTAAATCCTGATGAAGACTATGTAAAGGTAGTGCAGGGGGATTATACATATATTCTTGCAAGTGCATTGGTTGAAACTGTTTTAAAAGAGGACTATACAGTGCTTGAGACCTATAAGGGAAAAGAACTTGAAGGAATAGAGTATGAACCTCTTTGGGGAGAACTTAATGTAAAGGGTAAGGCATGGTATGTGGTGTGTGACAACTATGTAACTCTTACAGACGGTACAGGTATTGTACATATAGCACCTGCATTCGGTGAGGACGACTCAAGAATAGGAAGAAACTATAATCTTCCCTTTGTTCAGCTTGTAGATGCACAAGGCAATCTGACAAAAGAAACCAAGTGGGCAGGTGTATTTGTAAAGGATGCCGATAAGCTTATCTTAAAAGATCTTGAAGAAAACGGAAAGCTCTTTGATGCACCGGTATTTGAGCATAGTTATCCACATTGCTGGAGATGTAATACACCTCTTATCTACTATGCAAGAGAATCATGGTATATCAAGATGACTGCTGTAAAAGAGGATATAATAAGAAACAACAATACAATAAACTGGATACCTGAAAGTATAGGTAAGGGTAGATTCGGTGACTGGCTTGAAAATATTCAGGACTGGGCGGTATCAAGAAACAGATATTGGGGTACACCGCTTAATGTGTGGGTTTGTGACTGTGGACATATGCACAGTATAGGAAGTATTGAAGAGTTAAAATCAATGTCAAAGAACTGTCCTGATAATATAGAACTTCACAGACCTTATATCGACGCAGTTACAATTACCTGTCCTGAATGCGGTAAGGAAATGAGAAGAACTCCTGAAGTGCTTGATGCATGGTTTGATTCAGGTTCAATGCCTTTTGCACAACATCATTATCCTTTTGAAAATCATGAGAAATTTGAGGCACAATTCCCGGCAGATTTTATCTCAGAGGCTGTAGATCAGACCAGAGGATGGTTTTACTCACTGCTTGCAATATCTACACTGATATTTAATAAGGCTCCATATAAGAATGTTATTGTAATGGGACATGTGCAGGATGAAGACGGACAAAAGATGAGTAAGTCAAAGGGAAATGCCGTAGATCCGATGGATGCACTCAATAAGTTTGGAGCGGATGCCATCAGATGGTATTTCTATGTAAACTCTGCACCATGGCTGCCAAACAGGTTCCATGACAAGGCTGTTGAGGAAGGACAAAGAAAGTTCCTTGGTACACTTTGGAATACCTATGCATTCTATGTACTGTATGCGGATATTGACAATTTTGATCCTACAAAGTACAGCCTTGATTATGATAAGCTAAGTGTAATGGATAGGTGGCTTTTATCAAAGCTTAATACATTGGTAAAAACAGTTGATGACTATTTGAGCAACTACAAGATAACCGAGACTGCAAGAGCGCTGCAAAGCTTTACAGATGATATGAGTAACTGGTATGTCAGAAGATGTAGAGAGAGATTCTGGGCAAAGGGTATGGAGCAGGACAAGATAAATGCCTATATGACTTTATATACGGCACTTATTACTCTTTCAAAGGTTTCCGCACCTATGATACCTTTTATGACGGAGGAGATTTATCAAAATCTTGTAAGAAGTGTTGATAAGAATGCTCCTGAGAGTATACATTTAACCGACTTCCCTGCTGTTAATGAGGAGTTTATAGATAAAGAACTTGAGGTAAGTATGGATGAGGTTCTTGATATAGTGGTACTTGGAAGAGCTGCAAGAAATTCTGCAAATATCAAAAACCGTCAGCCTATCGGGAATATGTATGTTAAGGCTGAGAATGTACTAAGTCCTTTCTATGTGGAAATCATAGAAGATGAACTTAATGTTAAGAATGTAGAGTTTAAGGATGATGTTGAGGAGTTTGTAAGCTACTCATTCAAACCGCAACTAAAGACGGTCGGACCGAAGTACGGCAAGCTCTTAGGAAAGATAAAGGAAGCACTAAGTTCACTTGACGGTCATGCGGCTATGAAGTCTTTAAATGAAACAGGAAGTTTAAGTTTTGACTTTAACGGTGAAAAGGCAGTGCTTGGCAGAGAAGATTTACTTATTGATACTGTAAAGAATGACAACTTCGTCACAGAAGCGGACAACAAGGTTACAGTTGTACTTGATATCAGACTTGATGATTCACTGTTAGAAGAGGGTTTTGTAAGAGAACTTATTTCTAAAATTCAGACAATGAGAAAAGAGGCAGGTTTTGAGGTGGTTGACCATATAACACTTTCTCAAAACGGCAATGACAGAATTGCTGAGATTATAAAGAAGAATGAAGCTGTGATCAAGAATGATACATTGGCAGATGAAATCATATATAATAATGTAGAGGGATATACTAAAGATTGGAACTTGAACGGAGAACACACATCCCTTGGAGTAAGTAAGAAAGGTTAAAAGAACTTACGATGATAAACGCTAAGGAATTAAAAAAGGCTATAGAAGATAATGTAAAGGTATTGTACAGAAAAACTATAGACGAGGCAAGTAAAGAGCAGGTTTTTTATGCTCTTTCCTATGCCATAAAAGATACCATTATAGATGAATGGATAAATACGCATAAGGCATATGATAAGCAGGATGCAAAGATTTTGTACTACCTGTCAATGGAGTTTTTGATAGGCAGAGCGCTCGGCAACAATATCATAAACCTCGGTGCAAGAAAAGAAGTGGCACAGGTTTTAAATGAGCTTGGATTTGACCTTACAGATATAGAAGATCAGGAGAGCGATCCGGCACTTGGAAACGGTGGACTTGGAAGGCTTGCGGCCTGCTTTTTAGACTCACTTGCGACACTTAATTATCCTGCATACGGATGCGGTATCAGATATCACTACGGCATGTTCAAACAAAAAATAGAAAACGGATATCAAAAAGAAGTACCGGATGACTGGATTAAGAACGGATATCCTTTTGAGATAAAGAGAAGTGAATATTCATATATAGTAAAATTCGGCGGAAATGTCAGAGTGGAGAATGTAAACGGTAAGGAGAAGTTTATACAGGAAAACTACGGTTCTGTAAAAGCAATTCCTTATGATATGCCTGTACTCGGATATGAAAACGGTATGGTAAACTCACTTCGTATATGGGATGCGGAGGCTATCACAAACTTCAGCTTGGAGCAGTTTGATAAAGGAGATTACCAAAAGGCACTTGAGCAGGAAAACCTTGCAAAGACTCTTGTAGAGGTGCTTTATCCGAATGATAATCACTATGCGGGTAAGGAACTTAGGTTAAAGCAGCAGTACTTCTTTATCTCTGCCAGCTTACAAAGAGCAATTGATAAGTTTAAGTCACATCACAGTGATATACATATGCTCCCACAAAAGGTGGTATTCCAGTTAAATGATACACATCCGACTGTTGCAATACCTGAGCTTATGAGACTTCTTTTGGATGAGGAAGGTCTGAACTGGGATGAGGCATGGAATATCACAAGCAAATGTATGGCATATACCAATCATACCATCATGTCCGAGGCACTTGAAAAGTGGCCTATTGATCTGTTTAAGTCTTTACTTCCAAGAGTTTATCAGATAGTGGAAGAGATAAACAAAAGATTTGTAATGCAGATAAGAGACAGATATCCAAATAATGCCGCTGAAAAAGAAAAGAAGATGGCAATACTATATGACGGTCAGGTCAGAATGGCATATATGGCTATAGTAACCGGATTTTCAGTAAACGGTGTGGCAAAGCTTCACACAGAGATACTGAAGCATCAGGAACTGAAGGATTTCTATGAGATGATGCCTGAAAAGTTTAATAATAAAACAAACGGTATTACACAGAGAAGATTCTTGCTACATGCCAATCCGCTTTTATCTGATTGGATCACAAAAAAGCTTGGAAGTGACAAGTTTATTACGGATTTACCTCAACTCTCAGGTTTAAAGCAATATCTTAACGATGATAAGTCTTTAGAAGAGTTTATGGAGATTAAATATCAAAATAAATTAAGACTTGTGAAGTATATCAAGGAGCATAACGGTATAGATGTGAATCCGGATTCCATATTTGATGTGCAGGTGAAGAGATTACATGAGTATAAACGTCAGCTTTTAAATATCTTGCATGTAATGTATCTTTATAATAAGCTGAAGAATAATGACGGATTTGATATGTATCCAAGAACCTTTATCTTCGGTGCCAAAGCGGCTGCCGGATACAGGAGAGCAAAGCAGACTATCAAGCTGATAAATTCTGTAGCGGATGTTATCAACAATGACAGAAGTATAAACGGCAAGATAAAGGTAGTATTTATAGAGGATTATAAGGTATCCAATGCGGAGATTATCTTTGCGGCGGCAGATGTCAGTGAGCAGATTTCTACAGCAAGTAAAGAGGCTTCAGGTACGGGAAATATGAAGTTTATGCTAAACGGTGCGCCTACTATAGGAACTATGGACGGAGCCAATGTAGAGATAGTTGAAGAAGTAGGACAAGATAATGCCTTTATATTCGGATTATCTTCAGATGAGGTAATAGATTATGAGAACAACGGCGGTTATGATCCTATGGTTATCTTTAACAGTGACAGTGAAATAAGAACAGTACTTATGCAACTTGTAAACGGATTCTATTCTCCAAATAATACAGAGGAGTTTAGAGAAATCTATGATTCACTTCTAAAAAAGCAGGGGCATGACAGAGCGGATGTATACTTTATTCTTAAAGACTTCAGAAGCTATGCAAAGGCACATGAAGAAGTGGAAAAAGCCTATAGGGATAGGAGAAGATGGGGGGAGATGGCACTTACACAGACTGCTTGTGCAGGTAAGTTCTCATCAGACAGAACTATCGAAGAATATGTAAGAGATATTTGGCATCTCACTAAGTTAAGGTTGGATAATGCAAAATAGAAAAATTTTCAGTTTTGATATTGATATGACACTCTTAGAGCATAAGACTTATAAGATAACACCTTCAGCTCTTTCGGCTATAGAAAGACTGAAGGATCAGGGTCATGTCATAGTCCTTGCTACAGGAAGAAATCCTGAAAACAGTGACAGTAAGCAATTTGTAGATATAGTAAAACCGGATGCGGTAATCGGACTGAACGGTACTTTGGTAAAGGCAGGCGAAAAAAAGATATATGAACATTTTTTTGATAAGGATGTTTTAAAAAAGCTTGCAAAGTTTGTAGAAGGCAAGGACTGTGCTCTGGGTCTTACCTTAGAGGATAAGGACTACTATTTTAACGCAAAGGTAATAGATGATTATGACAAGAAGAGATGGGGAGAAAGTTTCAGAAAGTTTTATCCTCCAAGTGAGTTGTTTGATCTGCCTGTAAGGACGCTTACTTATGTAGGTCCGCCAAGCGGCGCAAAGGAGATAGAGGATAACTTCCCGACTTTAAAGCTTCCGCTTTTTGCAGGAATGTTTGGAGCCGATGTTATAGAAAAATGTGCAAGTAAGGCGGAAGGCTTGAAATTGCTATGTAAATATTACAATATCGACATCAAGGATACTGTTGCCTTTGGTGATTCTATGAATGACAAAGAAATTATAGAGGCGAGCGGGTTTGGAATTGCTATGGGCAATGCAATAGAGGAACTAAAAAAATATGCGGACTATGTTACTGATGATATTGCAGATAACGGAGTCTATAATGCACTGGAAAAGTTCGGTTATATAAATACTAAATAGATTATACAATATTTTGACCGGACACGGTTTAAAGTATTGTGAAAGGAGCATTATGAGAGCGACAATTGTTGATTTAAGAAAAGTAATGCAAAGAGAGGGGATAGACGCATGGATATCCCCCTCTTCTGATGCACATCAAAGTGAATATCCTACAGAGTATGATAAATGCAGAAGGTTTCTTAGCGGATTTACCGGAAGTGCAGGTACACTTCTTGTAATGAAGGAAGAAGCATATCTTTGGACAGACGGAAGATATTTTTTACAGGCGGAGAATGAACTTAAAGATAGCGGTATAACACTTATGAAAATGGGGGAACCGGGTGTACCTACTTTAGATGAATTGCTTGAAGAAAAATTAAAAAGCGGTGAGGTGCTTGGATTTAACGGCTCACTTTTAAGTTTTTCTGAAGGAAAGGTTATTGCAGGAAAGGTTGTAAAAAACGGTGTAAAGCTTGCTATCGGAAAAGAGATAACCGATGAGGTTTGGACTGAAAGACCGAAAAGACCGCATACAAAGGTATTTATTTTGGAAGAAAAGTATGCAGGAAAGTCGGCGGCAAAAAAGATAAGTGAAGTAAGAGAGAGAATGAAAGGAAGGGATCTTTTGATAGTATCTTCACTTTCTGATATTGCATGGCTAACAAATCTTAGAGCCTTTGATATAAAATGCAATCCTTTATTTTTATCTTATTTTATCCTTGAGAGTGATAAGGCAACCTTATTTATTCAAGAAGAGGCACTTAGTGATGAAGTGAGAAAATATCTGGATGAAAACGGTATAGATATAAAACCGTATGACAACTTTGATGAAAATGTTGCAAATATTAAAAACAAGCAGATAATATTTGATGAGGCTGATGTCAGCTATAAGACATTTATATCAATAAGTAAAAAAGAAAATGCAAATAAACTTTACAGTGTATTAAGCCCTGTGACATATCTAAAGAACATCAAAAATGATATAGAGGTTTTAAATATGAAAAAATCTCATATCAGAGACGGTGTATATATGGCAAAATATATCTATTGGCTAAAAAATCAGGTAAAGAACGGTGCCAAACTTACAGAAAAGACTGCTTCAGACTACCTTGATAATCTAAGAAGAGGAGATGAGCTTTTCCTTGATTTAAGCTTCCCGACTATCTCAGGATATGCGGACAACGGTGCAATAGTTCACTATGAGGCCGAGTATGAGACCGCAAAGAAGCTTGAAGCGAAGGGACTTTACCTTTTTGATTCAGGTGCTACATATAAGGACGGCACTACTGATGTAACAAGAACAATTTCTCTTGGAGAAAACACCTATGAAGAGAAACTTCATTATACCTTGGTAACCATCGGTATGCTTAGACTTTTAAATACTATATTTAAAAGAGGAGCAATAGGTGTATGCCTTGATATAAAGGCAAGGGAAGCTCTTTGGGAGCATGGGCTTGATTATAATCACGGTACCGGACATGGTGTGGGGTTTGTAAATACTGTACATGAAGCACCTACATCTATAAGAAACAAGATAAATAAAGATGTATTCAGAAATCTTGAGTTTGAACCGGGAATGATAATGAGTGATGAGCCGGGCGTATATATAAGCGGTAAACATGGTATCAGAATGGAAATTTTGATGACCGTAGCGGATAAGGGAGAGGGATTCCTTCGTTTTGAGCCGCTTACAATGGCACCTATAGACAGTGAACCGCTTTTAGTGGATGTAATGACAAAGAAAGATATAGAGTTTTATAATAAGTATCAAAAGCAGGTATATGATTCCATATCTTATGGACTTAATGAAGAAGAGAAAGCATGGCTGAAGGAAATAACAAAAGAAATATAAAAGCTTCTAAGGAGCTAAAATGTGCAGTCGCCAAAAAATGTGGCGGCTGCGATTATATAAACAGTTCATATAATAAGCATGTCAAGGAGAAACTTGCCATAGCAAATTCATTGATAAAAAAATATGGCAAATTTGACGGGATTGTCTCAATGAGCAATCCCTATCATTATAGGAACAAAGTAAGTGCGGTTTTCGGCTTTGAAAACAAGAAAATCATTGCAGGCACTTATGAAAAGAACACCCATAGAGTGGTGGATACCAAAAACTGCCTGATTGAAGATAAAAAAGCAAGTGCGATTATTCAAACTATAAAGAAGATGTGCATATCATTTAAAATAAAGGCATATGATGAGGACAGCGGCTTTGGATTCTTACGCCATGTACTGATACGTGTAGGCAAGAAAAGCGGCCAAATCATGGTGGTTTTAGTGACCTCAAATGTAATATTCCAAAATAAGAATGCCTTTATAAAGGTACTAAGAGGAGAGCATCCTGAGATAACCACTATAGTTCAAAATATAAACAATAAAAACACCAGCATGGTACTTGGTGACAGAGAAATAGTGATGTATGGTAAGGGCTATATCACAGATGAACTATGTGGGCTTACATTCAAGATTTCACCGAAGTCATTCTATCAGGTAAACAGAGACCAAACCGAAAAACTCTACTCTCAGGCAATAGAGTATGCCGGTTTACAGGGTGATGAAGTATTACTTGATGCCTACTCGGGGATAGGCACTATCGGGCTTATAGCTTCAAAGTGTGTGAAGGAAGTAATATCTGTAGAACTTAATAAAGATTCCCACAAAGATGCCATCACCAATGCGAAGATAAACAATATAAAGAATGTGAAGTTTTATAATGCAGATGCAACTGCATTTATAAATGATTTGGCGGCAGCCGGAGAAAAAATAGATGTGGTAATCCTTGATCCACCAAGAACCGGATCTACAGATGAGTTTATAGCTGCGGTTGGAAGGTTAAAGCCTAAAAAGGTTGTGTATGTTTCCTGCAATCCGGAGACACTTGCTAGGGATTTGGAGGTTTTCAAGAAGCACAGGTATAGGTTTGAGAAGGGGATGGTGGTGGATTGCTTTTGTCATACGAGGCATGTGGAGGGGGTAGTGTTGCTTTCCAAACTGGACTCAAAGAATCATATAAGTGTAGAACTTCCGATGAATGATATGGATTTAACAAGTGCTGAAAGTAAAGCTACTTATTGAATAAATTCAAAACTATGTTATTAAGAAGTTTGGATTTAAGGTATCTAATTTATATATAGCACAAGTAAAAGAAAAGTGTGGAATTAAAGAAAGGGAAAATTATAACAAATCTAAAAATATTGATTCAAAACAACCAGTTTGTCCAATAGAAAAAGAAGAATCAATTAAAGATGCTTTTATGCATTTTCAAATGATTTAGTATGCAATGATGCTTAGATGAGTATAGAAAAGAATCTATATTCTTTAATGAACATATCAAGAATTTTAGACTTGAAAGTTTTCTTGTGATATTTAGGCTAAGGAAGAGTAATACAAGATTAATGTACTTTACAAAATGATTGTTTCTGAAGAAATAGCAGAAATCCTTTTGGGACTGGAATCTGCTGCAATCTTAAAGGTGTTTGCAGTATATCTGGAATTGCAAAAAGCGTTGGAGAAGGGAATTGTACTATTTATGGATGAATTAAATGCTTTTCCGCCTTGTTAATTGTTAGGAATTTCGTGCTTACATTATTAAATCCGAGAATTAACACAAATCACACACATTTTGTATTTGTAATTTATGATACATGGCAGTTGTATAACCAGGTGCTACAACCTGACGAAATATGGTTTGTAGAATAGGGATGAAAGAGGCGTATCCATGTTGTATTCATGGACTGATTTTATAGATGAAAATAGTTCTTATATATGTAAGGACGAAAGCTTAATGTCATATTGACATAGTTTTAATGCCAAAATGAGTGGGACGGAAAGATTGAGTATGGGAAAAACACAGAATATTAACGTGTAGTATAGGTAGTTTATGTAATTGTGTATTTTTGTGCACATGTATAAAACAAACAATTTATGACAAGTGAGGTAAGAAATAAATGATGAGCATTAAGCTGTTTCCTGCAGAATATGGAGATTGTATTATGTTGTCTATAGGAAAAGAAAACCAATATAATATATTAATCGATGGTGGCTTATCAAAGACTTATCAAAAATATATAAAATCCGAAATACAGCATATAAGAGAGAAGAGGCAAAAAATTGGTTTGTTAGTATGCACACATATGGACAATGATCATATATGTGGACTTATTCAAGTTTTAAAAGAAACAAATCCTGATTTTATAGACAATATTTGGTATAATGGATTCTTTCAAATTGTTAATAGCCCTTTTTATTCTCAAAAAGAAAATTGTTTTACGGATAGAGATAATAAAATTTTAGATGAAATCATTTCCCAAGGAGTGGTATCGGACTCAGAGCAAGAAATTGGAATAAATGAGGGAACGTCCTTAGGGGTATTAATAGAGGAAAGTAAAATACCTTTAAATTTAGTTGTTGAAGGACGAGCAATATGTTCAGAATTAGTTGAAAATAGATATGAAATTGCCACGAATATATTTATTACAGTTTTAGGACCATCAAAAAACAATATCATAGAATTGGAAAACCACTGGAAGAAGGATATGGTTTCTAGAAATTATATGTTTAGAGTATCTGACAAGATAAAATTAACCGAAGCATTTGAATACCAAATAGAACGTATTAAATCTATATACACCAATGAAAGTTTTAAAATTTGTGAGAATGAGGATTTGACGAAATATATTGGAGATTTATCAGAAAGAGATGAATCTATAGTTAATAGAAGTTCGATTTCCTTTATTCTTGAGTATAATAAAAGAAAGTACTTATTTTTAGGTGATACAGTAATTGATAATACAATATTAAAAAATATTGAAAATGTGGTGGGATTTGAATATCGCTTTTCAGCAATAAAATTACCCCATCATGGAAGTCGTTATAACATCACACATGATTTTATTAGTCGATATAGTGCTGATGAATATTATTGTTTGACAAATTCCATAAAGTATGGTCATCCTGATTTGGAAGTACTTGCTACGATACTTTGTAAAGATTCAAAATTCAAAAAGCTGATATTCAATTACCCTATAGATAAAGCATATTTTCTTAATAAAGAAGAATGGAAAGAAAAATACAATTATGAGGTTATCATTGGTGATGGAAAAAGCATTGTGGAAAGGATTTTTGAATGAGAAAAATAGTTATAGGTCAAATATTTCGAGATGGAAAAGTTATGGGAACAGGGTTCCTTGTAAAGCCAGATATTGTAATGACTGTTAAACATAATGTTGTTACAGCGGATGAACTAATTACAGATGAATTCGAGGAAAAAGAAATTGTGTTTCGTATAGAAGACAATGATAAAGTTGTTGGAAAAACAATTAATTTGCTAGAGGCGATAGAAAAAGGGATTGATTGCGTATTCATTAGGTTGAATGAAGTGCTATCCGAAACAGAAATGTATGATTTGATTGATGTAAAAAATGAAATTGCAGGGGTTGGATGTCAAATAATAGGATTCCCGAAACTTACCTCTCAAAAAACAACTATATTAGCTACTATAACAAATACACAAGAAAAAAGACTGATAGTCAATATAAAAACGGAAAATCAATTAGAGAATTATGAAGGTGTTTCGGGAGCACCTGTAATAGTATTAGGAAATATTTTAGGTGTAATTATAAAGCAAGAAAATAGTAAGAGACTTGAAGCTTTACCTATAAAATATATTAATAAAGTTTTGAAATGTGAAAAAATTTCAATTAAAAAAAGGAAATTCCTATTAGTATTTCGGAGGAAACATTTAGTTTAAGAAGTTTAACGGAAAAAGTAGAGCAAGTAATTTCAATGGTGGGTCCTAGATATAGCAAGGAGCTCAATGTAAAAACGGGGACATATAGTAATTTAAGCTTTATGTTGAAAAAGGATGGAATAGCAGAACGACTACAAGATATCAGTTCACAAATGAAGGATTGTATAAGGAAGTTACTCTCATTTGATTCATATGATCAAGATGAGGAGGATTTAATTTTAGCAGATAGCAGAAAAAGAATAACTGATATTGTTGAGCAGTTACAAACAGATAGTATTATCTTAGATTCTGGTTCATGTGATAAAAATAAACTGATACAGATATTAAAAAATATAAAAGAATGCGAACAAAATTTGATAAAGATATTTGAAGTTGAAAAGAAGCGTTTTGAGGAAAAAAATGGGATTGGAACATATAATAACAAAAGTTGGAGAGGATTTATGGCTTCCTATATGTGTACGTTTCCAACACAATATTTAGATGAATTATGTGACGGGATTTCAATCCTCCCTTTAATTGCGAGATTATTTGATATAAGTTTGATAAATAATGCAGGTAATCGAGCAATTATAATTACAGGGAAAGGTGGTATAGGGAAAACGCATTTATTATGTGATATTGTGCATGACTCTATTGATAAAGGCATTCCAGCAGTATTATTGTTAGGAGACATGTTTAAGGGAAAAGATACTGTTGATAATGTGATTATAAATTGGTTTCAAAAAGGAGAAACAATAGAGAATTTTTTTGCATGGTTAAATGAATATGGTAAACAAAATAATGTGTATGTACCAATATGTATAGATGCTATTAATGAGGTGGATGATACTTCATATTGGAATAGTAATCTTCCATTAATTATTGTAAAAGCTGAGGCGTATTCTAACATAAAGATAATTGTTAGTTGCAGAAGCATATATTTAGAGGAATATCTCGACGAGGAAAAAATAGAAGAAATGTTACAGATTTCACATAGCGGTTTTGATGAAATGGAAGTTGAGGTTCTTGGTAGTTTTTGTGAGTATTACGGAGTGAATATCAATTATGATACAACATGCATTCCGGAATTTATGAATCCACTTTTTCTAAAGATGCTTTGTGAAATTGCAATAGGAAAAGAAGATAAGACCGTTGTGGTAGAAGATATTCAGACATTAATGGAAGAGTTCTTTGATATAAAAAATAAGATAATATCTAAGAATTACTTGGAGTATTTTTCTGTTAAAGATAAAATAGTTTCATTAGCATTAAGTGCTGTAACACAGTTTATGGCTGACAATGACAGATATAGTATGACTTGGTTTGAACTTAGAACAGTTATTTCTAAGGTATTAGATGACTTTGGAATAAAAGAAAAAGCGGCAGGGTTTATTAAGTTATTAATATCTGAAAATTTGTTAAGAGAGGCGGATGAAAAGGGAACAGAGATTACATTTGCATATCAAAAATTTTATGAATACTTGTATGCTCAAAAATATGCGGATATAGAGGTTGAAAAAATAGTAGAGGCGGTTGAGGATAAAAAAATAACTCTTGGAACGCTTGAAATGATACAAATATTGTTTTTGCAAAATACAAAGGAAGAATTCATAAGTAGAATTGATGATAGGATACATGGCGAAGTAGTTGAAACCTTCATGAGTGGATTATATTGGAGAAATGCAAATGAGATTAATGAGAAAACAATTGCTGAGATTGAAAAATTACTATCTTCATCAAATGAATCTGATATAAGACGAGTAATATTGGGCTTAATAGCTATTTCTACAAAGAATGGCTGTGCTATTAATGCCTATTATATACATAAAAAGTTGAGTAATATGCCTTCGTATCGGAGAGATTTTATTTTAAGTTTATTTCTTTTAAAACAGTATGATCAAGTGAAAATTATTTCGGATACATGCGAAAGGGCAATTGCATTAAAACATCCAACTTTTGCAGCAGATAGTATTTTGCTATGGAAAACTATATTGTGCTGGGGGACAGGGAGTAATGATATTAAGTTAAGGGATAAAGCTAGTAAAGGATTGACAAATCTATTTAGATTGTATCCTTTGGATATGTTGACAGTCATTAATATGTTTAAAGATATTAATGATGATTATATTCATGAAAGAATATGGCAAGCCGTGTATTCTTCTCTTGTGATATTAGAAGAACAAGCATATGTAATGTCGATTTTGGAATATATAAAAAATAGCATTATTTCATGTGATATATGGCCACAAAATGTATTAATACGTGATTATTTAAGGAATATTTTTGAATATGCGTATTATAAAGGGTGGTGTACTGAGAAGGAAGTAATTTTGGCTAGACCACCATATAAAAGCAAAAAGCATGAGGTAAATAATAAGTTTGCGTTACAATTCAAAGAACGTTTTTCGAGTTTATTTTGGAATTGTCAAGAAAGTGATTTTGCAATATATACGATTCCTTTAGAAGTTGAGAATTATGGAGTCACAAAAAAAGATGTAGGAATTATGATTTTTGAAGACATAGTGAAAAGCGGTTATGAGCTATGTATAAACTATGATAAAGGCATTGATTATACATATGGTTCATTGAGAAGTCGTGATGAGCAAGTAGAGAGGATTGGTAAGAAATATCAGAAAATATATCTATATAGAGAGTTGGGTAATATTTATGACAATTATAAATACTCGCCGAGATTTAGATATAGTGATATAGAGCTTGTATGTCCGGAACAAGGAAATTCTCTTAGGAATATAGATTTGACGGTAATACCTCAGTTTAATAATTTTATAGGAACAAAGCTCGTATATCCTTTTTACAGATATCGTAAATGGGATGATACAACTTGGTTTGAAAATAATGATGTTGAACGTTACATTCCAAGGTTAATACAATACATTTATGAGGGCGAAGAGTACTATATGTTACAAGGTTATTTGTCTTCAAAAGAAGTAGGCAAAAAGGAATTTCGAGAAGTATGGATGCAAGTGAGAGCTTATTTATACTTCAAGGATAAAAAAGATGATTTGCTGAAATGGTTTGATAAAAAAGATTTTGAAGGAAGATGGATGCCGGAGGGATTTGGACAATTGTATGAATGTTGAATTGGAGAGTATCCATGGAGCCCTACTATGGTAAATTATTTAGGGCAAGAGAATGAACAAGATTTTCGACAAGAAGCACCAGCTCCATGTTATCTAATTACGACAGCAAATGATTATACGGCGGAGAAAGATTCTCCATTTTGCACTAATGAAGAAAGCTCATATATGTTCCCATCGAAATATTTAATGGATCAAATGAATTTGACGTGGAATGGTTCATTTGGATATGTTGCAAATGGTAGTACAGTTATCGTTAATGGACAAAATAATGCTTTATATATTAAAAAAAGTTTTCTGCTTGAGTTTATAAAACGAAATGAATTGGATGTTGTATGGACTGTGTTGGGTGAAAAGCAAAAAATAACTGGCGGATTTGGTAGAGATTTCCCAGGTAGAGCAGAATTTAGTTACACATATTATTTAAATGAAAAAGATGAAGTAATCCGAAATCACAAAGTGTATAATACTATGAAAGCCGGAAGATATTAAGGAACGATAACTGTCCAACAAGTAGTTCATATATAGTTTTGAAACTAAACATTTTCACCGTTCACATTTGAACTGTCAAAGATATGATTATTTTTTGTATCCCGTAATTGAATAATCCAGGCTAAAATCCCGCACCTGTCCGGCACATGGAAATCAATATTCCGTTTTATTGGAAATCACAATTCCGGTAAAAGAGAAATCGA
>NZ_GL622296.1:1374031-1401108 GCF_000185385.1 Lachnoanaerobaculum saburreum DSM 3986
TTGGAAGTGCGATTTCATCGCACAAGAATATTCAGTAATTTTCTCCCAATTATCAGAGAAGACCATTTCCTTGAGAAATTGTTTGTGAGTAAGATAAGGGCATCGTTTGAGGATATTATTGATGAGTTTAGTTAAACTGGATGATTCTTCCGTGGACGTTGAGCTACCAAAGGAAGAATGCTCGTAATATTCACGAAAAAGAAAGTTATTTCCTTGCCCATTGAAGATTAATCATATACTTCAGATGAACTGGCTGCAAAGGTTGGTGTGACAAAAAGAACCATATAGTATATATTTGGCTCTTACAAAAAAGTTATAAAAAGAATTGGTTCGAAGTGTGATGGAAGTTGGATTATCATTAAATGATTAATGGGTTTGGACAAAGATTTGCATGTCGAAGGGGTGTGCTTGCTGACAAGAGATTGAGTAGCAATATGTGAAAAAGTGTGACCATAGCTGAAGGCTTGTTTTATGGTAAAAACACGCCTTCAGCTATTACTACGAATGAGAGTGAATCCGACTATACATTTGATATCAATATGAAGTAGTCGAGACATATTGAGATTTTTATTTTAATCGTATATATTTTGTGGATCTTCCTACACCTTCTCTTTTAATTTCGCCTTCAGTTATCAATTTTCTTAATGCTCCTTCAATTGAACTTACACTTAGAGATGGACAAAGTTCTATAATGTCCTGTTTAGTAAACCTTCCCAGTTTCTGTAAAGTAGATTTTCTTACAAGTTCAACAGCAGGAAGTTTTTCTTCTACAATAGAAAATCTATCTTCAAATGCTTTATATGCGGCAAGAATTGTTCCCAATATATATTTAATAAATGGTAATACATTCTCATTTTCTTCATGCCAATTTTCTCCTGATTTTCCTAATACATCGTAATAAGCCTGCTTATTTTTTGCAATTATAGCCTCTAATGATATATACCTACCCACATAAAAACCATTCCTATATAGTAAAAGTGTTGTTAATAATCTGCTCATTCTACCATTACCGTCATTAAATGGATGAATGCATAAGAAATCATGAATAAAAATAGGTATAGCAATAAGAGGTTCTAATTCAAAATTACCAATAACTTTATTGTATTCACTGCATATTTTATCTAAAGCCTCAGGCGTTTCAAAAGGTGAAAGTGGTGTGAATAAGATTTCAGTATGTCCATCAGGATAAGTTGCACTGATGTAATTTTGTACATTCTTTGTTTGTCCTGCCATCGGGTTATTCATATGGCTAAACATAATTTTATGCATTTGTAGAATATAGTTTTTTGAAATGGGAATAGCATCAAAACTTTCATGGATAATGTTAAGTACATCTCTGTATCCTGCAATTTCTTGTTCATTTCTATTTTTTGGAGTTGTTTTTTCCTCTACCAATTTTTTAAGTCTTACGCTCGTTGTGACAATTCCTTCAATTTCATTTGAAGCTTCTGTACTTTGAATCTTTGCTATTTCTATAAGTTTGCTTAATTCTTCCGGTCTTTGTTTCAAATATAGCTCCTGCTTACCCTGATATCTATAAATTGAAGCGACTAGACCAAGTACTTCTGAATCCCATTTTTTATCTTTAATTTTGGAATAATTAAAAATTCTCACTGATTTTCTCCCTTATAGTTTCTTTTATCCCTTAAAATATACCATATTTTAAGGGATAAACCAAGGAATAAGGGGATATCAATATCTATATAAACAAAATAAAAATACTGCTGAAAAATTTATTTTCAACCTTTAATTGACAAATGAAGAAATGGAGAAGATGCCTGTGCTTGACAAAACCAAGTGATTTGCTACATCTCTACCTATTCTGTGGTGCAGGGTTTAACACTTTGTTTTAATTGCAGTTTTTGCGTAAAAGCTCTCGCACAGTTTTCAGCTGTAGCAGGTTGCAGAGATTTTGACTACTCCTACAGGTTGAAATAGGTTTAATTTAACCTAACTATAAGATATAATAAAATCATTAAATAGGTAGGAGGTTATATCAATGAATGTGAATACTGAAAATCCGGTTTCCATTACGGAAGCAAACCGGAACTTTTCTCGTACAGCTCGTATGGTTGATGAGAAGGGTTCCGTTGTGACTCTTAAAAACAATTCTCCGCAGTACCTTTTGATTGAGTTTAATCAGGCACAGAGAGAGAAGTCTGCATCCAATGAAGATATTCTTGTACTATCAAAACGTCTTATTGAAAAGAATCGCGAGGCGTATGATGTGCTTGCCAAATGATTGCTATTTCTATATTATCCACTAATCGAAGCGCTACTTTCGGATTATTCAGGTTATTTGTGATGTAGTCTGTAATCTCTATCAGGTCAGATTCAAAGAGAGGAAGAAATGATAGCTTATACTTTTTCACGCTCATTGATCCTGCTTCTTACTTTTCCAAAGACTTTGGAAGCGTAATAACGGACGTTGGATTTCTCTGCGGCCTCATCTGCTTCATCCGGTTTATGCTCAATGTCGTCTGTGAGTGCAGAGTATTGTTCAATACGCATGAGAACCATCGTTCCATAACTGTTCTTGGTAAGGAAAACAGGTGCGTTCGAATTAATAATATTCACTTTAATTTCAGGAAACTTATTTCTGAGATCAGACACGGGGCGAATATTAATCATAATGCCACCTCCTTTTTATCAATATTTTATCATTATTTTTCATAAAAACAATATAGAACGGTAGAATTTGCTACTAATTATTTCGGAGTAAAACATTGCGAGTTCACGTTTGCAAAAAAAGACAAAATCAAACAGTGCAGGTGGTCTTAGGGTCACCTCGGATCTTCTTCTGTCCGGATATTGACTTTTGTTCTTATAAACACTATAATTTAAGAACAAAAAGGCGGTGATAGAAATGAGTAAACGAGAACTATTGCTAAGAAAAATAAAAGAAAATAATGGGATTATAACTACCAAAGAAGCCTTAAATCTTGGTATTCATAAGGATATACTAAAAGAATTAACTATAAAAGAAGAACTTGAAAAGATAGCCAACGGACTCTATGTACTTCCGGATGAGAATATTGATGAGTATCTTTATTTCTCATATAGAATACCCAAAGGTATTTTTTCTCACGAAACAGCAGCGTATTTACAAGGATTATCAACAAGAATGCCCCTTGTTTATGTGATGAGTGTAAAGGTAGGAGATAATGTCAGCAGAGTTAAGTCGGCAAGAGATAATATTATTTTTAAGTATGTAAAAAAAGATTATTACGATATTGGGAAAATAACTATAACCGGTCCTTTTGGCAGAGAAATATCAGTGTATGACAAAGAAAGAACCATACTTGATATTATCAAAGATAAGGACAGAATAGATGCACAAGTATTTAGCGAAGCGATAAAATCTTACTTTGCAGGTAAGGAGAAAAATTTATTAAAACTGTCTAAGTATGCTGTTAAGATGAATATGGAGCAAGCTTTAAATCTATATACGGATGTGCTACTATGAAAACATCGGAACAGATAAAAGGAGCAATTAGAAACATATCTAAGAAAACGGGAGTTAATCCAAACTCTCTGCTTCAGATGTGCTTGTTTGAAGGAATACTTGAAAAACTCTCTAAATCAAAATATAGTGAGAATTTTATATTAAAAGGCGGACTTCTTATATCCTCTCTTATCGGTGTTGATATGCGTAGTACTATGGATATGGATACCACAATCAAAGGTATTCCACTAAATGAAGTTTCCATAACAAAAATCTTAAACGAAATATTAGCGATTGAAATTGACGCAGATATTGAATATAAGCTGATTAAATTATCGCCAATAAGGTAGGAAGATGTGTATGAAGATTTTTGTGCAAGCATATCCTGCATTTTTGGGAAAATAAATGCAAACTTAAATATAGATATAACAACAGGAGATGTTATTACTCCAAAAGAAATAAATTATTTCTATTCAAAAATCTTAGAAGAAGGTACAATACCGATTATGACCTATACCATAGAAACTATACTTGCTGAAAAATTTGAAACCATTTCAAGCAGAAACATTACCACAACAAGAGCAAGGGACTTCTATGATTTGTATATGATATACAGTATTTATAAAGATAAAATTGACAAAGACATATTAAGTAAAGCAATAGAAAGAACAAGTAAATACAGAGGTTCTTTTGAAACAGCTTTACAGTACAAGGAAATAGTAGAGTTGTTACGAGAAAGTGAAATACCAAAAGAACTATGGAAAAAATACACGCAGAATAACCCATATGCCAAAGATGTTGATTTCTTAGATACTGTATCAATCTTTGAAGAAATAGGTACTGTATTAAATGTTAATGATGATACTAAATAGTATTATGTTTGTTGTGGTCTTTAGGGTTTCAAAAGAGGTTCTACCACTACAAATATATCAACATCGGTAGCTGTTGCTAAAAATAACCGGAGAGTAGCTTGATGCAAACCTAAAGAAATGCGTTGATTCCATAAAAGTAGGAATGGTATATTCTACAGATGAAGTCAATGCATTACTTGCAAAAGAATTTGACTTATAATTTACACCAACAAAAAAGGAGATCCAATGCCCCCAATAACTGTTTTAATCAAGCCGGCATCCAGCCTATGCAATATGTCTTGTGAATATTGTTTTTACTGTGACGAGGCAAGTAAGCGTTTGCAAAATTCCTATGGATTTATGTCTGAACAGACTTTGAAAAATACAATCAGAAAAACCATGCTTAGGGCTGAGGGAAGTATACATTATGCTTTCCAGGGAGGTGAGCCGACCTTATGTGGCATTGATTTTTTTAAAAAAGCATTGGCTTACCAAAAACAATATAATAAAAATAATATAGAAGTAAGTAACGCTCTTCAAACCAACGGTTTTACATTGACGGATGAATGGTGTTCTTTTTTTAAGGAAAATAATTTTTTAATTGGATTGTCTGTAGACGGTACGGAGGAAATACATAATTCTTACCGCCATACAAAATCCGGAGATACCACATTTGACAGAGTGATACATTCTGCAAAACTACTGGATAAATACAAGGTGGATTATAATATTCTAACTGTTATTACATCTAAGGTAGCAAAGAATATTTCAGATATCTATCACTTTTATAAAAAGCAGGGCTGGAAGTATCAGCAGTATATAGCCTGCCTTGATCCCATTGATGAAGAGCGCGGAATTAAGCACTATTCCTTAACGGCTGAAGTTTATGGAAAGTTTTTAATTGAACTGTTTGACTTATGGTACAAGGATTATAAAAAAGGGAAAGATCCCTACAACAGGCAGTTCATAAATTATATAAACCTTGCCGGGGGTTATATGGCGGAATCCTGTGAGCAGAATGGAGTATGTGGGATTCAAACAGTAGTGGAAGCTGACGGAAGTGTTTATCCATGTGATTTTTATGCTATGGATGAATATCTCCTTGGAAATTTTAATGAAAACAATATGGATGATATCAATAAAAAGAGGTCGGAAATCGGCTTTATAGAAAAGTCATTTAAGTTAGATAATGCTTGCAAAGATTGTAAATATTACAAGGTATGCAGAGGCGGATGTCAGCGCAATAGAGATTTAAATCCTGATACAGGATTATACAGTAATTATTTCTGTGAAGCATATAAGATGTTTTTCGATGCCCATTACGATAAAATACTTGAAATAGCTGACAGCTTAAGATAAATATGATTATTTTCAGGATGCAAATTAGGCATATTTTAAAGTAAAAATCATTTTATACAATATAAATAAAAATATTGACATTAAAGTGATTTGGGTATATACTTACCACATAAGTAAACGGTTACGCAAACGATAATTTAACTTAATATCCGGCTTTGATTTTAAAAGATTGGAGAAAGATTATTTATGAAAAAAGCTTCAGAAAAGGTAACCATAAAGGATATATCAAAAAAATTGGGTATATCTGCTGTTTCTGTTCACAGAGCTCTCAGGGGTAAGGAAGGAATAAGCGACGAACTTCGTTCCAAGATTATAGAAACAGCGAATGAAATGGGGTATGTGGAAAATTATGCTGCAGCTTCCATTAAGAGAAAAACACAGAGGGTTGCGGTGGTTCTCCCTAAGGATAAATGGGAAAAAAAGATTTATTTTGACTATTTATGGCTTGGCATTAACAAGGGTGCGGATGAACTGAAGGGATTAAATATAGAAATAAGTCCTTTTGTATGTGATAACGAAGAAATGCAACTTGAACAGCTAAAAGAGATTGCAAAAATGGGGCCGGGTGAGTACGGGGGAGTTATAACAATTTCTTTCACAGGAGCAGCTGAGGTACTTATGCAGTTTCAGAGTATGCTCGCAAGGGATATGAAGGTTTTGGTAATAGATGATCATATCGAAATCCCGGAAGGCCTTATCAGTATTCCGCCAAGGGAAGTACAGGTGGGTAAAGTGGCGGCGGAGCTTGCCGGACTTATAACATCCGATAAGGGAAGGTTACTTGTATCCTGCGGACGCACAGACTCTAAAATACATGCAAATCGCTTGGAAAGTTTTTGTAATTATATAAAGGAGAATAAACCGGGGCTGACAATAGAGCTTATAACAGGATATACAAGAAATATGGATCATAGGGGAGAGTTATATAAAAATGCCTGTGAGGCACTTGATAAGTATAGTGATATATGTCTTATGTATGCTCTTACTTCTCATGACAACAGAGCATTTGTAGAAGCCCTTGAAAAACATGGAAAAAACAAAAATGTTGCAATAATAGGTACCGACTTAAATGAAGAGACCTTGGAGTTTCTGAAGCAAAAGAAAATGTCGGCGGTTATAGATCAAAATCCTTATGAAAAAGGATATATGGCTTTTAAGATAATGGTGGATTGTTTAATAAAAAATATTTCCGTTCCCGATGTTATACCATGTAGGATCGATATTGCTCTTGAAAATAATGCGGATCTTTATATGGATTGACAGGCTCTTAACGAAGCTTTTTCGTAGAATTATATTTTCTGTTTTCCCAAAAGGAATACAGTTTAATAAAATTTGTAAAAATTTATATGTAAATATACAAGGAGGATTATATGAAAAGAAAGTTTTTACAAAAAATTGGTGTTGCTATGATTTCCGGTGTGATGGTAGTGTCGGCACTGGCAGGATGCGGTAATAATACAGCTAAGGAAAGTACTACAGCCGCTCAATCATCAGGAGAGAGTACAAGTGCCCAAGCACAGGGTGAGAGTAAAACCGACGGTCCTGACTACAGTGGTGTAAAGCTTGTGTACTGGTCAAACTGGGAAGCTACAGAGCCACAGGGAATTGTTATTGCAGAGGCTGTTAAAGCTTATGAAAAAGAAACCGGTGTAGAGATAGAGGTAGAGTTTAAAGGTCGTAAAGGAATTAAAGAAGGTTTGATTCCGGCTCTTGATGCAAAACAGCAGGTAGACTTCTTTGACGGACAGGGAAATAAGAGTAATTACGGAGATCGTATTATAAGCCTTGAGGATTTGGTTAAAGAAAGTGATTATGAGTCACGCTCAAATCCGACAATGATGAAGCTTTTCAGAAGCTATAATGAAGGTGTACTTAAAGAGATTCCATATCAGTTTAAGGCAAATGCTTATTTTTATAATAAAAAGCTTTTCAAGGAAGCAGGAATAGATAAGGCACCTGCAAACTGGGAAGAATTCCTGGCTGCATGTCAGAAGCTTAAAGACGCGGGAATAACTCCGATTACTACTGATGATGCCTATGTACCTCAGGCTTTCGGTATGCATCTTGGAAGACTTGTAGGAAGTGAAGGCTTGAAAGAAACCATTAACAATAATGAGTGGGACAGACCTGAGGTTTTACAAACAGCTAATGACTTGGCAGAGCTTGCATCAAAGGGATATTTCTCAGAGCTTGTGGCTTCAAATGTATTCCCGACAGGACAGAATACCGAATTTGCTACAGGTAAGGTTGCAATGTATGCAGTAGGAACATATGTGGTTAATGAAGTTAAAAATATTACAGGACCTGATTTTGAATGGGGATTCTTTGCATATCCTGAAGTTAATAACGGAATTAACGGTTCAGAAGCTATGATGATAGGTGGACAGAGCTTTGCCATTACTTCAGTATGTAAAAATAAAGAGGCTGCATTCGGATTTATTGAGAAGATGACAAGAGGCGAATATGACGAGAAGCTTGCTAAAGAGAGCATAAGTCTTCCGGCAGATTCACAAAATCATTCATGGCCGGAGCAGCTGGCTGATGTAAAACCATACTTTGACAATTGTACAGAGATTATGGGTGGTGCTGAAAGCAATCCGGAGATTACACCGGCATTAAAGGAGAATTTGATCAAGCTTTATTCAGGAAAAATTACAGGTACTGAATTTGTTGAGAATATGAAGAAGGCGGCAGGAAAATAGAGGCTTAAATAAACAAAGAGGGCAGGCGGGTAACGAGGTCGTTATTTGACCTGCTCTTTTTAAACATCATAATGCTACCTGTAAGATAAGTAGCATAAATAAGCCCGTTTGTTACCTGTTTCAGAAGGGGAAATATTTATGAAACGTAATAAAAGTATGATTTGGGCATTTACTATTCCCGGAACAATATTGTTTCTTGGAGTATTTATTTACCCAATAATAAGAACCGTAATTATGAGTTTTTTTAAGATTGTGGAAATTACGGATCCGATAAGTAAGTGGGAGTTTAGAGGGCTTGGAAATTATGCAGATTTATTTAATGCTCCATTGTTTATACAGTCACTTATCAATATAGCAAAGATATGGACAATCGGAGGTATAGTTACACTTTCAATATCTTTATTATTAGCCATTATTTTAACAAGCGGAATAAGGGGAAAGGGATTTTTTCAGGCGGCAATATATTTGCCGAATGTAATAAGTGCGGTAGCTATGGCTACAATGTGGATTCAATATGCCTTTAACTCTTCATATGGATTTTTTACAACATTTTTTAGAATAATAGGTTTGGAGAGTCTTGCAAAAATACAATGGTTGGATGCGGAGCATAAGTTCTTTGCACTTTTATTTTCTTACTGCTTCGGAATGATAGGACATCATATGCTTATATGGATTAGCGGCATTGAAAGAATAAGTAAGGAATACTATGAAGCTTCAGGTATAGACGGAGCAAATAAGTTTCAGCAGTTTTTTCATATAACATTGCCGCTTTTAAGAGGAATTTTAAGAACAAATATTATTATGTGGTCAATAAGCATTGCCGGATTCTTTATATGGTCTCAGCTTTTCTCACCTTTAACCGCAGATACATCTACTGTAGTTCCAATGGTTTATATGTATACAAAGGTGTTCGGAGCTGAAACCGCTGATATTATTTCCCGTGATGCCGGGGCAGGTGCAGCAATAGGTATAATTCTTTGTGCTTTTGTAATAATTATATTTAGAGTTGCAAACAAGGTTCTTAAAGATGATGATTTGGAATTTTAAGAAAGGTTAGATTATGAAAGTACTGAAAAATAAAGAAAAATCCGCACCTTTTAATTTATCAAAAGAGATTAAACTTTTACCGGGGTATATAATTTTAATACTTTGGGTTGCCTTTACGGCGGTACTTTTAGGCTGGGTGGTGGCGGCAAGCTTGTCCACTACTGCGGATATATTCTCGGGAGATATTTTAGGATTTAAAACGGGACTTCATTTTGAGAATTATGCCAAGGCATGGGTATCATCAAATGTTTCGGTATTTTTTGTCAATTCACTCATTTATGCGGTTTTATCCTGTGCATTTATTATCCTTGTATGTGCACCATATGCCTATGTTTTGCAAAGATTTGAATTTAAGGGAAGAAAGCTTATCACTTCCGCACTGGCGGGAACTATGGGAGTACCACTTATAATGGTAATAATACCTTTGTATACCTTGGTGGCGGGAGCAGGAATGCTTGGTAATGCTTTTTCAAACAGAATAGTACTTATAGTTTTGTTTGTGGCAATAAAGGTACCATATACAACTACTTTTCTTATGGCATACTTTGCAAATATATCAAGTGCCTATGAAGAGGCGGCTGCGATAGACGGATGTCACCCGATAAAGGCTTTTTGGCTGATTGTATTTCCATTGGCACAGGGCGGAGTTGTAACGGTAACAATTTTTAATTTTATAGCAATATGGAATGAATATTTCCTTTCACTTTTGTTTGTAAATTCAGAGAAACTAAGACCTGTAGCACTGGGATTATTCTCAATGATTAACGGAATGAAATACAGCGGTGACTGGTCAGGATTATTTGCTTCAGTAATAATTGTATTTATACCGACATTTGTGCTTTATATAGGACTTTCAAAGAAAATCATCGGTGGAATAACCGGAGGAGTGAAGGGCTAGGAAGGAAGTACAATATGAATTTATTGTTTGTTTTTGCAGATCAATGGAGAGCCGGAGCTCTCGGATATGCAAAGGAAGATCCGGTAAAAACTCCGAATATGGATAAGTTTTGTGAAGAATCTACTTATTGTGATCACACTTTCAGTACCTTTCCGGTCTGCTCTCCTCATAGAGCCAGTCTTATGACAGGGAAATATCCTCTTTCAGCAGGATTTTTTACAAATTGTAAGAGGGGATTATCTTTAAGGTTAAAAGATGAAGAGATATGTATAGTTCAGGTACTTAAAAAATCGGGTTATGATACCGCATATATCGGAAAATGGCATTTGGATGAACCTGAGCAAAACTATCATGAGTTTCCAAAATCCGGTGCAAGAGATTGGGATGCCTATACTCCACCGGGAGTAAGAAGGCATGGATTTGATTATTGGTATTCCTACGGTACTTATGATATGCATTTATCACCGCATTATTGGCATGACAGTGATGAGATGATTAAGGTAAACAAATGGTCGCCTGAGCATGAAACAGATAAGGCAATAGAATATCTGTCAAAAATAAGGGATAAATCAAAGCCCTTTGCAATGTATATATCTTGGAATCCGCCACATAGTGTTTACAGTGAAGTTCCGGATGAATATTTAAAGCTGTATGAGGATGTTGAGTTAAAAGAGAATGTGAGTTTAGAGAATATTCATCATCACACAGGTGAAAATGCTGCAATGAGCGAAGAAGAGCTCAGACTTACCACAAAGCAGTATTATGCAGCCATAAGCGGTCTTGACAAGCAGTTTGGCAGGTTGATGGGCTTCCTGAAAGAAAATAATTTATATGAAGACACTCTTGTTATCTTGTCGGCAGATCATGGAGATATGATGGGTTCACACGGACTGATGGGCAAGCATGTCTGGTACGAGGAATCAATAAAAATTCCTTTTGTAGTACATGTACCGGGAAACAATAATAAGAGATGTTCTACCTGTATGGGAAGTCAGGATATGATGCCTACTGTCTTGGGACTTTTGGGTTGTTCCATACCTGACAGTGTTGAAGGAGAGGACTGCTCAAAATTTATTAAAGGAGCAGAGGATAAGAATAGAGTAAGCTTTATTATGGCATGCCCGGGCAGAGCGGATTTTGTGGAAAAATTTAAAAAAGCCGGTAAGGATCCTGCCGGATTTGGATGGAGAGGAGTTAGAACACAGGAGTATACCTATGTTATGGAGCTTGGGTATGATGTTATCGCCAATCCCAAAAGATATCTTTATGATATTAAAAATGATCCGCAGCAAAAAACAACTCTTGATTTAGAGATTGAAGAGAATAAAAGGCTTGCAAAAACAATGGAGGAAGAAGTCATTAAATGGATGGAGCGTCAAAATGACGGTTTCCTTAAGAACTGGAACAGTAAACTATGAATAATATAGATTTGTTGTGGGATGATTTTAAAGAACATTTTGCATTTAAGAAAGAAGAGTATATAAAAATTGCGGACTTTTGTAATAAAAACTGCAAAGAAATGAGGGATATTGTTCTTCAAACAGCAGATGAACTTACAGAGAATATATTTTTATTCAGACTACCTTGGGATATGGAAGCTACAAATGAGGCGGTAAATTTTAAAGGAAAAATAAAGTGGAATTATTGCTTTAATGAGGATGAAGAATTTATTTTTCAGTTAAACAGGCATAGATATTGGATATGTCTTGGGCAGGCATTTTGGATCAAACAAAATGATATATATGTAAAGACTTTTTTAAATCAGTTGCTTGATTGGATAAATGAAAATATAGATATTAAAAATGCTGACAGAAAAGTTTGGAGAACGCTTGAAATAGGGCTTCGTGCAGACTACTGGGTAAGGGCAATGTCATTTTTCATATCCCATCCTCTTATTACAGATGAAATAAAGGAAAAGTTTTTCTATGCATTATCCATACACGCAAAGCATTTGGCAACAAATCCTAAAAAGGGCTTTTCCATAAAAAGCAACTGGGGAGTAATGGAATATGCAGGTTGATATGTACTTTCTCATGTGTTAAAAAACGATGAATATAGAAAAAAAGCAATTTATTTTCTGAAAATGGCACTTCATACACAGATACATGATGACGGAATGCAATGGGAGGCATCCCCAATGTATCATAATGAAGTATTGGATGCATATTTTGAAGTTTTAAGAGTGGCTAAGCTTTATAATGACGAAGTTTTTTTAGAAGACGAAAAAGAGATTATAAAAAATATGGCTTATGCAACTTTATATCATACTTATCCAAATCACCATCAAATCTTGACCGGAGATTCGGATGACACGGATGTAAGAGATTTATTAAGTCGGGCGGCATTATTGTTTAAAGATGTAAAACTTAAATTCGTAGCTTATAAGGAACTTGATTTTGAAAGCGCATGGCTTTTTGGTCCTGAGGGGATAGATTTTTACGAGAAATTGGAAGCTAAGGAAATCCCCGGAGGACATATGGCTTGTCATGAAAGCGGCGAGGCAATATGGCGAAATTCCTATAATGAGGATTCAAGCTTTATATATTTTAGAAATACAAGTCTTGGGGGAGGTCACGGGCATCAAGACAAGCTTCATATTGAAATTTGGTTTGAGGGTGAGGAAATACTTAGAGACAGCGGGCGTTTTACATATAAAGATATTGATGAAAGATATAGACTTAAAGGCAGTCAGATTCACAATGTTCCCATTATAAATAACACTGAGTATGCAGAGTGTAGGGATTCATGGATATATAAAAGCCTACCGGCTTCCATGGGCAATACTTTTGTTATAAAAGAAAACATGCTGTTATTTGAAGGATTTCACTGTGGATATATGAACATTGGAGTGCTGCTTAGAAGGCGTGTTGTAGCACCGACATCCGATATCATTATTATAAGTGATGAAATTATCGGGCATAAAGACCATGTTTTATCACAGCATTTTGCCTTTGGAAAGAATATAAGCTTAAAGACGGAAAGTAATGTGATAATCGGAAAAGGTGAAAGATGTGAACTTAGTGTAAAGAGCTTTGATGAAAACGGTGAAATATTACCTGATATCATAAATTCTCCGCTTTCAAGACATTATAATCAGATAGAAGAAACGAGTGCTCTTAAAATAAATACAAGGAGTTCATATTTTTTAACTACTATAATTACCAAAAATATGGTAAATAAAAAAACAGAGATTATAAAAGAGGATGTATACAATTTTTCTTATGAAACTATGCTTGCAAAGGATGCAGCCCAAGGATATGTAATTACAAGAAATGAAGAGAAATACGGGGTTGTTCTCATTAGAAATGATGTGGGGAACCATAGTGACTTAAACGGTATAAGAGGAGTATACGGGCTTGGACAAACCATGGTCGCTGCATTTCATAAAAATCCCGAATATATGACTGTGCTTAAATGGTAGGATAAAAGGAGATTGATTAAGTGGATAAATGGATTGACATTAATTTATTGGAAAAATACCCGGAAGCCACAGACAGTATGATTAGTGAGGCTTTGGATATGTGTATGGAACAGGTGAAGAATAATCTACCTGAATTTGAGGAGCATTTTCCGGCGGCAAACAGTGAGGGTAATTTTTATACACCGGGTATCAATACCGATTGGACAAGCGGTTTTTGGACAGGAGAGGTATGGCTTTCCTATGAAAATGCAAAGAATGAGAAGGACAAGGAATTATTTGAAACAGCCGGAAAAAAACAGGTAGACTCATTTTTGGAGCGTATAAATATAAGACATTATATAGATCACCATGATATGGGATTTCTTTATATACCATCCTGTGTTGCCGCTTACAGCCTGATTTCTTATGAAAATGCAAAGGAGGCGGCAATAAAGGCGGCAGACCAGCTTTGCAGCAGATATCGCCCTGAGGGAAAGTATATCCAGGCATGGGGAGAGATGTGGGCAAGAGATAATGCCAGACTTATCATAGATTGTATGTTAAATGTACCGCTACTCTACTGGGCAAGTGAGGTTACAAAGGATGAGCATTATGCCGATATAGCTAAAAACCATATTCTTACTACAATGAAGCATATAATAAGAGATGATGATTCCACATGGCATACAATATTTTTTGATCCTGATAGCGGTGAATTTTCTCATGGTGCTACCTGCCAAGGATATAAGGATGCATCAGCATGGGCAAGAGGACAGGCATGGGGAATCTATGGAACCGCTATCGCATATAAAAACACCGGAGATAAGGAGTATATAAAATATTTTGAAAGAGTATCAAAGTATTTTTTAAAACATCTGCCTACAGATCTTTGCCCTTATTGGGATTTAAGTTTTGGAGACGGAGATGAAAATGAGCAGCCAAGAGACTCTTCATCAGCTGCAATCGTAATATGCGGATTCTTGGAAATGAGTAAATATTTGGATGAAGAAAGCAGGGCATATTATACTTCAGTAGCAAAGAAAATCATGTATTCTCTTATAAAGAATTATCAGGTGAAAGATAGAAGTATATCAAACGGTCAGCTTTTACATGGAACTTATGCCAAGAAAACACCTTATAATACCTGTAAAAACAGCGGTGTTGATGAATGTGTTATTTGGGGGGATTATTTCTTTATGGAGGCTCTTACAAGGCTTGCAAGGGATGATTGGAAAATGTATTGGTAAGTACAATAACCTTACGCAGTAATATAAAGAAAAAAGAATTTGTACTTTAACAGGAGCAGATATGATTAAACTTAAAATAGTAGGTAGGGGAGAGATAGAAAGAGCCTGCGGCTTTGAGGGAGATAATAAAGCGGAGCTTGTATATTGTAGTGAATACATAGATGGTGACAGAATAGTACTTGATACGGATAAAGCCGGAAGATACTGTGTGGTGCGTTTTGAGGACAGTATGAGAGAGGCATTTATATATATCCCCGGCAGAAGTATGGAATTTTTTATACCTCCTGCAAATAACAGACCGAATTATTCACCAAAAAGCTTTACAGGAATGACACATTATATTGAAGCAAGATATGCCACGGCTGAGGAAATAAATAAGATAAAAAACCTTGCATTAAATGTTTATGATCAGCATGAAAACAATACTTTTTATCCTCATGCATCCGCTAATGTGGAAACCAGAGGTGAGGCGGTATTTGCGGCAAGAAATGCTGTAGACGGAATGTATGCAAACTCCTCTCATGGGAAATATCCTTATCAGAGTTGGGGTATTAACAGGGATCCGGCGGCGGCTCTTACAATAGATTTTGGAAGAGAGGTTCTTATAAATGAAATAAGACTTACTCTAAGGGCGGATTATCCACATGATAATTATTGGGTAAGTGCAGACATTAATTTTGATGACGGCAGCAAAGAAACTTTAAAACTTGAAAAATCCGAAAAGCCCCAGTGCTTTCAGATAAAGGAAAGAAAAATAAAAAGCCTTGTGCTTGAAAAGCTTATAAAGGCAGAGGGAGAATCCCCATTCCCTGCACTTACACAGATTGAAGTATGGGGAGTTGAGGTCTGATTGTAGAAATTTAATACAGTTTTTTGACAAATATCAGGGTGGGTTGACTATGGTTATTTGTCAAATGTTTGGGTGGGTTGATTTTCAATCCACTCTTTTTATACTATTGAAATTTGGGTCATCATATAGTGGAACTTTACCAAATATTATTTATAGGTAGGTGGGTACTGATTTGCAGAAAGTGGAGAAAAGATTATAAAAGTGATATAATATATTAAAAAATTTGAGGAGTAAGATACAATATAAAGAATATTAAAGCTCAAGTTTTCATTAAAAGATAAGGAACAACTAAATCAGGTCGATGGGCAGTAATGAAAGAGTGAAATAGTGTGGATATGAAATTGGTATGTAGTGTGAAATTTTATAGTAAAAAAAGAAAGATATTACCTGATTTAAACAGCGGAAAATATTGTCCCCACCTTATGGTAAAAGGAGATAATAGATATCTTGGAATAAGTTTTATTGAAGGAGATGCAATGGACTTTGATATATGGATTAAATGTATTGTATATCTATTTTATGAGAAAGTTGATTATTCTCAATTGGTTGTCGGAGCAAAATTTCATATAATGGAGGGGCGAAATAATGTGGGGGAAGGAGTCGTTCTGGAAGTTTTGAAAGTTTCGCCGGTTCTTGATAAAAATACATATTAAGAATATTATAACTGCAATATATACAGTAATAAAAGCAGTTTGTGATTTGAAAAGGATAAAATAAAAATGGAACTATTGGACTATTTAAAATGGAGAAATGATGTAAGCTTATCGGTAGCATCATTTAATGATATAGATAATGTTATACTGTCATATATATCTTATATGAATTTTAGTGAATTATTTCCTGAAAATAATAATACATACAGTATTGAGGAGATACTGGAAGTGTTTTGTGAGAAATATTCTTTGGATGAAATAAGAGAGAACGGACAATTTACAGCGAGAGCTCCTCTTTTACTGGAACAGATGGTAAAAGGTGAGCGTTTTGGAGGAACAAGAATCGGACATTATAAGGATATTTTTGATGAAGAAGAAATCAAACAATTTTCGGCTGTTACATTTTTTCTTCCTGACGGAACAAATTACATAGCTTTTCGTGGAACTGACAGTACTATAACAGGTTGGAAAGAAGACTTTCTTATGAGTTGTATGTCGGATACGGAAGGGGCAAAGGAAGCGGCAGATTACTTAAATGATGTATCAAGCAGTATTAAGGGTAACTTTATACTTGGAGGACATTCAAAAGGCGGTAATTTTGCAATATATGCATCAGCCTTTTGCAATGATAAAGTGAAGAAGCGTATTACCAAAGTATATAATAATGACGGTCCCGGGTTTAGGGATGAAATTATAGATACTGAAGAATATAAGCAGATTACCCATAAAATATGTAGTATAGTTCCACAAACATCTATAATAGGTCAATTGCTTTCAAATGATGGTGAGCAAAAGGTCATAAAAAGCAGTGCAAACAGCATATTCCAGCATGATGCTATGACATGGGAGGTAACGAGAGACGGGTTTGTAGAGTCGGAGTTGGATGGATTAAGCAATTTTGTAAGGATAGCATTGGGATCGTGGCTTGAAAAAACCGATGATGAAACAAGGGAGTCTCTTGTTTCGACAGTTTTTTCATTGATTGAAGAAACAGAAGCGAAAACATTTAAAGAATTTGGAGGGAACTTATTTAAGAATACCGGAATAATCATAAAGAGCTTGGCAAAACTTCCGAAAGAAAAGAGGGATGAGTTGGTGAGTGCATTTAGCAGTGTATTGCAGGCAGGAGGGGAAACGGTTATGAATAATATCCCCATAATTTCGAGTAAAGAATAAAAGATATTTTTAAAATTGATAAAACTTAGAATAAATAACTATGTAATAGTTTATAAAATCAAGTTTTATTATACAACAAGTATAATACATATGTTATGTCTTTAGTTCATGAGTATTTACTTTAAACTTCTAAGATGATATAATTTTGATTACCAAAATGGTAATCAAATAAAAGGAGACAGTGATCGATTTTGGGAATGCAGAGTCTTTGATGGATATTGCTAATTATATCCCATTTCATTTTGAACATTTAAGAGGTGATAGAAAAGATGAATGGAGTATACGATTGGGCAAAACCGGATATAGGGTTACAATGATTCCTTGTGATAATGATGGTAGTGAGATTATAAAAGGAGATATACTTGCTCAGTGTAAAATGATCAAGATTGTGAAGGTAACGGAGGTGTTAAACCATTATGAGTAATATAAATGAATATAAAGATATAGTGGCATTTCACCCTGGATATTATATCGCAGATATTATAGAGGATATGGAAATAAGTCAGGCTGAATTTGCCACAAGAATGGGAACAAGCACAAAGACTTTAAGTCAGTTGATAAATGGAAAATCTAATATTTCTAATGATTTAGCAAAAAAACTTTCTGTTATGTTAGGAACAAGTATAGAAGTCTGGCTAAATTTACAGAATACATATGATCAAAAGTTGATTGAAATACAGAAGGCTAAGGATATTGACTCACAGGCAGAATTAGCAAAAGAAATAGATTATAAATACTTTGTAGATGTTGTTGGTTTGGAAACGGCAAAGAGTATTAATGATAAAGTTAATAACCTTTGTAAATTTTTTATGGTTTCAAATTTAAGAATTATGTTACAACAGGATTTCTTAGTGAATTTTAGAACAAGTGTATCTTGCAATAATGAGAAGAATATCATTAATTCCAGGGCTTGGATTCAAACAGCTATGAATATTTCAAAAAATATAGATACTAAGCCTTATAATGCAGCAATGCTAAAAGAGTATTTACCGGAGCTAAGAAGTATGACCGTTAAAAAACCGGAGGAATTTTTGCCAAGAATGCGCGAAATTTTTGCGGATTGCGGTATTGCATTTGTTCTGCTACCACATTTAAAGAATTCAGGTGTAAATGGTGCTGTAAAATGGGTAACTGAAGATAGGGTAGTGCTTGCAATGAATAATCGAGGATTGGATGCAGATAAGTTTTGGTTTTCATTATTCCATGAAATCAAGCATGTTCTTCAACAAAAAATTAAAACAGTGTTTATAAGCAGTACAGTTGAAGAAATGAAAGATTATAATAACAATCTTGAAATAGAAGCGGATAGGTTTGCAATGGATTATCTTATTCCACCCGAAGAGTATAAAAAACTGGAACCGACAAGATATACTTCGGATAATGAGATTAAAGAGTTTGCTAAAAAGATAGGAATACATCCTGGAATTGTAGCAGGAAGGTTGCAGCATGAAGGAATCATTGCACAGAACAGATGCTCAAAATTAAAAGAAAAATATGTAATTAAAATACAACATATTGCATAAAAATATAAGTATATAAAGGAGAATATATTAATGTCAAATTATAATATCAATACCATCTGTGTACAGGGTGGTTATGAACCTAAAAACGGTGAGCCCAGAGTAGTTCCGATAGTACAATCTACAACCTTTAAGTATGAGACTTCACAGCAGATGGGTGATTTATTTGATTTAAAGGAGGCAGGGTATTTTTATACAAGACTTGCAAACCCTACCAATGATGCTGTGGCAAGAAAGATTTGCCAACTTGAGGGAGGTGTGGCTGCTATATTAACATCTTCAGGGCAGGCTGCAAACTTCTATGCAATATTAAATATAGCAGGTGAAGGTGATCATATAATTGCTTCTTCAGCTATTTATGGTGGAACATATAATCTGATAGCTAATACTATGAAAAATATGGGGATTGAGTCTACTTTTGTGGATCCGGATATTTCAGCCGAGGAGCTTGCAACTAAATTTAAGCCAAATACAAAGCTTGTATTTGGTGAGACTATAGCAAATCCTTCACTTAAGATTCTGGATATAGAAAAGTTTGCAGAGGCGGCACATAAGAATGGTGTACCTTTAATAGTTGATAATACTTTCCCTACACCGATTTTTTGCAGACCGTTTGAATGGGGAGTAGATATAGTTACACACTCAACCACAAAGTATATGAACGGTTCGGCAAATGCTGTAGGAGGAGCAGTTGTGGACTCCGGTAATTTTTACTGGGAAAAATACAGTGAAAAGTTTCCGGGACTTACAACACCGGATGAGACATATCATGGAATAGTTTATACAAAGAGCTTTGGTAAAGGTGCATATATTACAAAGATGACAACCAATTTGATGCGTGACCTTGGAGCTATACCTTCACCACAGAATTCATTCTACCTTGGAGTTGGACTTGAAACATTGCATTTAAGAATGGAAAGACATTATGAAAATGCCCTGTCTCTTGCTAAGCATTTACAAAATCACCCGAAGGTATCATGGGTTTCTTTTCCGGGACTTGAAAATGACAGCCAATATGCCTTGGCACAAAAGTATCTTCCAAATGGAACTTGTGGAGTTATATCATTCGGTGTTGTAGGTGGAAGAGAAGCCGCAGTTAAGTTTATGGATTCCTTAAAATTGGCTGCAATAGTTACACATGTGGCTGATGCAAGAACCTGTGTACTTCATCCTGCATCCACCACACATAGACAGATGAATGATAATGAGCTTGCAGCCGCCGGAGTATCACCGGATCTTATCAGAATGTCTGTAGGTATTGAGGATGTCCGTGACCTGATAGCAGATATAGATCAGGCATTATATAGGTAAGTAAAACAGTTTGGTACTATAAAGTTTAGAGGTAGATATTTGAATATTTATATAGATGAGTCAGGCTCAATAAATAATCATATAAAAAATAATAAATACTTTATTATAGCATTAGTCAGAACATTTGATATTACAGCTGTAAAGAAAGCTTATAAACGTTTTGTATCTTCAAATTACAGTCGTTTAATGGAATTGGATCAAGATAAAATAAGTCCGAAAACAGGCAGAATCGTCAAAGAAGGTGGTAAGATGTTTAAGAACGGTAAGTTTAAAGAACTGAAAGGCTCCCAATTTGATAAAGAGATGAAACAGAAATTTGTGGATTTTTTTGCTCAAAAAAACTCATTTGAGGTATATTATATAAGGATTGATAATGAAAAGTTGACTGATAAGCTTTGTGATAATACAGCAAGAGTTTTTAACTATACATTGAGACTTGCATTGGAGTATTTTTTTAATGAAAGATATTTACCTGATGAAGACTGTTTACTTCAATTGGATGAAAGAAATGAGAAGACAGAGTCCGTACATTTTTTAGAAAACTATCTGAATACAGAATTATTTATGAACGGAACAACCGTTGGGAAATTTATTGTTGAGTATTTTGATTCGGTAGACAACAATATTGTTCAGATTGCCGATGTATTTGCAAATTTGTACTATTCTCATATGCAAACCGGAGGTTATAATGAAGAGTTAAATAAGTTGAAAAATTCAGGGATACTCAAGGACCTGTTTACTTTTCCATAAATAATTATTGTGGTATATTGACATTTACGAACGGATATGCTATGATTCTTCTATCAACAGTAAGTCCTATACAGATGCCGTAGTCTAGGTAAGCGTCATGTGTTGTCGTCACTGTTAGGCAATTGATATTTTGGAAGTTTTTAGACCAGTCGAGAGATTGGTCTTTTTGTTTATATAAAGAAAGGAAAATCATGAATACAAGTGAAAAACTAAAAAAATACAAAGACTGGATCTTTCGATGTTCCGCATATCAGATGGCACTCAATATAATAAGCATTGATAAACAAACAGTAGCACCAAGTGCAGGATCGGTTTATAGAGATGAGAGGTCGGCTTATCTTTCAGGAGAGCTGTTCAGCCTTGAGACAGATCCTGAGATAGTGACACTTTTAGAGGATTTAAAGAATGACAATGATATAGATGTGGAGGATAAGCGTGCCATAGAGCTTTATTATAAAAGGATTATGGATACACTTTGCATACCAAAGGATGAGTATGTGGCATTTAAAAGGCTATGTGATGAATCCTTTGATGCGTGGTTACTTGCAAAGTCAAAGGCTGATTATTCTATATTTGAACCATATCTAAAGAGGGTGATAGAAAGTAAAAAGAAGCTGTATGGATATAGGAACAGTGATAAGAGTATATACAATCAGATGCTTGATGATTTTGAACCGGGAATGAGCGTGGAAAAATATGATATATTCTTTGAAGCACTAAAAAACAGATTGGTTCCGCTTATAAAAAAGGTGACAAATGCAAAGCAGATAAAAGAAGATTTTCTGCATCAAAGCTTTCCGGTTGAAGAACAAAAAAAGTTTATGGATGAGCTGCTTAAGTACTTGCATTTTGATCCTTCATGGGGATATCAAAATGAATCGGAGCATCCGTTTACATCATGGACTTGTGAGAATGACTGTCGTACAACCACAAAATATATAGAGAACAATGTAGCCTCTGCCATACTCTCAACAGTTCATGAGGTGGGTCATGCCTACTATGAACACAATATAAACCCTAAGTATGACGGAATGATTCTATCAGAAGGCGTATCTTGCGGAATGCATGAATCACAGTCAAGACTATGTGAGAACTATCTTGGAAAGACTTTGGCTTTTTGGAAATATCACTATCCAAGGCTACAGGAGGTTTTTCCTAAGCAGCTTGGTAAAGTTGCACTTGAGGATTTTTATAAGGCAATCAATGCATCAAAGCCTTCATTTGTGCGTACAGAGGCGGATGAGCTTACATATCCGCTTCATATATTGATTCGCTATGAGATAGAAAAGGGGCTGTTTGACGGCAGTATTTCAACAGAAGGACTTGATAAGACATGGAATGCCAAGTATAAAGAATATCTTGGAATAGATGTGCCAAATGACAGGCTTGGAATATTGCAGGATGTGCATTGGTCAGACGGAAGCTTCGGATATTTCCCAACCTATGCACTTGGAACGGCCTTTGCGGCACAGTATGTGCATGCAATGAAAAAAGATATAGATGTAGACAGCTTGCTTGAAAACAATCATTTTGACGAGATTATGAAATGGCTAAAGGAAAATATCCATACTTACGGTTTTCTTTATGAGGCTCCGAAGCTTATGAAGATGGTAACCGGAGAGGACTTTGATGTGAATTACTTCTTAGATTATATTGAAGAAAAATATACAAAATTGTATTAGCATATATCAGGTTGAATATATGGTGATATTTTTATATACTATATAAAACACCATAGGAGGCGGATATGAGCTTGATTACAGATTTAACAAGAATGTATCTTACACATTCAACCAAACCGTTTATTTTTAAAAATGATTTTGATAAAGTATTGCCATATGATAAGGGTTCTGAGTTCGGCTTATATGTTCATATACCGTTTTGTAAAAGTATATGTAATTTTTGTCCCTATTGTAAGATTATATATGATGAAGAGACGGCAAAAGGCTATATAGATGCCTTGATTAAAGAAATTCATTTGGTGGGGAGACAGTGGAACGGCAGGAGAAGGGCTACAAGCCTTTATTTCGGAGGAGGTACCCCCGCACTTCTTGCAGACAGAATAACGGATATTATATCGGCTTTAAGAGAGCATTTTATTATAACGGACGGTATAGGAATAGAACTTCATCCTGATAATGTTAATGTTTCTGTTTTAAAGACTTTAAAAAGTGCCGGAGTTGATAAGATAAGTATAGGTATACAGTCTTTTCAGGATAAGTACCGAAGAGTTTTGCGAAGAAGGAAGTTTGATATTAAAGATATCTCAAAGGCACTGAATGAAGTTGAATTTGAGACGGTTTCTATGGATTTTATATTTGCATTGCCTACACAGACCTTTGGAGATTTAAAGAATGATATTGATATGGCATTTGCTAACGGAGCCAATCATATAGCAATCTATCCTTTAATTGATTTCACATTTACCAAAAATAAGGTTCCTGCTATGCCTAAAAAAGAAAAGAGAAAACTTTTGGATGATATTACCAATTATTGTATAAGTAAGGGATATGTAAGAAAGTCTATCTGGACTTTTGCAAGTGAAGAGTCGGCATCATATTCTTCAATGACCAGAGATAATTTTTTCGGATTCGGCTGTTCCGCTACCAGCCTTTTTAAGGATCAGTTTAAAATAAATACATTTTCTGTTTTGGAATATTGTAAAAGAATTGATGCAAATACACTGCCGACTGCACTTACAAACAGATTTGTTAAAAGGCAAAGGATGATTTATTACCTTTTTTGGAAGTTATACAGTACAAGGCTTAAAGTGAAGGAATTTGAAGAGTTTTTTGATATACCTCTTAATAAAGTTTACGGTCTTGAATTTCGGCTTTTACAAGTACTTGGATTTTTAACAAGAGATGAAGAAGGATATAAGATGACGCTTAAGGGGGCTTTCTATTATCACTATTATGAAAATTTTTATACACTGAGCTATATAGATAAAATGTGGGGGATTATGCGAAAGGAAGCTTTCCCTAAGGATATGAGATTGTAATGAGTTTATTAAAGCCAACAGTATAATTTAGGAAACTATTAATTGTTTTAGAAAGGAAGGTTGGTATGAGGATAAAAAAAATTGTAGGAATATTTTTGGCGGCAATGACTATGCTTAATGCCTGTAAAAAGGGCGGTATACAGTTAGAAAATAAAAATATTACTGAATCAGATAAATCCATAAAATCTGTTGAAGCTGTTATTCCAAATCCGGTTTCGGAGGGAACAGATGTTAATAAGTTTATAAACGGAGATGATCACTGGAAATGGTGGGAGGATTATATAGAAAAGGTTCACAACTCACAAACTGTGCAGGAAGGGATGGGACAGTACTATGAACAGATACAGAAGGAACTTTTATCAGATGCCTCAGATCATAATGCGGTATGTTCGCCATTAAATATTTATATAGCACTTTCCATGCTGGCTGAAGTGACAGATGGAAATACACGTAAGCAAATCCTTGATGTGCTTAATGTAAAGGATATGGATGTCTTAAATAAGCGTATAAAAGCAATATGGGATGCCAATTATGTGGATACACCTGCACTAAAGAGTATGTTGGCAAATTCTATATGGTTAAGAAGCGGTATAGGGTATAATGAAGATACTTTAAAAAGGCTGTCAGCAGAGTATCATGCTTCATCTTACAGCGGTGAGATGGGCTCTAAGTCAATGAATCTGAAACTTCAAAAGTGGACTGATGAGCATACGGGAGGATTGCTTAAAGAGTATACAAAAGAATTGGAACTTAAACCGGAATCGGTGCTGGCACTTATTTCAACCGTTTATTACAAGGCATCTTGGGATAAAGAATTTCCAAAGGAGCAAACAAATGATGGAATATTTCATGGGGTTTCAGGGGATCAGTCGGTTCCTATGATGAACAATGATGTTATGACAAATTTGTATCAAACAGAGCATTTTCAGGCTGTAGGATTGAGCCTTGTCGACAGTGGTACAATGTATTTTTTCCTGCCGAAAGAAGGTTATAAAGCACAGGATATCGCGGCAGATCCACAAATGATAAAAATCTGTATGGAACCTGTAAGTGTGGAAAGTAATTCGGCATTGGTGCATCTGACAGTTCCAAAATTCAATGATTCGGCTAAAATAAATCTGTTGGAGTGTCTGAAGAATATCGGAATTACAGATGTGCTTTCAGACAAACAGGCAGATTTCACTCCACTTACAAAAGAAGTTGAAAATATTTATGTAAGCAGTGCAGAGCATGCCGCCATGGTAAAGATAGATGAGGAAGGTGTTACAGGTGCGGCGTATACTGCACTTATGATGGAGAGCGCAGGAATAATACAGAATCAGGTGGATTTTATTATTGACAGACCTTTTGTATTTGCAGTGGCGGCTCCTGACGGTTCAATTCTTTTTACAGGAGTTATTCAGAATATAGAGTAGTATTTTTCTTGGTCCACAAAAGGAATAGAAGCTTTGGCTCCGGAAGACAAACGACATGAGTTGGTATCTGTTTCTTGCACTGTAAAGATGATATACTTTACAGTACAAAGTGGATAAGTAGGATGTTATATTATAATATTTAGCTAATAAATTATTAAATAAAAGGGGATTATATTATGGCATTAAGTTTAAGAAAAGGTCAGAAGGTAGATTTGACAAAGGGAAATCCGGGGTTGAGTAAACTTATGGTTGGTTTAGGTTGGGATACCAATAAGTATAGTGGCGGATATGACTTCGACCTTGATGCAACAGCATTTCTTTTGAAAGCTGATGGCAGGGTAAGTTCAAATAATGACTTTATTTATTATGGGAATCTAAAGCATTCATCAGGAAGTGTCTGTCATATGGGCGACAATTTGACAGGTGGTGCTACGGGTGATGATGAACAAGTCTACGTAGACTTAAGGATGGTACCAAGCGACATTGAAAGAATTGTTATTGCAGTGACTATCTATGATGCTGATAAGAGAGGACAAAATTTTGGTCAGGTCAGCAATGCTTATATCCATATATTGGATACTACAAACAATAATGAGATACTTAGATATGATTTAGGCGAAGACTTTTCAATGGAGGCTTCTATAGTAGTTGGAGAAATATATAAGCATAAGAATGAGTGGAAATTCAATGCCGTAGGTAGTGGGTTCAAAGGTGGACTAAAAGCACTTTGTATGAATTATGGAGTGAACCTTGAACTTCAGGATAGAGATAGAGGTGCTATTGTACTTGAGAAGGGTCATAAGGTAAGCTTAAAAAAAGGCAGTGGAGAAATACTAATAAACTTAAACTGGAGTCAGCCACAAAATAAAGGATTTGGAAATGGCATAGACTTAGACCTTGGTTGTCTTTATGAGTTGCAAGATGGTAGAAAGGGAGTAGTACAGGCACTTGGGAATTGCTTTGGTAGCTTGGTTAATCCTCCATATATTTCTCTTGATGGAGATGATAGAACAGGTTTAGCAGTAGATGGTGAGAATCTTAGAGTAAACAGTGCAATGATTCCACAGATTAAAAGAATACTGGTATATACCTTTATATATGAAGGTGTAGCCAACTGGTATGAGACTAATGGTGTTGTCACAGTAAAATGTCCGGGAAGCAGAGATATTATAGTGAAGATGGATGAATATGGCTCAAATTTAACTATGTGTGGTATAGCTCTTTTAGAAAACCGTGATGGACAGTCACTTTCTATGGAGAAGGTGGTGAAGTTTTATGGTGGCCATGTAGAACTTGATAAAGCATTTGGATGGGGATTGCGCTGGGTAAGAGGTTCTAAGGATTGAGGTTAAATTATATATAGTGATATATAAATAAGGGGCTGTCGGGAAATAAGTAAATTTAATCCTTACAGCACAAAATAAAAGTATCCTAGCAAGTACAAGGCTTTCT
>NZ_GL622296.1:1403948-1477904 GCF_000185385.1 Lachnoanaerobaculum saburreum DSM 3986
TGTCTTAAGGCTATCTATTTCCCGACAGCCCCTTATAGTTTATGAATTAAAATACTTGCAATTATTTAGTACCTATAAGTGCAGTACCACTTACATACAGTGTATGTCCATTACTTATGATATTTTGTGCATTACCATGGAAGCTTGTCACATAACTGTCAGCAGTTAATGTCCAAGTGCTTGTGTCATCTAATGTAACAGAAACATTTCCAACTTCAGTTGAAACGCTGATGCCGGAAGCATTGCTGATATTACCATCTATTGTACCTTCAAAATTTGAATTAGAACTTAGATTCATGGTGAGAGTTGAATCATTGCCTACTTTTACTAAGCCACTGAGTTTTTGAGATGTAGCATCTAATGTAGCAATATTAGAGCCACCACTCCAACCATCTGCACAAACAGAAAGTAATATATTATTGCTATCTTCATTCTGTATTGTGACATTATTTAGAGTAATGACAGCATCTGTATTTGTAACATGGAATACATGACCACTTTTGCTGGTAATACTTCCACCACTCATGCTAAAGCTACTTGTGCCGCTATTTGCATCTCCGGACATTGACTGGTAAATCATAATAGTATCTAAAAAAGTAGCATTACCATTTTGCTTTGTATTGTTAGCGGTAAGGTCACAGTTTTCAAGCTTTATAGAATTCAGACCCTCTATGCATACACCTTCTGAAAGATTGGATGTTAATGTGGCATTAGATACAGAAATGTCTGCTGTAGAATAAATAGCCGGAGAGCCAAGACCATTTGATGTATATGTACCGCCATCTACAGTGACACTGCCACCGCCTCTATCTGTACGAATAGCAGCAGATGATTGTCCGCTTGTAGTAACATCAAGATTTGATGCTTTTGTCACACCGCCACCTGTGGTCATTATACCACCTGAACCATCTCCTGTAGTAACAATTTTTGTATCGCTAATAGTAACAGTAGTTCCATCACCGCTGGAACCATTTTGTCCACCATTACCACCATAGCTGAATACACCATTTGAACCTTTAGCATCAGAAGTTATGTCACCACCTGTAATAGTAGTATTAGACCCATCTTTTACCAAAACTGCAGCATTCAAACCATAGAAGTTACAATTATCCCCACCATCTGAATCACCTGATTTTGTAACTGTAGGATTAGTGATAGGATAGATACATCATCAGAAGTAGAAACTAAAATAGCACTCTGATCACTTTCACTTGAAGTATAAGTTTTGTCACTTTGAGAGTCCTTCGATGTGATTTCTGTTGCTCCACTGTAGTTAATATCTGCACTACTGCTATTACTTGGAGCACCACTGGGAGCATCTTTTCCATTCGGAGCATTTTTTGGATCTTTAGATTTTGCTGTAGTGTCTGCTGTTGTAGTTGATTCTGTCTTTGTGCTATTTTTGTTGCAAGCGACAACACTCATTGTCATAGCAGATGCTAGTAACATAGCCATCATAAGTTTCTTTTTTCTCATATGTACCTCTTTCAGGTATGAGTTGTGAAAGCAAATCAAAAGATTTACTTTAGAATAAGAACTGATTTTACTATTTATTATGTACAGTTGTCAATTATAGTTTGAAAATTCAAAAAATATTTAACTGTAGTTAAGATTTTACATAAGTATCTATTTATATCTTTTTTATCTGCCTATTGTCTACCTTATATATTGTAAGCAAATCAAATAAAAGATTGCTGTCCTTGGGGTATGAGAGATATCTGGCTTCCCATGACGGTGAAAACTTTTCCTTATATTTTCTCAGTCCACCAAAGGAATAGAAGCGTGTTGCAAAGGTATACACCAAAAAAGCAAGTTTTTCTTCTACAAAGCTGTGGTCATTTTGACCCACATTTGAAAGAGGTGCCATCCCAAGGTCAAAGTATACCACATCATTTTCTTTCATATAAAGAAAAATCTGTACAAACAGATAGTCCATGATTCCGTTTCTTTCAGTCAGTGGGTCATATCTCATTAAGTCTATGCTTGATTCGGTTTTGGTATTACATACCAGAAAGTTTGCAAATGCCTGAACCTTGCCTGATTTATCCAGCACACAGGCAACAGGTGCAAGTGAGAGGTAGTCTCTGTCAAAAAATCCAAGTGAAAATCCCTTTTCCTCTCGACCTGAAAGCCAGTCATTGGAAATATTTTCAAGTTCATCCATAAATTCCTTTGAAAAAGGTGGAGACATTATCTTAAAACTGTAGCCGCTGTTTTCACCTCTGTTTATAACGGCACGAAACTTTCTTCCCGACTTTCCTACCAGTCCGAACTCAGTCAGATTTACTTTAGCAGTTTCTCCGAATTTCATAAACTCATAGCCAAGCTCATGAAGAAGTAAAGTCAATTCCTGTCCGATTTCATAAAATAGCGGGATAAGGTTTTTTGACTCCGCCTCTTTAATAAACTCGTTAATTGCTTTCGGAAAATACTCTTTTGGTCCTATTGGATCTCCCATAACGATAACCTTACCGTCCTCTAAGGCAAACTGGAAAACAACCAAATCTTTTTCATTTTCAATATAGTAATAGAGCAGCTTGTCATTAAGAAAGGCAAGTGAAGCATTCAGGTTTGTATTGTTAAAATTTTTAAGAAAAGTTTCAAATCTGACTTTATCAAACTTCTCTCCGAAGGAAAAATGTCTGTCCCTTGCAAATGACTCCACTACAATATAAAACAGTGCTATTATAGCAAGATAGATAAACAGATGAAAAAAACGGTTTAAAAATATATTAAAAAAATGTACTTTTAAAGAGGTACCGTAACCTGTTCCGCCATGAAAGATAATGTAACCAAGACTTTCATGTCCTGTATTCTCACTTGAAATATACATAAGAAAGAATGTGATAATAAAGCTGCCTGCAATATATCCGATATCCTTTAACCTGTCTTCCACAGGATAGAAAAATGATCTTCTGTCCAAATCCTCTCTCCGTAAAAACACCAAAATAATGAACAGTATAAGGTATATACTGCTAAAAACGGAGACTTCTCCAAGGTTTATATATACCAGACTTATAAAAGACATTATAGCAGCAAATCCAAGTGCAAACTGTGAGCGTCGCTTCAGCAGTCTTCCAAGCAGGAAAAACAAGCTGCCAAGTAAAAAGCTTGGAAACTGAAACAGAAGCTGACCATGTATAGGGTCCATCTTGCCTATAATAGGTATAGAATGTATCTGATCAGGAAGTATGGCGGTTGCCATCAAAAAAAATCCGAAAAAGTTTGACATAAAGTGGCTTACACTCTGCTTTATCAGCTTTGAAAGTTTTTTTGGAATACCTGAAAACTTATCATTGATTTGACCGCCCATACTTTTTAAAAATAATATAAGTCCGATAAAAAACGGAACTATATAATAAAAAATACGAAACAGCAAAAGCCAACTTGCAGCTTCATTGTGATTTATTGACAGGTGCAAAAGTCCGCCAATCATCATCAAATCAAAGCTTCCGAGACTTCCGGGTATCATAGATACCATACCGATACATATGGAAATAAAATACAGTGGAAGTATATTTATCAAGGATATATCGTATCCAAGGGTTTTTCCAACATAGAAGAAAAATATTGAAACAAAGCTCCAGTCAAGAAGAGATGTTAATATAAGTGCAAACATTTTCTTGCCGCTTAGGTTTCCGAAGTAATCCATATTTTTTCTGGTGGAAAGTATCAGCAATATAGGAAGTATAAGTGAAGCGATGATAAGCACGAAACTATAGGGTTTCAGTGTGTCATTTTTATGTGACAGAAAAATTGAAAACACAGACAACAGTGACAGTAAAGACAGTCCTGACATAAAGTACGGCATCACCTTAGAGATGCTTTGCATTGTCTTTCCCTCTTTTTCTTTTTCACTGAAATAGCTGTAGCGAAGTCCCACATCTACAATTCCGGCAAATCCTATAAGATTGTTCAGACTGTTAATAGTCCAGCTGTTTTCTATAAGCTTTCCGACAGAAATTTTCTTGCCGAGTTCTTTGGTCAGTATATAGTCATACAGCACCATCGGAGATACTGCGATTATACCGAAGATAAACAGACCAAATACCTGAAGTGGTGAGAGATGCTCTATTATCTTTTTTACGACACTAAATGATATAGTCTTTCCGATATGGAAAAGTTCTGTAAGTACCAGAATAAGTATGGTTATAAAAAGTATACCCTTTAGGATATTTTGGTATTTTTTTAGGAATGAGATTATACTACGCATCCTGCCTCCTTGAAATATATTTAACTAATCTGTAAACAGTCTTATTAAAGTATCTGCTGTCATTCTTTGGGATATTGTGACCTTGATTTTTTCTTTCTATAAACTTTCCTTTCGGGAAAAGTTTTGAGACAAATATACTATGGCTTCTTTTAATCATATCATACTCGCCTACCATTACAATGACCGGATAGTCTGTATTTGCAAAGGTATCTGCCGATATATCAAGGCTTTCATGGAGCAGGGGAGATACCATAGACTTTCTTTTGAAAACCGGAAAAAATATTCCAAGAGCTTTGTACAAGTATTCTTCAAAAAAGCAGGCATATCTTGGAAGAAACTTTAAACCGTTAAACGAGATATTGCCGCTGTTTGCAATAATACCTGCCACCCTTTTTCCATGCAACTTTGCATACTCTATTGCAAGATTGGCTCCGTCACTGTGACCTACAAGTAAGCATTTTTCTATATTCAGATATGAGAGCAACTCCTCAAGGCTGTCTGCAAGGTATGAGAAACTTACCATTGTAAGCAGGTTGCCTGATTTGCCATGCCCTAAGCTGTCAACAAAGATAAGTTTACAGTATTTACTGAGAATTCTTTGCCTCTTAAAATATCCGCTCTCAAGGTTATTACCATGTAAGAATACAACCGGAAATCCGCTTCCTAAAATCTCATAATGTATATATTCACCGTTCTCTCGATAAAACTTCATATCAGCACACTTTCATAGCTTTATTTATGAACAAGTTCTAGCACAATGAAACAAAAAAGTCAAACAAAAAAGGACTTATATAAAAGTCCTTTAAATAATCAGCTAAAGTTTAGTGCTCTGCCGTTTTTATGTCTAAGCGACAGGGCGGCACCTATAGCACCTGCATATCTGCCAAATGGGTGAGTGTGGATTTTTTTATCAAGTTTAGCTGACATAAGTTCTATAAAGTATGGAGTGAAGCTAAGACCTCCTGTCAACATAACCTCACCTCTTATACCATGTTTTTTCGCCAAAGATACTACCTTATTGGCGACCGAGTCTATGACTCCGGCGGCTATATTTTCTCTTTTTTCACCTGAGCCTATATAGCTTATTACTTCAGATTCCGCAAATACGGTACACATAGAGCTGATAGACAGTGCATTTCCACATGATGCAAGTGCATATAATTCGTCAAAGTCCGTGCCCAGTCTGTTTGCCATAACTTCTATAAACTTTCCTGTACCTGCTGCACATTTGTCATTCATCAAAAAGTCTTTTACCATACCGTCTTCAAGCGTAATAATCTTTGTATCCTGTCCGCCTATATCTATAACAGTACCGTCCACTCCAAACAGTGCATAAGCCCCCTTGCCATGGCAGGTTATCTCTGTGATATTTTTAGCGGCATAGTCTACACATATTCTGCCATAACCGGTGGCTGCACAGGTCATATCTTCGTTAAAGCCTTTTTTTATAAGTTTTTGCATTATAGTTTGGGCAGTTTCCTTACTGTTCCAACCTGTCGGCATACAAAATGAGTCAAGCAACTTTTCATCATCAATAATTACAACCTTGGAAGCGGTAGAACCTATATCTATGCCTATGTAATGTTTACAATCCATCAAGATCCTCTTTATACAGCTATTGTTTCAAGGAATGCCTCAAGTCTGGTATTTATCTGACCTGCATCCGCCTTTGAATAGTCTGTTTCCACCTTCAGATACGGTACTCCTTTTGCAAGCACCGCCTTTTTGATATTGTATGACTCTATAGAAAATGTGTGGCAAGCCTGAAGTATTATTTCAAGTACTCCGTCAACCTGATAATCGTCAATCATATCTGTGATAAACTTTATTCTGTTGGTGTTCGGACTCATAACGGAGCAGTTGATATTCAGATACTTTTTAGCGAGAGCCTTGGTTACAGGCAGTGTGGTATCTACTTTTTCAATCTTTTCTCTATTACTGTTGCAGGCATCAAATGCGACAACATCTGCACCAAGTTCTTCAAGGACTTTGATAGTTTTATCTCTTACCCCGCCGTTTGGACATCCTGTTATCAATATTCTGGGTTTTCTGTTTATCTTACCTTTATAATTAGACTCCCAGTCTGCCTTAACCTCATCTATTCGTTCTCTAAGCTGCTTACAACGTTCTTCCATACTCGGTATAAAGCTCAGTGTATCAAGCTTGGTTCCAAGTTCATAGCCTGAGATAGGAGACGGGTTCAACTTACCAAGGTCAAGATATTCAAGTACAAGGTCTCGTTCGGCATTTTTTATAAGAATTGCTTTTTTAACATCTTCTTCGGTTATGGTGACACCATAGAAGTCTTCAAGCTTTTTCCAAAACCTTTTAATCTCAGATTCCCACATTGTAAGTGCCGCTTCATCTCTTGAAGACGGCAGCTGCATAACATAGGTATCCTTGATGTCGTTCATAAGCTCAAACATCTTCTTTTTGCCGTCACAGGTGGTCTCACCTACTATGAAGTCAGAGAAGTAAAAGTACGGGCAGGTGTCTGTAAGTGCAAAACCGTAGCTCGCTTTGATAAGCGGGCATAGATTACTTGGCAGATGCTCCTCAGCCGCACTGATAGGTTCTTCGCTTGTAGCACAGAGTGTAACAGGGATTGCACCCGCAGCAATAATAAGTTCTGTAGGAATAAATGAGCAGTATGTTCCTACTATTTTGCCTCCATTGTCCTTGTGAGCTTTCATCTTCATAAAGCCTGATTTTCTTGCTTCAGGAAAACTCTCGAAATTTTTTGGGAGTCGTAACATAATGAAATCCTCCATAAAATGATGTATTTGTATAAATTGTATATAAAATAGATAGGATTTACAATAAAAATATTAGAAATATTTATTTTCTGTATAATTAGATAGAGTTTATTTGTTTTCTCAATAGCTATACTTCTATTTTTAAAACTTTATATCTATACTCTTTAAAAAATATTTTATTATAAAGATATTGTAAAATAAGTATTTGTAATATTTGAAAAGTATTCTTTTACTTAATAAAGTATTTATATTATCTTTAAAATATGATAATTTTTATCAAAGTATTAGATTAACAATATATGCAAAAGGTAGAAAATTATGCAATAAACTTGACTTTTGTATATGATTTGTTAAGATTATGCTATATTTTTGATATATAAATGAGGGCAATGATATATAATGGTGATTCGCCATTGCCTTTTTTGTTTGATATATGATATATATTTAGATTCGGCAAAACCGTTGGAGGTATTAAAATGGGATTAATAGAAAATGAATTTATAAAGTTTATGCAAAAGTTTGATGAGCATCCGTTTGAAATTACAATAAATGGAAATAAGCATATGATTGGAGAAGGGGATCCTACATTTTCTATTAAGGTAAATAAAGTACCGTCAGTTGTAGATATGCTTACAAGTACATCTATAACCTTGGGTGAAGCATATATGAACGGTGATATTGAGATAGAAGGCGACCTTTACAAGGCACTGAATATGTTTCTCGGACAGATGGGCAAGTTTTCAACTGATCAAAACAAGCTGAAGAAGCTTATCTTTACTTCACTTTCAAAGAAAAATCAGCAAAAAGAAGTTTCTTCACACTACGATATAGGAAATGACTTCTACAGTCTTTGGCTTGATGAGACTATGAGCTATTCTTGCGGATATTTCAAGAATGAAGATGATACACTTTATCAGGCACAGGTCAATAAGGTTCATCATCTTTTAGACAAGATGCATTTGAAAGAGGGTATGACAATACTTGATATAGGTTGTGGATGGGGATTTTTGCTTATTGAGGCTGCAAAGAAATATAAGGTAAAAGGACTCGGTATCACTTTAAGTCATGAGCAGAAAGCCAAGTTTGAGCAGAAAATCAAAGAAGAAGGTCTTGAGGATTACCTTGAAGTAGAACTTATGGATTACAGAGATCTTTTAAAGACTGACAGAACATTTGACAGTATTGTCAGTGTGGGTATGCTTGAGCATGTGGGTAGAGGTAACTATGCCGAGTATTTGCAATGTGTTAAGTCTGTGCTTGTTCCGGGAGGTATATTTGTGCTTCACTTTATCAGTTCTCTTAAGGAATATCCGGGTGATGCATGGATTAAGAAATACATATTTCCGGGCGGCGTCATACCAAGTCTTCGTGAGATTATATCTGATGCCGGTGACCTAAGACTTTATACAATAGATGTGGAGAGTCTTAGAAGACATTATAATAAGACTTTGCTTTACTGGAATGCAAACTTTCAGGCTCACAGAGATGAGGTCGTTGCAATGTTTGATGAGAGGTTTGCCAGAATGTGGGAGCTGTATCTGTGTAGCTGTGCCGCTACTTTTTGGAACGGAGTTATCGATCTTCATCAGATTATATTTACAAATGATGTCAACAATGAGTTACCGATGACCAGATGGTACTGATATAATAAAGGATTGCAATACAATATTTTGTTGAAAAATTGGAGTAAAAAACTCTCAAACCGGTTTTACCGGAATGAGAGTTTTTAACTTTTTTAAGGGTTGCGGTTTATTTCTTAGGATAGAATCCGCTTGGATTCTCATTAAGATTGATGAGTATGTTCTTCATCTGTGTGTAGTGGTCTAATATAACCTTATGTGTTTCTCTACCGATACCTGATGTTTTATATCCGCCAAACGGAGCACCGGCAGGGATAGCATTGTAAGTATTTACCCAGACTCTACCTGTTTCAATAGCTCTTGATACACGGAATGCACGGTTTAGATCTTTTGTCCATACACCGCCGCCAAGACCGTATACACTTTCATTGGCAAATTTGATTACCTCATCTTCAGTCTTGAACTTTATGATAACTGCAACCGGTCCGAAGATTTCTTCCTGAGCCGCATATGAGTCATTAGTTACATTTGTGATAAGTGTAGGCTTGTAGAATGAACCCTTAGCCAGCTCACCCTCAGTATAGCGTGAGCCTCCGCAGGCAACAGTAGCACCGTCGGCTACAGCTTTGTCTACACAGGCTTGAATCTTAGCCACCTGTCCTTCGTTAATTTGTGAACCCATCTGTGTATTGATATCAAGAGGATTTCCTACCACGATCTTATTGAACTGGTCTACAGCTCTTTTTACAAACTCATCATAGATACCCTCCTGTACAAATACTCTGGAACCTGCACAGCAAACCTGTCCCTGATTAAATAGAATTCCAAGCTGTACACCGTCTATTGCAAGGTCAAGGTCACAGTCATCAAAGAAGATATTTGCCGATTTGCCGCCAAGCTCAAGTGTTGCAGGAATAAGTTTTTCGGCAGCCGCCTTTGCTACAGAGTAGCCTACTTCTGTAGAGCCTGTGAATGCAAGCTTTCTAAATCCGTTGTGATCAAGTATATATTGTCCGGACTTGCTGCCTGCTCCTGAGATAACATTGAATACTCCCTTTGGAATGATATCCTTAACAAGCTTTGCAAGCTCAAGGATGGAGAGCGGAGTGGCAGAGCTGCTCTTAAGTACTGTACAGCATCCTGATGCAAGTACGGGAGCAAGTTTCCAAGCCGCCATAAGGAAAGGAAAGTTCCATGGAACTATCTGTCCTACCACACCAATAGGCTCTCTAAATACAAGAGAGAGTGTATTCGGATCAAGGAAGTTTGAAGTGTCTTCCTCTGTACGGATAGCTGAAGCAAAATATCTGAAGTGATCTGCAGCAAACGGGATATCCACATTTAATGTCTCACGAATAGGCTTACCATTGTCAAGACTCTCAATATAAGCCAAGTCTTCCTTGTTTGCATCTATAACATCTGCAATCTTTAGAAGTATTTCAGCCCTTTTGATCTTATCAAGGTTTTTCCATGAATCAAAAGCCGCCCAGGCAGCATTTACAGCATCATCTACGTCTTCCTTTGTAGCTTCTGCTACACTTGCAATCTTTTCCTTGGTTGCAGGAGAAAATGTATCAAAAAACTTGCCGTCTTTTGAATCTCTGAATTCTCCGTTTATAAAAAGTCCATATTTGTTGTCCGGTTTCTTTGCCATGTTTTACTCCTTTCGAGTTGTTAATCTATAGTAAATTACTATAGATTGATTCTAGCATAAAATAAAAATAAAAGCTATAGTTTTTATAAAAGTAGATAATTTAACAAATATAGATTGCTTACAACCCAATAAAAGAGGCAAGTTTTATATCATATATAAAGAATGTATAATGATATTCGTCATATTTTTATCAAAGAACATAAAGATTGTATAAAATTTAAAAGATTGAATTTATAAAATACCGGTTAATATAAAAATGTATCTGATTTTTTATATCTCTTAAAGTTTTTGTAACTACCATTTTTTTTCATTATGTCGTATATTAATATAACACAAAAGATGGAGGAAGATATGCAAAAGAAATATATTTGGACAGTGATTACACTTAGTGCATGTATTACAATGGTACATGTGATGCCGGTTTTGGCAGGTAAAATAATAGGACATGCTTCGGCTTCGGCAAACGCAAACTATAATAATACAGTACAGACTGTAAGCACAAATTTTGATTTCTTATCAAGTGAGATGTATACATATCAAAAGATGGAAAGTGATATAGAACTTTTAAAACAAAGATATGAGGGAGTTACTTCAGATTCTATCGGTACAACAACGGACGGCAGAAATCTATACAGAATAGTTATCGGTAATAAAGATGCAAAGAAGAAAATTTTGGTAGTCGGTGCAATACATGCCAGAGAGTATATCACCACTCCGCTTGTAATGCGTCAGATAAAAGAGATGCTTGACAAAAGAGCGGACGGCGATAAGAGTTTGGATGAGAGCTGTATAGAGTATGTGCCGATGGTAAATCCTGACGGTGTTGCGATATCACAGAGCGGTATAAACGGGCTTAATAAGGAAGAGTCAAAGAAAAAATTGCAAGAGATTATTGACAGTTGGTCGGAATGGGGACTTAAGGAAAATCAGGATAAGTACAACTGGTTTTTGAACAAGTGGAAGAACAATTTAAACGGTGTGGATATCAACCACAATTTTCCGACACAGGGTTGGCCAAACAGAGCGGACAGTAGAAAAAGACCATGTAATGAATTTTACAAGGGGGCAAGTGCGGGTTCTGAGAGTGAAACACAGTATCTTATCACTTTGGTAAATAATGAGAATTTTGATGCGGTGTTAAATTATCATACACAGGGACAGATTATATATTGGTCAAATCAGCATGCATCAGCTGATGTACTTGCCAAAGACAGAGCAATGGCTGATATAGTTGCAGCACATACAGGCTATAAACTTGTAGCACCTGAAGCTGACGGTTCCAAGTATGGTACAGGTTTTAAGGACTGGCTTGACTGGGAAAAAGGTATACCGAATGTTACGGTAGAGGTAGGGATCGGCACTTCACCTGTCCCTGAGACACAGATTGAGAGCATCTGGCAACAAAATACAGGTGTATTGCCTGATATAGTAAAATATATTCTTGGTAAATAAATTTATTATAATTTCAGTAGTTCCATGATATTAATAAGTATATAAGCCCTGTACCGAACATATCTGTCAGTGCATGCATCAAAAAGAACGGCAATAAGTTCTTTACCACATTTTTATACATAAAGTAGTAGAAGAGTCCGAATATGACTCCGATAGCGATTGCCCAAATTATTCCCTGATATGTGTGGAACGATATTCTGACCAAGGTTGAAAATATAAGAGCATACCACTTATTTTCTTCTTTTACGGAAGTTATAAGTCCAAGGAAGAAAAATTCTTCATAAAATCCGTTTAGAAGCCCATATGCAATCGCTATGGGGCTTAGTGCAAAGAACTTGTTTATAATTTCAAGCGGGTTTATGTACTGTATCAGTGACGGGTCAAAATAGTTATATTCTCCGGTTATGGTGGTTAGAAAATCTCCACATAACCCGACTATACAAAAGAGTACAAGCACCCAGATAAGTACTGACAGGTGAAATTTTATCTTTAAAATTTTAAAGTCAAAGTTTCTTATAAGTAGGTACAGCAGTACTATGACAAGCATTATTACTTGAAATGTAAAGTTGCTTGAGTAGGCGGCACCGTCACTTGCAGATGACTGAGTATGAGTTGTGACGGTTTGCAATCCTTCTATAAAAAGTTGTGTTGACCTGACAGCGAAGTAACCGAACATTATGCCTGCAATAATTAAAATATCAAACAGGTTTAAGTATCTAAGCTTTTCTTTCGGATGTATTCTTTCTATAAAATTCATATATATCCTTTCATTATAATTGGTTTATAGGGGAATATAATATATTAGAATTGTGAAAAATAAGTGAATGATATCTTTAAAGAAAGGATTGTTTATGAATTTTATTAAAATTAGAAATATTTTCCTTATATTTATGGCCTGTTCATTTTTGGGCTGGATATATGAAGTATTGGTAGGCATATTTGAGACTCATGTAGGCTATGTAAACAGAGGGTATTTGTTTGGACCGTATCTGCCGATATACGGATTTGGCGGTTTGATGCTTATAGCACTGCTTACCAAGGTACGAGATAAAAAGATTTATATAGGAAGTTTTCCGCTTTCATTTATTTCGGTCTTCTTGATCACAATGTTTATCACTACAGTAATTGAACTCTTCGGAAGCTATTTTATGGAATTTTTGACAGGGGATTGGCTTTGGGACTACAGCAATTATTTTTGCAACTTTGAGGGAAGGATAGCACTTTGGAGCAGTGTAAAGTTCGGCATCGGTGGACTTATAATAATATATATTGTTGAACCTCTGATAAACTTGTGTATCAAAAGAGCCGGTAAAACAGCAATAAATGTATTTTCTTTAGTACTTGCTGTAATTTTTTTGATAGATTTAAGTTTTAGACCATTTTTAGGAAGTAATTTTCTCGGAAAGTGATATAATAAGACATAGCGATGAGGGGATCTTTATTTTTTACAAGTTGTTGTAAATAAACTTAGATCTTTATTTATCAGGTTAAATATATTTTGACACAATATTAATTGATGTTTAAGTAAAGGAGTAAATATGTCTAAAGGTATTGGATTTATTGGTGGCGGAAACATGGCTGCGGGAATCATTGAAGGTCTTATAAAGAGAAGGGTTTTCTTGCCGGAAAATATCTATGTAAAAGAGGCTATTACAAAGAGAGAGTATGAACTTAAAAGGGGATTCGGTATCTCAATAGTAGACAGTGCGGAGGATTTGGCATCCAAGGTAAATTTGATTGTATTTGCGGTAAGACCTCAGGACGGTGAAGCGGCTGCAAAAGAGATTTTGCCATATCTTGATGAGAAGAAGATTATCGTATCTTTACTTGCGGGAATATCAATAGACAAATTACATAAATGGTTTGGAGAAAAGACAAATATAGCCAGAGTGATGCCGAATACAATGATAGAGTCTCAAAGAGGGTACAGTGCTTTGGTATTTGACAAGGAATTTCCAAATGATAAAAAAGAGAAGGTAACCGCTATTGTAGAAGCTATCGGAAAAACTATGGAAATGCAGGAAAACCAACTTGATGCTTTTACAGCCATAGGCTGTGCAGGTCCTGAATGGTTGACACTTATTACAGCTTCCTTGGTAGATGCAGGTGTAAAGATTGGACTTTCAAGAAGTGATTCAAAGCAGATTGTAATAGAAAACTTGATAGCTACAGGAATGGTTTTGGAGAAAACCAAAAAGCATTTTTATCAGATTATTGATGAGATAAATGCACCGGGCGGAATAAGCATTGAGGGCTTACATGTACTTGAAAAAGCCGGGGTACAGGGCAGTATAATGGAAGCTGTAGAGGCTGCATACAAGAAGACAACAGAAATCGGTAAGCAATAGTTTTATACTCCTCAAGGTAAGTACACAGACCTTGAGGATTTTGTTTTAAAAGGAGAGTTTATGAATAGAGTACCTTTTCTTAGCATAATTTTTATGGGAATATCCGCTTTTGCAGGTTTTTTGATACCGATTGTTCTATGTATCTATTTTAAAAAGAAAAAGAGGGCTGATATACCGCCGTTTTTTGTAGGATGCTTTATATTTTTGTTATTTTCTATGATACTTGAAACATTAATTCATAGAGTAGTGTTCAGTTCGGCTGTCGGTACCGGTATAAGGAATAATGTTATATTGTATGCAATATATGGAGGTTTAATGGCCGCCGTATTTGAAGAGTTCGGCAGGCTGTTTGCATTTAAGATAATACTTAAAAAGTATAGAGATAAAAATATAAATGCACTGATGTACGGTGCCGGTCATGGCGGTTTTGAAGCGGCGGCTGTTCTTGGATTTACTATGATAAGCAATCTGATGTTGGCTATGATGATAAACAGCGGCAGGATAGAGTCTCTTTTAGGTACTTTAGCAGGTGGTACACTTACACAGCTTCAAACAAGTATCAGTATATTGACTTTGTCATCACCATATATATTTTTGCTTGGTATAGTGGAGAGGATATGTGCCATAGCCATTCAAATTTCATTGTCGGTATTGGTTTGGTTTTCTTTAAAGAGTAATAAATCATTATTTGTAACGGCATTGTTAATTCATTTTATAGTAGATGCAATTACTGTTGTTCTTGCAGGAATACATATGCCTGCTGTTATAATTGAGGCGGCTTTAGTAATTATAGCAACGGTATTAGCTGTATTTGCAGGAAAAGTATATAGAAAAAATATGGTAAACTTAATGTAATATGATATAAAGGAGCGGGAATGAAGAAGTTTTCATTGACATTATCTGTATTTTATCTTGTTTTTGTATATGGATGGATAGGCTTTGATGTATTTTTATTTAGTCAAATGGGGAGTGAGTCAGGGGTTCATATTCCGGTTTTAATTGTTGTGTTAGTGAATATTTTATTCTTTATGGCACTTATCATATTGTTGATAGTGCAAAGTATAAATATCATATCTGCAACAAGAAATAAGAATATAAATTATTGTATAAACAGCTATCTTTTTTATAAATATACGGCAACTCCGATTATATTGACTGCTATATTTATATCTATATATGTTATGCTTGGAGTGATGATAATAACTCCGATGGCATTTATAATGCCTATGTTATTGATTATATTACCTTTTTTATTGGGTTTTGCATTTATAATACTGCCTATATTATGGATATTTGCGATTATAGCGGATATACCAAGCTTTATAGCGGCTGTTTGTATACTGGTACTTACCAAGAGTGAGAATAAAACAAGTTTCGGGAAATGTATATTGCATTTTATTTTACAGATAATTCCGGTGATAGATATTATAGACGGGTTGTATATAAGCATAAAATATTGGAAGAGAGGTAAGATAGCAGCCGTTATAACGGCAGTTTGTGTGATTTTCGGAATAGCGGTCTATATACTTGTACCGGGAATTACCGGGTAGCGGTATTAAAAAGTTGAAATAATAACTGACTGATTGAATGAGTAACACTCATGCGTTTGTCCCGGTTTTAATGACTTGGGTGTTGTAAAAAACGAAGAATATGCTATAACTTAAGCAAGTAATGTTAGCCGTTTCTCATATGACGGGATATAAAATTATGAGGTGTAATTTAGCCACTTGCCGATGGTGTGGGATATAAATAATTCGGTGTGTAAATGTGGCCACTTGCTATATGGGTGGGATATAAATAATATAGTGTGTAGATCCTTCTAATCAAAATGATAGAGGGATTTTTTTTGGAGGTTTGTATGGAGGTAAAACAAGTGAAATTATCATATCTAATGTATGCACATACTTTAACCTTATATTTTTGATTATTTCAATATTGCTGATAGTGGTCGGATCATTTAGAAATCTTACATTTCTTCCAATTATTATAGGAAATACCGTGATCGGAATAGTGCAGGAGCTGCGTGCAAAAAAGGCACTTGAGAAAATGAGTCTTCTAAATGCTCCACATGCAGATGTAATAAGAGACGGTAAGATTAAAAATATTTTATCACAAGAACTGGTAAAGGATTATATAGTTTTATTATCAGCCGGAAAACAAATCTGTGCGGATGCTACTGTTATAAGTGGGAGCATACAGGTTAATGAATCGCTATTGACAGGTGAGGTGGATGAGATTGAAAAAAACCGGGAAGCACTTTGATGTCCGGAAGTTTTGTAGTATCAGGGGAGTGCTATGCAAGACTTGAAAATGTAGGTGCAGACTCCTATATTTCAAAGCTTAGTATAGAAGCAAAATCTATGAACGGTAAAGAACAGTCACAGATGATACGTCAGATAAACCTTATTGTAAAGACTGTGGGCATTATAATAATACCTATTGCAATAATTTTATTTTGGCAGAGTTTTTATGTAAATGATGATACATTCAGTAAAAGTGTGACATCCACAGTGGCGGCGATTATCGGTATGATTCCTGAGGGGATGTATTTGCTCACTACATTAGCACTTGCAATAAGTACGGTGAAGCTTGCAAGCAAGAAAGTTTTGTTACATGATATGAAGCAATGTCATTTAGGTAAGATTAAATAGGTGGTAAGTTCTTATGGAACAAACCACAGATGGGTTTTAGTGGAACCGTTTTACAGATATGTTTACGATTTATTCATGGAGGAAGGTACGACAAAAAGACAGATTGTAAATCTGCCTCAAAACGGGTTATAATGATAAAGGTGTCTATGCTGCCCGATATATAAAATATCGTGGTCTTCGGAAATGAGCCGTTTGGAGCCTTGGGTATTGGCGTCCATTCCTGATTGGGATCAATTCCTTTTTTGGCAAGGACATCACATCAAAAGTGCCGGAATACAGCTTCCAGTGCCTCGGGTTTGAGTTTTGCCCGCTGCTGGCTGAGAGCAGAAGCGGTTGGCATGAAAGAATCCAGCCCCCAGAAGTCAATCATTTCAACCCTGGTGGATGATGAGCCTTGTGAAACGAGAAAGGAAATAAGCTTCTGAGCAGAGATTTTTTTGCTTCTCCGGAAATCAGAATCGGGATGGACAGCATACTGTGAAATATCAGAAACAACGTGTTCCACAGCAGAAAAAAACAGGTTTTTGATTTGTTGATGGTTCATAATCATGTGACTCCTTGAAAAAGTTATATACTACTAATTCAAGTGGCAGCTCTCTATGTCAACCCCCTTTAGTAACTTTTTTTGAAAAAATTTGGGTTAGACCCCCGGTTCGAATCTAACCCTGTAACTTAACTAAATGATATTGTGTAGTAAATTAGAACAATTAGGAGTAATTAGGCAGGTAGAGGTAATTTAGTATGAAATATTTTTTTATGATTGTTGATTATATTACACCTATTCTAATGATTATTTCACCTCCATGGTGGAAAAAAATAGCCAATGGTGGTATTAACAGGTATTCAGGAATGAGGACTTCTTTGTCAATGAAAAACGAAGAAAACTGGAAGAAAGCCAATTTGTTATGTGGAAAATATTATTTTAGAGTGGGGATAGTTTTATTTATTTTGGTTTTTTTAATAAGATACATTAAAGTAGTTCCTATGGAATGGAATTCTCTGATTACTACATCTATTTGTATTGTTAGTATAATTGCATTAACGGTGTTTGTAAATAATAAGATTAAAGAAGGGTAGTTTTGTATTAAATGTGATTACTGATTTTTGAAGATAATTAATAGGATTTTGTATCAAAGCATTATATGGAAGGTGATGATTAAACTGTGAGAAACAAAATTGAAAAATATAGAAAACCACTAGGGTTATCACAACATCGGTTGGGGAAAAAGGTAGGAGTTTCCAGAGTGAGCATAAATAAAATAGAAACTGGTAAAGTTATTCCGAGCTTGAAACTAGACCATGATATATCAGAAGCACTAGGCGTGTGTATTTATAAAATATTTGATTTGGATGGGAAAGAAACTTCTTACTTAAAAGCAAAACAAATTAAAAAGAAGTGCAGATTTCAAAAGAAAAATAGAAAAAGGTGGAGTATTTGAAGCCTTTGAAAGAAAAATTACAGTTAGGCAGGAAGATACAAATAACGGTTTAATTTATGCCTATTTAGACTATGTCCTATTGGATAACAGATATAGAGAAAAGCTAAAGGAACTTACAGAAAACAATTTGAAAGATAGAGGAATTGGTATAGAAGAAGCTGAAAATCCTGATGATGAAAATGACAACTTAGATAATCTAAAAGAGGAAAACTTAACGGTGCAAAGTGAAAAGATTTTTAACACTTTGCTTTTTTGTGGATTTAAAAAATCTACAAAAAAGCAAAGTATACAGGGGTTAAAGGGGGAGTAGCCCCCTTTAATTCAAACAGGATTTATCCTATTGGATTTCTTAGCGAAGCGATAGGCTTTCCGCAGGAACGCAAAGAACCGTAGTCAAACGGTATATCCTTGCGCCCTTGTAAACAAGGGAGCGAAGGTACCTATCATCATAAGGATACTAAAATATGAAAACTAAATATCAGATAAAGATTAGCAGATAGAAAATTTTGGTCGTCTTTTCTTTTTTTCTTTGTTAAAACGTAGAAAATAATTATAAGTTTTGTCTGTATTGTAAAACTGTCTTTCCAGTCCATATTTTAAATGCACGCTGAAAGGAATTTATCTCGCTGTAGGAGAGTAGAAATGCAATTTCTTCTGCTGAGAAGTTAGTGTTTTTTATGTAATGAATAGCCAAGCTTTTTCTTACGGAGTTAAGCTGCTTTTGAAAACTTGTATTTTCTTCTTGAAGTTTTCTTTGAAGGTTGCGCTTTGATATGTTAAGTTTTTTGGCAACTTCATCAATACTTGAATTTCCGCCTGATAAAATCTCAGAAAGTACAGTACGAACTTTGCCTGATACAGACTCATCAAGCTCCAAGTCTGACAGCCTTTTGTTAAGTTCAGGTTCCATGTATTCAAACAGTGAGGAATTCTCACTTATAAATGGCTTTTCCAAATCAGACTTTACAAATACAATAGCATTGTCGGCACCAGAAATTATATTACATTTTGAATACTCTGAAAATAGTGTATCATCTTTTGCCTTTTGCATATATATAACTTTCGGAATAATATCCTTCAAAGTAGAGCGCCTTAACAGTGCAATAAGAAATAAAAACTCCGATTTAACAAAAAACATAGGTAATATATCGTTTTCGTCACAATCAAGTGATATAGATACTTCAGTATCAGATTCAGATATTGACCAGTTGACCGGCCCTATCAGTTTTTTATATGTGGAAAGTCGCCTAATACATTGCAAACCGTCTTTACTGCAACTTGCGGCAAATATCGGAGGAGAAGATGTGGTGATACTTTCTTTTGTAGCAAGTTTTATGAGTGCGTCATCTGATAAAACTTCACCAAGTGCATTACAAAAACTGTAATATTGATTCTTTTTCATTGTGACAGGTTCAAAGTCGAAAATATCCGGAGGAAGCTTTGCCTTTTTTAGTATCATAGGCAGTGAATATCCGTTTGAATCCAGTATTTTCTTATACTGCACATCTACAATAAAATTTGTCATATTATTTTGTCTTTTGCTGCTCATATACAAAGTCAAGCATCGGTGTTTTAGGCATAATAGGCATTAGCGGATATCCTATCTTTTGTACTCCTGCAAGTCCGCTTATAACATTAAGTTTTCCTTTCAGCATACCCATATATCCTGCGAGTGCTACCGCCATAGGATCAACGGCATGTGCAAACAGCGGAGTTTTGTCAAGTCCGCCTGCCTGTATAAATCCGGTCTGCATAGCGCCCGGCATCAGTGCGGTCACCGTTACACCTGTTCCTTTAAGTTCTCTCCATATGGCATTGCTCACACTTGTAAGGTAAGCTTTGGTAGCATAGTAGACTGCCTGTAGAGGTCCCGGCATATTTGCGGCGGTTGAGCTTACATTCAAAACTTTTCCTGAACCTCTTTTTACCATATCAGGAAGGAAAAGATTCATAAGTCTTGTAGGAGTCTCCATATTCACTCTCATCATCTGTATATCCTGCTCAAGTGTTCTTTCTCTTGTAAAGTCACCCTGACCGCCAAATCCTGCGTTGTTTATAAGATAGTCAACAGTCCAACTGTTTCTCTTGCACTCATCATATATTGCCTGTGGTGCATCTTCATTAGACAAGTCGGCTTCAATACATTCTATTTGTATATTATATTTTTTTGAAGTTCGCTTTTTTGTTTTTCAAGCTTTTTTATACTTCTTCCGACCAGTATAAGGTCACCTCCGCGCTTTGCATGTATCTTTGCAAGGCATGAACCCAGACCGCCATATGAACCTGTAAGTAACGCTGTATTTTTTCATTTTTATTCTCCTTTATTAACTAAATAAAAGTCTTTTGATATGTGGATACTATACCTTAAAGTAAAAGATTATACAACATCAATTCGTGCCGACTGAAAATCAAATTACGCCAAAGATATTCAAATAATCATAGTATAAAGTTAAGATGTATTTTTATAGGGGACGTGTTATAATTTTGGCAGATAAGCAGTAGGGATTTTGAAACTGATAAAAATTGGAACCGGATATGAGTGAAGATATGGATTTTGAGAAAAAAGATGATATTGAAGTAAAAGAGATTTTGGATGATATGAACAGCAATGTTCAAGTGAAAAAAAGTAAACTGCCGATTATATTGTTGGCACTGCTATACGGAATGGCATTGTATGGTTTTATATTTTCGTTTATAGCAAACATTATATTGTTAGGTTTGGTAATGGCCTTTGCAGTTACTTTATTTATAATGTTTTTTGTTGTTATGATATTACAGGTGCAAGGTATTGAATATGCTAAAAAGATAGAAGATATAGATTATTGCCTGAATACATACTTTCTATATAAGTATATAACGGCTCCCTTTATATGGAGTTGTGGAATAATAGTGGCATCTATGGTTTTAATAACCGTTAAGTCGACGGATGATCCTATAGGTATTGCTGCAGCTTTTGGTTTATTACTTGTACCTTATATATTTACAGTATCTGTCTTAATAGGTTTGCCATGTATTATAACCATAAATTTCGCCTTGGATATTGCAAGAAAAAAATTCGGAATGAGTTCTTTTAAAAAGATGATACATTTTTTCTTGCAACTGATACCGATATTGGATCTTATAGATGGGTTGTATATAAGTATAAAATATTGGAAGAGAGGTAAGGTCGCAGCTGTTATAACTGCTCTTTGTGCAATTGTCGGTATGGCAGCATATTTTATTGTACCAGTATTGTAGGTCAGTAGTATTTTTGAAACTGATAAAAATTGGAACGGGATATGAGTGAAGTATGGATTTTGAGAAAAAAGATGATATTGATACAAAAGAGATTTTAGAGGATAAGAACAGTGATGTTCAAGTGAAAAAAAGTAAACTGCTTCCTATATTGTTAGCACTGCTATACGGAACAGCATTATATGGTTTTGTATTTTTTATTATAGAAAATAATAGGTTGGGCGGATCGGCGATAGTTGTTGCACTTGCTTTATTTATAATGATTTTTGTTGTTATGATATTACAAATTCGAGGTGTTTTATCTGCTGCAAAGATAGAAGATATAGATTATTGCCTGAATACATATTTTCTATATAAGTATATAACAGCGCCTTTTATATGTGGATGTGGAGGAACACTGACCTATATTATTTTCGAGTGGATTTCAATGACGATTAAATCTAACTATCAATTGGTTACGTTTCTTTTGATATTTTTATTTATTGCGTTTATTGTAGTGATAGTACCATATATATTGGTATCATATGCTTTGATAGGATTGCCATGTACTGTAGCGGTGAATTGTATGCTGGATATTACGAGAAAAAAATATGGAATGAGTTTCGTGATAAGGACGATACATTTTTTCCTGCAAATGATACCGATAGTGAATATTATAGACGCTTTGTATATAAGTATAAAATATTGGAAAAAGGGTATGGTATTGGCTATTTTGACAGTTGTATACAGCTATATCACAATGGCCATATTAGCGTTTACATATTTGGTAATAAAGTCTTTAGGGTGGTAATATTATGGAGAAGATGAGTATCTGTGACGGCATACTTTGTGATATAGTAGGAGATTGGGAGTGCAAGCTTATGAGTATAAACGATGAAGAAATAATATAAAGGACAGTTTTATGGATAGTATTGATGAGAATAATTCCATGCCGGTCGGGCTTACCGGGGCGGAAGTAGCAGTCAGAGTGGATAGCGGTAAGGTAAATAAGGCGGATATAGGGACAGATAAGACAAAAAGGGAAATTATCATATCTAATGTATGCACATACTTTAACCTTATATTTTTGATTATTTCAATATTGCTGATAGTGGTCGGATCATTTAGAAACCTTACGTTTCTTCCGATTATTATAGGAAATACAGTGATTGGGATAGTACAGGAGCTTCGTGCAAAAAAGACACTTGAGAAGATGAGCCTTCTAAATGCTCCACTTGCAGATGTAATAAGAGACGGTAAGCTTAAAAATATTTTATCACAAGAACTGGTAAAGGATGATATAGTTTTATTATCAGCAGGAAAACAAATCTGTGCGGATGCTACTGTTATAAGTGGAAACATACAGGTTAATGAATCACTCTTGACAGGTGAGGTGGATGAGATTGAAAAAAAAACGGGAAGCACTTTGATGTCCGGAAGCTTTGTAGTATCGGGGGAGTGCTATGCAAGACTTGAAAATGTAGGTACAGACTCCTATATTTCAAAGCTTAGTATAGAAGCAAAGTCTATGAACGGTAAAGAACAGTCACAGATGATACGCCAGATAAACCTTATTGTAAAGACTGTGGGCATTATAATAATACCTATTGCAATAATTTTATTTTGGCAGAGTTTTTATGTAAATGATGATACATTCAGTAAAAGTGTGACATCCACAGTTGCGGCGATTATCGGTATGATTCCAGAGGGGCTGTATTTGCTCACTACATTAGCACTTGCAATAAGTACGGTGAAGCTTGCAAGCAAGAAAGTTTTGTTACATGATATGAAGAGTATTGAGACTTTGGCAAGAGTTGATGTACTATGTGTGGACAAGACGGGAACCATTACAGAACCTGATATGAAGGTGGAAAATGTTTTTTTATGTAAAGCGAACAATACAAAACTGTATGAGGAAGATTTTAAGAGATTACTGGCTGATTATGCATTTGCTTCTAAGGATAATAATGCAACAATGAAAGCATTAAAGTCATATGCAAGTAATATAAAGATATATGGAAAAAAAGTACCGCTTAAGATACTGGCATTTTCATCTACACTCAAATATGGAAGTATCACCTTTGATGAGGGTTGCTATGTACTTGGAGCACCTGAGTTTATTTTAAAAGATAATATAACAAAATATGAAAATGATATTTTGCCATACAGTGAGAAAGGCAGTCGTGTATTGCTTTTTGCAAAGTATGAAGGTGATGATATTGAAAACGGAATTGTAGGAAATGTAATTCCTCTTGGATTTATAGCATTTGCCAATCCCGTTAGGGCAAATGCAGTGAAGACTTTTAATTACTTTAAGAGTCAGGATGTAGCTATAAAGGTAATATCGGGTGATAATCCACAGACAGTTTCACAGATTGCCGTTCAGGCGGGGATAGAAAATGCACAGCAGTATATTGATGCATCTTTACTTGACAGCAATAAAAAGATAGAAGAGGCTGTAAATAACTATACTGTTTTTGGGCGTGTGACACCGAAGCAAAAGCAATTACTTGTAAAGGCATTGCAAAATGGCGGTCACACTGTAGCTATGACCGGTGACGGTGTAAATGATATTCTGGCTATGAAGGATGCCGATTGCAGTGTAGCAATGGCATCAGGAAGTGAGGCCGCCGCACAGGCTGCACAGGTTGTACTTTTGGATTCGGACTTTGCACATATGCCGGAACTTGTATATGAGGGTAGAAGAGTTGTCAACAATATTGAGCGTTCAGCCAGTTTATTTCTTGTAAAGAATATATTTTCACTGCTTTTATCAGTGCTTTCCGCTGTATTTATGTTTACATATCCTCTTGAGCCTGCACAGATTTCATTTGTAAGTATGTTTACTATAGGTATTCCGGGATTTTTGCTGGCACTTGAACCTAATAAACATAGAATTAAGGGTGATTTTCTTAAGAATGTTCTGATAAAGGCATTGCCGGGAGGTCTGACAGATGTTATTGCAGTGTTTGCAATAGTAATGTGTGGAAGTGTTTTTGATATATCTAATGACAGTATCGGAACTGTTGCGACTATGATAATGTCTGTTGTAGGATTTATGATTTTATGCAAGATTAGTGAGCCTTTTAATACAAGAAAGTATATAATAATAGGGGGAAATATATTCGGATTTATATTTGCAGGGATTTTCTTTAGGAAGTTGTTTGCACTTACAGATCTCTCAGGAGTAAGTATTTTGTTGATGGTTATTTTCGGATTCGGAGCGGAATCTGTATTTAGAAATCTTACTATATTGGTAGAAAATATACAGATACTATATGTTAAGACTAAAGAAAGAAAATAAAAGCAATATAATAAGAAGTTGTAATATTATATAGTGAAAATAAACTTCTTATTTTGGATATGTACTTAAATATCAGAAATATGTATATTTTCATTCCATTTCTGTAGCTGTTATGATATTATATAGAAAGTGTTTTGTAGTGAAAATTTGGAATAATATAAAGACAGGAGATTATATACATGCAAGGCTTAAGAAGCAGTGAAGAAGAAGATTTTGAAAAGTTCTTTAGTATTGTAGAGGAAGAGGCAAAAAAACTTGGAGGTGTCTTTTTTTGTGATACTTTTGAGGGAAGAGATCTTGTATTAAATAATATGAAGGTTTGTGACCTTGGCGGATGGCTTGTACCGGCAAGTGATGTTGAGGATTTTGAGTCTATTTATGTGGCAGGTAAGGATGATGAACTTTGGGAGAATGATAAATGGTATGATATGTATATCTTTGTAAACTATTCTCTTGGTGATAATAATGAGTTGACTCTCAAATTTGATAAGAAATAGTAAAATAAAAATATTGACGAATCTGTACTTTATGGTATAATGATATAGATTTTGAATTTCACAACCGGAGGGAGGTTAGATCTTAGATGTCAAACGTGATTGTGAAAGAAAACGAGAGTCTTGACAGTGCGCTTAGAAGATTTAAAAGAAATTGTGCTAAGGCAGGCATTCAACAAGAAATTCGTAAGAGAGAGCATTACGAGAAGCCAAGCGTAAGACGCAAGAAAAAGTCTGAAGCAGCTAGAAAGCGTAAGTTTAATTAATTGCGTGTTTTCACAACCTCGGTCATTTGACCGGGGTTTTCTTTTTAAACAGATATTTTAAGGAGAAAATATTGAGCATTATTGAAAATATTATAGATATACCTATGGAACATGAAAGGAATGTCTGTGGTGAATTTGATATATATTTAAAAAAGATTGAGAGGACTCTTAAGGTCAGTATGATTGCCAGAGACGGCAGTATAAAGATAATAGGCCCTAAAACCTATGTGGATAAGGCAAAGTCCGTATTTAACAATCTTATTGAACTGTCAAAAAGAGGGAATCAGATAACAGAACAAAATATAGATTATGCACTTTCATTGTCATTTACAGCAGAAGACGATAAAATACTTGAAATAGATAAGGATGTTATAGCAAAAACTGTTTTGGGCAAGCCAATCAAGCCGAAGACCTTAGGACAAAAGCAATATGTAGACCTTATCAGAGGGAAAATGATAGTTTTCGGAGTAGGTCCTGCCGGCACAGGTAAGACATATCTGGCTATGGCAATGGCTATACAGGCTTTCAAAGAGGGCAGTGTAAACAGAATTATTCTTACAAGACCTGCTATTGAGGCGGGTGAAAAGCTTGGGTTTTTGCCGGGAGATTTGCAAAGTAAGATTGACCCGTATTTAAGACCGCTTTATGATGCACTTTATCAGATAATGGGTGCGGACAGTTTTCTGCACAATCAGGAAAAGGGACTTATAGAGGTGGCTCCGCTTGCGTATATGAGAGGCAGGACTCTTGATAATGCTTTTATAATACTTGATGAGGCACAGAATACCACTCCGGCACAGATGAAGATGTTTTTAACCAGAATAGGTTTCGGTTCAAAGGTAATAGTAACCGGAGATCAGAGCCAGAAAGATTTACCGCAGGGGCAGACTTCAGGACTTGACAGCGCACTTAAAATACTTAAGAATATTGATGATATAGGTATTTGTATGCTTACAAATAAGGATGTTGTGCGTCATCCGCTGGTACAAAAAATTGTAGAGGCATATGATATATATGAAAAGAAAAATATATCAAAGGATGACAGGAAAAGGTTTAGAAAATAGATATTTTATAAAATGAATGTAATATAGCTTAGGCTGATTATATAATGGTGAGGAGTATGACTGTAGAGATAAGCTATGAGTCTGAAAAAAGTCTTGATATACCGTATGAAGATATAATAAACAAAATGGTAGCGGCATCACTGGATTTTGAAAATTGTCCATATGAAGCGGAAGTATCTGTAACTATTGTGGATGATGAAGAAATAAGAAAGATAAACAGTGAATATAGAGGAATTGACAAGTCAACAGATGTATTGTCATTTCCCTTTAATGAATTTGAAAGCCCCGGAAACTTTGATGATATTGAAGAGAGTGTGGATGCTTTTAATCCTGAAAGCGGAGAGTTGCTTTTGGGTGATATAATACTTTCAACAGAGCATATAATTGAACAGGCAAGGGAATACGGACATAGTGAAACCAGAGAACTCGCATTTTTGGTTGTTCATTCCATGCTTCATTTGATGGGGTATGATCATATAGCGGATGAGGATAGAGTGATTATGGAAGACAGGCAAAGAAAAATTTTAGATCTTGAAGGGATTAGCAGATAATGCCGGGTAAAAATAAAAAGAGTGAATCTAATGATTTTTTGATTCAGGGAGCCATATTGGCAATTGCAGGGATTTTGGTCAGACTGATAGGACTTGCATACAGAGTTCCACTTCTTAGAATAATAGGAGCGGAGGGAATGGGCTACTATTCCACTGCATACAATCTATATGCAATAATCCTTTTACTTTCCTCGTATTCATTGCCTCTTGCGGTCAGTAAGATGGTTTCAGCCAGAATTGCAAAGAATGAATATAGGAATGCGAGCAAGATACTTAGAGCCGCTCTAATCTATGCGACTATTGTAGGCGGGATCGGATTTGGTATAATATTCTTCGGTGCGAATTTTTTTGCAAGCAGTCTATATCAAATTCCGCCGGCAAAGTATGCCTTAAAGAGCCTTGCACCTACTATCTGGATTATGGCGTATCTTGGAGTACTTCGCGGATATTTCCAGGGGCATTCAACTATGGTGCCTACCGCCCTCTCACAGATATTTGAACAGATAGTAAATGCGGTTGTATCTGTAGGTGCTGCATATTATTTGTGTGAAATGGCGGTTAGAGGTGCGAAGGGAGACGAAGTAAGAGCTGCTTTCGGTGCCGCCGGCGGAACTATAGGTACAGGTGCCGGAACTGTTATAGCTTTATTTGTTATGCTGATATGCTTTTGCTTTACTGCAAAGGACAGAATAAAAGAAATAAAAGGTGACAGATTATCAAAAAAAGAGAGCTTTTCCGTTATTACAAGAATACTTATACTTACTGTAATACCTGTAATAGCCTCCACAGCGATTTATAATATAAATTCGGTTTTGGACGGAATGGTATTTGGACAGAGTATGAAAGCTTTGGGATTGGAAGAGGAAACCTCGAAGCTTTACGGTATATATACAGGAGGATATCTGGTGCTTGTAAATGTGCCTGTAGCTATAGCAAATGCAATGTCATCATCGCTTATTCCGACTGTTTCAAAAAGTTTCAGCAGGGGTGACAAGGGGGATGTGAATTTAAAGATTTCAACGGTAATCAGATTTGCAACTATAGTAAGTTTCCCATGTGCTATAGGGCTTGCAGTTATTTCAATACCTGTGATGAAAATATTGTTTACAAATACCGAAGATGCTATGTTGGCATCATATTTAATGATCATAGGTTCAGGCATTGTGGTACTGTATTCCGTTTCAACGGTTACAAATGCTATCCTACAGGGAACAAATCTTATAAATAAGCCTGTTAAGAATGCATTTATCTCTTTGATAATACATTTTATAATATTGTATATATTATTATTTACACTTAAGCTCAATATAATAGGTCTGGTTTTCGGGAATATGGTATTTGCCCTGTCTATGTGTATTTTAAATGCAAGAAGTATAAGGAAAAATTTATATTATAAACAGGAGATTATAAAAACATTTTTGATGCCTTTTATCTGTGCAGGGGTCATGGGAATAATTGTATATATGGTATATTGTTATACATCTGTTAAAACAAACAGCAGACTTATGCAGACTGCAATACCTATTTTAGTGGGCGCACCTGTATATGCAATACTTTTAATCGTTACAAAAACTATAACAAAGAATGAAATATTGCAGATGCCGATGGGCAGAAGGATGGTTAATATTTTACAGAAAGTCAGGCTTTTGAAATGAAAGTTGGGATTATCGGCGGTGGAGCAGCAGGTATCATGTCTGCTCTATTTGCGTGTAAGGGAAAAAATGAAGTCACTGTTATAGAACATAATGACAAGCTTTTAAAGAAGATACTTTCAACCGGAAACGGTAAATGTAATTTTACAAACACCGAACTGAAAGCTGAAGATTTCCATAATAATTATAAGGTGATTGAATTTACAGACAGATTCAGTCAGTTTGATGCTGTAAAGTTTTTCAATAATATAGGAGTGGTAGAGTATATAAGAGACGGATATGTGTATCCGAATTCGGAACAGGCCACCTCTATCAGAAATGCACTTTTGATGGAACTTAACAGGTATGATGTGAATATACTTTTAAATACATATGTAAAGGATATAAAATTATTTAATAATATCTTTGAGTTGGATACCTGCAATACAGACAGAAAGTCATGTAAACTGTATTTTGATAAGCTGATAGTGGCTACAGGGCTTAAAGCGTCTCCAAAACTTGGCAGTGACGGTTCGTTTTTACCGGTACTTGATAAGCTTCATATAGAGTATAGAGTTCCTTTACCTGCACTTTGCGGTATTAAACTTGACAATAAAAAATTTTTCAAAATGACTTCAGGAGTCAGGGCAAAGGGTAAAATAGCTGTATATATTGATGATAAGAAAACAGCAGGTAACTTTGGAGAATTGCAGTTTGTCGACAGCGGTATCTCAGGGATACCGGCTTTTCAAGTGAGCAGATATGTCAGTATTGCACTGTATGAAAATAGAAGTGTAAATATAAGACTTGATATGTTTTCACATCTTGGGGATATAGAAAATCTGCTAAACAGTAGAAAAAATATATTATCCTTTGTAACAATGGGGGATTTAGGTAACGGTCTGATAAACTCTAAGCTCTGGCTTGGAATACTTGAAATTGCAAAAATAAGTCCGGAACTGAAAATAAAAAAGATTGATAACAAAAGTTTTGACAGACTGGTTTTAATTTGTAAGAATTTGAGCTTTACTGCAAAAGGTATCGGTGATTTTGATAAGTCACAGGTATGTACCGGAGGTATTCCTCTAAAAGATGTGGATGAAAATCTTATGTATAAGGATATAAAGAATCTGTACTTTGCAGGTGAAATACTTGATGTTGACGGAATATGCGGAGGTTATAACCTGCAATGGGCATGGACATCAGGGTATATAGCAGGAAACGGATTATAAGGGTGATAATATGTTACATATAAATTCTTTGCAACTTGATGTACATCATGATGAAATTGATTTGAAGAAAAAAACGGCAAAGATTATCGGTTGCAATATAAATGAAATAAAAAATATAGAAATAAGAAAAAGGTCTATAGATGCCAGAAAAAAGCCGAAAATTTTTTATTCATATTCTATAGATGTAAGTCTTGTCAATGAAGATAAGTATTTGAAAAGAAATAAGAGCTTAAGCCTTGCAAAGCCTGTGATATATGCCTATAAGAATACTAAAAATCTTAGTGTAAAGGATAGTAAAAGACCGCTTGTGGTAGGCTTCGGTCCGGCAGGTATATTTGCAGCACTGTTACTGGCTAAAAACGGTTTAAGACCTATAGTGGTAGAGCGTGGTGAATGTGTAGAGGAAAGAAAAGAAAGTGTAAACAGATTTTGGAATAAAGGTAAGCTGAATACAGAGTCAAATGTCTCATTCGGTGAAGGCGGTGCAGGTACATTTTCAGACGGCAAACTGAATACTTTGGTAAAGGATACATTTGGCAGAAACAAATTTGTATTGGAAACTTTGGTAGAACACGGTGCTCCAAAAGAGATACTATATGACAACAAACCGCATATAGGAACCGACCTTTTGACCGGAATAGTCAAATCTATCAGAGAAGAGATAATAAAACTTGGCGGTGAAGTCAGATTTGATACCAAACTTATAGATATAGAAGATATAAATAAATCAAGTAAACAGGTAAAGATATTAAATACAAAAACCAATCAGACAGAAAAAATTGTTTGTGAAGATATAATCCTTGCGCTCGGTCACAGTGCAAGAGATACCTTTAAGCTTTTAAAAGAGCTGGGTATATATATGGAACCTAAAGCTTTTGCACTTGGAATCAGAGTTTCACATTCACAGTATTTGATAGATGTTTCACAGTACGGAGAAAATGAAGCAAAATTTTTATCTCCGGCATCATATAAACTTACATTCAGGTCAAGTTATGGCAGAGGTGTGTACTCATTTTGCATGTGTCCCGGAGGCTTTATAGTGAATGCTTCTACAGAAGATAACAGAACAGCTGTCAACGGTATGAGTTATCATAATAGAGACTCGGGTGAGGCTGATTCGGCCATAATAGTAAGTGTATCTGAAGAAGACTTTGATAAATACGGTGACAAGGACGACCCTTTAAAGGGAATAGAGTTTCAAAGGCGACTTGAAGAGAAGGCATATAAGATGGGAGAGGGCAAGGTGCCTGTGCAAAGACTGGTAGATTTTTTGAACGGTGTAGAAAGCACAGACTTTGAAACTACAGGCCTTAAGATAAAGGGAGCTACAAAGATATCAAGAGTTGATAAGCTTTTTCCTAAAGAAATATATGAGAGTATAAAAGAGGCTTTTAAGGATTTTGACAGAAAGATAAAAGGCTTTATAAATGAGGATGCCTATGTAGCGGCCATAGAGTCAAGGACTTCTTCGCCGGTAAGAATAAGCAGAAATGAGTTGCTAAAGTCAAATATTGCAGGAATATATCCTTGTGGTGAGGGTGCAGGATATGCAGGCGGTATAATGAGTGCGGCTATGGACGGGTTGAAAGTGGCGGAAAAAATTATTGAAAGTTGCAAGGAGTAATGATGGATATAAGAGTAAAGGTTAGAGATGCCGAAAGGATTGTTATAAAGATCGGCTCTTCAAGTATTACACATAGTGAGACAGGAGAGTTAAATCTTTCAAAGATAGAAAAACTTATAAGACAGATAGCTGATTTGAAGGGAGCCGGCAAGGAAGTAATGTTGGTTTCATCAGGTGCTATTTCAACAGGCAGACATGCACTTGGAATTAAAGAAAAGCCGTCTACTCTTTGTGAGAAGCAGGCACTTGCCGCAATCGGTCAGGCAAGACTTATTATGGAGTACAGGAAGCTTTTTTCAGAGTACAGTATCAGAATAGCACAGATTTTGATGACAAAGACTACCATAACAGATGATAATTACCGTGAAAATGCAAAGGCCACTTTTACACAGCTTTTGGATTACGGTGCAGTACCGATAGTAAATGAAAATGACACTATTTCAACATATGAGATACAGTTTGGTGATAATGACAGATTGTCAGCTTTGGTAAGTACTTTGACGGAAGCGGATCTTCTTATACTCTTATCTGATATTGACGGACTCTATACTGATGACCCGAATACAAACAAGGATGCAAAGTTTGTAGACTATGTGGATGATGTGGACAAATATATGAGCATGGGCAAGTCCACTTCAAAGTCGGACTTTGGAACTGGAGGTATGTATACAAAGCTTTTGGCGGCACAGATTGCAACCAATTCAGGAACCGATATGGTAATTGCAAGTGCTGAAGATATGAGTATAATAGAAAATATTGCAAGAGGTGAAAAAATAGGAACATATTTCCCGGCTAAACAAAATAAGGATTTTGATTGGTTAAATTATCTGGAATAAGAGGTGTAAGATGGATAATATAAAGATTGACAGAATAAATACATTGGCACATAAACAAAAAAGTGTGGGACTTAGCGAAGAAGAAAAGAAGGAACAGGCAGCGCTTAGAAAAGAGTATTTGGAGGCTGTGAAAGAAAACCTAAGAGCAAGCCTTAATAATGTATCAATAAAGGAGGCTGACGGCAGTATTACAGATCTTGGCAAGAAGTTTGGAAATAAAGATGATAAAAATGACTAAAAAAATGACTAAAAAAGAAGCCAGAGAACTTTTATTGAAAAAAAGAAACTCACTGACAAAAAAGGAGGTGAAATCGGCAAGTGAAAGTATAATAAAAGATATAGATATTATTATAAGAGAGTCAAAAAACATATTGATTCTCGGATTTATGCCGATTGGAAATGAGATAGATTTAAGGCCGCTGTTTGATAGAATTTTAAGCGGATATTACAGTGAAAATTATAATATAGATGCAGTTTTGGGACTTCCAAGAGTCTGTGGCGGTGATATGAAGTTTTTTAGAGTCCGTTCACTTGACAATCTTGAGAGGTCGAAGTTTGGAATATTGGAGCCTAAGTCTGACAGTGAAGAAATCATTCCGACAGGTGCGAAGGTTTTGGTTCCGCTTATCGGAGTAAATAAGAATAATCAAAGACTTGGTTTTGGTGCCGGATACTATGACAGATACTTTGGAATACATAAAGATAACATGCTTATAGGACCGGCGTATGATTTTCAGACCTGTATAGATTTTGAAGCAAATGAATATGATATTGTGATAAATCATGTTTTGGTGGCAAGATAGAAAGAGGATTATGGAGAGTTTAATACCGACTGATGAACCTTTAAGACAGGAATATTTTATGTCTGAGGTCAATGATATAATACACACAGGGGCGATAGACAGGGGGAAATATCCAACTTATAAGGTTGTAACCTTCGGATGCCAGATGAATGCCAGAGATTCCGAAAAGCTTTCAGGAATACTTAGCGGAATCGGTTATACAGAGGCGAAAAGTGAAGAGGATGCCGACCTTGTACTGTTTAATACTTGTACTGTCAGAGAAAATGCAAATGACAGACTCTATGGCAGAGTGGGACAGTTAAAAAAAAGCAAAGAGAAAAATCCTGATATGATTATAGGTATATGCGGGTGTATGATGCAGGAAGCGGAGGAAGTGGAAAAGATAAAAAAATCCTACAGGCATGTGGATCTGGTCTTTGGAACTCACAATATCTATAAACTTGCGGAAATACTTTTTGATCATCTGAAGACTAAAAAACAGATAGTGGATGTGATGGAAAGTGCCGATATGATTGTGGAAAAGCTTCCAAATAAGAGACAGTATGCTTTCAAATCAGGTGTCAACATTACTTTTGGATGTAATAACTTTTGCAGCTATTGTATTGTGCCGTATGTAAGAGGCAAAGAGAGATCAAGAAAGCCTGAGGAAATAACAGATGAGATAAAAGGCTTAGTGGCTGACGGAGTAAAGGAAGTTATGCTGCTCGGTCAGAATGTAAACTCCTACGGTAAAGGACTTGATGAAAAGACAAACTTTGCAATGCTCTTGGATGAGGTTGCAAAGATTGACGGACTTGAGAGATTAAGATTTATGACACCTCATCCTAAAGATCTTTCAGATGAAGTTATAGAAGTTATGAAAAATAATAAAAAGATATGCAAACATCTGCATCTGCCTTTGCAGTCGGGAAGCTCTGCGATTTTGAAAAAGATGAACAGAGTCTATACCAAGGAGAGTTATCTTGATTTGGTAAAAAGAATCAAGGCGGCTATTCCTGATATTTCACTTACAACCGATATTATCGTCGGCTTTCCCGGCGAAACCGAAGAAGATTTCCTTGACACCTTGGATGTGGTAAAGCAAGTCAGATATGACTCCGCATTCACATTTATATATTCAAAGCGTTCCGGAACACCTGCCGCAAAGATGGAAGAGCAGATAGATCCTGATATAATCAAGGACAGATTTGACAGACTTTTAAAGACTGTTCAGGATATAGCGGCAGAGAACACAAAGAAAAATGAGGGAAAATGTATGCCTGTTTTGGTAGAAAACAATGATGAACATCTTGAAGGATATCTTACCGGAAAACTTGAAAACAACTTAACAGTACACTTTAAGGGTGGGAAAAGACTGATAGGTGAAATAGTTGATGTCGTTTTAGATGAGGCAAAGGGTTTTTACTATATGGGACATATACAGACAAGTGAGGAATAAATGGCACTATCTCCAATGATGTCAAAATATCTGGAGACTAAGAACGAGTATCCGGATTGTATACTTTTTTATCGCCTGGGCGATTTTTATGAGATGTTTTTTGATGATGCGACTATGGTGGCAAAGGAGCTTGAGCTTACTCTTACAGGAAAGGACTGCGGATTAAAGGAGAGAGCCCCTATGTGCGGAGTTCCGTATCATGCGGCGGAAACCTATATAAACAGACTTGTGCAAAACGGTCACAAGGTAGCTATAGCGGAGCAGATGGAGGACCCCAAGCTTGCAAAAGGACTTGTAAAAAGAGAGGTTGTAAGGATTGTTACTCCCGGTACTATAACAAGCAGCGGAGTACTTGCAGATGATAAGAACAATTATATCATTTCAATATTTTATATTGATGAGAGATTCGGGCTGAGTATCTGTGATATATCTACAGGTGATTTCTTTGTTACGGAGCTTATTACAAGCAGAGAACTCTTTGATGAGATACAAAAGTATCAGCCTACAGAGATTATATGTAATCATGCTTTTGAAATCAGCGGTATTTCATTAGAGGAGTTAAAGAAAAAATATAATATAACAATAACTCCGCTTGATAATTCATATTTCGGTGAAAAAAGCGGGATTGATATATTAAAGAAACATTTCAAAGTATCAAGTGTGGAGGCGCTGGGACTCTCGGAGTTTACTTATGCAACCATTGCTTCAGGTGCTATGTTAAGATACCTCTATGAAATGCAAAAAAGCTCATGTGCACAGATAGTGAGTATATCCGCCTATAAAAACGGTGATTATATGATAGTGGATACAAGCTCAAGAAGAAATCTTGAACTTGTAGAGACCATGAGAGAAAAAAAGAAAAACGGCTCTTTGCTTGGTGTACTTGATAAGACAAGTACTGCAATGGGTGCAAGAATGCTTAGAAGTTTTTTGGAACAACCGCTTATAAACAGAGAGAGAATACTTAACAGACAGGAGGCTGTAGCGGAGCTTTTTGAAAGATATATAGACAGAGAGGAGTTAAGAGAGTATCTGAGTCCCGTCTATGACCTTGAAAGACTGATGGCAAGGGTTGTAACAAAGAATGCAAATACAAGAGATCTTTTATCACTTTCAGCTTCTATGAAGATGATCGCTCCTATAAAGGAGGTTTTAAATAACTGTACATCAGGTGAGATAGTAAAGATAAATGAAGGCTTAGACAGACTTGAGGATATTATAGACATTATAGACAGAGCTGTAAATGAGGACAGTCCGCTTTCACTGAAAGAAGGCAATATCATAAAGACAGGTTATAATGTCGAGATTGACAAGCTCAGGCAGGCAAAGACCGAGGGCAAGAACTGGCTGGCTTCGCTTGAGGCGGATGAAAAGGAAAAGACAGGTATTAAAAACCTTAAGATAAAGTACAATAAAGTTTTCGGATACTATTTTGAGGTAACCAATTCATTTAAAGACATGGTACCTGATTACTTTGTGAGAAAGCAGACACTTACAAATGCTGAAAGATATACTACAGATAAGTTAAAGGAGCTTGAAAATATAATATTGGGTGCCGAGGACAAACTGAATAACCTTGAGTATGAAGTATTTACAGAGGTCAGAGATACTGTTGCAGACAATGTAAACAGAATACAGTCAAGTGCCAAATCACTTGCCTATATTGATGCTATATGTTCACTTGCCACTGTTGCCTACAACAATAATTATACCAGACCGCAGATAAATACAAACGGAGTCATCGACATAAAGGACGGCAGGCATCCGGTGGTTGAAAGCATGCTTGGTGACGATTCATTTATAGCAAATGATACATATCTTGATCAGAATAAAAAAAGGATGTCTATAATCACAGGACCCAATATGGCAGGTAAGTCAACATATATGAGGCAGACCGCTCTTATATGTATGATGGCTCAGATAGGAAGCTTTGTACCGGCAAGTCAGGCAAGTCTATGTGTATGTGACAGGATATTTACAAGAGTGGGGGCTTCAGATGATCTTGCAAGCGGTCAATCCACATTTATGGTGGAGATGACTGAGGTGGCAAATATTCTAAGAAACGCTACAAGAAATTCACTTGTGATATTAGATGAGATCGGAAGAGGTACATCAACCTTTGACGGGCTTGCTATTGCTTGGGCGGTGGTGGAACATATATCAAATATAAAACTGATAGGTGCAAAAACTCTTTTTGCGACACATTACCATGAACTGTCAGAGCTTGAGGGAACACTTCCCGGAGTGAACAACTACTGTATCTTGGTCAAGGAAAGGGGAGATAATATAGTATTCCTAAGAAAGATAGTAACAGGCGGTGCAGATAAGAGTTATGGTATACAGGTGGCTAAACTGGCAGGAGTACCTGAGAGTGTGACTGAAAGGGCAAAAGAGCTTATAGAAGAGCTTTCAGGTGCAGATATTGCCACAAGGGCAAGAGAGATTGCCGAGGCTGCCGTTTCAAAGAGGAAGCCTGTGAAAAGACCTGATGAGGTTGAGTCGGGTCAGCTTTCTTTATTTGATGCGGTGAACAATGATTCAATTATAGAAGAAATATCAAAAATAGATATCACTTCTATGACTCCTATGGATGCATTAAATACATTGTATGCCTTACAGAATAAGATAAAGAACAGGATATAAATATTTTTGAATTCGGTTTGTCAAAAGGAGACTTATGATAAATATACTTGATAAGAATACTGTTGATAAGATTGCCGCCGGTGAGGTGGTGGAGCGACCTGCCTCAATAGTCAAAGAAATTTTGGAAAATTCAATAGATGCGGGAAGTTCTTTGATTACAGTGGAAATAAAAAACGGCGGAACAGATCTTATCAGAATTACAGACAACGGGTGTGGAATAGCTGCAAGTGAGGTAAAGAAAGCATTTTTAAGGCATGCAACCTCAAAGATAATCAGTGATAAGGATCTTATCTCTATAAAGAGTCTTGGATTTCGAGGCGAGGCACTCTCAAGTATTGCAGCTGTTTCAAGATGTGAGATGATCACCAAGACCAAAGATGAACTTACAGGAGTCAGGTACTGCATAGAAGGCGGTACTGAGGTGGAATATGAAGAGATTGGTGCGCCGGACGGTACAAGTATAATTATCAGGGATATTTTTTATAATACTCCTGCAAGAAGAAAATTTCTAAAGTCGGCATCTACAGAGGGCGCACATATCAGTGAATTGGTAGAAAAGCTTGCTATGTCAAATACAAATATTGCATTTAAGTTTATTTCAAACGGCCAAATCAAATTGCAGACAAACGGAAGCGGCAATCTTAAGGACATAGTCTATCAACTCTATGGAAAAGAAATTTCAAAAGCACTTTGTAATGTAGACTATAAAAAAGACGGAATAAAGATAAGCGGTGTGGTTGCAAGACCTGAGGTTACAAGGAGTTCAAGAAATCTTGAAAATATCTTTGTAAACGGAAGGTATATAAAGGACAATATAATCTCAAAAGCTATAGAAGACGGCTTTGGCGACAGACTGATGCAACATCAGTATCCGTTTTGTGCATTGAAATTTGAACTTGACGGAGTGGATGTGAATGTTCATCCAAGAAAGATGGAAGTCAGATTTTCCGATAGAAATTTTGTATATGACAATACAAAGGAAGCTGTAGAAGAGATTTTTACGGCACAGAGTGCGATAAGGGAAGTGCCTATAGGCAAGAGTTCCAATGAAAAAAAGATATTTGTAAGTACTCCTGAGCCTTTTGAAAATAAAAGAAGGGATTTGACAGGAGAATTTCAAAATACCTTTAAGGATAAAAAAACATATAAGTCTTCGGATGATGAGATAAATTGGACTGTTCCAAAGGAAAATATGTACAATCCAAGAGATGATATGTCACTGATAAAAGATGAAAAATCAAACAGTATGTACCTTGATATAAATGATTTTAATATTTTGAATACGGATATCAGTGACACAAAATCAGATACTTCTGTAAGTACAGATAATGCTGTTTGTAATAAGAATTTTGAGGTCGGCAATGTTTCAAATAATATAAAGCCTTCACAACTTTCATTTTTTGACAGTGAGTCAAAAAAGTATATGAAAGTGGTCGGTCAGGTTTTTGACACATACTGGATTGTACAGCTTGAAAAAGAATTGTATATTATAGATCAGCATGCTGCACATGAAAAGGTGATGTATGAGAGATTATTGAAAGAAAGCAAAGAAAACAGGCTTTCTTCTCAGATGATCAATCCTCCCGTTATAGTGACATTAACAGACATAGAGCAAAATGTTTTGAAGGATCATATGGATGAGTTTAGAAAAATCGGTTTTGATATTGAAGAATTTGGAGGAAAAGAATATAAAATAAATTCGATTCCGAATATTTTTCCGTCCATACCTAAGGCTGAACTCTTTAATGAGATGCTTTCAGACAGCACAAATTATGATATTATATCACCTTCAGAACTGATACTTGCAAAAGTGGCATCTATGGCCTGTAAGGCGGCTATTAAGGGAAATATGAGGATTTCTTTATTAGAGGCAAATGAACTTTTTGATGAGCTTTTGTCACTTGACAATCCTTATAATTGTCCACATGGCAGACCGACTGTAATAAAAATGACTAAGCAGGAGATTGAAAAGAAGTTCAAAAGGATAGTATGATAAAGGATAAATTGATAATCTTAGCCGGTCCTACCGCATCCGGAAAGACCGCGGTATCCGTTGATTTGGCAAAAAGAATCGGCGGTGAGATAATAAGTGCGGACTCCATGCAGATATATAGGGGTATGGATATAGGAACTGCAAAGATAACTGCTGATGAAATGCAGGGGGTTAAACATTATTTAATAAATGTATCGGATCCGAAAGAAGATTTTAATATCGTAAAGTTCCAAAATATGGTAAAATGTTCCATAGAGGAAATCAAAAAGAACGGTCATATACCTATATTGGTAGGAGGAACCGGATTCTATATACAATCTATTATTTACGATATCAATTTTGATAAGGAAGACGACAACGGCAGTATCAGAAAAGTGCTTGAAGAAGAATATGACAAGATGGGTGCCGACTTTATGTATGAAAAACTAAAAAAAATAGACAGTATTTCGGCAGAGAATATCCACAAAAACAATAAAAAAAGAATAATAAGGGCAATAGAATATTTTTTAATAAATAATGCTTTAATATCTGAACATAATGAGTTACAGAGAAAAAAAACTTCACCCTATGACTTCAGATTCTTTGTATTAAATCCGAAAAGAGATATACTCTATGACAGGATAAATAAAAGAGTTGATAAAATGGTTGAGAAGGGACTTGTAGATGAAGTGAAAAGTCTGATTGAAAGCGGGCTTTCAATTGACAATATTTCTATGCAGGGTATAGGATATAAGGAGATAGTTGAATATCTTGAAGGTAATATTCCTTTAGATAAAGCTGTAGAGAATATAAAACAAAATACAAGACATATGGCAAAGAGACAGGTTACATGGTTTAAGAGAGAAAGGGATGTAATATATATTGATCCTTTTGAGTTTGAAAATAATGAAAAAATAGTTGACTATATGGTTGAAAAAATCGGTATAAAAAATAATTACGGGAAAATCGTTATGGAAAGAAAAGATAATGAATGATTTGAATAATATATATGAGAACTTCACAATTTCAAAAAAGGTTTTGGAACTTTCAGATAAGGTGTTAAAATCTTTGGAAAGCAGGTTCCTTGAGATTGATAAGAATGCAGAGTACAATCAAATGAAGGTTTTGGCCGCGATGCAAAAACATAAAGTAAGTGATATACACTTTGCCGCTACTACCGGATATGGGTACAATGATTTGGGCAGAGATGTATTGGAGGATGTATATGCCGACACTTTCAGAGGAGAGTCGGCACTGGTCAGACCGCAGTTGGTCAGCGGTACTCATGCACTTCATATAGCACTGTCCGGGAATTTAAGACCGGGAGATGAACTTCTTTCGCCGGTCGGAAAGCCATATGATACCTTGGAGGAGGTTATCGGAATAAGAGAGTCAAGGGGATCACTAAAAGAGTATGGTATAAGTTATGCACAGGTTGATTTACTTTCAGACGGTTCATTTGACTATGAGGGTATAAAAAATGCCATAAATGAGAGAACAAAGCTGGTTACAATACAAAGGTCAAAGGGATATGCTACCAGAAAGACATTGTCGGTAGAACAGATAGGCGAACTGATCAAGTTTGTAAAATCAATAAATCCGAAAATAATATGTATGGTGGATAACTGTTATGGTGAGTTTGTACAGAGAATAGAGCCTCTTGAGGTGGGTGCGGATATGATAGTCGGATCACTTATAAAGAATGCCGGAGGCGGACTGGCTCCCATAGGCGGATATATTGCAGGTACTAAGGAATGTGTGGACAATGCTTCATTCAGACTTTCAGCTCCGGGACTCGGAAAGGAGATTGGCGCAAGCCTTGGTATCAATCAGAGTCTGTTTCAGGGATTTTTCCTTGCACCTACAGTAGTGGCAGGAGCCCTAAAGGGTGCAATATTTGCGGCAAATCTTTATGAGAGTCTTGGATTTGACTGCCATCCGGATGCTGATGAGCCAAGATTTGATATTATTCAAGAGATTACATTAAGAAATCCGAAGGCATTATGTGCATTTTGTGAGGGTATACAGGCGGCAGCTCCCGTAGATTCCTTTGTAAAGCCTGAACCATGGGCAATGCCCGGATATGACAGTGATGTAATTATGGCGGCAGGAGCTTTTGTAGGCGGTTCTTCCATTGAGCTTAGTGCCGACGGACCTATGAAGGAGCCTTATTCCGTATTTTTCCAGGGCGGACTTACATGGTATCATGCAAAACTTGGAATAATGTTATCATTACAGAAGATATATGATGCTGGATTGCTACAATAATATTCATTTTTAATATTCATTTTTTAATTTTACAATCATATATTTTGTGATAAAATATGAATGCCTTTCATGCTTGGAGAGCGGAAAGGAATTTATGGGGAAAATAAAAGAATTGCCGCTTGAACAAAGACCGTATGACAGAGCGGTCGAGTATGGTGTGGAGTCGCTGACAGATGTTGAACTTTTAGCAGTACTGCTTAGAACAGGTACAAAAGATGTAAATGTTGTAAATCTTGCCTACAAGATACTTGAGGGCAATGGTGAAGGCTTCGGAATAAACAGTATCTTTCACCATAATATGGACAGGTTGCTTTCTATAAAGGGTATCGGAAAAGTCAAGGCGGTGCAGATACTTGCACTGGGAGAGTTTTGTAAGAGAGCATGGGAGAGAAAAAATATTAAAAATCGCATCTCTTTCGGTTCACCTGATGTGGTGGCAAACTACTACAAGGAAAGTATCAGACATTTGGAGGTGGAGGAACTTAGGATTGTCTTTTTGGATACCAGGCAAAGACCTATCTCGGATATGGTAATTTCGGTTGGAACTGTGAACTCATCTTTAGTTTCTGTTAGAGAAATTTTAATAGAGAGTTTAAAACATTTGGCAGTGAATGTGATATTATTACATAATCATCCAAGTGGCGACCCGTCACCAAGCAAGGCGGATATAGATATAACAAAGAATATAAATAATGCACTTAATAGCATCGGTATAGAACTTATTGACCACATAGTCATAGGTGATAATTGCTATTACAGCTTTAAGGAACAGGGGATTATTTGATGGAATCTAGGAACAAATTTGTACTGTTGGTTTTGAGTATAATCAGTATTATTCTTATAGGAATAACTTCATTCAATGATTCTATTATTTCACCTTTGAGACAGGCGGTAGGTATTGTCCTGCTGCCTGTACAGTCAGGTGTGAATACAGCCGGTAGGGCAATATATGACAGTATAGAAGAACAAAGAAAGATACATAGTGCAATTACTGAAAATATTGAGCTTAATAAAAAAATAGATGAACTTACACAGGAAAATACCAGACTTATGGCGGACAGCGGTGAGCTTGCCAGACTTAGAGAGTTATATAAGCTTGATGAGAGTTATTCCGACTATACCAAAGTAGGTGCCAGGGTTGTAGCAAAAGACAGTACAAAGTGGTTCTCTACATTTACAATAGATAAGGGCAGTGATGACGGAATAGCGGTAGATATGAATGTTATAGGATACGGCGGACTGATAGGTATAGTGACCGATGTCGGAAAAAATTATGCTACAGTACGCTCCATTATAGATGATATTTCAAGAGTAAGTGCAATGTCTTTAAGAACAGGTTCACTTTGCAGGGTGGACGGCAATCTGGAACAATACAATGAAGGCAGGCTGATTTTAAAGGATGTTAAGTCAGATGCGGATGTAAATGAGGGCGATATGATAGTTACATCCAATGTGTCTACAAAGTATTTGCCGAATATCTTAATAGGCTATGCCAGAGATTTGAAAGATGACTCTTCAAGATTGACAAAGAGCGGATACTTAATACCTGTAGTAAACTTTGACAATATATCCGAAGTGTTAGTTATAACAAAGCTTAAGGAAGTGAGTGACCAATGAGAAGAATAATCGTAAATATAGCTTTTATTATATTTGCATTTGCACTTCAAATATGTATTTTTCCGTTCATACCTTTTTTATATGCGTCGCCAAACCTGCTTATAATACTGACATTCACATATGGGTTCAGCCTTGGTGTGGAAGAGGGTATGATATATGGTTTGATCTGTGGAATTTTGATGGATTTGTATGTTGCCGGACCGTTCGGTTTCTTTACCTTTTTGTTTTTATGGATTGGGTTTATAAATGGCAAACTTTCAACATACTTCTATGAGGAATATATAGTTTTGCCTGTGGCAGTGTGTACGGTAAGTGAAGTTATGTACAATGTATTTATCTACATTTTTAAGTTTATGATAAGAGATAAATTTAATATTGTATTTTATCTGGAAAATATTATAATACCTGAGGTAGTAATAACACTTATATTCACCTTAATACTATACAGATTTTTATTATGGTACAATAAAAAACTCAGGGTATTGGACAGTAGAGGGATAAATCGGTGATAAGGGATTTAAAAGATTTTTTTGGAGAATTTTTTGAAAAGATAAAATCCTCCAGACTATTTATACTTGGTGTAATATATATAATTATGATATTTGTCCTTGGCTCAAAGCTTTTTACAATGCAGATGGTAAACGGTAAAGAGGCACAGGAGAAGTATGTGCAAAAGATAAAGAAAACAGTTACCACTACAGGTGCCAGAGGTAATATATATGATAGAAACGGCAATCTTTTGGCGTATAATAAATTGTCATATACAGTTACCATAACGGATGTCGGCTACTACAAAAAGCCGAATGACAAAAACAATATGTACTATCGTCTGGTACAGATTCTAAGAAAACATGATCAGAAGATAGGCGGAGATTTTTTGGTGGAGGTTGATGACAACGGAGAGTTTTATTATACAACCAAGTCGGATTCTGCCAGACTGAGATTTATTGCGGATATGTATGGATTAAAGTCAACCGATGAGTTGGATGATAAGGCGGGGAAGTATCCTTCAAATATCACGGCACAGGAGATGGTTGACAAAAAAGCAAAGACATATGGACTTGATAAGATGAAGGATGAAGCCGGTAATCTTATGCAGTTGACAAATCAAGATAAGCTTGACCTTATAAATGTCAGATATGAAATGGGTAAGAAACTTTATAGAAGATTTGAACCGACTGTAATAGCAAGTAATGTCACAGAAGAAACTAAGGTAGATATCATGGAAAATGCCGCATCACTGATTGGAGTAGATGTGGAAAATGATACTTACAGAGTCTACAATGATGCCGTATATTTTTCAGATATTATAGGATACACCGGGAAGATGCCGGATGATAAACTTGATGAGTTGTTAAAAGAAAGACCGGATTATACACTTAATGATATAGTCGGTCGAACCGGTATAGAAGAGAGCCTGGACAGTACCTTGCAAGGTTCCAAGGGTTCCAAGACTATGATAGTGGACAATGTAGGTCGTATTATGCAGACGATAAGTGAAGTCGAATCTTCAGCAGGTAATGATGTATATCTTACTATCGATAAGAATTTGCAGATAGCGACATATCGTCTGATAGAGCAGCAACTTGCAGGAATACTTTCAAGTAAGATTGTAAATGAGGACAATCCAAACGGTGAGGGAACGGACTCAACACGAAGACGTATACCTGTAAAAGATGCGTATTATCAGCTTATCGGCAATAATGTACTGGATATAACGAGATTTTCAAAGGAAGGTGCTTCCGCTATAGAGCAAGGTCTTAATGCAAAACTTAATGCTCAAAAAGAAAATGTCATAGTATCAATAAACAATGAGTTGACATCAGGTGCACCTACCGTGATGAATGCTCTGCCTGAGGATACAAAGGAATATATGAATTATATTCATACGGCACTTTCTAAAAAGAATATTATAAAGAATGACAATATAGATACTAAGTCCGAGGTTTATCAGGCGTGGAAGAATGAGACAACCACTCTGAGAGATTATCTTTTTATCGGAATATCAAGCGGATATATTGAGACATCCATATTCTCAGATGATACAACTTATTCAAGTGCGGAAGAGATATACAGTAAACTTGTAGAGTATATTGTAAATATGTTAAAGGATGATCCGGAGTTTGATAAACTGCTTTACAAGTATTTGATCAAAAATAATGTTGTAACAGGTAGGGAGCTTTGCCTTGCACTGTTTGATCAGGGAATCCTTAATATGGATGAAAATGCATATAATCTGTTGATGACAGGGAATGAAGGCTTTGCCTTTAGTTTTTTTGTTGACAAGATATCAAGGATAGAGATAACACCGGCACAGCTGGCACTTGACCCATGTTCGGCAGGGGCAGTGGTCACAGATGTCAACACCGGAGAGGTGAGAGCGCTTGTTTCATATCCCGGTTATGATAACAACAGACTTGCAAACTCAATGGATGTGGCATACTTTAATAAATTACTTGTAGATGAGAGTTTGCCGTTATATAATAATGCAACTCAGACCAAGAAGGCTCCGGGTTCCACCTTTAAGCCTATTACAGCTATAGCCGGTCTTGAAGAGCATGTTATAACACCTAATGATACGATAGTATGTACCGGTATATATGATACTATCAATCCTGCAATAAAATGCTGGGTATACCCGGGAAGTCATGGAAGTGAAAACGTGGTAAAGGCTATACAGGATTCATGTAATGTTTATTTTGCAGAGACGGGACATAGACTTTCTACAGATGAAAACGGAGTATATTCTTCAGAACTTGGTATAGAAAGGCTTAGAAAGTATGCTTCAATGTTTGGACTTGACCGCAAGTCAGGTATTGAGATAGAGGAAAATGAACCGCAGATTTCAGATATCAACCCTGAGCAGTCATCACTTGGACAGGGTAATCACTCATTTGCCAATATACAACTTGCAAGGTATGTTTCAACTATCGCAAATCAAGGTACAGTGTTTGAACTGAGCCTTTTGGACAAGGTATGTGACCAGTATGGAAATGTAGTAAAGGATTACACTCCGGAGTCAAAGGCTCATGTAGATATAAGTCCTGATACATGGGCAAATGTAAAGGCCGGTATGAACAGGGTTATAAAAGAAGGATCCGCCAGAAGGGTATTTACAGATCTGAATATAAATATTGCAGGAAAGACAGGTACTGCACAGGAGTCAAAAACAAGAGCCAACCATGCATTCTTCATTTCCTTTGCACCTTTTGAAAGTCCGGAGATAGCGGTTACCGTAAATATACCTTACGGATATTCATCTACAAATGCGGCAGTTATCGCAAAGAATATTTACAAATACTATTATAATCAAATTAGTTTAGACTATATTTTGAATAATAGTGCACTTGATGTAAGTGAGGTCAGAATTGGCGACTGATTTCTGTAGAGGAAAGAACAATTTTCAAAAAACACTGGATTTTTTTACTAAATTCGTGTAGAATTTGGAGAGTAGAGAATGTTAGACGCTTATAAACTTAGATATTATCCATTTAGACTATTATTTTATATTTTGGTACTGAATGTTATAGGAGTATTGGCTATTTATAGTGCTACAGGTGGAGACAAAAGTATGGTAGCTAAACAAATTTTCGGTATTGTACTTGGACTTGTGGTGGTGGTATTAATCTCCTTTATACATTATAGAAGTATAACGGATCTGATGTGGATTATATATGGAATATGTATTGTCTTATTGCTTTCGGTATTACTGTTCGGTTATTCACCGGAGGGTGCCGGAGCTGTAAGATGGATTAAAGTACCGGTGATTGGACAGTCGCAGCCTTCTGAGATTGTCAAAATAGGCATGATTGTATGTGTTTCCGCTTTTTTGGGCAAGCATCAAGAAGACGTTGACAGAATTTCTTTCTTACTTGTATTTGCAGTGATTGCCGCCATACCATGTATTTTAATACTTAAGGAACCTGACTTATCAACTACTGTAGTGGTATTTATTATGGTACTCAGTATGTTATTTATATCAGGTATCAGCTACAAATGGGTTCTTGGCAGTCTTGCATTTGTTATACCGTCAGCAGCATTATTCATATTTTTGCTGCTCAGTAATTCGGTACCTTTCTTAAGAGGGTATCAGGCAAACAGAATACTTGGATGGATATATCCGAATAAGTATGCAGACATAAATGTACAGCAAGACAACTCTATTATGGCTATTTCATCAGGTCAGTTGATGGGAAAGGGACTAAATAACAATACTTTTGCTTCAGTAAAAAACGGCAACTTTGTGTCTCAGGATCAGACAGACTTTATATTTGCCATTATTGGAGAAGAACTTGGATTTGTGGGCAGTATGGTGGTAGTAGTGCTTTTTGCACTTATAGTTATTGAATGTTTTCGCCTTGCCTCTAAGGCTAAAGATTTAGAGGGAAAGTTGATTTGTGTAGGCTTTGCGGCTTTAGTAGGTTTTCAAAGCTTCACAAATATATCAGTTGCAACAGGACTGTTTCCTAACACGGGATTGCCGCTTCCTTTTATCAGCTATGGGGTGAGTTCGCTTTTAAGCTTATATCTGGGTGTAGGTTTGGTTGCAAGTGTGGCTGTAAGACAGGGTAAGAACTAGAAATTTGGAGGTAAAGATGAATATAGGTTTGATCGCACATGATGCTAAAAAGAAGCTCATGCAGAATTTTTGTATCGCATACAGGGGTATTTTATCAAAACACAATTTGTCGGCAACAGGAACAACAGGAAGATTGGTAGAAGAGGTTACCAACTTAAATATACATAGATTTTTGGCAGGTCATTTAGGTGGAGAGCAGCAACTTGGTGCTCAAATAGAGAATAATGATATAGATTTGGTTATTTTTTTAAGGGATCCGCTTACAAGAAAAAATCATGAGCCTGATGCCGATAAGGTTATGAGACTTTGTGATATGCACAATATACCGCTTGCAACCAATCTTGCAACTGCGGAACTTCTTATAATGGCACTTGACAGAGGCGACTTTGAGTTTAGAGAGGCTTACAGATAATCTCATGTCGGATTATATAAAAAGAGGGAAAAAACCGGTCGGCAGATTATATCTCCTTATTCCTGTTATGATAGTGATTGCTCTGATTTTGGGCGGTACATATTACTGTCGGTTTATGATGACGGAATATGACTTTGCGACGAGACTGTCAAGTCTGGATATAGATATACAGATAGCGCCGATAGCTAAGAATCTGGCATTGCCAAGTGATGATGAGGTCAATGCAGATGATATATCTGCACAGGCTGCTATAATAGTAAAAGATGACGGCAGTCTCTTAGCTTCAAAGGCCGCTACAAAAAAAATGTATCCTGCCAGCACTACAAAGGTTATGACGGCACTTCTTGCATTAAAGTACAGCAATCTTTCAGATGAAGTAGTAGTGCCTGATGAGAGTGTGATAGATGAGGCAGGTGCCAGTCTTGCAGGTATACATCCCGGTGATAAGCTTACACTTGATGAACTTTTATATGGACTTATGTTACCTTCAGGAAATGATGCCGCCAATGCAATCGCTGTACATATAGGCGGAAGCGTGGAAAGCTTTGTAAAAATGATGAATGAAGAGGCTAAAAGGATAGGTGCTGTAGATACAAATTTTGTAAATGCAAACGGTCTTTCAGATGACAATCATTATACAACCGCATATGACCTGTATTTGATTTTAAATGAGGCTATGAAAGACTCCAGATTTGTAAATTATGCCGGAGCCGCTTCATACAGTGTAACATATACGGCTGCGGACGGAAGTCAGATTACAAAGAACTGGAAAAATGGAAATAAATATATAACAGGTCAGGAAGTGATTCCAAAAGGCGTGAGTGTAGAGGCGGGTAAGACCGGAACCACATTTGCGGCAGGAAGCTGTCTTGTACTTGCCGGTAAAAATGCTGATGGGAACAGATATATTTCAGTAGTTTTAAAGGCACAGAACAGAGCAGGTCTCTATGACAATATGTCTAAACTTCTTTTGAAAATTGATTAATAGCATTGCACTATTCCTATTAATATTTTATAATATCATTATAATGATTTATACTTGATAACATTAATTTTAAGGAGGGCATTACCATGGTTTCTATTATTGCAGGAGAAAAGGGTAAGGGGAAAACAAAAATTTTACTTGAAAAGGCTAATGAGGCTGTTTCAAAGGCAAACGGTTCGGTTATTTATCTTGATAAGAGTTCAAAACATATGTATGAACTGAACAACAGGATAAGACTTGTTAATGTCAGTGAATTTCCTATAATATCGGCAGACGGATTTATAGGATTTCTATCAGGTCTCATTTCATCAGACCATGATATCGAGGCTGTATTTTTAGACAGTTTTTTAAAACTTGCGGTTCTTGAAGGAGTCGATATCACTTCAACTATCGACCGTATAGAGACATTGGGTGAGAAGTATGGCATCACATTTGTTTTAAGCGTTTCAATGGATGCATCTGATTTGCCTGAAAATGCAAAAAAGAATGTTACTGTAGCATTATAAAGATGAAAATACCATATGATTTCAGACTTAGTATATACAGAGATTATTTGATTTAAATATATGATGGCAGGTTTCATTTTAGAGCCTGTCATTTTAAAATCAATTGAAAAATTCATCTTTGTGAAGTATAATGTGTAAGCTTGCGTTTGTGTAGGCATGAGTCTATTTGCATTTTAAGGAGAATAAATTGGCTGAATCAAAAAAAATTATTCCCTATAAAAAGAGAAGAGATTTGAATGTGGGTATAATAATCTTTCTGGTAATTTCATTATATATATTTGTCAATGTTGTGAGAGGTTATACAAAGAGGCAGGTAAGATATTATGAAATAGTGGAAGGAAGTATGTCGGAAGATAAAACTCACACAGGACTTATACTTAGAGATGAAAGTGTTCAGGCAGCACCTTCAACAGGTTATATAAACACCTATATGAGGGACGGAAAGAGAGCATATGTGGGAGGCAGGGTATATTCACTGGATGCAACAGGAGATTTGAAAAAATTGATTGAAGCATCTGCAGGTAAAGATGACAGTATATCGGACGCTAATGTCGGCGAGATAAAGAAAAAATTATCTAATTTTACAGCAAACTATTCCGATTCAAATTTTGAATATGTTTACAGTACGAAATATCTGTTGGATAATGCGGCCGGTGAGTATTCAAATATTGTAAATATAGAAAATATTGATGCTATTTCAAATGAAAACGGCTTAAACTTAGATATAGTTACTTCACCCGGTTCAGGAGAAATATCATATGCAATAGATGATATTGCAGAGAAGAAAGAAGAAGATTTGACTAAGGCTGATTTTGATTCTACCAATCATCCTGTAAACTATATAAAAAATGAACAATTAGTAGAAACCGATACAAAAGTTTATAGAATTGTAAACAGTGAGGCTTGGAGCATATACTTTGAATTTGATAAAGGTGAAGAAGAGCTGTATGCGGAAAAGAAAGCACTGACTGTAAAATTCAAATCAAACGGCTTGGAACTTACCGGAGACTATTCTGTTATAGATACAAAGGACGGTTATCGTTTGGGAAAGCTGACATTTGATAAGTATATGGTTCAATTTATTGCAAACAGATATGCCGACTTTGATATAGAGTCATCTTCTGTGAGCGGCTTGAAAATACCGGTTAAGTCTGTTATTGAAAAAGACTTTTTTACTATACCTATAGAGTTTATTTCAAAAGGAGGTGATGGAGTCAGTGACGGATTTTATAAATCTGTAGATAAAGACGGTGTCAGTTCTACCGTATTTGTGCCTGCCGATATAGTGAAGATAACCGATACAAACTGTTATATCAGTGCTGAAGGTAAGGATATAGTATCAGGAGATAAGCTGATAAAACCTGATTCAAATGAAACCTATGAGATTTCAAACAAGGAAAAACTGTTAGGAGTATATAATATAAACAAGGGGTATACTGTATTTAAAACTATTGATATATTGAGTTCAAACAAAGAGTTCTATATAATAGATAAAGGAACGAAGTATGGCTTAAAGGTATACGATCATATTTTACTTAATCCTGAAAGTTTTAAAGAAGGGGATTTTATTTATCAATAGGAGAAAAGATGGTTAAAGAAAACTTGGAAAATGTCGAAAGAAATATAAAGCTTGCCTGTGAGAAGAGTGGAAGAGATATAAATGATGTCACACTTATTGCGGTGAGCAAGACAAAACCTAATGAACTTATTATGGAGGCTTATGAAGCCGGAATAAGAGATTTTGGAGAGAACAAGGTACAGGAACTTGTGAGAAAGTGTGAGGAACTGCCAAAGGATATCAGATGGCATATGATTGGTCACTTACAGACAAATAAAGTAAGACAGCTTTTGGGCAATACAGTTTTGATACATTCAATTGACAGTATAAGATTGGCGGATACAATAGATACTGAAGCTATAAAAAAAGGTATACATGTGGACGGTCTGCTTGAAATCAATGTCGCAAAAGAAGCTTCAAAATATGGCTTTGTGGAAGAAGAATTGGAAGAAATTTTACCTCTGTTCGGCAGATATAAAAATTTGCACATCAAGGGACTTATGACAATAGCTCCTGATGTGGATGATGCGGAAAAAAACAGAAAAATTTTCAAGAAATTAAAAAAATTGTATGTTGACATAAATGAGAAAAACTATGATAATATAGAGGTAAAATTTTTGTCAATGGGAATGACCGGCGATTATACGGTGGCAGTTGAGGAAGGTGCCGGTTTTGTAAGAGTTGGTACAGGAATATTTGGAAAAAGATAAGATTGGAGATCGTGTTATGATGGATTTCATTGAAAAGATCAAGGGGTATTTGCGAGTTGACGGCAATGATGACGAATCAGGCTATGATGATGTAAATGATACCGAAGATTACTATGATGATGACAACACAGAAATTAAAAACACAAGCAAAGTGGTAGAAGAGGAAGAAGAAGAGGAGCCTGCAAGACCCAGAGTTGCTTCAAGAAACACAAGGGTGAATAAGGTTATACCTATCAGAAAGGATCTGGAGGTTACTATGTTCAGACCTACTTCTGTTGAAGAGTCAAGACTTGTGGTTGACAGTTTAAAAGAAGGTAAGGCTGTTGTGCTTAATCTTGATGATGTAAGAACGGCTATTGCACAGAGAATAGTTGACTTCATCTGTGGTGCGGCATATGATATGGAAGGAAATCTTCAGAGCATATCAGACAGCATATTTATTGTTACACCTCCGAATATCGGTTTATCAGGTGAGTTTACAGATCTTTTAGGCGGATCAGGACTGGGACAGAATAGTGCAGATGCTTCAGGATATGGTATGAGGTTATAGTTTTGGAAAAAGAAGAACTGATTCTAAGAAATAAGTTTTTAGATTTAGCGAGAAACGCATATTTTAAGAACATTGTGACACATTCCACATTCTTAAATTTATATGAGCAGACAATATTCGAGATGATTCAAAATGAATTGCCGAACATAAAAAGTGTTATGTTTGGGGGTTATTCTGAAGCAGAAAGAAAAATTGTCTGCTTTTATTGTGACAAAAAGCCTGATTTTGATATGCTTGAATGTATAAGTATTGCTCCAAGCAATAAAAAATTTGCAGAGGAGCTGTCACATAGAGACTTTCTGGGAGCAATTATGAATCTCGGGATAGAAAGACATATGATTGGTGATATATGTGTTGTGGATAATATTGCACATATTATCACATTTAAGAGTATGTCCGATACAATAATAAATGAGCTTGGTACGGTAAAACATACTAAGGTGGTGCTTAATAAAGAGAGTATAGATTATTTAAAGACTGTAAACCGGTCAGAGTATAAGAAGATAAATATTCCTTCCGAGAGACTTGATTCTGTTATAGGTTCAATTTACAATATTTCAAGAAGTAAGGTTAATATGTATATTGATGCAGGCAGAGTATTTATCAATTCAAAACAATGCCTTTCGCATTCAATGAAGGTAAAGAATGGAGATATCATTACAGTTAGAGGACTTGGAAGAGCCAGATTTCTTTGCATAAGCTCAATGTCAAGAAAAGGCAGATTGTTTGCGGAGACGGAGGTTTTCAGATAAAGGTATATAAATGTATATAGATAGATTAGATGTAAATTTTGAAAATAAACCTTGTTATGAAATTGTTATTTCAGATGATTTTAGCAATTTGAGAGAAGAACTTGGTAAACTTGATATAGAGAAGAAAAAAATTTGTATTGTCAGTGACACAAATGTGGCTTCTCTATACCTTGAAACTGTAAAAAGAGAACTTAACGACCTGAATGTTTTTGTACATATATTTGATGCAGGTGAGAGAAATAAGCATCTTGGAACTGTTTCCGATATATATGATACCTTGATTTATAACAGATTTGACAGAAAAGATATATTATTGGCACTTGGAGGAGGGGTTTTAGGAGATATATGCGGTTTTGCGGCTGCTACATATCTTAGAGGTATTGACTTTGTACAGATTCCTACCACACTGCTTTCGCAGGTTGATTCAAGTATCGGAGGAAAGACAGGTGTAGACTTCAAGCATTACAAAAATATGGTAGGCGCTTTCTATATGCCGAAGCTTGTATATGTAAATATAAATACGCTAAATACCTTACCTGCTACAGAGTTCACTTCAGGAATGGGTGAGGTGATAAAGCATGGATTAATATTTGACAGAGAGTACTATTACCGGCTTTTTGAAAACAGTGAGAAAATACTTGAAGGAGATCCCAAAGAGTTGGCATATATGGTACTTGTCAGCCAGAAAATTAAGAAGCAGGTGGTAGAAAATGATCCTTATGAAAAGGGACAAAGAGCGATACTGAACTTCGGTCATACTTTAGGACATGCAATTGAAAGGGAAAAAAATTTTATTCTCTCACATGGTCAGTGTGTAGGGCTTGGGATGCTTGCTGCTTTTGATATATGTATCAGAAAAAACAAGCTGACAGAAGCTGACAGAAAATTTTTAAAAGAGCTGTTGCATGTCTATTCATTTGATACAGATACCGAGATGGATGTGGAAAAGGTTCTTGAAGCCACCTTAAATGATAAGAAAATGGAAGCCGGAAAGATAAAGTTCATATTATTAGACGGTATAGGAAAGGCTTTTATTGATAGAGAAGTGTCAAAAATTGATATGTTGGAGGCGTTGGACAGTATATGCAAAAGAGTATAAATAAATTTATTTTATTTTTGATAACGGCAGCGGTATTGGTAGGAGTGGATCAGTGGAGCAAATATGAAGCAATGACAAAACTTGGAAGAAGTGATGCTTATCCTCTTATAAAAAATGTACTTTATTTTTGGTATTCGGAGAATGCCGGAGCGGCTTTCGGAATACTACAGGGCAAGCATATTTTCTTCTTTATAATAACTATAGCAGTTTTGACAGGAATACTGTATTTACTTTTTAAACTGCCGAATGACAGACATTATTTGCCTTTGCTTTTTTGCGGCAGCCTGATTTTTGCAGGTGCAATTGGAAATTTTATAGATAGAGTTGTAAGAAATTATGTGGTGGATTTTATATATTTTAAGCCCGTCAATTTTCCGATATTCAACTTTGCGGATATCTGTGTTACCGTAGGGACATTCTTACTGTTTTTATGCCTAACATTTATATATAAGGAAGCGGAATTGGAATTTTATAAGAAATAGTTTGGAGACAAATGGATACCTTTGAAATAATAGCGGAAGAATCGGATGTTGATAAAAGAATAGATTTATTTTTAGCAAAGAATCTGGAAAGTTTCTCCAGATCATATATCCAGGATTTGATAAAAAAGGGCAAGGTGACTATAAATAATAAGATCATAAAAGCAAACTATAGGCTTAAAGAGGGTGAGTGTGTAGTGCTTGATATACCTAAGCCCGAACCGCTTGAGATTGTGCCTGAAAATATTCCGATAGATATACTTTATGAGGACGAGGATGTTATATTGGTGAACAAACCTAAGGGCATGGTGGTACATCCGGCGGCAGGACATTATAAGGGAACTTTGGTAAATGCGCTTTTGTATCACTGTAAGAGTAATCTTTCAGGTATTAACGGAGTGCTTAGACCGGGAATAGTGCATAGGATTGATATGGACACTACAGGCGTTATCATTATCTGCAAGAATGATATTGCACATCAACATATTGCAAAGCAGCTGGCAAATCACAGCATTACCAGAAAATATGTGGCCATTGTAACAGGCAATATAAAGGAAGATGAAGGTGTGATAGATGCCGCTATTGCAAGGTCAAAAAGTGACAGAAAGAAGATGGCGGTGGATAAAGATGGAAAAAGGGCTGTAACACATTATAAGGTGCTTGAGAGATTAAACGGTTATACCTATATTGAATGTGTGCTTGAGACCGGAAGAACTCATCAGATTAGAGTTCATATGGCATATATACATCATCCGCTTCTTGGAGATGAAGTCTATGCCGGTAAGAGCGGTATGAAATTGCAGGGACAGTGTTTACATGCGATGGTGCTTGGATTTATTCATCCTAAAACTAAAGAGTATATGGAGTTTGAAGCTCCTATACCTGAGTATTTTAATGAAATCTTAAATAAATTTAGGAAAGTTTAAATCAAAATTCAGATATAACGGCATAAACACTAACTAAAAAGCCCGGATTTAATGACAATATATATACATTATGCTTTTTTTGTTATATAATAGCGATACAGGTTATCTGTAGTTTTATTTGACTACAGCAGTAAAGATGTATACATTGATTGTTTAGGAGGTCGATATGGACAAAAGATTAGTTATTACAATTGGTAGACAGTGTGGAAGCGGCGGAAGAAGGATTGGACAGATGCTGGCAGAGCAACTTGGTATCAAGTGCTATGACAAGGAAATCCTTAACAGAGCTGCAAAGGAGAGTGGACTTGCTGCTGAGTTATTTGAAACTCATGACGAGAAGCCGACCAGTTCGTTCTTATACTCTCTTGTTATGGATACATATTCCTTGGGATATACATCATCATCATATATGGATATGCCTATAAATCACAAGATTTTTCTTGCACAGTTTGACACTATAAAAAAACTTGCATCAGAGGAATCATGTATTATAGTAGGTAGATGTGCAGATTATGCTTTGGCGGAGGATCCTAATGCTTTTTCAGTATTTGTTACCGGAGATGATGAGGATAAAATAAAGAGAATTATGGAAACAAATAATATTGATGCCAATAAGGCAAAGGATATTATGATAAAAACAGATAAGAAAAGATCAAGTTATTACAACTATTATTCAAGCAAGAGATGGGCGGATTCAAGAAGCTATGATATGTGTGTAAACAGTACCAAGCTTGGACTTGAGGGCAGTGTAGAGTTTATAAAGACATATGCAAAGTTAAAAGGTTTACTATGAAAAAAAAATTTATTTGTCAGGTAATTATCCTGTCAGGAATATTGACGGCATGCGCCGGTAATGCCGGTAAAAGTAGGGGCATTGATGAAAGCAAAGTCAGTGTGGAAAGCAGTATTACAAGTGCTGAAAGTAAAGAGAGCAGAGAAGCCACCGACTTGAAGGTGGTTAAAAAAAATGTAACCGCATCACAGGAAGAGACAACCGTACCGGAAAGCGCTAAAGAGACTTCCGCAGCACCTGAAACCGCTACAGAGACTGCCAAGGCGAAAGAAGAAAGCACAAAGCCCGCTGAAGAAACTTCAAAAAAAGAAGAAACTTCAAAAAAAGAAGAAAATTTAAAAAAAAAGTGCAGATTCAAATCAGGCAGATTCAAATCAGACAAAAGAGATAGGTCTTGACTCCGGCTGGGAGTATGCTTCATTTTCAAAGATAAATTCCGGAAAGGCTGTATTATATAAGGCAGGTCAAAACGGAAACGGTATCACTATAGCGGTAAATGCAGGACATGGCACTAAGGGGGGTTCGTCACAGAAGACACTTTGTCATCCTGACGGAAGTGCTAAAGTAACAAGCGGTACTACAAAGGCGGGAGCGACTACAGCTATTGCAGTGTCTGAGGGTATGACATTTTCAGACGGTACACCGGAGAGTACCGCTACCTTTGAGATGGCAAAGGTTTTGAAAGATGAGCTGCTCTCAAGAGGATACAATGTACTTATGATTCGTGACGGAAATGATGTTCAGCTTGACAATATTGCAAGAACAGTTATTGCCAATAACAATTCGTCGGCACATATTGCTCTTCACTGGGATTCCACCTCATCAAATAAGGGTGCATTCTATATGGGAGTACCTGATGTGGCTTCATATAAGAGTATGGAACCGGTGGCTTCAAACTGGAAAAAGCATGAGGCACTTGGAAAGTCTTTGATAAACGGGCTTTCACAAAACGGTACCAAGATATTCAGTAAAGGCAGGATGGAGATGGATCTTACACAGACCTCTTATTCAACTATTCCGTCTATAGATATTGAGCTTGGTGACAAGACATCCGATCATGGTAAGGATACACTTAGAATTCTTTCAAAAGGAATAGCAGACGGTATAGACAGTTACTTTGGAAGATAAATAAACAGGAGTATTATGAAAAATAAACTAAAATATTTAATATGTCTACTTGCTTTCGTATTTCTCAGTGCATGTGGCGGAGTTGTAAAAACAGATATGAGTTTTGATGACTCCTTTTCAGGAAGCAGGATAATAACATACACAATTTCAAATGCGGATTATACATCATATGTTCAAAAGGACTTGGCAACTGTAGAAGCCACACTAAAGAGCTTATGTCCGCCTGATATAGAGATTACTTCAGTAAATCAGGATAACAGCAATATAGTAGCCGTATTTACTATAAACTTCACATCAAAGGATGAATATGAAGAGAAGATTGGCAATATACTTAAGGCGGTAGGCAGTGATATTGTACCTAAGGTTACATTCCTCAGATCCGATACGGCTTTTGCAAAGGGTGTTGCATATCAGGAGAACTTTGGCAGTGACGATTTGTTGAAGTGGATGAGTGACGGAATTATGAAAAATAATTACATTACATCATCTTATGAAACATATATTTTTTCATCAGATTATATAAGTCTGCATATCAACGGTGATGAATATGCCAAGGACTCTGAAATGAGTATCATAGATGTGAACTCCGCCAAGTATTTACCTTTGGACAGTGTGGATTTCAATACTACCGTAAATAAGGACAGCACTATTGATAGAAGTATAGCTGTAAATATACCGGATTCTACATATAACCAGGCAAAGGACGATATAGAGCAGTTTATGTCCAAGAGAGTCGGCAATATCGGAAGCGGCAGCTGGGAACAAAAGGACGGTTTGCATATCTTTACTGTTGAGGGTAAGGGACTGAGTCTTGACGAGTGTAAGCAGATGACTGAAACTTTTACAGGTAAGAAGGAAGTATCGGGATTTCCTGTGGAGAAGGAAAGCACTGCGGCTGATTCTACATCTGAAAGTGATAGTACTGCACAGACAGAGTCAACTTCTGAAACGGAGTCAAAGAAAGAAGAATCTAAGAAAGAAGAATCTAAGAAAGACAAATCCGAAAAAGCGGATGAAAGCACAGATACAAGTGAAACTGATACAAAAAGCAGTGAATCGGCAGATGATACAGATGACAATCTTGACAGAAAACATCTGTTTTCAAAGAATGTGTTCCTTAATGAGAATCTCAATCTTGAAGAATATATCAGTAACAGTGACAATGCGGTCAGATTAAATTACTATGTAAATCCGCAAAACAACTATGGCGGTGATGTGGTGGATGCTTCAGGTACAGAGCAGGATATTGCACTGGCCTCAGGAAGCGGTGACAGTAATGAATTGCTGTTTACCGGTAACAGTTCGGCATTTGATATCAGTTTAGATGTAAATATTGTACCTACAGTAAGTAAATATAAGCATATAGTAAAAATCAGTCCAACCGGTAAAATAAAAAGAGATATTACGGTTGTGTTTAAAGATTCATTTACCGATGCGGATATTAAGACACTTGAAGAAAATCTGAAAAAGGCTTTTGCCGATACAAAGATTAAAGTAGGCAAATTGGCACTAAAGGGCAAAGATCTGGAGGTGAAGATAACTTCCACAGGCAGTCTTGATGAAGATATTAAGATGTGGCAAACAGCTACAGAATACAGCAGAATTAATTCGGATTTGCAGATTGATAAAAAAGGATATTTTGCATCTAAGCAAAAATTAAGCTTTATAGATGACTTTACACCTGAGATATTTACACTTGGAACTATAGATTCATATGAGTATATGGTAAAGGGTGTGGGTAAGCCTTTGGCAAAGGGAGACTATTTCGGCGGCAGCTTTGATAATGCGGAAGCTAAGTTTAAAGGAAACGATTTTGTAGTAAAGGGCAACAATGTGGCGGCCTCATATATCAGTTTTCCGGAATTTACAAGTGTTCGCACCAATTATTATATATATATTGTCTTTGTTGTGGCGGCGTTGGTATTGATTTTGATTTTTATCATAGTGATTATAGTTTTAATAAAAAAATCAAAGAAAAATAAGGCACAGACAGGTGAAGGCGGTCAAGCGGGTATAAGCGAAACATCGGCATTTTGTCCACACTGCGGAGCAAAGAACAAAGCGGGAGCTAAGTTCTGTTCAAGCTGTGGCAAAGAAATTACATAAAGATAAGGAGAGCATTATATGTTAAAAGGCATAAAAAGGACAAAAAACAATGATCTGGTTATTAACAACAAAGGACTCAGTGTATTAAATATTTTATGTATTCTTTCGGCACTGTTTATTATATTTTTCTTTCTGCCTATAATCAAGGTGGATTTTGGGGGCGGTCTTTTTGGAGACAGTCTGAAAAAGAGTTTCTCAATGTTCAGTGCTTTGTTAATTGATCCTAGTGACAGTGTTGTAGGGCAGCTGTCGGCAATTAAAGGACCTATAATGTTGTTTTTGATTTATCCTATTGTAAATATAGTATTATGGGCAATTAATAAAAAGACTACAGGTAATAAGAGCTATATATTTGTACATATAATTTATATCTTAAATGTATCTTTAGGATTTGTAGAGTTTACCTCAACAAACGGTGTATCAAGTCTACAAGCCTCATTTATGAGAGGAACATTTTTTGTTTGGATACTGGTATTTTTATTATTTATAAACCTGATACTTTCAATATACGGTATCTTGAAAACAGGCAGAACTGAGATAGATGAAAATGCTGTAGCACTTGATCTGAATGTAGACTATGCAAAGAAAATGCTGAATAAAGCGGGAAGTGTGGCAAACAGTGTGGCAAGTAATGTATCGGCTGCCGCGAATAAGGCCGCTGTATCAAAAACGGTGGTATGTGATAAATGTGGTGCGACTTGTCCTGAAACATCAACTTTTTGCAATAACTGCGGAAATAATTTAGACAATGCCAAGCAGGCACAGGCACAGAAAAAGGCGGCAGGTGAAACCGCTCAAAAAACGGTGGTATGTGATAAATGTGGTGCAACTTGTTCGGATAGTGCAAGTTTTTGCACAAAATGTGGAAACAGTCTGGACAGTGCAAAGCAGATTAATTCAAGTGATATTGTAGATGAGACTGCAAAACTTGCCAGAGAAATGGCAGGTAACGATACGGTTGAAAGTACGGCGGAATCTGAAAAAGTTGATTTGACCAAAGAGTCTGTCAAAGAAAATGACAAAGATGATGCAGGCTCAAACGGAGTATCACTTTCTAAATAAAATCTGAATTTATGTTTACAAGGTGGGTTTTGCCCGCCTTTTTTATTGAAATATCATTTTTTATTATATTTTTCTTAGTGTATATTATTTTTATCTATGATAGAATAGAGGAGAAAACTTCTTGAAAGGAACATTACTCCAAATGAGAGATGACGATTTTTACAAAGAGCTTAGCAAAGCGGATAGTGAAGATCTTGAAAAATATTTGAGAGATTTAGCTAAGCTGAAAAAAATAAGAGAAGAAGAGAAGCTTAAAGAAGAAAATGAGAGGATACAAAAGACCATAGATGAAAATAATAAAAAGCTTGAAGAGATTGGACGGAATATAAGAAAAATAGAGAAAAAAACTGATAAAATAAATATTATCGGTGGTGACAGGTCTTCAAAAATAAAAAACAGCAGAAGTATAAAGAGCAGTGTAAGTGAAGATATAGAGACAGACGGTATAAAGATACCGCTACCAAGGAGTCGTCAAAAGTCGGTAGTAAGAAAAAATGACAATTTGACGGTGAGAAAACCGCAACAAACAGAGGAGGCTCCTAAAAAAGTTGTCAAAAAGAAGGTGCAAAAACCGGTTGTTAAGAAGGTGGTAAAAACCAAAAAAGTCACTAAAAAGGTAAATGTTAAGCCGAGTTCAGATAAGATAAAAAAAACCGAGAAAGAGGCAAAGACAAAAAAGCCTAAAAAAAAGAGAGGCTTTTTAGCCAGATTAGTTTTGCTTATACTGTTATTTACTATAGTCGGAGGCGGAACATATTTTGCATTTCACTATGTCAAGAACCAAAAGGGCTACTATACGGTAGCGGTTTTCGGTGTGGACTCAAGAGACGGCAATGTAGGAAAGGGTGCATTAAGTGATGTGAATATGATAGTCAATGTAAATAGAGAGACCGGAGATATACAGCTTGTCTCTATTTACAGAGATATGTATTCAATGATAGACAGTGACGGAAAATTCCACAAATTCAATCAGGCCTATGTAGAGGGCGGACCTGAACAGGCTATGCAGACACTTAACAGAAATCTGGATCTGGATTTGAAAGAATATATCACGGTAAACTGGAAGGCGGTTATTGATGCTATCAATATTTTAGGCGGTGTTGACCTTGAGGTAACGGATGCGGAGTTCAAATATCTTAATTCTTTTATTGCAAAGACCGTAGAGGCAACAGGTGTAGGTTCACATGAGCTGGAACATGCGGGAATGAACCATCTTGACGGTGTGCAGGCGGTAGCTTATGCAAGATTAAGGCTTATGGATACTGATTTTAACAGAACGGAAAGACAAAGAAAGGTAGTGAGTCTGGCATTTGATAAGGCTAAGAATGCCAATTTCTCTACACTGTACAGTATATTGGTAGCAGTATTGCCGCAGACTTCTACAAATGTAGGAATCAATGATCTTATACCTTTTGCAAAGGATATATCAAAGTATCATTTGAGTGAAACCGCAGGCTTTCCCTTTGATAAAGATACTAAGAAAATGCATAAAAGAGACTATGTTGTACCGATAACATTAAAGTCAAATGTAATAGCACTTCATCAGATGCTCTTTGGCAAGATTCCGGGCTATACATATACACCAAGTGAGGAGCTTACAAAAATAAGCAATAAAATAATAAAGGACACAGGGCTTGGGGCAGATAAAGAGGGTACAGATGTCAGCGTGGATACTGATTTGGACGGTGCTATAGGAATATCGCCACATAAAGAGAGCGGTGAACATAAAGAAGGTGCTGACGGCGAACATGACGGTGAGCATAAAAACGGCGGATTGTCGGATGAAAATGAAGGAAACAACATTGAATCCGATACGGAAAATCAGAGTAAAACCGGTGAGGAATAAAGGAGAATATAATGGCGGATATAAATATTTTAGTCGTAGATGATGAAAAAGAAATAGCGGATTTGGTGGAGATATATCTGGTAAGTGACGGCTATACTGTATTTAAGGCAAATAATGCCGAAGACGGACTGGCTATAATAGAAAAGGAAGATATCCATCTTGCAATACTTGATATAATGATGCCCGGTATGGACGGGCTTGAGATGTGTAAAAAGATAAGGGAAAGTTATAATTTCCCTATCATTTTACTCAGTGCAAAGAGTGCGGATATCGATAAGATACTGGGACTTGGAACCGGTGCGGACGACTATGTGACAAAACCTTTCAACACTTTGGAACTTACTGCAAGAGTGAAGTCACAGCTTCGCAGATATACTCAACTTAATCCGAACAATATAGTGGTTGAAAAAGAGGATCCGAATGAGATAAGACTAAAAGGAATGATCATCAATAAGGACAATCACAAAGTTATAATAGATGATAAGGAAATAAAGCTTACACCTATTGAATTTGATATTCTATACCTGCTTGCAAGCAATGCGGGAAAGGTATTCTCCACAGATGAGATATTTGAAAGAGTATGGAATGAGAAGGTCTATGAAGCCAACAATACTGTAATGGTGCATATCAGAAGACTTCGTGGAAAGATGAATGAAGATGCCAGAGTAAATAAGATTATAACTACTGTATGGGGTGTTGGATATAAAATTGAGAGATGATTTAGAAAAAAAATTCCAAACTAAAGTTATAATGAATATACTCTTTAGCTTGGTGGTTTCTATTTTGGTGGAAACTATATTGGTAAGTAATGTTTCGACTTTTTCCAAACTGCATATAATAAATCAAGAAAGCGATACCTTATTAGTGAGGGGAAGCGGAAGTGATTTGGTAGTTATACTCATTTTGGTAGTGTTCGGGATAGGTGTATTTACTTTATCATTTTGGCTGTTACAAAGAAAATCATTTGTATATATAGATGATATACTTCATGCTATCAAAAAAATATCATCAGGTGACCTAAATACCAATATTGATGTAAGGGGTGACAATGAGTTCTCGGAGATAGCTGCAAATATAAATAAGATGTCTGAGGAAATCAGAGTACTTATGGAGAGTGAAAGGCACAATGAGAAGTCAAAAAATGAGATGATTACAAATATTGCACATGATCTTAGGACACCGCTTACATCAATACTTGGATATCTTGATTTGATAAACAAACGGGAATTGACAGAGGATACAAAAAAAGAGTATCTGAAGATAGTCTATGAAAAGTCAAAAAAACTACAGGATTTGATAGAAAGCTTATTCAGCTTTACAAAGACAAACTCATCAAAACTTGTACTTAAGATAGATAAGATAGATATTATAAAACTGCTTTGTCAGCTTATGGAGGAGTTTTATCCGAGCTTTGAAGATAAGGGTATTACATGCAGTGTGAATACAAATATTGACTCATATGTTATAGACGGTGACGGCACCTTACTTGCAAGGCTGTTTGACAATCTTATCAATAATGCCGTCAAATACGGTGCAGACGGAAAAAGAATAGATGTAAAGATTATTGCAGAAAATAATATAGTTAAGATCGCCGTAATAAACTATGGAAAGGTAATTCCGCAAGATGAACTGCCTCTTATCTTTGATAAGTTTTATAGAGTTGATCAGGCAAGAAACTCAGGTACAGGAGGAACAGGCCTTGGACTTGCTATAGCAAAGAATATTACGGAACTTCACCATGGAGTCATAGAGGTTACAAGTGACTTGGGTGGAACTGTATTCAGTGTGACATTGCCAAAGGAGTTAGATGTTGAAAGAGAAAATTTTAAAAAGCTTGAATAGAGTACTTTTATTCGTATTACTGTTCATATGCTTTGTTACAAGTTTCAGATTCAATGCTTTTTCTGCAATAAAAGATAACAGTAATGTAACTATAGATATAAGCTATGGCTATGGAAATATTGCAAAGGGAGGGAGATACCTCCCTATTCATGTGTTCTACAGCAACTTTTCGACTGAAAAATTCAGTGGAAAGGTATCTATAGAGTTTACTGAGGCGGATCATAGAAAGTATGCATATGAGTATGCTGTGAATCTGGATGAGAACAGGAGTGAACTGTCAAATTATTATATCAGAATCAGCAATGAAGTAAATAATATAATAGTTTTGTTAAAGGATAAGGACGGAAAAACTGTTGTAGAAAAAGATGTATCACTTAATCTGGACACCAATCAGTCAAAAGTACTTGTGGGGTTGCTTAGTGACAATCAAAATCAGCTTGACTATTTTAATGATGTGGCAATCAACTTCGGACTTATGAATCTAAAAACAGTAAACCTGGCAGCAGGTACCTTTCCAAAGTCATATGCCGGATTGGAACAGCTGGATATAATAATTATCAGCAATTTCAGAATAAGAGACTTGTCAAATGAACAGTCAAGGGCACTTATGGACTGGGTAAAGCAAGGCGGAGTATTGCTTATGGGAACCGGTGCAAGAGCTGATGATACGGTAGGAAGATATGCCCCTGAACTGTTGGAGGATATATATGATACTCCAAGTGTAAGAACTGTAAGTTTTGCATTTAACAATGAAAGTAAGACTATAGATTTGGAAAGTACCGGTATAAATTTGCATGGCGGCAATATCATACTGTCTGATGGAGATTTTCCACTGATAACTTCAGTTAATAAACAAAGAGGTTTGATAGCGGTAGCAGGATTTGATTTTTGTGAACTGAAGCAGTTTGCAAACGAAAATACACAGTTTGCCGGGTATATAATATCATCTGTGTTGGGAGATGAGAGAATAGGTGGACTTGCAAAGCAGAATACAGATGATACCTTCCAGAATGTAGAACCGATATTAAACTCTTCAGAGATAAAAAAGCTTCCCCCTATGACTGTGTATACATTGATATTTATTGCCTATATATTATTGATAGGTCCTATTTTGTTTATTTATTTAAGAGATTACGGACTTGCTATATACTATAGGAAAGCAGTAATGATTATATCACTGTTATTTTTATCACTGATATTGATATACAACGGCAGAACAAGGTTCAGTACGACCTTCTATAATTATGTAACAGTGTATGAGGCGGGGGATTCGGATGTGTCTGAATCAACATATGTCAACCTTAGAAATCCTTATAATAAGCCATATGATGTAGTGGTTGACTCCAACTATTCAATAGTTCCGGTAATAAGAAACAGGTCGGAAACAGATAATAAGAAGTCTCTTAGAAGAAATACTTCTGTAACTATTGATAACACCGAGTTTACAAAGAATGTGCATATCAATCAGATAGGTGCATTTTCATCAAATATATGGAAGCTGGATAAAACTATAGAGAATCTGAATAATGAGGGATTTACCGGAGAAATCAATTTCTTTGACGGAAACTTGAGTATGGAAATTACCAATAATTATAATTATAAGGTGAAGAATGCCGCTTTGATTCTTTATGGTAAGATTGCCGTACTTGGAGATTTTAAGGCGGGAGAAACAAGACAGATAGATAATTGTGAGCTTTTAAACATACCTTTGACAGATTTTGATATTACTGCCGGGTTAATTACCGGTATGGAAAAAGATACTACAATAAATCAAAACGGTACTGTAAACGGAATGGATACCGAAAAATATATGCAACAATTGAATGTATCAAATTTTATTTCATTTTATTTGAAAGAAAATTCAAATGGATATACTGCAGATGCAAGAATTATTGCATTTTCCGATGAGGCACTGTCAAATCCTATTTTCTTCAGCAATACTATGGAGGGAAGCGGCTTGACACTTTTGACCTCGGTTATCCCTGTAAATTCTATCGAGCATGGAAAGATATACAGACAGGCATTACTTAAGATGCCGCTTGTGTTAAGCGGAAATTATTCATATAAAGACAATGCCTTAAAGGGTAGCGATGCAACAGTTTTAGAGTATTTTCTGGGTGAAAATATCAATATAGAGAAAGTAAAGTTTGAACCGGTTTCCGATATTTTTTCAAATCCGGCATACAGTAATAAAATAAAATTGTTTAATGGAAATATTGCCCTGTATAATTTTAAGACAGGCAATTTTGATTATATTTCTAAAAATGAGTTTTCTATACTTGATTTACTTATATATCTTTCGGATACAAATACTATGAGAGTAAGGTATTCAAATATAGAAAACGGTGACTTGGAAACAGCACTGCCAATGATAAGTGTTTTAGGTGTGGAAAAATAAATGTTGGAAATAAAAAATGTAAGTAAATCATATGGAAGGCATACAGCATTGTCAAATCTATGCCTTAATATACCGGAGGGGGCCCTGTATGGACTGGTAGGTCCGAACGGTGCAGGTAAAACAACAGCTATAAAAATTATTTCGGGTATTATATATCCTGATAAGGGGGATATACTGTTTAACAATATAAGTCTGGTAAAAGAGGAAAAAAACTCAAAGGAAATAGTAGGATATGTACCTGATGTTTTAGGGATATATGATGATATGACAGTATTTGAATATATGACTTTTTTTGCTTCCACATACGGACTTACAGGCTATATAGCAAGGAAAAAAGCGGAGATACTCTTAGAGCAGGTGGGAATGACGGATAAGAGAGATTTTTATCTGAATGAACTGTCAAGAGGTATGCAACAAAAGTTATGTGTAGCCAGAGCACTTATTCATGACCCTGCACTTATCATTATGGATGAACCTGCAAGCGGACTTGACCCAAGGGCAAGATACGAGCTGAAGGAACTTTTGCAGGAGTTGAATGCCGGCGGTAAGACGGTACTTCTAAGTTCACATATTTTATCTGAGGTTTCTGAAATATGCACCGATATAGGAATTATTGAAGGCGGAAGGAAGATTATATCAGGAAGTGTTGAGGAAATACTTGATAAGGTGGAAGGAGCCAATCCGATAAAGGTTAAGGTTCTCAACAATGAAAATTTGGCACTTGAGGTATTTAAAAATAATAAAAAAGTTAGAATTTTATCTGTAGATAATGGCTATTTTATGGTATACTTTGAGGGTAAGAAGTTAGATGAAGCTAAACTGCTTGAAGACCTTATACAAAACAATATTTTGGTCAGTGAATTTATAAGAGAACCGGGCAGTTTGGAATCATTCTTCATTAAAGTTACCAATCATTCAAATGAAAGCGTTATTTTTAGTAATGAATATTAATCCGATTTATGAAAGGGAACATAGAGTAAGTACAAGAAGTTTGAGACTTTCAATGGCCGTTTTAGTCTTTAACTTCATTGCGGCGGCAGTCACACTTATAGAGATGAATGAGGTTGTGGATTATGCAAGAAAGACATCAAGTATTGATTACACATCCTTTTTAAAAATCTTCAGAATAGTCGTATTTGTTCCGGCAGTATTACTTGTATTTGTAGCACCGAGCTTTATATCAGGTGCTATAAGTGATGAAAGACAAAGAGGAACGCTTGAGATACTTTTGACTACAAAAATGACTGCAAAGAGTATTGTGGCGGGAAAGTTTCTAAGTCTGTTTGTATCAATAATGCTTATTTTGGTATCACAGTTGCCTATTATGGCTATACTGTTCTTATATGGCGGTATAACCGTTATTGATATAATAAAGCTTTCAATCAACTTTTTTATATTTGTGGTGTTGCTTATCTCAATGGGTATTTTCTGTTCGACTATAGCAAGAAAAACAAGTGTGGCAACGGCATTACTGTACCTGGCTGTTTTAGTACTCTTTTTTGGAAGTTTGGTGGTATACTTTTTAGCTGCCAATTCATTCAATATGAATGAAAATAATTTTTTTAGTATAATTTTTATAAAAATTAGTAAGTTTATTTTGTTATTTAACCCTTTAGTTAGTATGGATTTCTTATTGTCAAAGATCATGGGTGAAGACAGCTCAGACGTACTTGTAAGCCTGTTTTGGTATAATAACTGGTTTTATATAAATATAGTTCTGGACTTGGCTTTATCTGTTATCTTTTTGGCATTATCTGTAGTAAAAATAAAACCACATGGTAAGACTTGGAGGAAATATGGCAACAGTAATTTATAAATGTAAAAATTGTGGCGGTCCTGTAAAATATTCAGCAACACTTGGAAAGTTTGATTGTGAATATTGTAATACTGTTTATACAGAAGATGAGGTAAAGTTACTTGATCTTTTGTCAGAGAGGGACGAAGTGGTAGAAAGCAGTAATAACGGTGAATATGTAGAGTACCATTGCCCAAGCTGTGGTGCAAATATAGTCACAGATGAGACAACTGTAGCTACGACTTGTTACTACTGCAATAATCCGATAGTTATGACAGGTAAGCTGGAAAGCTCACAGATGCCTACAAAAGTTATTCCCTTTAAAGTGGATAAGAAGAAGGCACTTGAGTCTTTTGACAACTGGATAAAGAAAAAGAAATTTGTACCGAAGAGCTTTTATAATGATAAAAAAGAGATAGAAGAAATCAATGGGGTATATTTTCCATATTGGCTGTATAATACGAAGGTTTTGGTAGATTTGGACAGAGAGGGAAGCAGAACATATTCAAGAACCGAAGGTGACTATAAAGTAACATACAGAAAAGACTTTAGAATTATCAGAAAGGGAGATGTGGTTGTAAAGAATCTTCCGAAACTGGCACTTGCAAAGTCAAATAAAGTTTTGGTAGAGTCGGTATATCCTTTTGACTTTAATACTTCGATAAAATTTGATTCATCATATCTAAGCGGCTTTGTAGCCGAAAAAAAGGATATTGAAAAAGAGGAACTTATGTCATCTATAGAAGATGATGTATACAAATATTCCACAAGAGTTGTAGAAAAGTCTATGACCGGTGAGAGGGTAAGAGTGGTAAACAATGATTTTACTGTGAAAAAGGGCAGTTTTGAATATGCTATGCTGCCGGTTTGGGCAATATCTTATAATGACAAGGACAGTGATAAGCATTACTTTTTCAGCGTAAACGGTCAGACCGGAAAGGTGGTGGGCAAACTGCCTATAGTTATGAGCAAGTTGATTCTCACGGCACTTTTGACAATACTTCCTATATTTGCAATAGTTACCGCAATACTTTATTTTACAAATAATTTGAAATCAAATATATTCTGGATAGTTTTAGGAGCAAGTATATTAGCATTTTTTGGATATATATTTAAGGTTACAGCAGACTACAATATGACATCGGCGGCTGTAAAAGACAGAGGTGTCAATCAGATAGACTTTAACAACAATTATGCGGAAAAAATAGAGTACTGTAAGGATATTGACCTGGGAACAAGAGTAATAGGACGTGAAAGAATAGTAAATAAAAGTTAAAGGTCGTTAATTTAAAAGATAAACTTTATTATTCTTTATATATGTGTTATAGTTTAAACGATCAAAAAACAGGAGTTTACTATGGAAGTCATAAAATATAAAAGTACCAGAGGCGGACAAAAGAGTGTTAGTGCATCGCAAGCAATTCTAAAAGGACTTGCAGATGACGGAGGACTTTTTATGCCTGAGAAGTTTCCGAAATTTGATTTCAAATTTAAGGAGCTTATGTGGAAAGGATATAAAGAAGTTGCCTATGAGGTGATGAAGCTTCTTTTGTGTGATTATACAGAGGAAGAGCTGAAGGATTGTATAGATAAAGCATATGATGATAAGTTTGATACAAAAGAGATTGCACCGCTTGTAAAAGCTGACGGAGTATATTTCTTAGAGCTTTTCCATGGTGATACTATTGCATTTAAGGATATGGCACTTTCCATATTGCCGCATTTACTTACTACAGCGGCAAAGAAAAACGGTATTAAAAATAAGATTGTCATTCTTACAGCCACAAGCGGTGATACAGGTAAGGCTGCAATGTCGGGATTTTGTGATGTGGAGGGTACAGGTATCATAGTCTTTTATCCTAAGGACGGTGTAAGCCATGTGCAAAGGCTTCAGATGGTTACACAAAAGGGTGATAATACAGATGTTGTAGCCATTCATGGAAACTTTGACGATGCACAAAGCGGTGTAAAGAAGATATTTGCAGATAAGGATTTTGCAAAGAAGCTGGATGAAAACGGTATTCAACTGTCAAGTGCAAATTCTATAAATATAGGTCGTCTTGTTCCACAGATAGCATACTATGTATATGCATATTTAAAGCTTCTTGATAATGGCGATATAGAAGACGGTGAAAAAATCAATGTATGTGTTCCTACAGGAAATTTCGGAAATATTCTGGCGGCATATATTGCAAAGCAGATGGGTCTACCTGTTAACAAACTGATATGTGCTTCAAATGAAAATAAAGTTTTATTTGATTTCTTTGAGAATGGGGTATATGATAGAAACAGGAAGTTTATACTAACTTCCTCACCGTCTATGGACATACTCATTTCAAGTAATCTTGAGAGACTTATTTATCTGAGTTGCGGAAGTGACGGTGAGTATGTGAAGAAGCTTATGAAAGAGTTGGCAACTGACGGTAAGTATACCGTTACACCTGCTATGAAGGACTTTATGAAGGACTTTGTAGGCGGTTATGCCGATGAAGGGCAGAATTTTGCAGGTATAAAATCTCTGTATGACAGTACAGGTTATATTATCGATACACATACAGGAGTGGCATTTTCAGTATATCAACATTATAAAGATGTCACAAAGGATATGACAAGTACGGTCATAGCATCTACAGCCAGTCCGTATAAGTTTGCAGACAGTGTTCTTGAGGCAATCTTGGGAAAGAAGCAAAAGATGGGAGATTTTGAAGTCATTGATAAATTGCATGAGATTGGAGCACCTGATATTCCGAGAGCGATCTTAGAGATAAAGGATGCACCTGTCAGACATACAAGAGAATGTGACAGTGCAGATATGCAAAAAGAGGTAGAGGATATTCTATTTAATAACAGGAGGTAATTATGTTAGTAGCAGCTAAGGAAATGCTTGACAAGGCAAAAGCAGGTCATTATGCAGTAGGTCATTTTAATATCAACAACCTTGAGTGGACAAAGTCCATTTTGGCAGTAGCACAGGAGCTTAACTCTCCGGTAATTCTTGGAGTTTCTGAGGGTGCCGGAAAGTATATGACAGGCTATAAGACTGTTGCAGCTATGGTAAAGGCTATGGTGGAAGAGATGGGAATTACAGTTCCTGTAGCACTTCATCTTGACCATGGTTCATATGAGGGATGTAAGAAATGTATTGAAGCCGGTTTTTCTTCAATTATGTTTGACGGTTCACATCTGCCTATAGAAGAGAATATTGAAAAGACTAAGGAGCTTGTAGCACTTGCACATGAGCATGGAATGTCAATTGAGGCTGAAGTAGGTTCTATCGGCGGTGAGGAAGACGGAGTGATAGGTGAAGGTGAATGTGCGGATCCTAATGAGTGCAAGAAGATTGCAGATCTCGGTGTAGATTTCCTTGCGGCAGGTATCGGAAATATCCATGGTAAGTATCCTGCAAACTGGAAAGGACTTAACTTTGATGTTTTAGCTAAGGTACAGGAGAAGACAGGTACACTTCCGCTTGTTCTTCATGGCGGTACAGGTATCCCGGCAGATATGATTAAGAAGGCTATTACTTTAGGTGTTTCAAAGATCAATGTAAATACCGAGTGTCAGCTTGCATTTGCAGATGCTACAAGAAAGTATATTGAGGCGGGTAAGGACCTTGAGGGAAAGGGATTTGACCCAAGAAAGCTTTTAGCACCGGGTGCGGAGGCTATAAAGAATACGGTAAGAGAAAAGATAGAGCTTTTCGGTTCGGCAAATAAGGCTTGAGAATAATTAAGGGGCAGCCGCTAAAACGGCTGCCCTGTTTTAATATGATTTTTTATAACTCAAAAAAGAAAGTATAAAGATAATTACTGCATTGAATATAAGTGTCAATATTGCGGTATTTATACTGAAGTTGTTTGATATCACGCCTATAATATATGGGGTGAGTATACCTCCAATAGATGTAAGTGCGGTAAATACAGTCATAGCAAAAGCTGAGCCTTGCAATGAGTTTTTGGAGACGGCATATACAAGAGGAAACACAGGCGCCATAAAGAGTCTGAGCAAAAACAGTGATATAACTATAACAAATATGTTTTTGGTGGCAATAAGCAGGAAGAAACATACAACCAAACCGAATGAGTCAAAGGCCGTTATCTTTTTTGATGATACTTTTTGACTTAGCTTCGCTACAAAAAGTCTTGATATCAATATGGCAATCCAAGCGACAGAAACCATTGTAGTGGCCAGTGAAATGCTCATAATTCCGGTATCCTTTAGATATGTGATAAACCATCCGTTGATACTGTATTCAAACCCGAGGTAGAAAAACAACAATAATCCGTTGATATAAAAATCTTTATCATACAAAAAAGATATCTGAGATTTTGATGCCGTGTTTGTGGTATTTTTTGCATGCATCTTGTAAAACTTCAGAGTATCTTTGTCAGCGGTAAAAAAGTTCGCCGTAACAAAGAACGCAACTATTGCTATAAGTACAAGAATATATCTCCAGTTCAAGTTAAGAAGAAGAATAGATGAAAGCAGGAAAGGCGATATAAAGGCACCTACGGCAAACATCGCATTAAGTACAGAACTTTTCGGTGCCGGATTTTCATACATATTGTTGACATAGTAATTGTTAAAAAGAGTGATGGAACCCTTTGTAAGCCCCAAAATGAGCACACTTGTATTTATTACAATCAAAGGAGGTGTGGTAATCAAAGCGGCAAAGCATAATACGGACAGAAAAGTCATAAAGGTTATGGTAGCCTTATCTCCAAATTTTGCAGACAAAGCCGTATATAAAAAGCTGCCGCAAAAATTACCTATATAAAAAAAGGTCAGAATACCTCCTGCACCGATATAATTAAGTCCTATTTCTTTCATAAGGTGAGGAATTACGGCACCTATAATAAGTGTTGCCGTTCCGCTGAAAAAATAACCAATACAACATCTGAAAAAAATCTGTTCTCTTTTCCATAAATTGACCTCAATAAAAATACTATAATAGTATATTTTAGCATAATATTCTATAAAATGATAACAGCTCTGAGGAATAAAAACTTTTCGCAATAAAACAATAAAATTTTAAGCCAAAAAACCTTCTGTGCAATAAAATATAAAAAGAAATTTTTCGCACAGGAGGTTTTGTTATATGAGAAAGAGAGAAAAAAGAGAATGAAAGAGGAACGTACTGTTGTTGATTTTATTATGGTGATGAATCATTTTTTCATTATTTAAGAGAACGGGTATTAGAGATGAATCCATATGTTAAGGAGCTTAAGCGGACAATAAAAAATACATCTTCTAAGTTACCGGAAAGTCAAAAAGGGGAATAGGGATAAAGATATAAAACATTTATTCCTCACCGCTGAATTATATTAAAAAGATTGAAATAATGCTAGCTTAACCCACCGTCTAAAGCTGGTGGGTTAAGC
>NZ_GL622296.1:1478920-1482620 GCF_000185385.1 Lachnoanaerobaculum saburreum DSM 3986
CAAATAGCACTATGCTATGAGAAAATAGCTGATACCAGAAAAGATTATCTGCATAAGATTTCAAGCGAAATTATAAACGAAAACCAAGTGATAGTTTCGGAAAACTTACAGATAAAAAATATGGTAAAAAATCATAATTTAGCAAAATCTATCAGCGATGCATCATGGTATGAGCTGACAAGGCAACTGGAATATAAGTCAAAATGGAACGGCAGAACTTATATTAAGATAGATAGATTTTATGCAAGCAGTCAGATATGTTTTAGTTGTGGGTATAAAAATACAAATGTAAAAGATCTAAAAGTAAGAGATTGGATATGTCCTTTCTGCAATATAAAACACGATAGAGATATCAATGCGGCAAAAAACATATTGGCAGAAGGATTAAGACAAGTAGTATAATAAAAATGATAGGGCAGGGACTGCCCAAATTAACGCCTGTGGAGATAGTAGGTTGCGAGGTCAGCGAAGCAGGAAGCCCATAGGCTTTAGACTATGGGTAGTTCACAATTGTGAGAAATTTCAGCATATAGAACTGCCTCAAGGACTTGAATATATCGGTAAAGAAGCATTTAAAGGTTGTACTTTAATAAAAAATACTGTTATTCCAAAGAATGTAAAGCAAATAGATGATGGTGCATTTAATATGTGTATGAACTTAGAAAATGTAGAGTTTGAAGGGGAACCGCTATATATCGGGAATTCTTTTTATGACACAAAGTTTTATAATATTATAAAAGAGGATGAGTATAGTTGCAAATATATCGGGAATCATCTTATAGAACTTGTAGATAAAAAAAGAGGAAAGGTTATCATAAAAGACGGAACAATCAGTATAGCAAATAATGCATTTTCCAAATCCAAGATAAGAAAAATAGTTTTTTCAAAAGAACTGAAAATAATTGGAGAGTCCGCTTTAGGCCATTGCTATAGATTAGAAGATGTGGAGTTTCCGGACGGGCTGATATATATATCTAAGCTGTGCCTTATAGATTGCAGAAATTTAAAAAGAGTCTATATACCGAAGTCGGTGGAAGATGTAGGAGAAAGTATACTCTTAGGCTCAGGTAATGTAAAAGAAGTCATTGTGAGCAAAGAAATAGCGGAAAAGATTGATTTTTATGAAAATGTGAAAGTAAGATATATAGATTAGAAGGAGAATAAAAAACATATCTTTATCAAAAGGAAGTGCTTATGAAAAAACTTATGGAAAATTTGAGCAATATTTTACCAATGTTGCCTAATGAATAATGCACAGAAGGAGTGAAAAAGTGAAATTATTAAGGAAAGAATATTTAAAAAAAAGAGTAATTATCACCTTTATGTTTATAATCATTTTTACTTCTGTATTACAATATTGTGTAAGAAATATATTATTTGAACATATGGTTATATATAACAGTACTGTAAGAGGAATAAAAAGAGGTATTATAAATAAAGATGAGAGATCCAAAATACTAATTATTCCTGAAGGAGTTAAAAGTATAGGTACAAATGCTTTTATAGATAATACAGATATTGAAGAGGTGGTTTTGCCTGAATCGCTGGTTAGTATAGAAGATTATGCTTTTGCGGGTTGTACCGGGTTGAAGAAAATTAAATTTCCACAAGGGCTAAAGAAAATAGGGCCTTTTTCATTTTTTGGATGTGAGAGTTTAGAAGATATAGCATTTCCGGATTCCTTGGAGTATTTAATCGGGGGAAGTTTTGCAAGTTGCGTAAACTTAAAAAAAGTTGATTTTTCAGAGTCAAAAACATATATAGGTTTATGGACTTTTAAAAATTGTACTTCACTAAAAGAGGTACAATTATCCAAAAAATCAAAGGAAATACGGGATGAAGCTTTTTATAATTGTACAAGTCTTGAAAAGATTTATATACCTTTTAATACTCAAACTATAGGAAGTCGAGCCTTTATGGATTGTAAAAACTTGAAAGAAGTTGTCTTAAACAGAGAAGATATCTTGTTGGGGGCGGGAGCTTTTATAAATACTTTATGGTTATCAAAACTTCCGACAGATGACGGATATAAATATTTTTCAAATATTTTAATGGAGTATGAAGGAAATGAGAGGAAGGTAACAGTTAAAGACGGGATTAAAAGTATAGCAGGAGGAGCTTTTTTTGACTCGCCTACACTTGAGGAAGTAGTTCTTCCGGAAAGCTTAACAGTTATAGGGGAGTCTGCATTCAGTTGTTGCAAAAAACTGTCATATATAGATATACCGGATAATGTGGAGTTAATGGGAAATAACGTATTTGAAGCATGTGATTCTCTTGAAAGAATAGTATTACCGGATAAGCTAAGGTCATTACCACAGTATAGTTTTCATCAATGTAAAAATTTAAAGGAAGTGGTGTTGGGATCAGACTTAAAAGATATTTTAGATGGTTCATTTGGTGAATGTGAAAATTTAAGGTCGATTAATTTAAATGATAAAACAAGATATATAGGTGATGGAGCTTTTGAGAGCTGTAAAAAATTGACTGATATAGGTGATTCTTCCGGTGTAAGTTTTGTCGGTTATAATGCATTAGATGATACCCCTTGGTACAGCAGTCAAGAAGAAGTGGGCGGATGTAAATATGTAGGCAATGTACTTATAGAATGCTTAGATAAGAAAAAGACCGATATAAAACTTAAAGAGGGTACGACTATGATAGGAGATTTGGCTTTTGAAGGTACGAAAATTTACAGTTTAGATTTTGCAAAGGGAATTAAAATAATTGGAGATAGGGCATTTGAAAATTGTAGTAATTTATCCTTTGCTGTTATACCTGACGGTGTGCAATATTTGGGGTATGATGTGTTTTCATCTTGTAAAAATTTAAGAGAAATTTATGTTCCTGAAAGTGTAGAGCGAGTTAAAGTAGAGGTATTTGGTAACGGCATATTTGATAATTATAAAAATATAGCTGTACCGAATCATTTGAATGGAATATTTGTTTATAACGGAAAAGCAAGGATACGCTACTATTAGAATTATAATAAAGGTGATACTATGAGAAATTATCATGACAATCAAATCATCCCTCTAAAAGTAAGGAATTATGAAACTGAAGCTATGTCTTTGGATACGGGATACTATATAGAAGGCAGACTTGAAACTTTTAGCAAAGAACAGTACTTTGATGACTTGTTAAGCATATATATTCCGGAATTTTTTATAGATTTGCCGGATGAAATAAAAGAAGTAAAATATCCTACCAATTTTAGACCTGAGGTAATAAAAACAAATCTTGCCGGAGATGTAAATCTAAGCATTAGCCTTCTTAAAGTCAGTGATTATACAGAAGTAAAAACTTTGGTAACGGATTTTAAAAGTCTGCTTTCAAAAGCACATAATGGGATAAAGTTTTTAGAATATGATGAATTGGAGAAAGAAGGCTGTGTAAAAATGTATTGCTTTGATTTTATTATACCCGGAATAGATGCTTGAAAAGGCGGAACTTAAACTGATTTTTATGCTGTCTAAAGCAGAGAAAGTTTTTACAACTCATCCCCTCATGCTTTGTAGTATAGCTTCTTGTCATATATTTTAAATCACAGAGTTGAGATGTAAAACACTTTCAGTACTATTTGTGCCGCGGCTTGCCGGTGGAATGGAGATTTTTATGTCAAATTTTTGTATTACAGCAATGGTGACTTTTTTAGGATATATACTACTTTATGGTGTCTGTTGGGGAACAGATAAAACTG
>NZ_GL622296.1:1482670-1546238 GCF_000185385.1 Lachnoanaerobaculum saburreum DSM 3986
AAAGATAAAGCTTAATAAGTATACAAACATATTATTTTTTTTGTGGACAAGGAATAGAAAAAGTATATTGGCTAATATATATAATAATAATTACTGAAAGTGTCGCATTTATATTAGTGTGGATATCATACTTCTTAAATGTAGTATTTTTATATAAAATATTAATTAATTTGTACATACGAATATATTTATCCGGAATGGTTATTCTTGGTATAATAATTTTAAAAAAAAGAATAAAAGATTTTATAAGTGGTAAGAGCAGATAAAGCTAAGGAGAATGTAGTAAAATACAGTATATCTCCATAAGGTATGTAATATCTATTGATATAATAAAAGAGTATTATTAATCGGACTTTGCAATTTAAAGGAAGGTGTAAAGCTTGAGAAGTATGCCTATGGTATTTTGGAAAATTGGGCATATGAATACGATAAAAGAGTAAATCTTATCGGAATAACAGATATAAGAATAGATAAATATATTTTAATTCCATATGATTAGGAAATCCATAATAGCAAAAACTGTACAACCGTAGATTAAGAGGTATAGTAATATGAAGAAAATAGCAATAACAATACTTATATGTTTGATATCCCTTGGTAGTATATGGTTTCTGTATAAAAGATATATTGATTATCATATGATACAAACAGTAGAAAAACAACCTGATATAGTATTTTCTGCAGAATTTCACAGTGGAGATAAGGGAACATATAAATATAGTATTGGAAGGAAAGACCTTGAAAAAATTTCAGAGGATATTTTGCAAGAACTGTCATATAGTGAGAACTATGAAACTATTATTGCTGTAAAATGGGAGGATGACTTTCAAGGCTTGGTAGAACTTAATATGAAAGATTATACATATAATCCTATTATAGATTTGGAAACTTTAAATAACTGTGCCAAGGATATAGGTTTAGAAGAGATTAAATATAGCTCCTTTGATACATCTAATCTGCATATGCCAAAATACTTTAAGGACGGGTATACTTTCTTTTGGGGAGATTGGAGAGATGAACTCTGTTATATTGTCAAAGAAGATGGTGTTTGGAATATGTATATATTATATAGTTCTGACGGTAGGAATTATTGTTATTTTATTGAAGGTAGAGATTCGGAAGATTTATTGTTTGTGGAATCAGAAAAAAGTATGTCAAAATATAAAATTGAAAGCACTGATTATAAAAAATGTAAAGTGGTTGATGTAGAGAATATATTGCCTACCGAGAATGTGGGAGTACTTGATTTTGATGGGAATATAGATATGACATCTAATAGGAAGAAAATAGTCTATTATGATGCTCCGGAAATATGCATATATGATTGGAATATGAAGGAAAGGATGCGTGTTGTTAATCAAAATCTGTTGGAGAAGGAACTTTTAGATATTAAGTTTTCGCAGGATGAGAAGTATGTATTATATACAGTAGGAGATATTCCATTTTTTTGGTCAAGCGGATATAGAATGAGTTTTTTTATAGTTGATTTAAATACAGGAAATAAGATAAGAACGGTAAAATGGGAAAATGAAGACAGATTTTATGGAATTGATTGGTAGGTATGGCTGATACAATAGTTAAAATATCATTATTAGCTAATCTGCCTTATGCAAATTTAATGGAAAACAGAGATATAATAAGACAAATTCAGAATGCTTAGAATTATATTGTTTTAGAGGAAAGAGCAAAAATATTAGTATATGAAATGCTACAAGGGTTACAAGATACAAAATAAATCTTATGGGAAATATAGTGTCTGTTATAAATGCACTTGGATATGAAGAAATATTTTCATATGATCTTTTAGGAAGAGTGACAGGAAAGAAAGATAGAGAAGGTTATAATACAGCCTATTCCTACACAGAAGCCGGAGATATCAAAAATATTATATATAATGACGGGAAAAGTGTGGAGTACACCTACAACAGCTTAAGACAGTTAAGTCAGGTAAAGGAGGCACTTCGTACTATAAATAGAGAGAGTGATAAGTTTGGTAGATCCACAAAGGTTGTAGATTATCAGGGTAAGGAAGTAAATTATACTTATGGAAAGAATGGAGAAAGATTAAAAATCGCATATCCTAACGGGAAAAGTGTATCATATGAATATGACAAATATTTAAGGCTTACAAGCCTCACATCAGGTAATAAAAAGGTAAATTACTACCATGATAAAGAGGGAAGACTCATCAGAAAAGATATGCCGGATGATGTAAGCAGTATATATGAATATAATGAAAGAGAACCCTTAAGCAAACTTTATCATTTAAAGAAGAATGTAAAGCTTGAAGAGTACGCCTATGATTATGATCTTTTATGGAATAAAACGAGGAGATATTTTTATTATCCATGGATAACCACAGGCACTACTTGTGAACGAAGCTACTAATTCCTTTTTGACGATATTTGATAATGAAAAAGTTTTAAGTGGGAATGAAGGTATATCTATAAATGATTTGAAAAGGCTGGAAATGAAAAATCTAAATATTATGAGCTGTAATACGGGACATTTGAATCACAAGGATAATGTAACAACTAAATTTTTAAAAACACAAAATGCTATGGAAGTATATAGTTGGTATGGAAGTGTTGTTTACAATAAAATGTTTGGTTTTAGAGACATAGGATTTGGTGGATATGTGCCGGGGTTGGCAGGTAGTCAGAGATATTTTGAAGCTTGGGAAAAGCCGTATGAAAAACGTAAACTGTTTGGAAGAATAGTATATACATGGAATAAAGATAAGACGGATATAGTTGTCTCAACAGCATATGTAGGAGATAGAATACAATTAAAATATCCTATGTGCGACGGAATAGATTAGGAATAGTTTATAGGGAGGTACAAGATTTTGATGAAATGGTATATAGGGTTAGGTGTTATATGTATTTTATTAGTTATATGTGCTTATAATATGTATAAGGGATATGAGCAGAAAGATATAGAAATAGAAACCAGACTAATCAAGGTTTTCAATGAAAGTAAGTTAGGAAGAGAAAAGCATGGTTATGACTACATAGAAATACTAATGAGAACCGAGGAGGAACTTATGAAATATAAGAACTCATTTGGTTTTCTGCAAGATTTAGGCTATATAGACTGGGAAAAGGAATGTATTATTTTAACTTCATACCCTATTGAAAGATGTACATATAAAAGAAAAAATAGACATAATAAATACTATTTATTAGATATATTATATAAAAACAAAAATAGGGATATATATGTGTATATAATTACCGGGAAAAAATACATTAGATATGAAACAGCCGGGATGTATAAAGAAATGGAATTTAAGTGATTCCCATAAAAACTCATTGGTGAGCTTGAGTAAATGAAAAGTTTACTGAATCAAATGTAGAATTGTTTAGATTTTAGTTATAAGTTGATAGAATGTTACTTTAGGGATTAAAACATTATGATAATTAAAATTCAAATTATATGATTACCAATATTGATATACAAGGTAATAAAACAGGTTTTCTTATAATGAGGGAAAATTATTTACAGATGTAAAGGCTGCGATGGGAAATGAAAAGGAGTACATATATGATAAGGTAGGAGGACATTACTACAGAGGAAATCAGAGAAGATAATTATAATAGAGCAATATATTTCCCTATAAATAACGAATCCGGCAAGGCAATGGCTCAGTCAGCAAAGGATACTATTTTAGATATTAATGGAATAGGACGTGATGAAAAGGACTATCATGTGTTATTAAATAATTGTGATATGAATGCAAGGACATGGATGCAAGCAGGAGGTACCAATAGAAACAGGGGGACATATAGCACCAAATAATATATACAAGCACATGATAGGTGAAATAGATAAATGGGGAGATTGCTATGCAAATGTAAAATATGGAGATTTAAAAGAAATTTGGGATGAGATTCATAAGAGCAAAAACTGTACTACAGTAGATTAAGATGGGGTATTTATGAAGAAAAGAACAATAAAATTATTTCTTTTTATTATGTTCATAATATGTGTAGTTTGTCTATACAAGGTATATATCAACTATAAGATGATAAAAGAAATAATAAAACAGCCACCTATAGTGTTTTCAGCACGATTTAAAGATGGAGATAAAGGCACTTTTAAATATGATATACAGACCGGAAAAGCTGAAAAAATTTCGGATTATGCTTTTCAAGAATTATCCTATAGTAATGATTATGAAAAGATTGTTGGAGTGGTATGGGAAGACAGATTTCAGGGGTTGGCGGAGTTGGATATGAAACACTATACATTCAAGCCAATTATGGATTTAGAAGAATTAAATAAATGTGCTAAAGAAATAGGATTAGATGAGATTAAATACAATATGCCGGGAATTTCCAATATACATATGCCGCAGTTTTATAAAGACGGATATACGTTTTTTTGGAAAAATACAAATGATATAATTTGTTATGCTAACAAACAAAATGATATTTGTAAAATGAATGTATTATATAAATCTGAGCATGGAAATTATAGTTATCATATTAAAGAAAAAGACGATAAAGATATACTATTTTTAGAATCACGATATGAAGTTTATAGCCAAAAGATTGATAGACTATACATTAATAAAAATAATTTAGAAACATTTGGAAAAGAAGAATTATTAATTACTCCAAGAAAGAGTTTCAGCAGTTCAACCGGTAATATGGATATATCTAATGATATAAATAGGATTTCCTATTATGAGGAACCCAATATATATATTTACGATTTTGATACAAAGAATAGGAACTATGTTAACAGTCAGCATTTATTATGGCAGGATGTTGTATATATTAAGTTTTCACCGAATGAGAGATATATATTTTATGCAGTCGGAGATATCCCCTTTTTTTGGACAGATGGATATAGATTGATTTTTTACATAGTAGATATCAAGACAGGAAATAAAATACGATTGGATAAGTGGAAAAAGGGTGATATGTTTTACGGGATTGATTGGTAGTTAGCTTTAAATAAAAATCTTATTTATATTGCAAATAAAAAATACAAGCACTATATATTCTTGTTTTTTATTTATTTTATAAGTAAAAGTTTGCAAGAGAATATAATTGACGGGGCAATCTCAAGTGTTGTTTGGGGTATTTCAGCTGTAGCAGGTGGAACAATGCAAAAAGAGGTAAAAGAAAAACTCTATAAAAAACAAGAAGACAAAATAACTGAAAAATTAAGAGAAAAATTTGATAGATATATAACCGGACCAACAAAGTTAGGAAGTTGTTTTGTAGAATAGAAAGGGGAGACAAGAATGCCAAGTTTAACTATTGTAATTTTGACTACATTTTTATGTTATACAATGCAGTATATTTTTTGCTTTGTAGTAGATAAGACGGATATAGAAAAACATGAAAAAAAGATAAAACTTAATAAATATACTGAAAAATTGTTTTTTCTGTGGAATAGGAATGAAAAATTATATTGGTTGGTGTATATTATAATTATAAGTGAAAGTATACTTTTTATTGTGGTTTGGGTTCTTTATTTCCTAGGTGATATAAATATTTTTAGAAAATTTTTAAATATGTATGTAGGAATATGTTCAATATGTGATACGATACTTGTAATAAAGATTTTGATAAAAAGAGTAAAAGATTATATTATAAGTAAGAATAGATAAATATATTTTAGTGCCATATGAAGTCAAAACCCATAAGATTAAAGATTGTACTACTAAGGGGGAGTGTTATGAAGAAAAAAGCAATAAAAGCACTTGTATTTTTGATAATAATTGGGAGTATATATTGCCTTTATAATAAATATAACAATTATCAGATGTTGAAAGGAATAGATGTTAGTACGCCAATAGTATTTGCAGCAGAATTTGAAGACGGGAATAAAGGAACTTTTAAGTACAATATAAAAACCGGAGAATATAAAAAAATTTCAGACTATATATTTCAGGAATTATCTTATAGTGATAATTATGAAAAGATTATAGGCGTGATATGGGAGGACAGATTTCAGGGGATTGCAGAATTAGATATGAGAGATTATACATTTAAACCTGTTATATCACTTGACGAACTGAATAAATGTGTCAAAGAACTGGGCTTGACTGAAATTAATTATAATTATCCCGGAGTGACACAACTGCGTATGCCAAGATACTATAAAGATGGATATACATTTTTTTGGGGATATTATTCAACAGTTATTTGTTATATACAAAGGGAAAATAATAGTTGGGATATAGAAGCAATTAGTAACAGTAGATTTCGTGGCTATACATATTTCATAAAAAAGGAAGCAGGATTAGATTTACTGCTTTTAGAAACAGAGGAGAAATTGATGAGTCAAGAGAGTGGAAGAGGTACAATTATTGAAAAAACAATAGGGATGAATAATGAAAAAGGGATATTAGATATATATTTAACAGATGCTATAGATGCAAGTGGACTTATGGATGTAACTGATGATATGAGTAAGATTGCATATTATGAGGAGCCGGAAATATATATTTATGATTTAAACACAAAGAAAAAAAAGCATGTTGCAAATCAATATTTATTTTATAAATATATTCTTGACCTTAAGTTTTCACCTAATGGGAGATACATGTTGTACACAGTAGGTGATATTCCATTTTTTTGGGACGGGTGGTATAGAACAAAATTTTTTATAGTAGATATGAAAACCGGAAATAAAATAGGATTAACTAAATGGAAAAACGGAGACACATTTTATGGAATTGATTGGTAGTTGTAAGGTAAATAAAAATTAAGAGCCTACGAATATGACACCATATGTAGACTTGACTTAAGTTACTCAAAAATAGGAAAAGCAAGAAGCTACAATTATGACGAGCTTGGAAACAGGATAGGAATAAAAGAGTATGAAGATGAGCTTGGAAGTACAATTCGTCTTCTTGGGCAGGGAGGAGAAAGTCAAACTATATATGGATATGACGAATTCGGAGAAGATACCTATTGCACGCAGGGACAGATATGATAATGTAGCCGATACATATTTTGACCAGGAAAGAGAGTATGTGGCAGGGGGATTGAGCAAATTTTATTTACCCCTAATTGTGCCGAATAAAAAAAGAAAGTATTAAATTATGAAAGAAAATTTATTAATAAAAGGATTAATTAAAATGCTTAAAGGTTTTATTATACTGTTGTTAATAGTAGTTTTAATTATAATAATTTACCTCATTCCGGCTTGGATACCCGTTAAATATGCTATAAAAGAATATAATTTTAATGAATATAAAAATTATATTTTGGTTAAGGAGAATATCTATACCGGAGCCCCTTGGTTGAAATTAGGGGATGATAAGGGATTTTATAATAAAAATAACATTTATGAAGTTTGGCTGGAGGGAGAAAAGATTCCAATAATAACTTCTCCTACAGAGTCTGATAATATTTATTTATGTGAAGTGGATGAAAAAGTTGGTGAAGTTATTATTTATAATATGTCTTATGAAAAATTTAAAGTAATAAATTGGTATCCTGTGTATCCAATAAAACGAGAAACAGTTATTTTGCCGGGATGGCTTTACCCGGCCGGATTTCTTAATAAATATGATTTTGAAGCAGGAATACCTTGGTAAATGTATGATGAAAGAAAACTACTCAAAAAAAGCACATAAGGATTTTACTATCTTTTTAACAAAGAAGAAAGACTTGTTTGTACGGAAAGAAAAGACAAAGTAAAAGTAGTATTTTCTTATGATACACAAGGAAGGCTTTTGACTGTATTGATATATACCCTTAGAAATAAAAAGAGGAGACAGACTTGTAAGCAAGTATACCTATGATGCCTATGGAAACAGGGAATCACTAAAAAGGTCTAATGATTTAGAGATAGGTTATACTTATGATGCTCTGGACAGACTTATAAAAGAGGGAGGATTACTATGAAGGAAAGGATGTGTGTTGTTAATCAAAATCTGTTGGAGAAGGAACTTTTAGATATTAAGTTTTCGCAGGATGAGAAGCATGTATTATATACGGTAGGAGATATTCCATTTTTTTGGTCAAACGGATATAGAATGAGTTTTTTATAGTTGATTTAAATACAGGAAATAAGATAAGAACAGTAAAATGGGAAAATGGAGACAGATTTTACGGAATTGATTGGTAGGTATGGATGATACAACAGTTAAAATATCATTATTAGTGAATCTGTCCTATGCAAATTTAATAGAAAACAGAGAAATAATAAGACAAATTCAGAATGTTTAGAATTATAGTGTTAGAGGGAAGAGCAAAACATTGTATATGTACGGATTTAATCTTTTAAAGGAGGACAGGCAAAATTCTAATCTTAATAAGATTTGAATATATTTTTTGCAAAATAAAACCATAAAAAGAGGCAGTCAGGCAATACAAAGCTATGTATGGGACTTTAATGTTGCATATATGGAAGTAGGGATAGCATCGGGTAATCAGAAGAATATTAACTGAAAGAATGTATTAGTAGATACAGCATCAGGACTTGCAGTAGGAGCAATAGCAGGTAAAAAAAACAAAACAGTAATCTTTCAGATGAAGAACTGAAAGATAAGTTTAAAAAACATATAAATTCAGCTACTAAAAAGAGCAAATGCTTTACAGAATGGGAGAAATTTATGCCGGATATATTGACTTTATTATTAGGGACTTTTGCATTGTATATATTACTTTATGGGGGTTGTTGGAGTATAGATAAAACAGATATAGAAAAACATAATAGAAAGATAAAGCTTAATAAGTATACAAATATATTATTTTTTTTGTGGTCAAGGAATGAGAAAGTATATTGGTTAGTATATATACTTATAATTAGTGAAAGTATAGTATTTATATTATTGTGGATATTATATATAACTAATATAGAGCATATTTTTAAAATATTATTCAAAATGTATATATATATTTTTTTAGTAGGAGGACTTATTCTTTTAATAAAGGTTTTAAAAAAAAGAGTGAAAGATTTTATAAGTGGTAAGAACAGATAAACCTAAGGATAATGTAGTAAAATGATGGAGTACTTATGAAGAAAAGAACAATGAAATTATTTTTTTTATTATTTTCATAATGTGCGTAGTTTGTCTGTACAAGGTATATATCAACTATAAGATGATAAAAGAAATAATAAAGCAGCCGCCTATAGTGTTTTCAGCACGATTTAAAGATGGAGATAAAGGCACTTTTAAATATGATATACAGACAAAAAAGCTGAAAAAATTTCGGATTATGCTTTTCAAGAATTATAATATAGTAATGATCATGAAAAGTAGGGATAAAAATATAAAACATTTATACATCACCGCTGTGATTATAATAATATATTTGACAAATAAAAAAAATGTGGTAGAGTAAAGATAATAACCTGCATGGAGAAAGTATGGACTTATTTGATTATATGAAAGAAGTTAATGAAAAGGACAGTGCCCCGTTAGCTTCAAGGTTAAGACCTGATTCTTTGGATATGGTAGTAGGGCAGGAACATATTTTAGGCAAAGATAAATTCTTATATAGAGCGATAAAGGCTGATAAACTGAGTTCAATTATATTCTTTGGTCCTCCGGGATGTGGAAAAACAACGATAGCAAAGGTCATTGCAAATACCACCAAGTCAAATTTTAAGCAAATCAATGCTACCACAGCCGGGAAAAAAGAGATGGAAGAGGCGATTTCAGAAGCCAAAATATCAATTTCAATGTATAAGAAAAAAACGATTTTGTTTATTGATGAAATTCATAGATTTAATAAATCTCAACAAGACTACTTGTTACCCTTTGTAGAAGACGGTACAATAATACTCATCGGTGCAACTACAGAAAATCCGTTTTTTGAAGTAAATAAGGCTCTGATTTCAAGGTCGAGAGTATTGGAACTAAAGCCGATTTCATATAATGACATAGAATCCATTTTAAATAAGGCAATAAAAGATAAAGAGAGAGGAATGGGAAAGTATGAGTTAGATATTTCCGAAGAAGCTATAGAATTTATTTCTAAAAATGCAGACGGTGATGCAAGAAATGCATTGAATGCTTTAGAATTAGCAATTCTTACGACTGATATTTCAGCAGACGGTAAAATTCATATAGATATAAATATTATCAGTGAATGTATTCAAAAAAAAGTATTAAAATATGATAAGGACGGAAACGGTCATTATGATATTGTTTCCGCTTTTATAAAGAGTATGAGAGGCTCGGATCCGGATGCGACAATGTACTATTTAGCAAAAATGCTCTATGCGGGGGAAGATATAAAGTTTATTGCCAGAAGAATAGTCATATGTGCTGCTGAGGATGTGGGATTGGCGGATGCAAATGCATTATGCGTTGCGACCAATGCTTTCTTGGCAGTAGAAAGAGTTGGAATGCCTGAGGCAAGAATTATTTTGGCAGAGGCGGCAAACTATATTGCCGGCGCACCGAAGTCAAATGCCTCCTACTTAGCTATAAATTCGGCACTAAAATTTGTAAAAGAAAATGTTGATTATGAGGTGCCGAAACATATAAGAAATGTAAACTATGAAGGTGAAAGAGATATAGGGATAGGAGTGGGGTACAAGTATGCCCATGACTATCAAAATCATTATGTAAAACAGCAATATTTACCGGATGAAATAAAAGATACTGTCTTTTTAAATCTGACAGATATAGGATTTGAAAAAAACATCAAAGAATATTTAGAAAAAATAAAAAAAGAAAGTTGACAATTATGAAGGAGAAGTTACAAACTTTATCATTAGTACAGTTAAAGGAAATTGCAAGAGAACAGGGATTTAAGGGTGTTAGCAATTTAAACAAGGCAAATATAATAGATTTATTAGTAGAGTTTTCTGAAAACCAGAATAAACCTGCAGCAAAAAACGAAGGAGGTTCATCTGAAGTGGTAAACAGGGAGAATTCTTATCAGAGAGATAATTATCAGAACCAGAACAATTACTCAAACCAAAACAACTATTCCGGCCAAAATAATTATTTAAATCAAAATAGTTATTCAAACCAGAACAGGAATACATACCACAGTATACAGAGAAATAATGTTATGAATCAGAACAGAGCAACAGGATATAACAATTCGTATCAGCAAAGATACAATAATCAGCCCGGTAATAATCAGGGAAATACACCTAATTATTACAACAATCAGAATCAGTATGGTAATCAGTATTCAAATCAATACCAAAATCAGTATAACGGCAATCAGTATCAGAATCAGTACTCAAACCAGCAGGGCTATAGAAATGATTACTATGATTCACAGTATGGCAGATATCAAAGAGACAGGGACTACAGTACAGACTTAAGAGATCTTGACTCAGGTGAGGTGGCAGAGGGAATACTTGAAATTATGCCTGACGGTTTCGGCTTTATCAGATGTGAAAACTTTTTACCGGGTGACAATGACGTATATGTTGCACCTACACAGATAAAGAAATTCGGGCTGAGAACCGGAGATGTCGTATCGGGAGTGAAGAAGATAAGAACCGCTACAGAGAAGTTTGCGGCATTGTTATATATCAATACAGTAAACTCGGTATCACCTGAGGAACTGGAAAACAGACCGAATTTTGAGGATTTCACACCTGTATTTCCTGATGAAAGAATACATCTTGCAACTAATGAAACGACCTCTAAGGCTATGAGAATAGTGGACTTACTCTCACCGATAGGTAAGGGACAAAGAGGTATGATAGTTGCACAGCCAAAGGCAGGAAAGACCACTCTTTTGAAGGAGATAGCAAAGTCTGTTATAGTCAATGAGAAGGATATGCATCTTATTATTCTGCTTATTGATGAGAGACCTGAAGAGGTTACAGATATTAAGGAAGCGATAGTAGGTGATAATGTGGAGGTTATATATTCTACATTTGATGAGGTACCTGAAAGACATAAGAGGGTATCTGAGATGGTTATAGAAAGAGCAAAGAGACTTGTAGAGCAGGGTAAAGATGTAATGATACTTCTTGATTCTATTACAAGACTTGCAAGAGCCTATAATCTTACGGTTGCACCGAGCGGAAGGACACTTTCAGGCGGTCTTGATCCTGCCGCGCTTCATATGCCGAAACGATTCTTTGGAGCTGCCAGAAATATCAGAGAGGGCGGAAGCCTTACAATACTTGCTACAGCGCTGGTTGATACAGGCAGCAGAATGGATGATGTAGTCTTTGAAGAGTTTAAGGGTACAGGAAATATGGAAATTGTACTTAACAGGAAGCTTTCTGAAAAGAGAATATTCCCGGCAATAGATGTACTTAAGAGTTCTACAAGAAGAGATGATTTACTTCTTAGTGAGAGAGAGGCTTTGGCTGTAAACGCAATGAGAAAAGCTACCGAAAATATGAAACCGGAAGACAGTACGGAGCGTATTATACAAAAGTTTGATTCCACAGAAAATAATGAAGAACTTGTTGAAGATGTTATTGCACATATGGAAGATTACGAAGGTTAAGATATAGATTTTATGTAACAGTTTAGCATTGCTAGACTGTTACATTTTTGTAAAAGAGAGGTTTTATGCAGGACTATAATGCAGGCAGTATTACAGTGCTTGAAGGGCTTGAAGCGGTTAGAGTAAGACCGGGAATGTATATTGGAGGTGTAGGTGTCAAGGGACTAAATCACCTTATATATGAAATCATGGACAACTCTATTGATGAACATTTGGCAGGATATTGCAAAAATATATGGGTGACTTTGAATGCGGACGGTTCTTGTACTGTAAGGGATGACGGTAGAGGAATACCTGTAGAAATGCATCAAAAGGGTGTTTCTGCGGAGAGAGTAGTGCTGTCTACACTACATGCGGGAGGAAAATTTGATAATGAATCATATAAGACCAGTGGCGGGCTACATGGGGTAGGCTCATCAGTGGTCAATGCATTGTCAAGCTTTTTGGATATAAAAATATATCGCGGCAGATATATACATCATGACAGATATGAAAGGGGTGTACCTGTAATTGAGTTGAAAAAGGGGCTTTTGCCTACTGTAGGAAAGACAAAAGAAAGCGGTACAGAGATAACATTTTTGCCGGATGATACTATATTTGAGGTAACTAAATTTAGAGCCGACTGGCTAAAGTCAAGAATGCATGAGAGTGCATATCTGAATCCGGGGTTGATACTGCATTTTATAAACAAAAGGGAAAATGAGTATGAAGAAAAGATATACCATGAGCCTGAGGGTATAGTGGCATATGTAAAGGAGTTAAACAAGGGAAAAGAGGTGATGCATGCGCCAATATCATACAAGGGCGTATGTGATAATATTGAGGTCGAGGCGGCTATACAGTTTGTGGATGCTTTTGAAGAAAACATACTTGGGTTTTGTAACAATATATTTACACAGGAGGGCGGAACACATATAGTCGGTTTTAAGACAAAGTTTACAGGGCTTATAAATACCTATGCCAGAGAACTTGGAATATTAAAGGATAAGGACAGTAATTTTACGGGAGCGGATACCAGAAACGGTATGACTGCAATAGTAAGTATAAAGCATCCGGATCCGATGTTTGAAGGCCAGACAAAAACCAAGCTGGCTTCGGCGGATGCTACAAGAGCCGTGCTTACTGTGACCGGAGATGAACTTACAAGATACTTTGACAGAAATGTGGATGTGGTAAAGTCCATTATTTCCTGTGCGGAAAAGTCTGCAAAGATAAGAAAGGCTGAAGAGAGAGCAAAGACAAATATGCTCACAAAATCAAAGTTTTCTTTTGAGTCAAACGGTAAGCTTGCAAACTGTGAATCAAAAGATCCGAGCAAATGTGAGATATTCATTGTGGAGGGTGATTCGGCAGGAGGTTCGGCAAAGACTGCAAGAAACAGAAACTTTCAAGCTATCTTACCTATAAGAGGTAAGATTTTAAATGTAGAGAAGGCATCTATTGATAAGGTGCTTGCAAATGCCGAAATTAAGACCATGATAAATACCTTCGGTTGTGGATTTTCTGAAGGCTATGGCAATGATTTTGATATATCAAAGCTTCGCTATGACAAGATAATACTGATGACTGATGCAGATGTGGACGGAAGTCATATTGATACACTGCTTTTGACCTTCTTATACAGGTTTATGCCCGAGCTTATATATGACGGTCATGTATATATTGCTATGCCGCCACTGTTTAAGGTAGTGCCGAAAAGAGGAGAGGGAGTGTATCTCTATGATGAAAAGGCACTTGAGGATTATAGAAAAAAGCATAAGGACAATTTTACTCTGCAAAGATATAAGGGTCTGGGCGAGATGGATGCGGAGCAACTCTGGGAGACTACACTTGACCCTGAAAGAAGAGTGCTGAAAAAAGTGGAGATAGAAGATGCAAGACTTGCAAGTGAGATAACCGAACTTCTGATGGGTTCTGATGTGACCCCAAGAAGGAATTTTATACATGAACATGCAAGAGAAGCTGTGATTGACGCATAGGAGGAGATATGGCTGAGAAAATATTGCGAACGGAATATTCGGAAGAGATGCAAAAGTCTTATTTGGATTATTCTATGAGTGTTATCACTGCAAGGGCAATACCTGATGCCAGAGACGGACTGAAGCCTGTACAAAGAAGAGTTCTATATGATATGAGTGAACTTAAGATATTTAGTGACAGGCCGCATCGTAAGTCCGCCAGAATAGTCGGAGATACAATGGGTAAATATCACCCACATGGGGACAGCTCTATATATGAAACATTGGTAGTACTTAGTCAGGATTTCAAAAAAAGTATGGCTTTAATTGACGGACATGGAAACTTCGGCTCTATTGAGGGAGACGGTGCGGCGGCTATGAGATATACTGAGGCAAAGCTTGCAAGGTTTGCTGAAGAAGTATACTTAAAGGATCTTGATAAGACTGTAGAGTTTGTTTCAAACTATGATGAGACTGAAAAAGAGCCGGAGGTATTGCCTGTTAGAGTGCCGAATCTTTTAATAAACGGTGCGGAGGGTATTGCTGTCGGAATGTCCACATCCATACCTACTCACAATCTGTCTGAAGTATGTGACACATGTATTGCCTATATAAAAAACAGGGATATTGACACCGAAAAGTTGCTTGAGATCTTGCATGGGCCTGATTTTCCTACAGGAGGTATCATTGCCAATAAAAGGGATTTATTAGATATTTACAGTACCGGCAACGGTAAGCTAAAACTTAGAGGTAAAATAGAAGTAGAACTTGGAAGAAGAAAGAGTGACAAGGATAAGCTCATAATTTCCGAGATTCCATATACAATGATTGGCACAGGAATAAATAAACTTTTGGTAGATGTAGCAAATCTTGTGGAGACTAAGAAGCTTAGTGATGTGGTGGATATCAGCAATCAATCGGATAAGAACGGTACCAGAATAGTTCTGGAGTTGAAAAAGGATGCCGATATTGAAAAAATAAAAAATATTCTTTATAAAAAGACTAAACTTGAAGATACATTCGGTGTAAATATGCTGGCTATAGTTGAGGGCAGACCTGAGATACTCTCGTTGAGAGATATTTTAAAGAATTATATTGAATTCCAGTATAAGATTACTACAAAGAAGTACAATATACTTCTTAATAAGGAGCTTGAAAAAAAGGAAATTCAAGAAGGACTTATCCGGGCGGTAGATGTAATAGATCTGATAATTGCGATACTGCGCGGTTCAAAGAATCTTGCTCAGGCAAAAAAATGTCTTACATCAGGTGATACTACAGGAATCACTTTTAAAGTAAAGTCACTTGAAAAAGATGCAAAGAAGCTCTCATTTACTGACAAACAGGCACAGGCCGTCCTTGATATGAGACTTTATAAGCTTATAGGTCTGGAGATAGAAGCACTGTTAAAAGATAATGAGATTACTCTAAAGAATATAGCGGAATATAAGAATATCCTAAAAAATCACAAAAACATGGACAAACTCTTTATAAAGGATCTTGAAAAAATCAAAAAAGAGTTTGCCGTTCCAAGAAAGACTTATATAGAGGACGCAAAGGAAGCGGTATATGAGGAAGAAGTACTACCAAGTGAAGAAGTAATATTTGTGATGGACAGGTTCGGATACTGTAAGATTTTAGACAGGAATACTTTTGATAAGAATGCGGAGAATATAGAGACTGAGAATAAGTATGTATTTCCGGTAATGAATACCGACAGAATATGTATTTTTTCAAACAAGGGTATTTTATACAAACTTAAAGTAACAGACCTTCAGATTTCAAAACTTAAGGATAAAGGAACGCCTGTTGACAATCTGACAAAGTTTGACAGCAGTAACGAGAATATACTTTTGGCTGTGAGTGAGGACAATATACAAGGCTCATATATTTTGATGATTACAAAAAAAGGGTATGTAAAGAAAGTATCATTTGAGGAGTTTAAGACAAATAATAAACAGGTTGTATCAACGAAGTTGACAAATGATGATGTACTTGTCGGTGTAAATCTTTTGAGTGCAGGAATCAATACAGATATATTTGTTGTAAGTGATGCAAACTATATACTTAGATTCGATATTTCAGAGGTGAATGAGTTTAAAAAGAACACCAGAGGTGAGAAGGCAATGACTCTTGGTTACAATGAGTTTGTAGAAAATATGTATCTCTTATCTGATACAGGTATTGCAGAGGTTAACGGAAAAGAAGTAAATCTTTTGAAAGTAAGGCAAAGTCACAAAGGATATAAAGGACAAAAAATCAAGTAGACAATACATTATATGGCATATGTCTTTGAGAGGAGTACAAATGTGCGTGTATTGCGAAAAAGTGCTTGAAATATTATTCATGTTGTAATATGATTGCTTGCAGTTAAAAAAGTTGTTCAAAAGCCTTGAATTACTGTTATACAAAATAGATATGGAGAATTTTTATGGATAGAAAATTAAAAGTAGGAGTCCTTGGTGCTACAGGTATGGTAGGACAGAGATTTTTATCATTGCTTGAAAATCACCCATGGTATGAGGTGGTTGTAGTTGCAGCCAGCCCAAACAGTGCCGGCAAGAGGTATGAGGATGCTGTAGGCGGTCGCTGGAAAATGACTACACCGATGCCGAATGCATACAAGGATCTTATTGTAATGAATGTAAATGAGGTAGAGGCGGTGGCCGAGAAGGTGGATTTTGTATTTTCAGCAGTGGATATGACTAAGGATGAGATAAAGGCTATTGAGGAGGCATATGCCAAGACTGAGACTCCTGTAGTTTCAAACAACTCAGCACATCGCTGGACAAAGGATGTACCTATGGTAGTGCCTGAGATTAATCCGCAGCATTTTGCCGTAATTGAATCACAGAAGAAGAGACTTGGAACAAAGAGAGGCTTTATTGCTGTTAAGCCGAACTGTTCTATACAAAGCTATGCTCCTGTACTTAATGCATGGAAGGAGTTTGAACCGGAGGAGGTTGTTGTTACAACATATCAGGCTATTTCAGGTGCCGGAAAGACTTTTAAAGACTGGCCGGAGATGGAGGGAAATATCATTCCTTTTATCGGAGGTGAAGAAGAAAAAAGTGAGAAAGAGCCGCTTAGAATCTGGGGACATATTGAAGGTGACGAGATTGTGCCTGCAACTTCACCGAAGATTACTTGCCAATGTGTCAGAGTACCTGTACTTAACGGACATACGGCAGCAGTATTTGTAAGATTTAAAAATAAACCGTCTAAGGAAGAACTTATAAAGAAGCTTGTTGAGTACAAAGGTGAGCCTCAAGAACTTAATCTTCCGTCTGCACCGAAGCAGTTTATTCAGTATCTTACTGAGGATAACAGACCTCAGGTTTTGCTTGATGTGGATTTTGAGAACGGTATGGGAATTTCTGTAGGTAGACTTAGAGAGGATACGGTCTATGATTACAAGTTTATCGGACTTTCACACAATACTCTAAGAGGTGCGGCAGGCGGTGCTCTTCTATGTGCAGAGTATTTGACGGCAAAGAACTTTATAACAGCAAAATAAATTTTAAAATAATTTTATCAAAGGCATTTGCATGGCAGATGCCTTTTTTAGTGGACATAGTAATATTTACACTAAGTATTGCAAGAGATTAGAAAAATTTGTATAATATATTATAATGGCTGTCATCTAAGGCTGTGATGGCTTTTTCTTTGTAAAGAGAGGAAAATTATGGGTATTAAGACAACTGAATTTGGAAAAACAAAAGATGGTAAGATAGTGAATCTGTATACTCTTACAAATAAAAACGGGGTAAGTGCATCATTTAGCGATTTAGGAGGTACATGGGTTAGTATGTCGGTGCCTGATAAGGATGGAAACTTTAAGGATGTCTGCCTTGGATTTGACAGTGTTGCAGGCTATGAAAATAATAAACCGCATTTCGGTGCGATAATAGGCAGATATGCCAATCGCATAGAAAAAGGCAGGTTTGTCCTTGACGGTAAAGAATTCCGATTATCTCTAAATAACGGCACAAATTCATTACACTCGGGACCGAATTATTGGCATGACAGGATATGGGAAGCCGGGACATTTGAAGATGAAGACAGAGATATGGTTACGTTTATGATGATAAGTCCGGACGGGGATCAAGGCTTTGACGGAGAAGCAAGAATAAGTGTAAGTTATGTGCTTTCAGATGACAATGCACTTACAATAGGTTACAGCTTTGTATGTGATAAAAAGACTGCCGTAAATTTGACTAACCATAACTACTTTAATCTGGCAGGTGAAGACAGTGGGAATATTTACGACCAGGAGGTGGAGATATATGCAGACAGTTTTCTGCCATGTGATAAGAACTCCATACCTACCGGTGAGATAAGGAAAGTGGAAAATACTCCTATGGACTTTAGAAAGTATAGAAGGATAGGTGACGGTATAGACTCCGACTATGAGGCGACAGTTCAAGGCGGCGGCTATGACCATAACTGGATTGTCAATAATTATGACGGCAATTTGCGATTGATAGCAAAGGCAAGGGATAATATAAGTAAGAGAGTGATGGAAGTGTATACAGACCTGCCGGGAGTGCAGTTCTATACCGGAAATTTTTTGAACGGTGATTTGACGGGGAAAAACGGTGTACATTATAAAAAGAGAAACGGGTACTGCTTTGAGACACAGTTTTTTCCAAATGCTGTAAATATGCCTGAGTTTGTGCAACCGGTAGTAGACGAACTTGAGGAGTTTATCAGTGAAACCGTATACAAATTTAGTGTAGAAAAAAATTAGTAGAAAAATATTGGAAAACACCGGAAAATATTGGAAAAATATTAATGAAGAAACTTTTTATTACAGAAAAACCAAGTGTTGCAGCCGAGTTTGCAAAGGCACTTAAGGTACCTACAGGCAGGAAAAACGGATATTTGGAGGGGGACAGTGTAATAGTTACATGGTGTGTGGGGCATCTTATTACTATGAGCTATCCTGAAAAGTATGATGAGAAGTTTAGACGCTGGTCACTTGATACCCTGCCTTTTTTACCTAAAGAGTTTAAGTATGAAGTGATTGACGGGGTGAAAAAACAGTTTGAAACGGTATCAAGTCTTTTAAATAGAGAAGATATAGACACAATATATATCTGTACCGACTCGGGAAGAGAGGGTGAGTATATATACAGACTTGTAGATATGATGGCAAATGTCAAAGGTAAGGTGAGAAAGAGAGTTTGGATTGATTCTCAGACTGAAGAGGAGATACGCAGAGGTATAAAAGAGGCTAAGGATTGGTCATACTATGACAATCTTTCGGCAGCAGCCTTTCTTAGAGCTAAGGAAGACTATTTGATGGGTATCAATTTTTCAAGAATTCTTACACTCAAGTACAGTAGAAATGTGGCAAACTTTCTAAAGCTTGACAGAGCGGTCTTAAGTGTGGGAAGAGTGATGACCTGTGTTGTAGGAATGGTAGTCAACAGGGAAAGAGAGATAAGAAACTTTGTAAAGACACCTTTTTACAAGGTATCGGCAAGATGTAAAAATCAGGGTACGTTCATAGACGGCGAGTGGAAAGTGAATGAAAGGTCCAAGTACTTCAATTCCCCCATGCTTTATAAGGACAATGGTTTTAGGGAAAGAATATATGCACAAAAGCTGACAGAACATGTGGAGGAAGTTGCAAATACAAACGGCAGAGAGGCCATAGTGCTGTCAAATGATAAAAAGAAGGAAGTGAAGAATCCGCCGCTTTTATTTAATCTGGCTGAAGTGCAGAATGAATGTTCAAAGAGATTTAAGATAAGTCCTGATGAGACCTTGAAGATTATACAGGAGCTGTATGAAAAAAAGCTTGTTACTTATCCGAGAACCGATGCCAGAGTATTATCCGGTGCTGTAGCAAAGGAAATAGATAAAAATATCAAAGGACTTTGTAAATTTCCTTTGCTTGTAGATTTTGCAAATGATATACTTAACAAAGGTACATATAAGAATATATCTAAAACAAAGTATGTTAATGATAGTCAAATCACTGACCATTATGCTATAATACCTACCGGGTTTGGAAATATAAACTCATTAGGCAGATTACAGGCTTTGATATATGAGTTGATATGTAGAAGATTTCTTGCTATATTTTATCCGCCTGCCGTTTATCAAAAATTTGCAATCAAGTTTGGTATAGGGGATGAGATATTTATCACTAATATAAAGTTTTGTATTGAAAGAGGTTTTTTGGATGTAGTGAATCAGTTAAAGGAAGATGATGACGGCGTTGAAAATCAAAACTTTGAATATGTAAATATGGTTTCATCATTACGAAAGGGTTCAAAACTGATACTTGATTCTCTCAGTATAAAAGAAGGAGAGACGGTACCGCCAAAGAGATATTCTTCCGGATCCATTATACTTGCAATGGAAAATGCAGGTCAGCTTATAGAAGATGAAGACCTTAGAAGTCAGATAAAAGGAAACGGTATAGGTACTTCCGCTACAAGAGCGGATATTTTAAAAAAATTATTTGCAATAAAATATCTTGCTCTCAATAAAAAAACACAGATAATCACACCTACACTTTTCGGTGAAATCGTATATGAGGTAGTGAACTGCTCTATTTCACAGTTGCTAAACCCGGAACTTACAGCCAGCTGGGAAAAGGGACTGACGATGGTGTCAAACGGAGATATATCATCTGAGGAATATATGGTTAAGCTTGAAAGATTTGTAGGGATTAGATGTCTCAATGTGAAGCAGCTTAATAATCAATATAGTTTAAATGCCTTGTTTGAAAAGATTTCAAAAGAATATAAGGGCATGAAAGGATAGAAAATGAAGAAAATCGATGTAAAGACAAAAAAACTTTTGGATCTTGAGGAAACTGTTGCAAAGGAACTCTTTGAGAGATATACATATCCTTGGGAAGTCTTTAAGGATCTTGGAAGCTTCATAGAGGAAGTCGGTGCCACATTGCCTGATACGGAGTACTTAAAGATTGGAAAGAACATATGGGTACATCGTTCTGTAAAGATAATGCCGACTATAGCACTTGGAGGTCCTCTTATAATCTGCAAAGATGCAAGTATTCGTTCATGTGCATTTTTTAGAGGTAATGTAATTATCGGTGAGGGGGCTGTAGCAGGAAACTCATGTGAGTTTAAGAATGCTATACTTTTCAACAAGGCACAGGTTCCGCATTTCAGCTATGTTGGTGATTCTATAATCGGATACAAGGCACATCTGGGTGCTTCCGCCGTCACATCAAATCTTAAGAGTGATAAGTCGGATGTAGTGCTTCACTTGGAGGATGCCGAGTTTGAGACCGGGCTTAGAAAGCTTGGAGCAATAGTGGGCGATGAGGCTGAAGTAGGTTGCGGTTCTATCTTAAACCCTGGAACCGTTATCGGTAAGAATACTACAATCTATCCACTTTCAAGTGTAAGAGGTTGTGTGAACAAGGCATCTATCTATAAGAGTGCGGATGATATAGTTGCAAAGGCAAAGAAAAAACCTGTTGTAAATAAACTATAACAGAATTAATTATAAGATGTCTGAAATCTGCTACAGTATATTTGCAGCAGGTTTCAGACTTTTGGTATTTAGTATTTGTTTTGAGATAAAATATCTTCAAGTATTGTATAAGGAACTTTCAAATCACCATATCCGGTGCCTATATTCAGTCCGGGTTTGTGTGCACCATGAAAGTCACTTCCACCGGTTGGAAACAGATTATATTTTTTTGCAAGAAAGTTAAGCTTTTTCTTATCTTCATCTGAATGTGTGGAGTGATAAACCTCTATACCGTTTAGACCTGAATTTATTAAATGTGACAGCAGACTTTCCAGTTGTGTATCTGAAAATTTGTACTGAAACGGATGTGCCAGTGAAATAAAGAAATGATGTTTAGTCAAAAACTCCATACATCTTTTGGTTGTAATCTTTTTTACAGGAATATACTTTCCGCCATATTCAAGGTATTTTAAAAAGGCCTCCGAGGTATCGGCTACAATTCCCATCTTTATAAGAGCATCGGCAAAATGAGCTCTTGTTATCTGAGTATGCGGATTGCTGCCAATCAAATCATCCATAGAGATTATGATACCGTCTTTTTTGAATCTGTTTATTATTTCAGCATTTCTGTCAGCCCTTTCTCTTGCAAAAAATTCCAAGTCGGCCAATACCTCATCCTTAATATGAAGATTTTTTGCCGGAAAATTGTCAGGCAGCAGATAGCCCAAAATATGTATTTCTTTTGAGTTGTAGACACAACTCATCTCCACACCTGCAATTACAGGTAAATCAAGTTGAAGCCCCATTTTGAAACATTCCTCCACTCCGGCCATAGTGTCATGGTCGGTAAGTGCTATAGCTTTCATGTCGGCTGACTTTGCCAGCATTGCCACCTTTGAGGGAGAAAAGCTGCCGTCAGAAGCAGTTGAGTGTGTATGTAAATCAATATATTTCATAATTATCCTTTAAAATTTATTGTGGTTTAACATTTGTTACTGAAAGACCACAATCAGTCTAGCATAATAAAGCGTTTAAAGCAAATCTTGATTATTGTACCGGAATCGGTTTCTTGGTATAATTTAACTCAAGAACATAGCTTTTATTATAAAATAAAATATTATTGAGTGTAATTTTAACATTACATTCATAAGGAAATGAAATGTTTGAAAGACGAAAAAAAGAAAAAATGTCCGGTTCGGAGAGAGTGAGGGCGGCAAGGAAACGCTCACAGAGCGGCAGATATATAGCAGACATAAATATAAAAGGATTGGTTTTACTGATAGCGGTATTTATTATTTTGCTTGCAATTATACTGTTTTGCCTTCAAAAGGCGGTAAAAATAGTAAGTACATTCAGTGAAACAGGTACAGAAACGGTTACAGATATTGGAAGTGAGAAATTAAAAAAACAGATAAGCATTGATGAAGTAGATATAACGGGAATGAAGATTGCAGAGGCAAAAGGTGCTATAGAGAGATTCTATCCATGGAAAATGAAGTTGCATATAGATGAGAGTGACAGCCTGGAATTAAGTAATATACTGGATAAGAAGCTTGATAAGCTTTTGAATGAGATATATTCGGATATTGACAGTGCAAATACACATTATGATATAAGCTTTGATGAAAGTGACATAGAAGAGATGGTAAACGAGGCAAAGAAAAAGTGGGATATTCCTCCAATAAACGGATCTATATCAGGATTTAACAAGGATACAAAGAACTTTACCTATGCCGATGAAAGTGACGGCTTTTTAATAGATGAAAACAGGTTGAAAGAGGATTTGAAATCATTTGTAGACAGAAAGAATTTTCAGGCAGATATTACTGTTATAAGAAATAAAGTAAAACCGACTATAAGCGTTGATATGGCTAAGGAGAAATATAAGGTAATCGGTACATTTACAACAAAGACTACAGACAATAAGGACAGAAATATAAATATTTCACTTGCAGGTGAAGCATTGGACGGACTTATAATAAAGCCGGGCGAGGAGTTTTCATTCAATAATACTACAGGAAACAGAACGGAGGAGAGGGGATATAGACCTGCCGGTGCTTATGTGAACGGTGTTTTGGTGGAAGAACCCGGAGGCGGAGTATGTCAGGTCTCATCTACACTTTATAATGCAGTGATCTTTGCAGGACTTACAACCACAGAAAGACATGCACATTCCTATGAACCTACATATGTAACTCCGGGAGAAGATGCAATGGTCAGCTATGACGGATATGCGGGACCTGATATGAAATTTGTAAACACTTCCGATACTGCTATAGCAATACGTGCAGTACTTACAGGACAGACACTGACTTGCTCAATTATCGGAATTCCCATCTTAGAGGACGGTGTGAGTATAGAGATGAGATCAAAAAAAATTGCAGATCTTGACCCGCCTATGCCTGAATATATTGAGGACAAGAATTTAAAAGAAGGTAAAGAAGTGGTAATAAGTGAAGCAAAAAAAGGATCCAAGTGGGCTACTACTTATATTGTGAAAAAGAATGGAGCTGTAGTAAAGGAGGAGCCTTTTCATAATTCTACATATAAGGGCAAGCCGGCAAAAATAAAAGTAAATTCCGGAAGTGGTGAGACTGCAAAGAGTGATAAAGAGAGTGTTAAAACTGAAGAGAGTATTGAAACAAATTCAGGTGGAAGTTCTGTAACGGAGAGCTCAAGCCAAAAAGATGCTGAAAGTTCCAATAAGAAAAATACAGATACTGCAATAGAGAGTACAGTAGAGAAGGTACCTACAGAGGAAGAATCAAAATCTGAAAAAAGTATAAGGTCAAAAGAAAGTACTGAAGGAACTGTTGAGAAACTGACAACTGAGGCGGCTACTTATGAAGAGACAGTGCCTAAGTTGGAAAATTAAATATTATTGGGGGTATTATGCATAGAGAGAATGTAAAGTATCTAAAGCTACTTAAACAAAATTACGGGTCAAGTCAGGCAGTGATCAGAGAGATTATCAATCTGTCCGCCATCACAAATCTGCCAAAGGGAACAGAGTTTTTTTTGAGTGATATACATGGTGAATATGAAGCTTTTTTACATATAATGAATAATTGTTCAGGTGTAATAAAAGAAAAGGTTGATTTGATATTCACTGATACTTTGTCGGAGTTTGACAGACAGGAACTTTGTACTCTTATATACTATCCAAGTGAGAAGATGACTATGCTTGCTGAAACAGGTAAGATAGATGCCGACTGGTACTCTATGACATTGAATCATCTGATAATGCTTGCCAGGTTACTTTCACAAAAGTATACAAGATCAAAGGTTCGAAAAGCATTGCCGAAGGATTATGCATATATTATTGATGAGCTTTTGCATGCACAAAAGAATGAAGATACAAATAAAGTAAGTTATCATAGACATATTTTACAGACTATCATTGACTTGGAGGATGCGGATGAGTTCATTATAGCACTTTCAGCACTGATAAAGAGACTTGCAGTAGATCATTTGCATTTGGTGGGAGATGTCTTTGACAGAGGCGGACAGGCGGACAGGATAATGGATTTGCTTATGAAGTATCATTCCATGGATATTGAATGGGGCAATCACGATATTCTTTGGATGGGTGCGGCATGCGGTAATGACGCTTGTATCTGTAATGTTATCAGAAACAATCTGAAGTATGGAAATGTGGAAATTTTAGAGAACGGATATGGTATAAGCCTTAGACCGCTTATTACTTTTGGAATGAGTAAGTATGGGATAGAGGACGGTATACAAGCGGCACTTGCAGCTGTTAAGGTGATTCTTTTTAAAGTGGAAGGTCAGCTTATAAAAAGACATCCGGAGTATGAGATGGACAGCAGACTGCTTTTGGAACATATAAATATTGATAAGGGTACTGTGGCTATAGACGGTGTAGAGACAAAACTAAAGACAAATCTGTTTCCTACACTTGATATAAATGACCCGTATAAGTTGACTGATGAAGAAAATGATATTATACTGAAATTACATAGAAGTTTTGTTTCAGGTCAAAGATTGAACAAGCATATACAGTTTTTGTATGATAAGGGAAGTATGTACAATGTTTACAACAGAAACTTGATTTATCATGGTTGTGTGCCTGTGGATGAAAACGGTACATTTGATATGCTTTTTATAGACGGTAATTACTATCATGGCAAGTCTTTGTTTGATATATGTGATAAAAAGGCCAGAGCGGCTTATGCAGACAATCCAAGTATGGATGATGTAGACTTTATGTGGTTTCTGTGGGGTGGAGAAAAGTCACCGCTTTGCGGCAGAATGGTAAAGACTTTTGAGAGAGATTATGTGGCGGATAAGAGCTTTTGGAAAGAACCTTCCAATCCATATTACAGCAGATACTATGATGAAAGCTTCTGTTGTCAGATTCTACATGAATTCGGTCTATATGATGCACATTCTCATATAATAAATGGTCATACACCTGTTCATGCCATTGACGGTGAAGATCCTGTCAGAGCAAACGGAAGGCTGTTTGTAATAGATGGCGGATTTTGTCGTGCTATGAACAAGACTACAGGTATTGCAGGCTATACACTGATATTTAATTCACATGGACTTAGGCTGAAGGCACATACTCCTTTCACCTCCGTAGAGGATGCCCTGATAAACAATACAGATATAAAATCGGAGTCTGAGGTAATAGAAAAAGATACATATCGTATGTTTGTAAAGGATACGGATATCGGAAAACAGATGCTTGAGGATATAGCGGATCTTAAGATGCTGCTTGAGAATTATAGGAAGCTGTAAAGTGAAGTATTCAGTTAACAGTTACAGAGCATGAAATAATATGTTAATTTAAGAAAGGATCAATCATATGAAAGAAAGTATAGTAAAGGCGGTAAAGGAAATGATAGAGGCACCAAGCTGCTGTCCTGAACTGGAAACAGCAGGTGAGGTTTGGCTTGAATCACTTGGTACAGATGCTGAAATTTCCGCTACAAAGGCATTGATAGCAGAGGCAAAGGCTGATATATGCACTATTGATAATGTGTATGAGCTGTTTGTATCTGATGAAGGCAAGAAGATGTTTGGTGAGGATAAGGCAAGGGAGCTTGCAGAGCATGCCAAAGAAGTAAAGGCGGCGGGAAAAGAGTACTGTGACTGTGGTGCCTGTACCGGTGCAAAGTTTGTGATAGATCATGAGAGTGAGATGTTATAATTAATTTAAAAAGTGAAAAAAGCCGCTAAAATTGATGAAAATATTGATTTTAGCGGCGTATAAAAATGGACTTACCATCCTGTATAAATTTTTATTACATGGTGTTAAGTCTTTTTTGTATTTAAAAATATGCAATAAATATAGTAGTTTGAGGCCATCTTAGATTTGATATTTAAAAAAAAACATGATATAATTTCTTTGTATACAGTGATAATAATTTATCAATGTTAATATTGATGTTTGTTATTACAATTCTTTACTAAAATAGGAAAGAATTGTAATACAAGTTGGCTCAGAATGAAGGAGAAAGTATGGGGAAAAGGGGTTTTATATTTTCACCCGGTGGATTCAATAGTGTAATTAAAGAGTTATCAAAGAAATACCTTATATACGCACCTGTGCTCAAGGTGGGTGAAGGCAGGTTTACAGATACTGATGTTGTCAGATACGATTTCGTAAATGAAGTTGCAGATATTGAACTTGAGAAGAAGTCTGATTATTCATTTAAGGAGATTCTAACTCCACTTTCACAGACATTATTTTTCTTTACGGAAAATGATGTGAAGGAAGCAAATATAGATGAGAGAGAGACCTTAGTATTCTTAAGAAGCTGTGACCTTAATGCGCTAAAAAGACTTGATCAGATTTATCTTAAAAACGGCAGAGAAGAAGACTATTTCTATGCCCGTATCAGAGATAAAGTAAAGTTTGTTCTTATGGGATGTGAGCATTCATATGAGGATTGTTTTTGCGTAGATATGGGTACTAATAGAGCAGATGACCTTGATTTCAGTTTTTCGGTTGACTACATTGATAATAAGTTCAAATGTCGACTTAAGGATGAGAATCTTAGTTTGGTATTTGCAAATAATGCTCTAAAAGAAGAGGAGGTTATTCCGGGATTTGTAACTGAGAATGATACGAAAGTGAAGTTACCGAAAGATGTACCGCTTTCAATATTTACATCCGATATGTGGGATGAATATACTGCAAGATGTATAGGATGCGGAAGATGTAATTATGTCTGTCCTACCTGTACCTGCTATACAATGCAGGATGTATATTATACAGACAACGGTAAGGTGGGTGAGAGAAGAAGAGTCAATGCTTCATGTATGGTAGACGGCTATACAAATGTAGCAGGCGGCGGAGAATACAGAAAGAAACATGGAGATCGTATGAGATTTAAGACTATGCACAAGATCTATGACTTTAGAAAGCGATTCGGCTACAATATGTGTGTAGGTTGCGGCAGATGCGATACCGTATGTCCGGAGTATATTTCATTCTCAAATATTATTAATAAAGTAACGGCAGAGATAGCTAAGACAGATGAATTAAAAGAGGTGCAAAGTGAGAACTAATCCTTATATTCCGTTTCCATCAAAGATTTTAGATGTTATTAAGCATACAAAAAAAGAATATACCTTCAAAATGGAGTTTTATGGCGATGTAAAGCCGGGACAGTTCTTTGAGGTGTCAATCCCAAAGTTCGGTGAGGCTCCTATATCTGTAAGCGGTATTACAGATAACAGTGTAGATTTGACTATCCGTAAAGTGGGTAGGGTTACAGATGAGGTATTTGAAAATTATATAGGAGATACTTTATTTCTTCGCGGACCTTACGGTAACGGCTTTGATATAGGCAAGTATACATACGGTGAGTGTGTGGTGGTAGCCGGAGGCACAGGTGTTTCTCCTGTTCGCGGTGTTATCAATGCACTTGCTGCAAGTGCCGATTCTAAAGATAAACATGTAATACTTGGATTTAGAAGTCCTTCAGATATGCTCTTTAGAGATGATATTGCTGATTGGGAAAATAATATTGATCTTATTTTGACAATGGATAAAGAAGCCGAGGGATATACAGGAAATGTAGGTCTTGTAACCAAGTTTATTCCGGAACTTAAGCTGAAAGATATTGAATCTGCACAGGCTGTAGTGGTCGGACCGCCTCCAATGATGAAGTTTTCCGTAATAGAGCTTTTAAAGCTTGGATTTAAAGAGGAGAACATCTGGGTTTCTTATGAAAGAAAGATGTGTTGCGGTATCGGAAAATGTGGACATTGTAAGGTAAATGACACTTACATCTGTTTAGACGGTCCTGTATTTAACTATGTGGACAGTAAGACTTTGATTGATTAGAGAGGTGAATAATGGATATAAATGTAAAAAAACTGAAGAAAAACGCCTTTCGTGTATCCAAAGTGCGTGGTGAGACGGCATCAAGAATAAGAATGCCCGGTGGGTATATAGATGCTGAAAGTATGAAAAGAATATCTGAAATTGCAGATAAATACGGCAATGGAAGTATCTTTATCACAAACCGACAGGGTGTGGAGATTCCGGGTATTAAGATTACAGATATGGATGCTGTAAATAAGGAAATTCAGCTTATCATTGATCATGAGAGTACAAATCAGGAAAGGAGAGACACAGGTTATGCCGCTTCAGGAACCAGAAATGTGGTAGCCTGTCCGGGAAAGAGACTTTGTCCTTACGGTAACTATGACACTACCGAATTTGCAAGGAAGATGGAAAAGCAAATTTTCCCAAACAATCTGCACTTTAAGGTGGCTTTTACAGGTTGCTCAAATGACTGTGCAAAAGTTCGTATGAATGACTTCGGAATAATGGGAATGACAATGCCGCAGTATAATCCTGACAGATGTGTAACTTGTGAGGCCTGTGTGAAAGGTTGTAAGCAAAAGAGTGTTGAAGCTCTTAGAGTGGTAAACGGCAAGATTGAAAGAAATACTGAAAAATGTATCGGTTGCGGTGTATGTATCACCGTCTGCCCTACCAGAGCATGGACCAGAAGTAAGGAGAAATATTTTCGTCTTGTATTACTTGGAAGAACAGGAAAAAAGAACCCAAGGCTTGCAGAGGACTTTATTAAATGGGTGGATGAGGACAGTATTCTAAAAATTGTAAAGAATGCCTATGCCTATGTTGAGAGATATATTGATACAAATGCACCTGACGGAAAAGAACATGTTGGCTACATAGTAGATAGGACCGGTTTTGAAGAGTTTTATAAATGGATTATGGAAGGTGTGATTTTAGGACCTGATGCGGAAGTTGCAAAAACTATGTATTGGGGCGGAAAACATTACGACCATGAATAGGCTTTTTGTTTAAAAACAAAAACAAGGCTTATTGTATGAAGAATAGTACACAAAATACAATGTTTATCATTTGCATTTATTTTTTAAATTGGTATAATGATGAATGAAAAATAATGATAAATTATTATAAATAATTACTTAGTAGGAGGAATAAAATGGCTAAGAGACAAATGAAAACCATGGATGGTAATCAGGCAGCCGCTCATGCATCATATGCTTATACTGATGTTGCTGCAATTTACCCAATAACACCATCATCTGTCATGGCAGAGCACACCGATGAGTGGGCAACAGATGGTAGAAAGAATATTTTCGGCCAAACTGTTCAGGTAACAGAAATGCAATCAGAGGCAGGTGCTGCGGGTGCAGTTCATGGTTCTCTTTCAGCCGGAGCTTTAACAACAACTTATACAGCTTCACAGGGCCTTCTTCTTATGATCCCTAATATCTATAAGATGGCAGGAGAGCAGCTTCCGGGAGTTATCAATGTTTCCGCTCGTGCTATTGCAACACATGCGCTCAGCATCTTTGGAGATCATTCAGATGTTTACGCTTGTCGTCAGACAGGTGCTGCGATGCTTTGCTCATCATCGGTTCAGGAGGTTATGGACTTAACACCTGTTGCTCACCTTGCGGCATTAAAAGGAAAAGTTCCGTTTATCAACTTCTTTGACGGTTTCAGAACATCACATGAAATTCAGAAAATTGAAACTTGGGATTATGCAGATCTTAAGGATATGGCCGATATGGATGCAATCAATGCTTTCAGAAAGCATGCACTTAATCCGAATCGTCCTGTAGAGAGAGGTTCGGCACAGAACCCTGACATCTTCTTCCAGGTAAGAGAAGCCAGCAATCCTTACTATGATGCATTGCCTGCAATTGTTCAGGAGTATATGGACAAGGTTAATGCTAAGATCGGTACAGATTATAAACTGTTTAACTACTATGGTGATCCTAATGCTGAGGTAATCATTATCGCTATGGGTTCGGTTAATGATACAATAGAAGAGACAATTGACTATCTTGAAAAGAAAGGTGAGAAAGTCGGAGTTGTCAAGGTAAGACTTTACAGACCGTTCAGTGCAGAGGCACTTGTAAATGCTATACCTGACAGTGTTAAGAGAATTGAAGTACTTGACAGAACAAAGGAGCCGGGATCACTTGGCGAGCCGCTTTGGCTTGATGTTGTTGCAGCACTTAAGGGAACTAAATTTGATGCCGTTCCTGTATTCAGCGGCAGATACGGCCTTGGTTCAAAGGATACAACACCTGCACAGATCGTTGCAACATTCCATAATACAGAGAAGAAGAGATTTACTATCGGTATAAATGATGATGTTACACATCTTTCACTTGAACAGGGTCCTGCCATTGTTACTACGCCTGAGGGAACTACAAACTGTAAGTTCTGGGGTCTTGGTGCAGACGGTACGGTAGGTGCCAACAAGAATTCTATCAAGATTATAGGTGATAATACAGATATGTATGCACAGGCATACTTTGACTATGATTCAAAGAAGTCGGGCGGTATTACAATGAGCCACCTGCGTTTCGGTAAGAAGCCGATTAAATCAACATATCTTATTCATAAGGCAAACTTTGTAGCTTGTCATAATCCTGCATATATAAGAAAGTACAATATGGTACAGGAGCTTGTTGACGGAGGTACATTCTTACTTAACTGTGCATGGAGTGATGCCGAGCTTGAAGAGCATATCCCGGGACAGGTTAAGAAGTATATCCATGATCACAAGATTAACTTCTATACAATTGACGGTGTAAAGATCGGTATTGCTACAGGTATGGGACCTACAAGAATTAATACAATTCTTCAGTCGGCATTCTTTAAGCTTTCAGCAATCATTCCTGAGGAGCAGGCAATTGACCTTATGAAGAAGGCTGCCGAGAAGACCTACGGAAGAAAAGGTGAGGATGTAGTTAAGAAGAACTGGGCAGCTATAGAAGAAGGTGCCAAGAACGTTCATAAGGTGGAGGTTCCTGCAAGCTGGGCTGATGCAAAGGATGAAGGACTTGACTATAAGGTGCATACAGAGGGTAGAGAGGATGCAATTAAGTTTGCCAACACAATTCAAACAGCTGTAAGCGCACAAGAGGGTAACAATCTTCCGGTATCTGCATTTACTGATTATGTTGACGGCACAACACCGTCAGGAACATCCGCATATGAGAAACGTGGTATTGCCGTAAATATGCCTATCTGGAACAGTGAAAACTGTATTCAATGTGGATTCTGTTCATATGTATGTCCACATGCCGTTATCAGAACAATTGCTCTTACAGAGGATGAGGCTGATAATGCACCTGAGGGTATGAGTGTACTTCCTATGACAGGAATGCCGAACTACAAGTTTACAGTAGCCGTATCTGCACTTGACTGTACAGGTTGCGGTTCTTGTGCTAATGTATGTCCGGGTAAGAAGGGAAATAAGGCTCTTACAATGCAGAGTATGCCTGAGAATGTTCACAGACAGGAATGGTTTGATTATGCAAATGCAACACCTGAAAAGCCTGAAGTTATTGCCAAGTTTAAAGAAACAACAGTTAAGGGTTCACAGTACAAGAAGCCTTTACTTGAGTTCTCGGGAGCTTGTGCAGGTTGTGGTGAGACACCTTATGCCAGACTTATTACACAGTTATTCGGTGACAGAATGTATATTGCAAATGCTACAGGATGTACATCAATTTGGGGTAACTCTTCACCTTCAACACCTTATACAGTAAACGCCAAGGGACATGGTCCTGTTTGGTCAAACTCATTATTTGAGGACAATGCAGAGTTCGGTTACGGTATGTTCCTTGCAAATGAGGCGATCAGAAAGGGTCTTAAAGAAAAGGTGGAGGCTGTTGCCGATAACGGATCAGATGAGCTTAAGGCGGCAGCTAAAGACTATCTTGACACCTTTACAGTCGGTGCTCTCAATGGAAGTGCAACAGACAGACTTGTAGCTGAACTTGAGAAGCTTGATACACCTGAGGCTAAGGAGATACTTGACAACAAGGAGTTCTTATCAAAGAAGAGCCAGTGGATATTCGGTGGTGACGGTTGGGCTTACGATATCGGTTTCGGCGGTCTTGACCATGTAATCGCAAGCGGTAAGGATGTAAACATCATGGTATTTGATACAGAGGTTTACTCAAATACAGGCGGACAGAGCTCAAAGTCAACAAAGACAGGTGCTGTAGCACAGTTTGCCGCCGGCGGTAAGGATACAAAGAAGAAGGATCTTGCAAGTATTGCAATGAGCTACGGATATGTATATGTGGCACAGATAGCTATGGGTGCCGATTACAATCAGACTGTTAAGGCACTTGCCGAGGCTGAAGCTTATCCGGGTCCGTCACTTATTATCGCATATTCTCCATGTATCAACCATGGTATCAAGAAGGGTATGAGCAAGGCTATGACTGAGGAGAAACTTGCAGTTGAGGCAGGTTACTGGAACAACTTCAGATTCAATCCTGCCGCAGAGAACAAGTTTACTTTGGACTCTAAGGCACCTACAGGTGACTACCAAGAGTTCCTTAAGGGTGAGGTTCGTTATGCATCTCTTGCACTTAAGGATCCTGAGAGAGCAACTAAACTCTTTGAAAAGAATGAGGAAGATGCTAAGGAAAGATTTACATACTTAGAGAAGCTTGTAACTCTTTATTCAAAATAATATAAATTAAAAATTAAGCCGGCATTAAGGTGCCGGCTCTTTTTGTGTTAAAATTTTTTATTTACTTGTTATAATTGTGAACTTGGGATAGAATAGAAGTATAAAGTTAGGCTAGGAGACGGTATGTATAAAGATAATGAAATATGGGTGGCAAGCGACAAAGAGATAAAGCTATGTATAAAAACAAATTTTGCAAATAGACATGGTCTTATAGCAGGCGCAACCGGAACAGGTAAGACTGTGACTCTAAAGGTGATGGCGGAGTCATTTTCCGATGCGGGAGTACCGGTATTTTTCTCTGATATTAAGGGAGATTTGTCAGGTATGTGTAAGCCGGGTGAAGATAAAGAGAGTATTACAAAGAGAGTATCCGAGCTTGGACTCGGTTCCGAATTTTCTTTCAAAGCATACCCTACCTGTTTTTGGGATATTTTCGGTAAGAGAGGGCTTCCTCTCAGGACAACTATATCTGAGTTTGGTCCCATGCTTTTATCAAAGTTACTTGAACTCAACCAAATACAGAGTGATATTTTGAATATAGTATTTAAGATTGCAGATGATGAAGGACTTTTACTGTTGGATCTTAAGGATCTTAAGAGTATGTTGAACTATGTCAGTGAGAATGCGGCAAGCTATAAAGCGGACTATGGCAATATGGCACCTCAAAGTGTCAATGCGATTATGAGGGGGCTTGTATCACTTGGCGATAAAGGAGGAGATATATTCTTCGGTGAGCCTGCCGTAGATATAAGAGACTGGTTTGTAAATAAAGACGGTAGGGGTATGATAAATATTTTGGATGCTTCAACTATTATTAATGATCCGAGCATATATGCCACATTTATGCTTTGGATGCTTGCGGAGCTTTTTGAGATAATGCCTGAGGTGGGAGATCTTGATAAGCCGAAGATGGTATTTTTCTTTGATGAGGCGCATCTTTTGTTTAAGGATATGCCCAAAGCCCTGCTTCAAAAGATAGAACAGGTAGTAAAACTTATCAGATCAAAAGGTATCGGGGTGTATTTTATTACACAGAGTCCAAGTGATATACCAAATGAAGTGCTTTCACAGCTTGGAAATAAAGTTCAGCATGCACTTAGAGCATATACACCGGCAGATCAAAAGGCTATTAAGGCGGCGGCACAATCCTACAGGGCAAATCCTGATTTTGATACGGAAGAGGCTATTACAAATCTGGGTATAGGAGAGGCGGTAGTGTCATTTATCGGTGATGACGGTGCGCCTACTGTGGTCAGAAAAGCAAAAGTACTCCCGCCGCAGTCATATCTTGGTGCAATTGACGATATGCTTAGAGCTACAGTGATTTCCATGTCCGATCTTGCAAACAAATATAGAGATATGATTGACAGGGACTCCGCATATGAGTTTTTACAAAGATTGCAAATAGAAAATACCAAAAAATTGGAGGAAGAACAAAGGGCAAAGGAAGAACAAAAAGAAGCACAGAGGCAGGAAAAACAGGCGGAAAAACAAGCGGAAAGAGAGGCGAAATCAGCTGAGAAAGAAGCACAGAGGCAGGCAAAGGAAGCCCAAAAAGATGCCAAGAAGAAAAAAGATGCTATAAAAAAAGGAGTGGCAAGTGTAGCAGGAGCTGCCGCAGGCACTATCGGAAGACAATTAGGTAAAACAATTGGAAAATCAGGTGGAAAGTTCGGACAAAGCCTTGGCGGAAATCTTGGGGCAAGTCTTGGAAGAGGCATTCTTTCAACACTGTTTAAATTATAAATATGAATATACGAGAAGATGTGGAACTTAGAGAGGAGTTGACTCTAAGTAAGTATGCCGCTTTCAGTAAAAATTCTTTGGGAAGAGACAGGTATGAGGAGGCCTGTGATATAAGGACAGTATATCAAAGGGATAGAGACAGGATACTTCATTCAAAAGCTTTTAGAAGACTTAAACATAAGACACAGGTATTTTTAGCTCCTGAGGGAGATCACTATCGTACCAGACTTACACATACACTTGAAGTGGCACAGATTGCAAGAACTATAGCAAAGTCACTTAGACTGAATGAAGATTTGACAGAAGCCATTGCATTGGGACATGATCTTGGGCATACACCTTTTGGACACTCGGGAGAGGATGTATTAAATGAAGTCTGTTCTTATGGTTTTGCACACTATGAACAGAGTGTAAGAATAGTTGAATTTTTAGAAAAATACGGGATGGGACTCAATCTCACAAAAGAGGTAAGAGACGGTATATTAAATCACAGAACCTGTGGAAATCCGTCCACACTTGAGGGTCATGTAGTCAGGTTGTCTGATAAAATAGCCTATATAAATCATGATATAGACGACTCCATCAGAGCGAAGATATTGGAAGAAAGTGATATACCAAGTGAATACAGTGATGTACTCGGTCACTCCGTAAGAGAGCGACTGAACAATCTGATACATGGAGTTATAGAAGAAAGTATTGATAAACCGAAAATCTCCATGAATAAAGAAAAGTACAGGGCGATGATGGGGCTTAGAACATGGCTTTTTAAAAAGGTATATCATAATGAGGTGCCGAAGTCACAGGAAGGCAAGGCAAAGGCTATGATAAAGTCACTTTTTGACTACTATATGATTCATAGTGACAAGCTACCGGATGAGTATATATATTTTATAAAAGAACTGGGTCAAGATAGGGAACTGGTAGTATGTGATTATATCGCCGGTATGACCGACTTGTATGCAATAGAAAAGTTTAAAGATCTGTTTGTTCCAAAGTCTTGGGATGTGTATTAGGGAGGCGAGGCTTGTATTATTCAAATGATATAATAGATGAGGTCAGGTCTGCAAATGATATAGTGGATGTGATTTCAAGTTATGTGAAAATACAAAAAAAGGGTGCAAATTATATAGGGCTTTGCCCGTTTCATTCAGAAAAGTCTCCTTCATTTTCAGTATCGCCGAGTAAGCAGCTTTTTCATTGTTTTGGCTGTGGTGTAGGAGGAGATGTGATAACATTTATAAGACAGTATGAAAATTATTCATTTAGTGAGGCACTGAATCTGCTTGCCAAAAGAGTGAATATTGAATTGCCGCAACAAAGTGACAGTGATAAAATACAAAATGATGAAAAAATGATCATACTTGAGATAAATAAGACGGCAGCGAAGTATTTCTATGAGACACTTTTTTCAGAAGGCGGCAGTAAAGGGCTTGAATATTTTAAAGCCAGAGGGCTTGATGCAAGAGATATTACACATTTCGGACTTGGTTTTTCAAAAAAAACACCGAATGATTTGTATCAATATTTAAAAGGTATGGGCTATGATGATAATATACTTAAAAAAAGCGGTCTTATAAATATTGATGAAAGAGGTGCAAGAGACAGATTTTGGAATAGAGTAATGTTTCCTATAATAGACGCCAATTCAAGAGTGATAGGCTTTGGAGGCAGAGTAATCGGAGACGGATTGCCGAAGTATGTCAATTCACCTGAAACAATTGCATTTGATAAAAGCAGAAACCTCTATGGACTAAACTTTGCTAAAAGGACAAAAAGAGACTTTTTTTTACTTTGTGAGGGATATATGGATGTAATTGCACTTCATAAAGGCGGATTTGAAAACTCCGTTGCAAGTCTTGGAACTGCGCTGACAGCATTTCATGCAAAACTTTTATCAAGGTATACCAAGAAGGTAGTACTTACATATGATTCGGACGGGGCGGGAATAAATGCAGCGATAAGAGCAATTCCGCTTTTGAAAGAAGAAAATATAAATGTTAAAGTACTGTCAATGGCTCCATACAAGGATCCTGATGAGTTCATCAAAAATCTTGGCAGTGAGGAATTTCAAAAAAGAATTGACACTGCCGATAACGCCTTTCTTTGGGAAGTGGAAATAATAAAAAAAGGCTACAATCTGAATGAACCTGATGAGAGAACAAACTTTTATAGAGAAGTCTCAAGGATGTTAAGTACATTCAGTGAGAAACTTGAAAGAGAAAATTATACTCATGCAGTAGCAAACAGGCTGATGATTGACTATAAATCACTTTTTGATATGGTAAATTCCTATGGATTTGCTTCAAATACATTAAAAAAAGAAGAACAAAAAGAGAAGAAGAAATTAGATGACGGATATACAAAGGCACAGGGGCTGCTGCTTACATGGATAGTTGAAGAGGTGGAACTTTTTGACAAGATAAGTAAATATATTTCACCGGTTCATTTTAGTGATGGATTTTACAGGAATGTGGCAACAAGGATATTTGAAAAGATAAAACTGGGGGATTTTAAATTTTCAAATATCTGTGATGACTATAAAGAAGATATAGAAAAGCAGAAATTGCTTTCAAAAATACTTAATACCGACTTAGGGACTAACCTCAGTGATGATGATAAGAAAAAGGCAATCACTGAAAGTATACTCAAAATCAGACAGGCAAGCTTAGACGAGGAAAGTAAGAATGCAAAGGGGATTGAAGAATTTCAAAAAATCATTGAAGAACAGTCGATTTTGCGAAAACTTCGTGTTGATTTAAGTTAGTGGAGGAAGTATGAGGGGGAAGAATATAAAAAATGAGTTTGAAAAAATATTTAAAAAAGATATTGATGGAAAACTTACTGCTTTAAAGATTAAAAAAATCTTCTCTGAAAATGATATACCGAAAGAGTATCTTTCGGAGTTTATAGATTTCCTTGAAAAGAGGGATATTATAGTGGAAGAAGAGGATGATAATGAACCGCAGGATTTTGATTCCGGTTCAGATCCGGAAGAATATATCCTTTTAAAAGATGCTGAATTTGATGATGAGTTCAATGAAGATGATATAAAGGATTTAAAAGATATAAACCTGAATATTTTAGAGGATCTGGATGATTATATTGCAATTGAAGATTCGATTAAGATGTACCTGAAAGAAATAGGTAAGATACCGCTTCTAAGTGTGGATGAGGAGATGAATCTGGCAAAAAAAATATGTGATCCTGATGAGGCGGTCAGAAAAGAAGCAAGAAAGCAGATGGCCGAGTCCAACCTTAGACTTGTAGTAAGTATTGCAAAGAGATATATGGGACGAGGAATGCAATTTTTAGACCTTATACAGGAGGGGAATTTAGGATTACTTCGTGCTGTTGAAAAGTTTGACTATCAAAAAGGCTTTAAGTTTTCTACATATGCCACATGGTGGATAAGGCAGGCAATAACCAGATCTATTGCAGATCAGGCAAGAACTATAAGAATTCCGGTACATATGGTAGAAACTATCAACAGGTTGATAAAGATACAAAGAAAGCTTGTACAGGAGTTTGGAAGAGAGCCAAGGCCTGACGAGGTTGCAAAGGTTATGGGTATTCCTGTATCTAAGGTAAGAGAAATAATGAGCTTTGCACTTGAGCCTGTATCTATGGAAACCCCAATAGGAGATGAAGATGATTCACACCTGGGAGATTTTTTACAGGATTCCAATGCTAAGATTCCTGTAAATTTTGCAATGGATGTGCTTTTACATGACCAGTTGATGGAGGTTATAAAGTCACTGACTGAAAGAGAACAAAAGGTAATATTGCTTCGCTTCGGATTAGAGGACGGTAAGCCGAGAACTTTGGAAGAGGTAGGAAAGGTCTTCGGTATCACAAGAGAGAGAATCAGACAGATAGAGGCCAAATCACTCAGAAAGCTTCGCAATCCGTCAAAAGTAAGGAGATTAAAGGATTTTTTGGAATAGAGGATAAAATGAGGTTATCAAAGAGATTGCAAACTATTGCGGATTTTGTAAAAAAAGGTGCAGTAGTGGCAGATATAGGTACCGACCATGCACATATACCTATTTATCTTATAAAAAATAATATAATATCTAAAGCTTATGCCTGTGATATAAATATAGGACCGTTGGAAAAAGCCGGAGAAAATATAAAGTACTTCGGAGTACAAAATATTGAACTCAGGCTTTCAAACGGTCTTGAAAAGCTTAAAACAGATGAGGCGGATACTGTCATTATAGCCGGTATGGGCGGAGAACTTATAATAAATATTTTAGAAAAGGACAGAAGGTTTTTTGATACTGAAATACGGTTTATATTATCTCCGCATACTAAGATAGATGAGGTCAGAAGGTATCTCTTTGAAAACGGATTCAAAATCATAAAAGAAGATATGTGTATTGACGAAGGTAAGTTCTATACTGTGATGGAAGCAAAATATATTGGTGAGCCTGTTTCCTATACAGAAAAGGAATTATTGTTCGGCAAGTATCTGATTGATAATAAAAATCCTATACTCTATAAATATCTTGAAAAAGAAAAGAAAAAATATACAGATATCATTGCAAATGAGCGATTGAACGGTATAAGAAGAAATGAGCTGAAACAAAGGCTGGATATAATTGAGGAGACTATAAATGAAATGCAGTGAGATTTTAAAATATTTAACAGAGCTGTATCCTTTAGAACTTGCTATGGACTGGGATAATTCAGGATTTTTAATCGGAAGAAAAGAAAAGGAAGTAAAAAATGTTCTGGTAGTACTTGATATCACAAATGATGTACTTGACTATGCAAAAGCAAACGGCATTGATTTGATTGTATCACACCACCCAATCATCTTCTCTGCCGTAAAGAAGGTTACAGATGAAACACTTCTTGGAAACTATATTTTAAAGATATTAAGGAATGATACTTCTGTTATTGCAATGCATACAAACTTTGATATTGCAGGTGGAGGAATGGCTGATATTTGCAGTGAAAGACTGGGGCTAAGCAATACTTCCGTGCTTGAAATAACAAATGAAATTGAGGAAGAAAAACTTGGTATAGGTAAGATAGGTGACTTGGAAAGAGAAGTTTCATTGGATGAACTGATTGAACTGGTAAAGAGTAAGTTCGGTCTGAAAAAGTTGGCGGTATTTGGCAGGACAAATGTACCATCTAAGATAAAAAGAGTTGCAATAAGCCCGGGTTCAGGTAAGGGAATGTATAAATATGCACTTAAAAGAGCGGATGTTCTTATCACAGGAGATATCACACATCATGACGGACTTGATGCCGTAAATGACGGAATCTGTGTCATAGATGCTACACATTACGGACTTGAGCATCTGTTTATAGATAAGATAAAATCGGATTTGGACAAATGTGAGAGTATAAAGGTCTTTGAATTCAAAAATACAAATCCTGTGGAGATAATTTAGAGAATGGTAAAAGTTTTTTTGGTAGAGGATGAGAAATTTGTAAGAGAAGGTATTAAAAATCAAATAGACTGGAATGCATATGGTTTTGATTTTGTAGGGGAAGCTACCGACGGAGAGTTGGCACTTCCTTTAATTGAATCGTTAAAACCCGATATTTTAATTACCGATATTAAAATGCCTTTTATGGACGGACTGGAACTTGGCAGAATAGTTAAGGATAAGTTTCCGGATACAGCTATTATTTTTTTAAGCGGATATGATGATTTTGATTATGCACAAAGAGCGATACATATAGGTGCATCTGAATATATTTTAAAGCCTATATCAAAAGAAAAGCTTCTGTCGGTTCTTCAAAAAGTTAAATCCGTAATTACATCAAAATATAACAACACAGACAATTTAAAGATTAAAAGTGTTGAACTTGATATTAAAAAATTTGATACGTCAAGTTTTGATAAGGGAAAATTAAGAGAGTTTATTATAAATGGCGGTATATCGGATGTAGAGGATTTTGTAAAATCATATATTGATAATATGGGAGGCCAACTAAAGTCTTTGATTTTCAGGCAGTATATTGTAATGGATGCATTTATAGAGGCAAATAATTTTTTTGATGATAAAAGCAGTGATAAAGAAGAGCTTGGAAACAAATTCGGCAGTGTGGAGGTTATTGATTTGGCAGTTACGGATATCTATATGATGAAAGAGTATTTGTTGAATTTATTGATATATATGATTGAAAAAAAGGATAAGCTTACAGGAAGGCAATATAGCTTTTTATTAAATAAAGCTAAGGATTTTGTAGCCAAAAACTATATGAATTGTGATATATCCCTAAATACTGTTGCGGAATATATAGGTCTGAGTCCTGCATATTTCAGTACTATATTTAAGCAGGAATCAGGTATAAATTTTATAGATTATCTGACAAAAATCAGAATAAATGAAGCAAAGAGGCTTTTAAGAAGCAGTGATAAGAGGATATCAGATATTGCATTAGAGGTGGGGTACAGAGATCAACATTACTTCAGTTCATTATTCAAAAGATATCAGAAAGATACCCCAAAGGCATATAGAGAAAAGAAAAATGAAAAGTAGTATACAAAATTATGTTATGAAAAGATTGCTCATAACATTTATTCCTGTATCAATTATTATCGTTTATTTATTACTGGTGTTAAAGTGGCAAAATGATGAATATACCGATATAGTCAAAAACTTAAGTATTGCTACTGAATTTAATTTCAAATTTAAAGAAAATATCGACCATAAGATGTATCGTGTAGTAATAGGTGCAGATACGATTGAAAACCAAAATCCATATGAAGATCTTGAATATGCTAAAAAAATATTTGAAAGGCTTTTGGATTCAAGTAATTCAAAAGTGGAGACAAACAGACCGAGAGGTCTTATAATCCTTGTAAATATATTGAAAGATCAAATAGATAATATTGCAAAGAGTGATATATATAAGGATTACAATAAAAATATGGGCAGTCTTGAATATGATATAAGAATTACAACTGAACTTATAGAAGATACTGTGAATGACTATATTTATGAAGAAACCAAAGAACTTAATGTAGTGAGTATCAGGCTTAGAAAACAGATGACAGTTATTTTCACTTTAAGCATTGTAAGTATAGTATGTATATTATATTTTACCGTTTATATGTACAAGCGTGTATCAAGACATATTGCAGACCCGATAAAAAAACTTTGTAATTATACAAAGAGAAGTGAAAACGATTTGCTTAAGAATAATTTGGAAAGTCAAATTTTAGAAATTGATGAGCTTTCCAAAAACTTTAATGATAAAATAATCAGAATAAAAGAATTGATAGAGAATATAAAAACAGAACAAAAAAATAAGAAAAATGCAGAACTTTGGCTGTTGCAATCACAAATAAATCCACATTTTTTATACAATACTTTGGATACGGTAGTATGGATGGCGGAAGCAGGAGATTCAAAAAAAGTAGTGGATATGATTACAACATTGTCAAGCTTTTTAAGGATAGGACTTAATAACGGAAGAAGATTTATACAGATAAGAGAGGAAGTCAAACATATAGAAAGTTATTTAAAGATACAAAAATTCAGATATGAAGATATACTGGAATATGATATTGAGATTGAAGACAGCCTGTATGATATGAAAATACTGAAACTTTTATTACAGCCTATTGTAGAGAATGCACTTTATCATGGCATAAAGTATAAAAGAGGTGGTGGAAATATCTGTATCAGCGGATATAAAAAAGATAATACTATAGTTTTAAAAGTAACGGATAACGGCATAGGTATGAATGATGTTAAGCTTAAAAGTATTAAGGATATGTTGGAGAATATTTCTGTATTTGAAAATATCGCTATGAAAGATACTTTAAAGACAAAATATCCTGACAAAGGGTTCGGGCTTTGTAATGTAGCTGAGAGAATAAAGCTTTATTATGGCAATGAATATGGTTTAACTATTGAAAGTAAAGAAAATGCAGGTACAACCGTTACTATAGTTTTGCCTGTTGAATAGATTTATTATAATGTTCAGATATCGAAATATATTAAACTTTCAGCATAAAAAATTCTACTTATATATAAGATTTGAAAAAATAATATAAAGTTTACACAATAAATTCTATATTTATATAGTCTTTTTTGAAGTATAATAGAGGTGAAAAGTAAATGTTTTCGTAATCATAAAATTTAAAAGGAGGAGTTTATGAGTAAAAAAGGTTTAGGTTTGGCATTGTCGGCAATTATGATTGCTATGTTGGCACTTACAGGCTGTGGAGGTTCTAAAGCAACCGGTGAGTCAAAGTCTGTTGAATCGTCAGAGACTTCAGGCGAGAGTAAGAGCGAGGAGGCAAAGAGTGAGGAGTCAAAGGATTCATCAAAGCTTATTGTAGTGGGTTATGCACAGGTAGGAGCGGAGTCTGATTGGAGAACGGCAAATACGGAGTCATTTAAGACCACATTTGTTCCTGAAAACGGTTATAAGCTTATCTTCAATGATGCACAGCAAAAGCAGGAAAATCAGATAAAGGCTATCAGAGATTTTATACAGCAGGAGGTTGACTATATTGTTCTTGCACCGGTTGTGGAGACAGGATGGGATACGGTGTTGCAGGAAGCAAAGGATGCAGGTATACCGGTAATACTTTCAGACCGTATGATAAAGACATCAGATGATTCACTCTACACTGCACTTGTATGCGGTAACTTTGTAAAAGAAGGAGAAACAGCAGGACAGTGGCTTGAGGACTATCTTAAATTAAAAGGAAGAAATCATGATGAAAGTATAAATATAGTTACACTGCAAGGTACAATAGGAGCATCCGCTCAAGTGGGCAGAACTGACGGATTTGGCAACATTTTGAGCCAACATCCAAACTGGAAGATGCTTGCAAAGCAGACGGGTGAATTTACACAGTCAAAGGGTCAGGAAGTTATGGAATCTTTCCTAAAGCAGTTTGATAATATAGATGTTGTAGTGGCTGAAAATGACAACATGGCTTTCGGTGCAATAGATGCAATAAAGGCTGCCGGAAAAACTTGCGGGCCGAACGGTGATATAACAGTTATATCCTTTGATGCCGTAAAGGCTGCATTTGATGCAATGATTGCAGGTGATTTGAATGTAAGTGTTGAGTGTAATCCTCTTCACGGTCCCAGAGTGGCGGAGATTATTCAAAAACTTGAAAAAGGTGAAACTGTAGATAAGATTCAGTATGTTGATGAAACTTATTTTGATACAAGCATGGATCTTGAGAAAATCAAGGCTGAAAGAGCTTATTAAACTGTCAAAAGACTTTATAAAAGAGGGGAGTGAGGAGTATATTACTCCTTGCTCCTTTTGAGGTTATTATGGATAATTTATTGGAAATGAAGGGGATATATAAAAATTTTCCCGGTGTAAAGGCACTTGATAATGTGGATTTTTATTTGAAAAAGGGTGAAATTCATGCATTGATGGGAGAAAACGGTGCCGGAAAATCCACTCTTATAAAAGTACTTACAGGTGTGGAAGAATTTGAAACAGGACAGATTATACTTGAAGGTAAAAAAAGCATAATCAATAAAAGCCCGAAAGAAGCACAGGCAAACGGAATAAGTACAGTATATCAGGAAGTAAACCTCTGCCCGAATATATCGGTTGCGGAAAATCTTTTTTTAGACAGAGAACCGAGAAAATTCGGACTTATCGATTGGAAAAAGATGAATAAGACGGCAAAGGAGCTTTTAAATAAACTTGATATAAATATAGATGTAACAAAACCTACAGAACATTATTCCATTGCCGTTCAGCAGATGGTTGCGATAGCAAGAGCTGTAGATATGTCTGCAAAGGTACTTATACTTGATGAACCTACTTCATCACTTGATGATATTGAAGTGGAGAAATTGTTTGCACTTATGAGAAAACTGAAATCAGACGGGATAGGTATTATATTTGTAACTCATTTTTTGGAGCAGGTATATGCGGTATGTGACAAGATTACAGTTTTACGAAACGGCTGTTTGGTGGGAGAATTTGAAGTGGAAAACCTGCCGAGAGTGCAACTTGTAGCCAAAATGATGGGTAAAGACTTCAGTGATCTTGAAAATATTAAAGGAGAAAATAAGGAATTAAAAAATAAAGAGATTCTTTTAAAAGCCTGTTCAATCGGTTCAAGAGGTAATGTAAAACCTTTTGATTTGCAAATAAATAAAGGCGAAGTGATAGGCATTACAGGTCTGCTCGGTTCAGGACGCTCAGAGCTGGTAAGAGCTATATACGGTGCCGACAAGGCTGACAGCGGAAAACTTGAGTTTAAGAATGAAGAAGTTAAGATAAAGGCACCTATAGATGCTATGAAACTTGGTATGGCATATCTGCCTGAGAACAGGAAGGATGAGGGAATCATAGCGGATCTGTCTGTAAGGGAAAATATGATAATTGCTTTGCAGGCAAAAAGAGGTCTGTTTAAGCTCCTTCCGGATAAAATGCAGGAAGAGTTTGTAGATAAATATATTGAGATACTTCAGATAAAAACCGCAAGCAAAGAGACACCTATAAAGCAACTTTCAGGCGGTAATCAGCAAAAAGTTATACTTGGCAGATGGCTGCTTACAAATCCTGATTTACTTATCCTTGATGAGCCGACAAGAGGTATCGATGTGGGTACAAAAACAGAAATACAAAAACTTGTACTCAGACTGGCGGATGAAGGTATGAGTGTGATATTTATCTCTTCAGAAATAGAAGAAATGATCAGAACCTGTCAAAGGATGGTAGTAATGAGGGATAAGAAAAAGGTGGGAGAACTTGATGCAAATGAAATATCTCAAAAGAATATAATGAGTGCTATAGCAGGAGGTGCAGATAATGAATAATATAAATATAAAAAAGATAACTTCTGCCGGACTGTTTCTTCCCATACTCAGTCTGATCTTGGTTTTGATTATAAATGTAATAAAGACTCCGAACTTTTTCTATATTACAGTGCAAAACGGAGTGCTTTACGGATATATAATTGATGTAATAAACCGTGCAAGTGAACTTGTCATATTGGCGGTAGGTATGACTTTGGTTGTGGCTTCATCAGGAGGCACCGATATATCTGTAGGTGCCGTATGTGCATTGGCAGGTGCAGTTGCCTGCTTTATTTTAGCAGGAGGTCAGGTCTCTACAGATATATACCGTGCACCGTATATAATTGCTTTTTTAGCTGCAATACTGGTAGGACTTTTATGCGGTTCGTTTAATGCATTTCTTGTAGCTAAGATGAATATACAACCTATGGTTGCCACTTTGATACTCTTTACTGCCGGAAGAGGTATGGCACAACTTGTAACAAACGGACAGATAACATATATAAGAGTGGATTCGTTTAAGATGCTTGGCAATTCAATTAAGGGTATACCGCTTCCCACACCTGTATTTGTAGCAATAGCTGTAGTGGCAGTGACTTTTGTGATACTTAAAAAAACCGCACTTGGACTGTATATTGAAACTGTAGGTATTAATAATAAGGCGGCAAGACTTGTAGGACTTAATCCTGTGCTTATACAATTTATAGCTTATGCATTTTGTGGACTTTTGGCAGGTCTTTCCGGTATGTTAGTATCTTCAAGAGTATATTCCGCCGATGCCAATAATGCAGGGCTTAATATAGAACTTGATGCAATACTTGCGGTTGCACTTGGCGGAAACAGTTTAGGAGGAGGCAGATTCTCACTTCTTGGAAGTGTAATAGGAGCTTATACAATTCAGGCACTTACTACAACATTGTATGCTATGAGTGTGTCTGCCGATCAGCTGCCTGTATACAAGGCGATAGTGGTCGTAATAATTGTCTCTTTACAGTCAAAAGAGTTACAAAGAATAATAAGAGATATAAGACATAGCAAAAAGAAAGTGGAGATTGCATATGAGAAATAAGATTAAAAATATAGAGAATAAAACTTTTTTATTGTATATGACTGTGGTTCTTTTCATTGTAATGTATGTGATCGGAATTGTGATGTTCCATGACAAAGGATTTCAAAAGCCTCAGGTTTTTTTAAATCTGTTTATATCAAATGCCGGACTTATAGTGATAGCTACAAGTATGACAATGGTAATAATATCAGGAGGAATAGATATTTCAGTAGGATCATTTGTAGCACTTACCTGTATGATGCTTGCATATATGATGGAAAAAGGGAAAATGAGTGCAATAAGTTCTATCGTAATTGTAATGGTGATGGGGCTTGTCTTCGGACTTGTACAAGGTGTGCTTATAGCTTATTTGAATATCCAGCCTTTTATAGTTACTCTTGCCGGAATGTTTTTTGCCAGAGGAATGACTGCCATTATATCACAGGAGATGATCAGTATAAAAAATGAGGCATTTTTATCATGGGCAAATAATAAGATTACAATTCCGATATTTGGGATTGTAAATAAAAAGGGAGCTACCATATATCCGTATATTTATCCTACAGTAATAGTTGCTATGGTAATATTGGTACTGATGTTTGTATTGCTAAGGTATACAAAGTTTGGAAGAAGCATATATGCTGTAGGTGGAAATGAACAGTCAGCACTGCTTTTAGGCTTAAATGTAAAAAAGATAAAATTGCAGGTGTATATACTTAACGGAATACTTTGTTCAATAGGGGGATTTTTATTCTGCCTAAACACTTGTGCAGGCTTTGTAGAGCAGGCAAAAGGTTTTGAGATGGAAGCAATAGCTGGTTCGGTTATAGGAGGTACACTGCTTACAGGCGGAGTCGGAAATGTATTCGGAAGTCTTTTCGGAGTGCTTATAAAAGGAACCATCGAGGCATTTGTAAGTTTTCAGGGAACTCTATCCTCCTGGTGGACAAAGATTATAATTGCCGTTATACTGGCATTCTTTATAATATTGCAAAGTATACTTGCAATGTCAAAGAGAGGACAAAAGTAGGAGTAGTATCTAAAACGGAATTTATTATATAAAGAGAACTGTCACGTTTAATTTACAAGGTTGAAATGCCTTATATTTGTAGGGACGGTTCTTTTTTGTGTTGTTAAATACATTTATTTTTAAACATTTCAAAATCTTATAATTTTTTTATTTTTATATATTAAGCTTTTGAACATAAACAAGGTTTGATATATAAGGAGAAAGTTATGAATAACTTTATTTTGGAAACAAAAAATTTAACAAAGAGATTTGGTAATCAGACAGCTGTTGATAATATTTCACTGAAAATAAAATATAACAGCATATATGGATTGCTTGGACAAAACGGTGCAGGCAAAACAACGACATTAAAAATGATTATGGAATTGCTTAGACCTACTGACGGAAAGATTATTTTTGAAGGTGAAACCCTAAAACATGAACACCTTACAAAAATGGGTTCACTTATTGAAAGCCCTGCATTATATGGGAATCTTACCGCTATGGAGAATTTATTGGTACATACAAAGTTGATGGGTATAAAAAAGGAAAGAATTTATGAAGTTTTGGATTTGGTTGATTTGGCTGATACAGGTAAAAAGCCGGTTTCACATTTTTCTATGGGCATGAAACAAAGACTTGGTATTGCAACAGCTCTCTTGGGAAATCCGAAACTGTTGATTTTAGATGAACCAACTAACGGACTTGATCCGGTAGGAATTCAAAAATTGCGTGATTTTATTATATCTCTTCCGCAAAAAAATATGACAGTGATTTTATCAAGCCATATTTTATCTGAAGTGGAACAGGTTGTTGATGATATAGGCATCATTGATAAAGGAAAACTTTTATTTCAGGGTAAGCCAAGTAAAAAGATTAGCCTTGAAAAGTTTTATTTGGATATCATAAAAGGAGGGAAAGATTAATGAATACTATAGGTTGTGAACTTCTTAAGTATAAAAGAACATTTACAAGAAAGTTGATTGTAAGCTTCCCTTTATTCTTTGCAGTACAGGCGATGGCAGGTGTCAAATTGATGCCGAAAGATATTGTCAGAAATTGGGATTTGGTGACTTCTATGGTTTTCAATATATGGACTGTAGTATTTTTGCCTTTCGGTATGGCATTATTTGCCTTTTTGGTTGACGCTCAGGAGAGAAAGGCCGGGAATTATCGTTCTTTACGTACACATCAGACTTCAGCTATAAATATATGGGTAGGCAAGATAACAGTTATGGCATTTCATACACTGCTGTCCTGCATTGTATTATCCTTTTCGATACTTATATCGGGGATTATTACGGCAAAGGGTACGATTCCTTATATTCAAATTTTTGAAGCAGCTTTTGTTTCGTGGTTGGTATCACTTGCATTGATACCGATTCAGCTGTTTGCGGCAACTTATAAAGGATTATTTTTAAGTATGGTGGTAGGGTTTATAGGATTTATTGCAGGTATTGTATCAGCAGCGGGTTCATATTGGGTTTTTATACCTTGGGCTTGGGGAATTAGGCTTATGTGTGCAATTATAGGCGTACATCCAAACGGAACTTTATTGGAGCAGGGTTCAAATTTAAGAGATATGTCTGTAATTCCTACAGGTATTGTCATATCATTGTCGGTTTTTATAATAATCACAATAATTACCGCATTTTGGTTTAAGAGGAGAGAAGTAAAATGATTAAATTAATATTATCTGAATGGCTTAAAATAAAAAGAACTTCAATCAAAAGGATTACTTTTTTATTACCTTTTTTGATGTCAGGATGTATAATGGGATATATTGCTTTACATAAAAGGGGCGATCACTTTGAAGTGGATATTTTTGAAACTTTTTTTGAAGTATGGGCGATATTTATTATTCCGATAATTATAAGTGTTTTTGCAGGTCAGATTGTATATGAAGAAGAGCTTGCAGGAAGTTTTAACGGCTTTTTAAGTGAAAGATTTTCAAGGTACAGACTGTATCTTGGTAAATTTTTTATAATAAGTATTGTTTGTACAATTACACTTATTTTAGGCACATCAGTGTTTTGTATAGGAACGGCAATCTTCTTTCCGGGTACAGTCCATATAGAGATATTTTTTATAGCCGGAATGCTTCTTCTTTTAGTAGGAATACTACCTCTTATTGCGATACATCTGTGGATAGGCTTTGTATACGGCATAGGTGCTTCTATAGGTATGGGAATTATAGGTCTTTTGATGACTACAATGATCGGTGGAAGTGAACTTGGCAACAATATATGGCAATTTGTACCATGGGCATTGCCTATAAGACTTGTAAAAGCTATAGGGCCTTATCTGGAGTTTGCGGGCGGCATGGCTAAACCTCCACAGTTAATTTCTTCAGGGTGGGCAACAACACAACTTTTAAGCGGGATAATATCTGTTATAATTTATTTGATTATAATGTTAGGTTGCGGTATAGTCTGGTTTTATAGGTGGGAAGGCAGAAAACATTATGAGTAGATATAAGATAGAGGCTTAGGGAGGATATGATTTGAGCAGGATACTTATTATAGATGATGAAAAAGAACTTGTAATGCTGCTTGCTGATGAATTAAAAGCCGTGGGACATGAAGTATTATCGGCTTATGACGGAGAAACGGGAATCAAACTTGCAAGAAAGCAACCTGATCTGATAATACTTGATATTATGATGCCGAAAGCGGACGGTTTTGAGGTGTGCAATGCAATAAGGGATGATGTACTTTGCCCGATTATATTTTTAAGTGCCAGGCAGTCGGAAGCAGATAAAATTAAGGGCCTGAATATCGGCGGAGATGACTATATTGTCAAACCCTTCGGACTGAAAGAATTGATGGCTAAGATAGAGGCTAATTTGAGAAGAGAAAAAAGATCTCAATATATAAATGCGGAACATAAAAGAAATAAATTATATTTCGGGGAATTAAGTATAAATATAAAAGAGTGTACTGTTAAAATAGGTAGTAATGATTTGTTATTAACCAGACTTGAGTACAATATTGTAGAGTTTTTGGCATTACATGCCGGACAGATCTTTTCAAGAGAGCAGATATATGAAAAAATCTGGGGTTATGATTCCGATGGAGATTCAAGTACTGTAGTTGAACATATAAAAAAGATTCGTGCCAAATTTATAGAGGGAGGATCCGATACGGAATATATATCTACAGTATGGGGAATAGGCTACAAATGGAATAGAATTTAAGAAAGTTGGGATATGCTATGAAAGATCGTTCGCTTGTAAAGAGTTTTAGACGAACCTTTGTAATGATTTTAATTTCCGGTATTCTTGCAACATTGATTACATATATAATTGCAATACTGTTATATTTCGGAATTCAAAATATCGGTAAATATCCTGAAAATTTTTATGAAAAACAAATCCCCAAAATTGAAGCATATATTCATGAAAAAAATACGGATTTGCTTTATGTAAGGGGAGAAAGCGGATTAAATAATATTATAAGAGGAAACGGAATAATGTATCAGGTCTTAAACAGCGACTGTGAGGTATTGTACGGAACATACAAAGAGAGGGTATTTGCAGACACTGATAAACTTATTGATAAGATTAATACAACATTTGTATTAAAAGGAAGGTTTGCTTATATTGTTCCGATTGGCAATGGCACAAAGATAGAAGGTGCCGTAATACTTTTGTATAAGCTTGGAAATCCATATAAAAATATTAGAATAATAATAGCGGTTATTGCCATGCTTTCACCGTTTTTGTACTTTATCATTTTTACAAGACTGTTTTCAACATCATTGGTAAAGAAGATAAATTTTCCTCTACAGCTGTTGATAGAAGCTTCACAAAAGATAAAGGAAAAAGATTTGGATTTTGAGGTCAATTATCAATCTGACAATGAGCTTGGAAAACTCTGCACCGCTTTTATGGAAATGAAAGATGAACTTAAAAAGTCGTTATTTTCTCAATGGAAAGCGGAACAGGAACGTATAGAGATGATTGAAGCACTGGCGCATGATTTGAAGACTCCATTGTCTGTTATAATGGCATATTCAGAGGCTTTGACAGAGGCGGATTTGACAGATGATGAAAAGTTGAAAACATATCTTAATGTTATAAACGGAAATGCAAAAAAAAGTTCCAATCTTGTTATGCAGATGCAGTACACTTCAGATTTGGAAAATGCAAATACAAATTCAGTGTTAAGAAATGTAAATTTGACTGAGTTTTTGAAAAAAAAGATAAGCCAATATAGATTTCAAGCAAAGCAAAAAGAAATTGATATTGTTTTAAATATAAACAGTGATTTGGGATATGTGATGTCTGATACCGACAGACTTGAACGTATCTTGGACAATATATTTTCAAACAGCTTACAATACACTCCACATAAAGGAAGCATAAAATTTTTTGTAAATAAAGAAAATAATAAAATAGTTTATGAGATCTGTGATACAGGAAGCGGCTTTACTCAAAAAGATATGGATAAAGCATTTGACAGGTTTTATAGGGGAGATAAAGCCAGAAGCAGTGAAGGCGGTCATTTGGGACTGGGGCTTTATATTGTAAAAAAATTGGTCGAACAACTTCATGGTTCCGTCATTATAAAAAATACAGAACTTAAAGGTGCCGATATAATATTTTGGCATCCGGTTTAAAGAGAATATAAGTAAATATTTACAGCAAACGACAAGATAAATTTATGTCGTTTGCTGTAACAAGGACTATAAATTCTGTTTTAAACTTTCTTCACTTGGAGGATATCCGAACTTTGCCTTATATCTTTTGCTGAAGTAAAAGATATCTGAATAGCCGCATTCAGCCGCTATATCTATAATCTTTAAATTACTTCGTCTTAGAAGTTTTTGAGCCTCTTTGAGTCTGTAATCTGACAGAGTTTGTTTTATTGTATTGCCATATACCTTTTTAAATACGGTGTTTATATATGACGGATTTTTGCCAAGTTTTTTTGCAATTTCTGTTACGGTATAATCACAGTCACAGAAATTACATTCTATATCGTCAAGAATTTGCTTACCGATCAGTTGCTCCTTTGTAGATACAATATTCAGGCTCATACAATCTATACCTGTTTCAATAAGTATATTTTCCAACTGCTCCAAATTTTTGATATCTTTTTTAAAAATATTACTGTGCATATATTGAGTCAAAGTCAGGTCTTTAAGAATATGATACTTTACATCAAGGCTGTTAAGTATTTCATAAATAAACTTATAAAGAGTGTAGGCATTATAATTTTCTATAATATCTTTTACATTTTCTTTTATAAAATTTATATAAGATTCTTTATCTGAATTTGACATATACTTTATTACAAGCGGGCGTATATCATGTATATCCTTTGACTTTATAAATCTGTTTTCTTTTTTGAAAAATGCAGATAAAAGTAATATGCTTCTGTCTTTTGGAAGACTTTTTGATGCCTCTATGATATCTATACATTTGTCCAGACTCTCAAGTAACGCATCCTCACTTATAGGTTTTGTAAGATAATCAAAAACTCCATATCTCATTGCCTCCACTGCAAAGTTAAAATCATTGTATCCGGATAAAAGTATAATCTTTATATTTAATTTGTTTTCAAATATATATTTTGATACTTCAAGACCGCTTATTGAAATCATTTTTATATCCATCAGTAATATATCAACATCTGAATTACAAAGGCATTTGATTATATCTTCACCGTCTTCACAGATAGAAACAATATCAATATTTTGCCTTTTTTCAGAAATTATTTTTGATAATCTTGCACGTATGAAATACTCGTCATCTGCAATAATAAGTTTAATCATCCAATCTCCTTTTTATATTAAATGATACACTACAGCCACAATCTTTGTTTTTAAAATACAGTCTGTACTCATTGCCATAATATAAGTTCAAAATTCTGTTTATATGTTGTAGAGCGAAATGATGGTTATTGTCAGTTTTATCCTTCAATATTTTCCACAGTTTGTCCATATCTATACCAAAGCCGTTGTCAGATACATCAAATGCAATCATATTTTCACACAGTTCTACACTGATATCTATTTTACCTTTATATTTTAACCCTTTTATACCATGGTAGATGCTGTTTTCAACCAGTGGAAGCAGGATAAGCTTAGGGCATTTAAAATCTTTTACATCATCTGAACACAAAATGTTGTATTCAAATTTATCATGATACCTTATAGCCATGATATCTAAATATGCCTTGCAGGTATTAAGCTCTTCTTTGATTGTAACAAAGCTTTTTCCAAGACTTAAGCTGCCGCGATAAAATCTTGAAAGATTCATTACAAGGTCCATCAAAGTTTTTTTCTCATCAAGACTTGCCAATGAATATATATTATCAAGTGTATTGTATAAGAAATGCGGCTTTATTTGCTCGTTTACTTTATCTATTTCAAGTCTGTTTTTCTCCTTTTGAATATCAAGCAGTCTGTTTTTCAGCTCATTTTGTGATTTTATCATTATATTAAAATCATTTATAAGTTCTTTCATTTCGGCAGAATCCGCACTGTACGGAAACTCTTTCCAGTTTCCAAGACTGACGAAATGTGTGTGTTCCACTAATGCGTAAATAGGCTTACTTAAATTCTTTGCAATACTCTTTGATAAAAATAATGCCAGCCCAAGTGAAAACAAAGTTGTGAGAAGGAAAGCAGGCACAATAGTAAGTGAAGGCTTAATAAAGTAAAACAGAGGTATAAAATGTACAAGTTTCCAAGAGCCTGACTTTAATGACATGGTATTTATAAAACCATATCGTATAAACATATGCCCTGATTTACCTGACTTTAACATTTTTAATATAATATTGATAAGTCGGGTATTCTTATCAAGCTTATCAGACTTACTTATTATATTAAACTCGTCATCTAAAATTATATACAGGGAATTTTTAGTGTCAGATACACTATAAATATCGTATATGCTTTTTTCAGATAAAATAATCTCTACATAACCGTACAGATCACCGCTTCTATAATTATATATAGGGTGAATATATGAAAATGTATCAATCAGGTTATCACTTGAACTGTCATATTTTTTTGTAACAAGCCATTTTCCTCCGGTTACCTTTACAGTTTTGAAATCACTTGGATATTGTTTTCTTTCAGAACTGACAATGATATTGTAATCTTTGTCATAAATACTGATACCGAAAATATACGGAGCCGGATAAATAAGCTTATAAATTTCAAGACTCATATTTATCTTTTGTACTGAAAAATCATCAGCACTATTATAGTAGGTATTAAGACTGTTCTGTATTACATCACTGTTTAACAAAAGTCTGGAATAATGTGTAGTGGATGTAAAGTAATGGTCAAGTCGATTCTCTATATGACTTAACTGTATATCTGAAGCATCTATCCTTTCGTCTGTATAATAAAATATAAATACAATACCTGTAATAAAAAAAAGTATACTTACAGGAAGCAGTATCATAAGTTTAAGCCCGTTAAACAATTGTAAATATATGCTCTTACTTTTCAAATTAAACTCCTAAAAAAATATTATGCATATTGCTTAAAATCCATACAAATAATTATACATTGACGGATTGAAAATAACAAGAAATCTATAAAAATTCCATAGGAGTACATGAATTAAATTGTTATAATCAAAGCATAAATTTTGTATCGTGTTTTGAAGGAGGATTTATGAAATTAAAGAAAATTGCGATGCTCGGTATGGCTTTGGCTTTATCAATCGGAGCGCTTGCAGCTTGCGGTTCGGGAAACAAGGCGGGAGGAGATACACAAAGCAGTGTAGACTCTTCTAAAGGAGTTAAAGGAGTTTCTGATTCAAATGAAAAAATAAAGATCAGATTGCTTACTCGTATGGCAGGAACTTCAGATATAGTAAAAATTTACAACAGTATCTTGGACGAGTTTAAGGCAAAGCATCCTGAAGTGGAGATTATTGATGATTCACAGGGTGATGAGAGTGCTTTTAACAATATTTTATCTACAGATATGGCATCCGGAAAGATGGCAAATATATACCGTGTGCAGGGTGTAGCCAATCTTCAAAAATATATTGATAACGGATTTTTGCTTGATGTCAAGCCATATCTTGATGCCGACCCTGAGTGGGGTAAGAGTTTTGCACCGGGAGCATTGTCATACTACAGTGTACCGGGAAAAGAAGGAACATATGCAGTTCCGATGGAGTCGGGTCTTATAGGAGTTTATTATCATGAAAATATATTAAAAGATGCAGGAATAGATACATTCCCACAGACATGGGATGATTTATTGGTTGCCATTGAGAAATTAAATGCAAAGGGTGTTACACCTATAGCTCTCGGAGAAAGCTCAAACTATATGGGAGGACATTTACATGATCAAATCTTCTACAAATGGCTTGGAACAGAGGCTGCAAAGGAACTTGGAAACAGAAGTAAAAAGTGGACAGACCCTGATGTTGTACAGACACTTCAGTATATAAAGGACTTAATTGATGCAAAAGCATTTGATCCTAATGCGGTAGGTATGCAGGATGATATTGCAATGACAGCTTTCCAAAACGGTGAGGCTGCAATGGTGGTTACAGGACCTTGGATGATAGGAAGATTCGTTGATCCTGAAAAGACACCGGTACATGATGATATCAAACTTGCCAAGTTCCCATATTTTAAGGACAAGCCGGAATTTAAGAACAATGATATGCAGGTAATCAGCCCATATATGATCAATGGTAAGCTTGAAGGAAAAGAGCTTGAACTTACAATAGAGCTTGTAAAAATGCTGACAAGCAAGGAAGCTGCAAAGAGATATGCCGAAGAGGCTCAGTTTATTATGCCTATAGAGGGTGTTGATATTGATGAGAGCAAGGTTAGTCCTTTGTTTATCGAAAGCATGAAACTTGGTGCTACAAGTGAAGGTATCGGTGTGGATGTATTTGACTTTGATGAACTTACATCTATGCAGGACAGAACAAGAAACTCAATAATGAGCTTGTTTACAGGAGCAAGTGCAGAGGAAGCTGCAGCAGAGATTCAGGCTGAAATAGATAATGCAAAATAAGAATAGCTTAGAATATGATTAAACTAAGCTTGTAGAGTTATTAGGGCTGTTTGTTATTTCAAACAGCCCTGTTTTAATAAAGATTGAGGAGGTAAAAATGATAAAGCTAAAAACTGCCAAAGCAAAATTTACTATTTTTTTATTTATCCTGCCGGCATTACTTTTATATACAATTTTTCAACTTATACCAATTATAGGGGGTATTTATTTTTCCTTTGTGGAATGGGACGGTTTGGCAGGTACCAAGCTGACATTTGTAGGTTTTGAAAACTATGTGAGCGCATTTCATAATAAGCAGTTTATACTCTCGCTTTCAAATATGGCAAGAATGGTTATATTCAGTGTGCTTTTTCATACACCTATAGCACTTCTTCTGGCTGTGGCTGTGAATGCAAAGCTTAAGGGTTACAGATTATTTAAAACTATATTTTTTGTGCCGACAGTATTTCCTATGACCGCCATAGGTCTTATGTGGTATTTTGTATTTATGCCTACAGGTGCTCTAAATACATTGCTTAAAAATATCGGATTAAAGCAGTTTGCTATTCCCTGGCTTGTAAATAAAGCCACGGCTATGAATACCATAGTGGGTGTAAATGTATGGGCAGGTATAGGCTATTATATGGTAATTATACTTGCGGGACTTACAGTAATTCCGAAAGATTTGTATGAGGCGGCATCTATTGACGGTGCAAATCCGGTACAGATGTTTTTTAATGTTACAATACCTATGTTAAAGCCGACCTTAATAATGTGTATAGTTATGGATATTATAGGAAGCGTGAAGGTGTTTGACCTTGTATATGCTATGACAAGCGGCGGTCCTAACGGACTTACAAATCTTCCTACAACACTTATGATAAGTGAGGCATTTAAATACAGCCACTACGGAGTAGGTTCCGCTATCGGTATTATTATAATGCTTATCTGCCTTGTAGGAACTGTAGGAAGCAATAAATTATTAAATAAGGGAAGGAGAGCGGAATAATATGAAAAAAAATATAAGTATGAAGGTGGTGGCATATACCTTCCTTATTGTTATGGCGATTATTTTTATAATGCCTATGTTATTTACCATTATTTCCTCCTTAAAAACAAAATTGGATATTTTTTCCGATCCTTTTGCACTTCCAAAGAATCCACAGTGGAAGAATTATGTGATTGCATGGAAAGATGCAAATATGAGTGCCTATTTTATAAACTCGGTAATACAGTCAGGCTCTACAGTCATTTTAACAAGTCTTATTTCAACCATGGCGGCATATGCACTTGCAAGATTTGATTTTAAATTAAATAAAGTACTTGTAATTGTATTTATGCTTGGTATGATGGTACCTATGCATACAATCTTGGTTCCGGTATCTTATATTATAGGACTCTTTAATTTAAAGAATAATATTTTTGCCTTGGTACTTGTTTATGTGGCATTTAATCTGCCCTTCAGTATTATGGTAATGATAACCTTTATGAAGGGAGTCAACCGTTCGCTTGAGGAGGCGGCTATTATAGACGGTGCAAGTTATTTTCAGATTTATTCAAAAATAATGATACCTCTTACATTGCCGGCTATATCCACCATATCAATATTTAATTTTATGGGTGCATGGAATAATATTCTTTTCCCACTACTGTTTATAAATGATAAGAGATTGCGACCGATATCTTTGGGACTTTTAAATTTCAGCGGAGAAAGAGGTTCGGAGTACGGACTTATGATGGCAGGTATTGTAATAACTGTAGCGGTGCCTCTGGCTATATATCTTTTGTTCCAGGAAAAGGTGGAGAGCGGTCTTGCAGCCGGAGCGGTAAAGGAGTAAATATGTGCGAATATTTTATTGAAATGGAAGACAGACTTAAAAATCATCCTTTTGCAGATTCAATAAAGAAATTTATTTTGAGCTTTGAAGATGAAGAGCTTAAAAAATATCTTTCATTTTTATATTTACATATGCCATATGCCGATATAGCAAATGTAGATAAGGAAATTATTTTAGATTATGCAAGAGCAGGTGTAAACTTAAGAAATACAAGATGCAAAGAGCTTGATGAAGATATATTTTTAAACTATGTATTATTCCACAGAATCGGAAGTGAAAAGATAGTTGCAAACAGAACATATTTTTATGAGCTTGTAAAGGACTTGCTTGGTGATTCGGAAAAAGAAAATGTTATAAAATTAAATTATTTTTGCGGTAAGAATGTTACCTATAGAACAACCGATATCAGAACACTTGATCCTATAACAGTATATAATTCAAGTTTTGGAAGATGTGGTGAGGAATCGATTTTTGGAGTATCTGTATTCAGAGCCGCAGGTATACCCGCAAGACAGATTTATGTACCGCTTTGGGCTCATTGTGATGACAATCACGCCTGGGTAGAGGTTTATGTGGATAATGACTGGCATTATCTTGGAGCCTGTGAACCTGAGGAAATACTTGATAAGGGATGGTTTGATGATGCATCAGCCAGAGCTATGATTGTCAAAAATATTTTATATGGAAATATTAAAAAAGAAGCCAAGGACTATCTGGGCTTTAATGCAGGGCTTTATGAAATAAATCAGACGAAAAGATATGCGGATACAAAGCATATAAAGATATATTTATATGACAGGGATAAAATTCTTTCAAATATTGATTTTAATATCTGTCTTATGAATTTTGCCTTGTTTTCGCCTATTATAAAGGCAAAAACAGATATGGAAGGGGCCTATGAGACGGATATAGGCATCGGAAATGTATTTTTAAGCCTGTATAGAGAAAAAAATTATATTATACCCTTGGATTTAAAGGATAATGATGTTTTTTATGTGGATATAAGGGATTTTGAACCTGAATATAATAAGTATAAAGAATTTTTTATAAATGTGCCGCAGGCAAGTAACAGAAACAGAAAAAAAGCTCCTGTAAAAAAAGACAGCGGATATAAAATAAAAGATTTCCCAAATGAAGAGGTAAGAGTGCAGGCTATGGCTGAGGGTTTGAGTTCACTTTGGGAGATATTATCTGAAAAGGATAAGAGAGATATAAGTATTGATGTATTAAGAGATTGCCGGAAGGCGGAAAATATACATTGTGTAAATGATGATATTTATTTGAACTATATTCAAAATCCCAGAGTATATTTTGAACATTTGGAGGTTTGCAGAGATTTATTTAAGTCAAAGTTTTTGGATGTAAATGAAATACTTGATTTTGTAAAGGATATCAGACTGACAAGAGAAAAGCCTGTTACAGGCTCAACAGGAGTATATTATACAAAGATTTCCAATGCTCTTTCTGTAAAGATATTTGTTGTAAATGTGTTAAGAGCTATGGGCATTGCTTCCAAGCTTGTAAATGCGGATGTGTATTTATATGATGGAAAAGGATTTAGAATTTTTACAGAGCTTTCAAAGATACTGGACGGCTTAAAATATATTGACAGCTGCTGTATCAGGGAAGAAACTGATACAAAGGGTATGGCAAATTTATGTATCAAGGGAGATCTTAGCGGTTTTGGCGAATCTTTTTCCATATCAAAATTTGATATTTTTGAAAATAATCTTATTTCTCTGGATAAGAGCAGTATTAAAGAAAGCATGGAACTTCCTGAGGGAGAATATGTTTTGGCGACTCAAAACAGGCTTCCAAACGGAAATATATGTGCTAAGTATAATATTTTAAATTTAAAGGCTGATTCAAAACTTGAGGTAGAGTTAGAGTATATGCATGCAGATATAAAGGATATGCTCTCAAACTATACATTGCCGAAGGATTTGCAGGAAAAGCTCGGTATCTTGGAAAACAGTGAGGATATAAGTCTTACTATATGGCTAAAGGAGGAAGAGGAGCCTTCTCAGCATATTGCAAATGATCTTATCTTAAAGGATGAATTATTAAAAGATATTAAGCTTAATCTTTTATTTACAAATGAATTTGAGAGAAAAGACAGCGCAATAAATGAACTTTTGGAAAAAAGTAAAAGTAATGATATATATACAAATCTTGGAGAGATTTTACAGGAGGCTTTTGGAAGAAGTACTTTTGTAAATCATGAGACATTGCCCATAGTTGCACTGTGTAAGGGTGTAAAGGCGGTATATGCTTTTAGCGGATATCAGGTCGGAAGCGGCAATATTATAGAGAAGATAATCAATATATTAAGGAGCGGTAATGAATAAACTTATAGAAGAAAGAACAAGAAGAACCGAGTGGTACAGGGATGCCAGATTCGGAATGTTTATACATTGGGGGCTGTATGCCATACCGGCAAGAGGTGAGTGGGTGCGTTCCAGAGAGAGGATAAAAAAGGAAGATTATGACTATCTGACAGATGAGTTTTCCTGTGAGGATTATAATCCGAAGGAATGGGCAAGACTTGCAAAAAAAGCAGGTATGAAATATGCGGTGCTTACAGCAAAACATCATGACGGCTTTTGTCTGTATGACAGTAAGGTAAGTGATTTTAATTCTATGAATGCAGCATGTCACAGGGATCTTGTAAAAGAATTTTTGAAGGCATTCAGAGCGGAGGGAATCAAGGTGGGATTATATTTCTCACTTATTGACTGGAGACATGAGGATTATCCGCATTATGGTGATATGCATCATCCTATGAGAGATAATGAGGAGTGGAAGGATTATAATCATAATTTTGACAATTATCTTGAGTTTATGCATGCACAGGTTAAGGAACTGGTAACAGGCTATGGAAAGCTTGACCTTATGTGGTTTGATTTTTCATACGGTCCTATGAACTGTGACAAGTGGAAGGCTAAGGAACTTATGGAAATGGTCAGAAAATACCAGCCGGATATTATAACAGACAACAGACTTGAGGGAAGTGCCGAGTATGCAGGTACCATTAAAACCTTAAATCCAAGCATCTATGCCGGTGATTTTGCTTCACCGGAACAGATGATTCCGCCTGAGGGTATAGTGGATGAGGCAGGAAATTCCATACCATGGGAAGCCTGTATAACAATGAATAATAACTGGGGATATCATGCCCATGATAAGCATTATAAATCGGATAAGCTTATTATAAGAATGCTTGTAGAATGTGTAAGTAAAAACGGTAATCTTATTTTGAATGTCGGACCTAAGGCAAATGGTGAAATTCCAAAGGAATCTGTAGAAATACTTGAAAAAGTAGGAGATTGGATGAAGGAAAACTCAAAGAGTATTTACGGATGCGGGATTTCGGAATATAATAAACCTGAGTGGGGAAGATTTACCCAAAACGGAAAGCTTTTATATGCTCATGTGTTTGAGGAGCAGGCAGGTGCAATAGCTTTGGGTGATATGGTCGGCAAGATAAAGAAGATGCGTCTTTTAAAAGATGGAAGTGAAGTATTGCAAAGTAATTATTGGAATTTAAAGGAATATGAAAAAAATACCTTCTTTTTCTTTGATGCGTCTGCAAGTGATTGTTATCCGCTGCCGGATGATAGAGATTCTGTGGTGGAGATAGAATTAGAATAAGGAGAGAACATGATTTTAGAGGCTTGTATTGAAAATATTACTTATTTGAAAGAAGTTGTTCATGCCGGAGCAACAAGGATTGAGCTTTGTGACAATCTGGCTGTGGGCGGTACTACAGTAAGTATGGCGGTAAGAGATTATGCAAAGTATTTTTGTGACTCCAATGATGTAGAGCTTGCTGTTATGATAAGGGCAAGAGGAGGAGACTTTGTATATAACAATACTGAAAAAACTGTTATGTACAATGATCTTAAGGAGATGGCAAAGGAAGGGGTAAAAAGAGCGGTTATAGGTGCTTTGACAGAGAAGGGTGATCTTGATAAGGACTATATAAAGGATCTTGTATCCGCACCGAAGTTTTTCAGAAAAGAAATGAACTTTACATTCCATATGGCCTTTGATCATATCGGTGAAGGGCTTGCACCTGAGGAAGCACTTGAAAAGAGATTGGATGCTATAAAAATATTGTCAAAGCTTGGAGTAGATACAATCCTTACACATGGAAGTGCCGACAATAATGATATTTTTGAGAACATAGATACTCTAAAGAAATATATTGAATGTGGCAAAAAAAACAATGTAAATATAATGCCGGGTGGTGGAGTAACTTTTGAAAATGTGGATAAATTGGTGAAAAAACTTCCGGGTATAAGTGCGGTACATGGAACCAAAATAGTGAATATATAAATATATATAAATATAAAAAGGCTGTTGC
>NZ_GL622296.1:1546372-1547550 GCF_000185385.1 Lachnoanaerobaculum saburreum DSM 3986
ATAATTCAAGTAAATTTTATTTATATAGGTGAGAAAATGGGATTACGTTTTAGAAAAAGTATTAAAATTTGTAAAGGTATAAAGTTAAATTTTGGAAAAACAGGTGCGAGTGTTTCTTTTGGAACAAGAGGCTTACATTATACAGTCCACACAAGTGGTAGGAGGACAACTTCTGTTGGTATTCCCGGAACAGGTCTATCTTATACTAGTTCAAGCAGTGGAAGAAGGTCTAAAAGGAGTAGAACAAATGTATCTATAAAAGCACAAGAAATTTTACAAGTCCAACAACAAAAAGAAGAAGAGTATAATAGAAATTGTGAAATGGTAGATAATTTCAATGAATTACTTGATATGATACGTTCTATTCATGAGGAGTGTAGTGAGATAATAGATTGGCCTTCACTAAGAGATAAGCCGGAGCCATTCAATCGTATGTTTCCAGGGCCTTGTGAAGATGAAGCTTTGAGAAGTCTACATGATGCTAAGCCCGGCTTTCTTGGGAAACTTATACCGGCTGCACATAAAAGTAAAATGCAAAAACTTAATGAAGCAGTTCTTGCAGCACAAGAGAGGGATAGACAAAATTATAGTGACTGGGAGAATATGAAAAAACTTGCAGAAAGAGTTTTGGCCGGTGATATAGATAGCTATTTTTATGTAGTTTCTGAAATGCATCCATTTGATGAGATATTAGATTATGGAAGTGATTTTAATATAGGTACAGATATACCCAATATTTTAGAAGTAGAGTTTCATGCAAAGACAGACAAGGTGGTTCCAAACCACGTTTTAGAAATTACAAAAACCGGAAAACTTTCTTCAAAAAAGATGTCAAAGACAATGCATTTTGATATTGCACAAGACTATATTTGCAGCTGTGTTATTAGGATAGCAAGAGAAATATTTGCTTTACTACCTATAGAAAACATAGCTATTCATGTGGTAGATAAGATTAATCCACTAATAGGTGATGAATATGAAGATACAGTTTTTTCTGTTTTAATAGATAGAGACAGATTTGAAAAAATAAATTTTAATGGAATAGATGCTTCAGACACTATAGAAACATTTAATTGCAATATGAATTTCAAAAAAACCGGTGGATTAAAGCCGGTAAAAAGAGTTGAAGTTAAAATTTAAGGGATAGGAATAATAATATTGTTAGAAGGGATAATACT
>NZ_GL622296.1:1547750-1567236 GCF_000185385.1 Lachnoanaerobaculum saburreum DSM 3986
CGGAAAGTTTTCGCAGACTCAAGGTAACAGAGGAAGATGTATCCTACATTTTAAGATATACAACAATATATCTTGAATGACATGGTTATTGTATCATAGGAGGTGATTGAAAGAAAGATGCAATATTAAAAAAACAGGAAGTTATCCACAAAATTTTAAAATTGGCATAATATGCCCATAAGAAGTGGACAACACAAATAATTTACAACTCAGTAGTGGATAAAATGCCGGAAAGTAAAAAAAGGGGAATAGGGATAAAAATATAAAACATTTATTCATCACCGCTGTGAGGGAATTTACTAATTTGACACTTCTAAAAATATATGTTATACTTCCAGTAAATAAAGAAGGTGTCCCACTACCGTTAAAGGTGGAGCATTAAAGAAGGTGTCTCACTACCTATATCCCAAAGGTGAAGCATTAAAGAAGGTGTCTCACTACCTATATCCCAAAGGTGAAGCATTAAAGCGAACAGAGAGGATGAAACCTCTCTGTTTTTTAGGAGAAGGCAATGGCAGAAGCGATTAAATATGGATTTTATACTGTAAATCCCGATTATCTTGAATATCTAAATCAAATAGATTCAGAGGTTTATTACAACCAATCGTATAGAAACAGTATTAAACCATTTGTTGGAATTATTGTTGGGATAGAAAACTATAATTATTTTATTCCAATATCTTCTGCAAAGGAAAAACACAAAAGATGGAAGAATGTTTCTGATGAGCATTTTTTGATTTATGAAGTAATTGATAATAACATTACTATAAATGGAGATATATACAAATATTACTCTGATGAAGAAAAAATGCACATATTGTCTATATTGGATATTAAGAAAATGATACCTGTACCAAATGGTTGTTATGAAAGAATTGAGTTTGATGAGCTTGATGACATCAGATACAAAGACTTATTTGAAAAAGAATATTCTTTTTGCCTTAAGGTAAAAACAAAGGTTTTGAAAAAGGTGGAAAAATTATATCAGAAGCAAAAGGAAACAGGAGTTATTAGAAGAGCAAATTGTAATTTTTCAGAGTTAGAAAAAGTAATGTCGGATTGGAAGTAAAAAGCTAAACTATTCATGGTTGATTGGAGAAGTGGAGAAATATCTACTTCTCTTTTTTATGCAAGGTACAAGACAGCGGAATGGAAGGTTTATCATCATAGTTTCTCAGAGGGGAAATAGCCTTAATAAAGCATAAAAAAGGATGCTTTATTAACTGACCCTTTTTATCAGCTATTCGGTACATGATACTACGATATCCATCACTTTCGGCTTTTGTTTTGAGGTAAATAAAATATAAAAACCGGTAAAATCAATGGATTTAGGCTTGACCACTACAGTGATTGAAGGGAAGATGCAATATTAAAAAAACAGAAAGTTATCCACAAAATTTCAAAATCGGCATAATACGCTCATAAAAAGTGGACAACACAAATAATTTACAACTCAGTAGTGGATAAAATGCCGAAAGGTTAAAAAAGGGGGATAGGGATAAAAATAGAAAATATTTATTTCTCACCGCTGTTTTCATTACAGCTTCCTTGACTTGTGTAGAATAAAAAAGTATAATCAGGAGCGTATGTCATAAACTGAATGGAGAAAAAAACATTGATAAAGAGTATGACAGGCTTTGGTAGAGCCGAAGAGATAACTGATAATTATAAATTGTCTGTAGAGATTAAGTCTGTAAACCACAGATATCTGGATTTAAATATAAAAATGCCAAGAAGGTTTTTTCCCTTTGAAGCTGATATAAGAAATATTGTAAAAGAATATGTTTCAAGGGGTAAAGTGGATCTTTTTATAAATTATCTGGACTTTAAGGACAAGGCGGGCGGAGTATATCTGAATAAAAATATAGTGGAAAAATACTTGGATATAGGTTTGGAACTTTGTAAAGAGTATAAGATAGTAGATGATTTGAAGGTATCACATCTTCTTCAACTTCCTGATGTTATAAGCATTGATGAACCTGAGCTTGATGAAGATGAAATAAAGAGCCGGCTCTTTACAGTACTTAAGAAGGCTTGCAAGGTATTCTTAAGTACAAGAGAAGCGGAAGGTGAGAAATTATTTACAGATATGAGTTCAAAGTTGAAAGTTTTAGCTGATACCACAGAGAATATTGATAAAAGATACCCGGAGGTTTTAGAAGAGTATAAGGCAAAGCTTACCTTAAAGGTAAATGAGCTTTTGAGTGGAGCAAGTATTGAGGAAAACAGAATTGCCACAGAAGTAACTTTGTTTGCAGATAAGATAGGTATAGATGAGGAAGTTGTAAGACTTTTCAGCCATATCAAGGCTATGAATGATGAAATGAAATTGGATACAGGCATAGGCAGAAAACTTGATTTTCTTGCACAGGAAATGAACAGAGAAGCCAATACTATTCTTTCAAAATCTACCGACCTAAATATAGCTGATTATGCTATAATATTAAAAACTGAAATAGAGAAAATAAGAGAACAGATTCAAAACATAGAATAGAGGGAGTATGGCTGACGGAATATTAGTTGTTGTATCAGGTTTTTCAGGTGCGGGGAAGGGTACTCTGATGAAAAAACTTATGTCACAATATGATAATTATGCTTTGTCAATTTCTGCTACTACAAGGTCTCCAAGAAAAGGAGAGGCAGAGGGAAGAGAATATTTTTTTAAAACTAAAGAAGAATTTGAAAAGCTTATTGCAGATGATAAGCTTATAGAGTATGCTGCATTTTGTGATAATTACTACGGAACACCGGGAGAGTATGTTTTAGAGCAAAGAAAGAGCGGGAAGAATGTCATACTTGAAATTGAAGTACAGGGTGCATTAAAGGTTAAGGAAAGGTATCCTGACGCCATGCTTATATTTGTGACACCGCCTGATGCCCGTACCTTAAAAAACAGATTAATCAGCCGCGGCACTGAATGTGAAAAGGACATTAAGGCCAGATTAAAGCAGGCAACCTTAGAAGCGGCTTGCATGAATAAATATGACTATATACTTATAAATGACGATTTGGAAAAAGCGGCAGGGGAGTTGGATCATATAATAAAAAGTCGTGGTGACCTGAAAGTGGATAACAGTAAATTTATCGAAAAGATAAAAGAAGATTTAAAGACAATTTTTTTGGAGGAAGAATAAATGTTACACCCATCATATAGTGAACTTATCAATGTTGCAAACTCGGATGTAGATCCGGGTGAGGCACCTGTAGTGCAGAGCAGGTATTCAATAGTTATTGCCAGTGCAAAGAGAGCAAGACAAATCATTGACGGTGAGATACCTGAGGTGAAGGCTGACGGCAAGAAGCCGCTTTCTATTGCTGTTGAGGAACTTTTTGAGCAAAAAGTTAGAATAACAAATGATGATCCTAATAACGAAGCTTAAGAATCATTTTGAAGTGCCATCATTTTCATGATGGCTTTTTGATTAGTTTTTGAAAGGTTTTTATGAAAATGTCAATGGTGTCACTGGGATGTGACAAAAATACAGTGGACTCGGAGATGATGCTGGGTCTTATGAACGAAAAAGGTTTTGAGTATACAGATATTGATGAAGAAGCTGATGTTATGATAATCAATACCTGTGGCTTTATACAGTCTGCAAAGGAGGAGAGTATCAATGCTATCTTGGAGGCATCCAAACTGAAGGAAGTCGGAAATTTGAAAGCACTTATAGTGACCGGCTGCCTTGCACAAAGATATAAGGATGAAATAATAAAGGAAATTCCTGAGGTAGATGCACTGCTTGGTACTTCAAGCTTTGACAAGATTGTAGAAACCGTGGAGGAAGTACTGGGCGGTGAGATAAAAAATGAATTCTTAGATCTTGACAGATTGCCGTCTATTTCAAAAAAGAGAAAGAATTCTACAGGCGGATACTATGCATATCTAAAGATTGCAGAAGGATGTAATAAAAATTGTACCTACTGTATTATACCTTCACTTCGAGGAAATTACAGAAGCTATCCGCTTGATGACCTTATTGCACAGGCAAAGGATCTTGCGACACAAGGAATCAAGGAACTTATTTTGGTGGCACAGGAGACTACACTATATGGTGTTGATATCTACGGTAAGAAGACATTGCCGAAGCTTTTAAAGGAATTGGCTAAGATAGAAGGTATTGAGTGGATTAGAATACTCTATTGTTACCCTGAAGAGATTACGGATGAACTTATAGATGTGATAGCAAGTGAGGATAAGGTCTGCAAATATTTGGATATTCCGATACAGCATGCTTCCGACAATATTCTTAGGAGAATGGCAAGAAGAACCACATATGATGATTTGGTAAATATTATAGGCAGGCTTAGAAATAATATCCCCGATATTACACTTAGAACTACAATTATTGCAGGTTTTCCGGGAGAAACCGTTGAAGATGTTGATACTGTGATTGAATTTATAAAGCAGATGAAGTTTGAAAGGCTTGGAGTCTTTACATACAGTGAAGAGGAAGGCACAGTGGCGGCAGGCTTTGATAATCAGATAGATGAGAAAGAAAAAGAGGCCAGAAGAGACAGGATTATGAGAGTTCAGCAGGAAATCTCAGAAAAGAATCTTGAAAGAAAAGTCGGAAAGACATTTAGGGTACTTATTGAAGGCAAACTTCCCGATGAGAATGTATATATAGGAAGAACATATATGGATGTGCCGGGTGTGGACGGATATGTATTTGTAAATACTGAAAGAGAGTATATGTCCGGAGATTTCTGTGATGTGCTTATTACCGGTTCATCCGAGTATGATTTAATAGGAGATGCACTATGAATTTGCCAAACAAGTTGACAGTTTTGAGAGTATTGTTAATACCTTTTTTTGTAGCAAGTCTGTTATATAAAGCCGGAGAAGACTATAATTTTAGAATTGTTGCCTTGGTCATATTTGCCGTTGCAGCAATTACAGATACCTTGGACGGTATGATTGCAAGAAAATACAATCTGATTACGGACTTCGGCAAATTTATGGATCCGCTCGCTGATAAGGTACTTGTATGTTCAGGACTTATTTGCTTTGTGGAACTGAGGCAGTTAAGCTCTGTAACAGTATTGATAGTTATAGCAAGAGAGTTTATTATAAGCGGTATCAGACTTGTAGCATCAGATAACGGCGTAGTGATTGCGGCGGCAATGTCAGGCAAGTTAAAGACAGTTGTTCAGATGATTACAGTTATTTTGCTTATTGTTAATCTGCCGCAACTAAGTATTGTAACAAATATTTTTATCGTACTAATGCTTTTCCTTACAGTATTTTCATTATGTGAGTATATTATTAAGAATAAGAGTGTTATAATGAGTAGTAAATAGATGTATTTATAAAGGAGACAAAATGGATACTGTTACAAGAAATAAGACTATAAAGCTCATTGGAATAACCGAGAAGGAAATAAGAGCCGATATTTCAGACTTAATGGACAATGAAGATTTGGATATTGAAATAAAGCCTTTTGATTCTAAGACTTATATAATACTTACAGCAGATGCCGACACTGAAGAAGATGCAAAGGATATCCTCAGACCGGTGTCAAAGGAGATAAAGAAAAGACTTGGAAGCTACATTTATTCTACAAAGGAGAAGAAATCCCTTGAAATGAGTGTGGTAAGTTTGCTCGAAAAAAATGAACTTACCATATCTACCGCAGAGTCATGTACAGGCGGACTTTTGGCAGGAAGGATAATCAATGTTCCGGGAGTATCAGATGTATACAAAGAGGGATTTATTACATATACAAATAAGGCTAAGAGAAAAACTTTAGGTGTAAATAAGGCGACACTTAAAAAATATGGTGCAGTCAGTGCACAGACTGCCAGAGAGATGGCACTTGGTGCAGCTCTTGAAGCTGACAGTGATGTAAGTATTTCGGTAACGGGTATTGCAGGACCTGACGGCGGCACTGATGAAAAGCCTGTAGGCCTTGTATATATCGGTGTATGTGTAAAGAATAAAGTTCATGTAGAAGAGTTCAGATTTTCGGGTGACAGAGCAAATGTCAGAGAACAGACCGTTATCTCTGCACTTGGGCTTCTTAGAAAATGTATTTTGGAGTATTTTTCTTAGGAAATTATATTTTACAGTGAGGTAGATATGGTATTTTCAAAAAACTTATATCTTTCATCTGATATAAAGAAAGGTTATAGAAAATATATAAGAGCCTTAAAGTTTAATAAGACATCGTTTTTATTATATCTGGTTGTATTTCTTGAGGGAGAAGACAAGCTTACACTATTGCACAATGCTATTTTTTTAAACAATTATAAGGATACGGGTGCCTGTATAGTGGGGCTTGCCTTAGGAAAAAAATCAGGAATTGAGCTTATTTCAAAAATAGTTGAAGATACCTATAAAAAAAGGCATGATTTTGAATATCATAGTTTTTTAAAAGCGGAGGAAGGATGATAGGTATATTACTTACTATATTAAAAGTTATCGGTATTATTATCCTTATTCTGATTGCCCTCGCTTTGATTATTGTATTGACGGTACTTTTTATACCGGTAAGATATAGGGGTAAGATATGTTTTAAAGAAGTGCCTGATATAGATTTGAGTGTCACATGGTTTTTTAAATTCTTAAATATCTCACTTAAGTTTAAGGATGAGCTTGATATAAGTGCAAAGGTGGCTTGGTTTTTTACAATATTTTCCAATAAGGAAGAACCACAAGATGAAAATATATCGGCACCGGATAACAGAGGCGGTAAAGATACTTCAGAAAAAGAAAGTTCAAAAAAGGGTTTATTACAGAGTACTTTTTATAAAAAAGGTGATAAATTAAAAGAAGTCAAGGCAGGAAAGTTTAAGAGTAAAGATAAAACTTCAGACTATGCAAAGGCAGCCGAACTTGACAAGCAGGAAAAAAAGCATTCAAAAGCGATAAGAAAAGCCAAAAATAAAAAGGCGGATAAGAAATCTAAGAGTTTGCTTGAAAAGATTTCGGATAAGATTAAGGATATTCACTATATAATTACAAATGATGACAATAAGTATATTTTTGCCAAAATGCTTGAAAAGATAAAAAAACTGATAGACCATGTACTGCCGAAAAAGATTGAGGGATATTTTAAGTTCGGTTTTGATGATCCTTCTGTTACAGGTCAGGTGCTTGAAATTTTTGCAATATTTTATCCGCTGTATAAGGATGATTTTAAAATCATACCTATGTTTTATGATGAGATTATAGAAGCGGATATTTCATTTAAAGGCAGACTTAGACTTATATATGCAGCATATATAGGACTGATTTTGTGGTTAAATAAGAAAAAGATAAGGACAAGACCCCAATAAGGGTCTTTCTTAATTAAAAATTGTTGTGGAGAATATATGAATATACAGATATTTGGTACCAATAAGTCTTCAGATACCAAGAAGGCTGTCAGATTTTTTAAGGAAAGAAATATAAAGTTTCAACTTGTGGACATGAAGGAGAAAGGACTCTCAAAAGGAGAGTTTAACTCAGTTATGCAGGCGGTGGGCGGATATGAAAATATGCTTGACGAAAAGTGCAAGGACAGTGAAACTTTAACCTTGATAAAGTATTTATTGCCTGAGGATAAGATCCCGAAGATTTTAGAAAATCAGCAGGTACTTAAGCTTCCTATAGTAAGAAACGGTAAAGAAGCTACTGTCGGATATACACCTGATATATGGAAAGGATGGGCATAATGAATACAGGAAGTTACAAAATAGATGACTATTTAAAAGAAGTGGCATCAAAGGCACCGATTCCCGGAGGTGGAGGAGCAAGTGCCGTTGCAGGTGCGTTATCAGCTGCACTCTCAAGTATGGTTTGTAATTTGACTGTAGGTAAAAAAAGTTATATGGCGGTAGAAGATGATGTAAAGAAAATACTTGAAAGTATGAATTCTCATATAGACAGCTTTTTAAAACTGGCCGACAAGGATGCAGAGGTCTTTTACCCCCTGTCACAAGCTTACGGATTTAAACCGAAGGATGAAAAAGAAAAGTCGGAGCATGAAAAGAACATGGAAAAGCTGTTGCTTGACGCTGCTATGATACCGCTTGAAGTGATGAAAGAAGCAAGAGGAATGTTGGATGATATTAAATTTCTGGCAAAGAACGGTTCAAAGCTTGCAGTTTCAGATGCCGGAGTGGCGGTAAGCCTGCTTAGAAGTGCGGTAAGCGGTGCTATGATGAATGTGGTCATCAATCTGAAATATATGAAAGATAAAAAGCTTGCAGGAGAACTTTTAGATGAGGCAAGTGAACTGCTTGAAAATACTATGGAGAAAGCCGATACTGTCTACAGAGAAGTTTTGGAGGTACTTTTATGATTTTACTGTATGGAGCGGACACTGCAAATATAATAAAAGAAGAAATTGAAAGTATGTGTAAAAGTTTAAACGGATATACACCCACTCTTGGAATAGTAAGAATCGGAGTAAGTCCGGCCGACCTCTCATATGAAAAGGGTGCCGTCAAGAAGATGGAATCGCTTTCATTAAATACCGAGGTATTTGAGTTTGATGAAAGTATTTCATCAGATGAGTTTTTAATTGAGTTTAAAAAGATAAATGATGATAAAAATATTGACGGAATACTTCTTTTTAGACCGCTTCCGAAGCATATAGATGAAAAAAAGGTCATTGATGAACTTGATGAAAAAAAAGACCTTGACGGCATATCATATAAGAATATAGCAAAGATTTTTGCCGGTGAGAAAGACGGCTTTGCACCATGTACCGCAAAGGCTGTAATGAAGATTATTGAGAGCAATAATATAGAACTTGAAGGCAAGAATGTTGTCATAGTAGGCAGAAGTATGGTCATCGGTAAACCTGTAGCGATGATGGCACTTAGTAAAAATGCCACAGTTACAATCTGTCATTCAAAAACCGAAAATCTGAAAGAAATTTGTAAAAAAGCTGATGTATTGATAGTGGCTATAGGAAAAGCAAAGATGATAAATGAGGATTATATTGGAGATAATGCAACAGTAATTGATGTCGGAATCAACTTTGTAGACGGTAAGATTTGTGGTGATGTGGATCTTTCAAATGTAACAAATGCTTCTATGGTCACACCTGTTCCAAAGGGAGTCGGTGCAGTGACTACATCTGTGCTTGCCGAGCATCTTGTAATTGCGGCAAAAAATAAGTTGGATTGTGAAATAATTTCTTAATATTTTAGATACTTGTTTTTAACTTTTAATTTGTTAGAATAGAAATATACTTACATGGCTGTCTGAAAGGAGAGCTATGAAAAAGGTTTTTTTAATAATATTTTTATTTTTGACAGCTTGTAGCGGCAAAAGTGATATTGAGTTTAACAAGGCGGATATAGAAACCTCTATAGTAATTGAGAGCAGTGAAACCTCTTTAAAAGAGAGTGTATCTGAAAGTACTGCTGTAGAAGAATATATTGATGTATTTGTTTCAGGACATGTAAATAATCCGGATGTGTATACATTGAAAAAAGGTTCCATTATAAACGAAGCTGTCAAGATGGCAGGCGGTTTCAGTGAGGGAGCCTGTAAGGATTATGTAAACTTAGCCAAAAAACTTGAGGGTGGCGAACATATAGTTATTCCGGGTGTGGATGAGGTTGAGAGTGCAAAATTTCAATTATCCACAGAGGAGGTAAGTGATTCACAGGGCATAGTACTTGTAAATATAAATACTGCGACCAAAGAAGAACTGATGAGTTTGCCGGGTATAGGGGAGAGAAAGGCCGATTCTATTATAGAATATAGAAAGTCAAAAACTTTTTCATCTCCTGAAGATATAATGAATATATCCGGAATAAAAGAGGCGGCATTTAATAAGATTAAAGATAAGATTTGTACAAATTAGGAGTTAATGATGAATAAGGCACTTGTTGTAGATGATGAAAAATTAATAGTCAAAGGAATCAAGTTCAGCTTGGAACAGGATGATTATGAGGTAGATGTTGCTTATGACGGCAAAGAAGCTTTAAAAATGGCTAAAGAAAAGGAATATGATATAGTGCTTTTGGATGTAATGTTGCCTGAGATGGACGGTATGGAAGTTTGTCAAGCTATAAGAGAGTTTTCCGAGATGCCTATTATTATGTTGACGGCAAAGGGTACAGATATGGATAAGATACTGGGACTTGAGTACGGTGCTGATGATTATATCACAAAGCCTTTCAATATACTTGAGGTCAAAGCAAGGATAAAGGCTATAATAAGAAGAAATTCAAAGAAGTCAAAGTCTGTTGATAAAAATGAAAGAATAATAGAGATATCGGATTTGAAACTTGACCTTGACAGCAGAAGAGTATTTGAAAAAGATAAGGAGATTAACCTCACTGCAAAGGAGTTTGATATTTTAGAGTTACTTACTCAAAATCCTGATAAGGTGTATTCCAGAGAGCAGCTTTTAAGTATTGTTTGGGGCAATAAATTGCATGAAGCCGGAGATGTAAGGACTGTGGATGTTCATGTAAGAAGGCTGAGAGAAAAGATTGAGCCCAATCCCAGTGAGCCGAAGTATATCCATACCAAGTGGGGTGTCGGATATTATTTCAAAGAATAGTTATGAATATAAATATCGTAGCTGTAGGCGGTATCAAGGAGAAGTTTTACCGTGATGCCATAGATGAGTATGCAAAAAGACTCTCAAGATATGCAAAGTTAAATATTATTGAGGTAAAGGATGAAAAGACTCCGGCAGATGCCAAAGCCTTAAAAGAGGATAAGATAAAACAGACCGAGGCTGAGCGTATTTTATCAAAGATCGGTAACAGCTATGTGGTCGCACTTGCAATAGAAGGTAAAAAATATACTTCAGAAAGCTTTGCAAAAAGAATGGAAAATTATGATATCCTTTCAAAGGGTAATCTGACATTTGTTATAGGAGGTTCACTTGGACTTCATGCCGATGTACTTGACAGAGCCGATGAATGTCTCAGCTTTTCCGATATGACATTTCCACATCAGCTTATGAGAGTTATTTTATTGGAACAGATATATAGAGCATATAGAATCAGAAATAATGAACCATATCATAAATGAGGGCAATGCCCTCATTTTAGCTTTTAAGATAAAATTAACAGCCTTGAAAATAACTTTTTGATAGGATATACTATTGTGGAAAACTAGGAGGGAATATGGTTAAATTGTACAATGGAGGTGCTTACCTCATAAACGGTAACACTCTTATAGAAGAAAATGATATAAAAAAATTAGAAACCTTTACAGGAAAAGATATAAATAAAGAAGAGGCAGGAAAGGGTAGCATCGCTTATAATATATTAAAAGCTCACAATACGTCAGGAAATATGGATAAGCTCAGACTTAAATTCGATGCCATGGCTTCACATGATATCACTTTTGTAGGAATAATACAGACAGCAAAGGCAAGCGGTATGGAAAAGTTTCCATTGCCATATGTTTTGACAAATTGTCACAATTCACTTTGTGCGGTTGGCGGAACGATAAATGAAGATGACCATATGTTCGGGCTGTCGGCTGCAAAAAAGTATGGCGGAATATATGTGCCTCCTCATATTGCAGTAATACATCAGTATATGAGAGAAGCATTTGCAGGCTGTGGCAAGATGATACTGGGCTCTGATTCACATACCAGATATGGCGCACTTGGAACAATGGCAATAGGCGAGGGAGGCGGTGAGCTTGTAAAACAGCTTTTAGAAGATACCTATGATATAAACAGACCGCAAGTAATAGCGGTTTATCTTACAGGTGCTCCGAATAAAGGCGTAGGTCCACAGGATATTGCACTTGCAATTATAGGTGCCGTATTTAAAAACGGCTATGTAAAGAATAAGATAATGGAATTTGTAGGTCCGGGAATTGCATCTATGACTACAGATTACAGAAACGGTGTTGATGTAATGACTACAGAGACTACCTGCCTTTCTTCCGTTTGGGAGACAGATGAAGATACAAAGAAATATTTGACCGTTCATGGAAGAGCAAGTGAGTATAAGCAGTTAAAGCCTGCCGATATAACATATTATGACGGAGTGGTGTATGTAGATCTTTCTACAATAAAGCCGATGATTGCATTGCCTTTCCATCCAAGCAATGTTTACGAAATAGATACACTTAATGAAAATCTGGAAGATTTATTGCATGAGGTTGAACTTGAGGCCATAAAGATAGGCAAAGAGGCAGGAAAGGGTCTAAAATTAGTTGATAAGATAACAGACGGAAAGCTTTATGTATCACAGGGTATTATAGCAGGTTGTGCAGGCGGTACTTATTCAAATGTTATGGAGGCTGCACATATTTTAAAAGGACATAGTACAGGATTTGATGAATTTAATCTAAATGTATATCCGTCATCACAGCCGGTATTTATAGAGACTACAAAAAACGGTGCTGTAGCCGATCTTATGGAGAGCGGTGCTGTAGTAAAGACTGCATTCTGCGGCCCATGTTTCGGTGCAGGTGATACACCTGCCAACAACGGATTATCTATAAGGCATACTACAAGAAACTTTCCGAACAGAGAGGGTTCAAAACCGGGTTCCGGACAGATGTCCGCAGTAGCACTTATGGATGCAAGATCGGTTGCGGCAACTGCAAGAAATAAGGGTATTTTGACTCCCGCTACAGAGTTTGCGGATGATTATACAGTACCTGAATACCGTTATGATGATACAATATATAAAAACAGAGTTTACAACGGATTTGGTAATACAAATAAGGACAGTGAGCTTATATACGGTCCGAATATTAAGGATTGGCCGCAGATGACTGCACTTACAGACAATATACTTCTAAAAGTATGCTCAAAGATACTTGATGAAGTAACAACTACAGATGAACTTATACCTTCAGGTGAGACATCCTCATACAGATCAAATCCTCTTGGGCTTGCAGAGTTTACACTTTCAAGAAGAGATCCTGAGTATGTAGGCAGAAGCAAGCAGGTGGATATTATTGAGAAAGCCAGAAGAAATGGAGAGGACATTTTAAAAGATAATGCCGAATTGACCTATGTGTTTGATAAGATAAGGACAATTGACGGCTTCTCAAATATAGTTGCAAATGATACGGAGATAGGCAGCATGATTTATGCTAAGAAGCCCGGTGACGGTTCTGCAAGAGAGCAGGCTGCAAGTTGTCAAAGAGTAATAGGAGGACTTGCAAATATTGCAAAAGAGTATGCTACAAAGAGATATCGTTCAAATGTTATTAACTGGGGTATGTTACCGTTCCTTTTAGATGATAAACCTGATTTTGAAGTGGGAGATTATATCTTCGTTCCCAATATCAAGTCTCATCTAAGGGGTGATATGTCAAAAATTCCTGCCTATATAATAGGTGAAAATATAAAAGAAATCAGCTTAAGCATCGCTGAAATGACTGATGCCGAAAAATCCATTGTAGAGGCAGGTTCTCTTATAAATTATAATAAGAGCAAAATAAAATAGAAAGGAAGTGTATGGATAAAAAAAATAAAAATGAATCCAATGGCCTTAATAACAGGACGATAATTATACTTATAATTGCGGCCGCCATTACATTTTTTGCAGTGAGCTTATTATCAAACAGGTTAAAGAGTGCCACTACAAAAGAGGTACCTTATACCGAGTTTATGCAAATGGTGAATGACGGCAAGGTGGAATCGGTAAAGGTTATGGCAAACAGCATTGAAATAAAGGTTAAGCCTAACCTGTCTGATTACTCATCTTTGACAGTTTATAAAACTGTCAGAATAGAGGACGATACATTAGTGGACAGACTTTATGCCGCCCATGTACCTGCCACTATGGAAAGATTTGAGACCACCTCCGCAATATTATCATTCTTAAGCTTTATACTGCCATTTATATTCTTTGTGCTGATGATGAATTTCTTGATGAAGAGAATGGGTGGCGGCGGATTCATGGGAGTGGGAAAGAGCAATGCAAAGGTATATGTTCAAAAGGAAACAGGAGTCACATTCAAAGATGTGGCAGGTGAAGATGAGGCAAAGGAATCATTAACTGAGATAGTTGATTTTTTGCACAATCCTGAGAAATATACCAAGATTGGAGCCAAGCTTCCAAAGGGTGCTCTTTTGGTAGGACCTCCCGGAACAGGAAAGACATTGCTTGCAAAGGCTGTAGCCGGTGAAGCGGATGTACCTTTCTTTTCACTGTCAGGATCAGACTTCGTTGAGATGTTTGTCGGCGTAGGTGCTTCAAGGGTAAGAGATTTATTTAAACAGGCACAGGCGGCGGCACCTGCCATCATCTTCATAGATGAGATAGATGCAATAGGAAAAAGCAGAGACTCAAGAATGGGGGGAGGAAATGATGAAAGAGAACAGACTCTAAATCAGCTTCTTTCCGAGATGGACGGCTTTGATTCTTCTAAGGGACTTATAGTACTGGGGGCTACAAACAGACCTGAGATACTTGACCCTGCACTGCTTCGTCCGGGAAGATTTGACAGAAGGGTGATTGTAGAAAGACCTGATCTTAAAGGCAGAGTTGCTATATTGAAAGTACATTCAAAGGATGTACTGATGGATGACTCTGTAGACCTTGAGGCTATCGGACTTGCCACATCAGGTGCAGTGGGTTCCGACCTTGCAAATATGATAAATGAGGCCGCAATCTTAGCTGTAAAAAAAGGGAGAAGGGCTGTAAAGCAAAAAGACCTTTTTGAGGCTGTAGAAGTGGTACTTGTCGGTAAGGAGAAAAAGGACAGAGTACTTAATCAGGAAGAGAGAAGGATTGTATCATATCATGAGGTAGGACATGCTCTTATCTCGGCATTACAAAAAAACTCCGAGCCTGTTCAAAAGATTACCATTGTACCGAGAACTATGGGTGCTTTGGGCTATGTAATGTATGTGCCTGAGGAAGAGACATATCTGAAGTCACAAAAAGAACTTGAGGATATGCTTGTAAGCACATTGGGCGGTAGAGCCGCAGAGGAAATAGTTTTTGATTCTGTGACCACAGGTGCTTCAAATGATATTGAGAAGGCTACTTCTATTGCCAGAGCAATGGTAACACAGTATGGAATGAGTGAGAGATTCGGTCTTATCGGTCTTGCAAAGGTTGAAAATCAATACCTGTCAGGCAGGGCGGTACTTGACTGCGGTGATACTACAGCTACCGAAATAGATAATGAAGTAATGAGAATTTTAAAAAACAGCTATGATGAAGCAATCAGGATCCTCAGTGAAAACAGAGCTGTAATGGATAAACTGGCGGAATTTCTTATCAAAAAAGAAACTATAACAGGCAAAGAGTTCATGAAAATTCTAAGAGAGATAAAAGGTCTTCCGGAAAAAGTGGAAATAAAGAAGGCTATATTGGTATAAATAAAGATGCCGGATTGGAAGGTCAATCCGGTATTTTTTATACTGTTTTTAAGTAGTAAGGAGTATAGAAAATAAAATCTGACAATAGTATAATATTAAGCAGGTAAAATCTTTAAAGGGGGTGATTGTATGTCGGTAATTAAAATTGAAAATCTAACTTTTTCGTATTACGGATATGTAAATCCGATATTTGAGGAAGTCACATTTTATTTTGATACAAACTGGAAAACAGGTTTAATAGGCAGGAACGGGATTGGAAAATCAACTCTGTTCAGATTACTTTTGGGAGAGGAGGAGTATCAAGGGGAAATAAGTAAAAGTGTGGAATTTATTAAATTTCCGCCTGATATATCGGATACATCAAAAACTGTCATAGAATTATTTAAGGAGCTGACAAAAGATGTCAAAGAGTGGAGATTTTTGCGGGAGCTTAATTTATTAGATATAGATGAATCCCTTATATACAGAGAGTTTGAAACCTTGTCTAAAGGGGAGCAGACAAAAATTCTACTGGCTGTTTTATTTACAAATGAAAAGGATTTCTTGCTTATTGATGAGCCTACAAATCATTTGGACATTGAAGGCAGAAAAATTGTCAGTGAATATTTAAAGAGTAAAAAAGGATTTTTGCTTATATCGCATGATAGAGATTTTTTGGATGGATGTATCAATCATGTTATTTCTATCAATAGAAGCTCTATTGATGTTCAAGCCGGAAATTTTACATCATGGTATGAAAATAAAATGATGAAAGACAGTTTTGAAATCACCCAAAATGAAAGATTAAAAAAAGATATTAAGAGATTAAGGGAAGCATCTAAGCAGAGCAAGAGTTGGTCGGACAAAATCGAAAAAACAAAAAAGGGTGTAAAGGTATCAGGTGTAAAGCCTGATAAGGGATATATCGGGCATCAGTCGGCAAAGATGATGAAGAAATCTAAAAATCTGGAAAACAGGCAAAATAAGGCAATAGAAGCAAAACAAAAATTATTAAAAGATATTGATACAAAGGAAAGCTTATTGATTAATTGCTTACAGCATCATAAAGATACTCTAATCTCAGTCAGCAATTTATCGGCATATTATGGGGAAAAGCAGATATTATGGAGTCTGAGTTTTGAAATAAAGCAGGGAGATATACTGGCTGTATATGGTAAAAACGGTAGTGGAAAATCCACTTTGATTAAAATTTTATCGGGTTTAAATAATAACTACAGCGGAGAAATAAAACCGTCAAGTAATCTTAAGATATCCTATATTCCTCAAAATACTTCTGATTTACATGGCAGTCTTGTTCAATATATTAAAAATATGGAGGCTGATGAAACATTATGTAAAACCATTCTTAGAAAGTTGGGTTTTTCAAGAGAATTATTTGAGACGGATATGCAAAATTACAGCGACGGACAAAAAAAGAAGGTTTTGTTATCTATAAGTCTGTCAAAACCTGCCCATTTATTTATATGGGATGAACCGCTTAATTATATAGATGTAATTTCAAGAATACAGATTGAGGAAATTATAAAAGAGTCAAAGCCCACATTGGTGCTTGTAGAACATGACAGAAGATTTGTAGAAAATGTAGCCAATAAGATAATATATTTGTAGTACATTATAAAATCAGGGTGGGTTATTGTATCCCACCCCAATAGCAAATTATCTTTTCTTTTTTCTTTTTTCATCACAGTAAATACAGCGGTATACCTCATTTTCTTTGTCTGAAAGATAGAATATATGCGGCAACTCCTGCTCTATAGATGTGATACATCTTGGGTTCTTGCATTTAATGATATCGGTTATTTTCTCAGGAAGTGAAACAGTTCTTTTTTCGACTATTGCATTGTCCTTTATTATATTTATAGTAATATTGTGATCAATATACCCTATAACATCAAAGTCAATCAAATCAAGAACATTGCCTTCGATTTTTATAATATCTTTTTTGCCCATTTTCTTTGATTTGGCATTCTTTATGATTGCCACCTGAATATCCAGTTTGTCAAGGCCTAAGTTATAATATATATCAAGGCTCTTTCCCGCTTTTATATGGTCAAGTACTACACCTTCATTTAATCCGCTGATATTTAACATTATATTACCTCCAAAAGAGTGAGAATCAAAGCCATTCTTACATATACACCAAACTGTGCCTGCTTAAAGTATGCGGCTCTGGGGTCATTATCCACCTCCACGCTGATTTCATTTACTCTTGGAAGCGGATGTAGTATATACATATCCTTCTTAGCATGTTTAAGTTTTTGCTTATCCAAAATATAGGTGTCCTTCAAACGAATATAATCCTCTTCGTTAAAGAAACGCTCTTTTTGAACTCTTGTCATATAAAGTATATCAAGCTGTGGCATAGCCTCATCAAGACTTGTAACCTCACTAAACTCAATATTATTTGCCCTAAGTACATCATCTCTGATATAGTCTGGAACTCTAAGTTCTTCCGGAGAAATAAGGACAAACTTTATATTCTGATACCTTATAAGAGCATTGATAAGTGAGTGAACAGTTCTACCGAACTTAAGATCACCACAAAGTCCTACTGTAAGATTTTTGATGTTTCCCTTCATTCTCTTTATTGTCAAAAGGTCTGTAAGAGTTTGTGTGGGATGTTGGTGTCCGCCGTCTCCTGCATTAATTACAGGTATAGAAGAGAACTTGCTTGCAACAAGGGGTGCGCCTTCCTTCGGGTGACGCATTGCTGCTATATCTGCATATGAAGAAATTACTCTGATGGTATCTGCAACGCTTTCTCCCTTTGCGGCAGATGATGAGTCGGCAGAATGAAAGCCAAGTACGCTACCTCCCAAATTAAGCATGGCGGCTTCAAATGAAAGTCGGGTTCGTGTGCTTGGCTCATAAAATAAAGTTGCTAATTTTTTTCCTTCACAAATTTTGGAATACTTATCCCTATTGTTCTCAATATCAATGGCAAGATCCAAAAGTTTATCAGTTTCTTCAACAGAAAAATCTAACGGGTTTAAAAGATGTCTCATAAATCTCCTTTACAAAAATCATTTTTCGTATTATAGTCCAATTTTTTCGGTTTTACAAGAGCCAAAATTAATATTTAAAATACCCCTGTGGTGAAAAGCTTGACTAATTTAGATATTATTGCGTGGGTAATTTAAGTAGAAGTATTATGGTTATTATAATAGTAAAAAATACTATATATATTAAATAAACTTTCAATACATATGTCATAATAAATATTGATATTTATGAAAAAATTTGATAATCTTACAAAGAGAAGCTAAGGGAGAGAGACTTTGTGATAATGAGCGTAATATATTTAAAAAATTTATTGAAACAATAGTATTACCTAGGGTATATGAAAATGTCAGGTTATGTTAACAGGTATTCACTTATAGTACTTATATTTTGCACAATAGAACAAGGTTTGGTAGCATTATCGACTGTTTCAACAGTAGAACTTGGTAGAGCTTTATCCGGTGGGGACAGTAATACATTGATTTTTTGGTCTTTTGTGTTGGTGGTCTCGCTATTGGCAGTGTTTATACCAAGATTTGGATACCAATATTTTATAGAACTGGTAAAGTACAGAGTTTTTGAAAGATATTTAGAAGTTTTTGAAAGAAAAATTTATAACAGTCCATATATTATGAAAGATAAGAGTTTGTACAGTGATAGAAAATCTGTATTTAACAATGAAGTATGGAATGTTGTTACATATAGCTGTGATTATATGCTTGATGTAGTACTTACCCTAATGAATATAATGTTTAATGTTTTAGTATTATCAATAGCGATAGATGTTAAATTTATTCCGGTCTATTTACTTACATTTGCTGTTGTACTGTTGCTTATTGCTGCTTTTAGAAAGAAGTCCGATTTACTTTCAGACATATTACAAAAGTCCGGAATAAAATTAAATAGTATAGTACTGTTTGGGTTTGATACCTTGGTCTGTGGGAATAAGTATAATTTAAATGTTTGGAAAGAGAGTATAAATTATCATATATCAGAGGTAAGGGAAAAAATATTTAAAAGAGAATCATTTGTAAGTGTAAGCTCAGGTGCAATTATGTTTTGTGGAGCATTGCCAATCATAATATTTGTATATATACTTTTTAGAAGTTCAAGCAATATAGGTGAGAGAGTGGCGTTGATAGTAACATTGCCGAGGCAAATAAATATGATACAGTACATAAATGTAATGATTGTATATATATTTGGAATAAGTAATATTATAG
>NZ_GL622296.1:1567353-1619683 GCF_000185385.1 Lachnoanaerobaculum saburreum DSM 3986
AACAATATTGAAATCTACAGATATAATTGACTGTAAAAGTGATTGTGAGACTTATATACAGTTTAATTTAATAAAAATTAAAAAAAACAGTAAAAGTATTGAAATTAAAAACATGAAAAAATTATCTGAATTTATTCAAAAAGAAAAAAATGGAAGAATAACTATTTGTGGAGAAAATGGAAGCGGTAAATCCACTATTCTTGCCGTATTAAAGGAAAAACTTGGTGATGATGCATATTTGTTTAGCCAATATTTAAACTTATATTTTGATGGTTCAGATAGTGATAGTAAGTCAAGTGGAGAGGAAGTGGTTATAAAATTAGAAAATATTTTAAATAAAGTTTATGTAAAATATCTTTTATTGGATGAGTGGGACGCGAATTTGGATAAGCATAATATTTCCATATTGAGTAGTAAAATAGATGATGTAGCAAAGCATAAACTGATAATTGAAGTCAGACATAGGAATAATAAGTAGGATAATTACAAAAACAATTTATAGACAAGTGTCTATTAAAGTTCTAATGTTGATATTTACAAATGTGTTGATTTACAATATACTTACATCTTGTTAATGAAGTTTTAGAGAGGTTAGATGAGATGAAGGAAACAAACCGAAAGGATTTTGCGGGTTTTATTGTAGATCATAATAAGGGAATAAGAAGAGTTTTTTTGATTTTGCTCTTTATTTCACTGATTTTTACACCATTTGTAAATATAAACTATGATTTGACAAAATATTTGCCTGCAAATGCACCTTCAAAGGCTGCAATAAATAAGATGGAAGAGACATTCGGATATCCCGGTACTGCAAGATTGATGCTAAAGGATGTGACTATATATGAAGCCAATGCTATGAAGCAGCAGCTTGAAAAAATAGAGGGAGTGGACAGAATACTTTGGCTTGATACCACTGAAAATGTATATGAGTCAAACAGCTTTATGAAGGATGATGATGTATCAGATTACTATAAAGATAATAAGGCTGTAATGGATGTAACATTTGTAAAAGGGGATTCAAGTAAGCTTACACATAAAGCCATTGACAAGATTGAAGAAATAATAGGAGATAAGGGATATCTGGTAGGAAGTGCGCCACAGAATAAATTTACCGAAGAAGAAGTTTCATCACAGATGAATCTTATACTTGCAATAGGTGTAATATTTGTATTTTCGGTACTCCTTGTAACAACCAGTTCATGGTTTGAACCTGTGCTTTTTTTAAGTGTTATCGGAACTGCCATATTTATAAACAGAGGTACAAATATATTCTTAAACAGTATTTCATTTATTACAAATAATGTATCGGCGGTACTACAGCTTGCAGTGTCTATGGACTATTCAATATTCCTGTTGAATGCCTATAAGGTAGAACAAAAAAAGGAGACAGATAAGACTGTTGCACTGAAGAATGCACTTAGAACATCTATAAAGACTATTTCAGCCAGTTCGCTTACTACATTTGTCGGTTTTATTGTCTTTGTAATAATGAAGTTTTCAATGGGCTTTGACCTTGGCATTGTACTGGCAAAAGGAATTGTATGTTCCATATTTTCTATAGTATTTTTTATGCCTTCACTGATACTTAGCTGGATGCCTATTATTGAAAAGACAAGGCATAGAGAATTTTTGCCGGAATTTGACAAGACTTCAAAGTTTGTAAACAAGGTTTCAAAGGGATTTTTTATATTTGCAATGATTATACTGATTCCTTCATATGTGGCACAGGGAATGACAAATTTTATGTATGGTAATGATGCGGTAGGTGCAGGAGAAGGTACATTATTATATGAACACAGTGAGGAGATAAATAAGGTATTCGGAAGGTCAAATCTAAATGTTATATTGGTACCGGCTACCAATAATGTGACTGAGAGGGCATTGGCAGAGAAATTAAAATCACTTGACTATGTAAAGAGTGTTACATCTTTGGCGGATACATTGCCTGAGGGAATACCTGAAAGAATCATACCAAGTGATACTGCAAGTCTGTTGCATAAGGCCGGCTATGCCAGAATGCTTGTATTTACCAAGACAAAGGGTGAGAGTAAGCTTGCATATAAGGCTGCAAATGAGATAAAGCAGATAGTAAACGAGTATTATCCGAATGAGAACTATATTACAGGTAATACCTATGCCACTATGGATATGGAAAATATACTGAAGGATGATTATAATAAGGTAAATAATTTATCACTGCTTGGAGTATTCTTGGTAGTTGCATTCTCATTTAAATCTGTGCTGCTTGCAGTGCTTGCTATGATACCTATTGAGATGGCTATTTTTGTAAATATGAGTTTTTCATATATATATGGAACAAAGTTGGCTTTTATAGGATATATAGTTGTAAGCAGTATTCAGCTTGGTGCAACTGTAGACTATGCCATACTTTCTATTTCAAACTATAGAGAGCTTAGAAAGAGACTGAATAAGAAAGAATCTGCAATTAAGATGACCAAGTTCAGTATGCACTCCATACTTACTTCAGGTACAATTCTTGTAATCTGTGGTTATGTTGTAAGTTTTATTTCAAAGCTTCCCGCAATAGGTCAGCTCGGACATCTGATTGGCAGGGGTGCAATAGTGTCTATGACATTTGTTATCTTCTTATTGCCTGCACTTCTTATATTATTTGACGGTCTGCTTGTGTGGGAGAATAAAATGATAATTATATTAAAGCAAAAACTTGGAATGAAATAGATATTTATATTATTTTCACAGCGTCATTATATGTTGTTTACTCATATGATGACGCTTTTTATTTTTTTTAAATATATTCAAAAATATTTTAAAAAATGCTTGACAATAAAAAGGTAGTCTGTTATAGTACATATATAACAAAGAAAATAAAGGTGGTGAGAAAATGAACATTAGCAAGTTTACGCAAAAGTCCATTGAGGCCGTTCAGAATATGGAAAAGGTTGCTGCTACTCATGGTAATCAGCAAATCGAGCAGATACATCTGTTGGCATCACTGTTAGATATAGATGGCTCATTGATAGTCAATCTTATAAAGAAAATGGGTATCAATGAAATTGAATTTAGAAATGAAGTTGAGGCTGCTATTGAAAAACTTCCAAAGGTCAGCGGCGGTCAAAGCTATATAGGCAATGATTTAAATAAAATATTGATAACAGCTGAGGATGTTGCAAAGAGTATGGGAGATGAATATGTCTCTGTAGAGCATATTTTCTTAAATATGATTGAGAATCCTTCATCTGATATAGCACAGATTTTTAGAATGTACGGCATTGATAAGGATAAATTCTTAAAGGTGCTTTCAGAAGTCAGAGGTAATCAAAGAGTTGTTTCAGACAATCCCGAAGCGACATATGATACACTTAATAAGTACGGTTATGACTTGGTTGAGCGTGCAAGAGCTCAAAAGCTTGATCCTGTAATAGGTAGAGACAGCGAGATAAGGAATGTAGTAAGAATACTTAGCCGTAAGACTAAGAACAATCCTGTACTTATAGGTGAGCCGGGTGTAGGTAAAACTGCGGTAGTAGAGGGGCTTGCGGGCAGAATAGTGGCCGGTGATGTTCCGAACAATCTGAAAGATAAGAGGCTTTTTGCACTTGATATGGGCGCACTTATAGCAGGTGCCAAGTACAGAGGTGAGTTTGAGGAGAGGCTTAAGGCTGTACTTGATGAAGTAAAGAAATCAAACGGAGAGATAATACTTTTCATTGATGAGCTTCATACAATAGTAGGTGCGGGTAAGACTGAGGGAAGCATGGATGCGGGAAATATGTTAAAGCCTATGCTTGCAAGAGGCGAGTTGCATTGTATCGGTGCTACTACACTTGACGAGTACAGAAAGTATATTGAAAAAGATCCGGCACTTGAGAGAAGATTTCAGCCTGTACTTGTAGAGGAACCTTCTGTAGAGGATACAATATCCATACTTCGTGGACTTAAGGAAAGGTATGAAAGTTATCATGGTGTTAAGATAACGGACGGTGCGCTGGTAAGTGCAGCGGTACTTTCAGACAGATATATCAGTGACAGGTTTTTGCCTGATAAGGCAATCGACCTTGTAGATGAGGCATGTGCCCTTATAAAGACAGAGCTTAACTCGGTTCCTACAGAGATTGACGAGTTAAACAGAAAGCAGATGCAGCTTCAGATAGAAGAAACCGCGCTGAAAAAAGAGGATGACAATCTTTCAAAAGAAAGACTTGAGGCACTCCAAAAAGAGTTGGCGGAGGTCAATGACGAGCTTAACGCCGCAAAGTCAAAGTGGGAAAATGAAAAGAAAAGTGTTGAGGGACTTGCAAAGCTCAGAGGTGAAATAGACGAGGTAAACAGGCAGATAAGTGCCGCAAAACAAAGCTATGACCTTAACAAGGCGGCAGAGTTGCAGTACGGTAAGTTACCTGAACTTAAAAAGCGGTTACAGGCTGAAGAAGAGAAGGTAAAGAAAGAAGATTTAAGCCTGCTTCGTGAGTCGGTTACAGATGATGAGATTGCAAGGATTATATCAAGATGGACAAATATCCCTGTATCAAAGTTAAATGAGAGTGAAAGAGAAAAGACACTTCATCTTGCGGATACTTTGCATGAGAGGGTAATAGGACAGGATGAAGCTGTTGATAAGGTTACAGATGCTATCATCCGTTCAAGAGCCGGTATCAAGGATCCGTCAAAACCTATAGGATCATTCCTGTTCCTCGGACCTACAGGTGTAGGTAAGACAGAGCTTGCAAAATCACTTGCAAGGGCGTTGTTTGATGATGAGAACAATATGATAAGAATTGATATGAGTGAGTACATGGAGAAGTTCTCCGTGAGCAGACTTATAGGAGCTCCTCCGGGATATGTAGGATATGATGAGGGCGGTCAGCTTACAGAGGCTGTCAGAAGAAAGCCTTATTCTGTAGTACTCTTTGATGAGATTGAGAAGGCACATCCTGATGTATTTAATGTACTTTTACAGGTATTGGATGACGGTAGAGTTACAGACTCTCTCGGTAAGACAGTAGACTTTAAGAATACTATCATCATTATGACATCAAATATCGGCTCGGCATATTTGCTTGACGGTATCAATACCTATGGTGATATCAGTGATAATGCCAGAGATAAGGTTATGAATGAGCTTAGAAACAGCTTCAGGCCGGAATTCCTTAACAGACTTGATGAGATTATCATGTTTAAGCCTCTTACAAAGGACAATATAGGCGGTATTATAAGTCTGCTTATTGATGAGCTTAATTTAAGGCTTAAGGATAAGGAACTTACGGTAGAACTCAGTGATGCCGCCAAGAATTATATTATTGACAACGGCTATGACCCTGCATACGGTGCCAGACCGTTAAAGAGATATCTGCAAAAGAATGTAGAGACAATGGTTGCAAAACTGATACTTTCTGACGGTGAGCTTAGGGCAAAGGATATTATATATATTGACCTTGATCCTTATAATGAGCTTACTGCGACTGTAAAAAAATAAGTTGTGACATGTTTAAAGAGTCGGGAGACCGGCTCTTTTTTTTATACCAAAATTAGACATTTGTGGTATAATGAAGCGGATTGTATTTTAAGAAATCAGAATTTCTCAAGTAGGAGTTTTATGTTTGAATTTTTTAAGACCGGACATTTTGCCTTTGTGCATTTGTTTTATTTGAATTTAATATTATCCGTTGTAATTGTTTTCTTCCAAAGAAGAGAACCGAGGACTGTGTGGACATGGCTTTTGGCACTGAACTTTCTGCCTGTAGTCGGTATTATACTGTATCTGCTTATAGGTCAGGACTACAGAAAGTCTAAAATGTTTAAGATAAAAAATGTTGAGGACAGTATAAGAAAGGCTGCAATAAAACAGGAAAAGTTTTTTGCCAACAATGACAGGGTATTAAACGATCCTTATACAAAGGATTATCAAAGGCAGATGCAGTACAATCTGATGTCGGGCGGCTCACTTATGACCATGAAGAATACTTTAACTGTATTTAAAGACGGCAATGATAAGTTTGATGCACTGATTGATGATATAAAAAATGCCAAGGAGTATATTCATTTACAATATTATATAATAAAAAATGACTACCTCTTTAGAAATATATCAAGAGAACTTATAAAAAAGGCCGATGAAGGAGTGGAGGTAAGAGTACTGTTTGACGGAATGGGCGGCAGATTTATGTCAAAAAAAATTTTAGACAATATGAAGGCTCATAAGATCAAAATAGGTATATTCTTTCCCGCTGCACTTGGTAAGGTAAACTTTCGTATAAATTATAGAAACCATAGGAAGATAGCTGTTATTGACGGAAAAATAGGCTATGTGGGCGGCTTCAATATAGGAAAGGAGTATGTGGACGGATCAAAGAAGTTCGGACATTGGAGAGACACGCATCTAAGAATAGAGGGTGAGGCGGTAAATGGGCTTGAACTTAGATTCGGTCTTGACTGGAATTATGCCACTAAGGAAGATATATTTGACATTGACAGATATTTTAAGCCGCTTGAGGAGATGAACATTGTTCCTAAAAACGGTGATGATATTCTTAGAATGCAGATAATATCAAGCGGTCCCGATTCGGAGACTAAGCTGATTAGAGACAATTATATAGAGATTATTAACCATGCAAAGGATCATGTGTATATTCACACGCCATATTTTATACCTGATGAAGCTTTTATGAGTGCATTAAATATAGCAGCCAGATCAGGTGTGGATGTCAGGCTTATGATACCATGTATGCCTGATCATCCGTTTGTATATTCGGCTACTCTTAGTTGGGCGGGTACACTGCTTGAGGCGGGTGGAAAGGTTTACACTTATGAAAAAGGATTTCTGCATGCAAAATCTGTGATGGCGGATAACAGAGTATCCTGTGTCGGAACTGCAAATATGGATATCAGAAGTTTTGAATTAAATTTTGAGGTTAATGCCATGATCTATGACGATAAAGTTACAGGGGAACTTGAAGATAATTTCATGAGAGATATTTATGATTCAAAGGAATACACATTTGAAATGTATAAGAATCGCTCACTTGTGCAAAGAATAAAGGAGCAGGTGAGCAGGCTCCTAAGCCCATTACTATAATGAGAGGAAGTTTTATATGATAAAGTTTATTTTAGTAGCACTTGGACTGTTTTTGTACCTAGTACTATTTATACCGGCAATGCTTATATTATTAATTGTAAGGAAGTTCAGACCTGATATTTCAACATCTGTCGCACAGGGTATGGTAAGTGCGGTGTTTAGACTGATGATATTCATAACAGGTTCAAAAGTAGAGGTCAGGGGAAGTGAAAATATACCTGAAAACGGAGGAGTACTGTTTGTAAGTAATCACAGAAGCTATTTTGATATTCTTACAGGCTATGGATATACAAAGAAACCGCTTGGATTTGTGTCAAAATATGAAATGATTCATGCGCCGCTGCTTAAACAGTGGATGGATTTGTTGAATTGTCTGTTTTTAAACAGAAAGGATATTAAGCAGGGGCTGAAAACTATATTAAAGGGTATTGATCAAGTAAAGTCAGGTGTTTCAGTGTGGATTTGTCCGGAAGGCGGCAGAAATATGAATCCCGATGTCACCAATGTAAAAGAGTTTAAAGAAGGATCTCTAAAGATTGCAGAAAAGGGCAAGGTACCTATAGTGCCTGTAGCAATATACGGTACTTATGAGATATGGGAAGAACATCTGCCTTATATGAAAAAGAGCAAAGTGATAATAGAGTACGGAAATCCTATTATCATAGATGAATTAACTGATAACGAAAAGAAAAAGCTTGGAGCATATACCAGAAGTAAGATAGTAGATATGCTTGAAAATATCGTAAAAGAAAAGAAAGCTCATAAGTAATATGCAAAAACTTGAAGATATAAAAGAGAAACTGGATGAGATTGATAAGGATATAATAGGGCTGATAGATAAAAAGAGAGAACTTTCAAAGCTTATATCAGAGATAAGCTATGATGACAGACCTGTCGGATTCAGTTGTAAGGAGTATATGGATCTTGATATAAAAAGAGTAGTGTATCAAGGCGTGGAAGGTGCATACTCACATATAGTTACAAGAAAGCTTTTCCCTGATGTGGAGGCGGAGAATGTAAATACCTTTGAAGATGCGATAAATGAGGTGTTAAAAGGCAAAGCAAAATATTGTATAATTCCTATTGAAAATTCATCAGCCGGAATAGTAAGTGATGTCTATGACTTGCTTTTAAAAAAGGATGTTGTGATTGTGGCGGAATATGACCTTAATATAAGTCATTGCCTTTTGGGAGTAAGAGGAGCTAAGCTTAGTGATATAAAGACCATATATTCACATCCACAGGCACTTATGCAATGTGGTGCTTATCTGAAGGAGCATTCAAACTGGAGCCAGATAAGTTTTTTAAACACGGCCGTTGCCGCAAAAAAGGTAAGAGATGACAAAGATATTTCACAGGCCGCTATAGCTTCCAAACTGTCGGCGGATCTATACGGTCTTGAAATTTTGGATAGAGGAATCAATAGAAACACCAATAATACCACAAGGTTTGTAGTATTAAGTAAGGAGAAGATTTTTTCAAAAGCTTCCGATAAATTGAGTTTAATACTTGAGCTGCCACATGAAAAAGGTATGCTTTACAATATCTTAGGTATTTTTGTACTTAACGGGTTAAATCTTGTTAAGGTGGAATCAAGACCGATACCTGAAAAGACTTTTGAGTACAGGTTCTTTATTGATATTGAGGGAAATTTAAGTTCGCCAAATGTTTCAAATGTACTTGAGATACTGAAGAAAAAAATTACATTTTTAAAGGTTTTAGGCAATTATTGTTCAACAAAGTAAGGAGTATATATGTACAGTGTAATTGATGATTTGATATTATATAGGAATTTGAAGTTTGAGGATACTATAAGGGAATTTTGTACTTTAAATAAAGGCTGTCCTGATATAAGTAAGACTGTTTCAGGTCTGCTTGAAGTTGCCGGAGAATATGGTTTGGACGGCAATCTTTGGGAAAATATCTTGGCACTTGCACTTGCATATAATGAAAATGTCTACTCAAAGGCTACAGAAATTATCGGTGAGACTACAGGCAGTATCAATACTTTTGCATTACATGATTTTAAAATATTTAGAAAACTGTTTCATTTTACTCCAAATATTGATAATATTCTATTAAAGGCAATATTTGAATATGTGGGCAACGGAAAAGACTCCAAATTGGTTAATACCAGGGTCAGAGACAGAATTTTGAAATTGTCACGGCAACTGTCAAATACGGGCTCTGATGAGGAGTTTAAAAATACCGTTACAGAGTTTTATAAGGAGTACGGGGTAGGTAAGTTCGGTCTGAATAAGGCTTTTCGTATTGAAGAAAGTACCGATTTAAACTCTGCAAATATTATACCTATTACAAGGGTTGAACATGTATATTTAAAGGATATTATAGGTTATGATATTCAAAAGAAAAAACTTATAAACAATACTGAGAGCTTTATAAAAGGAAAGCCTGCCAATAACTGTCTGCTCTATGGTGATGCCGGAACCGGAAAGTCCTCAAGTGTCAAGGCTATTGTAAATGAATACTATGAAAAAGGGCTTAGAATCATAGAGATTTATAAGCATCAGTTCAGATATCTGTCTGATATACTTGAACAGTTAAAGGATAGAAACTATAAGTTTATAATATATATGGATGATTTAAGCTTTGAGGAGTCTGAGCTTGAATATAAATATCTCAAGGCCATTCTTGAAGGAGGTTTCGGAAAGAGACCTGAGAATGTACTTATCTATGCCACCAGCAATAGAAGACATCTTATAAGAGAAAGCTTTAGAGATAAGACTGAAACTGATGAAGAGCTTCACAGTCGTGATACAGTGGAAGAAAAACTTTCACTTTCCGCCAGATTCGGTGAAAAAATCTACTATGGCTCACCGGATAAGAAGGAGTTTAACAGGATTGTACTTTCACTTGCTAAAAAGCATGGCATTGATATGGATGAGAAAGAAATTCTTGCAAAGGCAAATATGTGGGAGCTCTCACATGGCGGTATGTCGGGAAGAAGTGCAACACAGTTTATAACTTATTTACAAGGTCAAAAATAACTTGGAGAGCGTATGGGAAAGGGAGACATAAGATATTTTGCAGCTGTTGATGTAGGTTCATTTGAACTTGAACTTGGAATATATGAAATATCGGCTAAGTCCGGTATAAAGAGAGTCGATTATGTGAAGCATACTATTGCACTGGGCAGTGACACTTATAAGTATGGTAAGATAAGCTATGAGATGATTGATGAATTATGTGATGTTTTATCTGATTTTAAAAAGATTATGGAGTCATATAAAGTAGATAATTATAGAGCTTATGCAACCAGTGCTATGAGAGAAGCCTCCAACAATATGCAGGTTATCGATCAGATAAAGGTGAGAGCAGGTATAGACATAGTTATAATATCCAACTCTGAGCAAAGATTTATCAACTATATGTCTATTGATGCTAAGGGAGAGCTTTTTGAAAAATATATAAAGAGCGGTACCGCAATTGCAGATGTAGGCTTTGGAAGTATGCAGCTTACACTCTATGACAACGGTGCGATACAGAGTACTCAAAATCTTTCTTTGGGAGTTCTAAGACTTAGAGAGATGGTTGAAGAAATAGACAATATAACCGAGAAAAAACATAATATACTTACCGAGTTGATAGACAATGACTTAAATACCTTTAAAAAGATATATCTAAAGAATAAAAGGGTAAAAACTATCATAGGTATAGGTGAACCGCTGATGTATATGTTTAAATATATGAACGGCAATTCAAATGATATGATAGTGGATTATGAGGAGTTTATCACACTGTTTGACAAGATAAAGGGCAAGGGTGTGGAGGAGATAGAAAATATACTTGGAGTAAGTAAAAACTATGCAAAGATGATAATGCCGGGTGTACTTATCTTCCAAAGAATATTTGACCTTTTTAATGCTAAAGAAATATGGATGCCCGGTACACTTCTTATAGACGGTATCGCAGCCGAATATGCCAAGAAAAGCGGTATAATAAATACCGGACATGATTTTACGGCAGATATTATCGCCTCATCAAAAAGTCTGGCTAAAAGATATAGAGGCAACAGTAAGCACACCACTGTGGTAGAAAAAAATGCCCTGATGATATTTGATGCTATAAAGAGCTTAAGCGGACTTAATGAAAGAGACAGACTGCTTGTGCAGATAGCAGCCATCTTACATAATATCGGAAAATTCATCAATTTGAAAAACAGTGATATAGCCACCTACAATATTATTTCATCAAGTGAAATAATAGGCATATCACATGATGAGAGAATGTTGGTTGCCGAGATGTCAAATATTGATACTGAAGAAAGTATTTACAACAAAAGAGATATCAGACTTGTAAAGTTAAGTGCAATATTGCAGATGGCAAATGCACTTGACAGGTCACATAAACAAAAGATAAAAGACTTCAGTTTGAAGCTTAATGACAATAAACTCATATTAGAGATAAGGTATATGGGAGATTTAAGTCTTGAGATACTCAGCTTTAATTCACATAGAGACTTTTTTAGAGAGATTTTTGGAATAGAGTTTGTTTTGAAACAGATAAGGACTTTTTGATAGAAAGGAGTTACTTTATGGAAAAGTTTGACAATGTGGAATATTTTATAAATAGAGAGTTATCCTGGTTAAAGTTCAATACAAGAGTTTTGCATGAAGCTAAGGATGATGATGTGAAGCTTTTTGAGAGATTGAAATTTTTAAGTATTACATCATCAAATCTGGATGAGTTTTTTATGGTAAGAATTGCATCGCTAAAGGATATGGTGGATGCGGACTATAAGAAAAAAGATATTTCAGGAATGAGTGCAGACAAACAGCTGAATGTGCTTGCAAAGGAAACACATGATTTTGTGAAAAAGCAGTATGAAGTATATAATAATTCACTGCTGCCGCTGCTTAAAGAAAATCATCTGCATATAGCATGTCATGGTGATGAACTTTCTCATCATGAGAAGAAATTTATAAATGAATACTTTGATGAATTTGTATATCCGGTTCTTACACCTATGGCAGTGGATGCATCAAGACCGTTTCCGCTTGTAAGGAATAAGACACTTAATATTGCGGCACTTATCAGAAAGAGAAAGGATGAGAACTCAAAGAAGAAAAAAAAGGATGTATATCTTGGAAATGTAGACGGAGATATGGACTTTGCAATGGTACAGGTGCCTTCAGTACTTCCGAGAATTGTAGAAATTCCTACCGAATCTGAAGAAAGAAAGATAATCTATCTTGAAGATATTATTGAAAAAAATATTGATAAGCTTTTCTTGAATTATGAGGTAATCTCTGCGGCAACCTTTAGGGTGATGAGAAATGCGGAGTTTAAGCTTGATGAGGATGAGGCACTTGATTTACTTGAGGAAATTAAGAAAAAACTGAAGAAAAGGCAGTGGGGAGAGGCCATCAGACTTGAAGTGGAAGAGAGAATGGATACCGGTCTGCTTAACTTTTTAAAGAATGAGCTTAATGTGGATGAAGATGATGTGTTTAGAATAAACGGACCTCTTGATCTTACAGTCCTTATGAAGATATATTCACTTGACGGCTTTGACAATCTAAAGGATAAAAAGCATATTCCTGTAGTCAATGCAAGACTGTCGGATTGTGAAGATATTTTTGAGGAAATAAAGAAAAAGGATATCTTGCTTTCACATCCATATGAGAGCTTTGATCCTGTGATAGATTTTGTATCAAAGGCGGCTGCCGACAAAAATGTACTTGCCATTAAGCAGACATTATATAGAGTCAGCGGTAATTCTCCTATTATAAAGGCACTTGCAAATGCGGCGGATAACGGCAAGCAGGTCACTGTTTTGGTGGAGCTGAAGGCAAGGTTTGATGAGGAAAACAATATCAACTGGGCAAGAATGCTTGAAAAGGCAGGCTGTCATGTAATCTATGGACTGGTAGGATTAAAAACACACTCAAAAATCACTCTTGTAGTAAGAAGAGAAGAAGACGGTATCAGAAGATATGTGCATCTTGGAACCGGTAATTATAATGACTCTACAGCCAAGCTATATACTGATCTTGGTATGTTTACAGCAAGAGAAAGTTACGGTGAAGATGCTACGGCAGTCTTTAATATGCTTAGCGGATATTCCGAACCGCCGTTTTGGAAAAGATATGTGGTAGCACCGCTTTGGATGAAGGATACTTTCTTAAAAAAGATAAATCAATGTAGTGAGGCGGCAAAAAGCGGTTGTGATACTCAAATAATTGCAAAGATGAATTCACTCTCAGATAAGGATATTATAGAGGCACTTTATAATGCAAGCTGTGCCGGAGTAAAGATAGAGCTTATAGTAAGAGGTATATGTTGTCTTAGAGTAGGAATAAAGGGAGTATCTGAAAATATAAAGGTGAGATCAATTGTAGGTACTTTCCTTGAACATGCCAGAATATTTGATTTCCGTATAGACAGTGAAGAAGAGATTTTCCTTGGCAGTGCCGACTGGATGAACAGAAACCTTGAAAAGAGAGTGGAGATAGTATTTCCGGTAGCAGATGAGGATATCATAAAGAGTATCAAGCACTATCTTGAGGTTGAACTTGAAGATAATGTAAAGGCCTCAATACTTTTACCTGATGACAGTTATGAGAAGGTAAAGAGAAACGGTGAGGCAAAGAAAAATTCACAGGATATCTTTGTAAAAGAAGCAATTAATGCATACGAAAATGCCCTAAAGGCAGGTAGGACGGAAGACAGCAGAACATTTGTACCTTTAAAGAAAGAATAGGTATAGTTTGATTACAGCAGTATAATAAATTTAAAATCAGAATATAGAATTGTTTAAACAATATGCAACAGTACGTGAATATATACAACAAATATTGATATAAAGGCTTATGGTATACATTAAACATAAAAAGAACATAATTAATACTTGACGAACTTTATATCTGCATTTATACTGTTAACTGTTAAATACAACTTGTATAAACAAATTTTGATTTATACTTTCTATACTTTCTAAGGAACTTTTTGCATTTCCTCTTAGTTAAAGAGAAATCCTTAGTAAGTATAGATTTTTTTGTATAAAAGTTAGTAAGTACTAACTTTAATTTTATACAATTAAGTTAGTATAAGCTAATCAAATATATGATACTGTAAAGTATATTGTAATCAGATATCATAAACATCATAAATGTTTTACACAGGAAATATATAATTGTTTATCAGGAGGAACAATATGGTTAAACGTATTTTTAAAGTCGGTCTGTGTAGTGTATTGGCGACAAACTTAGTTATGTCTTCTACATTTTATACAAAGGTTCTAATAAGTCTGATAATAAAGGCATAGACAGTGAAGAAATTCCTGCAAGCAAACAGGATAATTCTAAGAATACCGCCGATAAAAATGATCCTGACACCTCACTTGTGATAGAGGGTGATGCTGACTTTAAGTCAACACCTAAGGTAAATCCGGGACAAAATACAGAGATAAAGTCCGAGGTAAATGCGGAAAATGAATGGGTATCATATAAGAATAAATGGTATTATGCAGGTTCTGACGGTGCTATAGTAACAGATAAATGGGAGAGTATAAACGGAAAAGATTATTATTTTAACAGCAACGGAGATCTTTTGGTAAATACTGTAGTAGACGGATATAATGTAGATGCAAACGGAGTAAAAATAAAAACGGGGGTAGCGCTTGCTACCCCTGTTTTTGTAAAACTTAGTTGTTGATAAGTTTCTCATCATCATTATTCCAGCTGTAGAGCTTTCTGATTTCCGCACCTATTTTCTCTGACGGATGTTCGGAAGCAAGTTTTCTCATAGCCTTAAAATGTACCTGACGACCGGCAGGAGACATATCAAGTAAGAACTCCTTAGCAAATGTACCGTCTTGGATATCTGAAAGGATTTTCTTCATAGCCTTCTTTGTATCCTCTGTAATAATCTTTGGACCTGTAATATAGTCACCGTACTCAGCCGTATTTGAGATAGAATATCTCATTCCCTCAAATCCTGACTGATAGATAAGGTCTACAATAAGCTTCATCTCATGGATACATTCAAAATATGCATTTCTCGGATCATATCCCGCCTCACAAAGAGTCTCAAAACCTGCCTGCATAAGAGCGCAAACTCCACCGCAAAGAACAGCCTGCTCACCGAAAAGGTCAGTCTCTGTTTCTGTACGGAATGTTGTTTCAAGAAGACCTGCTCTTGCACCACCGATACCTGCACCATAAGCAAGTGCAAGTTCAAGTGCCTTACCTGTAGCATCCTGCTCTACGGCAACAAGACATGGTGTTCCCTTACCCTCAAGGTACTCCGAACGAACGGTATGTCCCGGAGCTTTAGGAGCTATCATTGTAACATCAACATCTTTAGGTGCTTTGATACAGCCGAAATGTACATTAAAACCATGAGCGAACATAAGCATATTTCCGGCCTCAAGGTTCGGCTCAATATCTTTTTTGTACATATCGGCCTGAAGCTCATCATTGATAAGAATCATAATGATATCAGCTTTCTTTGCGGCTTCTGAAGCTGTATAAACCTTAAGTCCCTGTGACTGTGCCTTAGCCCATGACTTGCTGCCTTCATATAGACCGACGATTACATCGCATCCGCTTTCCTTTAAGTTCAATGCATGTGCATGTCCCTGGCTGCCATATCCGATGATGGCAATAGTCTTACCCTCAAGCATTGAAAGATTACAGTCTTCCTGATAATAAATTTTAGACATAAAATACCTCCTGAAATACTTTTATGATTAACCTGTTAGGTGAATCGTTAAAATTAATTTAAAACAACTACATCCTCACTGCCTCTTGAAAGGGCAGTAAGTCCTGTTCTGGCAAGCTCCAAAACTTCATAGTCTGAAAGAAGATTTGAAAGTGCCTCAAGCTTTGAATTGTCTCCTGTAAGCATAACCGTCAAACAATCCTTAGCCACATCTACAATAGTGGCTCTGAATATATCACAAAGTGCCGCAATATCCTGCCTTTGTGAAGCGTTTGCTTTAACCTTTATCATGACGATTTCACGGAAGACACTTTTGCCTTCCTCTAAAACCTTGATATCTCTTACATCTTCCAGTTTTCTCAGCTGTTTTACAATCTGATCAAGTGTGTCCTCGTCTCCTATAGAGACCACAGTCATTCTTGAAAAGCGCGGGTCGGCCGTTTCTCCGACAGTGAGAGAGTCAATATTATAACCTCTCCTTGAAAAAAGGCCGGCTACACGGCTCAAAACACCTGAAGAATTATCTACAATAAGTGAAAATACTCGTCTCATGTTACCTCTCAATATTTTAAAGCAGTAGTGATAGTTTTGACAAAACAATAAAAAATGGTTCGCCCTTTACTATAGCACCAATATAATAAATGTCAATTTATTATATAATATAATACATATAACCAAATGTTATAGTATTTTACATCAGTTATAATTTTACCTGTGATCCGCACCGAAATCTATATTTGATAAATCATATCTTTGCGGCTCATCATCATCATTTAATTCATATGCATATAGAATGGTTCTGGTGTCGTCACCTTCATATGAGCAGGTGATAAAAGACCATATTTTATCGATACCGCTTGCAGGAATATCTCTGAACTTACACTTCTCTGTCATTTTGTCTACATATTTGTGGAAATAGTCCATATCATCAAAGTATGTCTGTCTTCTTTCAGGAGCCGAATCAGAGTAAAGCGCTGCAAAGGCCCTTAATCTATATGTCTTATTTGGTGTATAAATATATATCATCCTATGTTCATTGAAAAAGTTTTCATCTTTAAATTTGGTTATATCTGTGAACATCTGTCCGTCCTTCATATGATGGCCGTATATGATATTATTAAGTGTTGAAAAATCTGAATTACTGTATCCGTCCATATATACGGAATAGTAGGACTCCTTATGATTTATATCATGGTGCAGGTAGTATTCAATATCATATTCCTTCCATAATATCGGATAGTCAATAACAGTACCGGGAATATATATCCAGGCTATAACATCAGGATTGGTAGCCTTAAGTGAGTTAAAATCTATTTTTCTTTTATAGTTCTCATCTGTTTCATACGCCTTTGTAGGCGGAACAGTGGTTGTCTCCACTTCTGTGGTAGTAGTTTCTACAGTAGTTTCCGTTTCTTTTTTTCTTCTTCTATTTGAAAATATAACGGCAATCACAATAAGTATTATGGCGAAAGCCAAAATATACAATAAAACTTTCTTCTTCATATATCTCCTAATAACTTTTAGGTAGAAGTATAGCATTTTTTTTTAGTATTGTATATAAATCTTATTAATTAGATTGATAAAAAAAATGACCTCTACTATAATTAGTTAGGAAACGGAGGAAGAAGATGGAAGATTTGAATTTGAATCATAGAGAAGAAACTATACTGGATAAAAGGGCGTTATTTATTGTATCCTTTTTTGTACCGGTTTTTATAATGGTATTGATATTTGTGCAAAGAGGTATATTCCCCTTTGGAGATGAGAGCTTTTTAAGAACTGATATGTATCATCAGTATGCTCCGTTTTTTTCAGAGTTTAAATATAAACTAAGCCATGGCGGTTCACTGCTGTATAGTTGGGATCTGGGTATGGGGATCAATTTTTCGGCACTGTATGCATACTATCTGGCAAGTCCGCTTAATTGGTTGATTGTACTTTGCCCACAGGCGTATGTGATAGAGTTTATGACATATATGATTGTGGTAAAGATTGGATTGTCGGGGCTTAGCTTTACATATTATCTGTCAAAGCATTCTATAAAGAAAAAATCCGGGATAGTTTTCTTTGGAATATTCTATGCACTTTCAGGATATATAGCGGCGTACAGCTGGAATATTATGTGGCTTGACTGTATAGTATTGTTTCCGATAGTATGCCTTGGCCTTGAAAGTCTTGTGAAGAAAAATAAGGGATTTTTGTATGCCGTCAGTCTTGGCATATGTATACTTTCAAACTACTATATTTCTATAATGATATGTATTTTTATGGTGATATACTTTATCTCATTACATATATTGAAGCGTAAAAATGATTTAAGAAGATTTTTATTATCTTCTGTACAGTTTGCAGTATATTCACTTCTTGCCGGAGGGCTTAGTGCAGTGGTACTGTTACCTGAGATATATGCCCTGAAGCTTACAGCATCGGGAAATTTTAACTTTCCTACAACATTTGAATCATATTTTTCAATATTTGATATGATTGCCAGACATATCGGCAATGTACAGATAGAAATAGGGCTTGACCACTGGCCGAATATCTATTGTGGAGTAGGAGTGTTTTTGTTTACAGTGCTTTATCTGCTTAATAAAAAGATTGGCAAAAAGGAAAAGGCGGTATATATGTCACTGCTTATGTTTTTTTTGGCAGGCTTTTCTATAAATGTGCTGAATTATATTTGGCATGGACTGCATTATCCGAATTCACTCCCTGCAAGACAGAGCTTTATATATATTTTTCTGGTACTTTATATATGTGCAAGGGCATATGACAGGCTTGAGGAAAATACCGCAAGGGATCTTAAAATAGCTTTAGGTGTAAGCATGGGCTATATTTTATTGGCACAAAAGATAGTGAACAATGAGGATTTCCACTTTGCAGTATTCTATGCGGCAATGATTTTTATTGCCATATATGCACTTCTTATATATCTGTATATAAGAAACAGGTTTCCGGCTACAAACTTATTTTTAATTGCACTTGCATTGGTGGTAATAGAATCAAGTATAAATATGTCCGTAACCAGTGTCACTACAATAATCAGAAGCGATTATATAAAGGACAATAAGGATGTAAGGGCACTTGTAGCAAAACTGCCGAAGGATGATTTTTACCGCATTGATAAAGTTGAAAGAAAAACAAAGGATGACGGTGCATGGATGAACTTCAGATCCGTATCTATATTTTCATCAACTGCCAATGCAGCACTTTCAGATCTTTTTGAAAAGCTTGGAAATGAGGCATCTACAAATGCATACTCTATTACAGGAGAGACACCGCTACTTGATATGCTGTTTAGTGTAAAGTATGCAATATATACAGGAGAGACAAGAAATACAAATATTTCATTATTGGATGTATCAGGTAACAGCTACCTGTATGAAATTCCATATACTTTGCCGCTTGGATTTATGGTGGATGAAAGATTCACTGATGAGTGGAATCTAAACCTTGGCGACCCTATAGAGGTACAAAATGATCTTGCCGCTGTATATGGTTTGCCGGACATATTTGAACAGATAGAAACTGTAAGTGAGTCAAGTTCTGTAAACTTTATTACAGATGAAGACGGTGAGTACTATGCCTATATAACCAATCCGGTTATTGATGAGGTAGAGTTCAGCTTTGGAGACGGTAAAAATAAGAAATCATTCAAAAATCTAAACAGGCATTATATCCTTGAACTTGGTACTTTGGACGGTGAGAAGAACGGTCGATTTGTAAATACAGACAGTAAGAATAAGGGAGAATCAATTGATGCCAGAGTATACAGAGTAAATTATGATTCACTGAAGAAACTTTACTATATTTTGAATACAAATCCGTTGACACTCAGTAAGATATCGGATACAAATCTGGTTGGAAATGTCCATTCGGTAGAAAGCACTACACTTTTTACAAGCATACCATATGATGAGGGATGGGATGTATATGTAGACGGTAAAAAAGCTGAGAAGATAAAGCTTATGGATGCCTTCATAGGTCTAAAGCTTGAAAAAGGTCAGCATCAGATAGAGTTTAAGTATCAGACTGTCGGTTTTTTGAAGGGAGTAATAATAAGCGGAGCTTCAATAGCTATATTGTTATTAATATATCTGTTTATACACTTTAAAAACAATGACTTTAAGTTTATTAAAAAAGAAATTGGACTTAGAGAAGATGAAATGGAAGAGATAGATTTAGAAGATGATGAAGATGAATCGGATGAATATGATGACGACACTGATGTGAAATCCGGTAACGATGCTTTGTCTGAATCGGATACTGAGAGCTTTGAAAATACAGAAAGCAAAGATACAAAAAGAGATTCTAAAATAGTGGATCTTAGAATTCGTAAGGCATTAACCGGTACAGGTGAAAAAGATAATAAAGAAACCGATACAAAGAATGACGGCGATAATAAAGAATAGAAATTTGGAGAATATATGAAACTTTGGGGTGGAAGATTTACAAAAAAGACAAATAAACTTGTTGAAAATTTCAACGAGTCACTTTCATTTGATCACAGATTTTATAAGCAGGATATCAGAGGCAGTATTGCTCATGTAACTATGCTTGCAAAACAGAATATATTAAGTGCTGATGAAAGAGACAGAATTATTGAGGAGCTTAAGTCAATAGAAGAAGATATAGAAAAAGGAAATTTAAGGTTTGATGACGGCAGTGAGGATATACATTCATTTGTAGAGGCACATTTGATAGAGAGAATAGGTGATACCGGAAAGAAGCTTCACACAGGAAGAAGCAGAAATGACCAGGTTGCACTTGATATGAAGCTATATATCAGAGATGAGATTGATACTTTTAAGGAGTTATTGTATGAGCTGTTATCTGAAGTACTTCATATAATGGAAGATAACAGGTCTACATATATGCCCGGATTTACACATTTGCAAAAAGCACAGCCGACCACATTGGCACATCACTTCGGTGCATATTTTGAAATGTTTCTTAGAGATTATGACAGATTAGTCTCTACAAGAAAGAGGATGAATCTTTCACCGCTTGGCAGCGGTGCTTTTGCAGGAACCACATATGAGCTTGACAGAGATTATGTTGCCGATTTGCTTGATTTTGATACCGCTACAAGAAACAGTATGGATTCTGTAAGTGACAGAGATTATCTGTTAGAATTGCTGTCCGATCTCTCTATAATATCAATGCATCTAAGCCGCCTCAGTGAGGAGATTATCATATGGAACACTGATGAGTACAGGTTTGTAGAGATGGATGATACATATTCTACAGGCTCATCTATAATGCCGCAGAAAAAAAACCCTGATATTGCAGAACTTATCAGAGGTAAAACCGGCAGAGTTTACGGAAGTCTTATATCACTGCTTACCGCTATGAAAGGATTGCCGCTTGCTTATAATAAGGATATGCAGGAAGATAAAGAGATGTCTTTTGATGCTATAGATACTGTAAAGAGCCTTATAAAGCTGATGAGTGGAATGTTATCAAGTATGAAATTTAATCACAGCAGAATGGAAGCAAGTGCAAAGGGAGGCTTTACCAATGCCACTGATGCAGCTGATTACCTTGTTAAGAAAAATGTAGCATTCAGAGATGCACATGAAATAGTTGGCAGGCTTGTATTGTATGGTATAGAGCATAATAAGGCACTTGATGATTTTACTTTGGAAGAGTTCAAAAATATTTCGGAGGTTTTTGATAAGGATATTTATGAGGCGATTTCTTTAAAGACCTGTGTAGAAAAGAGAAATACTAAGGGTGCTCCGGGATTGGAAGCTATAAATAAAGAAATCGAAGCTTCAAAAAGAATTTTGGAGAGCCTAAAGTAATGAAGCTGAAAAGAAATGATATTATTTTGATTATTGTTGTGCTTATAATAGGTATTGCAGCCGGGCTGTATTTTTTCTTAAATAAAAAGACAAGCGGCAAGGCGGTATTAAAGTACGGCAATAATCTAAGTATGGATATTGATTTATCAAAAGACAGGGAAATAGATTTAGAAAGTAACGGTATTAAAATACATTTAAATATAAAGGACGGTGCGATTGCCTTTATCCACAGTGAATGTCCCGACCATATCTGTGAACAGTTCGGCTATATAAAAAATGTCGGAGATTCCGCAGTTTGTCTGCCGGCCAGGGCATCAGTTACTATAGTAAAATAGGAGAAAAAAATGATTTCAAAAAAAATGCTTGATCTTGGCACAAAAAGGTCGGTTATAAGAGATATATTTGAGTATGGGAACAAATTGGCAAAGGAGATTGGAGCGGAAAATGTAATTGATTTCAGCCTTGGCAATCCAAGTACTCCGGCTCCGAGAGAAGTGGCAAATACCATAAAGTATATGGTGGAGGGACTTTCACCAAAGGATTATAACAGTTATACTTCATCAGCCGGTGATACTGATACAAGGCTTGCAGTTGCTAAAAATTTGAATAAGCGCTTTTTTACCGACTATACAGACAAAAATATTTTTATGACCTGTGGTGCCTCCGCCTCACTTAATATTATATTTAAAGCGATTATAGAGCCTAATGATGAGATAATAGTAAATATTCCGTATTTCCCTGAATATAAGGTATTTATAGAGGGGCAGGGAGGTAAGCCGGTATTTGCAAAATGCAGTGAAAATCTTTGTCTTGATATCTCTGAAATTGAGAATAAAATAAATGAAAATACAAAGGCAATACTTATAAATTCTCCAAATAATCCGTCAGGTGTAATCTATCCTAAGGAAAACTTATCGGCACTTACAGAACTTCTGGAGAGAAAACAAAATGAGTACTCTCATCCTATATTTCTTATAAGTGACGAGCCGTACAGAGAACTTGTATTTACAGATGAAAAGCCTGAGTTTTTGCCGAATCTATATAATAATACCTTGGTGGCATATTCATGGTCAAAATCTCTTTCACTTCCGGGTGAGAGAATAGGATATATTCTGGTACCGAATAAGGTGAAAAATCATGAAGATGTCTTTGCGGCTGTAGGCGGTGCCGCCAGAGTCCTTGGATATGTATGCGCACCTTCTATGTTTCAGTATGTAGTAAAAAGCTGTGTGGATGTAGAACCGAATATAGGTGTATATAGAACCAACAGAAATATTTTATTTAAAGAATTACTGAAGATGAGATATACGGTAGCAAATCCTGACGGAGCTTTTTATATGTTTATCAAATCCCCAAATAATGACGGTGTAGATTTTTGTGAGAGAGCAAAAAAATATAATATGCTGCTGGTACCGGGGGAGGGCTTCGGTATGAAGGAGTATGTCAGGCTGTCATTCTGTGTTGAAACGGAAAAAATAGAAAAATCTATAGATATATTTAAAAAACTTATATCGGAGTATGATGGAGAAAAATAGAGAACATGTGCTGTTATAGAAAACGGCTCATGGGCACCAAATTCAGGCAATCTTATGAAGGCTGAACTTGAAAACTTAAAGCATATGGATATTTTAGATGATGAGGTGAGTGTAACTTCTTCATACAGAGAGAACAATGAAAGCGATATGGATGCATTGGTAGATGCTTTAGTGGCTTCAATTAATAAAAAATAATATTGTATTAAAAACAGGTCGAAGGGTGAACCTCCGGCCTGTTATTATGAGCTCTTTTCTCTAAGTTTTATAATGACCTTTGTTCCCATACCGGGTGCGGACTTTATGCTTATGCCATAATTATCGCCGCAAAGAAGTTTGATTCTGTGGTCAACATTTTTAATCCCTATGCCGCCCAGATAAATTTTATTATCGGAAGGACTGTCTTCTTTTAGCTTTTCGGTATCAAAACCCTTACCATTATCAGATACGATTATAATAATATCATTATCAAAGCTTTCAAAAGAGATATTTATCTTGCCCCCACCATTTGGGCGAAGTCCGTGATATATTGCATTTTCAACTATGGGCTGAATAATAAGTTTGGGGATAAAAGCATCCTTTAAATTATCAATAGAATCTATTTCATATACAAGCATATCCTCATATCTGATTTTTTTGTATTTCAAGATAATTTTTTACATGCTCGATTTCATCCTTAATGCTGACAAAATCAAGATCGGTACTTAAGGAAAATCTTAAAAGCTTACCAAGGGCGGAAGTAACTTTAATTACCGCTTCATTTTCATTTAGTTCCGAAAGCCAGAGTATTGTATCCAGAGTATTATATAAAAAATGAGGATTTATTTGACTTTGTAACATTTTAAGTTCAAAAACTCTTCTTGCCTTTTCCTCTTTTGTTATATTCTCTGTAAGAGCTTTTATTCTGTCAATAAGTCTGTTGTATTCATTTTCAAGCTCCGACACTTCAGTTATATTCGTGGATATTTTTATATGAGTCCATTTTTTATCCATATCTATCATGGCAATCTTAAGGCGTGTAATAGGTTCACTTAGTATTTTAGAGGCTATTATACCTATAAATAAACTTAGTATTATAAGGATACAGGACAAAATAAGAATATTTTTAGTCAGATTTTTTTGGAGGATTTTTAAATTATCCGAAGATGCAACTCCAAAAAGTTTCCAGGATGAATTATTTATTATACCCTCATAAACCACCTTACCGTCTGTTATATCGCCGTCCATAAGAGATTTAAGCTCTTCACTTTTTTTAGTATCATTAAATATATCTTCATTAGGATGATAGATAATATCGCCTGTTTCAGACATTATATATACATAACCACTTTTTCCGAGATCAAGATTTTTGATATAATCTTCTATAAAATTATAGGAAATATCAATAAGTACTACCCCAAGATGTTCATTATTCTGCCCTGTAATTTCTCTGTATACTGAGATTGTCCATGCTCCTTTATCCGATGCAAATGCACTGTGTCCTGTTTTTGAAAGCATAGGCATGCGATTTGATGCAAGGGCTTTTTTATACCATTCTTCATCCATCATATCTTCTGAAAGCGTAATACTCATATCACTGTCACCGGTAATTGCAAAGCCGTTTTTAGAAATAACCGCCACGGCACTTATATTTTCATCAACTTCTTTTGCAAGGTGTATAAGTGATGAAATGGACTCCAAAGCTTCGGGAGAAGATTTAGCAAGAGCGGATTTTATATCCTTATGTTCTGCAATAATATTGCTGAAATCTCTAAGTTTTTTAAGGTAAGAGGATATATACTCACCTGTTTGATTTACCATGGTTCTTGTACGCACTACATCATTTTTAATCAGCATATCTGATGTAAAATGATATATACTGCCTGAGAGCAGAAGTATTATAGACAGAGAAAACAATAAAAATGTAAGGGAAATCCTTACATGAAGCTTTGAAAAAAAATTTAATTCAGTTTTCATTTAATTTTATCCCCTGTTTAAACTGCTTTGGAGTAATGCCGAAAGTTTTTTTGAATTTGTTTGTAAAATAATTCACATCATCATATCCTATTTTTTCCGCTATCTCATAATTTTTCATGTCGGTGGAGAGACAAAGTATTTTTGCCTGCTCCATCCTTTTAATACCTACATATTCCTGAAAAGGTATACCATAAATCTGCTTTATTATGCCGCTTAGATAGCTGCTGTTAAACCCAAGTTCTTCAGCCATAAGTCCTAGTGAAAGCTTAGAGTCAAAAATATTTTTTTTCATATATTCCTTTACAGCTTTAAAGCTTGAATTGTCATAGGATATATTCTCATATTCTGAATGAAGCTCCATAAGCTTATCCTTAACTATATTTGTTTTTATCTTATCTATTATTCGCCTGAGAACAAGTTCTATATCTGTTTTGTTTACAGGCTTTAAAAGGTAATCATCCACTCCTATTCTGATTGCGGTTTGCATATATTCAAAATAGTCATAACCTGTAATCATAATAATTGCGATTTTTTTGTTTTTTTCTTTAAGTATTTTGGCAAGAGTAAGCCCGTCGGTATTTGGCATATTTATATCAAGCATTATAATATCAATATGCTCTTTATCTACTGTCTCCAGGCATTTATCAGCATTACCGGCTTCAAATATCTCATCTATACCTATTTCAGACAATATGGCGAGGGTTTTAATCCCTCGCCTGATTATCGGTTCGTCATCAACTATAAGCAGCTTATACATCATCTCTCCATAATTTGCAATATTATTCAACTAAGTACTTTAAATAGCCATAACCTCTTTCATCCATCTGTGAGTATGGAATAAATTCAAGAGAAGCGCTGTTGATACAGTATCTTTTTCCACCCTGATCCTTTGGACCGTCATCAAAAACATGTCCTAAATGTGCGTCTCCGCTTCTGCTTCTTACCTCGGTTCTTGTCATATTAAAGCTGTTGTCTTCATTATATTTTACCACATCTTTATCAATAGGTTTAGAGAAACTCGGCCAGCCACATCCTGACTCAAATTTATCTGTGGATGAAAAAAGCGGCTCCTTTGTTGTGATATCTACATATATACCTTTTTCAAAATTATTCCAGTATTCATTTGAAAATGCTCTTTCGGTATTGTTTTGAATAGCAACGCTATACTGAATACTGTTAAGTGATTTTTTAAGTTCTTCATCGGAAGGTCTCGGATATTTTGATGGATCAATCAAAGGCTTGTCCTCAGAATGTATTTTTTCATTTTCAGACAAAGGCTTATCCGCAAGTGAGAGGTCTATATGACAATAGCCTGTAGGATTTTTTGTAAGATAATCCTGATGATATTCCTCAGCATCATAAAATTGCTTTAGGGTTTGAACCTCTATTGCAATGGGTTTATCATACTTTGTCTGCTCATTTTCCAAAACCTTATCTATTATTTTCTTATCATCATTATCAGTATAATATATTCCGCTTCGATATTGTGAACCCGTATCATTGCCCTGTTTATTTATACTGACAGGATCAACCACTCTAAGATAATATGCCAATATATCTTCAAGACTGATTATTTCGGGATTATATACTACCTTTACAGTTTCGGCATGCCCGCTGTTATGAAGATCTTTATAGCCGGGATTTTCAGTTTTCCCATTGGCATAACCGCTTACAGCATCTTCAATACCGTTTATCTTTTGCATATAGGCTTCAAGCCCCCAAAAACATCCACCTGCAAGATAGATTTCTTTGTATTGAGCAGATTGCTTTATATTTTCCATCTTTTTGTTTGCTTCAATATTATTTGTTGATTTTGCTTCACTTACCTCCTTGCGGCTTTTAAAAACATTTACCGACAGGAAAACTATCATAATAAAAAATACAGGTAGTATAAAAAGTAATTTATCTTTGTTCATATATTCCTTTCTTATATTTATATTATTTTATCCGATATTAATTTGTTTCGGATTTATATTTTATATGATAAAATAAAATCATTATATATGTAATAGAATTTTATTTAGAAAAACATGAATATTATTATGTATAGCCGAAATTTATAAAAGGTAAAGGTTTTTTATGAAAGAGAATTATTTTGATACCCTTGCAAAGGGATGGAATACTCCACAAAGAAAGAATACAAGTGAAAATATAAAAGAAATTATTTTAAATAAATTTGATAATAAACCTCATTCACAGATAAAAGCACTGGAAATAGGGGCGGGAGACGGTATACTTGCAATACTGCTTTCAGAGCATTTCAGTAAAATAGATTGTATAGACAGTTCAAGCGGCATGAGAGAGGAATTCTTAAAAAACAAAGAAAAATTTATGACTGAAAATATTTTTATCTATGATGAGAGTTTTTTATCGGATAATGTTCACAGATATGATCTTATATATAGCCAAAAGGCGTTCCATCATATCGTGGATATTGAGGCTGAACTTAGAAGTTTAAAAGAAGTAATTGATAGGGATGGAGTATTTTATCTTATAGATTTATGTACTGTACCAAGAGAATTTCATAATGATTTTCCGTATTTTGACGGTCATGACGGCTTTTCAAAGGATGAGATTTATACATACTTTGAAAATACAGGTTGGGAAGTGACAGACTATGAAATAATTATGCAGGGTAAAAGAAACGGTATATATTTCAGTATGTTTATGGCAGTAGGAAAAGTGAAGCAACAGTAAATATTATCTTATGTATAAATTAAAACAGGAGATATTATGATTTTGGATGAGATAAGAGATGAATTATTTAAAATGCAGGATATAGGGTATAGAGATTTTAACAGTAAGCTTATTCCTACAGTAAAAAAGGAAGATATGATAGGAGTGAGAACTCCGGAGCTTAGAAAGTATGCAAAGAAACTTTTAAAAGAGGAAGGTGTGGAGGATTTTTTACATTCACTTCCACATAAATATTTTGATGAAAATCAGCTTCATGCATTTATAATTTCAGAGATAAAGGAATTTAAGTTATGTATTGACGAGTTGATAAATTTTTTGCCTTATTTGGATAACTGGGCAACCTGTGATCAGCTTTCACCAAAGATATTAAAAAAATATCACAATGATTTGCTTCCACATATATATGAATGGTTAAAGTCGGATAAAACCTATACTGTAAGATTTGGTATAGGTATGCTTATGGAACATTTTTTGGATGAAGATTTTAAAAGCGAATATCCTAAAATGGTGGCAGCTGTAAGGTCGGAGGAATATTATATAAATATGATGACGGCATGGTATTTTGCAACTGCACTTGCAAAGCAGTATGAAAGTATACTGCCGTTTATTGAGGGTAATAAGTTGGATACTTGGACGCATAATAAGTCTATTCAAAAAGCGATAGAAAGCAATCGTATCAGTGCGGAGCAAAAGAATTACCTTAAAGGACTGAAGATAAAAAAATAATGCAGTGCATTTTTCTTAAAAGTTTACAGTTCATGCAATTAGAAAATACCTGTTAAAAAGAGAAATTTACCAAGGCATAAATGTTTTAATGTTAGAATTAGAAACTGTTACTTTATATTGGTAATATAAGAGAGGATTATTATGAAAACGAAGGAAGAGGCATGTAATTTCGGCTTATCATTTGAAAATACATATTTGGATACTCCGTTTAGAAGAGCCGAGTGGCAGCTTGTCAGGATAAAAGACAGCAAGAAAACATTTCTTTGTGTATATGAGAAGGAAGGTTTTATAAATTTAAATGTAAAAGTAAGCCCTGAGTGGAGGGATTTTTGGAGAAGCACTTATGCTTCCGTAATGCCGGGATACCATCAAAATAAGGAACATTGGAATACCATTATACTTGACGGTACTGTAAAAGAAGATGATATTAAAAGAATGATTGCGGAAAGCTATGACCTTGTAACAGATTCTCCGACTAAAAGAATCTATGAGGCGGTAAAAAGGATACCGAAAGGTCATGTTGCAACTTATGCAAAGGTTGCAGAAATGGCAGGCAATAAAAAGATGTCAAGGGCTGTGGGGAACGCACTTCATAAAAATCCGGATCCTGATAATATCCCATGTTTTAGGGTGGTAAATTCAAAAGGTGAGTTGGCTCCCGAGTTTGCCTTTGGAGGAATGGGAGAACAAAGAAAGCTGCTTGAGGCAGAGGGGATTGAGGTGAAAGATAACAGAGTTGATTTATCAAAGTATGGAATATAGAGGGGGAGAATGAAACTATTTACAGGATGTTGTATTCTATAAGAGAAGTTATTCCAATATAGAATAACCTCAAATATAAAATACAAATTATCAAGCCTACCTACGATTGTTAAAACAAAATACACAGATTAAAATATTAGGACTACCTTTTTCTTTTCCTAAAGTTGATGCCTGAGTTTTTAATGGAAGGAGATTTTTTTAGCAGTTTTCTAAAAGATTCTTTTTCGCTTTCCGATAACCTTTTATATTTTATCCCCATGGAAGAACAGAAAACCTCAATATACTTATCAATGTTCTTTCCGGAAGATTTCATGATTTGACGAACTTTCTGAACGGACAAGACATTTTCATCGTTATCGGCGATACTATCAATATCATGTTCGTGATTTTTACGAATATCTTTTAGAATGGCATCCCAAGTCTTATGGGTAATATGACAAAAGAAATCCTCTTCTCTTATCTGAGCAGCTGAAAGAGTTTTTAGTGGGAGATCTTATTTCACATAAGGATTTTGACTGATAATTTCAGTCCTTACATCTTTAAGATAATCATTTATGTCATTAAAACACTTAGTAGCAATACCGTCAATAAAAATCTCCGTATCAGCCATAAGCTCCTTAAACTTATCATGTGTAGCAATTTCACAAAGTAAACGGTTATTGATAGAACCGCTTAACAACAAATCAATCATATTATCACTCAAATGTAGATTAGTCAAATCTGTATTTGGGTGATTTTTATTTTCTGTTAAACCGAGAAGATAATCAGTAGAAACCTTATAAAATTGTGCAAGTACAACCAAATTGCCATGATTGATTTCTTTGTAATCATCATTCTCATAGTTACCTAAAGCAGATTTTGAAATACCCGTAAGTTTAGCTAATTCCTCCAAATTCAACTTATGTGAAACTCTTAAATCTTTTAAGCGTTCTTGTAAGGTTATTTTACACTTCATAGATATAGCCTCCGTTTAATACAAATATTTTCATAAGGATTATACCATATTTTCCACAATCGTGGAAAAATGAAAAAATTACCTTAAATTCCAACTTTGTGGACATACAGGAAGAACAGCAAAAATACACTATCATACAGACATAAAGAAATTGTTCTTTGACAATTGAATGATCGGTCTGTAAGGATATGTATTTATGGGGAAGTAGGCGATGACTTTCTAAGTATCAGAAAAGAGCCTGCCAAGTAGAACAAAACGTTGCTGTGAGATACAGGGGCAGGAACTATATCAGGTCTAACCGACAAAATATAGAGTGCATATTTACTCAAGGTATCCATATAACATCTTAAATGTAAAAAAACAAACAGGAGGTTAAAAATATACTAGTGTCTTGACATATTGATATTTATCTTTATTTCCTGCCTTTGATATAAACTGAAAGAGTTCATATCAAAGTCGGAATTACTATGAATTTCAACGTGCCGTTATACTAGTGTACTGACATATTGATATTAGTCTAAATAGTCCTATCTATTGTTACTGACTTATGATATACTAAAACCACTAAAAAAATGGTGGTGATATCCTATGGCAAGACCAAGAAGGTATAAAATCGAACTTACCGATGAGCAATTAGAGTATTTAAAATCTGTTATCCGAAAAAAGGATACCTGTAAAACGATTCGATGCAGATGCCAGATTCTTATTGATCTGGATGAATCGCACGCAAAGATGCTTACTCATGAACAGTCTGCAAAGTCGAATGGTGTATCTATGTCGACAGTAACCAAAACTGTGCAAAAGTATGTTCATGGTGGTATTGATGAAGTAACAACATTTAAACGTAGCGTCAATTCAGACAATGCAAGGCGTGTATTGGATGGGTGTGCAGAGGCACGTATCATTGAACTTGCCTGTGGTCCGGTTCCGGATGGACACTCCAGATGGACGATCCGCTTACTGGAAGAAAAATCAAGAGTTGTTCTTGACACTCCTGTTAGCCGTGAGGCAATCCGAAGAGCGTTAAAAAAAACAAACTTCGACCTCACAAAAACGACTACCGGTGCATCCCGACCAAAGAAAGTGCCGAATTCATAGCATGTATGGAAGATATCCTTGATGTATATGAACTCCCATATAATCCCAACATCCCACTTGTCTGCATGGATGAAAAACCCTACCGGTTACTGGGTGATGCAAGACAATGCTTGCCTATGCGTCCGGGCAATGATCAAAAAATAGATTCTGAATATGTTCGAAATGGTACATGCAGTATCTTTGCTTTTGTCGAGCCACTTGGAGGCACTCATCATGTCAGTGTGAGAGAACATCGTACTGCCCTTGATTGGGCAGAAGAGATCAAATACCCGGTTGATGTGATGTATCCCTACGCTGAAAAGATCATTCTTGTTATGGACAACCTCAACACGCATAAACCATCCTCTCTATATAAGAGGTATACGCCTGATGAGGCAAGAAGAATCATCAAGTGTTTAGAAATTCACTATACGCCTAAGCACGGGAGTTGGCTTAACATTGCAGAAATAGAACTTAATGCAATGAGTAGACAGTGCTTAGCGCGAAGAATCGAAAGTATTTCTATCCTTCGCGAAGAGTTAGCTGCCTGGGAAACAGAGCGCAATACTCTAATGGCAACAGTGAACTGGCAATTTCGAACCGCAGATGCCAGAGTGAAGTTAAGCTCATTGTATCCTAAGCTTACAACAGAGGATGAATAACTGTTATAATAGTAAATATCAACGTGTCAATACACTAGTATCGACAAAGGAACAGAATATAAACAGGCAATTAACAGCTATTTTATAAATAGGGAATAGAGATGAAGCAAATCTATATTGATAAGGCAAGCGGAAAAGACTTTAACCCCAGAAAATATAAAAGTCTTATTAGAAAACTCAAAGAGGGAGATGAACTGTATATTAAGTCAATTGACAGACTTGGAAGAAATTATGACGAAATTATTAAGGGAAAAACTTTTATAATATAGAGATATATTTTGACCAAAACAGTAATATACATTTTGTATAAAATTTTTAAAGATAGTACAATCAGAACGGAAAGAGTAAATGCTTATTTTTATATTGCAGAAATTTTAACATTCAAGAGAAATTAATAAAAAATAGCAATTAATACTTGCAATATATTTTTATGAATGATATAATCTAAATATAGTTAGAAAGGATTAACCTTATGAAAAATAGAATTAAAGAAATAAGGAAAGAGAAAAAAATAACACAACAGGAATTAGTTGATGATTTAGACATAACAAGACAATATATAAGTCTTATAGAAAAAAACGGGAAGTCAGAACCACCGTCATTAAAGGTGGCAAATGCGATAGCCACAAAATTGGGAGTATGTATCTATAGAGTATTTGATTTGGATGGAAAAGAAACCTATTCTTGCAAGAATTGTAGGTGTTAACTGGTTAAGGTTTCTTGATTAAAATAGATTACGAGGAGGTGCGTTTTGTATGAAAAATATAAATCCTCAGAGGTATAAAAACGGAGATGATTTTGTAATATTATTATAAAGCAATGAGAGGTGTTGAAAGGAATGAAAAATTTTTTTGATAGCTTTGATAATATTTTGCCTATTTATTTTGTCTCGCAAAACAATAACAAATAATCTATGAATGACTATATGTATTATGAACTAAAGGGTCTATCAGAAGAAAAGTTGTATAAAGTGTTTATTGAGAATGGTTTGGAAGTGGATGATGAATTAGAAGAATATTTAATTGAAGAAGAAATAGCAAAAATATTAAAAACAGATTTCGATTTGTGGATACAAGGGATTTCAAGTCGTTCTCATGCAATGTATTTTCGATTTGCAAAGGAAGTGAAAAGAGTATATGAATTGTTACTAGAAAAATATAGATAGAAATAAAGGAGGAATCAAGAAATGTTGGAGAAAATAAAAAAATATTTGTATACGTTAGCGTTTATTTTACTTGCTGTTATGGTTTTGCCACAAACATTAAGTTATGCTGATGAAGTTGAGTTATCAGCTGAAAAAATTTTATTGATGAATAAATCAGAACTTTTGGCTGAACTTGAAAATGGTGAATTGACCTTGCCGACGTATTATGATACTCACAGAGATGTAGCAGAGACCTTTGTGTACAAGTATACACCATTGTTATTAAAAGAGGAATTAGATACAAGTGTGCCGCAATTTAATTATATGCCATCGAATGAAATGCTTAAAAATCTTGAAATATCTCTTATAAAAAGAGGATTACTCAAAGAAAAAGATTTTTCAAAGATTTATCCTGAAACGAGTTATTTATCCAGATATTCTTTGAAAGATAGCACAATTTTAGGCACTTGGAATTCAAATTATGAAAACTATAATTGCTATGCATATTCGATAGGTTTGACAAGCTGGAGACAACCCGATGGTGGGGATGGATACAGCTATTACGATGTGTCTAAATCAATTTCAAGTATAGCGGATGACGTATTAGCAGACTTAGATTCTTTGGGGTATTGGGGTTATAAAACAACCACTAAACCTAAATCGCTTCCAGATAAACACTTTAGGGTGATTAGAAAAAGAAAATAGTAAAATTGAAAAAGCACAAAACAGAGCTAAGCAACTTAATCAAAAAATAAGTAAACTCAAAAGAAGTGCAGAAACCCAAAGAAAAGTAAGAAAAGGAGGAGTATTTGAAGCCTTTGAAAGAGAAATTACAGGTAGGCAAGAAGAGACAAATAATGATTTGATCTATGCCTTTTTAGACTATGTACTATCAGATAACAGGAACAGAGAAAAGCTAAAGGAACTTACAGAAATTCACTTGAAAGATAGAGGACTGGATAGGAAAGAAACAGAAAATCCTGATGATAAAAAGGATAATGCCGACAAACTGAAAGAGGAAAACTTTGATGAAGATATGGAAGCTGATTTTTTAGAAAATGAAGATTAAAAAGATAGATTAGATAGGTGGCTTTTAGGAAAACTAAATACGAAAATGGATGGTGCAAAGTGAAAAGGGTTTTAATACTTTGTTTTTTATTGATTTTTAATCAGTAAAAAACAAAGTTCACAGAAGTTTAAGGGGGAGTGTAGCCCCCTTTGAGCAAATAAAAATGCTTTAGCGTTTTTGTTTCCTTCGCGGAGCGGTAGGTTTTCCGCAGGAACGCAAAGCACCGAATGTAGTCGGTGTATCTTTGCGCCCTTTGAAAAAGGGAGTAAAGATAGCTTTCATCATCAGGATATTAAAAGTATGAAAATTAGATATTGGATAAAGATTGGCAGATAGAAAAAAATCAAGAAAAATCTATCTGCTTTTCTTATGCACGAAAATACAAAAATCGTAAATCGAAAGGAGCGGAAAAGAATGGAAATCAAAAGTTTGCATACCCATGTAGATATTGTTACAAGAACAGGTGGAGGGAAAGTTATCCCTAAAGCTGCATATAATGCGAGAGATAGATTAAGAGATAATAGATATGGGAAATTAGAGGATTACTCTAAAATAGATGATCTTGTATTTTCAAAAATATTTCTTCCGAAACATGTCCCTAAAAAATTTTCTGATAGGGAATACTTGTGGAACAGTGTAGAAGAGATAGAAAAAAGTAAAAACTCACAACTGGCAAGAAATCTGCTCTTTGCACTCCCAAGAGAATTAAGTGAAGAAGATAGGATAAACCTCATCAGTGAGTTTATAGAAGAAAACTTTACCTCTAAAGGGATGATAGCAGATTGTAATATTCATAATAAGAAGGCAAGCGACAATCAAGAACAACCTCATGCTCATATCTTACTTACCCTTAGAGAAATGGATCGTGAAGGAAACTGGAAACCAAAATGCAGAAAAGAATATATCCTTGACGAAAAGGGAGAAAAGATAAAACTGAAAAGCGGAAACTACAAATCAAGAAAAGTAAACTTAAATGATTGGAACGAGCCTGATAAAGCGAAAGAATGGAGGGAGAACTTTTCAAAGAAAGCAAATGAGTATTTAGCAAAAAATAATATAGATAAAAGAATCGATTCACGCACCTTTGAAGAACAAGGAAGAGAAGAACTCCCGCAAGTTCATTTGGGAACAGCAAGCTATCAGATGGAGAAAAAAGGAATACAGGCAGAAAGAGGAAATCAAAACCGAAAAATCATAGCTTTAAATACAGAGTTAAAAAAATTAAAAGAAGAAATGGCAGAAATAAGCAGTTGGATTTTAAGTTTGGTAACTATGGTAAAAGGCTTGTTGAAAGGATTTTCCAAAGAAAAACAAGAAGAGTATAACTTAACTCCGGACCTTTTTGATGTCTATTCCTATCTTGAAACCTACTATAACATTCAAAAAGAACTATCTAAAAATCTAAGTTATGATAGCAGAATGAGAAAAGAACAGTTTGATTCTAAAAAGTATATGCACACCTTATCCTATATGAGCAGGAATAACCTAAAAACAATCTTAGATATACAGGGTAAAAAAGAGGAAGTAACTACAAGACTGAAAGAAAATAAGGGGAAAATAGCAGACTGTAATAAGCAAATGAAGAACATAGAAACCCTAATCAAACAAGCGAAAATAATGAAAGAGCATAAAACGGTATACGATAGATACAAGGGAGCGGATAATTCTATCTTCAGTAAAATTGCTGGTGCAAGCAAAGAAGAATATTACAATTCCCATAAGGCGGACATCGATAACTATATCAGAGCAAAATCTATCCTCAAAAAATTAAGCGGAAGCGAAAAGATAGAAATAAAAAAATGGGAGCAAGCAAAAAGAGCGTTACAGACCGATATAGATCATCTCATGTTTAACCAAAAATTTATAAAAGAGGAAATCAGTCAAATAAAACATATCAAATATGTAGTAGATGAAGTAAATAAGAATTTTGGAATAGATATAAATATGGAGATAGAAATAGCCTATAAAAAAGCCATAGCAAGAGGAGAAAAGCCAAGTGTTAAAATGGCAATAGAGGAATTCCAAAAGCAAATCAAAAAAGAAGATCAGCAAAAAGCATGGACTAAAGAACATTCCAAGAACAAAGGTACAAAGTCAAAAGAAACAGAGAGATAGAAAAGAAGTGATATTTTTGGTATAATGCAGGATGAAATTAAAATTTTGAAGATAAAATGAACGTATAGTTATAGTCTATAAGCTGATTATGATAAAAAAGATATTGGAGGTGGATTGTGTGGCAAAACAACATAATGAAATCGTAGTAATCGAAGAAGATACTATAAAGAGTAGGATTTATGATATAAGAGGTCAAAAGGTGATGCTTGATTTTGAACTTGCTGAAATTTATGGATATACAACGACAAGATTTAATGAACAAGTAAAAAATAATTCGGAGAAATTTGATGATGATTTTATGTTTCAGTTAACGAAGTCAGAGTTTGAAAACTTGATATCGAAAAAATCGACATCAAGTTGGGGCGGGCGTAGAAAACTGTCATATGCCTTTACAGAACAGGGAATATATATGCTAATGACTGTATTAAGGGGAGAACTTGCAGTGAAACAAAGCAAGGCTTTAATACGAATGTTTAAGCAGATGAAAGACTTTATTATTGAAAATCAGGATTTTATCGGTTCAAAGGAATTTGTTCAAATAGCAATTCAAACAAACCAAAATACAAATGATATAGCAAGACTCGATAGCAAGGTGAATACCTTAGCTACAAAAGAAGATTTGAAAAAGGTTATGGATCATTTTATAGACCCGGACACATATAAACATTTTCTCTTGATGAATGGAGATAAGATAGAGGCAGATGTTGCCTACACAAAAATATATAAGTCAGCAAAGAAAAGCATTTATGTCATAGACAACTATATTGGACTTAAAACATTGGAACTTTTAAGAGCCGCAAGGGATAATACCCAAATTATAGTTTTCAGCGATAATGTAAAAAATAAGGATATGCTCACAAAAAACATCTTAGATGATTTTAGAAAAGGCTATCCTACAATCAACTTGAAGATGAAGATAGCCGGAAAAAAATATCACGATAGGTACATTGCAATAGACTATGGAACAGAGCATGAAGCTTTTTATCTTTGTGGAGCTTCGTCAAAGGAAGCAGGAAATAAAATATCAAGTATTACCAAGATAGAAGAATCATCGAAAGATATGTATCATATGATGTTTAGCGGAATGTTAAGCAATAAAGACTTAAAAGTCTAATATGGAAACACGAAACAAACATAAAAATTTATGAAAGGGCGGTAGAAGTAAACATCTATCGTCTTTTTTATTGGAAGAAAGGGAAGAATAAATGGCAGAAAACAGAAGATATTATTGGATAAAACTGAAAGAAGATTTCTTTATAGACAAGAGGATAAAAAGGTTAAGGAGAATATACGGAGGAGATACTTACACAATTATCTACCTCAAACTCTTGTTATTAAGCCTAAAAGATAGTGGAAAACTATATTATGATGGGGTGGAAACAGACTTTATAAAAGAACTTGCATTAACTATTGATGAAACGGAAGATGATGTAATGGTTACAGTAAACTATCTTGTGGCACAGAATTTAATGGAAGTGATTATGGAAAATGATGAATACTTTCTAACAGAACTACCAAGTCTTATAGGCTCAGAAACAGCTTCCACAAGGCGTTCAAGGAAATCACGAGAGCAAAAAGCGTTGCAATCTGGCAACGGTGCAACACCTTGCAACCTTTTGAAACAAAACTGCAACGGAGAGATAGAGAAAGAGATAGATATAGAGATAGAGATAGAGATAGAGATAGAAAAAGAGGGAGAGATAGAAGAGCAAAACCTACCCCATATTTTTTACGGAGAATATAAAAATATCCGTTTAACGGATGAAGAATACCGAAAGTTAACAGATAAGTTGCAAAGTCATACCGATACGATGATTGAAAAACTCTCCAGATACATCAAAAGCAGTGGGAAAATTTATCAAGACCACTATGTAACAATCCTTAATTGGTATGAACAGGATAAGGAAAGACTATCACAGATAAATAATAAAAGTGGAAGTTCTAAAACCTATTCAACCAACTATGAGGATAGCGACAGCCTATAAATATCATACAATGAAGCAGAAAGGTGTTTTTAGAGCGTTAAGGAGAAAAGAGGTATCAGAGTATGCCTAAGATAAAAAACAAGCCTTAAAACGCATTCCACCATTTAAGATGAAAAAAGGAGAATGAAAATTATGGATAACAAAGAAAATCAAAATATGGTAACTACAAAAATACAAGGTACAGATTTTACCTACAACAAAGATATTCACTATGAAAAGGACGGACACATCTATTGCAAGACTTGTAATGAGAGAATAGACGGCAGATCAATTCCTATGTTAGATAAAAAGCTAATGATAATTAGAAAAGCTTGTAAATGTGATAGGGAGAGAAAAGAACAGGATGAACTTAGAGAAAAGCAGATTGAACAGGATAGACTAAGACGAAACTGCTTTATATCCAGAAATCAAATAGCCTATACCTTTAAAAATGCTGATGAAGACACAGACAAGGACATTATCAAAAAAGCAAAGAACTATGTAAAGCATTTTGAAGAAATGAGAAAAGACAATGTAGGTTTGCTTTTATTTGGAAATGTAGGAAGTGGAAAAACATTCCTAGCTTGTAGCATTGCAAATGAAATCATCACGGAGTATTCCTATACGGTTAAAATGAGAAACTTCGCACAGATACTAAATGACCTACAAAAAGGCGGCTTTAACCTTGACAGAAATGAATATATCAAGCAAATAATAAATCCAACCCTACTAATACTTGATGATTTTGGAATAGAGCGAAACACAGAGTATGCCTTAGAGCAGATTTACAATGTAATCAACGCAAGATACCTAAAGGCAAGACCGACCATAATAACGACAAACCTTAATTTCAAAGACATAGAGAAAGAACAGGAAGATATCATGCTTGGCAGGATTTATTCAAGAATAATAGAAATGTGTTTACCACTTAGAGTTGTAGGAGCAGATAGAAGAAAGATACAAAGTAAAGAAAAACTGAAGAAAGCACAAAACGTAATAGATGAGTAAAGGCGATTAGAAAGTAAAGAATCTAATCGCTTTTTATTTTTACAGGAAGGAGAATTTATGAATAAAACAAAAAAAGAGAATACAGACAATAAAAAGACGAAGGTAATTCAAAAAGAAATTGGAAACACAAGATACACCGTAAATATCTTCTGCAAGAAAAATGGAAAAGAGCTGAAAGATAAGATGAAATCCATCATTAAGCAGGAAGTTATGAAAAATAACAATTAACAGTGGTAAAAATCATGAAAAAGGAGTATAATGAAACTATCGTAGGTAGTCTTGATAGACAGGAGGAAATGATGTCTATTCAAGCGAACAGAAAAACAGCTCTTTATTGTCGTTTATCAAGAGATGATGAACTTCAGGGAGAGAGTAATTCCATTACCAATCAAAAAAAGATGTTAAGCCAGTTTGCCAAGCAGAGTGGCTTTTTTCAGTGTGAATTTTTTATTGATGACGGCTACTCCGGAACGAATTTTGACAGACCTGAATTTCAAAATATGATAACAAGGGTTGCAAATGGAGAAATAGGAACGGTAATCGTAAAAGACCTGTCCAGATTTGGAAGAAATCATCTTCATGTAGGTATCTATACAACGGAGTTTTTTCCAAAGCATAATGTAAGATTCATTGCCATAAACGATAATGTGGATACCTTTACTACCGATATGGAAACAGATATAAGTATTCCAATCAAAAATATTATCAATGAAATCTATGCAGTCGATACAAGCAGAAAAATAAAAGCGGTATATAAGGCAAAGGGACTTGAGGGAAAACACACAGGAAGTCATGCGATTTACGGATATAAAAAAGATCCTGACAACAAAGAGAAGTGGATCATTGATGAAGAAGCTGCAAAGGTAGTAAAGAGGATTTACTCTTTCGTTGTAAGTGGACTTGGACCCTATCAGATAGCAGATTTATTATATAAAGAGAAAGTCTATTCCCCATCATACTATATGGCTATGAACGGTTACGGAAATCGTATCAATAAAGAATTTGACACACCCTATCGTTGGTGGGGAACAACAGTGCAATATATAGTTAGAAGAGAAGAATATTTGGGACATACCGTAAACTTTAAGACCATAAAACCAAGTTTTAAGGATAAGAGAAGGTACACCAATAAAAAAGAGAATTGGGCTATTTTTGAGAACACTCATGAAGCGATTATTGACAAAGAAACATGGGAAATTGCGAACTCTCTATTAAACACCGTAAGAAGACCGTCAAGAGAAGGAACAGTAAATCCACTTACAGGGAAGCTGTTTTGTGGAGATTGTGGAGAAAAACTATACAATTCAAGAGGAACAAATCATAAAGGAACAGGACATTACAAAGAAGATGTCAGGTATGATAATTATATATGCTCAACCTATCAGAAGCATAGAAATGAATGCTCTGCACACTATATCAGAACAGAAGTAGTCAGAGAGCTTATTTTAGAAACTCTAAAGGATATTAGTAAATACATTGAGAATAATGAGGAAGAATTTAAGAATATCGTTATATCTACAAGAATTGAAGAAAGAGAGAAAAGTCAAAAGGAACATATAAAAAAACTACAAGCCGATAAAAATCGACTTGCTGTAATAGACAGGCTGTTTGTAAAACTGTATGAGGACAATGCAAGTGGCAGAATCAATGATGAAACCTTTAATAAGATCGCCATTCAGTATACAGAGGAGCAAAACACCTTAAACAGTGAAATATTGGAACTTGAGGAAGTAACGGAGAAATTACAATCCGTTAGTGACAATACAGAACAGTTTATAAAGACTATCAAGAGTTTTACTGACTTTTCTATACTCACAACATCAATGATAAATCAATTGATTGATAGAATAGTGATATTTCAAAAGCAGAAACTTAAAAGGTATAAGTTTACCCAAAGGATCGATATTTACTTTAGCTTTATCGGTAAATTTGAGATAGAAAAAGAGGGTGAAATAAAGGAAACGGAATATATAGAGGAAACGGAAGACAAAAAGTATATTCATAAAGACAGCAGATTTTCACCGATAACAAACTATCTGAAAGAACAAGGAAGAGAAGTAGAACTTGAGTTTTCAAAGGTGGAAGAACTGATAGGCAGAAAACTTTGTAAATCAGCAAGGAAATATCTGGGTTATTGGTATGCAAGTGATAATAGACCGATGGGAAATGCTATTTATAACGCAGGATATGATATTGTAAAGGTCGATGTAAAAAAAGAAACAATAAAACTTATAAATTATGACAAGTAGCATATAGATGTGATTAGAGGTAACTACTACAAAAATGGTGGTTACCTCTTTTTTGTTGGAGAAATATTTGAAAAACTTTGTTGACAAATATCGACCGAGCGGATCTGATTATATATTTTTTTATATATGGTATTTTGGCATGGATAATAAATACAGCTATTTACAGTCTTAAGGAGCAAAAATATGTCAGTACCGGAGTGCTTGGTATACCGATACTTGGAGTACCGGCAATACTTATGACTATAATAATTATAGTATCATCCGGTAAAAATGTAAGTTATTATGGAATGCTCTTGATGGCATTTATAGATTATCTTATTTTGGAAAAGCTTGGGCTTGTTTTTTCGCAAAGGCTTTTATTGAAAAAAGAGATAAGGTCTGAAAAAGACAGATATGGCAGGAGTTTACAGCTAAGCTGTATAAATTCATGTATTGTTGTAGCCATAGCTTTTATATTTTTGCAAGCGGTATAAATATAGATAAGCTTGTATGGGTACTGGGTGCTGCAATACTTACTGTGGCACTTTCAAGAGTGAAAAGGCGGAATAATATATCTGTTTTTATTTCAGGATTCTTCTTTGGGGGTGTTTTTGAGTATCTGTGTTCGGTGTTTACTGAAGTCTTCTTTGGAATGAAGTTTTGGGATTATTCATATATGCCTTTTAATATTGACGGAAGAACGAATCTTTTGTTTATGTTCTTTTGGGGTATAGTTGCACTGGTATGGTTTAGATTTATTTATCCGCCGATATCAAAAACAATTGAAAAGATTCCGCCTGTAACAGGAACTGTTTTAGCCTTTATAATAACGGCATTTTTTATATGTAACGGTATAGTAACATCCATGGTAATGATAAGGACAACCGGCAGAAAAGAACAACCTGTGGCAAGAAATGTAATAGAACAGTTTATAGATGATGAGTATCCCAATGATGTGGTGAGAAAGCTTTGGCCTAATATGGATTTTTTGGAGGAGTAATGTAACTGTTGACATTACAATGACATATAGTATACTGATACCTAAAGATTGGAAGTCTGATATAAATTTCCGGATTTTATATTATACGAAAGGGTTGACTTTAATGCAGATTTCAAGCAGATTTACCATTGCATTACATATTTTTACATGTGTAGAATATTTTAAGGATAGAGAAAAAATAACAAGTGATTTTCTTTCAGGAAGCATAAGTTCAAATCCTGTTATTATCAGAAATATACTTTCACAACTAAGAAAGGCAGGTCTGATTACTGTAGCAAGGGGAACAGGCGGAATAGAAATTACAAGAGATTTATCGGAGATTTCTTTTTATGATATATATATGGCGGTTGAAGCTGTAAAGGAAGAAGGATTATTTCATTTTCATGAGTCACCGAATCCCCTGTGTCCTGTAGGAAAGAATATACATAGATTACTGGATGACAAATTGGTGAAAATACAGGAAGCCATGGAAAATAAAATGAAAGAATATACTCTTTTAGATATAAAAAGAGGTATGGAAGAGTTTTGTTAAAGATGCCTGTAGGGCATCTTTTTTGTTTTTAGAGAGTAACATAAGGAAATAATAGTTTAAAATGTAGGGACTTCCAAAGTATAATTTGGTTTATATTTAAAAGGTATTGACAAAGCGGATGTAATGATTTATATTACAACAAGTAACAAATATTAATTTGAAGCTTTTTAATACTGCTTTAGCATTAGGAGAATGATGTGAAAATATTTTGTATCACTATTTGTGCTATCATTTTGAAGAAAGGGGATTATTATGTCGGAGAAATTAAATAATGCAAAGAATTTATATATAAGAGGTATACAGGATGGAGAAATTGAGGAAGTTTTATCCTGCTATATGGGAGAAAGTTATACTCAACATAGTACAGGTGTAGGAGAAGGCAAGGAAGGATTTAAGGCATTTTTCATAGATTTCTTTAAAAGAAATCCCGAAAGAGATATTCAGATTATCCGTGCTATAGAAGATGGAGATTTTGTATTTTTACATGTTTTACAAAACTTAAATGACGGCAGTGTAAAATGGATTACTATGGATATTTTCCGTGCAGATAATAATGGAAGGATAGTTGAACATTGGGATAATAGAGAAATAGTACCAAGTAGGGAGGAATTGACCAATTCGGGTAAGTTCCGGTACTGTAGGAGGATAAATGATAAAGGAAATAGGGATATTATTAAGTACTAAATGGGATTTTTTTGGAAAGCTTTTGTTGGAGCATATTGAAATCTCATTGATTGCCATATTGATTGCAATAGTGTTTGGAGGTATAGTAGGGATTTTTATAAGCGAGTTTCAAAAAAGTGCAAAACTTACTTTGGGAGTGATAAACTTTTTATATACGATTCCATCTATATCAATGCTTGGATTTTTAATACCTTTTTCAGGTATAGGAAATGCCACGGCTATTATTGCTTTGACAATATACGCACTCCTACCCATGGTTAGAAATACCTATACAGGAATGATAAATGTGGACGCAGGCATTTTGGAAGCGGCAAAGGGTATGGGAAGTACAAAAAAGCAGATACTTTTCAGAGTACAGATACCTCTCGCAATGCCTGTTATAATCTCAGGAATCAGAAATATGGTCACAATGACAATAGCACTTGCAGGTATTGCTTCATTTATCGGAGCCGGAGGACTGGGAGTAGCTATTTACAGAGGCATTACCACAAATAATGCTGCAATGACTATAACAGGAAGCTTGCTTATCGCAGTTTTGGCATTAGCGGTAGATTTCATTCTTGGTTTTGTTGAAAAAAGAATGCAGATACATGGAAAGGCTGCAAAAAAGCAAAACAGAATACTTGCTGTTATTTCGCTTGTCTTAATTTTTTGTATCTTCATTGTGGGATTACTTCCAAAGAAAAATAAAAATATAATCCATCTTGCGACAAAGCCTATGACTGAACAATATATTCTTGGTGAGATGTTAAAATTATATATAGAAAGGAATACCAATTTATCCGTAGATATTACACAGGGAGTAGGTGGAGGAACCTCAAATATAGAACCGGCTATGGAAAGCGGTGAGTTTGATCTCTACCCGGAATACACAGGTACAGGCTGGAATATGGTATTAAAACATGAAAATCAATACAGTGAAGTACAATTTGATATTTTACAAAAAGAATATCAGGAAAAGCTCGGACTTACATGGGATGTAATGCTTGGTTTTAATAATACCTACGGCATTGCCGTTAGAAAAGATATTGCAGTAAAGAATGATATAAAAACATATTCCGATTTACAAAAACTGAATGGGAAGCTGATTCTTGGTGCCGAATATGACTTCTTTGAGCGTCAGGACGGATATGATATGTTAAGAAAAACATATAATCTTTCATTTGCTTCTACAAGTGATATGGATATGGGACTTAAATATCAGGCGATAAACAGCGGTAAAATAGATGTAATGCCTGTTAATACTACAGACGGTCAGCTGGCTCAGGCGGATGTTGTATTTCTTGAAGATGATAAAGGAATGTATCCTTCATATCAGGCGGGAATGGTGGTAAGAGAGGAAATATTGGATAAATATCCACAGCTTCACAGTGCTTTGCAAAAATTTGATAAGCTGATAAATGAGTCGGATATACAGAGGATGAACTATGAAGTGGAGAGTGAAAAGAAAGAGCCCAGGGATGTTGCAAAGGCATTTTTATTAGAAAAAGGACTTATAGAATAGGAGGATTTATGGCAATAGCTATTGAGTTTTCACATATAAGAAAGAGTTATGGAGATACGGTAATTATACCGGATTTGAATTTACAAATAGAAAAGGGAGAGTTTGTTACCATTGTAGGCTCTTCAGGTTGTGGAAAAACTACCGCTTTAAAGATGATTAACGGACTTTATGAGCCTACATCAGGAGATATTTTTGTAAATGGAGAAAATATCAAGAATACGGATATGATTAGGTTAAGAAGAAGTATCGGCTATGCTATACAGGGCAGTGTTTTATTCCCGAATATGACGGTGGAAGAAAATATTTCCTATGTTCCAAGCCTATGGAATAAAAATGACAAGGAAAAGACTAAAAAGGCTGTGGATAAATGGATGGAGGTAATAGGTTTGGATCCGTGTATGAAGGACAGGTATCCGTCAGAACTTTCCGGAGGGCAGCAGCAAAGAGTAGGAATTGCAAGAGCGCTTGCGGCATCTCCTGATATTTTACTGATGGATGAGCCATTCGGAGCAGTAGATGCTATCACAAGGGAACAATTACAAAATGAATTGAAGTCTTTGTATAAAAAAACAGGTATCACTATATTGTTTGTCACTCATGATATTGAGGAGGCATTAAAGCTTGGTACAAAGGTTTTGGTACTTGATAAGGGTGAGATAGAACAATATGATAAGCCTTCTGAGATAGTGCAAAACCCTGCCACGGATTTTGTAAAAAAGCTTGTGGAAAAGCAAAGAAGAGCTTGCAACCTGCCTGATGAAAAGCTTAGAGAGTGCGAGTATTGCAGTGCCTATATTCTTTAACAGCAGGAGGTATATATGAATCAAAATGAAAGACTGGATTTTCTTATAGATGCTTTTAAGGAAGATTCACTTGAATACAAAAATCTAAAAGTACCGGATGATATGGAGGGAAAGCAAAGGATACTGCGATCTCTTATGAATATCAGAATGCCGAGGCAGATGAAAAATGAAGTATTGCAAATTCAGGATGACTATTTAAAGGAAAGAATAGATGAAAACGGTATAGTAAAGCTTTCTGATATACCTGTAATAGAAAACAACATTTCAATATGGCAGGGTGATATAACAAGATTAAAGGTGGATGCAATTGTGAATGCGGCAAATTCCAAGATGCTTGGCTGTTTTATACCTATGCACAGTTGCATCGATAATTGTATACATACATTTGCCGGCATACAGCTTAGAAATGAATGCAATAAAAAAATGAACATGCAAAAAATTCGTTATGGTAAAGAGTATGAGCAGCCTACAGCCGTTCCAATGTTAACAGATGCCTATAATCTGCCTTCAAAAAAGATTATTCATATAGTAGGTCCGATTGTACAGGGGGCTTTGACAAGAAAGCTTGAAGAGGATTTGGAGAATTGCTATAAAAATACTCTGGATATCTGTATGAAAAACAATTTAAGAACTGTGGCATTTTGCTGTATATCTACAGGAGTATTTAATTTCCCAAATAAAAGGGCGGCACAGATTGCAGTTAAGACTGTAAGAGAGTGGTTAAATAGATTCCCGAATGCAGTGGACAGGGTTGTTTTTAATGTATTTAAGGATGAGGATAGGGAATATTATGAGAGGGAACTGATAAATCATTCAAGTTAAAGAAATCGGTAAAAAAGCTTGAATTAATTTGATTTTTCAGGAGTTTTGAGAGGTAACTATGGATAAAAATGAATGTTGGTTACAGTGGGCAATAGAATTACAGAGTCTTGCACAGACAGGTCTTAATTATTGCAAAGATATTTATGATAAAGAAAGATATCAGAGAATCAGAGATATTTCCGCAGAAATAGTTTCACATATGACAGATATTCCCAATATAAAAGTTAAAGATCTTTTCTGCAATGAAAGTGGTTATCAGACACCAAAACTTGATACCAGAGCTGCTATTTTTGAAGATGGAAAAATTCTTCTTGTACATGAAAATGATGGTAAATGGTCCTTACCGGGAGGATGGGTTGATGTTAATGTTTCAGTAGGTGAAAATGTAGTAAAAGAGGTTAAGGAAGAATCAGGATTGGATGTTATCACAGAAAAGGTAATAGCCATTCAAGACAGGTCAAAACATAATCTACCCATCTATGCCTATGGAATATGCAAAATTTTTGTTCAATGTTCAGTTATTGGTGGTAAATTTGAAGAGAATAATGAAACCACAGAATATCATTATTTTTCAATATCGGAATTACCTGAGCTGGCAACAGAGAAAAATACTGTAGAACAAATCAAAATGTGTTTTGAGGCTTATGAATCAGATAATTGGAAAACATTATTGGATTAACAGCAAGGTAAAATGTTAGATACATTAACTATTTATCTTATATAGTTAAGTAATAAGTTCAGGTCTTGAATTAATTTTTAGAAAATTTACAGAAAGGAGCAGAACTATGGATATGGATTTTTTTAAAGCATCTGACGGTTACAGAGAGTCTATAAGCAAAGGAATAGCTGCCATACAGTATTTTAAGGGCAGAGCTATGTATGGAAAGGGCAACAGAGAAGAACAGTTACAAAGATTAAAGGATGAAATCAAAAGTTGTGATGCTGTTTTGATAGGAGCAGGTGCAGGGCTTTCCACATCGGCAGGTTTTACATATAGTGGAGAAAGATTTGAAAAGTGTTTTTTTGACTTTTCAAAATCTTTTGGTATAAAAGATATGTATTCGGGAGGTTTTTATCCATTCCCAAAGAAAGAAATATTTTGGGCATGGTGGTCAAGGCATATTTACTTTAACAGATATATTGACGCTCCAAAGCCTGTATATAAGGATTTGTGCTTCAAGTAATTATGCAGATTTTTTAAGACGACATGAGAACTTGCATGTTCTTTTTTTAGAACTTGGTGTAGGGGCAAATACACCTATTATTATAAAATATCCGTTTTGGCAGATGACATATGATAATGAAAATTCAATCTATGCCTGCTTAAATTTGAAAGAGGCATTTTGCCCTGAAAATATAAATGACAGAAGTATTTGTATAGATGGGGACATTGGAGAGGTATTGAAAGAATTAAAATAGATTAATAAAATATGAGTACCCCACATCAAATAAATAAGAAATTAGTGTGGGGTAGTTTGTGTATAAATCAGAGCATATTTCTAAAAAAGCAGGCATTAAATACTCTTTTTTATATAAAAGCTCACAACTAACCAAAAGTACAATTTTTATAGAGTTAATATACAATAAAAATATTAATATTTCTAATCTTTTGATACTAAATGAGTTTAATTCCGGTTTATAAGATTTTATTATCCTAAAAAAATCATTATTATGGTTATAACAACAACAAACAGAACCGTACTCAGGGTAACAATATTTGTTGAAAATTCCACATCTCCATTACCCTGACCTGCAAGTATAGGTAAGACTGCTAAGGCCGGTGCCGCTGATTGAATAACAAATGTCTTGAATTCAGCTGTCGGCATATCTTTTGCCGCTAAAGTAAGAATAATAAACATGATAATCGGTCCTAAAATAAAACGACCTACCAATGATACAATTGTGTCCTTATCAAATGTAATAGTATTTAAACCTGCTTTTCCAAGAACAATGCCGATATAAATTAGAGATAAAGGGGTGACTATATTTCCGATATAAGTTAATGTATTAGTTGCGAAAACAGGTACCGGAATACGAAGAATTAAGAATGCAAGTGCAATCAGAAAACCTACAAGGGGTGCAGGCAGCAATTTCTTCAAGTCAAATTTAGCTGTTTTTTTACTTTTCCCTGATTTAGCGTCACTTGTCATTAAATATACACCAAGTGTCCATGTGGAAATTGTATTGGTAATATAGTAAATCAAGAAATAGGGGAGAGCTTCTTCTCCAAAAAGAGCGACATTTAACGGTAAACCGATAAAAATGGTATTGGCATTTACAAAAGTGTTAATCAAAGTTCCACGACGGCCTGAGGGAACTTTGAAGATAATGACAGCAATATAAGCTACTATGTAACCCAAGATAAATGCTCCGAAAGTATAAATAAGTCCTCCTGAAATACTGATAAGTTTATCAAGTGTCAAGTATTTCATAACAGATACAAATATTGAAACAGGCAAGGCCACATTCATAATAAGGTGAGATAAATTAGAACCGAAATCATCGGCAAACCAACCACGAACCTGTAATATATATCCAAGTGTGATAATAACAATAATTGGAATAATACTCTCAATAGAAGTTAATAATATCTTCATGCAAATCCTTTCTTAAATTATTTTAAAAGTGTACTAAGCAGTATAGAATCAGGCTTAGTACACTTCATCCCTATGTTATTTAATTGATATTTTAGTAGGTCGGGTACCACTTTAAATCACGAACCGCTTTTGCCATATCTGTTTCTTGTGAACGGGCTAGACCTTGTTCTTGTGCTTTTTTAGCTACTGCTTCGGCAACTTTAATAGAAACATCGGCTACATACTTAAATGGTGGTAAGACAGGTGCACCGGCTTGCCCGGGATTTACAATACCACTCAATGAATGTGCGGCTGCTCCAATCATTTCATCTGTCAAAAGACTTGCTTCAGAGGCCAACATACCAAGTCCAAGACCCGGATAGATCAAAGCATTATTAGCTTGGCCAATAATATAGTCCACACCTTTATAAGAAACGGTACCGGAAGGAATTCCCGTTGCAACAAATGCTTTTCCGTCCGACCATTCAATTAAATCTTTAGCCTTTAGCACTAGCTTCTGCCAGAATTGTAGGATTTGAGAGAGGGAAGATTATTGGACGTTCGGTATTCTTACACATAGCCTCTACAATTTCTTTAGTGAAAGTATTAGGTTGAGTTGAAGTTCCTACAAGAATAGTCGGCTTGACTGTCTTCACCACTTCCAAAAGAACTGTCAACTTATCTGCATTAGCAAAGTCTGAACGTTTCTTGGCAAAAGGCTTTTGCTCAGGGGTTAAGTCTTCCATGTCATCAAAGAGAAGACCTTGTTTATCAACCATAAAGAAGCGTTTATAAGCTTCTTCTTCTGATAGACCTTGATTTATCATTTCACGTAGAACACGAGAGGCAATTCCTGCTCCGGCAGTACCGCCACCATAACAGAGATAAATTTGATCCGTTAATTTTTCACCGGTAATATCAAGAGAACCGAAGATACCGCCCAAAGTTACAATTCCTGTACCCTGAATATCATCATTAAATGTTGGAATTTGTTTACGATATTTTTCAAGGATATTTGCAGCATTTAAGCGACCGAAATCTTCCCAGTGAAGATAGAGCTTAGGAAATAAACGTTCTGCAGTTTTGACAAATTGGTCAATGAAGTTGTAGTAACGATCACCACGGACACGTTCGTGACGATTTCCTAAATAATTTGGATTGTTTCGAAGTTCATCACGGTTAGTACCTGCATCAATGACTAAAGGAAGCACCATAGAAGGATCGATCCCTGCTGCAGCAGTATAAACCATCAATTTTCCAACAGAAATATCCACACCATTTGTTCCCCAGTCACCAATACCAAGTATTCCTTCTGCATCTGTTACAACAATCAAACGAATCTCACGTTCACCCGCCGCATTTTTTAAAGTATCCTCTATATTTTCAGGGTGGTTAATATCCAAATATCCGGCGTACTGAGGATTTACAAAGAGATCACTATAACCTTCAATAGAATCTGCAATAGTCGGGTCATACACAATAGGATTGAATTCTTCCAAAGCAAGAAGCCGGCTTATATTAAAATGTGTTACCAAACGACGATTTAGCATACTTATAAGAGATACCTCAAGTATATTTACACCGAATAATAATGAATATACCTTAGGCTGTATGTGGAAATAGTTAATATAAATATCGGATGAACCTGTAATAAAAGCATAAACCGCCACATAAAAGAAGGTTACACTCATTGTATAAACCATAAACTTCTTTGATTTTAAAAGGAAAGCATAATTTCTGAAACTGTTACCAAGAGACAAACTTCCTCTTTTCTCTTTTTCCAATGTCTCAGGTAAAAGATTAACTGAAAGAAATAAAACAATCCCTATTATTACCATTAACCAAAATATTAATCTCCAAGAACCTAGGGATAACAGCCCGCCACCGAGAAGAGGACCGATAATAGGTGCGGCAGCCATTATCATCATTAAAGTTGATAACATTTGTGCAGCTTTAGTACTGTCATAGCGATCTCTAATCATAGCACGGCTGATCATAGGTCCGGTACAGGCTCCAAGTGCTTGGAATACACGCCATATTACAACTATTTCCATTGAAGGAGATAGTGTATATCCTATAGAACCGATAACAAATAAAATTGTTCCGATAAAGAGAGGTTTGTGATAAGAGGTGAAGTATGTGCACAAGGCCCTGCTTTTAAAATAAATAAAATGAAGAATGAAAATCAAATTGCTGTTGAAGTAAAGCTGAAAAAGGAAACAGATTTAGTTTCGGATTTAAAAGAGGATAATACAGATTTTATTGTTACAACATATCAGATAACAGATGATACAATTGAGTCACATTATTTTTTTCATGAACAGATGTATTTATCCATGCCAAAGGAACATCCACTTTATGAAAGAGAATTTGTCAGCCTATCAGAGTTTAGCGGACAGACCCTTTTAGTTAGAACCGAGCTTGGAGTTTGGCAGGAGCTTATAGACAGTTTGACAGATATAAACTTTGTAGTACAGGAGCGTAAGGCTTTTGATCAACTTATCAGTAAGTTTTCTTTGCCTGCATTTACAACAAATATTTCACAGCAATATGATTTGTGAGATAAAAGAAAGAATATACTTGTTACTGACGATATAGCAAACAAGGATTATTATTTATCCTTTTATCCGGGATATAAAGATAAGCTTTTATTTTTATTTGATAATGATAAAAGTGAGTTGAAAGAGTGAAGGATTGGAGAAAGCAAAAATATTACAGAATTTGACCTAAGTAAACTTCCAAATTTCCTCTTTATTATTGACGAAATAAATCGTGCGGAAATTTCAAAGGTGTTGGGGGAGATTATGTACTGTCTTGATCCAGATTATAGGGGAATAAAATGTGAGATTTCAACACAATACTCTGCATTGGCAGATTGTATAAAGAATACAATAGAAGTAAGCTCTTTAATATATAAAGATAATATATATTAAAATAAATAATTTAATCTTTTTTAAAGAGAGCATAC
>NZ_GL622296.1:1619733-1628192 GCF_000185385.1 Lachnoanaerobaculum saburreum DSM 3986
GAGAGCATACTGCTTTGATAGCAGAGCATACCCCCACATCGGATAAAAAATCTGATGTGGGGGTGTTTTATACACTGATATCTCTCCGGTATCCGAAAAGAGTTTTATTTATTTAATAATTGAGATATAATTTTATATATGACGGAGGAAATGTTGTAGTTTAGATTAGCTGTATTAGATGACGTACAGGAAATAAAAAAGTTTTATAAAGATATTGTAAAAATATGAATGAGCAAAATATTGAAATTTGGGATGATATTTATCCTTTCGGTTTATTTTAAGAGAACATTAGGAAGACAGGTATTAAGACTATAAGCATTAGGCAGGATAATTGTAAATAAGAAATCATAATAGAAAGGAAATTAACAGTGACATTACAGCAGTTAAAATATGTAATAACTATAGCGGAGTGCGGTTCGATTACTTCAGCGGCAAAGAAGCTTCTTGTTGCACAACCAAGTTTATCAAAATCTGTTTCTGAATTGGAAAAGGAAATGGATATAAACATATTTTTCAGAAATAACCGTGGAATTTACCTTTCTGAAGAAGGTACAAGGTTTTTATCTTATGCCCGTCAGGTTGTTGAACAAATCGAACTGTTGGAGCAACAATATAAGAAAAAAGAAAATATTCGTCAGGTCTTTTCTATGTCGTCACAACATTATGCATTTGTTGTTAATGCATTTGTAGCTCTTGTAAAGGAGTATGGTGAGAGTAAGTACGAATTTGCTCTTAGAGAGTCAAGAACAAATGATATTATTGAAGATGTAAGAACTTCACGTAGTGAACTGGGAGTTCTGTTTTTAAGTAATTTTAACCGTGATATTATACAACATATTGTTAAAAATGCAGATTTAAAGTTTATTCCTTTGTTTAAAGCAAAACCTCATGTATTTGTTTGCAGAAATAATCCTCTTGTAGCAAAAGATAAAGTTACTTTGAGTGATTTAGCCCCATTTCCAAGGCTTACCTATGAACAGGGTATCAATAATTCATTTTATTTTTCTGAGGAATTGCACAGTGTAGAGGAAAGTTATAAAAGCATTATTGTTACTGACCGTGCAACTTTATTCAACCTGCTTATCGGGCTGGACGGATATACAATATCTTCAGGGATTTTAAGCAGTGATTTGAACGGAACGGAAATTGTGTCTATTCCTCTTGAAAGTGATGAAATTATGGAGATTGGATACGTTAAGCAAATAGATAGGCCGCTCAGTACAGTCAGTGAACGATATTTGGAGCTTTTACTAAAGTATATTGAAGATTATCTGACATAGTTTTTTTCTATGGATAATCATTTAAAATAAGCATTAACGAATATTATCTCTTTTGTGCTATGATAAAATCATAAGGAATGGAAATGTTTTTACATTTAAAAAATTTATTTTAGGAGATATATTTATGCATACTTCAGTTATTGGTTATCCAAGGGTTGGCTCTTTGAGAGAGTTGAAATTTGCCACGGAAAAATACTTCAGAAAAGAAATTTCTGATAAACAACTGCAAAATGTGGCCATAGAGATAAGAAAAGAAGCTTGGATTACTCAAAAAAATTCAGGAATTGATTTTATTCCTTCAAATGATTTTTCTTTCTATGATAATATGCTGGATACAGCCACACTGTTTAACATTATTCCAAAACGCTACAGTTCTTTAAAGCTATCTGCTCTTGATATGTATTTTGCTATGGCAAGAGGTTATCAAGGTGAGGCAGGTGATGTAAAGGCGTTAGCTATGAAAAAATGGTTTAATACCAATTATCATTATATGGTTCCTGAAATTGAAGATGAAACAGAAATAAAATTAGTAGGTACCAAGCCGTTTGATGAATTTTTGGAGGCAAAAGAATATGGAATTACAACAAAGCCTGTTATAATAGGTGCTTTTACACTTTTAAAGATGATTCGATATACAGGAAGTAAAGCGGCAGAAGACTATACAGATGCTGTAATTTCAGCTTATTGTGAGTTGCTTGACAGATTTGGCAAACTTGGTGTTGAGTGGATACAGTTTGATGAACCTTATCTTGTCTATGATTTAGATAAGAAAGATATTAAATTATTTGAAAAAATCTATAAGAATATTTTACATGTAAAGGGAGATATAAAAGTACTGCTCTGTACATATTTCGGAGATGTAAGAGATTGCTACAAAAATATTTGTACACTTGATTTTAACGGTATCGGACTTGATTTTACAGAAGGCAGGCAGACAAGAGATATTGTTAAATCTAACGGCTTTCCTAAAGATAAAATTCTTTTTGCAGGTGTTGTAAACGGCAAAAATATTTGGAAAAACAACTATAAAAATACGCTTGCAATTATAGATGAGTTGAAAGCATGTGATATTGAAACAGTTATAAGTACATCCTGTTCTTTACTCCATGTGCCTTATACTTTGAAAAATGAAAACAAGCTGTCTGAAAAATACACAGAACACTTTGCCTTTGCCAAAGAAAAGCTGGTTGAGCTTGAGGAATTAAAATTGCTTTCAGAAACTGACTACCTATCTTCAAAATTGTACCATTGTAATGAAAAACTGTTTGAAGGCAGACCTGAGTGTCATAATACTGATGTGGAAAAAAGAACCGCCAAAATAAAGGACAGTGATTTTATAAGGCTACCGGAATTCTCAGAAAGGGAAAGTATTCAAAAAGCCAAGTTTGACTTACCGGAATTTCCGACTACTACAATCGGTTCTTTCCCGCAGACTTCTGATGTAAAAGCAAACAGAACCGCATTTCGTAAGGGAAATATAACAGAGCAGGAATATATAGAATTTAATCGTAAAAAGATTGCAGAGTGCGTAAAATCGCAGGAAGAAATAGGTTTAGATGTTCTTGTGCATGGAGAATATGAGCGCAATGATATGGTAGAATATTTTGGAGAGCAGTTAAACGGCTTCTTGTTTACTGAAAAAGCATGGGTGCAGTCATATGGTACACGTTGTGTAAAACCGCCGATTATTTGGGGTGACGTTTCAAGAAGTAAGCCTATGACGGTGGAGTGGTCAGTCTACGCACAAAGTCTTACCTCTAAGCCTATGAAAGGTATGCTTACAGGACCGGTTACCATTTTAAACTGGTCATTTCCTCGTGAAGATATTTCTGTCAAGGAATGTACTAATCAGATCGCACTTGCTATCCGTGATGAGGTACTTGACCTTGAAGCAAACTGCATCAATATTATTCAGGTGGACGAAGCTGCTTTACGTGAAAAATTGCCTATCAGAAAGAGTGATTGGTATAGCGAATACCTTGATTGGGCTATTCCGGCCTTTCGTCTTGTTCACAGCGGAGTAAAGGCTGAGACACAGATTCATACACATATGTGTTACAGTGAATTTACAGATATTATTAAGGCAATTGATGATATGGATGCAGATGTTATAACATTTGAGGCATCCCGCTCGGATCTGACAATACTGGATTCACTAAAGGCAAATAACTTTAAAACTGAGGTGGGTCCCGGAGTTTATGATATTCATTCTCCAAGAGTTCCATCTGTTGAGGAAATAAAAACTACTATTTACAAAATGCTTGAAAAGATTGATCGCAACAAGCTTTGGATAAATCCTGACTGTGGACTGAAGACCAGAGGGATTAAAGAAACAAATGAGAGTCTTAAAAATCTTGTATTGGCGGCAAAGCAAATTAGAGATAAAAAGTAATCATAGTTGCTCCTAATTACCTTAATAAATATTAAGATAATTAGGAGTGTTTTTGTAAGATTACCTTCTTATTATAAGCATAAGAGTTGAAAACATTAAATGTTTAAAAGGAGGGAGTTACAATGGAGATTAATAAACCGGCAATGGCCGGAACACTTGAATCCAGTGACTGTCAGGTAACTGTGGAAAAAGGGGACGGTAAGATTGATTTTACATTGTAATAAACCAATATGGAGATCAAATCAGAAAAGTTGTGTATCAAACATTAAATAACCTTGGGGTCAATAATGTAAGAATAGCTGTAGTTGATAAGGGAGCATTGGACTGTACAATCAGAGCAAGAGTTGAATGTGCTGTTTTCCGTTCATCAGAGCAGACTGATCGCTTACCTTGGGGAGGAGCAATTAGATCATGAATGTTAATAAGAAAAGATTAAGAAGAACAATGATGTTTTTAAATGCACAAAAACCCGGACTTATTAAGGATCCTTATATTTATAAACCGGATTCCATTATTTTAGACCTTGAAGATGCGGTGGCGGAGAATCAAAAGGATGCTGCCAGATTTTCATTGTATCATGCGTTACAGGAGATTGATTATCATGGTGTGGAGCGTGTGGTAAGAATCAACGCACTTGATACACCTTACTGGAAGGAGGATATTCGCTGTAGTGTGGCAGGAGGATGTGATTTAATCCGAATTCCAAAAACGGAATGTGCACAGGATGTAAAACTGGTAGAGTCCGAGGTGGAGTATGCGGAAAGAGAATTCGGAAGGCCGAAGGGAAGTGTACTTATAATGGCGGCTATTGAGTCTGCCAGAGGTGTTATGAAAGCCCTTGATATTTGTGAAGCTTCAGACAGATTGTTCGGTATCGCACTGTCAGGCGGAGATTATACAAAGGATCTTCAAACCCATATTACAGGAACCGGTGTAGAACTTATGGGTGCAAGACAGAATCTGGTAATTGCCGCTCGTGCAGCCGGTGTGCAATGCTTTGATACTGTATATACCGATCTCAATAATATGGAAGGCTTCCGTCAGGATGTGGAGATTATTCATCTTATGGGGTTTGACGGAAAGTCCATAATTAATCCAAGACAGATAAATACTGTGCATGAAATATTTACCCCCTCTTTGAAAGATATTATTTTTGCCGAAAAAGTGGTTAAAGAGATTGATTCCAAAAAGGCACAGGGAATCGGTGTATTTACTGTAGACGGGAAAATGATTGATATCGCATTTTATGACGGTGCAAAAAGAACTATAGAGTTGGCAAAAGCATCAGGAGTATATAAGGGGGATTTATAAAATGATTAATGCAGTTGGTAGAGATATTCCGGAAGAAATTTTAAAAATAACCGGAAAAGAAGTATTTCATGGAAACAATTATTATGACGGATATGAATATAAAAAAGACGGCCCGATAACTAAATGTAGCATGAATAACAGTGACAGTAAACTGGTAAAAAGTATCCATGAAGCATTGGTAAAATGTGAGATTAAAGACGGGATGACACCGGGATTCCATCACCATTTTCGTGAGGGTGACTATATTGTAAATATGGTTATGGAAGAAATACATAAGATGGGGATTAAAGATATTACAATATGTGCAAGTTCACTTGGAAAAGCACATGATCCGATTGTGCCATATATTGAAGACGGAACTATTACAAATATTCAGTCTTCAGGCGTACGTGGAAAAATCGGTGAGGCAATCTCAAACGGAAAACTTAAGGGACTTGCAATTATGCGTTCACATGGAGGAAGAGTCCGTGCAATTGAAACCGGAGAAAAAAGAATAGATATTGCGTTTATCGGAGTACCGACCTGTGATGACTATGGAAACTGCCGAGGTATAGGAGGAAAGAGTGACTGCGGTGTACTCTCCTATGCTATGGTAGACGGTGATTATGCAGATAAAGTGGTGGCAATCACAGATTGTCTTGTGTCTTTCCCAAACTTCCCGGCACATATAAGTATGACAAAGGTGGATTATGTAGTGGAGGTAGATGCAATCGGCGATCCGAAAAAAATTGCGACCGGTGCTGCAAAACCCACTACAGATCAGAGAAAACTTATGATGGCGGAATATTGTACTCAATTTGTTGTAAATACTCCATATTTTAAGGACGGATTCTCTTATCAGACAGGTGTTGGCGGAGCATCAATAGCTTCAACTTATATTTTTATGATAGGCTGTGCAGTAGCTCTTTTTGTGAACTATCCCGGAGCAAAATTACAAAATAAAATCATCAAATCCCATTCAGGTCCTGCACTTATGATGGCATCCACTATACTTGCGGCAGGTGTATTCTTAGGTGTATTGGAAGACAGTGAGATTATGACACATATGGCAAATGTACTGGCTTCATTTATCCCTCAGCCCATGGGAAGATTTTTACCTTTAATTATCGGTGTTTTGTCAGTACCGCTTACACTTATGTTCTGCACAGATTCATATTTCTTCGGGCTTCTTCCTGTGCTTATCAGTATCGGAAACAAATTCGGAGTCAATCCGGCTCATACCGCCATTGCCATGGTTGTGTGCCGAAACTGTGCAACTTTTATAAGCCCTGTAGTTCCTGCCACCTTCCTTGGTGTAGGTCTTGCAGGAGTGGAAATAAAAGACCATATCAAGGCATGTTTTTTCTGGATATGGGGAGTAAGTATTGTTTGTCTGATTTCAGGAGTGATAAAGTTTTAAAATCAAGTAAAAGAGGTGTCTTTGCTCTCATTTAATATAATATTTGCCAAAAGGCGATAAATTACTCCTGTTGCCCTGTAATAAAAAATGCTCTTACCGATTTTACGGTTGAGGGCATTTTTGTATTCATATTTCAGAAGCAATTAAAAAATAGTTGTAAGATTATCTACCTGTTTATACACAAAGATTTCTCATATATCCGGAAAGAGTTTTATTTATTTAATAATTGAGATATAATTTTATATATGACGGAGGAAATGTTGTAGTTTAGATTAGCCGTATTGTATGACGTACAGGAAATAAAGGAGAAGTATATGATTGCAGATAAGGTAAAGGATGAATTGTTTAAAATGCAGGATACGGATTATAGAGATCTTATCAGTAAGCTGATACCTACAGTTGATAAGGAAATGTTTATCGGTATCAGGATACCAAAACTTAGAGAGTATGCAAAACAACTTATAAAAAAAGATGAAGCTGTAGAATTTTTACATGCTCTACCACATAAGTATTTTGATGAAAATCAGCTGCATGCAATTATTATTTCTGAAATAAAGGACTTTAAAAACTGTATTGATGAAACAAACAGATTTCTCCCATATATAGACAACTGGGCGACATGTGATCAGCTCTCACCGAAAGTTTTTAAAAAATATCATAAGGAATTGCTTTGTTATATAAGAGAATGGTTGAAATCTGATAAGATATATACACTCAGATTTGGAATAGGTATGCTTATGGAGCATTTTTTGGACGAGGATTTTGATATAATATATCCTGAAATGATAGTAAAGATAAGGACTGACGAGTATTATGTAAACATGATGATTGCATGGTACTTTGCAACAGCACTTGCAAAGCAGTATGAGAAGATACTTCCGTTTATTGAAAAAGGCATTCCGGATAAGTGGACTCATAATAAGACTATACAAAAGGCGGTGGAGAGTTATCGCATCAGTACCGATAAAAAGGAGTATCTAAAGGAATTAAAGATAAAAAAGGCGTATACTAAATAAAATTTAAAAAGTATTTTGTAACAGATATTTACTTTCAAGATATAACTACTTTAAAGGAGTCAAACATGAATATAGAAAATATTAAAGCAAGAAAAAGTGTAAGAACATATAATGAAGAGAATATTTCTCCTGAAATATTGGAAAGAATAGAAGAATTTATAAAAAAAACGGATAACCCTTTTAATATTCCGATAGAGCTTAGACTTTTGGATGCAAATGAGTATAAGTTAAGTTCTCCTGTAATTATCGGTGCAAAAAAGTATGTAGCAGGAAAATATAAAAAGCAGATAAATGGTGAGGTTGCTTTTGGATATTCATTTGAGAAGTTTGTGCTATATGCTACCGAGATAGGACTTGGAACTGTCTGGATTGCAGGTACCATGGACAGAAAAGCCTTTGAAAGTGCTATGGATATTAAAGAAGGTGAGATGATGCCGGCAGTTACACCGATAGGTTATAAGGCGGATAAGAAGTCTATCCGTGAGAATATTATGAGAAAAGCTATAAAGGCAGACAGTAGGATAAACTTTGATAAACTTTTCTTTAAAAATGATTTTAATACAGCTCTAAATGAGGATGAGGCAGGAAAGTGGTTGATTCCGCTTCAGATGGTACGTTGGGCACCGTCAGGTGTAAACAGGCAACCTTGGAGAGTGGTAGTGGAAGGGGATAAGATATATTTTTATGAGAAAAGGACAAAAGGATATGAAAGTGATAATGTCGGTGATGCCCAAAAGATAGACCTCGGTATTGCGCTTTGCCATTTTGATATAGCCACAAGAGAAATCGGATTAAAGGGGCATTTTTATCAGGACAATCCAAATATTACCACACCTGAAAATACTGAGTATATTGCAACATTTGAAATAATGCTACCTTAACCCACCGGCTTTATACGGTGGGTTAAGGTAGCAAAAAATAGATATTTGTGATACAATAACCGGCATTATAGGAGTATGGAAATCAAAGAACAGACACAAATATTTATTACAGTATCATACTATTTTTGTATGTAAGTATAGAAAAAAGCTTTTAGTATCAAAAGAAATATCAGATTATAT
>NZ_GL622296.1:1628756-1629283 GCF_000185385.1 Lachnoanaerobaculum saburreum DSM 3986
AAAAGATCTAAAAGTAAGAGATTGGATATGTCCTTTCTGCAATACAAAACACGATAGAGATATCAATGCGGCAAAAAATATATTGGCAGAAGGATTAAGAAAAGTAGTATAAGAAAAATGATAGGGCAGGGACTGCCCGAATTAACGCCTGTGGAGATAGTAGGTTGCGAGGTCAGCGAAGCAGGAAGCCCATAGGCTTTAGACTATGGGTAAATGATAATGAAGAATTCAAGAGCATGCACCTGTAGACGATTTGCATTTACTACCTTGCCTTGTATTTGTCAGGATATTTACATTTTATTCTGTGGGGATAAAATTCAGTATTTCCCGACAGCCATTCTGATTTTAGCTTTTTAGAGCTTCACTTAATAAAAACATATTGTTGAGATAATGTTTATACTCCGATCCTTTTTTATTAAAATCATCTGCGTTTATTCCTCTATAAACATAAATTGCAGTTTCAAAAAAGGATGAATTGGACATAATATAATCTTTATCCTGTATATAAACCAATATAATCTTAGGAG
>NZ_GL622296.1:1630697-1649956 GCF_000185385.1 Lachnoanaerobaculum saburreum DSM 3986
TCATATCATCCTGTGATTTTTTTGGCATAATAATATCATTTTTATAAAAGTTATAAACCGACGGCAAAAAACTGCTGTCTGTAGTAGATATATCTCCGATAGTTCGATAATTACAAACGTATTGATCCATAAAGTTCTCCTGTACTAATCCAAAAATCTTTGTCATAGAATAAAGCTTGCAATCCCTTTATTTTGACAATCACTTTATTTACATTTAACAGCCGTTATGTCGGATGAACCATACAACATTATAATATTATATTGTATACTTATCAATACAATTTCAATGTTATTAATCTGAATTGTTTGCAACCAAATATTCAACAGTTACTACTAAAATAATGGGGAAGATAGGAGAAAAACTTTCAAAAGGTAATTAGATAGGATATGTATGTAGTTTAGAAAATTAAATATTAAAAGAACACTATTTTAATCATATATCTTGCTATCTGACTGAAATAGTGTAATAATTAAGTCAAAACAAGAAAGAGAATTTGAAAATACTTCTATTCCGCCGGAAGATTTGAAAAAAATTTTAGATGCGGGAATGCATGCCCCGTCAGGTTATAATTTGCAAACAACAACTTTTTATGCCGTAACAGATGGAGAGATTCGCAAGAAGCTTGCTTAATTGCTATTTTGCATTATATATCCGGATGTTTGTTATTATAATCGGATGTTTGGTAGTTAACGGAATTGTATAAGCATTCATAACGGAGGCGTTTTATATGAGTGAAAATTTATTAAACTTTATAATTTGGGCAATATCAGGATGTTTAATAATCGCTATTGGAATCAGTTCTTTCTTTTCCAAAAAGCAGGCAGGGTTTTGGGCAAATGTTAATCCGCCTCCGGTAAAGGATGTAAAAGGATATAATCATGCTACGGGGAAGCTGCTCGTTTTATTCGGAGTACTTTTGATTGCTTTGGGATTGCCTATATTATTTGATAAAAGTTCGGTATTTATATTTTTATCAATAATAGGAGTACTGATTTTAACAATAGCTATGATGGTGGTATATATTTTTTATATTGATGATAAATATAGGGGAAAATGAAACAAAAAAGAATTTTTAAAATAATTGTTGCAGGTATAGTGCTTGCAGCAGTAACAGTACTTATATATAACAGATTTTCTTATAAAGAGACGTCTACAAAGCGTCCAAGGAATGCTTATAAAAAGAAGATAGAGCAGCTTAAGAGCAGTACCGACAAGGATGGTGACGGTATTGATGATCAGAGCGATATACTGGAAAGTGCATTGGAATATGTACAGACAAAGCCGAAGTATGAGAGCAGATATTATATAGGAGGTTCTCCGGATGACGGATATGGAGTCTGTACTGATGTTGTAGCTATGGGGCTAAAAGGTGCCGGATATGATTTACAAAAACTTGTGGCAGAGGATATAAGGGAGCATAAGGATGATTATGATATTAAAGTTGCCGACAGTAATATAGATTATCGTAGAGTCAGAAATTTACAGGTGTATTTTAAAAATAATACAAAAAGTCTTGGCACAGATATTTCAAAGATAGAAGAGTGGCAGGGAGGCGATATTGTAATTTTTAAAAAGCATATCGGAATAGTGTCTGACAGAAGAGATAAAAACGGTGTGCCGTATATTATTCATCATGGAAGTAAAATACAAAGAGCATATGAGCAAAATTATTTAAAAGGTAAGGCTGATGAAATAGTCGGGCATTACAGATGGGAAATTAAAAATAAAAAATAAAGTATAAAAGGAAATGTTTATTTGAGTATGAATAATAACAGGAAAATTTTATCAGTAATTCTTGCATTATTGGCGGCAACTTTTTATGCAATCAATACACCATTTTCCAAACTGCTGCTTGATAAGATAGCTCCTACATTTATGGCATCTTTTTTGTATCTTGGAGCAGGAATTGGTGTAGGAATAATGTATTTATTTCATGCCAAGTCGGAGGATAAATTTGAAAGGCTTACAAAGGAAAATCTTTTATATACGGTAGGTATGATAGTTTTGGATATTCTGGCACCGATTTTTTTAATGATAGGGATAAATACAGGTTCAGCTTCCAATGCTTCATTACTTGGCAATTTTGAGATTGTTGCTACAGCAATCATAGCACTTTTGGTATTCAAGGAAAGTGTAACACTAAGGCTTTGGTGTGCCATAGTTTTTATTACAATATCAAGTATAGTTCTTTCATTTGAGGGTACGGGAAGCTTTAAGTTTTCTATAGGCTCATTATTTGTTATATTGGCAACCTGCTGCTGGGGGCTTGAAAATAATTGTACAAGAAAGCTTGCAGATAAAAGTACATATGAGATTGTATTTTTAAAGGGGATTTTTTCGGGTACAGGTTCATTTTTAATTGCAATTTTTATAGGCGAAAGTATCCCTGAAATCAAATATATAATATTTGCTCTATTGCTTGGATTTGTAGCCTATGGTCTTAGTATCTTTATGTATATAAGGGCTCAAAGAGATTTGGGAGCTGCAAAAACCGGTGCATATTATGCGGTAGCTCCATTTATAGGTACCTTTTTGGCTTTTATTGTAAATGGAGAGAGGCTGACGGCAGTATATTTTACAGGTCTTATTTTTATGATAATAGGAAGTACGATTGTTATATATGATACAATGCTAAAAAATCATATACATTATCATATACATACAATTGTTCATACACATAACGGTTCCACTCATAAACATATTATTAAGCATGAGCATAAACATAAACATTTTGGTTCGGAAAAAAATCATTATCATAAACATGATGATTATATAAATAGCGATGAACATAAACTGATGCATTATAAGAATTTGTAGAGTCCAAAGACAATCTATGTGATAAAATATTTTATAAATAGGTATAATATGGGAGGTAGAATATGGATATAATTATAAAGGAAGCAAGAATAGAAGATGCTAAAAAGCTTATAGAATATACGGGGATAGTGGGCTCGCAAACAGAATATTTGAGTTTTGGAAAAGAAGGTATAGGTGTCAGCTTGGAAGAGGAAGAAGCATTTATTCGTGGGATTGTTGAAAATCCGAAATCAGTAATGTATCTTGCATGGAAAGACGGGGAAATAGTCGGATGCAGCGATATCAGAAATCTGCCAAATAAAATGAGCCATAGAGCTGACTTTGGAATAACTGTAGTGAAATCGGAATGGAGAAAAGGTATAGGAAGTATGCTTTTAGAAAAATGTATCAGCTTTGCAAAGGAGTGTGGGTTAGAAATAATAAATCTTGAAGTAATGAGTGAGAATATACGAGCTATAGGTCTGTATAAAAAATTCGGCTTTGTAAAGACAGGAAAAACACCTGCATGTATCAAGGTAAATGAAAGATATATAGATGCCGATACTATGTATTTAGATTTAAGGAATATATAGTCGCTATATTGAATAAACTTGTAGATAGCCTTAGAAATAATATATATGAAAAGAGAATTGCCTTGTTATAAGATCTGTATATTCTTATAACAAGGCATAAATATTTATATACTTAAAACAAGGTAATTACATCGTATCAGGTAATTTTTCAGTATTTTCATCCCAAAAAAGTTCATCCAGACTTTTATCAAGTGCATAGCAAATGGATAGACAGAGTCTAATGGTGGGATTGTAATCCCCTTTTTCAATTGCATTTATAGTCTGGCGACTTACGCCTACCATATCTGCAAGCTGCTGCTGCGAGAGATCCTTAGCCGCTCTGGCGGATTTTAATCTTAGATTTTTCATTTTCATACCTCATTCAGTCATCTTTTCTATTCTTATCAAGAAACATTTTAAATAATACATTCAATGTCAAAAGTAAAAAGAAGACGGTCAATACAGGATATAAGCCCTCGCTAAGCCCAAGTATTCCATTTTGAAACATTTTGTGATCAACTACCGATTTTGCTGTCATAAAAAGATTCAGTAAAAATAATGTGATAAAAATAAATATGTATTTTACAAAATTGGTGTATTTATACCCCCAATAAGCATCATGAAAAATAAGATATACATTGAGTACGGTGCCTGATAATAAAAGCATTATAATTATAACAAGTCCGGGTGATACAGGTAACGGTACATCCTCTTGTATAAAAGCATATGTAAATCCTAATACCATCATGGTGATAAAAGAGTAGCAATATCCTCTCCCACGAATACTCATCTGTCTTTCGTCATATTCCACCCTTTTCTTTTGCTTTATAGCAAAAATTAAAGCAACAATAAGACCGATTGTAAATCCAAATAATAAACCTATTTTATATGAACTCATAAAACTCCTTCCTGACATATTGTCAAATATATATTACACCTATAATATACATCTTTTTTTACTTTATGTCAAATATATTTTGCTTTTTATAGGATATATTTGATTTTATATATTGTAGAATATTTGACAGCAGCCTGTTAAGATATTATTATAAAAGTATAAATAACAGCTTTTACACATTTTTTAAAGTATAAGGAGATATTTGATTATGAAAAAGATTGTAATTAATACAGCTCTTATATGTATATGTTTTTTAAGTATATGTTTTTTAATCTATAGATTTTGTAAAGTAAAACAAATGAAAAAAGATTATGGTGTATTTATCGGTGCTGATAATATCAATAAAATAAAAGGCTATAATGTGGTGGTTGTAGAACCTGCATCAATTGATGTAAGCGGTGTGGAATTTCTTCATAAAACAAATGAAAAAGTATATGCCTATCTTGATATAGGCTCACTTGAAAACTATCGTCCGTATTTTAATGAGTTTAAAGAAAAGACTCTTGGTCTATATGAAAATTGGGAAGATGAGTATTGGGTGGATGTATCGGATATTGCATGGCAAAATTTAATCGTGGATAAACTTGGAAGAGATATTGTGGATAAGGGTTTTGACGGGTTTTTTATAGATAATTGTGATGTATACTATTATTATCCGAATGAAGAGATATTTAACGGACTTTCTTCTATATTGCAGGGATTAAGGAGCTTAAATATGACAAAAAAATATAAGATTGATATTATAATCAATGGAGGAGATACATTTGTAAGCAAGTGCATTGAGAATAAAACTGCAACAGAATTATTTGACGGTGTAAATCAGGAATGTGTTTTTACAGATATAGATTTTGAAAATAAAACATATAAGGAAAGGGATGAGAGTGACAGAGAGTATTTTAAGGAATATTTGTCTAATGTAAAAAAGTATATACCGGAAGTATATCTTATAGAATACGGTGCAAACAGTAATTTAATAAAGGAAATTGAAAATTACTGTAATGAAAACGGTTTTTATTGGTATAATGCAAGAGAATCAGATTTAAAATAAGGAGAGTAAGTATTATATGAAGAAGATTTTAGTAATAGGTACAGGCGGAACTATTGCGTCAAAGCAGATGGGAGAGGGATTATCTCCTGCACTTTCGGCACCTGAGATTTTAACCTTTGTGCCTGAAGTTGAAAAATATTGTGAGATAGATGTGCTTCAGGTTTGCAATATAGACTCGACCAATATAACTCCGGCGGTATGGCAGGATATAGCAAGAACAATAGAAAAAAATTATGATTCCTATGACGGGTTTGTTATACTTCATGGAACGGATACCATGGCATATACCTCAGCGGCACTTAGTTATATGATACAAAATTCCAGAAAGCCTATAGTTATTACGGGAGCACAAAAGCCTATAAATATAGACAGTACGGATGCAAAGGTAAATCTAAGAGACAGTATTCTTTATGCATGTGATGATTACTCTCAAAATATTGTTCTGGTCTTTGACGGTAATGTAATTGCCGGTACAAGAGCAAAAAAGATGACGGCAAGATCCTTTAATGCATTTCACAGTGTAAACTTTCCTGTACTTGCAAGAATACAGGAGGAACATATAATCAGATATATACCATATATACCTATGAGGGAAAGAGTCAGATTTTTTGTAGAACTCAGTGATTCGGTATGTGTATTAAAAATGATTCCAGGTATGAAGGAGGATATGCTTGCATATCTGTTTGAAAACTATGACTGCATTATTATAGAGAGTTTCGGTGTGGGTGGAATTCCTGAAAATATGCTGGATAAGTTTTACGGGGAGATGGAAAAATGGCAGGAGATGGGGAAATTTATAGTTATGGCTACTCAGGTGGTAAATGAGGGATCAAATATGGAGATTTATCAGGTCGGACAAAAGATAAAAAAGGATTTCAATCTTATAGAAGCCTATGATATGACCTTGGAAGCCACCATTACAAAGCTTATGGTTTTACTCAAAAGATATTCCTCATACCCTGACCTTAGAAGAGCTTTCTATGAGGAAATAAATTATGATATACTATGTGCTTTTGAGAGATTATAGGTTTTGATTCACCTTTGCAAAAAATATAAAAGATTGGTAAATTTATGTTTATAGTTGTTAGGCAGAAATATTTTTGTGAATATTTTAAATAAAACAATTGACAAACAAATAGAAAGCTGATAGTATAAACTGTGTTGAAAGAAAGCAGGTTCGCCTCGCCAAGCACAGATGTGACTTTGGCACATAAAAGCATTTGTTATTAAAGCATTTGTTATTAGATGTAGATTTTCAAAAATTTGGACTACAGATGTTTTTAGGCGGATAGTTTTCTATCTGCCTTTTTATATTGGTAAAGAATTGGGAGGTATAAAGGTATTAGCGAACAATTGATTAACGAACAGATAAAAGCTAAAGAGGTTCGTCTTATTTCATCAGAGGGTGAACAATTAGGTATAGTTTCAATAAATGAAGCAAGGGAAAAAGCGGAGGAAGCAGGTTTGGATTTAGTTCTTATTGCACCGACAGCAAAGCCCCCTGTTTGTAAAATTATTGATTATGGTAAATTCAGATATGAGCTTGCCAGAAAAGATAAGGAAGCAAAGAAAAAACAAAAGACAATAGAAATAAAAGAGGTTCGTTTATCTCCAAATATTGACACTAATGATCTTAATACTAAAGTCGGTTCTGCAAGAAAGTTCTTAGAAAAGGGCAATAAGGTTAAGGTTACTCTAAGATTTAGAGGTAGAGAGATGGCAAGAATGTTCAAATCCAAGTATATTTTGGATGATTTTGCCGAGGCTCTTTCAGATGTAGCAACGATCGACAAACCTTCTAAGGCGGAAGGAAGAAGTTTGGTAATGTTTTTATCAGCAAAGAAGGCTTAAAGATATTGTAATAAAAGGAGGATTCATTATGCCAAAGCTAAAGACAAGTAGAGCAGCAGCAAAGCGTTTTAAAAAAACAGGAACAGGTAAGCTTGTAAGAAATAAGGCTTATAAGTCACATATCTTAACTAAGAAGTCAACAAAGAGAAAAAGAAATCTTAGAAAAGATATCGTAACGGATGCAACAAATGCAAAGGTTATGAAGAAAATTTTACCATATCTATAAGTTGACGAAGGGTTAGGAGGTTTTTAAATGGCAAGAGTTAAAGGTGCTTTAAATGCAAAGAAAAGACATAATAGAGTTTTAAAACTTGCAAAGGGATATAGAGGAGCTCGTTCAAAGCAGTACAGAATTGCAAAGCAGTCTGTAATGAGAGCTTTAGCAAGTGCTTATGCAGGTAGAAAAGAGAGAAAGAGACAGTTCAGACAGCTTTGGATCGCTCGTATCAATGCAGCTGCAAGATTAAACGGACTTTCATATTCAAAGCTTATGCATGGACTTAAGAGTGCAGGTGTTGATATGAACAGAAAAGTACTTGCAGATTTAGCTGTAAATGATGCGGTCGGGTTTTCAAAAATTGCAGAACTTGCAAAATCTAAGCTTGCATAAAATAAATAATTGTATTATAATTGCCACATGCCTTGTGTGGCGATATGAGCAGAAATGGCGGAATTGGCAGACGCGCACGGTTCAGGTCCGTGTGATAGCAATATCATGAGGGTTCAAGTCCCTTTTTCTGCATTGAATTTATCTAAATGATTGAAGATGTTTTATTTTAAAAGATTGTACATTTTGTACAATTTTTTTTGTTAAAGAAAGGAGAAAAGATGTTAGGAGTATTGGCAAAACATATCAAAGAATACAAGGGTGCATCTATATTTACAGTTATATTTATATTAGGTGAGGTTGTATTCGAACTTTTAATTCCATATATGATGACCTTTATAATTGACAGAGGTGTTTCTATAGGAGATTATGGTGCAGTAATAAAATACGGTTCTGTAATGGTCTTACTTGCACTTCTTGGACTTTTTTGCGGTGTAGCGGCAGGTATATATGGTGCAAAAGCTTCGGCAGGATTTGCAAAAAACTTAAGAGAAGCAATGTTTAGAAATATTCAGGAATTTTCTTTTTCAAATATAGATAAATTTTCCACTGCAAGCCTTGTCACAAGACTTACAACCGATATTACAAATGTGCAAAATGCGTATCAGATGGTACTTAGAATGCTTATGAGAGCTCCTGCAACTCTTATTTTTGCACTTATAATGACTGTAACTATTTCAAGAAGTATGTCGATTATATTTTTTGTGGCTACATTTGCTCTTTCACTTGCACTTATATTAATAATTGCAAGGGCAACAGTACTGTTTAATCAAGTATTTGAAAAATATGATGCACTTAATGCGGATGTAAAGGAAAATATATCAGGTATAAGAGTGGTAAAGTCATATGTGCAGGAAGATAAAGAAATATCAAAGTTTGATTCGGCAAATATAAATATCTATAAAATGTTTGTAAAAGCTGAATCTATAGTAGTACTTGGCAATCCTTTGATGGTACTTACAGTCTATACCTGTGTTATTGCACTTTCATGGTTCGGTGCAAATCAGATAGTGGCAGGCAGCTTGACAACAGGTGAATTGACATCACTTTTTTCATATGTAATGAGCATACTTATAGCACTTATGATGCTCTCGCTCGCATTTGTTATGATAACTATGTCTGAAGCAAGTGCAAAAAGAATTGCTGAGGTTTTAAAAGAAGAAAGTGATATAACTTCAGAAAAGAATGCTTGTAAAACTGTAGCGGACGGAAGTATTGACTTTGATAATGTAAGCTTCTCATATAAGGCGGGTATCGGAAAACCTGTACTTTCAAATATAAATATACATATTGCATCAGGTCAGACTATAGGAATACTTGGTGGAACAGGCAGTTCAAAAACCTCCTTTATAAATCTTATACCAAGACTTTATGATGCTACAGCCGGCAGTGTCTATGTTGGCGGTAAGAATGTAAAGGACTATGATCTGAAGGTTCTTAGAGATGCGGTAAGTGTAGTTTTACAAAAGAATGAGTTGTTTTCAGGCACTGTACTGGATAATCTTCGTTGGGGCAATGAAAACGCTACATTGGATGAGGTAAAACGAGCATGTGAACTTGCCTGTGCTGATGAGTTCATTGATAGAATGCCGGAAAAATATGATACATGGATAGAGCGTGGCGGTGCGAATGTGTCAGGAGGACAAAAGCAAAGGCTTTGTATTGCCAGAGCTCTTTTAAAAAATCCTAAGGTACTGATACTTGATGACTCTACATCGGCTGTAGATACCGCTACAGATGCCAAGATAAGAAGAGCATTTAAAGAGGAGATACCTGATATAACAAAAATTATTATTTCACAGAGAATATCCTCTATAAAGGATGCCGATAAGATAATTGTGCTTGAAAACGGTAAGGTGGCAGGTTTTGATACACATGAAAATCTGCTGAAAACCAACGAGATATATAAGGCCACTGCAAATGCACAGGCAGAGGGTAATGCGGATTTTGATAAGGTAGGTGCATAATGTCGGAAATAAACAGAGAAAAAAGTGGAATCAATCAAACTATACAGGTGGTTGCAAGTGACAGTATGAAGAGAGTAATTTCACTTGTAATTAGAAATTATAAAAAAAGTATTATAGTTGTACTGATTGGAATTATTATATCTGCAATGGTAAACTCGGTCAGTGCATCTGTTATGCAAAATATTATTGACAATTTTATTATACCGCTTACAAAGGAGTCTACTCCTGATTATACACCGCTTTTACATGAGATATTAAGACTTATAGTTATATTTGCAATAGGTGTAACAGCATATTTTACATATAACAGAATTATGGTAAATGTAGGACAGGGTACAATGCGTGTAATAAGAAGAGATCTTTTTGCACATATGGAAAAACTTCCTATAAGGTATTTTGATACACATTCACATGGTGATATCATGTCAATCTATACAAATGATACGGATACCTTGAGGCAGTTTATAGGTATATCATTTCCACAACTTGTAGATGCCATATTTTCACTGGTTGCAGTTTTTATTACTATGTTATTTTTAAGTCCTGTTATGACTGCGGTATCCGTTATTATGATTTTTATATCTGTACAGGCTTCAGGTAAGGCGGCAAGTATGTCGGGAAAGTACTTCGGCATACAGCAAAGTACATTGGGTAAAGTAAACGGATATATTGAAGAGATGATTAGCGGTCAAAAGGTCGTTAAGGTATTTAATTATGAAGAGAAAAATATAGACGGATTTGTAAAAATAAATAATGAATTATGTGATGCTTCTACAAAGGCAAACGGTTTTGCAAATATACTTATGCCAATAGTTGCACAGATTGGAAACCTAAGCTATGTTGTAATAGCTGTAGTAGGAGGATATTTTGCAATAAGCGGACATATGGGAGTTACTGTAGGTACTATTGCCGCTTTCCTTTCACTTGTAAAGGCTTTTAACAGACCTTTTATGACTGTTTCACAGCAGCTTAATGCTGTAGTTATGGCGGCGGCAGGCAGTAAGAGAGTATTTGAACTTATGGATGAGCCTGTAGAGGAAGATGAGGGCTATGTTACCTTAGTAAATGCAAAAGAAGATAAAAACGGAAATATATCTGAAACAACTGACAGGACCGGAGTATGGGCTTGGAAGCATAAGCATGGAGACGGTAAGCTTACCTATACAAAGCTTGAGGGAAATATTGTATTTGAGGATGTGGATTTTGGTTATAACCCAAATAAAATAGTATTGCATAATATCAATTTATATGCCGACAAGGGGCAAAAGATTGCCTTTGTAGGTTCTACAGGTGCAGGTAAGACTACTGTTACAAATCTTATAAACAGATTTTATGATATTCAAAGCGGTAAGATCAGATATGACGGAATAAATATAGAAAAGATTAAAAAAGAAGACTTGAGAAGATCTCTTGGTGTAGTGCTTCAGGAAACCAATCTTTTTTCAGATACCGTTATGGAAAATATCAGATACGGTCGTCCTGACGCTACCGATGAAGAATGTATGGCTGCCGCAAGACTTGCAAATGCAGACGGCTTTATAGAAAGACTTCCGGACGGATACAATACATTTTTACATGAAGGCGGTGCAAATCTTTCACAAGGTCAAAAGCAGCTTCTTTCCATTGCAAGAGCTGCACTTGCAGATCCGCCTGTACTTATACTTGATGAGGCGACATCATCAATTGATACCAGAACAGAGCAGCTTGTACAAGCCGGTATGGACTCACTGATGAGTGGCAGGACAACATTTGTTATAGCACACAGACTTTCGACCATTAAAAACTCTGATGTAATAATGGTACTTGAACAGGGCAGAATAATAGAAAGAGGCTCACATGAGAGTTTATTGGAACAAAAGGGAAGATACTATCAACTTTATACGGGAAAAGTGGTATAGTAAAAATGTAGTATATATTTTCAGGTCTATAATTTAAGGAGTTTACATATATGTTTTGTTCAAATTGCGGTAAACAGATTGAAGATGGTGGTAAAGTATGCGGTTTTTGCGGCATACCTGTACAAAGCGAAAGCAATGTTATATTAAGTAAAGATAAGCCGGATAAAACACATAGTAATGCAGAAAAAGACGGCAATATAGAAATACCGAGCTATATCAAAAAAGTAGCTTTAGTTTCGGCAGGTATTTACATCTTATCCAGATTTATGATTTATATTGTTGACATATTTAACAGCCAAAGAACAATGATAGGTGTTCCGTTTTATACTTCATTGCTATGTATTATGTCTTTAGTAATGATAGTAGGGCTTTTAGTTCTGAATTCAAAGAACAAAATAGTATTGGCTGTGCCGAAGATATTTATCATTATTTCATTGATACCGGCGATATTCTTTTTCTACGAATATAGTGGATTTGAATCTCTGTTTTCTGATTTTTTTAAAGCTGTATTTATATATCCTACAAGTTTTGTGGCTGCAATTGATGATTGTATTGTATTTGCTGTGCTGTGTATAATGGCATTAAGTAAAAATAAAACACTTGTTAAATTTTGCGGATTCATATTGATTTTAACAGTATTGCGCCATACGGTAAGTACAATTTACCTTACTTACTACGAGTTTACTATGATACTTGAGGACTTATTCAGTCTTGAAAGTTTAAGTACTGTTTTCCGGATTATAGCGACAATATCTTTTTATGTATATGAAGTTTGTATATTCTTCATTATGTGGAGGATGAGTGTATGCGGAAAACAAGCTGTAAATACAGCAGGTAGAGAAAACAAAATAAGAAATGTATCATAAAAAATCAAAAGTTGCACTGAAGGTTGCTTTAATAGGATTTTTAACTTGTACTAAATCTTGACATAGGACCTGTATATGAAAATTATCGGGTGCAAAATTCGCACCCGATTTTAGAAAGAGATTATTTATTATCATCAAATGTACAGTCTATAAATTGTATATCTTCATTATTTTTTGTTTTATAGCTGTTATTTTTAAAATTACAATTTTTAAATATTATATCTTTAGATTCGGATGCAGCTATAAAAAGATTTTGAAAACCTTCGGCTTTATTCCCCGTGATTTGGCAATCTTCAAAACTTATATTGCCGCAGTAGTTTATCTCGAATTGACTAAAACCTTCACTGTCACGTAAAACACAATTTTTAAATGATGAATTATAAGTATTATTAAGTTCCAATAATCCATAGCTGCATTCGTAAATTTGAGTATTTATAACAGATATATTTGATGCACCGTTGGAGCTTATACCATAGGTACCGCATCCGAACAGATTACAATCCTCAATTCTTACTCCGTCACAAGAGGAAAATGCAAGTACATTGCCTGTGCAAGAGCCCTTTTCAACATTATGTCCGAAAGTCAGACCTTTAAAGCTTATATCACTTCCGCCAAAACATTCAAGTACATTACTTGTTGCAGAATTTGTAAGAATACTTACACCGGCTCCGTCCTTGGCCTCAAGTCTTATATGGTCGGTATATAAAAGATAGTTGGAAAAATTATCTTCAGAGTCGGATTCACCGTATTTATCAATACTTTCGTTTGAATTGATATCGGAGAAATTATAGGTACCTTCTTTCAGTATGATTTTTGTATTAGCTTTAAGGTTTTTTACAAGCTCGTTTATATTAGAAACAGTAACGGTTTTATAGTAAAAATAGTTTTCTCTGTCCTCATATTCCTTTGAACCTTTTCTTAGGTAAACAAGCTCGGTATATCCGTCATAGTCAGATTCAGGGTCATCTTCAATTAATAAAATTTTATTGTCTTCTACAATGGCAAAATTTACATTCAGTTTTATTTTAGAATCCGCACCCTCAGGTATTACAGTCTCATCAAAGCTTGCACTCCAGAATTCATTGATACAGTTTAAGGTCAGAGGTTTTTTATTAAATGAAACGCCCATTTGCTTTATATCGCTTTTACCGTAACCTTTCTCTCTTACAAAATGATAATCTGCATACATTTTATCATTTTTCTTATATATTTTCAGAGTGGATTCAAATGGGGTTTTATCATCGGTAGTCATATCATGAGGTGAAAAATCACCACATGCAACAAGCTCCCATTCACCTATAAGCTTGTCTGAGTCTTCCTCTATTGAAGTAATCTTGGGCATTTTATCCTGCTTTATAAAGGTGAGGTTATCCTCAGAAAGTTCAAACATATCTGAACAACTCATTTTATCACCTGTATTTGAAATCTGAGCGTAAAAAATCACTTTTTTATGTGGATTTTCAGTATTAAACTCAAGATCTATCGTATCCGAATTTTGAACCCATGTGTAAGAATCGGCATCAACATGTGAACAAGATGATTCAACATTATCACCGGCTGTGGATCTGCAATGAAAGCTGCCGTCCTCATTAAATATAAGCTCGACACTCCTTTTCCATTCACCGTCGTCCTGATTTGCTATCCAATATGTATTTTTTATGGAAGCTGTTTTGCTGTTTCCGGATTGCCCATTTTTAGCAGATGAATTCTTATTTGTATTATTTTGCTTACCGCTTCCAAAACAGGCGGTTGCAATAATTGCTACAGATAAAAATAACGATATCAATATTTTCCTTTTAAACATTTTTATACCTCCCGGACAATTGTAATATATCTCTTATGTAGCATATTTTCACATAAAAGTATATTATCAGATGAATACTTTTTTTAAAAAAAGAGGAAACTATCTGCCTGATACCGACAAAATATTTAAAAATGTATTGATATATAAGGATGCTATAGTTTAATTATAATACTATAAAATAATAAAATGATGTATAATAAATACAAATAATATTTTGGAGGTTTTTTATGGTTTATAATTACGAAAAAGTAGATCAGAAGTTATTGGTACCTCAGATAGAGGATCAACTTATGATTTATATACAGCAGGAACAGATTGCTGTAGGCTCAAGATTGCCAAGTGAACATAAATTATCTGAAAGATTCGGTGTGGGAAGGAGTACTGTAAGAGAAGCTATAAAAAGCCTTGTGACAAGAGGCATATTGGAGGTAAAAAGAGGATCGGGAACATTTGTAAAGAATCCGGAACTTGATAACGGTGATCCTCTCGGGCTTTCAAAATATGAAGATAAATATAGACTTGCAATGGATTTGTTTGATGTAAGAATTCTCTTAGAACCTGAGGTAGCGGCGGCGGCATGTAAAAATGCCACTAAAGAGCAAAAGGACAGAATAAAGGAATTGTGTGATGAAATAGAGATGCTGTATATTGACGGAAAAAATCATATAAAACTTGACGGTGAGGTAAAGCCGGGAGATGCTATATTCATTCGCTATGAAGGTCCTGGAGGAAGTGGAATGCCTGAAATGTTCTACACAGGAGAGGCTATTTGTGCAGACCCTAAACTTGCCTCAAGTGTCGCACTTATTACAGACGGAAGATTTTCAGCAGCATCAAGAGGACCTGTTATAGGACATGTATCACCTGAGGCGGCTATGGGAGGTCCTATAGCATTTGTTGAAAAGGGTGATTTAATAGAGATTGATATAGAAGCAAGAAAGATTGCTGTTATCGGTATAAACGGTGAGAAAAGTACACCGGAGGAAATAGATGATATTTTAGCAAAGAGAAAAGCAAACTGGAAGGGCTTTACAAGTAAATACAAAAAAGGTTTGCTTAAACTCTATGCACAGCATGCACAAAGCCCGATGAAGGGTGCATATATGGAATAAAGTGACAGACTTTATAGTAACCGTCTTTACATTTTTATTTAACAGTTTTAAAATACATCTATGGCATTATATGTGTCGTAGATGTTTTTTTGTATAGTAAAAGGAGAAAATGTTATGAGAAAGGGTGTTTTATTTGCATCGGCGCTGTTAGCCGGAACTGTAGTTATGACAATGCCTGCTTTTGCGAGTGTAGGAAGCTGGCAAAGAAACGGAATAGGTTGGTGGTTTGAATATTCTGACGGTTCCTATGTACAGTCATCATGGATTGATATAAATAATAATTGGTATTATATGGGCTCTTCAGGATATATGCAAACAGGCTGGCTAAATTATGGTGGAAGTTGGTACTATTTAGATACTACAAGCGGAAACATGCGTATGGGCTGGATTGGATTAAATAATGTATGGTATTATTTGAATCCTTTCAATGGCGGTCGCATGGATGTTGATACATATACACCTGATGGATATTATGTGGACAGTACCGGTGCATATCAGCCAAATTCAGATTATAGCGGTTCAACATATAAAACAACTAACAATCATAACAGAGGTGATAATTCAGATACATATATCTATACTTATAATTATTCAGGTGACAGCAGCACAAGCAATAATACTACAAATAATAGTGGGTTAGATTGGTCAAAATGGTATTCTGAGGAAGAATCTAAACAAATACCTACAGCCGAGTATGAAGATAAGATTATAGAACTTGTTAATACTGAGAGAGCAAAGCGAGGGATTCCGGCATTAAAGAAGGACGATAGGTTGATGAATACTGCACATTTGCGTGCTAATGAACTTGTGCAGTTGTTCTCACATGATAGACCTGATGGTTCAGACTTTTTTTCGGCTTTTCCTAGTGGATATAATCGTTGGGGGGAAAATATCGCTGAAGGACAGAAAGATCCGAAAAAAGTTATGGATTCTTGGATGCATTCAGAAGGTCATAAGAAAAATATTCTTAATAAGGACTTTGATTCTATAGGAGCCGGATGCTACAACAATAACGGTACTCTTGAGTGGGTACAAAACTTTGGCAGAAAGTCAGGATATTAGGGTTTAAAAAGAAATATATTGACATTTCCATAAATAAAACTTACGATAATATTTAGATATATTTAATATCAGCTAAATATTTATATATTAACGGCTTGAGTTAAGGGGTGTAGTACATGCAAGAACGTAGGATTTGTCAAAGCGATATAATAAAATATATAAATGAAGAGCTGGGTATCCCCTACTCTTCATTGTGCATTGTTATAGATAAAGTAAGACCCGGAAATATGGTAGAGCCCAGAATCAGTGAGATAAAACGTGGAAAGAGAAAGGGATATAAGGAACTTGAAAGCCATGAAGATATGTTTTTTGACACATATTTTACAATCAAAGATGAAGAGCTTGGGTTTCAGAGAGTAAGGGAGTTTATTGAACGTGAAAAATTGATCTTTCCGAGTCATAAAGGGTTAAAAGAAGATGACTATAAATCCTATTCTTTGCGTATGTTAAAGTACGGTTTGGAGAACTGTGAATTACCGTCAAGCCACAAGAATATAGTGTTATCTGAGGACATTAAAGAACCAACAGTAGTGGCGGAAAATATATTAGACGTCAATGACATTGGGGAATCTTTTGATGAAACAAATACGAATGTAAAAAACAGGTATATAAACAATATAAAAGAAAATTGGAACTATATATTTCTATGTTTTGTTTTTTTGACACTTGGCTCAATAATATTCAGTATTTATAGGATTTCAGCAATAGATATATTCGTTTTGATGAAAAATCTGTCACCTGCTTTGTTTTCTTTTTTGACATTATTTATTGCAGTATCTACAGTGCTTTTCGGGCTCATAGATACAGGTATTGCAGTGTTTATTTACAATACAAAAAATAGTAGCTACGAAAAATTAACTTATAAAGACATATATATGATTGCTAAATACGGTGATAAAGACAGAATAATACAAGGGCGTGGGAGATATGATCTTGGAATAAGTCATATATGTTATTCGTTATTTTGCAACATAACAGGTGCTCTATGTGCGTTAGCTTTATACAGCTATTTGAAGGCACAGGGAAACCTTGATACTTTTATATTATCAAAGGATTTTTCTATAGTTGCAAATATAGATCTGATATTTGTGTTGATACTGGTATTTGTAAACAGTTTCTTATTGTTTACAAGAGAGCCTATGAAAGATTTTCATGATATAGAGGAAAATCCGGATACATTGAAAATCACCAGACTAAGTGTTATAGCCAACAACATACATATAGCGGTAAATATATTCTTCTCATCTATGGGAATACTGTTCTCATTTATGTATGGATTTTCAAGCTATAATGTAATGGGAAATATATCACCTATGTTTTGTCTTGTGCTTATAGGACTGTATTCATATTTATGGTTTTCATCCACATCGCCATATGCGGTAGAGTTCAATGCACAATGTGCAGGAGCTTTTTTGTTACTTGCACCTTTTATAGCATCTGTTACTTCACTATATACAATTATGTGTTTCAATAATTCGACTTCATATATGATGGTTATAGGTGTGAATGTAATAGCTGTAATAGTATGGCTTGTATGTCTGATCTATAAAGAAGAGAGAAAATTAGCTTCGGTTATGAGAAACAACAAGATCTATTTTTACGTCTATGCATCACTTTTGGTTTTATTTTTTATTATACTAAATTGTATTTAAATATAATTTTATAAAATTGATTTTGCCACCGGTTTTCTTCGGTGGTTTTTTATTGTAAATTTCATATACAAATTATGTAAAAATGTTGATGAATATAAGGATTATAGTACTTACACTAAAATTACACCTATAAATGTAAAAAAGTAGTATGGACATTCAAAAAAGTAAAAAATAAAATAGGGATATTATTTATTAAGGCAGGGGAGTAAATGTATAGAATATGAGAAAAAGATTATATGCAGTAGGAATAGTAATGATATTAACAATGATATGTATTGTAGCATGTTCAAATAATAATAAGAGTTTGTCATCAGAAAGTACTTCAAGCTTAGGAGCGAAAACGGAAACTGCATCTACCGGTGAAGAAAAACACTTAGCTCCCGGAGAACTTGATAGAATAATTGAGGCTCAAATAACTCAAGAGGATAGGGATGCGGTTATAAAAATGGAACATAGAGTAAGGCTTAAAGGTACAGAAGAATGGGCGAAAAGCGTTGACGCAAGTGTAGGAGATACCTTAGAGTTCAGTATTTACTATACAAATGTATCCGGTGTAAACGTTGAAAATGTTATGTTAAAAGTTTCATTACCTGATAATATGGAGTATATAAATGGTTCGACAATATTAATAAAAAAAGGATTGTTACTGGGTGCAAGAAATAATGAAGATTCTATATTGGATACAGGAGTAAATATCGGAAATTTTGATGTGAATGAGGATGCCTGCATAATATATTCAGCTACAGTTATTGATAAGAGCTTGGCGAAAGGACTGAATCGTCTGATATCTTTTGCAAAAATATCATCTTTAGGAATATCAAATATTTATAGTGCAGATATTTATGTTAATAAAAAATAATACAAATATAGCTTTATTTAATATTATGTGGTAAAGAGCTCATTTGTATTAATGGTATTATCATCTGAATTATGTTGGTATGTATAGGTGATTTTTAATTGTATTACATTTAGCTATTGCTTTTGAATGGACATTACCATCTATGTGGTATATCGATTTAAAAAGCAATAGCTTTTTAATGTGTTAAAATAGATAATCAAAAAAGGGGCTGTCGGGAAATAGATATCCTTAAGACAGAGGTGACATGACTAATTTTTAGTCATGTC
>NZ_GL622296.1:1651622-1653154 GCF_000185385.1 Lachnoanaerobaculum saburreum DSM 3986
TTTTTTTACGTTGAATATGGAATATAGTTACTGTTTATCATCAAACTAGATGTACATTCCTTACAGGTAAGTTACTTACACCCAGTTTATGGTGTTGCGGTAGCAAGAGCTCTCTCAGAGTTTCCATTCCTTATAGGTAAGGTACTTACGATGACAAGCAATATGGATGAAAACACAGTACAAATTATATGTAGTCTGTTTCCATTCCTTATAGGTAAGGTACTTACGCAAAGAATGATTGGAATGTTGGATGTGGGTTTCTCAAATCGTTTCAATTCCTTATAGGTAAGGTACTTACAATATTTCAGGGAGGATTGAATTATGACAATCAGAAATTGTTTCCATTCCTTATAGGTAAGGTACTTACTTGTAGTGACATATTATCAATGTTGGTGAAGAGGTTGTTTCCATTCCTTATAGGTAAGGTACTTACAAAAAGTGTGGATTACAGGTTTAATTGTAAGTGATAGTTTATTGTTTCCATTCCTTATAGGTAAGGTACTTACAGTTAACCTTACACCGCACACTATCAACATCTGCACTGTTTCCATTCCTTATAGGTAAGGTACTTACCGCACAAAGCGGAAGATCCCAAGGAGGGAATATGAACGTTTCCATTCCTTATAGGTAAGGTACTTACAGATCGGCTGATTTTACTGACTGGTTGAAAGAGAATGGCATAGTTTCCATTCCTTATAGGTAAGGTACTTACGGTTAAATGGAAAGATGTATCTATTGATAGATTGTTAGTAGTTTCCATTCCTTATAGGTAAGGTACTTACTTACAGGCCGGTCAGGATCTTGACAGATTCTTCCACACCGGAGTAGTTTCCATTCCTTATAGGTAAGGTACTTACGTGCGAATTCGACTGGCAAAAGAATGAATATAAATTTGAGTTTCCATTCCTTATAGGTAAGGTACTTACAAATAATAAAAACTGAGCTATCGGTAACGGGTAAAGGAGATTTGACAATGTTTCCATTCCTTATAGGTAAGGTACTTACACTACCCTATGATATTGGGTATAAAATTATCGACCGCAAGGGGTTTCCATTCCTTATAGGTAAGGTACTTACGACTTCTAATAAACGAAAAGTTTGTTGACACTAACAACCAGTTTCCATTCCTTATAGGTAAGGTACTTACGCGGTAAATGAATTTATTAATGAGCTAAAACAATATGTTTCCATTCCTTATAGGTAAGGTACTTACAACTGCATTTAAGCCGTTGTAATAGGTAAAAACTACTATTTTGACCTAAAACTATTGTATTACAGGCTAAAAAGTCTGTCAATCTATTTTTAAGAATGGCTTAAAATGGGGCTTTTCAGGGTGTCGTGATTGTATACAATCAGTGACAGACTTTTTTGATTTAGTATATAAAATGAGTAATTATAAGCATTGCTATAAAAATAAGGATATTAAAGTAAAAATATAGCACTATTTTGAATAAAATCCGTTTAAAACAGCAATTTTAAATCAAGGAGTACTCTCAAAAATTCAGATATCAGGACATTATAAAAAATTAAGC
>NZ_GL622296.1:1653553-1662866 GCF_000185385.1 Lachnoanaerobaculum saburreum DSM 3986
AAGTACATATGGAGACATTAAGGAGATTCCTTTTCCAGCTGTAGACCCGACTTACACGGAAGAACAGTTAGACGCCATGGCAAATGAGTATAAAGAAAAGATATTAGAGCTTAATGACAAAGTAGTACTTTTACAGGGAGAGTTTACTCTATCATTCAGATTGGTAAATCTTTTGAAAAAAGAAGGTTTGGACGTAGTTGCAGCTTGCAGTAAACGCAATGTCAAAGAGTGGAAAGATGATGAAGGAAAATACCATAAAGAAATGCTGTTTGAATTTGTGCAGTTTAGAAGATATTAAATAAAAAAGCTTATAAAGGAGCAGACATGGAATTTAAACTATATTTTCAGTCCGACACTCCACTTGTATTGCCTCTTTCATATCACCATATTCTACAGGGATTCATTTATAAAAGATTGTCTGAATATCCTGAATTCTCAGATTTTCTGCATAATAAGGGATTTCAAACTGAAGGACAGAGTTTCAAACTCTTTGTATTTAGCTTGTTGAAAGGTCATTTTCAAGTGTCGGGTTCTAAAATAAAATTTGACAATGTTATAGAGTGGGAGGTACGAAGCCCTGTTCCGCTTTTCTGTGAGGTATTTGCGCAGGCATTGGAAAATGAAGAAGTATTTGAACTGGCAGGACAGAGAATCTTTTTGATTCGCTATGAAATTACCAATACCAAGATATTGGATGAAGAGATGGAAATCAGAATGCTGTCACCTGTTTGTGTAGATATTGCATATCGTGAAGGAGAGAAAACAAAGACAAATTATCTTGAACCGACAGATCCGTACTTTAACTACTACTTAACAAAGAACTTTCAAAGGAAATTTCAATCTGTAGTAGGAGAAAGTAACAGCACAGGAATCTTTTTGCTTCCACATAAGGACTTTAATGTGACTGGAAATAAATATGTGACAAAATTCGGAGGTGAAATATTTATAACGGCTTGGAAAGGAAGTTTTACATTAAAGTCGGATATAGAAAGCTTGCAGTTTTTATTTGATACAGGTTTGGGGTCAAGGAACTCTCAGGGATTTGGGATGTTTGAGCAGATCTGATGAAAGTGTGTTTTCTAGGGAATCAGGTGATATAAAAGGGGAATACTAATATGGAAAATAAATATGTTTTAGCTATGTATGATATTCGTGGAAAGCAGGAATTTATATATAGAAGTGGGAAAATAAAAGAAATTATGGGGGCATCTTGGATAATTCGAGACTTGTTTAAAGACTATTTATATGATGCGGCAATTGAGTACAGAAATATAATTTTAAAAAAATATTTGACAGAGGATGTCGACCGTAGGAAACCTGACGTTCAGGCCATTAAGGGATATGATCCTAACAAAGAGACATTGGATAAGTTTTCTTTTGAAGAGTTTGAAACAAACATGAAATCCGAACAATATATTGGAGAAATTGTTTATGATGGCGGAGGAAACTTTATTCTACTTTTTAAGAGTAAGGAAGTAGCGGTTGGAGTTACAGAGATTTTTACAAAGAAGGTTTTGAAGAATACAGGTTCTCTTCGTGTGCTTTGTACATACATTGAAGATATAAATCCGGATTGTTATCAGAGTGCAGGTGATAAATCCGGGGATTATGACAGACTATATGAAAAGCATAGGCTTACAGAGGGCAGTGTATTGGTCTCTATTCCATATGGGACACTTCCTATTGTTCAGACAGATCCCGGAACAGGTAATCCGTTAACTGCCTATTATATCAATACACCAAATGAAAGTGGATATATAAAATTATCTTTAGAAAATCAGGCAAAGAGAACGAAGTACGAAACAGAGTATTCAAATTTTGATGAGAATGATAAAAAAATACTTGATGAAATTGTTGAGGAAACAAGGGGTGAAGACAGTATGTTGGCGGTCTTCTATATTGACGGTAACAATATGGGAGCCAAAGTACAAGAATGCTTGAAAGAAGTTGGAACAACATATGATGATTGTGTAAATAGGCTAAGAGAATTTTCTAAAGAAATTCAGAAGAATTTTGTTGACGATAGATTAAATAAATTATTTAAGGTAAAAAGAAGACAGGTCATTGGTGCAGGAGATGAAATTACAGTTATTTGCAGAGCTGATGAGTCCTACGCTGTGATTAAGGAGTATTTAGAAGATTTACCTTATCCATACTCTTCATGTGCAGGAGTTGCCGTTTTTCATAGCCATGCTCCGTTCTCCGATGCATATAGAATTGCTGAAGCATGTTGTGAAAATTGCAAAAGATACATGAAAAAACATGGATTTACCGATATGAACCTTATAGACTTTGAATATCTGCAGGGTGGCATAGGATTGGAGCTTGAGGATATACGTAGAGATAATGGAGATTTGGATAATTCAAGACCGTGGAGAGTAGAAAGAAAAGTTAACAAGAAAGAAACAGATGTGAAAGATGAACAGGTAGTATCTGTTGCTTTTGTAGAACGAGTGAATAAAATACTTTCTTTATTTGGAAAAAGTAATGTAAAAGGATTGCTTATTCCGTCACTACTATCTGAGGATGCTATGAAAACAGATATTCGACGTATACTGGCACATAGTTCTAAAGAGAAAAAGCAGCAGATTTTAGATGAAATCAAAGAGCTGTCAGGTAAAAATGACAATGATATGAGAGAAAATGATGTGATAAATTTCTTCGTTGAAAATTGCAAGTTGGTAAAAGATTTGATTCGAGTTTACGATATAAATTTTGGAAAGGGGATATAATTTATGAGTAAAAAGAAAAATAGTTCTTCTAAAAATAAATCTTCATCTAATAAAAAGAAAAATGAAGTTGGTACAACAAATAATACCGAATGGAATTGTGGAGAGTTTGAGATAACTTTACAATCAGATATATGCATTGGCAATGGATACGCATTTTTTGGAACTATTGATACTGATGTGGTATATGACAGAAACGGTTTACCATTTTTACCGGCAAGACGTTTAAAGGGTGTGCTAAGAGAAAGTGCAGAATTCTTATATCAGGTTAAATTGTTAAAAGAAGTTGAAGGGAATTCTATAGAGGATATTTTTGGATATTCAAATTCTCAAAACAGTAATGGAATCCAAGTTGGAAACGGATATATAAATAATTGGAATGAAATTAGTGAAAATTTAGATAAACTTAAAAAAGAAAATATACTTGAGGAACTATTGTCTAAAGAGAAGATTTTGGATTTATTTACTTCAGTGAAGGCACAAACAAGAATCAAAGACGGCGTGGCATATGATAATTCTTTGCGATTTATTAGGGTAATCAATCAATATTCAGTAATGGAACAGAGAAAAGATAAACCGTTAAAGTTTACTGCAGGAATTCGCTATAAAAAGAGTTGGAAAGAGAATTTGGAAAAAATAGCCAAAGCTACCAGAAATATAGGTATAAACAGAAATAGAGGCCTAGGGAGTGTGACTTGTGTATTCAAGTCTAAATCCGATGATGTTCATGTATTTAATGGCAGCTTTTCAGACAGAGTGGAAACTATAAAAGTTTTTTTACAAAATATAGATCCGTTAATTATCTCAGGTGGAGATAAGAACGATACATTATCATTTATTCCGGGAAGAACTTTTGCAGGTGCTCTGGCAGGGACATATTTATCAAATGCCGGTACAAGTGCGAAAGATGATGTTTTTTTTGACTTATTTTTAAACGGAAAAACAAAATTTTCAAACTTTACAATATCTGTTGGAAATAAAAGTTACTACCCGGCTCCATATTTTTTAAATAAACTAAAAAAGACAGGTGTCTATGTAAATACCTTGCAATATTCGGATAAGATTTCTTTTTCCAATGATTCTAATCTTAATACGGGAAACGGTAATCAGCCTAAGAAAATGAAGGGAAAGTATGCCAATATTTGTATAGGTGAAGACGAAAGCATTTGTGTAGAGGAAATAGAACCGAACAAAAGAGTTATTTTCCATCATAGAAGGGGAGATGATAAATTGCTGTACTCTCAGACAGCATTAGAATCCGGACAAGTATTTGCCGGTACTATTTCATACCCTAAAGAACATTACAGAACATTATATAATTTGCTCAAGAATACAAGGCTAATACTGGGAAAGTCAAGAACAGTTCAGTATGGAAAATGCCAAATTATAAATATAAATGATAAGTATAAGAGCGAAAACAAGAAGATTGAAATAAATGCGGGAGATGTGATTTATATTTCTTTGGCATCTCCGGGGGTATTTCAATGTGAGTCAGGAATAATGGTAGATCCGGAAAAAGTTTATTATCAGATAGCAAATGAATTAGGATTTGATAAGATAATTGAAGAGCCAAAAGACGGGAAAATTATGGATGGTGATACTAGCTGTCCGTATTGTATTGTAGAGGAATATATTGTTCACGGATACCAAAGTGTATGGAATTTACCGAGAGCCGTAATGCCTTGTATTCAATCCGGGTCAGTTTTTGTATATAAGATCCGTAAGGATGCACAGCAAAATAAGGGGCAGACACTTCCATATGAAATAGATAAATCATGGGTTGGAAAGCGTAATCATGAGGGATATGGAGAAATTCAGATGTTTTGCAGTAAAAAAATTCCTTATGATATACAAGGTATAGATAAAAAAAAGCAAGATCAAAATGAAGAGAATAATCCTTCAACACAAAACATAAATATACCTGATATAATTCGACCTATGTTGTCTAGTATCTGCCAAAAGGAGTTGTATGGATGTATTATGTCAGGACTTCTGGATAAGGTAACAGAAAGAAAATTTGATATGTCTCCATCTACTTTAGGTAGAATTACTCTAATGCTTACAGAAAGTATAGAGCAAAATGTAGAAAGGATAAACTCTTTTAAGAAGTTTTGGGATAAAGTGAATTCGATAAAGGGGGAAAAGGGGAAAAAGGAAATAACAGATCTGTTACAAATGTATTTTTGTAATAAAGAAGGAACATTAGATAGTGAAAAAATTCTAAAATGTACAAGTAATAAAGAAGAAAAGTACATGGGAAAAGTGATGGAAATATTGTCTGTTTGTCAGACTGAAAGAAATATAAATGCAGAAAATAACGATAAAAAAGTCAAAGAAATAGTAAAGTCATTTTGGGGAGAGCTTTTGATGGAGGTTTTGACTAATCAAAAATACCTAAATAAGTTTTCAGAAGGTTCTATAAATACAGATTTGAAGGAGGGAGATAAGTTATGAAAGACATGTTAAAAAAACAATATCTAAAAATAGAGTTTACACTTCTTTCTCCTTTAAGCATAGGAAATGGTAAAAATGAAAAGACAGATCAGGATATAGTACTTAACTCAAGAGGAATACCTTATATTCCCGGAAGTGCTGTTGCAGGTGTATTTCGTGATGCATGTAAAAAAGTAATGGGTGATGAATGGACGCAGAGGTATTTTGGAAATATAAGAGATAATGGTAATGAAGCGATAACGGAAAGCCAATTTAGAGTGTATGATGCTTATATACAGTCAGAAGAGTATTTTGTATCAAGAAGAGACGGGGTAGCTTTGGATGATTATAAATATGGAATACCGGGAGCTAAGTTTGATAGAGAAATATTGGAAAGCGGCATAATTTTCAGAACATTTATAGAAAGAGATATGGATACAAATGAATCAGAAGAAGATGATGCTTTTAATAAGTTGGCAGAGGTGTTGCATAATATTCCTATCTTTTTTGGAAGTAAGATTAGTAGAGGATATGGTAGAGTAGGAAATTTCAAGATTTTCAAAAAAGAATTTTCTTTTAATACAAATCAGGGAAGCAGTTGGCTGGACTTTGATATGTACAAAGATAATTGTTGGAAAAGAAGCTTGGAGATATCAAAAAGTGATAAAGATTTTTTAAGAAATAAAAAGATTACACTTGAACTGGCTTTACAAGGCGGTATTTCAGTTCGTCAGTATACTACAGAAATCAAGGAAGGTGTAGAGCAAGTTCCTGATATGAAACAGCTTATAATACGTCAAAAAAATGAAACGGGTGATATTGAGGAAGTTCCTGTAATTCCGGGAACAACTTGGGCAGGTGCTATTGGACATAGAATGAAATTATTTTACCCAAATGTGATTAAGTACTTTGGAAAAGGTGGAGAAGATGGGAAAATACGTTCAAAAATTTTCTTTTCGGAAAGTCAGCTAAAAAACTCTGTATCTAAAGTTATTTCAAGAAATGCAATTGACCGTTTCACCGGAAGTACAGTAGACGGTGCATTATTTACTGAGCAAATCTACTATGGCGGTACAACTGTTTTGGAGATTTATTTTGATTTATATAAAGAGATAGATTTAGATTTTGTAAAGTCTCTTGCAGTAGCTCTTTCCGATCTTCACGAAGGACTTTTAGCTATAGGTGGAGGTACCTCTATTGGAAGAGGAATCTTTAAAGTAATAAAAGTTAATGGTTCGGAATTTTTTGGTAATGGAAGTGAACTGTATAAAAATATATTAGCTTATTGCAAAGTGGAGGAATAATATGTTGGAAGTAAAGTCTTTAGTTGACTTTTTGAATATAAATAAAGATTTTAGAGGTTATGCTTTGATACAATGTACGGATTGTTATACAGTATTAGAGTTGCCGGTTTCAGATATAGATATATATGAAAATACAGATGGCTATAAAGCATTAAAATTGTCAGCTAAAGACATAGATATATCTGAAAATAAGTTATTAGAAATCAGAATTTTTAATGAAGATGAAGAGAGAAGATTATTTCGTCTGGATCTTCAAGATGAATTCTGCTACTATGTGATAAATGATGCTAATTTAAAACCGGAGATAGATTATTTTGATCAACAACAAATTTTAGATATTGATACGACAAAAAAGTTAGAAGGTAACTGTGTCAGATCAACAGGAGGGGGAGTGTATACTATACCTAAATCAGTTTTTGGAGATGACTTAGGGAAGGCTGCTATAATAATTCGGCATTATTTTGGTGTAACACCAATAGGTCAAGCTTATATAAAAGATTTTCGCTGCGTTAAATTTAGTGTTGCTGAGACATTAGATTGGTCAAACATTTCAGGAGGTAAAGATGCCTAGATATGAATTTTCTAAAGAAAAGTTTGTAATAAATCCATATACTTTTGTAAGGAGTAAAAAAGATGTAAAACGCTTCAAAGAAATTGAGGAGAATAGAAAGCTTCATACAGGAGTTATATCTTGTAAATTAATTGTAAAAACACCACTTCTTATTCCTGATGTGGAAAAAGCTACAGGACTTATAGATGATGAAAATGTTGAATATCCATTTATGAGTATAGGTAATTCTGAGAATATCAGGTATATAATTCCAGGAAGTTCTTTAAGAGGACCTATCAGAAGTACATATGAAGCATTGACAAACTCATGTTTTGTTACAGCGAGATCTTCTCAAAATATTTCTACAAGGACAAAGGCACCATTTGAACCTGGACTACTGATGCGGGTTGATAATAAACTTGTGTTAAAGCCTGCCAGAGCGTACCTATTTAAAGTAGGAGATTATAAAAGTAATATCAATGATGATAATAATAATGTTTGGTGTATTGCTACTCAGGAAGAACTTAGGAGGAAATATAGATATGGAGACACAATATATTTTGAAGGAAGAACTTCTCAAAATGGCAAGTATTTTGTGAAGAAAATTGTTAAAAAGTCAGATATTCCGGAGGACAGGCTTGAATCAGAACTTGAATACGGTACTGAGTATAATAGTATAGATAATGAATCCTCTGAAAACAATAGTGATAATAATAACGAAGTCACACTTAAGCAAGGTTATATGTATATCGGTGAGTATATAAGTAAAAAAAGACATGAAAGTATTTTTATTGATAAAGAAGAGCCGAATATTTTAAGTGAAAATTTAGATTTGGCTTATCAAAAATTAAAAGAAACAATAAAAATATATCAAAATGAAAAAATCAATAAGAATTTGACTAAGGATCAAGATGGAATATTTCATCATGGATATGATCAAGTTGATTTTGAAAGCTTTGAAAATGGCAAGATTGAGGCTTTGCCGGTATGGTATAAAAAAATCAAACAAGATGAAACCAAGCAAGATAGGGTATATTTGTCTTTTGCCGGTATAGGGCGTTATAATTATGAAAAAGGTATGGATGAACTTTTGGGAGAAAGACAACCTTGTACAAGCAGAGATAATCTTTGTCCCGCATGCCAAATATTTGGTGTAACAGGAAAAAATGAGGAAAAGGGAATTGCAAGTCGTGTGCGTTTTTCGGATATAATTATAGATGAAGATATAGAATTTAAGAAATATTCATTATCTCCATTACGTAGTCCACATCCATCTTACCTTCCGTTTTATGCTATTACAAGTGATTATAATCAAGGGTATGATGCAGAAGGAAGTGATATACGAGGTAGAAAATTTTATTGGCATCACGCTTCTGAAAATGCAGATATGAATAATGCTGATGCAAAAATAAATGGTATTAAATCAGGGACGTTTTCCTTTTCTGTATATTATGAAGACTTGACAAAAACTCAGTTAGAGCATGTATTATGGCTGTTGTGTTTAGGTGAAAATGAAGAAGACGGAAAGTATTGTTTCAAAATAGGTCATGGAAAGCCTTTAGGATATGGCAGCGTCAAAATTATAGTGGATGGGTATAAAGAAAGAACAGTAAAAGATGGAAATTATGTTTTATGCTCAAATAGCCGAAGTGATGTTAATAATAAAGTGGCTAAGGTAGATCTATTTAAAAATGCCCCTGATTTAAAACATGTCTTAAACTTCAATACACTAAATAAAAAAGAGGTATCTTATCCTTATGTATTGGACGGTGAAGGTAAACGAAGCAGCGATCCGAATGACGTAAATATGTCTTCAGCAAAATGGTTTTCTGAAAATATGAAGCTTGGAGGCAAGGAAGCCACAGTATTATATGAGTTGTCTTATCCTACAGATATATCTACAGGAAATGACAATGAAAGTGATTTAAACAATAAAATTGCTTTTCCTGTGCTAAAAAAGACCGGAGAATAATATAAAAATCTATTTCAGATTTGAAGAGATTAAAGAAATAGAAAGAGAGGTGTTTTGAATAAACATACTTGATGCAGTTTAGGATTGAACGGGATTTAAAATTGATGCTGAAGATATTTGCAATCAGTTTGGAATTGATTTATCAACAGTTCCCAGAATGTGTCTTAAACAAATGGTCATACAAAAAGGTATACCTTTTTCAGTACATTTATAAAATCAGAGATATTACTCTTTTGAAAGTGATATAAATGATTTGAAAAGTAAGAGTATAAAAAATAACTATGAGAAAGGATTTGGAATAGACATTAGGGGAATAAACGAAGAA
>NZ_GL622296.1:1663248-1664353 GCF_000185385.1 Lachnoanaerobaculum saburreum DSM 3986
CATTTCATGAAAGGAGGATTTTTTCATGAAAAATGCAGTGTTTCCATTCCTTATAGGTAAGGTACTTACAGTTAATGCAGTAAAAAAAGGTAAGGATATGTACATTCCTACAGTTTCCATTCCTTATAGGTAAGGTACTTACATCCGACTGGTTATCTAACGTAGTAGAAGTTAGAATATATGATATGTTTCCATTCCTTATAGGTAAGGTACTTACAAAGATAAAGGAGAAGAACAAAGAAAATGGCGAAGAGTTTCCATTCCTTATAGGTAAGGTACTTACTAAAGAGTGCGAAAAAGATGGCGAACCCGTTACAATGGAAGAGTTTCCATTCCTTATAGGTAAGGTACTTACACAGAAAGCAAAGGCAGTAGCTTTTACATTCCTATTGGTGATCGTTTCCATTCCTTATAGGTAAGGTACTTACAAATGTTAATACTACGGTTAATTTTGCAGTCAAAAAGTTTAGTTTCCATTCCTTATAGGTAAGGTACTTACAAAGATGTTGATGGACTGCCAATGGGTTGGGTAGGTTAGTTTCCATTCCTTATAGGTAAGGTACTTACAGAGCAATCTGCAGATCTTCGAGATACTGAAGAAGGAAAAGTTTCCATTCCTTATAGGTAAGGTACTTACGATTTACTGTTTAGAATACGACAGTTATTAGTTGAGACTGAGTTTCCATTCCTTATAGGTAAGGTACTTACAGGTGAGCGCTCATCTATAAAGGGTATAGTAGAAAGTAATGATGTTGGGTTTCCATTCCTTATAGGTAAGGTACTTACAACTGCATTTAAGCCGTTGTGATAGGTAAAAACTCTTGTTTCGATCCAACACCATTGTATTACAGGCAAAAAAGTCTGTCAATCTATTTTTAAGAATGGCTTAAAATATGGCTTTTCAGGGTGTCATGATTGTATACAATCAGCGACGGACTTTTTTGATTTATTATATAAAACGAGTAATTATAAGTATTGCTATAAAAACAAGGATATTAAAGTAAAAATATAGCACTGTTTTGAATAAAATCTGTTTAAAACAGCAATTTTAAATCTAGGAGTACTCTCAAAAATTCAGATATTAGAATATTATAAAAAATTGAGT
>NZ_GL622296.1:1666229-1666784 GCF_000185385.1 Lachnoanaerobaculum saburreum DSM 3986
ACTACGGCGACGAGGCAAGGGAGAACGAGTGGTTCTTTGATAGTTTCCATTCCTTATAGGTAAGGTACTTACAAGCTGCAATCAGGAGTTGCCTAACCGAAAAAGAGTTTCAAGTTATCTCGTTTCCATTCCTTATAGGTAAGGTACTTACAGCAATACTTCGATCCCGATATGGGTGGATGGATTTGTTTCCATTCCTTATAGGTAAGGTACTTACATCGTGTTGTATCATACCAGAGAATCGGTGATTTGTTTCCATTCCTTATAGGTAAGGTACTTACAACTGTATTTAAGCCGTTGTGGTAGGCAAAAACTCTTGTTTCGACTCAAGACCATTGTATTACAGGCAAAAAAGTCTGTCAATCTATTTTTAAGAATGGCTTAAAATGGGGCTTTTTAGGGTGTCGTGATTGTATACAATCAGCGACAGACTTTTTTGATTTAGCATATAAAACGAGTAATTATAAGTATCGCTATAAAAATAAGGATATTAAAATAAAAATATAGTACTGTTTTGAATAAAATCCGTTTAAAACAGCAATTTTAAATCAAGTA
>NZ_GL622296.1:1666834-1668163 GCF_000185385.1 Lachnoanaerobaculum saburreum DSM 3986
ACAATAATAAGATACATTGTATATAAATGAGATGACAGCTGACATTTTATTATAAAAAACTTATTATAATATTTAGATATACTTAATGGTTTACCAATTAAGATAGTAACTGAACTGTTATATTATTGGCTATATAACAAAGAACGTAATATTATAAAGTTCAATTATTGGTAATGATAACTTTATTTAATATAAAAAGCACCTTTGAAAATGGATAAGGCAAAATAGTAAGAGGGATATTATATTGAATACTATACAAAGCATAAAAATGAATGAAAACTTTGATAGACTTGCAGAGGCGAAAAAATATATAGGAAAGGATGATGTGTTATCCTTTGATATCACACATTCATTCAGATCACTTGCATTCTATGAATTATTAGCTGTAAACTTTTTTAAATTGTCAATGAGTGAAGGAGATAGATTAGACTTTGTATCATATGGTATGTTTGAAGGACAGGGAGACGATGGTATTACACCTATTGTAAACCAAGAACCTCTATTAAAATTATTGGATTGGACAAAGGCGGCTGACGAGTTCAAAAGATTTGGTACAACACATTTACTGGATCAACTTTTAAAAGACGGAGAAATTGATGACAGTAATAAAGGATGTTAAGATTGCATTGGAAAGATTATGTACTGCTGTAGATACCAATAATTTATCTGAACTAAGGGATATGGTAGCTAATTGCAAGAAAATTAAAGAGAAGGGCTCAACAGGAAATCATGTTATAGACTTTATATTTGATGAAATTTATGATAGATTCTGTGAATATCTGGATCAAGATGAAAACAATATTGCATTGTATGTAGAGTTTGCATATTGGCATATTGAGAAGAATAGATATATTGCAGCGGCTATCACAATGATTGAAACAATGATAAAGCTTTGTTCTAATGAAGATTCGGGCAATACTGATACTATTAGAGCAAAGCTAAGGAGTAATGCTGCGATAAAGAGATATTCAGGAGAGCATGAAGATTTTATAAAGTATTATAATGAACTTAGATTGCTTAGAAACAAGTTATGTCATGCAGGAGATTGGAATAGGGAGGTGGATTTAAAGAAATTAAAAAAATGTATAGAGAATTTCTTTGAATTATACAAGAAAAAGTATTTTAATAAAAATGATATGCAGAATGATTTACGTATGACCGTTAATAGGTTTTAAAGCAATAGACCTAAGTATATTTTAAACTCTAGTAGTACAGATATTAATGAGCAGAAATTACCTATGAAAATGATATAAATGATTTGAAAAGTAAGGTTATAGAGAATAACTGTGAGAAGGGATTTGGAATAGATCTCAGATTAATAAATGATGA
>NZ_GL622296.1:1669477-1728620 GCF_000185385.1 Lachnoanaerobaculum saburreum DSM 3986
TTGCAGTTTTTATACGATACAGGTTTGGGGTCGAGGAACTCTCAGGGATTTGGGATGTTTGAGCAGGTCTGAGGTAAGTATGAAATTATAATATTGACAAATAATAAGGAGTAAATAATTTATGAAAAGTATTATATTGTTGGCTATGAGTATATTAAATCAAAATATGAACTTAAATAAAGAAGGTATGCAATTTTTAGTTGAAGATGATTCCGGTTTAGAAATAAAAGACTGTCGCTCACAGCTGGAACCTGTTGTTAGGTATTTTCTGAAGGATAAAGAGTGTACAGATGAGGTGGATATACTTATGCTTTGTACAAGACCAACATTAGAAGAGTTTATACCTAATGATAAATCAAAATATGTAAATAAGAAAGGTATAGAGTTGGATAAAGTCAGTGCTGTAAGCTTCTTAAAAGAACGAATAGAAGAATGTTCTGAGAAGAAATGTAAAAAAATTGTATATAAAGTTTTTCCTTTATATAGAGAAGAAGGGGAAGTACCTGTAGGATTGGATGCTGAGATAGTTTTAGATAAAAATAGTTATGAACCTGATTATCTTTACGGTATGAGAAGTGTTATTACAGAAATAAGACATGCGGTTAATGAAAATAATAAAGAGGAAAAATCAACACCTTTTTATATTGTATCACATGGTGGCTTGAGAGATGTTGTTCTTTCGTTGAATGCTATTATATCTTTGATGGATGGTGAAGGAATAAGACCCGGTAAAATATGTGGAACTAACACATCAAATCATACTATTGAGGATCAAAGGGCTTCTTTTGATATATTCCGCTTTGTTTCAGGTATGCAAGATTTTTTAAATGTTGGAAGTGTAGAAACACTACAAAATTATTACAAAGAGTCTGTTTATTTATATAGTTCAGATAAAGAAGATGCTGAAGAATTTAATAAGAAGCTTTTGGATGCAATGAATAAAGTTTCAATAGGTGTTCAATATAGTAATCCTGAAAGCTATATTTCCGGGTTAGATGATTTGAAAAAGGTATTGGATACAGATGTTGATGATAAGTTTGAAAAGACAAGTCTGGGAATTTTCAAGGATACAATTAAAAAAGATTTTGGAGTATTGCTGGATCCGGAAAAACGTACAGAAGTTGATATGGTGGAAAGGTGTATTAATAAGAAACAGTATCAGCAGGCACTTACATTTTTGGAATCTGCATTTCCTGAGTTCTATAGAAAAAATAATATTATTTCATTTTCTTCAGATCCGGGAATTAATATAGAAAAATTTAACAATTTTTTCAAAAAGCATATACACTTAAAAGACAGAGACAAATCACCTAACAAGATTATTGAAGATTTTTTTACCGAATTAGAAAAAAGAGATGAGCCTAATGGAGTGTTAAATGACAGTGACGATTGGAAGGAAAATCTGGAGGAAGAATTGAATAAACACTTGGAGTATATGGAAAAAGTAAATAGTAGTAATGACTCAGACTCCAAAATTGTAATTGGTTCAATTTATAGTTTTACAACAGATATTTTCCCTGTCTTTAAAATGCATAAAGTGTTAAAAGAGATTAGAAATATATTTAGCCATGGAAAAGTAGAGAATAGACCTAATATAACTAAACTTGATAAATATATGCGAGCTTATTTAAAAGCTTTGAGAAATCTTGTAGAAAAAAGCAAAGTAGAAAAGTTTTAAAGTAGGTTATGTTAGAAAAGGAGGAAATATGGCGGAAAATGGTTATGTACTATGTATGTATGACATACGAGGAAAGCAGGAATTTATTTATAAGAGTTCAAAATTAAAGGAGATTGTGGGAGCTTCTTTAATAATTAGAGATTTATTTGAAGATTACTTATATGATGCCGCAAAGACATGTAGAGATGAGATGAATAAGGAGTCTAAAGTTAAGGAAGAATATAAAGATAAGGATGCTATTTTTAAGTATGATCCAAATAAAGAAAAACTTGATAGATTCAGCTTCGAAAAATTTGAAGATAGGATGAACGGTAATCAGTATATCGGTGAGATTGTCTATGACGGCGGTGGAAATTTTTTGATGCTTTATAAGAATAAAGAAGCAATGAAAAATACCACAGAGATTTTTACAAAGAAAATTCTTAAAGAGATAGGAACTTTAAAAGTAGTTGCCACATATATCGGAAATATTAGAGAAGATAACTACCATAGTGATGGTACTAAGGATCCGGGAGACTATGAGAAGCTGTATCAAAAGCACAGATTTCGTGAAAGTACTGCACTTTATACACAGCCATATGGAAGTTTGCCTATAGTACAGACATCTCCGGTATCATCAATGCCTCTGACATATATGTACGATCATGCGCCGAAAGATATCAGTGCTTCCGAAAAGTCATATTTTAAATGTTCTACAGAGACTAATGCCAAGCTGAAAAAATATTGGGAAGAAGCTAAGGATCATGGTGACGAGATGGGTGAGACGATATTAGACAATATCGTGGCTGAGACCAAGGGTGAAGACAGCATGCTGGCAATATTTTATATTGACGGAAATGCTATGGGTGCAAAGGTACAGGCATGCTTACATGGAAAGAAAAATTATGACGACTGCGTAAATTTACTTAGAGAATTTTCTAAGAAAATACAGAAAACTTTTATTGATGACAGAAAGAAGGATATGTTAAAAGAAGATAAGGATAAAAAGCATTATAGAAGCAGAATCCTAATCGGAGCCGGAGATGAGATGACTATTATATGTAGAGCCGACGAATCTTATGAGATTATAAAAGAATATCTTTCAAAGATACCTTCACCATATTCATCATGTGCCGGAGCGGCTATTTTCCACAGTCATACACCATTCTCAGATGCATACCGTATTGCTGAGCAGTGTTGTGAAGATACCTGCAAAAATTATATGAAGGAAAATGGCTTGACATTGGCCAATCTTATGGACTTTGAGTACTGTCAGGGCGGAATAGGCTTTAAGTTAAGTGATATTCGCAAAGAAAATGGAGATGATGATAATTCAAGACCTTGGTTGGTGGAAAGTAATGATAAAAAAAAGACATCTTATCACTATAAACCTGTAAAAAATAAAAACTTGCCGCCTTGGGAAAAAGGAAAAGCAACAGAAGAGGCTGATAATAAAAAAATAATAGAAAAACTGAAAGAGGATAAGCTCCTTACATTGGGCGATGTTGAAGATTTTCATAAAAATCTTTCATTTCTTGGCAGAAGCAATATTAAAGGTTTGGCAATCCCTGTATCGCTTTCAGAATCAGCACTAAGAACAGAGCTTAGACGAATTATAGCTCATATGTCCAAAGATAAAAAGGAAAGCATGGGATTTAAATCAGATATTGAGAGTGTTGAGTATTTTATAAATAATAAGAAACTCCTAAAGGATCTTGTACGTATGTATGATACAGGGTATGGAAAGGCAAAAGAAGAGGAGGAAGAAAATGCAGAATAAGAAACAAGGTGAAATACATATTACACTGTACTCTGATCTATGTTCGGGAAACGGATATTCATACTATGGAACTATTGACTCCGAGGCGGAGTATGATGATTTCGGACTTCCTTTTATACCGGCAAGAAGACTGAAGGGGTGTTTAAGAGAATGTGCGAGGCTTTTAAGAGACGCGGGATTATGGGAAGAATCTACAGATCCTTTAAATTACCTGTTTGGAGTAAGCGGCGATGACTCTACAAAGGGTATCAGAATTGAGAATGCGTATATATCAGGTTATGAACATATAAAAGTGGGTTTGAAACTTCTACAAGAGAACAAAGAAATTAAAAAATATATATCACCTGATGAAGTACTGGATCTTTTTTCCGATGTAAAGGCGCAAACAAGGATGGAAAACGGTGTTGCGGATGACAATTCACTTAGATTTACAAGAACTATCCATCAATTTTCACCTTTTAATAAAGAAAACAGACTTGAGTTCATTGCAAAGGTAGAATACCCGGATGGTCAAGAAGATAAATTAAAACAGATTTGTAAGGCACTTCGTCATATAGGTATGAATAGAAATCGTGGACTTGGATGTGTAAAATGCGAGTTTAAGGCGGAGGATAAAGCAGCCGATACAAAAGATGATATTAAAATTGTTGAAAATGTGGAAATAAATAAAGATTTAAATCAAAAACTTAATTTTACTGTATTTTTTGAAAACCTTGGTCCATTGATAATCAGTGGAGATGATAAAAATACTACATTAAAGTATATTTCAGGTAAGTCTGTGTTGGGGGCTTTGGCAGGAAGCTATCTTAGTATAGAGGGTAACAGTGCAGATGATGAAGAGTTTGTTCGTTTGTTTTTAAGCGGAGATACCATATATTCAGATTTTAATATTTCAGATGGGGAACATATTTTTTATCCGGCACCTTCATTTATAAACAAGATGAAAAAAAGCAAGAAATATGTAAACAGCTTAAAGTATTCAGAGAATCAAGGTTATAGCAGTGATGACTATAATCCTGCAAACGGAAATCAACCAAAGAAATTAAAAGGCAAATATATATACCTTGAAAAATTAAATAAGTCCGGTGCTTTGAATATTTTAGATTGTGAGCCAAAGCAAAGGGTCATCTATCACCATAGAAGAGGTAATGATGCCCTGCTGTATTCACAGACTGCATTGAAAGAAGGACAAATCTTTGCAGGAAATATTATATGCGGCAGAAGGGATTATGAACTTATTTTGAACCTTTTGAGAAAAACAAATTTCAGTTTCGGAAAGTCAAAAACTGCGCAGTATGGAAAATGCCGTATTATATCGATAAATACCGACATAATCAATGATTTTAATGTAAAGAAAGATGAGTTGATATATGTTTCATTGGCCTCAAGAGGCATTTTTCAAGATAAATATGGATATACACAGGAGCCTAAGAAAGTATATAAAATTATTGGAGAGCAGCTTGGCTTATTAAATGAAAAAGCGGATGAATATATTCAAATAGGAGAGACTGATTACCCGTTCTGTTCCATACAGCCTGCAATGATATATGGTTATTTGGGTGTTTGGAATCTTAGAAAAGCTCCTATTGCAGGAATAGAATCAGGTTCTACATTTGTATATAAAGCAGCGCAAGATGTCTGTATCAAAAAATACTACGTAGGAGAACGAAATTTAGAGGGCTTCGGAAAGGTCAGTATTTATAAAGGAGATGAACTTCCATACGAATTAAAAGTGGATAATGAAGATAATAAATCTACAAAAGATAATAATGAGCTTTCTAATGTTAATGATGAGGTCAAAGAGATATTAAAACAGAGCTTATACAAAGTACTTTACCAAAATATACTTGAAGACATGCTTGTAAAAATGGATAAAGACGATTCAAAGTTTATCATGTCTCCATCTACTATAGGGCGTGTAAATCTTATGGTGAAAGAAACTTTACCTGACAGTGAATCGGTTGCAAATGAGAAATATATTGATTTTGCAAAACGTATTGTATCTATAAAGCGTGATACGGAAAGAAACGAGATCGGAAAAGTTGCAGAGAGATTCTTCGGGACAAAGCTACCTGATAAAAATGATTTAGGCAGCTTGGATATTAAAAAGATACTTGGAGCAAACACGGATAAGTATAATGAATCGGAAAAATGCAGAATATATAGCTTGTTATGCCAACTGACGGATGAGAAAAAAGTTAATTCGCATATTCTTAGTTGGTGGGGTAACTTAATGCTTGAGTTGTTGGCAGATCAAAAGTATTTGAAAAAATTTAATTAGCAGGAGCAGTGAAATGGGGAAAATTATAAAAAAACATTATTTAAAAATAACCTTTCAACTTGACTCTCCTTTATGTATCGGCAGTGGAAGAAATGATATCACAGATCAGGATATTTTACGTGATGCGAGGGGGATTCCTTATATTCCGGGAAGTGCTGTAGCCGGAGTACTTAGAGAAGCCTGTCAAGAGATTATGGATGATAAGGCGTGGAAGTATTACTTTGGATATTCATCAACTAATACAGGAAATAAAGTTAAGAGTGACGATGATATTATAGAGAGTCAAATTATATTTTATGATGCCACTTTAGTAGGAGATAATAAAGATAAGGACGGAAATCCTAAATACCGTATTTCTCAAAGGGACGGTGTTGCCCTAAATGAGTATAAAAGTGCAAAAAAACAGGCGAAATTTGACCGGGAAATTTTGGAAGGTGATTGTAAATTTCAAACTTTTATAGAGATATCCGAGGAACAATCGGATGTAAATGAAAAGGTAAAAGCGGATGAAGTACTGACAAATATTGCAAAAATCTGGAAAGAAACGGATATCAGATTCGGTGCAAAGACTACCAGGGGATTCGGTAAAATATGTAATGTAGAAATCATCGGAAAAAACTTTGATTTTACTTTGAAAGATGAAATAAGCAGTTGGCTGGACTTTGATATTTTTGAAGAAAACTCTTGGAAAAACGCTATATTATATAAGGATATGCTTAATACTTTAATGAAAGATAGTATATGGGCTCTAAAAGATAATAATAAGCTTTCATTAAAACTCAGATTGGAAGGAGGACTTTCTATAAGAAGGTACAGTACAGAGTGTAGTGATGAAGAATCTTCTCCTGATCAAGAGCAGCTGACAACTGTAAAGTTTGATAAGAACGGATCGGAAGAGGTGGCGGTTATTCCCGGTACTACTTGGGCAGGAGCTATCGGGCATAGAATGGAGGAGCTGATTGATTGCAGTAAGGTCAAAGAAGTTGAAAGAGGTAAAGGTGATATACAAAAGTATTATTACTTCGGTACTGTAAACAGTAAAGTGAAAGAGAAGTCACTTATTTATTTTAGTGAAAGCAAACTGACAGGCGGGCAGTTTAAAAAAATGTCAAGAAATGCTATCGACAGATTCCTTGGAAGTACTGCAGAAGGCGCATTGTTTACAGAGAAAATATACATAGGTGGGGAGACTACATTGGATATCAGTTTTGGAGATCCGTATAATACAGCTGTAGTATATTCAGATGATTTTATCAATGCTTTGGCAGCCACATTGACCGACCTCCATGAAGGATATTTGGCAGTCGGAGGTGCAACATCTGTGGGAAGAGGTATTTTTTCCATACTAAAAATAAACGGAGTGAAACTGAATGAATGTAAGCTTGAGGGTGAAACAAACTCTGTAGTATTTGACAAACTATATGAGACTTTGAAAGCGTTGATTGGAAAAAAGGAGACAGAGAATGGAACACATAAATGTCAAAAATAATGATATAGAAAAAGTGTTAAATGAGATAAATGAAGACTTTCCTGATGCTACAGGCAGTACATTCTTTGTTGCACAGTATACGGATAAATTTGATGTAGGTATTTGGAATAAAGATATTATTAAAAATGTGAATAAGCTGTTGGAACTTCGTGTTTTTGACAAGAACAAAGAATGGAAGCTATTTAGAAGTGATATAGGAAAAGATTTCAGCTATAGATTTCAAGGAGAAGATGATAATAAAGGAGAAGGCGTGGACTACTTTGATGAAATTCAACTTCTTGACATTGATACAAAAAGGTCATCAAAGGATTCAAGGAAAATGTGTACTATGGCTGGGGGAAAATATAACCTTCCAAAAGATATATCAGACTTGGATAGGGCAGCTATTAGGGTACGCCACTACTTTGGAGTAGACAATGAATCAGGTCAGGCGTTTATACGAGATTACCGTTTAGTTGACTTTGAAAGTGCTGATAAAAGGGACTATAGTAAGGATTTGAAAGGAGTGTAATAATGAGATATAAATTTAGTAATAACAATTATTTTATCAATCCATATACATTTGTAGAAGGAGAAGAAACAAAAAAATATGAAGGTATGACTAAAAAGGGAAGTAATACCGGAGTATTCACTTGTCGCATATATCCCAAAACTCCAATATTAGTACTGGATCCTTTTGATAAGGAGGTGTTCAGAGAAAGTATTTCTACAAGTGATAGTGGTGAAGAAATAAAAACTGAACATTATTCTTATAAATTCTTACATATAGGAGATGAGAAAAATATAAAACCTATCATCCCGGGAAGTTCTATAAGAGGTCCTCTTCGCAATATGTATGAAACACTGACAGACTCTTGTTATGCCACAGCTAGTACTGATCAATATATTACAGCCAGACCTAAAAAGGCATTTGAACCGGCACTTTTAAAAAAGAACGGAAATATATGGGAACTCTATTCAGCTACAAGATATAAATTCCAAATAGATGAATATTTTACTGCAATTGGAGAACATTTGGATTCAAAAATTTCTTCAATGACATATAAAGCTGCTGTAGGAAATTATGGTAAAGATGTTAGATTCAATCCACATACTGTAACAACAACTGTTAATAATCGAGAAATTACACAGTATTTTGCCACAGATATCGGTAGTAGTACAGCGGTGAAAGAAGGATATTACTATGTAGGAGAATATATTTCAAATAAAAAATACGAGAGTATATTTGTTAAAAAAAATGAAATAAAAAATATAACTCCAAATAGTATAAAACAAGCTTTTGATGCATTAAAGGATACTTTAAAAGTATATAGGGATGAAAAAGTCAATCAAAAGTTTGTTAAATCAATCGTAAAGTGGAATGCAGATCAACATGGAGGGTATGCAAATGTAGATTTGGATGCTTTTGAAAAAAATGGTGGAGTATTACCGATTTGGTATAAGGAAGTCAATGGGAAATATTATTTTTCTCTTGCAAGTATAGGTCGTTTTAAATACTATACGCCAATAGACAGTATTCTTAAAAAGAAAAATAAGATGCCATGTGCAGATTTAAAAAAGCTTTGCAAAGCTTGCAGTTTGTTCGGTATGGTAGGAAATGAGGAAGGACTGGGTAGCAGTATACGAATTACAGATGCTATATTTGAAGGTAATATTTCTGATTCAATTAAGGAATATAATCTTAATGAACTGCGTACACCTCACCCGTCATATTTACCTTTCTATGCCAAAACTGATAATTATTTATCCGGTTATGATGATCCTAAATGTAATATCAGAGGTAGAAAGTTTTATTGGCATTTTAAACCTGACTACAATAAATTAAAAAATCTACCTGAAGATAAAGTAGATACAAAGATGTGTGGAATAGATAAAGGTAGCTTTACTTTTAAAGTGTACTTTGAAAATATTACAGACGAACAACTTGCTGAGCTTGCAACACTTCTTTGTCTCGGGGAAAATGATAAAAACGGAAAACGTTGTTATAAGTTGGGGCATGGAAAGCCTTTGGGATTCGGAAGTGCGAAGATAGTAGTTGATAATATTCAGATAAGAGATTTTAAATCAAAAGAACATAAGTATATAATTAAATCATGTTCTAACTTAGGAAATGATATAAAGGGGTGGGATTTGTTTAGTGATAATAAATTTGATGTTCCTTTAACTAATATATATAAATCCTTAGATAATATAAGTAAGATATTGGATTTTGAATTAAACGGTAATGCGGAAGTGAAATATCCAAATGTAATAAATAAAAGCAATAAACCTGAAAGAGACCTAAAGGATAATGAGTTGTCATCAGCACAGTGGTTTTCTAAAAACTGGATGTTTGGAAGAAGGGATGCTATACCGACATATACATTGCCGGATTATAAAGATGAAAATCAGAGCTTGAAATCAGTAGAATTTCGCAATGATTAAACAAATTTTTATGATGTAATAGAGGGGGATATATTATGTCATCCACAATACTTATGGCTGTCAGCACATTTAACGGTAGAAATCACCCTAGAATGGAAAATGGAGATCAATTTCAAGGTGTAGGAAACGATGGAAAAGATATTATTATTGATGACTGTAAATCTCAAGGAGAAAGTATAGTTCGTTATTTTTTGAAGCGAATGCCTCCGGAAGATGAGGTGAATATTATAATGCTGTGCAGCAGGAAAACCTTAGAAATGGATGAAAAGAATGGGGATGATGGTAATGGCAAGATTCATAGTGCAGTATCGTATCTGAAGGAAAGAATTGATAAATCACCTGAAAAAGGAAAACATAAAATAAACTATCAGGTGATAAAACTATATAAGAATCAACTTCCAACTGAACATAGACTTCAGGAAGCAGATACTATTGATCCGTCTATTCCTTTGATACCGGCATCTAGGGAAGAGGAATGTTATTTTCCGGATGATGAATTGGGAGCTATTGCAATGGCAGCTGAGTTTATACGCAGTCAAAAGAATCAGGAAAAAAGATCTTTCAGATTATATATTGATACTCATGGAGGACTAAGGGATGTAGTAATTGCTCTAGGTGCAGTTATCTCATTGTTATCAGTGGGAGAAGCAATAAGACCAAAGATGATAATGGGTATAAATATGGCTTCAGGAAGAATAGAAGACCAAAGTGCTTCATTTAATATTTTCAGTTTTTTCTCAGGTATTAATGATTTTTTGCATTTTGGCAATGCGGATGTATTATCAGAATACTTTGACAGCAAAAATGAGTTTTCATATCTAACAGGAGCAGATCCGGCTGTACAAAAGATAGCAAAGCAAACCATAGAGCATATGAAAAAGATTTCTTTGGGTGCACAGATGTCTGATCCTAAAGCATTTATTGAGGGTTTGAAAGAACTTGGAAACGAATTTCAAACCGGTGTAAGTGAAGATGGAAAGAGTATATTGAAAGGTACATCACTGGGAATCTTTGAGCAAAAAATAAAAGATGAATATGGTGATCTGCTAAAAGCCCCAAATATTTTGGACCTTATTATCTGGTGTGTAAATAGAGGATTGATTCAACAGGCTCTTACATTTATAGAATCAATGTTGCCTTATTATTATAGAGAGAAAAAGATTTTGTATTTTGATAATGAAGAACTGAAAGGTTTTGGAGAGGATGAATACAGTGCATTTAACAGATATTTGAATAAATTTAGGTTTGAAAAGCAAGATAGAGATAAAGAACCGGCTTTTTATGTATATCAAATGGTAGAGAAGGCCGGAACAAATACAGTATCATGGGCTAAACCCGGATCTAAAACTTTACTCCATTATCGTATAGAAAATGGTTGTTTGGAAGTAAAAAGTAAATGGATTCGTAAGGATAAAACCGGGAATATCTTATTATATGATTTTATTAAAAAAGTTGTACCTCTTTTGCAAAGCCATCGTACTTTGAAGATCATTCGCAATGTATTCAATCATGGAAACCCTGATTATAGAGTTAGTCTGACAAATCTAAAAAAACTTATAATAGACTATATTTCAGATTTGAAGAAGTTAAAAAAATAGAAAGAGAGGTATTTTGAATAAGCAGGATTTAATACAGTTTAGGATTGACAGGGATTTAAAAATTGATGCTGAAGATATTTGTAATCAGCTGGGAATTGATTTATCAACAGTTCTCAGAATGTGTCTAAAACAAATGGTTGCACAAAAAGGCATACCTTTTTCAGTACATTTATCAAATCAGAGATATTTCTCTTCTGAAAATGATATAAATGATTTGAAAAGTAAGGATATAGAAAATAAATGTGAGAAAGGATTGGGAATAGACATTAGGGGAATAAACGAAGAAGTAGACAGTATCAGAAAAGAAAATAAAATATAGACAATATAAAAAGGCAGTAGTATCGAAATGGTACTACTGTCTTTTTTGTTGTTTAAAGGCAAAATAGAACCAACAGATATATCAAAATACCGGTTGGTTTTCATTCTTTATAGGTAAGGTACTTACATTCGGGAGCTTCAAAACAAAGAATCTGATATGTATAATCGTTTCAATTCCTTATAGGTAAGGTACTTACGCAGAGGCTAGAAGAAAAGATATAGAAGAGCAATTGTTTCAATTCCTTATAGGTAAGGTACTTACGAGAACTCGATAAGCATAAGAATGATAGATTTGTATCACCAGCTAATAGTTTCCATTCCTTATAGGTAAGGTACTTACCCGACAAAAGGCCGGAGATCCCAAGCAATAGACCTGAACCGAAGTTTCCATTCCTTATAGGTAAGGTACTTACTCTATAGCTGGAATAGTATTATGGATTACTTGGTGGAGGGATTTGTTTCCATTCCTTATAGGTAAGGTACTTACTCGGTTGGTAGCCGACAGCACGAGGGTGCAGCTCGTAAAAGGTTTCCATTCCTTATAGGTAAGGTACTTACATATTTTGAAAATATCAAAGCCAAGCTTAATTATAAGCACGTTTCCATTCCTTATAGGTAAGGTACTTACACAGTTATTAGAGAATACGAATCTGAGGGAATCGCAAGAGGTTTCCATTCCTTATAGGTAAGGTACTTACTTAATGGAAAAACTTTTAAAATTGATTTGATTGAGCAAAGGGCAAAAAAGTTTCCATTCCTTATAGGTAAGGTACTTACGGAAAAGTTTGTACGTTAATAAGGAGGGACGTATGGTTTCCATTCCTTATAGGTAAGGTACTTACCAAGTACTATCCAGCAGGCTTTGTCTACTTGAATTGTTTCCATTCCTTATAGGTAAGGTACTTACTAAATCAGATTGGAATCACTGCTATGCAGCTTATTCGTTTCCATTCCTTATAGGTAAGGTACTTACAACTGCATTTAAGCCGTTGTGATAGGTAAAAACTCTTGTTTTGACCTAAAACTATTGTATTACAGGCTAAAAAGTCTGTCAATCTATTTTTAAGAATGGCTTAAAATGGGACTTTTCAGGGTGTCGTGATTGTATACAATCAGTGACAGACTTTTTTTCTTTATTGCATGAAAAGAGTAATTGTAAGTATTGTTTTAAAAATAAGTATATTAAAGCAAAAATATAGCACTATTTCGAATAAAATCCGTTTAAAACAGTAAACTTATATTAAAAACACTTAACAAGAACTTATATATCAAGATATGATAAAAATTAATCAAATAATGTAATTACAAACACATACTATAGTATGAATATGTAATTACATATTTAAAAGCAAAAATAGAGGGCGACAGACTTTTTATTCTATAATGATTCGTACATAAAAAATAGGAGAAAATCAATGCCCCTGCTAGTTGTACTTAAATGGCTTGTATTTTTCATCATAGCAGACAAGCCGAAATATTTTATGAATTTCTTCACGAATTCTGGTGTCATAGGTTCGTGGCTTATTTTCTTCAGTCTGCTTTTGGTAGACTTTATTTTCAAGTTCATTTATAAAAATTTGTTTTCCTTCTTTGTTAAGATAGATTCCACCATCTTCAGTCTTTTCAAAATGTTCAGATGCATGAATCATATGACGATTTATTATAGTAAATATTGCCCGATCTACAATTAACGGTTTAAATAAATCTGCAATGTCAAGGTTTAAAGACTGATTTCTTCTATTGGTGGCATGGACAAATCCTATACGAATATCCAAAGAAGTTTTTTGAATCTCTGTAGCTATACGATTGTATAAAAATACATTTCCAAAACTTATCAATGCATTAAGAGGGTCTTTAGGAGGGCGTCTTGTTCTTTTAGTAAATTCAAATGCCGGATCACATATAATTTCATGGAAAAGGCTGTAGTACAATTGTCTGGCTCTTGCTTCTATTGTCAAAAGCATTACTATATTAGTTGCTTCATTCATTGCAGTTATATACTCTGAAAAAGAGGTGATTCCATCTTTTAGATTCTCACTTGAATGATGCCTTTCGTAATACTTAAGGTTGGAGCGCATATTGTGAAGGGAAGCTATCTCAAGCTTCCTAGCGATAAGTTTTCTCTTTTCATCATCTAAATATATTGCTGCCTGCTTCAACATTGTAAGTCCGCCATGCAGGCTTTCAGGTGGAGAAAAGGTACCTGCAAGTTCACCGTATTTATCGAAAATATTTACACAAATCTTTTTATTCCCCACATATTTAAAAAAATCCGAAGAAAATATGACGGAAGTATAGACATTCAGACTTTCTGTAGCCTCTACAGGAAGATACTTTTTTCCACGATCATTTTCAAAGAGTAGTGTAAAATCTTTTCTATTTAATATTCCATTATTGATAATGTGGTAGTTTCTATCTACTCTTTGAATAGCAGTAGTACTCCAATGTTGATATATTTGTGGCGGTGCTTTTTTCTTCTTGATTGCAAGAATCTGATGTTCCTTTTTATTTTTGGTAAAGCTGTAGCCTAGGTAATTTTGTTTAATTCCCTCATATATTCCACTTTTTTGCGGATTTATATCCATTTCCAAATCATTTTTCAAAATGTCATATACTTTTGTATAGGTTTCTTTTGCTTCTTCAAAACTTGCAAAGAACATCGCAATATCATCACAGTAGCGACAAAATGAAACATGCATTGACTCAAGTTGCGTGTCCAAAAGTGAGAGATATAAATTTCCAAGAAAAGGGCTAATGGGAGAACCTTGCAAAATCCCTTTGCTTTTTGTTTTTATCACATTCTCCTCTGATATTCTACAGTATAAAAGATTATGAAAAAGAGAGAGAAGAACATTATCATCAATAATTCGTTTCAAGATCATTTCAAGCCTATCTATAGGTATTGAGTCAAAATAATGCTTTATATCGATTATAGCGACTCTAGTTAGTCCAGTATTTAGATTGTTTGCAAAAGTTGCCACAGCCTTATCTACTCCAAGTCCGGGACGAAAGGCAAAGCTCGAGGATGAAAATATTGAATCATAATATTTTTCCAAGGAAGTTGCAAGGCAACGCAAGACAAGGCGGTCAATACTGTTAAAGGAAGATATAGAACGCCTTTTTCCTGTATAATTTACGATTTCATAGATTTGAACAATTCCGGGTTTGTACTTTCCTTTTCGCAGTAAAGAAAGATATCGCTCTCCATTAATATTCCAATCATCTCTTAATTCAGAAAGATAGAGCCCGTCTATTCCACAAGTATCTTTCTTTGTGGAAAGATGGTCTAGAGCCTCTTCAATCTGTTCGGAAATAAAAATATCTTCCATCGTAAGCTTTTTCATAAGATATCTCAGATGATGTTCCCATGGTACACCTGTTTTCCAATGCTTTCTTTTTTGGAATATCGAAGTGTTTCCAGAGAATAGATATTAATGCAGTCCTCGGAAACGTTCACGATTCTTTTTAGTTCTTCTTTTAGGTGTTTTAATCGTCCTGGTGTAATAAGCCCTTCGAACACTGAACGTTGCTCATGTGTAAGGTATTTTCGGATGGTTTTCATCACCTTGGGATCTCGCTTAGCCTTAACATCATATGTGATAATGACGAACATCTCTTCCTCCTTGTATTTTGATTTTAGTATTCCAACCTGGTGAATATAGGTTGTAGTACTCCTTATAGGTAAGGTACTTACAACTCATCATAGCCATATACCATTTGCTATACTAGTTTCCATTCCTTATAGGTAAGGTACTTACAGGCCTGGATCTTCGCTGGGGCGTCTGGACTTGGAAAAGTTTCCATTCCTTATAGGTAAGGTACTTACCTGAAGCGGGACGATAATGTCGCCGTGGAAGTGGGTTTCCATTCCTTATAGGTAAGGTACTTACCTTGTTCTCGCAAGGGCGATCCCGTGAACAACGGAGTTTCCATTCCTTATAGGTAAGGTACTTACAAAACCACTCGCCGGACTCAAGTACACAGTTAAATTCGTTATACCGTTTCCATTCCTTATAGGTAAGGTACTTACGAATCAGAAAATGCAATCAATAATGTACAGCTTAATTCATTAGTTTCCATTCCTTATAGGTAAGGTACTTACTGTAATAAAGACTGACAGTGATAAAGCAATTGTGTATTGTGATGGCAGGTTTCCATTCCTTATAGGTAAGGTACTTACGATGCTCTGTTGATACCACCTCCCATAGAGTACATAGGTTTCCATTCCTTATAGGTAAGGTACTTACCCTCCAAACAATGGTTTTAGTAATCTTGGTTCAAAAAAATACATGATGTTTCCATTCCTTATAGGTAAGGTACTTACAAACACTTCCTCTCAAGAGCAAGGAGATCAGACCGAGCAGGCTCGTTTCCATTCCTTATAGGTAAGGTACTTACTTCGCACTGGCTGATGGAATGTTTGCGGAGGCAGGTAACGTTTCCATTCCTTATAGGTAAGGTACTTACGCTCTCAGTAGTTATTTTGCATATTTACCAACAAGACTTGGATTTGTTTCCATTCCTTATAGGTAAGGTACTTACGGAGAAACTGACCAATATTTTGATGAAGGTATGGGTGGATGGGTTTCGTTTCCATTCCTTATAGGTAAGGTACTTACGGATCAGTCTCATCAGAATGTGACGGTCGACCAGTTTCCATTCCTTATAGGTAAGGTACTTACAACTGCATTTAAGCCGTTGTAATATGGGAAAGCCCTCGCTTTGTGCTAAATTTATTGTAGTACAGGTGAAAAAGTCTGTCAATCTATTTTTAAGAATGGCTTAAAATGGTGCTTTTAAGTCTGTCACTGATTGTATACAATCAGTGACAGACTTTTTGATCTTAATGAGCAAAAGTGCTCTTTGTAAATATTGTATAATAAATGCAGTATTTAAAATTATATAATATACTTTTTTGAAGTAAAATATGCTTAAAATATTAAATCTACATCCGAAATAGCTCTACAGAGGTTTTGTATCATATTATTATAAAAAATAAGATAAAGAAGAACATGCAATATACATGCATAACCCATACCATAATATGTGTTTGTAATACATATCCGTAAAGTAAAAGTAGAGATTGACAGACTTTTTCACTAAATATATATAAATGGCATGAGTATATGAAGTTCATACATTTTATATTTCTATAGGCTTCCCAAGCGACATAAATGAAAATATACCTACTGCAAGCTCGACATCGTCCTGATCTTTTACAGATATACTGTAGACAGAGATTTTCTTTCCTTTCTTTATTTCTGTGGCTGTAGCATAAAGCTCTTTTGTATTTATCCCTGCACGCAGATAATGAAAGTTTCCATCTATTGTAGTAACATGTATTCCATAGGAACTTGCAGCGGCACCACCTACAATATCAGCAATAGTATAAAGACAACCTCCGTGTAATGAACTTATTGGGTTTAAAAATTCTTTTTTGACTTTCATTGTGGCTTTGGCATAGCCGTTTGAAAGCTCGGTAAGTTCTATACCAAGCAATTTTGCAAAGTTGTTGTTCATATTTCGAAATGATTTCAATTTTTCAAAATCCATGATTGATTCTCCTTAAATTTATTCTAATGATTATATAACAAAATATATTATATAAAAAGTACCTCTTGTATTAACGCTAGATTTGTGCTAGCATAAGTAGGTGAAGTTTACTTGGTTTATTTTTTAGCCATTGTTTTTGAGAAGAGTCGTATTACCTAGGGGGTAGTGCGTCAATTTTAAAAGCAATGGCTTTTTGCTGTGCTTTTTTGTACCTTGAAAATCAAATCCGCAGATGCAAATGATGGTAGACCGGGGAAGTATGCGATGACAGACAGTGAGCATGCCAAGGAATAGTCATTGTAGACTGCGACTTTAATAAAACAAAAAAGTGAGGTGTAGCAATGAGTAAAACAAATGAAATACGTATGGAATATTTATCTTCAACATCATTTGTATATACAGGTGCATTTAATGGTGAAGTTTATGGTGTAATTGACAGGCTTATGGCTTATTTGATGTATTTAAAAGAAGGTGAGACTCTTGGAATTGAAATAATAATGCAAGCGAATGAACCTAATAAAAACTATATATATTTAGATTCAGATAAAGAAACTTGTATAGATGAGTTTGATTGGATTTTTAGTCATTATGCAAAGGTGATTCCAGATAAATATATTTTAGCAAATAAGGATAATGCAGAGGATAGAGTAAGATATAGACTTGTTGTTGATGAAAGTATGTGTATGACATATAGAGAAGATGATCTAATATACAAAATGTGCAAATCAGAATATTTTGAAGAGATGTGTAAGGAAATAGGCAATATCGGCGGTCATATCAGTGTGATTATGAAGGCAACTGACATGAATAATCATAGTATTGGAAGTATCGTCTTTGATTTTCCACAAAAAATATCCAAAAAATTGAAATCTCTTATAACTATGATTTTTCGTGACTCTGTTTTGGAAGAAGCAGTTGATGATGTAATAGAAAATAATATAGATAAAAAAAGATTTGGAGATTATGTCATTATGCTTTTAAAAACACTTGAAATGCAGCAAAAGGTGGATGAAGACTCTATTGACAACCTAGAACTTGGCGTTCGTTCCTATAATGTTTTAAAAAGAGCAAATATAATATCAATAAAGAAGCTACTTAAGATGTCTGATGATGAACTACTAAAAATCAGAAATCTTGGTAAGAGACAAGTTGCAGAGATTAGAACACAGCTTATTGAAAAAAATTATGTAAGCTCATATGAGGATGATTTTTTTGAGGATGTAGACCCACTTGAATCAATACAAATTCCAGAAGATAGCTGTGAAGATATAGAGGATAAGCACAAATATATGGGTGAATTACAGGCTTTAGTGGGTATAAAAGCCGCAAAGGATCAGGTGAAAAAGATTTTGGCATTTGCAAAGATGAGAAAAGTTATGGAAGAAAAGGGAGAACAATTAGATCCGATAACTTTAAGTATGGAGTTTGTCGGAAATCCGGGTACTGCAAAAACCACTGTGGCAAGGATTGTGGCAGGAGTGCTAAAAGAAATTGGTATTATAACGACAGGAGAGTTCATAGAGGTGGGAAGAGCCGATCTTGTAGCACAGTATGTGGGTCAAACAGCCCCGATGGTGCAAAATGTATTCAAAAGTGCTAAGGGAGGTGTGCTCTTTATAGATGAGGCGTATTCTCTTTTAGAAGAAGAAAGGGGAAGATTTGGTGATGAAGCCATCAATGTTATAGTTCAGGAAATGGAGAATAATAGAAAGGATACAGTTGTAATATTTGCAGGTTATCCAAAGGAGATGAAAGAATTCTTTCTAAGAAATCCGGGGCTTAGATCTCGTGTGCCATTTACTGTAAAATTTGATGATTATTCTACAGATGAATTAGTGAATATCTGTGAGTTAGAAGCAAGTAAAAGAGGATTTTTGATAGATATAAATGCAAAGGATAAGATAAGAGAAATGTGCGATAACTCTATAAAGGCTGTTGAGAATGGAAATGGAAGATTTTGTAGAAATCTTATAGAAAATTCTATTCTTAATTTTGCACTAAGAAATTATGGTGATGGTGAAGTAAATGGTGGTGTCAAGTATGTACTTAAAAAGGAAGATTTTTTTGATATCAATGTTTTTAATAGCAAAGATAATCAAACTCCAATAGGTTTTCATGTCTTTTCTTCGTAAGTCTTATATCAGCAGTGGTTTTACATAGAAATATATTTTTTCTTTATAAATTATTTCTAAATATTGATATTGGCTAAATTGATTATTTGTTGTAGAATAGAAGATAATGTATTAAATATAATTTTTGAGAGTAGTTTGGAGGAGAATATGTTTGGGTTTACATCCAATGATATCGGTATAGATCTTGGGACAGCCAGCATCTTGGTTTATATCAAGGGAAAAGGTGTTGTATTAAAAGAGCCAAGTGTTGTTGCTATAGATAGAGAGAACGGAAAAATACAGGCAATCGGTGAAGAGGCAAGGCTTATGATAGGTAGGACACCTGGAAATATAGTGGCTGTAAGACCTCTTCGTCAAGGTGTTATATCTGACTATACTATTACAGAAAAGATGCTCAAATATTTTATAGATAAATCAGTGGGCAAAAGGACATTTAGAAAACCGAGAATAGCGGTATGTATACCGTCAGGTGCTACAGAAGTAGAGAAAAAAGCTGTAGAGGATGCTACATATTCAGCAGGCGCAAGAGAAGTAAAGATTATTGAGGAACCTGTAGCGGCAGCTATAGGTGCCGGAATCGATATTTCAAAAGCGGTAGGAAATATGATAGTTGATATCGGTGGCGGTACGGCTGATATTGCTGTTATCTCACTTGGCGGAACTGTAGTAAGCACATCAATAAAGATAGCAGGTGATGATTTTGATGAAGCTATAGTCAGATATATGAGAAAGAAACATAATCTTTTGATTGGCGAAAGAACAGCTGAGGACATTAAGATTAATATCGGTGCGGCATATAGAAGACCTGAAGTACTCTCTATGGAAGTAAAGGGAAGGAACCTTGTAACAGGTCTGCCAAAGACTATAGAAGTAAACTCGGACGAGACTCTTGAAGCACTCCGTGAGCCGGCAATGCAAATCGTAGATTCGGTTCACAATGTTTTGGAGAGAACACCGCCTGAACTTGCAGCTGATGTATATGAGAGAGGTATTGTGTTAACCGGTGGAGGTGCATTGCTTTCAGGTCTTGATTCACTTATTGAGGAGAAAACAGGTATCAATACAGTTATAGCCGACAATCCTTTGACAGCCGTTGCAATCGGTACAGGTAAGTTTATTGAAGGTGTAAAGGGAGAATCAAAAAAATAATATGCAGACAGTATCAGGCTATATTGAAAAAATCATTTATAGAAATGAAAATAATGGCTATACTGTACTTAGTGTAGAGAGTGACGATGACAGTTATGTCTTTGTAGGCACTTTCAACTATATTGCTGAGGGCGAATTTATAAAGGCAAAAGGAAATATGAAGCTGCATCCAAACTATGGAGAGCAGCTTTTTGTTGATGAATATGAAATAACAGAGCCGCAGGAGCTTGACAGTATTGGGAAGTATCTGGCATCTTCCGCAATAAAGGGAGTTGGTGAGGCACTGGCAAAGAGAATCATCAAAAAGTTCAAGCTGGACACTCTAAGAGTAATGGAAGAAGAGCCTGAAAGACTTGTGGAAGTAAAAGGAGTAAGTGCTAAGCTTGCCAAGTCTATAAGTGAACAAATACAGGAAAAGAAGTCAATGCGTGATGCCATGATTTATTTGCAAAAGTTCGGCATCAGTATGAAGCTTGCCGCAAAGATATACTTGGAATACGGTAGCAAAGTCTACAATATTATTGAAACCAATCCGTATCGATTGGCAGATGATATTGACGGTATCGGCTTTAAGATTGCAGATGATATTGCAAACAAGGTGGGAGTTACGGCGGATTCAAAGTTTCGTGCTATTGCAGGAATAGAATACATATTGTCAAATGCCATGCTCTCAGGTCATCTTTATTTGCCGGACGGCATACTGCAAAATGAGTTTTTAGAGTTGTTCGGAGAAAATATATTTGACTTTAATTCACTACTGGCTGAAATGCAGATAGAAAAAAGAATTGTAGTAAGGAAAGATACAGAAAATAATGTATATCTTGCACAGTCCTATTATACGGAACTGGCTGTTGCAAAGATGCTTGTAGATATTAATATAAAGGCAAAGTATGATTCAAATAAGGTAGAAGAAAAAATCCTGAATATAGAAGAAAAAGAAGGTATTGTTTTAGACGATTTGCAAAGGCAGGCGGTAATTGAATCTATAAGCAGCGGTTTGATAATAATTACAGGAGGTCCTGGAACCGGTAAGACCACCACTATAAATACTATTATAAAATACTTTGAAAGTGAGGGAGAGAGCATATCTTTAGCCGCACCTACCGGAAGAGCTGCAAAGAGAATGTCGGAGGCGACTTCCTATGAAGCTAAAACTATTCACAGACTGCTTGAAATCACTCCAAACAGCAGTGAGATATCAAAAAATATCGGAACACATTTTGAAAGAAATGAGGACAATCCGCTTGAGGCGGATATAATTATCATAGATGAGGTCAGTATGGTGGATATTTTCCTGATGAACGCTCTTTTAAAGGCGGTAGCTGTAGGAACCAGACTTATTTTGGTGGGAGATATAAATCAGCTTCCAAGTGTTGGTCCGGGGACTGTACTGAAAGATTTGATAGAGTCGGATTGCTTCAATGTAGTGAGACTGAATAAAATCTACAGGCAGTCGGACAGGAGTGATATTGTAATAAATGCACATAAGATAATGACAAATGAAGAGATTGATCTGTCAAAAAAGAGCAATGACTTTATTTTTATTAAGCAGAGCAATCCGGACAATGTGACAGGTTCAGTCATATCGCTGGTTCGTGATAAGCTGCCTGACTATGTAAATGCCACAAGCAATGAACTTCAGATAATGACACCTATGAGAAAGGGTCTGCTGGGTGTGGAAGCTTTAAACTCATTTTTGCAAAGAAGCCTAAATCCTTCAAGTAAACAAAAAAAAGAAAAAGAGTATGATACAGCAGTATTTCGAGAAGGCGACAAGGTGATGCAGATAAAAAATAATTACCAAAAAGAGTGGTTTGTATACAATGATAAGCATATACCTACAGATAAGGGATTTGGAGTTTACAATGGTGATATCGGTACTATAAAAGAAATAGACATGCTTTCAGAGAGTTTTACACTTTGTTTTGATGACGGAAGGGTATGTGAATATGAGTTTTCAGAGTTTAATGAAATAGAACTTGCCTATGCCATCACAGTACATAAGTCACAGGGAAGCGAGTATCCGGCAGTAATCATACCCATATACAAAGGACCTGCCATGCTTATGAACAGAAATCTTATCTATACAGCCATTACCAGAGCTAAAAAATGTGTGGTACTGGTAGGTATACCTGAAGTCTTTTATGCAATGGTGGAAAATACAAAGGAGATGGCAAGATATACGGGACTGAAAAAAAGAATAAAGGAGCTTGCAGCACTGTCTAAGGAGGAATGAGATTTTTAAGGCAATAGGTGATAAGATAATTGATGCTGTTTTTCCAAGGAGATGCCCTGTATGTGGAGAAATTGTGAGAGAAAAAGGGCATCTGATCTGCAAGAGTTGTATAGGAGGGCTTCCGTTTGTAAAATCACCCTACTGCATAAGATGTGGGAAGGAGATAATCTCATCGGATGATGCCTACTGTGATGACTGTAAATGTGAAAGAGAGTTTGTATCAGGAAGAGCTCTTTGCAATTATACCGATAATATGGCTCATATTATACTTAAAATAAAATACGGCAATAAAAGAGAGTATATTGAAGGATTTGCAAAGCTTTTAACAATTAGATATAAGAAGTTTATAGAAGCCGCAAATATTGATTGTATTATTCCCGTTCCTCTTCATAGTTCAAAACAAAGGCAAAGAGGATTCAATCAATCAGAGATACTTGCAAGGTGCTTGTCAAAGTATTTGAATATTCCTGTATATACAAAATATTTATACAGAGTAAAAAAGACAAAGGATCAAAAGGGGCTTAATCGTAATGAAAGGCTTCACAATCTTGACAATGCATTTGTAGTAAAAGGATTTTCGAAAGAGGTCAAAAATGTTTTGATTGTAGATGATGTATATACCACAGGTACTACTATAGAAAAATGTGCAAAAATCTTAAAAGATGCGGGAGCAAATGAAGTTTATTTTTTAACCATATGTACAGGCGGCATAAATTAGTAGTAAAATATCCATAGGTTAGTAGTTTTAGACCTGATAATTTACTTTTTGGAGGACATATTTTATGAAGAAGAGTTTGTATCTGTTATCACTTATGATTTTAATGCTGTCTGCTTGTGGAAATAAACAGGCAGATATGGGAACATCTGCAAAAGTAGAAGACAGCACTGTAAAGACTTCACAAAATGACGGTAACAATACAGAAGACGGGCAAAGAGTCGATAAGGATTTTGGAAGCTTTGTTGTAGCTGACGGATTTGGTGAAGCTAAGGAGCAGTCAGGAGGCGGAAGATATTTTTATGTGGTAAAGGGACATGAACATGATGCGAGACCCAATAATATCTCAATAAATGAGGGACATCAAAATTATAATCTGGATGAAAGTGAGAAGTTTGCGCAGTCTACCACATGGCAGTTAAATATGCAGATAAAGCAATCAGGTATAGATGCTACGGTTACCGGTTCATCAGGCAAAACCGATGCAGGCGATATAATGTATATTTTTGATATAAAAATGAACGGCAGTGATGAGATAGACCGACAATATTATATATTAAGAGATAAGAAGTTTGTTATGGTATTTATGTCAAACTTTGACGGTGATGAATCTGTAAATAAGGCGGCAAAGCTTATGGCAAAGAGCTTTAAGTGGAAATAAGTTCTTTACTTTCATGTTAACTTTAAAGGGTTTATTTTGACATTGTATAAGTATTTTCCCTATGGTATACTTGACACATGATTTCAAGTAAAGGATAGAGGAATCTATGCAAAATAAAAGAGTAATGTTAAAACTAAGCGGTGAAGCCCTGGCAAAACCGGAGGGCGGCTACAATGAAGACAAGGTAAGGGATATTGCAAAGCAGTTAAAGCCGTCACTTGCCAAAGGCACTGATATAGGTATAGTGATTGGCGGCGGTAACTACTGGAGAGGCAGAAGTTCTGAAGCAATAGACAGAACTAAGGCTGACCAGATAGGAATGCTTGCAACTGTTATGAACTGTATCTATGTATCCGAGATATTTCGTTCGGAAGGTATTGATACGGCTGTATTCTCGGCATTTGCCTGTGGAGATATGGCTGAAGTGTTCTCAAAGGACAGAGTAAATGAGAGATTTGCGCAAGGAAAGGTTGTATTCTTTGGCGGAGGTACAGGTCATCCTTATTTTTCTACAGATACAGGTATAGTTTTAAGAGCTGTTGAGATGGATGTAGATATAATACTTTTGGCAAAGTCTATTGACGGAGTATATACTGCCGATCCTAAGCTTGACCCCGATGCGAAAAAGTATGATAAACTTACTATTAAAGAGGTCATTGACAAAAGACTTGCTGTGGTAGATTTGACGGCATCTGTGATGTGCCTTGAAAATAAGATGCCGCTTGCAGTATTTGATTTGAATGAAGAAAATTCAATAAAGAATGCACTTGACGGTAAGATAAACGGAACAATTGTGACAGTATAAGCTTGGCTTATGTATATATTTAAACATAATATTAAGGAGAATTTATGCAAGATAGTATCAAAAAGTTTGAAGATAAGATGACAAAATCTATTGATGTTTTGCTTGAGGAATATGCCTCTATCAGAGCCGGTAGAGCAAATCCGCATGTACTTGACAGAATCAAAGTGGAGTACTACGGTACACCTACACCGATTCAGCAAGTAGGTAATATTTCAGTTCCCGAACCAAGAATTATACAGATTTCACCATGGGAGAAGTCTCTTTTAAAGGAGATTGAAAAGGCTATAAATATGTCGGATCTCGGTATCAATCCTACAAATGACGGTTCATGTATCAGACTTGTTTTTCCTGAACTTACAGAGGAAAGAAGAAAAGAACTTGTAAAAGATGTAAAGAAAAAGGGTGAGGCATGTAAGGTTGCTGTCAGAAATATAAGGCGTGATGCCATAGATGCTGTAAAGAAACTTGAAAAGGCCGGAGAATTTACAGAGGATGATGTAAAGGACGGTGAAAATAAAATACAAAAAATCACAGATAAAGCTATTGAAAGAGTAGATAAGGCTATTGAAGACAAATCAAAGGAAATATTAACAGTTTAATTAGCCGACTTTATATAGTAGAGGCATAGGTTTCCAGAGTTTGAGAAGGTGGGCTTCCACCTTCTTGTTTTATAGTTTAAAGTGAATGGAGTACAATGGAAAACTTAGTTATACCGAAAAGTATTGCCATAATACTGGATGGCAATGGAAGATGGGCAAAAAAAAGAAATTTGCCAAGAGCAATGGGACATAAGGCAGGATGTGAGACACTTGAAAAAACTGTAGAAGACTGTGTACGTCTGGGTGTGGAATGCCTGACAGTATATGCTTTTTCTACTGAGAACTGGAAGAGGTCCGCAATTGAAGTAGGTGCACTTATGAAGCTACTTAGATTTTATATGGTCAAGCTTATTGATGTTGCCAATAGAAATAATGTAAAGGCGGTGATGATAGGTGATGAGAGCAGGTTTGAACCTGATATAAGAAATGGAATAAGAAAGTTAACAGAAGCTACAAAAAACAATACCGGAATGGTATTTGCCTTTGCTATAAACTATGGCGGTAGAGATGAGATAAAAAGAGCGGTTGAAAATATAGTAGATGATGTGGAATCCGGCAAACTTTCAAAAGAGAATATAAGTGAAGAACTTATATCATCCTACCTTGATACAAATGATTTACCTGATCCTGATTTGCTTATCCGTACAAGCGGCGAGCTTAGAGTGTCAAACTTCTTACTTTGGCAGATAGCCTATAGTGAGTTTTATATTACAGATACACTGTGGCCTGATTTTGACAAGGAAGAGCTTTTAAAGGCTATAGAAAGCTATAGTCACAGGCAGAGAAGATTTGGAGGTCGTTAATGTTTTTTACAAGGCTGATAAGTGGAATAGGACTTTTGACAGTTGCTATACTTGCTTTTTATATCGGCAGCGTTCCGCTTATACTGTTATCTGTACTGGTTTCAGTCATAGGACTGTTTGAGTTTTACAGGGCTCTGGGCTTGGAAAAGAAAAATATTGCATATTTGGGATATATCTATTCTTTGATATATTATTGCTTAGTATATTTTAAGCTGAATCAATATATTTTCTTTTCAGTAATAGCCTTTTTATCAGTTATATTTGCAATATATGTATTTACATTTCCAAAGTATAAGACTGAAGAGATTTCACTTATATTTATAGGTGTAATGTATATTCCGGTACTGTTTTCATATGTATACAATACCAGAACATATGATGACGGCAAATATCTGGCTTGGCTTATACTGATATCCAGCTGGGGCTCCGACACCTGTGCTTATGTAGTCGGATCTCTTATAGGAAAGCATAAGATAGCACCCATACTTAGTCCTAAGAAATCTGTAGAAGGAAGTATAGGAGGGGTTATAGGGGCCGCTATAATAGGCGGTATAGTCGGGTTTATGTTGTCTAAGCATTTTATAAACACCTTTTCACCGGTATTTACCTGTGCCGCCTCCTGTGCAATCGGTTCGGTTATATCACAGGTGGGAGATGCACTTGCTTCCGCTATAAAGAGAAATCACTATATAAAAGATTATGGAAATTTGATTCCGGGGCATGGCGGTATACTTGACAGATTTGACAGTATGATTTTTACCGCCCCTGCAATCTTTTTTGCAATATATTTTTTGGGATAAGGTAATGAAAAGAATATCTATTTTAGGATCCACAGGATCCATAGGAACACAGACACTTGATATAGTAAGATTAAATGATGATGTAAGTGTGGAGGCGCTTTCTGCACATAAAAATATAGACCTGCTTGAAAAACAGATAAGAGAGTTTAGGCCGAAGGTAGCCACCATATGGGAAGAAGCTGATGCAAAACTTCTTTCAGACAGGATAAAAGATACTGATACCAAAGTGTGCTTCGGTATGGAAGGTCTGACAGAAGCGGCAACGATAGAGGGGGCCGATATTGTGGTAACCGCTGTAGTAGGTATGATTGGTATAGAGCCGACGATTGCAGCTATAAAAGCCAAAAAGGATATTGCGCTGGCAAATAAAGAGACCTTAGTCTGTGCAGGACATATTATAATGCCGCTTGCAAAAAAAATGAATATAAATATCTACCCTGTTGACTCTGAACACAGTGCAATCTTTCAATGTTTGGATAAGAACAATCCTATAAAGAAGATTTTACTTACAGCTTCAGGCGGACCGTTTAGAGGTTATACTAAAGAACAATTGCAAAAAGTGACTTTAGAGGATGCACTGAAGCATCCGAACTGGAGTATGGGCAAAAAAATCACCGTCGATTCCGCTACAATGGTGAATAAGGGGCTTGAGATAATAGAGGCTTCACATCTTTTCGGTGTAGACATAGATAATATAGAGGTGGTAATTCAAAAAGAGTCCATTATCCATTCCATGGTGGAATTTAAGGACAACGGCATAATTGCACAGCTTGGTACCCCTGATATGAGGCTTCCCATTTCATATGCATTATTTTATCCGGAAAGAAGATATATATCAGATGAAAGAGTTAACTTTTTCAAGTTAAATTCACTGAACTTTTCAAAACCGGATTTAGATGTGTTTGAAGGATTAAGGCTTGCCATAACAGCAGGTAAGGAGGGCGGCAGCGCTCCTACCGTTTTGAATGCCGCCAATGAGTGGGCGGTTGAAAAATTTTTAAAAAAGAAAATACGTTTTATTGATATACCTTACCTTATAGGTAAGGCATTGGATGCTCATAAGTTCACAAAAAATCCATCAATTTCTGATATTCTTTTACTGAGAAAGTGGACTGAGGAGTATCTGGAAAGGATAAAGATTTGAATATAATTATAGCACTTGTTATTTTTGGGGTAATAGTATTGATACATGAATTCGGACATTTTTTGTTTGCCAAGCTCTCAGGTGTAAAGGTAGTGGAATTTTCTGTGGGTATGGGACCAAGACTCTTTTCGATAAACGGAAAAGAAACCAAGTATTCACTTAAGCTTTTACCGCTTGGCGGTTCATGTCAGATGTATGGAGAAGATGAGGACGAGGATGAGCAGGGAAGTTTCAATTCCGCCCCGCTTATAGGCAGGATTGCAACTATAGCGGCAGGGCCTGTCTTTAACTTTATATTGGCATTTTTTGTTGCCATATTTATAGTTAGCAATGTGGGAGTGGATAAGCCTGTTATAAGCAATCTGATGGACGGACTTCCTGCACAAAGTTCGGGACTTCAAAAGGGTGATGAGATAAAGAAGATAAACGGTAAAAATGTTGACTTTTACAGAGATTTGTCCACCTATCTTTTTTTGCATCAAGGAAAGGATATCACACTTACAGTTAAAAGAAACGGAAATGAAGAGAAGAGTATTACAATAACTCCCGTATACAATGAAAAATATTCACAATATATGATCGGTATTGAAAGTTCCGGTTATCAGAAACTGAAAAACCCGATAGAGGTATTAAAGTATTCTGTATTAGAGGTTAAATATACTGTTTCTACAACCATCGATTCGCTTTTGTATCTGCTTCATGGTAAGGCAAATGCAAATGAAATAAGCGGTCCTGTAGGTATTGTTTCTATGATTGGAAATACTGTAAATGAGTCAAAGCCATACGGTATATTTGTGGTGTTGCTGTCACTGTCACAGATGGTACTGTTATTAAGTGCAAACCTCGGTGTGATGAACCTTTTACCTTTGCCTGCACTTGACGGCGGCAGACTTATATTTTTGTTTTTAGAGGCCATATTCAGAAGACCTTTAAACAGAAAGGTGGAAGGATATATTCATTTGGCAGGTTTCGCACTCTTGATGATTTTAATGGTTTTTGTAATGTTCAATGATATAAGAAGAATAATATTATGAGAAAGAAAACGAGATTAGTACAAATAGGAGATAAAAAAATAGGAGCCGGTAATCCTATACTTATACAGTCTATGTGTAATACAAAGACTGAGGATGTAGATGCTACCGTAAAACAGATACTAAGACTTGAGGATGCGGGCTGTGATATTATAAGAGTTGCGGTGCCAAGCAGTGAAGCGGCTTTGGCTATAGCAAAGATAAAAAAACAGATACATATTCCACTTGTGGCGGATATTCACTTTGACTACAGATTGGCACTTGAGGCTATAAAGTCAGGTTGTGATAAGATAAGGATAAATCCCGGAAATATCGGAAGTAAAGAGAGGATAAAAGCGGTTGTAGATGCCTGTAAGGAAAGAAATCTTCCGATAAGAGTAGGTGTGAATTCAGGTTCATTAGAGAAAAATCTTATTGAAAAATACGGTGGTGTGACTGCAAAGGGCATTGTAGAATCTGCACTTGATAAGGTGAAGATAATAGAGGATATGGACTACAACAATCTGGTTATCAGTATAAAATCTTCAGATGTTTTGATGTGTGTAAAGGCACATGAACTTATCTCAAAAGAAACGGATTATCCGCTTCATGTAGGCATTACAGAATCAGGTACTGTAAAAAGAGGTATGATAAAGTCATCTCTTGGACTTGGTATTATTTTGTATCAGGGAATCGGTGACACAGTTAGAGTTTCATTAACAGGTGACCCTGTGGAGGAAATTTTTGCCGGAAAACTCATTCTAAATAATCTGGGTCTTAGAAACGGCGGTATTGAAGTGGTATCATGCCCTACCTGCGGCAGAACCAATATTGACCTTATAGGACTTGCAGGTAAGGTTGAAAAATTGGTGGAAAATTATGATCTGAATATAAAAGTGGCGGTTATGGGTTGTGTAGTCAACGGCCCCGGAGAAGCTAAGGAAGCCGATATAGGGATTGCAGGCGGTATAGGTGAAGGACTGCTTATAAAAAAAGGTAAGGTAGTAAAAAAACTGCCTGAGGATAAGCTTTTATCCGCTTTAAAAGAGGAACTGGATATGTTGTCAAAAGAGGCATAGAATGGTAAAAAAGTTCAAAGATGTTTTCCAAAGTTTAGAATGTTCACCGCATATTGATGAGCTTTTAAACTTTGTTTCTGTTGAAAAGGTAACGGCAAGCAGTGATATGACATTGATAAAGGTAAATATCATTGCAGAAAGAATAATAGAGAAAAAAACTATTCTGGAACTTGAAGCACTTATAAAAGATAAGATGTTTCCAAAAAAGAATATTAAAATAAAAATATTTGAAAAATTCAAGCTTTCAAGTCAGTATACTCCACAAAATCTGTTTGAAGCATATAAGGAGAGTATATTATTTGAAATAAAAAATTATAAAATATCAGAGTATGTGATTTTAAACAACTCCACTATCAGTTTTGACGGTACATATATGGATATGACAGTTGAAAAAAATCCTCTGAATGAAAGTGTTATAGATGAACTTGTAAGAATACTTGAAAAAATCTTCAATGAAAGATGCGGGATACTTTGTACAGTCAGACATAAGTTTATTGCAAGAAAGGAAAAAAGTAAGGAGATAGAGTTTGCCACAAGGATTGTCAAAAAGAAGTCCGACAAAACTGAATTTGTAGGTGGCGGCAGTACGACATGGGAAAGTGGCGACAAAGAGAGTTCTGTTAAAAATATTGCTAAAGGTAATAACTCTGATAAAAAGAATTTTAATAAAAAAGGCTTTGATAAAAAAGGTTTTGATAAAAAAGGTTTTGATAAAAAAGGCTTTATACCGAAGTTTACAAAGACAAATAATCCGGACGTAATATTCGGAAGAGATTTTGATGACAATTTTATAAAACTTGCCGACCTTGTAGGTGAAATAGGCGAGGTTATTGTAAGAGGTAAGATAATAGAAGTTGACAGCAGATATCTTGAAAGAAGCGACTCCACACTTTATATTTTTGCAATTACAGACTTCAGTGATTCTATTTATGTAAAGATGTTTGTTCGCAGTGAGCAACTTGATGTTATCAAAGAAAATATAGTAAAGGGGAACTATGTAAAGATAAACGGACTTGCACTGGTTGATAAGTTTGACAGCGAGCTGACTGTATCATCTGTAAAGGGTATAAAAAAATGTGAAAAGTTTGAGGAAAATATCCGTGTAGACAATGAACCTGTAAAGAGAGTGGAGCTTCACTGTCACACTAAAATGAGTGATTTTGACGGGGTTTCTTCTGCTACAGATATTATCAATCAGGCAAAGAACTGGGGAATGGATGCTATAGCCATTACAGACCATGGAAATATACAGGCATTTACAGAAGCAAGTCATGTAAAGAATCCGCCAAAGATTATATATGGTGTTGAAGGGTATCTGGTAGACGACTTAAAGGAGCTTGTAAGCAATCCGGCCGATAAGACATTGGATGACGGTTTTATAGTATTTGATATCGAGACCACAGGGTTTTCCGCAAAAAATGATGCTATTACGGAGATTGGTGCCGTAAAGGTGGTAAACGGTGAGATAGTGGACAGATTTTCCACCTTTGTCAATCCGAAAAGACCTATACCGTTCAGGATTGAGGAGCTGACACATATAAGTGATGCAATGGTGGTTAATGCCCCTGTGATAGAGGAGATCTTACCGAAATTTTTAGACTTTTGTGAGGATTATACTATAGTAGCTCACAATGCAGGTTTTGATACGGGATTTATCAGAGAGAATGCCAAGAGGATAAATGCAGAATATAATCCGTCAATTATAGATACTGTAGCAATGGCGAGATTACTTTTACCTGATCTTAACAGATTTAAACTTGATACCGTATGTAAGGCGTTAAATATCTCACTTGAGGGTCACCACAGAGCGGTAAATGATGCCGAGGCTACAGCAGAGATTTGGGTGGAGTTTATAAAAAGGCTTAAGGCTAAAGGAATCAATAAGCTTTCCGATGTGGCAAGTCTTGGCGAAACCAATGCGGATATTGTAAAGAAAACCAAGTACAACCATGTCATTATCCTCGCTAAGAATGATATAGGCAGAATAAATTTATATAAGTTGATTTCACTTTCGCATATTGATTTCTTTAATAAAAGACCCAGAATACCCAAGTCAATCCTTGCAAAGATGAGAGAAGGACTTATTATAGGCAGTGCATGTGAACAGGGTGAGGTATATAAGGCGATATTGGATGATGCAACTGATGCCGAACTGAACAGGATTGTATCTTTTTATGATTATCTTGAAATACAGCCTATAGGCAACAATATGTTTTTAATTGATGATGAACAAAATGATATTCACTCAAAAGAGGATTTGCAGGATATAAACAGGAGAATAGCAGAGCTTGGAGATATATATGATAAGCCTGTAGTTGCCACCTGTGATGTGCATTTTTTAAACCCTGAAGATGAGATATACAGGAGAATTATCTTCTACGGCAAGGGCTATAAGGATGCCGATATACAGCCTCCACTATATCTTCGTACCACTAAAGAAATGCTTGATGAGTTTGAGTATCTCGGCAGTGAAAAGGCGTATGAGGTTGTAGTCACAAATACAAGAATGATTGCGGATATGGTGGAGGTTATATCACCGGTTCGCCCTGATAAATGTCCTCCCGTTATTGAAAACTCGGATGAGGACCTTACCGCTGCCTGCTATAAAAAGGCACATGAACAGTATGGCAAAAATCTGCCTAAGATAGTTGAGGACAGACTGAAAAAAGAACTGAACTCCATTATTTCAAACGGTTTTGCCGTTATGTACATTATTGCAAAAAAGCTTGTAGAAAAAAGTAATGAAGACGGTTATCTGGTAGGCTCAAGAGGTTCCGTAGGTTCTTCCTTTGCCGCATATACTTCAGGAATTACAGAGGTAAACCCGCTGCCTGCACATTATTATTGTGACTGCAAGTATGTGGACTTTGATTCTCCTGAAGTGAAGGCATTTGCAGGAAGAGCGGGCTGTGATATGCCTGATAAAATCTGTCCGAAATGCGGCAAAAAGCTTAAAAAAGACGGCTTTGATATACCTTTTGAGACCTTCCTCGGATTTAAAGGTGATAAAGAGCCTGATATAGACCTTAACTTTTCAGGAGAATATCAACCGAATGCACATGCCTATACTGAGGTAATCTTCGGTAAGGGACATACATACAGAGCCGGAACTGTCGGAACACTTGCAAATAAAACGGCTTACGGATATGTAAAGCATTACTTTGATGATAAGAATGAAAATAAGAGAAAATGTGAAGTAAACAGGCTTGCAACAGGCTGTGAGGGTGTAAGAAGGACTACAGGCCAGCATCCCGGCGGTATTATAGTACTGCCGCATGGTGAGGAAATATATACTTTCACTCCGGTACAAAGACCTGCAAATGATATGACCACAAATATTATTACAACTCATTTTGACTACCATGCTATTGACCACAACCTTTTAAAACTTGATATACTGGGGCATCAGGACCCTACTATGATAAGGATGCTTCAAGATCTTACAGGCATTGATCCTGTAAAGGATATTCCTCTTGATTCAAAGGAGACTATGAGTCTTTTCCAAAATACTAAAGCTCTTGGAATTGAACCTAAGGATATACTTGACTGTCCTCTTGGAGCACTTGGTGTTCCTGAGTTCGGTACCGATTTTGCTATGCAGATGTTGCTTGATACCAAGCCGGAGGGACTGTCAGATCTTGTGCGTATAGCGGGACTTGCACATGGTACGGATGTTTGGCTCGGCAATGCACAAACTCTTATATTGGAAGGCAAGGCAACCATCAGGACTGCTATCTGTACCAGAGATGATATTATGATTTATCTTATAGAAAAGGGACTTGATGAAGGCGAGTCATTTAAGATAATGGAGAGTGTCAGAAAGGGTAAGGGACTGACTGATGAGTGGGTGGAACATATGGAGGAAAAAGGTGTGCCTGACTGGTATATCTGGTCATGTAAGAAGATTAAGTATATGTTCCCAAAGGCACATGCCGCCGCCTATGTTATGATGGCATGGCGAATAGCCTACTGTAAGATTTTTTATCCGCTTGCATATTATACCGCATATTATACTATCAGAGCCACAGGCTTTAACTACTCTCTTATGTGTATGGGCAGGGAAAAGCTTGAGTACAATATATCAGAGTATAGGAAAAAGACTGATGCTACAGCTAAGGATGCCGATACTTTACGTGATATGAGGATTGTACAGGAGATGTATGCCAGAGGTTTTGAGTTTGCAAAAATTGACCTCTTTAAAGTACATCCTACCAAGTTCCAAATCATGGATAACGGAAAGATAATGCCTTCGCTTTCAAGTATTGACGGTCTGGGTGAAACTGCCGCCACATCAATAGTAAATGCCACCAAAGCAGGGCCTTTCATTTCAAAAGATGATTTTATGTCCAGAGCCAAGGTCGGAAAGAGTACCTGTGAACTGTTAGACAGCTTGAACTTACTTGGAGACCTGCCTGAGAGTAACCAGATATCGTTTTTTGATTTGATGGGGTAGGAGAATATAATGTAAGGGACGATATGATATGGAAAATGAAAACAGTACTTATAATCAAAATACACAGAGTGATAATACACAACAAAATTTTTTTACTAAAATTTTGACTAATGTCAAATCTTTTATTGAACTTTTACCAATTGCATCAATATTGTTATCATTAGTAGTGGGTTTTATTGCACTCAGAGATGAGATTTTAGCGAATATAAAAAGTATGTGGTATGGAATACCAAGTTATTATTTTGTGAACTCTAATTTGTTGAAAATTTTAATGGTATTTATTTTTTTAATAGCTGTTTTTATATGTGTTTATCCTATTATAAAAGTAGAATTTTTTAAAAAACAATCCAAGTTTATGGATTTTATACCACTTATTATGTTATGCGGGATTGTACTTATGCTATATATGGATATTTCTGTTTTATCTTATGATAGTGTTGGATTAAGCGGAAATTTAATTACAAATTGGAACCCTCTATATTTTAGAGTTGCGATAATAGCTATAGGTATTATTGTTACACTTATTTTGGTAGCTGCATTACCTGAATCCATTACCTATATATTTCCCGGAACTTTAATGTATACTTTTCCAAGATTTCGTTACAGTGTTGTTTTTAATTTAAAGAAAATTAAGATGCTAATTTTTATTTTATGGGCATGTTTTGTGCTTTCACTTCTTTGTTACTATATGATCTTTTTGTGTATAAAAAATATTGAGAGTAATACAACCTATGAATTAGTAACTAATACAGAGAACAATACATATGATGTTGTAATAACTAATTATGATAATAATCTGGTGGTAATGAAGGGCTATTCAAAAGGAAATACTCTTTTTATTTGTAAAAATGATGGCTATAGAGTTATAGAGCGAAGTGGTGATCAAAACATTAAGTTCTTAAACTTTGAAAAAGTTGAGTTCTTATTAAGAGAATAGAGTATTAACAACTATCAGTAGGCAAACTATATGTGTGAAGTTATAGATATTATGGTAAATAAAGGTAGAGAAGATGGGCTTGAAACCGGTAGGCAATAAGGTACTGAACTTGAAAATAAAATAAACAAACTTACTTATTAATTAATCCATATAGCAAAATATACTGAATGGAATTTGTAATAAGAATCGTAAAGACTTGATATAATTATGTAAGAATTAGTAGTTTAAAAAGATATACTTTGTGGTATAATAATCTTCGGTAATTAGTGTTAAATCTTCAATATTCTTCCATAGAATTTGAATATTTTCTGTACAAAGGAGGCTTTTATGAAACGTTTGAGAATGATGCGTGCACCATTAAAGTATGTTCAAGGAAAGGGAGCTTTGCTTCAGTTCCACAAGGAAATGGAATACATGGGAAAGAGATGGCTGTTTGTATGTTCAAACAGTGGATATAAATCCTGCCATGATGATTTGGAGAAGAGTTTTGACAGTAAAGATGATTATCGCAGATACGAGATTTTTGGCGGATTATCCAGTGTCAGTGAGATAAAGAAAATGCAGAATATCGTTGAAAGCGACAAGATTGATGTTGTTGTTGCGGTAGGTGGAGGTTCTGCCGTAGATGCAGCCAAGGCAACGGCATACTACACAGGTAAAAGTATAGTAATAATACCTACAGTTGCAGCTACCGATGCACCATGTACAGGACTGTCCGTTATCTATAATGATGACGGAAGTTTCAATCAATATCTTTTCTATCCACATAATCCGGATGCAATACTTGTAGACAGTGATGTAATAGCAAAGGCACCGGTTAAGTTCTTGATTGCCGGAATGGGAGACGCTCTTGGAACATACTTTGAAGGCAGAGCTTCACTTCGTACAGAATCACCGAGTCTTGAAGGCGGAGGAATAACCAGAGCAGGTATGGCTATTGCAAAGGCTTGTTATGATACTCTAAGAAGTTATGGAAAAGCGGCAGTAACAGCCTGTGAAAATAATGTTGTGACTCCTGCACTTGATGCGGTTATTGAGGCGGTAGTTTACATGTCGGGTGTAGGTGCCGACAATGTAGACTGTGCGGCACCACATTCATTTTACAATGGAGTTACATCTCTTGGAGGTCATGAAGCATACCATGGTAACTGTGTAGCATTCGGTACATTAATTCAGCTCTCACTTGAATGTGCGGATAAGTCGGAATTTGAAGATATACAGGATTTTTGCTTAGAGATCGGACTGCCTATCACCTTATCTGAGCTTGGTAACTTTACAGATGAGGATCTTCATACAATATCTAAAAATGCCTGTGCAAAGGGTGAGACCATACATAATCTTGCAGGTGATGTGACTCCTGATGAACTCTACTGTGCTATAATAGCAACAGATGCACTTGGAAGAAAGAGACTGAATAAAGAAAACAGAGCATAAGAGTTATATAACCGGACGGTATTTATTCCCTTGTATACCTTTATCAGCTATGATAAAATAGACCATGTGCTTTAAGTATATGGTCTGTTTTTATGTAAGTCACTTTTAAGACAGAGCATATGTTTAGCTGAATTTACAACAGATAGAGGATTTATATGAGTGAATTGAGTGGAGAGTGGAAGAAAGTATTGGAACCGGAGTTTAAAAAGCCGTACTATAAGGATTTGTACAATTTTGTGAGACAGGAATACGCTACACATATTATATATCCGCCGGCTGATAAGTTATTTGAGGCATTGCATCTTACACCGCTGTCAGAGATAAAAGTGGTTATATTGGGGCAGGATCCTTACCATGGTGAAAATCAGGCACATGGACTTTCTTTTTCAGTACCGCCCTCACAAAGAAGGATTCCGCCTTCACTTGTGAATATATATAAAGAACTGGCAGATGATATAGGCACATATATACCCAACAACGGAAACCTTGTAAAGTGGTCAAAGCAGGGTGTACTTATGTTAAATACAATACTTACAGTCAGAGCTCATTCACCGTTTTCACATCAGGGTAAGGGTTGGGAGCAGTTCACAGATGCCATAATAAAGATAATAAATGCTACAGACAGACCAATAGTATTTATGTTGTGGGGCAGTGCCGCAATAGCAAAGAAAAAGATGCTCGATAATCCGAAACATTTGATTTTGACTACGGTGCATCCAAGCCCTCTTTCGGCATATAAAGGATTTTTCGGATGTAAGCATTTTTCAAAAGCAAATGAATTTTTAAGTAAGAATAATATTGTGCCGATTGACTGGCAGATAGAAAATATATAATTATCCGGGCATAGAAAGGAACAGCATGAATATATTAGAGATACTGAAGGTTATAATTATCGGTATTGTAGAGGGTATTACAGAGTGGCTGCCGATAAGTTCCACAGGACATATTATCTTTATAGAGCAGTTATTTAACTTTAATGTGAGTGAAAATTTTAAAGATATGTTTGACGTGGTAATACAGTTGGGAGCTATTTTAGCAGTAGCTGTAGTGTATTTTAAAAAACTTAATCCTTTTAACAAAGGGCGAAACAAAAAAAAGATGTATCTTACTATTGAGCTTTGGAAAAAAATAATTGTAGCATGTTTGCCTGCCGCTATGCTTGGATTATTGATAAATGATTGGGTGAAGGAGCATTTGCTTAACGGTTTTGTTATATCTATGGCACTTATTATTTACGGCATATTATTTATAATGATAGAAAACTCCAATAAAAACAGAGCATACAGCATTAAAAGTGTGTATTCAATAAATTATCAGACAGCACTGTTTATCGGTTTTTTTCAGGTTCTGGCACTTATTCCCGGAACTTCAAGATCGGGTGCAACCATAATAGGAGCGATGATTTTAGGTGTATCCAGATCTGTATCGGTAGAGTTTTCATTCTTTTTAAGTATCCCGATAATGTTCGGTGCAAGCCTTCTAAAACTTGTAAAGTTCGGATTACACTACAGTATGGCAGAGATTGTCTATCTACTGCTTGGAATGACTGTTGCATTCTTTGTATCTGTTTTCTCTATAGGCTTTTTGTTGAATTGGATAAAGAAAAATAATTTCAAGTTTTTCGGTTACTATAGAATAGTATTCGGGCTTATAATACTTGTGTGGTATTTTACATCCTCTTTGCCAAAGTAGCCAAAAATATATAGACATATATTTATATGAAACTTCTCATTATAAATATATGTCTTTTTTCTTTACATTAATCTAAAAAAGCATTATCATAAAGTATTGTATGCAGATAGTTAGGAGGAATATGCTTAGGTTAGCTCGTTATTTAAAGGAATATAAATTAGAGTCTGCACTTGCACCGTTATTTAAGCTTTTGGAAGCGACCTTTGAACTTTTGGTTCCGATAGTTATAGCAAGAATAATTGATATCGGTATTGCAGGCGGAGATTCAAACTATATCATAAAAATGGGTGTATTACTTGTGACACTGGCAGTGATAGGACTTACATCCGCTATTATTGCACAGTATTTTAGTGCAAAAGCTGCTACAGGCTTTGGAACAAAACTCAGAGATGACCTGTTTGCTCATATTTTAGGTTTCTCACATGCAGAGATAGATGTGCTTGGAAGAGATACATTGGTAACCAGAGTGACCAATGACAGTGATCAGGTACAAAACGGTATAAACAGATTTTTCAGACTTGTACTGAGGTCACCGTTTATAGTGGCAGGCGCATTTATAATGTCTTTTAATATAGACCCGAGGATGTCAATGATTGCACTGACTGTAATAGCGGTGCTTGCAATAACAGTTGCACTTATAATGTCAAAGAGTATAAGACTTTATAGAAATGTACAAAAAAAGCTTGACAGAGTACTTGGAAAGACCGGAGAGAATCTTACAGGTATCAGAGTTATTCGTGCTTTTTCAAAGGAAAGCAGTGAGGTGGCTGAATATGAAAATGCTACAAAAGATCTGTATAATGATCAGGTTTTGGTAGGCGATATATCAGCACTGCTGAATCCTCTGACATATGTAGTTGTAAACCTTGGTATTGTAGCAATACTTAAAGCAGGTGCGGTACAGGTAAATATCGGAAATCTTACTACAGGTCAGGTAGTGGCTTTAATCAATTATATGTCACAAATCTTAGTCGAATTGGTAAAGTTTGCAAATCTTATTATACTTTTATCAAAGGCAAGTGCCTGTGCTAAAAGAATAAATGAGATTTTTGATATTAAATGTTCTCTAAAAGGCGGAAGTAAAGAACTTGATTTATCTGACTGTAACGGAGATATAATTACCTTTGAAAATGTAGGCTTTGCATATCCGAAAGCAAAGGAAGAGGCCTTGTCCGATATTTCACTTTCTATAAAAAAGGGGGAAACTATAGGAATTATAGGCGGTACAGGTTCAGGTAAGAGTTCACTTATAAATCTGATACCCAGATTTTATGATATCAACAGGGGCAGTATAAAGTTAGCCGGTAAGGATATAAAAGAGTACAGCTTGGACTCTATCAGAAAGAATGTGGCTTTAGTAGAACAAAAGTCAAGACTTTTTAGAGGAAATATAAGAGATAATCTGCTTTGGGGCAATGAAAATGCAGATGACGGAGAACTTTTTGAAGCTGCTCAAACCGCTCAAGCTATGGATGTAATAAATTCAAAAGAAAGAAGGCTTGATTCAGAGGTTGCAATGTATGGCAACAATTTCTCAGGCGGTCAGAAGCAGAGACTTTCTATTGCCAGAAGTCTGGTCAAAAAGGCAGGTATACTGATACTGGATGATTCATCATCCGCACTTGACTATGCTACAGATTCAAAACTCAGAAAGGCCATAAGACAGATAAAGGATATCACTACAATTATTGTGAGCCAGAGAATAGTCTCCATAAAAAATGCCGACAGAATAGTGGTATTGGATGACGGTAAGATAGTAGGTATCGGTAATCATGAAGAGCTTTTAGAGAATAATCCTATATATAGGGAAATATATAATTCACAGGTTATGTCTTAAGGAGAATTCAAATGAAAAATAATAAAAATACATTAAAAAGAATTTTGAATCTTTTAAGTCCATACAAATTAAAAACGGTAATCAGCCTTTTATTGGCAGTGATTATTGTACTTACTACATTATACTTACCTATACTTACAGGTAGAGCGGTAGATACTATTGTTTCAAAGGGCAATGTAGACTTTATAAAGCTTTCAGATATTGTAATTATGATGGTTATTATGATGGCGGTTACAGCCGCTTCACAGTGGTGTATGACTGCCATAAACAACGGTGTAGCCTACCATATGGTCAGAGATATCAGAAATCAGGCATTCAGAAAGCTTATGAAACTGCCTATATCATATGTTGATTCAAACAGTCATGGCGAGATTATAAATAAAGTAATCAATGATGTAGATCAGTTTTCAGAAGGTCTTTTGATGGGATTTGCACAGTTTTTTACCGGAGCATTGACTATAGTACTTACCGTTATCATACTGTTTACAATAAATGTATATGTCACATTGGTTGTATTACTTGTTACACCGCTTGCAGTACTTGTAGCGGGTTTTATTGCAAAGAATACCTATAAATATTTTAAGTCACAGTCTGAGAGGCGGGCAAAGATGACGGGAATAGTGGATGAGATGATTGCAGGACTTAGTACAGTAAAGAATTTCACTATGGAGGACAGGGTAGAAACTAAGTTTAAGGAAGCGGATGAGGCACTTAGAGAAGCCGGACAAAATGCAATTTTTATTTCCGCTACAGCTTTTCCTGCAACCAGATTTGTAAATGCACTTGTATATGCAGGCGTTGCCGTTGCAGGTGCCCTGCTTTCCATTACAGGAAGGATGAGTGTAGGTCAGTTGGCTTCAGTGCTAAGCTATGCTACACAGTATACAAAGCCGTTTAATGAGATATCAGGTGTGGTAACAGAACTTCAAAATTCATTTGCATGTGCTGCAAGAGTATTTGCATTGATAGATGAAGAAGAGATATTGCCTGATAAGGATCCGAATAATTATTTAAAGGATGTGGACGGAAATGTGGAGGTTACACATGTTTACTTCTCCTATGATAAATCAAAGAAGCTTATAGAGGACTTGAACTTGGACGTAAAGGCCGGACAGAGAATTGCAATAGTCGGGCCTACAGGAAGCGGAAAGTCAACTATTATAAATCTTTTAATGCGTTTTTATGATGTAGACAGTGGAAGTATAAAGATTGAGGGTAAGGATATCAATGATATTACAAGAAAATCCATAAGAGAAAACTTCGGTATGGTTTTACAGGAGACTTGGCTAAAGAATGCATCTGTCAGAGATAATATTGCTTTCGGAAAACCGGATGCAAGCTTGGAAGATGTAAAGAGAGCTGCAAAAGAAGCATATGCGGACAGCTTTATTAAAAGATTACCTGACGGTTATGATACAATTGTCAGTGAGGGCGGCGAAAATCTGTCGGCAGGTCAAAGACAGCTTTTATGTATTGCCAGAATAATGCTTGAAATCCCTCCGATGTTGATACTTGATGAGGCAACTTCAAGTATTGATACTATGACTGAAGCAAGAATAAGTAAGGCGTTTGACAAGATGATGATTGGAAGAACAAGTTTTGTAGTGGCACACAGACTTTCAACTATAAGGAATGCGGATATGATACTTGTACTTAAGGACGGACATATAATAGAGCAGGGCAACCATAAGGAACTTATGGATATGAAGGGATTCTATTACGAACTGAACAATGCGGTTTAAAGAAAGAGGAATATATGAGAAAATTGGCACTAAGCGATGATATACTGCTTAGCGTTGACAAGCCGGCAAGATATATTGGTGGTGAGTTAAATTCAAGAGATAAAAATTTAGATGATGTTGATATAAGATTTGTGATGTGCTTTCCTGATGTATATGAAATTGGAATGAGCCATATCGGAATACAGATTCTATACGATATGTTAAACAGGAGAGAAGACACATTCTGTGAGAGATTATTTTCACCATGGGTGGATCTTGACAAGATATTAAGAGAGAAAAATATACCGCTTTTCTCATTGGAGAGTCAGGAAGCTGTAAAGGATGCGGATTTTCTCGGTATCACATTGCAGTATGAGATGTGCTATACAAATATTTTACAAGTACTTGAGTTATCACAGATACCGATATATGCAAATGATAGGGGAGAAGAATTCCCTATTGTTATAGGTGGCGGTCCATGCGCCTATAACCCGGAGCCTTTGGCACCTTTTTTTGATATTTTCTATATTGGAGAAGGTGAGGTGGTATATGATAAACTGCTTGACCTTTACAAGGAATGTAAAAAGAATAATCTTTCAAAGAATGAGTTTTTATTAAAAGCGGCACAGATAGACGGAATGTATATCCCGAAGTTTTATGATGTGACATATAAGCCTGACGGTACAATAGATAAATTTACACCTAAGTATGATAAAGTCCCAAGTGTTATTCATAGAGTGGTTGTCCAAAATATGGACACGGTTTCATATCTTTCAAAGCCTGTAGTACCTTTTATTAAGGTTACTCAGGACAGAGTGGTGCTTGAAATAATGAGAGGCTGTATCAGAGGTTGCAGATTCTGTCAGGCAGGGAATGTATACAGACCGCAGAGAGAACATTCACTTGAATATCTTATAAATTATGCAAAGACAATGCTTGATATCACAGGAGCGGAAGAAATTTCACTCAGCTCTCTCAGTTCAAGTGACTACAGCCAACTTGGAAAACTTCTGGAGTTTTTACTTGAATATACTAAGGAGAGAGGTATCAATATCTCTTTGCCTTCACTTAGAATAGATGCATTTTCACTTGATGTGATGAGTAAAGTACAGGATGTAAAGAAAAGCTCACTTACCTTTGCACCTGAAGCAGGTACACAAAGACTGAGAGATGTTATAAATAAAGGGATTACTGAAGAAGATATATTAAACGGATCTATGGAGGCGTTTAAGGGCGGATGGAATAAAGTCAAGCTTTATTTTATGCTTGGACTTCCTACAGAAACAGATGAGGATGTAAAGGGTATACCAAAACTTTGTGAGAAAATTGCAAAGAATTACTATTCAATACCGAAGGATCAAAGAGTAGGTAAGATTTCCATCACTGCAAGCTCATCATTTTTTGTGCCGAAGCCGTTTACACCCTTCCAGTGGGCAAAGATGGAGACAAGAGATGAATACTTGAGAAGAGCACATTTAGTTAAGGATACTATGAGACAGCAGCTCAATCAAAAAAGTATGAAATATCAATACCATGATGCCGAGGTCACACTGCTTGAGGGACTTATGGCAAGAGGTGACAGAAAAATTGCCGATGTTATTGTAAGTGCTTATAAAAACAGTGCAATGTATGATTCATGGTCAGATCGGTTCAGTATGGAATACTGGAATAAAGCGTATGAAGAAACAGGAATCGACCCCGACTTTTATACTCTTAGAGAAAGAGAGATTGATGAAGTATTTCCATGGGATTTTATAGACTGTGGTATTACAAAGAGTTTCCTTATCAGAGAGTGGAATACGGCACATAAGGATAAGATTACGCCGAATTGCAGACAGCAATGTATGGGTTGCGGTGCAAGAAAGTATAACGGAGGTGTTTGTCTTGAAAGTGCGAATTAAGTTTGAAAAGACAGATCATATGCGTTTTATCGGACATTTGGATTTGATGAGATATTTTCAAAAAGCTATGAGAAGGGCGGATATTCCGATAAAATACAGCGAAGGTTTTTCACCACATCAGATAATGTCATTTGGCGCACCCCTAAGTATGGGAGTATCGGGACTTGGTGAATATATGGATATTGAGCTGAAAGATGAAAGTCATATTTCTTCAAAAGAGGCTATAGACAGACTGAATTCTGTGATGTGTACAGGTATGAAGATTACAAAATTTCTGCAAATACCTGATGACTCAAAGCCTGCTATGGCACTTATGGATACCGCGGATTTTAGGGCGGAGTTTAAAGAGCATATATCACAGGAAAAAATAAAGAAGGCTGTAGATAAACTGCTTTCACGGGAGTCAATTTTTCTTACAAAGGTGTCAAAGAAAAAAAAGAAAAATGAGTACGGCAAGTTTGTGGAAGTGGAGACTACAAATGTAACGGATATTAAGCCTTTTATATATAAGCTTGAAGCTGTAGAAAACGGTGTATTTATGCATTTATCTCAGGGAAGTACCAACAATATAAAACCTGCCTTTGTAATGGATTTTTTGGAGGAAGAGGGTCTTGAAGGTGCAAAAAGAAATAAATACTGTTTATATAGGCTTGATATGTATACAAATGAAGGGAAGGCCTTAGATGAGTACGGCTGTGAAATTATCTAAACTTCTTATTACAGAATATAGAGGTAAGCTTTTTGCCATATCATATGATGGAGATAGAGCCAATGAGATAGAGTATATTGAAAACAATTCTTTACTTGGCAGTATTCATATAGGAAGAGTTAAAAAGATATCTAAGAATATAAATGCGGCATTTGTAGAGATAGAATACAATAAAGAGCGTCAGATTGTATACTTTGATATGGATGATTTTAAATATCTTATTTTTGCGGATGAAAAAGAGCATCCGGTGCTTTATGAGGGTGATGATATTGTGATAAGGATATCAAAGCTTCCTATAAAAAATAAGCTTGCAGGTGCAACTGCCGATATATCAGATGTGAGCGGTGAAGTACTTGATAATATAAAAGCAAGGAAAAATTATATCAAGTCACCATGTATGTTATATGCCGGGGAAAATGATTATATTGAGATAATAAAAGACAGATTAAAATATTCCGCATTTGATATAGTTACAGATATTAAAGAAATCTATGACGGAACAGTAAGCTTTTTATCACAAAATTATAGCGAGGCGGTTGATAGGGTCAGATTTTATGACGATACTATGATTACACTGAATAAGCTGTACTCTATAGACACATTATTTGAGAGTGCTGTTAATAAAAAAGTCTGGCTAAATGACGGCGGCTATCTTTTTATAGAATCCACCGAAGCCTTGACAGTTATTGATGTAAATACCGGAAAGAATGTTCAGAAAAAGGATGCTTCCGCAATCAAGTTAAATACCAATCTTGAAGCGATAAAAGAAAGTGCAAGACAAATGCGTCTAAGAAATATTTCCGGTATTATTATAATTGACCTGATAAATACCACAGATAAGTCACAAATAGACCTTATATATCATACTATGAAAGATTATCTGAAAGAGGACAGGCTGAATGCTGTAGCGATAGATATAACAAAGCTTTGTCTCTTTGAGATAACCAGAAGAAAAAGAAAGCCAAGCCTGCTTGAGGTGATGAAAAAGCAGGGCTATTACAGTTGACGAATTTTAGGTTATATAATATGATGTTAAAGTTAAAAGTTATATAGACCTAACCGATAAAATCATATAACTAAAATATTGAAAAAGCCAGGAGATTATTTTGAAGAATTTTAATAAGAAGACTGTAATAGCTGTACTTGTAGTAATTGTAGTACTTGTAATTATAGCAATTGTCGGTAAGAACGGCAGTATGAGATCCGTTGCAAACAACTTTGACTTGTCACTTGATAAAAACAGTGATGAACCGTTGACAGATACAACATTTGCACTTGATACATTTATCACTGTGACAATATATCATGGCGGTGATGAAACTGTACTTAAAGATTCACTTGATTTTATAAGAAAATATGAGACGGTATTTTCAGCGACCAATCCGGATGCCGAACTTTATAAGTTGAATCATAGAGAAAAGGGTGTTATGAGTGTTAAGACAAGTGAGGATCTTGCCTACTTAATAGATAAGTCATTATATTACAGTAAAATATCAAACGGTGCCTTTGATATTACTACGCAGCCGCTTAAAGAACTTTGGGATTTTAATACGGAGACTCCAAAATTGCCGAGTGAAGAGAGTATAAAGGAAGCCCTGCCGAAGGTAGACTACAAAAAGGTAAGTGTAGAGGGAGATACCGTAAAATTTACCTCAGACGATACAATGATTGACCTTGGTGCCATTGCAAAGGGATATATAGCTGATAAGACCAAGGAATTTTTAGTCGGTAAGGGTGTAGACAGTGCTATAATAAATCTGGGCGGAAATGTACTGTGTATAGGTAAGAAGCCGAACGGACAAAATTTTACTATAGGACTTCAAAAACCGTATGCAGACAGAAATGAGACTGTGGCACTACTTAAAGTAAATGATGAATCAGTGGTGTCATCAGGAGTATATGAGAGGCATTTTGTAATAGACGGCAAGAATTATCACCATATCTTAAACCCGAAGACAGGATATCCATATGATAACGGACTTATTGAGGTGAGTATACTTACAAAGTCATCTACAGATGCAGATGCACTTTCGACTACATGCTTTTCACTTGGAGTGGAAGAAGGTATTAAGCTGTTAAACAGTATACCTGATACCTATGGGTACTTTATTTTATCAGATTACAGCATAGTATATTCAGACGGTGCAAAGGAGCAACTGGCCGGTTCATAATCATTTTTAAATATATTGTAAATTGACTTTAATAAGTGAAAAGTATATATTAGTGTCAAGAAAAATATTTTTGGAGATAAAAATGGACAGAAGAGAAGTACTTTCAACCATCCCGAAGGCGGTCAATCTTTATATAATTCATTCAGAATTTACAAGATTGCCATACATTGAGTGTGATGATAAAACCTTTGATGATGTGGCATTTTTCTTTGATATAAAGGAAAATGCAGATAAAAAATCAAAAGAATTACTTGAAAAGAAACAAAAGAATACTGTAGTAGAGCTTAATCAGGAAGGCATACTTAGAGCATTTACACATCTTGTTATAGCAGGAGTGGATGCCATAAAGTATAACTGTCAGGGTGAGGATTATGTAATTCAGCTTAATGAGATTGTAAAGCTTTCAGATTTCAGCGATTTGCCACCTGAAAAAAGACCTGTAGAGAATAGAACCTTACAACTTACAATGCTTTATTTTGCACAGGAGATTAGAGCAAATATTGACAATCCGAATACACCTGAGATACATGATATGGAAGAGGAGATGATGGTCAATATCCTTAAGGCAAGATTTTTGGTTCCTGTAAGAGAGGTGGAAGTAGAAGGACAGACTCAGATGCAGATGCTTATGATAAAGCTTGGTGAAAACGGTGGCAGTATGATACCTGTATTTACAGACAATATAGAGTTTGACAAGATGCCGAATGATGAGACAGTCAAAAAGACTATCATTGACGCAAAAAGCCTTGTCAACTTCCCGCTTACACCGGAGTGTGACGGCTTCCTTATCAACCCTATGGGAGTGAGCCTGCCGCTTAATGCAGGTATAGTAAATAATTTAAAGAATATGGAGATAGCACCGGCAGATAAAGAATAATTCGGTTAAGGTGTTGTTTTAAAAATTAGCCCCATGTAGCGATGTATATGCTATATGGGGCGATTTTATTTTTATTGCTATAATTTTTTATTAACGAATATTGCAATTGCCTGATTTATTTTCTGTCTTTCATCTCAACATATTCTTCATGCTCTTTTACAGCCATATATGCAGGTCTTATAATCTTGTCGGTATTGATAAGCTCTTCAATTCTGTGAGCGCTCCAACCTACTATTCTTGAGCAGGCAAATATAGGAGTATACAGCTCGGTAGGTAAGTCAAGCATGCCGTAGACAAAGCCGCTGTAAAAATCTATATTTGCACTGACACCCTTGTAGATATGTCTTTCGGCTCCGATAACTTCAGGAGCAAGCCTTTCCACAGCACTGTAAAGTTTAAAATCGTTGTCTCTGTGCTTTGCATGGGCAAGCTGTTGTACATATTGCTTAAAAATATTTGCACGAGGATCTGAAAGTGAATATACGGCATGACCCATACCGTATATAAGCCCGGATTTATCAAATGCTTCTTTTCGAAGCAGTTTTAAAAGGTATGTTTTTATCTCCTCATCATCATTTATATCATGAATATTTTTTTTCATATCCTTGAACATTTCCACTACCTTTATATTGGCTCCACCATGTTTAGGTCCCTTCAATGAACCCAGTGCGGCAGCGATAGCCGAGTAGGTATCCGTACCTGATGAAGTAACCACATGAGTTGTAAAGGTGGAGTTGTTACCGCCGCCATGCTCCATATGTAAAACCATTGCCAGATCAAGCACTCTTGCTTCAAGATTTGTATACTTTCTGTCCTCTCTAAGCATCATAAGAATATTTTCGGCTGTAGAAAGCTCATTTGAAGGTCGATGTATATACATACTCTTATCTCTGATATAGTGGTTGTATGCGTGATAACCGTATACACACATCATCGGAAAAGTGGCTATAAGATTGATACACTGTCTGAGGACATTTGCAAGTGAAGTATCATCTGCTCTGGTATCATAGGCATATAGCGTAAGCACCGACCTTGATAGTGTATTCATCATATCCTTGCTTGGAGCTTTCATTATTACATCTCTTGTAAAGTTTTTCGGTAATGTCCTTTGTTCACCAAGTAAGGTTCTGAAAGATTTCAGTTGTGCTTCATTTGGAAGACTTCCAAAGAGCATCAGATACGCTACTTCTTCAAATCCGAATCTCTCTTCTTTAAGAAAGCCGTCCGTAATCTCATGTATATCAATACCCTGATATCTTAATTCACCGTCACAGGGAATTTTTTCACCGTTTACCTTTTTGAATGAAGTAATCTCTGAAATTCTTGTAAGACCGGCTCTTACTCCTTCTCCCTGTAGATTCCTCAGTCCTCTCTGCACATCATATTCCTTGTACAAAGCTTGGTTGATGGATAAATTTGAGAGACATTTGGCTGTCAAGTCCTCTATTTCCTTTGTTATCTTTTGATTGTATCCCATAGTTGCCTCCTTCTATATAAGTATATGATGATTTTGTAAACAGCAATTATCATCAATTGCTTATAATTGTACAACTTTTTTGCAAATAATAAAATCAAAATTTATTAGGAATTATTTTTTATTTAGCAAAAATTTTAATAAAAACCGTAAAAAAATCTATGTAAAATAATCGTAATCAATATTAATATATGCTTACAAAGTAAATGAACAAGATAAAGGGAGGAAAACAATGAGATTGTTCAAAAAAGTATTAGCGGTATCGGTAGCATCTATGTGTGCTGTTTCATTAGCAGCATGTGGAGGCGGCAAAAGTGCGGAAACCACAGCAGCTGTAAGCAGTGAGTCAAAGGAAGAATCTAAAACAGGTGAGAGTGTTTCAAAGGCGGTAGCCGACACAGGTAAGGACGCAAAGGATATCAAAGTAGGAATTTCAATTTACAAGTTTGATGACAACTTTATGACACTTTATCGTAATAAGCTGGTTAGATATCTCACAGAAGATTGCGGTATTCCGAAAGATAATATAGTAGTTCAGGATGGTAAGAATGATCAGGCTGAACAGACAAACCAGATTAACAACTTTATTGCAACAAAGGTTGATGTTATGATTCTTAACCTCGTACAGTCATCTTCAGCACCTACAGTTACAGATCTTGCTAAGGAAGCAGGAATCCCTATAGTTTATATTAACCGTGAGCCGGATGAGACAGAAGAGTCAAGATGGGCTTCTGACGGTATCAAGGCTACATATGTAGGTGCTGATGCTCGTCAGTCAGGAACATTCCAAGGTGAAGAGATTGCAGAACTTGACAACAAGGGAGATATTAACGGTGACGGAACAGTTAAGTATATAATGATTCAGGGTGATCCTGAAAATATTGATGCACAGTACAGAACAGAGTACTCGGTTAAAGCACTTACCGAAAAGAGCGGGTTAAAGGCTGAAGAGCTTCTTATCCAAAGAGGAGATTGGGATCAGGCTAAGGGACAACAGATTGCGCAGGATGCTCTTACACAGTATGGAAAAGATATTGAAGTTATCTTCTGTAATAATGATGCAATGGCACTTGGCGCGCTTCAGGCTATCAATGCGGCAGGTAGAAAGGTTGGAGAGGATATTTATATAGTAGGTGTTGATGCACTTGCAGAGGCCGTTCAGAATGTATCTGAAGGAAAGATGACAGGTACAGTATTTAACGACTTTATCAGTCAGGCACAGGCGGCAGCAAAGGCGGCTATATCATTTACCAATGATGAGAAGGTGGATACAAAGATTCCTGTAGACTATGTTAAGGTTACAAAAGATAATGCGGCAGATATTTTAAAACTTGTAAAATAATAAATCAACTTATGTGAACATCTTTCGGGTGTGCAATTGCACACCCGATTTTTGAAAGGAGCAAGGATGTCAGAGTACAGATTGGAAATGAGAGGGGTATCAAAAAGTTTCCCGGGTGTAAAAGCACTTGACAATATCCATCTTAATGTAAGACCAGGCAGCGTACATGCTCTTATGGGTGAAAACGGAGCGGGCAAATCCACACTTATGAAATGTCTGTTTGGAATATATACACCGGATACCGGAGAGGTCTATGTAGACGGAGAAAAAATGAATATACTAAATCCCGATGATGCACTTCATAAGGGACTTGCGATGGTTCATCAGGAGTTGCAGCCTGTACCTGCAAGGTCAATTGCGGAAAATATGTTTCTGGGAAGATATCCTACAATCAATTTCGGACCGCTAAAGGTAATAGACCATAAGAAGATGGAGAGTGAAGCCGCTAAATGGCTGAAAGAAGTAAAACTTAATGTGAATCCTAATGAATTACTTCAGACATTGTCTATTTCACAGATGCAGTCTGTAGAGATAGCAAAGGCTGTTTCAATGGGAGCAAAAATCATCATTTTGGATGAACCGACATCATCACTTACAGAAAATGAGGTAAGCGGACTATTTAAGATAATAAGAGAATTAAGACAAAAGGGCGTATCTCTTATATATATCTCACATAAGATGGCGGAAATAAGAGAAATAGCAGATGATATAACAATAATGAGAGACGGTACCTATGTGGGAACGTGGGAAGTAAAGAATATCAGTGACAGTGAAATAATAAAACAGATGGTAGGTAGAGAACTTTCAAATATCTATCCGCCAAAGAATAACATAGAAAAAGGTGAAGTTATACTTAAGGTGGATAACCTTACAAGTATACATGAAAATATATTCAGAAACTGCTCATTTGAACTTAGAAGAGGTGAGATACTCGGCTTTGGAGGGCTTGTAGGCGCAGGCAGAAGCGAGCTTATGGAAGCCGTATTCGGACTCAGAAGTATTAAATCCGGAAAAGTATATATGAAGGGAAAGGAGCAGACCATTTCAAGACCGAAAGACGCTATAAAGGACGGTCTTGGAATGATTACAGAGGATAGAAGAGGTACAGGAATACTTGGTTGCCTTTCAATAGCGGATAATGTGGCCATTTCCTCACTTAATAACTATCTTATAGCAGGTATTGCTTTGGATGACGGTAAAATAAAAAAGGTGGTGGATGAGAATGTAAGCAAGCTCAGTATAAAGACTCCAAGCAATAAGACTCTTATACAGTCATTATCAGGAGGAAACCAGCAAAAGGTAATTATTGCAAGATGGCTTGCCAATAATCCGGATGTGCTTATAATGGATGAGCCTACAAGAGGTATAGATATAGGTGCAAAGTATGAAATATATCAGATAATGATAAATTTAGCAAAACAGGGGAAAGGCATCATAATGATTTCTTCCGAGATGCCTGAACTTATCGGAATGTCAGATAGAATAATTGTTATGTGCAATGGCGAAATCACAGGTGAAGTTTCAGAAGATGAAGCAACACAGGAAAATATTATGTCATTGGCAACAAGATTTTAGGAGGAGTACTGATGAATACAAAATCTTTAGATATAAAGAAATTGTTGCTTGATAACGGTATAATAATAGTTCTACTTTTGCTTGTATTATTCACGGGTATTATGAAGGACAATTTCTTTTCAGCAAATAACTTGAAAAATGTTTTGGTAAATGTGGCACCGAGAGTCATAATAGCCTTTGGCGTATCAGCCTGTCTTATAACAAAGGGTACAGACCTTTCAGCAGGTCGTCTTGTAGGACTTTCAGCATGTATTGCAGGTACTCTTTTACAAAATAAAGACTATGCAAACAAGATGTTCCCAAATCTTGGGGATATGAATATCTTTTTAGTACTTTTGATTTCAGTTGCAATATGTGCTGTATTCGGATTTGTTAACGGTGTAGTTGTAGCACATCTGAACGTGCCTGCATTTATCGGAACTCTCGGAATGCAGCTTATAGTATACGGTGTATGTCTTGTTTATACAAAGGCGGAGCCTATCGGAGGGTACAGAACAGCTTATACAACAGTAGCTACAGGTAATTTCCTTAAAATACCTTATCTTTTTATCTATGCACTTGTTATCGGACTTATCATGTGGTTTGTATTTAACAAGACAAGGCATGGTAAATATATGTATGCAATAGGTGGTAACGAAGCGGCAGCAGAAGTTTCAGGTGTCAATGTTAAGAAGACAAAGATTATCATCTATACATCCGCAGCGGTACTATATGCAATTGCCGGTTTCTTACTTGGTGCAAAATCAGGCGGTTCATCTGTAAATATGGGTGCTTCATATGAGCTTGAGGCAATCGCTGCTTGTACTATCGGCGGTGTGTCTGTAAACGGCGGTATCGGTAGAATATCAGGTTGTGTAATCGGTGTTTTGGTATTTGAGCTTTTGAAATCATCAATGCAATTCCTCGGAATCAAGCCGGACTTCCAGTTTATAGTACAGGGTGTTATCATCGTTGTCGCTATAGCGCTTGATATAAGAAAATATATACAGAAGAAGTAATTGATTAAAATATAAAACTCCATTTACACCCCTTATATGTATGATATTCATATAAGGGGTGTTTTTAAACAGGTATTGACACCTCCTACATGTACACTATAATGTACATATAGGAGGTAGCTTTGTGATCAATACAAATATAACAAATTTTAGAAAAGATATTTTTGGATTATTAGAACAGACTGTAAAATACAACGAGCCGATAAATGTAAAAACTAAGGACGGAAATGCGGTTATTATAAGTGAGGAAGACTACAACGGTTTGATGGAGACATTATATTCATCTCAATTCCCGGTATGAAAGAAAAGGTTGTTGAAGGTTTGAAGACTTCTGTAGAGGATTGTATACCTGAGGATCAGGTGGAGTGGTAATGTACTCTATTGTTTATACTAAAAAAGCGGGTGGAAGTTGCAAATCAGGTTGTAATAATACATGTAAGTCTTCCTATAAAGGCTCTTGCTTTACGAGTTGTAAAAATAGTTGCAGATTCTCAGCTACGAGAAGATAGCTTTAAGCAATATGATTATATATTATTAGATACATAATAATATTTTATATAATATAATAAGTTTTGCAGAAGAAGAGGAATTATGCTATATACATTAATATTAAAAAATATGAAATCAAAGTATAAAGATTATATATTCTATTTGGTAAGTTCGGTGATAGCAGTAGCAGAATATATCATTATATCAAGTTATTTGAATGCTATGAGAGAAGTTGTAAAAATAGAAAATATTAAAATTATGAACAATGAGATTAGCACACTCAAATGGATTTCTTATGTATTCCTGTTTATTTCGTTATGCTTTATTATTTATACATTTTTAAACTACACAAAAAAGAAAAGCAGAGATTATGCTATTTTTATTATTTTAGGACAGAAAAAATCAAATTTATTCAAATGTATAATAATTGAACTTCTTGCCACATATATTGTATCCATGATTTTGGGGAGCATGATTGGGGCGTCTTTTTACCATGGAAGTATATACCTTTTTAAAAAAGTGTTTTTATATGAATTTCCGATGGTTATATATCCAATAAAAAGCTATATTTTCATTTATATGATATATTTTGCTTTATATTTTATATCTGCTCTTTGTATTTATATTAAGATAAGAAAAATGAAATTAAATGATTTGCTTATAGAGGAACAAAGAGCAGATACATTAGCTAAAAAAGGCTGGTATAGATTTGTATTTGGAATTATTTTGTCGATACTTTCTTTGTATGTTATTTTAATTCAACAAGGAGGTGTAATTTTACGAACATTTTCTTCCATATTGTTAATTTCTATAGGGCTATATTTTATTTTTGTATCTATGGCATTTCCTATACTACAATTATTAAGAGGAGAAACAAAGTTATATTATAAAAATTTTTTATTTATAAATAATTTTGTCTTTCGATTCAATAAATTTAGTAAGATTATATATTTTTCATTATTAAGTGGAATAATCCTACTTGTTTTCATAGGAGTAAATATTTATAATAACATATATGCAAATACAGTAGAAAGCTATCAAATGATGTACCCAAATGACTTTGTTATAGAGAGCTATTCTGTGCCAAATACCTTGATTGAAAGCCTGAAAAATTCAAAAATTCCTATGGATATATCTGCACTGGAGGTTTCGGAAATAAAAAATAACCAAAATAAAAATATAGGGGATATAAGATGTGTAGATATTGAACGCTATAATACCTTTCGCAATAAAAATTGGACTCTGAAGAGTGGAGAGATAATAGGGATTTGTTTGAAATTGGAGGAAGATTTTGAGGCGTTAAATGGAGAGAGTTTTATATCGATTTACACTATAGACGGACAACAATTTGACTATAGTATTAAAAGCAGATATTGGGAAAATATATTTGGAGTATTTGAAAACTATGGAAATGAATATATGTTTTTGATGAATCACAGAGACTATGAGGATATCAGCAGACATGGACAGAATAAACATATTATATTTGTAAATGCAAAAGAGCATGGAGATCAAAATCGTATTAAACAAGTACTGAATGATTACGAACAACAAGATGAAATGAAAGTAAGAATATATGAAAAGGATAAATATGTAGAAATAAATAGAAATGTAATACTTTGTATGCTTATTGTCTTCGTATTGGTAGCCATTGTAATCACTATCTTTAAGAATAGTGCAATCTATATAAATACATTTAGTCAGATAGATTATTTGTCGGAAAAATACAAGGCGTATTATATTATGGGCATGAACAAGAAGACTATTGCTAATACTGCCACAAGAGAACTTCAATTGCCTTTTATGATTCCTGTGATATTAGCAGGTATATTATCCATGATGTATCTTTATATACTATCCGGTGTTGGTGTCAATATGGTAGAGCAGAGAATTCAGATTTGCACTTTTTTTGCAATATTTATAGTTGGATATTTAACATTGGAATATATTTACTATAAAATACTTAAAAAACAATTTATTTCTTATATTTTAAGGCGATTAGGATAGGTGGGATATATGAACGAAGTTATAAAGGCTGTTGATTTAACCAAAATATATAGTAAGGAAGATAAGAAGAAAAAGGAAAAAATATCTGTTAATTTAAATCAAGTCTTAAATGGTGTCAGTTTAGAGGTATATCATGGGGACTTTATTAGCATTATGGGAAAATCAGGTTGTGGAAAAACTACTTTATTAAAAATACTTGGAGGAATTGAAGAGGCAACTACCGGAAGAGCAATTGTCGGAGATATTAATTTAAGTAGTTGTTCTGATGAAAAATTATCGGATGTTAGACAAAAAATAGTGGGATTTGTGTTTCAAGAATTTTATCTGGTAGATAGTCTGACTTTAAAAGAGAATATTCTATTACCTTTATATATAAGTAATAAGCCATATAGAGAGATTGAATCATTAATATTAGAAAATGCAAAAAGGTTTGAGATTGATAAAATTTTAGACAAATATCCAACAGAAGTATCAGGTGGTGAAAAACAAAGAACTGCAATATGTAGAGCAATTATAAACGAACCTAAGATAATATTAGCAGATGAACCTACCGGGAATTTAGATAGCATCAATTCTGAAATTGTAATAAAATATTTTGAAAGATTAAACTTAGAAGAAAATCGCACTATTTTAATGGTAACACATGATCCGACAATAGCAAGTTATAGTAAAAAAGTGTTATTAATGAAAGATGGGGCTATAGTAAAACAAATTGAAAAAGAAAATGGAGAAGATAAAAAAAAATTTATACAGAGAATTGTAGAGATAATGGACTATTGATGATATTCATCGATGATGAATTAAGTTCATTTTGATGTATTCATACGGAACTGAGGATAGCATTCCATCCACAGATATGTGATATATTGAACTGGACGGTGGCTGTCTTCCAGTCACTCAATTCAAAGTGGGTAGCAGGTAATGGCACAAGTAATGACTTTTCATCTTCAAGGAATAAGTCCAACCGGCTGCCCTCTTTCTTTTGAAAGAGCCTTCGATTGAACTGTTCCAGTTTTTCTCTGATTGCACGATTTAATTCGGTAAGAGAAAAGAACTGTTCATTCCGGAGTGCTACTGTTATCCAGGTAGAAATATTTCCTACCATTCCTTCAGCATTCGGCTTATCCTTTGGTGTCCTGACACGGGCAGGGATGATAGCTGTGCCATAGTGTTCAGCCATTTCCTGATAAGTTTCGTTGATCTGCCGGTCTTTCCAACCACCATTGTGAACAACTGCTGTCTTGTAGTTATCTGGTACGAGGATTCCGGCAACACCGCCAAAGAACTCGTACATATGGATATGAGCAGTGATCCATGATTTCTGCTTCATAGCCAGAACGGCTTCTATATACGCATACTGGCTGTAAGCCATTACACATACGAATATGTAAGCCTTTAAGATTTCACCGGTATCCGGGTCGATGATTGTTGCAGGATCCCCTGCCTAGTCAACTTCAACCTGCTCACCAGGTTTGCGATTGATGTGCATGGTAGCACGTCGTTTCTGCTCATCCTGCTGGATGTGATAGCAGAATTGAGAATACATGAGCGGCTCATCGCTGTTGGCACGGCAGTCCTCCATGTATTCAGTCCACAGGAGCTTTTTAATGACTCCGTTGCGGAGCAGTTCTTTGTGGATGTAGTCGTAGTCCGGCATACGCTTTTGAGAGCGGTCACATTGTTTTGAATAAAACAATCCTTCAAGAACTTCATCCGTTTGATTGTCTTCCAACGACCAAGAGATATCTTCAAGTTAATCTTCTAAAATATTTAATGAAATAAATGGGGGAGAGCCCCTCTCCCAAATATTTTTTTGAAACTTATACAAATTTGGAATCATGAAAAAGAATAGTTGACATTGTTTGAAAAAAGATGGTACCTGACTTCCGTCGTTTCTCTCAAAACCTAGTACTCTAGGTATCCAAGAGCATGCAGTTTTGAAAGAAACAAGCTAAGGTAGCATATCAAAAAATGCCCATAGATTGTTTCTTTTTTCTGTAAATAAACCGGCCTAGCATCCAGGTATGATTTTGTAAGCCTAAAAGATTCCTCAATCTTCCATAGGCTATGGTACGTCTTATATACCTGTAATGGTTCCATATCTGTTTCAGATGTAACTAAAAGATTATATCCTGCATATTTAAGGTCTTCATCAATCTTAGATTTATTTAAATCTATTATAGGCTTTATTGTTTTGCCTGCACTATCTTTAGTTATGATATCTACATATTTAGCACAATCTCCAAGTTCATCTTTTGCTATATTTTTGTATGTAGAAAACTTTGAAGCTTTATCAACCATCTTCATTATTTCAAGCCTTTGTTTTTTTGCAAGATTAGGATTATAAGAGACGATACGCTTTTCTTTTACAGAGAACCTTGTAACACTCTCTTTTCCTGTTTCAGGATCAATCTCTTTAAAACTGTAATCAAAGCTGTCAATACATGATTTAAGACGAAAAGATATATTACCTCTTTCATCAGTATAATTAGAAAAGACATTTGCGTCATTTTCAAGTAGAACCCATTTCTTTTCCTTTTCACTTAGATTCTTACCATGTATTGATTTTGAAAATATATAGCCGTCATTAGCTTCTTTAACAGCAGCATAAATATTTCTTGCACAATTAAGGCCTTTATCAGCCACCTGTATGGTCTTACCTGATACGTTATGTCGTTGCTTCATTTCTTCAATAACTTTTCTGATATATGGTTTTTCCGATTCATTACCGGGATACATTTGCATGGAGACAGGTACAAGATCAGCATCTAAAAGCAAAGCTTGCCCTATTATCGGAGAGTGCCTATTCTCTTTTGAAGGTCCCTTTTGCTTGTCATCGCCGGGGATATCAATTTCAAAGTAATAATTAGTACAATCGAAAAATACATTGCTTAAATCTCTTTTAAAATATTTTTCATAAGAGTGATTAAACAAATCAATGTACTTTTTATAGGACTCTCCTATGAAAGAACATCCGTCATATACTTGGTCTTCAGAGATGGTTGAACTGCCATAAAGGTATGGAAATACATGAGAGGCTGTCTTTGACTTAGAGCATGGTGATATAACCCTTGCATAAATAAGTTGTGTAATTAGATCAAATACAGAAAACTGAAAACGCATTTGAGAAGCAAGTATATCAATAGTCTCCTTAACATCCAACTCATCAATTAATGAGTAAAGTAAAAAGTGTCCTATATTAAGTTCAACAGGATTTGAAAATGCACGAGGACGTGACTCTTCAGAGAGATCTTTTGTTCTATTCTCATTTTGCTCTTTTACATAGTCGCTGT
>NZ_GL622296.1:1729157-1734501 GCF_000185385.1 Lachnoanaerobaculum saburreum DSM 3986
CTTAAAAGAATTGTATAAAATTAAATAGTTTACTCAAAATTTAAAACGTCGGAACTTTCATAGTACTTCGACGGAAGACGGGAAAAGAGCTTGCCAAGTAGAACAAAACGTCGCTGTGAGATTCATGGGTAGGAACTATATCAGGTGTAACCAACAAAAAGAAAATTTGGTTGTATGTAATAAAAATTATTTACAAACAAAAATAATTATGCTAAACTTACATTAACCAAGACGAGAGGGAATAATTTTGAAAATAGTATTCAGTAATATAGAAAACCTTTAGGCTTATCTCAACATAGGTTGGGAAAGAGGGTTGGAATATCAAGCATATTTATTGCTAATTTATATTAAAACTTAAGGTAAAAGGAGATTTAAGTTATGAGTAATTATATGAATCTTCAGAGGTATAAAAATGGTGATTGAGTAAAGTGTGTGATGTTTGTTGGTCATGAACAACATCCACACAAAACAGTATTCATATGATTAGGTTTTTATTTTGCAGAACATGAGGTTTTGATATGAAGAAAATCAAAAAAATAGTAGCTACATTATTGACTGCGGCTATGGTTTTTAATCTAGGAATGACTGGAGCATTTGCCAGTACAGATGACCAATATTCGGTTCAGCCAGTAATACTTGGAGGAGAAATAACTGAAGAAATAATAAGTAAAGCAGATCCATATATTGATTTAGGTCAAAATGGGTTGTTTGAAATATCAAATTACGATGATTTATCTAAAGTTTTAACTGTAACGGAAATTGAACTTGTTGAGGAGCAGATAAGCAATATCAATATTGAATTAAGAAACTCCATAAATGCATCAGATATTGAAAATATTTCAGTTGATGAAAGTTCTAAGCTATTAACAATTTATGCCAAAGATACAGAAGATGTGTTAATGGCAACAAGTGGAAAAGAAGGTGTAAACAAGATAGAGTGGCGCTGGTTTGGAATAAGGGTGTATCTTTCTAAATCGGTGGTAAATCATATCCTAAATGCTGGTGTTGCTGCTGGAGCAACATATATAGGAATACAGTTCCCAGGAGTTGGAATAGCAATTGCATCAGCAATATCTGCATATTTGATTACTGAGTTTGGTACTCAGCATATTTCACGAGCAATTTATGTTGATGTTGGTTTGAAATTGCCGGATTTATTAGATCCAGGATTAGTAGGAATTCGTGGATTTGGATTCCAGTGAAATGTTTAAGATACTTAAAATCGTATATCCCATTATAGTCGTAGTAGTATGGTTTGCTCTTTCTTATGTATTTTATGTTTTGAAACTAAGAGGAGTGCTTAAGTTTTTTGTGTATAGTCTTATTATTCTTTTGATGATTATAGTGGGCAGAAAAATATACCATAAGAATTAGAATTACATTTCAAACCAAATATCAAGCTTAAGGGTAGCTATTGTTTTAGCTACCTTTTTTATATTTACAAGGAGGAAATGACAATAAAAGAATTAAGGAGGGATGAATATGAACTCAAAATATAAAGAAAAGACAAGATTCAGAGTACTTCCGTGCACTATATCAATACAAATAAGGGAACCCGGCTCAGCACTTACTCACTTTTTGGGACTTATTCTTTTATAGATAGGATCCGGCCCGCTTATTCAAAGAACTATAGAACATGGAAGCCATTTAACTTCAATATCTATGTTTGTCTTTATTGTATCAACTACATTATTGTATGCGGCAAGTACAATATATCATTCCGTAGTTTTAGACCTTAAAAAGACAATGATTTTCCGTAAAATAGACCATATAATGATTTCTGTATTGATTGCCGGAACATATACACCTGTATGCCTTACCGCTCTTAAAGGAAAAGTCGGATTTATATTACTGACTGCTATATGGACACTCGCTATAGGCGGAATTATACTGAAAATTTTCTTTGTAAACTGCCCAAAGTGGCTCTCGTCCGCTATATATTTGATAATGGGATGGTTATGTGTCTTTGCACTGAAACCTATCTATAAGACATTACCTCTTTCAGGCTTCCTATGGCTGTTATTTGGAGGTGTCGCATACACACTTGGAGCGGTAATATATGCTTTCAAGCTGAAGTCGTTTAATGAAAAACATATTTACTTCGGTTCACATGAGATTTTTCACGTATTTATAATGCTTGGAACATTCTGCCACTATATGCTTTTATTCACTACGCTGTCATTCTACTGATAAAAAACAACGGGTACTGCTTATTCAACAGTACCCTTTTACTTTATCTACTATAACCTCTATCTACTATTTTTTGTGCCTTATAACAAAATTCATCTAAAGTTATCTCATATCTATTATTTTCATTTTCAGGACCGGAAACTATGCTTATTTTTATATCTATCTCGGACGCCTGTACTCCTTACTCAAAAGTTGTGAAAAAGGATTATGTGGTTCTCTCTGATACCAATAAGCAACGCTCGCAACATCATCTTGTCTCTCAAATAAGCCTCCGTGTCCAACACCGATTTGTTGTATAGTAACCTTTAAGTCTTCATCAAAACATATCGGATCTTGTATATGCCATCTATAAAATCCTCTCATCGGCAAACAGTCATCGTTATGGTAATCATTATGAATCAATTCATCATGTGAGGAATAATACGGATATCCCATATATGCAGTATTATAATTTTGTTCCACAGTCTTTCCGTTAACTTGCTTCGCAAAGCTCCAAGATCCTCCAAAATAATCTTCAGTCCCTGTACCGCATATTGTAGGATATTCCAAATCTCCGTCTATATAAAACTTTACTTCACCTTCGCCCCACCAGTATCTTTCCAATGTTGTCAATGCCAAATATGTACCTACATAATGACCTCTCCCTTTGACATTATCAAGTATCACATAGTCCTTACCTATCGTAGTCAATCTCTCTCTTCTCCACTGTGCATGAAAATATGCTACATCATCATTGAGTTCATCTACAATACAATAATCTATCTGATAGAAAAAAGCAGGTATCGGATTCGCATGCTGATTTTCCAAGGTGATTCTGGCTCTCTTTCTAAACGGCATCTGGAAATAACTGTTCATTCCGCGGTTCGGAATAACTGCTATAGGAATAGAATTAACTGTACATTCTCTTGCAAACCCGCAACAAAACAAATCTCCCAACGGACTCTCTACAGAAGGTACCACCTCATCATCCCAATATATCCTTATTACCAAGTCACTTAAAACAAAGCAATCTGCTTCTGTAGTCTTATTTGTAACTGTAATCCATATGTGATTTATGATACCCGGTCCCTCTATATCTGCAAGTGTTACAGTTGCACCGCTTGGTATATCCTTCAAACATGGGCTACCTTTTCTTGAAGGTCCAAGATTACTTGCCGCCATCCCGCCTTTTCCTTTTTCTCCTGTAGGATTTTCTGCATTTATTGCTCTGCTTTTTCTATTCTTCAAAACAGCTAAATTTCCTAAACTTCCATATAGATCATACATAAATTTTCCTCCAAATATTAACTATGATTTAACTCCACCTGCCATAATTCCGTCCATAATCTGTTTTTCTATATTTCCTATTTTACTCAATAAACCTGCATTTTCAATAAGACACTTATAACATTCAAATGTAGTGTGATTTTACAAATACTCTATAAGCTTCTTGAATAATACCCATTATCATATCCCCATCCTCATATAGAGAGAGAAATACTCATCTCTACAGTAAAACCTCTATTCTTGACTACTGTCTTTATTTTACCTGACTTCCGTCGTTTCTCTCAAAACCTGGTACTCTAGGTATCCAAGAGCATGCAGTTTTGAAAGAAATTGTCGACTTCAGCTTTGGTTAAATAGAGGGCATCAAGGTTACTAAAGCCAACCAGTTTTTTGACTTTTTCGTTAACAGATTGGTTTCTTGATATATTGATATATGTATTATCACCTTTATTTACCACCCTAAAATCACGCATAAAGTTGATCAAGTCATAAGAGTTTATTTTATTCTTGAAGCACTTGATTTCCAATACTCTTAAAAGAAACAAGCTAAGGTAGCATATCAAAAAATGTCCATAGATTGTTTCTTTTTTCTGTAAATAAACAGGTCTTGCATCTAGGTATGATTTTGTAAGTTTAAAAGATTCCTCGATTTTCCATAGGCTATGGTATGTCTTATATACCTGTAACGGATCCATATCTATCTCAGATGTAACTAAAAGATTATATCCTGCATATTTAAGGTCTTCATCAATCTTAGATTTATTTAAATCTATTATAGGCTTTATGGTCTTGCCTGTACTATCTTTAGTTATGATGTCTACATATTTAGCACAATCTCCAAGTTCATCTTTAGCTATATTTTTGTATGTAGAAAACTTTGAAGCTTTATCAACCATCTTCATTATTTCAAGCCTTTGTTTTTTTGCAAGATTAGGATTATAAGAGACGATACGCTTTTCTTTTACAGAGAACTTTGTAACACTTTCTTTTCCTGTTTCCGGATCAATCTCTTTAAAACTGTAATCAAAGCTGTCAATACATGATTTAAGACGAAAAGATATATTACCTTTTTCATCAGTATAGTTAGAAAAGACATTTGTATCATTCTCAAGTAGAACCCATTTCTTTTCCTTTTCACTTAGATTCTTACCATGTATTGATTTTGAGAATATATAGCCGTCATTAGCTTCTTTAACGGCAGAATAAATATTTCTTGCACAATTAAGGCCTTTATCAGCCACCTGTATGGTCTTACCTGATACGTTATGTCGTTGCTTCATTTCTTCAATAACTTTTCTGATATACGGCTTTTCCGATTCGTTTCCGGGATACATTTGCATGGAGACAGGTACAAGATCAGCATCTAAAAGCAAAGCTTGCCCTATTATCGGAGAGTGCCTATTCTCTTTTGAAGGTACCTTTTGTTTGTCATCACTAGGGATATCAATTTCAAAGTAATAATTAGTACAATCGAAAAATACATTGCTTAAATCTCTTTTAAAATACTTTTCATAAGAGTGATTAAACAAATCAATGTACTTTTTATAGGACTCTCCTATGAAAGAACACCCGTCATATACTTGGTCTTCAGAGATTGTAGAGCTGCCATAAAGGTATGGAAAGACATGAGAGGCTGTCTTTGACTTAGAGCATGGAGATATAACCCTTGCATAAATAAGTTGTGTAATTAAGTCAAATACAGAAAACTGAAAACGCATTTGAGAAGCAAGTATATCAATAGTCTCCTTAACATCAAGCTCATCAATTAATGAGTAAAGCAAAAAGTATCCTATATTAAGTTCAACAGGATTTGAAAATGCACGAGGACGTGACTCTTCAGAGAGATCTTTTGTTCTATTCTCGTTTTGCTCTTTTATGTAGTCGCTAT
>NZ_GL622296.1:1736350-1744225 GCF_000185385.1 Lachnoanaerobaculum saburreum DSM 3986
TTAAAGAGATAAATTCTTTTAATAAAATGTATCCTTTTTTATTAGGGATAAATTCTTTATTTCAAGCCGTACTTCCTGTTTTTGCACTGGTTATAACGCAGATGCTTATAGATACAATACAAAGACGAATTGTACATTATAAATATGTAATAGTCTTAGTTTTGCTATTAGTTATAACTCAGATGATTACAGATGTGGTTTTGCCTTATATAACTTTGTGGATAAATAATTTTGAACTTAAATTTGAAGTCTATACTCAAGCCAAGCTTCTTAAAAAAGTAGCAAAATTGAAAAGTAAGGATTTTGAATCTAGTACAATTTATGATTTAATAGTTAGAACACAATATGATATGAATGCAGGAGTTATAGGAAACGCCAAATTGATTTTTGATGTATTTTCTGTGTTAATTAGTGCAATTTCATATGTGGTAGTTTTGTTTAAGTACAGTGTAATCATGATAGGAATTATTATTTTCATCTCTCTTTTTAGGTATTTGTATGAAAAAAATATAATATCCTAGAGTATAATACTATTAAGGAAAATACCTCGAAAGAGAGGAGAGCAAGTTATATATTTCAATTACTTACAAATTCTGAGTATATTAAGGAACTTAGAATATATGATTTATTTGAATATTTCATAGAAAAGTTTAAAAAAAATAAAGAAAATTGTAAAAAAAAGCTAATAAGTCTACATTCAAAGAGGACTTATGTTTTTTCATGGATAGCTATTATTGAAATAGCGGTTGATACTGCTATTTTGGTAAATATGATAAGAGATATTATATTGGGAAATATTTTGCTGGGAAAGTTTGTTTTGTATAATAGCTCCGTTAATAATCTAAAGCAAAATACTATTTCGTTATTTTCACGAATCTCATTATTTTACAAAAATAATGAGATAATAAATCAATTAAGGGGTTTTTTTGAACTAAGTGAAGAACATATATGTTTGATGGGAGAAAGAATAGAAAAAATAAGGGATATTGAGTTGGTTAATGTATCATATAAATATAAACCAGATAGGCCTTATGTTCTTAAGGATATAAGCTTAAAGATTACTGCTAATACACAATTAGTTATAATGGGAGAAAATGGGGCTGGTAAAACATCATTAGTGAAAATAATAATGGGGCTTTATGATGATTATGAGGGAGAGATTTATGTTAATGGAATTAATTTGAAAAAAATAAATTTAAAAAATTATAGAGAAAAAGTTGGTGTGCTTTTTCAAGATTATATAAAATATGAAAGTACTATTGAAAATAATATATACTATGGGGATTTAAACCGTTTTGGTCATAAAGATGAACTCAATCAAATTTTAAAAAAAATAAAGATGGATAAATATATAAATAATTCTGCTCAAAAGCTGGGATACCAATTTGAGGGTGGGGAGCAAATATCAATAGGTCAGTGGCAAAAATTAGCATTAGGCAGATGTTTATTTTCGAATGCTGATGTATTGATTTTTGATGAACCGAATGCATCATTAGATTTATCCTCTGAAAAAGAGATCTTAACTGCATTGCAGGAAAAATCTGAGGAGCATATTTCGATTTTTATTATGCACAGATTTAACCCTGTAGTTTTGCACGCCAATAAAATAATTGTTTTGGAAAAAGGTAGCATTGTTGAAAATGGAAATCACCAGGAATTAATAGAAGGAAGAGGGAGATATTATGATTTATACACTATTTATAGTGAGTTTAACAGCTTAAACAAAGGAAATAATTGTGATGATCTAGGTAGTTATATAAGATAAGCAGAATAAATAAACCTGTTGTGTTACTTAAAATTGGGATATTGAGGGTATAAAAAGTGTCTAATACACTCTTTGCGATTATGGAGATTTTAAATTCAAAAAATTAAACAGTTGATTTTCTGAAGTGTAAAATCTCAAAATCTACTTAAGAGTGTTCTGTGCCTTCATTGATTTACTTTGAATCTCTACAAATTTTATGATATACTGTAGCTGGAAAGACAGATGGTTTTGAGTTCTTGGAGGGCGTAAGCCTCGAGAGCCTGCTTGCCCTATATTTTTATCGGATCGACAAGAACATTGTATTGTATGGAAGTATAGAGACAGGGAAGACCATGCTTTCCATCCTGATCGGGATGTCCACCTGCAATCAGGATGTCCCTATGAAGTTTGACTGGGTGGCAGGTCTTATCAACCTGTTCTCAGAAAGCCAATAGAAAGGGAGCCTCAGCTTGCTGAAGAAAAATTGAATATTGTGCTTATCATGGATGAATTCGGGTATGAACCCTATGATAGGAGCGAAACCTGACTCCTATTTGATTATCTGTCAGATATAAACAAACAGGTGTTTCTTAATAAAACTCGGAATTTCCGTAGTGGATGAACGTCCTTTATGCTCAGCACATGACGACCGCACTGATCGAGTGCCTCATGCATCATATGGGGTTTATATGGTTTCCCAGCGACAACAACTATCTGCAGGAATTTAGTATTAACGCAACCTTTTCAAAAACCATTAGTTAGGAGATTAGCAACAATGGTCAAGAATAATGATCTTATCAAGGTATAAAATTATATCACGATCTTCAGAAGAGCGTCGAGGAGGTAAACGAATATATCACCTATCTCACGAAAATACAGTGATAATGAAGAGTTAATAATGTTGCAGCTAACAGCCTAACATTTACACAGAGCGTGTATGCCTGTAACTTTTCTTTGTTCCATCAAGTATTTGGAAGGTTAAGTCAGCATACTGTATCTTTAAATGGCATAGGGTATAAACTTTGAAATATAAGGAGAATGTAATGAATCTTACATTAAATAATGTAGAAATGCAATATGGGAATAAAAAAGTTTTGAATGGAATAGACATGGACTTGGCTCCTGGAATTTATGGACTATTAGGAGCAAATGGAGCTGGAAAAACAACTTTATTTAAAGTAATTAGTGGGTATGCAACAAAATATAAAGGGGAAATACACTACCCGGCTAGTAAAAAAAGAGCAAAAGAGGTATTGATTGGAATATTACCACAAGTTTTTGTGGGGTATCCTTTGATGACTGTCTATGAATTTTTGATGTATATGGGACGAATAAAATCTGGATTTAATAGAGCTGGCATAGAGGAAGATGTTTTGAACAATATGGAGGTTTTTGGACTTAAGGAACTTCGAAATAAAAAGCTGAAATCACTTTCAGGCGGACAGTTAAGAAGAGTAGGACTGGCTCAGGCTTTTTTACTGAATCCTAAAATTATACTTTTAGATGAGCCTACAACAGGATTAGATCCGACTGAGAGGATTAGGCTAAAAAATTATTTGTCTAATATTAGTAAGACTCAGATTATTATTATATCAACACATATTGTTAGTGACTTAGAGTATCTAGCAAATAAGATATTTATAATTAAAAGTGGATATATTATTGCTAGTGGAAATGAGAGTGAATTAATCAATGATTGTGAAGGAAGTGTTTGGGAAGTTCCAATACATGACAGGGATACGGAGTACAGTATTAAAAATGAGCTGGTATCTATGATACATGAGGATAGAGGAGTTACTGTAGCTAGAGTGATAAACAGAAAAAAGATTTCAAAAGAAGCTCGTTTAGTTAAACCCACACTTAATGATGCATATTTATATTATTTTAATGGAGACCAGCTATGAAAAGTCAACCATAAATTAGCAAAATTTTTTTTTATATCGGTGGTAAAAAAGGGTAACTTTAATAGAGCTCCCTTAGGGTGCTTTTTCAAAATCTATCGATATTAGCATACAGACCTCTTATTCGAGGTTAAATTCTACTTCGTCAGTGAGCATCTTCCAGATGACCCTGACAAGTTTGCCGGCACAGTGCCCAAGTGCATTGTAGTGAGACCGGTCTTCAGCCCTCTTGGAATCATAATAAGCCTTGAAGGTTGCGTTGTTTCCGGCAACGTTCCAAGCTGCATTTACAAGAGCGTATCATAAAACACGAGAGTCACATTTGGACATCCTTGTTGTTTTATCCTGAAAGTTACAGGACTGATAAACAGAAGGATCCAGACCTGCAAAAGCAAGCAGCTTGTTTGGATTGGAGAAACGGTGAATATCACCTATTTCACCAAAGATCATTCCACCATTGATATAACCGATACCGGGAATGGTCATGATGACAGAATCGTTAAATTTCATGATATTTGTCATCTCAGCTTCAATCTTATCTAATTGGCTATCCGGTAACTCAATTTGTTGAATTGTCTGAGTTATCTGAATAGATATAGCACTGTCGTTAGCACCGACAGACTTCTGTGCGAGAACTCTTAATTCTTTGGCCTGTTCTTTGGTAAAGTGTCCGTGCGAGTTCACTTTGAGCAGATTTGCCAGATGAGTCATATGCATGGAAGCAATCTCATTTGGAGAAGGTGCTTTTTTTAAAAGAGCATAGACAGAATTCTGATGCAGACTGGATTTAAAAAAGTATTGAATTTCCGGAAAAACCTGATCAACATAGGTTGTCAGCCGGATATTCAAACGGGTTCGTTGCTTTATAGTTTTCTGACGAAACCGCCCCAAAGCCTTAAGATCCATCATATCAAGGTCATAGAAACTGACGAAACTGAGGTCATCCTGCATCATAAGAGTTTTAGCAATAACATAAGTGTCGACCTTATCCGTCTTTGTTTTGCGAATGTTGTTTTTGCGCAATTGAGACGTCTTAATAGGGTTTAATACACACACTTTGTAAAGCTCGGCAACAAGGTATCGTACGAGGTTGTCACCGTAGTGTGCCGTTGACTCAAGACCGATGTTGGTGCTGGTTTTATCAAATGAATCGAGTTTGGAAGCCAGCAGATGGAAGCCATCAGCATCGTTTGTGAATTTAAACGGCTCAATGAGTATTTCACCTTCCGAAGAAATAGCAGAGGCAAAATGGTTAAGTTTGGCAATATCAATGCCTACGTAAATCATGAGGTAATCCTCCCTTTCGTAAGATCTGATACTGTGATATCCGCAAACGGTTATCATCGTAGACTTGATTGAAATAAGTACTCATTAGAACAAAAGCTACGGTACATCCAGCATATAAACAATTCAGATAAAGGTAGCGGCAATACACTCCTGTTAAGTAGTCAAAGCCACAAGACAAAATCAAAAGTCCACAGTATCTGAATGTATTATAAACACAATATTAAAAAGAAAGGAATATGTGATAATTACCTTCCTAATTATCACACAAGGGCAATATGGGAATAAAGGAAGAATATAAGAAAATAATCACCCCTTTATATGTAAAGATATTCAGCTGCTTGATTGTGATCATGTCAATAGCTATGGCTTTTACATCGTTAAATAGCATTACAATATTAGATAAGCCTGACTCCACATCCTATTTAAGAGGGCTGAAAGCAAGGGAATCTATAGAATTAAGATTTGAATCAATTGACGGAGAAATGACGACTGAAAAATTGAACCAAGTATTAAGCTATTATAAAACTTTTAGTAATGTTGATGAAGCAGAGAACAATACAAACTTTAAATATCCTGGAATCGTAAACTTACTATCAAAGGCTTATATTTTTGAGGGCGAAGGAGGATTTAAATCATTATATGATGTAGAATCAGCAGATGATTTTTACAGACAGAGAGTATATGCCATAAAAAATCAGCTGATTACTTCGGAAAGCCGATATAGTCAATGGGAAATAGATGGCATCATCAGTGAAGCTGAGAAAACTGCAATCCCATTCAGATATGGCTTTTCAAGACATTGGGTTAACTTTTGGAAGTCAGTCGGCATTGTGAATATTATGGTTATAATTCTAGGCTTATTTATGGCTTCTGAATTATTTTCTTTTGAAAAAAGATGTAATATGGATTTGATCTTAGTCACAGGTAAGATTCGTGATATAAGTAAGATGGCTGTTAATAAGCTTTTGGCATTATTGACAATGGTTATGCAGGTTTATCTTCTTTCAGTTGTATTGATGGCATTGATTATATTCGTTGGTATGGGTATTCAAGGCTGGGACAGCAGTATTCAAATTATATATTTTACATCAATATATAACCTTAATTTTTTAGAGGCAACAATAATATGGTTTATAACAACTATTTTAGGGATCATAGTAATTATTTACGGAGCTGCCTTTTTGAACTTATTGCTTAGAAATAGATTTAGCACTCTTGTCATATCAATTATTACAGCATTTTTACCATTGGTTTTACTTAGGTTTCCGCTGCCACACGGGATTATTAAAGTATTAAAATTATTCCCAGTCAACATGAGCAATGTTATTTTGATACTGAATAGTTTAGAACAATTCAGATTTGGTTTCTTAAATTTATCTGTTACAAATATGTTTGTAATAGTCAGTATGATAATAATAATACTACTTATAAAGGTTATTCCTGATTTATTCTTTAAGTTTTTATCTAGAGAATAGTGTGTGTTTTGTGTGGCTTTAAATGATTTGCAGGGCAACATAATGTGTTTTATTGATTTTTATTAGCAATATAGATGATGCTGCTGTGTTTTGAGAAGGAGGTATATATGGTATATGAATTGAAAAAACTATTAGGCATCAAAGGTGTCAGGTGGATAATATTTTTGTCTTTTGCAGTAGCTATTTTACTTCCTCTTTATTTTATTTTTGATTATGAAACGGTACAAATGATTGACAATAAGGCGGAAGTATATAAAGGCTATGTTGGATTAAATGCTAGAAAAGAATATTTTTCAAAAATTGGCGGATTTGTAACCGAAGAAAATATAAAAGATGAAATTACAAGATATAGAACCGCTAATATACCTGATATTACATTAGATGAATCGGAGTACTATAGAATTATAAATGAAGCCTATTCATCATATAAAGATAACAGCTTAGATATAAAGAGAGTAAATAATATACCTTTTTATTCCAGATGGAAGGAGAAGATATATGAAAAAATTGATTTTAAATATAAAGCTTATGATGATGATGAAATACAGCAAGTAAGAGTTGCTTTGGATAATTTTGCAGTTCCATTTTATCTTGAATTTTATGAACATTGGGTAATTTTTTTTAAATCATCATTTGTTTTTTGCTGTATATTGCTGTTAGGAGTTGTATTTTGTTCCAGCCAATTGTTTCCTTATGAAAAAGTAACTCATATGGATCTTGTCTTAGGTACGCTAAATCCTAAAATACTACGAAAAATGGCTTGGGATAAGATGCTGGCAGTGTCTGTATGCTTTATAGTTTTATTTGTAATATGTAATTTGATTATAATTTCTCTGACAATTCTTCCTTTCTATAATGAAGGCTGGAATATGCAGATTCAATTATTGCCAGGTTTTTTTACTGCGATTTATGCATGGACAATCAAAGACATGTTTTTTTGGTATATGATTGTCTCCATAGGTTCTATTTTGAGCATGAGTTTTATAACTTTTTTTATTGGCAATATCGTGAAAGAGATGTATTTGACAATTTTATTAAGTTTACTTGTGGTATCTGCTAATTTTTCAATAGCTTATCTTCCGGATGCATTTAAAATTGTGAAAAGATATATGGAAATATCACCTGTAAACGGAATAAATTTGTTTGGTATTATTACTTCCATGCATAATTTTAGAGTTTTAGGGAAGACTTTTTTAAGTGGAGAAATAATAATAGCAGTGATTTTACTGACCATATTATTCAGTTTTTTACTGAATTTAATATTGTTTCCACGCAGACTAAAGAATAATTAAGCATAGATATGTAATACATGCCCCATTATGTCATTTAAAATCATAAATTCCCAAAATAAATGCGGGTATTTATAAAATACTGCATTATATCAATATATCAATATATCAATTCAATGCGTTTGCCGTGCATAATAGTTGACATTGTTTGAAAAGATGGTATAATTTGAATAGAAATA
>NZ_GL622296.1:1745764-1746896 GCF_000185385.1 Lachnoanaerobaculum saburreum DSM 3986
TTTTCAAATTGGGAATTCATGGAACAAAATATCTTATATGTTAATATGTATAATATACAGGCTGAGAAATATTCTATTGGATCAGTATAGTATTAAATTATAAATTGCAATTAATTCAAAATGAGTATAATAAATAATGTTTATGAAAAAAGGTAAACATATATTTTGATATTACTTTGAGATGTATAAGTATTCTCTTTTTATTTGAAAAAACCATAATCAGTAAAAATAGGGAGAACTGAAAAAGGGACATAATATTTATATTAATGGAGAAAAAGTAGATATCAGTGAGCAGATATATATCTAGTATAAAAGTTTCTAAATAACTCGATTAAATAAGTGTTCCATGATATAATATTCATATAGTACATATGGAGAAAAAATCATGGGTAGAAAAACAACCGCAATAACATTAACGTCAGAGGAACGAGAATATCTCAAATCACAAACACGTTCACGAACTATTCAGGCTCAAACCGTTTGTCGAGCAAGAATATTGCTCCTTAAGGCAGAAGGTGTAGCTATTGATGTAATCGCAGATAAAGTAGGCATCAACAGGTGTAGCGTTATGCTTTGTCTTAAAAAATTCAAAGAAGGTGGTGTTGAAAATGCCCTTTTGGATGCTCCCGGTCGCGGTCGCAACGCAGAGATTACTGATGATGAAAAAGCATGGATTATAAATATTGCTTGCCAAAAACCTGTAGAACTTAGATATTCAGCCGAAGTATGGACAAGGGCTCTTCTGACGAAACACATAAATAAGGTTGCCGAAGAGTCCGGTCACATAAGACTTTCCACTATAAGTCAGTCAAAGGTTCGGACGATACTTGAAGAGGCAGATATTAAGCCTAACAAGATAAAGTATTACTGCCGTAAGCGAGATCCTGACTTTGATCAGAAGATGCACAATGTTCTCTTGGTCTATAAGCAGTTATCAATGCAGTTCGATGAAGATGGTCAGCTGCTACCCTTTGCCAAAGATGGTCAAATTGTTCACGTTCTCTCATATGATGAGAAGCCGGGTATACAGGCTACAGCAAATACTTCTGAGGATCTTCCACCGGATGAGAATCATAAAACCTTCAGCAGAGATTATGAATACAAGCGTTTAGGAACGATTTCGTTACTTGTC
>NZ_GL622296.1:1747103-1758400 GCF_000185385.1 Lachnoanaerobaculum saburreum DSM 3986
AAGATTTGAATTTGTATTTACTCCAAAACACGGTTCATGGTTGAACCTTGTTGAAGGATTCTTTAGTAAGCTTACTCGACAGTCCTTAAAGGGTATTCGTGTTAATAGCAAAGAGGAACTGGTGGAGCGAATATATAAGTATTTTGAGGAAGTCAACGCCGACCCGGTAGTATATCACTGGAAATATCGTCTCGAAAAGATTGATTTAGGTGAGCAGGTTCAGGTTGATACATTACCTCTTAAAAAGTCGAGTTAACTATTCCTATATGGGCAGCTCAGACAGATAAAGGAACAGAAACTGTAAAAGAATTTGTTTCAGAAATAAATAGCTCTGATGATAATGAAGGCTATGAGTCATGGAATAATGTAGATATTGTTTATGGTTATGAGTTATTTGACTCAGATATTCAAACAGTTTTAGGCGATTTGTATTACCTTAAGAACAATAATAATGAAGGTTATGTAATAGTAGACGCTTCAGGGGCAAATGTGCTGGAATTTTCTTCAGGAATACCGGAATACGATACTGCGGCTGAAACGTTAAATATTGAAAATAGTTCTTCGGTAAAATATCTATACGTTAATGCTATGCCGGCTATTGTAAATGAGAACGCTTATTTAAACTTAATACAATAAAAAAATATATTAAAAATAAGAGTAGCAGCTATTCAGTTTCTGTGAATAACAAGTGGAGTCCAAGTTTTTCAGATGTTAAATCAGAAACAAATTCAAGACCATGTTTGCTTGGCTTTGCAGCTGGAAGTCCGTACAGTAAAAATGTAGGGCATATTACAGCCTGCGTAGGAATAAGGAGTGCAAAAAGTGGTCAATTTTGTAAATTTATGGATGGTTGGAGCAGTCAAGTAGTTGAGAAACAATGGGGAAACTATAATGACTTTATGTCAAAAGTAAGGATATATAAGTAATGAAAGCATTTAGATATTCAATGGTATGTATTGTTTGCTATTTAGGTTTGACCTTGAGTTCTTGCAGAGATACAAGTTTTCAGAGTACAGAAAATACAGGAGGTATATCCGGTGAGATAGAGCAGCCTCAGATTATGTACAATCAACAAGTATACTATTATTATGCAACAGGTTTTAATGATGTTTTGCCGGAAAATTATTTAAAAGTTGGAGAAGTTAAGGCTGTAAATAATAAAGAAAAACCAACAGAAGATTTTATGGCTTGTAGATTAGATATTGGGCAAGCTATTTATGCTAATGTAGAACAAGATATTAGTAATCCAATTTATCTACAATATGAAGATGGATATGCACAGTTTTATCTTAAATCAGAATAGTGGATAATATTAAATAATCATAGCAAAATTATACTAACAGAAAGATGATCAAGTTTTCAACTTTGGTCGTCTTTTCTTTGTTGAGATGTAGAAAATAATAATTCAGATTAATAATATCATTCTTTCAAATTCTCTTCATAATATTTTTCAAGCACCGACATAAACTTACTTTGTGGTACATGTGTCTGTACCGTCATATAGGGTTGGTCTGTAAGGGGAAGTTCAATCTTACCCATGTTTTTTCTGTATTCCTGTAAATCTATTCCCATCTTTTCTTTAAACATTCTATTTAAGTAGCGGCTGTCGGAAAATCCTGTTTCACAGCAAATATCACTTATCCTAAGATTGGTCTTAGTAATTAATGAAAATGCATGGTCAAATCTGATACTGTTTAGGTATGCGGTAAATGTCATTCCGGTCATTTTCTTTATAAAATGTGATACATAATAAGTAGATAGGGACACTAAATCAGCTATATCTGTCAGTGATATATTTTCAGCATGGTGTTCGAAAATAAAGTCTGTAATTTTTTGAAGATGCTTTGCCTTTGATTTACTTTGCTTTGTGCTTTGTTCATCAATAAATGGATTGGCTACTTTAGTAAGTTGATATATGAGATCCAGTACCTTTGCGGTAGCACCGATCTCTGTAAAAGCAGTGTCACTTGCATAGCATATGGCACATTCCAAAACAGTTTTATAAAGTGAATTATGTTTTTCATTATATATTATATGGTTTGTCTTATAAATAATATCAGGTCCGATATTCTTATATAAAGCGTGATTTATCAAAAATATCACAATCTTATTGTGGCTTTTATGACTGAAAAAAGAATGTGGCTGATATCTGTTTACTATATAGATATCACCTTTTTTTAGTGCAAACACCACATTGTCAATAACAAGGTCAATACTGCCGTCAAGGAGCATACCAATCTCTAAATCAGAATGACAGTGCACACATCTTGAAAGTATCTCAATTATCAGCATAGCAAGTGAATTTGTTTTTGTATGTCTTATAATCTCATATTCAGTTTTTACACTTTTATTGAAGTCAAAATCCATAAAAAATCCTTATATTATAAAAATCCGGCAAATTGGAAAACTAAGTAAAAATATTTTTATTTAAATATTTTTCAGTCGGTTTGTTACTGTTGATTTAAGTATATTCCAAACTATATATTATAGCAATATAAAATAGCAATATTAACGTCAATACATAACAAGATTACCAACATTTACATACATAAAACAGTTATTATACTGATATAGAAATAAGAGTGAAAACAAAAAACAACATTATATGTACTATTGCATTGAAAGGAGACATATTTATGAAAGAATTTTTTCCCGGCATATCACCTGTAAAGTTTGAGGGCAGAGATAGTAAAAATCCACTTAGTTTCAAATATTATGATGCCAAAAGGGTGATAATGGGCAAAACAATGGAGGAACATTTATCATTTGCTATGGCATGGTGGCATAATCTTTGTGCCTGTGGTGTGGATATGTTCGGACAGGGTACTGTCGATAAAAGTTTTGGTGAAAGCTCCGGTACTATGGAGCATGCAAGGGCTAAAGTGGATGCAGGCATTGAATTTATGAAAAAGCTTGGTATAAAGTATTATTGCTTCCATGATACGGATATTGTACCTGAGGATCAGGAAGATATAAATGTTACCAATGCACGTTTGGATGAGATTACAGACTATATCTTAGAAAAAACAAAGGATACCGATATTAAATGTCTTTGGACAACCTGCAATATGTTCAGTAATCCAAGATTTATGAACGGTGCAGGAAGCTCAAACAGTGCAGATGTATTTTGCTTTGCAGCGGCACAGGCAAAGAAAGGTCTTGAAAATGCCGTAAAACTTGGAGCAAAGGGATTTGTATTCTGGGGAGGCAGAGAAGGTTATGAGACACTTCTAAATACAGATATGAAGCTTGAAGAGGAAAATATAGCAACACTCTTTACAATGTGCAGAGATTATGGACGCAGTATAGGCTTTATGGGAGATTTTTATATTGAGCCTAAGCCGAAGGAGCCTATGAAGCATCAGTATGATTTTGATGCGGCAACTGCAATCGGTTTTTTAAGAAAATATGGACTTGATAAAGATTTCAAACTAAATATTGAGGCAAATCACGCTACACTTGCAGGTCATACTTTTCAGCATGAGTTAAGAGTATGTGCAGTCAACGGTATGATGGGGTCGGTAGATGCCAATCAAGGAGATACATTACTTGGATGGGACACTGATCAATTCCCTACAAATGTCTATGATACTACATTGGCTATGTATGAAATATTAAAGGCAGGCGGACTCCGTGGAGGTCTGAACTTTGATTCAAAGAATCGCAGACCAAGTAATACAGCCGATGATATGTTCTATGGCTTTATAGCAGGTATGGACACATTTGCACTTGGACTTATTAAGGCGGCGGAAATTATAGAAGACGGAAGAATAGATGATTTTGTTAAAGAAAGATATGCAAGTTATAATTCAGGAATAGGTAAGAAGATAAGAAACAGAAAAGTGACACTGATAGAGTGTGCCGAGTATGCCGCAAAGCTTAAAAAGCCTGAACTGCCGGAATCAGGAAGACAGGAATATCTTGAGAGCGTAGTGAATAATATATTGTTCGGATAATAATAAAAATGGTTAAGATCATTTTGAAATTTTAAGGAGGAAGTTATGAAATTGAAGAAATTATTTGCATTTGTGGTTGCCGGTATGATGGCTATGTCATTGGCGGCATGTACAGACGGAAACGGACCTGAGCCGTCAAAGACTGAACAGTCACAGTCTGAGAGTTCCAAGTCGGAGAGCGGTTCACAAAAGACTGATGCAAAGGGCGGAAAGATAGGCATATCAATGCCTACAAAATCACTTGAAAGATGGAACAGAGACGGTTCATACCTGGAAAAAGAGTTTGAAAAGGCGGGATATAATGTATCTTTGACATACTCTGATAATAAGATTGACCAACAGGTAAAGGACATAGAAGGACTTATTGCAGATAAGGTGGATTTGCTTGTAGTAGCCGCAATAGACGGTGAATCACTTGCACAGGTTTTGACTGAAGCAAAGAATCAGAATATTCCTGTTATCGCCTATGACAGACTTATTATGAACACAGATGCAATATCATACTATGTATCATTTGATAATTATACTGTGGGAAAACTTCAAGGAGAGTTTGTAGCAGATAAGCTTGGTCTTGCAAATGCGGGAGATAAAAAGTTCAATATTGAATTTACAGGCGGAGATCCGGCTGATAATAATGCAACTTTCTTCTTTAATGGAGCAATGGATGTTATAAAACCTTATATAGACAAGGGAACAGTAGTGGTTCCTTCAGGTCAGACAACATTTGAGCAGGTCGGAACGGCACAGTGGGATACTTCAAAAGCTTTATCAAGATTCCAAAATATTTTAGGCTCTTATTATTCAAACGGAACACAGCTTGATGCTGCGATATGTTCAAATGATTCAACAGCTCTTGGAGTTACTCAGGCCATTCAATCAGATTATGCCGGAAATAATGAAATAATCATTACAGGTCAGGACGGTGATGAGGCAAATCTTGCAAATATTATAGACGGCAAGCAGACAATGACTGTATACAAGGCTGTTGCAAATGAAGCGGTTGCTACACTTAACTTAGGAGAGTCTATATTAAAAGGAGAAAAGCCTGACGAATCATTGATAAAAAAATCAGGATGGAACTTTGATTGTACATATGATACATCATCATATAATAACGGTTCTGCTGTGATACCGTCATATTTATTAGTTCCGGTAACAGTTACCAAAGACAATATTCAAAAGGAATTGGTGGATACAGGATATTATACAATGGGAAGTGACGGATATCCGCATCCGGTACAGTAAATATTGAGACTCCGGATTTTATTGGCAGTACACTGTTGGAGGCAAAAGCATTTGCCTCCAATATCATAACATTGGCATATTTAGCAGAAAGGCGGATATATTGAAAGACTATATTTTGGAAATGAAAAATATTACAAAGGAATATCCCGGAGTGAAGGCTTTAGATAATGTCAATCTACAAATCAAAAGAGCCGGTATACATGCTTTGGTAGGAGAGAACGGAGCCGGAAAATCGACACTTATGAATATTCTTTCCGGTACCATACCATATAATGAATATTCCGGTCAGATTTTTTATAATAATCAAGAGTGTAAATTTCAAAAGATACATGACAGTGAGAACCTTGGTATTGTAATAATACATCAAGAGCTTGCACTGATTCCGGAACTTACAATAGCCGAAAATATGTTTCTTGGTAATGAAAGAAAAAACAAATTCGGTATTATAGACTGGAATGAAACATTTCATCAGGCAGCTGTTGCCATGAAGGCGGTGGGATTAAATGAAAGTACACAATCTTTGATAAAGGACATAGGAACCGGAAAACAGCAGCTTGTAGAGATTGCAAAGGCAATATCAAAGAATGTAAAGCTTCTGATATTGGATGAACCTACTTCATCATTGAATGATGAGGATTCAAAGATGTTACTTGATATGCTTATTCGTTTTAAAAAGGAAAAAGGAATAACATCAATAATCATCACTCATAAATTGCAGGAAGTGGCATATGTAGCTGATGAGATAACAGTTATAAGAGACGGGATGACTATAGAGACTATAGATAATTCCAATCATTCTATAAATGAAGAACGAATAATAAAAGGTATGGTAGGGCGTGAGCTTGAAGACAGATATCCTCAAAGAGAACATAATATAAGTGATGAAATTATGTTTGAAGCCGGAAATTGGACTGTATATCATCCTATATATACTGAAAAATGTGTAGTTGATAATATAAACTTTTTTGTAAGAAAAGGTGAGGTCGTGGGATTTTCGGGATTGCAGGGAGCCGGAAGAACCGAACTTGCAAAATCACTTTTTGGAAGAAGCTATGGAAGTCATATTTCAGGTCAGGAATTTATTGCCGGTAAGGAGGTCTTTCTTAAGAGTTCCAGAGATGCCATAGTAAACGGTCTGGCATATGTAACTGAGGATAGAAAGACTGACGGATTGATACTTTCTGAAACAATATCAAAAAACACCACTTTGGCAAGAATGGAAAAAATAGCCGACAAAAGGGGTGTGTTGGATGTTGCAAAAGAAAATATGGTGGCAAAAGATTATGTAAAGGCAATGAAAACAAAGACTCCATCTGTTTTGCAAAAGGTGGGAAATCTTTCGGGAGGGAACCAGCAAAAGGTTCTATTGTCCAAATGGATGTTTGCCGAACCTGATGTTTTGTTTCTGGATGAGCCTACAAGAGGAATAGATGTAGGTGCAAAATATGAAATATACTCCATTATCAATGATATGGTCAGTCAGGGTAAATCAGTGGTAATGATTTCATCAGATCTTACGGAACTTTTAGGAATGTGTGACAGGATTTATGTTATGAATGAGGGAAAGATAACCGGAGAGTTCAGTGCAGAAGAAGCTACACAGGAAAAGATAATGAGTACAATTTTAAAGTCGGATTGTACACCGGTTGACAGGAGGTAAAAAGTGAATGCAAATAAATTTGTAAAAAAATATACTATGGTACTTGCACTTTTAGTTGTGTTTGTATTCTTTACATATCTGACAGGTGGAAGACTTCTTCTTGCACAGAATATTTCAAACCTGCTGTTGCAAAATGCATATGTGCTTATAATGGCTTGCGGTATGCTTCTTTGTATACTTACCGGAGGAAATGTAGATCTTTCAGTAGGATCGACTCTTTGTCTTTCAGCCGCACTTTCAGCTAAGATGCTGAGCATGGGAATAAATCCTTTAATTGCCATATTATCATCCGTTACAGTGGCATGCATTATCGGTGTATGGCAGGGATGGCTTATAGGATATATACATATACCTCCTTTTATATGTACATTGGCAGGTATGTTTTTATTCAGGGGTATAGCCAGAGTTATTTTGGATTCAAAGACCGTTGCCGTAATGGATAAGAAGTTTCTAAGTCTCTTTACATCATATATACAAATACCCGGACTTGACGTAAATCAAAGAGTTATTTCATCAATGGCGGTAGGAATACTTGTAGCTATAGTTATTACAGCCTATACCTTTATTTCAGAGCGAAATAAAATGAAAAAAGGTTATGAGAGTGCAAGTATAAATGCAACAGCAATAAAAGTGGCTATATTTGATCTTGTAATATTATTTTATGCATATAAACTTATGAGTTATAAAGGCATTCCGATTATGCTTATATGGATACTTGTTGTAGTAGCGATATTTGCATTTATTACAAGTTCAACAGTATTCGGAAGATATTTTTATGCAGTGGGAGGCAATGAAAAGGCAACCAGACTGTCGGGAATTGATCCGAGAAAAGTCTACTTTTGGGCATACTTTTTGATGAGCCTTTTAGCAGGATTATCAGGACTTTTAGTAGGAGCTCGTATCGGTTCCGTTGACGGAAATATGGGAAATTCATATGAGATGGATGCAATTGCTTCATGCTTTATAGGCGGAGCATCAGCGTATGGCGGTTCCGGAACGGTACAGGGTATAATGATTGGAGCTATACTTTTAGGTGTAATTAACCAGGGAATGTCAATACTCGGGTTACCGGATCAGTTCCAATATATTGTAAAAGGTGCTGTGCTTTTAGGAGCGGTAGTCTTTGATGTGGTTTCAAATCATAAAACAGGAAAGTCATAATCTAAGTGTATAAGTAACTTTTATACACTTAGTTATAAATAATAAAGTTATAGATAGGGGGAGCAATTGTTTGACAATATAGTTTCAAGAAGATATACAAACTGTGCAAAATGGGATGAAATAATTGATGAATATGGAATTGAGGATCTGATACCGTTAACAGTGGCGGATATGGATTATAGGATAGCACCTGAGATTGTAAATGCGGTTATAGATGCTGCAAATCATGGGATTTACGGGTATACAAATGTAAGTGAAAAGTATATAGAACTTTCAAAGATATGGGCAAAAAATAATTACGGTTTTTGTCCGGAAAATGAATGGATAGTATATTGTCCAAGAATCATTCAGGCTATATCCTTAATAATACAAAACTATACAGAGAAAAATGATAAAATACTTGTTTTTACACCTCTATATGATCCTATTCAAAATGCGATAAGAATAAATGACAGAGAGCTTGTGGAATGTCCTTTGATATTGGACAGCGGACATTATGAGATAGATTTTGAGGATTTTGAGGAAAAAATAAAAGGCGGAGTAAAAATTTTTATTTCAGTATCTCCACATAATCCTGTAGGAAGAGTATGGAGTGAGGAAGAAATAAGAAAAACTGTAGAAATTTGTAAACGATATGGGGTTCTTATAATATCAGATGAGACACATGCGGATTTTATTTGGAAAAATAAATTTATAAGTTATGCTTCATATTATGATATATATGACAATATAATAATAGGACTGTCAACATCTAAGAATTTTAATATTGCAGGGTTAGAGGCAAGTAATATAATTATAAAAAATGAAAACTTAAGAAAATCATTTAAACATTTATTAAAACAGGCAGGAATACATAATCCAAGTTATTTTTGTATACCGGCGGTTATAGCGGCTTATGAATACGGTAAAGAGTGGCTTGAACTTGCAAAAGAAAAAATAAAAGAAAATATAGACTTTGCAAAAGAATTTTTTGAAACACAAATGAAAGGGTTTAAAGTAGCAGATATTGAGGGAACATATCTATTATGGGTGGATTACAGAAGTACCGGAATTTCTGAGGAAATGTTAAAGGACTTAATGTTATATAAAGCACATATTGCATTTTCATTAGGTAGCGGATTTGGTGAAGACGGTAGAGGATTTTTTAGAGTAAATGTTGCTCTTCCAAAGGCGAAATTGGAAGAAGCTTTATTAAGATTTAAAAATAATATAAATTGGGGTGAAATTTATGAGTGATACAAAAAGAAAACCGACAATATTTCAGGCAATGTTTCCAATATTGGCAATGCTTATAATTCTGGGTGTCGGAATAGGATTTTTAGGCTTGCCGGCGGAGCCTTTGATTGTCTTAGCGGCAGTAGTATCCGGTATTCAAGCCGGAATATTAGGATATTCATATGATGAGATAATGAAAGAAATAGCAACAAAAATAGCTAAAGTATGGGGTGCTCTGTTAATTTTAGTTATAGTTGGATTTATGATAGGCTCATGGATGCTTGGAGGCACAATACCTATGCTTATATATTTCGGATTGAAGTTAATAAGCCCTAAATATCTTGCACTTACAGCATTTTTGCTTACAGCTATAGTGTCAGTGCTTACAGGAACTTCATGGGGCTCTGCCGGAACTATAGGCGTGGCATTTATGGGTGTTGCAATAGGAATGGATGCAAACCTTGCATTGATTGCAGGTGCGGTGGTTTCAGGAGCATATTTCGGAGATAAGCTATCACCTCTGTCTGATACCACAAATCTATCTTCAGCGGTATGTGGAGTTGATTTATATGAACATGTATATAATCAGTTGTGGACAACAGGCAGCTCCGCAATTTTGGCTTCAATATTTTATTTTATAATGGGTCAGGTTGGAGCTAAAAACAATATAGTAGTACCGGAAACTATAAATATTCTTACAGGTACACTTGATAATATGTTTAAATGGAATATTTTACTACTGATTCCACTTGCAATAGTGCTTATAGGATCTATTACAAAGAAACCTACAATACCCGTTATGTTGTTGGCATCATTAATAGCACTTATAAATGCGGCAGTTTTCCAGAGAGCGGATCTGAAGAGTATTGTAGAGGTTACATTAAACGGATTTAATGTCGGAATGGTGGGAATGAGTGAAGAGAATGTAGCACCTGAACTTATCAGACTGCTTCATAGAGGCGGTATGATGTCAATGATGAATACTCTTCTTATTGCAGTATGTGCTATTTCATTTGCCGGAACTATGACGGTCACAGGCTCTCTTGATGTTGTAATTTCAAAGATGCTTGAAAAGATTGATTCTACGTTTAAACTTGTTGCATCAACAATAGCTACATGTCTTATAATAACAGGAGTTACAAGTAACGGACAGGTATCTATATTGATGCCGGGTGAAGCATTTAAAGAAGCATATCTTAAGATGGGATTACATCCGAAAGTATTATCAAGAACATTGGAAGATTCTGTAACATGTACGGAGTGCCTTATTCCATGGACGGCAGCCGGTGCGTATATGGCCAGCACCTTAGGTGTGGCAACATTAAATTATTTACCATACGCTATTTTAAATTATTCAGGAATGATTTTTGCCTTAGTATGGGCTTTTACAGGTATCGGAATTACAAAGATAAATAAAAATAATTAAATAATAAGGTGAGTATGACTCGTCTTGAGTCATACTCACCTTAAATTTTTTAAAGAAATTTGTATATTATATATTATTGTCTCATATTGAAGAAATTATTTAAAAAAATTATTTTTCAAGTTCTGACATTAAATCTATTCTTGTTTTAAAAACTCCTCCTGAAAATTTGGAGTTTAAAAATGAGTCTACTATATCCACTGCAACTTCTTCTCCTACAATTTTTGCTCCTATTGCTATTATATGTGCATCAGTATGCTCCGCAGCTATCTTGGCAGAATAACTGTCAGCACATAATGCGGCTCTGATGCCCTTTATCTTATTTGCAGCCATGGAGATACCTATTCCTGTCGCACATAAAAGTATGCCTTTATCAACTTCGCCTTTTAAAACAGCTTCCGATACAGTTTTAGCGGCAGTGGGATATTCAACTGTCTCACCGCTTGCAGCTCCGAAGTCAATAACCTCAAAGCCTTTAGCTTTTAAATGCTCAAGTATTATATATTTTAATGTTGTACCTGCCGTATCATTTCCGATGCCTATTTTCATGATTACCTCCTTTTAGATGAATATGTTTAATTTAAAGAACTGCATAGTTACAAAATAATATATACATGAAAATTTATATATAATTTTT
>NZ_GL622296.1:1758450-1769634 GCF_000185385.1 Lachnoanaerobaculum saburreum DSM 3986
TATACCGTATATCTATACTAACATATTTTAATAAGTTTGTTAATGCAGACTTATCGACTCTTATATGATTATATATAGTAAACAATACTCGCTAAATATTCGGATTACTGAATTTCTTCTCTCTTTTAATTTTATACAATATTTGATATAATTGGTAATCATAGAATATAAGGAGGCTTTTATGGCTGATACAATGGATATAAAGAAAGAAGATAAAACTGAAGCAACTGAGAATAAGAAGCTTGGTGAGGTAAAGATAGCTGATGAAGTTGTGGCTGTTATTGCAGGTATTGCGGCGACAGAAGTAGAGGGAGTTTACTCTATGGCCGGAAATATGACCAGAGATTTTATGGGTAAGCTTTCAGGAAGTAAGATGGCAAAGAGTATGAGAGGTGTAAGCGTAGAAGTAAATGATGATAAAGTCTGTGTAGATTTATCTGTCAATGTAAGCTACAATTACAATATTCCTGAAGTAAGTGAGAAAGTTCAGGAAAGAGTTAAGAATGCTATTGAAAATATGACAGGACTTATAGTGCTTGAAGTGAATATAAAGATAGCAACCGTAGTAGCTAAGTAATGAGAGAGTCTTCGACATATATACATAAAATAGCAACTGTCGGCATGCTGACAGCACTTGCAATGGTGATGGGTTTCATAGAGACACTTATACCTATAAATTTAGGCATACCCGGTATGAAGCTGGGGCTTGCAAATTTAATTGTAATCATTGCATTGTACTTGTTTGATATTAAGACAGCTATTGTTGTTTCATTTCTTAGAATAGTACTTATAGCTATGACATTCGGTAATGTTTCCATGATGATTTATTCTGTTTGCGGTGCAAGTCTTAGCCTGCTTTGTATGGTTATTGCAAGTAGGTTTAACGGATTTTCTACAATAGGAGTAAGTATAATCGGCGGTATAATGCACAATGTAGGTCAAATCATATGTGCCGCATTTGTTGTAAGAACTAATGGAGTATTTACATACTTGCCGGTATTACTTATTGCAGGTGTAGTAAGCGGAATGCTTATCGGTATAGCGGCCGGTCTTGTCATAGTAAGGATAAGCACACATAAATAGATGTAATAATATATATTGCAAGCTTGATTTTAAGTCAGGCTTGTTTTTTAGAGATAAAGGAGAAAATATGGCAAATACAAAGATTGATGTGGTTTCGGGATTTCTCGGCGCCGGAAAGACGACATTTATAAAGAGACTTGTAGAAAATGGTAAGGACAAGGGAAGGACAATAATAATAGAAAATGAGTTCGGTGAGATTGGTATTGACGGAGGATTCTTAAAGAATTCCGGAATTGAAATTAAAGAGATGAACTCAGGCTGTATATGCTGTTCTTTGGCAGGAGATTTTGAAGCTTCACTAAGAGAACTGCTGAAAGATTATGCTCCAAACAGAGTTATAATAGAGCCAAGCGGTGTAGGTAAGCTTTCAGACGTGTTAAAGGCGGTATCGGATGTGGAAAAGGATTTAGAAGTAGAATCAAATTCAGCTGTAACTGTAGTAGATGTAAAGAAATGTAAAATGTATATGAAGAATTTCGGTGAGTTCTTTAACAATCAGATTCAGTTTGCAAATACAATCATACTGTCAAGAACGGATCTTGCAGATAGTAAAAAGATTGAAGAAGCAGTTGCGCTTATAAAGGAAGTAAATCCGGAAGCAATCATTGTTACAACTCCGCTGGATAAGTTAAGTGATGAAAAAATAGAAGAACTGTTGTCAAAGCCTATAGACTTAAAGAGTGAGCTGTTGGAAGAGTTGGCAAAAGAGCATGAGCATCATCATCACCACGACGAGCACTGTGAGCATGAACATCATCATCACCATGATGAGCATTGTGAACATGAACATCATCATCACCATGATGAACATTGTGAGCATGAACATCATCACCATGATGAGCATTGTGAGCATGAACATCATCATCACCATGATGAACACTGTGAGCATGATCATCTTCACGGTGAACATGAACATCACCATGGTCATCATCATGCAGATGATGTGTTTGACAGCTGGGGAATGGAACAGGTACCTGCAATCAGTGAAGATAAGTTAAAGAGTATCTTAAACGATTTTTCAAATGAAGAAAAGTACGGTGTCATACTTAGAGCAAAAGGAATGGTAAAGGATGCCGACAGTGATGATTGGTTCTACTTTGATTTGGTTCCGGGTGAGAATGATATAAGAAGAGGTGATGCCGAGTACACCGGTAAGGTATGTGTAATAGGTGCCGGACTAAAGAGTGAAGAGTTGGAGAAATGTTTTAGAGTATAGTGCTTGTTGAATGGAGATATTATGGAGCAATTACCTGTTTTTGTTATCAACGGTTTTTTGGAAGCAGGAAAGACACAGTTTATGAAATTCACGATGCAGCAGGAGTATTTTAAGACTGAAGGAAATACTCTCTTGATTGTATGTGAAGAAGGGGATGAAGAGTATGATGAAAAATTGCTTAGCTCTACTCATACTACTATAAAATATATAGAAGATATAAAAGATTTCACAATACAAAATATGGAAAGATTTACCAAGGAGGTAAATCCTGAGAGAATACTTATAGAGTGGAACGGACTTTGGGAACAGGATAAGCTTGAGATACCCGACATTTGGTTTATAAATCAGATGATTACTATATATGACACTTCTACACTTGACCTTTATATAAAGAACAAGGATTTGAAGGCGTATATGGGTAAGATGCTGATAAATTCAGAGCTTGTTATATGCAATAGAGCAGATAATATTGATGAGGATATTCTAAGTACATATCATCTTCAGATAAAAGCAATGGCACCTAATGCCGAGATTATATTTGAAGGTGAAGAGGGTGAGATAACCGGAGATTTCAGTATAAACCTGCCTTATAATTTGGATGATAAAAAACTTATAATAAAGCCTGAAGACTATGGTGTTTTCTATATAGATATTATGGACAGAACAGAAAAGTATGACACAAAAGAAGTAGAGTTTACAGCACAGGTTGTAAGACCCGAAGGTATAGGTGATGATGTACTTATCACTGGAAGAAGGGCTATGACTTGTTGTGAAGCCGATATCCGGTTTCTTGGATTTGTATGTAAATATAGAGGTGCAAAGAATTTCAAAAACAAAGATTGGGTAAAGATAAAGGGTAAAATAAAGGTTGAGGTGAATAAGCAATACCGTGCTAAAGGACCTGTAATATATGCAGATGAGGTATTGCTTACAGGGCCGATAGATGGATTGGTTCAGTTTTAGGAGAATTATGTCGGATTTGGAATTAATAAAAGAGGCTAAAAAGGCAAGAAAGATGGCATATGTTCCTTATTCAAAATTTAAAGTGGGGGCTGCACTTTTGACAAAGTCAGGCAAAGTAATACATGGCTGCAATATTGAAAATGCAGCCTATACACCTTGCAATTGTGCGGAGAGAACCGCTTTTTTTAAGGCAATATCGGAAGGAATATATGATTTTTGTAAAATAGCCGTTGTCGGAAGCTTTGAAGATGCGGATGTTGATACCATATGCACTCCATGTGGAGTGTGTAGACAGGTGATGCAGGAGTTTTGCAATCCGAAAGAGTTTGAAATCTTAATGTCTGACGGTGCAAATTTAAGAAAAATGAAATTGGAAGAACTATTGCCATTTGGATTTGGACCTGATAATCTTAATAGATAAAATTATATTGGAAGGTTTAATGAAAAAGACATTTTTAAATAAGTTTGTATTTGTTACCACATTAGGTGCAATACTTGTTACATGTATTGGAAGAAATTTTTTTATAAAAGAAATCAATGCCTTTACAACTAAAAAAGGAACCGTTGATGTGAGCAGTTTGAATGTAAGATCAAATGCCGGTACAGGAAATAATACTGTTGCAACATTGCAAAGAGATGCCGATGTTACTGTACTTGATGAAGTAAACGGCGACGGGATGTATTGGTATAAGGTAGCATTCAATGACGGGTCCGTCAACAAGGAAGGCTATGTGGCAAAGAACTATATAAAGACCGAGTCTTTAACCGGCTATAAAACAGACAGAGCTTTTGAGTCGGAGATTGCCGGATTTCCTGAGAGCTATAAGAATAGACTGAGGGCATTGCATGCGGAATACCCGAACTGGAAGTTTGTGGTACAGGATGTAGATATTCCATGGGATGAAGTGATAAAAAATGAGTCACAAGTAGGCTTGAATCTGGTATCAAAGAATGCAAAGTCATCATGGAAGTCAACTGAAAAGGGGGCTTATAAATGGGAAAGCGGAACATGGATCGGATACGATTCGGATAACTGGGTTGCTGCCGGTGAAAGTATCATCAGATACTATATGGATCCCAGAAATTTCCTTGATTCCACTAATATATTCCAATTTTTAAGTCATGGTTATTCCACAGGTGAGCAGACTGAGGCAGGTATAGAAAAGATGCTAAGAGGCACCTTTATGGAGAGCAAATCAAGCAGACTCTCTGCAACTGAAGCTAAGGAAAACAGTACTGTAGCAACTACAGCACAGTCAACTTCAGCAGTTAAACAATCAACTTCAGCCGGCAGATTAAGCAGTGAAACGGGTACTGTCAAATCTGATAAAGAAAGTAGGAATAATGTTGAATATTCAAGTGTCGATGCACCTGTTGATGAAAATATAACTACCAAAGGTGATTATGTGAAGGTAGACGCACCTTTAGACGATTCAAATAAAGGCGAATTTTCCGATACGGAGCATGGACCCGGGGTGGTAAACGGTGATATAATAAAGGAAAGTCTGAGTTCTTCAGACAGCATTTATGCATCAAGTACGGCAACACCTGAAACAGAAAATCAAAATGCACTGTCAAACGGAAATACCTATGTGGATATGATTATGGATGCTGCAAAGAGTTCCGGTGTGAATCCATATGTGCTTGCAGCTATGATTATTCAAGAACAGGGAGTTAAGGGAAGCTCAGGGCTTATCAGCGGTACAGGAGGTATATACAACTTCTTCAATATAGAAGCATATCAGTCCGGAAACCAATCAGCTACATCCAGAGGACTGGCATGGGCCGGAAGCGGTGACACATATCTTAGACCTTGGAATACAAAGTCTAAAGCTATAACAGGCGGTGCCATGTACTATGGGGCTAATTATGCCAAAGCAGGACAGAACTCATTCTATCTTAAGAAGTTTAATGTACTTGGAGCAAACAGATATAAGCATCAGTATATGACAAATATAGAAGGTGCAAAGAATGAAGGGGCGATGCTTTCAAGGGCATACTCTGAAGAGGATAAAAAGGGGGTGTTTACATTTTACATACCTGTTTACAGGAATATGCCTGATACACCGGCAACAATGCCTGCCGGTGACGGCAATCCTGACAACAGATTGTCTTCACTTAGTGTGACCGGTTACAATATAACACCGGACTTTGCAAAGGATAATTTCTCATATACATTGGAAATACCTTCCAATGTAACTAAGTTAAATATCAAGGCAAATCCTTCAGATACAGGTGCTGATGTAACAGGTGGCGGAGATATTGAATTAAAGGATTCAAATTCAACAGTTGATATAATCGTTACAGCCAAGAATGGAACAAAGCAAAAATACAGCATAAATATAAAGAAAGGAAAGTAATACTGTATCTACATAGTTTTATGCAGTAATGTCGGAAAATAAGATGAAATATTTAAAAAAGCCTAATGTAAATATCATCATACCTTATTTTTTACTAGTCCTGATGTTTTCAATAGTATTGTCATTCAATGCTTTTGCAATGGGTATTAGTATAAGCTTTGCAGATGTGAATGCAACAGTAGGAGATGAAGTAAATTTGATAATGACACTTTCATCAAGTGATGGAAATATAGACAGTGCAACTATAATGCTAAGCTATGATGACAGTGTACTTGATTTTATCAGCGGCACCAATGCACAGGGCGGTGCCGGAAGTATAAAGGTGACATCAAATACCGGAACCGATTCAAGCAGTCAAGCCTATTCTTTGAAGTTTAAGGCAAAGACGGCAGGAGATGCTACTGTAGTGGTAAGCTCATGGGAAGTTTATGATACCGGTGCAAAGATGGCTACAATGCAGTCACAGGGTAGCGGCAGAATAAAAATAAAAGAGGCTGAGGCTTCTCCCGATACAACTGCCGAGAGTACGGTTGAAAAGACTAAGGAGGAGACTGTGGCTGTAAACAAAAAAGATGCTGCACTTGCATCTTTGAAAGTCAGCCCCGGAAATCTGAATCCGGATTTTAAAAGTGATATAAAAAATTATGATATGGATGTTGCCGGAAATATTTCAAATATTGCAGTCAATGCCAAGCCCAGACAAAACGGTTCAAAAGTTGTTATTACCGGAAATGACAATCTTGTGGTAGGTGTCAATGCGGTAGCTGTAAAGGTAACATCTCCTGACGGCTCGGCAGTGGAGAGCTATATCATAAATGTAAATAAAAGTGAAATGAAAAAGAATCTGGAAGAGTCAACAACTGCAAAAGAAAGTGTTGTTCCTGAGAGTAAGAGCGGTGGTGAAGATGCAATGAATATTGTATCTACCGACAACGGTCTTACTATTGGAGGTATAGATTATCAGGTATCGGACTCTTTCGATAAGAATATTCTGCCTGAGGGATTTGAGGAATCTACCTTCACATATAAAGGTAGAGAAGTTAAAGCCGGTAAGATGAAAAATCAGGATGTATATATCTTATACCTTGTAGGCAATGACGGTTCAGGTGATTTTTATATATATGATGATGCTTCAGATACCTGGTCTATATACACTCAGATAAATACCGGTGCAAAGAGTATCACAGTGATGCCGATTGACAGTAAAGTTGAAAAACCTAAGGGATTTATTGAAAGTATTCTTGTAATAAACGGTAAAAAGTTGCGCGGTTGGATATGGGCCGGTGATAATGACAAGAGATACTGTGTTGTATATGCTATGAACTCTGACGGAAGAAAAGATTTCTACAGATATGATATGGAAGAAGGTACAATACAGAGATATTTTGTCGATCCCAATGTAGATACCGGGGTATCGAAGGCGGAGTATGATATACTGGAAAAGAAATATGAGAGAAGTAATGAATTGCTTAGAAATATAATAGCACTGGCGATTATATTAGCTGTATTTGTGATATTACTGCTTATTTCAAATGCTTCAAATAAAAAGAAGGCTAAAAAAACAAGTAAGAATGTTACCAAAAAGAAGAATAAGAGTAATATTACCAAGAATGTAGATCTTATTTCCGACAAAGATCAAAATGATGAAGCTCCTCTTGAATATATGCCTTTAAGCCAAAAGAAGGATGAGGACAAGGAAGAGGCTGAGATTGATACAGATGATGGATTTTCCGAAGTGGATATATCTGACGGTTCAGAATTAAATGAGCAAAGTGTAGATGAAGAAGAAGCTGAAGAAGAATCTGAAAAAGATGACGATTCAAAAAAAGATGATGATTCAAAAAAAGATTTTGATGATTTTGAAAATTTATTTTTTTAAAATTTGAATATAAGGGGCTGTCACGATTGCGACAGCCCCTTATATTATTTTTTATTACCGTATTTTGCTTCTGTAGTGAGTCCGATTCCAAGTTTATTAATGGTTTTAATATCGATATCAGAGAGCATTACACTTGAGTGCATCTGAAGTCCTTTAAGTTTCGGAATAGCATGTAGGGCTTTTCTTGCATTTTCATCTGTTGCGGCAGATATGGAAAGTGCAATAAGTGCCTCATCTATATGAAGTCTTGGGTTTGAACCGCCCAGATAAGTGGTTTTTAACTCTTGAACAGGTGCTATAACAGTTGGTGAGATAAGTTTTATTTCATCATCCACTCCGCTTAGTGCTTTAAGTACATTTAAGATAAGAGCGGCACCGGCACCAAGAAGATCTGATGTCTTACCTGTAATAAGTTCACCGCTTTCAAGCTCGATTGCAGCTGCCGGAAGGTGGGTTGTTTCAGCTTTTAAGAGTGCGGCGGAAACAACTTTTCTATCATCAATACTTGTCTTTGCCTGTTGCATTATAAGTTCAAGCTTATACACTTCACCGGCCTTACATTCTCCCTTTACAAATCTGCAAAGAGAAGTATAGTATCTTCTAATGATTTCCTGCTTACTGGCTTCTTTGCATACCTCATCATCAATTATACAGTTTCCTGCCATATTTACACCCATATCTGTAGGTGACTTGTATGGACATTCACCGAATATTCCCTCAAATATAGCCATAAGTACGGGATAGATTTCAATATCTCTGTTGTAGTTGACTGTTGTTTTGCCATATGCTTCCAAGTGGAACGGGTCAATCATGTTCACATCATTTAAGTCGGCGGTTGCGGCTTCATAAGCCAGATTCACAGGATGTTTTAAAGGCAGATTCCAGATAGGAAAGGTTTCAAATTTTGCATATCCGGCTTTAATCCCTCTTTTATTCTCATGATAAAGCTGTGACAGGCAAGTTGCCATTTTTCCTGAACCGGGCCCCGGAGCTGTAACTATCACAAGCGGTCTGGATGTAATTATGTAGTCATTTTTTCCATAGCCCTCTTCACTGACTATATGTGCCACATTGCTTGGATATCCGTCAATCAGATAGAGTCTAAATACTTTTATTCCAAGGTTTTCCAGTCTTTCTTTAAATGTATCTGCACTCTTTTGCCCTGAATATTGTGTAATACAGACGCTTCCTACAAAAAGCCCCTTACCACGGAATGCATCTATAAGCCTTAAAACATCTGCATCATATGTAATACCATGGTCTTCACGAATCTTATTCTTTTCTATATCTATTGCAGAGATTGAAATAATGATTTCAGCCTGATCCTTAAGCTGAAGAAGCATTCTAAGTTTTGAGTCCGGCTCAAATCCCGGAAGCACCCTGGATGCATGGTAGTCGTCAAAGAGTTTTCCGCCAAACTCAAGATAGAGCTTGTCACCAAAACTTGCAATTCTCTCCTTGATATGCTCTGACTGTGTTTTCAAATACATTTGATTATCAAAACCAACCTTCATATATATGTCTTCCTTTTTAAAAATGAACTATAAAAAACAAAGTCACATTATATCACTTTTCCAAGTGAGATAAAAGGGTCATACATTATTTTCTTATATTATAGGTAATAAATTTTTACTTAAATTTTAAAAAATAAATCTAAAAACCTATATATTTTTAAGTCGGTTTAAGTGATATACTAAGGCGACTAAAAAAGAAAGCAGGTTGATATATGAAAAAGCAACTTTTAGTAACTGCAATTGGATTGGCAATTGTTTTGGGAGCATGTTCAAATAAGGCAGGCGGTGAAGGTACATTATCCGCTGAAAGCACTACTGTAGTTAATGACAGTACCACTACAGATAGAACCGGTGATGCCACAGAAACAAGCATTGCTTTAAGTAAGGCAAAGATTCATCTTAAGTATTCAAATCTGGTAGACAATGAGACCAGAGAAAGAGTAAAGAAAGCACTGGCAAATGCAGGGGTAAGTGATGAAAAGATAAATAAATTTTTTGAGGCTGTAGATGAATATAACAATGCAGTCGGAAGTAAAAATCTGGTACAGGAGATGACAAGCATTGAGGCGGCATTTCCTACATTTGACCAAGATAAACTTATAGATGCATGGCTTAACAAAAATCAAGGTTTTGTAGGCAGAAACTGTAGAATAACATCATACTCTTTGATGGGAGATTCTATAAAAGTAGGCAATAAAACTCCCGGAGATACTACAATGCTGTTCAATGATTTTGATGCAATCAATGCAAAAAAGATATTTGAGGGCGAGGATAAGGAAAAGTTTGATACTATATTTTCATATATAGACGTAAATAATACACATGATACAAATGAACTTGCAAATGAGATAGTAAAGTCATTGGATGATAAGCAGATTTCATTTGATAATGATAAGATGCATATGATTTCGGTATTTATGACTATGGATGACGGAAAGAATCAGGTTCAGGAGTTTATAGGACATACCGGAGTTTTGGTAAAAGACGGAGATAAATATCTGTTTATTGAAAAGCTTGCATTTGAATTGCCATATCAGGTAGATGAGTTTGACAATCTACAGGATGTAAATGATTATCTTATGGGATATTATGACAATGATGCAGAAGGACTTACTGCAAAACCGATTATATTTGAGGACAATCATGTAATGAAAGAGTACAGAGTATTAAATTAATACTTGCATTTACATCTTTGATGTAGTTAAATAATACCATAGTCAAGAAGGTTTGACTTAAAAGATTGTTTGATATAATTTATAACAAGTTGTTAAAAAGTTATAATCATTTTGACCGCAATAATATTATTATAGAGGTGTTATGACTGAGAGAGTAAATATATTAAAAACAGACTATAAGATGGATCGCACCGACTTAAGGCAGGTTGTATCGGCAGTCTTTGGCGGTATGCTCCATGTGCAGGATATGATTGATATGTATGTTGCAAAGGGACAGAGCTGGAATGTGGATTTTGCTGCACAAAAAATAAAAATAGGTAACAGTATATATCCTATTCAATTTATTGGAAGTGAGTCTATACAGTCAAATGATTGGCTGTGGGGCTGGGAAAATATAAACGGATTTGATGAGAGTTTGCTTACTCTTGTAAACGAGGCAAAAGCTTTTGGAGAGAATGTGGGCTTTGATATTTTGACTGTTCCGAAACTTCCCTTGACAGAGAGTGTTACAGGATATATTCTCTCAATGATTGCCTGCACTATAAGTGAGAAAAACTGTGGATACTATCCATGTAGACATTCAGGCGGAGTTGCCTTTGTTGCATTATGTGATCTTCCTGAAAGCTTCTTTGAACCTGTAAACTCAACCGGTTTTATCAACAATATAATGAAAGCGATAAGTCTATATGAGCTTGATCATAAAATACTTGTAGAAGGATTTTTGGCATGGAACGGCTGTGAGTACCACCGGGAAGAAAATGATATCTGTGCAACATTTGAAAATAAAGAACAGTTACTGATAAGATTTGAAGATATAGATAATAAAAAGAGAATAAAGACTATTGAAGGAACAGTAAGATAAATAAGGGGGACCTCTTTTAGAGGTTCTCTTTTTACGATAGAAAAATAAAGTGACAGAAATTAAAAGCTGATACATATATAAAATTTACCAGCTCTGAGGAATAAAAACTTTTCACAATAAAACAATAAGATC
>NZ_GL622296.1:1770662-1844086 GCF_000185385.1 Lachnoanaerobaculum saburreum DSM 3986
TCGAAAGTTTTCGCAGACTCAAGATAACAGAGGAAGATGTATCCTACATTTTGAGATATACAACAATATATCTCGAATGACAGGGTTATTGTATCATAGGAGGTGATTGAAGGGAAGATGCAATATTAAAAAAACAGTAAGTTATCCACAAAATTTCAAAATTGGCATAATACGCCCATAAAAAGTGGATAACACAAATAATTTACAACGCAGTAGTGGATAAAATGCCGGAAAGTAAAAAAGGGGAATAGAGATAAAAATATAAAATATTTATTCCTCACTGCTGTTTGAGCTATGAAGCTATGGAATTTGTAGGCGATATCTGATAAAATAGAGAGTAAGAATGGCGATACAAATCGGAAGTTGTGGAATGAAAAATATGGAATTAAGACTATTGCGCTATTTTCTGACGGTGGCAAAAGAACAGAGCTTTACAAAAGCGGCAGAACAATTGCATATTACACAGCCAACGCTTTCCAGGCAAATGACTGCATTGGAAGATGAGCTTGGAATTACATTGTTTCTTCGAAATGGTAAAAGGAATACCCTTACTGATGAGGGAATTTTATTAAAAAGACGTGCCTTGGAAATCCTTAATCTTGAAGAAAAAACACTGAAGGAACTGAAGGGAAAAGAAGATGTGGTAGAGGGCACTATAACCATTGGATGTGGTGAATTTGCGGCGGTAGAGACCTTGGCAAGGATATGTAAAACGTATAAAGAAAAATACCCACTGGTTCAGATTGCACTTCATACCGCAACAGCAGATACGGTTTATGAGATGATGAAAAAAGGACTTGTAGATATTGCATTATTCCTAGAACCAATGGACACCGAAGGGCTGGATTATATTCGTATTGCAGATTGTGATCATTGGTGTGTCGGAATGCGACCGGATGATCCGCTGGCAGAAAAAGAGCTTATAAAAAAAGAAGACCTCATCGGAAAACCATTGATTCTGCCCGAAAGGATGAATATTCAAAGTGAACTTGCCAATTGGTTTGGAAAAGATTTTTCGAACTTGCAGATTGCTTTTACGAGTAATCTTGGAACCAATGCAGGAGTCATGGCGGCAAATGGATTGGGGTATTCAATATCAATCGAAGGTGCCGCAAAGTATTGGAGAGAGGACATTCTTGTACAGCGAAGAATTTCTCCCGAAATCATGACAAGTACGGTGATTGCCTGGAGGCGAAACATCCAATATTCTCTGGCAGTCAGTAAAATGATAGAAGAAATAAATGCTTTTCAGGCATAGAATAGAATTCGATATAAGCATTAGACATAATAAAATAATGGGGTATAAAATAGATGTATAAGAGAAATTCAAATCTTATATATCTATTTTTATACAAGAAATTCGCAAAGAAAGGGGCTTTTTATTATGAGCAAAAAATTAGTGGCATTTTTCAGTGCAAGCGGAATAACAAAAAAAGTAGCAGGGATGATTGCAGAGGAAGCAAAAGCTGATTTATTTGAGATTGAGCCGAAAGTTCCGTATACAAAGGCTGATCTTGACTGGATGGATAAAAAATCCCGAAGCAGTGTAGAAATGAGTGATAAGAAATACAGACCGGAGATTATGAAGAAAGAGATAGATATGAGTTCTTATGACGAGATCTTTCTGGGATTCCCTATCTGGTGGTATGTAGCTCCAACAATTATCAATACATTTTTGGAAGCTTATAATTTCAGCGGTAAAAAGATCGTCCTTTTTGCAACATCCGGTGGAAGTGGATTCGGTAATACTGTAAAGGAATTGCAGCCATCCGCACCAGATGCGGTGATCGCAGAAGGCAGCCTGTTAAATCGTGGAACACAACAGGAAATCAGTGAGTGGTTAAAATCTTTATAAATAACAGTGCTATGGAGGTATACAGAATATGGAAAAAATAGTACAAACAGCAGGACGAAATGCACTTGGTGAATTTGCACCGGAGTTTGCACATTTTAATGATGATGTGCTTTTCGGTGAAAACTGGAACAACCGGGATATTGATGTAAAAACAAGAAGTATCATTACAGTGGTTGCTCTGATGGCTTCCGGAATTACGGATTATTCTTTAAAATATCATCTTCAAAATGCAAAAAATCATGGTGTGACGCAAAAAGAGATTGCTGCAGTGATTACACATGTCGCATTCTATGCAGGATGGCCAAAAGCATGGGCTGTTTTCAATCTTGCAAAGGAAGTGTGGGAGGCAGGTGAAGGAGATTTACCATACGAAGAGGAAGCAATGCGGGCGCATGCAAAAGAGATGGTATTCCCAATTGGTGCACCAAATGATGGCTTTGCACAGTATTTTTCTGGCAGAAGTTTTCTTGCACCGATCTCCACTTCTCAGGTTGGAATTTTCAATGTGACATTTGAACCTGGATGCAGAAATAACTGGCACATCCATCATGCAAAAAGTGGAGGTGGGCAGATCTTAGTATGTATTGCCGGAAGAGGATATTATCAGGAAGAGGGAGAAGATGCTGTAGAAATGAAGCCTGGTGACTGTATCAATATTCCGGCAGAAGTGAAACACTGGCATGGTGCCGCACCGGATGAATGGTTTTCTCATCTGGCAATTGAAGTGCCGGGTGAAGAGACATCGAATGAGTGGTGTGAGCCGGTTGCCTACGAAATATATAAATTGCTCAGATAACTTCCGGTTTGTAGACCTAAAACAGAATACCGTTCCTTACATAGCAGTCATGCGCTTCGGTGCCTGGCTGCTAATTTTTTTGCGAAGGAGCAGTATCGAATGAAGCTTGTATCAATCAGAGCGTAGATGTGTTGCTCAAGACTTACTCTCTGTTTGACCCGTTCCCGCTGGAGATGGGAACGGACACAGCCTTTCTTGACCGTCTGCATGGCTATATTCCAGACTGGGAGATTCCGAAGTTTCGTTCGGAGCATTTTACCAATGATTACGACTTTATCACGGATTATCTGGCGGAGTTTATCTGAGAACTGCGGAAAGAACAGTATGGGGATGCGTTGGATAAGTACTTCCGCCTTGGGAAAAACCTGAACCAGCGCGATACAATTGCTGTCCGCAAGATTGTGGGCGGCTATGTGAAATTGCTGTATCCGGATGGAAAATTCACGAAGGAACAGATTGAAGAAATTCTTGTATTTGCGCCGGAAATGCGCCGTCGTGTCAAGGAACAGCTGAAAAAGCCGGGTGGAATGGAGTTCTATGATGTGAACTTCAGCTATATCGACCTTGATACCTTTGAAGAAAAATTTGTTTCCGTGCCGGAGCAGGGCGGTGGAAAGCTCATCCCCGATGGCATTTGCAATCCGGGACAGGTATATACCGTAAGTCAGGGCAAGTCCGGTATGATCGGTGTATTCCGCTAGATTGTTATAATCAACATTTTATGTGGGGAGCGATGCCCCTTAGTACACCAGGAAGTAATGAACAGGTATCTACTGATAACAGCAGAGATTGTCTGGGTAAAGTTCTTAGATATATTGCTGGTTAAATATAGCAAGGGATAATGACAAAATCAGTAGGAAGGAGGAATTGCTTAGTCAACCTCGAATAAAGAATGACGGCTTATGCTTCGATATATCCGACGAAATTTTAGTAGATATGAATGTCCCGTTCTTCGTGACCGTCCACCGTACTGGCCATCATCGGAACTTTGAACCCGGTGGTGGGTGCGTTGGTTCATAATGTCGGTTCGGTGTTGGTTATCACAAATTCAGCGTTCTTATTGAAATGGAGGAAAAAATAATGGCAATTAAAATCGTTGGTCTTATCATCGGTATTCTCATTTTGGGTGTAGGAGTTTACTACCTTGCAAAAGAAATAACGGACAAGGAATCTAAGAAAATTTATACGATAACAAGCGTTGTTGGGGCTCTCATAGACGTGACTTGCGCTGCGCTGCTGTTTCTTTGACTTGACGCTTAATGCAGGCGGAGAAAATTCAATCTTCAGTAAACACATAAAACCGCCATTCAATGACGATTTTGCGTGTTAAAAATCAGACGGCGGTTTTGAAATATTATATTTCAAGCCGCCACTTTCCTTTTGAAAAAATGGATTTACGGGGAGTGCGGTAAAGTCGCCTTTTTTAAGGATACGGCGGTTTCCGAGGAGGTATCGCCGTGTCAATTTTGCTTTTCCATAGCGCTCATAATCTGCACCAGCTAAAAAAAGCGTAGCCCCTCCATGAGCAAAATTATGAATGGTGCAAGAGCAATCACCGCGATTGAACTTCATAAGATTTCTGAATATCTTCAAGTGTCGATGGATTCTCTGATGAAGATGTCCGAAAAACCGATGGATATGAGTGTGATCCATTCGTTTATGGGGCGAGTAAAAACAGAAGAAGCAAGAAAAGGAATCCAACTTGCAGATGAACTGTCCAACATGATTCTGTTCCACGCTATGGTATGTGAGAATGGGAAGAAGATGAAGCAATCTTGGGAGGATAAGTGATGAGCAATGTTCGGGAAAATAGTCATTTGATTCAGGACAAGGTGCTTTTTCATTTCTGCGGAAAGAAAAATGAACCCGGCGTTTGTACCGAGTGCATTTTCTTACTTTCCAAACAAATCGCTGTGCGTTCCTGTTCGGGATAATGTCAAGACGAGCAAATCATTTTCAATCCGATAGACCAATAGCCAATCCGGCTGAATGTGGCACTCACGATGCCCGACCCAGTTTCCGGTTAAAGCGTGGTCTTTATTCTTTTCTGGAAGCTGTTCGCTGCTTGCCAGTTTGCGAATGATGTCGTCCAGAAGGTCAATATCAAGATGACGTTTCATCGCCAGCTTGTAGTCCTTCTTAAATTGATTTGTCCAAACAATGTCTAAATGTTTAATCATTCTTTTAACGCCCTCAATGCTTCCTCTATATCAGAGTAGCGTTTTACAGACGGATCACGGGCAATGCGTTCTGCTTCCAGCATTGCTGCCATCGTTTCCTTGTTCGGTTGCTCCATGCGAACATCAAAAGGAAAACCGCCGACACGGAGCGACTGGCGAAGAAACACATTGATAGCGGTAGTAAGGTTGATGCCTAATTCACCATACAGTGCTTCGCACTGTTTCTTGATGTCGCTGTCCATACGGACACTGAAATTAGTTGTGGTAGCCATGAATTTCAACTCCTTTCCTTGCTATTGCACTTATATTATATGTTGATTACATTGCATAGTCAATCTATTAGACGTAAAATTTACAGAAAAGATTACAATTATTTTTGGAGGAACAGCCTATTGAATGTATTTGAAGAGATAAAAACCAATGTTACTACCGGACAGGCGGCAGAGATATACGGCATTCAGGTCAACTGTCACGGCATGGCAGTCTGCCCGTTTCACAATACAAAAATCTAAAACTGCGTGTGGAATGTCCGGTTATTTATCTTGCTGACTAAGTTGGTATTTACGCTTTTCATGATGCCCCTGAAGCAAGTTGCTATTGAGGAGAATTCAGGCTTATATAGAATCATCTTCGGTGCCTCGTTGGGAAACCAATGGGGTATTTTGTTGCCTTAATCCGGCTGCATAGGACACTGAAAAGTCAAAACGAACCGCAGGTAGTCCTGCAATGACAACCAAAGTGCACCTACGAGGCCAACGCGAAACCGGAGGATTCTTGTTAAACTTACTTTGTAAGGACGAAAGTCCGGATGTCCCTTGAAAACTGAATACTCATTCTTCAGGTACATTCCTGTTTGGTCGAGCCTTCGACTGCACGCCATGAAGCTGTCAAAGTATAAGATGAGTCTTATATGGGTGGAGAAACTGGCTCCAACTCTTCGTCTATGTGATATATCAAGGGTTGAATATCAGCAGATTATCAATGACTATGCCAAGGAGCATGAGCGTCAGGCAACCATGGATTTTCATCACCAGCTAAAGGGTGCTATACTGGATGCGGTGGATGAGGGGCTTGTTCCAAGAGATCCGACAAGGAAGGTTATTATCAAGGGGAAGATTCCGTCAAAAAAGAAGGTTAAGTATTTGAACCAATTTGAACTTCACAGTCTTTTAAAGAGCCTGACTCTTTCAAATGAAGTAAGTTGGGATTGGTTCATTTTACTTTTGGCAAAGACAGGAATGAGATTTTCAGAAGGCCTTGCGATTACACCGAATGATTTTGATTTTGCACATCAGACCGTATCGGTGAACAAGACCTGGAATTATAAGGAGGGTGGAGGTTTTTCACCTACAAAAAACAAATCATCAGTGCGAAAGATACAGATTGACTGGCAGGTGGTGATGCAATTTGCAACCCTTGTAAAGGAGCTTCCGGCAGATGAACCAATATTTGTAAGGGATAATAATGTCTATAATTCCACAGTTAACGATATTTTGGTAAGGTATTGTAAGAAGCTGAATATTCCGGTTATCTCTGTGCATGGGCTTCGTCATACACATGCTTCTATTTTGCTATATGCAGGAGTGTCTATCGCCAGTGTAGCAAGAAGGCTTGGACATGCAAGTATGACTACCACACAGAAAACATACTTGCATGTGATACAGGAGCTGGAAAATCAGGATATTGACCTTGTAATGAGGTCGCTTTCAAATCTTTTATAGAGAAAGTATTTGTTAGGTATACAGGAGTGCATATAATATAGTTTTATAACCGATGGAGGACCATGGATAAATTTATCAGACAAAAAAATATTGTTTTCAGCCTTAACGGCAGCAGAGTAAAGGAAATAAAATTCCATAATAAAATGCTTACTCTAAAGGCGGATACATTATTTAGATATGTTGACAATGAAGAAAAAGAATATACAGGTGAAATTCGTTTTAATGACTGTGATTTAAGCCTATGCAGTGTGTTGATTTTTAATAAAACCTTAGGTAAAGGACGTTTTATGGGTAATGCCGTTTATTTAGAGGAATTTATGGAAAGTTATAAAAATTGTGAGTTTGAGATTATTACAGAAGGTTACTTTGGAAATTCAACTACTTACTCAGGATGGCTTTGGGAAGAAAGGAAGAATCCTGTATCAGTTATTATGTATATTTGGAATAGTGGAGATATGGAGTATGGCATCTAATGAATGGAAGAATATAGATGAGTTCTATTGATAACTCAGATACAAAAAATTCAGTTGGTAGAGTTTATCAACTGAAACCCTACCAACCTAATCAATCATAATGAAATCAAAAAATAATTTTCGGTACCTTTCACAATTAAAATATAATACCGGTGTACTGTAACCAAATATTTATTCCTCACCGTTTCCACCTTTAGTTTTACCTTGTAAATATATTTATAAATTGATATAATTGACTAAACAAAGTCAATTATTTATGGTACGTGGTGTTATTCTAAAGAGGTATGTTAAGCGTATAATTATTTTATTCTAATTAGTTTCTGTAACAATTTTATAGGAGGGAGTATGGCAGAGAAAGATATAACCGAAAAGATGCTTGAGCAGTATAATGATGTTTTTATGGATATAGTAAACGTATTGCTGTTTAACGGTGAGATGGTAGTAAGGGAGGATGATTTAATTGATTTACCTACAAGCAGTTCAAAAAAGATAGGCAGAAAAATCAACTATCAGGACAGAGATGTAGCAAAGTATTGGCAGGGAAATAAGATAAATATTGCTATGTTCGGGGTTGAAAATCAGACAGACCCTGACAAGCTGATGCCTCTAAGAGTTATAAGCTATAACGGTGCAGAGTATGGTATGCAAGCCAACAGAAAAAACAAAGATAAAATGAAATATCCTGTTATCACATTGGTATTGTATTTAGGACATAAAAGCAGATGGAATTATCCGAAAAATATAATGGGTATAATAGATGTGGATAATAGATTAAAGCCATATATAAATGACTATAAAATCAATCTTTTCGAGATAGCTTATCTACCTGAGGAAAAGAGAAAGCTGTTTAAAAGTGACTTTAGGGTAGTGGTTGACTATCTGTATCAGATTCGAAAAAATAATAAATATGAACCTGAGATGTATAAGATAGAACATATAGATGAAGTATTGAATCTGATGTCTGCAATAACAAATGACAACAGATTTGAGGAAGTGATAGAAGAGGTACATGAAAAGGAGGCAAAGTATATGTGTGAGGTTATTGATATTATGCTGAACAAGGGATGGCAGGAAGCTATGGAAGAAGGAATTCAAAAAGGCCTTGAAGAAGGAATTCAAAAAGGCCTTGAAAAGGGAATTCAAGAAGGTCTTGAAAAAGGAATTCAAGAAGGCGCTGAGATTGAAAAGAAAAATATAGCACAGGTCATGAAAGAAAAGGGCTTTGATGTAGGTTTGATTATGGAAGTTACAGGATTATCAAAGGATAAGATTTTAGCACTGTAAGCAGCAGATAAATTATATTTTAAAATATAGCTGTCTCTCATATCTCTTATATGCTTTTTCAGTTGAATAGTTATTTAATTTTAAGTATTTCAATTGTGTAAAATTAGGTGTATAATAATCTAAAATTATAATGAAAAGGAGTTAAGCTATGAAAGCTGAATATGATATAGTTGTTATCGGTTTCGGCAAAGCCGGAAAAACACTTGCTGCAAAGTTTAGTAAAGCAGGTAAAAGTGTTGCTTTGGTTGAGAAAGATGAAAATATGTATGGAGGTACCTGCATCAATGTAGGTTGTATTCCTTCAAAGCGACTTATAACAGATGCGTCAAAATCTCCAAACGGAGAGTTTGAGAAAAAAGCACAGTACTACAAGGAGACGATTGCTGAAAAAAAGAAACTTACAGCTGCACTTCGTAAGGCAAATTATGATAAGATAGCAGGTGCCGGAGTAGATATTATTGACGGTATGGCTACATTTAAAGATGTCCACCATATTACTGTTTCAACAAAGGATAAAAATGTAGAGATTGAAGCAAAGAAGTTTATTATCAATACAGGTTCTCTTACTGTAATACCGGATATTGAAGGTGTTAACAGTAAAGGTATCTATACATCAGAATCTATTATGAATCTTGATAAGTTGCCGAAAAGGCTTACTATTGTAGGCGGTGGATATATAGGACTTGAGTTTGCTTCTATGTATGCAGATTTCGGCAGTAAGGTAACTATAGTTCAGGACGGTGATGTATTCTTGCCAAGAGAAGATGACGATATTGCAGAATCTATTCGTGAAGTATTGGAAGCAAAGGGTGTAGAGATTGTTACAGGTGCAAAGGTCACTAAGCTTGAAGAGGGTAAATTATATTATGAAGTTGCAAAAGAATCAAAGACTTTGGACTCTGATGTAATTTTACTTGCAGTAGGTCGCAGACCGAATACTGACGGATTAGGATGTGAAAATGCCGGAGTTAAGCTTACTGATAGAGGTGCTGTTGAGACTGATGAGCATTTAAAAACAAGTGCAAATAATATTTGGGCGGCAGGTGATGTTTGCGGTAAGCTTCAGTTTACATATATTTCATTGGATGACAGCAGAATAATCTATGATGAAATAATGGGAGAGGATAAGAGAACTACACAAAACAGAGGAGCTTTCTCTTATTCGGTATTTATAAACCCGCCGTTTGCAAGAGTCGGAATGAGTGAAAAGGATGCAAAGCTTGCCGGAGTGGAATACAAAGTTTTAAGTTTAAGTGCCAATGCCGTTCCAAAGGCGAAGGTTCTAAGAAAAACTGACGGAATGCTGAAGGCTTTGGTTACCTCAGACGGTACTGTTTTGGGTGCGGCACTTTTTTGTGAAGAGTCCTATGAGATGATAAACTTTATAAAACTGGCAATGGATCATGGCATCAAAGCAAGGGATATAGCAAACTTTATATTTACACATCCTACAATGTCAGAGAGTTTGAACGATTTATTTATAATGTGACACAATATTTTAAATTGCCTATTGCATTATTTGAAAAATCCTGTATAATACTAAACAGCTGACAACTTAGTTCGCTATGAATGATATTTATTTTTTGGATAGAATACTCAAAGATGAGTCTTGGAGGTATTCTATCTTTTTTATCATGGTGTTTAAGTTGATATTAAGGAAAGGATTTGCCCGAATGATTTATTCAGTTAAGGGCCGGTGAGAAAATGATAAGAATAGGTATTTTGGGATATGGAAACCTTGGAAGAGGAATTGAGTGTGCCATCAAACATACAAAGGATATGAAGTTGGTAGCGGTATTTACAAGAAGAGATCCTTCCGGTGTTAAGATTCTTACATCTGATGCCAAGGTAGACAGTGTTGAGAATATTTTAAGTTATCAGGATGAAATAGATGTTTTGGTGCTTTGTGGCGGAAGTGCAACCGACTTACCGATTCAGACACCTGAATATGCCAAGTATTTCAATGTTATAGACAGTTTTGATACCCATGCAAATATACCGGAGCATTTTTCAAAGGTGGACGATGCTGCAAAGGTAACCGGTCACTTCGGACTTATATCTGTAGGTTGGGATCCGGGTATGTTCTCATTAAACAGAGTTTACGCAAATGCCATCCTTCCAAACGGTGCAGATTATACTTTCTGGGGTAAGGGAGTAAGTCAGGGACATTCAGATGCTGTCAGAAGGATTGAAGGTGTGTTGGATGCAAGACAGTATACTGTACCTGTAGAGTCGGCTCTTGAGTCTGTAAGAAGCGGAAAGAACCCTGAGCTTACTACAAGACAAAAGCATACAAGAGAGTGCTATGTAGTGGCTGCCGAGGGTGCAGACAAGGCAAAGATTGAAAAAGAGATAAAGACAATGCCGAATTACTTTGCCGACTATGATACAACAGTTCATTTCATCACAGCTGAGGAAATGAAGAAGAATCATTCAAAACTTCCACATGGCGGATTTGTTATCAGAAGCGGAAAGACAGGCTGGAAAGATGAAAACAATCATGTTATTGAGTATCGCCTGAAACTTGATTCAAACCCGGAATTCACAGCTTCTGTAATCGTCGCATATGCAAGAGCGGCGTACCGTATGCATAAAGACGGAAAAATTGGAGCTCATACGGTATTTGATGTAGCACCTGCTTACCTTCTTGATATGAGTGCTGATGAGATAAGAGCGCATCTGTTATAGTAATACGAAATTTTTTAAGCTGCTGCACTAAGTGTGGCAGCTTTTTTAATGTAAATATTATAGATTTATGATACAATAATTATAACTGTTACAGGCTGATTTTGAGGGATAAGCTAAGTATGGATAAGCTAAGTATGGAAGAAATTTTACGAAAAATTCTAATTGAAAAATATAAATATACTGTTGTAATCGCAGTATCATATTATATATTGCCGTTTTTGATATACTTAATACCGGTAGACGACCCTTTTGACAGAATGACTCTTTTTGCTTTGGCAGTAATAGCTGTTATACCTTTTATTTTACTTGTTTTATCTATAATATTTGCAATGGATAACGGGTTTCATTGGTACTTTTCATTTAGAGTATTTATTCTGTGTTTGGCTTATATGATTTTTACCGGTGCAAGTGTTTTTATATATTGTGGAATACTTTTTATAGTAAGCTTAACAGGTCAAAGTATAGGAGCATTTATCAGAACTCACAAATGGTAATTGCAAAAGGATTTCGCCATTGACATTACCTATTTATTTTGATACTATACTTTGGTAGTGACGCCTATACATGAGATATGGATACTCCAACCTTACCTTATGTATATGGTAAGATTTTTAAAAGGAGAAAGAAAATGATTACAAAAGAGAAAAAGACAGCTATTATGGAAGAGTATGCAAGAAAAGAGGGTGATACAGGTTCACCGGAGGTTCAGATAGCAGTTCTTACAGCAAGAATCACAGAGCTTACAGAGCATTTGAAGACAAACCCTAAGGATCATCACTCAAGAAGAGGTCTTTTGAAGATGGTCGGTAAGAGAAGAAATCTTTTACAGTATCTTAAGAATAAGGATCTTGAGGGTTATCGTACACTTATAGAGAAGCTTGGACTTAGAAAGTAATATAAAGAAGTCTTCGGTTTCACAGTTTTCGTTTAAGGAAAATTCTTTAGAAACCTTGTGTGATTATAGTACATTGGTGGAGAGTTTTTCTCCACCTTTTTTATGATTTATCTATGGCTTGTAGCCGAAGCTAGTGATAAGTACTAAATATTTTTAGTATTTATCACTAGTTCATATTTTTATGTTTCAAGAAGATTACTTCTCGAATATCGGCAAGCCAAAAGGAGATGAAATGAGTAAGGAATTTAAAAGTTATTCAATGGAACTAGCAGGCCGTATTCTAAGAGTGGATATCGGAAGAGTAGCTGCACAGGCAAACGGTGCGGCATTTATGCATTATGGAGATACAACAGTTTTATCTACCGCTACGGCATCGGATAAGCCAAGAGACGGTATTGACTTTTTCCCACTGTCAGTAGAATATGAAGAGAAAATGTATGCTGTTGGTAAGATGCCGGGAGGCTACAACAAAAGAGAAGGTAAGGCAAGTGAGAATGCTATACTTACATCAAGAGTAATTGACAGACCGATGCGTCCGCTTTTTCCAAAGGATTACAGAAATGATGTTACACTGAATAATCTTGTACTGTCTGTAGATCCCGATTGTTCACCTGAACTTACAGCAATGCTTGGTTCCGCAATAGCAACCGCAATCTCAGATATACCTTTTGACGGTCCATGTGCTACAACACAGATAGGCATGGTAGGCGGCTTTTTTGTGGTAAATCCGAATGAGGAGCAAATGGCTGTATCAGACCTTAAACTTACAGTAGCATCTACCAAAGATAAGGTAATAATGATTGAAGCAGGTGCAAATGAGATACCTGATGAGAAGATGATAGAGGCTATTTATAAGGCAGACTCGGTGAACAAAGAAATTATTGCATTTATTGATAAGATCGTTGCAGAGGTGGGTAAACAAAAGCATTCTTATACCGCATTTACCATTCCGGATGAGCTTAGCACTGCAATCAGGGAGATAGTGCCACAGGATGAGATGGAAAAAGCCGTTTTCACAGATGAGAAGCAGATAAGAGAAGAGAATATAAAGGCTATAACAGAAAAGCTTGAAGAAGCTTTTGCAGATAAAGAAGAGTGGTTGTCTCTACTTGGTGAGGCTGTTTATCAGTACCAGAAAAAGACTGTAAGAAAGATGATTCTAAAGGATCAGAAAAGACCTGACGGAAGAGCCATGACTCAGATTCGTCCGCTTGCAGCTGAAGTGGATATAATACCGAGAGTACATGGTTCAGCTATGTTTACAAGAGGACAGACTCAGATTTGCAATGTAGTTACACTTGCACCTTTGGCAGAGGCACAAAAAATTGACGGACTCAATCAATCAGAGACCACAAAGAGATATATTCATCAGTACAACTTCCCGTCTTACTCGGTAGGTGAAACAAGACCTTCAAGAGGACCCGGAAGAAGGGAGATAGGACATGGTGCATTGGCTGAGAGAGCACTTATTCCGGTACTTCCCGCTCCTGAAGAATTCCCATATGCCATCAGATCCGTGTCGGAAACATTTGAGTCAAACGGTTCGACATCTATGGCATCTACATGTTCATCATGTATGGCACTTATGGCTGCCGGTGTTCCGATAAAGAAGATGGTAGCAGGCATCTCATGCGGACTTGTAACAGGTGAATCGGATGATGACTATGTGCTTCTTACAGATATTCAAGGGCTTGAAGACTTCTTTGGAGATATGGACTTTAAAGTAACCGGAACAGACAGCGGTATCACAGCTATACAGATGGATATCAAGATACATGGACTTACAAAGGATATTGTAAAGGGTGCTATTGCAAGATGTCATGAAGCAAGAGACTTTATCATGGAGACTTGTATGAAACCATGTATTGCTGAACCCAGAAAAGAAATAAGCAAGTATGCACCGAAGATTGCACAGATTCAGATCAGTCCGTCAAAGATCGGTGATGTAGTAGGTAAACAGGGAAAGACCATCAATAAGATTATTGAAGATACCGGCGTGAAGATTGATATCAGTGAAGACGGATTGGTATCCGTTTCAGGAACTGATCAGGCAATGATTGACAAGGCTGTTGACATCATAAGGGGTATTACAATAGAGATAGAAGCCGGAATGATTATGCAGGGCAAGGTGGTTCGTATCTTAGAGTTTGGTGCCTTTGTAGAGTTGGCTCCCGGTAAAGACGGTATGGTTCATATATCAAAGCTTTCCGATCGCAGAGTCGAGAAAGTTGAAGATGTGGTGAAAATAGGAGATGAGGTTACAGTAAAGGTAATTAAAGTAGATGCCATAAAGGGTAGGATTGATCTGTCTATGAAACCTTCCGATATTATCTAAAATAAATTTTGCAGAGAAAGGTGGGACTATGGAAGAAAATATAAAAGAAATACTATTTGATCTCGTATCAAGAAAACAGTTCCGACAATTAAAAGAAAAACTCTGCGATATGAATGAGTTTGATATTGCTTCATTTATGGAGGAGCTGGATTCTGAAAAACAGATAATTGTTTTTAGAATGTTGCCGAAAGAACTTGCAAGTGATGTGTTTGCCTGTTTGGAGGTGGAAACTCAGGGACATATAATAAACAGTATTACAGACAAAGAGCTTGCTTATATAATTGAAGAACTGTATGTGGATGATGCTGTAGATATGCTTGAAGAGCTTCCTGCTACGGTTGTAAAAAGAGTTTTACAAAATGCGGCTCCCAGTACAAGACTTCAGATAAATGAATTTTTAAAGTATCCTGAAAACTCGGCAGGATCTATTATGACTGCCGAGTATATAGGCTTAAAAAAGAACATGACTGTGGAAGAGGCATTTGCCTATATCAGAAAGCATGGATATGATAAAGAGACTATATATACCTGCTATGTAATGGATGCAAAAAGAATGCTTGAGGGTGTGGTAACAGTCAAAGACCTTTTGATGAGTGACTATGAAGTTAAAATGGAAGATATCATGGACACCAATGTCATTAAGGCCGTTACCACAGATGATAAAGAAGAAATCGCAGACCTGTTCAATAAATATGATCTGCTCTCTCTCCCTGTGGTTGACCATGAGAACAGGCTGGTAGGCATTGTCACAATTGATGATGCTGTGGACGTAATGGAAGAAGAGGCTACAGAGGACTTTGAGAAGATGGCGGCTATGCATCCGTCTGAAAAGCCTTATCTAAAGACCGGAGTGTTTGAGCTTGCAAAGAACAGAATTGTTTGGTTGCTTGTGCTTATGATAAGTTCAATGCTTACAGGCGGAATACTTACAAGATATGAAGATGCATTTAAGGTAATGCCTCTTTTAGTATCATTTGTACCTATGCTTACCGATACAGGCGGTAATGCGGGTTCACAGTCATCCACTATGATTATACGTGGTATGACAATCGGTGAGATTGCAAGTTCAGATATACTGAAGGTTATCTGGAAAGAGGCAAGAGTGTCCGTTATTGTCGGTATAATTTTGGGTGCTGTCAATTTTGTAAGACTTGTAGTACAGTATCCGGGACAGCCGCTTGTAGCACTTACAGTGGTTTTGGCACTTTTTGCTACAGTATTTTTAGCTAAGGTTATAGGCGGTATGCTTCCTATTGCCGCAAAAAAGTTACATCTTGACCCGGCTATTATGGCGGCACCGCTTATTACAACAATAGTTGATGCAGTTTCACTTGTGATTTACTTCCAGATTGCAGTGGAACTTTTGCATATCAAATAATTTTTAAATCTTTCTTAGGCTAAACTCCAAAAAGTTTAGCCTTTTTTCATTCTTTATACACTTATTTATGATAAAATATTTGTATCAATGTAAAAAGGATATATGCAATGAATATATATGGCAACTATGAAAAATACTTGGATATGATATTGGATGAGTTTTCAAAGAGAGTGTATAAGCTAAATGATGAATATAAGTTAAAGACCGGTTATAAACTCTTTGAACATTTTATCTCAAGGATAAAGACCAACGACAGCATGATAGAAAAGTGTAAGAGAAAAGGCTTTAAGGTAAATACATACAGTGCACTTAAGGAAATAAAAGATGCGATAGGTGTAAGAATAGTCTGCGGTTTTGTTGATGATATATATACTCTTGTAAGCCTGTTTAAAGATATGGAAAATATCAATGTTGTAGAAGAAAAGGATTATATACTGAATGTTAAGCCGAACGGTTATCGTTCATATCATATGATACTTGAGGTAATAACACCTTACCCGGATTGTGAAGGCAATGAAAGCGGAAGGTATTATATAGAAATTCAGTTAAGAACTATCGTCATGGATTCATGGGCATCACTTGAACATCAGATGAAGTATAAGAAAAATATCAGTAACCATGAAAGAATCACAAAGGAGCTTAAAAGATGTGCCGATGAGCTTGCATCATGTGATTTAAATATGCAGACAATAAGAAAATTGATAGAGGAAGGATAAGCAATGAAGATATTATTGGCAGAAGATGAGGTAGGATTATCAAAGGCATATGCTCAAGTGCTTATAATGCAAGGGTATGAAGTTGAACAGGTATATGACGGTAAAGCCGCTTTGGAAGCCGCAAACAGCAGTACATATGATTTAATGATTTTTGATGTGATGATGCCGAAGATGAGCGGATTTGAAGTCTTAAAAGCACTTCGTGAGGCAGGCAATACTACATATGTTATTATGCTTACCGCTATGAGTGAATTGGATGACAAGATTGAAGGACTTGAGTTGGGTGCGGATGAGTATCTTACAAAGCCTATACCGTTAAAAGAGTTGGTTGCCAGAATACGTTCTCTTGAAAGAAGAATAGACACAAATTATAACGAGAATGTACTTACATTCGGCAGTGTAAGGCTGAATGTGTCACAGCAGGAGCTGTCAGCCAAAAATTCCATAATATTGGCAGGTAAGGAGACCAAGCTTATGGAAGTGCTTATGCTGAATAAAAATAAAAAACTTTCTACAGAGTATATATATAATCATGTCTGGAGCAAGGATGACGACTCGGATGCCGGATATGTTTGGATATATATTTCATATCTGAAGCAGAAGTTAAAAGCAATCAATGCCAATGTGGATATTTTAGGAGAAGAAGATAGAGAGTTTGAACTTGTAGAGGTGTGATTTGTTTAGAAGACTTCGTTTACAATTCATTGTGGTGGCTACAATAGCAGTCAGTATCATGCTTATATCAATAATAGGCATTTTGAATGCTTCAAAGTATGCAACAAGTGAAAAAAGAATAAATAAGATTTTGGATTTGTTGTCTAAAAATAACGGAGTTTTACCTGATGAAGAAGTAGTGGAGAAGATTCTGGGCAGAAAGACAAATCCGGATATAATAGTTCAGTACAGATATTTCAGTGCTTATGTGGACAGTACCAACAAGGTAATTACTATGAACACTGAACATATAGCAAATCTTTCAGAAACAGATGTTATTTTCTATATCAGAAAGATCTTATCAGGCAAAAACAGATATGGAAATTTTACAACTACAGACGGGCAGAAGTTTGCATATAAGTTAAGCCTGCATGAAGATGACAGTAAATTGATTGTAGTACTTGATACTACCAGCTATATAGAGGACAGAGCGGATTTGATAGATACTTCCGTTTTTATCTTCTTCTCAAATCTGGTATTTTTTATCATCATATTTGTTATATTCTCAGGTAAGGTAATGATGCCTTTTATGGAGAACTATAGGAATCAAAAAGCATTTATTACCAATGCAGGCCATGAGTTAAAGACTCCTCTGGCTATAATCTCTGCCAATAATGAACTTTGTGAAATGATTGGAGGAGAAAATGAGTGGACAAAGAGTACCAAGGAACAGGTTGAGCGTATGACCGATCTGATAAACAGACTTGTAGTATTGGCAAGATTCGAAGAAAAATCTGAAGAGAAATCCGATGTAGCGGAAAAAAACATAAATTTTTCAGATATAGTTACGAAGTCCGCAAATTCATTTAAATCAATGGCTATAAAGGGCGGCAAAAATTTTGAATCAAATATTCAAAAGAATTTATGTATATCGGGTGATGACGGTGCCATATATGAACTTGTAAATATACTGATAGATAATGCGAATAAGTACTGTGATGACGGCGGAACTGTAGGAGTCGGATTGTTGCAACATGGTATCACTTTTAAAAAAGCAAAGCTTGTAGTATATAATACGTACAAGTCAGGTAAAGGTGTAGATTACTCCAGGTTTTTTGAAAGATTTTACAGAGAAGATAAATCACATAACAGTAATGTATCAGGTTATGGTGTAGGTCTTTCTATTGCCGGAAATATTGTTAAAAGACATAAGGGAAAGATACATATATCATATAAGAATGATACTATTTACTTTAATGTTTATTTTAATATGGTTTGATAATATCTCACATGCCTTAAACCTTGATATATGATTTAAGACATGTGAGCTTGTTTTATTTTCTTACAGCATTATCACAGAAACTGAAGCAATCCGGTCTATGTTTTGATACTGTGTATTCAAACATTATTCCGTCACTGTTATAAGTGAAACTGCTGACTACCGCCAGACAGTTATATTCATCAAGATTAAGATTCAGATATTTTTCATCTATTTCATCTACTTTTTCTACAGTTATTATCCTTTTACTGTTTACAATCTTCATACCGAGTGTATTTTCAAGGTATTCATATATTGAGTCTTTTGCTATATCAATTGTTAAATCGCCTACAGAGGATTTCAGAAAATAATTATGATTTAAAATGAGTGCTTTTCCGTCCATATAGTGGACTCTTTGTATATAGTAAAGCTCATCACCCTCCATAAAACCTGAACGCTTTGCAAGGTTTGCGCTACATCTGACATCTGTAAAAAGAATCACTTTATTGAATGAACTTTTAGCGGTTCTTTTTGCACTCTCTTTAAAGCTTTCTATAGTATCAAGTTTAAAAGCTTTTGGTGACAGTTTTTGATAAATATTTCTTACACCTTTTCCTTGCATTGTTTGCAGGTGACCCTCAGACACCAGTATTGAAACGGCTCTTCTTAATGTGTTTCTTGAACACTCATATTGTTTTATAAGTTCGTTCTCAACCGGCAACATTTCCGAATATTTGAAGTAGTTATTTTCTATCTTCTCTTTCAGATCCAGATAAATATCATGATATTTGCTTTTTGGCATATAATTCACTCCAAAGTATATTTTTATAGAAAATGAAATAGCAATCAGCATTTTGTCAATCTGCTGTATCAGTAAAACATTTACTCACATATTATACTATAAATTGTTAAATAACAAAATGCTTAATATTGTTTAAACAAATTTTAAATATTTACTTGACAAGGATTGCTGTTTGGTGGTATAAATATCCTATAACTTGTTTAAACAAATATAGGAGGTTTATATGGGAAAGTATTCTGAAGAAGCCAAAGAGCTTTTAAAACTTATTGGCGGTAAGGAAAATATAGCCGCAGTTTCTCACTGTATTACGAGAATGCGTTTTGTACTTAATGATCCCGGTAAGGCAGATGTAAAAAAGATTGAGGCTATGAAAATTGTGAAAGGAAGTTTTACACAAGCAGGACAGTTTCAGGTTATAATAGGTAATGCCGTTGCCGACTTTTACAATGATTTTGTGGCTATATCGGGTGTGGAGGGTGTTTCAAAAGATTCACTTAAACAGACTGCAAAACAAAACCAAAATATAATACAAAAACTTGTTTCGGTTCTTGCAGAAATATTTGCACCTCTTATACCTGCAATTATAACCGGAGGTCTGATACTTGGATTTCGCAATTGTATAGATTCTTTATATCTTTTTGAGAACGGCACAAAGACACTTGTTGAAATAAGTACCTTTTGGTCAGGCGTGGACAGCTTCCTCTGGTTGATAGGAGAGGCAATATTTCATATGCTTCCTGTAGGTATATGTTGGTCGGTTACTAAAAAAATGGGTACTACCCAGATGCTTGGTATAGTTTTGGGACTTACGCTTGTTTCAGGGCAGTTATTGAATGCTTATGCAGTGGCGGGAACTGCTGCCGCCGACATACCGAAATGGGATTTCGGGTTTGTGAAAGTGGATATGATAGGCTATCAGGCACAGGTGCTTCCTGCCATGTTTGCAGCTTTTACCTTGGTATATATAGAAAAATTCTTAAGAAAATATACACCGCAGGTAATTTCAATGATAGTGGTACCTTTCTTCAGTCTGGTTTTATCAGTTATGGCGGCACATTTTATTCTTGGTCCTATAGGTTGGAAAATAGGTGCCGTTATATCGGCAGGTGTTTATTGGGGCATTACAGGACCTGTTAAAGTTATATTTGCGGCAGTATTCGGCTTTATATATGCTCCGCTTGTTATCACAGGACTTCATCACATGTCAAATGCGATAGATTTACAATTGATATCGGACTACAGCGGAACTATACTTTGGCCAATGATCGCACTGTCAAATATAGCGCAAGGTTCAGCTGTACTTGCTATGGTATTTTTGCAAAGAAAGAATGCAAAGGCACAGGAGGTGAATGTTCCGTCTACCATATCATGTTATCTCGGTGTTACAGAACCGGCAATGTTCGGTGTGAATTTAAAGTACAGATTCCCTTTTATATGTGCAATGACAGGCTCTGCCTTGGCGGCTATAATATCCGTAGGTACCAAGACAACGGCTACCGCAATAGGAGTCGGCGGAATACCGGGCATACTTTCAATCAAACCTCAATATATGCCAAGTTTTGCAGTCGCTATGATTGTGGCTATAGCCGTGCCTTTTGTACTGACAACAATTGTAGGCCTTAAAAGACTTGATAAAGATGATTTAAACGGAGAAGAAGTTGAAGATAATTCAGGTATAGCAAAGGATATGACTGTAAATACAGACAATAAGCAGCAATTTAGGGCTTTTCTTGACGGCAAAGTTATAACTTTAAAAAAGCTTGATGACGGAGTATTCTCGGAAGGTGTATTAGGTGAAGGACTTGCGATAATTCCTGATAATGATGAACTTATTGCACCATGTGACGGAACGGTCTCTCTTGTAATACCTGACTCAAGACATGCAATCGGCCTTACTCTTTGCAACGGAGTGGAGATTATGCTTCATATAGGCCTTGATACCGTTAATATGAAGGGCGACGGTTTTAAATATTTTGTAGAAAACGGACAAAAAGTTAAACAGGGTGATAAGCTTATAAAGTTTGACAAAGATAAGATAAAAAAAGCCGGATATGTAGATACAACAGTATGTGTAATTACAAATCCGAACGGTAAAACAATGGAATTTCACACAGATATTTCGGCTAAAGCAAATGAAACAAATTTAATAGAATTTAAATAGGAGCAGATATGATTCCTTTTGGAGAAAAAATAGTTTATCAGGTTTATCCCAAGTCATTTAAGGACAGCAATAATGACGGTTTTGGAGATCTGTCAGGAATAGTTGAAAAACTGGATTATCTAAAAGATTTGGGTATAGATTATATATGGATAACCCCATTCTTTTTGTCACCGCAAAAGGATAACGGATATGATATATCCTCATATACAAAGATTGACCCGGAATTCGGAAGTATGAAAGACTTTGAACTGCTTGTAAAAGAGGCGGATAACAGAAATATAGGAATCATGCTCGATATGGTATTTAATCATACATCTACAGAGCATATATGGTTTCAAAATGCACTTGACGGTGATAAGAAGTACCAAAATTACTATATATTTAAGGAAGCTCCTAAGGATAAGGCACCTACAAACTGGGTATCCAAGTTTGGCGGAAGTGCATGGGAGTACAGCAAAAGGGCAGGTAAATGGTATCTTCATCTGTTTGATGTAAGTCAGGCGGATCTCAACTGGGAAAATCCGGAAGTTAGAGAGGAATTAAAGAATATAATATTCTTTTGGAAAAGTAAGGGTGTAAGGGGATTCAGATTTGATGTAATTAATCTTATCTCAAAGCCGGATGTGTTTGAAGATGATAATGTGGGAGACGGCAGAAGATTCTATACAGACGGCAAGAAAGTACATCAATATTTAAAAGAACTTGTAAGAGATACAGGTATCAAAGATTATATAACCGTCGGAGAGATGTCATCTACAAGTATCAAGGAGTGTATCAAGTATTCAAATCCTGATGAAAAAGAACTTTCAATGTGTTTTAATTTTCATCATCTGAAGGTGGATTACAAGGATGGAGATAAGTGGAAGCTTATGGCTCCTGATATCGCTTCACTCAAATTGATTTTTAAAGAGTGGCAGGAGAAAATACAATCAGGTAACGGCTTAAACGCATTGTTTTGGTGCAATCATGATCAGCCGAGAATAGTCTCAAGACTTGGTGATGAAGGAAAGTACTATAAGGAGTCCGCCAAAATGCTTGCAGGTCTGATACATCTGATGAGAGGTACTCCTTATATATATCAGGGTGAAGAGATTGGTATGACCGACCCGCATTTTAAGAGCATTGATATGTATAGGGATGTAGAGAGCCTAAACTACTACAAAATACTTATGGAACAGGGACTAAACAGTGAAGAGGCTCTTACAATACTTGACAGGCGTTCAAGAGATAACAGCCGCACACCTATGCAGTGGTCTGCCAAGAAAAATGCAGGATTTTCAAAGGTAAGCCCATGGATAAATGTGGCAGACAATTATAAGAGTATTAATGTGGAAAATGAAAAAGACGATAAGGATTCCATATTGAGCTTTTATAAGAAGCTTATTACAATTAGAAAAGAAAATACTGTAATATCAGCCGGTAATATTTCATTTATTGATACAAATGAAAATATCATTGCTTATAAAAGAAGTCTTGGTGAAAGAAAAATACTTGTATTCTGCAATATGTCAAATAAAGATGAGAGCCTTGATATTGACCTTGACGGGTTTAAAAAGCTTATAGGCAATTATGGTGAACTTAACTATATAGATAAAAACTTAAGACTCTCGCCATATGAGTTTGTGGCGGTGGAAAATTAAATAAAAATAGTACTTGACAAGTAAAAATTTCTTTGGTATTCTTGCTACGGTAAAACGACCGTAGACAGTAGGTGCCTTAGGCGTAAGTATTATTCGCCTACCGAGGAAGTGACTAAGTACTTGATGTATTATCACTCTCTGTCTTTTAGTCAGGGAGTTTTTTGTTACACTTATAGAGCTTTTACGGGTTTTACTGAAACTATAAAGGAGGTTAGAAATGGCAAAAATCGAATTAAAACAGCCTATAGTTAAGGAAATTGCCGAGCTTTTAGACGGTGCACAGGCAGCTGTAGTAGTTGACTACCGTGGTCTCAGTGCCGAGCAGGATACAAGGCTTCGTAAGGAACTTAGAGAAGCAGGTGTAACTTATAAGGTTTATAAGAACACAATGATTCGTATAGCTGCCAAGGGTACTCCGTTTGAGTCACTTGACAGTTCACTTGAAGGCCCTACAGCAATTGCAGTTTCAAAAGAAGATGCAACCGCACCGGCCAGAATACTTTACAATTTCTCTAAGACAGCTCCGGACCTTGAGTTAAAGGCCGGTGTAGTGGACGGTGTTACATATGATCAGGACGGAATCAAGGTTATAGCTACAGTACCGTCAAGAGACGAGTTGATTGGAAGACTTCTTGGAAGCATTCAGTCACCTATTACAAACTTCGCTCGTGTGCTTAATCAGATTGCCGAGAGCAAAGAAGCGGAAGCATAAAAACATATAATGGAGGATTATTAAATGGCAAAGTTAACAACTGCAGAGTTTATCGATGCAATTAAGGAATTATCGGTTCTTGAATTAAATGAGCTTGTTAAGGCTTGTGAGGAAGAGTTTGGAGTATCAGCAGCAGCAGGTGTTGTTGTAGCGGCAGCAGGTGCAGGTGCGGGCGCAGCAGCTGAAGAGAAGACAGAGTTTGATGTAGAGCTTACAGCAACAGGTGACCAGAAGGTTAAGGTTATCAAGGTTGTTCGTGAGGTTACAGGACTTGGACTTAAGGAAGCAAAGGATCTTGTTGACGGAGCTCCTAAGGTTCTTAAGACAGAGATTTCCAAGGAAGAGGCCGAGGGTATCAAGAAGCAGCTTGAAGAAGTCGGAGCACAGGTTACTCTTAAGTAATTTTATAAATTTTGGGCGATTGCGTTGCAGTCGCCTTTTTTATTTGTGTCGATATATGATATAATGTTCCCACAAAGATTAGAAAGGAAAGCATATTTATGATAATGCTGAAAAATGTCAGACTTCTTGACCCACAGACAAGAACTGATGATATAAGAGATATACTGATATCCGAGGGAAAAGTAAGGAAAATAGAAAGAGAGCTCTACCTTGATGCGACACTTATGGCAAGAGCCAACGGTGAGAGACTGAAGGTATATGACTGTAGCGGATTATGTGCCGCTCCGGGGTTTGTAGATGTACATGTGCATCTTAGAGAACCGGGGTTTGAATATAAAGAGGATATAGAAAGCGGTGCAAGAGCCGCAGCCAAGGGAGGTTTTACCACTATAGTAGCTATGGCAAATACCAATCCTCCTATTGATACACCGCAAAGAGTATTTGAAGTATTAAAAAAAGGTAGAAAGGCATTAATCAATGTAAAAACCTGTGCCTGTATCACAAAGGGGATGAAAGGTGAGGAACCGGCAGATATGAAGGAGTTAAGAGAAGCCGGAGCCATAGGTTTTACCGATGACGGAAGACCGTTGCTTGATGAGAATCTTGCAAGAGAAGTTATGAGATATGCCAGAAGTATAAAGATGCCTCTTTCATTTCATGAAGAAGACCCTGCATATATCAAAGAAAACGGTATCAATCATGGCTATGCTTCCGATGAGATGCATATATACGGCTCTGACAGAATGGCGGAGATTTCAATGGTAGCCAGAGATTGCAAACTGGCAAGAGAAACAGGTGCCACAATAAGCATTCAACATATAAGTGCAAAGGAAAGTGTTGAACTTGTAAGAAAGGCAAAGAAAATGGGGCTTCGTGTATTTGCGGAAGCTACTCCACATCATTTTTCACTTATTGATAAGGATGTTATAAAATACGGTACACTGGCAAAGATGAATCCGCCGCTTAGGGAAGAAGAGGACAGGATGGCTATTATTGAAGGGCTGAGAGACGGTACTATTGACATCATTGCTACGGACCATGCACCACACAGCAAAGAAGAAAAGGACAGAGATTTTGTAGATGCACCAAGCGGAATAATCGGTCTTGAGACAAGCTTTTCTCTTGGTATTATGAATCTTGTAAAGCCCGGATATCTTTCACTTATGGAGCTTATAAACAAGATGAGTTATCAGCCTGCCAAACTTTACAATATGGACAGAGGTGTGCTTAGAGAAGGTGAAACAGCCGATATTGTAGTATTTGATGTGAACAGTGAATGGAAGTATGATAAAAGCGAAAGTAAGTCCTGCAACTCGCCATGGCTTGGAGATACCTTACAAGGCAAGATAGTCTATACTATTTGTCATGGGAATGTAGTTTATGAGAATTTGAATTAAAAAATATGAAAGACAAAAGTTTTGTATACTGAATTTTAAAATAACCGTTAAACGAGAAACAGCAGTCTCACGACTGCTGTTTCCCTGTTAGAGTGATATAGGAGTGCATAATGCACATTTTGTAGTGAGAGGTCAACGCAAGAAAACTCTCAACTACAAGTCATATAATAGCATAACCATGTGGTTTATGCAATAGAAAAATAATTAACAAATTATGAATTTCTGTTATTAACAGTAATATAAGCCCAAATATCAGCATAATAATTTTGTACAATTGAACTTTTTGTAAGATACAAGGCTCTAAAAATATTGTGTTTAAACATTCATTGTGTTATACTATCGCTAGAACATTTATAACTTACTTATATAGCAAGTTGCAATAAACATAATGTTGACAATTTTTGAATTTGGAGTGTGAGTATGGATGTAATAATAGATTTTCATAGTGAAGAGGCTATTTACATACAGTTATGTAATCAAATAATAGTCGGAATTGCGACCAATAAGTATCATGAAGGTGATATGTTACCTTCAGTACGACAGATGGCTGAAGATATCGGCATTAATATGCATACAGTAAACAAAGCATATGCTACATTGAAAAGAGAAGGTTTCGTACAGCTTGACAGAAGAAGGGGTGCAGTGATAAAAGTAGATGCGGACAAACTTAGAGTACTTGGCAATATGAGAAAAGAATTCGCTACAGTGGTGGCAAGAGGTATATGCAACGGTGTTACCAAAGATGAGGCACACAAGCTGATAGATGAACTGTATAATGAGTTTGAAGTACAAGAAATCGAGGAGATGCAAGACCAAGATGTTATGTGAAAAATGCAAAATAAGAGAAGCAAATGTCTTTTACACGGAGATAGTAGACGGAGATAAGAAAAATGAACGTCATCTATGTTCACAATGTGCTAAGGATTTAGACCAATATACAGGTTTGTTTGATAAGGACTTCAGTTTTTCAAAGTTGTTATCAGGAATACTTGGGGATGTATTTGAAAATACAACAAATCAGGAATACAGACAGATAATATGTCCCACATGTAATACCTGCTATGATGATTTTATAAAAGATTCAATGTTCGGCTGTAAAGACTGCTTTGAGGTGTTTAACCTTTTAATAAATGACAATATAAAGCAGATTCATGGCAATGACAGGCATATCGGTAAGATACCGAAAAATCACCACAAAATCGATAAGATATTACCAAGATCTGTAGTTTCGGAAAACATGAATGTGGATATTAATGAAGCCGTTTTTGATAATGAAGATATGGAACTTGAAATATTGAAGAAAAGATTAGAGGAGGCAATAAAAAAAGAGGACTTTGAACAGGCGGCAATACTGAGAGACAAAATAAAAACAATCAAAAAGGACAACGGCAATGTGGTATGATAATGTAGAATTAAGTACGGAATATAATTATATAAGCAGCAAAATAAGGTTTGCAAGAAACTTTGATAATACATTATTCCCAAATAAACTTACAGACACAGAGGCAAAAAAGCTTGTAGAGGATACTCTTTATGAGTTGTCAAATATTTCACTTGATTTGGGTATGCATACAAGTTCATCTATGTTAAACAGAATCCCTGAGGTGGAAAGGATGTCAATGTGTGAAAGAAATATTTTGAATGATACATTGGCAAAAAAAGAAACTCCGACAGGGATTATACTGGGTGATAATGAGGATACCGGTATAATTATCAATGCAGATGATCATATTCGATTACAAACTATGTCGGCAGGTATCAAACTATATGAGTTGCTGGAAAAGGCAAATAAAATTGATGACTACATAAATGAACACTTTGATTATGCATTTAGTGACAAATATGGATATTTGACTACTTATCCCACCAATATAGGAACAGGAATGCGTGCATCAATATTGCTTCATTTGCCTGCATCCACCAGAAATAAAGGATTTTCAAAGCTTATTGCAAATGCAGGAAGATTCGGAGTGTCTATAAGAGGCTTATATGGCGAAGGAATGGAGAACTTCGGCACACTGTATGAGATCAGTAATTCAAAGACACTTGGTATTTCTGAAAGAGAGATAATTGATACAGTGACCAAAGTCGCCAATCAATTAAATGAAAATGAAAGAAAGCTTAGAGAGGCTGAAGCTGTCAGTGAAGTACAAAGAACAGCAAGAGAGGATGAAGCATATAAAGCATACGGACTTTTAAAATATGCAAGAAAGTTGAATATAAGAGATGCTATGAATTGTCTCAGCCTGCTTATGAAGGGCTGTGCCGACGGTTTCATAAATATAGAATCGCCAAATAAGTTGTATTCAATAATGTTGGGAATACAATCATATAATATATTAAACATGGCAGGCAGTCCTCTAAGTGAGGATTATATAGAAATACACAGAGCGGAATATATAAGAGAAAATATAGGGAAATTAAAGTAGAGAGGAAAAATAATGGCTGAAAGATATACATCTCAAGCAAAGGAGGCAATCAGGTGTGCCGAAATGGCAGCCGGAGAATTGTCGCAAAACTATGTCGGTACAGAGCATATTCTTCTTGGTCTTGTACAAGAAGGTAGCGGAGTAGCGGCAAGGATACTTGAGAACAATGGAATAACAGAAGAAAAAATATTAAATTTAATAGATCAACTTATAGTATCAAACTATAATGTCGCCTTGGAGGGTAAGCAAAATTATTCTCCACTGGCAATAGGCGTATTGCAAAGTGCCTATAGAGAAGCTACAAGATATAAATCTGCACTTATAGGTACAGAGCATATACTTATAGCCATAATAAAGGACAGTGCCTGTATTGCACATAAGCTTCTTTTAACTATGAATATAAATATTCAAAAGATATATATGGAGATACTGTCTGCAATGGGTGAGGACACGGAGCGAAGAGATAACTATGAAAAGAAGTCAAATAAGTCAGGCACACTGTCTACACCTACACTTGATAAGTACTCAAGGGATCTTACAGATCTTGCAAGAGAGGGAAGGCTTGATCCTGTGATCGGCAGAGATAATGAGACTAACAGAGTCATGCAGATATTATCAAGAAGAACAAAGAACAACCCTGTGCTTATAGGTGAGCCGGGAGTCGGCAAGACGGCAGTAGTGGAAGGTCTTGCAGAGCGCATTGTATCAAAAGAAGTACCCGATACATTGTTTGATAAAAGACTTGTTACACTTGACCTTCCTGCAATGATTGCCGGTTCAAAGTATCGCGGTGAGTTTGAAGAAAGAATAAAAAAAGTAATCAATGAGGTGTTAAATGCCGGTAATGTACTACTTTTTTTAGATGAACTTCATACAATCATCGGTGCAGGCGGTGCAGAAGGTGCAGTTGATGCATCAAATATATTAAAGCCTTTGCTTGCAAGAGGTGAGTTACAGCTTATAGGTGCAACTACTGTAGATGAGTACAGAAAGCATATCGAAAAGGACTCTGCACTTGAGAGAAGATTCCAGCCCATAATGGTTGAGGAGCCTTCACTTGAGGATGCTACCAAGATACTTTTAGGACTGAAGCATAAGTATGAAGAGCATCATGCCGTATCTATTACAGACAGAGCTATTGAGAGTGCGGTAAAACTTTCAAAGAGATATATCAGTGACAGATTCTTACCCGACAAGGCTATTGACCTGGTAGATGAGGCGGCTTCAAAGACAAGAATCAGCAATTATATGGAACCTGAAAAGATCAAAGAGATAAAAGCTGAAATCGATAAGATGGAAAAAGAAAAGGAAGATGCTGTAGGTGCCGAGGAATTTGAAAGAGCCGGTGAGATCAAAGAAAAACAGGAGAGATTAAAAGAAAAACAGGATAAGATAAGAGAAAAGTGGATAGAGGATAAGAAGAACAGGAAACTTGTAGTTGATGAAGATGAGATTGCGGATGTAGTTGCACTCTGGACAAAGATTCCTGTAAAAAAGATAACGGAAAATGATTCTCAAAGACTTAATAATCTTGAAAAAGTACTGCATGAAAGAGTGGTGGGACAGGATGAAGCTGTAAGCGCTGTAGCCAGAGCTATCAGAAGGGGCAGAGTAGGCTTAAAGGATCCGAAAAGGCCTATAGGTTCATTTCTGTTTTTAGGACCTACAGGAGTCGGTAAGACCGAACTTTCAAAGGCACTTGCTTACAGTATATTCGGTTCTGAAAATGCACTGATTCGTGTAGATATGAGTGAGTATATGGAGAAGCATTCCGTTTCAAGGATGGTAGGTTCACCTCCCGGATATGTCGGATATGAAGAGGGCGGACAGCTTTCTGAGAAAGTTCGCAGAAATCCATACTCTGTAATCCTTTTTGATGAGATAGAGAAGGCACATCCCGATGTATTTAATATATTATTGCAGGTACTTGATGACGGACATATTACCGATTCAAGCGGCAGGATGGTTGACTTTAAAAATACTGTAATCATACTTACTTCAAATGCAGGTGCTCAAAGGATTATTGAACCGAAACAGCTCGGGTTTGCTTCAAACTCTGATGATAAGAAAGATTATTCCGATATGAAAAACAGTGTTATGGAAGAAGTAAAGCAGATGTTCAAACCTGAATTCTTAAACAGAATTGACGAGACTATAGTATTCCATCAGCTGACTAAAGAAGATCTTAAAGAGATTCTTGATATATTGTTGAAAGAAATCAATTCAAGACTTGATGAGCAGATGCAGATGAATTTAAGACTTACAGATAAAGCCAAGGAATTTCTTATAGACAAGGGCTATGACAAGAAGTACGGCGCAAGGCCTCTAAAGCGTGCATTGCAAAATGAGATAGAGGACAGACTGGCTGAGCAAATCCTGTTCGGAAATATAAAGCAGGGTGATAAGATAAAAATAGATTGTAAGGGCGAGGGTAAGGATAGTGAACTTACATTTAAGCCGACTATTAAAAGAGCAAAACAAAAGCATCTGATTACAGACTCTTTTTAGAATTTTAAAAAAATAGGATATTTAGAAGATAGAATATTTTAAAGACGACTGATAAATGTAAAAGTTTTTCGGTCGTTTTTTATTTTCATAAAAAAATCAGAAATAAAAAGCAAACATATAAAAAATATGGTATGATAGAAGACGCATAAAGTTTTTTTGTATTATTTAAGGTGAATGATGAATAAGACAATTATAGAAGTAAAGGGACTGTATAAGTTCTATAAAGCAGGCGATACTGTAGTTCATGCTCTGGACGGGCTTGATTTTACTATAAATAAGGGTGAGTTTGTAGCTATAGTCGGACCTTCTGGTTCAGGAAAGTCTACGCTTTTAAATATGCTTGCAGGACTTGAAAAGCCTACAAAGGGTGAAATAATAATAAACGGTACACATCTTGAAAAACTGAATGAAAACCGTCTGGTAGCATTCAGGAGGAATAATGTAGGTTTTATTTTTCAATCCTACAATCTTTTGCCTACTATGAACGCTCTTGACAATGTGGCATTACCGCTGGTATTCCGCGGAATGGATGTTAAGAAGCGAATAGAGATTGCAAAGAAATATTTGACTTTGGTAGGACTTGAAAAGCAAATATATCAAAACGGTAATGTTATGAGCGGCGGACAACAACAGAGGGTGGGTATTGCAAGGGCATTGGCAATGGAGCCGAAGATTATATTTGCAGATGAGCCTACAGGAAACCTTGATACAAAAACAAGTGCTGAGGTACTTGATCTTATGAAGCAGATAGTGAAGGAAGAAAGTCAGACACTTATTATGGTAACACATGACAATGATATAGCTAAGGTAGCAGACAGACAAATCAGAATAGTAGATGGGAAGGCGGTATAATCTGTATGAGAAATATTAGGGGAATTTTGGGAGTATGGTTGGTTTTTGTAATGATAATGCTGTTGCCGATGCTGAGTTTTGCCAAGCTTAAGAACATAGAGAGCAACAGTGTATTTCATCAGGACAAGATACCTGTAGGTAAAACAGGCAAGATAATGAATGTTACCTTCTATGTTGAAACAGGATCCGATTATGGTGATGCATGGGCAGGTATAGCCTATGACGACGGTGATGATGAAGAAGATGTAATTTTCCCGTTTGAGCTTACTTCTGAAACGACAGACAGAAAGCATGTAGGAAAGATAACTAAGGGAAAGAAGAAAAATATAACTATTTCCGCCAGAGTCAGAAGGGATGTTCCTGAAGGATACTACGGTATACCTGTATACTTGGCAGATGATAAGGAAAGCGGCAGAGGTGTACAGGAATATATTAATGTATATATTCAAAAGTCTGCTACTACAGACAGCAGCAGTGAATCCGAGGCGGTCAAGGATGTGGATTTTACTATAGGTGAAGGTCAATCCACCCCAAGAGGAAAGTATCCAGATGTGCTTAATTTCAGTCTTAATATGGCAAATACGGGAAAACTTACCGCATTTGATGTTACGGCGCATATGGTTATGGATAAGGACAGTACAGTTTTCCCGTTTGAAATAAATGATGCAAACTATGACAGACATTTTGACAAGGTAGAAAGTGGAGGTATGGTAAATCTTGACTACAGCTTTGCCATACAAAAAAATACCTACACAGGTTACTATCCCATAAAGCTTGAGATAACATATCGTGAAAGTACTGAAGGTGAGCTGAAAAAGGCGGAAGAACAGTTCTTTGTACATATTGACAATAAGGATAAGGATGAGACTACCACTTCTGCAAAAGAGTTCAATCCGAATGACAGAACAAAAGCAAGAATAGTGGTGGACAGCTACAGAACCGAGCCGAAAGATGTTTTTGCCGGAGAAACCTTTGATCTTTTTATCACTATGAAAAATGCTTCCGCAAGTGTACCTGCCAGCAATATCTTATTTACATTAGAGTCTGAAAAAGTAAGTGACAGTGCTGTATTCAGTATGGAAGAGGGTTCAAGTTCTCATGCCGTCAATTCACTGCCTGCCAATCAGACCACAGAACTTAAACTGAAAATGACTGCAAGGGCAGGTGTTGATCAGAGATCGTATTCTATAACAATAAATGAGCAGTATGACTCACCTGAATTTAAAAATGCTACAGATAAGGTGACCGTGGATATTCCTGTAAAGCAGATGGCAAGGATGAATGTAGGCAGCTTTGATATAAATCCGGATACGATAAATGTAGGTGATGACTCAAATGTTACATTCCAGATAAATAATACCGGAAAGGTAATACTTTACAATCTTATGGCAAAGTTCAGTGCGGATTCTATAAAAGAAAATGAAGCCTATGTCGGAAATATAAAGCCCGGTGAAAGCGGAAATGTTGATGTGAACTTGACGGGAAAAGAAGTTACTGCCGATGACGGCAAGATAAACCTGACTATCAGCTATGAGGATGAAAACGGCAATATAAAAGAAGAAACCAGAGATTTTATATTAAATGTCACACAGTCAACTGAAGAGGAAACCGATATAGCAGATCCTGATATATCAGATAATAAAGATAAACATTTTAATATAGTTCCGTTTATCATTGCAGGAGCCGCAGTTGCGGCAGTTGTCATACTGATTATTGTAGTAAAGAGGTTAAAACATAAAAAGGAGCAGGTATAATGAAAGTACTTGATTTACTTAAATTAAGTATTTCAAATCTAAAAAGAAGAAAGTTAAGGACTGTGCTTACTGTACTTGGTGTACTTATAGGCACCGCTTCCGTAGTTACTATGCTCTCGCTGGGTATAGGACTTGATGAGTTAAATAAAGAGAGTATTGCACAGTCCGGTTCACTAAAGGCCATTGATGTAAGTGTTCCGTATACCAAACAAAATGATACAAGCAAAAAGACTGAGCCTATCTATATAAAAGATGAAACCGTCAAAAGCTTTTCAAAGCTTGAACATGTAGAGGGAGTATCTCCCGTTCTGTCTACATCGGTAATTGTTATGCAGGGACCGTATATGCTTAGAACACAGATAAGCGGTGTCGGAGATGACTATATGGATGAAATAAAGCTTGAGAGCGGACATCTTCCAAAGGATAAAAAAAAGCTTGAGTTTGTGTACGGAAATTTTATAATAAGAGATTTTCTTAATCAAAAGAATGCAAGAGGTTCTTTCTTTGAAACAAATAAACTTCCGAATGTTGATTATTATAAACCTATGTTTGTGATTTTTGATACGGAAGCTTTTGAAAAAGCAAATGCAGGCGGTGAGAATGCACCGAAACCTCCTAAGAAATACATCATTGAAACAGCCGGCGTAGTAAAAGGCGGCGCATCTATGGATGATTTTAGCAATTATAATAATTACAGCTATGGAATCTACTGCAATATAGATGCATTAAAGGTAATGTTGAATAAAATATATAAAAACAGACCTATTCCGGATCAACCTACCACAAAGAAGGGTAAACCTTTGAAATATCTTGTATATGACTCTGCAAAGGTATATGTAGACGATATGAAAAATGTGTTGTCGGTACAAAAGCAAATCTCTGAAATGGGGTATCAGGCCGAATCACAGATGGAGTGGATTGAACAGAGTAAGACTTCTACAAATATGATCCAAATGGTGCTTGGCGGTATAGGTGCCGTATCACTTTTTGTTGCATCTATAGGTATTGCAAACACTATGATGATGAGTATATATGAGAGAACCAAGGAAATAGGAATAATGAAAGTCTTAGGATGTGATATGAATCGTATCAGAGATATGTTTCTTATAGAATCAGGTGCTATAGGGCTTATAGGCGGCTTGACCGGAGTGATTTTCAGTTTTATTATTTCAATTATAATCAATGCACTTGGAGTGGCGGCATCAGTTTCAGGAGTTGACGGAGATATTTCAAGAATACCTGTCTGGCTTGTGATAGCGGCAATAATCTTTGCGGTTATTATAGGTATGTTGGCGGGATTTTTTCCGTCACTTAGAGCTATGAAGCTAAGTCCGCTTACTGCACTCAGAAATGATTAGGAGGTTTTTATGTTTGAGTATTTAGCAGCTAATGAGTATCCGGGTAGAGGTATCATCTTAGGCAAATCGGAGGACGGCAGAGCTGTATTTGCATACTTCATAATGGGAAGAAGTATCAATTCAAGAAACAGAATATTTGAGGTCTGTAAAGATGATATAAAGACAAAGGCTTTTGATGAAAGCCTTTTAAGCGATCCTTCACTTATTATTTATTCACCTGTACGTGTTTTCGGGAAGAATACAATTGTGAGTAACGGAGATCAGACAGACACAATATATGAGTATTTGAATGAACAAAAGACATTTGAAGATGCACTGTATACAAGAACTTTTGAACCTGATGCACCGAATTTTACTCCCAGAATATCAGGGCTTATTGATATTGAAAACGGACTCAGATTAAAACTCTCTATATTAAAGAGTGACAATGGAAATGAATCTCAGTCGTTAAGATTTTTCTATAATTATGACAATCCGAAATGCGGTGAAGGCTTCTTTATTCACACCTATAAAGAAAACGGTGACCCTCTAAAGAGTTTTGAGGGTGAACCTAAAAAGGTAAATTTAAAAGGCAATATAGATAAACTGACTGAATCGCTGTGGAACTCACTTAATACTGACAATAAAATATCACTTGCAGTAAGATATATTGATATAAGTACCGGCAAATATGATCAAGTCATTAAGAATAAATTGGAGGGAATGTAATGAAAGAGTTGATTTTGAAATATGGATGTAATCCGAACCAAAAGCCGGCAAAAATCTATATGGAAAGCGGAAATGAACTTCCGATAAAAGTACTCTGCGGCAATCCGGGATATATCAATCTTTTGGATGCGCTTAACGGCTGGCAGCTTGTATCGGAATTAAAAAGGGTAAGTAATTTGCCTGCCGCCACAAGCTTTAAGCATGTTTCACCTGCCGGTGCCGCTATAGGTCTGGAACTTGATAATGTTCTAAAAAAGATATATTGGGTAGATGACCTCACACTCAGTCCTCTCGCAAATGCCTATGCAAGAGCAAGAGGGGCAGACAGGATGTCCTCATTCGGAGATTTTATAGCTCTTAGCGACATATGTGATAAGGAGACCGCACTGCTTGTAAAAAGAGAGGTTTCTGACGGTGTTATAGCTCCCGGATTTAGTGATGAGGCATTTGAAATACTCAAAAAGAAAAAGAACGGAAAATATAATATCATTCAGATTGATAAAAATTATATTCCTGACAGTATTGAAAAAAAACAGGTCTTTGGTATTACCTTTGAACAAATGCACAATAATCTTGATATAAATGATTCACTGCTTGAAAATATTGTAACAAATAATAAGGACTTACCTGAAAATAAGAAACTGGATTTGCTTATTTCTTTGATTATACTAAAGTATACACAGTCAAATTCAGTGTGCTATGTAAAAGACGGTCAGGCAATAGGTATAGGTGCAGGTCAACAGTCAAGGATTCACTGTACAAGACTGGCAGGCAATAAGGCTGATAACTGGTTTTTAAGGCAGGCAAAATGCGTACTTAATCTTCCGTTTAAAGATGATATAAAGAGAGCCGACAGAGATAATGCTATAGATATATATATCGGTGATAACAGTGCGGATGAACTTTTAGCTGACGGTATATGGGAAAATCTTTTTGTAAAAAAGCCGGATGAGTTTACAAAGGATGCCAAAAGAGAGTGGCTAAAAAACCTAAAAGGGGTTTGCCTTGGTTCCGATGCATTTTTCCCTTTCAGTGACAATATTGAAAGAGCAAAAAAAAGCGGTGTAGAGTATATAGCACAGCCGGGAGGCTCCCTAAGAGACGATATAGTTATAGATTGTTGTAATAAGTACGATATTACTATGGTATTTACTGGTATCAGACTTTTTCATCACTAAGATTTTATAATAAATATTGATTTAATATATATTTTATTATAAAATTTAATCAATCAATATATTTATTACAGTTTGAAAAACTGATATTTTGGAGGAATTATGTCAATATTAGTTACCGGCGGTGCCGGTTATATCGGAAGTCATACCTGTGTTGAATTATTGAATGCAGGATATGAAGTGGTTGTAGTAGATAATTTAGTAAATTCATCAAGGGAATCCCTAAAAAGAGTAGAAGAGATTACAGGAAAGTCTTTGCGTTTCTATGAGGTAGATTTGCTCAACCGAAAGGCTCTGACAAAGGTATTTAAAGAAAATAAGATAGATGCGGTTATACACTTTGCAGGACTTAAGGCGGTAGGCGAGTCTGTATATAAGCCTCTTGAATACTATCACAATAATATCACCGGTACTCTGATTTTATGTGAAGTGATGAGAGAATTCAGCGTAGAAAAAATAGTATTTTCATCAAGTGCTACAGTTTACGGAGATCCTAAAGTGGTACCTATCACAGAAGATGCACCTATGGGTGTCATTACCAATCCATATGGTAGGACTAAGGGTATGCTTGAGCAGATTTTAACAGATATTCACACTGCAAACAATAATTTTTCCGTGATGTTGCTTAGATATTTCAATCCTATCGGAGCTCATGAATCAGGTAGAATAGGCGAGAATCCAAAAGGTATTCCAAATAATCTTTTGCCTTATATTACACAGGTTGCAGTCGGCAAGCTTGTATGCCTTGGAGTCTTCGGCAATGACTATGATACAAAGGACGGTACCTGTGTCAGAGATTATATTCATGTGGTTGATCTTGCAAAGGGTCATGTAAAGGCACTTGAAAAGATGATTAAAAGCCCGGGAAAGGTAGATATCTACAATCTGGGAACAGGTATCGGATACAGTGTGCTTGATGTTATCAATGCCTTTGAGAAAGTAAATGATCTGAAGATTAACTATGTTTTCAAGGCAAGACGAGCAGGAGATGTACCGGCTTGTTATGCCGATCCTACCCGTGCCTTTAATGAACTTGGCTGGAAGGCACAAAAGAATATAGAAGATATGTGCAGAGATTCATTCAGATGGCAAAAGAACAATCCAAACGGTTTTGAAGAGGACAATTCCGATATAGTTGTCAGAAAAGATGCTTCAGTTATGAGAAAATAAAGCTATGAGAAAATAAAACTGTTACAAACGGTCTTAAGACTTTTGTAGGCTTACTTATAAAAGTCTTAGACCACTTCACTTACAAATTTAATAAATAAAGGAGATTATGCTAAGTCAAATACATACGGCAGGTCTTTTAGGTATCAATGCATTTCATGTCTGTTGTGAAACCGATATAGGAGACGGTCTACCCGGAATAATTCTGATAGGCTCATTATCGGTTGAGGTCAAAGAGGCGGCAGACAGAGTAAAGACCGCTATAAAAAATTCTAAAATTTCTTTTTATCCGAGAAAAATCGTTATAAATCTTTCCCCTGCAGAAATAAAAAAAGAAGGTTGCGGCTATGATTTGCCGATTGCCATATCAATACTTGAAGCACTTGGTGTAATAAAATCAGATATTCTAAGCAAGTCTATGTTTATAGGAGAACTTTCACTCAGCGGTGAGCTGTTGCCGATAAAAGGTGTGCTCCCTATAGTCATATTTGCAAAGGAGAGCGGTTTTGAAAATATATTTCTTCCATATGACAATCTGGCGGAAGCAAATATAGTAAATAATATAAAAAATATAGGTATAAAAAATCTAAAAGATCTTATTGAAATATTAAACGGTGAAAAGGTCTACAATGAAAATATCAATAAAACAGCGGAAGTCTTACAAGAAAGAAAATATAGTGATTTCAGTGATGTAAACGGACAAATTCTATTAAAAAGAGCGGTTCAAATCGCAGTTGCAGGTAGACATAATATACTGTTTATAGGTCCGGCAGGTACAGGAAAAAGTATGATTGCACAAAGAATACCGGGAATAATGCCGAATATGACAGATGAAGAAGCACTTGAGGTTTCAAAGATATACAGTGTATGTGGACTTCTCAGTTCAAAAGAACCTATTCTAAAAATAAGACCTTACAGATCCCCACATCATACAGTTTCACCACAGGCATTGTCAGGTGGAGGCAGAGTACCGAAGCCGGGAGAAATTTCACTGGCACATAAGGGAGTACTTTTTCTTGATGAGCTGGCAGAATTTAAGACAAACACCATAGAGGTACTTAGACAGCCTATGGAGAATAAGACTGTCAGTATTGCAAGAGTAAATGCAAGTATTGATTATCCGGCTGATTTTATGCTGGTGGCAGCAACCAATCCTTGTAAATGCGGATATTATCCTGACAGAAGTAAATGCAGTTGTAATGAAGCACAGGTAAAAAAATATCTTTCAAGAATTTCAAAGCCTTTACTTGACAGGATTGATATAACTGTAGAAACTTCTATGATAAAATATAATGAATTAAAAGGTGATTTTAACAATATAAGCAGTGATGAGATGAAAAAATATATAGAAAAAGTGAGAGAGCTTCAACTGAAGCGTTATAGAGATTATGATTTTTCTTATAATTCAGAGATACCGCCAAATTTGATAAATACGTTTTGTAGTCTAAGAGAGCAGGATGATATTTTTCTTTCCAATTTATATGAAACAAAAAATATGAGTGTAAGAGGTCTGCATAAGATACTAAAGGTGGCAAGAACGATAGCAGACTTCAATGAACATGAAAATATTGAACATGTCGATATATGTGAAGCTGTATCATATCGCTCTTTGGAGGATAAGTACCGGTAAGGAGGAACTATGCAAATTTGTGAAATGTCGGATAAGGAGAGCTTATTTTTACTTTCTTCACTTATAGAACTCGGTTATTTTTCAAAAAGACTAATCTATGAAAGAATAAGGCCGGTTTCAGAGATTTTTGAGATGGATTTTGATACATTAAAATCACGTTTAAAAATAAGTGAAAAGCAGATTAAAGCTATCTTAAGTATAAAATTAAAAATAGATGAATTACATGATGAATACCTGTCATTGGACGAGAGAAAAATAAGATTTATACTTCCGTTTGAAGATGATTATCCGAAGAAACTTCTTAATATAAGAGATTACCCTTTTGGAATATTTGTAAAAGGAAATATTCCAAGAAGTAGGAAAAGTGTAGCCATAGTAGGCAGCAGAACTGCAAGTGAATATGGCCTCGGTATGGCAAAGTTTATTGCAAAGGAGCTTGCAAGTAACGGTGTAGATATAATCAGCGGTATGGCACTTGGAGTGGATACAAAAGCACATGAAGGTGCTGTTGCAGGAAGCGGCAAGACTTATGCCGTACTTGGCACAGGAGTAAATATATGTTATCCTGAAAGTAATTTTAATCTGTACAATAAACTGTGTGAAAAGGATTGTGGAGGTGTGATATCGGAATTTCCGCTTGGAACAAATCCTCTTAAGATAAATTTTCCTATCAGAAATCGTATAATATCAGGGCTGTCAGATATCACAATAGTAATAGAGGCAAGACTGAAATCAGGTTCACTTATAACAGCATCACATGCCTTGGAACAGGGTAGAGAAGTATTTGCACTGCCGGGCAGGATAACTGATTGTATGAGTCTTGGATGTAATAAGCTCATAGCGGACGGTGCAGGCATTATATCTTCACCAAGTGATATTTTAGAGGCACTTGATATGAGCATTGACGGCAAAATACAAGTATATAATGAAAAAAACATTAATATACTTGCAAAGAATGATAAAAAGGTTTATAGTTGCCTTGATTTAAAACCGAAATATATTGATGACATAATCAAAGAAAGTACTTTAGATATATCGGAAGTGCTAAGCTCACTTTTATTACTTGAATTGGAAGGTTTTATAGTACAGGTTTCATCAAATTATTATTGTAAGAGGATAAATTAAGTAAGGGGTTAAGATGGCTGGAAGTTTAGTGATAGTAGAGTCACCTGCAAAGGTAAAAACTATAAAGAAATATTTGGGTTCAGGTTATGAGGTTACCGCCTCAAACGGGCATGTTAGAGATTTACCGAAGTCAACTATGGGTATTGATGTGGAGCATAATTTTGAGCCGAAATATATTACCATAAGAGGAAAAGGCGAGTTGCTTGCTAAACTGAAAAAGGATGTAAAAAAAGCTGATAAGATATATCTTGCAACCGACCCTGACAGGGAGGGAGAAGCTATCAGCTGGCATCTGTCAAAGGCGCTTAAGCTAAATGATACCGATAAAAAGGTATACCGCATCAGTTTTAATGAAATCACAAAAAATGCTATCAAGGATGCCATCAAACATCCAAGACAGCTTGATATGAATCTGGTAGATGCACAACAGGCCAGAAGAGTGCTTGACAGAATGGTGGGATATTCTATAAGCCCTCTTCTATGGGCAAAGGTAAAGAGAGGACTCTCTGCCGGTAGAGTACAGTCTGTGGCTCTTAGGATGATCTGTGACAGAGAGGCACAGATAGATGCCTTTATTCCTGAGGAGTATTGGAGTCTTGAAGCTGAACTTTTGACGGCATATTCAAAAAAGGGTGTAAATGCAAAGTTCTATGGAACCGATACAAAGCTTGCTATAAATAATAAAGAAGAGATGAATACAATCTTAGAGGCTATAAAAGATGCAAAATATATAGTTTCTGAGATAAATGAAGGTGAAAGGGTAAAAAAAGCTCCGATTCCTTTTACCACATCCACACTTCAACAGGAATCCAGTAAGAAGTTAAACTATTCCACGCAAAAGACAATGAGGCTTGCTCAGCAGTTGTATGAGGGTGTGGATATAGAAGGCAAGGGTGCAATCGCACTTATTACATATCTTCGTACCGACTCTACAAGAATTGCAGCTGAGGCGGATACCGCTGCAAGAGAGTTTATAGGAAAAACATATGGCGAAGAATATATATCAAAAAATACGGTCACAAAAAATGCCAAGTCAAATGTTCAGGATGCACATGAGGCCATCAGACCTACAGATGTTACACTTACTCCTGCAATGGTCAAAGAGTCTTTGCCAAGAGAGCTTTTCAGACTGTATCAGCTTATCTGGAAAAGATTTGTTGCAAGCAGAATGGAAAATGCAAAGTATAAGACAACTTCCGTAAAACTTGCTGCAGGTGATTATATTTTTACAATGTCAGGTTCAAAGATTGTATTTGACGGATTTATGAATGTATATACAGATGATGAAGAAAAAGTAAGTTCGGACGCTGTTATCGGTAAGTTAAAGGTAGGAGATGAGTTAAAACTTGTAAAGCTTATAGACGTTCAGCATTTTACACAGCCGCCTGCCCATTACACTGAGGCAAGTCTTGTAAAAGCACTTGAAGAACAGGGTATAGGTCGTCCGTCTACATATGCACCTACTATAACAACTATTATGGCAAGACATTATGTAGTAAAGGAACAAAAAAATCTCTATGTCACGGAACTTGGTCAAATAGTAAATTCTATGATGGTAAACTACTTTGGAAGTATTGTAGATAAAGATTTTACCGCCAATCTTGAACAACTTCTTGATTCCGTAGGAGACGGCAAGGTCAATTGGAAGACTGTAGTATCAAATTTTTACCCTGATCTTGAGTCGGCTGTAAATCAGGCTTCAAAAGAACTTGAAAATGTGAAGATAGCCGATGAGGTGACTGATGTTATCTGTGAAAACTGCGGTAGAAATATGGTTATAAAATACGGACCGCATGGAAAGTTCTTAGCCTGCCCGGGATTTCCGGATTGTAAGAATACCAAGCCTTACTTTGAAAAGATTGGAGTTGCCTGTCCGAAATGTGGAGGAGATGTGGTTATCAAAAAGACCAAAAAGGGCAGAATCTATTACGGTTGCAGTAATGCACCTGAATGTGATTTTATGTCATGGAACAAGCCTTTTGCACTGCCATGCCCAAAATGCGGTTCATATATGGTGGAAAAGGGAAATAAACTTCTATGTATGAATGAGGAATGTGGATACAGCGAAAATAAACCGAAATAAAAGGACCGTGAGAGAAACTCTCACGGTCTTATGGTTCTTTGTCAAGTGTTGGGGTGGGTTGATTTTTCAGTCCACTTTTTATTTTTTATTCATCATCTTTTTTCTCAAGTTTTTTTATCTGCTTTGTTATTATGATATATGCATAAACTGTTACAGGCATTACAATATCTATAAAGAGAAAGACAAAGAGCAGCTTTGTATTACTTGTAAATATTGCAACATAGACTGTAGCAATCAAACTGAAAATAAGTATAAAAAGCAGTATTACTGCAAAAATTCTCTTCATTTTATTCCTTCCTATTCTTTCCTATTCCTCCATTTGTAAGGTAAGTTCTTCCCAGTCCGCCATCAGCTTATCAAGCCTTTCTTCAAGAGCCTCTTTCTGTTTTTGAAGTTCCATAAGTTTGCCGACATTTGAGGAGTTCTTCGGATTTGCAAACTCTTCATCAACAGTTTGTAATTCAGATTCTATCTCAGAAATCTCTTTTTCACATTTGTTAAGAGTGTTTTTGATTTTCTTTTTTTGAGCCTGTGCAGTTTTATTATCCATCCATTCCTGCTTTGACTCGGAAACATCAACACCTTTTTGAGCCTGTTCAATATTTGAAAGATTGGCGGCTTCCTCCACAGCTTCTCTTTTCTCAATATAATAGTCGTAGTTTCCTATATAGTTTAACAGTCTGTTTTCTGTAAGATCAAGTATTCTTGTGGCAGTCTTATTTATAAAGTATCTGTCATGTGATACATAACAGACAGTACCGGGAAAGCTGTTTAGAGCATTTTCAAGTACATCTTTACTTACTATATCAAGATGGTTTGTAGGCTCGTCAAGAAGCAAAAAATTCGCCTTTGAAAGCATAAGCTTTACCAAAGATACTCTACCTCTTTCACCGCCTGAGAGATCGGATATTTTTTTGTAAACATCTTCTCCGGTAAAAAGAAATGCCGCCAAAATATTTCTTATCCGAGTATTTGTCATCTCAGGATAGGTATCCGATATTTCATCAAACAATGTCTTGTCCATATGAAGTACCTGATGTTCCTGATCATAGTATGCAACCGACACATTTGAACCATATATAACTTCACCCGTATCAGGCTCTAAAATACCGTTAATAATTTTTAAAAGTGTAGTCTTTCCTGTACCGTTATCACCTATTATGGCTACTCGTTCACCTCTTTTTATCTCAAAGTTTATATCATAAAATAATTTTTTACGGTCAAAGCTTTTTGAAAGATTGTGTACACTAAGTACATCCTTTCCGCTTTCCTTTGCTATATCAAGAGACAGTCGCATATTTTCAGTATATGTCTGCGGTGCATCGACTCTTTCAATCTTTTCAAGCTGTTTTTGTCTGCTTTCGGCTCTCTTTATTGACTTTTCTCTGTTAAACTGCTTTAACTTTGTGATAACAGCCTCCTGATGCCTGATTTCCTGCTGCTGATTAAGATATTCCTTCATCCTTGCATCTAAAAGCATCTGCTTTTTATTTGAAAAGTCTGTATAATTGCCCATATACATCTGCACATTACCGTTTTCTATATCAATGACTTTACTGACTATCTTATCAAGAAAATACCTGTCATGAGATACTATGACCACTGCACCATTATAGTTTAACAGATATGATTCAAGCCACTCTATGCTCCTTAAATCAAGGTGGTTGGTAGGCTCATCCAAGAGTATAATATCAGGTTCCTCAAGTAGCAGCTTTGCCAAAAAAACTCGGGTCTTTTGACCTCCGGATAAGGTGTTTATTTTCCTGTCAAAGTCCGCTTCTTCAAATCCAAGTCCCTTTAATATGCCTACTACTTTACTTTTGGCGGCATACCCGTCCATAAGCTCATAGTTATGTGTAAGAGCTGTATATGAAGAGTACAGTTTTTCAAGTTTTTCACCTGTCAGATGCCGCATCTCATTTTGCATCTTTAAAATTCTTTTTTCCATATCCAGTATAGGTTCAATAACTGTATATAATTCATCAATAATACTAAGTGTTGAATCTACATTATTGATCTGTCGCAGATATCCAAGCTTTGCATCCTTTGCAAGTGTAACACTGCCGCTATCAGCTTGTTCTTCACCGGTAAGTATTTTCAAAAGTGTAGTTTTTCCCGCACCGTTTACACCTACAATAGCCGCTTTTTCATGTTCATTAATAAGAAATGTTGCACTCTTTATTATCTCATTGCTTCCAAATGATTTTGAGATATTTGTGGCATTTAAAATCAAAAAAATTGCCTCCTTACTCTATAATCCACATAAGTATATCCTATATATACAATCGAATGCAAGGGAAAACAAATTGAATACCAAGATTATCTGTATTGACAATTATATTGATGAATAATATACTAGTTGTAGAATTCTTAACAAATAAACAGATATACAGATTATGTATATTAGATGGAGATTGAATGGAAGAAAGAAAGATATCAAGAGCAGTCATTTCAAGATTGCCAAGATACTACAGATACTTGGGGGAGCTTTCAGAAGAAGGTGTTGAGAGAATCTCTTCAAAAGAACTTAGCGACAGAATGAAAGTTACCGCTTCACAGATTAGACAGGACCTCAATAATTTCGGCGGTTTCGGTCAACAGGGATATGGATATAATGTAAGATATTTATACAATGAAATAGCAAAGATATTAGGTATTGATCGTCAACATAATGTTATTATAATCGGTGCGGGACATTTGGGTCAGGCTATTGCAAATTATGCAAATTTTGAAAGAAGAGGATTTATGATTCAAGCCATGTTTGATGTGGATCCTAATCTTTTCGGTAAGACTATACGCGGTGCAAGAGTATATTCATTAGACAGTCTTGAAAAGTTCATTACAGAAAATGATATTCAGATTGCGGCACTCACTATACCTAAAGCAAGAGCCATGGAGGTTGCAGACAGGCTTATAAAATCAGGAATCAAGGCAATTTGGAACTTTGCACACACAGATCTTGCAGTGCCTGATGATGTGGTGGTGGAAAATGTACATCTGTCAGAGTCTTTGATGAGACTGTCCTACAGGGTCAGCAATATGGATGCAATACCTTTTGAAGGAAAATATGATTAGAGGTATCGGAACCGACATAGTAGAAACAGACAGAATATCAAGAGCAATAAAAAAAGATTTTTTTTTAAAAGGAGCTTTTAGTGAGAGTGAAATTGCAATGGCAAGGAAAAGAAATACAGAAAGTTTTCTGGCAGGCAATTTTGCTGCAAAGGAAGCCTTTGTGAAAGCATTAGGATTAGGTTTTAGAGGTATCAAGCTGAAGGATTTTGAAGTGCTTAGAGATGAATACGGTAAACCTTTTATAAGAATTTCCAATCATTCAAATATTCACTTAAAGGATATCAATGAAAAAAATATTTATGTATCCATAAGCAATACAAAATCTGTAGCTGTTGCAATGGTGGTAATAGAAGTTGATTAATGGTTAATTAATATTGGGAGATATATATGAGAATATTGGATAAAACTGTATTAAAATATATTCCTGAAAGAATAGAAAATGCCAATAAAGGCAGTTACGGCCATGTGCTTGTCATTGCAGGAAGCAACGGTATGAGCGGTGCCGCTTTTCTCAGTTCTATGGCGGCGTATCGCTCAGGTGCAGGATTGGTAAGGATACTTACCGTAAATAAGAATCGGACAATTCTACAGACACTGCTGCCTGAAGCCGTTATTACAACCTATGATGAGAGAGAGGCATTTGAGAATAAGGAGAGTTTATTAAGTAAGATAAAGCAATGCCTTGACCGGGCAAGTGTTGTAATACTCGGTCCCGGGCTTTCCACTGAGTACTATGCAAAAATTATTGTGGAATATGTATTATCAGAGTGCTATGTGCCGATGATAATAGATGCGGACGCACTTAATATAATTGCTTCTGATAATTCATTAACCAAGTATTATACAGACAATATCATTATCACACCTCATGTCGGAGAGATGTCAAGGCTTATAAATGTATCTATAGATGAGATACTTGCAGATACACAAAAATACGCAAGAGAATATGCAAATAAATATGGCATTACAGTAGTATTGAAGTCACATAAAAGTGTGATTGCGGCCAAGGAAGATACTTTTGTCAATAAGTCGGGTACTCCTGCTATGGCAAAGGCCGGAAGCGGTGATGTACTTTGTGGTATAATAGCAGGTATGTTTTGCCTTGGAATAGAAGATGATTTAGCTGTGGCACTTGGTGTATATATACATGGACTGGCAGGGAGCCTGGCAGGGCAAAAAAAGGGAGAACATAGTATTATTGCAAGAGATATACTTGATAATATAGGAGAGGTACTAAATAGAAGGAAGAGAGATGGACTCATATAAACGAGCTTATGCAAAAGTAGATTTGGACGCTATAAAACATAATTTGACGGTGACGAAAAAATCACTGAAAAAGGATATGAAACTGGCTGCGGTTGTAAAGGCGGACGGATATGGACATGGAAGTGTGCCGGTATCATTATATATAGAAGATATTGTGGATTTTTTCTGTGTGGCTACACTTGAGGAGGGTATTAATCTAAGGTATCATGGAATTACAAAGCCTATTTTGATACTTGCCTGCATTCCAAGAAACAGCTACAAGGAATCTATAGTTTTTGATATAAGAGAATCGGTATTCACACTTGAACAGGCTGAAAAAATAAATGAAGAAGCAAAACAGATGGGCAAAAAGGCGGCAATCCATATTGCAATAGATACCGGAATGAACAGAATCGGCTTTAAACCCACAAAAAAAAGTGCGGATATTATAAAAGAAATAAATGATATGGAAAATATTGAGATAGAGGGGGTATTCACACATTTTCACAGTGCAGATGAAAGTGATCTTACTTCTGCAAAAGAGCAGAACCTTCTGTTTACAAACTTTTTACATACATTACATGATATGGGTATTGACCCTAAGATTGCACATGCTTCTAATTCCGCCGGCATTTTAAACCGCATAGGAACGGAATTTGATATGGTTCGCTGCGGTATAACAATGTATGGTATCGCACCTTCAGGAGAAGTCAACTTAAATGGCCTTGATTACAGACCGGCTCTAAGTATTTATTCAACCGTCACATATATAAAGCAAATAAATGCCGGAGAATGTGTAAGTTACGGTGCAACATTTGTTGCAGATAAGGATATGAGAGTTGCGACAATCTCAATCGGTTATGCTGACGGCTATCCAAGGGATTTAAGCAATAAAGGATATGTGCTGATTCATGGTGTCAGATGTAATATACTGGGTAAAATCTGCATGGATCAAACAATAGTAGATGTAAGTGCTGTGGATAATGCAAAAATAGGAGATAGAGTAGTAATCCTTGGTGAAAGTGAAGGCAATAAGATTACTGTAGATGAATTAACCGGGGATTCAAATACTTTTTCATATGAATTTATCTGTGGCATTAATAAAAGAGTACCCAGACTTTACTATTGTAAAGATAAATATATAGGGAAAAAGGACTATATAAGGGATTTATATACTATAATATAGTGTACTTAATTTTAATATTAAAAATATTAGAATTAGAAATATTAGATAAGTAGGAGATTTTCATGGACGATGCTCATTCGGCATTACTAATTATTAGTACTATAATTGTGTTGTTTATCAATTTTTCAATTCATTCATTTAACTCAGCACTACGTGAATTGAGCAACTCAGATATTGAAGAAAACAATAAGGAAGACAAGAAAGAATACAGATTAAAGTATTTTTTAGAAAAAAAGGATAAGGTGCTTTATTGTACACATATAGTAAATATACTGTCTGTAAGTTTTCTTGGATGGTTTTTTGTAAGGACTTTCAGCAATGTTATTAAAGATAAACTGCTGAATACTTTACCTGTATCACCGGCTGTAGGTATTTCAATTTTTATTGTTGTTGTGATTTTTTGTATTCTGTTTGTTATATTCGGAATATCCTTGCCGAACAAACTTGCAAGAAAAGTACCTAAAAAAAGTGTATATACCTTTATGGGAATATCTGCCGTACTGATGTTTTTATTGTCACCGATTATATTTATCATTGACGGCGTATCGTATATTATACTTAAGCTTTTTGGAGTAGATATAAAAGTGCAGGCGGAAACTGTAAGTGAAGAAGATATAGTAAGTATGTTAAACGAGGGTCATGAACAGGGTATTTTTGAAGGCTCTGAGGCTGAAATGATTACAAATATCTTTGAGCTTAATGACAAGCAGGCCAGAGATGTAATGACACATAGAAAAAGTGTTGTATTTATAAACGGTGAGGACACCTTACAAGAGGTCATTGATTTTATGCTGACTACAGGCAATAATACAAGATATCCTGTATATGATGAAAACATTGACAATATCATGGGTATTTTGAATATGAAAGATGCCTTAATATGTGAGAATACAAGTAATTATCAAAATACAGCTATTAAGAATATTCCGAATATACTTAGAAAGCCTGTATTTATTCCGGAAAATAAAAGTCTGAATACCTTATTTAAGGAGATGCAATCACATAAAAATCATATGGTGGTAGTTGTGGATGAATATGGACAGACCTCGGGTATTGTTACAATGGAGGATATACTGGAAGAGATTGTCGGAAATATACTGGATGAATATGATGTGGATGAAGAACTTATAAAGAAACTTTCAGACGGATCGTTTATAATAAAAGGAATGACACCTTTATCTGATATTGAAGATATTCTAAATATAAAATTTGATGAAGAGGAGCTTGATAATTTTGATACTATAAACGGACTTATGATATCCGGACTTGACAGGATACCTGAAGATAATGAAAAGTTTGATATCATAATGCATGGATATGAATTCAAGGCGTTAAAGGTGTCAAACAGGACAATTAACACCATTAAGGTGACAAAATTAAAAGAGGATGAGGAGCTTAAAGAAGAATAGTGACAGCAGAAGATAACCAAAAAATATGCTATATAATTGACAGCAAAATAATTTAAGTATAAAATGGTTTTCTGTATAGTAGATAAAGGAGAAAATATGTCAGGACATTCAAAATTTGCAAATATTAAACATAAAAAAGAAAAAAATGATGCTGCAAAGGGCAAAATTTTTACTGTAATCGGAAGAGAGATTGCAGTTGCGGTAAAAGAGGGCGGACCCGACCCGAACAATAACTCAAAACTTAGAGATGTTATTGCAAAGGCAAAGGCAAACAATGTACCGAATGATACAATTGAAAGAGGTATCAAAAAGGCCGCAGGGGATATCAATTCTGTAAACTATGAGCAAAACACTTATGAGGGCTATGGTCCGAACGGTGTTGCAATCATTGTAGAGACTTTAACAGATAATAAGAACAGGACCGCAGCAAATGTAAGAGCGGCTTTTACAAAGGGTGGCGGAAATATCGGGACACAGGGCTGTGTATCATTTATGTTTGACAAGAAGGGTCAGATTATCATAGATAAGGAAGAATGTGATATGGACTCTGATGAACTTATGATGACGGCACTTGATCTTGGAGCTGAAGACTTCAGTGAAGAAGAAGACAGCTATGAGATTTTAACAGATCCTGATAATTTTTCGGTTGTAAGAGAGGGTCTTGAAAAACTGGGTATTCCAATGGCAGATGCCGAGATTACAATGATTCCACAAAATTGGGTTACTTTAAGTGATGAGGAAGATATTAAGAAGATGAATCGTATTCTTGATCTTTTAGATGCTGAGGATGATGTACAGAATGTATATCATAGTTGGGATGAGTAATATGACATTACCAAAAGATCCTGTGATATTGTTATCATTTGTAAATACAAAACTTAGAGATTTTAATTCATCATTAGATGATTTTTGTAAAGAGAATAATTTAAATGAAGATGAGATAAAGCAAAAGCTTGAGATGATTGATTATCACTATGATGAATACAAAAATAAATTCGTATAAGTGGATTGCCGGAAATGTCAACGTAGAAGCTTTTCCAGTATATAAGCGTTTTTAATATGAGTATGATGAGGTTGCCGGGAAGATACATTTCCCGGCAACTATATATTTAGTAAATATGCTATATATAACTATTCGCAAAATTCAAGTTTAACGCATAGTTGATATAATAAAAATATAGAGCTATTTATTACAATAACTCCATTAACAGTATTACACTCTTAAAATAACGGTCATATTATACCATCTGTAATAATACCGCATTGATAATTGCGGCACAGACATTGCTGCCGCCTTTATTACCGTCACATATGATTGCCGGTATATTGCTTTGTTTTATAAGTTCCTTTGCTTCTATCACATTTACAAATCCTACCGGTGCCGCAATAATAAAATCCGGCTTATATTTATATAATAATTCATTAATCCTAATCAATGCTGTAGGTGCATTACCCACTGCAAATACTATAGGTACTTTTTTTTCATTATTGGAACCCTGTTTTTTATCACACATTTGATAAGCTAAATCAACGGAGGCCGTCGCTCTGGTGGTATTATTTTTCTTGGCATACTCAATTGTATCGGTTTCTGAAATAAGACAATGTGGGGTTATGCAAAACTTACCTGTCAGTATCCTCTTATTGATACCGCTGAGTGCCATATTTGTATCCGTAAAAATCATAGAATCTGATTGTATGCAATGTTTTAAACTTTCAATTGCATTATTTTGAAATATAACATTGTACTGATAATCAAAATCCGCTGTAGTGTGGATAGCTCTTTTTACTACTAACAGCTCATCTGCACTATAAAACTTTAATCTTTCCTCATCCATTTTTGATGTAAGTATTTCAAAACTTTTTTTCTCTATATCTTCAGGTCTTATCTGCAACATAAAATCGCCTTTCTATTTTTCAATATTTAATATATCCATTATTTTTTTCATATCCAATGACTCTTCCACCAGATTGGCCAGCAGCTCGTACTGTAAGTCCTTATAACTTTCAAAGTCAAGGATATTACCGTCCGGCTTAATATCTTTACCGGTATTTTTAATCAACCCTCTTATCAGACCGTCCACAAAATTGTCATTTTCAAATATACCATGCATATATGTGCCAAGTATATTTTTGTTTACAAAACCGCCGTTTTCATTAATATCAGATATTGTAAAATACTTCTCATGTGCATCTACAGTGGTACCCATATGTATCTCATATCCGGTTATAGTAATGTTTTTGAGTCGGGCAACAAAGTTTGGCCGATTTATTATCTGACTCACACTTTGCCTTGTAGTCTTTTCCTTAGCAAAAACAGTACTGAAATTCAGTAGACCAAGTCCATATTCAGAGCCTCCCTCTTCTACACCGAACTCATCAATCAAGATATTTCCAAGCATCTGAAAACCTCCACATATACCTATAAGATTTTTATCTTTCAGATTGTTATAATTAAAGCCGCTTTTTTTTAGCCATCTGAGGTCATACAAGGTATTCTTTGAGCCGGGCAATATTACAAGGTCGGCATCAATCATTTCATTTGGAGAGTTGATATACTTCAGTACCACCTCTTCTCTTCTGCCAAGCGGGTTAAAATCAGTAAAATTTGAGATATGAGGCAGTCTGGCCACTGCAATATTTATCTTATTTTTTGAAAATTCAGTATGAGTTGTATCAAGTCCGGCAGATAAGCTGTCCTCATCATCTATATCAATCTCAGTCATAGGTATAACGCCTATAACAGGTATATTCACATTCAGCTTTTCAAAATGTCTTTTCAGCATATCAAATCCGGGAGTAAGCAAAGTCTTTTCACCCCTGAACTTATTTATCACAATACCTTTCAGCCTTTTTTGACTGTTACTGTCTAAAAGTGCCACTGTACCGAAGATAGAGGCAAATACTCCACCTCTGTCAATATCAGCCACTAAGATCACAGGTGCATTTACAAGTTTTGCAAGTCCCATATTCACTATATCATTTTCATTCAGATTTATCTCGGCAGGTGAGCCGGCTCCTTCTATTACAATGATATCATATTCACTATAAAGCTTATTGTAAGCGTCCATTACATACGGAATAAAACTTTTCTTATGAGCATAGTAATCTCTTGCATTCATATTTGCATAGACCTTACCATTTAATATTATCTGACTTCCTGTATTTGATGTAGGTTTTAAAAGTATAGGATTCATACAGGCATCAGGCGCTACCTTGGCAGCCTCTGCCTGCATAACCTGAGCCCTGCCCATTTCCAGTCCGTCTTCAGTTATAAAAGAGTTTAGAGCCATATTCTGTGCTTTAAATGGTGCCACCCTAAATCCCATTCTTTTAAATATCCTACATAGTCCGGCAACTAAAAAGCTCTTACCTGAGTTTGACATAGTTCCTTGAACCATTATAACCTTTGCCATAAACTACCCCCTAATGATTTTTTGTATTGTATCAACCAGTAAATTGTTTTCAGGATTTGTCCTGACCGCCACTCTAAAATAGTTCTCATTTAAGCCGATAAAATCAGAGCAGTCTCTGACAATTATTCCATGCTCTAAAAGTTCTTTTGACAAATTCTTTTTGTATTTGCAAAGCAGGAAGTTTACCTTGGACGGAAATGTAACTATACCTGAATTCTCTAAATTATCTGATAAAATACTCTTCTCTTTTTGAATTTCTTCAATAACAGAGTCCATATTTTGTTTCAGTGAATACCCGGCAGCTTCAAGTGCCAAAGCATTTATTTCCCATGACGGTGTAAGTTTTTTCAGTCCGTACATTATATCACAATTATATGTAAGCAGGTATCCGAAGCGAAGCCCCGGAAAAGCATATAGTTTTGTAAGAGATTTAAGTATTGCCATATTGTCAAAAGTATCTAATTTGCCACATAGTGAATACTGCTCACCGGTTTTTATAAAGTCTAAAAAACATTCATCCAATAAGATAAAAATATTTTTTATTTTACAGTATTCAATTATCTTATATAACAGTCTTTCTTCCACTATAAATCCTGTAGGATTATTAGGATTTGCAAGTACAAGTACATCAATATTACCTGCCAATATATCAATTATATCTTCATGGATACAAAGATCCTTCATATGGTAATATGTGATATCAGCATCTACAGATTCGGCCGCCAATCTATAGGATTCAAAGCTTGGTACAGGAATACATATATTTATACTGTTTTTAAATACTTGAAAAAGCCTGAATATAATACTGTTTGCACCGTTTCCAATGTAAATATTATCCCTGTTTACACTATGTTTTTTACTTATTACGTCCTTTATTTCAGAATAATCCTCATTCGGATAATGTTCTGAAAGTGAAATGGAATCAATTAAAATCTTTTTCAGTTTTTGATCCAGCCCATAGGGATTGATACTTGCAGAAAAATCAATAAAACTTTTTCCGGACTTGGTATATTCTAAGAACCTACCTCCATGCATCTTTTGCCTCTCTGAATTCATGACTAAAACGCTTGTCATAGAGCTTACTAAGTTCAAACTCATCTGCAAGAAATCTGCCCACATATATAATAGCAGTTTTATTGATATTTGCTTCTTTCACTTTATCGGCTATATTTTCAAGAGTAGATATAATGATTTTTTGTTCAGGCCAGCTGGCCTTATATACTACCGCAGCCGGTGTTTCTTTAGGATATGAAGTCATCAGCTTCTTTACAAGTTTATCAATACTTGCAATACTAAGAAAAATTGCCATACTTGCCTGTATTTTTGCCAAATTTTCAATATCTTCAGACTCAGGTACAGGTGTTCTGCCTGCCATCCTTGTAAGAATCAGTGTCTGTGTCACTCCCGGCAGAGTAAATTCTCTCTTTATGGCGGCAGCACCTGCAAATACGGAGCTGACTCCGGGGATTACCTCATATTCTATACCTGCCTTATCAAGAGCTGCCATCTGCTCTCTTACAGCACCATACATTGACGGATCACCTGTATGAACTCTGGCAATATTTAATCCCTTAGAGTTTGAATCAAATATAATCTCAAGCACTTCATCAAGGTTTAAAGATGCAGAATTGATAAGCTTTGCACCTTCCTTAATATCTGTAAATAATTCTTTGTTTACAAGAGAACCTGTATAAATAATAATATCCGAACTGTCAATAATTTTTTTTCCTTTGACAGTCAAAAGTTCAGGATCTCCTGCGCCTGCACCTATAAAATAAAGCATATTATGCCCCCAATTATTAAATTTATTATCAGCAATACTATGTAAGCAAAATACATAATATTATTTACTGCAATTATATCATCAGCTTTAACCTTTGTATTTCCGTCTCCTATACTTCTCTTTTTAACAAGTTTGCCGAAATAAAAGGCATCACCAAGTAACTTTGTATCTAAAAATCCTGCAATAATGCTCTCAGTCTGACCGGCATTAGGGCTGGAATGGATATATCTGTATTTTACAAAAGACTTCAGTGATCTTGTAAATATTATAGAATTGTTTTTGGTTACGGATATAATGAATATAACAAAAAGTAATATAAAGGCTGAAAATCTGGCAGGTAGGAAATTGACTATATCGTCAAGTCGGGCTGCCGCCTTTCCGATATAAAAGTACTTTTCATCCTTATACCCAATCATAGAATCCATAGTGTTTATTGTCTTATATACTATAGGAAGTACCAAGATAAGCCCTGTAAACCTGTTGTTGAAAACCGCTGCTATAATTCCAAGTGTTGCATAAAACCATGGTGCCACAACACCGTCAGACATATTTTCAGCGACAGTCTCTATAACCGCCTTTATGATATGTTCGTAGTCAAGTCTGTCTGTATCTCTGCCTACTATCATAGAAAGTTCCTTTCTGGACTTTTCTATATCATCACTTTTTATTGCATAGTACACCTTCATACTTTCAAACTTAAGTGAAGCCTTTGCAAATATTTGAAAGAACAGAAAACTTTCTATTACAAAGCCCGCTAAAATATTTATTCTATATACAAAACTGTTTATAAGATATGCAAGTCCGCCCCAGATAAATATATTAAAGCAAACAATAAGTAAGCCTGAAAATAACAGCCCGATATTTGACTTAAAAACTTTTCTGAAAAGCTTTTCAAAAATAGAGACACTAATTCCGATAAATCGTACCAAATGTGGGATTTTTTCAAAATCTCTAATAAAAAAGTCTAATATAAAACCGCATAAAAATGCCAAAAGATAAATCATTTTTACTTAAGGTGCCAATGCAAGAACCAAGACAATCACAAGCTCAGCTAATTGCAAAAAATAGCCTGCAAGGTCACCTGTAATACCTCCAAATTCTTCAAAAGATTTTACTCTGTAAAACAAAAAGACCAAAAAGGCGGCAATTGAACAAAGCAATCCATAGTTTACATTTACTGCTATCATAGCCACACTGCCAAAACAAATAAATAAAAGCAATACTATTCTATTGATATAAATAAGACTCTTGTTTGCAAACTCAAAAGCCAATCCACTTCCTCTTGCATTTTTAAAGACTGTTAAAGACAATGCACTGTATGCTCTGATTAACATATATGAAATCGCCAGCATATATATTTTTGTAAAGTTATTGACGGACAGCATTCCGGCAAAATATAAAAGGATATATACAAGTCCGCCGATTATAGCAAATGCTCCTGAATTGGAGTCCTTTAGTATACTGAGCTTTTTCTCTCTGGTTTGATTGGAACCGAGTGCATCCATAGTGTCAAGAAAGCCGTCCATATGTATGCCGCCTGTATACAAAATAGGCAGTGCGGTAAGTATCGCTGCAACTAAAAAGGAATTCACCTTCAATTTACTTAAAAATATAGAAAATAAAACCAAAAAAATCCCCTCTACTATACCGACAACCGGTAGAAATAAAAGGCAATATTTCATATTTTCTTTTTTCCATTCAAAACTCCTGACCGGAAGCTTTGAATACATGGCAAAAGTTATTGCCATTGACTTTAATACATTTATCATCTTTACTTTCTGTTATAGGGTAGCCCATAAATCACTTCAACTACTCTATCTGCATTATCTGTTATTTTCTGATGTAAAGAAAAAAGGCAATCTATAAAGATATCCAACTCTTTACTTTGATTTCTCTTTGTAGAAAAAATATCGTTTCCTACAATAAAAAGAGAATTACATTTCTTTTCAAGTTCAATTATATCAGAAAAAATCTCTCCTGTAATCTCTATAGGAGCATATTTCAGTCCGTTTTTATCAAAAATATTGTTGGAAAGTAGATTTGTCAAATCTTCAAGCAAAATATTGTCATCACTATTTATATTTATATTACTTATATATCTCGGTTCTTCAACAGTGATAAAATTTTTAGATGCTCTTTGTAACAAATGTTTTTGTATTCTTTTTTTTGCAAAATCCCCATCATTTTCCATAGTAGCAAGATAGATTTTTCTTTCAAAACTTTTTGAAATCAGTTCTTCCGCATACTCCGATTTGCCACTTGCCACACCTCCGTAAATATATATCATCATACAAATCTCTTATATTTTTCTATTTTGATATCTGAAAAACAGGCATTTTTAGTATAAATCTCAAAGATCATATCAAGAAGTGAAAAAAGCATAGCACAGCCGCTACCCTCTCCAAGTGCCAATGAAGCATCTATAACGGGATTTAACTTCAACATGTCAAAGATAATGCTTGCTACCGGCTCACGGCTTAGATGTGAGGCAATCATATATTCCTTACAAAGCGGATTAAGAAAATATGCCAAAGCGGCAGCAACCTCAGAGATAACTCCGTCTATAACTATAGGCAATTTGTATATACATCCTCCAATGAAAACGCCTGTAATTGCAGCAATGTCAAGGCCTCCCACAGATGAGAGTAAATCAAGTATTGCCAAAACTCTTACTTTTGTATCATCTGAATTTATACTGTCTAAAAATAACTTATCTCTAAAGCCGTATTTTTCTATACCTTTATATATAACATTTATCTTTTTCTTTAATTTGGTATCATCCAACCCGGCACCGCGACCTGTTACAGTTTCTACAGGTAAATTAAGCATTGCGGCAGAAAGTGCGGAGGATGTTGTAGTGTTTCCTATCCCCATCTCACCGGTGCCGATAACTGTAACTTTATTTTCCTTCAGCTCCTTTACTGTATTGATTCCTGTAAGTATCGCTCTGATTGTAATATCAAGCGGCATTGCCTTTTCTTTTAAAAAATTATTACTGCCATGCATCAATTTATGATTAAGTACACCAAGTGAGTATATTTCTGTATCAAAGCTGTCAATTCCCATATCAAAAACCATAAGCTTAGAATTAACAGATTTACAAAGCACTGCAATACTTGAGGTTCCGATTGCCATGCTCTTAGCAACGGCTAAGGTAACATCCTTGTTTGACTGTGAGATACCCTCTTTTACTATTCCGTTGTCGGCACACATTACAGTAATACATTTATTTGAAATATCAGGGATTTCACTTTCATATATTGCTGATAATTTCTGGAAGATTTTTTCAAATTCTCCCAGACTGTCAAGCGGTTTTGCAATACTGTCCCAATGCCTTTTTGACAGCTGTATATAGCTTTTTGATGTGGGAGCAATGGTATCGGAGAACTTATAAAATTCCAGTAATAAATCTTTTTGTATTTCTGTCAAATCAGGTAATCTATACATCTCTTTCTCTTTCTAAAAATGAAACTAAATTCTGTATCAAAAATTCATATCCACGTAAATACAGATGTGGAAAGCCTGCAAAGATATTATTAGAGGCATTTATACAATCCCATTCCTTACTTTTATTGGCCTTTATGGCATGGGCATATTCCCCATTGCAGGTCGAATCATAGTAATGGAACTCATGACTGCGAATCCTTTGATTTTTTTTCATCAAAATACTCTCAGACCCGGCTTCTATTTCAATATAGCCGAATCTTACAAGTTTTTTTGTCTTAAATGCTTTGCCCTTTATCAGTTCGACACCCGGATACTTATTGCCGACACCATCCTCAAAGAAATCATGCAGATAAATAAAACCTCCACATTCCGCTATAATCGGAATATTTGTATTATAAATGCTCTTAAGCATAGATATGTTTGAAGACAACTCTTTTGCATAAAGCTCGGGATAACCGCCTGAAAGCCATAATACGGAGATATTATCAGGCAAAACTTTATCATGTATCGGACTGAACTTTACAATCTCAAAGCCGTATTCTTCTAAAACTTTTATATTTTCCTCATAGGTAAAAGAAAATGCCTCATCAAAGGCAAAGGCAAGACGATATCTATTTTGCTTTATATTTAAATCTACGTTATGGATATTCTTATCATTATAAATATCGGTGTCATGCGGCTCTTCAACATAAAAGTTTTCAAGCATAGTAAAATCCAATGTCTTTGAAAGCTTATCCGATACATTATTTACTATATCAAAAATACTTTTTTGAGGTTCATACAACCCCAGATGCCTGCTTTCAATGTAAAAATTTGTATCAAACTGTAAATATCCGATTAAAAAAAGACCCATTTCATTGACTTTTAATCTTATCATATTGATATCTGCATTTTTTCCCACTTTATTTAGTATCACAGCTTTTACACGATGTTTAAAACTTTGCAGATATATAAACAAATTGTCAAATTCATCCATATCAACAATCATAATTACATCTACAAAAAGCTCTTCAGATACACTACAGGCACTGCATCGCTTTCCCTCTCCGTATATACCGTCAAAAAGCCCCATTGCTCCCTCTATTATAGCAATATCATTTTTAAAGTTTCTAAAAAAAAGCCTTTTCAGTTCACCGGGTTTAAACGCAGGCTCCAAAAAGTACGGATCCAGATTTGTAGAGGGTGAACCTGCAATTTTTTCATGATACATTGTATCTATATAGTCAGGACCTGTTTTATAGATGGAAATTGATTTTCCCATTCTTTTAAATATATTTATAAGCCCAAGAGTAATAAGTGTCTTACCGCTACCTGATTTCATTGCGGACACCATAAAGGCCTGTTTTTTAGAGTTCATTATAATAATGCTCCTTTTATATATCTGTCCGTAGAACAATTTTTAGCTCAAACGGAATGCCGTTTTCTCTGACTGCTTTTCTCAAAAAAGGATTCCAAGCTCAAATAACTTAAAATCCTTTTGTAAGTTTATTTTTTCTCTTCCTGTTTTTTTCTTTCTACAAACCTTCCCATATAGAATGCAAAGATACCGACTCCTATACCGGTCTGTACGCAGAAAAGTAAGCTCTCAACCTCGCCCGGAAGTTCCTTACCTATTATAGTTTCTATAACTGGAGTAAACCAAGGCTCGTACTCTTTACCCTGAATTTCAGAAACAACCTGACTTCCGGCATCATCTGAACCTCCGAACTCCGCATTCTTCAGAGTTAAAAGAGGAACAAGTGCCAATAATACTACTATTATAAGTGAAACTATTACAATTTTTTTATTCTTTGACATCAGTTTGCACCTCCATCTAAAAATCCTATTTCTTTAAGCTCAGATTGTGCATATGTTCTGAGACCGATAATAATAACAACAGTCAAAAGACCTTCTATTATAGCAAGCGGTACCTGTGTAGGTGCAAATACAAGTAAAAACTTTCCGGCAGAAGCCATAATGCCGCCTTGCTTCATAGGATAAGCAAGTGCAAGTTGGAATGAAGTAACAACATAAGTAAGCAAATCACCAAGAAATGCCGCCAGGAATATTGAAATATTATCACTTACCTTAGCCTTTTTACAAATCTTATAAACAACATATGAAACGAAAGGTCCTGCTATAGCCATAGAAAAAGTATTTGCCCCAAGTGTTGTAATTCCGCCATGTGCCAAAAGAATTGCCTGGAATATAAGTACTATAATACCAAGTATACTTACCGCACTTGGTCCGAAAAGAATAGCTGCAAGTCCTGTACCTGTCATATGTGAACAGGAACCTGTAACTGACGGAATCTTAAGTGAAGACAGGACAAAGACAAATGCACCTGACATAGCTATAAGTGTAATTGACCTTCTGTCCTTACTTACAGTCTTTTTGACAGACAGGTATCCTGCTATCAGGAAAGGTAATGAAATAAGCCCCCACGCTACACAATACCCTACAGGTAAATATCCTTCCATGATATGCATGGCATTACTGTTAAAAGGCAGTGCAAAACTGAAAGTAAATAAAATTGCCAAAACAATGAAATTTTTTTCTTTTCTCTTCATTTTTCCTCCTATAAAAAATTTATATTAACTCAAGCTTTTTGCCTGAGAAACAAACATATCTCTGAACTCTTCAATATTTCTTGGCGGAACAATATCTTTTGTAACTATAGATTTTTCCACAAGAGTCTCAAAAACATCAAGAAGGATCGGCTTTTTAAGATTTGCCGTTTTTAAAACTTTCTCATTGTCCAACACATCTATCGGACTACCGTCAGCTATTATATTTCCATCACAAAATACAACAATCCTGTCAGCAAAACGATATGCAAACTCAATATCATGTGTAGATATAACCAATGTCTTGCCGTCTCCACTCATTTTATCAAGAGCCTCTTCAAATATAACAACATTTTTGGGATCAAGGGAAGCTGTAGGCTCATCAAAAATAATTATCTTTGAGTCCATAGCAATAATATCTGCAATGCTGACTCTCTTCTTCTCTCCACCGCTTAGGTAATGTGGCGGTCTGTCTATCAGATGATGAATATTCATATAATTTAGTGCATCATCAACTCTTTTTTTTACCTCTTCCCTACTCAGACCAAGATTCATAGGACCGAAGCTGACCTCCGCTCTTACACTTGAAGCTATTATCTGATTGTCGGCATCCTGAAAAACTATACCTACATTTTTTCTAAGTTCTTTGATACCGGATTTATCTATAAGTCTATCCTTATAGTAAACAGCTCCTCTTTCAGGCTTCAGCACTCCATTGATATTTAAAAAAAATGTTGATTTTCCCGAGCCGTTTGCACCGAGAATGACCAAACGCTCTTTTTCATGTATATCAAGAGATACTCCTTTTAGAGCTTTTTTATCACTATCATAAGAATAATGAATATTCTCAGCTTTTAATATAACATCATCCATATAAACGATCTCCTTATGTTAAAACTATATTGCAAATGGAAACTTAAGTTTTAAACTGACAATCCATATAAAAAACATAAGTAAAACAAATAAAACAGCTGACAGTATATTTCTAATATATAGTCTCTTTTCATCCTGCAAAAAATTCAAATCTCCATCAAAACATCTTGCTTCCATAGCTGTATAGTATGCATTGGCTTTTTTTAGCGATACTATAAGTATATTACTTGCAATATTTCCAAAACTCATCATAGAAGTTTTAAAATTGCGATAACCAAGCCTTGATATGGCTGAATTTTGCATATTCATATAGCTTTCTATAAGTATAAATATAAATCTGTATATAAGATTCATAAGCTCCACCAAAAGCTTCGGCAAATGCATATTTCGAAGGGCATTTATTATCTCATACGGCATAGTAGAAAGTATAAGGCTTTGCATAATACTTACACAGGCAAATACCTTGATTACCAGTTTCATAGTCACTATAATCTGAAATTGGGAAGTATAGATATATATGCTTCCAAGCCTTATACTGAATTCTCCGCTTTCATGAAAAGAAAGTCCTAAAGCAATACCTATACATGCTAAAACAATAAAGCTGAACGGTGCTATAAACATTGAAAGATACTCTTTTACATCCATTCCACCTAAAACAACACTTACAAAAAGCATAGTAAAAAATACATATATTGAAACATATATATTATTTAATGTAATTGTCAAAATAAGTGAAACCAGTGCAGATATTAACTTAAACTCCGGATTTACACTTTTTAACTTTGAATGAAAAGCATATAAATCTATGGAATAATATCCACCATGCTGATGTGCCATGAAACCTCCTATAAAAAAACTGTACACAATGAGCAGTATATTAAAATACCCTTAGATCTCATTGTATACAGTCTATTTACACACAAAATCAAGACACCGCAAAAGACGGTATCTGAAATTGATTTATAAAATTAAACGGATATTTTTGAGATCGAAAAATTCCATATATAAGAGTACATAGATGTATCCTGACTTAAATTCTGATAAAGCTATCAGAAGACCCGGCCTTCCCATTGTTAAACAGTGGCATATAGGGTCTATTATTATTACAGTAGCGTCCCTGTGTGGGATTCTCACCCAACTTCCTATGCAAAAACATAAAATCTATGTACAATGATGCTAAGGATAGCACAATATATCCTTAAAATCAAGTATAATAAGGTTTCCCAAGAAACCGTTCCAAAAAAAGTTTTTACACTTTTTAATTATCTGTTAATTATTAATTTTTTATACCTTGCCAGTTCTTCCACGGCCTTTTTAAAATCTGTCATATGCCATTCCCAGTTCGGGCTGCCCACAGTTCCCGGGGTATTTATATGACCCTCTTTGCCAAGTCCTATAATATCTGCCAAAGGTATGATAGCATACTCCGCCTTACTGTTTAACACATAGGTCAAGAGTCTGTCCTTTATACTGCCTGATTTAATACCCTGCTTCTTTAAAAACTCTCTTACCTTTCTTTTGGCAGCTACAGTCAATCCCTTATACCACTGCATCAAGGTGTCATTGTCATGAGTTCCGGTATAGAATATAATATTTTCTATATCTTTTGAAATATCACGGGCATACTTTCCGTTCGTATCAATAGAGAATAAAAGAATCCTCATCCCCTTTAGATGGTAGTGATCCTTTAACTCCAATACCTCCGGACGCAAATTGCCAAGATCTTCAGCCACAAGATTCACATCAGGTATTTCTTTATTTAAAGTATCAATTACTTCATAGCCGGGTGCCTCAATCCACTCTCCGTCTACAGCTGTAGGACAGGAAGCCGGAATTTTCCAAAAAGTATCAAATGCCCGGAAATGATCAATACGGATAATATCAAATAATTTATTGCTGTAGCCTATTCTGTCCACCCAAAATTTATATCCGTTCTTCTTTAGATACTCCCAGTCATAGATAGGATTACCCCATCTCTGCCCTGTAGCACTGAAATAATCGGGCGGTACACCTGCAATAAATACCGGCCTTCCGTCAGTATCAAGTAAAAAATTCTCCTTTCCGCTCCACACATCCACAGAGTCAAGACCCACATAAAAAGGTACATCACCCATAATCTCAATTCCGGATTCATTGGCATATTTTTTTACATTCATCCACTGAGTAAAGAAAATATACTGAAGGAAACATTGATATCTTACCTCTTCTTCCACATCTTTTGTAAGAGGCTTTCTGTTGTTCGGCCAATCTTTATCCTCAGTTTTCCACTCATTCCAACAGGCACCTTTATTTCTAAGCTTTAAAGCACGGAATACTCCATAAGTATATACCCATTCCTGTGATATAAAATCCTTATATGCCGGCTCTTCATTACCGTTTTTTACTAAAAACTTCTCAAAAGCCTCTCTTAAGTAATTCTCCTTAAAAGCTCTTACAGCCGTATAGTCAACGCTTTTAGCATTTTCTCTGAAAGTATCAGGTTTCTTATCAAGCAATCCGGCATCATAGAGTAAATCAAGACTGATATAAAGCTCATCTCCCGCACATGAAGAATACGGCTGATAAGGTGAATTTCCGTATCCTACAGGATTTAGAGGTAAAATCTGCCAGATCTTTACACCGTTTTCCTTCATTATATCAATCCACTGATAGGAAGCCCGGCCAAGCTCCCCCACTCCGGTTGTGGACGGGAGAGCTGAAACCGGCATTAAAATTCCTGTTTTTTTCATTAATATCTCCTTATAAATGCCAGATATCCTTATTATATTCTGCGATAGTTCTGTCTGATGAGAAGAATCCCGCCTTTGCTATATTTACAAGTGCTTTCTTTGACCAAGCCGTCTCATCCTCATAGTCATTTAACATCTGTTCTTTTATCTTTATATATTCCTTCACATCAAGGAGTGCCATAAACCAGTCTTTGTTTACAATCTCCTTATAAAGTCTGCAAAGATTTAACGGGTCTCCGATACGTATAAGTTCTTTGCTGATAATAAAATCTACCAACTCTTCAACCTCAGGGTCATTGTCATAGATAGCGGCAGATGAGTATGAACCTGTTTCATATAGCTTTATTACATCTTCAGACTTTTTACCGAAGATATAGATATTGTCATCACCTACAAGTTCATGTATCTCTACATTGGCACCGTCCTCCGTTCCGAGAGTTACGGCACCGTTTAACATAAACTTCATATTTCCTGTACCTGAAGCCTCTTTTGATGCAAGTGAAATCTGCTCGGAAATATCACAAGCCGGAATAAGTTTTTCAGCCTTTGTAACATTGTAGTTCTCTACCATAACTATCTTAAGGTACGGACTTACTGCCGGATCATTGTCCACCAATTGCTGTAAGCACAGAATCAAATGAATAATATCCTTTGCTATAGTATAAGCCGGTGCAGCCTTTGCTCCAAATATCATGGTGATTGGACGCTTCGGTAAATGACCTTTTTTGATTTCTTTATATTTATAAATCGCATAGAGTGCATTCATCTGCTGTCTCTTATACTCATGCAGACGCTTTATCTGAATATCAAATACCGAGTTCTCATCAATATCAATGTTTTGTGTCTGCTTTAAATACTTCTTAAGCTCAATTTTAGCATCTTTTTTGATATCTCTAAGCTTTTGTAAAACCTTCTCATCATCCTTATAAGCCAGAAGTTTTTCAAGATTGTCGGCATCATCCATATATTCAGGTCCTATAAGCTCGTTCAGATACTCTGAAAGTTCATGATTACAATGTATGAGCCATCTGCGGAATGTAATACCGTTTGTCTTATTGTTAAATTTTTCAGGATATATATCATAGAAAGGCTTTAACTCCGAGTTTTTTAATATCTCTGTATGAAGAGCCGCAACACCGTTTACCGCATAGCCGTAGTGAATATCGATATGTGCCATATGTACACGATCCTGATTATCTATTATATATACTCTCTCATCACTAAACTCTCTTCTTACTCTTGCATCAAGCTCACGGATAATAGGCATCAACTGCGGTACCACCTTCTCAAGGTAGCTGATTGGCCACTTCTCAAGTGCCTCGGCAAGTATGGTATGATTTGTATATGCACAGGTCTTTCTTACCACATCAACAGCAGTATCCATGTTAAAGCCCTTTTGCTGTGTTAAGATACGTATAAGCTCAGGAATAACCATAGTCGGGTGAGTGTCATTAATCTGAATACATACATGCTCATGCAATTTGTATAAATCTACACCTCTTTCCTCGGCCTCTTTTAAAATAAGCTGTGCCGCATTACTTACCATAAAGTATTGCTGGTAGATTCTAAGCAACTGCCCTGCCTCATCGCTGTCATCCGGATATAAGAATAATGTTAAGTTCTTACGGATATCGTACTTATCAAAATTTATACCGTCTCTGATAATAGACTCATCTACACTGTCAATATCGAAAAGATGCAACTTGTTACATTTGCTTTGATGATATCCCGGAACATCAATATCATACATAGCGGATTTTAATGTAAAGTCCTTAAATGGAATTTCAAAGCTTACGCCGGTCCTTGTAAGCCAACTGTTATCTGTAATCCATGGATTCTTATCTTCATATTGCTTGTTGTCTATAAATTTTTGTAGGAAAAGTCCGTCATGGTAGTTAAGTCCTACACCGTCACCGTTCAGCCCAAGTGTTGCAATAGAGTCAAGAAAACATGCGGCCAGACGACCAAGTCCGCCGTTTCCAAGAGAAGGCTCAGGCTCCACATCTTCAATTGCTGTTATATCATGGCCGTTCTTTGCAAGTATTTCTCTTACTTCATCAAACATTCCAAGATTTATAAGATTGTTTGACAAAAGCTTTCCGATAAGGAACTCGGCTGATATATAATATAGCTTTCTGTTTCCTGTATTGTGTTCCATGCTCTCCATCTTCTCTTTTGTGATGTTCAAAAGTGCTGTATAAATTTCCGCATCTGAAGCAACCGCAATTTCTTTGCCGAGCTTATTCTTTAAAATTTCTTCTAATGACATACCTTTTATTCTCCTTTTTATTTTAAATCCTGCGAATTAAAGTTCCGTTAGCTCCAAGTACTTTCCCGTCAAACTTTCGTGAAAATAAAACTTCTTTTTCCAAGTTTACTTTAATCGGAACATCTGAAGCATTTATCAGAACCTCCATCCTATTTCCATCTTCATCAATCTTGATATACTCCACACATCTGTCATTTTCATAGCTATGTGGAAAATGGAAATGTGGACTTCTGCACATCTCCTCATTTCTCCTCAGCATTATAAGCTTTTTCATTGTATTAATCTTTTCTATATTTTCACTGCTGTCAATCTCACTCCATGGCATACATCTCCTACAGTCAGGATCATGTGCCCCCTCCATTGCTATCTCTGTACCGTAGTAGATACATGGACTTCCCGGAAGAGTAAAGAGGATTGCAAGCTGCTGATAGAACTTATCCAAATCATGGAAGCGATTCATAAGCCTCTCCGTATCATGTGAGTCCAGTAGATTAAATAATACATTATTGCTCTGTTGCATATACATTGTATAACAGCGATTTACCATATACTCAAACTCATTCTTTTTCATAGTCTTATCTAAGAAAAAATCATGAATTCCGCTAAGAAGAGGATAGTTCATCACTGAATCATACTCATCACCTTGTAGCCACTGTATCGCATCATGCCAAATTTCTCCAAGCAGATAGATATCCGGTTTTATAGCTTTTAAATGCGCTCTGATTTTCTTTAAAAACCTGTGTGATACTTCATTGCCTACATCAAAGCGTATACCGTCTACATCAAAATCGCTTATCCAGTCTTCACATACTTTACAAAAATATTGAATCACCTCATCATTATTGGTATTCAGCTTCGGCATTTTATCTGCAAATGCAAATGAATAGTACCTTTTATCTCTTGTATCACCTGCTTTGTTAATATCGTCCCAGTTTTCCACCATAAACCAGTCTGCATACTTTGAAGTTTTACCGTTTTTAAGCACATCCGTCCATGGCATAAACTTTCTTCCACAGTGGTTAAATACCGCATCTACCATTATACGGATGCCCTTTTTATGAGCCTCCATACAAAGTGCTTTCATAGTATCACTGTCTCCAAAGGAAGGATCAATCCTTGTATAATCAGTTGTATCATATTTGTGATTTGATTCGGCCTCCATTATCGGATTTAGATAAATTCCTGTTACTCCAAGATTTTGCAAATAGTCAAGTTTTTGGCGAATTCCTTCCAGATTGCCGCCGAATTTCTCATAATTGGTTACACTTCCATGATCTCTCCAAGGCAAAATATCATCTGCATTTTTTTCAGGGGTACCGTTACAAAATCTGTCCGGAAAAATCTGATACCATATGGTTTCATTTACCCATGCAGGAGTAATATTTACATCAGACGGATTCATCCATGGCATAATGAAACATTGCAACATTCTGCCGGTCATATGGAATTGTTCCTTTGTCAAAAATCCGTCTTCAAAATAGTACCAAATACTGTCTTCCGTATGTAATTCAAAAAAGTACTTACATCTCTTATACATTGGAAGCAGAGTTGTAGTCCACCATATCTGATGTGACAGACGCTTTTTATAGACTATCTCTTCTCTACTGCCGGTCCACTTCTCATTGCCACCTAATATTCCGGCTTCAAACGGGTCACCGTAGTGGATAAAGACCTGCTTCACATCATATCCGGTTTTTAAATTTATAATAAGTCTGTCCTTATCCAGTGGATAACTCATCTGTTCTGATGTTCTATGGTATACACCGGTAAATTCCATTATCTCTCCTTTATATTATCTTTTTCCAAGTATCAGTACACTCTGTGGCTGTACCTTTATATAATTTTCAGCACTTACATTTTTTTGCCAAAGTCTACTGTCATTTCCGTCACAAAGCACTTCCCGGTCTCCGTCCGAACACTCAACTACAAAATCTTTTTTTGAAGCGTTATAAATAACATTCACCTGACTCCACAAAGAAGTTTCATCATTATTTATAGTAAATCCGACCACCTGTTTTTGCTTCCACATATTAGTGATATGCTTATAGCTTCCGGCAGACTTATCACACAGCCCCTTAAGTTGTTTTCTTAGTGCAATAAGACCCTTATAGTAATCAACCAACTCTTTATTTTCCCATGCAAGTTCCCAGTCAAGTCTATTTATTGAAATAGGCATATTGTAGGTATTGTCAAGCCCACCCTTTGTTCTTCCGAACTCCTCACCGGATAAGAAAAACAAAGTACCTTGACAAGTTATATAAATTGCCGCTGCCATTTTATTCAGTCGCATAACTTCATCTTTTGCAACCGTTTTGCTTAATTTATCCCAAAGTGTATAATTGTCATGTGCCGAAATATATGTGACTATCTGTGAAGGTGACTTTACATCATTAAACCCTTTATTATAATATGGATTACACCATGCACCTACACTTGCCAGTATCTCATCCTCTTTGTTCTTACCGCCGTTTATAAACCCGACTTCTTTCAAACGAAGTGAAGAGCCTTTTATTACATCACGTGTATTGTCACAAAAAACCCCGATATTTTCATCTAAAAGAGCTATACCGGCTTTATCGGCAAGTTTCTTTCCATACTCTATAGCGGTATCGGTAGCCGACCATGGTTCGCCATAAATAATTTTCTCACCCTTACCATATCTTATATCAAGCTCTTTTCGGATTTTATTCATCAAATCCACATCAATCAATCCCATCAGATCAAAACGAAAGCCGTCAATATGATACTCATCGGCCCAGTACAGTACCGACTCTAAAATATATTTTGAACACATAGCTCTTTCACTTGCTATATCATTGCCGCAGGCGGAACCGTCAGAGACGGTTCCGTCATCAAATACTCTGTAGAAATACCATGGCAGTGTTCTCTGAAACCATGAATCAAGAGAATAAGTATGATTGTAAACCACATCCATAATCACACCGAAGCCGGCTCCATGTATAGCCTGTATCATCTCCTTCATCTCAGTGATGCGAACCTCGCCATGAAAGGCATCTGTAGCATATGAACCTTCAGGTACATTGTAGTTTAGAGGATCATATCCCCAGTTAAACTCACTGTCATCAGTTTCATCTACAGAACCATAGTCATACATAGGCATGATTTGAATATGTGTCACACCAAGCTCTTTTAGATAATCAAGTCCTGTAGGATGAATACCGTCATTATTTAAAGTTGTATGTTTACAGGTAAAAGCCTTATACTTTCCACGATACTCTAAAGGAAATCCGCCTGACTTGTCATAGGAAAATTCTTTCACATGAAGCTCGTATACAATCCTTTCAGTACCTTTTTTGGGCGATTTATCCTTTTCCCAATCTGAAGGGTCGGTTCTTTTAAGATTAACTGCCATACTTTTCAGACCGTTTACCCCACAGGCTTTTGCATAAGGGTCGGCAGTCAGAACCTCTTTCCCGTCTCTTGTGATCAAATAGTCATAGTAAACTCCATGAAGCTCTTTATCAATATCAAAGCTCCAGACTCCCTTATCCTCTTTTTTCATAGGGATTTGTTTATAAGGTTTATTTGCATCACCTGTTTTATAAAGATTTAGGCAGATACTGTCGGCATTCGGTGACCACAGTCGAAAGGTCGTTTTCCTTTCATTACAACTTACACCAAGGTCATTTCCTTCATAAATAAAATTCTCAAGGAACTCTTTTGATGAATAATAATCTTTAAGTTTTATTATATTTTCCATTACTACCCCTTAACTGCACCTGACACACCGTCTACATAGTATTTTTGCATAAACAGGAATAAAAGTGCAATAGGAATAGAAATAAGTACCGCTCCCGCCGCAAAACTTGTGTACCAACTGTCAATATATTCTTTTTCAAGCATCTTCCACAGTCCGATAGCTATAGTGTACTGATCCGAGTTGGCTCTGCAAATAACTTTCGCAAAGATAAAGTCAAGCCATGGAGCCATAAATGATGTAAGAACCGTATATACAATAATAGGCTTACTAAGCGGCAATGTAATCCTGCTGAAAATCTGCCATCTGGTACATCCGTCCAAAAGTGCCGCCTCATCTATTGCCACAGGAATAGTATCAAAAAATCCCTTAGCTATCTGAAAGCCGAGTCCTGCACCGCCTGAATAACAAAGTATCAAAGCAAGTTTTATCAGACCGCCTTCAGTAAGTCCCACAGCCTTTAAAATAAAGTATACTGCAATCATTGACATAAATCCCGGGAACAGACCGAGTACCATTGCCATATTCATATACGGCTTTCTAAGTTTAAACTTTATTCTGGACAGACAGTATGAAACTGCAAGCACATAAAATGATGACAGGATACATGAGCATATCGCAATGAATAAAGTGTTCATAAACATCTGCGGAAAGTTCAAAATAGTTGTATCATTAAATAATTTTTCATAGTTACTAAATGTGAATGCCTTTGGTAAGAAGGTTGATACATAAGATCCCTTTTCAGCTCTGAAACTTGTCAGAATTACCCAAAATATCGGAAAAAGCCAAATGACAGCTAATACTGCAAGAATGATATGTACAACAGTATTGTTTATCATTTTCTTCTTTTTTGCAGACTGAAATTGTTTTGCCATGATTAGAATCCTCCCTCTTCCTTATATGATTTACTGTTTCTATAGGTAAACAGTGCGCCGATTGCCAAAATGATAAAAGTCATAATTCCGATAACGGCACCTATATTGTAATACTGCTTATCAATTGTCAATTTATAAAGCCATGTAACCAAAAGGTCTGTCTTACCTGCTGTTGAAGAGAGGTCAGTTACAGGGTCTCCTCCTGACAAAAGATAGATAACATTAAAATTATTTATATTACCTGTAAATGTAACAATCAAGTACGGTGTTGTAACATAGAGCATATATGGCAATGTAATCTTTGTAAAGGTCTGTATTGCATTTGCTCCGTCAACCCTTGCAGCCTCATACAGATCTTCAGGGATATTCTGCAATACACCTGTAAGCTGAAGCAAAGTATAAGGTACTCCGACCCAGATATTTATGATAATAACCGTCACTCTTGCCCATGTCGGATTTGTAAAGAAAGGAAGACTTGCATCACCTGCAATAAGTCCGAGGTTTCTAAGAAGTACATTTACGGCACCCTCCGGCTGTAACATTGTACGCATTATAAGAAGTGATACGAACATAGGAACTGCACATGAAAGTACAAAACAAAATCTCCAAAATCCCTTTGCCCTTGTTCCCTTTCTGTTTATAAGCAGTGATAAAATCATTCCGAATATATAGTTACTGAATGTTGCAAAGAATGCCCAGACAACAGTCCATACAAGTACTGACCAGAATGTACTTCCAAGTATACTTCCCGAATCAAATAATGTCTTGAAATTTTCAAGTCCGACCCAGTCAAACAGCATCAAATGATTATCTATACGGCTGTAGTTGGTAAATGCCATACAGATCATAAAAACAAGTGGAAGTATGGTAAATACAAATACAAATGCTGTAGGCGGTGTCATAAACAGGCGATACAGATTTTCATGTAAAAGTGATTTCAAATCTTCTAAAAAGGTATTTACATGTTTACCCTCTTTGCGAAGACATTCCGCCTTATATGCACTCTTTAATGTACCTCTCCAAATGAATATCATAAGAACGGTAAGTAAGATTGCAGTTACGCCGTAAAGCAACATAAGAATTGACTGATCACCTTTTGTATAAGTGTAGATCTGCTTTGCTTCATCCCACACTTCCTGCTGCTCTGCACTTCCAAGTGTACCGAGACCTGCTATAAAGCCTGTTCCCTGCACTATCATATAGACAAGATACACAATCTCTATGAAAAGATATATAAGTCCTTTAATAACCTGTCCGTTGACGATATTTCCGAATCCCATCAGGATCATTGAAAGTTTTGTTGATAATCCGCCTTCTTTTATTGCATTGTTGCAAGTATATGGCGTTGGAAATTCATTAATTCTTTTTTTAAATAAACCCATTTATCTACCTCTTAATTGATTCCGTTACTGTTCATTGCCGCATTCATTGCTTCTGTCTGTTCCTTGGCATTATCATGTGTTACGCTCTTATTTCTGATTCCTTTACCCATATTTTCAACCGGAGTCCAGCAGTTGGTCATAGCCGCCACAAAAGGTTGAAGAATTGAAGTGTTGTTAAAAGTATTATTCTGTGCCACAACAAGTGCATCGGCTGAAATCTTCGGATCCTTTAAAAGCTCGGTATTACATGGTATAACATTTCTCATCTCATAGTGTGCTTTTTGTGCCTCCATACTTCCAAGATATACCGCAAGTGCAACTGCCTGTTCCATATGTTCACTGTGTGAATTTACACCGATTGCCTTTGAACCTGCATAAGCAAGCATCTGCTTTTTGGTTCCGTTAACAGTAAAAGTAGGAAGTGAAGTAACACCCATCTTATCTCCAAGTGTTTCCTTAATAGCATTCGCATCCCATGAACCTGTAAACATTGCACTTACACTGCCGTCACGAAGACCTGCAAGTGCTGAACCGTCCGCATCAATTTTAAAATTCGGGTTGGCCGCCAAATCAATTACATAGTTGGTAGCATCTACCGCCTTTTCACCGCCGAAGTCAACCCCCTTTGACTCATCATTTTTATTTCCAAACAACGTACATCCGTTTCCCAGATAAAATGCCGGAAGATACCATGAATTGACTAATGGGAAAGATACTGTACCTTTTTTCAGCATTGTATCAAGATTTTTTACATCATCATCAGAAAATACAGACTTATTATAGAACATATACCATGTATTTGTTGTAAACGGTACACCGTAAATATCATTATTTACTCTCAGTGAATCCAAAAGCTCCTTTGAGTTAGTTGATTCAATAGCGTCTTTATACTTGCCGCCAAACCTTGCAATTGCCTTTGCATCTATAAGATTGGTTATACGGTCATTTGCATACATAAACACGTCGGCACTTGCATCAGGATCCTGTGATACCTGATCCGCCGCAGTTGCCTCATCTGCAACACCGTAGACAAAGGTTATATCCCATTCAGGATGTTGATTTGCAAAACTTTTGCACATTGTCTGAAGCCACTCACCATTGTCTTTTGACTGATCTTCCGACGGTGACCAAACCATTAGCCTGACCTTTTCAACTCCGTTAGCACTCTTACTGCCGCCGCATCCTGTAAGCCCCGCTACCAGAGTCAAAGTCATGATTCCTGTTAGAAATCTTGCAAGACCTCTTCTCATAATCTTACTACCTCCAGATTAAATTTTCGTATTGTTTCGTTAATGTAAATATATATCTTTTTTAATTCTTAGTCAATCAATTTTCATG
>NZ_GL622296.1:1844197-1894059 GCF_000185385.1 Lachnoanaerobaculum saburreum DSM 3986
AATAATATTCTATATAATAATATAAAAATGATTTTCTTTTATTATGAAAGGATATTAATTTATGACTACAATACAGGATATTGCTGATAAAATGGGAATTTCCAAGAGTACTGTGTCAAAAGCACTGAATGATGCGCCTGATATTAGCGAAAATTTACGCAAACAAGTTCTGGAAACTGCAGTTGCACTGGATTATACAAAACTTAGACGATATAAGAATACAGTAAAAAAAATCTGTGTTTTAGTAGAAAAAGAAAATATTGAATATGAAGAGCCGAATCACTTTGCATATGATATTATTATGGGTTTTCGTCAGTCGGCCGAGCCTGCCGGCTTTGAAGTGGAGATAGTACCTGTTAACAGTGTATTACAAATAAATACACATTATGATGTATTTATGCTTGAACATGGCTATGCAGGCTCATTTGCACTTGGATTTTCGCTCAACGCACCATGGCTTAAAGATTTTAAGAACAGTCGCACTCCGGCTGTACTTTTTGACAATTATGTTATAGGAAATCCTGCTGCCGCCTATGTAGGTATTGACAATGATGAGGGAATGGAGCTGGCACTTACTCATCTTACCAATCTTGGACATAGAAATATAGCCTACCTTAGCGGTTCACTTGGTTCTTATGTACTTCAGATGAGACATGCATCCTTTTTGCGTGCCATGCATCGCCATGGACTTAGAACCGCTTTTGCAAATACAGGATGCTCCTACCATATCTTTGAATGTACAGAAAAGTATCTGCCTAAATTTTTGGAAGCCGGAATGACAGCTGTTATATGCAGCCATGATAATATAGCCTTGGCGGCAATTATAAAGTGTCAACAGCTCGGCTATAAAGTACCTGAAGATATAAGTATTATAGGCTTTGATGATTTGCCGGCATCGGCATATACATCACCGCCGCTTACCACTGTTAAACAGGACAGAGTGGAACTTGGCAAAAGCGGATTCTTTGCACTTTCAAGTCTGTTAAATGATATACCTATAAGTACATTTTTGCTACATGCAAAACTTATTAAAAGAAAATCCACAGCAAATATTTGTCTAAATAAAAGAAGCAATATTCTGTAATAATACAAACGACCCCAAAATTCAGAACAAAAATCTGATATTTAGAGGTCGTTTTTATAGGTAGAATATGCCGAATATCGGCTTTTATTTTACCTTTAACTCCTTTATACGAATTTTCTTTTTATAAATACTTTATTTACACAAACAGATATAAATATAGTAATTATCATGCTCGGTACAGTGCTTCCTATCGGTGTATCCGTCTTTATCAATACTCTGTATATTATAAATCCTATAGCCCATATAAGAATATTTTGTATTGAAAACTTATTTTTTTCATGACTTATTTTTAATATAAAGAAATCAGCTATTTGTATTGCAATCATAGGTGCAAAAACCGATCCTATAAAGTATAAAAATCCTGTTATATCATCCATAGGTAATATGATTGCCCCCAAAGTTCCTATGATTGTAACAACTACAGCCATCCACTTTGACTCTAATTTTGCAAATATGGATTCTGTTGATATTCCCGCAGAATATGCATCCAAAAATGTTGTGGTCACTGTAGAAAGTACCACTATCAAAAGTCCCATTATACCGAATCCGGCTTTTGATAAAATTTGAGCTATATCGGATTCCTTTGTAAATAATGAGGCACTCATTCCGATAACATACATCCAAATACTTACCAGACCGTATATAATACTGCTTACAGCAGTAGCCTTAAAAGGATTTTCGGCTTCTTTTGTATAATCACTTATAAGCGGCAGCCATGAAAGCGGCATGGCTATTGAAAGTTCAAGTGCAGCACCGAAGCTCATACTTTTATCACCTGTATCAAAGGCCGTTCCACCTCTAAATATGATAAAGCTTAGGATAATTGTCATTATAAATAATGCCGACATGGCGACTATATTTATTTTTCCAAGGTTTTTAATCCCTATAAGTATCCATATCAAAATAAGTCCTCCGATAATCGGACACCATATAATATGACCAACGGGAAGTATTCCCCCTGCGGCCAAAGCACCGTCATAAATCATTATACCTGTCCAGCCTAAAAGCTGCATAATATTAAGTACTGCAAAAAAGGTGCTTCCTTTGACTCCGAAGCTTATTTTTACCGTGTCCATTGCACTTTTTTTGGTCTTTGCACCTATCAAACCCGCCAAAAAAAGTAAAATACATCCTATTATATGGCCAAGAATTATTGCAAATAAGCCTTTAAAAAATCCTAAAGATGCAAAATATGTTCCTGTTAAAATCTCCGCTATAGATACCGCAGCCCCAAACCAGATTAGACCGTTTTCAAATACTGATGTACGCTTACTCATTATCACTCTCCTTTGCATACTCTCCTTTTACATTAAAGGCATGATTTAAAGGTCCACTTCCTTTTCCAAGATCAAGCATGGCAAGAAGAGCCTCCGATATATAGCTCTTTGCTCTTTTTACAGATTCTTCAAGAGAATATCCCTTTGCAAGATTAGAAGCTATTGCAGATGAAAGTGTACAGCCGCTGCCATGAGTATTAGGATTATCTATACGTTTTCCAAAGAACCACTTTACCTTTCCGTTTTCATACAATAAATCATTTGCATCATTTATACTGTGTCCCCCTTTTAACAGTACTGCACAGCCATGATTTTCATAAATTTTTTTTGCAGCCTTTAACATATCTTTATCATCTTTAATACTTATACCTGAAAGTACTTCAGCTTCCAAAATATTAGGTGTTATAACTTTTGCTGTCGGGAAAAGTTTTTCCTTTAATGATTTTATTGCAGAGTTTTCTATCAATCCCGCTCCGCTTGTAGCCACCATTACAGGATCAAGTACTATGTTTTTTGCCTTATATTTTGTAAGCTCATATTCAATTATATCTACAATTTCTGATGAAGACACCATACCTATTTTTATTGCATCAGGATAAATATCCTCAAAAACCTTCTCCAACTGCTTCTTTACAAAACCGGTATCTACATTTATAATTCCTGATACACCTGTAGTATTCTGTGCTGTAAGTGCCGTTATTACACTCATTGCATATACATTATTTGCAGTCATTGTTTTTATATCCGCCTGGATACCTGCACCGCCGCTGCAATCACTTCCGGCTATTGTTAATGCTGTTTTCATAATACCTCCCAACAATTAAATCAACTCATTTACCAAAGTATCAAGTTCTTTTGTAGCTTTTCCTATGTCTTTTGCACCGAATATCGCAGAAACTACCGCAACTCCGTCTATTTTGCTGCCCTTAAGTTTCAATATATTTTCAGCATTTATTCCACCTATAGCAACCTTAGGTATATCTACAGCTTCGCATATAGATTTCACTTTTTCATATGGAATAATATCTACATCATTTTTTGTAGATGTTTCAAATACCGCTCCTATACCTATATAATCCGCACCGTCTTCTTGTGCCGACTTTGCTTCATCCACAGTATGAACCGAAACTCCTATTATCATATTTTCACCGACAAGCTTACGTACATCTTTAAGCTTCATATCATCCTGCCCTATATGTACTCCGTCGGCATTTGAAGCAACAGCCACCTTTACATTGTCATTTACAATAAAAGGAATACTATACTGTTTGCATAATTCGGATATTTTCTTTGCTTCTTCTATAAAACTGATTTCATCCAGATTTTTTTCCCTAAGCTGTACACAGGTCACACCGTTTTTAAGTGCCTCATTTATCTGCTCATATAAAGTTTTTTTACCTGTCCATGCTCTGTCAGTCACCGCATAAAGGTGCATATACTTCTTATCTAATCTCATACCTTGCCTCCTTTTCAAGTTCATTCGGTGTGAGATTATAAACGGCATCTATCAAATAATTTCTATAGCTGCTGTTACCGTCCTTATCTGCCATACGTTTTTTTGCAATTTCACCGCAAAATCCCATTGCACATACACAGGCAAGAGCGGCTTCTAATATATCCTTAGGATTGGCACTTATATATGCCGCCATCATTGCTGAAAGCTGACATCCGCTCCCTGTGATTTTACTCATCATCTTATCACCGTTGTATACACAATATGCTGTTTTACCGTCTGTAACTATATCTACAACAGATGTTATAACTGTTATGGCTGAATTCTTTAATGCAAAATCTTTTGCAAAATCAATCACTGTATCCAGATTTTCTTTATTTATATATTCTACCGAATCAACTCCCCTTGTATTGCCGCTTCCAAGAGCCAAACTTTTGATTTCCGACAAATTTCCACGTATTACACTGAATTTTACCTTTTCAAGAAGTTCTTTAACTGTATTGGTCCTTAGTTTTGATGCACCTGCTCCTACAGGATCAAGCAATACGGGATGATTTAATTCATTTGACTTTTTACCGGCAATAAACATTGAAGGAATTGTATTTTTATTTAATGTGCCTATATTTATATTAAGCCCGCAACATATAGATGTTATATCTTCAACCTCTTCCAAATCATCTGCCATTATAGGACTTGCACCACAAGCAAGAAGTATATTTGCACAGTCATTTACAGTGACATAATTTGTTATATTATGTATCAACGGTGATTTTATTCCGACATTTTCAAGCATTTCTTTTAACATAATTCTTACCTTCTTATTTTCTATAAAACTTATAAACTTATATTAGATAAATTTTGCAATAAAAAATGAGATACAAGAACCTGTATCTCCTGAAAAGAAAGTAAAAAACATCTCCCTACGTTGGCATTATCCAAATCAGGTAAACGGTCGAAAGTCACACTTCCCTCTCAGCCTATAATATAAGCTCCCTCGTTAATATAGTTATATTTTATAAAAAGTATATCACTGAAAATAAAAATGTCAATGACTTAAGTTTATTCTTCTCTTCCGTATAAAATAAACAGTGCAACTCCGATAAATAACATTCCGCCTACAATATTTCCGAGAGTTACCGGAAGTTCATTCTTAAGAAAGAAGTTCTGCCAATTAAGTGTAGCAAGTTTTTCAGCTGAGATACCATACTTTGTCATAGCCGATTCGGCAAATTTTGAATTTGAGGATGCAAAGATACCTGCCGGAATATAGAACATATTTGCAACACAGTGTTCAAATCCTCCGGTAACAAAAGTCATAATAGGTAAAAAACTTGCCAAAACCTTACCTGAAATATCCTTTGAAAGTCCTGCCATAACAACACCGAAGCATACAAAGAAATTACAAAGTATACCTGAAATAAAGGCACTCCCAAAAGAAATGTTCGCCTTTGACAGAGCAAGTTTTATAGTAAATGCACCCATTGCACCGTCACCAAGTTTAAACTGACCGCTGTAGGCAACAAGTATTGCAAGTATAATTCCGCCTATAAGATTTGAGATGAATACTGTAATAAGTACTCTGACCATACTTATAAGGCTGTATTTACCTTTAAGCAGTCCCATAATCATAAGGCAGGCTCCTGTAAAAAGTTCTCCGCCAAACAGTACCATCATAACAAAACCTATCGGGAAAACAAGACCTGCAACAAGTCTGGCAAGCCCTGCATTTGCAATATCATGTATAGCCACACTGCTTGCCATAGCACCTGCACCTATCAACATACCTGCAAATATTCCCAAGATAACCGTCTTATGGAGCGGGCGCCCTACTTTAGTATCACCTGCAACTATAAGATTGGAAGTAACCTCAGCCGCCGTGTTGGAAAAATTCATAATACATTCCTCTTTCATTTATATTTATATAAGCTACATTTGTTAAAAAAATAACCCTTTATATTGTACAAAAAATTTATTTTATGTCAATAATAAATCACAGTATTTTTTATCCGAAAGAATATATATTCAGATAAATACTTATCATTTAATTACATCATTTTTAGATTATATTTAGATTGAAATACTCTTACCAACTATCCAAAGAAATAATATAAAAGCGGCGGCACAAATCTGTTAAGAGTTTGTGCCGCCCTTTAAGTTTATACTTAGGAAATTATTTATCTTATCTATAATTTATTTTACCCATGCTCCGTCACTTCCGACTTTGTATTCACCTATTTTCGTATTACGTGCCATACTTCCTTTAATATGATGCTTTTCAGTACTTTCATACATATAATACCATTTTCCGTTTATAAGTTTCCAGCCGGTTGTCATATATCCCTGCTCGTCAAAATAATACCAGCTTTTTACACCGTTATAGCTTATCTCTTTCCATGTTGATTTAGGATATGAGCCGTTTGACTCCTTATACCACCATCCCTTTGCATCACTTATCCATGCACCTGATGTTGAGGAATTGTTGTTTTTATTGTTTGTACTGCCGCCTCTCTTTGAGCCTCCGCCTGAGCCGCCGCTTCCGCCTCTGCTTCTTCCTTTGCCACCGCCCGGTTTTTTCGGTACGGAAGGTGTTGCCTTGCCCGGCACTGTATTCTTTCCCTTATCCGGTTTTTCAGGGCTTACGACATCTGAAGGCTTTTTTTTCTGATTTTGTCCGTTTTGCGGTTGTTGTTGCTGTTTATCCTGTTGTTGCGGTTTTTGAGGCTGTTGCTGCTTCTGCTGCTGCGGTTTTTGAGGTTGCTGCTGCTTATCCTGTTGCTTTGGGTTTTGTGTACCTGTATCCGCCATAGCACTGATTTCAAACGGAATTGTCGCACCAAGCGGCATTGAAGCCGCCAAACAACATGCTAAAACTACACCCTTAAACTTGAACTGTTTCTTTTTCATTACTTTCTTTCCCTTTCATATATATTTATCTGTTACCACAGATAAGCTTTTTAAGGCCTATCTGTAGAATCAGTTATTTGATAAAACTGTTTACTTTAAGATAACAAGTCTGTTTGTCTTTATATTCGGCATTTCCGTACTTGTAGTTGTAATCATAAAGTTTTCCGACCAAAGTAAACATCTGTCACCTTTTTTAATTTCAGAAAAATCCACTTCCTTTCCTGTTGATGCCAAAACAGGTTTTGCAGATTTATCCAAAGTCCACTTAGCCTTATTCAGAGTATCTGTAAGCTCAATTTTTCCGTCTACCTCTTCAACCTTATCAATACTGTCGGTATACATAGGCATATGCAGGTCGTCTTTTTTTACATTTGTCAAAACCACATATGAATTTACCTGTGGAGGCATACTTGCCATATATTCAGGAGCTACCCATGCGTAGATCTCATCACCTGCTTTCGGAGCGTCACTTACAAGACCTGTAGCCATATCTACATAATTTATTCCTGAAGGATCTGTTAATAAGTCAACTTCTTCCGGAGTCTCCTCTTTACTTTCGCCGCTCTCACTGCTTTGAACCTCATTGCTTACATATGATATCCTCTCTATACGGATTACATTATCGGTAACTGATTTTACCTTTCCGTTTTCCGCACCGGGCAGGTTAGGCATTTCAGCGGACATATCTGAACTTGGAGCCGCACTCGGATCTATACTCATTCCTGCCTTATCTGCTTCAACACTCTCCGCCACTGTACTGTCCGCTTCGGCTTTTGTTGTTTCAACCGCCTTGGCATTACTTCCACATGCCATAAGTACCGCTGCCACTGTTGTCGCCATAATAATCTTTTTAAAATTTTTTTTCATATCTTTCTCCTTTTTAATCTGCTTATATTTAAAATAAACCCATACCTATAAGTATTGCTTTACTTAAGTATCTTATTACATCTTACTTAATGCATCCTCGACTGCTTGTGTAAATGCCTCCAAATTTCTGCCGCCCTCTATTTTTCCTACTATATTTCCTTTTGAATCCACCAATACGGTAGTGGGGAATGCCTGAATACCCATTACAAAGTCGGTAACAGCACCCTCCGGCACTATGTTTTGATAAGTGACCTTGTTTTTACTGATAATATCCTTTACCGCATCTATATCGGTTCCGGCATCCTGTGCCAAACCTACAACATTCACACCCTTATCTTTCATATTCTCATAGAGTTTTTGAAGCTCAGGTATCTCGGCTACACATGGTCCGCACCAGCTTCCCCATGTATTTACCACTGTAAGCTTACTGTTTTTAAAGATATCACTGCTTATATCTTCACCGTCCACCGTCTTTGCTTTAAATTCAGGAAATTTTTCTGAATTATCAGATTTTTTATCTGTGCTTGCAACAGTGCTTTCAGTTTTTACATCCGTTTCATCTTTCTTGGTTGTGCCGCTTTTACTGCTGCAAGCTGTTGCACTTGCAATCATCATCAAAGCAACACCTAAAATTAATAATTTTCTTTTCATATCTGTTCTCCTTATAATCTTTTATCTTATGTCTATATCTTAACACAGCCTTGGTTAAGTCTAAGTTAAGATGCAAAGTTTAATATGCATAATTTGATTTTGTTCTTAACAGTTTATAAAGCATACTTCCAAGCGGTAAAAACATAATTATTGTAAAAGTCACCCATATCAAATTTGAAGTCAATTCATATGTTGCCAATGTATTTATAGTTATATGTATTATAACAGGCCATATAAGCTTACGTGTCTTCATATACACAATGCCTGCAATCAAACCCATAACGGTTGCATATACCGATTGAACAAATGATAAATGTACAATTCCGAATAAAAGAGAAGACATTATAAGGGCATATACACTGTTTACTTTTTTTTCAAGAAAACCGAAAATAACTCCTCTGTAAATCAACTCTTCTGTAACAGGACCCAAAACTCCGGCCACCACCAGTGTTATCATAAATGATGATATGGATTTATTTGCCGAAGATGCACCTAAATACTCCAGACTTCTTTTTATAAAGCTCACATCGGACAACGGTGTGTTTTTCAAAAATTCCACCCACACTGTAGACAGTCCTCCAAAAGCTATACCTGCCATTATGCTGCATATCACACCGGTTTTTATATCCCAATGTACATCTTCTTTCGGCTTGTTCTTATTTATCCAATTAAAAAATATCAATGAATATATAAAAATTGAAAGAGGATAAACGACCAAATACAGTCTGTCCGCCTCCTGCGGCAGAGTCAACCAGTCAAGTAATGCATTCCCGGTCTTACTGTAGGCAAAATTCAGAGTAAATACGCTAAGTTCGGTAATTACAAAAAATATCAGTCCGAGTAAGACAGATAAAAATGTGGCTCCAAAAATCTTCAATGCTTTCATCTCTTTCTCCTATCCTATACCTATACATTCAAGACATATATTGACAGCTTTTTTTAATACAATCAGATGCTCTTCTCTTATCACACCTGCAATGATCATTACCACACCAAGTCCCAAAGCTATATAAGGGATTACTTTGTTTTTTTCCGCTTTTTTAATAAATTCCTTCATATAATCATCCTTTTCATCATTCTTTAAAATCTATTATAAATTCAACAAATTCATTTTCTACACTGTTTGCATTTATACTGAAGCCATGTCTGTCCATAATTTCCTTTACTATTGCAAGTCCAAGTCCGCTTCCACCATATTTTTTGGCTCTTGACTTGTCTACACAATAAAAGGCTTCAAATATTTTCTCAAGGCTTTCTTTCGGAATGCTTTCGCCATGATTTTTTATACTCAGCAAACTTTTTCTAAGCTTGATTTCTATAAATGCATTCTCTCTTGAATATCTCACCGCATTATGTACAATATTAAAGACAGCCTGCTTTATCAATACCCTGTCGGCCTCTACAGTCATATCCCGGTTATCAAATACCAAATTTACAGTCTGGTTTTTTTCACTGATCTTATCTTTTAAATCTTCAACTATTTCATTTATAATCTGATATAACCTAACCTTTTCAAGATTTAAGCTTTCCTTATTACTTAAGAGCCTAAGCCCGGTCACTATGGAGTTCATCATTTCAATTTGCCTGTTTACAACTTCCACAAACTCTTTGTACTCTTCAATCTTCGGCTCATCATCCAGATATAACACTTCAAGATTTGCCCTTATAGCGGCCACAGGGGTTTTCAGTTCATGTGCGGCATTTTGTGAAAATCTTTTCTGCCTTTCATATGAATCTCTTATATTTCCAAGCATATAGTTAAAAGCATTCTGCAAATCACCAAGCTCATCAGTACTTTTAACTATATGTATATCGTCATTAATTTTAGTGATATCAAGTTTCTTTATTTCTTTGCTGAATTTATTTAACGGTATCAAAACCTTACCTACCACCCACCACATCAATACCGTTCCGGCAACGGAAAAGATTATTAATGTATAAAAACTGTTTGTTCTGAATATGCGTTGTGCAATATCAAAATCAAAGGTAAAGCTGGCATCACTGTTAAAAGGTACATCCACATTATCAGGAATTATAAAAATATTTGCAGCATTTTCTACATTAAATATAAATAACAATAAAGAGATAATACACAGTACCGCAGCTGTAAGCAATGTTACCTTTATTCTTATAGACAGCTTATTCCACATTTTTGCAACCTCTGCAACTGCTTGCACAACTCTTTATTCCGACACTTTTTGCCTCTTTTTTCTTTCCGAATCCTGCAAATCCCGCATATGATGTAGTAAGTGCAGAATGTCTGCAAGCCGCAGTACAAGCTCCGCATCTGATACATTCCAAGGAATTCGGATTGGCTCTCACATTTATATCCATTTTACAAGACTTTTCACACAGTCCGCAATTTACACATTTATCAGGAACAAATTCCATCTTATAAAATCCTATTTTGTTAAAGAATGAATACATTGCTCCAAGAGGGCATATATATTTGCAAAAAGGTCTGTATGTAAATATCGACAGTGCCACTACTACTATTAAAATACTGAGCTTCCAAAAAAATAAAAAGCCTATCGTACTTCTAAGTCCTTCATTCTTTGCAAGTAGAGGTAATGCTCCTCCCAAAGTTCCTGCCGGGCAGATCAACTTACAAAAATAAGGTGCCCCAAGACCGAAAGCATTGGTCAAAAACATTGGAAGCAATATTACAAAAACCAACAGTATTACATACTTTAAATATCTGAGAGGTCTGTCTACTTTTACAGGTATTTTAAATTTCGGAGTAGGTATCTTATATAAAAGATCCTGTACAAAACCGAAAGGACATAAAAGCCCACATACCAATCTTCCGAATAGCGCCCCGATAAGTATTATTATTCCGAAAACATAATATGATATGTTAAACTTTTTGCTCCCTATTACAGCTTGCAGCGACCCTATCGGGCAGGAGCCTATTGCTCCCGGGCAGGAATAGCAATTCAGTCCGGGAACACAGGCTACTTTAGTATTTCCCTTATATATCTTACCTTCAAAAAATCCTTTTAAATTGGCATTGGTAATTAATGTAGCCGCCGCCTGTATTATATTTTTCTTTATCTCCTGAAGTTTTGTATATTTATTAGTGAAGTATTTCATCTCTTTCTCCTATAATTTATTTTTATATATATTATCATACTTCGGGTTAAGATAAAGTAAATTTTGCTGTATTAAAAAATCTGTTTTCGGCATGTATCAATCTGATTACATTTTTTTGATATTATCCCCTTTTAATATCATGTTTGCATTTTTTACCCTCTCCTTAGTCGGAGGTTCTATTCCGTCCAGCTTATACGTGATTCCAAGATTATCCCATTTATGTCTGCCAAGAGTATGATATGGCAATACTTCCACCTTTTCTACATTTTTCAAGGTGTCAATAAACTCTCTTAACTTCTTAAGATCCTCATCATAGTCACTTCTCTCCGGTACCAATACATGACGTATCCACATCTTTTTACCCATTTCATCCATAGTTCTTGCCATCTCTAAGATGTGGTCATTATTTATACCTGTAAGTATCTTATGACGCTTATTGTTAATCTCCTTTATATCAAGCATTATAAGATCTGTATATTGCATCAATATTTTAAACTTTTCAAAGAATTTCGCCTCCTTGCTAAACGGTCCTCCGGCAGTATCAAGACAGGTATTGACACCATTTTCCTTACAAAGTCTAAAAAGCTCCGTCAAAAAGTCTATCTGCAAAAGCGGTTCACCGCCGCTTACCGTAATTCCGCCATTGTCCTTCCAATAAGGCTTATATCTTATTGCTTTATCAAAGACCTCTTTAGCAGTAAAACTTTGATTTTCATCGGTAGACCAGGTGTCAGGGTTGTGGCAAAATTGACATCTCATAGGACAACCCTGTACAAACACCACAAATCTTACTCCCGGACCGTCTACAAGTCCAAATGTCTCAAATGAATGTATATTTCCTCTTACTTCCATAAATCCTCCAAAATTAAATGGCTATGCAAAGATAAACTTCACATAGCCATTTATCACTGCAAAAGCAGCATTATCAATTAATATATTAATTACAGCCTGTCATGGCATGTTCTTGCGATAACATCAAGCTGTTGTTCCTTTGTCAGGTCAATAAACTTAACGGCATATCCCGAAACTCTGATAGTAAAGTTTGCATACTCTTCTTTTTCAGGATGTTCCATAGCATCTATAAGTTTTTCCGTACCGAAGACATTTACATTAAGATGATGTGCACCCTGATCAAAGTATCCGTCCATTACCTGAGTAAGGTTTTTCTTTTGTTCATCCTCACCATGTCCTAAAGCTGACGGGTTTATAGTCTGAGTATTTGAAATACCGTCAAGTGCATATTCATACGGCAACTTTGTAAGTGAGTTTAGCGAAGCCAACAGACCGTTTTTTTCCGCACCATAGCTTGGGTTTGCTCCCGGTGACAGCGGCTCTCCCGCCTTTCTGCCGTCAGGCATACTTCCTGTTGCTTTACCGTAAACAACATTTGAAGTGATTGTAAGTATTGATGTGGTAGCCTCTGAATTTCTGTAGGTATGTCTTTTCTTTATTTTTGTAAGGAAAGTCTTTAAAAGCCATACCGCAATATCATCAGCTCTGTCATCATCATTACCATATCTCGGGTAGTCACCTGTTGTCTCATAATCTGTCACTATACCGTCTTTATCACGGATTGTCTTTACCTTGGCATATTTAATGGCGGAAAGTGAATCAACCACATGTGAGAAACCTGCAATTCCTGTTGCAAAGGTTCTTCTGACATCTGTATCTATCAGTGCCATCTCGGCAGCTTCATAGTAGTACTTGTCATGCATATATTGTATCAGGTTCAGAGTATTGACATAAAGCCCTGCAAGCCAATCCATCATCAAATCATACTTTTCCATTACCTCGTCATAATCAAGATACTCGGATGTAACGGGTCTGTAAGCCGGTCCCACCTGTTCCCTTGTCTTTACATCCACGCCTCCGTTTATAGCATAGAGAAGACATTTTGCAAGGTTTGCTCTGGCTCCGAAAAACTGCATTTCCTTACCCGTCTCTGTAGCCGATACACAGCAACAGATAGAATAATCATCACCCCATATCGGACGCATTACATCATCATTCTCATACTGAATTGAACTTGTTCTTATAGAAACGGCCGATGCATACTCTTTGAATTCCTTTGAAAGTCTGCTTGAATAAAGCACTGTAAGGTTAGGTTCAGGTGAAGGTCCCATATTTTCAAGTGTATGTAAGAATCTGAAGTCACTCTTTGTAACCATTGACCTGCCGTCTATACCTATACCCGCAACTTCAAGTGTTGCCCATACCGGATCACCTGAGAAAAGCTGATTGTATGAAGGTATTCTTGCAAACTTCACCATTCTAAATTTCATTACAAGATGATCAATAAGCTCCTGTGCTTCGCTTTCAGTAAGCTTTCCGGACTTTAAATCTCTTTCAATATATATATCAAGGAAGGTTGATATTCTTCCGACACTCATTGCCGCACCGTTTTGTGTCTTTATAGATGCAAGATAACCGAAGTACAGCCATTGCACCGCTTCCTTTGCATCCTTAGCAGGTTTTGAAATATCATATCCATAGGATGCCGCCATCTGTTTCATCTCTTTAAGTGCATTTATCTGCATTCCAAGTTCATCTCTCTGACGTACTATTTCATCAAGCATTGTACCGTCGCCACAGTTTGCCAGGTCTTCCTGCTTCTTTTCTATAAGGAAGTCTATTCCATAGAGTGCCACTCTTCTGTAATCTCCTACTATTCTTCCTCTGCCATATGTATCCGGAAGCCCTGTAATTATCCTGTTATGTCTTGCGGCATGCATTTCAGGTGTATACGCCTCAAATACAGCCTGATTATGTGTTCTGTGATACTCTGTAAAAATCTTATGAAACTTCTCATTAATCTCATATCCATATGTACTTGCAGCCTGCTCAGCCATCTTGATGCCTCCAAACGGCATAAATGCTCTCTTTAGCGGCTTGTCGGTCTGTATTCCAACTACCTTCTCAAGATCCTTCATATTCTCATTGATATATCCGGGACCATAGGCGGTTATTGTAGAGACAACCTCGGTTTCCATATCTAAAACTCCACCCTTGGCTCTCTCTTCCTTTTGAAGCTTTGAAAGCTCAGCCCAAAGCTTATTTGTAGCATCTGTAGGGCCTGCCATGAAACTTTCATCTCCATCGTATATTGTATAATTATTTTGTATAAAATCACGGACATCTACATCGTCACGCCACTTTCTTCCTTTAAAACCGTCCCAACACATAAGCACCTCCTTAAAATAAAAGCAATTAGTTAGGCTTTACTAACTTGTTTACATGCTGATAATATCACCAACCGGTTTTTAATTCAAGTGATATATGTTAAAATTTTCTCATGTTCACAATAAAGAACAATTCATACTGATATAGTATGAATTGTATTTATAATTATACATAGTTTTATAATCCTAACTCCCTTAAAATTTTATACTTCCTACTCTTTGGAATATAAAATATTTTTACAAAAATATTATTATACAAAAAACGGAAGGCAAAAACCTTCCGTAAAATCATATTTACAAAAATATTTATAAAATTTTATAAAGCAGGATAACAGTTACAAGTATTATACCATGTAATCAATAGATACCCTTGAGTTCGTATTCGGATTTATAAGAGTATCCACAATATCCATATGCTTTCTTGATGTTGCATATTTTTGTAGTGCCGCCTTATCCGCTACATCCATTGAAAGTATCATGTCATGTGTACTTGTAGGAAGTGTATTGTATATGATATCAGCTCTTACTACTTCATCCATTTTTTCACATAGTGCCAATAACTCTGTCCTTATCTCTTCTCCTACCTTTGGAATATTTACACCGTCATTAAATTTCCACATTACGATATGTCTTAACATAAAATCTCCTTTTTTATTTTTAATATCAAACAAAAATCAAACGTTTTGTTGCTTTGCTTTTATAAAGAACTCATTTACTGCAATTGCCGCCTTCTTATTCATTCCCTCTATCTTCATAAGTTCTTCTACAGTAGCATTTCTGATATTTTCAATATCTTTAAAATGCTTCATAAGTGCTCTTCTTCTTACACTTCCTATGCCGTCAATATCATCAAGTATAGACTTAACCTGTGTCTTTGACCTTAGGCTTCTGTGATACTCTATTGCAAATCTATGTGCCTCATCCTGTATCCTTGTAATAAGCAAGAAACCCTGTGAATGTGTATCTATAGGTATCTCTTCATTATTGTAATACAATCCTCTGGTTCTATGATTGTCATCCTTTACCATTCCACACACCGGAATATGAAGTCCGAACTCCTCTATAACCTGAAGACAGATATTGACCTGTCCCTTTCCTCCATCCATCAAAATAATATCAGGCAGCTTATTAAATCCGTTATCATTACCGTCGGTTACATGTTCAAATCTTCTTGTCAAAACCTCTTTCATTGATGCATAGTCATTCGGACCGATGACTGTCTTTATTTTAAACTTTCTGTAGTCACTTTTTTTGGGTATTCCGTTCTCATATACTACCATAGAACCTACAGATTGAACACCTGAAATATTTGAAATATCATAGGCTTCCATTCTATGTAAATCAGGTAATGATAAAAGCTCCTCAATCTCCTTGACCGCACCTATACTTTTTGCCTCCTGTCTTTGCAGCTTTTCTCTGTCTTTGGTCAATACGATCTCCGCATTTTTCATTGCAAGATCTACAAGTTTTTCTTTTGAACCTTTCTTCGGCACAATGATATTGACCTTTGAACCTCTTTTTGATGAAAGCCATTCACAAATCAGTTCACCGTCCTTTAAATCATATTGTGAAATTATCTGACTTGGAACAAACGGAGTTCCGGCATAGAATTGCTTTATAAAACTCTCCAAAATATCCGCCTTTTCCTCATCCATTGCCACCTGTACATAGTGATGCTCTCTGCCGACCATCTTGCCCTCTCTGATAAAGAATATCTGCACCACCGCATCTTTGTCATCCCTTGCCATAGCAATAATATCTCTGTCTTTTGCATCATCTGAAGTAATTTTTTGCTTTTGTGTTACATGAAGCACCGAGTTTAACAGATCTCTTTGCTTTGCGGCTTCCTCAAACTTAAGTTCTGCTGAAAGTCTCTCCATCTCAGCTCTAATCTTGTCTACTATCGGTTCAAAATCTCCGCTTAAAAAGCGCAATACTTCGGCTACATTTTTATTATAGTCTTCTTTTGAAATATAATTTTGGCATGGTGCATCACATTGATGTATAAAATAATCCAGACATGGGCGTTCCTCTCCTATATCCTTTGGGAGATTTCTGTTACAGGTTCTTAGCTTATAAACCTTATTTAAAAGATTTATAGTATCTCTGACTGCATTTCCGCTTGAAAAAGGACCAAAATATTTATTTTTATCTTTTTTTATCTGTCTTACAATCTGTAGTCTTGGATAATCCTCCTTTACTGTCAACTTGATATAAGGATAGGTCTTATCGTCCCTAAGCATTGTATTATATCTGGGTCTGTTCTCTTTTATAAGATTATTTTCAAGTACCAATGCTTCAAGTTCCGAGTCTGTAACAATATATTCAAATCGCTCAATCTTTGATACCATCTGCTTTATCTTCGGACTCTTGTCCTTACTTGATTGAAAGTATTGTCTGACTCTGTTTTTTAATGAAACCGCCTTACCTACATATATAATATCATCTTTTTTATCATGCATGATATATACACCCGGTTGGCGTGGCAGTTTTTTCAGTTCATCTTCTATTACAAATCCCATTTACTTTCTTAGTCTTTTCCCCTCATATTGTTGCTGCATATCAAGATAGCCTATCAGGTCTGCAATATCAATATCTTTATCAATATTTTGACGCTTAAGTCCATATATTTCATACATTGTATCAAGCTCTCTATCACTTATAAATTCTCTGTTTGCCAGAATTATCTCCTTTTTATCACTGAAACTGTCCGCCTCCAAAAATTCCATAAAATAGTTCTTACCAAGATTTGGTGCTTTATCTGATTGTATATTGTCTTTTAATACTTTATCAGATATATTTTTTTCATCTGTATATAAACTTTCCTCATTTTCACAATTTGATGAACTGCTGTTTTTTGACAGTTCACCTATATTTTCTATTTTTTCAAAGCGATATTTCTGTACCGCATCAGGATACTTTGCTTTATCCACTTCACTCATAAACATATCAAGCGGTCTTGCATACACTCCATACTCCCCATAAAGTGCTTGATATATAACCAGTTTTTCTTTTGTCTCGGAGTGAACGGCAACTGCAATTATCTGATACATCTTATCTTTAAAATGCCTGTAAAACTCTCCAGGTTTTGGATCTTCTCTCATTTTAATCTCTCTTTTTCTATAAAAATTAATACTGCTTAAAACATATTCTTAAGCAGTATCGGTTTATCCTTTACCTGCTTTTGTATTAAGATATAATACTGTAAATACAACTACAGATCATATTGTATTATAACACATTTAAATCAGTTTTTTGGAAGAAACATATGTAATTTCATTTAAAAAATGAACCGCTAGTTGTGGTGAAAAAAGTTATATAATTCTTTTAAAAAGTATTGACTATATATATATAATGGATTAAAAAGATTTTTGGAGGGTAATTTAATGGCCAATTACAAGTATAGTTTTAGAATCAAAGACAGACAAACAGGTAAAGTTACTACTGTTTATGTTGAAGCTGCTAATTCCAAAGAGGTAAGATCAAAGGCTATAGCAACATATGGCGTGGCATATGAAGTCTTATAAACTTTATTTTATATGTAATTTGTCTTTATATGATTGTCTAAAGCCGTGATATTTGATAACTTTTCATAGCTTTGTTTGATCATAGTACTACTATTAAGGAGTGTAAAATAATGGACACTAAACAAGAAATGTTAGATTGTATAACAAGTAGTGTTGATTTGATAATGGTTACCTCAGACTATAGTCTTATACCTTATTATAGTTTAGATAACAATACCATTGGTAGGATAAAAGAATATTTTTCATACGATATAGAAAGTGAAGATATAGTTGCACTTATATCAACATCTGTTATGGATCCGGGAAAAACAGGAATTGTGTTTACTACATCTACTGTATATACAAGAGATTGGGGCTTTTTTCCTGATACAGATGAAAACTGGTATTGGGATGCTGATGGTGCAAATTTCAGTTCTTCAAATGATTTTGATAAGGAAATGCTTAGAATCATTATGAAAGAACTATTTGATATATCTATGAATGGAATAGTGGAAGGATTTAAAGATGTAAAGGATGCTACAAAGGATATAGCACAAGGTTTTAAAGACCTTTTTGATGCACTGGGTAATTTAAATAAATAGTATTTTATTGTACTCTAGAAAATACCGTTTAAAAAGTAAGAAGGATATCAAGTTCAAAAGAGCTTAAATCCTTCTTTTTAAGTATATATTTAGTTATACTGTCAATCTTAGCTTCAATAAACTGCTTACACTTTACAGTATTAATGTCACTATTGTATGTAAATTTTTTGTGACTATGGCTGTGTCAAATTTTATTTCAATTAAAGCCCTACCACAGTTTTGCTATAAATACCATATTTTGAGCCGTCATCATATTGTAGGGACCGACTTCCTTTGACCTTGAAACATTGATTGCAGTCATCTCCGTATCATAGCCATATCTTTTTGCCTGTTTTAGGATATCACTTATCTGTGCAACCGTTTCTAATGTAATAGCCGAGATGACTACAGTCGGGTGCTTTTGTGAAGCAAATATTATATCCATTACAGCATTCAGCTCTCCACCGCTTCCTCCTATAAATATCCTGTCAGCCTCAAGTATATGTTCTAAGCCTTTTGGAGCTTTTGCAAAAATAAGTTCTATATTTTCAGCATTGAAATTATGTATATTCTTTTTTATAAGCTCAATTGCCACCGGATTTTTCTCTACAGCGTATACTTTCCCCTCATAGGCAAGCCCTGCCATCTCTATACTTACAGAGCCGCTGCCTGCACCGATATCATAGCAAATACTGTCCGAACTTATATTAAGCTTACTTAAAATCACAGCTCTTACTTCAGACTTTGTGATTGGCACTTTATCCCTTGCAAATACTTCATCAGGAAGACCGAAGCTGATTGCTTTCTCACTGTCAGGATTAGAAATAATCATGCAATTTAAATCTGATATATCCATATCAAGCAAATCCCATGCCTTTGCCGTAGTTATTCTTTCATTAACATAGGACAGATTCTCACCAAGTGTAATATCAAGGTCAAAAAATCCGAAGCTTATAAGTTTTCTACAGATTTCCTTTGCTCCCTCACCATTTGATGTAATTATAAAGGTATATTCATTTGATCCTATATTGTGGTATAAAAGCTCATCTTTACCATGAAATGATAATATCTTAACCTCAGATATATCAATATTTGTCTTTGCGCATAGATAACTTAGACTTGATATTCCCGGGAATGTATTTATCTTACAGTCCTTAAGATCTTTCAGTCTTTCAAACAATTTAGAACCGCCGCTAAAAAGTGAAATATCACCGCTAAATATTACAGATATTTCACTGCCTGCATTTGACTTTATTATATCTGCTATCTTTTCTGTACTATATTCCAAAAAAAACTTCTTACCTACAAAGTCGGACCTTATACTGTCTACTATTCTTTTTGCACCTATCACAATATCTGATTTTGATATAGCATTACAGGCCGCTTTTGTTAGAAGCTCGGGATTACCAAGCCCTATTCCTACCAGATTTATATTCATACTTTTTCCTTATTAAAGATTTTTTATATTTTGTATACATTCTTCAAGACTTATTCCGACAACCTCTGATTGCGGTAATATAATCACAGGTATGCAACCTGTATTCTCACAGGCCTTTATCTTTTCATCAAAACCTCCACTCTTACCTGAAACTTTGGTAACAAGGTACTTACAATGAAATTCTTTTATTATTGCTTCATTTAGGTTTTTTGAAAAAGGTCCCTGCATCGCTATTATGTTCTTTGACTGTATACCTGCATTTATACAGGTATTTATAGAGTCTATACTTGGAAGTACTCTTGCAAATATACGGTTTGAAAGTTCACAAAACTGTACTATATCCTTACTGCCGGTAGTCAGAAGAATATTTCCTTCGGTTTTTAAAAGATAGTCTGCCGCCTTAATATTTGAATCAAATTCAAGAGAATATCCTATATTCAAATCTGCGGTTTCTCTTTTTATTCTAAAAAATATCACCTCTTTTGTAAGCATTTTTATAGCAGATAATATATTTTTAGAAATCTCGTAGGCATACGGATGTGTAGCATCTATAATGCAGGTGATTTGATTTTGCTCTATCAAATGCACTATTTCATCTACATTGAGCCTTTTATCACTGATATTTACATATTGAAATTTCGGCAATACTTCCTTACCGTACCCGGTAGCTACACAAAGTATTGTAGAAAGCTTCAGTTTATCACAGACTGATGCAAGCTCTCTGCCCTCTGTAGTACCGCCAAATATTAAAATTTTATTCATTTTTATAGCCTCTTGGAGTTACAAGCTTATTATCAATTACCTTTGTCATTGAATTGCCTATAAATACCGTTTCAAACATTCCTACTTTAATATCTTTTAATTCATTTAGAGTATAAAGCGTATACTCCTCCTTATCTCTTCCGATATTTTTTGCTATAGCACATGGTGTATCCGCACTTTTATATTTTAAAAGTATTTTACAGGCCTTTTCTAAATAGTCTGCACGCTTTTTGCTGCCGGGATTATAAAGGCAGATGCAAAAATCTCCTATTGCCGCACATTCAAGCCTCTTTTCTATCTTTTCTAAAGGTGTTAAAAGGTCGCTTAGGCTGATTACCGCAAAGTCATGTATCAGCGGTGCACCTATTATTGCAGCCCCTGAAAGTGCGGCAGTTACACCCGCTACAATCTTTACCTTTACTTCCTTAAACCGCTCTGAGATACCAAGCATCAGCCCGGCAAGTCCATATACTCCGGCATCTCCCGAACAGACAAGTGCTACAGTCTTTCCCTTATCAGCCTCTTCAAAGGCAAGTATACATCTGTCATATTCCTTTGTCATCGGTGTTGAAATACAATTTTTATCAGGCCAAATGTTTTTTATAAGATCCGTATACACTGTATAGCCTATTACAATATCACTTTCTTCTATCTTTTTGACAGCCTCAACTGTCATCTGCTCATACTTGCCGGGGCCCATACCTATTATATAAATTTGTTTCATTTTAAGTCTCTCACTATAATTATTGTAAAATATCCGCTTGTTTCAGGGAGATTTTTTGCACCTACAAACAATCTTTCATTCTCCATGCCGCAATTTTCCACCATATATATATCACAATGCGGCTTGTTTTCTCTTATATATGAAACCAGCTTTTCATAACTTTTTCCTGATTTCATAAGTACCAGAGTTCCTTTCAGACTGAAGGCTTCTTCAAAGGAATAAGATGAAGGTATCACATGAAGTTTTTCATCCGCAACTGTAAGCGGAATACCAAGTCTTGCAGCGGCGGCACTAAAGGACGTGATTCCCGGTATTGTAACTACCTGTATATTATCTGCTCTCATCCTGTCTGCAATATATGAATATGTAGCATATATTCCGGGATCACCCAGTGTAAGAAGTGCTACATCACCTTCTTTTAGAAGTTCTTTTATTTGAGAGGATATCTTTAAATGTGACTCTTCAAGTATATATTTATCTTTAGTCATCGGAAAATCAATACATATCTTTCTTTTCTCATTTATCTCAGGCATCGCCTTTTTTGCAATACTAAAAGCAATTGATGTATCTTCACTTTTACCCGCAAAGCACACCACATTTGATTTTTTCAGTGCCTTTAATGCCTTTAAAGTCATAAGATCCGGATCTCCCGGACCCACGCCTATTCCAAACAATTTACCCACATTTTTCTCCTGTATCTATTACTGTTTCATTGTCACTGAATACGATAATTCTTATTTGTAACTTTTCTTTGAACTCGTCAATACTTGCAAATTTATTCTTATGATAGAATATCTCCGCTTTAAACGCACGATTATATGCATAATAAAGCATCTTGTTTGCAATTATATCAAAACATTTTTCTAATTTATATTCTTTTATTATACTGACAGCAGCCGTAGTAGTCTTTTGTTTCAGTATATCTAAGAGAATAGGAGCAAGTAAAGAAAACTCCATCACATTATTTTGTAATACTTCTTTTATAACTGCTGCAAGCAAAAGTTCAAGCCTTGAATCCGAATCATTTGAATGTGTATTCATTATTCCGCCTGAGAGCTTTATAAGTTTTCCCATATCTCCGCAAAGTACTATATTTTTTGCATCATTTGATATGGCATAATCAATGCTCTCACCGATAAAATTGCTTATGATTGCTACTGTAGATGCCTCTATTGCAAAGTTTTTTTCAAGGAATTTTGCTCCGATATTTCCCGGTGCCATATATACGGTATTTGTATCTGAATTTTGTATTCTGAATTTTATATCCGCTTCTATAGTCTCAAGCAGTGCCGTTTTACTCATAGGCAACACCATACCTGATGTTCCAAGTATTGAGATACCTCCAATCACTCCAAGCCTTTCATTAAAAGTCTTTTTTGCAACTTCTATACCGTTTTCAACCATAATGGTGATATTTACCTTTGCGATCAGGTTATTCGCCAGCAGAACCTTACTTATATTATCAATCATCATCTGCCTTGGCACCGGATTTATAGCCGGCTCTCCCTTCGGCAGTGCAAGACCGTCTTTTGTAAATGTACCTACTCCCTCACCTGCAAAAAAATGAAATTCAAGTTTATCGCCCTTTATAAACTTAAGCTTACTGCTGATTAGGATACCGTCTGTAACATCAGGATCATCCCCTGCATACTTTCTTACACAACAGATGTATTCATCATTTTCGACTTTTGAATACTCTATCGGAATACTGAGAGTTATACCGTAAGGCAATTCCACATCCACTGTCTGTTTTTCTTTTTGCAGATATAGGTATACTGCTCCCAGAGCTGCGGCTGTTGCGGTTGTACCTGTAGTAAATCCGTATCTTTGTGTATGACCGTTTTTATTGTTAAACTCATCAATTGTCATTCTTTCATCCTTGGTATCTTAAAGCCGAACTCCACACCGTCTGTTTTGTTGACTACTCTTACCGCTCCGCCATGTGCCTCAACTATCGCCTTTACTATAGACAGTCCTATACCGCTGCCTCCATAGCTTCTTGAGTGTGCTTTATCCACCTTAAAAAACTTCTCCCATACATTGTAAAGATCTTTTTCAGGTATTTGTTTGCCGGTATTATATACACTGAAACATATATCTTTATCATCTTCAGATACATTTATCCTGATTGTACCGTTGTCATTTACATGGTTTATAGCATTGCTTATATAGTTTGTGACAACCTCTTCTATTTTAAATTCATCGGCATATAAAAATATATCCTTCTCAGTATCAAAATCTACTTTTACATTCTTTTCACTTATAAGTATAGATGTGGAGTTTAGAACTCCTTCCGTAAGTGAGGTCAAATTGAAGTTTTCTTTATGTAGTATACTGTTGCCTGACTCAAGTGATGAGAGTGTAAGCAGTTGCTTTACCATCTTATTCATCTTTTCACTCTCATCCATAATAACTTCGGTATAGTACTTTCTGCTTTCTTTATCCTCACAAAGTCCCTCATTAAGTCCTTCCGCATATCCTTGTATCAACGAAATGGGGGTCTTTAACTCATGTGATACATTGGCTATAAAATCCTTTCGCATCTCATCAATAGCTTCTTTTCTCTTTATATCCTCTTTCAGAACCTCATTGGCTTCCCGAAGTTTGCCTATTGCCTTCTTTAATTTATCTGACATATAGTTCATATTTTGACCCAGAATCTGAATCTCATCATTTCTGTTACCTGTATATCTGGCTGTAAAATCAAGTTTTCCCATTTTGACGGAAATTTCAGCCAGCTGTAAAATAGGATCGGTAATCATCTTTGTAATAAGGAAGGTAATTATTACAGTAATAAAAAATCCGATGATTGCAACATATATAAGAAACTTATTTGAAATATTTACACTCTCTTTAAGTCCCGCCACAGGAGTGGACATAATAACCATAGTCTGATTATCACTGCAATATCCGAAGCCCTCTATAAATGAGCTGTTTTGAGGCGTATTGTGAAGTATTATTGTATAACTGTCACTACTGTACAGGACTTTCTTTGTTATATTTTTATTTCCGATAAAGCTCTCCTGTATTCTGTCCAGCAGCATATCTCCTTCTCTTTGAGAAGAATATATTGCCTTATTGGTCATTGAATCTACCAAAGCAATGGTAATATTATGCTTATTTGAGTAGTCTAATATAATATTTGATACTCTTTCATTGACAACGGAGCGGTTATCGGCACTTTCTCCTATAATAGACTGACCGTCATCTGTCAGTTTTTGTACTTCATTATCAAGTTTTAGATATGCCTCATGTATTTCACTGACCTTTTCATTCTGATAGTACCAAGTCAGACCGAAGTTATTTAAAATACCTATAGACAAAAGCAGTATAGAAATCAAAAGCAGTATTACAAGAGTTATTTTAACACGCAGTGAATGACTGAACTTTTTTATCATATATATTCCTTATTTAGGTTTTGTAGAAAGTTCTATAACAAAGTTTGACTTACCTATAGACTTCCCGAAATTTTCCTTACAATAACATATAAAAAGCTTTTTTTTCGCTCTTGTCATTGCAACATATAACATTCTTCTCTCTTCTTCAATCTCATCTGCCCCCTTTGCCTTCTTATACGGTACACTTCCCTCATTAACATCAATTATATAGACTATATCAAATTCAAGCCCCTTTGATGAGTGAAAAGTCATAAGTCTTACACCGTTATCATTTTCATTTGACTTTTTTCTTGCCTGTATCAGCTCATTTCTGTACTCATCCATATGTACAAACCAGTCATTAAAACTGTTGTAGTCTGTAGCACTGTTTTCAAGGTCCCCTAAAACAGTGTAACATTCATCGCTTTCAACACCGTTCATATCACAGTACTCTTCTATATATTCATCATATCCGACCACATTTCTTATATATCTGATCGCAACGGCAGGTTTTAAATTCTTTATAGTGCGAAGTTGTTCTCTTAATTCTATTATTCTCTTTATCATATAGCTTTTATCATCATAGTAGTCAAAAAGCGTTTCAAGGTTTGCTCTTGAAGAGGAAAGTGAATCCCTGCTTATATACCTGTTCGGCTTATTTGAGATACGAAGCAAATCGCTTCTGTTTCCCATATTTAAAGCAAGTTTTATATATGAGATAATGTCCTTTGCTATCCAGTGATCAAAAAGGTTCGGAATAGCATCCCTTATAGTGAACGCAATATTATTTCTCATAAGTCTTTCTATCAAAAGTCTGGGTGAAAGATTGGTTCTATAAAGTATGGCTATATTATTTATATCCTGCTTTGCCTTTATATACTCCTTAATATCCTTTACAATAGTATTGACCTCAAGAAACGGATTTTTAAATTCAATCAAAGATACAGGAGCTCCATCTCCGTTCTTTGCCTTAAAGCTTTTTGGAAATCTCTTATTGTTAAAGGATATAAGCTTTGTGGAAGCATTCACTATCTGTGTAGTCGATCTGAAATTTATGTCAAGGAATACCTTTTTTACATTCTTAAAGTCTCTTTCAAAACCGAGCATTATCTCAGGTCTTGCCCCTCTAAATCTATATATTGACTGGTCATCATCTCCTACTACAGTGATATTTTGTTTATTACCTGCCATAAGCTTTATTATATTATACTGTAAGAAGTTGATATCCTGAAACTCATCCACCAGTATATAGCGGTATCTGTTTTGTACAGCCTGTAAAATATCAGCTCTCTCACTTAACAGTTCAAATGTAAGTGAGAGCATGTCCTCAAAGTCAAGCTTCCCTCTTGACTCAAGTTCAGTTTCATAATCTCTATAAAGCTTTTTGAAGGTGTCACTTGATATGCTGTTTGAATAATAATTTTTTATATTGATATTGTCCTGCTTTACAAGTGCTATCTCATTTAAAAGATTGCCGGCAAGTGTATTTATATCCTCATTTTCTATAGCATTTCTTTTTATCAGCTCCTTAATAAGGTTGTATCTAAGCTCATCTGAAGCTATCTGCTCCGAGCCAAAGCCGTAAGCCGTTTTTAACAAACTGAAAAAAACCGAATGAAATGTTCCGAATGTTACAGGACTTTTTGAATATAACTTTTCAAATCTGTCCTTCATCTCTTTTGCCGCCGCTCTTGAAAAGGTTACAACTAAAATATGAGCCGGGTTTATACCCGGCCCCTTTATCAGATATTTTATTCTATGTGTAATAACAAAGGTTTTTCCGGAGCCGGGTCCTGCCAATACCATTAAGGGACCGTCACCATGCTCTATGGCTTTTTTTTGATTACTGCTGTAATTTATCAATTCCAATCTTAATCCTTTTTATTGATTCGTCTTTTCCAAGAATTTCCATAATTTCGGTAGCACCGGCAGGAGTCATTTGCTTTCCTGAAAGTGCTGTTCTTATAGGCCACATAATAAATCCTGTCTTGTACTCATGTTCTTTACCGAATGCAGACAGTATACCAAAGAGATTGTCATTTGAGTAGTCATCTGTAGTCTCCAAAATCGGCAATACCTCTTTTAAAAGTTCAAGTGAATTCTCACTGTCTGTCTTCATCTTCTTATGTGTATACATTGAAATATCATACTGCGGCAACTCCTCAAAAAAGTCTATATGGTCTGCAATCTGAGGTAATACCTCAATTCTTGTCTTGACCATATTTGCAATTTTTCTTATATCAAGCGGTTTTGTAATAACCTTATCGATATATGGCTTTGCAAGCTTAAAGAAAGCTTCCTCATCCATCTTTTTTAAATATTCACCGTTCATCCATGAAAGCTTTACCATATCAAAAACAGCCGGTGACTTTGAAATATGCTTATAGTCAAAGGCCTCAACAAGCTCTTTAAGTGAGAATATTTCTCTGTCATCCTCAGGTGACCAGCCAAGCAATGCCACAAAGTTTACAATAGCCTCTGCGACATAGCCCTGTTCAATCAAATCTTCAAATGATGAATGACCGCTCCTCTTTGAAAGCTTCTTATGTTCTTCATTGGTTATCAGCGGACAGTGTACATATGTAGGTATTTCCCATCCAAATGCCTCATACAGTCTGTTGTACTTCGGTGAGGATGAGAGATACTCATTTCCTCTTACTACATGTGTGATACCCATAAGGTGATCATCAACCACATTTGCAAAGTTGTAGGTAGGATATCCGTCCGACTTTATAAGCACCATATCGTCAAGTTCTAAGTTATCCACTGTGATATCTCCGTAAATATCGTCATGGAAGGTAGTGGTTCCTGTAGCAGGGTTATTTTGACGGATAACATACGGAATACCGCTTTCAAGATTTTTCTTTATTTCTTCCTCAGTCAGTGAAAGACAATGCTTGTCATATTTCATTATCTCTTCACCGTTTACATTTGAGCGAAGCGAATTAAGACGCTCAGGGGTACAAAAACAATAATATGCCTGCTTTTTATCTATAAGTTCCTTTGCATACTTCAGATAAAGCCCCTCTTTTTGTCTTTCACTCTGCACATACGGACCATATCCTCCATCCTTATCAGGACCTTCATCATGTATAAGCCCCGTTTCTTCAAGTGTTTTATAAATTATCTCTGTAGCACCCTCTACATATCTTTCCTGATCTGTATCCTCTATTCTAAGCAGGAAGTCTCCTCCCTCATGCTTTGCAATCAAATATGCATATAATGCTGTTCTAAGATTTCCGACATGCATTCTTCCTGTCGGACTTGGTGCATATCTTGTTCTTATCTTTGTCATACCTGCTCCTTATCTATATTTAATCATGGTGTGATTTCAAACTTATATCCCATGCCCCACACAGTTTTTATATAGTCACCTCGCTCACCCATCTTTGCACGAAGTTTTTTTACATGAGTATCAATAGTTCTGGCATCACCGAAATAATCATAGTTCCACACTGAACTTAGGATTTTTTCTCTTGACAGTGCAATCCCCTTATTTTCAATAAAATATGTTAAAAGCTCATATTCTTTGAAGCTTAAATCTACCGGCTTTTTATCGATATATACACTTCTGGCAACCTTATCCACCTCTATCGCACCTGCCACCAATTTTTCTTCGGGTTCACCCACTGTTCTTCTAAGTACCGCCTCTACCCTTGCTACAAGTATCTTCGGTGAAAACGGCTTTGTGATATATTCATCTACACCGAGCTTATACCCTTCAAGCTCATCTCTTTCTTCACTTCTTGCAGTCAACATCATAACAGGCACTTTAGAGTACTGTCTTATGGCTTCCAATACTTCAAAGCCGTCCATTTTGGGCATCATTACATCCAACAGTATAAGCTTTATATCCTTATTAGTATCAAAGACCTTCAGTGCTTCCTCACCGTCTTCTGCTTCTAATACTATGTAGCCTTTAATGCTTAGAAAATCTTTTACAAGTTTTCTCATTCTGGCTTCATCATCCACCACCAATATTTTTATATCTTCCATATAATCTCCAAATCAGCAGACTTTATGTCAGTTTTCTTCTATTTTTATTCCAAGTTCCTTTAGCTGTGCATCATCAACTTTATCAGGTGCATTTGTCATAAGATCGGATGCATCCTTTACCTTAGGGAAGGCAATCACATCTCTGATTGAATCTGCACCTACCATAAGCATTACCACTCTGTCAAGACCGTATGCAAGACCTGCATGAGGCGGAACACCGTACTTGAATGCTTCCAACAGATATCCGAATCTCTCATCGGCAACTTCCTTTGAAAGTCCAAGTACATCAAACATCTTTGACTGAATATCCGCCTGATGTATTCTGACAGAACCTCCGCCAATTTCAGTACCGTTAAGTACTATATCATATGCCTTTGCCCTCACTCTGCCCGGATCCGAGTCAATATACTGCCAATCCTCATCCATAGGTGCGGTAAAAGGGTGGTGCATTGCCTTAAATCTGTTCTCTTCATCAGACCACTCAAGCAATGGGAACTGTGTAACCCAAAGGAATCTGTAGTCATCCTTTTTTAAAAGTCCAAGCTGATTTGCAAGTTCAACTCTTAAAGCTCCAAGTGTATCCCAAACTATCTTATTGCTGTCGGCAGCAAAGAAAAGCATATCGCCCGGCTTGGCATCAAGAGCTTTCCTTAATCCTTCGATCTCTTCTTCCTTCATAAACTTGGCAAATGACGACTTGATACTTCCGTCAGCTTCAACAGCCATATATGCAAGTCCCTTTGCCTTATAGCTCTTTACAAACTCAACAAGTGCATCAATCTTTTTTCTCGGCATACCTGCCTGTCCGCTTGCATTGATACCGCGAACACTTCCGCCGTTTGCAAGTGCATTTTTAAATACTGCAAATTCGGAGTCCTTTACAATATCCGATACATCTTTTAATTCCATACCGAATCTGAGATCGGGTTTGTCGGAACCGAATCTGTCCATAGCTTCCTGCCATGTCATTCTTTGTATCGGAAGTTTTATATCAATATCCAAAACATCCTTAAACAGTCTTTGCAACAGTCTTTCATTTACATCCAATACATCATCTACATCTACAAATGAAAGCTCCATATCTATCTGTGTAAATTCAGGCTGGCGATCCGCCCTTAAATCCTCATCTCTGTAGCATCTTGCAAGCTGGAAGTATCTGTCATATCCCGATACCATCAAAAGCTGTTTAAAAAGCTGCGGAGACTGTGGAAGTGCATAGAAGCTTCCCGGATATACACGGCTTGGAACCAGATAATCTCTGGCTCCTTCAGGTGAGCTTTTTATAAGTGTAGGAGTTTCAATCTCTAAAAATCCGTTCTCGGCAAGAAAGTTTCTTGTGGTGGTAGCCACTTTACTTCTGACCATAAGATTTCTTTGAAGATCAGGTCTTCTAAGGTCAAGGAATCTGTACTTTAATCTAAGCTCTTCTTTAGTCTTTGAGTCCTCTTCGATATGGAACGGCGGTGTCTCCGACTCTGAAAGTATTCTAAGTCCCATAGCTCTTACTTCAAGTTCACCTGTTTTTAGTGATTCATTAAAAGCACCGCTTCTTTTCTTTAAAATTCCGGTTACAGCAATGCAAAACTCCTGTTTAAGCTTCATTGCCTTATTAAATACTTCACTGCCACATTCATCCTCTTCAAATATTATCTGCAATATTCCTGAACGGTCTCTAAGGTCACAGAAAATAATTCCACCCTTGTTACGGTTTTTTTGAACCCATCCCATTACAGTAACTTCACTCTCAAGCGGTGCGTTTACCACCTCCGCACATCTATGACTTCTCTTTAAGCCAAGCATTGATTCTGCCATCTTTATCTCCTAACTCTATTTATTTTAAGGCTTCTCTGTAAAATTCCTTAAACTCCACATACCCCTGTTTTTCAAGTCCTTCTTTTTGAAACTTTTTATTCTTATTCATCTTTGAAACCAGTACAATATTTCCGGCTTCACGAAGAGATGCCGCCTCTTTTAATATGTCCTTTAAAACATTGCCGTCTATATTCTTTTCATATAGGAAAGCAATCTTCCTGCTCTCATCAGGGATCTTAAACCCTTCATCTAAGAGTATTGCAATGATACGCTCAAAACCTATAGAAAATCCGCAGGCAGGTATATCATTGCCTGTAAATTTCCCGATCATCTTATCATATCTTCCGCCACCGGCAACAGAACCCGAAAAACCTTCCATACTGACTTCAAATATAGTACCGGTATAATATCCCATACCGCGAACCAGAGTAGGGTCAAATACAAGTGAAAACTCATTTGTCTTTACTTCAAGTACCGTATCTATTATCTCACAAAGACTGTCAAGTACACCGTCTTCAATAAATCCTGCAAGCTTATCCTTCAAAGACAAAACAGCTTTTGCATTATCCGATAATCCGTTAAACAGGCTTAGATATTTAACACATTTTTCCACACCGTCCAGTTCGGTCAGCTCTTTTTTCACTCCGTCCGAACCGATTTTATCCATCTTGTCAAGGATTATAAATACATCATTTATATTATCCTCGTTATAGCCTGCAAAAAGAGCCATAGCCATAAGGATTCTTCTGTCATTTATTCTTACCTTGAAGTGTTTTCCATTTGCTATCTCACCAAGTGCCTTTGTGGTGGCAAGTATAAGCTCTATTTCTGCAAGATTTGAAGCTTCACCCAAAATATCTATATCACATTGAGTGAACTGCCTGAATCTACCCTTTTGCGGTCTGTCGGCTCTGTATACATTACCTATTTGTAATGCCTTAAACGGGCTTGGAAGATTTGCCTGATTGTTTGAATAATATCTGGCAAGAGGCAATGTAAGGTCGTATCTTAAACCGGCATCAACCAAATCATTCTCATCCTTTATATTTTCAAGTTTGAGTTTTTCTCCTCTTTTTAAAATCTTAAAGATAAGCTTTTCATTGTCACCGCCTTGCTTACTTAAGAGATTTTCGATATGCTCCACAGCCGGAGTTTCTATAGAGGTAAAGCCGAAGCTTCCATAAGTTTTTTTAATAATGTTTATCAGATAATCCCTGATAAACATCTCTTCAGGAAGAATATCCTTCATTCCGGTGACACTTTTTTTAATTAATGCCATTCATATTTTCCTTTCTCTTTATCATTTCATCAAGTCTTTCAATATACAGCTTCGGATCCTTTACATTTTCTATTCTTTCTATTCTGCCGTCTTCAAACACAATCTTACTTGATGTTCCGGCACCACAAGCTATGATAGTCTGTTTTTCTTCCATAATCAATATATTATAAAGACATTCTTTATCAGGTTTTGAAAAGCCTATATTTTCAAGATTACCTGCCATATTTTTTTGTCTGTACAGATAGTAAGGCTTTAGGCCAAGCTCATTGCAGTTATTCGTTGCCACATCTGTCATAGACAACATCAATTCATTGTCCACAATTTCTCTTTTATTTTCGGTATTCAGTCCTGCCGCTCTTTTTAGTGCCAGAGAATGTATGGTTATTGACTCAGGAGCCAATTTTTTTACCTTTATAAAACTGTCCTTTATATCAGAGAGAGTTTCACCGTTTAAACCGATTATAAAATCCATATTTATATTGGTAAAACCCGCTTCTCTTGCCAGTCTGAAACTGTTGTAGATATCTTCTGTCGTATGCTTTCTGCCTATCAGATCCAAAGTCTTTTGTTGCATAGTCTGAGGATTTACAGATATACGGTTTACTCCCGAAGCTTTCAGTGCAATCAGCTTTTCTTTTGTTATACTGTCAGGCCTGCCTGCTTCTACAGTCAGCTCTAAAAGATTTGAAAGATCAAAGTTTGTCTTTACGGTGTCTAAAATCTCAGTGAGTTGATAAGCCTCAAGCGAAGTCGGTGTGCCTCCACCCATATATATTGTTTGAAGCTTCTTTCCTCTAAACATCTTTGATACTGCTGTCAGTTCTTTACAAAGTGCAGCCACATATGTATCTGTTTCTTTTTTCCACAGTGCTATAGAATAGGAAGTAAATGAACAATAAAGGCATCTTGTCGGACAAAACGGAATACCTATATATAGGCTGTATCCATCCTTGTAATCAATCTTTTTTAGAATATTAAACTCTCTTAAAGCGGTGCTTATACAGAGATTTATTCTCTGCTCACCTACCAGATATACCTCTTTTAGATGTATTTTTATATCTTCAAGAGGAATATTCTTTTCAAGCATTTCCATTACTATCTTTGTAGGTCTTATCCCTGTAAGTGTACCCCAGGGCAACTCTTTATTCCCAAGTTTTAAAAGATTTAAATAAATATTTCTTTTTAACTCATTCTTCGTATCAAACTTGGCAGCTTTTATCTCTGAACAAAACTCTATGGCTTCATTTTCCGTATTTATACTTATATGATACTCCTGCTCTTTCTTATATAAGTGAAGCCTTAACAATACCGTATCGTCTGTATAAATATATTTTTCACCGGGATAAAATGCCATCAAAAGCTCTCTTATGTCCTGTTCAAAGGTCATATCCTCCAGTAGCAGTGAAATCATCTGTCAATACCATGCTTTTTAACATAGATTGCTACCGGATTATACTTTTTCTCATGTGCTACTGTGGTCATATCCATATGTCCGGGCAATATATTTACATCCTCAGGCAAAGTTAAGACTTTGTCATAGATTGACCTTATAATAGCAGGATTGTCACCGCCATACAGGTCGGTTCTGCCACAGTCTTCTCTAAAGACTGTATCACCTGAAAATAACAGTTTTTCATCTGCAATATAGTAGCAACCTGAACCCTTTGTATGTCCGGGAGTGGCAATAAACACTATATCTTTATCAAGCAGATGCAATACATCATTATCATTTAATAATACATCAGCCTTTGTAACATATCCGCTTCCGATAAAGGAACTGCCGCCTGATTTTCGGCTGTCATAAAGCATCTCTTCATCAAGTTTTGAAATATATACCTTTATATTATATTCTTTTAACAAATCATTTACCGCCATTATATGGTCAAAATGCCCATGTGTCAGTAAAATGGCAACCGGCTTTAATTTATGTTCCTTTATTACATTTATAATCTCCTGTGCCTGTGCGGACGGATCCACTATAAAGCATTCCAAGCTTTCTTTATTATATGCTATATAGACATTAGTCTGTACCGGACCGAGTGTCATCACATATACTCCTATTTTATTCATTAACCTGTAGTCCTTTCAATATCTATTACTCCACTGACCTGCCGCAACTTGCCTATAAGTGAATTGAGGGCTTCCCTTCCTTTTATATCAAAAACAAGATTTATAGTGGAAATATCATTCTTATTTGTACGAACATTTATGGATGTAATGGAAATATCATTTTCACTATAAATTTTTGTTATATCCATAAACAGTCCTGTACGATTGTGTGCAAAAATCTGCAATTCAGTCTGATACTTCTCACCAAGCTTTGAATCCTCAAACTCCTGCCACTCGGCAGGTATAATTCTGATTCTGTCATCTGACGGCAAATTCATGATATTGATACAATCAGTTCTATGAATGGATATACCTCTGCCTCTTGTTATAAATCCGACTATCTCATCTCCTGGAACAGGGTTACAACATTTTGAAAACCTTACCGCCAGATCATCCACACCCTTTACGATAATGCCTGTTTTTGAATTTTTTACAATGACTTCCTTGTCACTGCCGTCACCAATGCTCTCTAAAATTGCATTGTCACTAAACTCTTTCTTTGTGATTCTGTTTTTTTCTTCCATCATCTTATTGATGATTTGTCCTTCTTTCAGTCCGCCATGTCCTAAAGAAGCCAGAATAGAATCCCAATCTTTTATGGCATACCGCTTCATTACCTTTTCCTGGAATTGAGGTTTGTTAATCTCAACCCAGTTGATACCTTTTGCCTTGCAGTATCTTTCAAGCATATCCTTACCGCGAAGAATATTGTCCTCTTTTAATTCATTTTTAAACCACTGCTGTATCTTTGATCTGGCTTGATTTGATTTTACAATATTCAGCCAATCTCTGCTTGGTCCTTTTGAGTTTTGTGAAGTGATTATTTCAACCCTGTCACCGCTTTTTAACTCATAGTCAATATTTACAAGTCTGCCGTTTACTCTGGCACCCACCATCTTATTGCCTACAGCAGAATGTATAGAATAGGCAAAATCTATAGGGTTTGAACCGGCAGGCAGATTCTTTACATCTCCGTCAGGAGTAAAACAGTATACATTATCTGAAAATAAGTCAAAATCACTCTTTATTACTTTTAAAAACTCAGCATTGTCAGACATATCTCTTTGCCATTCAAGGATTTGTCTAAGCCAATTCATCTTGGCATCTTCAGCTCCCTTTGCTTCAGAACCGCTTCCGCTCTCTTTATATTTCCAATGTGCCGCAATACCGAACTCAGCAGTCTTATGCATCTCATAGGTTCTTATTTGTACCTCAAAAGGTTGTCCCGTATCGGAAATCAAAGTAGTATGTAATGACTGATACATATTAGTCTTGGGCATAGCTATATAGTCTTTAAATCTGCCGGGAATAGGCTTATATATCTCATGTGCGGTACCGAGTGCAAGATAACAGTCTGTAACACTTTCAACTATAATCCTTATAGCAAATACATCATATATCTGATCCAGAGTTTTATTTTGATTTACCATTTTCTTATAGATAGAAAAAAGATGCTTTACTCTGCCGTTGATTGTATACTTCATACCTGTTGCAGACAGATGTTGTGAAAACTTTTTTATAATTTCGTCAACAAACTGTTGTCTCTGTTCTTTTCTGAATGCAAGTTTTTCAGATAAATCATAGTATACATCAGGATGCAGATACTTTAATGAAAGATCATCAAGCTCTACCTTTATTTTTGAAATACCGAGCCTTTGTGCTATAGGAGAATATATATCCATAGTCTCCCTTGCCTTTTCTTTTTGCTTTTCAGGCTTCATATACTGAAGAGTACGCATATTGTGGAGTCTGTCCGCCAGCTTTATAAGTATAACTCTGATATCCTTTGCCATAGCCAAAAACATCTTTCTTAAGTTTTCAGCCTGCATCTCAATCTTATCGTTCTTCAGTGAGAGCTGTGTCAGCTTTGTAACGCCGTCTACAAGATTGGCAACATCTATACCGAACATATCTGCAAGCTCATTATATGTGATGACTGTGTCCTCTATCACATCATGCAAAAGCCCCGCAGCTATTGTTTCTTTGTCAAGTTCAAGTTCTGCAAGAATTATCGCAACACAAATAGGGTGAATAATATACGGTTCACCGGACTTTCTTTTTTGATCATTATGTGCTTTTTTTGCCAATTCATAAGCCTTTGTTATCATAGAGATATCATCTGAAGGATGATAATGCAATATGATTTCAATAAGCTTTTTATGCAAGCTTTCAGGTGATGTAAAGTCAGCAGGCTTATCAATCTGAGTTTCTATATCTCCATTTAGACAGTAAAAATTATCCTCTTTCATCAAACTCCTTACTCTTAGGCTAAATATTGCAACTTATTGTATATTTGTCTAAGGTTCCATTATACGAATATAATGTAAAAAAAGCAATAAGACCAAAATAAAAACCGGCATAAATATGCCGGTTTTTATTGTTTTAAATATATTATCTTCCTTTTTTACTCTTACAAAGCTCAAGCAAGATATAAATCGGTAATCCTATGATTATAAGCAAAACCATGCCGAACATACGTAAAGCCTTGCCGAAAGCCTGTGATGATTTACTGCCTTTAAACACACATAACCCACTAAAAATTACAGCAATATTATTTTGCCATATTTACTTCTCTGAAAGCATTGCCGTTCTTTAAAACAGGTGAAAACTTTTTGTATAAAACTATAGTAAGCATTGACACCAAAGTACCTTTTAATAAATTCATCGGTGCTACAATCATAAGTGCAAAGGTCTGAATATTACTTACTGCCGGATTTACTGTACTTCCCATACCTATAATAGAACTTAAATCCATTCCGAAAAGCTGTGCAAACTTCGGTAAAAGATAAACTGCATTAAATACTGAACCGAATACCGTCATAGTGATTGTACCTGCGATACTGCCAATCAAAGCACCTTTTCTGGTCTTGTTGAAGATATAGATAATACTTGACGGGAGAATAAGTGATGCACCTACACAGAAATTTGCAAGTTCACCTACAAAAGCTGTAGATGTGGATTTGAACATTACCTTAAGTAAAATCTTTACAAACTCTGTAAGTACTCCTGCTACAGGACCGAAGGCAAAAGTCACTATCATAACAGGCAACTCTGAAAAATCAAGTTTATAAAATGTAGGTGCAAACGGCAATGGAAACTCAAACATCATAAGTATAGTACTTATTGCACCGAATATACCGATCATAGCAATTTTTTGAGTGGTAATAACAGGCCCTATATATCCCGACCTGTCATTTGCAATCTTCTCAAAAATAAATGCGACTACAAATGTGGCAAATACAATCCCAAGGAACTCTGCCACAAAAACCAAGTTGTTAATTACTGCTGTCAACATAAACTACCTCCATAGCATATGCTTCGGAGTGTGTTTTCAAAATAAAAAGCCCCCTATGCTTAGGGGGCAAAAGACGAATCATGAAAACACTCTTCTCTCATCCAGACTATACTGTCGGTTTTGGAATTTCACCAAATCAACTGCCATGCAGGTCGCAGACTATACTGCCGGTGGGGATTTTCGCCCCGCCCCGAAGATTTATTTTTTATTAATTCAATCTTAAAACTTTTTGGTAAAAAAGTCAACAACTTTTTACCGGCATTCCGTTAATTTCTACATCATCCTCAATAGGCACAAGCAAATACTTTCTTCCGTCTATCACTCTTGTTTCAAGCTTATCAATAGAATCGGTATCGGTTTTTACAGTAATACCCGGAGTTTTTACCTCAAACTTTTTTGTATCTATAACATTATCCGCCAGCACTTCAATATCCGCATCTTCACTTTTTTCATAGGACTCTATTGCCTCATCAGATACACCGCTCTTTGATATAAGCTTAACCATATCATTCTTTGTAAGTACTAAAGGCTCGGGATTATCGAAATTTTCAGCTATCAAATCAAGCATATTTGAGCTTAGAGCGGACATAACGGGCATTGTAAGTTCATCTCGCAATATATCATACAGCACCGCCTCAAAAGTTTCCTTTTGCATAGCGGATGACATAGGCGGATTTACTCCTATTATTTCATTTATAAAGCTTTCGTTTAATGCATCATTTTTTTTGCTGAAATAAAGTGTCGCATGTATATCTGTAGTTCGCTCCGTAAATGCCGGGAACAAAAAACCGTGCATAGGCATTCCCACAACCCAATCTCTGATTCGATTGGTTATAACACCTTCATTTGCAAAATAGCTTAATGCCGGTTTTGAAAGACTTACAGGGCAAATACTGCAAAGCAAAGCATGATATACCTCACTTGAAGCATCATCCATAGCAAGTTTATCACTTGCCTTGCCCGGTATATCATACATAATATCTATTAAAATTATGTAGTAATTCTCGGCATATTCATATGATTCTATTACTTTTCTAAAAAACTCATCCAAAAGCAGTTCATCATCAAGTTTGCTTTCTCGAAGCTGCATTAAAAAGGAATGTGGACTGCCCTCTTCTTCATTATCAATAGAAAAATCCAGAGTCAACAAAGATTTTCCGACAGCACCTGAAAGAGTCTTTCTGAAAATCTCCTCATATTTGAAGGCGTCTTCCTCAGGTAATGAGTAAAAAGCATCCTTTGTCATAAATTTTATATTTTTTTCTGCATCAACATAGCAACCGGCATACTTTGTAATAACATTGGTATCCTTATTAAATTGCTTTTTGATTTCATTTATTTCTTCTCTAATCATCTAAATCACCGCTTTCTTCTTTCAACTCATCCAGATAAATCAAGTCTTTTTTGCTAAGATTGGCGTCTTTTAATAAATCCGGTCTGTTATAAAAAGTTCTCTTTATAGACTCTTTTCTTCTCCATTCTTCAATATTTTTATGATGTCCCGAAAGCAGCATATCCGGAACTCTAAGCCCCTCATATTCCACAGGTCTTGTATACTGAGGATATTCAAGCAAATTGTCCTCAAAAGACTCAAAATCCGCACTTTCATTATTGGTAAGTACGCCTTCCACCATTCTTGCTATTGCATCCATCATTACCAGTGCCGGAAGTTCACCTCCAGTAAGCACGTAATCACCTATGGAATAACATTCGGCATTTGTAAGTTCCAATGCCCTTTCATCCACACCCTCATAATGACCGCAAAGAAAAACTATTTCATCAAGCTTTGCAAGCTCTTTGGCATCATTTTGATTAAAAACCTTGCCCTGTGGAGAAAGATATATAAGCTTTGCTCTTTTATCAAGCCTATTACAAATACTTTCATAGGCTTTATGTATCGGCTCCGCCTGCATAACCATACCTGCACCGCCGCCATATGGATAATCATCCACCCTTCTATGTTTATCCAATGTAAAATCACGAATATTTATGGCTTCCATTGAAATAAGATCGTTTTTTATAGCTCTTCCGACAATGCTTGTGTTCATACACATATCTATCATTTCGGGAAATAATGTCAAACAAAAAAAATTCATATCTATAAATCCAAAAGTCCGTCCAAAACATGGACTCTAATTTCTCCCTCTTCAAGGTTTACATCCAGTATACATTGGCTGATATATGGGAATAATACCTTTTTTTCACCCATATCAACCTCCATTACATGATTTGCACCGGTTGGAAATACATCGGTAACCTTACCGAGTATAATCCCATCTTCATCAGTAACCTCAAGACCTATAAGATCTGCAATATAGTTTTCATTTTTCTTTAGCGGAATGGCATTATCTCTATCTACAAACAAATCAGTATTTCTTAAAGCCTGAATCTCTTCCGGTGTGTTAAACTGCTTAAATTTTACAAGTGCCATATTCTTTTGAAATCTGACCGTTTCAATATCAAGTACTGTCTCAACTCCCTTAATATCAGCATATACTTTTTTTATCTTTTTTAATCTGTTGCTGTCATCAGATGTAGGATACACCTTTGCCTCACCCTTTATACCATGGGAACTTGTAATAACCCCCACTCTAAATCTGTCTATCATCTTATTCACTTTCTTTTTATTTGATAATATCATTATCTAATGCAATATCATATATAGCATTTACAATAAGTTCAATATTTGTTATATATTTTTCTACAAACTCTTTTGTAATATCCTGTTTTTTTGCTGAAGCATGACTTCTATCATTTTGGTGAGCAATATCATTTCTTCTTTGAAATAAATCTATTACAACTTGTTTACCATACTTAAGAGGATCTTCGCTTTCTTTAGAGAAAGCCCTTTTCATAGTCTTACTAAAATCAATTCCGATTAAATTTAATTGATCTTTCATACTTTCATGAGATAAAAAGACATCTCTGCTGAATCTATCATTAAGATAATCAAAAAACCAATCTTTTGAATTCACAGTATTTATTGCATCCTCTACTTTTGACATAGGAACCATAAATCTGTAGTATTTTTCCGACTTACTCCATTGTCCTGTAAACATTTTAAATAAACAGAATTTACTCATCTCATGAATAAAAAAATCAAGGAGTCCCTCTGCAAGAACAACTTGAGAGCGCCATATTGTTTTACCATCGTTTTCATTTCCATTTTTATTTAACAAATCCGCTACAGGATACTGTGCTTTTACTTCGTTTAAACTTTCTTCAAAATGTTCCTTAATTTCTTTAAGTGAGAACTGTACCGGTAATTCGATTACTTTAAGTTCTCTTTTTTCTTCAACTCTTGGTGAAAGGGATAAGTCTCTTCTCATTATTTACCCTCACACTCATATTCCGTCTACGATTTTAGCAAAATCAAGATTTAGCATCGGAATCGCACCATATTTACCTGTAATATAACCATTCCCAAATTTTTCTTCGCGCCTTACATTTTTGATTTCTGCCAGCGAGAAAAGATCCGTTGAACGATCGTTCTTCATCTCTGTAAACCAAATTTGATCTCTTCTAAATAAATCAAAATTCAATAATCCTGTTTCATGTGTAGTAAAAATAAGCTGCGGAGTTTTATCTGTTTTAGTAGAAACAAAAAGTTTTATCAGTCCATAAACCAATGCTTCATGAAGATTGGCCTCCAATTCATCACAAATTAGTACTTTGCTATTTACCATAATATCAATAATAGGGCATAGCATTCCGAAAAGCTTCTTTATACCCGTTGATTCTTCTGACATAAGATCGGTTTCAAATTCATCATAAACAATCTTAGTTGAAATGCTCTCAGCCCTCGCTTCAGCTATCGCCTTTTTAAATTCATCCGATAAAAACGGAAGAAATTCAACAGATTCAACTTCAGCTTCATTGATGGTAACATTTATGTCTTTTATTCCTGTGTCCAATTCCTTTAGAAAAGTCAACACAGAGTTCTTAATATTCTCATTTTTATATATTTGATGTAAAGAATAATCCATCCATATATCCTGTTTACTGTCTTTATATATAATTAAATAATCATTGAAAAAATTAAAAACATCTTTAACCTCATCTACATTACTGAAGTTTGCAGCACATGACAACATTAATCTGTTTGGCATCAATACATCTTTGCATGTTTCGAATTTTTTACGAAACTTACTTCCCTCAGTGAACTCATTATTTGTTCTTTCAAAAATTTTAGTCTGTTTTCCGTTAGGAAAATAATATAAATACTCTTCTACTACAAGCATGTTTTTTAGAGAAAAACCGAAAACATATCTTATTTCTTTTACTACAAAATGAAGTTGATATCTGCTTTCTTTTTCAAAACCGTCCAATTTGTGAGGTGATTGTCTTATACCCTGCCCGGGCTGATGTAGTATACTGTTTAATACAAGATTTCTTACAAAATCAATTGCATCAACAAAATTGCTCTTTCCCGATCCGTTTGCACCATATATCACTGCCGATTTTAAAACATCCAAACCTGCAATCTTTTCTATTTTTTCCTCATGTGAAGTGTCTTTCCCTGCCAAAGCGGAAAATATTATTTTTTCTCGAATAGATTTATGGTTTGAACAGGTGAATTCAATTAGCATATTATTCCTCCTTATTCTTATAATATAGATGATATCATATAAATTAGAATTAAACAACGATATTTGTGATTAATATGCAAATTCACAGCTTTAAATTGTCGTAAATATCATTTTATATTCTTTAAAATAAAAATAAAGCCACTACATATGTAGCAGCTTGCTTGTTATTTTATCTCTAATACTACTTTTTTTTCAGCTCTTATAGATGCTGATTTTATAATAGAACGTATAGCCTTTGCTATCTTTCCGGACTTACCTATAACCTTGCCCATATCAGCCTCGGCTACAGACAGTGTACAAACAGTAGTATCACCGTCAATTGTTTCTTCTACTTTTACCTGAGACGGGTCATCTACCAAAGCTTTTGCTATAACTTCAATGACTTCTTTCATAATCAGTCCTTATTATACCAATCCCGCACTCTTTAAAAGCTTGGCAACTCTGTCTGTAGGCTGTGCACCGTTTGCAAGCCACTTCTTTGTGTTTTCCTCATCAAACTTGATTACACTCGGATCAGCTGTCGGATCATATGTACCGACTTCAGCGATAAATCTACCGTCTCTTGGTGAACGTGCATCAGCAACCACTACTCTATAAAAAGGTGCCTTCTTCTGTCCCATTCTCTTTAATCTCATCTTAACTGCCATTTTATTATCCTCCTAATAGCTATAAAAATCTATATATGATCAATTCTAATATTTAGAATAAAATCCTTTAAAAACCTAATTTCCCCCCAAAGAGGCCTCCAAGGGCTCCTCTTTTTTTGTTGTTTTTCATCATTCCGGGGAATTGTTTCATCATCTTTTTCATCTGCTCAAACTGCTTGACCAGACGATTGACTTCTCCGATATTTACTCCCGAACCCTTTGCAATCCTGTTTTTTCTTGAAGGGTTTAAAAGACTCGGATCAAGCCTTTCCTTTTTTGACATACTCTGTATTATGGCCTTTATCTTTACCACTTGACCGTCATCTACCTGAGGCAACGCCGACTTTCCTCCGATTCCCGGCAACATACTGAGAATACTTGTCATACCGCCCATCTTCTCAAGCTGTTCAAGCTGCTCAAGAAAATCATTAAAATCAAAATCGGCTTTTGCAATCTTTTGAGAAAGTTTTTTTGCTTTCTCACTGTCCATATCCATTTCAGCTTTCTCAATAAGTGAAAGAATATCTCCCATACCAAGTATACGGCTTGCCATTCTGTCAGGATAAAACTGCTCCAAGTCGGAGAGTTTTTCACCCATACCTACATAAAGTATAGGCTTACCTGTAACGGCACGTACTGAAAGTGCAGCACCACCTCTGGTATCACCGTCAAGCTTTGTCAGAATTACCCCTGTAATATCAAGCTTTTCATTAAAGGTTTCCGCTACATTTACAGCGTCCTGACCTGTCATAGCATCCACTACCAAAATAATATCATCAACATTTACATTGTCCTTAATTTCTATAAGCTCATTCATCATATCTTCATCTATATGAAGTCGTCCCGCGGTATCAAGGAATACGATATTGTGATGATTTTCTTTAGCATATTCTAATGCTTTCTTTGCAATCTCTACAGGCTTATGGTTTGTTCCCATATCAAAAACAGGCACATCCACTTTCTCACCGTTTCTTTTTAACTGCTCTATTGCAGCAGGTCTGTATATATCACAGCCTACAAGCACCGGTGAATTACCTTTTTTCTTTAACTTGGCGGCAAGCTTTGCGGTAGTGGTTGTTTTACCCGCACCCTGAAGACCTGCCATCATTATAACGGTTATATCCCCTGACGGTTTTATCTTAAGCTCAGTGGTCTCACTTCCCATCAGTGAAACCATCTCTTCGTTAACAATTTTAATAACCTGTTGAGCAGGTGTAAGTGAGTTCAGTACATTGGAACCTGTTGCCTTTTCCTGAATACCCTTTATAAAATCCTTTACCACCTTAAAGCTTACATCTGCTTCAAGAAGTGCCAGCCTTACTTCCTTTAAACCGATTCTTACATCATCCTCGCTCAGTCTGCCCTTGCCGCGAAGATTCTTAAAAACATTTTGAAGTTTTTCAGATAAGCTTTCAAAAGCCATTTAAAACCTCCTATACATCCAGTATCTTAGATAATAACTCATTTATTTCAGTTATAAGCTTCTCATCCTTTATATTCTGATATATCCCTACAATCCTTTGTATTTCTTTTACATAAGATTTTGTTTCATCAAACTTTTTTATCAAACCAAGCTTTTCCTCATAAGAAACCAGTGATTTATTGCATCTTTTTATAAGATCGCTTACTCCCTGTCTGCTGATGCCTTCATTCTCGGCAATCTCACTAAGTGATAAGTCATTAAATACAACATCCTCATAAATCCTTTGCTGATGCACTGTCAAAAGCCTACCGTAAAAGTCATATAAAGTACCTTGATTGATATATTTTTCTATATCATTATTTTCCATACTGAGAGAGTATAACAGCATAAAAGGAAGCTGTCAAGTGTTTTTACTTGACAGTAGCTATTTCAGCCGGAACTCTATAGTCACCAACACGATATCTCCACTGACCACTTCTATTTGCAAACAGTGCTTTACCATAATATTAGAAAATTTAATTAAATATCATTCACTGAAATATTTTTCCATTAAGTTAATCCACTCTTGACTTCCGGGGCTGTAGCAAACAGAGTTTCCAAAAATAAATCCTTCTCCTGCAAATATTCCTAAGTAATATGGCGTAATCTGTAGTTCTATCTCGCTTCCGTCTTTTTTTGTAAGAATCAATAAATCCTCATAAGACGGTCTGCCCATATAAGATACTTCAGAGCTTTTTAAAATTTTAACTATTTCATTAACAGAATCCGAATCATCTATATTTATAATCTTACTTTGCCAATCTTGTGCATTTTTTCGAATCAGTTTTATGGAAGAAATATCTGTAATCTCATCTAAAGAACGAACCTCAAAAAAATCTTTAACATTTTCATAAAGAGTTTGATTAACGGAGTCCATAAACGGCATAGCTTCACCATTATAACCATATAAAAGTACACATTCATTGTTTATTTTTGATGAATCGACTTTTCTATTGTCCTCTGTAATTGCAGTCAGTTCACCATATGAAATCGGTTTGTATGCATAAAAATCCTCCCCATGTTCCCATTTATACATCAATATATATGGTGTCTTAAAAGGCTTAAGGGCTCTTAATTGTTTTTCATGTAATTGATTGATATATTCAAACCTGTTTTTATTTAGTATTTCATTAAATACCTCGCCTAAATTCATACCTGAGTATTTTATATCACCTGATATATCCTCAAAATCTGAATATTGTTTAATACCTAAGTATATATATTCCCCGTCTTTACTTTGATAAAAGGACAAAACTCCCGGAAAATCATATATTTTCTCAAAACTATCCTCATTACCCATTTGATCGTCAATCAATTTTCCCAGCTGAACATATCCGTTTTCTTCAATCCATGAATTTAAATCCATCAAAGGTGGGGTTTCAGTTTTAGATATCCCAAGAATGTATGCATATCCGTTATCAGAAAATCGCCCCAAAAACTTATAGTCATCTTTTATAGGCTTTGTATAGAACTCTAAAAGAGCCCCTTCCATGTCCATATATTTGATTTCCGGAGTTTCTTCCTCCATTATGCTTATCAAACCCCTTATTTCACCCATTTCTGTACCGGTAAGCTCATTTTCTGCAACACTCTCAGAAACAGAACTTGTTTGTTTATCAATATCCGTATTTTCAATAGTTTCTGTAGATTTTAATTCCTGCCTCCCGTTACAGGCAAACAATAATGCTATCGGTATAAAAATATATAGCCAAGTTTTTTTCATAGATTTGCCCTCCCATAAAATATCATCAGTATGGATTTTTATAACCATACTAAAATCAAGTTCTTTTTTAAGAAATTTATCTCTAATCTGTAGCAAATAATCTTAATAATATTATCCTGATACTAAACCATCTCTTTATATAATTATATTATATTTATTTTATACCGTCTATGATATAAGTGTATAATAAATATATCTATATCCGGCAGGTTTTATTTTAAAAATAATGACCGTTCTTTCCGATAATAATTATGTGCTGATCTATAATGTATACATTTACAAAAGTTTATATTTGACATATACTAATACTGAAGCACAAATATGTACATCCATATTAAGGATGTTTATTTTATAAAGGAGATTTATGAAGGATATAAAAAGAATACTTAATCTGAATCTGGCACTTTATGAGAAATATGGCATACCTGTTGCAAGGCTTGAAGAATTTGTTTTCGGATTCAAATGGGCAATGGCAATTGATGATAACAAAAAGATAAGCTTTGCACTCAGAATAGGTAAAGAAAAACCTGTTAAAGAGTATGAGCCTATTATAAGAAATCTTATCGGAAAGCCTCTTGATGAGTGCATTAAAGAGCTTTTACTTATGGAAGATGAAACATTGCGTACACTGCTTGTTGTACTTAGCAGTCTTATGAGTAAGCCTCTTAACAGTGTTGAATTTTTGGCAGACAGAGGTATTGAACGCACTCCCGGACTCAATTTCAGATATGATGTAAGCGGTATGAAAGTAGGTCTTGTAGGCTACGGTGTCTATATAAAATTTTTCTTAAACAAGTGCAAAGAGTTCCATGCTTTTGACCTCTCACCACAGGATAAAGTTTTAAGCTATAGAATTTCAAAGGATAATACGGAAGTTTATCCGAAGGATATATATTTCCATTTAGGTGAGGATGCACTAAAGCATAAAGATATACTTGAAAGCTTGGATATAATAATTATGTCAGGTTCTACACTGGTAAATGAATCCTATCTTGATATATTGCATGCCTGCAAAAATGCTACAATAAAAGGAATATACGGACCAAGCAGTGAGCTTTCTCCCGACTATCTCTTTGAATGTGGCTACAATTATATTTTCAGTATGGATGCAAAAGACAGTGCCGAATATCTTAAATGCTCATTTGCACCGATACCTGATTTTTCAACTTTTGAACTTATGAATTTATATGAACTGAAAAAATAAATAAAAATTCCCCCGGATAGTCAATATCCGAGGGATTTTTTAATTTTCAAGATTTTTTAATATATCTTTTTTATATTCTAAAAACTCTTTACTGAGCCTGAAATTATTAATTCTGTTATCAACATTTATTTTTATTTCTCTTATTATTGTAGCCGGCTTTCCTCCCAGTATATAAATCCTGTCTGATAAAAGTATCGCCTCATCCACATCATGTGTGATAAATATAGTTGATGTATTATATCTTTTTCTCATATTCATATACCATTCATGCATTTCATCCTTTGTAATAGCATCAAGTGCAGAAAAAGGCTCATCAAGCAGCGACACATCCTTTGAAAAAAGATATGTACGCAAAAGTGCAATCCTCTGCCTCATACCGCCTGACAGTTCCTTCGGATATTTTTTTGCATATGACTCCAGCTTAAACTCTCTAAGCATATCATTTGCTTTTCTTATAGCTGTCTCTTTCTTTTCTTTCTTTATCAAAAGCGGTAATGCCACATTCTCTTCAATCTTCATATATGGAAGTAATAAATCTTTTTGAAATGAGTAGCTGATAATTCCGGATTTTCCTGTTATATCTTTACCATTATATATTATCTTCCCTATATCAGGTTTTAAAAGACCTGCTATTATATTAAAAAGTGTACTCTTTCCGCTTCCACTTACTCCAAGCAAAGATACAAGCTCATTTTTATTCAAAGTCAAATTTATATTTGAAATGATTTTTCTATTATCATATCCAAAACTTATATCTTGAACAGCTAAAAGCATCTCACTGTTTTGTGATAAATTCATTGTCAAGTCCTGCTCCCTCATCTATCCGGTGCTCCAACAGATTGTTATCATTTATCCACCTATAGAAGTTTTTCCATCTTTCACTGTCAATATATCCCCATGGAATATCCTTATCAATATAACAGGTGGATAAGTACCCCTGTGAAGCATTTGCAAGTTTACTGTCTATTTCAGGAGCATACTTAAGCAATATTTCAGCTGCATCCTGTGGATTACCTGCTGCAAACTCATAGCCTTTCTTAGTCGCTTCCAAAAATTTTTTGACCGTATCACTGTTGTTTTTTATCATATCATCATTTGTAATAAGTACAGGAGTATAGTAATCAAATGTCGGATTGATATCTTTGAATGCAAAATAATCAAAATCAAATCCCTTTTCTTTAGCTGAAATACCTGCCCAACCATAATAAACCCATACCGCATCTATCTGTTTTGTGCTTAATGCAGACACCTCATCTGTAACTGTAGAAGGTATAAGCTCCACCTTTGCAAAGTCACCACCATCCTTTTCCACTACATTTTTCAAAATTGCTTTTTCTATAGGAAGATCCCATGTGGCATACTTTTTTCCTTCAAGTCCCTTTGGAGTGGTAATACCGTCTCCTTTTCTTGACATTATTCCGGAGGTATTATGCTGTGTTATTGCAGCAACAGCCTTTATAGGAAGCGGACTGTCTTTTGACAATGCTCCTGCCATAGTATCTTGAAATGATATACCGAAATCGGCCTTACCGCTTGCAACCAAAACTTCCGCACCGTCCTCAGGCGGCTGTACTATCTCAAGTTCAATACCTGCATCCTTATAGTATCCCTTATCCATTGCAACATACAATCCTGTATGATTTGTATTAGGTGTCCAGTCAAGCACCAATTTTAATTTCTTCTCAATGGAAGTTGATTGTTTTTCACTTCCACAAGCCATACTTGCCGCAGCTATTGCAAATAAACTCAAGCCGATATATAAACCTTTAATTATCTTTTTCATTTTTCCTCCCATGGCATGGCTATCTTCTGCAATAAATCCACTACCTTTAATAATAATAAACTAAGTATTGAAATAATAATAATTACTGCAAACATCTTGTCAAATGCATATGCTTTTCTCACTCTGGTCATATAAACTCCAAGTCCTCTAAAGCCTCCAAGCCACTCTGCTATCACACCGCCTACTACAGAGTATGAGGCGGAAATCTTCAGTGCCGCAAAGAATTTTCCCATAGATGACGGTATCTTGATAAACTTATATATATCAAATTCACTTGCACCCATTGACTTAAGCAGGTTTATCTCATCACTGTCCGCACTCTTAAAACTTTCTAAAAGTCCTATAGTTATAGGGAAGAATGTAACAAGCACTATAAGTATAACTTTGGGCAAAAGATCATACCCGAACCAAAGTACCAAAAGCGGTGCTATTGCTATGGTCGGTATGGTTTGAGTAATAATAACAAAAGGATAAAATGTCTTATACACATTTATAAACCTGTCCATTAAAAGAGCAAATATAAATCCCAGAAATACGCCTACAACCAGTCCAATCAAGCTTTCTGCCAAAGTGATGACAAGGTGATACATAAGCAGCAAAAAATCTTCTGTCAATGCCTTTACTATCTGTATCGGTGACGGCATCAAAAATACCGGTATTACCTTTAATGTACAAAGTATCTGCCAAACCGCTAAAAATATAATGCCGAAGGCAACCGGATATATACTGTCTGTTTTATTTTTCATCTAAATGGTGTTTTGTTACCTTTCTGTCTATTGTAAGCAAATCCCCGTTCGGTCTGAAACTTACCTTGATATATGCCATCACCGCAGGGGCACCTGCTCTTATTGCTATATGCTGACATTCCTTTACCATATCCATAAGCTCATCATAATCTCCCTCAACAGTAGTTTCAAACGGACCTACATAATATTTATATCCTGTACTTTTTATATAAGCTATCACCTCATCCACTATCCTGACTGTCTCATCATTGTCATAGACTTCAGGTAATGTCTGTATTGCTACACTTGCATTCATATCTACCTCCAAAAAAAGGGGGTGTG
>NZ_GL622296.1:1895412-1968612 GCF_000185385.1 Lachnoanaerobaculum saburreum DSM 3986
TTTTTCTCTCCTACGCCGGCATTACCCGGATCAGGTTATGGGTTAAGGCAAACCTTTCTCAGCCGTACAAGCACCCCTTTAATATATTACTTTGATATCACCTTGATTATAATACTAATATAAAAATTTTCAATAAATTTTTTTAAAAAAAGGCAAAAAATAATTGTTGACAGATTATAACTTTGCTGGTATATTATCAAAGTACCTTGCATAGGGGAATAGTTCAATGGTAGAGCAACGGTCTCCAAAACCGTAAATGGGGGTTCGAGCCCCTCTTCCCCTGCTTGAATTCCTCGAGGTGTGGCTCAGTTTGGTGGAGTGCAGCGTTCGGGACGCTGAGGTCGCAAGTTCGAATCTTGTCACCTCGATTCAAGGGCCAATTGGTCAAGCGGCTAAGACGACGCCCTCTCACGGCGTAAACCCGGGTTCGATTCCCGGATTGGTCATCAAAAAGTTTAATATCCGTTCTTAGGGCCAATTGGTCAAGCGGCTAAGACGGCGCCCTCTCACGGCGCAAACCCGGGTTCGATTCCCGGATTGGTCATCGTAAGGAAGAGTTCACCTCTTCCTTTGTTTGTATACATGCTTGTGTAGCACAGTTGGTAGTGCAACTCATTCGTAATGAGTAGGTCGTCGGTTCGAGTCCGATCGCGAGCTTAGGTTATAAGCTTAAAAGAGCTGTCACCGTTTTGTGACAGCTCTTTCTTATATCTCTACTTCTGTTCCGTCTCTCCAGATCCTTTCAAGGTCATAGAATACTCTGTCTTCTTTAAGGAAGATATGCACCACTATATCATTGTAGTCAAGCAACATCCATGTAGCATTCTTATTTCCCTCAACAGCTTTCGGAAGGATACCCTCTTTTCCTAAGATAAAGTCTATTTCATCTGATATAGCCTGTACCTGATTTATATTATTTGCACCGGCTATTATAAAATAATCAGCTATAGAACTTATCTTACTAATATCAATGACCTTAATATCATCTCCTTTTTTATCCTCAATAATTTTATAAATTTTTTTTACAATCTCTTTTAATTCCATCTACACCTCATCACTTAGTTCATATGTAAACCTGTCAATATACATGCCCTGACTGCCCAAATAATTAATAGTCGACTTCGCTATTACTTTTACCGCCTTTGACAAATCATGAAAAGACAATGTCCTTATCTTATCCAACTCAGGTAGTTTTTTTCTGTTCGGCTCAATATAATCTGCAACAAATACTATTTTTTCCAACATAGTCATATCTCTTTTACCGGTTGTATGCCATCTTATTGCAGAAAGAATATCCTTATCTTCTATATTATAGTCTTTTTTCGCCAAATATGGTGCATAAACAGCATGCAAAATCTGCGGTGCCTTATCTGATATCAGAGCCACATAAGATAAATCGGTGTAAGGGTCAATATAATTAATCATATCCTCTTTCAACTCTGATGATTTTTTAGCCTTGGCAATATCATGCAAAACACCTGAAAGCTCCGCCTTCACCACATCTTCACCATAGCACATAGCAAGTGCCGCCGCTGTATATGCCACACCCAAAGTGTGTTCATATCTCTTTTTTGATAATTTTTCCTTCAAATCCGTCTTTATAAGATCTATATTTTCACGACTGAAATCAAACATATATTTTCTTCTCTTTTATATACCTACAAACACTTTCAGGAACATATTTTCCTATATCCTCTCCCGCTTTTGCCAGTTCTCTGATTTCGGTTGAAGATATGTCCACATCCACAGTATCCAAAAAGCTGATACCTTTTATCTCGTACTTGCCTTTCAAATACTCAAAATGACTCTTCAGTGTCAAGTTTTCATTACTATAATCTCTTGAAGCTACTATAAGATTTGCTATCTTCAGTATAACAGCCGGATTTTTCCATGTTTCTATCTCATAGAAGGAATCGGCACCCATAATAAAATAAAATTCATCACAGCAAAACCTATTTTCAAGTTTTTCTAAGGTATTAAAGGTATATGAATTTCCTTCCAATGTATTTTCAAAGTCTGAACAATAAAACCCCGCATAATCTTTTATCGCCAATTCTATCATATCTTTTCTCATTGAAAAGTCACTCACTGTTTTATTAAGCTTATGCGGCGGAGTCTTTGCAGGCATAAACCATATTTCATCCAGCTTGCACTTATCTTTAGCTTCTTTTGCCAGTATCAAATGCCCGAAATGTATAGGGTCAAATGTACCGCCGAGAATCCCTACATTATACATACTCATATACTACTTCGGAAGATTTATTTTTCTGTTTTTCGGCTTATCAGCCTGCTTATACAAGACTATCTTCTTTCCGATAACTTGAACCACTTCACTTCTCGTAAGTGAAGCAATATGATTTGCAATTATTTTAGGATCATCAGCACAGTTTTTCAACACTGATATCTTTATCAGTTCTCTCGGCTCCATAGCTTCTGCAACAGCAAAAATATTTTCATCAGTCAAAGATGCCTTTCCTATTTGCATTATAGGGTCAATATTCATTGCCAAACCCTTTAAATATGCTCTTTGTTTACTATTCATTTCTCTCCTAATTATTTATAATAGTCAAATTCATGGCCATACATACGAACAGTATTTCCATCTTCTATTCCGGCTTCCTCAAGCTTTTCCAGTATTCCTGATGTCTTAAGGAATTTTTGGAAGAAATCAAACCCCTTCTCCGAATCAAGATTTGTGTAGCCAAGCATTTTCTCAATTCTTGGGCCTTCCACAACAAACACTCCATTCTCGTCAATCTCCACTGTAAACGGAAGATTCTTATCACTTGAATAATCTATTTCAAATTCTTTTTCAAAAACTGTCGGAGTTTTATCAACAGTGGAAAGAATGTTTACAAGCTCATATAAAAGCTCAGGTATACCCTTTCCGCTTACACCCGATATCGGGAATACTTTAATATCAGGGAAAGCCTCTTTTATTCTTTTGATACTGTCATTTTCTTCACTATATATTGCATCTATCTTATTTGCAGCTATCACCTGAGGTCTGCCAAGTAAGCTCTCATCATAGTTTTTCAGTTCATTTATGATAGTTTTTATATCTTCTACAGGATCTCTGCCCTCTGTAGAAGCCGCATCTACTACATGCACAAGTACCTTGGTTCTTTCTATATGTCTAAGAAAATCATGACCCAGACCTACGCCTTCGCTTGCACCCTCAATAAGTCCCGGAATATCCGCCATTACAAAACCTCCGGCACCCTTTACATCTACCACTCCCAGATGTGGATCCAAAGTAGTGAAATGGTAGTTTGCAATCTTCGGCTTTGCATTACTTACTCTTGAAAGAAGTGTAGACTTGCCTACATTCGGAAAACCTACAAGTCCCACATCTGCAATAACTTTAAGCTCTAAAAGGACAAACATTTCCTTTCCGGGCTGACCCGGCTTGGCAAATTTCGGCACCTGCATAGTGGCTGTAGCAAAGTTCATATTTCCAAATCCACCCTTACCGCCTTTAAGGATCACCTCTCTTTTGTTATCTCCGGACATATCCGCTATGACCTTACCGGATTCAAAGTCTTTTATAACAGTACCCTCAGGTACCTTAATCGTAAGATTTTTTGCATCCGCTCCATGACATTTTCTCTTACCGCCCGGCTCACCGTCTCCTGCCACATATTTTCTTTTCATTCTAAAATCGGTAAGAGTGTTTAGACCTTCATCTACTTCAAAGATGATATCTCCACCCTTTCCGCCGTCTCCACCGTCAGGACCGCCGGCTGCCACAAAAAGCTCTCTTCTAAAGCTCACATGTCCGTCACCGCCTTTTCCTGATTTTATAAAAATTTTTGCACTGTCAGCAAACATAAATACCTCATTACCCCTACAATACTAAATAAGGCCTCATACATCTGTATGAAGCCTCATAACTCTTATTCAGCAATAGCTCTTGGGTAAACAGAAACCTGCTTTTTGTCTCTGCCCTTTCTTTCAAAGCGAACTACACCATCAACTGTAGCGAACAAAGTGTCATCACCGCCACGACCTACATTAAGTCCAGGATGAATCTTTGTACCTCTCTGTCTGTATAGTATATTTCCAGCTAAAACGAACTGTCCGTCTGCTCTCTTGGCACCAAGTCTTTTTGACTCGGAATCACGACCGTTCTTTGTAGATCCGACTCCTTTTTTATGAGCGAAAAGCTGAAGGTTCATTTTAAACATTTACTTGACCTCCTGTAAATTAATCTTGATAAATTCACTGTATCCTTCCCCCATGTCCATAAGGCCAAGAATACATGAATCCAGTAATACTCCCGATTTTTCACTTCTGTCATGCAATACAAGATAAAACAAGCCGTCACTGCAATCAACTGTGAACTTATCATCACAAAATTGTTCCAGCGAATTTGACAAGTTTATTGTAAGTACCGACACTGCAGCACATACTATATCTTTTCCTTCTTCTTCAAATTCCGCATGACCTGAAACTTTCAAACCGGTATATTTGCCGTCTTTAACAAATACAATAACATCAATCATAAAGATTATGCATTAATCTTTTCAATCTTAACTTCTGTATACTGCTGTCTGTGACCGTTCTTCTTGTGGTGACCTTTTTTAGGTTTGTACTTATATACAATAACCTTCTTAGCCTTGCCCTCTCTAAGAACAGATGCACTGACACTTGCTCCTGTTACAGTAGGTGTTCCAATTTTGAGTTCTCCATCGTTTAGTGCAAGAACCTGATCAAATGTAACAGCCTCACCGTCTGCTTTTCCAAGTTTCTCTACTCTAATGATATCTCCTTCTGAAACCTTATACTGCTTACCACCTGTAGCAATAATTGCGTACATAAGGATACCTCCTATTATCATTACTCGCCAAAATTGGTGCTTAAAATCAAGCTTGAAACCAACATTGAGCGGCATACGGACTTAGTATACATTAAATCGGTACCAAATGTCAATCAGTATATTTGCTTTCGCTATCATTTAATATAGTTTCCGCTTTTTTGGTAGCTTCTTTATCTACATCCGACTTATTGGTTATCTTATTTACAAGGTCCGGAATCATATCAAGCAATCTTGTTATAGCATCCTGATTCTTTATATTTACAACCTTTGTTCTGCCTTCTTGAATTATAAGCATTGCAGTAGGTGAAATTTTAGCACTCATACCGCCTCCGCCATTTGATTTTGAAGTATTGTCAAAGGTACCTGCCGCCATACCGCAACTTACATCCACCAGCGGCACTATAGTAGTATCACCAACTATTATAGGTTCTCCCACAACGGTCTTAGTTGTGAGAAAAGTATTCATACCCTTAAAAACAGCTTCTGCATTATCTAAAAAATGATTATTTTTCTCCATCTTTATCCTTTCTGTAGATAATCATATATACTCTCTTAAAGGTTTTATTATATCACATTTTAATTATATCATCTATAATGTTTACATTTATTTCCATATTTGATATGATAATATCAATTCCCAGTTATATACTAGGCATTGAGAGAAAGCTGATAAAATCAAGGATTATCAGTTTATTATAGAAAAGAGGAGTCAAATGAAAATTTCTACTAGAGGTAGATATGCACTGAAGATGATGGTGGAGTTTGCCATAAACATGGAAACACCCACCAAAATAAATCAGGTTTCAAAATCCTACGGAATTTCAGAAAAATATTTAGAGCAAATAGTTTCCATTTTATCTAAGGCCAAACTTGTAAAAAGTATTCGTGGTGCTCAAGGCGGATACCTTCTGGTAAAGCCTGTAGAAGAATATACAGTAGGTGAAATATTAAGACTTACAGAGGGGTCTCTTGCTCCTGTAGATTGTCTGGACGGCAATGGCAATTGTGTACACTCAGACTTTTGTGTAACACAGAATCTTTTCAAAAAAGTGGAGGATGCCATCAACAATGTAGTGGATAATATTTCACTAAAAGACCTTGTTACAGATGAACTTGATATCAGAAGACGAGAAAGAGAACTTTTAGACAAATAAAAGGTATGGTGCATCGTTTCACCATACCTTTTATTTTACTCTAAATATTTATCACTCTATACAATGCTCTAATTTTGCGTTTAATATCACTCTAATGCGCTGATATCTACTCCAACATTTATTATCCTAATGCAACGCTCTAATTTTGCATTTAAAACCACTCTAATGCGTTGATATTTACTCCAACATTTATCACTCTATACAATGCTCTAATTTTGCGTTTAATATCACTCTAATGCGTTGATATCTACTCTAACTTTCATCACTCTAAAATATTACCAACTCCTATTCACTCTTTAACACTCTATCACTCTGTCTTCACTATATCACTGTAACAACCACTCCAACATTTACACATTGATATTATTGAAAGTTTGATTCCTCAAACATCCCTTAGCTTTGACAATTGTGATTATAGCATTAAAATATATTTTTTTATAAAAAAGGTATAAACAGCAGTTTTTTAGGTATGAACGACAGTTTATATAGATTCTCAATAATTTTCCCTAATTAAAAAAGCTGTCAACACTGACAGCTTTTTACCAAGTCCCTATATTCTCTTTTAAAACTCCTATACCATCTTTTATATCACTCTATAATGTGTAACTCCTGTATCACTCTATTTTTATATAATTTCTCTAACGATTGCCATTATATCAGCCTATTTTCATTATACACATAAAAGGTATAAAAAGCAGTTTTTAAGGTACAAACTACAGCTTTTTATTTTACAATATTTAAACTATAATGATTTTAAAATAAGGAGGAGAAGGTAATGAATGTGCTTATAACCGGAGCTTCAAAAGGTATTGGAAGAGCTGTTGCAATTGAATTTGCAAAGAACAAGTATAATATTATAGGATGTGCAAAATCCGACTTTGACGGCTTGGAAGAAACCAAGCAATTTGTCATAAATGAAGGAGTAGATTGCTATACAAGCCTTTGTGATGTCACAAAGGAAGAAACTGTCAGGGACTTTATATTTTATTCTACAAAAAAGCTTGGGCATATAGATATTCTTATAAATAATGCAGGTATAGCATATATCGGACTGCTTCAGGATATGTCAATTACTGATTGGCATAATATACTGGATATCAATCTCACATCTGCATTTTTAATGTCAAAATATATCATTCCCGGCATGTTAAAAACGCAAAGCGGTCATATAATAAATATATCATCTGTCTGGGGCAACAGCGGTGCATCTACAGAGGTGGCTTATTCCGCTTCAAAGGGCGGCTTAAATTCCTTTACAAAGGCACTGGCAAAGGAACTGGCACCAAGTAATATTTTGGTAAATGCTATATCACCGGGTTTTATAGATACCGATATGAATAAAGTGTTTGAAAAAAACGAGTTAGATACAATTTTTGAAGAAATCCCGATGGGCAGAGCAGGACAACCGTCTGAAGTTGCAAGCCTGGTATATAAAATAGCTACATCAAACTATATCACAGGACAGATTATTACAGTGGATGGAGGATGGACATAAAAAAGGAAGGCCCTCGCCTTCCTCATTTTATATTTTAGTACTGTGATCCACTCTCTAAGAATGCATTTCCACGATATTTTGCATCTCCGAAACCAACGATTAAATGGAACACAAACGGTAAAAAGAATAAACCTACTGCAAAAGGTATCTCATAGCCAAAAGATTTGGATATCCAATAACAAAATCTGGCTCTGCCGACTACAAAGATCACAGTTGCTACAAGCCCGATTATTCCAAACAGTCCGCCGATAAAACCGCCGGTCTTTGCTATCCTTGAAATCACAAGAGTATTGACAGCAGACACCACCCATACAAAAAGACCGTAATTGGCAGTCCACACCTTTTCTCCATAGAGATAAGCATTATAAAATGGAATTATTGCTTTCCAACCTTCAAGTCCCATCTTCTCAAATGATTTGAATATTCCTATAACTTCGATAATGTAAATAATAACTGAAAAACAAACAATACCGACTAAAAATGCTGCAAATGCCGCAAAAAAGGTTGCTCCCATAATTTGCCTCCTTAAATGTCTTATTGTCAGTAAAAATACATCTAATTTTCACTGATACTTTATAAAGTATATAGCATTTATTATTATCTTGCAACAAGTTAGCGTAAATTAATTTCTTACTTTTTTATAACAATATCTTTATAGTTAACTAATCCTCAGTTCTTCTATATGCTTTTTGTATTTATTTATTGTATCGGCTTTCCTTATTCTCTTTAAAATCTTACTGTATCTTTCATCCGATAATACCATACCCCAAAGTTCCTTCAGTTTAAATAAGGTATTCCTTTCTCCAAAATCAAGCGACAAATACTCTTCTTTTATATCATCCAAAAAGTCTACCGTCTTTCTTAAATCTGTTATCTTTGCACCGGTTTTTATAGCTTCCGGCAATAGAGGATTTCTTACCAACCCTCTGCCAATCATTACAGTATCAACTTTATTTTCTTTCAGCTGCTCATTTAATATTTTAAAATCATCCATTGTATTTATATCGCCATTATATACAAGCTTGGATTTTAAAATTTTACAAGCTTCTATAAACGCCGGAATATAGACTTTATTTTTGTAGAAATCACTTCTAAGTCTTGGATGAATGATGATTTCACAAAAATTATACTTTTCATATACTTTAACTAAATCATCCCACTCGGAATAATCACAAAATCCTATTCTTGTCTTTATAGAGATTTTGATATCTACTGTTTTTTCAAATATTTCATAGAAGAATTTATCAATTGCTTTTGTATCCTGCAAAAATCCTGAACCTCTGCCTTTTGATGTCACAGTAGCTGACGGACATCCGATATTTATATTAAGCTCATTATATCCCATCTGTTTTATTTCACCGGAGAGCTTAAAAAAATCTTGTACACTGTTAGTAAGTATCTGTGGGATAAGATACTGACCTTTGTTATAATCTTTATCAAGCTCCATCAGCTCGGATTTTGAAAATCCCTTTTTCATATGTGGTGTAATAAAAGGTGTAAAGAACTTGTCCACTCCGCTAAAATGTCTTATATATACCTTTCTGAACACATAATTTGTCACACCCTCCATCGGTGCCATGTATATATCCATAAATCTCCTTACCTAAAAAATAGAGGGCAACCAACCCTCTATCTAAGTTTATCATTTTATATGCATTTATTAAATATATATTTCAGTTTTCATTTTATTCGGATGACTCTTTACTTGGCGCTTGTGGCATCTTTAGCTCATTTCTGCTTGCATCTGTAGGCTTTTGCGGCGGCTGACCGCCTTTAGAATTTCCTCCCGGTCTGCCGTTTGTCAAAAGCTCCGGGACCTTTTGATGTTCTCTCACCGACAGTATTTCCGCCTGTAGCTATAGTTACTTCAGTAGCACCGTCTGTAGTTATACCGGTATCTTCAGCATTTATAGTGATATCGGCATTTTCTATACTTACAGAGTCTTTTCCCTTTATTGCCTTACCCACAGAGTCAATATTTATCTTTCCACCAAGTATAATAAGGTTATCCTTAGAAAAAAGCAGACAGTCCATACCTGTCTGCTCAAAGTTTAAAAATTATTTAGCTACATATTCTCCGTCATTATTTACATAGTAACCGTCAGGAGTTGTTGCATTGTACCACATAGCACCTGAATTATCAAAGTAATACCACTTATGTGTATTCTCTGTTCTAAGCCATCCGGTATTCATATGACCGTCATCATGCATATAGTACCAGTTGTTATTAATATGTCTCCATGATGTAAGCATATATCCCTCAACATCAAAGTAATACCACTTATCATCTTTAAATACCCAAGTGTTCTTTGCATAATTACCTGCACCATAGCTTAACCACCAACCCTTTGCATCCTTCTGCCATGTACCGGCTGTAGAACTCTGAACGGCATTCCTTGACGATCTGTAACCTGATCCTGAACCTGAACCGCCTCCTGATGAACCGCCGCCGCCACGTCTGCGAGAATTGGAGCCTGTAGCATTAGGTACAGACGGTGATGCTAAAGGCTGTGTTGATGCGGTTGTTGTTGTAACAGTTGTAGTATGGGCACCGGGTATTACTATTGCAGACGGAGTTGCATTAGCTGCAAATGCAGCTCCCATTGTCAATCCAACTCCCAATGTTATTGTTGTTAATAATCGTCTCATATATCCCTCCATTTATGATTAAAACTTCATTTATGAAACACTAGGATGATACCACCGTTACAGGTATAATTCAATCTAATTTATCTTTCTAAAAAATTACAAAAATATTACATCAGAATAAGTAATCTATAAAACTTACTATATTTAATATTATATAGATTATTTATTGTTGAACTTTTCGTTTATTTTTATAGAAAACAAGAGAAATATATTGAATCTAACCAAAAATATTTACAGAGCAAAATATATTTATTGTTTTCTATCAAACTTTTCCAATGTATCCCATACGCCAAGTATATACATAACACCCAATGCTCTATCATACAGACCATACCCCGGTCTGCACTTCTCATCCCAGATATGCCTTCCATGATCAGGGCGAATATAGCCTGTATACCCACAGTCATGGTATGCCTTGATTATATCTAAGATACCTACATCTCCGTCACAGTCTCTATGTGAAACCTCTGAGAAATCTCCGCCTTCATAGTGCTTTACATTTCTTATATGTGCAAAGTAGATTCTGTCACAGTGCTTTCTTACTATATCGGCAACCTTGTTATGTTCATTTGCACCGAGTGAACCTGAACACAGAGTAAGTCCTGAATATGGATTATCTACAAGTTTCAAAAACCTGTCAATAGCTGCTTCATCCACCAAAAGTCTTGGAAGTCCGAAAATATCCCATGGCGGATCGTCCTGATGAATAGCCATCTTAATATTACATTCCTCACAAGTCGGCATAATTGCCTCAAGAAAATACCTTAGATTCTCCCAAAGTTTCTCCTTTGTAACCGGCTTATACGCCTCGAACAGCTCCTTTAGATGTTCAAGTCTTTCAGGCTCCCACCCGGGCATTGTATACCCCTTAGAGCCTTCAATAATATATCTTGCCATCTCCATAGGATCTTCTCTGATAACCTTCTTCTCATAAAAAAGTGCATTTGAACCGTCAGGTAACTGATGATGTAGATCCGTTCTTGTCCAGTCAAACACCGGCATAAAGTTATAGCACACAACCTTAACACCAAATTTCGCAAGGTTCTTAAGAGTCGTTTTATAGTTCTCTATAAGTTTATCTCTGCTTGGTAATCCGATCTTTATATCATCATGAACATTTACAGACTCAACAACATCCATATTGAAACCGTAAGGCTCAATTTGCTTTCTTACCTCTTCTATCTCGCTTACTTCCCAGACTTCTCCGGCAGCCTTATTATGCAATGCCCAAACAATGCCTTCAATACCCGGAATTTGCTTGATTTGCTTTAAAGTAACGGAGTCATTTCCTTCTCCGTACCATCGCCAAGTCATTTGCATAGCATTCTCCTTACTATAATATCTATATAATAAAAGCAACAAGGTCACTAATATCAATCAACATATTTTTTTAATGTAGCTCTTATTGCACCCTTACCTGCAATAAGTTCTGCAAAGTATTTTTCCGACTTTTCACCAAGTCCCACATCATATAGATTTACTCCGAATATTGAAGCATCACTAAATAACTTCTCAAACTTTGAATGTATATCACTGTCTCCAATCTTTATATCTGCTACCATAGGAACTACCTTATCAAGTAGCGGATCCGGACTTAGTTCAAATTTATTCAGATTGTCATCTATCCCCATAAGATATCTTGCCCAACCTGCAAATACAAGTGGAATAAGCTTAAGATCTGAAACTTTTAAACTATCGCTCTTTTCATACGCCTTAACTGTCTCACCGAATCTTATTGCAAGCTTTTGTGATGTATCACAGGCAATTCTTTGCGGTGTATCGGGCATAAACGGATTTGGAAGTCTTACTTTTACTACTGTATCTATAAAATCCTTAGGGTCAATAATACCCGGATTTGTAACTACAGGAAGTCCTTCTTTATAGCCTATAGTCTTTATAAGCTTTGTAAGCTCATCATCCCTCATCTCATCACTGATTTTCTTATAATCAAGCAGGCAACCATAAATTGCAAGTGCCGTATGAAGCGGATTAAGACATGTACATACCTTCATTCTTTCCACCATGTCTACAACCTCACGCTTTGTAAATATCACTCCACCCTCTTCAAGTCTCGGCCTGCCGTTTGGGAAGCTATCCTCTATAACAAGGTACTCTGTCTCCTCCGCATTTACAAATGGAGCCACAAAAGTATTCTTACTTGTCTTAACAAAGTCTATATCCTCTATACCGTCCTTTATAAGCATATCCATTACAGAATCAGCCGGTCTCGGTGTTATCTTATCAATCATAGACCATGGGAAACTTACCTTTTCAGGGTCTGATACATATGATAAAAATCCTTTATCACAAACATTATTATCACACCAGTTCTTTGCAAATGCTACAACAGCGGCCTTCAGTTTGTCACCGTTATGTGAACAGTTATCCATACTTACCATAGCTACAGGAAGCTCTCCGGCCTTAAATCTCTCATAAAGCATGGCACATACCTTACCCATGTAGCTTGCAGACTTATCAGGTCCCGCCTTAAAATCCGCCTCTATCCCTGCCGGAGTGTTTCCGTTTCCGTCTGCCACTAAATAACCTTTTTCAGTTATGGTAAAGCTTACCATTTGAAGTGAAGGATTTCTAAACAACTCCTTTAAAGTTTCATAGTCTGAATTTTCCGGATCCACTCTCAAAGACTCCACTACGGAACCTACTATATTCTTTTCAACTGTACCATCACAGCAGAGTTTCATATATATTGTAAGGTCATCAAATGACTTGAATGCCTTATCTATTATTTCATAGTCAAATCCTTCAGCAACCACAAGACCGATATCTGTTTTCTTTTCATTCAAAAGATTGTTAAGAACATTTGCCTGAAAAGCTCTGAAAATATTTCCGGCACCGAAATGAATCCAGTTGGGATTTGCTAAAGTATTTTTCTTAACCTGTTCTCTGTCATACTTGGGCAGAGAGTATCCTAGTTTTTCCCATACTGCTACATTTTCTAAAATACTTTTTTGATTTAATTTCATTATTATTCCCCTTATGTCAGACTGCTTAATATATTAGCATTATTTTAATATAAAAAGCAAGGCTGAACCTGTACAATACCTTTGTTTTTTGTACTGAAGTTCAGCCTTTTTATAAAGACACTTTGTATTATTTATTTATATAATCCAATACCTCTTCAATATTCTTCTTACCGAATAACACCTTATCCTCATTTATTACCATACATGGTACACTCATTACATGATACTTCTCTCTGAGATCCCCGAAATGATTTATATCATAAACTTGTGCATCAATATTTTTATTTAATGAAGCAATTCTTTGTACCGCTACAACAAGGTCAGGACACATAGTACAACTGAGTGACACTAAAATCTTAAATGAAACTTTATCCTTTATTTTTAGTATCTTTTCTCTTATATCATCACTTAAGCCCTGTCCCGGACCTGATACATTATATATACCGAGAATAAAAGAAGTAAATTCATGTCCTCCCGGAACACCATGGAAAGCCAAACCGCTGTACTCTCCATCCTTATATATTTCTACAACCGGTGCCTTTGTTTCATCATGTACTTCTTTTACAGAAATCTTATCTGTCAGTTTGCCAAGTTCATTCATATATGAAAGCAATTCTTTTGATACATCATCATCTTTCACATATACCTTCAAAAGAATATTTTTCTCCATCTTTCCGAATACAGTGTTTAACTGTGCAAGCATATCTGATGAGAACAATCCTTCTTCTTTGACTTCCTCCTTAGGTAAACTTCCCTTTCCTGCACCTGACTGTCTGATAGGAACTATAGGCTTAATACCTGTCTTTTTTTCCATTGCAGCAATATACTTTTCAAGTTCTGTAGCCGCAATACCTGCATCTCCGACAGTTGTTACCACCTGTCTGAGAGGCTTTATACAAACATCTCCTGCCGCATACAGACCTTCTATTGCAGTTTTCTTCGAGGCATCCGTAATTACATGTCCTCTTTCATCCAGTATACCGAAGTCCTTTACTATAGAGGTTGCAGGCTCATACCCTGCAAAAACGAATACACCGAAACCGTCTTTATCTTCAAAGACTTCCTCTTTGCCTGTTTGATTGTTTTTATAAACAATTCTCTCAAGGACGTCTCCACCTTCCACTTTTACCACTTCAGTATGTGTAAGTACAGTAATCTTCTCATTATCATAAGCATGTTGTGCTGTTGTTTTTGCACAGGTAAAATCAGGCTCTCTTATAAGAATAGTCACATGTTTTGCATACTTTGTCAGGAATACACTTTCTTCCGCTGCCGCAAAACCGCCACCTACAACAAAGACTTCCTTTCCTTTAAAGAATTCTCCATCACAAGTCGCACAGTATGCAACACCATGACCCTTAAACTTTGCCTCACCTTCAAATCCTATCATTCTCGGTGATGCCCCTGTAGCAAGTATTACTCCAAAACACTCAATATCCCCTTTTGATGTATGAACCTTTTTAATATCGCCGTCCATATCAATAGAGTTTACTGTAGCAAGTAAGAACTCGGCACCGAAGTTTTGTGCCTGCTTTCTCATCTGCTCTCCGAGTTTTGCTCCTGATATATGCTCTATGCCCGGATAATTTACAACTTCAGCGGTCAGAGTAATCTGACCACCGAATTTTTCTTTTTCTATAACAAGTACACGATAATACGCTCTGGCTAAGTAAATAGCCGCTGTCAGACCTGCGGGACCTCCACCTACAATGACTGCATCATACATGTTTTTACTCATAGTATCCCCTAATATTATAACTGACCTACAAGATCAAGACTTGGCTTTAATGTTTCAGCACCCGGCTGCCACTTAGCAGGGCAAACCTGATCACCATGCTCATGAACGAACTGACAAGCACGAAGTTTTCTTAAAAGCTCATCCGCATTTCTTCCTACTCCGCCTGCATTTACTTCATAAGAAACGATCTTTCCGTCAGGATTGATAATAAAAGAACCTCTCTCTGCCAACCCGTTTTCCTCAATATATACTTCAAAATCTCTTGAAAGTACATGTGTAGGATCTGCAAGCATCGGATACTCAATCTTTGAAATACGCTCTGAATGATCATGCCATGCCTTATGTGTAAAATGAGTATCTGTTGAAACTGAGTAAATCTCACATCCGGCCTCTTTAAACTCCTTATAATTCTTCTGTAAATCCTCCAACTCTGTAGGGCATACAAATGTGAAATCTGCAGGATAGAAGAAAAATACACTCCACTTTCCTAAGATATCCTTCTTAGATACTTCAACAAAATCTCCATTATGAAATCCCTGTACGCTAAACTCTCCAACTTCCTTGTTAATTAATGACATAACTGCCTCCTTATATAAAAAATCAATTTTTGTTTCAACCGGAACAGGTACATCCATATCATAGAATTTAATAAATATTCAAATGATAGGTTTTCCTAACCCCTTGCTATTATATTTAACATAAAATAATTGTATATGCAATAGTATTTTGTAATTTCGGCGTTTTAACTAATAATAATTCCTATTATTACTAATTATTTTACACTAAATTTAAATCGTATCAGTTTCATATATTTCCCTCTTTTTTTAAGCAATAATTAAATATCAAGAGCTGATTTTACATAATATCTTTTTACAATAAAAAAGATGCGATCATCTCGCATCCTGTCTAAATATATTCTATTTCAACCAATGTCAGTCCCTTTGCAGGCATTGTCTGACCTGCAAATTTTCTTTCCTTTGCCTTCATTATTTCAGTGATATGGCTTGGCGGATAAACACCCATCCCAACCTTTATAAGTGTGCCTGCTATTATACGAATCATATTGTAAAGGAAACCGTCTCCCCTTACCACAATAGTGATCATATCCTCATCCTGTAAAACTTCTAAAGAAAATACAGTCCTTATAGGTGAAGAAGCCTGTGACTTTTGTGAGCAAAAGCTTGTAAAGTCATGAGTTCCGATAAAATAACCGCTTGCCTCTCTCATCTTTTCAACATCCAGATTAAAATAGCAAAAATGAGCATAAAGTCTTTCTGTAGGTATATCAATCTTTCGATTTAAAATCCTATATGTATAGGTCTTTATACAGTCGTTTTTCCTTGGATGCCAGTCTGACTCCACCTCATCCGAATATTGTATTCTGATATCATCAGGCAATCTTTGATTGATTGCAAATGCGAACTTATCTGCCGCCATTCTGACATTTGTATCAAATACCGCAACATTTCCATAAGCATGAACACCCGAGTCGGTTCTTGAAGCACCTATCACTTCTATTTCCTCTCCTGTCAACTTAGAAATTGCCCTGTTTAATATCTCTTCCACAGTGATTCCGTTAGGTTGCTTTTGCCAACCACAGTAATTCGTACCGTCATAGGATACTATAAGTCTTATCCTTCTCATGCTCCTACTTTCTAAAAACAAAAAACTACAGCAATACATATCGACATATATACCAGATAGTATAAATATGTCAATATATCTTCTCTCTTATATTTAAGCGGCTTAAGCTTGGTTCTTCCGTCTCCACCATGATAACATCTGGCTTCCATTGCCATAGCAAGATCTGTCGCTCTTCTCATCGCAGAAATAAAAAGCGGCACAAGAAGCGGAACCATCGCCTTTGCCTTTTGTATAATATTTCCCGACTCAAAATCTGCACCTCTTGCCATCTGAGCCTTCATTATTTTATCGGTTTCTTCTATCAATATAGGAATAAATCTAAGGGCAATAGACATCATCATTGATATCTCATGCACAGGTATCCTCACCGCCTTCAAAAAACCGAGGCTCTTTTCAAGTCCGTCTGTAAGTGCATTCGGTGTTGTGGTAAGTGTCATTACAGAAGAACCGACTATAAGGAAAATCAGCCTCATCCCCATAAACAACGATACTCTGATGCCTTCTCTTGTTATCTTAAATATCCAAAACTTAAAAAGTACCTCACCGTCTGTTAAAAACAGATTAAAACTTACACTTATTATAAGCAGTACAAGCACCGCCTTAAGTCCCTTTAGCATAAACTTCACAGGAACTTTTGAAAGTCCTATGGCAATTACCAAAAACACTGTTGCAAGTCCATAACTAAGCCATGAATCGGCTATAAAAAGAGAAATAATAAAAATCATGGTTCCAAAAAGTTTTGTTCTCGGATCAAGTCTATGTATAAAAGAATCTACCGGATAATACTGTCCCAATGTAATATCTCTAAGCATTTTTATCCTTTCTCTTAATATATTTTAATATTGCATCCCTGGCTTCTTCTATTGTCGTTATATCATCTCCCAGGTCAATACCTTCTTTTTTCAACCTTTCAACTATATAGGTTATCCCCGGAGCACTAAGTCCTATACTTTCAAGGAATTTATATTGTTTAAATACTTCCTTAGGTGTTCCGTCAAGCACAAGTTCACCCTTATTCATAACAAGCAATCTGTCTACATACTTTGCTACATCTTCCATACTGTGTGATACAAGGATAATTGTCATATCCCTTTTTTTCTTCAGTTCAATAATTTCATCAAAAAGCTCATCCCTGCCCTTCGGGTCAAGCCCTGCCGTAGGTTCATCCAATATAAGTACCTCAGGATTCATTGCCAAAACTCCGGCTATGGCAACTCTTCTTTTTTGACCTCCTGAAAGTTCAAACGGTGATTTCTTATAAAAGCTTTCATCAAGTCCGACAAGTGCCAGACTCTCCTTTGCTCTGGCTTCTATCTCAAGCTCAGATAGCTTTTGATTTTTCGGACCGAATTCCACATCTGAAAGCACATCCACCTCAAAAAGTTGATGCTCAGGATACTGAAATACAAGTCCTACCTTTTGTCTTAAAAGTCTTAGGTCATATTTCGGAGCATATATATTTTCACCGTTAAAGTAAAGTTCACCTGAAGTGGATTTTATCAGTCCGTTTAGATGCTGTATCAATGTTGACTTTCCTGAGCCTGTATGTCCGATAATCCCTACAAACTCTCCCCTTCTTATCTTAAATGATACATCTTTTAAGGCATACTGTTCAAAAGCAGTTCCTTCTCCATATATAAAGTTTAATTTTTTTGCTTCTATTTGAATATCTTGCACATTTTCTTGCATTTTCTTCTCCAAATATGTTTATTTTAGTATCGGCAAAAGATTATCCACCAATTCATCCAGTGTAAGTATGCCGTCAGGTAATTTCAGCCCTGCTTGCTTCAATTCATATGCCAGTTCAGTTGTACTCGGTACATCAAGTCTAAGCTTTTTAAGCTCTTCCACATGAGAAAAGACCTCTTTCGGTGTTCCATCCATTACTATCTTTCCCTCATCCATGACAATGACCCTGTCAGCCTCTATAACTTCTTCCATATAGTGGGTAATAAGTATTACGGTAATATTTTCCTTTTTATTCAGTTCAAGTACTGTCTTTATAACTTCTTTTCTGCCGTTCGGATCAAGCATGGCTGTAGGTTCATCAAGTACAATACACTTGGGCTTCATAGCCATAATACCTGCTATGGCCACTCTTTGCTTTTGTCCTCCTGAGAGTTTGTTCGGGGATTTATATCTGTAAGCGGTCATTCCTACCGCTTCAAGTGCAGCATCTACCCTCTTCCACATCTCATCTGTCGGAATGCCTATATTTTCAGGTCCGAATGCCACATCTTCCTCCACTACATTTCCTATTATCTGATTGTCCGGATTTTGGAACACCATTCCCACCATCTTTCTCAAATCAAGCAGTGTTTCATCATTTGCGGTATTCAAATCTGAAATAAATACAGTTCCCTCTGTAGGTAATAATATACCGTTTAAGTGCTTTGCAAATGTGGATTTACCGGAGCCGTTATGTCCTAAAACCGCCACAAAATCTCCTTGAGTGATATCAATATTTAAATTGTTGATAGCCCTTTTCACATCCTCTACATTGTCCGCTTCATCTCTTGTTATATAATCAAATATAAGCTTTGTCGCCTTTACTATTCCCATATTTTCCTTTTACTTACTCTTTATAAAACAAAAGCCTCAGCAAGGTTGCTGAGGCTCTAAAAACGTGCGTGAGAAGATTCGAACTCCCGACACCTTGGTCCGTAGCCAAGTGCTCTATCCAGCTGAGCTACACACACATTGCAAGTATGTATTCTACACGAGAGGAATATTTTTGTCAAGTACCTTTTTTGTACCCTTATTTAACATTTGACTTAATCATCTGCCGCCAATATAATAAAACAATCACTCTGTTTTTAAAGATTTTATGGAGGAAATATGTATATAACAAAAACCAATTCTACATTTAACAGAGACATCATAAGGCTTGCCCTTCCGATAGTTATACAAAATATTGTTACAACTGCTGTAGGGTCGGCAGATGTTATAATGCTCGGCTTCATAGGGCAGAATGCGCTTGCAGCCGGCTCACTTGCCAATCAAATAATGTTTATACTGAATCTGGTATATGCAGGTATTTCATCCGGTGTTATCATGTTGGCTGCACAGTATTGGGGCAAAAATGATACAAAGACTATAGAAAACATAATGGGTATTGCAATGCAACTTTCTATCGCCATATCAAGTGTGTTCTTTATACTTGCATTCTTTTTCCCGGGATTTTTAATGCATATTTTCACAAACGATACCAACTTGACAATCTCAGGTATACCGTACTTAAGGGTTGTAAGCTTTTCATATCTGCTTATGAGCTTTTCACAGGTTTATCTTTGCACAATGAGAAGTGTTGAAAGGGTAAACTTCTCTACCGCCGCATATACGGTGGCCTTTTTACTCAATATTATTCTGAACGCAACTTTTATATTCGGATTTTTAGGTCTTCCAAAACTTGGTATCATAGGAGTTGCACTTGCAACCGTTATTGCAAGAGGTGTAGAACTTACCATATGTATCATTGACAACTTCATACCTAAGTCTATACACTTTCGTATAAAAACAGTCTTTAATACAAATAAAGTTCTGTTTTTAGACTTCTTAAAATACTCCATGCCTGCCTTCGGCAATGAGATAGTTTGGGGAATTGCGTTTTCAATGTATTCTGTAATAATGGGACATCTTGGAGGTGATATAGTCGCCGCAAATGCTGTTGTAGTAGTAGCCAGAAACTTCGGAACCGTCGTATGTTTCGGTATTGCAAATGCAGGTGCAATAATACTTGGCAAGTCCATCGGTTCAGGAAACAGTAACACTGTAAAAGCTGATTCTTCTCATTTCTTAAAAATAACCGCACTGTCGGCTTTACTTGGAAGTATTGTTATATTTGTTTTAAGACCTGTATTTTTCAATATGGCAACACTGACTACTACTGCAAGAGATTACCTGAGTATAATGCTTTATATAAGTATGTACTACATCTGGGGACAGGCTCTAAACACCGCATTTATATGTGGAATTTTCCGCTCCGGAGGAGATTCAAAGTGGGGATTTATCTGTGACACTATTGATATGTGGGGATATGCCGTCCCTTTGGGATTTATATCGGCTTTTGTACTTAAGCTTCCGCCGATGTGGGTATACTTTCTTATATGTACCGATGAATTTGTAAAAATACCGTTTGTATATAAGCATTATAAAAGCTATAAATGGCTGAAAAATATTACAAGAGATTTTTAAAATAAGGGGCGATAATCGCCCCTTATAACTATAATTGTATCCATTCCAATCCGTCCACGCTCTTTAATATCAGTGTACTCTTTTCATACCTGTTTTTAAGCACAACTTCATCTTCCACTGATATATCACTATACCAATGATTAAGACTTGCATATTTTCCTCTATGAATATCAACGATTACAGTAGTTATAGGATCCCAGGTTTTCTTTTTAACACTCTCTACAATTACATAATATGCATCCAAGAATACAAGGTTTCTTCCATACATCCAAAACGGAAGTTCTTTATTAAGTAAAGGCAACTTGGCAGAGAAAATAAAATCCCCCATCGGCGGCTCCGTCTCATAGTTTAATACTATCTCACTACCATAGTATGCGATTTCTGCTCCATATGCACCTACACTTACAGGCACACCTTCTTCTGCTATTATAAAATCCATACATTTCCTTTCAAAACCTATACTATACCCTCTGCATCCATTCGAATAGCAAAAAACTCTTTAATTGAATCAGGTTCATTTTCTATATTTTCTTTCATTGATATAAGTCTCCTTTTCAAAATATTCATCCAAATGATGATATATCTTCATATCATCATCTACATCATCTCTTAAGACAATACATATACTTGTATTCTCCGTATCCGTAAAAACATAATTATACTCACCGTAGTAAGCCTGGTAACCGCATCTTTTTAGAGTCAATATTTGACCGACCTTAAAGTTAAAAATATTCTTTCTGACAATATAAGCCTTACCTGTTTCCAATGTTAGTCCTTCTTATAAAAATATAAATATGGGTAGTTTACAATCTCTTCATGCCAGTTATCATCATGCTTTATTATAACCTTTCCGTCTTCATTATAACACCTTGAAACTATCGGTGCCTCGTACTTCGGATTGATTCCCAAAACCATTATTCCGTCCTCAAGCCTTGAATCTTTTGAATCGGTCTTTATATACTTTCCAAAATAGCAATCCCACCTTCCAAAAGGCAACTTATCATCTACGATATTTACAAACTCTTCCAATGTATCCGGCAAAATAAATGTACCGGGATTCGGTGCATTTACATCATCTGCCATACACATACTGCTTCTACTCATATAGACTTTTATTTGCATAATCTTCTCCTTAAAATTTATATAAAAGAGGGAATACCAATCCCACATCAATAGCCATAAATCCCAGTATAATACCCAAAACACCCAAGAATATAGTTAGCCCCTTAACATTTTCACGAATCTGTATGGAAAACTTCCTGTAATCAATACCTCTGTTATTTATAATATTCTCTCTTTCTTCTACTCTGTCCGTTAGTGAGATATTATAACTTCCGCTCTCCACACCAAATGTATACAGCTTAACTCTTGCATCCTTAAAACTGCTTGCCGTAGTCCTAAAAAGATCCGGATATAATATTACAAACTTTCCTGTAGCGTTATTTTTTAGTTTAATATCTAAATTATAAATAGGAGATACTGAATACTTTTTCCCACAAAGCCATATATCATATTTACCGATTTCATCAAGTGAAAAGCTTCCGTCTATTAAGCTTACAGGCATTTCATATATCATCTTAGCCTTAGCAAATCCGGTTACCTTTTTAATGCCGATAACCATAAGATATATTCCCACAGGTACAAGCAGAAACAATAAATATTTCAAATCCTTAATAGATTGTAACCAAGACATTTCCATCCGCTTCCAAAATTTCCTTATAAAAGTCTTTCATTCTTTCAAAACAATCAAGAAGATCTTCTTTTATTTCATCTTCTTCCTCTTCATAGTCCCAAATATTAGGATATAAATCTGCCTCTTTACCTTCTTCCAAACTGAAGCTTTCCAAAGCACTCTCCATATCAAAATCTTCAAGTGCTTTTAATATATCCTTAACTCTGTCTTTTTTTGTATAGGCTATAAAATCTTCTATTTTTTCTATCGAAGTCACACCCACCACAGCTTCACTTAGAGGATCTTCCCATATAGGATCTGATGCACTGACTCCCGTCAGCATATAGTGAAGCAGATCCCAGTTCTTATCTATATCAAGAAGTATTTCCGCCTCCTCATTCCGGTCTTCCACCGTTTCAAAAATATCTTCCTCATTGTCAAATTTTTCAAGTGCTTCCAACTCTTTATCACCTAAATATTGATAACTTGCTCTTAGTCCCATTTTTTCTATCCTTAAATATTAAAATATTTTTATAAATCTTTTTTGTAACTTATCACATTTGTATCCTATATTCTCATAGAATTTATGTGCTTCTACACGATGGTTTGCCGAATTCAGTCTGATAAATGAAATACCGTTATCCATAGCATATTTTTCAATATAACCAATTAGTTTTTTACCGACTCCATTGCCATGGAAATCAGGATTCACAGCCAAACCCAATATATTAAGTCCTGTATCGCTATACACACTTTCATACACCTGTGCATGAACAAATCCGATAACCTTCTTTGTATTCTCATCTTCATATACCGCCAAGATATGATTTTTATTATCGCATGACAATTTCTTTATCTGATTACTTACTGTACTTATATCAACATCATACCCTAAAGATGTTTTGCATATTTTTTGTATATCTTCTGCATCAGATATATCTATTTCTCTTATCATATAATTCCTTTCATCCTCCCATACTTGCAAATGTAATACCTTTTTTCAGGCTTCCGCTAACTGTTATGCAATGCTCTGCAAAAATATCATCATCATTAAAATATGCTGTGAATGAACCGCCGGATGTAATAGAAATTGATTCAATACCTATTCTATCGGCAAAGCTCTCTTCTGTGATTTTTAAGGCTTCTTCCTCGGATTCACACCAATCTCTTGCAAGGTCTATAAGCTTTTTAGCCGCAAATATTCTCATTTCAGCATCCCATTTTTCAACGCTTAAGTACAATTCTTTCATAGCTTTTCTTGCCTTTGTAATTCCCGATTTGTTGTCTTTATCAACATCCAAGGAAATATCAATTTTTTTATCAAGCCAAGGAATATGCCCATCAAAGCTGTTTATAGTTCTATCATACAAAAGCTCACCCAATATATCATCCTCTATGATTATAGGCTTTTTGTACTCTGCCAGTATTTCTTCAAGTTCCGGACTTTTTACATTTTTTTCTATTACATCTACAAGAAGAAAATCAAGACTTTTTATCATAATCTCCGGCAATTCTTCAGGTAATTTCTTACGTACTTTTAAATGATAGACAGTTTCTTTATCAAATTCCGGTATCAAATGATTATCATACTCTTTTTCACTTGCAGCAAACACAAACCTACACTCTTCTTTATGTAGCTCTCCTGTTTCACAATCTATATAAGCCAGGCAAAAAACCGCCACTTCCCAAAATCCGTTTCTCTTACTTGTAACATCACCTTCATGCCTAAGTACAAGAATTTCCTGCTCCTTTTTATCAAAAGAGTTTTCCCATTCGTTCTCAGTCATTTGGTTTCTTTTTCTCATATAATCAATGAGTTCCATTAAGATCAACCCCCTATAAGCTCTGATAATTCATTCTCATCAAGCTTACATTCAGTATATAACTTTTCAAGCAAATTTTCATCAAAATCTATTTCATAATAATCTGTTACAAATTCCTTGAAATCATCATATGTTTCACATATATATCCAAGCATCCATCTGCTTCCGTCATCATCTGACAATTTATTTTGATGAATTTTTCCGTCATACCAAATGAAAAATGTTGTTTTATCTATTTCCCGGTCATCAAAAAGCGAAATATATTTTTCATCAACACCGTCATATATCTTTTTTATAACATTTCTATCAAACTTTTCCTTAGCAAACTGACTCAAACTGCTTTCATGTGCAAATCCCTTTATTAATACAATATCTTCCATAAAAATAACATATAGAGTATCGCCTGAGCCGTTATCAACAATATACTTTAAATAAGTTTCATTTTCTTCTTTATAAATTATTCGAAGATATTCCTCAGAAGGATCAGTCAAGGCATTGTCAAGAAAATATAACGCCTCAAGTCCGTTTCGCATATTACCCCAATCCATATATTTCATTCCATACTCCTATTTATAATCAGTTTTTTTATATCTTCCGGAAACATATCCTAAAATACAAATCTGAGCTATATTCCATTCATTTGCAAGATAGATGCTGCATCTGACTTCATCACCTAAAGTATTTTTTGCAATAAACTCATATCTTCCAAGTTCTTCATTATTTGAAATTCTTTCAATATCTGCTACATCATCTTCAAAACAGTACTTTTCACCTATCTTAAGCATTCTATACTCCTTTTTAAATTTATTATATGATTCCTATTCTAACCTTTCATCAAAATCAATTCCGATATTTGGCCACTTTTTTAGAAATATCCAATTTTTATCTGTTACTACTTTAAGTATATCTGTATCAAACTTCTTTATTTCTTTTATATTTCTTATCTCTCCGCTGTAAACTGTACTTTCTTTATATGAAATCACAATACCTATACAATCTTCATAACATGATAAAGAAGCATATATTTTAAAATCATCTTTTTCATATGAGTAACTGCAAATGCCCACCTCTTTTTCAAAAAGATAGAAAGGCTCACTCTCAAAAAATTCAAAAAAATCAAGTTCATCATATTTCATCTGTACTTACCTCTTACATATACTCTACTATATCAGCAATATACAATCTGTATCTATTGTACTGTTTATTTAAAAAAGACCGACAACTGCCGGTCCTTAATATGCTTACTTTATTTGATACTCTGTTCTTTTTTCACTTCTTCCAGCTCTGCAAATACCACATCATTTATTACTTTGATGTAAGTACCCTTCATGCCGGATGACCTGCTTTCTATTACGCCTGCACTTTCAAATTTTCTTAGTGCATTTACTATCACCGACCTGGTGATTCCTACTCTGTCAGCTATCTTACTTGCTACAAGCACACCTTCATTGCCGTTAAGCTCTTCAAAGATATGTATTATAGCTTCCAGTTCTGAAAAGCTAAGTGTGGATATTGCAGACTTCACAATAGCAATCTTTCTGTTCTCCTCCGCATTCTCCTCATTTACACTTCTCATCATTTCAAGTCCTACCACTGTTGTACCATATTCGCTTAATATTATGTCATCTATATCAAAGCCTTTTTCCTCTTTGTAAATAAATACCGTACCCAGTCTTGAACCTGCAATATCAATCGGGCTTATAATAGCCTGAAATCTGTTTACATTTTTCTCGTCAAATCCAAGTGTTGCAAGATTAACATTTTCTTTAGTGGACAATATTGCGAGTAGCCTTTCATTTAACATCTCATCTATAAATCCTCCGACTTTGTCGGCAATCAATTCTGTGATTTCAGATGTGCCATTATGTGCTCCAACTCCTAATACCTTCCCCTTTTTACTAATAACAAGACTGTTTGCCTCCAGTATTTCTGATAAAACACCACAAATATCATTAAATACTACTTTTTGTGAATTATTATTGTGTAATAACTTGTTAATCTTTCTAGTCTTATCCAATAATTGTACACTCATTCAAGAAAACCTCCCCTTAGAAAACAATGTATTTTCAATAAAGCTCACAACTAAATTTTAGCACAATTTAGACAAATGTACAACTTTTTTATTATATGATTAATATTATTTACTTATCTAATCTTATTGAACCCAAATAATACATTATTTGGATTTTACATTTTATTAAAAATATCAGAATAATATATAGAAAATTTTATATAATCTGTCAATAAATACAAAAGAGGTAGAATTTTTGTTCTACCTCACACAATTATAATTTGCTATATATCTCTTTGCCATGTACATATACCGCCTTTATGTTGAGAGACTTGTCCATCAACACAAGGTCCGCATATTTTCCGTCCTCAATGCTTCCAACCTTGTCAAATATTCCTATCTGTTTTGCAGGATTAATTGTCGCTGCCGCTATTGCATCTTCAAGCCTGATATGCATATCCTGTACAGCTCTCTTCATACACTCAAAAAGATTTGTAACGGAACCTGCAATAGTGCCGTCTTCCAGTACAGCCTTTCTGCCTGTAACATATACCTTCTGACCTCCCAGAGTGTACTCTCCGTCTTCAAGACCGCAGGCTCTCATGCTGTCACTGATAAGTATAACTCTCTCATTGCCGAACATTTTGAATGTAGCTCTGACCACTGCCGGATGAATATGTATGCCGTCACAGATAAGCTCTACACATACTGTATTATTGTCAACAGCTGCACCGATAACTCCGGGAGCTCTATGTGTAAAAGGCGGCATTGCATTGTAAAGATGAGTAACATGAGATGCTCCCTCTTCAAAAGCCTTGCTTGCAGTGTCATAATCTGCCGTTGTATGTGCAATAGACACTATCACCCTGTCCTTTACCTCTTTGATAAACTCCATCGCTCCTTCATTTTCAGGTGCGATATCTACAAGCTTTATAATATTTCCCGATAATTCATTAAGCTCATCAAACAACTTTGCATCACATTTCAGTATATATTTTGATGACTGAGCGCCCTTTTTTGCTTCACTTATAAAAGGGCCTTCCATATTTATACCTACAAGTTTTGCTCCCTCTTCACTCTTATAGGCGGCAGCCTTTCTCATAACTTCTCTAAGTTCATCCTTTGAGATTGTCATAGTTGCAGGGCAAATACTTGTGATTCCCGACCTTGCCTCATACTTTGCTATATTCTTTATAGTTTCATCTTTTGCATCACAAAAATCATCACCCATACAGCCATGGAAATGTATATCTATAAGTCCGGGTATTGCGTAGAGCCCTGTAGCATCTATCTGTCTTTTTTCATGCTTTTTATCACTATCTGATGAAAATCCAAGATTCATAAATGATGACTCTACGAATTTTTCTCCTGAAATATTTATCTCTCTGTTTCTAAATACCTTATCAGGGTCAAATACAATAGCATTTTTTATAAGCATGATAAAGCCTCCGCATCACCTATCAGAATAAAATCATTATGTAATTGCAACACGGATGCAGGCACCTTCGGTGTTACAGAACCGAAGAACGCATCCTTTACTATCTGTGCCTTTCCCTTTCCGCTTACAAGCATAAGTACACGCTTTGCTCTCATAATACTGCCTATTCCCATAGTATATGCCTGCCTCGGCACATCATCAATACTTTCAAAAAATCTCTTATTTGCCTCTATTGTACTCTGTGTCAGATCTACTACATGAGTCTTATCTATGAATTCATCACATGGCTCATTAAATCCGATATGACCATTGTTTCCAAGACCTAACAGCTGCAAGTCAATGCCGCCGAATTTATTTATGATATTCTCATAATCCTCTCCTGCCTTCAGTGCATCAGGCTCCATACCGTCAGGTACATTGGTATTAGTCTTGTCTATATTGATGTGGTCAAAAAGATGTGAGTGCATAAAGTAATAGTAGCTCTGAGCATTATCCTTTGTAAGTCCTCTGTACTCATCAAGATTTACTGTCTTTATCTTGCTAAAGTCAAGTCTGCCGGCCTCATATCTTTTCACCAATTCTTCATAGGTTCCGATAGGTGTGGAACCTGTGGCAAGTCCAAGTACGGCATCAGGTTTTAATAAAACTTGTGCCCCTATGATATCCGCCGCCATCTCACTCATCTCTTTATAATCTTTTGCTTGTAAAATTCGCATAATCGCCCCCTAATTCAGCTGTGCTTTGAATACTTCTTTCGCCTTATCAAGTGCATCTTTGATGCCTTTCGGATTCTTTCCTCCGGCCTGTGCAATGTTCGGTCTGCCACCGCCGCCTCCGCCTACAATTGCGGCAATGCCCTTTATAATATTTCCGGCATGCGCACCCACAGCCAGTGCCTTATCACCTGCCATACACAGCAGGTTTACCTTGCCGTCAACATCTGATGCAAGTACTACCATTCCGTCATCTACATCAGATTTAAGTTTATCTCCGAGATTTCTAAGCTCATTCATTTCAACACCGCTTACATGCATTGCAATGAACTTAATACCGCCTATCTCTTCAATACTTTCCTTGCTGTCTCCAAGTGCCTCGCTTGCAAGTTTAGCTTTCAGCTTCTCATTCTCAGACTTTAGAGTCTTTATCTCTTCTAAGACACTTTCAGTCTTTGATACAAGTTCATTCTCATTTGTTTTTAAAAGCTTGGCGCACTCATTCATTCTGTTTTCAATATTCTTGTAGAATTCTATTACACCGTCATTTGTAAGTGCTTCTATTCTTCTTACGCCCGCTGCAATACCGTTATCTGAAATTATCTTAAAAAGTTTGATATCGGCTGTATTATGCACATGAGTACCGCCACAAAGCTCTTTTGAGAAGTCTCCCATGCTCACAACCCTTACATCTTTCTGATATTTCTCACCGAAGAGTGCCATAGCACCGCTTTTTTTGGCAGACTCTACATCCATCACATCTGTAACCACAGGAAGCGATTTATTTATCTCTCTGTTTACAAGTGCCTCCACATCATCAAGCTCTTCTTTTGAAAGACTCTTAAAATGTGTAAAGTCAAACCTAAGCCTCCTTGCATCTACATAGCTGCCTGCCTGCTCAACATGGTTACCAAGTACCTCTCTTAAAGCTTTGTGTAAAAGATGAGTTGCCGAGTGGTTCGCAGCTGTCCTTCTTCTGTTCTCCGCATCTACTACAGTTTCCACAGTATCGCCAAGCTTAAACATTCCCTGACTTACATAGCCCACATGACCTATTTTATTGCCGCCAAGCTTTATAACATCCACCACATTGAATACGGAGTTGGCTGTCTTTATAATACCTATATCGGCATTCTGTCCACCCATAGTGGCATAAAATGAAGTCTTATCAAGAATAATTGTGCCATGATCACCCTCTGCTACAGCTTCAACTATCTCATCTTCTGTTGTAAGTGCTGTTATCTTTCCGGTATCTGTAAGGCTGTCATATCCTTCAAACACTGATGTAAGCTTCGGATCCAGTGACTGATAGATTGTAACATCCGCACCCATATAATTTGTAGCTTTTCTGGCTGCTCTTGCCTGATTTCTCTGTGCCTCCATAGCTTTATTAAAGCCGTCCTCATCCACACTGAAGCCTTTTTCCTCTATTATCTCCTTTGTAAGATCAAGAGGGAATCCGTATGTATCATACAATCTGAAGGCATCTTCACCTGAAATTATCCTTTGACCGCTCTTAGAAAGATTTTCTTCTATATCTGAAAGTATTGAAAGCCCCTGATCAATAGTTTTATTAAATTTATTCTCCTCTTCAGTAAGAACCTTTAGAATCATCTCTTTCTTCTCCTCAAGTTCAGGATAACCGTCCTTGGAAAGTTCAATAACTTTATTTGCAAGGTTTGCCAAGAAAGTATCCTTTATACCAAGCATTCTTCCATGCCTTGCGGCTCTTCTTAAAAGTCTTCTAAGTACATAACCTCTGCCCTCGTTGCTTGGCATAATACCGTCCGAAATCATAAATGTACATGATCTGATATGGTCTGTAATAAGACGAAGTGACACGTCCTTTTTCTCATCTTCTTTGTATGATGTATGTGCAAGCTCCGCCACTTTATCAAGAAGTGCTTTTATGGTATCCACTTCAAATATTGACTCCACATCCTGAAGTGCCACTGCAAGTCTTTCAAGTCCCATACCTGTATCTATATTCTTTTGGATAAGTTCTGTATAATTTCCCTTACCGTCCGAGTTAAACTGTGAAAACACATTGTTCCAGATTTCCATATATCTGTCACAGTCACAACCTACTGTACAAGTCGGTTTTCCACAGCCGTATTTCTCGCCTCTATCATAATAAACTTCTGAACATGGTCCGCAAGGTCCTTCTCCATGCTCCCAGAAGTTATCTTCTTTTCCAAACTTATATATTCTATCTGCCGGAATACCAATCTCTTTATTCCAAATCTCAAACGCTTCATCATCATCTAAATATACTGACGGATAAAGTCTGTTCGGGTCAAGCCCTGCCACTTCTGTCAAAAATTCCCATGTCCATGCAATAGCCTCATGCTTAAAGTAGTCACCAAAGGAGAAATTTCCAAGCATCTCAAAGAATGTACCATGTCTTGCAGTCTTTCCCACATTTTCAATATCACCTGTACGAATACATTTCTGACATGTACATACTCTTTTTCTCGGAGGTATCTCCTGACCTGTAAAATATGGTTTAAGCGGTGCCATACCTGAATTGATTAGTAGTAGTGAATTGTCATTGTGAGGAACCAAAGAAAAACTCTTCATAACTAAATGTCCCTTGCTTTCAAAGAACTCTAAGAATTTTTTCCTTATCTGGTTTACTCCGTTTTCACCGTTTACACTTTTGTTACACATATATCTGTTACTTTCCTCTTCTTATATCTCTTACTTTTTTGCCCAGTTTGATGCCTATTAATGCTAATATTCCAAAAATAATAGCCTTAACTACACTTCCTAATAATGTTGATAAAAAAACAGCCATAATATACCTCTCTTATTCTTAGGCAATGCCCTATATTTTATAGACAAACTGCCTCTATAATATCATAATCATTGTTAAAACTCAATGTCCGTATTATAAAAGCCAGGACAAACGCATGAGTAAATAAACTATAAGAAATCCCCTTTTCCTTTTTTATGGTATATTTAAGAAAAAGGGGATTTTATAATGAATGAGTTGTTAGAATAACTTGAATATATTAAAGACATATTTTAAATACAGAATATACATCACTATGATAAACTGATCATCCATGTTCGTCTATTAAAAATAATAAGTGATACAACAAGTCTGAATATCTCTTCTGTAGTAAGCAATGTATATACACCTACAATTCCCCATTTAAACATATATGCTGCAAGCATACAAAGAGGAATTCCTATACACCATGTTCCTATAATGTCAATAATCATTATAATTTTTGTATCGCCTCCACTTCTTATAATGCCTCCTCCAAGAATCATGTTTTCAACCTTGACCGGAGCATATAGAGCAAATATTACAAGAAGAATTTTTCCAAGCTCTTTTACATTATAATCCACCCGGTACAATCCGGTATAGACTCCTGCCGACAATATAAGAATTGATGATATAAAGACTGCGCCTATTAACCCCGCAATCATAATTTTCCCTGATTCCCTATATGCCTCCTCATACTCTTTCTTTCCAAGCCTCTTTCCGACCATAACACCTGCCGCAGCCGACAAACCGCTTAAAGCACCCATAACCAGTCCCTGAATCGGAGCCGTAAGCATATATGCCGCAAGATTTGCCGTATCAAGATGCCCATACACACCGGTTTCCACATTCTGTCCCAAACTCCAGAGAAACTCACTTACAAGAATAGGTATAACCATTATAAAATAATCCGGTATGCTAATCCTTTTAAAATGTAATGACAATATCGGCCTATCCCCATCTTTTTTGATGTAAATAATAAATCCGATAAGAATAAATACGAGGTTAAATAGCTGAGAAACAAGGGTTGCAATTGCCGCACCTTTTATTCCCATAGGTAAAAATCCGGCTTTTCCAAATATAAGTATATAATTAAGTCCTGTATTTACAGCTACCGCTAATAAACTTGCAAAAAACGGTATGACCGCATGTTCCTTGCAGCGTAGCCATGTCGATAAAATGATACTGATTGCCATCGGAATATATGAAAATGCTACAATGCGAAAATATACAGCACCCATATTTATAATACCTACATCTTTTGTATACAGTCCAAGAATACTTGCAGGGAAAATTCCTGATGCAAACAAAAATAATGCAGATATTATCACTGCACAGACCATGCTTATATCAAAGCTGCTCCATGCTTCTTTCATATCCTTTGCTCCGATAAACTGTGCTGTTAATATCCCTGCAACAGTTCCTACTGCACCGATTACCACAGAAAAAATCAAAGAAAAATTACCATACAGTCCAACTGCCGATATATTTATTTCTCCCAACTGACCGATCATTATCTGGTCAACAATTGAAAATGATGCCTGCAACATGCTCTGCAATGTAACAGGAACAGCTATTTTACATAATGATTTACTAAACTCTGACATTATAATTCCCTTGTACTTTCTCTTTTTATAAGTTTTACCGGGAGAACTATTCTTGTATCATATTCCTTCCCGTCACGCATATCTTCAATACATCTGATTGCAGCCTTTGCCCTTAAATATGCATCTTGATGAATTGTAGTCAATGCCGGAACGCTTTCCCTGCTTGCCATACTGTCATCCATCCCGATTATTTGCAAATCCTTAGGAATCCGAATACCTCTCCCCTGTAAAAATTGCATAAAGTCCAGTGCATAATAATCGGATACTGCAAAAACTCCGGTAATATCAAGCTTTGAAAGTTCCAAAAACTTATCCTTATAAAATCGTACTCTCCCTTTCTTTGTATTAGGTATTTTCCAGATTACAGTTTCTCCCGGAGCAAAGGCTTTGCAAAATCCGTCGATACGCTCCTTGTCCATACATATATAATTATCTGAAATACATAATGCTTTTTTATGTCCAAGCTTCTTAAAATATTCACCTGCCTTATAACCTCCGTCATAATGATCAATCACAAGATTAACAAATTTTGAGCATTTATCAAAATAGCCGTCATATACAACAAAAGATATCCTCATCTGATTTCGCAGTCTTTCATAATTCTCTTCACAAAATCCCATCAGGATCAGACCGTCCATATTCCACATTGAAGCAAACACTATTACTTCATTGATATCTGTCGTTGTTTTTATCATAAGGAAATATCCTTTTTTATTTACCTCGTGAGAAAGTGCGTTTAATGACGACATTACAAATCCGTCTTCTAAAACTCTGCCCTCATATTTGGGATGATCATTCACTACCACTCCGATAATTCTTGAATTATTTCTTGCAAGCAAAATTCCTGCCATATTAGGAATATATCCGGTCTTTTCAAGTTCTTCTTGAACTCTTTTTACCGTTTCATCCGAAATTTTGCCGGTTTTACCATGAATCACATTTGAAACTGTCGCTGTACTAAGACCCAGCGCATCTGCAACATCAACAATTCTAACTCTGCTCTGTGCCATACCATCCCTTCTTTTCCTGTTATTCTAAAAATGTTGTATCCCTTTAGGCTCCTGCTCATAGTAAATAACGAAACAATTTGCCGTTTACTAAAAGTCTTTTGCATGTGCATGGATTTGCAGAGGAATTTTGCAGCTTGTGAAACGCAAATCCGGTGCAACAACAGCAAATGCCGCCTATCTGCAAGTATAGAGGATAAATTTTCCCCCAGACAAATCCATTGTACAATAGGAATGTAGCTTTCACAACGGTTAAACGCATAACCCGTCACAAAATTTATGTCTAATTTTTGTATTTTTTGTTATATTAATAAGAATTATCTATTATATCAAAACAGAACATTGCTAATAGATAATCATTTATCTATTTTACAACGCTCCATTTATAAATTTGCCTATCCTCTATTCAGACTAATCGTTTTCATAATTTAATAAAAAATCTATTGTAGTTTCATCCGGTAAATTATTATGTATACAAATCTGTTTTATGTATTTTAGAATTTTAAGAGAAAATCACTATAAAAGCGATGCCCACCATGGAGCATCGCCTTATTAAAAGTTAATTACACTATCTAAAAAATCAGTTTTTTAGGGTCATAAAGTTCCCCGACTTTATTTTTCATAATGACTTTTCTTTCTGTGTGATAGGAAGGAATTGTTAAGTCGTTTCTATCATTTTCTCCATCCACATTTTTTCTTTCTAAAGGCTTTTTAGCATTACTGTCAGTAGCAAGCCTTGGTTGCATTGACATATCTCTATTTGCCATTCTAAAACCGCTCTGCTCTGCAAATGCTTTTTTTACAGCCTTTTTTATAGCATCTGATGACACTGTTGCACCGCTTATACCGTCTACAGTATCGATTTCTGATGCCTTTTTGCCGACAAATCTTGGAAGCATATTCAGTGCATTTGCCCAAAATCCTCTGTTTGCCCCTGCATTGGTATCATTGTCCTCTACACTTACAACAGTTCCGGTCTTTTTGTTAATTGTAACTCTAAGAGCCGCATAGTATCCGAACCTTGTGATTTCTTCTTCAACCTCTTTTACTATATTTGAATCATCACCGCTTCCCGAAGCTTCACCTACATCAAATGTAAATGATGTGGATACATATCCGTCAGTTTTATTATTATCTTCAAATACTACAGTATACTTTCCTTTTTGAGTAGAGTCGGTACTGTTGATTGTCAAAGTATTTGAAGACTCTTCAAATGAATAATCCGAACCTTCTTCAAGTTTTTTTCCTGACTCCTTGGTTCCAAAGTACAGTGCTGATACCTTATAGCCTGTATACGGAAGTTTACTCATATCAAATATAACTTTAGCTCCGTTTTCATCATCAAATCCGGTTTGTGAAGAAATTGAAGGTACAGCATTTGTTCCAAGCTTCTTTGGAATATATAACTCCAATCCGTCTATTTCAAATTTCTTATAATTATTTAGCAGATAAGTTATCTTATAAATTCTGCTTCCGGAAAGTATTTCAAAACGCTTATGAGCCAATCTTCCGCCTTTTTGCCTCATATTAACTGAAAATCCGAGGTCTCCGTTCGGCAAAATATTGTCAAGCTGTGACAAGCCGTAAATTCTTGCACTGTTACTGCTTGCACCTGCTTCAAATGTAACACCTAATACATTCTTATCAACTTTGATTTCATCAGGTAACCCCTCAATATGTATCTGATAATCTCCGTACTCGCTTTGATCTGTTAATGATACTTTGATATCTGAAGGATTATAAGCAATTTCACTTGCATTATCACTTGATTTCAGTTCTGAAATCGAAGAATCGGTATGAATAACCTTATATGTAGGCAATTCGTTTTGTGTAACCTCTCTCTTTACTCCTGTTATGGAGTCGGGAGCTGTCATACTTGTAACTGCCGGAATAAGTGCGCTGTGGTTTTCAGCTCCCACTGCGGCCAAAAGCTTAACCTTTGCATATAGTTCCGCATCAATTTGTACCGGAGTCTTAACTCCTCTGATCTTATAACTGTTTTTCTTCTTATCGCTATAAACAGCTGTGGCAAATTTGCCATAGTTTTTAGATGTAGATGAACTTACATCAGTATATTTTCCGTCAAAACTCATACTTTGAACCATAACCGGTTCCTGTCCGATTTGCGGATCGTTACTCTTAGACGGTGGTGTAATTCTTCCTCTCATCAATTCTCCGAAATAGAAGTAAGAGTACGGAAAATCGGCAGTACCGTATAGATCACCTGTAAGTTTTTGATCATCCTCTACATAGTAATAAACTTTAGGTACATACGGATTTCTTACAAGCTTTGTTTTGCCGGTTACATCCTTTCCTTTTACCATAAAGGTCATATTTGTATTTGTAGGGTCATACTTTTTATAGTAGTAAGTGTGCTTATTTCCGTCCACTACCAAATTCAACACATCCATATTTGTTGCCTCAGGAACGGCTTCCTTTGGAAGAGCGGCCTTTACGGCATTTTTAATTGCATTTGATGAAAGTGTTGCTCCCGTAACGGCATCAACAGTATCAACACTGTCATTTGTTTTTCCTACAAGTTTTTCAAACATTTCTACAGACATATCCCAATAATTTCTGTTATTGGCATTTCCCGGTTCTGTACCGTCATCTTGAACCTTTATAATTTTTCCAGTTTTTTCATTATAAGTTACCAAAACCTTTGCCTTATAGAAGAAAGTCTCCATCTGAGCTTCTCCCCTTGCAGTCTTGATATCTCCTGTCTCACTTTCACCGCCCTCATATTTAAACTTTAGTCCGATACTTCCGTTTCCAAACTGTGGACTATGATAGTCTGAAAGTGCAATATTTAAAATATTGTCACTCTTTGTAAGACTGTGACTTAGCTGTGTATCCTTTGCATCCAGTACTTTTACTGTGAAAGTGTCTTTGTCCCATTTATTTTCATACTTTTTCGGTATTGTAACATCAAGCATTAAATGTGCATTGCTGCTTTCAAATTCCTGCTTTGTAATACCGGTCTTCTTATAGATAAGCTCCTGTTTATCATACAATTCAACTGTAGCAGGTAATACTTGCTCAGGCTTTGCTGTTTCAACAAACTTAAATCCAATCCATACATAGCCGCCACTTTCATGGAAAGCTCTGTAGTTTTTAAAGTCTACTGTAAGTACACTGTATTTTTTTCCTACTTTACTCTCAAGCAGTGTTCCTTCATCATTGTATGCTTTTACACTGAATGTATCCTTGTTCCAGTTCTCATATTCTTTAGGTATCTCTACATTAAATATCTTCAGATATCCTTGTGCTTCTCTGAACTTATTAAAGTCTACATTCACTGTTGTAATCTTTTTCTCTCCTGCATAAATCTCAAGTTTTGCAGGTGCCTGCTTTTTAGGATCGGATACATTGACTGTAAATGTCTTTTCAACACTCACATTATCTATAGTTTTACTTATATGGATGGTCTTTTCTCCGATATCATCATTTGTAAAAACATATCCGTTGTCGGGATTTGATGTGAATCTTCCAGCCTTACATGCTTCCCAGCCTACAAATGCCTTGTTGTTTCCGTTCTTTGTAACGGCATTTATCTCAAGATCTCCTATTTCAAGGCTGTCTCCCACATAGTAATTCTTCTTTATAAGCTTTGTCTCAAGGTTAAATGATGCTATCTCTGATGTGTCCTTTGATACATCTATTATTACCGCATATATATCATATCCCCACTCGTCATATCCCGGATGCGGAATATCTTTCATATTGAAACGCCACTGTGAAAGATCTCTGTCATACTTTGCCTTACCGAGTTCTTCTTCTCCCGAGTAGATTGACATTTCTTTTACCTTACCCTTAGCTTCGACCGTATAACGGTATTCATCTTTATTTAGGGCAATATCCTTTGTCTCTCCGTTTTCATAAGATATCTTTATCTTATCCGGATATTTCTTTCCTAACTTCTTTCTTACCTGAATCTCACTTTGTATATCTATCAGTGAATCCGCATTCTTAAAATGCACATGTACAAACTCAAGCAGTGAAGGTAATGTACTTCCATGCAGAGGATCTGTAACTATTCCATAATCTGCAAACTCTGCAGGTGTAATCTCTTTTACCTCTCCACCCTTTAGATGAAGCTTTAATACTGTTTTTGAAAGATCCAAGGTTTGACCTGTTGCAACACTGTCAGGTCTTTTTGCAAACTCGATATACTCAATCTTTTGTTCCTTATGGTCTTTCTTAAACTTCTTTGATCTCTCAAGAGCATTGTCTACAGCACTTAAATGACCTCTTGCAGTTTCGGTTGCACCGCTGACCGCATCATAAACTTCACCTCTTCCTTCATCCAACTGCTTTTTGATACCTTTAGTATCTTCCAATCCTTTAAACTTCTCAAGAAGATAATCTCTCTTTCTTTCATAGCTTCCCGCTATTTTACCGTCATCCGTATATACTACCGAATCGACTTTTTCAATCTTTCCGTTCTTTATAGTAACCTTAACGACATTTGAACCTCTTTGAAGCTTATATCTGCTCCATGTGGCTGTTCCGTACCACTCTCCGTCAGTAAGAGCATCATTGTTTTGCTCAGTCTCTTTTTCACTCTCACTTGGTCTGCTCTCTTCTTGACTTTCAGACTCCTTAGGCTTTTTGCTCTCACTTGGCTTGCTTTCTTCCCGACTTTGTGGTGCCTTAGGCTTTTCGCTCTCACTTGGTCTGCTCTCTTCCTGTTTTTCAGGTGCCTTAGGCTCTTTACTCTCACTTGGCCTGCTCTCTTCCTGACTTTGTGGTGCCTTTGGCTCTTTGCTCTCACTTGGTCTGCTCTCTTCCTGTTTTTCAGGTGCCTTTGGCTCTTTGCTCTCACTTGGTCTGCTCTCTTCCTGTTTTTCAGGTGCCTTTGGCTCTTTGCTCTCACTTGGTCTGCTCTCTTTTTGACTTTGTGGTGCCTTTGGCTTTTCGCTCTCACTTGGTCTGCTCTCTTCCTGACTTTGTGGTGCCTTTGGCTTTTCGCTCTCACTTGGTCTGCTCTCTTCCTGACTTTGTGGTGCCTTTGGCTTTTCGCTCTCACTTGGCTTACTTGATTGACCGGATCTTCCTGATGATCCGCCCGAACTGCCTCCGCCGCTATGTCCTGATGATTTTCCTTTCCTTGATGCTGTCTTCCCATTATTCTTTGCCGTATCGGTTACAGTATTTGTACTACCTGATGAAGCATTTGATGAAAATCCCTTTCCCGCTACATACTGTACCTTGCCTGAGTCATCAGTCCATTGTCCGTTCTCATTAATCTTAAACCCGTCAGGTGTTGTCTTTCCGGCAACCATTCCACCTGATTCTTTTCCGGGTGTAGGATCAAAATAGTAACAATATCCGTCTATCCACTGCCATCCGGTAAGCATACCGCCTCCGGTTGTCTGATCAGGATTGAAAAAATACCATTTTCCCTCAGGACTTTTATACCATCCCGTGTGCATATGTCCTGACACTCCGTCTTTGGCGGAATCAAAATAATATTCTACACCGTTTATATTTTGCCATCCGGTTTTCATTTCTCCACTTTCAGGATCAAGATAATACCATCCTGAAGAAGTCTCAACCCAGCCCTTATGAACTTCATTTTTCTCATTATAAAACTTCCAAGTATCGCCTGACAATTCCCACTTGCCCTTTGTAACGGCTCCCTGACTTGAAAATGTATTGGTAAATCCTAATGTAGAAACAAACATGAACGTAAATATTCTACTAAACGTTCTTTTCACAAAATAAGTACCCCCTCCAGTATAATTGTGGTCAAATTTAATATTGTATTGAATGAAAAATAAAATCAGTAAACTGTGATTTTACTACCTCCTTTCTAAAATAATCAATTTGATACTCGGTTTCAAATTATTTTCTGCAAATTTATACATCTATGATAATTAATACAACAGTAAGTATTACCTAACTCAAAGATGTAAAAAAAGAGCTTTTAAAACTCTTAAAGCAGATATATATATTAATTTTATCTATATTTTCAGATAATTATAAAACTAAGCATATTGATATTAGATTTTTTTTTATCCATTACGCTTGCAATTATAGCATAGTTTATATACATAATAAAGAACTTATATACACTTGTATGAATATATTCAATATTTCTACATTAATATGCATATTATATTATCTTACAATTAGTTTGTTCATTTTTTTAACAAACTTAAGGAAATTCCATTCATAAATTTTATTGCATAATTATGACAGAAACTTAATATCTATAAAATATAAAATCAATGTTGTATTTTATAAGATATAGAATTATACTAATCTGTATATTTTAGAACAGAGGTAAACAATGGCTTTTGACGGTATAGTTATATCAAATTTATCATATGAGCTTCATTCAAATCTGGTTGGAGGCAGAATATCAAAGATTTCCATGCCTGAGGAAAATGAGCTTATTTTTACAATAAAGAACAATGCAAAAACCTATAGACTTTTTATATCTGCAAGTGCTTCGCTTCCTTTAATATACCTTACAGATATAAATAAGCCGGCACCTAAGGTTGCCCCGGCATTTTTGATGTTACTTAGAAAATATATAGGCAGTGCAAAGATAACAAATATATTCCAAGTGGGTTTGGAAAGAATACTTTGCTTTGAGCTTGAACACTTAAATGAGCTTGGAGATCTCAGCCGCAAAAAAATGTATGTTGAGATAATGGGCAAACATTCAAATATCATATTTACAGATGAAAATAATAAGATAATTGATTCCATCAAGCGAATATCTGCAAATATGAGTTCACTCAGAGAAGTACTGCCGGGAAGAGAATACTTCTTACCAAAAGAACTACAAAAAAAAGAGCTTTTAAATATTGAATTGAAAGAGTTTACAGAGATTTTAAAATCAAAAGAGTATACTCTTTCAAAGTCAATATATATGAACTTTGCAGGTATCAGCCCTCTTATAGCAGAGGAAATTATAATTCGTGCTTCACTCTCCTCACAAAGCTCTTGTGTTTCACTAAGTGAATTGGAATATACTCACCTGTTTCATACAATAGAAAATCTCTTAGAGGACATAAATACACATAATTTCAATCCGAATATTATATATAAAGGTGAAGAAGCGCTTGAATTTTCCTCTATCAAGCTTTTTTCATATAAAAATGAAAGTTATAATGAAGTAGACTACACTTCTGTCAGCAAGATGTTATATGACTACTATTATGCTCGTGAGGTCTTTTTACTCAACAGACAAAAGAGTTTTGACCTTAGAAAAATAGTAAATACGGCACTTGAAAGAGCAAGCAAAAAGTACGATTTGCAGGAAAAACAACTTCAGGATGCTGATAAAAAAGATATTTACAGAGTATATGGTGATCTCTTAAATACTTACGGCTATAGTTTAAAGGGTGGTGAAAGCTCCTTTACCGCAGAGAATTTCTATGATGATAATAAGGAAATCACCATTCCGCTTGATAAGAATAAATCCGCAAAGGAAAATGCAAAGAAATATTATGACAGGTATGCAAAGCTTAGCAGAACAACAAAGGCTCTTAGTGAAGAGATTTTGAAGACAAAAAGTGATATAGAACATCTGCAATCCATTCAGACCGCTTTAGAAGTTTCAAGTGATGATGAGAGTCTGTCTCAGATTCGTCAGGAGCTTGTAGACTTCGGATATATCAAAAAACACTCTTCTTCCAAAAAGCAAAAGATTACCTCACATCCTTATCATTACATCTCAAGTGACGGCTATGATATTTATGTAGGCAAAAATAACTACCAGAATGAAGAGCTTACTTTTAAAGTCGCTACAGGTAATGACTGGTGGTTTCATGCCAAAGGTATACCGGGTTCTCATGTTATTTTAAAATCAAATAATGAGGAGGAATTGCCTGACAGGGTTTATGAAGAGGCCGCTTCACTTGCCGCCTTTTATTCTAAGGCAAAGGATGCCGATAAGGTTGAGGTTGACTACATCCAAAAAAAGAATATAAAAAAAGTTGCAGGTGCCGCCCCGGGCTTTGTAATCTATCATTCCAACTGGTCAATAGTAGTTACACCAAGGGCAGACCTTCAACAAAAATAAGAGTATACAGGCTTTATTCACTGTTACAGCCACCCTTTGTGACAGTGTATATAAGCCTTTTTTACTGCTGTAACCAGTATCATATATGCAAATATACATGGTATAAGATATATAAAGTATGGCAACGGCAATGAAACAAATCCGACAGTTTTACCAAGCAGAGTAAAAGGAATTACGGTAATGACTATGATTCCAAAGAAATTAAGCAATGCAAGAGGAGCTGATGCTCGACTTTGTATAAACGGCAGTTTCATTGTACGAATCATATGTATAACCAGTGATTGGCTCCACATAGACTCTACAAACCAACCTGCTTGAAACATTGCCACATAGGTAGCTCTCATCTGATTAAGTTCATTACCGCTAAAATGACTTGCAAGATTATTATATGTCACTCCATGGCTTACAAAATGTGGACAGAACACAAAGTACATAAATATAAATGTTGCAAAATCAAAGATTGAGCTTGTAGGCCCTATCCATATCATAAACTTACCGATACTTGAAGCATCCCATTTTTTCGGTAGCTTGATAAACTCTTCGTCCACATTGTCCCATGGAATTGCGCTGCAACATGAATCATAGATAAGATTAAGTAGTATAAGATGCATGCTTTCCATCGGTAAGAACGGTAAAAGTGCGGAAGCTCCAAGTACTGAAAACATATTTCCAAAATTTGATGATGCGGTCATCTTGATATACTTAATCATATTTGCAAAAGTCTTTCGTCCTTCTACGATTCCGGACTCTAATACAGTCAGATCTTTTTCAAGAAGTATGATATCTGCCGACTCCTTTGCAACATCCACCGCCGTATCCACAGAGATACCTATATCAGCCACTTTCATAGCCGCCGCATCATTGATACCGTCACCCATAAAACCTACTGTATGTCCGTTCTCCCTAAGCACCGATACAACTCTTGACTTCTGACTTGGCGTAAGCTTGGCAAATACATCTGTATCTTCTGCCACTTCTCTAAGTTTTTCATCACTCATCTTTTCAATATCACCGCCAAGCAGCATATTTCTTACTTCAAGACCTACCTGAGTGCATATGGTTTTTGTAACCTTTTCATTATCTCCTGTAAGAATCTTTGTTCTGACACCATGCTCTTTAAGTGCTTTTATAGCACCGGCGGCAGACTCCTTTGGAGGATCTAAAAATGCCAGATACCCCATAAGTATCATTTCACATTCATCATCCACACTGCAACTTTGTTTTTCTATATCTTTTCTGGCAATGGCAAGTACACGAAACCCCTTTATATTAAGATTATCTACCGTTTTCAAAATTCTTTTTCTGAAGTCATTGGTAATCGGTTGTACATTTCCGTTATACTCCGCATAGGAACATATAGAAAGCATCTCTTCAACAGCACCTTTAGTCACCATCTTTATTGTACCGGAATGATTTTGTACCACTGTAGTAAGTCTTCTCCTGCTAAAGTCAAACGGTATCTCATCAATTTTTTTATAATTTTCCGACAAGTCAAGAAGCTGTGAGTCGTTTGCCTCCTCTTCCTCAGTCCTTTGAATGATGGCAAGGTCCATAAGATTCTTATAACCTGTCTGAAAATAGCTATTAAGATAACCGTATCTTAATACCCTTGAATCTTCATCTCCCTTTATGTTCAGATGATACTCCAGTACTACTCTGTCCTGTGTCAGAGTTCCGGTTTTATCCGTACATAGAATATCCATAGCACCAAAGTTTTGTATAGAATTCAAATTCTTTACAATAGTCTGTTTCTTGCTCATTGACACCGCACCCTTTGCAAGACAGCCGGTCACAATCATCGGAAGCATCTCAGGAGTCAGGCCTACCGCAACAGATATAGCGAACAAAAATGCTGAAACCCAGTTTCCCTTTGTAATACCGTTTAAAACAAATACTAAAGGTACCATTACAAGCATAAAGCGAATCAGTACCCATGAAACCGCATTTACACCCTTTGTAAAATTGGTCTCAACAGATTCACCGGCTATTGCCGATGTCATAGAACCAAATAATGTATGATCTCCTACAGATATAACTATTGCAGCGGCACTTCCCGATATGATATTGCTACCCATAAAAGCTATATTTGTATACTCCGTGATATTGTCCTTTTTTTCACAGACTGTAGCAAGTTTTTCAATAGGCTCACTTTCACCGCTTAGACTTGACTGGCTCACAAAGAGATCCTTTGCATCTATTATCCTTACATCTGCCGGAATCATGTCACCGGCTGAAAGGTATACAATATCACCTACCACTACTTCATCAAGCGGAATCTCAACATGGCTTTTATTTTGCCTTGTCACCGTACATGTCGTGGTAATCATGGCTAAAAGCTTTGCCGCAGCATCACCGCTTCTGCTCTCCTGAATAAATCTCAGTACACCTGACACAAATACCATTGTAAGTATAATAACCACTGTAACCGGATTAAAATCCTTTTTTGTATTTCCGAACATATGTAGCATCGGAAATATAATATCTGTTATGGTAGAAACTACAGCCAGACAAACAAGCACCACTGTAAACGGATTTATAAACGCTTCCGCCAATCTTTCCGCAATTGATTTTTTCTTCTCTTTTTTTACCTTATTTGACCCGTTTTTATCTCTGCTTTTAAGCACTTCTTCTTCAGTAAGTCCGCTTAAATTTATATTCAAATATTCTTTTATGTCCTCAACCGAGTGAGTTGCCATATACTCAATATTTGTGTTCATACCTATATTCCAATCTTTTCCGCTATCTTATCTCTAAGCATCAAAGCATCCACTGCCTGCTTCGGATCTTTATTTTCAAAAAGCACGGCATTCACCTCATCCACTATCGGCATACAGATATTGTACTTACTTGCAAGAGCCTTTGCAGCCTTTGCGGAATACACACCCTCTACCACCATTGCCACTTCTTTCATAGCTTCATCCATAGTCTTACCCTGTCCCATAAGCATACCGGCTTTTCTGTTTCTGCTATGTTTGCTTGCACAGGTAACTATCAAATCTCCGATACCTGAAAGTCCATAGAAAGTATCAATATTGGCACCCATTGCAGTACCAAGTCTGCTAATCTCAACAATCCCTCTGGTAATAAGTGCCGCCTTGGCATTGTCACCATACCCGAGTCCGTCTGAAATACCTGCTGCCAGAGCTATAACATTTTTTAATGAACCCCCAAGTTCAATTCCAAGCATATCTGTAGAAGTATATACTCTAAATACCGGACTCATAAATACAGATTGGATAAGCTTTGCAGTCTCCATATCTTTGGCACCCGCCACACAGGTTGTAGGCAGAAGTCTTACCACCTCCTCGGCATGGCTTGGACCTGACAGTACCGCTACATCGGCATTTTTTATTTCATCCGAAATCTGATCTGAAAGTATCTCTAAAGTGTTTTCTTCTATTCCCTTTGCAACATTTACAATGATTTGATTTTTCTTATAAAACGGAGACATTTTCTTTGCTGTAGCTCTTGTAAAAATAGAAGGTACAGACAAAACACAAATATCGGCACTTTCCATAGCTTTCTCCAAATCATCTTCAAATACTATGCCCTCATCAAAGATAATCCCTGGTAAATTCTTATGTGTACGTTTTTCTCTAAGTTCTTTTATCTCACTTTCAATGGCGGACCATACCTTTACACTATGTCCGTTGTCAAAGAGAAGTCTGGCAAGTGCCATACCCCAAGTACCTGAACCGATAACAGCTGTTTTCATTTTTCCACCTTTTTCCCTATTTTATTCTCAGTTCCGCTAAGCAGTCTCTTTATATTTGCCCTGTGCATAAATATGGAAAGAACTCCTATAGCAGCCGTCAAAAGTCTAAACTCCATAGAAGATTGTCCGTCTCCAAATCCATAACTGAACCTGACAAGGAAATGAGACATACCTATCAAAATAATCATTACAAATATAGAACCCAATGAAACATATCTTGTAATTGCAACTGTAATTATAAATACAATCAAACATACTAAGGCTATTCTGATATCAAGTGCCAAAATTATGCCTGCTGTAGATGCTACCCCCTTTCCGCCTTTAAATCCCAGATAGAAAGGAAAATTATGGCCAAGCACCACTCCAAGTCCGATATATAACATATAGATATAGCTTAAGCTTACATTATCTCTGAAGATAAATCTTACAACCAAACATGGTATCAGCGACTTACAAAAATCGCCTAAAAAGACTACCAATCCCGCCTTGGCACCCAGTACTCTAAGTGTATTTGTCGCCCCTGCGTTGCCTGAACCGTAATTTCTGATATCCATTTTATTGAGCTTGCCGAATATATATCCCGTCTCAATATTTCCGATAAAATACCCTATTATTAACAGCCAAATCCTAAGCATTACTTATTGTCCTCTTTCCTCTCTCTGATAATAAATCTGATAGATGTACCCTTAAATCCAAATGCCTCTCTTATCTTATTTTCTAAATATCTTTGATATGAGAAGTGCATCAGCTGCTTTATATTGACAAATATAACAAATGTAGGCGGCTTAACAGCTACCTGTGTAGCGTAGAAAATTTTCAGTCTCTTACCCTTATCGGATGGCGGCTGTTGCATTACCGTAGCTTCTGAGATAATCTCATTCAGTACACCGGTCTGTATTCTAAGAGTTTGATTTTCTCTGACAATATCAATAAGTTCAAACAGTTTCTGGAGTCTTTGTCCGCTTAATGCGGATATAAAGATAAACTCTGCATATGGCATAAAAGACAGTACTCTCTTTATATCATTGGTATATTCATAAACAGTCTTATTATTTTTCTCTATAAGATCCCACTTATTTACCGCAACTATAATACCCTTACCTCTGTCATGTGCAATACCTGCAATCTTGGCATCCTGCTCTGTAACGCCTTCACTTGCATCAATTACAAGAATCACCACATCGGCTCTTTCAACCGCTGTAACGGTTCTGATAATGGAATATCTTTCAATATCCTCTTTTACCTTTGACTTTCTTCTAAGACCTGCCGTATCAATAAATATATATTCCTGCTTGTTGTTCACCACAACAGTATCTATCGCATCTCTGGTAGTACCTGCGATATCAGACACAATAACTCTGTTTTGACCTGTAAGTCTGTTTATAATGGATGACTTACCTACATTCGGCTTTCCTACTATAGCTATTCTCGGTCTGTCATCATCCTCTTCACTTTCATTTCCCTTGCTCTTAAAATGCACTGCCACAGCATCCAGCAAATCACCTATTCCAAGCCTTGATGCGGCTGATATAGCCACAGGATCTCCTATACCCAGATTATAGAACTCATATACATCATTTCCGAACTTTGCAATAGAGTCCACCTTATTTACCGCCAATACCACAGGTTTTCTTGATTTTCTAAGCATATCACAAACCTTGGAATCAGAGTCCACTAATCCTTGTCTGACATCTGTAATAAATACTATTACATCAGCTGTTTCAATGGCTATCTCTGCCTGCTCTCTCATCTGTGAAAGTATAACATCACTGCTTTCAGGCTCGATTCCACCGGTATCAATCAGTGTAAAATTCATATCAAGCCATGTACAATCTGCATAAATTCTGTCTCTTGTTACTCCGGGTGTGTCCTTCACTATGGAAATAGGTTCACCTGCTATGGCATTGAATAATGTGGATTTTCCTACATTCGGCCTACCTATGATGGCAACTACGGGTTTACTCATTTTTAACTCCTTTTTCATATGCCTTATAGGCATTTTCTTCTATATAATTATCAGATACTATGGCATTTACCAGATCATATCCTGACTGACCCACTATCACAGTCTTGACTCCAAGTTCTCTTTCAATATCCGATCTGGTCAGATCATCCAATAATACTTCTTCACCGCTTCTAAACATGTTTACAGAAAGTAAAAGCCTGTCTCCAATATTTTTTCCCCTTAGCTGATTTATAATATCAACTCCGGTTAAAAGTCCTGCCACTGTAATTCTTTCACCAAAAAAATCATTTCTTATAACATAAAGGTTAATCTTTTTTGCAGGAAACTTTTCTTCTATTTCTTTTAAAAGTTCTTCCATAGAATGTGCCGGTAAAATAGCCGTAGCAATGCTTATGGTCTCCAACTTTTTGATATCATCTTTTGATACTTTCAATGTTTCTATAGCATCTTTCACTTCTTCACTTAGAAGTCTCAACATACCTACACCGTTTTCCAGCTGTATATAGCCGTCATAAGTATCTTCAGAGGGCATCTGTCTTCCTGCTATCAAATAAAATTCATCACTTGCCTGTGCAAAATGCATACCGCATTTATCCATTGCTTTTTGTTGAATTTCTTCTATTATATTGATAGTTTCTATTGCCTTGTCCTTATCTACAAGTGTCAACCTGGGCAAATCATCTCTAAACTTTGTGATACCTACGGGAACTACAGATACACTCTCCATAACCGGTGCATATTTTAGCAGATCATTAAGTGTACGCCTTAGCTCCTCACCGTCATTGTAGCCCGGACACATCACCACCTGCCCGTTCATAGGCACATTTTTCTCATAGAGTTTATCTATATACTTTAGAGATTCACCTGCAAATCGATTGTGCAGCATCTTCTTTCTAAGTTCAGGGTTTGTGGTATGCACTGATATATTGATAGGTGCCAGATTGAATCTTATTATCCTGTCAATATCCTCATCCTTCATATTTGTAAGTGTGACATAATTGCCTTGTAAAAACGATAATCTTGAGTCATCATCTTTAAAATAGAGAGTCTCTCTCATTCCCTGCGGCATCTGGTCTATAAAGCAGAAAATACAGTTATTCGTGCAGGACTTATAGTCACTCATAAGCCCCTCATCAAATTCAAGTCCTATGTCATCATAGTCACTCTCTATATCAAGCTCCCACTCCTCACCGTTTGGCTTTTCAATCACCATAGTGAATTCCTCGGCATTTATATAATATCTATAGTCTAAAACATCTTTTATCTCATTGCCGTCTATGGATATAAGCTTATCTCCCGGCTCTATCTCCAGTTCCTCAGCTATAGACCCCTTGGCAACACTCTTTATTATATGAAAATTCATCTTACTCCACTCATTATAAATAGCAAATGACTACTGTCATCTCTCATATAATAACAATCTCACATGTTTTTGTAAAGTAAAGAAAGCTGCTACTTTTTACAGTAACAGCTTTCTTATCACAAATTTATTTCTTAATTTCCTGCAACTTCTTATTTATAAGTGCAAATACTTTCTTCGGATCCGCCTTTTGATCACTTATGAACGAATCCATTTCCTCTACAAGCATACCTCCCATTATTCTAAGTATACTCTTTTTGATCTTCATTGTTCCAAACTGATTTACAATTGATATCAGAATATTTCCGGCTTCATCATTTCTTACCACATCTTCTACAGTATCCTTTATGCTAAAGTATTCCGGATTGAACTCAAGTTTTTTTACATCAAGGCTTTCCGTATCCATATCCTCAAACCAGTTCTTTACTCCGTTTTCGTCTTCATCTTCTACAGGCTTTATATATCCTGTAAAAGGCTTATCTTCTCTGATAAAGGTTGTTCTGTCAGATCTTTTTACATCATCATTTATACCGACCGCCTTTATATAATTTGCACCCATATCAAGTCTTAAATTTTCAAATATAAAAATCTTATCGCCTTCTTTTTCACCTAAGTCATCACCGTTTACAAAAAGTCTTACCTTTGGCATATTTGAGTAAATCTTTATATTTATCTTTTCATTACTTCTGATTGAAAATCTCTTGCTTGTAATATGGACAAAATGTTCCTTTGACCAATATGCTTTGTATACATAGAATGAATCTTTCTTAACCTTTCTGTCTATAGTTACAAGACCCTTATTATTTCTTCCCTTTACACCGCCTTCATCTCTCATATCACAGCCGAAATCAAACATATTCCAAACATATGAACACCAGATTTCAGGTCTCTTACTAAGAAGCTTTGCCATATGTTCATGGTACTCTGCCTGATACTCTTCCGTATAGTCCTTGCAGACAGGTGTATCTGAATGCCAACTTATAATACCTTCACAACCATATTCTGAAAGTCCTACGGCCCTATTCGGATGCATCTTTCTAAATTCATCAAACCAAACCTCATTATCTGTATATTTACCTGAATACCATCCAAAGTATAGATTGTATGCCAATATATCTGTAATTTGATTGTGGTCTGAATCCATAGGCAACATTGATACCTGAGCCATTGTCGTAAGTCTTGATTTATCAATGCTCTTTACAAGCTCATTAAGTTCTTTTAAATTATCTGTAAGTCCCGGAATATACCCTGCTATGGTTATTTCATTTGCAATTCCCCAAAAAAGTATACTGCTATGATTATAATTTTGATAAATCAGCTCTTTCATCTGCTCCATAGCATTCTCATGTGCCTTAGCATCCTTATTCATTCTTGATATAAAAGGAATTTCTGCCCATACTATAAGTCCATATCTGTCACAAAGCTCATAGAAATAGTCATCCTGCTGATAATGAGCAAGTCTTACACTGTTTGCACCTATGTTAAGAATCAAATCAAGATCATCAAAATGATCCATATCATCAAGCGCATTACCCTTGCCGAGTCTGTCCTGATGCCTGCTTACACCTCTAAGAGGTAAACTCTTTCCATTTAAGAAAAATCCCTTATCCGGATCTACATAATACTCTCTCACACCATGGTTTATTTCTACATTGTCAAGCACTTCATTATGTCTTACAAGTTTTACATTAAGACAGTAAAGAAACGGATCTTCAAGACCGTTCCAAAGATGTACATTATCTATCTTAAGGCTCAACTTTGTTATATTATTTGCAGGTACAACAACTGCCCCGATATCTTCGTAATCATCATCTGCCACCTCAACCATAATCATATCCGACTCTTGAGGATTTTTTATATAGGCGGTAATATCAATTATTGCATCATCTCCGTCTATCTTTGATGTAACCGTCACACCGCTACCTGCATAATATTCTATATCAAAGCGGGTCTTAGGTACTGATATCAGGCTTACATTTCTGTATATACCTCCATAGAAAGTAAAATCCGCCATCTGAGGATATACATCAGACTTATTACTGTTATCCACTTCCACAGCAAGAGTAACAGTATTTTTTTTCTCAAAAAATCTTGTGATATTAACTCTGAATCTTGAGTATCCGCCTCTATGTTCCTGTACAAATTCGCCGTCAATATATATTCTTGCAACAGAATTTACGCCTCCAAAGTCTAAGATAAAATCGCTGTCAGGTGATACAAGCGGTTTGGCAATTTTTTTAATATATACAGCTTTTCCCTTATAATAGTCATTTCCACCATCCTGTCCGTCAAATCCGTTATATGTATGTGGTAAATTTATAATATCCCAGGTATCATCTGCAACCGTTGTTTTTGTGACTTCAGTATTCTTTTTAAAAAACCAATCCTTATTCAAATTATCTATTGTTCTCATATATTCTCCTAAAATTATATCCGCTCTGTTATACTCCTGCATTTTCAGATCTTTTCTTTATCTCAGCTATTTTATTCTGAATACTTTCCATCTTCTCCTTTGTTAAAGGATAAAACTTCATAGCAACAAGATTGCAAACAAGTCCGATTATAAGAAGTCCGTACATACAAAACATTGCAACCGCCTTGATTGCAGGGGACATCGGTGTATCAACATTTGGAAGTGCATCCTTAAATCCTATAGACGCACAACAAAGTCCGACTATTGTAGCTCCAAGTGATGAAATCAGCTTATCTACAAATGAAAAAAGTGTACCCATAAGTCCCGGTACATACTTACCTGAACGATATACCTCATAGTCTGCACAGTCCGCAGTCATAGGTATCACTATATTTCCTGATACACCTGTAAATCCCTTCATAAGCAGGAATAATACTAAGAATACTATTGTAAATGTATTCCAACCTGTAAATCCCTTTCCCGGAAATTTTAAAGTTGTAGGATCAAAAACATAAAATGCCGCTATTGAAAGTATGCATGTTGCAAGTCCGCCTATTGTACCAAAGAGCATTGCCTTTCTTTGTCCAAGGTATCTTGCAATATACCCCACACCGAAAAACAACATAAGTGCCGTAGGTATTGCCGTATAAGCTGCAACCTGACCGCCGGCTGCCGTATTTTTACAAACTATTGAGTATACCATGATTACAACCACTGCATTAGTCTGTGTTGTAAGAGCAAGCTTATCTGTAGATGCGGAAACTATAAGCATCTGTATTGCTCTGTTCTTTGATAAAACTTCCCAGTAATCTCTCAGTCTGATCTTTGTAGGTTTTCCAAGTCCGAAAAACTCCGTTCTGTCTTTTCCTGATATCGCAAATATTGCGATAACTGTAAATATTCCGGATACAACTGCCGTTATAAGCCAAAATTCATGGAAAAATTCTTCTGTGAATTTTCCATACTTAGGTATAAGATTTTGAAATACCAAAACAGGTATCGCCGCAAAGAGTATAGTATTGTAAATACCGTCAAATATTGTAAACATAGGTCTTTGTTTAGGATCATTTGTAAGACAGGTCTGTGCCGATTTTGTAACAACACATTGGAAAGTATATCCTATAATATAGATCATATACAAAATAATAAATACCGATAATCTGCTTTTCTCAGGTGCAAGATGTGTTACATGAACTATCAAAAATGAAAATACAGCCAATATAATATTTCCTATAAGCATAAAGGGTCTGTTTTTTCCAAATTTAGAATCTGTCTTATCTACAATATATCCTATAAAAGGATCTGTAATACCGTCCCAGATTCTCATATTCATAATAATGGTAGATGCCAATACCACTCCCACTCCTACGAATCCCACCAGATAATAACTGATAAAATTCATAAAAAACAAATACAAATTTGTAGCTGTGTTATTTAGTGCAAATCCACCTATTTGCCATAACTTGGCCCTATGTATTCCGTTACTGTCCATAAATTACCTCCATTTTTCAGACTTTATTAAGATATTATATTAATTAAAATATTATATTAAATTTGATAATTTAAGAAGTGAGTTATTATCTTTAAAGTAGCATAATATTATGGTATTATTATCACGCAGATATATTTTAGGCTGTTATTGGAGAAAACCATGAACCATCAGGAATATAAAGATAATGAATTGCTTGCAATAAAAAATATTGAGGAAAGATATGAGATAGAAGAAAATTTTTTAAAGATATTATCATCCGGTGACTATTCAAAGGCAATGATAGCCTATAAAGCTTTATGCTCAATGAAATTGGATGGTAGAAGTATGGATTACTACCGTGATGCCAAATATTTAGCTATAGTTTTAGGTACATTATGCAGAAAAACTTTACAGTATAGAAATAAAATACATCCATACTATCTTGACAGCATATCTAAGGAAATGGCAATAGCTATATGTAATACAGAAACTATTACCGATATCAATATTGTTACAAGAAAATTTATTAAAAAGTACTGCCTTCTGGCAAAAAACCACTCACTTCACCAATATACAGAGGTGGTTAACAGAAGTATATCTTATATTGAAATGCACTATGCCGATAAACTCAGTCTTTCAATTCTTGCCTCATATTTACATGTGAGTAAAAACTACCTAAGTGCCGTATTTAAAAAGCAGTTGGGTAAAACTGTTACTGAATTCATCCATGAAATCAGAATGGACAAGGCAATATTTCTTTTGAATTCAACAAAACTTTCTATAGATGATATTTCAGCGATCTGCGGATACAGTGACAGTAACTATTTTTGCAGAATATTTAAAAACAGATATAAACTGTCTCCGGGACAATACCGGAATAATTTATTGCAAAAATAAAATATATAAATAATACTGTTATTTTTCACAAGATTTATGTATGATTTGAAATCTTATCACCAAGAGATTAAATGTTATATTATTGACTTCATATTTTACATAGTGTATAGTATTTTTCGTAAATGGATATTCATGATAGTTCAACCGAACTGTCTTTATTTTAACTACCCGGGAGAAAGAAATGTCAAACGATTTCGTATTTAAAGATCAATTGCCGGTGGCACCGCTAAAAATTGCTGCACTTGAAAGTTGTTATGACTTCGCAAAGCGAGTAAACGACTATATTGTGGAATTCAGAAGAAATGATACTACAGAGCTTATGAATTCTCATTTGGATTTGCACTACAGAGGTTATGATTGTGACAACTATCTTCTTGATATTGCCTGCCCGAGATTCGGTTCAGGTGAAGCTAAGGGTGTCATCAACGAATCTGTTCGTGGTACAGATGTATTTGTAATGGCAGATGTACTCAACCATTCACTTACCTACAAGCTGAACGGCTTCACCAATTATATGTCACCGGATGATCACTATCAGGATCTTAAGAGAATTATCAGCGCCTGTATTGCCAATGCAAAAAGAGTAAATGTTATCATGCCTTTCTTATATGAAAGCAGGCAGCATAAGAAAACAAAAAGGGAATCTCTTGACTGTGCATTGGCGCTAAAAGAGCTTGTAAATATGGGGGTCAGCAATATTATCACATTTGATGCACATGACCCGAGAGTACAAAACTCTATTCCGCTTACAGGCTTTGACAACTTCATGCCGACCTATCAATTTGTCAAGGCAATGTTTGCAAATATACCAGATATGAAGGTAAGCAAAGATGATATGATGATTATAAGCCCTGATGAGGGAGCTATGAGCAGAGCCGTATACCTTGCAAATAATCTTGGAGTGGATATGGGTATGTTCTACAAGAGGCGTGATTATTCAAAGGTTGTAGACGGTAGAAATCCTATCGTCGCACATGAATTCTTAGGTAGTAATGTAGCAGGTAAGGATGTAATCATAGTGGATGATATGATCTCTTCAGGTGAAAGTATGCTTGATACTGCAAAAGAGCTTAAGAAAAGAAATGCCAAAAGAATTATTATATGTGCCACATTTGCTCTGTTCACAAATGGACTTGAGAAGTTTGATGAATTATATACTCAAGGAATTATAAATTATGTATGTACTACCAATGTGCACTACAGAAACCCTGAGCTTTTAAACAGGCCTTGGTATTTAGAAGCCGATATGACAAAATATCTCGCCGCTATTATAAACTCATATAACCATGATGTTTCAATCAGCAAGAGCCTGTCACCGACCATAAAAATACAAAATTTTGTATCAAGATTTAAATAACCGATTTAATAAAAAGGTCGCCTTCACAATAAATGTGGAGGTGACCTTTTAAAGATATTTAGTGAATATTTTAAACATGAAATGCACTTCCGCCTATAAATTCCCTCAATATAGAATTGGACGGTACATTGTCACTTGGTACTCCAAGGAAATAATCCAAAAACTTAAGAAGCCTTTTTGCCTCCGGATACTCTTTAGAGTCTTTTTTTACACTGAATAAAACAGGTTCGACATACTGCTTTAGTACTGCGATTTCATAGTTTAGAGCGGAATTAAAGGTGGCATCCGCACTGCTTTGATACGGAAAAATATTCCTCTCCTCACCTCTTCTGACAGAATCCCACATAGCAAGAGTTTTTGTGGGTGAAATGCCTCTCTTTCTGACATCTCTAATCATCCTTCTAAGAAGTCTGCCGTCTGTAGTAGGTATACGATTATGCTCATCAACATTTAGCTGAGTCAATGCACTTATATAAATTTTATATCTGCTGTCATTTGGCAATCTGTAAGAAAGCTTATCATTCAGACAATGAATACCTTCAATAACCAATATATCATCCTTGCCAAGTTTTAAAAAATTTCCGTTATACTCTCTTTGACCTGTTTTGAAATTAAAGCTTGGAAGTTCAACCCTCTCACCGTCTAAAAGAGCCAGCATATCTGTATTAAACTGTTCAATATCCATAGCATCCAAATTTTCAAAATCAAGTTCACCCTTCTCATCTCTGGGAGTATCTTCTCTGTTCTTAAAGTAATTGTCCACCTCAAGCGGATGCGGCTTTATACCGTGTGCCATAAGTTGTATACTGAGCCTGTGTGAAAATGTAGTCTTTCCCGATGAGGAAGGTCCTGCAATCATAACAAGCTTTACATTTCCCCTCTTTATAATATCATCAGCAATATCTCCTATTTTCTTTTCCATATACGCTTCAGAAATAAGAATCATCTCATTAGTCATGCCGTTTGCAATCATCTCATTGAGCGAACCTACATCGGATACACCCATCTCAATCGCATTGATACTTGCATTATTCAGTTCATTAAAAATCTTCTCTTCAGGTACAAACTCTTCCACTGTTTCAGGATTTTCCTTTTTCGGTATAACCAAAACTATACCGTCCTTATACCTTGTCAAGCTGAATTTATCAATATATCCTGTTGAATACACCATATATCCGTAGTAGTAGTCAATATAGTCCTCAAGCTTATATATATTCACTCTTGATACTCTTCTAAATCTGAAAAGCTTCTCTTTTTCAAAAAATCCGGCATCATGAAACATCTTTATGGCCAAATCAGTGTGTACATTTGTCTTTTCAATTCTGATATTCTCATCCACAAGTTCTCTCATATGATTATTTATCTTCTCTACATCATAATCCGTCTTACTGCCAAGTCTTACAAAAAGTCCGTTACCTGTGGAAAATTCTACTCTTGGACTTATACTACTTCCATAAATATCGTCTATAGCCTTTAGAAGTATAAGTATTGCACTTCTCTCATATATAGATCTTCCTATAGCGTCACTTAATGTGACAAATTCAAGATTAACATCATTCTTTAATGTCTTATGCAACTCTTGAAGCTTACCGTTTACCTTGACAAGCAGAGCTTTTCTCTTGTGTTCCGTTACAATATCAAAATAACTTGTACCCTCCTCATACATATAAGTTTCATTTTCTATATTTACATTAAACTTTTTCATTTTATTTTTCTTATCCAACCTTGCGGTGCTTCAATCTCACACATCTGTATTCCTGTAAGAGTATCATAAAGCTTCTTTGTGATTTCTCCCATACCTTCCATTCCTGACGGTATGTTTATCACTGTTTCACCTTGATATATTCTGCCTATCGGTGAGATAACTGCCGCAGTTCCACAAAGTCCCGCCTCTGCAAAATCCTTAACCTCATCAAACCTGACCGGTCTCTCTTCAGTTTTCATTCCGAGATAATGCTCTGCAACATATAGAAGTGACCTTCTTGTAACAGACGGCAATATAGAATTTGATTTAGGTGTAACTACCTTTTTATCCTTTGTAATAAAGATAAAATTTGCTCCGCCTGTTTCCTCAACATATGTCCTTGTAGCGGCATCAAGATACATATTTTCATCAAAACCTTTTCTATGAGCCTCCATAAGCGGATGAATACTCATAGCATAGTTAAGTCCCGCCTTTATATGTCCCGTTCCTCTGGGTGCAGCCCTGTCAAAATCACTGACTGTAATTGTTATAGGCTTTGCGCCACCCTTAAAGTATGGTCCTACCGGTGTTGTAAACATTCTAAACTGATACTCCGCTGCCGGTTTTACACCGATTACAGGTGATGAAGCAAACATATACGGTCTTATATAAAGTGTAGCTCCACTGCCGAAAGGAGGCACCCATGCTTCATTTGCAAGCACAACCTTATCAACCGCCTCAAGGAATCTTTCCTCCGGGAAAGAAGGCATCTCAAGCCTATTTGCCGAATCATACATTCTCTTTGCATTGAGATCAGGTCTGAATGTGACTATATGTCCTTCCTTTGTTCTATAGGCCTTAAGCCCTTCAAAGACCTCCTGACAGTACTGTAAAATGCCTGCCGACTCATTTATAGTAACATTTGAGTCAGTTGAAAGCTCTCCGTCATCCCATTTTCCATCTTTAAAATTGCTGATATATCTGTAGTCGGTAATCCTATAGTTAAATCCTATATTTCCCCAATCCAAATCCTTTGTTTCCATGATTATTGCCTCCTATTGTTCATTGAGTTTAGCCAGTTTTGCCGCCTGATCGGCCGCTATACAACCATCTATAAGTTCTTGAATATCTCCATTCATTATCTTATCAAGTTTATAAAGTGTCAGATTTATTCTGTGATCAGTCACTCTTCCCTGTGGGAAATTGTAGGTTCTGATTTTTTCCGATCTGTCTCCTGTACCTATCTGACTTCTTCTGTCCGCCGCCTCAGCACTCTGTTTTTTCTCAAGTTCAATCTCATACAACTTTGATCTGAGAAGTGTGAAAGCCTTTTCCTTGTTCTGTAGCTGACTCTTTTCAGTCTGTGAATAGATAACAATACCTGTAGGATAATGTGTAAGACGCACAGCCGAATCGGTAGTGTTGACACACTGTCCACCATTGCCGCTGGCTCTCATAACATCTATTCTGACATCATTCATATCTATTTGAACATCCACCTCTTCCGCCTCCGGCATAACTGCCACCGAAGCTGTAGAAGTATGTATTCTTCCACCTGATTCTGTCTCCGGTACTCTTTGCACTCTATGTACACCGGATTCATATTTCAGCTTGGAATAAGCACCCTTTCCGCTTACCATAGCTACAACTTCCTTGTATCCGCCTATACCGTTTTCATTTACATCAATCATTTCAACTTTCCAGTTTTGTGTCTCCGCGTAATGAACGTACATACGATAAAGTTGCATAGCAAAGAGTGCCGCCTCATCACCGCCTGCACCCGCTCTTATCTCAAGCATTATATTCTTATCATCATTAGGATCCTTTGGCAAAAGTAAAATTTTCAGCTTATCTGAAAGCTCCTCTTCAAGCCTCTTGCCTTCAGCCAGCTCTTCCTTTGCCATTTCCTTCATCTCTTCATCATTCATCTCAAGCATTTCAAGTGCATCCTCTTGAAGTTGCTTAGCTTTTTTATATTCACCATAAGTTTCCACAAGCGGTGCCAGATCAGATTGCTCTTTCATAAGCTTTCTAAATCTGTTCTGATCATTTGCTACATCACCGCCGGCAAGTTCAGCCATGATTTCATCATAATGTACTACTATGTCCTCTAAATTATCAAACATCTTTTCCTCTTATGTTTATCTATATATTTTTTCAGATATAATTGCCACTCTGTCAAGATTAGATAAATCTTTTTTTATATTTATATCAAATCCATCAAAAAGCTTCCTAATATCTTTAGCCTCATCATATCCTATTTCAAGAGCCAAAATCCCTTCCGGATTCAAATATTTTATAAAATTTTCTTTGATTATCTTATAAAATTTCATACCGTCTATATCACCGTCAAGTGCAAGCCTCGGCTCAAAGTCTTTTACTTCACTCTCAAGGCTGTCCACCATATGACTCTTTATATATGGCGGATTGGATACTATGATATCATATTTATTTTCAGATGTTAAGCCGGAAAACATATCGCTTTTTGAAAAATTGATATCACATCCTAAACCGACTGCATTCTTTTTTGCAATCTCCAATGCATCATTTGAGATATCTACAGCATCAACTCTTTCAAATCCGCCTAATTTTTTTAATGATATAGCTATAGCCCCTGAACCGGTACACATATCAAGTATTTTTTTATTTTTATCACCTTTAGCAATCCTTAGTATCTCTTCCACCAATACTTCAGTATCAAATCTTGGTATCAGTACACTCTTATCTACAAAAAAAGGAAAACCGCAAAAGTATGCCTTATTTAGAATATATTGTATCGGCATATTTTCAAGCCTTTTTGATACATAGCTTTCAAGTATATCAAGCTTTTCCCTGTCCTTTATCTCATCATACTTAAACATTGTCCACTTTGAAAAATCAAAATCAAACACTTCATATATAAGTAATAAGATATCACTGCCTGCATCCTTAAAGCCTTTTTCATTTAAAGCTTTTACATATTTTTCAAAAACTTCTATATATCTCATATCAGAAATTTTCCTTGAGATACTTTCTCCAGTCAAATACCTTTTCTACCGCTACAATAGCTACCTCTACCATATCAGGAGTCGGCTCCTTTGTAGTAAGCCCCTGCATCCAAAGTCCGGGCTTACTTAGCAGATTCACCAGCCAAAAATCACTTTTGCCTGCAATTCTAAGAAACTCATAGCTTACACCGGCTATAGCAGGTACTAATACCACTCTTGAAACTGCTCTCAGCCAAAGGCTGTCAACTCTGATTACCATAAAGAAGAGTATGCTTATCATCATTACTATGATAATAAAGCTTGTACCGCATCTTTTATGCTCTTTTGAACTTTTCATCACATTTTCCACATTCAGATCAAGTCCATGCTCTATACAGTTGATACATTTATGCTCTGCACCATGGTACATAAAAGTTCTCTTTATATCTTCCATTCTTGAAATCATCTTTATATAGAATATAAAGATTGCAATTCTTATTATTCCTTCAAATATTGCAATCACATAGTAGTTATCAATCCTTGCTTTGATTATATTGCTAAGTAACATCGGTAATACCATAAATATTGCAACAGATGCCAATATTGAAATAAATATTGTAATACCCATTACTACCTTGTCAAGTTTATCTCCAAAAATTGCTATCAGTTTTTCTTCAAACTTTGACGGCTTTACGTCCTCATCATCTTCAAAGAAGCTTGCCGAATATGCCAATGTCTTCATTCCCAATACTAATGAATCTACAAATGCAAATATTCCTCTAAGGAACGGAAGTCTAAATAAGGGAATCTTTGCAGCAAGGCTCTCATATTTATCCTCCATCACTGCAATTGTTTTATCCGGTTTTCTCACTGCTGTAGAGTATCTGTCACCGTTTCTCATCATAATGCCCTCTATAACAGCCTGTCCACCTATTCCTGAATATTTCATATCTTCTCCTCTAATCTTAAAAAAGAGCCAGACACCTGCCTGACTCCCCCTAATAAATAGTATATCTTTATTTTATTATTCAGCCTTGACACCATATCTACGGTTAAACTGCTCAATACGACCACGTGCCTGAGCAGACTTTTGCTGTCCTGTATAGAAAGAGTGGCACTTAGAACAAATTTCTACGTGAATATCTTCCTTTGTTGAACCTGTTACAAATGTGTTGCCACAGTTGCAAGTCACTGTTGCCTGATAATAATTTGGATGTATTCCCTGTTTCATAATTTCACCTCTTTTAAAAATTTAACGGTTACATAAAGTAGACTCGTTACAAAGCACATCTTAGGATAGCATAAATGAATGTAAATTGCAATAGTGTATTTTACTCTTTGATTGAGGATATAATATCAAACTCCAAAGATCCAACAACGTATATCCTATCATTAATACCATATTTTACATTACTTTCAAACTCGACCAATATTTCCTCATCACATATATTTGTTTTGGCATAAAGTGAAAATTCATCTACAATTCTTTTTACTTCTACTGTCGCTCTTATATGTGAGGAATGTCTATGTGGCTGTTCAAACATAAGTTCACCGTTTTTAACATAAGAACCTGTTACTAAATCTATTCTTATTTTGCCTTTTATTATACTTCCAACAAACTTCAGTTCAGATTTCTTGTCGTTATCTATATATTCATCATGTTCCGTAAAATGTACTATAATCTTATTTTTGTCCTCCATTTCAGCCTCAACAAATCTATCATAACCGAATGTACAGATATTAATAATTTTCAAATTCATAATACTTTCTTTTTCTCATACCTTTTTATAAATTAAAAAGTTTTAGAGTCTTCATACGCCCATAATTCATTCCAAGGTAGTTTTGCATATAACTTATCTATATCATCCTTTGTATAAAAGTACTCCTCCATAAATACGTCCTCAAAAAACAGCTTAAAATATCTATGAAAAAATTCCAGTAAAAGTCTTTCTCTACCTGATATATCATCAAAAATAATATAACTTGGCACTGTTCATCCTATACTTGGAATATAGTATTCATGTGATTCTTTCGGCTTCGGATAAAAATAAATTATAATATGATCATTATCATCCAACGAATCCCATTGATAATCTTCATCATCCCATCTTCTTCTCCAATGATCATTGGTAAAGCTGATACTGAAGCTTTCGCCTGTACTTATTTTTTCTTTTTCTTTACCACCTCCATAAAACTTCATCTTTGTAAATCCACCCTGCATCAGGCTTAGGCATATTATATATTGCGTCAATATTTATAATTCCCTGATATAGCAAGGCGGTATTTTGTCTGCCAGCCATACTTTTTCATTTCCATGATAAAATACCACTTCGTCATCATATGCTCTCTTAGAATCAATTTCCAATATACATGGGCTCTTGTCATGCCTAAGTCCTACTTTCCTTGCTGTATCTATATCAGCTGACAGGTGTACATATTGTCTGCTCATAGGTAAAAGCCCGTTATTTTTTATGCTCTCAATAAATCTCCTTGCAGTACCATGATATAATTTATCAGGTGGAATCTTCTCTTCCTTTACTATATGCATCGGTATGGAATGTCCGTACAAAGCCCTTATCTTTCCCGCCTTTATTTCATGTCTTTTCTTTTCAGACTTATCAATCATAACCGCCAAATCATTTTGAGTAATATACCCAAACTTACCTTCTGTATTTAGCGCATTCAAAAGCTGCTCTATACTTACCCAACCTTCTTCATCCATTTCAAGTTCGTACTCCCAAGGTGCATGTCGAAGTACATATGAAACTTCCTTACTTAATCCCTCATATTTCATCGTATTCCCCTTCTTCTATCATCTCGTCTATAGCCTCCCTAAACCAATCCCAAAAGCTTTCATAATCCTTTCTCTGTTCCCATCCTGAACTTGCAAAATCGTGGATTTTTTGCACTCTTCCGCCTCTGTCGATATCAAAGCAAACTATATCATCATTGTCACCTCTTCTTGCAAATGGTACCAACTTTCTGTCCGGGTATCTTTCTTGTAAGCTTTTTATTCTATACGCAGCCTGATCATAATCCATCAAATACCAAAAATCAAAATCCGTCAAACCCAAATGAACAATTTTCAAAAATTCTTTCGGATATTCAAATCCTTTATATATACTTCCGGCATCTAATAACTTCAACTCCATACTTTCCTCCTTTAAACATCTTAACAGGTATATAAAATATACCTTTATTCAAGAACTGTTTATTTATAGAAAAAAGAAACAATCTAAGAGCATTTTTTGTATGCTGCCTTAGCTTGTTTCTTTGGCTTGATTAATTCAAACTATAGTGACACAATCTTATCCCTTGATAACCCTGTAAGTTCCATTATAATGTTTATATCAAATCCCTTTTTCTTCATGCTTTGAGCAATATTTATCTTTCCCTTCTCTTCTCCACGCTCTTCTCCTATCTTTTCTCCTCTTTTTTCGCCTTCACTAATCCATTCAAGTTTTAACTGCTCTATAAGTCCGCTCATTTCCCTGATTCCTCCTTCTGTTTCTTTATATCTCCTTTTTATGCTGCTTGTCTTAGGAAATTTATCATTGTAGCAATCACCTTCAGTAAATACCTTCATTAACTGTGAAACATCTGAGCCGTTATCTACTACAGAATTCACATAAACCTCTTCAAATCCGTTATTTATTACTTCACCTGTCTCTCGTATTACTCTGTCAACATGATATAGCGGCAGTTTCCCTTTAAATATATCAAATCTTGATATAAATACTACACATACATCAGGCACAAATTCAAATTTTATTCCGGGATCCGCAATATTAGTTGTAATAACAGCTCCGTTATAACGCACTCTCTTTTGATGGTTATCATCATCAGCCTTTTGAACTTCTATATTGATTTGTCTTCCGTCTCCTGTCAGACATTTAGTATCAAGTATTACAGAACGTCCCTGTAAATTTTTTCCTACCCACTGAGGCATACTCTCAAGCACTGTCAGTTTGTTATCACCTAAAATAACTCTCAATACTTCTTCACAAAACTCCTTCTCCTCAGCCATTTTGCAAAACATGGTATCATCCATAGGATTAAGAGCCTTTGCATACTCACGAATTTTTGATTTTACAGACATATGACACTCCTTTTTGTCGTAGTTAACATAGTCCCCATATCTATTATAACATACATAATAAATTTATTACATTTTAATATTTTGACGTACAAATAAAGGGTGTGTAAAAAAACATTTTTTACACACCCCTAAAATTATTCTTCTCTTCTCCTATAAAACCTGCCAAGAAGTTGCTGAGTCTTTATAAGATTTATAAATGCGGACTTATCTATCTCTTTGATGGCTTTTACTACCTTACTTGCCTCAGCACTTGATACTATAGAGTATACAAGGATTCTTTCAGTGTGATTGTAGTACCCTTGAGCCTCCCAGGTAGTTGCACCATGGTGGCTGATTTCTGAAATCAAATCACATACCTCATCCGGATGGTCTGTTACAATAAATAGAGTAATCTGCTGATACTTCCTATAAAGTGTATGTATAACCATGGTGGTAACATACTGAAAAATAATAGAGTACAAAGCTCTGTCCCATCCGAACAAAATTCCTGCAATCAAAAGAACTACCGCATTTGCAACTAAAATTATATTAAAGGCATCAACCCCTTTTCTTTCAGATAAAAAGATAGAAATAAAATCAGTTCCACCGGTAGTCGCATTCATCAATAGACAAATACTTATAACCAAACCGTTTATCATTCCGCCAAAAATAGTTATAAGCAAAATATCCTGAGTTATCACATACTCCGGAATAATATCTACAATAAAACCGTTGAGCAGTATAACCCAACAGGAATACAGTGTAAACTTCTTTCCTATATATCTGAATCCGATATATACAGGTATGGCATTAAGTAAAATATTTACTAATGTATATGGTAGCTTTACATGGAAAAACATATCTGCCGACCTGGTGATAAGCAAAGTAATACCTGTAGCACCTCCCGGAAAGAGATCTCCGGTTCTTACAAAAGTCTTTATATTTACAGCCATCAAAACAGCTGCCAGTGTAATTACAATAAATCTTTTTAAATCTTCTTTTAAATCAAATTTCATAACTGTCTCACAAACTATTTTACTATATGACAGGCCATATATCTGCCACACACTTCTCTTAATCCGGGTTCCTTTGTTATGCAGATTTCACTGCAATATGGGCATCTGGTATGAAACCTGCATCCTGTCGGAATGTCTATAGGACTTGGTATCTCACCCTTTAAAATCTCCCTTTTTTTTCCGGCATTTTCAATACTTGGAACAGCATCCAATAAAAGTCTTGTATATGGGTGTAACGGCTTTTCAAAAATATCATCTGTATTTCCAATCTCACAGACCTTCCCAAGGAACATTACACAGACCCTGTCTGCAATAAAATTTACTACAGATAAATCATGTGAAATAAAGAGGTAGGACGCTTTTCTTCTCTCCTGTATATCCTTAAGCAGGTTCAATACCTGTGATTGTATGGATACATCAAGTGCGGACACCGGTTCATCACACACAATAAGTTTCGGATCAAGTGCTATTGCCCTGGCTATTCCGATTCTCTGTCTCTGGCCTCCTGAAAACTGATGTGGGTATCTGTGGTAATACTCTTTTCTGATTCCTACATCCTCCATAAGCTCAAGCACTCTTTCTTTTATCTGTGATTTATTAAGTCCCTTATTATGTGTGATAATAGGTTCTGCAATAATCTCACCTACACTCATTCTTGGATTTAGTGAAGCATACGGATCCTGAAATATAATCTGCAAATTTTTTTTTATATTCTTTAAATCATTTCCTCTTTTATCATATATATTTTCACCAAGGAATATACTCTCTCCACTGTCAGGATGTATAAGTCCGATAGCACATTTTCCAAGAGTAGACTTCCCACAGCCACTTTCTCCTACAAGTGCCAAGGTCTCATTCTCATATATATCAAGACTTATATCACTTACTGCATGCACTCTTTTATTCTTCTTTGATGTAGGAAATTCCTTAAATATATTTTTTAATCTTAATACAACTTCTCTCATCTTCTATCCTTTTATGCAGAAAACATGAAACCATATGACTGTCTGTAATATACTCATCTTTCGGTCTGTCACTACAGCAAATTTCCTCGGCAAAATCACATCTGTCTGCAAATCTGCATCCCTTCGGCAAATTTAAAATATTCGGTACATTGCCCTTTATTGTATAAAGTCTGTTCTGCCTTTTACCGATAGTAGGTATCGATTTCAAAAGTCCGCTTGTATACGGATGTGCAGTCTCACTAAAAAGTGCCTTTGTAGGTGCGGACTCTACCACTCTGCCTGCATACATCACATATACATAGTCACATATTTCCGCAACCACACCCATGTTATGAGTAATCATTATTATAGAAGTACCGCTCTCCTCACACAGTCTTTTCATAAGTCTTAAAATCTGTGCCTCTATAGTAACATCCAGTGCAGTAGTAGGCTCATCCGCAATCAATAACTTCGGTTTACAAATCATTGCCATTCCGATCATAACTCTCTGCCTTAGACCGCCTGAAAGCTCATGTGGATAAGAATTAAATCTTTTCTCGGCTTCAGGTATACCGACTTCATTAAAAACTTCTATTACTCTTTGTTTTGCTTCAGGCTTAGATATATGCTCATGTAAAATAATAGCTTCCATTACCTGTTTTCCAACTTTCACTACAGGATTAAGCGAGGTCATAGGCTCTTGAAATATCATAGAGATATCCCCTCCTCTGATATCCGCATACTCTTTTGTGCCAATCTTTATAAGGTCCCTGCCGCAAAAGTCAATACTTCCGGCTACTATCCTGCCCGGCTTTTTTATAAGTCCCATAATGCTCATAGCAGTCATAGACTTTCCGCATCCGCTCTCTCCGACTATTCCAACTATCCTTCCCCTTGGTATATCTATATTTATGCCGTCAAGTGCATAAGCATCTCTTCCTCTGACCTGAAATGCAACCTTCAAATCTCTTATAGTCAAAATATTGTCCATATCATCTCTCCTTAAGGTACGGATCCAATATATCTCTCAGACCGTCACCCAGAAAATTGAATGCCAAAACCACTGTCATTATCGCTATAGCAGGTGCAAGTACCATTACAGGCTGTGTAAACAAATACTTCTTTGCACTTACAACCATAAGTCCCCAGCTTGCAGTAGGAGGTTGTGCTCCGACTCCAAGGAAACTTAATGAACTTTCAGAAAGTATCGCAGACGGTATGCTTAGTGTAAACAGTACGACCAAAGTCGGTATACAGTTTGGCAAAATATGCCTTAAAATAATTGTAGCATTGCCAACCCCCATACTTTTAGCAGCTTCCACATACTCTTTTTTTGACAATGACAATGTCTCGGAGCGCACCACTCTTGATGTGGATGCCCAGTTAACCAAAGATAACGCTATAAAGATATTTATCAGTCCCCCACCCATTGTATACATTACTACCATTGCAAGCAGCAGTGACGGAAATGCCAGCATAATATCTGCAAATCTCATTATTATAAAATCAATCTTACCTCCAAAATAACCTGCAACAAGTCCAAGTATTGTACCTATGAACATTGAAATCAGTGTAGGTATCAATCCTATTGTCAGTGATATTCTTGCTCCGAATATTATTCTGGTAAGCGTATCTCTTCCAAGTTCATCCGTACCAAGCGGATGTGCAAATGAAGGTGCTAAGAGTCTGTCCTTCAGACTCTGTGTATACGGATTATATCTACATATTACATTTGCAAATACAGCACATAGTATAATCAATATAATCATAATCAAAGAAAAAAAAGCAAGCTTATTTTGTTTAATTATATTTTTACATTTTTCTTTGAAGCTTTCTTCTATATCAATTCCATCATCAATTTCAGAACTGAAATTTTGTTCTGTTTGTCCGGTATCTTTATCCATTGATTTCTTATATTTCCTTTCTAATTCTGGGATCCAGAATAGAATACAATGAATCTGCTGTCAAATTTCCCAATATCACCAATATAGTTGTAAAAATAACCGTTCCTTGTAAAAGCGGCATATCTCTGGTTTCTATTGCATTCACTGCAAGTCTGCCTATTCCCGGTATTCCAAATATATTCTCTGTGATAACTGCTCCTGAAAGCATGGATGAAATTTGCAATGCCATCATAGTTACTACAGGGAGCATTGCATTCTTTAGAGCATGTGATCTCATTACAGCAAACTCCAACAATCCTTTTGCTCTGGCAGTCCTTATATAATCTTCCTGCATTACCTCTAAGATATTTGACCTGATCATTCTTGCAATGCTTCCTGCCGAATTCCATCCAAGCACTATTGACGGAAGTACCATAGATGTAACAGTTTCATATCCGGACACCGGAAAAATTTTTAGCTTGTATGCAAAAAGATATTGTAAAACAAGTGCAATCATAAATACAGGCATAGATACCCCAAGTAATGCTCCACCCATAAACAATCTGTCTAAAATATTATTCTTATTCACTGCTGCAAATATACCCGTTGCAATACCAACTATCCAAGAAACAATTGCTGCACATACTGCAAGCCTTACAGTATTTGGGAATGCATCCAAAATAATACCTGTAACATTTCTGTTCATTCGATAACTGGTACCGAAGTCACCTCTGATTGCATGTGAAATATATGTAAAAAACTGTATATACAATGGTTTATCAAGTCCCATCTCTTTGCTTATTTTATCTATTACCATCTGATTGACATGCTCACCAAGCATTGTAGTCACAGGATCTCCCGGTACTACTCTAAGCATTATAAATATAATCAAAACCACACCCGTTAAAACCGGTATGGATATCAAAATCCTTTTTAAGATATTTTTAGCCAATTTTGCCTCCCGAAAACCTACACTAAAAAATGGAGCGACTCACGCTCCATTATACCAATTATCTATTTTAAGTTCCATATCTATTTTTTTGAAAATCCGACAAATCTCATATCAGATATTCCCGCCCAGTTCGGTTTGAAACCTTCGATATTCTTGCTGACACCGTAGTAATGCTCCTTGGAGAACATTGGAAGCCATGCAAAGTCCTCTGTTACAATCTTCTTTTCAAGCTCACTATACTCCGCCATTCTCTCATCATTATTTACAATAGTTCTTGCAGCACTTACTCTATCCATCACAGCCTTGTCGGAATAGTTAAGCGATCTCTGCTTTGTATTGTTTTCATTTCCAAAGAATGTATATATGAAGTTATCCGGATCATTGTAGTCGGCTGTCCATGTTGACATAAACGAACCAAGTGTACCGTCTTTTTTTGTGGCAAGCCATGTAGACTCATCATAGTTCTTAATAGTTGCGTTAATACCTACTTCACTTAACTGTGCCGATATTACCTCAAGCACTGTCTTTGTGGTATCTGAGGATGATGAATCCACTGAAATCTCCATATCAAAGCCGTTCGGATATCCCGCTTCTGCAAGCAATGCCTTGGCACCGTCCGGATCATACTTAATTTCAGGAAGTGAACTGTCATATCCTATAAGTCCTCTTGGAAAAATACCGTTTTCTATTGTTGCAACTCCACCCATCAGTGAATCAATTATTTCTTGACGGTTAATTGCCTTACAAACGGCTTCTCTTACCTTTACATTGTTCAAAGGTTCTATATTCTCATTGAATGTAAAATATGTCACCCCGACTCTTGGTTTATGATATAACAAATCAGGCATTTCTTTTTTATATGTGTCAATGTAGTCAAGCATAAAGTCAAAATCCAATATATCAAGTTCACCATTTTTGAACATCATATTTCTTGTTTCCGAATCAGGTATTACTCTTATAAGTACTCCGGGAAGTGATACATTTCCACCCCAATAATTATCATTCCTTGTAAGTACTATAGAGTCATTCACGGTCCACTCCGCCATCTTGAATGCACCTGTTCCGACTGTCACTGACGGGTCAATACCGAACTTGTCTCCGGCAGCCTCTGTAGTATCCTTATCAAGCATACATACAGGTGATGCCGACAGACATGCCAAAAAACCTGCATAAGGTTCTGAAAGTGTTATCTCCACTGTATAGTCGTCTATCGCTTTTACGCCGCTAAGCTCCTTACTGCTTCCGTCCATGACTTTATCCGCTCCCTCTATCTGGCTTACAAAATCACTGTTTACAGCACCGGTCACTCCAAGCATTCTTGTAAGAGAATATACCACATCATCTGCTTTAAAGTCTGCACCGTTAGAGAATTTCACTCCCTCTTGCAAATGCAATGTATATACCTTTCCGTCCTCAGATATATCCCAACTCTTTGCCAAAGAAGGTACCAATTCACTTGAGCCGTCATCCTTAGTCTCCACCTCAATCAGCCTGTCAAATATATTTAGAGGCACCATATAGTCTTTAGATGTCTTATCCGGGTCGGCAGTCTGAATATCCGCATTAATAGATGTTACTAAAAATCCGGTAGTATCAATGCTTGTTTTTGCCTTGCCATCTGTTTTGACAGTATTATCAATTGCTTTTCCGGTGTTTTTTGTACCACATGCACTGAGGGAGAGTACCAAAAGTACTCCAAATAATATAAATTCTTTTTTCATATCCATCTCCCATTTCTTCTTACTGTATTCATTATAATACTTTTTATATGGCTTGCCAAATATTTTTTATAAAAATTTATCAAAAAAGCCGGGACAAATCAACCCGACTTTTTATATTACTTTATTAATCTTACAGCCTTTATAGGAGTACGATGGTTCATACTTCCTATTCTGATTCCAAGTTGCTTGTTTGCAGCATGTATTATCTGACCGTCTCCGATATATATGGCAACATGGTTTATATCTCCACCTGAAGAATAGAATACTAAATCTCCGGGCTTTATTTGAGATATAGGTATCTCCGTACCGTCGTTAGCCTGATCTCTGGATATTCTTGAAGTACTTATGCCGAACTTCTCATACACTCTCATTACAAATCCTGAACAGTCGGCTCCCTTTGTAAGCGATGTTCCGCCATATACATAAGGATTACCTACAAACTGCTTTGCATAAGCTACCACCGCATCTCTTGATGCTTTTTCCTTAACCGCTTTTGTAGCCTCAGTCTGAGCCGCTGTAGTTTCTTTTTTCTTGCTGACTCCCGGACCACCCTTTTCACCTGTAACTACCGTGCCTTCTTCCTTAGACTTTTTAGTTTTCTCAGTATCCTGAGGTTTTTGAGCACTGCCTCCGGGTCCATAAACAGCTACTGTAGTCTCTGCTTTTGTTTCAGCCTTAGTAGTTGCCGGCTTTGTAGTCTCTACAGTAGTTTCAGGTTGCTTTGTAGTATCTTCAATAGCACTTATACTTTCCGATGCTGTTGTGGCTGTCGGCGTCTCTTTTACTGTCTCTGTAACCTCTCTTGTCTCCGGCTCTGCTTTTGACTCAGCAGTTTCAGGCTGTTTTGTAGTCTCAACGGCCTCAGGAGCACTTACGGTTTCTATTTTTGCCTTAGTCTGTTCTGTAGCGGTTTCTACAGATGTACTTGCTTTCGGCTCCTTAACAGTTTCTATCTTTGCCTTGGTCTGCTCTGTAGCGGTTTCTACAGATGTACTTGCTTTCGGTCCCTTCACAGTCTCTATATTTGCCTTAGTCTGTTCTGTAGCAATTTCTACAGATGTACTTGCCTTCGGTTCCTTCACAGTCTCTACTGTAATTTTAGTTTCAGTCAGCTTTGTATCTTCTATTGCATTAATAGTCTCCGACTCGGTTTTTACCTCAGGCGGAGTCAAAACTGTCTCCACATTTTGTTTAGCAGTTTCTACCGATCCGGTATCCTTTTTAGCGGTTTCTTTCTCGGTTTTAGCAGGCTCCTTTGTGTTATCAGGAACCTTAATATCTACTTCCTTGCTGGCCGGTGTTTCTCTCTTTTCAGCTGCCGGAGACTTAACAGTCTTTGCTTCTTCGCTTGTAGCGGATATTGAAGCTTTATCAGAACTTTTTTTAACCTCCTTAGATGTTGTTGACTCACCCTTCGTAGTTGTTTCCTTACTCTGTGCCGCTGTCTGTTCATCTGCAACCACCATATTTTCATATATAGCCATTGCTTCTTTAGCTTCGGTTTCCAGCTTAGCCTTATTCAAAGCTTCAATAGTAGATTCTTCCTTAGTCTTTGCAGTCTTATATGCTACATCAGTCTTTAAGAAATCCTTGTATACATATCCTGTCAAATCATCATCTACCTGAACTTTTAGAAAGTTCTTGTCCTGACCTACTACGACATACTTCTCTCCGCCTTCAAGCATTGTGAGAGTACCGGAAGTTATATCCGGCGTCTTTCTAAGTCTGACATTATCAATGTCTACAACTGTACCATATGTCACAACAGATTCTTTTGCCAATTTTTTTGCCTTATTCCCTGTTGCCACATCTGAAGCTTTAACATAGCCTTCTACATTTCCGGAGTTTATCTTTAGCCATTCTCCGGTTTCATTTACTTCTGAACCTACAACAGTCGCTACTGAACTATATGAAATACTTCCTACTTCTTCTCCGGTCTCCTTTGGATCGGAATGTACTACAGTATCTTTTTTATTCTTTGCAACTGCAAGATCATCTTTAATTACCTCTTCTTTTAACTTGTCCTGAATTGACGGTCCCTCATACTTTACCACATCCTTTACAAGTTTAGTTCGTGCATCATCTGACCCTGTTATCTCTATTGTATTTGTTGTCGCTGTTTTTAATGACTCTCCTAATGCCGTTTGCGGAGATATGGAACTAGCTTTATAATTATTTAGAGCTACAGCTATTCCGGATACTGCGTTACTTGTCTCCAAATCCATATCTGCATATGCATTAAAACTGTATAGTGAAACAAAGGTTAGAGCTGATGCCAATGTCAAAATTTTCTTTTTCATGAGCACTCCTTGCTTTATTTAGAGTAGACTAAATTATACCAAAGTTTTATAGTTTGAACAATTACTTTACACTAGTCTAAATATTACAATATATTGAATTTTTAATTACATTCCATCATATATTTATATTTTATAAAATTATAGTAAATATATATTATTTTTATAATATATTCTAATTTGAATATAAATTTTATCAATAACAATCATTATCGCACCATCTATTCACACAAAAAAAGAACAACAGATGTTGTTCTTTTTAAGTGCGGGAAAAGGGACTTGAACCCTCACGTCTATACAGACACAAGATCCTTAGTCTTGCCTGTCTGCCAATTCCAGCATTCCCGCAAGCGATTAGATTTTCTAATCAAGGCGACAACCAGATTTGAACTGGTGATCAGGGTGTTGCAGACCCACGCCTTACCGCTTGGCTATGTCGCCGTTGTCCGATTTTTTGGACAACGCCCTGAACAGGGCTCGAACCTGTGACACTGCGGTTAACAGCCGCATGCTCTACCTACTGAGCTATCAGGGCAAAATACTTAAGTAATATAACAAATTCTTACTGAATTTGCAAGTACTTTTTTCTAAACTCAAATTTGCTATGCTCATTTTCGTATAGAAATAAATGAAACACTATGAACTTACTTCGTAAGTTCAAGTACGCTATTTTTCTAAGTTCGTACTTCGCTACGCTCGTACTCACTAAGAAAAATATGTG
>NZ_GL622296.1:1971914-2077201 GCF_000185385.1 Lachnoanaerobaculum saburreum DSM 3986
CATCTGTTTTCACAGATCTACTGTTTTTTAAGGTTTTAAATTCTGTTCGAATCTAAACGTTGTTTGCTGAAATCTCATTACATAATCATATGTAGCACCATCGTCTCGCTACGCTCGACGAGGTGCACTATTTTTCTAAACTCGAACTTCGCTTCGCTCGTTCTCGCTAAGAAAAATATGTGAATTTTCAAGGTTGTGTGCACTGTTTAATCTTAAATTATCATGGTTCATTGTTTTGCTGTCTCAAACAGCTCAATTATTATATCAAACTCATTTTATCCTGTCAAGAACTTTTTAAAGTTTTTTCAGATTATTTTAAGTTTGTGCTGCTCTTTTCAAACAGCTTTAATATAATACCACCTATTCAATATCTTGTCAACAACAATTTAATTTATTTTTAAATTGTTAAGATATTTGAATTGAGTCATCTGCAAAAGCAGTGTGTTAATTATACGGTTTTCCTATTTCAAAGTCAAGATAAATTTAAAATTAATTGTAAAACTTATAAGCAAAATTATAGGCCTTCTATTATAAAGTCCTGATATACCCTAAACAAACTTTGACTGCAGCTTAGATATTGCTTTTATATCCATCACTGCAGCCATATAAAAAGTAATTTGCTACTCCTTCAAAAGATAATCGTTATTAAGGACTTTCATAGACAGCGGGCCTGCTATGGTATTTGAATACACCGCTTCTATAGGTCTTATTACAATACCTTCCTTATTTTTGCCTGAAGCGTACTTTCCCTTTGCTCTTTCCAAAAGTTCATCAACGCTTTTATATTGAAACTCTTCTTCCACTTCCTCTATCGGAACCATATTTAAGCCAAGCAGTTTACATATCTCCTCGGTCTTATATAGGGAAAGTCTTTTATTTGTGTTCATATCCGTTACTGTAAATACATACCACTCTGGTTCTGTCAGCTTCAACCTGTTTTTTTGAATGCCGGGTCCACAAAATTCACCTTGAATAGCTATATTGTCAAGATTATTTTCTTTTAATCTCTCTTCTATTTTATGCTTATGGGCATATTTCCACATGGCAGATTTATCATCATCTGCATATTCATAGTTTCTGCCGCATACACCGAAATGTTCACCTCTTTTGTACATAGTTACACTGCAGCCGTCCATTTTAGTACTTATATAGTATCCTTTTACAGATTTAAACTCTTCTATCAACTCGGGATATGACTGTACTCTAAGTTCATCGGTTTTTGAGATCTCACTTGGAAACTCCGCAATAACTGTACCGTCATTACTTACCCTTTCCTCTATCTCCCATTTTCTTATTCCAAGAAGCTCGGTTACATCATCATCTATTTCATATTCACCTTCAGGAAGTATTTCTAAAGGTTGTACCAATCCCTGTGATATCTGTCCTCTGAATTTCATGGTTTTCAGCCTGAATCCCGCCCCCATTATTTCATTCTCTTTAAAGCTGCTTGCTCGAAGGAATTCAAAACGTTCACATACAGGAAGGAATGAATCCACTTCCATATATATACATTTATCACCTATACTGAATTGACCTTTGTTAGCTACACATTGCCATCCCAATACATGTACACATTCTATCTTTTCAGCACCCTCTATAGGCGTGATATTATGTACATACTGTATGGATGCCAGTTTTCTTTTTCCCATTTTTCACCTCAACAAAATATAACTTTTTTCTTTATACTCATTATAGCAAAAACATTTCCGCTTTTCACTATACCTGTAGTATACTCCCCTTTTCAGGCGGATAAATCGGTGCAACAAGCTCAATATCAGGATTCATTTCCTTTATACATTTTATGATATACTCTGACTTGAAGACTCCGCCTATATAGCCGGCCTTTATTTTTTTTAAGCCTTCAAAGTTTTTTCCTATTGCCTTTATATGCAAAGAAATCTCATTCGCCGCAGCAAAAAAAATATCCCTCACACTTTCACTGATATCTAAATACTTTGATGCGGCCGCTGCCAGACCTGCAATTTTATCTCTGCTAAAGTCTGATGTGGCTATCATATTAAAACTTATATTGTCAAAGTAATCCTCTACAATATCAGATATTACGCTCTTATCCAGTCTGCCGTCCGCTTCCTTTAACGCTCTTGATATAAGCGCTTTTCCTATACTGTAGGCACTTCCCTCATCACCGTATCTGTATCCGAATCCTCCGCACCTGAAGGTCTTATCACCTATCTTCGCCAGAGCAATGCTTCCTGTCCCTGCAATCATAAGAATGCCGTCTTCTCCTGCAAGCGCACCGAGCAAGGCCGCATATGCATCCGAACAGAGCTTAAATTCATCAAAAACTGTACCAAACTCATCCTCCAGTTTTTTTCTGTAATCTGCATTTATACCGTATCCGCCAAGTCCCGCTCCGACTTTCAAAATATAATCACTGTCATTTATCTTTTCAAGTAATTTTTCTTTGGTATCTGTAAGAACAGATACCGCTTCTTTAAAACTTGTCTGTGCCGGATGAATTGTAGGCATAGTAATTGATGCAACACTGTTTTTATCAGAGTCAAAGAGGTCAAACTTTGTCTTTGTTCCTCCACCGTCTATTCCTATATAATAAATCTTTGACATTATAATTCCTTTATCTTTAATTCCTTCATTGCAAACTTCTGCCAAGGTCTGATATAATCTAAAAGAAACAACTCATTTTTATCAATATGTCCCACTACAGAGCTCATTCCCGAATTGTCCATATCATTTAGAGCAATCTGAAGCTCCCCTGCATAATGACCGTATAGCGAACTCTCTATTATTATATCCCCTCTCTTTATAGGTGACGGATTGATTACTTCAAACCTTTCTCCCTTATACTTTACCCTTGATGCAGTTGACCTTATAAAATTCTCAGATTTATCACCTCTGTTAAAATGCATCTCATTTAAAACTATATTTTTTTCAAGTTTAGGAAGCCCCGGCAAAAGCTCCACATCAAAACATACCCTGTCAAGAGGAATACATTTAATCTTCTCAAGTTCCTCATCACTTGGATAGCAGTTTGATATGATTATATCGTCAATATCTCCAAGAGCAATCATATGCTTGAGCTGCTTGTCAATATCCATATTTCTGTGCATTTCAAGACTTGGCAGTCCGAAATCGGTAGGCCAAGGTCCGAATGAACCTGCATTTCTTGTTGTTATAAAAGCTGCCGTATTAAGTCCATATTTTTTAAATCTGTTTGTACAACTTCTAAAGAAATCCAAACCAAGTCCGCTATAGTTATGCGGATAGAAATTGTGGCAACCATACAGATTGTATCTGTTCGGCTCATAATTCATTATGGTATCTATAGTAGACACATCATTTGACATATTTATTTCTATCTTTAATCCATATTCATTAAAGGTCATCAATGACTCTTCAAGTCCGGTAAAGCCTATATCAAGCCTCAGACCGTCTGCACCTATTTCATTAAAGAAACCAAGATCCTTATAAGAAATATCAAGCTTGCTAAATACAGCAGGCGATACATCTACTATTATTTCAAAACCTAAACTTTTTGCATAGAGATTAATCTCTCTAAAATCATGTATTATCTCTTCTTTTGATTTATTCACTGATAAAAGGCATGAGAATATACGCAAAAAGCCGGAATCTCCGGCTTTCTTAATATATGCAACAATATTCTCCAAACTGTCTTTTTCAGGATAAATTGATATTCCAAGTCTACGCATAACTCTCCTTATAACTATCCAATTTTATTATGCAGCCGCTTCTGGGCTCTCCTCCTGCTTCTTCAAATCAGCATCATACTTGTTAAAAAACGGAAGATACACAAGTACTGACAGTATTATTAAAAGTACATTCAATATCAAAGCTCTGATATCACCATTTGTTGCAAGAAATGCACCGATAGGCCCCGGCAAAGTCCATGGTACGGATGCCACCACTCTGTTTACAAGCCCAAGTTCTGTTGCAATCCATGCAATAACGGCACAGATAATAGGATTAAGTACAAACGGTATCAAAAGCACCGGATTTAATATAATAGGACAACCGAAAATCATCGGCTCATTTATATTAAACAATGCAGGCACAAATGCCACCTTACCAAGTGTCTTGCCATACTGTGACCTTGATTTAAGTAACAGCAATATTGCAAGCCCGATAGTTGTTCCTGAACCTCCGATATAGATAAACCACTGATAGAAAGGCTCAGGAGCAATATTGGGAATAGCTGAACCTACTGCAAATGCATTTGAATTTTGCTCAAGAAGCATCAGCCAAATAGGTCTTGTTACACTGCCTACAACACTGCTTCCATGAATGCCGAAGCACCAGAAGAATGAGTCAAGGAATGTAAGAAGCAATACCGAAGGAAGTGTATCGGCAACTGTAACTATAGGTCTGATAACAGCACCTATAATATCATGAACTCTTATGCCAAGCCACATTGTAACAGTTGAGAACAGAAGCAGAATAATAACTGTAGGTGTAAGTGCCTCAAAGCTTCTTGCAACTGAAGGCGGAACCTGCTCAGGCATTCTTATCTTAAAGCCTGACTTCTGTGTAAATCTGTAGATTTCAACGGCAATAAATGCGGAGATAATACCGACAAACATACCGTCAGAACCGATATATGACATGCCAAGATGCCATCCGCTCGGTACAGCTTTTATATAATCTGCCAAAGCCTGATTATTTGCAGCAAGATTTTGAATTTCTTCACTTGCCTCAGGTAAAGAAGTAGGTACAACTGTCAACAAAAATGCAAGTTCTGAAAGAATGGCGCCTGAAAGCCCGTCAAGGTCATAACTTTTTGCCAATGAAAATCCTATTCCAAATACCGCATATAATGTCATAATATACATTGCCATACGATATGGAAGCAAAATTCTGCCTGCGTTTGCCTTAATAAACTGTGCAATGCCCCAGCTTGCCGGCATCTGATTCGGCAAAAATGCAATTACAAGAAAAAGTGAACTTACTACTACAATCGGCAAAGTAGCAATAATACCGTCTCTTATCGCTCTGAGATGTCTTTGCTCGCTGAGCTTTGCCATCGGTGTACTTAGATTTTTATCTAAGAACGCAGCAATTTTATCAAACATTTTAGTTTCCTCCTGTCAGCCCCTTCATCTGTGTATAAAGCTTAGGTCCACCAAGTGGTGAATAAGCCATAGGTTCAATAAGCGCACATGGAATATTCTGTGCATCTGCCGCCGCCTTAATGTTGTCAAATCTGTGACGAATCTGCGGTGCAACCATTACACAATTCCAACCTTTCTTTACCTCATCATCAACTGCCTGAGTACCGATTGCAAGAACTTCGATATCCTCACCATGCTTTGCAGCCTCTTTTTTCAAAGCATTTACAGCGATTGTTGATGACATACCGCCTGAACAAACAAATAATACCTTCATAATATTACCTTCTTTCTAAATCTGATATTGTTTCTTTTTTATCAGATTTTTAATTTTAATACAAATTTTTACCATATACTATAAGAATTTACCAATGAAAATCAGCTACAGATTCTCTAAAACAGGTGAATCTCACCGGATCCTCTCAACAGATTCTCTTAACAAACTCTTTATTGTGGCACTGACATTCAGTTCATTCTCTTTAAGTGTCTGTCTTGCTTTTATGGCATCTGCTCCTGAAATCCCCATCACTATTGCCGCCTTAACATCATAACCTGAATCCTCTAAAAGCTTCTTTGCAATTTCCTTATCTGTTCCTGTGGCTTCACTTACTATATTAAGTGCTCTGACTCTCAGCTTCTCATTAGTTGCAGCAACATCTACCATAAGATTTTGGTACACCTTACCGATTTTTACCATTGTTGTGGTGGAGATCATATTTAACACCATCTTCTGTGCGGTTCCGGCCTTCATTCTGGTAGAACCTGTCACTACCTCAGCTCCAACCACCACCTCAATAGGAACATCACAAAGCTTTGATATCTTTGCACCTCTTACACAGCTTACAGCTACAGTCTTTGCTCCAAGACTTTTGGCATATTCCAATCCGCCGATTACATAAGGCGTTCTTCCGCTTGCTGCAAGCCCTACTAAAGTATCTTTTTTGCTGAATTCAAGTTCCTTTAAATCATTAACCGCAAGTTCTTTTGAGTCCTCGGCACCCTCTATCGCCTTCCTCATCGCCTTGTCGCCGCCTGCCATAATACCTGTTACCATGTCAAACGGCACACCATAGGTCGGAGGACATTCACTGGCATCAAGTATACCAAGTCTTCCTGAAGTACCTGCACCTATATAAATAAGCCTTCCGCCTCTTTTTATACTTTCTACTGCAAAATCAACCGCCTCTCCTATCTTTTGTATAGCAGGTTCTACACAGTCCGCTATTTTTTTATCCTCTTGATTTATCTTTTCAATAATTTCTACAGTGGAAAGTTCGTCAAGATTCATCGTGTTAATATTTCTTTTCTCTGTATCCAAACTGTCAAGACTTAACAACGTTTTTCTCCTTCTCTATAAATTCCTTGTAGAATTTAAAGCTCTTTTTCTTATATCTTTTATACGTACCGTTTCCAAGATTGTCTGCGTCCACATATACTACGCCATATCTTTTAGTCATCTCTAAGGAGCCTGCGGATACTATATCCACAATACCCCAAAGCAAATATGCCAGACACTCCACACCGTCATCTATAGCAAGCTTTATCTGTTCAAAGTGATCATTAAGGTACTGAATTCTATAATCATCATTTATGATATTACCTTCTTCCAACACATCATTGTATCCGAAGCTGTTCTCTGTAATCATCACAGGTTTTTTATATCTGTCATAAATCTTGTTCATAGAAATCCTCATGCCTACAGGGTCAATCTGCCATCCCCACTCATTTGCCTTTAAGTATGGGTTTTTTGTACTCACAACTAAGTTTCCGGCAGTCTTCTCCATTTCCTCAAAAGCACATACATTTGACTGATAGTATGAAAATCCGACAAAATCAGCTGTATTATTTCTTAAAATCTCTCTATCACCCGGTAAAAACTCCACCTTTATATCGTTATCTCTAAAGTACTTTTTCATATAATACGGATACTCACCGGCTGCTAAAACATCTGTGAAGAACCATTGATTTATCTGTTCATACTGTAATGTCTTCAGCTGATCAAGCGGATTACAAGAATATCCGTAATAGCAAAAACAGGCGGCCATACAGCCGAAACTTGCTTTTAACATCTTTTTACCAAGCTCTATAACCTTTGCAGAAGCAATAAACTGATTATGAAGTCCTGCAAATATATCATTCAAATCATACCCGCTACCCTTTCTATTCTCATCTCTAAGAAGTCCAAGACCGTTAAAAGGGCTGAAAAAACCTGTATTTATCTCATTAAAAGGTACTACAAAATCAAGATATTCTCCAAACCTCTCAAAAATAACCTTTGCATATTTTAGATACAAATCAATAAGCTTTCTGTTTTTCCAACCGCCATACTTTTCTACCAAAGCAAGCGGGAGTGCATAATGTGTGAGACTGAGATATATTTTGATACCCTTTGACTTAAGTTTCTTTAAAATATCTCCATACATATTCAGTGCTTCCTCATTCGGAGTCTCTTCTTCTCCTGTAGGAAATATTCTTGACCATGCAATAGAAATTCTATATATATCTATTCCAAGTTCACTCAAGTATTCTATATCTTCATCTATATGTAATAACCCCTCGCTGCCCTTTCTTCCCGGGAAAAAATCTCCGTCAAGCGGATGTTTTGCCCTCTCTATATCGGCCTTTGTAAGAAGTCTTGTAGAAGTAGTGGCATTATCTGTTCTTTTTATATATCTTCTGCAATCCTGTGTATCCATACCTTTATTAAAAAGTTCAAATCCGCCTTCATATTGACTTGAGGCACTTGCACCTCCCCAAAGCATTCTCATGTTTTCACTTCCTTTATAAAATCAGTCTCTGAGTCTCTTAATCAAATCTCTTGTAGCTTCGATATCATGAAGCACCTCCGGATAATGCCTATGTGTTATAGCCAGATAAATAGTATCAAGCAAGGTAAGAGTTGTATTACGACTTGAAATGGCTCCAAGTCTAAGTTCTCTTTCATCATGTGGTACTCTCAAAGTTATATCACAAATCTTTGAAAGTTCATTTTTTCCGTAGCAACATATACCGACAGTCTTTGCACCGGCCTTTTTTGCAATCTCTGCAACAAGTACAGTTTCCTTTGTATTTCCGCTATAACTTACACATACACAGGAATCTTCCTTTGTTATAAAATTCAAATTTACAAGTTGTAAATGGATATCATTATTGAAAACCACATCCTTTCCAATCCTTGAAAGCTTATAATTGATATCATAACAAACTATACCGCTTGCACCTACTCCGAACAGATATACCTTCTTTGCCAAGTCAATAGCATCTATGCTTTTTTCTATCAGATCCATATCCATAAGTGCATAAAGCTTTTCAATACTTTTTACAAGATTTCTCTTATTCTTTTCAACTATCTCATAAAGCCCGTCTTTTGGATGTATTATCTCATCTGTAATATCCGGCTTTTGCGAGTCCATATCCGCTGCAATCGCAAGCTTCAGTTGCTGTAGCCCGTCAAATTTCAAAGCCTTTACAAATCTTATAACTGTAGCCGGTGAAGTATCTGTTGTCGCTGCAATAGACTGTATACTTTCATTTATGGCATCCTTATAATTTTCTATAAAATAATCCGCCACCTTTTTTTCCGACTTGGTAAACTTCCTATACTCCTCTTTTATTTGTAATACTATGTCCATGTACCGTCTCCAAGCTATAGCTGTTGATGAGCATTATATCTTTTTCTTTATATCTTCAATCTCCGCCTTTAAATCATATATTGTTTTATAAAGCGAAATCATCTCTTCAGCTAATTCCTCCGCTACATTTGCCATAGTCAAATGATCCTGTGAATGAATCAAAATAATATTTACAGGAACCGGATCTCCGCCTGCTTCCTGTGCAATCATATCGGTTTGAAGCTCATGTGCCTTCAGAAGTTTTTTATTTGCCTCATTTATCTTCTCATTTGCCGAGTCAAATCTTCCCTTTCTTGCATCACAAATTGCATCCATTGAATATCCCTTGCTGTCACCTGCCGTAGCAATTATTTCAAATGAAACCTGATAATCTTCTTCTCTCATAAAAGCTCCTACTAATCCTAAATAAAATATTGTTTCAAAAAATATTTTATTTAAAGAAATATTGTTTCTGAGTGTATTTAATCACAATACCTTTTAAATGTCAATATATTATATAATCTTTTATTAAAATAACTTATTTCAGATTTTTTAAATACAATTTTTTAAAATTCTTATTGACATTATAAAAATTTAGATTTAAAGTACAGACTTAAAAAGTCATAAACTTCAATATAAAGGGGTACTAAATGTTAAAAATCAATACAAATTTTCAGAAACTTCCCGGCAGTTATTTATTTTCCGCCATTGCAAAGAAAATAGAAAATTATAAGAATGCAAACCCTGACAAGGATGTTATTCGTCTCGGTATCGGTGATGTTACAAGACCTCTTACAAAAAGTGTCATTGACGCACTTCATACTTCGGTTGACGAGATGGCACATGAAGAAACTTTTAGAGGATACGCTCCTGACCTTGGTTATAGTTTCCTTCGTGAAGCTGTCGCAAAGAACGACTTTGAAAAACGCGGCTGTGATATTTCGGCTGACGAAATCTTTGTATCTGACGGTGCAAAATGTGATTCGGGAAATATTCAGGAGCTTTTTTCTCTTGACAACACTGTAGGTGTATGTGACCCTGTATACCCTGTATATGTCGACTCCAATGTTATGGCCGGTCGTGCTGGCGACTATATCGCCGATTTAAGTAAATTTTCAAATATCACATATATGCTGTGCAGTGCCGAAAACAATTTTGCTCCGAACTTGCCTGAAGTTATGCCTGATATTATTTATCTTTGTTTCCCGAACAACCCTACCGGTGCCACTATGAAAAAAAGTGAACTACAAAAGTGGGTTGATGCAGCCAATGCAAGTAAATCTGTGATTATATATGACGCCGCATACGAGGCATATATAAGAGAAGACGATGTACCACATTCAATCTATGAATGCAAAGGTGCAAAGACCTGTGCTATTGAACTTCGCTCCTTTTCAAAGACTGCAGGTTTTACAGGTCTGCGTCTGGGCTATGCGGTAGTTCCGAAAGATTTGATCATGGACGGCTGCTCACTTCATGATATGTGGGCAAGACGCCACGGTACAAAATATAACGGCGCACCTTATATTGTACAAAGAGCCGGTGAAGCTGTTTACTTTGCACAAGGCCAAGAGGAAGTTAAAGGATTGGTCAACTACTATATGCAAAACTGTGACACAATATTGAACGGGTTAAAGGATACAAACCTTAAACTCTTTGGCGGTATCAATGCCCCTTATATTTGGTTAAAGACACCTGACAATATGACAGGATGGGATTTCTTTGATTTTCTTCTTGAAAAGGCAAATGTTGTCGGAACTCCGGGAGAGGGATTCGGTCCGGGCGGAAACGGCTACTTCAGACTTACAGCATTCGGAAAACATGAGAATACCGTTGAAGCTGTAAAAAGAATACGAAATGTACTTTAATATTTTTTCGCCTCCAATTATATGGAGGCGAATTTTTCTTTAGATATGATTTTTACTAAAAGCTTTTTATATCCGAATACTTTAAAAACTCTTTAATTTCTTTATGTTCTCCTATTATCTTCTCCATCCACACCATATGATACCATCTGCCGAACTTATGTCCGCAGTTTTCAAATTTTCCTACCATCCTGTATCCCATATGTTCATGAAACTGCACACTGTTATTATTTAAATATTCATCCTCTTTATCCACATAACCTATACAGGAGTATAAATTTGTTATATTCTGTGCCTTTGCTATATCCTCCAAGACCGAGTATAATTTTTTGCCTATACCCATTTTCTTCTTATCCTGATTTAGGTATATGGTAGTCTCTGCGCTAAGTTCATAAGCTTTTCTTCCCACAAAAGGATGAAGATATGCATATCCTAATATTTCATTATTCTTTTGTGCCACAAGATACGGATAGTTTTTCATGACTTTTTCCATTCTGATTTTAAACTCTTTTACACTCGGCACCTCTGTTTCAAATGATATTGCCGTCTCGCTGACATAATATGCATATATATTAAGTAATTCGTTCGCATCCTCCGGTTCTGCCGATCTTATAGAAATATCATCAATCATTATCTTTTGCCTCTTCTTCTGTTGTAAAATTGCTTGAATCAAAATGTAAGAACTTTTCCAAATACTTATCTGCTCCATAAACCATTATATCCTGATCCTTTTCAAACTTTATCTGTGGAGTAATAGTCATATACCAGCTATCACCTTTTTTTATTGCCATAATATTAACTTTGTATTTTTTCCTTATATCAAGCTCCAATACAGTTTTTCCCTCCCAGCTTTTAGGTACCTTACATTCAAATATTGAATTTTCTCCGGGTAATTCTATATAATTTGAAATATTATTTGAGCTGTATCTTATAGCACTCCATTCAGCAAGTTGTCTTTCAGGATAAACAACCTCATCGGCACCGTTTTTTAAAAGAAATTTTGCTTGCGTATCTCTGGATGCTCTGGATACCACATATTTTGCTCCACACTCACTAAGAAGTGATGTTGTTTCAAGTGAAGTTTGAAAATCATCACCTATTGCCACAAAACAAGAATCAAAATTGCTTACACCGATTGATTTTATAAACTCGACCTTTGTACTGTCGCCAATCATTGAGTTTAAAGTATAAGGCAATACCTGCTCAATACAGTCCTCATTTCTGTCTATAGCCATTACATCATATCCAAGTTCATACAACTTTTTACATAAATGACGTCCAAAACGTCCTACTCCTATTACCAAAAAACTTTTCATTTTCAATCTTTACCTTCTATCAAATTTATCCTACAGCTACCTGCTCCTTCGGATATCTTGCATTTCCGTTATTCTTAGGATTAACGGCTGCAAAGATAAGTGTTATACCGCCCACTCTTCCTATATACATCATACAGATCAACAATATTTTTGAAATAATTCCAAGATGTGGTGTAATACCCAAAGTCAGTCCTACCGTTGCAACAGCAGATGCACACTCAAACATTGTTTCTTTCAACGAAAATCCTTCTATTCCGCTTATAATCATTGATCCGACTATAAATAAAAATATATCCAAAGCAAATACCGCAACGGCATTCTTTATTATATCCGGTTCAATCCTTTTCTTAAATACCGCTACCTCTTTATCCTGCTTTAAAACGGAACACATTGTAGCAACTAAAATAAAAATTGTAGTCATCTTTATACCGCCTGCTGTAGATCCCGATCCTCCACCTATCAACATCAAAATAATCGTCATTGCTATACCGTTGTCACTGAATTTCGTATAATCAATTGTATTAAATCCTGCCGTTCTGGGGGTGACAGCTTGAAATACACTTGAAAGTACTCTTGTTTTAATATTCAAAGTGCTAAACTCCGTAAAGAAAAATAAAACAGACGGAAATACAACCAAAACAGTACTCATTAAAAAAACTATCTTGGTTTGAGTGGAATATCTCTTAAAATCAAATTTGTAATTAACTACATCCCTCCATATAAGAAAACCCAGACCTCCTATTAGTATCAATAACATTATTGTTATATTTATCATTATATCCGATTGGTATTTTGTTAATGAAGAAAATTTACTCACATCACCCATCAGATCAAATCCTGCATTACAAAATGCGGATATTGAATGAAATATCGAATAATAGATACCCTTTGTTACTCCAAAGTCTTTCATAAAGCTTGGAAACATAAGAAATGCACCGATCATCTCAATAATAACAGTTCCCTTAAATATAAAACTTGTAAGTTTAACAATACCTCCTATTTGTGGGGCCGACAGAGCATTTTGTAATGTTGCTCTGTCCCTGAGTCCTATTTTTTTACCTGCCACCTGTGTAAATACAGCTATCATTGTAACTACACCAAGCCCTCCGCATTGTATCATAGCTATAATTATTATCTTCCCGAATAAAGACCAATGTGTAGCCGTATCATATACTATAAGTCCTGTAACACAGCTTGCACTTGTAGCTGTAAATAAAGCATCTATAAACGGTGTAAATTCTCCGCTTCTTGATGAAACAGGAAGACTTAGAATACTTGCACCTAAAAATATCATAATGATAAAACCGAATAATATAATTCTTGCACTGCTGAACTGATTTAAAACTTTTTTCTTTATTTCTTTCATTTTCTTTTACATAAAAATCCCCTACATTAAGTAAGTAAGGGATTTTGTGAATATACCTTTTATTTATACCGGATATGCTCCCGCTTCTTTATTCGCCTTAGTCATATCCACCTTTGTCTTTTGTGCCTCTCTGTACTCAAAGAACTCTTCAGCAACCTTTGGGAACAGTGCGTACGTCAGCACATCCTCATCCTGTTGTTTCCACTTTGCCACCTTTTTTTCAAACTCAGGAAGTTGCGGCTTTATCAGGTCAGCCGGTCTACAAGTAATAGGCTTTTCGTCACCTATTATCTTCTTTTGTACTTCCTTGTTGAAAGGCTTGATAGTCTGACCGAACTCTCCAAGCATTATTTTCTTAGACTCTTTCGGAACTATCTTATATCTCTCACCTGAAAGCACATTCATAACAGCCTGTGTACCCACTATCTGTGATGAAGGAGTAACAAGCGGCGGCTCGCCGAAATCTTTTCTTACTCTTGGGATTTCTTCCAAAACCTCTCTGTACTTATCTTCTTTTCCGGCTTCTTTAAGCTGATTGATAAGATTTGAAAGCATACCTCCCGGAACCTGATATTTCAATGTGTTTATATTTACGCCAAGTACCTTAGGATTTAGAAGTCCGCTCTTTAAAAACTCTTCTCTTATCGGTCTGAAGTAGTCAGCTATCTCGGATAAAAGATTGATATCAAGTCCTGTATCGTAAGGTGTTCCCTTAAATGTCTCCACCATAACTTCTGTGGCAGGCTGTGAGGTACCGAGTGCAAACGGTGAAATTGCAGTATCAATGATATCACAGCCCGACTCTACAGCTTTTAAAAGAGACATTGATGCAAGACCTGCCGTATAGTGAGTATGAAGTTCTATAGGTAACTTGGTAGATTCCTTAAGGCTTCCTATAAGCTCCTGTGCGGCATATGGTGTCAAAAGACCTGCCATATCCTTAACACAAAGTGAGTCCGCACCCATATCCTCTATTCTCTTTGCAATGTCTTTCCAGTAATCAAGTGTATATGCATCACCCAAAGTGTAACAAAGTGCTATCTGAACCTCTGCATTCTTTTCCTTATTTGCCGCATTTACAGCAGTCTTTAAGTTTCTGATATCATTAAGTGCATCAAATATACGAATGATATCAATACCGTTTGCTACCGACTTTTGAACAAAATATTCTACAACATCATCCGCATAATGATTGTAACCTAAGATATTCTGGCCTCTAAATAACATCTGAAGCTTGGTATTTTTAAATCCTGCTTTAAACTTACGAAGTCTCTCCCATGGATCTTCATGTAAAAATCTTAAGGAAGCATCAAATGTAGCACCACCCCAACATTCTACAGCTCTATAGCCTACCTTATCCATTTTATCTATTATAGGAAGCATCTGTTCCGTAGTCATTCTGGTTGCCACCAAAGATTGATGTGCATCACGAAGCACAGTCTCGACTATCTGAACAGGCTTTTTCTCAATTTCTGCCATAATCTCTCCTTATACTATTCCAAATATTGCCATAAAGGTTCCTGCCGCCACAGCAGTACCTATAACGCCTGCTACATTAGGTCCCATAGCATGCATCAAAAGGAAGTTTGTGGGGTCATACTCCGCACCGACCTTTTGTGAAACTCTGGCTGCCATCGGAACCGCCGATACTCCTGCCGAACCGATAAGAGGATTTACCTTACCGCCTGTAACCTTACACATTATCTTACCGAATATTACGCCTGCCCAGGTACCGAAAGCAAAAGCTATAAGACCAAGTGCTACAATCTTTAAAGTTGTAACTTTCAGGAACGCTTCCGCACTTGTAGTAGCTCCTACACTTGTTCCAAGCAAAATAACCACAATATACATCATTGCATTTGCCGCCGTCTCTGTAAGCTGTTTTACAACACCGCTCTCCTTAAAGAGATTGCCAAGCATCAGCATACCTACAAGCGGAGCTGTAGTAGGAAGTATAAGACATACCACTACTGTAACTATTATCGGGAAAAGAATCTTCTCAAGCTGTGATACAGGACGAAGCTGTTCCATCTTGATTCTCTTTTCTTCATCTGTAGTAAAGAATTTCATAATAGGCGGCTGTATAATAGGTACCAACGCCATATATGAGTATGCCGCTACAGCAATAGGTCCCAGATACTCGGTCTGTCCAAGCTTACCTGCAAGGAATATGGAAGTAGGTCCGTCGGCACCGCCTATAATAGATATGGCGGCAGCGGCCTTATCATTAAATCCCATAAGTATTGCTATAAAGTAAGCCGCATAGATTCCAAACTGTGCAGCCGCACCAAGTAAGAATGACTTCGGATTTGCAATCAGAGGTCCAAAATCTGTCTGTGCACCTACACCCATAAATATAAGTGACGGCAATATACTCCACTCATCCAAAATATAGAAATAATGAAGTAAACCGCCCACTCCGTTTGTAGAGTTCTCAGGCTTTAACATTATATCAGGATAGATATTTACAAGTAACATACCAAAGGCGATAGGCACCAACAAAAGCGGCTCAAATCCTCTCTTGATTGCCAAATACAGAAAAATAAAGGCAACAAAAATCATTACCAGATTACCGACGGTAAGATTCATAAATGCAGTCTGAGCAATCAGATTGGATAATGTATTTAATATATAATCCATTTTTCTCCTCCGGTTACTAGTTAAGTGTTACAAGAGTTTGATTAGTCTCAACGCTGTCTCCAACATTTACATTTATGCCTGCAACAGTACCGTCTTCCGGTGCCACTATATCATTTTCCATCTTCATAGCCTCAAGTATGGCTACCACTTCACCCTTTTTTACCGCCTGATTTACACTTACCTTAATTCCAAGTATCTTACCGCTCATAGGTGCCGCCACCTTTACTCTGCCCTCACTGCCACTTGCAACAGGTGCAGCAGGCTTAACTACAGGTGCCGCAGATGCCTGTACTGCGGGAGTGCTTACACCGCCCTTTTCTTCTACAGATACCTCATATGATTTACCGTTTACTGTAATAGTATAATTTTTCATTTTAACCTCCACTATCTTTTAACTCTCTTTATTGAGCGAACAATTAAGTTTGACGCATCATTACCGCTAAACTCAGCTACAGCCGCCGTAATAACCGCTGCCAGTTCCAAGTCATCACAAAGATTTTCACCGCTCTTTTCTGAATCGGCTACAGCAATTACAGGTTTTTCCTTTGCCTTAGTCTTTAATTTATTTTCAAATATATTGATATACTTAAACAAACTTATAAGGAATGATATGAAAATAAGTATAATAAACACTGTTCCCATTCCAAGTACAGTATTCAGTGCAGCCTTTTCCATATTTTCAGCTACACTATATTTGGGTGTAATAGAAAATACTGTTACATTGTTGGTCTTTATATCAAATCCGAGTGTCATCTCAGACTTTCTCTTATCACCTGTATATTTTATCTTAACAACATAATTTCCGTCAGAAAGTTTAACATCAGTTTTATCAATACCCTGTAGGCTTCCAACTGTCTTTCTACTTGACTGAAAGCTTTTAAGCCCTTCTAAGAATGCTTGCTGATTTTGATTTCCTTTTTCAGTATCATTAATTACTTGAGCCAGCTGAGCATCATCCATCTGATAGAGCTGATTTAAAAGTGCTTCACCCTGTTTTTTCAACTGTTCAGTCATCTCACCTGTAATGTCACTTTTCTTTCCGCAGGCACCAAGCGCAAACAATACAATCATAAACAGACATAAATATAAAAATCTTTTCATCCTTTTCATGATTCACCTCTAAAATGACCCATGCTTCTTATATGGATTTTCTTCCCTCTTTGTAAAAAGCATCTCAAATGCAGCCAAAACTCTCTTTCTCGTATCCGCTACAGTGATAATATCATCCACATATCCTCTTCTTGCAGCATATACTACAGAATTTTGCAGATTTTCGTACTCTTTAGTCTTTTCTTCAATAGTTGCCACCGCGTCACTGCTTGTATCAATCTCCTTTGAATACATAATCTTTACAGCTTCACTTGCATTCATCATGCCCATCTTTGCACTTTCCCATGCAAATACCATATCTGCACCGATTGATTTTGAGTTCATTGAAATTGCCGCACTTCCTATTGCATCACCCACTATAAGAGTCACCTTCGGAACTGTAGCATTGGCAAATGCATATGTAAGCCTTGCTCCTGCCTTCGGTATTCTCTTTTCAGTACACTTTGTAGCTTTATATCCCTTCACATCTACCAATGTCAAAAGCGGAATATTGAATGCATCACAAAAGTCTATAAATTCAGCCGCCTTATCACTACCCTGATGTGACAACACATTATCAAATTCCTGTAGAGTCTCTCCGTTCTCATCAAACAAAGTTCTTCTGTTGGCTATAACACCGACAGTATTGCCGTTTAATCTGATAAATCCTGTAAACATTTCTTTCGCAAAATTTTTCTTTACTTCAAGCAGATAGAAACTGTCTGAAATTATCTTTGCGGCAACCGCCGGATCCTTTATACCGGCTTCAAGTTCAGGTGTAACTCTGTTTAAATCATCGTTGCACTCCATATATGACATATCATCTTCATTATTTGCAGGAAGTATGGATATAAGCTCTCTGATACCTGAGAGTATTTCGCTTTCAGTTCCGGTAAAATCTATAAGTGCCGTTGCCTCGGACTGAAACTTTGCACTTGAATAATCATTTTTATCCTGTGAGTTTTTATCAATTGCATTAGGAGAATTTACAAATATTTTTGCTTTGTCCCGCTCCATAAATACAAAATCACTCAGCCCGTTGCTTACAGCCATTCCTCCGCCGCTAAGACCGAAGACGGCCTGTATCTGCGGTATCACTCCGCTTGCCTTTACTTGTGCCGAATATATCTTTCCGAATGCATCCAAAGCATCAAATGACTCTTCAAGTCTAAGTCCCGCACAGTCAATAAGTCCTATAACAGGTGCTCCCGTCTTCATTGCCATCTCATACAGTGAAACTATCTTCTTGGCATGCATCTCTCCGATAGAGCCTCCAAGCACTGCGGCATCCTGACTGTATACATATACCAACTTACTGTCAATCGTACCGTAACCTGTATACACTCCGTCCTTTGGAGTATCTTTATTTGACAGATTAAAATCTGTGTTCCTTGCACTTATATATGAGCCAATTTCCACAAAACTTCCGGTATCCAGCAATTCTTCAATTCGTTTCATAGGCAAAACGCCTGTTTGAGCCATATACTAACCTCCATTTATCTCCATAAATTATATTGTTAAATACAAAACAATCTTTAACTATTTTATAATGAATTCACAAAAAAGACAAGGGCAAAAGAATTGAAATAATATTCACTTCTATCAAAATTTCTGCCCTTATGATTCAAATACTACACGCCCATAATGTTATCTTAATTATATCAAATCCTATAACATTTTTTATTTTTTTATCCTTTTATAATTTCACTAAAAAGGAGGTTCTCACCTCCCTTTCTTACATACTCTTTATTATATTTTTTACAAGTCCCTCAAAAATATGTGAAACTTTATTTGCCGCTTCCGATACCTCTTTATGATTTAACGGCTTATCAAGGATTCCGGCCGCCATATTAGTAAAGCATGAGATACCGCAAATCTCCGCTCCCATATGATTGGCAGCTATTGCTTCAATAGCTGTTGACATACCTACAGCATCGGCACCCAAAGTTCTTGCAAACTTTACCTCTGCCGGTGTCTCATAGGCAGGTCCGCTAAACTGCATATACACGCCTTCCCTTAAAGTGATACCGATTTCTTTTGCAGAGTTTCTTGCCACATCAAGCAGCCTCTGTGAATATACATGACTCATATCAGGGAATCTTGTGCCAAACTCCTCTATATTCTCACCGATAAGAGGTGAAGGAACTATAGTCGAGATATGGTCTGTAATAAGCATCAAATCTCCCGGCTTATAATCTTTGTTTACAGCACCTGCCGCATTGGTAAGTATAAGTTTCTTTGCACCGAGCATTATCATAAGTCTGGTAGGGAGTACAACATCAGTTACAGGGTAGCCCTCATAGTAATGCACTCTTCCCTTCATGATGACTGTCTTTACACCTTCCACAGTACCGAAGAGGAACCTTCCGTCATGACCTGCTACCGTGGACACAGGGAAACTTTCAATATCACAATAAGGTATCTCACATTCCACTTCCATATGCTTTGCAAACTCACCAAGTCCTGAACCAAGTACCAAAGCAACATCAGGTGTAAAATCTGTGACAGTTCTGATATAATCATAGCTTTTTCTTACTTTTTCAAAAATCGAATTCATAAAGCCTCCCTTACAGCTTATCCAAGATACTGTATCCTACAGTGTTTTTCGGCATCTCCAAATCAAAGTTGTCTACCACGCTTGCACCTATTACTGCAAATGTGTCCGTAGGCTCAAACAGTTTTCCTCCGTCAAACTTTTTTGAATATGATATAAAAAATACCGCCTCCCTTGTGTGATCTGTTCCGGTATGAGTAGGATCATTTCCATGGTCTGCCGTCAGTATCAACAGGTCATCCTCATTCATTTTCTCAAGGAACTCTCCCAGTTTTATATCAAACTTTTCAATTTCTTTTGCATAGCCTATGGGATCTCTTCTATGCCCCCAAAGTGCATCAAAATCCACAAGATTTGTAAAACAAAGACCTGTGAAATCTTCTAAGAGCATATCAATTGTCTGTTCCATACCATGTACACTTGAATCGGAGTGATATGCCTTTGTAATACCCTCTCCTACAAATATATCATTTATCTTTCCGATAGATATAACATCAAATCCGTTATCCTTTAATACATTGAGAGCGGTTCTGCCGAAAGGCTTCAGTGCATAGTCATGTCTGTTGGAAGTTCTTTTAAACTCACCCTTTTTCTTACCGATATAAGGTCTTGCAATAACTCTTCCGACCTTCCATTCATCTTTCATTGTCAGTTCTCTTGCAATCTCACAACATCTGTAAAGGTTTTGAAGGTCAAAAGTCTCTTCATTTCCACAGATTTGAAGTACCGAATCGGCAGATGTATATACTATCATTGCTCCTGTATTTATCTCTTCTTCTCCAAGCTCTTCAAGTATCTCTGTGCCTGAAGCCGACTTGTTACCTATTACTCTCTTACCGCATCTTTTTTCAAGTTCATCTATAAGCTCTTTTGGAAAGCCTGTATCTGTAAATGTCTGAAACGGCTTTTCGATTCTAAGACCCATCATCTCCCAATGACCTGTCATAGTATCCTTACCGTTACTCATCTCTTCCATTTTACAAAATCTTCCAAGAGGATTTTCCACTCCGCTCTCTCCGGTTACCGGATGAAGATTGTACATTCCAAGTTTCTTTAAGTTTGGAATATTCAGCTTGCCGTATTCTCTTACTATATGTCCGAAGGTATCGGTATTTGCATCGCCGAACTTAGCCGCATCAGGCATTGCGCCGATACCTAAAGAATCCAAAACAACAACAAAAATTCTCTTATATTTCTTCATAATAATACCTGTTTGCCAAGCTCTTTTAAAAGCATATCCTTAATATCATCACTTGCAAATGAAACTTCTATTGCATTCTTTATTCCCTGTAATATCTCATCATCATTTATCATATTCTTTTTTTGCAAAAATAATATCTCATCGGTAATACTTGTACTACTTACCAATCTGTTATCCGTATTGACAGTTGCAAGCAGGCCTCTTTTTATATAGTCTGAATAAGGATAAATATCCTTTTTACCCACCGCTTTAGTCTGATAATTGCTTATCGGACACATCTCAATACCGATACGCTTCTCCTTTGCAAGTTTTAAAAGTTTTTCATCATCTCTCATAGCAATACCATGTCCGATTCGTTTGGCACCGTACTCTATAGCACCTTCTATATTGGACTTAGGTCCCGCCTCACCTGCATGAATTGTAAAGTTCATACCCAAATCTTTGGCATATTTAAACAACTCACTAAACTCTTTTATAGGATGATTTGCCTCATCACCTGCCAAATCGAGACCTACCACGCCGTCTTTATAATATTCTCTTGCAATCTTAAACATTGACTTGCTTGCCTCTATATCATGATGAGTCATAGCACAGCATATGGCATTTCCATAGATGCCATACAGCCTGTAGCCTTCCTTCAGACCTGATATAACAGATTCAATCACATCCTCAGTGCTTAAACTGTCCGTAACGGATAAAAGCGGGGCAAACCGTATCTCAATATACCTCACATTTTCCTCCGCTGCCGACCTCATCACCTCTATAGTTGCCTGTTCTATATTTTCCTTTGAATTCATAGCACTTAGCGGAATATCAAATTTCTCAAGATATTCCACCAAGCTTGAACACTCCATGCTTACAGAAAGTTCATCCACACTGAATTTTCTCCCAAGAGTACTTTCAAGGAATGACTGTGAAAGTGAACCGTCCAGATGACAGTGTAAATCAAGCTTCGGCAATTTTAAAATTTTTTCTTTATTCATGTTTTATCCCATATCATAAAAGGCTGCTTCCACTATCTGTATTGTAGCACTTGTTCCAAGTCTGTTGGCACCTGCCTCTACCAACTCCTTTGCAAACTCATTGTCATGAATGCCTCCACTTGCCTTTACCCCCATATCAGGGCCTACAGTCGCTCTCATAAGTTTGACATCCTCTACCTTTGCACCTCCGGTACTGAATCCTGTAGACGTTTTTACAAAATCGGCTCCTGCTTCCTTTGCAAGTTCACATGCCTTTACCTTCTCAACATCATTAAGCAGGCAGGTTTCTATAATAACTTTTAAAGTCTTATCTTCACAAGCTTCTTTTACAGCCTTAATATCTTCCAAAACTACAGAATAGTCTCTGTCCTTTAAAGCTCCTATATTTATTACCATATCTATCTCATCTGCACCGTCCATCACGGCAATCTTTGCTTCAAGCGCCTTTGCCCTTGTAGACATTGCTCCCAAAGGAAAGCCTACTACACTACAGATTTTTACATCACTTCCATGTAAAAGATTTGCAACATACGGTACATAATACGAGTTCACACATACTGAACAAAAGCTATATGCCATAGCCTCGTCACACACTCTTTTTACATCTTTTCTTGTGGCATCCGCCTTTAATATTGTATGGTCAAATAATTTGGTTGATAACATACTCCTCCTATCTAGCCTTTACAAAAGGCTTACCGTTTGCCGCCGGCACCCTTGTACTTCCTACTACAAATACCAGTGCAAGGATTGTCACTACATATGGAATCATAGAAACTAAGTTCGGTGATACCGCATTGCCTGCTCCAAGTAATGCCTTGATACCGTTACAAAGTCCAAAAAGCAGACAAGCTCTAAATGCACCATGTGGAGTAAACTTTCCGAAAATAACTGCTGCAATTGCAATAAAGCCCTGTCCGACTATTACTGCCGGTCTAAACTGGCTTACTGTAGCAAGCGTAACAAAGGCTCCGCCAAGTCCTGCAAGAAAACCTGAAAGTACCACACAGATATACCTTGTGCGATATACATTAACACCCAAGGTGGCACAAGCCTGCGGATGTTCTCCTACAGCTCTAAGATGCATTCCGAACTTTGTCTTGTAGAATACAAACCATACCGCTGCAACCAGTATAAAGCTGATATATGCCACCGAATATGTTGAAAAAACATTGTAGCCAAAGGAGCCTGACGGAAACATTCCTTCAAACATCTTTGGAAGCTTTGAGGCTGTATCAAGTGCAGGTGAATCTGATGAATTATCAAATATCGCCTTGCAAAGAAATACCGCAAGTCCCGGTCCTATAAAGTTTATCGCAGTACCTGATATAGTCTGATCCGCTCCGAACTGTATACAGGCTACAGCATGAATAACTCCAAGCACTGCACCGCTAAGTCCGCCCGCAAAAAATCCGAGCCAACCGTTTCCGCTAAAATATGCTACACATGCACCTACAAATGCACCTATTGTCATCATACCTTCAATACCGATATTTACAACACCGCTTCTTTCAGAAAAGCATGACCCGAGAGCCGCTAAAAGAAGTGGAGGCGTTGCTATCAATATAGCATTTATCAAAAGCCCTAAATCCTTTATTAAAACTTCCATTATACCGCTCCCTTCTTTCCATGGTTTAAGAAAATATTTCTAAACAAACTTGATATTGCAATAAACAATATGATTACACCCATAATAATATCTACAACCTCTGAAGGCGCATTAACAAGTGAAAGTTTGCTTCCTCCATATTTCATTGCACCATAGAATATCCCTGCAAATATACAAGCTATAGGATTGGAAGAAGCTATAAGTGCTACGGTTATTCCTTGAAAGCCGTATCCCTCCTGACCTGAAAACTGTGATATCCTTCCGCTCATACCCATCAACTGCACCGCACCTCCGATACCTGCTAAAGCACCTGAAAATGCCATTGCAGTAAGAAAAGATTTGCCGGTATCAATACCTGCATATTTTGCCGCACTGTTGCTGAAACCTACCGCACGAAGCTTAAATCCGAGTGTAGTCTTATTTATAATGAACCATACAGCTATTGCAAATACTGTTGCTATTACAAATCCCCAGTTTGCAGCGGAAGCTCCCGTTGCAGCTATTATAGACTTAGGTGCAAGAATCCTTGCAGTACTTGCAATATCCTTTGTAGCCTCACCACCGCTTTCCTTATGTATCACTGTCAAATTCACTATAAAGTTTGAAAAATAGAATGCAATCCAGTTAAACATAATATATGACAAAACTTCATTTACACCTTTTTTTATCTTAAGAAGACCTACTATTGATCCCCATATACCGCCTGCAATTGCCGCGCCTATAAAGCAAAGCGGCACATGAATGATTGCAGGTGCCTTTATAAGAATACCCAGTACACAGGCTGTAAGTGAACCTACAACAAACTGCCCTTCCGCACCTATATTAAAGACTCCCGTTTTAAATGAAAATGCAACACTAAGCCCTGTAAATATAAGCGGGGCCGCATATATCAGGCACCAAATCATAAACTTCGGTTTACCGAAGATACCGTTAAAAAGCTGTACATATGCCTCAAGCGGGTTTATTTTTGCCACAGCAAGCAAAACCGCACCTACTATAAAACCTATTACTATTGATAAAAGAGTATAAAAAGCATTGCTTGAAAGTATACTGTTTTTCCTACTCATCCTTTTTTCCTCCCGCCATCAAAAGCCCAAGCTCCTTCTCATCCGCATCTTCCCCTAAGACCTCACCTGTAATCCGGCCTCCGAATATAACTTCTATTCTGTCTGAAAGATTCATAATCTCATCAAGCTCAAATGACACCAATAAAACCGCCTTATTCTTATTCCTTTGTTCCACCAAATATCTATGTACAAACTCAATAGCACCGACATCCAGACCCCTTGTAGGATTGACCGCAATCAAAAGATCGGAGTCATTTGTCACTTCTCTGGCTATGATTACCTTTTGCTGGTTTCCACCTGACAGAGTCTTTGCCGCCTTTTTTGCACTGTCCTTCGGTCTTATATCGAACTTTTCTATAAGTTTATCAGCATGAGCCTCTATATTTTTTTCATTCAATATACCGTTTTTTGAGAAAGGCTCACTCTCAAAATTTTGCAGTATAAGATTTTCCGCCACACTGAAATCAAGTACAAGTCCATGCTTTTGTCTGTCCTCAGGTATACTTGTAATGCCCATATCAAAACTCTGTTTCGGCGTAACATTAAAAGCATCCCTTCCAAGTATGGTCACAGTTCCCGACTCCGCCTTCTTTAATCCGGTGAGTATCTCTACCAGTTCAGACTGACCGTTGCCGTCCACTCCGGCAATACCCACTATCTCACCTCTTCTTACATCAAGACAAAGCGATTTGAGTATATCCGCCTTTCTGTAGTCCTTAGCACACAGATCCTTTACACAAAGCACCACCTCACCCGGCTCTCTTTTTTCTTTTTCTACAGTAAAGGAGACATCTCTGCCTACCATCATAGCTGCCAGTTCATTTTCACTTGTAGTCTTTACATCAACTGTATCTATATACTTCCCATGTCTGATAATGGTACATGAATCCGCACAGGCCTTTATTTCCTTCAGCTTATGTGTGATAAGTATTACAGACTTTCCGTCATTTGTAAGACTCTTTATGATATCTATAAGTTCAAGTATCTCCTGCGGTGTAAGTGAAGCGGTAGGCTCATCAAGTATAAGAGTCTTTGCACCTCTATAAAGTACCTTCAAAATTTCCACTCTTTGCTGCATCCCTACCGATATATCCTCAACCTTGGCATCAGGATCCACTGACAGACCATACCTTTTTGAAAGTTCCACTATTTTCTCTCGGGACTTTTTCAAATCCAATACAAGACCCTTAGTGTCCTCCATGCCAAGTGCAATATTTTCCGTAACAGTAAAAGGCGGTATAAGCATAAAATGCTGATGTACCATACCTATTCCCAAATCTATCGCTCTTTGCGGAGTACCGATAACAGTTTCCTTGCCGTCTATAAATATTTTCCCTGATGTGGGATGGTATAAACCATATAAAATATTCATAAGCGTAGATTTGCCGGCACCGTTCTCTCCCAAAATAGCATGAACCTCACCCTTTTTCACTGTGAGATTGATACCATCATTTGCAACAAAATCGCCAAACTTTTTGACTATATTTTGCATTTCGACAGCTATGTCCATTCTCCCTCCTTATCCTTTAAGCCCTTTTAGATACTTACTATATCAGCACAATATCACTAAAGCCGTTTTTTATTGCTATCTCCCTGGCTTCATTCATCTCTTCATTTGTCGGACTTTTATAGTCTCTGTACTCTTTTCTGACGCCGTTTTTTCTGTAGGAAATAATCTTATATCTTATATTTGAGATTTTAAGGAACGGAGCCAGCTCTTTTGATACATTATCAACAGTTTTTCTAAAGTCAAACAGCTCCGGTACAACTACAGTCCTCACTTCAAAAAGCTTTCCCATACCTGCCAGATACTTTGCATTCTTAAGTACAATATCATTTCCTACATCTGTAACTTTTATATGCTCATTGTAATCATATGCCTTTATATCAAGCATTACCCCGTCACAAACTTCCAATAAATCACTAAAATTTTTAAAATCTATACTACCGTTGCTGTCTATCATTGTACCTAATCCGATTTGTTTACAAAGGACAAATACCTCCCTCATAAAATCCGGATAAAGTGTACATTCACCTCCCGAGAAAGTAACTCCTCTGATAAAAGGAACATTTTCACATATCTTTTCAAAGGTCTCCTTGGAGGTCATTCTGACTATCCTGGGTGTAGCCCCATGCTTACAAACCTTAATACAGTTATCACAAGCTATACACTTTTCGGCTGCAAAGATTACCTTGCCGTCTTTATCACTTAGTGCGGCAGCAGGACAGACAGGCACACAGTCCATACAATTTATACAAAGATTTCTTGTCTCAGGATTGTGACAGTACTTACAGTTGAAATTGCAGCCCTGTAGGAATATAGCCGTTCTGTTGCCCGGTCCGTCCACACTGCTGAAAGGTATTATCTTGTTGATATCGGCACTGTACACTAACGTACTTTCCTCTCAAGTATCTTTCCGTTATGCTTTGCACCCATTCCAAGTGCTGTAGTATCTTGAAGTACACTTTCTCCCTTTTCAAGTTTATCTATCTCGGATCTCTTTACCAGATAACCTGTAATTCTGATTACATCGGAATCTGACGAATAAAATGAAAGGTATCTGATATTCTCTTTCATTGCACCCTTTATAATATCCAGTACATACTCATGATTTTTATGTACTGTAAGGTCTATCGGGAATATATCACCTGTTCCTGACGGAAAATACTTATGAAACTTTGCACAGTGCTTCAGGTGGTCTATAAGATTTTCAGGCTCCTCACCTATCGGAATTCTTGTTCCCGGGGATACCTTAACATCACTTGCTATACCTACCTGTGCATGAAGTAGGAAATGACCATGTGTACCCTCACAGTACTTGTTAAAATGATGTTTGTTAAAATCATCTATTATATCCATTATCTCTACAGCAAGTTTATCAGCTATATCACTGTGGCCGTATCTGCCCTCTATTCCTTCTTTTTCAAGGAGAATATTTACAGCTTCCGCAAGACCTACAAGGCCGAACATTGCAGAGAATCTCTCTCTTTTTATAAAGCCCTCTTTTGCAAGGAAATTATTTTCAAAGAAACCGCTCTCCTCAACCTCAAACTTTATTCTTTCATCCATATATCTTGCCATTATATCCATCATATATGGCAAAGTATTTGTCTTAAAGTCCTCAATATCCTTGGCTCTCTTTGCAATATTTCCCAATATCATTCTTGAAAGTGTATATGAACCGCCGCCAAGCAAAAGTCCGTTATAGCAACTTGCAATAACATACTTTTCACCAAGCTCACTGCTAAACATCTTATGATTTGCAAAAGACGGTTTTGCACTGTGTAGCGCCGTATTTATCGCCGTTAATGCAAACTCGTCACTTGTTACATCAGGATCATACTTTAAGGTGATATTCGGCACAGCCTGTTCAAGTTCAGCCTCCACCTCAAGTATTATCCTTCCTGCCAATGTATCCTTAGGTCCGATATTTGCATGTGAAAATGAATCTAAAATGGTCCTGTCCATATTTACAAAGAACAGTTTTATCATTTTCTTTGCCAAATCTCTGTCCATATCCTGTACAAAAGGATCCAAAAGTTCATCCAATTGACCTACATATACCGGAAAATTGGTTACGCTTGGAACATGGCGATAGAAAATAAGTAATGAATTTAATGCCTCATACAAATCCTTAGGCGGATCCAATTGAAGAAACTTACTTCCTTCTCTCATAAACTTCGCATAGTCAGGTATTATATATCTTGGTCTAAGCGGGGCATGCCCTTCAAACAAATCACATATACACTGACTGTCTATATCCGCATTAAGTAACTCATCCAACCCTTTCGGCAAATCAAGTACTTCAAGCAGCGAATCTGCATGGTTTGCCATTGTAGCCACTTTCTGCTCATGAGTAAGGCTTGGACTCTTTACAGTCTCAAGCATACTCTCTCTAATCTCATTTACTCTGTCTAAGCTTATATCTCTCATATTTCTCCATTCTATAAGGGTCTACCCTTAAATATACCTACGAAATTCATAGATATATTTAAGGGGGCAGCAAATCCTTGCTGCCCTTAATAAAATCAGTCAAGCTCGTAGATATCACCATACTTGGCTTCAAAATCAGCCTTTACCTTCGGTACAACTGTCTTTCCTGAAATTATATCAGCCTTTACACCCTCTACTTCCTTAAGAAGCTCAGGGTCAAGATTGTCGGTTGTAGGTGCGATATCAACACCGCCATCCTTTAGAGTATAAGTTTTAACACCCGGCTTATATTCACCGTCAAGAGCCGCCTTAGCCTCATCATATACAGCAATATCAACCCTCTTCATAGCTGAAGTCAGAATAGTCTTAGGTGCAACCTTTGACTGGTCGGAGTCAACACCGATAGCCCATATACCTGCTTCCTTACATCCGTCAATAACGCCAAGACCTGTACCGCCTGCCGCATGGAAAATAACATCAGCCTTATTTGCAACCATATTGTTGGCTGCTGTCTTACCTGCACCCGTATCTGCAAAGCTGTTTACATTGTTCTGTAATATAGTTGCATCCTTATTGGCATCCTTCACACCTGCAAGATAACCGTATCCGAATTCATTCATAGTATCTGTTGACATACCTATAACAAGACCTACAGTATTTGACTTGGTTGTCTTGCCTGCCACATAACCTACAAGATAAGAAGCCTGTGCCTGTTCAAACATAAGACAAGCCACATTATCAAGCTTAATTGATGAATCATCAACTATAGCAAACTTCTTATCAGGATTTGCCTCAGCCTCAGTCTTGAGTGCATCAGCCAGCTGATATCCTATACAGATGATAAGGTCATAGTCATCATCAACAAGGGTCTCAATATTTGGAATATAGTCAGCATCAGTCTTTGACTCAACATATTTTGCCTGAATACCAAGTTCCTTTTGTGCTTTTTGAAGTCCTTCCCATGCTGACTGGTTGAAAGAGCCGTCATTGACTCCGCCTACATCAGTAACCATACCTACCTTAAAGTTTTTTGCATCCTTTTTTTCACCGGCATCCGCTTTACTCTCATCCGCCTTGCTTTCACTGCCTTTACTTTCCTCAGCCTTTGAAGAAGTATCTGTCTTGGTTTCTGATGAGCCTGAAGAACAAGCTATAAGTGAGCATCCCATAAGTGTTGCCATAGTGATGGCCAATAATCTTTTTTTCATTTTTCCTCCTTAAAAACGGATAAACATTAAATAAAACATATCTTCGTAAGTATAAACCATAAACTATTTGTAATCAAGTTGTTATATTTAAACGTCTTTTTTAATATTATAAGGTGACAGTTTACCTATATAATGTCGAGTTCACAGGATATTCATATAATTATTTCTCTTTTTTTATCATAATTCTTATAGCCTCTATAGCTGTCTCTATCACTGTGCTTGTATCATGTACCTGTTCGTTTATAAGCCCCGCCTTTGCTCTCTCCTGATTGGCAATAGCTAAAAATATTGATCCCGCTCTTACACCCAGATAAGAAGCCGCTGTAAAAAGTGCTGCCGACTCCATCTCGGAAGCAAGTGTACCAAGTCTTAGCCATGCTTCCCACTTATTCATCAGTTCATAACTTACCGGCTTACTTTCAGGTTCATGCTGACCGTAGAATGCATCCTTACACTGCACTACTCCTATATGTGATTTAAACTTAAGTTTATCGGCGGCTTCCTTTAATGCACATAATACATCAAAATCCGCTACTGCCGGAAATTCTATTGGAGCATACTCTTTACTTGTACCCTCCATCCTTATTGCACCGTTTGCTATAACCAAATCTCCTCCGCATACATCAAGCTTCATACCTCCGCAGGTACCCACTCTTATAAAGGTATCAGCACCGCACCTGTATAGCTCCTCAAGTGCTATAGATGCCGACGGTCCTCCTATTCCTGTAGATGTCACAGACACTTTTTCGCCGTCAAGATATCCTGTATATGTCACAAATTCTCTACTGTCCGCCACAAGCTTTGCATCATCAAAATATGCCGCAATTTTCTCACATCTTTTCGGATCTCCCGGAAGTATTACATATTTCCCCACTTCGCCTTTACCTACTCCGATATGATACTGTACTCCTGCACCCTCAGTATAATCAATCATACTTGTTTTCCCTTCAAATTATAGATTTTTATAGATTTTAGGTTAATTATATCTGTATATTCTCAGCTTTACAATCATATTCTTATAGTGTTATCATTCCCTATAAGCCCCACTTGGAAACAAAATATCAACTTATATTTTCTTAATATTTCACCTTATTGTATAGTCAAAACTTCAGGTTCATCATTAGAACTGTCTTATCACTTACCTATCGCTTCAATTATCTCCTTTGAGGTTTCATAACAACTTCTCCGTTTTCATCCATTACTAATATAGGATTGCTTCCGTCACGATTTATCCTTGTAATACACAGTTTCTTCGAATTATCAATATATCTGTAAATAAATATATAATTATCTGTTACAAAGATTTCTATCATACGTTCATCTACAGATATCCCCTTCATTGTGTAAACTTCTTTTGATATACCGGTTTCAGCATCTACCTTATATATTTTCAATTCCCTATATTCCTGATTATTCTCTACATAATCTTCAATATACGATATATATACCTTTTTGTCTCTAATAATAAAGTCATTCCTATTACGACTATTACTTAATGGTCTATCTATAGCATCATAGCTGATAGCAGCACTATCCAATATATTTTTTATATCATCCACTTTAACTCTGCCTATAGGATATAATTTTACCTCATACTTTATTTTGCTCATATATTCTTTATTTTCATATGTATTTATATACTCATTCATGTTTCCGGATAACTTGTCTTTATAATTTTTATCTCTATAAGTAAGTTTCTGCTCTCCAAGAAAATAGATATATCCATCTGAAACCTCTGAGAAATCCCAAATTGATAACTCGATACTTTGCAGTTCATAGTTATCCAGATTTCTATCAATTATTTCTCCTTTTCTTACCTTTTTATCTATCTCTTTTGCAAATGAATCATAAGGTATAACTTCTTCTCTCAAATAAGAATCCCAAGTTTCCGGAGGTAAATAGTATTTTGAAAAATGCAGAGTATATTCTTTATATTTTATTTTATTAATATCAAATAAATAATATTTTGGTGCATAAACTTCTGCTTTTAAAAAATCTATGTTAAAAACATAGTTATTAAATATAGTATTATCCCTATCAAACCCATTATATCCTAAATCATTTTTAAAAATTCTTTTCCCGTTAAAGTCATATTTTTCAAACTCAGTACCTCCACTTAATGTATATATATTATTACCTTCAAGGTACATTATTCCAGGGGCATAAATAATGCTTATTATCTCTCCATCTGTGTTCAGTTTGTAAATACTGTTACTGCTTTCCTCTCGTAGAAAAATATTTTTATCCTTTACTAAAATACCGGAAATATTCCTTTGCATTTTACAAATTTCTTTTATTTTTGCATTTTTATTTTCCATATACATCAGCCTGTTTTTATAAACAAAATATGTACCGTCTTCCCCTTGAACAACTTTATTAAGTTTTTTTCCACCTCCACCGGCATCATTATCTGCTATCTTTTCCTTGCAATATATCCCCGGTATATATATGTTATCACTCAATTCCCGACAATCATAAATATTCCTGGTAATACCTTTTTCTATATCTGTAGCCAGAACCTTTATTTCTTTCGTTGTAACATTATTCACATTTGATATACTATATATATAATTATCATTTACTTCAAATACTTCTATCTTGTCATTAGTGTCTATTGGGTACATCGGCACATCTAATATTTCATACTCAAGTTGTGAAGTGTCCTCTGAATTTTCTATATTTTCAATATCAACTCTAAGCATTACATAAACATAAGCTTTAAATTCTACTCTGTTTTTCTCTTTTTTATCAACATTACCTGTACTGTCAAATGAAATTTTATTTTTATAATTTTTATCTCTATAACAAAATTCCAAAACATGATAAAAATATATATACCCATCTACCGCTCTATAGTAATCCGGATTTTGTTTGGATAAACCTATACTGACCAGTTCATAATCTTCCATATTTCTGTTTTCAGTATTTCTTAATTTATTTTTATTTTCCCTTATTTTGTTATCCAAACCTTCTGCCCATTCATCATATTGTTCCAAATTTCTAAAATTTTTATTATAATCCCATATTGACTGCTCCTTATAATAATGCACTGTATATAAAACTTTAGGCATGTACTTAACTTTATTCCAATCAAATATATAATGGTATGGCACATCCACTCCCATCCCATAATTTGAAAGTTCCTCCCTTACCATACGAATATTATAATCATTGAATATAATACCACCAACACCTCCTGCCATTAACTGACCATAATACATCTTTGAAGAATAGATTTTTTTACCGTCTAAGTTATATTTACTTATTGTATTATTATCATATACATAATTATATATATATCTACCATCTATATAAATTCTATCTCCACTTCTCTTAATTATTGGCTTTGTTTCATTGTTTTGGTTGACTTTATATATATCATATACACTATTATCCAAAAAAAATACATTCGAATTATCAGGTATAATCCATGCTATTTGTTTTAAACCTACTTCTTTCACCTCTGTACCAACACTATTCATATACATAAGTCTGCCCCTATACAAAAAATATATACCTTCTTTTGTTTGGCAAATCTTTCCTATGCTCCTTACAGTTACTTTATCGTTATCATGAAAAAACATCTTTCTGATAATATTCGGATACTTATCAGCAGGAATATACATAAAATCACATAATGACAGGACAAAATATATTATAGTAATTATAATTATACTTATAATTCATTTCTTTTTCATATTCAAAGCCTTCATTCCACTCAGATCTCCTTTGTATATCTTATATTAAAAATATTATACCATTCCAAACAGGAACAGCTTTCCTTATAAGACTTTACTATAATCTTTTCTTTTTTCTGTAAAATTATATTGGTAACTATACAATGTATTATATTCTTCCAAATCGACCTGACTATATATAATTTTTCTCTTATTGCCAGTCAAACAATATCCACTGATGAATAGCCGCATCCCCTTTATCAATATATTTAATATCTTCCGCACCGCCTGTCACCAGTGCAGGTGCAAAGAAATATATCTCATTTGCCTTCAGGATTCCAAGCTTATTTTTTGCCTCATCAAATAATGTACGCCTTAGTATACCTTCTTCAATCTCACTGTCAACAAGATACTCTACAAACTCTTCAACAGTATAAGCTGCCACACTGATATTCCTGTAATGCATATCCAAAAAAGATATATCATATTCGCCTTCACCAAGATTTCTAAAATAAAATATATCACCAAAGGCTGTCATCATAAAAGGAATTCTTGAATAGTCTTCTTTTCCAAGCCATTTATAAAAACTGTCCATATAATCTTCAGGATTTATAAGCTTTATAATGCCGTCTCCAAAATTGCCGAAACCATAATCTTCCATAAGCTCAAGAATCCTCTCATCCACACCGGCACCCCTGCAAGCATCCAATATATGCTTTGAAGGCTCTACCAAGTCGCTACCCGGCTTATACTTTTCTATAAACTTTTCCCAAACTGTTTTTTTGTTCTTTTTAAAGGAATCAAATATCCCCATAGTGTACCTCCGTAAAACTGCCTAAATATGGTTTATCCGGCTAAAACAAAATGCTCTGCCTTCAAAACCCATTCTTTTTTTAACTCCCAAAATGTTGCCTGAGTAGATTTCGGTGCATTCCACCAATCTGTTTCTATATCTACACAAAAAATATTCTCCCAGCTTTTTAACTTCTCATCTTCACTTGGATTATCAATGTCATCTTTTCCATATAGCGGTAAATATCCGTCATTTAGTATAACATGCCACATATCAAAGTCTGACAATAAAATCATATCGTCAGGTACATCTATAGATAGTAAAACTATAGGCGTTCCTTTCTCGCCCCCATATCTATGAGTCCTCATATCCAAGCGTTTTCGTGCGCCTTCCCATTGGTACCATGCCCATACAGGGTATATTACATCATTTGGCGGCATCCCTATGCGTTTCTTCATCTGATCAACAAGCCAATCATATGAAGAACGAAACTGCCCGTCAAATAATAAGTATTTTTCATTTGCTATAAGTCTACCCGTCTCAAGTAAAACGTCATAAGCGACTTTATGTTGAATAGTCCATAAAAGCATTTTAAACTCCATAAAATCAATTCCAAAAATATGTACATAAAACATCTGTTATTTCATTTATTACTTTCTAACCAAATTTAATAACGAATCATAACTATCTATTACATCATAAACAACTTCACCGTTACTAATTGCTTTAAAATGCTCTCCGGCACAATGTATCTTTGATTCCTCTATCAAACGAAGTTGCATTGAACTCATCGTTCCCTTTGTTTCTGCAACAAAGTATATGTGCTTTACACCACCTTCACAGAAAGCAATAGCCCAATCAGGATTATATCGCCCAACAGGAGTTGAAATATAAAAACCATCCGGTAGCTTTACATATACTTTAACATTTTTACTTATATCCATTTCTGTTACAAATTTTTTCTCATTTGTAGAATCAAACATAATATGGTCATACAAATGTCTGTTGACCTTCATAGCATTAATACCAAGACGCCCCTTTATTGTAGGATCAGTAAATACGTCTGTTCCATATTTTTCATCTATCATGTCATATGTAATATGTTGTATTATTGCGGTTGCCTTTTCATCATTAATAAGAACTGCCGCTTTAATGATAAATTCCTCAGGATTATTTTTAAACTGCTCAAAAGTTGTAGATCTAATACCCTGCAAAATCTGTATTATGGCTTTTCTTGTAAGCCCCGTTTCATCTACCAGCTTACCTATCAAATCATATTTTATATTTGAACTTGATATAGATGTATTTTCATGTATTGCTGATCCTTCTTTAATAAAAGCTGTACTACTCATCAAATCATCTTTAGACTTTATTTTTTTCATTACTCCTGTTTCAACTTTTAAATAAATCTTCGAAACATTCAATTTCTTGTCCAAAGATATAATAGCTTTTTTTACAAGCTCATCTGTATCAAAATCAACTACATAAACTGATTTTGAATTAATCTTGCTCCAAAGAGCCTTAAACTCAGGCATGGCAAGTTTATCTTCATCAACTTTAAGTTCAATATTATTACTCCTAGCATTTTCCGGCATCATGGTCCTACTGTCATATATTGAATCAATAATCTCAACTACAGAAGCCTCAAAGCCTTTTACTTCATCTGCCAACTTTAGCTCATTGTTACTCTTATCTTCATAATATATATCAGTTAACTCACCTTTTTTATTGATGTAACCATTGATAATAAGATCTGTATATATAGCCAATCCTAAAGTATCATCAACAGTCTGTTTTTTACCGTTTGAGCCTTGTATTACTTTATCAATAAAGAGTTGTGGTGTAACCTTTTTAGGTCTGTCTGCAACTGCTTCTGCAATTTCAGTCTGAAGACCTTTGGCAAAGCTGTCATAGCTTTCACTTGCAATTACAGTAAGTACGTTTACATTATGTACCTCATTTCCAAGAATATTTGTATCCATACGTTCTCCATCCTCATTTACACAAAGACGAAGTCCACGACCCACTTCTTGTCGTTTTCGCACATCACTACCACTTTGCTTCAATGTGCAAATTTGGAATACATTAGGATTATCCCATCCCTCACGTAGTGCAGAATGTGAAAAAATAAATCTAACAGGAGACTTTTTGGGATTTCTATCCAAAAGGAGTTCCTTATTTTTCATTATAAGGTCATATGCATCAACATCATCAGTAGTAGTTTCCTTACGTGACAGCTTTGAGTCAACCATTTTACCTTTTTTATCAGTAGAAAAATATCCTGCATGAGTTTTATCTTCAGATATAGAGTTGATATAGTCTATATATTCACTTTCCCTGATTTTAATCTGAAGATTTCTAATAATATCTATATACTCTTCTTCAAATATATCAGCGTATATACCGTTCTTCGGCTCACCTGCCACATCATATTCTCTATATTTTGCAACTTCATCAATAAAAAATAATGATAGCACTTTTATTCCCTTATAAAACAGTTCTCGTTCTCTCTCAATATGTGACAGTATAGTCTCTCTGATTTGTATACGACGAATATGCTCTTCGCTTACTTGTCCTATAATATCACCGACATAAATCTTTATACCGTTAATAAATTCTATAGAGTCATCACGTCCGTCAATTCTTGAAACTACAAACCCATGTTTATACTCTTCCATCTGTCCTGAATTATCATACAGATTATATCCTTCATTTACAATTCTTGTGACCTTTCTAACGCCTTTGTTTCCTTTAAAGTCGAACTGAATTGTTGCAGTTGGTGCTGCTTTTGAAAGATTTATACTTTCTAAATATACATAACTTTCTGTAGCTGTACTTCCCGATTCCGTGATACCTTTAACTGCAATCTTTTTCACAAGTCTTTTATTATATGCCTCCATAGCATCCAAACGATAAACCATATTGTAGATGCTGTCACTCTTATGTGTCGCCGAATAACGAAGTGTCATAAGCGGATTAAACTGTTTTAGGTTCTCCTTTGTCTGTTTTCCCTCAACCGACTGCGGCTCATCTATAATAAGAATAGGATTTGTCTTTGCAATAATATCTATCGGACGGCGTGAACGAAACTCATCAAGTTTCATATGAATACGTCTTGCATCCTTTCCCTTAGCATTGAATGCCTGAGAATTTATAATCATAACATTTATCGAATTATCAGATGCAAATCTATCTATTTCGGTAAGCTGAGAAGAATTATATATAAAGAAGCGAACTTTCTTACCATATTCTTCTGCAAAATGATCCTGAGTTACTTGAAAAGACTTATATACGCCCTCTCTAATGGCAACACTTGGTACAACAACAATAAACTTGCTCCATCCATAGTGTTTATTTAACTCATACATCGTCTTTATATACGTATATGTTTTTCCAACACCGGTTTCCATTTCAATAGTTAGATTAAATTTACCTTCCAATTTATCAGAAGGTTTTAATTGATTGTCACGCTGTACCTTTTGTAAGTTTTCTAAAATCAATCCATCACTTAATTCAGGAACAATTTTTTGATTTCCCCAGCCTCTAAAGTCCTCCTTATCTGTAACAGACATCTGGTAATTCCCCTCACCTCTATCCATCATATATGACGGAGTCAAATAAGGTTGGCCGACAAAAACATCAACTACGGCTTTAGCGGCATCTGCTTGAAACTTTTGATGCTTAAATTGTAGCTTCATATAATAACCTCCTTAAATCACCTTTACTCTTGTATCAGGTGCCAGCAATTTGAATATCTCTCCTACATTTATCTTTGCAGGACTGTTTGCAAAACTGCTGTCTCTAAATACAGCACGTAACGGCTGTTTCTTTGCTATTTCCTTTATCACACTATCAGGTATATTCTCCTCAAAACAAGCAATAAAATCACCATTGTTGTAATTATGAACTGTATAGCCTTCTATCCTCTCTGAGCTATATGGAAGTGATAAAGGCAATCCCCATTCAAGTAAGCAACTAAATAAAAGATCTAAATCATTTCTACCTGTCTTTATATTAGACTCAAGTCTTGCCAACAGGTCTTGAGAATACTCATCAGGACTGTAATAAACATCTGTCATATTTGATTCGTCAAGCTTTAACACTCTAAATCCGATATCCAAATTCTCTATACCTTCCTTGTCTCTATTTTCTTCAATAATCTTTTTACCGGCACGACGGATACGCTCTTTGCCTATTTCACAGATGTTTTTATAACCTGCTTTGTATGCTTCCGACTTTTCATCTGTGGCTTCCGGAAGTTGTACCATAATAAACTTTCTATGTCCACCATCTTCAGCATTCAATTGCATAACAGCATGTGCTGTTGTTGCAGAACCGGAGAAAAAATCTAATACAATATAATTATCACCCATGTAAGATAGAAGTTTTTTCATTAATGATATAGACTTCACGGTATCAAAACCAATTGGACTACCCATTATAGAATTTAATTCATCTTTACCATTTTGAGCAGTTCCAACTACATCTGCACGTAGTAGGGACCAAAATGGTTTATATTGTTTTCTACCAACTTCATCTTCTGGATAAACAGCCTTTTTTATAATGCCTTCAATAATTTCAACCTTGCCATCTTCTTCTAATTTTCTTGCAACTTCTTCTCCAATCTGCCATCGTTTACCATCTCGTGGATATTGTCCAAGTATCTTAAATTTCATTGATGGTCTACTGTATCCTCCTGAATCAGATTTCTCAATAATTTCAAATCGACATTTTCCATACCTACCAATGTGTGGATATAATAACCTGTCTTCTATCTCCTCTAGGTTAAATCCCATTACCTCATTCTTGTTTTTTCCATACATCAAAATCGATTCAGTTTTTTTCTGCAAACCAAATCTCGCAACTCCGGTATTAATAGGTTGCGTTGTAGCTTCCCAGACAATGTCACCAAAATAATTTTTCTCACCAAATATCTCATCACATATTTTTCTTACATTTGCATATTCCCGCTCATCAATTGATACCATTATTATTCCATCGTTTGTCAATAAATTACGTGCTATCAATATTCTTGAATATATCATCGAACACCAATCCGAGTGAAATCTGCCGTTAGAATCTGTATTTCTAAACATTCTATTGCCACTGTCACTATACTCTCCTGATTCTTTGGCATATTCCTCAGTATTTACCTTAAAGTCGTCATTATAAATAAAATCATTTCCAGTATTATAAGGCGGATCAATGTATATCATCTTGACTTTTCCAAGGTAACTTTCCTGAAGCAGTTTTAAAACTTCAAGATTATCTCCCTCTATATACAAATTCTTAGTGGTATTCCAATTTACACTTTCTTCTTCACATGGTCGAAGCGTCTTTCGTATAGGCTTATTAGCCTCTACTATTGAAGCCTTTTTACCAACCCAGGTAAACTCATAACTTTCATCTCCTTCAACAACTTCAGATGAAAGCATTTGTCTTAGAAGTTCAAAGTTTATACTTTTGGTGTACCCCCCCCCCGAACATATGTTTCGGTTATGCAGTTAGGGAATATCTCTGCTATCTTTTCAATATTTTTAGCTGTACTGTCGACTGATTCCATTCGTATCTTTTCCATAAATATCTCCTCCTTAAATCACCTTTACTCTTGTATCAGGTGCCAGCAATTTGAATATCTCTCCTACATTTATCTTTGCAGGGCTGTTTGCAAAACTGCTGTCTCTAAATACAGCACGTAGCGGCTGTTTCTTTGCTATTTCCTTTATCACACTATCCGGTATATTCTCCTCAAAACAAGCAATAAGATCACCATTGTTGTAGTTATGAACTGTATATCCTTCTATCTTCTCTGAGCTATGTGAAAGTGATAAAAGCAATCCCCATTCCAGTAAGCAACTAAATAAAAGGTCTAAATCATTTCTACCTGTCTTTACATTAGACTCAAGTCTTGCCAACAGGTCTTGAGAATACTCATCAGGGCTATAGTAAATATCTGTCATATTTGATTCATCAAGCTTTAAAACTCTAAATCCGATATCCATATTTTCTATACCTTCTTTTTCACTATTTTCTTCAAGAATCTTTTTACCGGCACGACGGATACGCTCTTTGCCTATTTCACAGATGTTCTTATAACCTGCTTTGTATGCTTCCGACTTTTCATCTGTGGCTTCCGGAAGTTGTACCATAATAAACTTTCTATGTCCACCATCTTCAGCATTCAATTGCATAACAGCATGTGCTGTTGTTGCAGAACCAGAAAAGAAATCCATTACTATTGCATCTTTTTCTGTAGTATACCTAACTACTTTTTCTATAAAGGATACAGGTTTTGGATAACTAAATACATTTTTTTCAAAAATTTTCTTTAATTCAGTTGTTGCAACCTGATTCATATATTCATTATCAATTCCAAATATACTATGAACAGGATCATATAAAGTTGATGCATCTTTTTTATATCTCTTAAATATAAATCCCCTTTCACCATCACAATAATTTTCCTTGAATTTTATCTTTCCATTAGCTATATATTTTTTTTAAGTATCTTTTGAAAATGCCCAGTATCTGCCCATTGGAGGTAAATCTTTTTTATGTGTAAATGGATTTTCTATTTCAAAATATGTAGAAGTACCACCACTTTTTGCACTGGGATCCCCTGTACACCAGTCACCATTAGGATCATTGTCTGTATTTGAGTAATTATCAAATGTTTTTTTCTCCCCCTTAAATAACATTTGGCTTCTATACTTTGAATATATCAAAAGTATTTCATGCTGTAAGTTAAAACCATTTATGTTGTCTCCAGTCATAGATTTTGTTTTTCTTATAATTTCTCCTACAAAATTTAATTCTCCAAATACTTCATCACAAATTTTTTTAAATTTTCCTGCTCATTATCATCAATACTTATAAATATAACACCGTCATCACTCAATAAATTCCTTGCAACCAAAAGACGAGAATATATCATTGAACACCAATCCGAATGAAATCTACCATTAGAATCTGTGTTTTTGAACATTCTATTCCCATTATCGTCATACTCTCCTGACTCTTCTGCATATTGTTCTCCGTTTATAGTGAAGTCATCATTATAAATAAAATCATTTCCTGTATTATATGGCGGATCAATATATATCATCTTAACTTTTCCAAGATAACTTTCTTGTAAAAGTTTCAATACTTCAAGATTATCTCCCTCTATGTATAGATTCTCTGTTGTATCCCAGTTTACACTTTCTTCTTTACAAGGACGTAATGTCTTACGAATAGGCTTATTGGCTTCTACTATAGAGGCCTTTTTGCCAACCCATGTAAACTCATAGCTTTCTTCGCCTTCAATTATATCTTTTGAGAGCATCTGTCTTAATATATCAAAGTTAATTGCTTTCTTAGGTTTTCCATCTGCATCAACAGTTTCCGTTATACAGTTAGGGAACATCTTGCCTATCTTCTCTATATTTTTATCAGTAATATTGACTGATTCCATTCTCATTTTATCCATTACATTGTCTCCAACTTTTTTATCAGCACCTTAAGCTCACTATTCATTTCCATCTGTCTGTTTAGTTGAGCTTCTTTTCGTATCTTAGCTTTTAAGTTATCTATCTGTTTTTGTAATGATTGCTTTTCTTCATCTCTGTTAACCGACTTCTTTAAGCTCTCACCGTTTTCTTTCGCTTTTAATCTGTCACCTGCTACCTGACGAACAAAGTTTTCATACACAGCCTCTATACTTAGGCCTTCCAACTTCAACGGAAGATTATCTTCATCCATCCAATTTGTTTGATAATAAGCATTGACTTTAAAAACATTTTTACCTGATAACAACGTCTCTTTATACCCTATTCTTGCCTGATATTTCCCACCATACTCAAGCAAAAATAAAATATGATATGGTATTTCTCTATCTATCTGACGTAGGAAAGCATCATCCAACTCTTTACTGTTCAGCCTTATTTCAAAAACCTCTATCTCTGTTACATCATTTCCACCGGCGAGATTTATAGTAGATACAGCAATTTTGTTTCTCCAATAAATTGTTTTCACTTGTTCTGTAAATATTCTTTTTAGAGCAGGTGAAATATCCATATTTTCATAAAACTTCTGTTTTGGAATCCTTTTATTAAACTCCGTTGTCTTTGGTAATCCTATCATAATCCCTCTATCACTATTACTTAACCACTAAAAAACAAATAAGCTCAAAATCATCCAGTCCGTTTACTACAGATTTAAGTGCTGAAGTCCCACCTGCTGAAAATAAACTGTCAATATCACTCTCTTCTTTAGAATCAATAATTGAATTTATCGCTTCACTAAGCAATTCTGACATCTCACACATATTTTTCCCGTCATCTGTTTCCTCATTAAAGCATTTACATAATTCTTTTATCGGTTCTTTCTTACCTTTACACAACAGCCTTATATTATCCAGTAACTTCTTGGGATTCAGATAATCACATATCACTTCTCCATCTGTCCCAATATAAACCATATAGAACGGATGAATTCTATTTTGATTATCTATATTTACGCTATTATTTATATTTCTGAGTACAAAAATAACACCTTCAGGCAACTCTTCTGTTGCAGGTACAACAGCATGCATTCCTTTAGGTTTCTTATCCATATCACCATTTGCCTTTATATACTCAAGAAGATCCAGTCTAAATTCATTTAGTCCCAAGTCCATTATGGAAATTCCTGTAGACATATCTTCAATATCAACGACTTCTTCCTGTAATCGTTTTAATTGTTGTCTACGATATTCCAAATCTCCCTTTTCCTCCGGATTTATAAGGTCATCATCTCCCGTTGAAGTCATAACCGATATTTTCATCCTTGTTTCAACTCTTCCCTTAAGATTGATGTATTCATCCAAATCCATATCAGGCCAGAAATTGACAAGCTGTATATATTTATTTTTACTTCCTATACGGTCTACTCTACCAAATCTTTGAATTATTCTGACCGGATTCCAGTGAATATCGTAGTTTATTAGATAGTCGCAATCCTGTAAATTCTGTCCCTCTGAGATACAATCTGTTGCAATAAGTATATCTATCTCCTCATTACTATTCGGCATAAGTACTTCCCTGTCCTTTGAAATTGGTGAAAAGCACGTTAATACATTATTCAATGTTGCTCTAAATTCTTTGATAGTAGTTTTACCGTCAATAGATCCTGTAATAACTGCCATATTTAAACCATATTTCTTTTTTATATATTTACTTACATTATCATACAAATATTCTGCTGTATCTGAGAATGCTGAAAATATGAGAACTTTCTTATTTCCGGTATTTATCGGATTTTCTATCTTATCAGATATCAGTCTTAAAAGTTCTTGTAGCTTACTGTCATGTTCAGGTGTAATATCCTCTACCATAAGTGTAAGCAGCTCTAAAGTATCCGCATCATTTTTCAGCTCTGTTCTCCAAGTCTTATAATCCATATCTGAAAGCTCTATCTTTACCTTCTTCCCAACTGTAAAATAATCTGTATTGGTATCATCCATATCCAATTCCGAATCTGATACTTCATACATATCTATTTCCGTGTTCCCATACTTTTCAAATCTGTTTATCGCATCTACCGTACTGTCTATAAGACTTTTTATACGCTTAAGTGTTAAGCAAAATGAATTCACTGAGCTCTCAAGCCTTTTTAGCAGATTTATGCTCATTAATCTACGTATACCTTCTTCACGTCCGCTCTGAGTTAATCTGTCTCCCTTATTATGTGTAAGCTCCAAGTACTTTTGTACCTTGCTTGGAAAGATATAGTTTGAAGGCGTATAAATGCATAATGATAATAGTGACAGCTGCTCATAAATCTGATTGTAGTTAATAGCCGAATTCAAATCTGTAAGCCTTGGCCTAAGAGAAATTGGCTTTTTTCTTTCCGGAAATTTACCAATCTTAGCTGTATCATAATACTTTTCAATGTGCTTTCTGGATCTTGCAATTGTTACACTGTCAAGCAATTCAAAAAAATCAAATTCTAATGACTTTAGTAACACATCTGTAGTTCTATATTCTTGTTCAAGTTTTCCCCAGTTATTAAATGCTCTTTGTGCCTGCCTAAATATCTCATCTACTGTTTTAGCAGTATCCAGCTTATTATTTATCAACTTTGAATCACCCTCATAAGCAATAGCCAACTGATTCTTTAAATCGGTAAATCTATTATTGACAGGTGTAGCCGACAGCATCAAAACTTTTGTCTTAACTCCTGCCCTTATGATTTTATCCATAAGCTTTACATATCTGTTCTCTACTGTATTGGAATGTGTTCCTATACCGTTTCTAAAGTTATGTGATTCATCAATGACTACCAAATCATAGTTGCCCCAGTTCAAACGATCCAGATCAAGACCGTTTGAAGACCCATGTGCTCTTGATAAATCGGTATGAAATAACACATCATAATTTAATCTATCTGATGCTATAGGATTGTTAACATAGTTGTCTTTATAGGTATTCCAGTTCTCGGCAAGCTTTTTAGGGCAAAGCACCAAAACACTCTTATTTCTATTTTCATAATATTTAACTACTGCAAGTGCTGTAAATGTCTTACCCAATCCAACACTGTCTGCAAGTATACATCCATTGTATCTTTCAAGCTTATTTATAATTGCCAATACGGCATCACACTGGAAATCATATAACATATTCCAGATTTTACTTTGTTTAAAACCTGTAGCCTCATTTGGAAGCTCATCTTCTGAAATATCCTCCAAAAACTCACTAAAAACATTATATAATGTCATAAAATATATGAACTCAGGTGAATTTTCATTGTAAGCTGTACATATATTTTCTATAACCGTTTCTGTAACATTCTGTAGCTTTTTCTTGTCATTCCATAGAGACTCGAATATCCGGATATAATTTGATGAAAGATGTTCATTACAACGACTTACTATATTATAACAATAATTTCCTCTTTCACATCCAATATCAACTGTAGTAAAACCCTCGATAGGAAAATACGCTATATTATCTGCATCACTTGTAACAGTAATAAATCCCGGCATATTTTCACCGGTGGTATTGGACTTAAATGTAACTTTTCTTTTGATCCAATCTGCACATTCTTTGGCAATAGCCTTTTGGTTCATCTCATTTCGTAATTTAAGCTCAAACTCTGTACCATATAGACTGTTTTCTCTACTTATCCTCGGAATATAAAATTCTCTCTTTTGCTTCTCAACTTTTTCCTTGATAAATGTTGGAGACGTAAATATAAAACGACATTCATCTATCTCTTCCAACTGCTTTTTCAATTCTTTATATGCATACATAGAAAAGCAAGCTGCAGCTATTGATACCTTGCTTCCTTTCCTTATAGTAGATAACATATCATCTCGAACAATATTTTTGATATTATCAAACATCTTAATATCCATCTATATTACTCCTTATATGTTTCGCTCTCCTATTAATTATAATACCTACTCTTTCCCTTCGCTTGTACTCAGTTAATAGTATTATCTATAGGTGAAACCTTCTTTACAATATACCACATTATACACAAGAAAAAAACTGTCGCAATCTGCAACAGTTTTTATACTTAGAATATTCTCCAAGCTACTATAAAGTTATTTCTCCACCAACTTGACATTCCGCTTCTTTTTACTCTTCCTCTTGAAGATGAAGCATCTATAATCTCTCCTCCACCGGCAGCGATACCTACATGGCCTGATACCACTACTATATCTCCCGCCTGTATATCTGAGAATGAACTTATTCTGGTATATCTTCCCGGATTTCTCCAGCCTGAAGATGTGATATAGGACTGACCTACACCCATCTGCTTTAGAACCCAATAAACAAAACCTGAGCAGTCAAATGAGTTTGAACCCTTCGCACCCCAAACATAAGGACTTCCTATCTTTGAAGATGCAATACTGATCATATTTCCGACACTGCCTGAATATGAACCGCCGCCTGACTTACCGTTTTTACCGTTCTTTTCAGGCTTACCTGTCTTTTTATCATCCCTTGACGGTCCCTTTATTCCGTCCGTGTTTAATTTTGCAAAGGTCTGCGCTCCTGCTCTGCCGTCAGCCTCAAGACCGTTGTTACTTTGGAATCTCTTCAGAGCGGACTCCGTTATCTCGCCGAAGTATCCTGTAGCATTTGCCTCATTCAGATATCCCGCCTTAGCAAGGAGAGCCTGAAGTCTGCTTACCTGCTCATTCTGATCACCAAGCACCAGACCGTTTGCCTTTGCCTCCTTTGAAAGGATAACCGCCCTTGTAGAAGGTCCCAAATAGCCGTCCACCACAAGGTCATTCTTTGACTGGAAAGTTCTGACTGCAAGTTCAGTATCATTGCCATATGTGCCGTCCGGACTTGAAGTCAAATATCCAAGTTGAAACAGTCTGTTTTGAATAGCCTGAACCACCTCACTGTGTTCACCCAATGAAAGTGTGTTTGCCTTTATCTCATCTGAGTAAAGCAGATTCATAGTCTCACTTCCAACCTTACCGTCCTCACTCAACTGGTTTATCTGCTGAAGTTTCAGTGCCGCTTCTTGAGTCCTCTCATCATAAGTACCTGTTATCATATCTGCCGATGCCAGATAACCCAACTCATAGAGACGATTTTGGATTCTTTTTACATCCTCACCCACATCACCGAGCTTTGCCGCATAGTGCTTTGCATTGGCATCCATCAAAAGCGGCAATGTGGAGGGTCCTATGATACCGTCCTGTGCAAGACCGTTTTGTCTTTGGAAAATCATAACAGCCGCCTTTGTAACCTCACCGAAGTAGTTTGTAGGCTCATCATTGTCCATAAATCCAAGCTCCATAAGTCTTGACTGTACTCTGGCAATATATGAATGTTGTACGCCTTCTTCCAAAAGCTCAGGCCTCGGCTCCTCCGTCTCCACAGTGATATCAAGTGAAGGGAACTCATTTCCGGCCTTTTCCATCGGCATTACTTTCGCGGCAGCCACCTGTGTTTCTGTGGTGGAATCCGAGGCACTTGTACTTGATGCAATATTTCTTGCACTCTTTCCTGACAGTGAAACGGCAATTATAGCCGCTATAGCTACTACACCTATTACACCGCCTGCCATTATTTTCTTATGCTTATCCATATCTTGGATAGTTTCTACTCTATCTTTTACGCCTCGTAAAAATTCATTATCTTTTTTCTTGCTCATCTTTTCTTCCTTGTCAAAATTTATTCTTGTAAATATTCTGCCAATTGTGCAAACTCATCTAAGCTAAGAGCTTCACCTCTTATCTTTTCAGACTTTCCAAGCAATGACAAAGCGTGAATTATCTTATTCTTTGAAAATTGAAGCCCCTCAAAATTTATAAGCGAGTTCACCAAAGTTTTTCTTCTTTGATTGAAACCTGCACGTATAATTTGGAACATCAATTTTTCATTTACTGTTTTGATAGGTTTATCTTTGTAAATATCCAATCTTATAACACTTGATCCTACTTTAGGTCTTGGAATAAAACAATTTTGTGGAACAAATGCTACCACATATGGGTCAGAATAATATTGTACTGCCAGTGACAATGCACCATAGTTCTTACTGCCGGGTGCGGCCTGCATTCTATCTGCCACTTCCTTTTGAATCATGACTGTAATACTGTCAATATGAGTATGTGACTCCAATACATTCATGATAATAGGCGTTGTAATATAGTATGGTAAATTTGCTATAATCCTTATATTATCAAATTCACCATACTTTTGTATACATTCATCAATCAGCTTTTCTAAATCTACCTTTAAAAAATCAGCATTTATTAGCTCGGTATTTTTATAATCTTTTAATGTATCGCCAAGTATCGGCAATAAGTTTTTATCAATTTCAACAGCTACAACCGCTTTAGCTGTAATTGCAAGGTACTGTGTAAGTGCCCCTATTCCGGGACCAATCTCTATAGCTAAATCATTTTTGCCAAGTCCTGATTCCGAACATATCTTATCTAAGACATGTGTATCTATCAAAAAATTCTGACCGAACTTTTTTTGAAAGTTAAAATCATATTTTTTGATTATATCTATAGTATTTGCCGGATTAGCAATTTTTGTCATCTTAATCTCCATACCACTCATGGTGTTGTCTAAATGAAAACTTATTATTTCATCTTAGAATATAATCTTCTTGCATTTTCAAAGGTCTTTTTTATAATAAAATCCCTTGAAACTCCTTTTATCTCACTTATTCTATCTATAATATAAGTCAGATTCAAGGAAGAATTTCTCTTACCTCTATTCGGTACCGGTGCCAGATACGGACAATCCGTTTCCAATACAAAATCATCAAAAGAGATATCTTTCACAGTCTCTTCAAGTTTTTTTGCATTTTTGAATGTAACCACACCGCCTATACCAAGTAAATATCCAAGTCTTATAAACTCTCTCGCCATTTCCTTACTATAAGAATAGCAATGTATAATTCCTCCTACTCCCTCAAACTTCTTTAGAATATCAAATGTATCCTTAGCCGCATCTCTTGAATGAATGACTACAGGTAAATTATATTTTCTTGCTAAATCAAGTTGAGCGATAAAAGCTTTTTTTTGTATCTCTTTTTTCGGCTCATCATAATAATAGTCAAGTCCTATTTCACCTACAGCCACACATTTTTCATCTGAAAGCATCTCTTCCAATTTCAAAATGCTTTCAGAGTCTATTTCTTCACTTGAAGACGGATGAACTCCCACTGCCGCATAAACAAATTTATATTTATGTGCAAGCAAAAGACTTACCCTTGAGCTTTCCATTGAAGCTCCTATATTTACAACCCTTTTGATGCCTGTATCTTCAACATTATTTAAAAGCTCATCTCTGTCTTCATTAAATGCCTCATCATCATAATGGGCATGTGTATCTATTATATAAAATTCTTCTTTTTTGTCCATGTAATATTTTCTTAAAATTTGCGTAATGTTTTTATTGAAGCATATTTATCAAAAAAAATAAAACCAATAAATGTACGGGATAAAACAGATAAAATAAATATTTTAGGTCTTTTCCCTTTTTTCCACTATACATATTTATAGGTATAAGACTGAAAAATGCTGTAGGTTCAAATGCAAAAATAATTGCAGTTGCAACATTCCTATATAATATCCTATCTCTAAAAAGGTATATACAGGCGACAGCCAAGGGACCTATAAACTCATAATCAAATCTGAGCAGCCATGCTGTAAAACAGCTTACCCCTACAAAAATAATACTGAAATCAGGATATTTCCTGATACAGCAAAGCATTATTATACATATAAGAAGTTCCCACATAACATTTTGATGATATATCTCAAATACCGTATTATAAAATGCCAAATCATATGGCACTTCTGATATAATTGCAAACAATGCTAATCTGATTATATATTTTTTTATGTTCTTTGTGTGAACAAACCCCTCAACAAGTAAAAATACATATATCGGAAAGGCAATACGCCCTATCATTCTTGAAATAAAATACAGCCTTGTAGACATACCGGCACCGACCAATAAAAAAATCAAGCCGGTTGCTCCTATATGGTCTATAAGCATTGTAAGCATTGCGATATATTTTAATATCGCACCGGAAAAAATCCTTATATTTATTTGTTTCAATTTTATTTGTTTCAAGGCCCCTCCTTAAAATATTAAGGTTTTACTGTCTGTATTATGATATTTCAGAACCCGGTTTTATATTTCTCTCAGGTGACACCAAACTTGCATTACCTTCGTCATCCTCCGCCAAAAGTATCATACCTTGACTTTCAAGTCCTGCAATCTTTTTCGGTGCAAGATTTGTTATCACCAAAACCTGCTTGCCTATCATATCCTTAGCGGAGTACCACTGTTTAATGCCGCTAAGAATCTGTCTTGTAGTATTTCCGACTTTTACCTGTGAGCAAAGAAGCTTTTTTGATTTTGGAACTTCTTCACACTTTACTATCTGTCCCACCTGTATCTGCAACTTTGCAAAATCGTCATACTCTATAACAGCCTTTGCCTCCACATCTACGCCTTCTGTATCTTCTTTATTTCCGTTCAGATTAAGAGTTTCCACCTTCTTTAATACTTCTTCAAGCTCAAGCCTTTTAAATAAAATCTCCGGATCCTTTGCTAACGTGGTACCGCTCATAAGGAGTCCGAACTTATTCATATCCTCAAGACTTCTCTTATTTGTTCCGAAGTACTCCAAAATTTTTTCTGAAGTCTCAGGCATAAAGCTGTATAAAAGTGTGGCGCCTATTGAAATAGACTCCGCCAGATTGTAAAGTACTGTCTGAAGTCTTGACTTTTTGTCCTCTTCTTTTGCAAGTATCCAAGGTGTAGTCTCATCAATATATTTATTACATCTTTTGAACAATGTCCATATCTCACTGATGGCATCTGCCACACGAAGCTCCGACATCTTCCTTACCACCTTCTCAACAGTCATAAGTGCAACATCCTTTAAGTCGGTATCAACTTCCATTGCACCTGCCACACTCTCATCTTTGGTATCTGTAAGTACTCCGTCAAAGTACTTATTGGTCATAGATATCGTTCTGCTCACCAGATTTCCAAGTACATTTGCAAGATCCGAATTGAACCTTTCCACCATCAGCTCCCAGCTGATTACACCGTCATTATCAAAAGGCATCTCATGTAATACAAAATATCTTACAGCATCCACACCGAAGAAATCCACCAAAGTATCCGCATATATTACATTTCCCTTTGACTTACTCATCTTACCGTCACCTTGTAAGAGCCATGGATGACCGAACACCTGCTTTGGCAGCGGCAAATCAAGTGCCATAAGAAATATCGGCCAGTAGATTGTATGGAATCTTATTATATCCTTACCTATAAGGTGAAGATCCGCAGGCCAAAATCTTTTGAATCTTTCACTGCTGTTTCCGTCAACATCATATCCTATACCTGTAATATAGTTTGAAAGTGCGTCAAGCCACACATATGTGACATGCTTAGGATCAAACTCTACCGGTATTCCCCATGTAAAACTTGTTCTGCTTACACAAAGGTCCTGAAGTCCCGGCAATAAGAAATTATTCATCATTTCATTTTTTCTTGAAACAGGCTGAATAAACTCAGGATGTTCATTGATATACTTGATAAGTCTGTCCGCATATTTGCTCATCTTAAAGAAGTAAGCCTCTTCCTTTGCAGGATATACATCACCGCCACAATCAGGGCATTTGCCGTCTACAAGCTGTGAGTCCGTAAAGAATGACTCACATGCTGTACAATACATTCCCTCATAACATCCCTTATAGATATCGCCTTGATCATAGAATTTTTTAAAAATCTTTTGAACCTGCTTTTTGTGATCTTCATCTGTAGTTCTGATAAACTTGTCATATGATGTGTTCATCAAATCCCAGATCTTTCTTATCTGTCCTGCCGCATTATCTACATACTCCTTTGGAGTAATTCCGGCATCTTTTGCCTTATTCTCTATCTTCTGACCATGTTCATCCGTTCCGGTTTGAAAAAAAACCTCAAGTCCTTCTTCTCTTCTAAATCTGGCAATTGCATCAGCGAGTACTATCTCGTAAGTATTGCCTATATGGGGCTTACCTGAAGCATAGGCAATGGCAGTTGTTATATAATATGGTTTCTTGCTCATCTGTTATTCCACCTTTTTATGTATTATATGGTGCTTACGGTCAAAACCCGAAACACCTTTATATTGATTTCACTTATTATTAGTTTTTTCCAGTCTAATCCAAGTATTTATTTTTTGCAAAGCACTCATCAGTGTATCACTCTCTATATCATCTAAGTTTTCAAGCATTGATTTGACCATTTCATCATGGAACTCTTCATATTTTATGAATGCTTCCTTCCCCCTTTGTGAAAGCTTCACTAAGACTACTCTTTTATCTTTTTTTGACCTCTCTTTTATCACATATCCTTTCCTTACAAGACTGTTTATAGAAATAGTCAATGTTCCTATAGTTACTGCCAGTTCTTTTGCAATCATAGACATGTTTTTCTTACAATTCATTCCTATTGCACTTATCACATGTATATCATTATTGGTCAAATCCTTAAATTCAGAGGTACTAAGAGCACTCTCCTGATAATCAAGTATATCATTAAATAACTTTACAAGGATTACTTTAAATTCCTTTGAACTTTTCAAAATACTCATCCTTTTTGCATCGGATACAATAATCCCATGCTTAATTTATCAAGCAAGTATTATACTAAATTTAATGAATAATATCAAGCTTGGCAAATTTACTCCTGCCCGTTCCAACAGTAGGTACATAGCTTACATGGCGAAATACCGACAGATTCTATGAGGTCATCCAGCCTGTGAAATCGCAAACTTGAGAAGTTTTGTATTCTCCTTATCTCTTCTACCATCTCTTTGTAATTTTTGCTGTCAGGTTTTGCATAATCAAACAGTATCTCCTTACTTACATTTTCCCCTTCTCTGTCTTTTATTATCCTTCTGGTGATTAAGTCATAGTCCGATTTTGACCTTGAAAAATTTAGATATTTGCAGCCGAAAAGAAGTGGAGGACATGCAGGTCTGACATGAACTTTTTTTGCACCGGAGTTGTACAAAAACTCTGTAGTCTCTCTTAATTGTGTACCTCTTACAATGGAGTCATCTATAAGCAATATATCATTTCCGCTTATCAGTTCTTGCACAGGTATCAACTTCATTTTTGCTATCAAATTTCTCTGACTCTGTTTAGTCGGCATAAATGACCTCGGCCATGTAGGTGTATATTTTATAAAAGGTCTTGCAAAAGGTATACCCGATTCATTTGCATATCCGATAGCATGTGCAGTACCTGAGTCCGGAACACCTGCCACAATATCTGCATCAACATCATCTCTTCCGGCTAAGAGCTTCCCACAATTATATCTCATAGTTTCTACATTAACCCCTTCATAAGAGGCGGTCGGGTATCCGTAGTAAACCCATAAAAATGTGCAGATTTTCATCTCATCTCTTGCAGGTGACACTTCTTTTACTTCATCTGCGGTTATAAACACTATCTCAGACGGTCCAAGTTCCTTATAAAAACTGTAGCCCAGATTCAAATATGCATAATTTTCAAATGTAATACAGAAAGTATCCTTTTTATGCCCTATTACAAGCGGTGTCCTTCCCAACCTGTCTCTGGCGGCATATATGCCTTCTCTTGTCAAAAGCACTACACTTATAGAACCTTTAACGGTATCCTGCACATACTCAAGTCCTTCTTTAAATGATTGCTTTGATGATATCAATGTGGCTACCAACTCATTGTCATTAATACGTCCACCGCTTTGCTCCTGAAAATGTACTCTTCCTTCCGCATACAATTTCTTAACTATTTCATCATGATTGTCCACCTTGCCCACTGTAGTGATGGAATAGCTTCCAAGATTTGACTGTATAAGTAAAGGCTGCGGATCTTCATCAGAAATACATCCGATTCCCATATATCCATGCAAATCATCCACATCTCTTTCAAACTTTGTTCTAAATGGTGAATTTTCAATATTGTGGATAACTCTATTGAAATACTCCCCGTCAAAAACCGCCATTCCGCCACGCCTTGTACCAAGATGTGAATGATAGTCCACCCCAAAAAACAGATCCGTTACACAGTCATCTTTACCTACTACACCGAAAATACCGCCCATCCTTATCTCCTTATAACTACAAAAAGCAGATATAGAAGTTCTATACCTGCCCGAAATTTTATTTATTTAATACTTCCTTAGCTGTTGCTACTACATTTTCTTTTGTAAAACCGAATTTTTTAAAAAGCAGATCCTGTGGTGCACTTGCTCCAAAAGAATTCATAGAGATAACTCTACCGTCAAGTCCTGTATACTTATCCCATCCGAAACCTGAAAGTGCCTCTATTGCCACTCTGTTTCTTACAGTGTTCGGAAGAATCTTATCCTTATACTCTTTGCTTTGCTTTTCAAATACATCCATACATGGCATACTTACAACTCTTGTAGCGACACCTTCATTTTCAAGTTCATCCGCCGCATCAACAGCAAGCGAAACTTCAGAGCCTGATGCTATCAAAATCATATCAGGAGTAGCCTTGGATGCTTCCTTTATGATATATCCGCCCTTAAGCGCCTCTTTAGTGCTTCCTGAAAGCTGTGGCAGATTCTGTCTTGTAAGCACGATAGCTGTAGGTGTTTTCTTTGATACAAGAGCTACATACCATGCCGCAACAGTTTCCTTTGCATCTGCCGGCCTGAATGTATTGAAATTCGGCAAAGACCTAAGCATAGCAAGTTGCTCTACAGGCTCATGTGTAGGTCCGTCCTCACCTACTCCTATAGAATCATGTGTAAAAACAAATATAGTCGGAATATTCATAAGTGCTGAAAGTCTTGCCATAGGTTTTGTATAATCACTGAATACAAAGAATGTGGCACAGTATGCTCTCAGTCCGCCATGAAGCAGGATACCGTTTGTGATAGCTGTCATTGCGAGTTCTCTTACACCGAAATGTATATTTCTGCCTGAGTAATCTCCCTTTTTTATATACCCCTCATCATTCATTACAGTCTTATTGGACGGAGACAGGTCGGCCGAACCGCCTATAAGATTCGGATACAAATCCTTTAGTCTGTTGATTATACTGCCTGATATATTTCTGGTTGCCGCTTTGTTTTCATCCCAACTCCAAAACTCATCGGTTTCTATCAATGACTCATCTATATCACTGTAATATTTCTCCCAAAGTTTTGCTTTATCAGGGTACTTATTTACGTACTCTTTAAACAGTTTATTCCACTCATCCTCAATCTTTTTATTTTTCTCATTTATAGACTTGAAGTTTTCATATACATCATCATCTACTTTAAAGCTCTCATCAGGATTAAATCCGAATCCTACTTTCAAATCTCTCAGTGCTTCACTTCCAAGAGGCTCACCATGTGATGATGCGCTTCCGGCCTTCTTTCCCGCACCGTAGCCTATTACAGTATTAACCTTTATAAATGAAGGCCTTTCCTTGTCCGCCTTAGCCTCTTTTATAGCTTTTCCTATGGCCTCAATATCATTGCCGTCTTCCACCTCTATTGTCTGAAATCCGAAAGCTTTCATTCTTTCCACTACATTCTCTGTAAAGGCAATATCTGTACTTCCCTCTATCGAAATACCGTTTGAATCATAGAACACGATTAGCTTTGACAGTCCGAGAGTTCCTGCAAGTGAAAATGCTTCAGATGAAATACCCTCCATCATACATCCGTCACCACCAAGAACATAAGTGTAGTGATCGACTATATCAAAGCCGTCCTCATTAAATACACTTGCCATATGTGCTTCAGCCATAGCCATTCCTACCGCCATTCCCATTCCTGCACCGAGAGGTCCTGTAGTCGCCTCCACTCCTACGGTATGACCATACTCAGGATGTCCGGGTGTCTTTGAACCAAGTTGTCTGAATTGTTTCAAATCCTCTAAGCTAAGGTCACCATACTGAAACAGATGAAATAATGAATACAAAAGCATAGAACCATGACCCGCAGATAAAATAAATCTGTCTCTGTTTGCCCAATCGGGATTTTTCGGATTGTGCTTCATATGATGTGCAAAAAGCTCATAGGCAATCGGGGCTGAACCCAGAGGCAAACCGGGATGGCCTGATTTTGCTTTTTCAATACCGTCCGCACTCAACACTCTTACAGTATTTATGGACTTAATGTCAATATTACTCATTTATATACTCCTTTTACAACAATATGTATCTTGGCATAAGATTACATTATTCAGAACTTAGCCTGAACTCCAATCCGTTATATTGTACCACAATATAATAAATTATAAAATGTCTTGCAAATAGTATTTTTTTTTGGTAGAATACAGCTGTTATGGATTTTGCACGGGTTTTTCCCTATTGTGATGAAGTCCAATCCAAAATAATTATAATCATTTATAATTAATGTCAAAGGAGGTGTAACCGTGGCAAAATGTTCAATATGCGAAAAAGCTGCTCATTTCGGTAATGCAGTAAGCCATTCTCATAGAAGATCCAATAAAATATGGAAGGCTAATGTTAAGTCCGTTAGGGTCAAAACAGAAGGTGGATCTAAGAAGATGTATGTATGTACTTCATGTCTTCGCTCAGGTTTTGTAGAGCGTGCTTAATTTATATTAGAGAATGCGTATTAAAACACAAAAAAGAGCCGCTAAAGGCTCTTTTTTGTTTCCTTATTTGACTGATTTTTCATAGTCCGCTACAAATTTCTTGATTCCGATATCTGTAAGAGGATGATCAAGCATTGACTTAAACACTGAATACGGTACTGTGGCAATATCGGCCCCTGCCTTTGCACATTCAAGTACATGCATATTGTTGCGTATAGAAGCGGCTATAATCTCAGTATCAATACCATGTAACTCAAAAATCTCCACAATATCTTCTATCAAAGATACACCTCTGGTCCCTACATCATCAAGTCTTCCAAGGAACGGTGACACATAACTTGCACCTGCCCTTGCAGCTAAAAGTGCCTGCAAAGGTGTAAAAATAAGAGTACAGTTTGTAGCAATACCCTCTTTGCCAAGTACAGCTATTGCCTTTAACCCTTCTTTTGTCATAGGAATCTTTACAACCATATTCTTATGAATCTTTGCAATCTCTCTTCCCTCCGCTATCATATCCTCCGCCTTTGTAGTAGTTGCCCTCACTTCACCGCTTATAGCACCGTCTACAATATCGGTAATCTCTTTGATAACATCCTCAAATGTCTTCCCTGACTTGGCAACCAAAGAAGGATTGGTAGTCACACCTGACAGAACTCCCCAAGAGGCAACCTCTCTGATTTCGTCCACATTTGCAGTATCAATAAAAAATCTCATACACCCACCTCACATATACTTTTTATTCTATTTTACCACTTTTATATGTTATTTCAACAATAAAACTATTGATAATATATTTCTTTAAGTATTTTATGAAGTTTATATCTTTAATATCATTTCATTTTTCTTTGCATTCTGTTTAATCTGAAAAATCTGAAAATATCCACAACCGCCTGTACTATAAGTGATACGGCAATTAAATATGCTATATAATTTGCTATTATTACCGGATTTGCTATCACTGTTATTCCGAATATTATCTCAACAACACCTGCAACTATAAGCCTCTGACCGATATTTTTCTCAAACTCTATTACTCTTCTTGACATCATAAGTCTGCTTATACCGACAAGCACAAGCCATATACCTACAACTACTATAATAGCAACAGGTATTCCAAGTGAATCACCTATCAGAAAATATATTCCCATAACTATGGAAATAATACCCTCTATCAGTCTCCAAACGCTTCTGCCCTCATGTTTTTCATAAAAGTATGCACTAAGTTGTGAAATTCCCTCTACAAGCAGCAATATACAGAATATAATATTCATTGTATATGCTATAAATAAAGGATTGTATATCATATAAATTCCAACTGTCAGGAACAGTACTCCAGACAGCAGTGAAATATACTTTGCTTTAGATATATTCATCAGTACCCTCTCTCTCTTTGTGCCTCCTTAGCGATTTTATCTTCAGGTGCGGCCGTAATAATCTCTGTAAACAGATTGTTGGCTGTCTCCACATCTCCTGAAGTTTTATATGCCAATGCCTTATTATACTTTGCCTGCAAATAATCAGGTGCTATTCTAAGTGCCGCATCATAGTAGCCTATAGCACCTGCATAGTCGCCCGCTTTGCTTAACCCGTCCCCTACGGCAGTCAAAAGCTTGGGACCTTCCGCCCTCATCTTGGGTGCAATCTCGGCAAAAGTACCTGTTATAGAAACTCCCGGGCCGTTATCTACATCAGTAAGCTGATTTGTGTCAATATTTGAGAATATTTCCGCCGCTTTTGTATAATTTTTTGCACCATATTCTCTTATAACACCTATAAGATACACATACTGCAAAAGCTTATAGTTCATATTTTCAGTGGATGTATTGTTAATCTCATTCAGCTTATTCACCTGATCATTTAAAGACTCATTTTCACTCTTTAATTCTTCCATAGAAATACCGGCATCACTTAGTTTCTGTGAAATCTCCACTACTTCTTTATTATGTGCCTTATTAAGTGCCACTTTCATAGTAGGCATATATAAAAATACCATGGCACAGGCACCCACAATAAGCCCGATGCCTACATTTACAGCTGTAAACATTCCTGAATAATTCTTATAGATTTCCGTTACAGGCATACTTGCACTTGTATTTTTTTCTACAGGCTTTTCTTTTTCCTTCTTTATCGGACTTCCTATAACAGAAAGCTTTACGCTACCTGACTTTCTCTCACTCACCGGCCTCATTTCATCCAGATAAGTGATGGCCTTTGCATTAAATCTGTCAATCAAAAGAACCGACTCAAGGAGTTTTCTTGCCTCACCTGCCTTGCCTTCTCTTATATCAAGCAGTGCAAGTGCAAGCATTGCCTTAATAAAATGAGGTCTGATATCCACAACCTGCTTTAGACTCATTCTTGCCATGTCATAGTTAACAGTCCTGATCTGTGAAACAGCCTTATTGTATTTTGAGATGGCCTCCTGTGACTTCTCAAGATATGTTGACTTGTTTCTCAGATTCTGCAAATAGTTCTGTGCAAGATTGTTCATAGACTTGATATTTATACTAATCACCCATGAAATAAGTGCCTTGGTCTCTTCTCCCATCTCAAACTGTATAAGTCCGTATAAGTTCCTGGCATCTATATTTTTCTTATTCAGTCCCAAAGCTATACTCAGTGCGTTTAATGCTGAAGATAAATTTCTTTCTTTTGCCAAAGACAGACCCAAATTATAATAGCCGTTTGACATCTGCTCCAGCCTTCTTCTTCTGTTCATACTAGCCATTTTTAGCCCTTTACTTGCTCTTTCAACAGTTCCATTAAAATATCATTCATATCTGAAATATCACTTTTTGCAATTATATCTTCCACTGCCGAAATATCCAGTGACGGCTTAAACTTACTTAATTCTTCTTCAAAATCTATCATCTGTTAATATCTCTCCCATCAGGTACAATGAGCCTACACAAAACAAAATCTCATCATCCCTTTTCTCAAACTCGGCATCAGACAAAGCTTGTCTTGTATTATTATAACAAGCAATATCCGACAGTCTTTTATTTTTTTCTAAAAGTATATTTAAGCTATTATAAAGCTTTTTTATATCATTACTTCTATATGAGTGCAATGAGCTTAGATAATACTTTTTTACATCTAAACTTGATGTAATTATATCAAGCATCCTCTCCGCTTCCTTATCTTTTACTATCGATATCAAAAGCTTTATCTTCTTGTTTCTTTTTTTTGAAACAGTAAGGACATTATTTACAAATTCTACTATTGCAGGCTCATTATGAGCACCGTCTATTATAATGTCTTTTTCTATTTCTTCCATTCTGCCATGCCACACTGTAGACTTTATAATCTCTGTATCTATATCCGGTTTTTTAAGCAGCTCTTTGGCTGCAAGTATTGCAAGTGCAGCCGCTTTTTTCTTGTAGTTTACATATGTAAAGTCAAAACTTTCATAATCAATACTTGACAGGGCAATTAATTTGGCATTTTCTTTTTTTGCCACCTCATTTATGACCTCATTTGCCTCTTTATCTCCGTCATCAAAGATTACAGTGGAGTCTTTTTTTATAATGCCTGCCTTCTCAAAAGCAATCTCTTTTACAGTATTTCCAAGATACATCATATGATCCATTCCGATACTTGTAATAATACTTAAAGTTTTATCAAAGACATTTGTAACATCCAGTCTGCCGCCCATGCCTGTCTCCAATATAACAAAATCCATTGGAAGACCGGAAAAATACACCATTGCTATATAAAACAGATATTCAAAGTATGTAGGAGGAGTCAAAACACCGTTCAATTTTTTTCTCACATACTTTGAAATATTCTCCAATTCGGCATCAGCTATAGGCAGCATATTAAACAATATTCTCTCATTGATTTCTATCAAATGTGGCGAAATAAAGGTTCCCACATTCTTTTTATCCGCCGTCAAAATATTGCTTAAATATGCACATACAGAGCCTTTCCCATTGGTTCCCGCTACATGTACAATCTTTGGAAGCTTTATATCAAGAAGTTTTATATTCTTTTTCACTTCAAAAAGTGTTGCCTTTTTCTTTGCCCACATGGGTATACTCTCTATATATTCTTTTTCATTCATATCAGTCGGACAGTCTTTCAAGCTGCTCTCTTACCTGTGAAAGCATCTGCTCATAGTTCTCAAGCTTTTTCTTTTCTTCATCTATTTTAGACTGTGGAGCCTTGCTTACAAACTTTTCATTTGAAAGCATTCCGGTTGACCTTGCCACCTCACCGATAAGTTTTTTCTCTTCTTTTTTCAGCCTTTCAACTTCCTTTTTGATATCTACAAGCTCTCTGAGCGGAAGACAAATAGAGGCATTTGGAATTGCAACCCTTACAGAGTCCTTTTCTACCGTCGAATCGTCAGAATCGATAATAAGCTTATCAAGTCCTGCAAGCTGTTTAAAGAAATCTGTAGCACTCTCAAAGATATCCCTTATCTTTTTATCCTCACTGACTACAATTCCCTTTGCTTTATGTGAAGGAGGTACATTCATAGAAGATCTTACATTTCTGACCGCCCTTACAGCTTCCTTTATAAGTTCAGCCTTGTTTTCATCATCCAAAAAATTATATTCAGGGTTTTCTACAGGCCAAGGTTCAATCATTATGGTCTTTACATCTTCATTGACAGTGCAATATATTTCCTCTGTTATAAAAGGCATAAACGGATGCAAAAGCTTAAGTATAGTATTCAAAACATAGATAAGTACTGCAAGTGCCGTATCTTTGGTATCATCCTCCTTATTCCAAAGCCTTAACTTTACCATCTCTATATACCAGTCACAAAACTCCTCCCATGCAAAGTCATAGATTTTTGAAAGTGCAATGCCAAGCTCAAATTTATCAAGGTTTGTGCTTACCTCATTTATAAGCTTGTTTGTCTTTGAAAGAATCCACTTGTCTGAAAGCATAAGCTTTGAACCATCTATTGCCTCAGGCTTTGACTCACCTATATTCATCATAATAAGTCTGGCAGCATTCCATATCTTATTGGCAAAGTTTCTTGCACTTTCCACTTTCTCATAGTAAAATCTCATATCATTTCCCGGGGCATTGCCGGTAATAAGCATCATTCTAAGAGCATCCGCACCGTACTTATCTATTACCTCAAGCGGATCAATACCGTTTCCAAGTGACTTACTCATCTTTCTGCCTTCAGAGTCCCTTACAAGTCCATGTATAAGCACTGTTTTAAACGGCGACTTGCCTGTCTGCTCATAGCCTGAGAATACCATTCTGACTACCCAGAAAAATATTATGTCATATCCTGTTACAAGTACATCTGTAGGATAGAAATACTTCATCTCAGGAGTATCATCAGGCCATCCAAGTGTCGAGAAAGGCCAAAGTGCTGATGAAAACCATGTATCAAGAGTGTCCTCATCCTGTATAAGCTCATGGCATCTGCATTTCGGACAGGCATCAGGCTTCTCCTTTGCAACTGTTATCTCTCCACATTCAGTACAGGTATATGCCGGTATTTGATGTCCCCACCAAAGCTGTCTTGATATACACCAGTCCTTGATATTTTCAAGCCAATGTAAGTAGGTCTTTGAGTAACTCTCAGGTACAAACTTAAGCTCCCCTGTTTCTATTGCTCTTATAGCAGGTTTTGCCATCTCACTCATAGATACAAACCACTGTGGCTTTATAAGAGGCTCAACCACAGTCTTACATCTGTCATGTCTGCCTACATTGTGTATATGCGGCACCACCTTTACCAAAAGCCCTTCATTCTTAAGGTCTTCCACTATAAGCTTTCTTGCTTCATATCTGTCAAGTCCGTCATACTTACTTCCCGCACAGTCAATAGTCGCATCGTCACGCATTATATTGATTTCAGGCAGATTATGTCTCTTTCCCACCTCAAAGTCATTCGGATCATGTGCAGGTGTTATCTTGACACATCCTGTACCGAATTCCTTATCTACATATTCATCCGCTATTACCGGAATTTCTCTGCCTACAAGGGGCAATATAAGCTTCTTGCCTATTATATCCTTATATCTGTCATCCGAAGGATTTACCGCTACCGCACTGTCACCTAAAAGTGTTTCAGGCCTTGTAGTTGCAATCTCTACATATTTGCCCTCTTCACCTGCTATAGGATACCTTATATGCCAGAAATTACCCTCCGTCTCAATATGCTCCACCTCGGCATCTGAAATGGATGTCTTACATACAGGACACCAGTTTATAATTCTATTGCCCTTGTAGATATATCCCTTTTCATAAAGCTTTACAAAGACTTCCTTTACGGCCCTTTGTCCATGCTCATCCATAGTAAATCTTTCTCTGTCCCAGTCGGCGGATGAGCCAAGTCTTTGAAGCTGATTAATTATCCTTGTGCCATAGTCATTTTTCCATGCCCATGCCTCTTTTAGGAATTTTTCTCTGCCAAGCTCATGCTTATTCTTTCCTTCGGCTTTTATCTTCTCAATTACCTTTACCTCTGTAGCTATAGCTGCATGGTCTGTTCCCGGTTGCCAAAGTGCCTCATATCCTGCCATTCTTTTATATCTGATAAGTATATCCTGCATAGTATTGTCAAGTGCATGACCCATATGCAGTTGCCCTGTGATATTTGGCGGCGGCATTATGATTGTAAACGGCTTTTTATCCTTATTTACCTTTGCATGAAAATACTTCCCCTCCAACCACTTTTTATATATTTTGCCTTCTATTTTTTGCGGACTATATGTCTTTTCCAAATCCTTCATACTTTCCTCTTATTTCATATTTCTGTAGTCTGATTTCAGCTTTGCAATATATTCATTTATCAGTTTTCTTTTTTCTTCTCTATTTTCTATCTGAAAAATATGTTCTATATATTTCAGTCTGTCACTGTCTTTGATACCGCTTAGTGCCATATCAAAAGCTTTCTTGGCCTCTTCCATCAAATCAGCCTTGCATGAATCGTTTATCTCTCCGGTCTTTTTCTTTTTTCCCTCTGAATCAAATATTCTCTTTAAAAAATACAGTTCCATCAAGGTTACTTCATCATTTGTCAGCTCATAAGATTTTTTGAAAGCGTCATAAGCTTCTTCATATAGAAAAAGGTTTGCATATGTAACTCCAAGGTTGTGATAAATGCTTCCGACAAAATTATTGTCCGACTTTTTATCCATATCAAGTATCTCAAGATAATACCTCTTTGCTGTTCCATATCTTCCTATATAGAACATATAATCGGCTCTTTGTTTGCCCACTTCCCATACGCTCATTTTCTTTATCTTTGCAACGGCATTTCTAAACAGAATGGATTCGGCATTATTATATAAATCGCATGAATCAATAATATATACTAAAATATCGGCATCATCCACTCCGTTTGTTCTCTTCCTTTTGATACTTTCAGCCAAAGTATTTTTATTAAGTTCATTTTCAATAAAGTCTACCATTGCATCACTTACTATACCCTCCGTGACCAATATCGGATTTTCATATATTATATAGCAAAGTTCCTCAAAACTGTATATATTCAGTGACAGTACCTCTATATGGAAAGAATTTTTTGTTCTTAAATTCTCACATAAAATCAATCCCATATACTCACCTCTATATTTCTCTTTGCATCGGTTGCAAAATACATATCTCCAAATCCTGCATCCGCTATCTCAAGGTTCATTATCTTATTGTTTAAAAAACTTGATTTAAAATATACTCTTCTGGTCTTTATAGGTCTCTTAGGCAAAAAATCAAGCAATATAGGAATATTTTTCTTTTCCTTACCGTCCACGCTTACTACATTTATATCAATAATCTCACTGTTGTCAGGTATCAGCAAAAGCTCCGTAGTAGGTTCATTCCAAAAATCCCCTGCTCTGCCTAAATATATCTTTGCCTGCTTACCGCTGTTGACTACCTCAATATATATATCAGATTTAAGTCTTCCTTCACATGTAGCCACTATATTGTAAATGGAATTCTCATTTGCAAGGTCTACACCTTTAAAAGCTGCTCCCTTGGCAAAAATATTTGTATCCAGATACACCCTGCCTCTTGAACACAGAAAGCTTATAAAATTCTCCGCCCAATCATGTTCCGCAAACACCTGACCTGTCAAAAAGATAGCGGAAAACTGCTTTTTATCCATTACTTTTTCTGCTACGGAGGTCAAAATCTTATCGGCAAGCTTCGCACCTGAAGGATTGCTGAGTATTTGCAGATTGAATGCCTCATCCATATTTTCAGATTCCGCACTTACATAGAGCTTTCTTGTATTTCTGTTTGTAAGCATTTCATAGTATGTAAGACTTACATCCGATAAATCAAACATTCCTACCCGATTGCTCCAAATATCTTTTTTTAATGAAAGTACAAAATAGATAAAACTTTCTTCCTTACTTATAATATGTATATGATTCGGTTGATATCCAAGCCCTACCAAGGCCTCTTTTATATCTCTCATAATATTTTGGTCTAAGCCTGCTATAGCTATTACAACTTCTTCAGGCTTTTCCTTATACAGCTTTTCCATTCCGACCTGTATTATCTCTTTAAAGAAAAGCTTCAGTATATCTCTACCCTTATATCTTGTCCCGTCAATGGTTGCAATTCCATTTTTTCTGGTTAATTTTAATAATTTATCAGTTATTATACCTTTTCCATCCAGTGCCATAGCATAGGCTTCTTCGCCTACAACCCAAGCATCTTCACTCTTTTTCTTACTTATAACAGTAGGAAATGTCAATGCTTCATCATCAGGATAAAATATAAGACCGGTACTTATATCCGATAAAGCGATTCCAAGTACCTTTGGATTCATTGTTTCTCCCATCCTATATAAATTTTAAATACAAATAATTGCATTCCTTTCTTTTTTATATCAGCACAAATAAGTTATCCACTAACTCATCCTTATATATAAATTCTGTTAACTTCTTCTTCATTTCCTCGTCTTTTCCCTCAGGCAAATCTTCCATATCATTTATAAGAATAAACCTGCTCTCTCTTGCATCCTCCTCTTTTTCGAACTGAACACAATCATTTGCCAATACCTTAACATTACCATCTATATTCTGCACAATCTGATACTCCCAAATTTCATCTGCAAAGATTTTCTTATATTTCACAAAAATATTTTTGTATACATTAGAGAACTCCTCTTCCTCAAAAATATCACTAAGCGGCAAAATCTTTGAATTAAGTACAATACCCTCTTTTTCTCCCTTATACTCTATAAAAACCGATTCTAAAATATCCCTGTCAACATAGACAAACTTTGCAAGTGACTTAAAATATGAGAAAATCATATCTTCATCACAAAGATTCTTTACAATCATCTCACAAAGTCTTGTCTGTTTGAAGTTAAGCTTTTCTTTCCTTGAATAATATTTTGACAGTGCCAGCATATAAATATTGGGGAACTCTTTGATATCGTCCACATCATTAAGTCCGTCCTCAAGGTACTCAAATACGGCATCGGAAGTCTCTTCATCATTCATAAAGAATGCATCACTCTTTATAGTAAAATATGCTCTGATAATAATATCCGTCACTCTTTTTCTGTCTGCATATATGCCGAATGCTTCATCAAGGTTTGCTGTCTGATTTGAAAACAACATCTGTATCAAAACTCTTTCTTCAAAGTCATATGTCTCAACATTTTGTTCTACGCAAGTCTTTAAACATTCAAACATATCAATTGTTCTGCCATTGTAAGTTCTCGCAATAAATTCAAGAGTCCTGTCACTGAATTCCCCCTCTTTGTAAAGTGTGAATGCAATGTTTGAGAGTATTTTATTTTGTTCAAAAGTTTCATCTTCTATCGCCTTTGAAACCAAAGTCAACAAATTATCCTTCTTTATATGCTCTATACCGAATGACTTTATGATTTCTATAGATTCAAGCTTATTTCCGATATTCATAAGAGTATCGCAATACATGAATATATTGTCCTCATTTAAACTTTTTACCCCTGTCTTATTTAAAAGTTCAAAGTTTATCTCTTTATCATTCTTAGATGACTCCCAAAAATATTCTATAAGTCTTGACATCAGCTTATTTCTAAATCTTTGGTCAATATCAATCTCTTCAACGGCATTTTCAATCAGTGAAACATCCTCCACATCTATTCCGACTCCGTCTGCTATCCTGTCAAGCTTTTCAAGTCTGCGCATATCATGATCTTTGTCTATCTCATATGCTCTGTCCACCAGATTTTGCATATGGAATATTTTGTCCATCACCATATCCTTTGAATAATATCTGTTTCCGACTTCATCTTCAATAAGGATAACGGCATTGTCCGAATACAGTGCTATATATGCTCTCTTGTCCTTCAGTTCATATATCTTCTCGCCGTTTAACTCAGGATATACTACAATGATGGACTTGGCACCGTCTTCAGGAACATATATATTATATGAATTTATCAAAAACGGAATAATCTTTGCAAGTCTCTCATCTATATCATCCTCTTCAAGGATTCCTGAATAAATATTGATTAAATGCTCATCCATCTTTAACTTCATAGCATTGTCAATTGTAAATATCTTTATTCTCTTTATATATGCCCTGTATATTTCACTATTGTGCTGGTAATATTCTACCACATTTTCAAATATTCTCAGCTTAAACTCCTCAGTCATTGAGTTGATTCGTTCAAAGTATTTAAGTGCCGACTCGGGCATAGGTACATCATACCTTTCAGGCAGTGAATAGATAAAGTACTCATATATTCTGTCTACTTGCAGTCCTTTTTCAATACATCTTTCATACCATTTGTTGACATAGCTCTTTCTCACATTACCGTTTATAAATATCTCACAGATATCTGAAAGCAGTTCATTACTTGGAAGTGCATTATATATGGAAAGCAAAATATTTAAAATTGCACCGTTTACCCTCTTTGTTTCTCTGACTACCTCCAAAATTTTTTCCGACAAACTTATAGATATCAAATTATTTCTGATACCGAAGCTCAGTGCCAGTACTTCCAAAGTGCCGCAACTGTTTAAAAGATGCGGATTTTTACAAAGTAACCTTGCATACTCCATCATCAAAATACTTGACCTGTCACCAAGCTCAAAAGCTCTCTTTAAAAATCTTTGCTTTTCTGCCGGATTGTCAACAAGTGTATTATCCAAGTTCAAAATAAGTACAAGTTCTATTATAGAGTGGTCTTTTTTATATAAATCCTTTACAAGTTTACAGAGATCTCTGATTTTTTCAGCATCAGGATACATATATGTATCTAAATATTCCAAAATCAGATATTCATCTCTCAGTTCATGCTTATTTTCTTTTATTTTGTTGTCAATGCTGTTTATAGTGGACTTTGCTCCGGCCTTATCGTTTTGCATCAGGAATATCTCCGCCTTAAGCAGTTTGACCAAAAGACTCTTATATGTGCTTACAAGCAATCTGTCAAGCACTGCAAGCATCTTGAACAGAATTTCATTTTTTTGAAGTTTATCATTACTAAGTTCAAATTCTATTCTGAGCTTGAAGTAGTTTATCCACTGTTTTCTTTCAAACAGTCTTGCCTCCCTTTGATACTCCTTTTCAAGGTTTTTATTTATTACTATCTCTAAATTTTTCTCATTTAAACCGTTTTTGAAATTTATATTTGCAATATTTTTCTTATCATCCAAGAGGTCCGGATCAATACTGAATTCAAGTTCATATACATTGTCTGCAAAGTCTTCATTCTTTATCTTATCCTTATTAAGCTTTATATATCCGGCATTTGTAGAAACATCTATATCTAAAAGCCCCCAATTTTCCTTGTAGACTTTTATAGAAGCTGTCTTTTCTTCTTCTACACTTGCAAAATCAAGCCGGCTGCTCTCAAGTTGAAAACTTACAGCCTCTTTATTACCGGCAGCCTGTAAGAAATTTTCAAGGTTTGATCTGAAATCATTGCCCCTGCTCAAAGTCTCATATAATTTTTGCAGTTTTATATCCTTCATAAATCCTGAACTGCAAAAATCTTTATACATAAAAATAGCCAATGCAATACTCATATCTTCTTTTGCAATGACCATGAAATCATCTACAGTCTTTAATGAATTTAATACCATTACTGTATCTGTATTTTTAATATAGAAAATATAGGGTATCTCTTTCTCACCTGCATTTGTAACCAGTGTAATGCTGCCCTCTATCTTTTCATTACTGTTCAGATTTCCGGAATTGATTTCAAGTACAAGTATATTCTTTATCCCGCCAAAAGTTGAATCCACCACTCTCACCCTTATATTGTCAGAGTAGGCAACACCTTTTAAAGGTATCCTATTACCACTTCTTACTTCTATTTCAAAGCGAACTGCTTCATCTACCTTTATAGGCAGGTTTATATTACTTGGCTCACAGACCAATATCGGTAATTCTTCTTCTATAATACCCTTTGCCAAACGATTGATTCGCTCTCTCATCTATACACCTCTTCTATAAACCGTGAGTTACATTTTAACATAAAAATGTATTAATTACTATATCAATTATATAAGTTCAGCGTTATGCTTTACAGACCTACGCATTTGTTGTAAAATCTTTATAATACACAGGAGGTCACATGATGCTCTCAGAACCTATGACATTATACAAATTAATGATATTATATATGTTAAATCAAGTGAAATTTCCACTTACCAACTCAAATATATCAGATTTTTTTGTCAGTAAAGAATATACCACTTATTTTATAGTTCAACAGGCTCTTACGGAGTTGCTTGAAGCGAACTTGATAAGTATGGAAAATATCAATAATACCTCAAGATATGATATGACAAAGGAGGGTGAGGAGGCTCTTTCATTCTTTGAAAAGCAGATTTCACCCGCTATTATCACTGATATAAATGAATTCATACAGACCAACAAGTTTCGTATGCGAAACGAAGTCTCCACTACAGCAGAATATTATAAACTCCCCGGCAATGAATTAATTGTACACTGTGAAGTACTTGAGGGCAAAACTCCTCTTATCAATATAGAGATCAACTCACCTGATGAAGAACAGGCCACTGTTATGACCAACAACTGGCGTTCATGCAGTCAGGACATCTATCAATATATTATGAAAAAACTTTTGGGAGATATGTAAAAAGGACACGTCTGTGTCCTTTTTATTCTCCAAGATATGCCTTTTTTACACTGTCATCATTCATCAGTGTCTTTGCATCTCCTTCTAATACTATATTTCCGGTTTCAAGTACATATGCTCTGTCAGCAATACCGAGTGCCTTCTTGGCATTCTGTTCAACCAACAGTACAGTGGTTCCGCTCTCATGTATCTCTCTTATAATATCAAATATCTCATTTACATACAGAGGTGAAAGTCCCATTGAAGGCTCATCCATAACTATTACCTTGGGATTACTCATAAGTGCTCTGCCCATTGCAAGCATCTGCTGTTCACCGCCTGAGAGAGTACCTGCAAGTTGAGATTTTCTCTCCGCAAGCCTCGGAAATCTCTTATATATTTTATCAAGTCCGTCTTCAATGCCCGCTTTGTCATTTCTGATATATGCACCGAGTCTTAAATTTTCAAGTACAGTCAAATCTCCAAAGACTCTTCTGCCTTCAGGAACATGTGCCATACCGAGCTTAACAATATCGTGTGCCTTGGTTTTTGTTATATCCCTGCCTTCAAACTCAATGCTTCCCTCTTTTGCACTCAAAAGTCCTGTTACAGTGTGCAGTATGGAAGTTTTTCCGGCACCGTTTGCACCGATAAGTGCTACTATTTCACCTTGATTTACAAAAAAACTTGCACCCTTTACAGCCTTTATCATTCCATAGTTTACGACCAGGTTATTTACCTTTAATATTTCCACAGCCCCTCCTATTCTCCCAAATATGCTGTAATAACTTCAGGGTTGTTAAGTACCTCGCTTGGTGTACCGCTTGCAAGCTCAGTGCCGAAGTTTAACACCGACAATTTCTCACAGATACCTGCAACAAGTTTCATATCATGTTCTATCAAAAGTATTGTCACATTATACATATCTCTTATCTGCCTGATAGTTTTCATAAGTTCTTCCGTTTCATTCGGGTTCATACCGGCAGCCGGCTCATCAAGCAGTAAAAGCGAAGGACTTGTAGCAAGTGCTCTGGCAATCTCAAGTTTTCTCTGCTCACCATATGGAAGATTTCCTGAGAGTGTATCACTCTTATCATCCAGCGAAAATACTTTCAGTATATCCGTTGCAAGCTCATCCATCTCTTTTTCTTTTTTACCAAAGCCGAATATATGTGTCATAGATGTAAGAAGCGAATACCTGACCTTCTCATGCAATGCCGCCTTTACATTGTCAAGTACAGACATATTTGAAAAAAGCCTTATGTTTTGAAATGTTCTGGCAATACCCATATTGTTGATCTGTGTAGGTGTTTTTCCGTTTATCAGATTGCCTTCAAGCCTTATAGTTCCGGTTGTAGGTTTATATACCCCTGTTAAAAGATTAAACACTGTAGTCTTTCCTGCGCCGTTTGGCCCTATCAGACCATATAACATTCCTTTTTCTATATTCAGATTAAAATTGTCAACTGCTTTTAATCCGCCAAACTGTATTCCAAGATTTTTACACTCCAGCATTATTCCTCCCTTCCAAGCTTTCTGAAGGTCCTATTCAGTGATAAGCCGGACTTAAATTTACTGTTATTGAATATCATCATTACAATAAGCACTATTGCATAAAGTAACATTCTAAGATTATCTGCACCTCTTAAGAACTCAGGCAATAATGTAAGTATTATCGCCGAGATTATTGAACCCGGTATATTTCCCATACCTCCAAGAACTACAAATACCAGTATTTCAATAGATTTGTTGTAATCAAATATACCGGGCTTTATGATTCCTACATTATGGGCATACAGGGCACCTGCAATTCCCGCAAATCCGGCAGCAATAACAAAAGCCATGACCTTATACCTGCTGATATTTATACCTATAGACTCGGCCGCAATATCATTGTCACGAATGGACTTTATCGCTCTGCCGTCTCTTGAATCTATAAGATTTGAAATCAAAACTATAGTTATTACCATTATTACAAATACTACGGTAAAATTTTTATAATCCGAGTACAGAGGTATCTTGCTAAGACCCTTTGAACCTCCTGTGATCTTAAGATAATTGATTATTGACTTTATTATCTCACCAAATGCAAGAGTTACAATAGCCAGATAATCTCCTCTAAGCCTTAATACAGGCACACCGATCAGGAATCCAAAAAATGCAGCCGATATTCCACCGCAAATTAATGCTGTAAAAAAAGCAAGTACAGGAGGAAATGTATTGCTTAATGCAATTGAGAGCAATGCACTTGAATATGCACCTATCGACATAAATCCTGCATGACCCAGTGAAAGCTCTCCCAAAAATCCGGTTACCAGGTTAAGTGATACTGCCAACATTATATTCACACATATAGGAACTATAAGAGACTTATACTGTCTGCTTAACACGCCTGAATTTATCAATACAAACACTAATGCATAGGCCAGCAACATTATTACTATATTTATTATAGTTTTTTTATTTACCTTCATATCACACCTATACCTTTACTATCTTTTTCTTACCCAAAAGTCCTGACGGTCTGAACAACAACACTACTATCAGCACTCCAAATACTATAGCATCTGCAAGTTCCGTTGAAATATATGCCTTTGAAACACTCTCTATAAGTCCCAGAAGTATCCCGCCGATCATTGCACCCGGTATGCTGCCTATACCGCCAAGTACCGCCGCTACAAATGCCTTGATACCGGGAAGCGCTCCAAGAGTAGGTTTCATAGACTGATACTGACATATATACAGTACACCTGCAACAGCCGCAAGAGCGGAGCCTATAGCAAATGTCATTGAAATAGTGCTGTTTACATTGATTCCCATAAGTTCCGCCGCACCCTTGTCCTCGGATACAGCCCTCATGGCAGAACCGAGTTTTGTCTTATTGACAAATAATGTGAGCAATATCATTGCTATGGCTGTAACAATCAATGTCACCACTGTTATGCTTGAAATCACAACCGGTCCGATACTGATATTTACATTTGGAATTACAGACTGAAACGGAATCGGCGTAGAACCGAATATAAGCAGTGACGCACTTTGTAAGAAGAAACTCATACCGATAGCGGTAATCAAAACCGCAAGCGGCGGTGCGCTTCTAAGCGGCTTATATGCCACTTTTTCAATCATTACTCCAAGGACTCCACATATAATAACAGTTATTAAAAGTGCTATAGGAACAGGAAGTCCCAACACGGAAATACTGAAATAAAGAGCATACGCTCCTACCATTATAATATCCCCATGGGCAAAATTTATCATTTTAGCTATACCATATACCATTGTATAACCGATAGCAATCAATGCATAAATGCTTCCGGTCCTCAAACCGTTTATTAACTGTTCAATAAAGTTAATTAACATTTCTTTACCCCTCTTTACCTAAACTACGGAAAACTCCTACATTTTTTAGAAGCTTTCCGAGGTTTATGTTAAAAAAGAGGATGGGACATCTATCCCGTCCTCTTACAATTATCAGTTATTATCAAAAAGCTGATACTCACCATTTGTTATGGTAACGAACTTAGGCTCTTTATTCGGCTCGCCGTCAGCATTAAATGATACCTTACCTGTGATACCGTCAACCTGAATCTCTGTCATAGCCTTTATAAGATCATCGCTTTCAATACTTCCCGCTTTCTCCATGTCCGCCTTGATAACATAAACCGTATCATATCCGTCAGCTGCGAACTGATCAGGAGTTGCATTGTATGCCTTCTTATAAGCATCTGTAAACTTGGCCGCCGACGGATCTGAAGCTAAGAACGGGCTTAAGAATACGGCACCTTCCGCCTGTGACTCGTCTGTAAGCTGAGCAATGATACCGTCCCAACCGTCGGAACCTACAAATGCAGAATCAATACCCTGTTGCTTTGCCTGCTGTACAATATGTGCAGCCGCCTCATAATATGCAGGTACAAATATAAGCTTTGCACCGGATGCCTTAATCTGTGTAAGCTGTGTTGTAAAGTCAACATCATCATTTGTAAATGACTGCTCGTTTACTATAAGAGCAGACTGACCCTTTGCATTAAGTTCATCCTTAAAAGCCTCATATACACCTGTTGAATACTCATCTGAATTGTTATAAAGAACGGCAACACTCTCATATCCCTGATCAAGTACAAAGTCTGCAATCATCTTTCCCTGAAGCGGGTCTGTAAAGCAAAGTCTGAACGCATTCGGATTCTTTGTAATATCCTTTGCAGAGCCTGAAGGTGTAATTTGAAGGATATTATCCTTTGCCGTCAAATCTGTAAGTGCAAGTGAAGAACCGCTTGTTACGGCACCCATATACACATTGATTTTACTGTCCATAAGCTTGTTATATGCATTAACCGCCTTATCTTCTTTTGCCTCATCATCCTGGAAATTAAGTGCCAGCTGATATGTCTTATCTCCAACTTTTACACCGCCTGCCGCATTGATTTCATCAATAGCTATAGTTGCGCCGTTTTTCACCGAATTACCATAAGATGCGGCACTACCTGTAAGAGGTCCTGTAGCTCCTATAGTAAATACATCCCCTGATGACTTGGCTGCCGCCGTTTCATTCTTTGAACCTGTATCTGCCGCTTTATCTGAACCTGAGTTTCCACAGGCTGTAAGTGCCAATCCAAAAGTCAATGCCAATGCTGACAATAATACTTTCTTCTTCATAATACCTCCATAAAAATTAAATTTAATAAAACTCATCTCATTATATTTATTTCATATATCCATGTCAATGAATAGTCAACCTTGCAGGTATATATTTTTATTATGGCAAATATAACCGGCAGATATAACAAAACCCCTGTTCAATCATTATTTGTAACAGAGGTTTTATAATAAATCTTTATTTAATCGTCAGTATTATCTATTTTGTTCTTTAAATAATTTCTTTCATATTATTTTGATTTAGCTGAAAGATACTCATCTATTCCCCTTGCACCTGCTCTGCCTGCCTCCATAGCAAGAATAACGGTTGCAGCACCTGTAACGGCATCACCTCCGGCAAACACTCCCTCTCTGGATGTCTGTCCGGTCTTTTCATCAGCCTCAATACATTTCCACTTATTTATATTAAGACCGTCTGTTGTCTTTGAGATAAGCGGATTTGGTGAAGTACCAAGTGACATTATAACGGTATCACAGTCAATGACAAACTCACTGCCCTTTATAGCAACAGGTCTTCTTCTTCCGCTTGCATCCGGCTCACCAAGCTCCATCTTGACAACCTTTATTCCTTTTACCCAACCTTTTTCATCTTCAAGGATCTCTACAGGGTTTGTAAGCAGGTCAAAAATAATGCCTTCCTGCTTTGCATGATGCACTTCTTCCGCTCTTGCAGGCAACTCGGCTTCACTTCTTCTATATACGATATGTACCTCGGCACCAAGTCTGAGTGCCGTTCTTGCAGCATCCATAGCTACATTTCCGCCGCCTACAACACATACCTTCTTACTCTTGATTATAGGTGTGTGATAATCGTCTCTAAACGCTTTCATAAGATTGTTTCTTGTAAGGTACTCATTTGCCGAGAACACACCGTTTGCATTTTCACCCGGAATACCCATAAACATCGGAAGTCCCGCACCTGAACCTATAAATACCGCATCAAATCCCTCTTCATCAAGCAGTTCATCAACAGTAACAGTCTTTCCGATAATAACATCCGTTTCAATCTTTACACCAAGGTCAATAACATTTTGTATCTCAGGCAGTACCACCGCATCCTTCGGCAATCTGAACTCAGGAATACCATAAATCAAAACACCGCCCGGCTCATGCAATGCTTCAAATATAGTCACTTCATATCCAAGCTTTGCAAGATCGCCTGCGCAGCTAAGTCCTGCAGGACCTGAACCTATTACAGCTACTCTTTTACCGTTTTTATTCGGATTTGCCTTTGGCTTAATGCCCATTTTTCTTGCGGTATCAGCTACATATCTCTCAAGCTTACCTATAGAAACAGCCTCGCCTCTGTTTCCTCTTATACATACACCCTCGCACTGTGTTTCCTGTGGACAAACTCTACCACATACTGCCGGCAATGAACTTGACTGTGCTATAACATCTGAAGCGCCTTCAATATTGTCCTTTAATATCTCCTGAATAAATGCGGGGATGTTGATTGATACAGGGCAACCTTTTATACATTTTGCATTCTTACAGTTAAAGCACCTTGTAGCCTCCGCCATAGCTTCTTCCTTAGAATATCCAAGACATACCTCATCAAAATTCTTAGCTCTTACTTGAGGCTCCTGCTCAGCAACAGCAACTTTCTTCCACATATCCTGTGCCATTATTTGTCACCTCCACATACTCCACATCCGCCATGATGTGTTTCACCTTCTATAACCTTCAAAAGTTCCCTGCCCTCTTCCGTCTTATAAATCTGCAATCTTTGAAGCGCTTCATTGAAATTGATCTTATGAGCATCAAACTCAGGACCGTCAACACATGCAAATTTGATTTCATCACCGACAGAAAGTCTGCAAGCACCACACATACCGGTACCGTCCACCATAATAGTGTTCATACTGGCAATTGTAGGTATACCAAGTTCTTTTGTGAGAAGTGATACGAATTTCATCATAATCATCGGTCCGATAACCACGCAATGATCATATTTCTTGCCCTCATTTTCGACAAGATCTTTTATCTTATCCGTTACAAGACCCTTAAAGCCGTAAGAACCGTCATCTGTACATACATATAAATTACCGGATACGGACTTAAGTTCATCCTCAAGTATTACAAAGTCCTTGCTCTTGGCACCTTGTACCACATCGGCCTTGATTCCTCTTTCATATAACCACTTAACCTGTGGATACACAGGTGCCGTTCCAAGACCTCCGGCTACAAAAAGAATATTCTTTTTCTTAAGTTCTTCAATATCTTCCGATATAAGATCACTTGCATTTCCAAGCGGTCCTACAAAGTCCATAAACTCGTCGCCTTCTTTAAGATCATCTGCTATCAGTCTGGTTGAGCCGCCAATAACCTGAATAACAATTGTAACCGTTCCTGCCTCTCTATCATAGTCACAGACAGTTAAAGGTATTCTCTCACCCTGTTTGTCCTGTTTTACGATAACAAATTCTCCGGGAAGACATTTTGCCGCCACTCTCTTAGCCAAAACATCAAAAAGATAGATGTTTTCAGCCAATTTTCTTTTTTTAACAATAGGAAACATATTGTTTATTCCTCCAAATAGATAAAATCTCATATCTATAATAGCATAAAAAAAAGAAAAAACCAACCCGAATGAAAGCAATATATCAGAATAGTTCGTTAATTTTTTGTTTATTTTGATAAACAATTGTCTTTATCTATTCATTTCAGACCTATATCCTTCAGTCATATTGTGGTCTGCAATAATAATGTCAATATCATGCAAATTTGAGGACGGAACGTCACCCGGAATGGTATTTTTCACAGCCGAATATGCATTTCCATATGCTATAGCCTGCTTACAATCCAGTCTGTAATGAAGCAATCCGTACAATGCCCCTGCAATATATGCATCACCGCTTCCAATTCTGTCCACTACATCAATAGACTTATACGGTTCTTCCGTGTAGTACTCATTTTGATATGCATTGTATATTATAGACCCGAAGTCATGTACCTTAGGAGAATGTACCACTCTCTGTGTGGACGCAACTATTGAGATAGGATATTCATCTGTAAATGATTTCATAATCTCTTTTATATCTCCACGTTTATCAAATGTAAGTCTGGCGGTATCTTCAGAGCAAAAGAAAATGTCCACATATGGCAGTATTCTTTCTATAGTCACTCTTGCTTCATCTCCTGTCCATAGATTTGCCCTGAAGTTGACATCAAACGATATAATGGAACCGTTATCTTTAAACTTTTTTATCATTTCTATAGCCGTTTCTCTTGAATTTTCACAGAGTGCCAGTGTAATACCTGTAGTATGAAAACATGTGGTGGACTTATACATATCACCCTTAAACTCATTTATACTTATACGTTCAAAGCATGAGTTCTTTCTATCATATATTACATTCGGCTTTCTCGGATATGCACCATGCTCATAGAAATATATACCGACTCTTGCATCTCTTCCGGTATCATAGATTATATAATCATCACTTATTCCATAAGATCTGATGGTATTCTTTATATAAGCTCCAATCTCATGTGAGGGCAACTTGGTGATAACCCCTGTCTTTAGACCAAGCAGTGAAGCACCTACCGCCACATTCAGTTCAGCTCCTCCCACTTGTCTGATAAGAGTATCTCCTCTTACCAGTCTGTCATCTCTTACTGGTGAAAGTCTAAGAAGTACCTGTCCGAAAGTTAACAAATCAAATTTCTTTTCCATTGTTCTACCTTTATTCTACCTTTCATAATATCACAACATAAGTCATAGAACTTTAATCTTACAATCCTTGTTGTGATTATTTTTACTATAATAAAATATTAAAGCCGATTATTTCTTTTATATAATCTAAATGTATATGGTATATCAAAGTAAGTTTCTTCCTCGGTTTCTAAAATCAAATCCCAATTTTCATCTTTTTCCATATTCAAAAAATGCCTGTCCGCCTCATACTCATAGTCAATATATGTAATATGAGCAATATTGCAATAGGGTAAAAAATCATTATAAACACTTTCCCCTCCTATCACAAAAACATCATTATCATCTATATTATTTTTCTTTATGTAATCTAAACAGGCATCTACACTGTTTAAAACTGTAGCTCCTTTTACAGTAAGAGACTTATCATTTGATAAAACTATATTTTTTCTGCCTGCAAGAGGCTTGGCCCCCGGAAGTGATAACAATGTATTATGTCCCATTATTATCACTTTACCGGTAGTCTCTTCTCTAAAAAGCTTTTTATCTCTGGGTATTGAAACTAAGAGCTTACCTTTATTTCCGATACCCCACCTTTTATCTACCGAAACTATTATATTCATGTTGCTCCTCAGATATAATGATTTCATTTGCATATGGCAAGGTCTTTATCCAGTCGCAAAAACTCCTCCACTCATCCAGCTTATGATTCTTTCTTGACCTGTATATATTCACCAAAGTCTCATAGTTCAGTGTGCAAGTTCTCAACTGATTATAGCTTGACGGCAAGAGCTGTATAATATCGTACCAAAATTTCTTGTCTTTACTTTCTATATATAAAATTCTTATCTTTTCAAGTTCATCTATAAGATTTTTCAGGATACTCAAACCGTTCTTACTTAGATGATCATGTGAAAAATCTTCCAATTCAAAATGCTTTGAATGAATCTTATGCATTGTAGAGGTGGAGTTTGCCACTGTTCCAACCTTATAAGTGTCATATTCCTTCCACCAGTAAAGCGGAGCCGTAATATCTATAGAAACCATTATCTGTCTTAAGTACTTTCTGTGATCACTGCTGCCTGCTCCCCTAAGTCTTTTAGCCAGCGAAAGGTCATTCTCTCCTAAAATATAATCGCCGTTCTCATTATAGCCGCTGTCCGATCTTGCCCATGAGTTCATAGGATTTCTTGCTCCTCTCATGGCATTTTCCAGATTCATTACATAGCACTCTTTAAAATCTATCATCCCATCTCCTCATTCTCTTTAATTCCGTGTAAATATTGTAACCTCGCTCAAGCATCATCCTTTCATTTGAAAACTTTAACAGATGAAAGGACTCATGATATTTATAATATCCGGAATCCACAAAATACTCTTCTCTTTGTGGTCTTGAAAAGTAACTGTCTGTCTTCATTAAAAACCAGTGTACTCTTTTGTCAATCAAATCCGTGCTTGTATTAAATGTATAATGGCTTGTCCCTATAAATTGTACTATTCTGGCCTTTGCTCCGGTCTCTTCATATACTTCTCTTAGTGCAGTCTGTTCAAATGTCTCACCAAGTTCCACAGTTCCCTTTGGCAAAACCCATCCCTCATACTTATTTTTATAATTTTTAAATAAGGTCAATATCTTTCCATGATATATAACTACACCACCGCAGCTAGTTGCTTCTATCATTGCACACCTCCACTTTAGTGATAACTAAAAGAAGTATAAACCAATGCGGCATTATAGTAAAGAAGATATCACTCTATGCCTCTTTTCAGATGTCCTCTTGTAAAATCATCTATATTTGAAACGGTGACATTATTATAAAAATTATCTATATATTTTCTCAGCACAGTCTTTGTTTCACTTACATTTTCTGTAGTAAACCAAAGCCTTAGAATACCGGGTGATATCTTTTTTACTTCGTTTTCCATGCCGAGAATTGAAAGAGGCTTTGAATTTAAGATAGTGTTATAACAAAAATCACAATGTGTCTTTACCTGCATTTCACTGTTTTTTCTGTCCTTCAAAACAAGTATCTCTTTTTTATGATCACAGCCTTTTGAAGTCTTTTTTAAGCACTGTGCGGATACCATCATAGGTATCTTCCCATATGCAATCATCTCATTACCGGGATTGTCAAGCTGTCTTATCTCTGACAGATTCAGTTCAAGCGGATATGTAAGCCTTCTTATATTAAATTTATCATTATAAAAATCTATGGTATTCTTATTGTAGGCATATACACTGTAGTCAAGGATAATATTCGCATTATTATCTATTTTATCATCAATATAGAAGATCTCTTCCAAGCTTCTGACTATAAAATTATCAAATTTACAATTTTTTATAGTTTGCAAATGCTTATCAAAAAACGACTTGGCTTCATCTCTAAAAATATGCGGCATATACAGATTGCAAATACCTGCACAATCTTTTACAGCCTTTATTTTCTTTTCTGTTTCAGGCTCGGATATAAGTTCACTTTCTATACTGATTTCATCAAAGATAAAATCAGTACTTCTTGCAAAATCAAGCACGGCATCTACTTGTTCCATAGTTTCACAGAGTATATTAAACTTTACTCTACTTTTGCTTTCAGTCTTTGCAGCAACACCGGGATAGATAAAGCCGGTATAGGCAATCACATCACTGTCATCTCTTCTATATCTGTCCAATATCTTTTGATAAAGTTTATCAATCGCCTCTCTTCTTAACTCATTCAACACTTTGACCGGAATAAACAGATCACCATCCATTTCAATATCCAGCCTTTCAATACTGAAAAGAGTATTACCGGTCTTTTTAAGCTGTTTTTCCACATCGGTAACACTGCTTGCCCTTGTCCTTGCCGGCTGCGGCGACTCCCCAAAGACTTTTACCGATATACTGTTTACCTGACTTTCTCTGCCATATGTCTGTCTTAAGTCTTTCACAGCTATATCAAATACTATCGGCATATCCTCTTTTATCTTTATTTTGCCAAAGACAGATACCGCTCTCCTGCCCTCTACAAAGGTCTTATCAAGATAATTAAAGTAATCGGCATTCACATCCCTATTTGCAGGTTTTTCATGTATTGCTATCATATCTCTACCGTTATGCCTCTTATAGTAGCCTTCAGTCTGACCGCCTCTGTCAAATAAATCAAGCAAAAGCTTCCTGTCCGCCTTATCTACCTTATAGCCTGTTCTTTTCTTATCATTATACAGATCAAGGTACTTTCTCCAGATACCGACCACTCCTGCGGTATATCTTGGAGACTTCATCCTTCCTTCTATCTTAAGAGAGTCAATACCTGCCTCTATCAAATCAGGCAAAATATCAAGACTACACAGATCTTTACAACTTAAAAGATTTCTCTCATCAGACTTATTTAACTTTTTACCGTCTTCATACAGATCATATGGCAGTCTGCAAGTCTGTGCACATCTGCCTCTGTTGCCGCTTCTTCCGCCTATTATAGAACTCATCAGACATTGACCTGAGTATGAATAGCAAAGTGCTCCATGTACAAAACACTCTATCTCTATATCACATTTATTATCTATATCTTTTATCTCAGCAAGTGATATTTCTCTGGCGGGAACTATTCTGCTTGCACCTATATTTTTCAAAAATATTGCACCGTAACTTCCTGTAATTGTCATCTGTGTACTGGCATGTATCGGAAGCTTTTTAAAATGCTTCCTGATAAACTCAAACACACCTAAATCCTGCACAATCACCGCATCAATACCTGCATTGTAATAGGTCTTTATATAGTCAAAGAGTTCATTCATCTCACTTTCTTTAAAAAGTGTATTTATTGTCATATATATATTTACACCGAAAGTATGAGCATACTCAATTCCTTTTATAAGTATATCCTCATCCGGGTTGTCTGCATATGCTCTGGCGGAAAACTTCTTTCCACCTATATATACGGCATCCGCTCCTGCATTTACTGCCGCCACTAAGCTCTCATAAGAGCCGGCAGGTGCCAAAAGTTCCGTTATTTTCATCATCAACCTTTCATTTCAATACCAAGGTGGATATATGCATTCTCTGTTGCAACTCTTCCGCCCGGAGTTCTGTTTATAAGTCCGTTCATCAGCAAATATGGCTCATATACCTCCTCAAGTGTACCTGCATCCTCTCCTATGGCCGCACTTAGGGTATTAAGTCCTACAGGACCGCCTCCAAATTTTTCTATTATTGTAAGCAGAATCATTCTGTCATTGTTGTCAAGTCCAAGCTTGTCTACATCCAAAGTATCAAGTGCAAAATCCGCCACTCCTTTATCAATGATTCCGTTGTATTTTACCTGTGCAAAATCTCTGACACGTTTTAGCAGTCTGTTTGCCAGTCTGGGTGTACCGCGGCTTCTCCTTGCAATTTCTATGGCACCATTATTATCTATCTCCACACCAAGCACTGTTGCGGAACGCCTCACAATCTCCTTTAGTTCATCTGTATTATAAAACTCAAGTTTTTGTACCACACCGAATCTGTCACGAAGCGGTGCGGTAAGCAGTCCCGCTCTGGTGGTAGCTCCCACAAGAGTAAACTTCGGCAAATCAAGTCTGATACTTCTGGCTCCTGCATCTTTACCTATCACAATATCTATTACAAAATCTTCCATTGCAGGATATAATACCTCTTCCACCTGCCTGTTAAGTCTATGTATTTCATCTACAAACAATACATCTCCCTCATTCAGATTATTTAATATAGCCGCCATATCACCGGGTTTTTCAATAGCGGGACCTGAAGTCACTTTCAGATTGGTACCCATCTCATTTGCAATTATATTACAAAGTGTAGTCTTTCCAAGTCCCGGAGGTCCGTAAAACAGCACATGATCAAGACTCTCATTTCTAAACTTGGCGGCATCTATATATACTTTGAGATTTTTTCTAATCTTTTCCTGTCCGATATATTCGTTCAAAAACTGAGGTCTTAAGCTTTTTTCTATCTGCTTGTCCTCTTTTGTTATCTCAGTTGAAATTATCCTTTTTTCCATCTTCACACTCACTTTATAACATCTTCTTTAATGCAAGTTTCAGTATATCCTCTGTTGTATCGGTATTTTTGACTTCAATTTCTTTTATAGCTTTATAAGCTTCACTGTTGGAATATCCAAGTGATACCAATGCCTCTAAAGCCTCAGACACTACACTGTTATCGCTTGTGTCTGCCGCTTCTAAAGTACCTATATCATCCGGTTTAACTTTTTCCTTCAGCTCAAGTATTATCTTTTTTGCAATCTTTGAACCTACACCCACCGCCGCACATATTGCTTTATAATCCTCAGTTACTATCGCAATTTTCAGATCAAAACTGTTTAATGTATTCATTATACTGAGTGCAGCCTTCGGACCTACTCCATTCACTATAATAAGCTTTTTGAACATAACCATATCATCCTTATTCAAAAAACCGTATAATGTATGTGCATCCTCGGAAATCTTCAAATATGTATGGATAAGCACCTCACTCCCTTTTGAGAGCTTGTCAATATCCCTGCCTGTGGCAAAAATCTCATATCCTATACCGCTACATTCCACCGTTACAGTATTTACATTCTTTTCTGTTACAATTCCTCTTATATATGCAATCATAGTTCTTCCTAAAATCTGTTACATTTATTTCTATCTGTATTTTATCATAACATAATACAGGATTATAAATCAATTAAAATCGAACATACTTTCGCAATTCCTTGATTTACATCCGAATAACTATTATAATACAGATATGAAAGAGATAACAAAGAAATTTAAAAATAATATACACTATGATTTATCAAAAATAGGCGATATCAAAAAACTGCTTTTTTTTGATATCGAAACTACCGGACTAAGTCCCAAAAACTCAAACCTGTATCTTATAGGCTGTATAAATGTTGATAACGATAATATTATATTTAAACAGTGGTTTTGTGAAAGCCTCTCTGATGAAACGGATGTGTTACAGGCTTTTTTTGAATATGCAATAGAGTTTGATACAATTATCAATTTTAACGGTGACGGCTTTGATTTGCCATATATCAGAGAATGTGCCAAGCAGTACTACATCTTCAATCCTCTTACAGATTACAAAAGCCTTGATATATACAAAGAAATCAGATATTTGAAAAAGCCGCTTGGGCTTGAAAGAATGAACCAAAAGTCCTTGGAAGAATTTCTCGGGCTTTACAGAGAGGATAAGTATGACGGAGGTACACTTATAAAGTTTTACTACGATTACACAAACAGTCGTGACGAAAAAATCCTACATCTTCTGCTCCTACACAATGAAAAAGATTTACTTGGTATGTTAAAGGTCGTTGAGATGCTCTCCTTTGTGGACTTCTTTAATTCGGATTTTATACTCTCAGATATTAAAAAGAATACAGATTATCTTACACTTTGTTATACCTGTAGTGAATATCTTGATTATAATTTAAGCATTGAAAATGATGTATTTTTAGATGCCTCAGGGAATAAGCTTACACTTACCATACCTATATTGAAATCCGAGCTTAAGTTTTTCTTTAAGAACTACAAAGACTACTATTATCTGACAATTGAAGACTATGCCGTACATAAAAGTATAGGTGAATTTGTAGATAAGAGTGTAAAAAAGAAAGCAACAAGGCAGACCGCCTATATAAAGCAAGTTGCCGAGTATATTCCATGCTTTAATACAGAATCGGTTAGTGAAATCTTTAAAAAAGAATATAAATCCAAAGAAAAATATATAAATTTAGCAAAACTTAATTTTTCAGACAATGTTTTTTTCAAAGAATACGCCATCGAAATGCTCAAACAATTCAAACTTTTAAAACAATGATTGGATTATTCAGAAAATTGATATAAAAATATACGAATAGGACCTATATTTTATAAAACCCTTATAAAATCAGATTATAAGGGTTTTATATTACTTTTAATTGTATATCTCAAACAATTTTTATTGATACATAAGTTCTTTTTAGTATAAATATGGATGTTTCAGCATCCATCTCATGTAAGCCAAAGCCTTCTTTTCCCCCTCATTCTTGTTTATAAGGAGAATCTTTTCAAGCAAAGCCCTTGTGTCCTTATGAATATCCATATAGTCCCTTCTTTTGCAGTAATAATTCCAAGGAACATCCGTTGTATATTCACTTCCCGAGTACACTCTTGAGGCGGCTATTCTGTCACAACACATCTCAAGCACATATTTTAAAGGCATTTTCATACCCTGTAAGCCGTCTTTCATATCTTTTCCATAGTCAATCCAATACTCAAAATGGTGCTTATTTCTTCCTTTATGATGCAGCCATGCACTTGAATATCCCTTATCAAGTTTCTCTACCGAGTTCGGACTTCTGTCTCCCCTGTAATATTTGATACCGATCAAGAACTCTTCAGGTGAATATTTGCTCAAATCGTGTAGTAAACCTTGCTTAATTAAGCCAATTTTAAAACAAAGGTCCATTACAAGGGCTTTATGTTTATTTATAGTCTTTAAATGATTAAATACACTGTTATTATGCATAAATATCTATCTCCTCTAATAAAATATTTGACAATACATACATTCTATGATAATATAATATTGCAGATAAAAATTACCACTAGAATGCTTGATAATAGAAAGTTTTACTTTCATCAAAACAAATAACGACTTATAATTATCCCTAAACCGGATTATTGAGCCTGTAATATTGCAAGCTATTTAACTTTTTTCTGTGGTTACACTTATTTATTTGGAGGCATTATTATGAACAGAGGTACAGTTAAGTGGTTTAATAACCAGAAAGGTTACGGTTTCATCTCAGATGAAGGTGGAAATGATGTATTCGTACATTTTTCTGATTTAAACATGGACGGATTTAAGACTCTTGATGAGGGAAACTCGGTCGAATATGATTTGACAGAGGGTGCCAAGGGTCCGCAGGCTGTAAATGTTACAGTCGTTAGGTAATCAAATATGTTTAAAGAGCTCTTTATAGAGCTCTTTTTTATTTTTACAAACTTGACACCGTTTTCAAATCCGGTTTAAACTATTTTGGTTTAAACTATTTTAATGTAGCCGTCTTTAACATCTTCTCAAGTTCATCCACCTTAAATTCATATGCCTTGTTACAAAAATGACATTTCACCTCTATAGGCTTACCCTCATCTATCATTTCTTTCAGTTCTTTTTCTCCTACACTTATAAGTGCCTTTTCAATTCTGTCTTTATTGCAGTTGCACTTAAATGAAAGATCAAGACTTTCATTAAATTCAGGATTCATATCACCTAGAATATGCTTTAAAATATCATTTGGCGACATTCCTTCACTTAACATTGTTGTAACCGGACTCAGATTATTTATTTTTGCTTCTAATTTATCTATTGCTTCATCAGGGCAACCGGGCATCAGCTGTATTATAAATCCGCCTGAAGCTTTTACAGTATTATCCTTATTCAAAAGCACACCAAGTCCCACACTTGACGGAGTCTGCTCACTTGTAGCATAGTAGTATGTCAAATCCTCCGCTATCTCACCGGAGAGCAGTGCCACCTGACCCACATAGGGTTCCTTCATACCTGTGTCCATTATTACACTCATAAGTCCTACACCGATAGCCTCAGCCACATCAAGTTTTCCCTTTGCATTTGCAGGAATCAGTACGACAGGATTAAACGGATATCCTTTAACTTCTCCATGATTGTTTGCAGTGGCAATCACTCCGCCAAGCGGTCCGTCTCCTTCTATCTTCAGTGTAAGAAGGTCTTTTTCTCCCTTCATCATACTTCCCATCATTACAGCGGCTGTAAGCATTCTGCCAAGTGCGGCAGTTGCAACCGGTGATGTATTGTGGTCATTTTTTGCCTCTTCGACCAAATATTTTGTAGTAGCTGCAAACGCTCTGATATATCCGTCTGCTGCCGTGGCTTTCACCATATAATCCTTCATTTACTTACCTTTCTCTCTGGCTACAAAAAGTATCCTCTCCGTACATTCACTTACAGCTTTAAGATTATCCGCATCCACATAACTTTCAAGTACCATTTTACTTGACTCTACAGCAGACACTATCTCTTCAAATGTGAATGCTCTTTGCACATGTCTTTCTTCAAATCTCTTATATGTATTGCCTTCAAGCTTTATAAACAGATTTAAATCATATTCATTGATTCTTTTTTCACTGTCATATGAATTGTCCCATATAAAGCTTGCCGCATCTCTTACTTCTGCAAAAGTGTTGTCACTTAGAATATTTTGATATTTGTAGACGGTATTAATATCAAAAATAAAAAGACCGTTCGGATCAAGATAATTATTTACCAGTGCAAATACATGCTTTAAATCTTTCAAACTTTGTATATAATTCAGACTGTCACATCTTGACACTATAGCTTTTACAGTACCGTAAAGTTCAAACTCTCTCATATCCTGACATAAATACAATATATCATGACCCGACTCAAATTTCTTTTCCGTCGCAACATCCAGCATATCATATGAATTGTCTATTCCAATCATATCATAGCCGCTGTTTGCGAGGCTCTCAGTTATCGTGCCTGTTCCACAACCCAGATCACATACCAGTCCGTCATATATATTCTCGGCCTGCAATATATCTTTTATCTGCTGCACCCATTTATTATAAGGTACATTGTCCATGAATAAATCATATACTTTTGCAAAGTTTGTATACTGTTCCATTATTTATCCTTAAAATTTTAGGTGACAGTCAAACCGCCACCTAAAACACTACCTTTATTCAGTTCTTACCGCAGCAGAACTTATATTTCTTTCCGCTTCCGCATGGACATGGGTCATTTCTGCCGACTTTCTTTTCCTTAACTACAGTTCCGCTCTTCTTTTGTGACTTATACAGCTCTTTTCTCTTTTCTTCACTTAAAAGAGCATCCCACTGCGGCAGATTGTAGAGCCAATCCGCTTTAGCCTCCACCATGTTGTAGTAGAGCTTTTCAAGGTTGATATCAAGACTGATTACAGTATCCTCTTTCATCTCTTCAATAGGATTAGGCTTGTTAAGTGAGTCATTTATTCCGTCTAAGAAGCCTGTGACAGTCTGTATATCCGTATCAAATTTTGTTGCCAATTCAGCTACTGTACAGGTGATAATATCATTAGGATTTTTTAGAATCTTCTCATAGATACCCTTTTCCACTAAAAAGTAATTCTTCCAAATCTCCTCTTTTTGCTTATCATCTGTTGCATCGCCATAAGCTTTATTTCTCCAATTTTCCAATAAGGTCATTGTTATTTCCCCTTTTTTCTTAAACTTGATTAGTTATTATATACTAAAAACTGTTTAAAAGCAAGCCGACAGATTTTAGTTTCACAGTATCTGTAAAGCATTGTATAATTTGTATAGTTAGTACTGCCTAACTTACTTGTATTTTATTCAATACATCAAAAATATCTCTTGTTATTTTCTTCATTATATATTAGAATGTAAACAAGTAAGAGAAACATATAAATTTAGGAGGAAATTTCAATGGCATATACAATTACAGATAAGTGCGTTAGTTGTGGAACTTGTGAAGGTGAGTGTCCTGTAAGTGCAATCTCACAGGGAGATACACAGTACAATATTGATGCTGATGCTTGCATTGATTGTGGAACTTGCGCTTCAGTTTGTCCTACAGAGGCTATTATAGCTTAATTATTACTTGCTCAGGTAATAATGCTTATCATAGGGACCTGCTTTTGCAGGTCCTTTTTATTGTTTAAAACAATACAAAAAAGCGAGACCGTTTATCTCGCCATATTTACAAACTTTGTTATATCCGGTTTCCAAACAAGGTTGATTGTGCCTATTGCACCGTTTCTTTGCTTTGCAATGATTACCTCCGCCTCATTCGGATGCTCGGTGTCCTTATTGTAGTAGTCATCTCTGTATAAAAACATGACAACATCGGCATCCTGCTCTATTGCACCCGACTCTCTCAAATCTGAAAGCATGGGTCTGTGATCAGGCCTTGTCTCACAAGCTCTTGAAAGCTGTGACAGTGCAATAACAGGTGCCTTCATCTCCCTTGCCAATGCCTTAAGGCTTCTTGAAATATCCGAGATTTCCTGTTGCCTGCTTATATTTGATTTACCGCTTCCGCTCATCAACTGCAAATAATCAATGATTATAATATCAAGCCCCTTCTCAAGCTTCATCTTCCTGCATTTTGATCTTAGCTCATTTATAGAGATACCCGGAGTATCATCAATAGCAAGTGTAGAAGAACCTACATTCACAGCACCCTCTATCAGGCTGTTCCAGTCATTATCATTCAGATTACCTGTTCTAAGTTTCTGTGAATCAACATTGCTCTCCATGCTTAAAAGCCTGTTTACAAGCTGCTCCGCACTCATTTCAAGTGAAAATACCATACAGGATATTTTCTTTTTCATAGTAATATTTTGCACTATATTAAGCACAAATGCAGTCTTTCCCATAGAAGGTCTTGCAGCCACCAAAACAAGATCTGAAGGCTGTAATCCACTGGTCTTATAATCCAAATCAATAAAACCGGTAGGTATACCTGTGACGGTCTCACTGTTTTTAGATGCGGATTCAATCTTATCAAGTACCTTCAGCACCACTTCATTTATAGGCACTATATCCTTGGTCTCCTTACTCTCAAGTAACTTAAAGATATCATTTTCAGTCTTTGCAAACAGCTCATCTACACTTTTCTCACCTGCATAGCAGTCATTTACTATCTCTTGTGACACCTTGATAAGTTTTCTAAGATTTGACTTGTCTTTAACTATCTTGGAGTAATTCTTTATATTGGCTGATGTAGGTACGGAATCCATTATACCTCTGAAAAAATCCAGACCTGTTATATCCGGAGGTACCTGCTTTTCAATCAATTTATTCTGAATAAGTACCAGATCTATCGGCTTTCCCTCATTAAAAAGCTCCACCATACATTCAAATACAATACCATATGCCTTGCTGTAAAAATCATCCTTATCCAGCATTTCTATGGCGGTTGCAGTTGCTTCTTTGTCAAGCAACATAGAGCCAAGAACCGCTTTCTCGGCATCTATGCTGTTCGGCATCACTCTTTTAACCGGAGCCTCTTCCATCACGCTTCTCCAACTTTTACATTTAAGCCGGCTGTAACATCCTTATGCAGCTTTACTTTTACCTCATGATTTCCGAAAGTCTTTATCGGCTCTGCAATAACAAGTTTTTTCTTATCTATCTCAAGACCCAGTTGGGCCTTTATAGCCTCCTCAATCTCCTTTGACGATACGGAACCGAAAGCTCTTCCGTCTTTTCCGCTCTTTATACTCAGTGAAATGCTTGCATTATTTAACTTGGCTGCAAGCTCCCTTGCCGCCTCAAGTTTTTCCTTTGCTATCTTTTCTTCATTTGCCTTTTGTAATTTCAGTGTATTTAGATTCTCATTATTTGCCTCTACACCTTTTTTCTTAGGTATAATAAAGTTTCTGGCATATCCCTCACTTACTTCTACTATTTCTCCCTTTTTTCCCAAAGATTTTACATCTTCCAATAAAACAACCTTCATTATAATTCACCTCTCTCAATCAATTCCTTCAAAACCTGCTTTACCCGGTTTTTAGCATCTTCTATACTTCCTTCTTTTATCTGTGCTCCGGCTACAGAACGATGTCCGCCACCTCCAAGTTTTTCCATAATAGTTTGCACATTTACCTCATCCATAGATCTGGCACTGATATATATGAGATTATTATATACCGTCAAAACAAAACTTGCCTTTATTCCCTTTATGTTCAAAAGGTCATTTGCAGCCTGAGCACATACCAAAGTAGGTGATGCCGTATTTGCAGAGTCACATTCACTTATAGCATAATAATCTTCATATATCTCTGCATTATGTATTGCTTCCGCCTTAGCCAGATAATCTGCGGCATCTTCTCTAAACATCTTTCTGACTCTTGTAACATCCGCACCGCTTCGCTTCAAGAATGCGGCGGCTTCAAAAGTTCTCACACCGGTTTGAACATTAAAATTCTGTGTGTCTATAACAATTCCTGCATACATAGCATCAGCTTCCAAAGTCTTTAACTTAATATCATCAGATATATACTGCACTATCTCTGATACCATTTCACAAGCGGATGATGCAAATGTCTCCACATATGACAATGTTGCATTTGTAATAATTTCATTGCTTTGCCTGTGGTGGTCAAGCACCACTATATTCTTCGCTTTCTTTAAAAGTGAAGGTCCTTCTGTGATACTTGGTCTGTTTACATCCACTACAACTACCAATGAATCATTTGTCAGACTGTTTAACGCCCTTTCCTCAGACATAAACAGGTCTTCAGGATACTCAGGTGCTTTAAACTTTTCTATCATCGGTTTTGCAGACGGATTGACATCGCTCATAAGTATATATGCTTTTTTATTCAGATGTGTAGCAATCCTCCAAATACCTATTGCGGCACCGAAAGCATCCATATCAAGCATCTTATGTCCCATTATGATGACCTTATCCTTATTTTCAAGCAGTTCTCTAAAAGCATGTGCTTTTACTCTTGCCTTTACTCTGGTCTGCTTCTCTACAGTTTGAGCCTTACCGCCGAAATATCTTATATCATCCTCAGTCTTTACTACAGCCTGGTCACCACCTCTTCCAAGTGCCATATCCATAGCCATTCTGGCAAGTTCATAGTTTCTGGCTAGATTCTCACTTCCGTATCCTATGCCTATACTTAAAGTAATACTCATCTCATTACCGATATTCACAGACTTTACATCTTCTAAAATATCAAATCTTACTTCTATTGCAGAGTCCAGATTTTCTTTCTTTATAATAAAGAAGAACTTGTCTTTTTCAAGTTTTTTTACAATACCGTTAAATCCGTTTATATATTGGTTTATCTTTCTGTCAATCAATGCCTCCAAAATTGAATGTCTTACCTCTTCTACACTTTCCATAGCTTCATCATAGTTGTCCATGTACATCAGTCCGACTACAAGTTTTGAATCTTCTTTTTGAATCCTCAGTTCAATCAAATCAGTCTCATCAAAAAGGCATACTGTATATACAAATGTTTCGTCTACATATAATCTTGTTATTCTAATCCTGTACTTCTTCCCCTGATACTCATCATGAAAATCCGCTTTATCAGAGATATTTTCTATATCTGATGAAGTAATGTTTTTAAACATTGCATGAATATCTTTTTTTGCAAGCCTGTCCTTTTGAACAAGTCCGTTAAAAGCTCTATTCCTCCAAGCAATAATACCTCTTTTATCCATCAAGGCATATGGTATATCCAAATCCTGTGAAAATATATTCTGTGTATTTTCACTTGCCATAGAATATTCCACCATATAATTTTGCAAATTTTTAATTAATCCGATATACCATATAACAATATATATTATTGCCGACAGTGCCAGCAAAAAAATTATTGCACCGCAGCCTCTACCCGGTGCAACAAGTAATATTACAAGTAAAAATACCAAGACTATAAGTGAATACCCTATATTTTTTCCTAATAGTGCTTTTGTATTTTTTTTATTTTTCATAGCATCTCCATTATATAAAAATAATGTCTTAACCCTTATAAGGTAAAACTCTTATACTCTCATTAAGAAAGCCCAGTTTGATTATATCAAGAAAACTCCAATCTATCAAGCACAGTAAAAACAGACATAAATACAAACAGGGGCTGTTTTCACAGCCCCACAAAAACTTCATTATATAAATTTCACACTCAACAAATTATACATTTACATCTGCTGCCCCTTCAAGCAACATTGCTTCATACTTTCCGATGACTGTCTCTGAAATAAGTTCTCTTGTCTGAGAATTTATAGGATGTGCGATATCTCTGTATTCGCCGTCTGCCGCCATTCTACTTGGCATAGCAATAAACAATCCCTTCTCACCTTCAATCACCTTAATATCATGAATAACAAACTCATTGTCCAAAGTGATAGAAACAACAGCCTTCATCTTACCTTCTTTATCAATTCTTCTAACTCTGACATCAGTAATCTGCATTATTTGAATCCCCCCTTAATCTCCTTAAAGAGTATATCTTTCATTTTTTTCTATTACTATTCTGACTTGCTCTGCTGTCCCACTATAAGTCGAATTTGCACGTATTGTATCTCGGCTCTCTACAATACAATTCTCAATAACTGAATTGTCACCGATATATACATCATTCAAAATAACAGAATTTCTAATTATACAACCGTTACCTATGTACGATTTATTAAAAAGAACTGAGTTTTCAACTGTACCGTTTATAATACAGCCACTTGCAATAAGTGAATTTGACACCTTAGCCCCCGGATTATACTTCGCCGGCGGCAAATCGTCAACCTTGGAATAAACGCCCGGATATTCTACAAAGAAATGATCTCTCACTTCTTTCTTGAGAAAATCCATATTAGTCTTATAATACGAGTCTACCGAAGCTATATTGCTCCAATATGTATTAAGCTTATATGCGTATATTCTCTTTAAATTTTTGTATCTGATCAAGATATCTTTTACAAAGTCATATCTGTCCTCCGCTATACTTCTCTCAATCAGTTCAATAAGCTGCCTTCTTCTGATAATGTAAATACCACAAGATATATTTACAGAATCCGTAACTATCGGTTTTTCCTCAAAACTGACTATCCGACCGTCGTCATTTATTGAAACCATACCGAATCTAGTCAAATCTTCTGTATCATTCGCTTTTTTGCATACTACAGTAATATCTGCCTTCTTTTCTATATGATACTCCAATACTTTATTATAGTCAAGTTTATAAACACCGTCACCTGCACATATAATAACATACGGCTCATGAGATCTTTTTAAAAAAATCAGATTTTGGTACAGTGCATCTGCAGTACCTCTATACCAATCCGAACTCTCAGCGGTAATAGTCGGTGTAAAAACAAATAATCCACCCTGTTTTCTTCCAAAATCCCACCACTTTGATGAACTCAAATGTTCATTTAGAGATCTTGAATTATACTGTGTAAATACAGCCACTTTCTGTACATGTGAATTTGACATGTTGCTGAGTGCAAAATCTATACTTCTATAACTTCCGGCTATAGGCATTGCGGCAATAGCCCTCTTGTTGGATAGTTCTTTCATCCTCTTTGAGTTTCCACCCGCCAACACTATTCCTATCGCTCTCATAATCTGCCACCTACCTTTACAATGAAGTCACCACTTAAAAGTTGTCTGTCCACATAGTCTTCTATGGTTGTATCTCCTAAAATAGCTGTATTCTTACCTATAACAACTCCTTCAGGAATATTTGTTCTTTCTCCAATAACTGCCAGATCACAATTATAAACCTTTTTATCATACTTGCTTTCACAAAATTCGAAAGCACCTATCTCGCAATCTTTTCCAACTACAGAATTTTCAGCTATAATAGCCTTGTTTACTTTAGAGTTTGCCCCTATTCTGCTGCCTTTCATTATTATGGAGTCATTAACTACAGCCCCCTCTTCAATAACAACTCCGGCACCTATAACCGAGTTGTTCACCTCTCCATAAATTTCCACACCTTCTCCAATGATGCTTTTGTTTATAACAGAAGTAGATGCTATATATTGCGGCGTTATGATATCACCCTTAGTATATATCTTCCAATATTCTTCATAGAGATTAAACTCAGGTATAATATCCACAAGTCCCATATTGGCTTCCCAATATGACTCTAAAGTACCCACATCTTTCCAATAGCCGTTATATTCATAACTGAAAATTCTACCGCCATTGTTAAACACATGAGGAATAATATGTTTACCAAAATCACATCCCGCTACATTTGACAGTTCAAGTAAAGAATCCCTAAGTACTTTCCATGAGAAAATATATATTCCCATCGAAGCAAGATTTGACCTTGGATGCTTAGGTTTCTCTTCAAACTCCGTCACCTTACTATGTTCATCGGTTATCAATATTCCAAATCTTGATGCCTCCTCCATCGAAACAGGCATAGCTGCTATAGTCACGTCTGCATTATTTGCCTTATGATAATCAAGCATTACCTCATAGTCCATCTTATATATGTGATCACCGGAAAGTATCAAAACGTAGTCCGGATTATAGCTCTCCATATATTCAAGATTTTGGTAAATTGCATTGGCAGTACCTGAGTACCAGTCACTACCTGCAGCATTTTCATATGGCGGTAATACAGTAACACCTCCCATGTTCCTATCCAAATCCCATGGAATACCAATTCCAATATGGGTATTCAGTCTCAGAGGCTGGTACTGAGTCAAGACTCCAACTGTATCAACACCTGAGTTAATACAATTGCTCAATGGAAAATCTATAATTCTGTACTTACCGCCAAAAGAAACTGCTGGTTTTGCCACATTATGTGTCAACACACCAAGACGACTGCCTTGGCCACCAGCCAACAGCATAGCTATCATTTCCTTTTTAATCATATCCACACCTCGTTGCCTAATGTTAATTCCTTATGCTTACATTAGAATTATATCACAACTTTACACGATTGTGAATAAAAGATTTTATTTTAACATGTTTTTTTTCTATGTTTTGCCAAAATTCCATATTTGGTCTTTATACTCTTCTCTCACTTATTTGACCCATATATTAACCAAGAAAATTGCACAAAGTTTTTATATTATTTTTGTTAGATATTCATAAATTTCTTAGTGATAAATAAAACACAAAATTATATTGTTCTTAAGTTGTCGAAACAAAACTTTTTATGGTATAATTAGATGTTACTAAATTTATGCCTAAACGGTATTAAGGAGGAAATCTAATGAAGCTGACAACAGTGAGAGAAATATACAAAGACAGCAAAAAGTATATTGGCAGTGAAATCACAATCGGTGGATGGGTAAGAAGCAATAGAGATTCAAAATCATTTGGATTTTTAGTTATAAGTGACGGAAGTTATTTTGAACAAATGCAGGTAGTATATAATGATACACTCCCTGATTTTAATAAATTAACAAAGATAAATGTGGGTGCCGCACTTATTGTAAAAGGCACATTAATAGCAACTCCGGATGCAAAACAACCTTTTGAGATACAGGCCGCACATATAGATATAGAAGGCGAATCAACTCCTGACTACCCTCTTCAAAAGAAAAGACATACACTTGAGTATCTTAGAACCATTACACATCTTCGCCCGAGAACAAATACATTCCAGGCAGTGTTTAGAGTGAGATCTCTTATTGCATATGCTATACACAAGTTCTTTCAGGAAAGAGATTTTGTGTATGTACATACACCGATTATCACAGGTAGCGATGCCGAGGGTGCAGGTGAGATGTTTAGAGTTACCACTCTTGAACCTAGGGATCCTGTTCTTAACAAAGACGGAAGTGTAGACTTTTCCAAAGACTTTTTCGGTAAGGAAACCAACCTTACCGTTTCAGGACAGCTTAACGGTGAGACTTTTGCTATGGCTTTTAGAAATATCTATACCTTCGGTCCTACATTCAGAGCTGAAAATTCAAATACTACCAGACATGCGGCAGAGTTTTGGATGATTGAGCCGGAATTTGCATTCGGTGATTTAAATGACAATATGGATTTGGCTGAAAGTATGCTAAAATATATAATAAACTATGTTCTTGAAAATGCTGCACCCGAGATGGAATTCTTCAATCAATTTGTGGACAAGGGACTTTTAGAGAGATTGCATCATGTTGCAAATTCCGAATTTGGAAGAGTTACATATACTGAGGCTATTGATATTCTTGAAAAGAACAATGACAACTTTGAATACAAGGTTTCTTGGGGATGTGACCTTCAAACCGAACATGAACGTTTTCTTACAGAACAGGTATTCAAAAAGCCTATATTCGTTACAGATTATCCGAAGGAAATTAAGGCATTTTATATGAAAGAAAATGATGACAAAAAGACTGTAGCCGCTATGGACTGTCTTGTTCCGGGAATAGGTGAGATTATCGGAGGAAGTCAAAGAGAGGATGACTATAACAAACTTCTGAAAAGAATAGAGGAACTTGGAATGAAATCTGAAGATTATGACTTTTATTTAGACCTTAGAAAATACGGTTCAACAAGACATGCAGGTTTCGGTCTCGGCTTTGAGCGTTGTGTTATGTATCTTACCGGAATGTCAAATATCAGAGATGTACTCCCGTTTCCAAGAACAGTAGGCAATTGCGAATTATAATGTGGAGGTGATATTTAGCCATATGAAATTTATACATACAGGTGATATTCATTATGGTATGAAACCTGATTCAAATAAACCATGGGGTAAGGAAAGGGCTGATGCCGTCAAAGCTTCACTTCAAAAGATTATTGAAGTTGCAAAGAAAAAGGAAGTTGACCTTTTACTTATAGCCGGAGACCTCTTCCACTCTCAGCCGTTTAGTCGTGATTTAAAGGAAGTCAATTTCCTTTTTTCCACAATACCTGATACTAAGGTAGTTATCATAGCCGGAAACCACGACTGCTTAAGGGAAAATAATAATATACTTACCTTTCCTTGGGCAAAAAATGTGGTTTATTTGTCCACTCCCACTATCAGCAGTGTATATTTTCCTGATATAAATACAGAAATCTACGGATTTTCATATCATGACAGGGAGGTCAAGGAAAATATAGTTTCAGGACTCTCTATTCGTGAGAATGACAGAGTGAAAATTCTTCTGTTACATGGTGGTGATGCTACGCATCTGCCATTTGATAAGAATGAACTTAACAAGATTTCTTCATCTTATATTGCTCTCGGACATATACATAAGCATGAAGTACTTTTTGACAGACATATGGCTTATTGCGGTTCACCTGAACCTCTGGATATGACTGAAACCGGTGACCATGGAATTTATTACGGCGAGATTGACAATGAAACCAGAGTTATGAAGGAATTTGAATTTATCAAAATTTCAAACACTTCATATATTTCACTCACCATCAATGTCACTCCGGAGACTACCAACTCAGAGCTGCATACATCTCTTACAGAGACAATCAATAAAAAAGGTAAACAAAACATATATAGATTCAAAATAAAGGGGCTTAGAGATCCGGATGTTGAATTTGATCTGGAATCTTTGTCCTCTACACTAAGGATTGCTGAAATTATAGATGATTCGGAGCCGAAATATGACTTTGCAAAACTTTTTGCAGAACATCCGTCCGATATGATAGGATTTTTTATACGTGAGCTTGACAGACCGAATATGAGTAAACTTGATAAAAAGGCTCTTTACTATGGTATCAATGCACTTCTTAGAACTACTGATGAAGGGGGGAGGACATGAGACTGCTTAGCCTACATATAAACGGCTTCGGTAAATTCAAGAACAAGGATTTGGTCTTCGGCGACAATATGAATATTGTATACGGCTATAATGAAGCCGGAAAATCCACCATATTTATGTTTATCAAAGCAATGCTCTACGGTCTTGAAAGAGCCAAGGGCAGAGCCAGTAAAAGTGATACATGGACTAAGTTTAAGCCCTGGGGAAACGGCGATATCTACGGCGGAAGTCTTCGCTTCTCATACCGTGAAAGAGCATATCGTATCGAAAGAGACTTTACAAAAACGGCTACAACCCCCTTTGCCATTATCAATGAAACCGACGGCAAACCGGTTGAAGGTGCAACCGAATTTTTGAAGGAAGTACTTTGCGGGCTTACTGAAACAGCCTACTCAAATACTGTAAGTATCTCACAGCTGAAGTCTGCCACCGATGCCAAGATGGTTGTGGAATTAAAAAATTACATTGCCAATATGAACACCACAGGAAATATGTCTTTAAATATAAATAAAGCATCAGACTTTTTGAAGGAAAAGAAAAAAGCTTTTACCGCCACTCTAAATCCTGATGCCGCAAAGACATACAATCAGAATCTGACGGAAATTAAAACTTTGGAGAAGAAAATCTCCTCTCCTGAATTTTCAAGCCATCTGAAGACTCTAAAAGAAGCGGATGCTATAACAGATAAAAGAATTATGGACTTGAATGCTCAAAAAGAAACTCTTATAGAAAGTATCGCTTCAAAAAGACAGCATCTTTCAGACTTGGGTTTTGTTGATAAAGCTACAATAGTACAGCTTCAAGATGAGCTGAACAGAGGCTATAATGAATATCTTTCCGCCTATGAATCTGAAAAGAAAAAATCTATTAATAAGGTCTATCCTGTAATTTTCCTTATTTTATCGATACTTAGTGTGCTTATGTCGGCATATATTTTTAAAGCCGGAAAGACTAATGTAATCACCGCCTCTACAGGTATAAGCTACCAATTTGCTATGGTGCTTTTTATTATTATATGCCTGTCATCACTTGTCTTTGCCCTATATATCTATACTGTATATAATAAGGACAACAGACATCTGACGGAACTTAAGGTGAATTTAATAGCTACAATGGCAAGAGTCGGTTCATTTGACTCTATTACAGAGGAAAATATACATCGTGCCAACAAAAAGCTCAGTTCCAAAATAAATATTTTTGATGAGATGGCAGCCGATATTGCAAAGAGTGAAGCATTGAATGTGGATATTGAAAATCTTCGTGCAAAAAAAGCCGCCTATGCAAGCGGTATCGATGCCAAAAAGCAAAATGAGTGGGAGCTTGAAAAACTTATGGAAAAGTTGGCCAAGATGAAAGAGGACAATTCCGCTCTCAAAAATATAATAGCCGAAAATGACAAGATTCGTTTTGAGATAGATGCTATTGATTTGGCAATGGATACACTGAAAAATCTGTCTGAAACCATCAAAAACTCATTCGGTCTATATCTTAATAAAGATGCTTCTGAGCTTATTGAAGGTATTACAGGCGGTGTATATGACTCTATCTCCATTGATGAGAATTTTAATGTGTTCTTAAATACACCGAACAGACTGGTTCCCATTGAACAGGCAAGTTCAGGTACTATGGATCAGGTCTATCTGGCACTTAGAATTTCTGCCGGCAGACTTATGCAAAACCGTTCCAAGGAATTGCCGTTTATATTTGACGACAGTTTTGTCAATTATGATTCAATCAGGCTTAGAGCAGCCCTACTCTGGATTGCCAACAATGTCCCGGAGCAAATTATAGTATTCAGCTGTCACATGAGAGAAGCACAGCTTATGACAGCGACAATGCAAGATTTTAATTTAATAGAATTGTAGGGAAGTTTATGCGTTTTATCAGACAATTTCTAATTATATTATTGGTAAGTTTTTTTGGGGAAGTGTTAAAAGCAATTTTACCACTTCCCATACCGGCAAGCATCTATGGTTTAGTCATTATGCTTGCTTTACTTGTTTCAAAGAAAGTTAAATTACATCAGGTAGAAGGCGGCTCCATGTTCCTTATTGATATTATGCCGCTTATGTTTATTCCGGGTTCAGCCGGATTGATTAATATCTGGCCAAGCCTAAAACCTGTACTTATACCTTTACTTGTCATGACTCTCGTTTCGACTGTCCTTGTAATGGCTGTTTCTGCTAAGGTAACAGAATTTGTCATAAAGTTTGATAAAAAGGTAGAAAAGGAAGAAAAACAAAGAGAAGAAAAAATAAGAGAAGAAATGCAAGAGGAGGCAAAAAAGAATGACTGATTTTTTAAGTAATTCTGTTTTTTTCAGTTTAATGCTATGTCTGCTATCCTATCAAATAGGTGTATTTTTAAGGCAAAAGACTAAAATAGCAGCTTTTAATCCGCTGCTAATCTCTATCATTATAGTAATCTTTGTACTTGTTATATTCCATATCAAGTTTGAAGATTTTTATAATGGTTCAAAATATATAAGCTATTTACTTACTCCGGCAACTGTAGCACTTGCAATACCGCTTTATTCAAAGCTGACACTGCTGAAAGATAACTTCAAAGCTATTATTTCAGGGCTTATAGCCGGTGTATTGACTTCACTTTTATCCATACTTGTTATGTCAATACTCTTTCACTTAAAGCATGAGTACTATGTCTCAATGCTGCCAAAGTCAATTACTACCGCTATCGGTATCGGCATTTCCGAGGAGCTTGGCGGTATTTCCACTATAACTACCGCAGTTATCATTGTAACAGGTGTGTTCGGAAATGTTATGGCGGATATTGTATATAAAATATTTAATATTACAAATCCTATAGCAAAAGGTATCGGTCTCGGTGCCTCAGCCCATGCTATCGGTACATCAAAAGCCCTTGAAATGGGAGCGACAGAAGGTGCTATGAGTTCACTCTCTATAGCGGTTGCAGGTATTATCACCGTTATATTCGCTTCATTTTTTGCAAAAATTATGTAACAAAAAAGTGCCATCCGAGTTTAAACTCGTTTGACACTTCTTTTTATTTATTATGATACTGCAAGTATTTCATTTATCTGTGATACCAATGTATCGCAGTCAATTCCATGTACCATACATGCCTCCTCAAGTGTCTCCATCTGTGATGACGGACATCCTAAGCAGTGCATACCTGCTCTCATAAGCATAGGAGCAATCAAGTCATTGGTCAGCAAAAGCTCACCTATTGTCATATTCTTATTTATTGTCATAAAGACTCCTTTCTACTTCTTTAGAAAAATCCTCTATACCTTTCTTTATATCTTCAGCTTTAAGTGAGGCAAAGCCTACCAAAACTGTAGATTTCTTTTTATTTTCATCGGTATAAAAAACCGATATAGGATAAAACCTTACTCCTGCCGTCACTCCATAATCAAGTATTTCTTTTTCGCTCAAGTCTTCAAGTGTCATTAAAACATGAAGCCCTGAATTGTTCTCAAATACTGTTGCCCTTGACAAGTTCTTTTGTATACTTTCTATCAGAATATCTCTTTTTGCCCTATAGTTGGTCCTCATTCTGTTTAAATGTCTCTCAAAATATCCTTCTCTTATAAAGATTTCAAGTATATCCTGGTCTGACCTCGGTACAGTACATGAAAAGAAATCAAGTTTTGATTCATATTCCTCCATCAGCTTATCCGGAAGTACCATATATGCAACTCTTATTGCAGGTGCAATTGATTTTGAGAATGTACCTATATATATTACTTTTTGCGGGTCAAGTCCCTGCATTGCAGGAATCGGCTTACCTACAAATCGAAACTCCGAGTCATAATCATCCTCTATAATATATCTTCCGGTTTTCTCATAACACCATGTTATCAGCTCTCTTCTTCTGTTTATAGGCATTATCACACCTGTAGGATATTGATTGGCAGGCATCAGATAACAAATATCCGCTCTGCTGCGTTTAAGTTTATTTATATCCATTCCTTCATCATCCATATCAATACTGCTGATATTCCAAGCCATTGATTCAAAAATCTGCCTTGCCTTGATATAGCCCGGGTTTTCAAGTGCTATATATCTGCTTCCAAGTAACAGCCCCAAAAGCAATATAAGATACTCACTTCCGGCACCGACTATAATATTTTGTGGAGTGCATACCACCCTTCTGGCAGTATGCAGGTAAGCCGCTATCTCACATCTTAATCCATATTCGCCCTGATTGTCTCCTGCCGTAAATACATCCGCCCTGTCATTTGAAAATACTTTTCTTGCAATACTTCTCCATGAAGCATATGGAAAGCTCCTTAAATCAATCTTTGTCGGAGAAAAGTCAATCAAATTTTCGATTTCCTTACCCTTTGTTTTCTTCTTTGCAGGTATATATTCAGTTCTTTTTTCAAGCTTTGAATATTTTTTTAAAATATCCATATCGTCAAGCTTATTTACAATATAACCGCTACCTGCCTTTGATTTCAGATACCCTTCCGCCAAAAGCTGCTCATAAGCATTTACTACAGTAGTCCTGGATACTTTTAAATCTTGTGAGAGTCTCCTTGTAGACGGCAACTTTGTGCTTGTAAGTATATGACCTGATTTTATCTCATTTTTTATAAATTCATAGATTTGCTCATATATCGGGCAATCCGCTCTCAAATCTATAAGAAGCTCCATCAATCATTCTTCACAAGCTTAAATGAACTCTTAAGTGAAACAATTCTGTTAAATACAAGTGCATCCGGTCTTGAATCTTTAGCATCCACACAGAAAAATCCGTTTCTGACAAACTGGAAACTGTCATATGCCTTTGCGTCCTTAAGGCAACTTTCCACATAGCAATTTTTTAATACAGTCAAAGAATTCGGATTAAGGTTCAGATTGCCGTTCTCATCAAGTTTACCCTTCTCTTCATCCACTATATTCTCATAGAGCCTTACCTCTACATTAAGTGCTGTCTTTGCATTCACCCAATGTATTGTGCCTTTTACTTTTCTGGCATTAAATCCCGAACCGGACTTGGTCTCCGGATCATATGTAGCATGAACTGCAATAATATTGCCGTTTTCATCCTTTTCTACAGATGTGCAGGTTACAAAGTAAGCACCCATAAGTCTTACTTCATTTCCGGGGAATAATCTGAAGTACTTCTTTGGAGGCACTTCCATAAAATCATCTCTTTCAATGTAGAGTTCCCTGCCAAACTCAATCTCTCTTTCACCAAGCTCAGGATTTTCAAGATTATTCGGCATTGTACAAATCTCGGACTGATCTTCAGGGTAGTTATCTATTATAAGCTTTATCGGATCAAGTATTGCCATTATTCTCGGTTTCTTAAGCTTAAGATCCTCTCTGATACAGTACTCAAGCATTGCCGATTCTATAGAAGAATCCGCCTTTGATACTCCTGCAAGCTTTACAAAATTTCTGATAGACTCGGGAGTATAGCCTCTTCTTCTAAGTGCCGCTATAGATACAAGTCTCGGATCATCCCATCCGTCCACTATTTTATCTTCCACAAGCTTTTTTATATATCTCTTACCTGTGACCACATTTGTAAGATAAAGCTTTGCAAACTCGATCTGTCTTGGCGGATTCCTGTACTCACATTCTCTTACCACCCAATCATAAAGAGGTCTGTGATCCTCAAACTCTAATGTACAAAGACTATGTGTGATTCCCTCTATAGCATCCTCTATCGGATGTGCAAAATCATACATCGGATAGATACACCACTTGTCACCTGTATTGTGATGAGTCATTCTTGCCACTCTGTAAATTACAGGGTCTCTCATATTGATATTTGGTGATGCCATATCTATCTTTGCACGAAGTACATGACTTCCATCCTCAAACATTCCGTTTTTCATATCCTCAAAGAGCTTTAAATTCTCCTCAACAGTTCTGTTTCTGTATGGACTTTCCTTACCGGGAGTCTTAAAATCCCCTCTGTACTCTCTTATCTCATCCGCACTTAAGTCACATACAAATGCCTTGCCCTTTTTGATAAGCAGTACAGCCTTCTCATACATCTCTTCAAAATAATTTGATGCAAAGAAAAGTCTGTCCTCAAACTCTCCTCCAAGCCACTTTACATCCTCAATTATTGAATTGACAAACTCTTCCTTTTCCTTTGTAGGATTGGTATCGTCAAATCTTAAGTTAAACTTTCCGTTATACTCTTTTGCAATATCATTATTTAAAATAATGGACTTTGCATGACCTATATGCAAATATCCGTTCGGCTCAGGCGGAAATCTGGTCTGTACATGATCAAATCTTTTTGATGCCAAGTCCTTGTCTATCTCTATTTCAATAAAATTCTTTGAAACCGTCTCAGTATTCTTGATTTCTTCCGACATAAGTTTCTCCCATCTTCTGCTTTATTAACTGATACACAATTATATCATTGATATAATTCTACCGCAATCCCGGAGAATACTTATAATACAAAAATCCCCTCTTATTTTGCAGTATAAAAGGGGATAAAAAATATTATTCTGTAAATAAAGGTGTTGAGAAATATCTGTCTCCACTGTCAGGAAGAAGTGCAACTATTGTCTTACCTTCATTCTCCTTTCTTTTTGCCTCCTTTATAGCTGCAAACAGTGCGGCACCTGAAGATATACCTACAAGTATACCCTCTCTGGATGCTATAAGTCTGCCGTAATCAAAAGCCTCTTCGTTCTCAACTGTGATTATCTCGTCATAAATCTTTGTATTAAGTGTGTTCGGAATAAATCCGGCACCGATACCCTGAATCTTATGCGGACCGCTCTTTCCCTCTGAAAGTACCGGTGAACCTGTAGGCTCTACAGCAATTACCTTAACACCAGGCTTCTTTTCTTTAAGGAACTCACCTACACCTGTAATAGTACCGCCTGTACCGATACCTGATATAAAGATGTCCACTTCGCCGTCAGTATCATTCCAAATCTCAGGACCTGTTGTAGCTCTGTGAACTGCCGGATTTGCCTGATTGTCAAACTGTGCAGGGATAAAGCTTCCTTCAATATTTGCCGCAAGCTCCTCAGCCTTGGCAATAGCACCCTTCATACCCTTTGAACCTTCTGTAAGTTCAATAGTAGCACCATAAGCCTTCAAAATATTTCTTCTCTCAACACTCATAGTCTCAGGCATTGTAAGAATTACTTTATAGCCTTTTGATGTACCCACTGAAGCAAGTCCGATACCTGTATTTCCTGATGTAGCCTCAATGATGGTAGCACCGGGCTTTAATTTTCCCTCCTTCTCGGCAGCCTCTATCATAGAAAGTGCTATTCTGTCCTTTACAGAACCTGCCGGATTAAAGTACTCAAGCTTTACCAAAACCTTAGCCTTCAGTCCAAGCTCCTTTTCAATATTTGATACCTCTAAAAGTGGTGTATTACCAACCAACTCACTGCTGCTCTTATAAACTCTAGACATACAAACCTCCATTTATGTATTCCTGTTTTCCTACTTGTTTTATGGGTTTATAATAATCTATTTATTTTTATTTGTCAAGCAATTTTTATTTTTTCCTGATATTTATATTTTTTGCCTTACAGCAAAGAAAAATTATTTGTATAAAAAGAAAAACACACTTGCATAATATTCTTTTTTATTGTATATTTATGAATGTATTTTATAGTAATAAACATTTACAAAGTATAATAATATATTTTATTCGTATTT
>NZ_GL622296.1:2077251-2170048 GCF_000185385.1 Lachnoanaerobaculum saburreum DSM 3986
ATTGTATATTTATGAATGTATTTTATAGTAATAAACATTTACAAAGTATAATAATATATTTTATTCGTATTTTTATACATAGGAGGCTTTATGGCAAAGGAAAAAGTTGTATTGGCATACTCAGGAGGTCTTGATACTACCGCTATCATACCTTGGTTAAAAGAACATTTTAATTATGATGTAATCTGTTGTTGTATAGACTGCGGTCAGGGCAATGAACTTGACGGTCTTGAAGAGCGTGCCAAATTGTCAGGTGCAGAAAAACTCTACATTATAAATATGATTGATGAGTTCTGTGACGAATATATCGTTCCATGTGTACAGGCAGGTGCTGTATATGAAAACAAATATCTGCTTGGAACTTCTATGGCAAGACCGGGTATTGCAAAAAAACTTGTGGAAGTGGCAAGAAAAGAAGGTGCTGTCGCCATCTGCCACGGTGCTACAGGAAAAGGCAATGACCAGATCAGGTTTGAGCTTGGCATCAAGGCTTTGGCACCGGATCTTAAGATTATCGCACCTTGGCGTATGACCGATATCTGGACAATGCAGTCACGTGAAGATGAAATAGCATATTGTAAAGCACATGGCATTGATTTGCCGTTCTCTGCCGACTCAAGCTACAGCCGTGACAGAAATCTGTGGCATATAAGCCATGAGGGACTTGAGCTTGAAGATCCGGGCAAAGAACCGAACTATGATCATATACTTATGCTTGGTGTGACCCCACAAAAAGCTCCTGATAAGGAAACTGAAATTTCTCTAAGCTTTGAGGCAGGTGTTCCCGTAGCTCTAAACGGTAAGAAGATGAAAGTTTCAGAGATTATTACAGAATTAAACGAGCTTGGCGGTGCAAACGGTATCGGTATAGTCGATATAGTGGAAAATCGTGTTGTAGGAATGAAGTCAAGAGGTGTATACGAGACTCCTGGAGGTACAATACTTATGGAGGCACATTCCGCACTTGAAGAACTTGTACTTGACAGAGCAACATTTGAAGTAAAAAAGGATCTGGGTAACAAATTTGCACAGATAGTATATGAAGGTAAATGGTTTACACCGCTTCGTGAGGCTATACAAAGCTTTGTAGAGTCTACACAGCAGTATGTGACAGGCGAAGTTAAGCTAAAGCTTTACAAGGGCAATATTATAAAAGCAGGAACAACCTCTCCATACTCACTATATTCTGAATCACTTGCTTCATTTACCACAGGTGATCTATATGACCACCATGATGCGGACGGCTTTATCACACTGTTCGGTCTGCCGCTAAAGGTAAGAGCAATGAAGATGGCACAAGTTAATAAAGAGAAATAAAAAAAATCGGGGCTAAATTTCAGCCCCTTTAATTTATTTATTCTTATTGTTTACATAGTTTATAAGTCCGCCGGCATTAATAATATTTTGCATAAACTCAGGAAATGCCTGACCTTTATAAGTCTTGCCCGTAGTTATATCAGTAATAATTCCTGTATCAAAGTCAACCTTTACATCATCACCTTCATTTATCTGTGCCGCAGCTTGCGGACTCTCAATTATAGGAAGTCCGATATTAATAGCATTTCTATAAAAAATCCTTGCAAATGTATCTGCAATCACTACACTTACACCGCTTGACTTAATAGCTAAGGGAGCATGTTCTCTGGATGAACCGCATCCGAAGTTTTTTCTTGCAACTATAATATCTCCCTTATGCACTTTATTTACAAAGTCCTTATCAATATCTTCCATACAATGCTTTGCAAGCTCATCACCTGTTGTAGCATTTAAATATCTTGCAGGGATTATAACATCTGTATCTACATTCTCACCATACTTAAATACATGACCTCTTACTTCCATATTTCCCTCCTATCCTAAACTGCCGGTCCTACAATCTTGCCTGCTATGGCACTGGCTGCCGCCACTGCCGGAGAAGCCAGATAAACCTCAGACTCCACATGACCCATTCTACCTATAAAGTTTCTGTTTGTAGTAGAAATACATCTCTCACCTGCCGCCAAAACTCCCATATATCCGCCAAGACATGGTCCACAGGTAGGAGTTGAAACTATTGCACCCGCATCTATAAAGATATCTACAAGTCCTTCTTTTATAGCCTGCTTATATATTTCCTGTGTTGCCGGTATTACAATACATCTCACATTCTTAGCCACCTTCTTGCCCTTCATCTGTGTGGCGGCACTTCTAAGATCTGAGATATGACCGTTTGTACATGAGCCTATTACAGCCTGATCAATCTTAATATCGCTGAAAGTTCCTATTTCTTTTGTATTCTCAGGCAGATGCGGAAATGCCACTGTAGGCTTAAGCGTCGACAAATCAATATCTATCACCTCATCATATACCGCATCCTCATCCGCTTTGAATATCTTCGGACCTCTGTTTGAATGTTCTTTCATATAATCCAAAGTTATATCATCTACAGGAAAGATACCGTTTTTTCCGCCTGCTTCTATTGCCATATTGCAAATAGTAAATCTGTCATCCATAGAAAGTGATGATACACCCTCACCTGCAAATTCCATTGATCTGTAAAGTGCTCCGTCTACACCTATCTTTCCGATAATATGAAGTATTACATCCTTACCGCATACATCTTTATTTAATCTACCTTTTAAGTTGAACTTGACGGCACTTGGAACTTTAAACCAAGCCCTACCTGTCACCATTCCTACAGCCATATCTGTAGAACCCACACCTGTTGAAAATGCACCCAAAGCACCATAGGTACAGGTATGTGAATCTGCGCCTATTATACAATCTCCTGCCACAGTAAGCCCCTGCTCAGGCAAAAGTGCATGTTCAATGCCCATTCTACCTACATCAAAAAAGTTTATTATACTGTTGTCATCTGCAAAGTCTCTACATGTCTTACAGTTCTGGGCTGACTTGATATCCTTGTTCGGAGCAAAGTGATCCATTACAAGAGCTATCTTGGTGCTGTCAAAGACATCTTTTTTTTCAAATTTCTTAAGCTCATTTATTGCCACAGGCGATGTGATATCATTTCCAAGCACAAGATCCAAATCTGCTTCAATAAGTTGACCCGGCTCAACAAAGTCCAGACCTGCATGGGCAGCTAAAATCTTCTGTGTCATAGTCATTCCCATATTTTTTCCTCTTTTCTTTCAAATAATGTTGATTGTAACATATCAAATGATATAATAGCGATATAAATTAAATATATCAAGTATTACATATAGTTATACTGATTAATTTATCCGGAGGAATATGGAACAGCACTTAGCACAATATCGGATATTTTTTGAAGTGGCTAAAGCCGGCAGTATATCAAAAGCAGCAAAGCTGCTATATATAAGTCAGCCTGCCATCTCAAAATCTATTCTAAGATTGGAAGAAAACCTTGAAATCGCCCTTTTTACCAGGACATCAAAGGGTGTCAGCCTCACACCTGAGGGACAGATATTCTATGAATATTTGCAGAATGCATTTTCAGCTATAGAAGCCGGTGAGATTCATCTTGCCAAAATCAAACAATTTAATATAGGAAAAATAACCATAGGTACCAGTAATACACTTTGCAAATATATCTTACTGCCATACCTTAACAAGTTTATGAAAGAAAATCCGCATACAATGGTAAGCATTTTCACACAGTCATCAGATAAAACCTCTTTACTTCTTTCAGAAAACAAGATTGATATAGGGCTTGTGGCAAAGCCTGCCAAAACTCAAAGTATGTCCTATATAAATATTATGGAAATACATGATATATTTGTTGCAACTCCCGCCTACCTTAGCAGCCTGAAACATATCTTTGACAAAAGTTTCAACCCTCTAAGAGACGGCAATATAATGCTGCTTGATAAAAATAATGCCACCAGAAGATTTATTGACAGCTGTATAGAGGGTTCCAAACTGCACCTGAATCAGTCTATAGAAACCGGCAATATGGAGCTTCTGATAGAGTTTGCAAAGACAGGTATAGGAATAGCCTGTGTTATCAAAGAATTTATACAAAAAGAATTGGAAGAAGGCACATTGGTGGAAATTGAAATGCCGCCTGACCTTCATATACCGAAAAGAGAGATTGTATTCCTCTATGATGAAAAAAATTTCAATCCCTCACTTATCAAATTTATATCAATGCTGAAAAAATAAAATCACGGCTTTATTTTAAAACTTTAAGATAAAGCCTTTTCATATTTTTTTCGCTGTTTCAAGTATTTCACAAGGTCTTTTTACAATATAATCCGCTTTATTTTCTCTTAATTCCTTTTCATCTCTAAAACCCCAAAGTACACCGATACTTTTTACCCCCGCACCGACGGCAGTCTGCATATCTGTAGCGGTATCACCTACATAGAGTATTTCATCCTTTGAAACTCCCAGCTCTTTTATTATCAGATTCAGTGCGGTAGGATCAGGTTTCTTCGGAATTCCCGGCCTCTCTCCATATATACTGTCAAAAACTCCCTCTCCTATAATTGTATAAATATTTTTCTCCACACCCGCCTGTGACTTGTTGGACAATACAACAGTCTTTATATTCATACTTTTCAGATTACTCAAAAGCTCCAAAATACCGTCATATGGCTTAACATCCTTTAAACAATCCCTTGCAAAAATCTCATCATATACTTTATAAGCTTTATCTGCAAGCTTAAGTTTTTTATCACCGTTATATATAAGAGCCCTGTCTACAAACTTCCTTGCACCCTCACCTACAAAGTATCTTGTATGTTCTTTATCTATACTTTTAAGTCCGAAATGCTCCATAGTAAGACTTATACAGTACGACAATGCCTCTAATGTATTAAGTAATGTACCGTCCAAGTCAAAAACAACAGCTTTTATCATCATTACACCTCAAATAAAAGATCACCATAGCTCGGCATCGGCCAAAGATCCTTATCCACTATCATTTCAAGTTCGTCAATAGGCTTTCTAAGCTCTTCCATAGCCGGCACAATCACCTTGCGCATATATCCGGCATGCTTATCCGCTTCTGTAATCTCTACTGCATCATCCATCAGCTTTATCAAGTTTTCAAGAGCAAGCTTTGCACTCTTTAAATGTTCATTCACATCTATCAGAATGGAACTCTGTGCATAAGGTTCTATATCAACCATTGCAGTCTTTAACTTAATAATAGAGTCTGCAAGCCTTGTTGTATACCTTATAACCGCAGGTATTATAGACTTTCCCGCAATATCAATCATAGCCTTTGCTTCTATATTGATTGCCTTTGAGTATGCCTCATACTCTATCTCCATCCTTGACTCAAGTTCTTTTCTTGTAAATACCTCAAAACTTTCAAAAAGTTTTATAGAACTTTCAGAAACCAAAGCAGGAATAGTATCAATCATACTTGGCAGATTTGACAACCCTCTCCTTTTTGCCTCCTCTACCCACTCCTTTGAATAACCGTTTCCATTGAATATAATTCTTCTGTGGCTGCTAAAGAGTTTTTTTATCATATCATGTACCGCTTCTTCAAAGTCCTCTGCCACTTCAAGCACATCTGCCGCTTCCTTAAAACTTTCCGCCACTATTGTATTAAGTACAATATTGGGAGAAGCTATAGAATCTGAAGAACCTACCATCCTAAACTCAAACTTGTTATTTGTAAATGCAAATGGTGACGTTCTGTTCCTGTCTGTAGCATCAGTATCAAAATTCGGCAATGTCGTCACACCCGTTCTAAGTTTACTTCCTTTAATAGAATGTGTGGCCTCACCTGTAGAACAAAGCTGATCAATGACATCTTCAAGTTGGTCTCCAAGGAATACCGAGATAATCGCAGGAGGTGCCTCATCCGCCCCAAGTCTATGGTCATTGCCGACACAGGCTGCCGACTCACGAAGCAGATCCGCATGTCTGTCAACCGCCTTTAGAATACATGCAAGTACAAGCAAAAACTGAATATTCTCATGTGGCGTATCTCCGGGATTTAGCATATTTATACCGTCATCACTGGTCAATGACCAATTGTTGTGCTTTCCTGAACCGTTTACACCTGCAAAAGGTTTTTCATTCAACAAACATGTAAGCCCATGTCTTCCTGCCACTTTTTTCATAGTTTCCATAGTCACCTGATTGTGATCCACAGCCACATTGACCTGCTCATATACAGGTGCAAGCTCATGTTGAGCCGGTGCCACCTCATTGTGCTGTGTCTTTGCAGGCACACCGAGCATCCAGAGTTCATGGTTTATATCATTCATATATGCAGCTATCCTCTCTCTGATGGAGCCGAAATAGTGATCCTCAAGCTCCTGCCCCTTTGGCGGCATTGCTCCAAACAGTGTTCTGCCTGTATATATAAGATCCTTTCTTTTCAAATACTTATCTCTGTCTACTATGAAATACTCCTGTTCGGCACCTACAGAAGGCACAACTCTATGTGATGTCGTATTTCCGAAAAGTCTGAGTATCCTAAGTGCCTGTGTGTTTATAGCCTGCATTGAACGAAGCAGCGGAGTCTTTTTATCAAGTGCCTCACCCCTGTATGAACAAAACGCTGTAGGGATATATAAAGTTACTCCAAGTGAATCCTTCTTTAAAAATGCTGGAGAAGTACAATCCCATGCCGTATATCCTCTGGCTTCAAATGTTGCTCTAAGACCTCCTGAAGGAAAACTTGAAGCATCCGATTCCCCCTTTGTCAGCTCTTTAGCGGAAAACTCCATTATGACCTTGCCGTTTTTCGGTGCGGAAATAAAGGAATCATGCTTTTCTGCAGTTACACCTGTCAAAGGCTGAAACCAGTGAGTGTAATGTGTGGCACCTCTGTCTATAGCCCACTCCTTCATCCCATGAGCCACAGAATCCGCAATATCATTATCAAGTTCAAGCCCGTCCTCAATAGTCTTTTTAAGCTTTTTAAATACCGCCTTCGGCAAATATACCTGCATTGCTTCATCATTAAATACATTAGCCCCAAATATCTCTGTAATTGTATCTCTTTTCTCCATATGCACCTTTCATAACCAATATATAAAACCAACTCTCAGGGTTTACCCAAGTTTTCGCAAAGATTATAGCATATTAAAAAAAAAAATTCATCAAAAATACTGCCTGTACAACAGACAGTACCACTATCCGGACTTACCGGACGTCTTAACTTTTAACTCCTGAAAAAAATACATGTCTTGCAAAACATACGGCTGCAAATATTACTCCAAGTATTGCAATAACAAGCTCTATATTAAAGATAAGCGGCAACACCGGTCGAATCCACATCTGTATATCCGTCTTAGTAAGCACCGCATTAAACTGCTTTGTTGCAATGGCACTGATTACAAACGGGAAAGTAAGTCCTGCAAGACTCGGATAAAACCTAAAGTCATTATTCTTTACAAAGCTGACAAAAAGATCAATTGCAACTGCTGTTCCCACCAGGTACATAAGCAATGAAAAAATATAAAGTCCGCCAAGAAATAATATATTTTTTTGCTCAAAAGAACCGATATAACCTGCCACACAAAGACTTGCAGGTGCCGCATATATACAGGCAAGTGCCTTAGCCTCAATCTTTTTATTTCCAAGCTTTATATATCTATATGAAACATATATAAAGAAGGGTATATAGAGTATAAATCCTATCCAAAAGCAGATATGACCAAGTGCCATATTTTTAAAAGCCGGCGCAGTTACTGAAGCCACCGCTATTCCGACATATACGATAAAAAAGCTGGCTGCTATCTTCATCATCTCATCAGGTATCTTTATCTTCAAAACTATATTTAAAGTAAAATAAATCATCAATATAAAGTGAAGCACGACAGCTATATACCACAATGCTATGGCAAATGCGGGAACTACAGAATTTATATATACCGCTAAAAGCATTAAGGCCATAGTATAAGTTCCCGAAACACTTGCAATCACAGGATTTTTCATATCTGTAGTAAAAGCTTCAATATCGGATAAATACTTGCCTGTTATCAATATCAGTCCTATAAATGCCAAAACTCCACATATTACCTTAAAAGACATATTATAAGCTGCAAGCAGATTTCCAAGTGCTGCAAAACCAAGTGCAACACCGCTTAAAGGCAACGGTACTCGTTTTAAAAAATTCATATTCCCCTCTTACTCTTTATCTAAATTTTTCAGTCCCTTTTCACGCACTATAATCTCCGCAACCTTCTTAGCTGCAATCCCTGTAAACCTGATACATTGTTCCTTATGTTCTCCGGCACCCATATCAAACTCCCTTGTAAGCACTCTACAACAGTTGGAATGTTTTCCGTTAGCCTCTCTGAAATAGTCATGAAGTTCATGTGTGAGCTCCATGCACTTGACTACCTTAGGATCCTTCGGACCGTTCTGCTCGGTCCTGCCGAAAACCATACCAAGAGCCATAATACCGCCGTTTAACGCTCCACACATACAGCCGCTCTTTCCGGCACCTACAGCCATACCGGATGACATAGCTATAACCTCTCTCGGTACATCCATCTCAAAATTGTCTACAATTGCCGCCATAAGAGCCTCGCAACAAAAATAGCCGTTTCTGTAATTGTCTTCCGCATCCTGTCTTACCTTGTCAACACTGATTTCACTTTTGATGTTCATAATTTCCTCCAAAACATTTTTATATATTTTAACACTGAAAAATATTCTTGTATACTAAAAAAAGTGCAGATTTTGTATATCTGCACTAAAAATACTAGATTTCTATATAGTTTTTTTAAATATATTTATATCATATATTTGTTTTATAGATATGCCCTCTGTTATTTTCTATATATAATGATTATCTATCTACTTTCCCAATATATGTCTTGCCACAAATACGCCGCTTGCCGAGGCATGTGAAAGCGAATGTGTAACACCGCTGCCGTCACCTATTACATACAGATCCTTGTGAAGAGTCTCAAGATTATTATCAAGCTCTACTTCCATATTGTAGAACTTAACCTCAACACCGTAAAGCAGTGTCTCATCACCGGCAGTACCCGGTGCTATCTTATCAAGTGCATAAATCATCTCAATGATATCATCAAGGATTCTCTTCGGAATAACCAGTGACAGATCTCCCGGAGTTGCAGTCAGAGTCGGAGTCATAAATGATTTATTCAGTCTGCCTGCACTGCTTCTTTGGCCTCTGATAAGATCTCCGAATCTTTGCACCATTACACCGCCGCCAAGCATATTTGACAGTCTGGCAATACTCTCTCCATAACCGTTGCTGTCTTTAAACGGCTCAGTAAAATGCTTTGAAACAAGCAGAGCAAAATTGGTATTCTCAGTCTGAAGAGCCGGATCCTCATAACTGTGTCCGTTTACAGTAACAATTCCGTTTGTATTTTCATTTACTACGGCACCCTTAGGATTCATACAGAATGTTCTTACAAGATCCTGATATTTCTCAGTCCTGTATACAATCTTACTCTCATACAGCTCATCTGTAAGATGATTAAAGATCTCGGCAGGAAGCTCCACTCTTACACCGATATCCACACGGTTTGACTTGGTAGGAATCTTAAGATCCTTACAGATCTCCTCCATCCATTTACTTCCGCTTCTGCCTACAGATACTATACATTTATCTCCACAAAACTCATCATCCTTTGAGTAGAGTTTATACCCTTTCTCAAGCTTTTCTATTTTCTTTATAGGTGTTGCAAAATGAAACTCCACCTTATCCTTAAGGTAGGCATAGATATTTTCAAGTACCTCATAATTTATATCTGTTCCAAGATGACGAACACTTGCATCAAGCAGATGCAAATTGTTTTGAAGGCAAAGCCTCTTTATATCGGAGTTGGTTGTAGAATATAACTTGGTTTTACTGCCGCCATACTTTACATTTATTCCGTCCACATAGTTCATAAGCTCAATAGCTTTTTTCTTTCCGATATATTCATGCAAAGTGCCGCCAAACTCATTTGTGATATTATACTTTCCGTCAGAGAATGCACCTGCACCGCCAAAACCGTTCATGATACCACAGCTCTTACAATTGATACAGGACTTTATTTTATCACCGTCTATCGGGCAATGTCTCTTCTCAAGAGGATTACCGTACTCAAAGACTGCAATCTTTAGTGAGCTGTCCTGATTTATGAGTTCATAAGCAGAAAAGATTCCTCCCGGTCCTGCTCCTATTATCATTACATCATATTTCATATCTTTCCCTTTCATAAAAGCAATATGTCCTACATAAATATGGCGATATCTCTTTTGAAAAATCGCAACACAATATTTCCATTATAATATCTCTCTGGCATACTGGCAATATGGAATTGACAATTAACATAAGTTTATAAGCCTAACACCTAATGCTGATACTTCATACCTTATAAGTACAAATATTTGTTTTAAAATATTCATAATTCTTTTACTTTACTAATTCACATAATAGATGCATAATATAAGAATGAATGCAAAAATAAAAAATCTCAAAAAAATAACTCTAACACTTTTTTTAGCATTGATTACCATGTTTATCCTGCCGCTGAAAGCATTTGCATATGTGGACTGGCCGGAAAATGTAAATGTTTTGTCGGAAGGTGCAATACTTATGGATGCAGACTCGGGAGCGGTTATATATGGTAAGAACATGCATGAGCATTACTATCCCGCCAGTATCACAAAGATTCTGACAGCCCTGATAGTAGTGGAAAATTGTAACTTAGATGACACAGTCACCTTTTCAAGAAACGCAGTGTACAATGTGGAGTCCGGTTCATCCAGTGCAGGTATAGATGTAGGCGATACACTTACTGTAAGAGACTGTCTGTATGCCATGCTTTTACAGTCAGCCAATGAAGCAGCCAATGCACTGGCTGAACATACAGCCGGAAGCATTGACGCCTTTGCAAAAATGATGAATGATAAAGCCGCTTCACTTGGATGTAAGGATTCACATTTTGCAAATCCGAGCGGTCTTAATGACCCGGAACACTACACAAGCGCCTATGACTACGCACTCATCAGCCGTGCGGCTTTTAAAAATCCTACTGTTACAGAGATAGACTCTGCAACATATTATAATCTACCGCCTACAAGCAGAGTTCCGACCGGTCAGACGCTTTACAGTCACCACTCCATGCTGAGGAAAAATTCAGGCAATTACTATAAGAATGCCATCTGTGGAAAAACAGGTTATACCACCTTAGCCGGAAATACACTGGTGACATATGCCAGAACTGATAAGATAGGGCTTATTACAGTAGTGTTAAACGGTAACAAGACACATTATATTGATACTCAAAGCCTGCTTGACTTCGGTTTTGCCAACTTTAAAGATATAAAACTGAAATCGTCAAGTATCGGTACAAGCTTTAAAAGCAATCTTACGCTTATACCTAATTTTAATGAGTATACTATAGAACCGGATGACAACGCATCCGTCACTCTTCCAAATGATGCGGATATCGCAGATGTGGCGTCAACAATGGACTTTGAGCAGACTTCAGGCCTTTCTGCCAATGCGCTTTGCAAGATAGACTATACTTATAACGGCAGACCTATAGGCTCTGTAGATATACTCGCAAATAAAAATGCAAACTATGAGACTGTTGCAAGCAAGATGACAAGTGAAATTGCTTCTACCTCACCAAATGATCCGAATCATACAAATACTGTAAATAATAAGACTCAAAGTTTTTCAAATGTAATGCTCAGTATTTCAAAGAAAAGTATAATTATAGTATCAGGTACAATAGGTCTTATACTGTTGCTTATAATTATCATCTCTGTCAGAGTACATATAGCTAAAAAAAAGAATGATTTAAGCGATCGTGAAATTAGAATATATGGGCTTTTAAAAAACGGATGGAGCGCTTCAGACTGCGGTATCAGTGAAGATGAGGCAAAATATATAATAGAAAAGCACTGAACCGGTGCTTTTTTATTTTTTCTTTAAGAAATCGTAATATCTGTTTTGTTAATTCACTTGAATTATTCTCCATATGGCTATACAATCAAGTAACAGGTATCTGTTACTATGTTAAGGTATTGGGGAGACATTATGAAAATAATAATAGAATTTTTTAAAAAATATAAGCATGCTTGGGTTTTCTTGTATACTTTCATATACTTGCCATGGTATATGTATCTTGAAAGAACCGTAGTCAGTGAATATCATATAATGCACACTTGGGTGGACAATCTTATTCCGTTCAACGAATACTTTATCATCCCATATTTTATATGGTTTGTATATGTGTCGTCCGCACTCTTCTTCTTTTTTTTCAAAGATGTGGATGAGTTCTATAGATTCGGTCTATATCTGGCACTCGGCATGAGTATATCACTGTTTATCTGCCAAATATTCCCAAACGGAACCAACCTTAGACCTATGAACCTTGACCCGAACAAGAATATCTTTACACATATGGTAGCTTTTATATATAGAACCGATACACCTACCAATGTATTTCCAAGTATTCATGTCTTCAATTCAATAGCCACTCATGTAGCTGTTGTAAGGTCAAGATTCTTCTACAGCAACATGAAGGTAAAGGTAATATCATTTGTAATAATGATATCCATATGCCTGTCCACACTGTTTTTAAAACAACACTCTTTCCTTGATGTCGTAGGTGCCACTATACTGTCCTATGTTATCTACCAACTTATCTATGCAAAGATACCGCTGCCGATAAACCGCGAGGCAAGAGAAAATATAAGGATATAAAACAATCGGCTGTAGGAAATTCCTACAGCCGATTGTTTATTTGTCTCTATAATGTGAGCCGCATTGCCAAATTTCTAAGTAATTTTTATTTATACTAAATACAATTCTATTTTTATTATCAATCCTTACGCTCCAGTATCCTGCTAAATCTGCCTTTAATGGTTCCGGCTTTCCACTACAGTTGTAACCATTTCTTTCAATATCCTTTATTAACTGATTTATCTTCCTTAAAGTTTTCTTATCCTGCAATTGCCAGTATAAATAATCCTCCCATGCTTCTTCGCTCCATACTTTTTGCATAAACTATACCTCTATAATTTCATGCTCAGTTAACTTCTTTTCTCCATCTCTTACCTGCCTTATAGACTCTCTAAGTCTTGACATATTTTCATCTGAATAAAAAGGATCGGCAGACAGCTCAAAAGGTATACGATTCTCGCGCACTACTGTTTTTAAATAAATATTAATTGCTGCAGACATACTAATTCCAATATCATCAAATGTTCTCTCTGCCTTCTTTTTTATTTCATCATCAACTCTAAAGCTAATTTGTGCCATAACAGAACCTCCTCATATATTTATACTACCACAATTGTCATTATTTGTATAGTATTTTGCAGTACAATAGTTATTACATTTACTTGTAATGATATGAGTAAATTCTAGTCTCTTCCGAACAAATCTCTTGTATACACTTTTGCATTTACATCATTTAGACATTCATCATATCTGTTGGCAATAATAGCATCACTTTCTTCTTTAAAGACTTCAATATCATTTACAATTCTGCTTCCAAAAAAAGTAGTACCGTCTTCAAGTGTCGGCTCGTAAATGATTACCTTGGCTCCCTTAGCCTTAATTCGCTTTATAACGCCCTGTATAGAAGACTCTCTAAAATTATCCGAATTAGACTTCATAGTAAGCCTGTAAACACCAATGACCACATCCCTTTCCATAGACGGGTCATATGCACTGTCTTCACCATAATCATAATATCCCGCCTTTTGTAAAACCTGATCGGCAATAAATTCCTTTCTGGTTTTATTGGACTCTACAATAGCTGAAATCATATTTTGAGGTACATCCTCATAATTTGCCAAAAGTTGCTTGGTATCCTTTGGCAAACAATATCCGCCATACCCGAAAGAAGGATTATTATAATGCTCACCGACTCTAGGATCAAGGCAGACTCCGCTTATAATCTCCTTTGTATTAAGTCCTTTCATTTCCGCATAGGTATCAAGCTCATTAAAATAAGATACGCGAAGTGCCAGATATGTGTTTGCAAAAAGCTTTACAGCCTCAGCTTCGGCAAATCCCATAAGCAATATATCTATATCCTCTTTAACGGCACCGTCCTTTAAAAGATTTGCAAAAGTGTCCGCCGCCTTCATAAGCCTTGCATTCATAGTATCCGTTCCCACAATTATTCTTGAAGGATATAGGTTATCATATAATGCCTTTGACTCCCTTAAAAACTCCGGAGAAAAAAGAATATTGTCACAGTGATACTTATTTCTAATACTATCCGTATATCCCACAGGAATAGTAGACTTTATTACAATGATTGCATCCGGATTGTAATCTATAACAGACTCAATCACATTTTCAATGGCCGAAGTATCAAAAAAATTCTTCTGTGTATCATAGTTTGTCGGAGCCGCTATCACCACAAAATCCGCATCGGTATAAGCCTCCTTTGTATCCAAAGTAGCCCTAAGATTAAGTTCTTTTTCCTTAAAATACTTTTCAATATACTCATCCTGAATCGGACTTATCCTGTTATTTATTTTATCAACCTTCTCGGCAATAATATCCACCGCCACCACCTCATTGTGTTGTGCTAACAAAGTGGCAATTGATAAGCCTACATATCCTGTTCCTGCTATTGCTATTTTCATATAACTCTCCTGATATTAAATCTTATAAAATTCTTTATACCACTGTGCAAACTTTCTAATACCATCTCTTAAATTTGTATGTGGTTTGAAACCGAAATCATTTTCAAATGCCTTTGTATCTGCAAACGTAATAGGTACATCTCCGGGCTGCATAGGTACCAATTTCTTATGAGCTTCAAAATTATAGTTCTTAGACAATACTCCTGCATTAACCAATTCTTGCTGTAATATATCTACAAAATCAAGTAAATTCTCAGGATTACTGTTTCCGATATTGTAGATAGCATAAGGTGGCAATGGTAAACCGTCATTACCGTTTTTCTTTTCCGGAGCAGATTTGATAACTCTTTTTACTCCCTCTACAATATCATCTATAAATGTAAAATCCCTTTTACATTTTCCATAGTTAAATATCTCAATACTCTCTCCATTAAGAAGTTTATTGGTGAATCCAAAATATGCCATATCAGGTCTTCCGGCAGGCCCATAAACTGTAAAAAATCTAAGTCCGGTAGACGGAATATTATAAAGCTTACTATATGCATGAGCCAATAATTCATTAGACTTCTTCGTAGCGGCATACAAAGAAACAGGGTTATCCACCTTATCATCTGTAGAATATGGAACCTTTTCATTAGATCCATATACTGATGAAGATGATGCATATACCAAATGTTCTACACCTATATTGCCATTGTCATATGAGTGTCTACAGGCCTCTAATATATTGTAAAATCCAATAATATTACTCTCAATATATGCATCAGGATTTGTTATAGAGTAGCGAACTCCGGCTTGTGCTGCCAAATTCACAACTACTGAAGGCTTACACTCATCAAATACTCTATTGATAAGTTCTTTATCTGCTATATTTCCTTTAATAAACGTCCAACCTGAATCACTACATTCACCAGCAACCTTCTCAATCTGCTCTAAACGCCACTCCTTGATTGACACATCATAGTAGTCATTTATATTGTCAATACCGATAATATGAACACAAGGTTGTGTCCTTAGCAGTTCAATAACCAGGTTGCTGCCTATAAATCCGGCAGAACCGGTGACTAAGACTGTTTTATCTTTCAAAATAACATTATTTGCTCTCATAATATTACCTCGCTACATTATTAATATAATCACATGTGAAATTTTTTATTGGATACAACTTTACTTATTGTAAACATCTGATACTCTTTTCTTATTAATCTTAGTATAATAAAACTCCTATTCATCCGTCACTATATCCATTACTAACTTTGGACAAATTTCATAGTAAGCTCAAGCATTATAGTATTATTCCTTACTAAAATAATAAAAACTTCTACTCTAAGACAACATATCGTCACTTTGTTTCAATCTTCTATTCAGTACCTTCTTAAAAAGATTACTAAATTTTATCCTCAATTCTATAAATGCTTTATGTCTAAAGAACAAAATAATATACACTATATTAATAGATATAAACAAACACATTGCCTTTAATGCCCACCATACCAGTGAAGGTGTTGTCCATTTTTCAAATATAAAAAATAAAACAAATCCAACAATAAATGTAATGATATGATATATTCCATGTGCTTTATAGTAATTTACCAACGGTATTTCTAATCCATACTTAAATACTATAAATGGGTCAAATGTACCAACTGTAAATATTCTACTTAAAAGTGTACCAATAAAAATACCTGTAATCCCTATATATTTAGCCAATATTATTGATGACACTACATTTACTATTATCATACATACTGGTCTGTATCTTCCTTCATAAAATAGTCCATATGCATTCCTAAAATTTGAGTTAACACTTTGCGTTCCACATATATAAAAATTTGTACACAAAATAACCACAGTACTCATTCCAATCAAGTATTCCGAACCTAATACTAATTTTATAAATGGATTTATCAAAATAACCATGCATATTCCACAAACTGAATAAACCCAAAACCCTATAAAGTCAAGCCAAGAGTAAATCTTATATGTACTTTCCTTATTTTCTGTTGCTATTACATTGCCTATTGATGCTGTTGCAGCTGCCATAGCTCTCATCAATATACTTGCTACTGATTTAATTATAAGAGTATAATTTGAACATAAACCTGTTATAATTATTCCACATATTGCTGTCATCACCAAATTGTCTGTCCCATTTTCTACTGCAATTGATGCTTTGTAAATAAACAGTGCATATATCTTCTTTGATAATACTTTTATTTCCGATGTTCTCAATTTATCAGCTGATTTTATCCCTTTTAAAAAGGGATAGTATTTATCACATTTTTTTGAAATAAATATATTTTGAGAGACAATAGCAATTATCGATATTATAAGATACAACAAATAGTTATGTGTTAGCAACAATACTGCAATCTGACATAAAGTAGATACAATACTTGTCACAGACTCTATTAATGTAATACAGTAATCTTTCTGGTCAGCGGCAAAAAGAGTCTTCTTATAAATAAATAGATATGAAACTGCCGATTGTAATATAAACAATATATAAATAGTGTCTATATGTTCGATTCCTATTGTATCTTTATCTACAATTATCCACCTCAAAAATGGAAGTAAAATAATACCAACAGCAATTACAACTATTGCAATTACTACATATACTTTTGAGTAAAAATTAAGTATTGTACAGACACGTTTCTCATCCTTTTTAGCTAATGGCTTATATAGTGCCTGAGGTAAGGCAACTCCAAAACCTAAGTCTGCTAATGAAAGTATAGCTATAATACTCGAAAAAAGTGCACTAACACCTAAATACTGTTTTCCCAATGTAAAAATAAAAATATATCTAGAGGCAAATTTAATTATAAGTATTATAAAATGATCTGCTAAGCTTGTAATTGCATTTAGCATAGTTTTTTTTGTTCTTGAATAGTTCAATTCCATTTATTACCTATTTTGACTCAACAAAGGCCCTTATTGATTACTCCTTCTATTGTCAACATACCTTTCTAAATATCTAAATTCTTTTATTCAATATTATTAGCATTATTAAATACCAGTATTCTTATTTTTATATCTATTTTCCTTCATATAATTTCCTGTAAGTTTTTATTACATTCTCTACAGCATAGTCTGATACATCACATTCTATTTTACTATTTCCATATTTCCTATATGATTCAATAATTTTATCAGCCCATACTTTAGCACCCTTATCTAGTTCTATAAATATCACACCACCACAATCTGTTGCTTTAGGAACACTGTCTGATGCAAAACATCTAACTCCCATAGCTTGTGCTTCAATGATAGCAATCCCAAATCCTTCATGTAGCGATGGAAATATAAAAGCGTTCGATTTTGCAAGCAACTGTGGAATATTTGTATCACTTGGATAAAAAGATACATACTTTTCTAAGTTCAAGTGTTCAATTTTGTCTTTAACAAGCTTTTCATATCCTTCCATGTCAAATCCTACAAATGACAAATGAACATTTTTAATTCGTTTTTGTATTTGATAAAGTACTTCTACACTAAATAATTGGTTTTTTGTGGTGCAAAAACTGCCAACTTGTATAATATGCAATCTATCTTCCTCAAAATAACTATATAACTTCGGATTAAACCTACTCTCATCATAAGTATTGTTAATTACAGTAGCCTTTGTGCCCTCTAAAAAGAATGATCTACATGCTTCAAGTGAACACCCAATTTTTTTAGTCGCATACTTATCTATAACCTTTTTTCTATGATTTTCTAAATATGTAGCAATACAATTATTTTTTTGGGAAATAATATGCGTATGTGTGATTCTTATTGGAATACCAAATTCCGATGCCGCTTTCATAATTGGAGCACTTTCAAACTCTGCATTACAATGAATAATATCAAACGGTCCTTCTTCTTTTATTAACTTCCTTACTCCTCTATATAAATTACCACCTCTAATATAGTAATCTATCTTCTTTCTTAGTTTATTACTCCCCTCATATCTTGGAATTCTATAAATTTTCCCACCATATGTCAGAAACTCATCATCATAGTGTCTTTTTTCTGAAGTAAATAAAAGCATATCAAAAAGGTATTCTTTATGCATATTTCTTATAATATTCATCATAACTGCTTGAACACCACCATTTCCTAAGCCTTCACAGGAAACCATAAGCACTCTTTTCACTTCAAATCCTCCTCTGATCTATAAACTTTATTTTTTAATGCATTTATAATTACTTCTCTATGTGCTTCACACTCAAAATAATTAAGTATTGCCAAAATAGACGCCAGATTATATTTTTTATCAAGATACTTTTTATAAAATTTATATCCGGACATCCTATTTATAAAACGAAGTACTATAGATTTGCTGGCACCGCTCAATGTCCATAAATAGTCGTATATCAACTCAGATGTAAATTGGTTGTAGTTAGTATTTACCTTCTCTTTGTTCTTTATTTCAAGACTACGCTTCATAAATCCCTGTAGAATCTGCTCACTTTCTATTTTAGAAGCTAATCTAACCTTATCATCTTGCTTTTTTAGTGGAATATATGAAACGTTACCATTTTCAACTGCAATAAGTAAGCTTGTTTTCCATTCATCTATATCACTTCTGTCAAACAAAAAATTTCCCTGCCCATATACAATAGTTCCATTATTATATTTCTCCTCACATCCTATGCAATGACTATGTTGACATACAACTAAATCTGCTCCTTTATCAATAAATTTTCTGCAAATTTTCTGCAAATCAGGTGACGGATATCTATAATGTTCCTTTCCTCCATGATACAATACTATTACATAATTACAATGTTCTTTTAAATCATAAATCTGTTCATATGTTTCCAATGGATCATAGGGGTTTGCTCCTGCCTTATTATAGTCTGCACATGAAAATTCATGTTCTGCACAAGCATAGATACCTAATTTAAATTCATTTCTTTCAACAATAAATGATTTTGATGCATCAATTTTACTCTTTCCTGCACCAACAAAAGAGATTTTTGCTTCACTCAACGTTTTCATTGTTGACTTAAGTCCATCTTCACCCTGATCCATAATATGGTTATTCCCTAGTGTAAATAAATCTATTTTCAATGCCTTAAACAAAGCAACTGAGTCGGTAGATGCCATAAGATTTGGTCCATATTTTACAATAGGCGTTTTGTTTGTACAAAGTGGTACCTCTAAATTAAAAATTCTATAATCTGATTCTTCAAGAATTCTTCTTAAATCTTCACCTATTAAATACTTCCAATCGGCATTAATAAAATATTTCTCATTTTTTGTCGGTACAAAGTCAGCTCCTATAATTATCTTCATATTTTCTTCACCTGTGGTAAGTTTATCCAACTACCTAATATCTCATCCCATTTAAAAGGTGTAAACTCTTCAAATCCACTCCCCGGATAAAAAGTTATCTCACCAAAAAAAATTTCTTTATTTATCAGATAGAAATCAATTCTAACAAATGGAATATTTTGAGACAGTCTCTCAGCCAAACTAATCATTTCATCAAGTTTATCCGGCTTCTTTTCCGGCTCTTTAAGTGCCTTATAATGCCTTTCAAATGGTAATATATTCCATTTAGTATCATAGAATGTTACTTTTAAACCGCCAATGGAATATCTGTCTGTACAGGTGAAAATACACTTACATACACCGTCAAAGCACATAAATTTATAATCTGTCAGCTCTTCACTGTTTTCAGACATGTAATCTTCTGCGATTATTCTCCTTGGTACATTCTTATACGGCCATTCACGATGCAACATATAGTAATCACGCTTAATACTTTTTTTCAGTCGTCCAACTACCTTCTTTATATCAAGCTTTTTCTTATCTTTGCATATAACAATCCCACCGGAATCATGCGTAACCTTAAGCACAAACTGATTTGGCAATTTCTTCCAGTCTATATCATTTACATCATCCCAACATGCAATTGTAGGAATAATATATTTTTCTCCAATAACTGATGCTACATATTTTTTTGCCTCATACTTATCTACCATTTTTACATACTCAGGTTTTCTATCATGTAATTTTAGCCACTGGATCTTTTCATTAAATGTCTTGGGACTTGAAAGGTTTAGTCTATACCCAAGCTTTGCATAAAATTTTCTTCTTAAATATTCATCATCTGCAACATTGTTATATACTCCCTTACCTGATAAATAAACAAATCTATACTTTGAATCCAATACAAATTTTATCCCGCTTTTAATCAAATGAAACTGTTCCACTCCTTTTTCTCTCCTTCATTTTTCTTATGCATATAAAGAAAATAAGAAAATAGAAAATAGCATTCTTATAATAATAACTTACACTTCCATAATCCATTATAAGTTGCATTAATACTAAAACAATTACTACAACTGTATACTTCTCTCTATATCTAAAATATTTGATTAAATCTTTTATTATTATATAATATATATAATAGTAAATAATAAATCCAAATATACCTCCATCAGCCAATAACTCCACATAATTGTTATGCAAATAGGAATCATGTCCATAATTGCTTGCAACAAATAAACGTGCATTTCCCATTCCGACACCAAAAACAGGATTTTTTTTGAATATATCAATGCCTAATTTTATATATTCATATCTAAGCCAAGATGATGAATCAATAGCACCTTTTCCTGTAAACAGTGCTATCATTCCATTCATACGTTTTCCTATCCCTGAAAAAGCTTCTAATGACATCATCCAACGTATCAAGAAAAAAGCAATTATTGATATAACTACAATTCTGAACATATCTTTAAATATATTCTTATTGAAATTCTTGAAGAGAAATAATAAAAATACACCTATAAATACCATTAATAATGCTTTTCTACTTGAGGTAGCCAATATTAAAATAACTGCCAGTATATCAAAAATTAAATATTTCATACACTTATCATAAATAACTTTAAACATGGAAATTATAATCATTACACCACTTATCATGCCTATTGCATTCACATTAGAAAAAGTATTTTCTAATCTTTTACCTCTTAAGATGATACCTATAATTAAATCTTTTCCATAAAATATGTAAGAATAAAACACCACTATAAGGCTGGCCCACAATAGTGCAGAAAATAACTCTTCCGGTGCATTTCTTCTAACTGAATAATATGAATATAATATTGACATGCACACCAATATTTTTATTAATGTTACGCCTTTTTCAATTGCATAATCTGCTCTTATTGCCCAAGTTGCAGAAATGAAACAATATAATGTAAATATAAGTATAACTTTATGAAAATATTCAATTTTAACAGGAATTCGAAAATTATACTCAACTGCCATTGCAATAAAAATCATGATAGCTATAATAAATAAAATTATAGACCCAAATGAATTTTCTCCAAAAATATAAAATGATGCTATAAGAGCTGACATAAGTATTTGAGTTAACTTATTGCTTTTTTCTTTTAATTTCATTCTTACTATCATACCTTTATCCAATTAAATTCAAATACTCTTCCCACTCACTGAATATTTTTGATGGCTCAAAACTTTTTGCTCTTTCTCTGGCTCCAATTGACATTCTTTCTAGTGTTTCCTTGTCATATACAACTCTACCTATCGCATCTTCCAGATCTTTAACATCATTACATCTTACTAAAACTCCTTCATTTGTATTTTTTATCAACATCTTTGGTCCACCACAAGGACAATCTGTTGATATAACCGGAGTTCCGCATGCCATAGCCTCCATTAAAGCATTTGGAAGTCCTTCAAAATCTGATGACAGAACGAAAAGTTTTGATTTTGACAATATTTCTGCAACATTGCTTACTTTGCCTAAAAGATGTACTTTATTTTGAAGTTTATTATTGTAAATAAACTTCTTAAGTTCTCCTCTCAAACTTCCTTCTCCATAAATATATAACTCCTCAATATTTTTATCTTTTTTAAATAAATTTGAATATGCCTGTATAAGTAACTTATGATTTTTTTGTATTTCCAGCCTTCCAAATGTAACTATACCTTGACAGTGTTCATTTCTTTTAGTGTTAAAAAAAACTTTATCTACAGGATTTAGGATAACTCTTGATTTACATTGTAATTTCTTACTAAAATAAGATTTTGCGTCATCCGTTTGAAATACACATCCATCCACTTGTTCAAACAATAAGTTTACAACCAGATTACTTATTACACTTTTTCCATATTCATATTTTGGATCATTTCTTACAGATATAACCTTTTTAATGCCTATACCTACTGTTGCTAATACTGCTCTAATATTTGGAGCACCTAAAAATGAAAGTATGATATCAGGTTTTTCTCTTTTGACTAATTCTCTTAGTGCTACTATTCTCTCAATGTTTTTAGTTATAGGATTACCTATGTTATTTTTCCTCAAATATACTCTTTTTACTTTATTCGGTATATAAAATGAATCTTTATATCCAATATCAAAATCATTGACTAATATCACACTATAATCCTTATCAATCAGATAAGTAACTAAATTTTTCATTACTCTTTGTGCCCCACCGGTACTAGCCATAATATCTATGTAACATATTATTTTCTTCATATACCCACTTTTACTTTCTCCTAACTTTTACAATCTTTTAAGCAGTGAATATATGGCTACCTCAGGTACATATTCATTTGCTTTTTTTAAACACTTACATTTCTTTTCAATAATATTTTCAGGATCATAGCTGATTTGTTCAAGTATCTTTGTCAATGCCTTTACATCTCCAAATTCATATCCTATTCCTGTATACCCATCATCAACTACATCAAAAAAACTTTCCCACTTTGATGAAAGTACCGGTACTCCTGCTGCATAAGCATCTAAAATAGTTCCCGGTATTCCTTCAGTAAAAAACCTTGTTGGAAATACCAGTAAAAAATAATTTTTTAGCACTTCTACACTCTTATCAGATTTAACCACACCTTTATAGGATATATAATCCGGAAAACTTTTTTTAACCTTTTCAAACCATTCCACTTGCTCAGTATCCACTTGCCCATATATATCCAAAGTATAGATTTTATCTCTATTTTTTTTATTTATAGATATAACTGCACTAACAATATCTTCAATACCCTTTTCCTTCATCACTCTTGAAAAAGTGCATATTTTATATGGTTTATCATAGGTACTTTTCAACTCACTAGTTGATAAGATCTTAAAATTTTTAAAATTCTTCAATATTGTAATATTATTTAAACCAAGCTTACCAAGTGCTCTTTTCATTGTGCCGGTTTCGACATATATACAATAAAATTGTCCTAATCCCCATTTTAATATACTTCTATTTTTTAAGAAAGATGGTAGCCATCCTCCTATAACAATGTAATGTAATTTTCTCCTAAAAAAAATATTTATAATATTGCATAACGGAACAAACACCCTTACACCATTATGAGCCGGAAAAATAATAATATTTTCAGAATATTTAAAAGCTTTAAACATCTTTAAAATAATATTAGGTAATAATTTTATTCCACCATGTGTATCAATTTTTATAATTTTATCTTCACCAAACTGTTTCTCCAACTCTAACGTTACATTTTTTGTCTTAATAGTTTGCCCGTTTAACAAATTCTCGCCAAATCCAAAATGACCAATAACACATGCTTTTTTCATGAAAAATATCACCTACTTTTTTCATAAATTATCTTCTTTAATACCCCATAGATCATATTCCGACATGTATACCACATTGCAATAATTGCTTGCTTTTCATCACATATATGAAACAGATCATAATGACTCTTTAACTTCTTTATAAATTTATCATGACTAATACTTGCTTTCCTTACTCTGTATTTTGCCAGATTTTCTTTTAATAAATATGCACATGTCTTAGGTCTCTTAAACAATTTAAGCAAAATAGCATAATCATTATTCTTCTTTATATCCTTGATTTGTATCATCCCAAATACTTTTGCACTATACATCATAGTAAGCTGACCTATATAATCATACTTGTAAATTTTATTTCTATCCACTTTACATGGACCTGAAACATAAATATTCATGGAATTAGATTTTTCATCTATCTTTTCATACTCTGTAAAGGACAACTTATATCCATTTATTCTCATGAAATTAATCTGATGTTCCAACTTTTTAGGCATCCAAATATCATCTGAGTCAAGAAAAGCAATCCATTCCCCTTTTGCTAATTTGATCGCCTTATTACGAGTCAAAGCAGCTCCATAATTTTTTTTATTTTTAAAAAATTTAATTCTCTTGTCTTTAAAATTCTCTACCACTTCATCAGTATTATCAGTTGAACAATCATCTACAATTATTAACTCCCAATTTGTATATGTCTGATTTAATACTGATTTTATCGAATTACCAATAAACCTTGCAGTATTATATGACGGCATTATCACAGAAACCAACTCATTCATACTATCTTCTCCAATATTCTTTCAGCTTTCCTATGCATTTTATCATATTCTTCTCTACTAATCTGGTTATTTGAAAGTAAATAATCTCCATAATCTGATGATGTCACTTTCCCTTCTTCTGTAATTCCTTCTTTTTTTAAGAAAGCTTTTATTACAGTATTTAAAAGAATATACAAATCATTTTTAAAAGAGATGTGTTTTAAATAATGCAAGTCATACTTTAATTTCTTATCCCATGAAATAGCATTTCTCCCCATTATCTGTGCAAGACCCGAAAGACCGGGTTTTACAGTATGTCTCATTCTTTGCTTATTTGACATAAATACCATATCTCTTACAAGTTGTGGTCTTGGTCCTATAACTGACATGTCACCCTTTAAAATTGATATAACTTCAGGTAGCTCGTCCAAAGATGTTGATCTAAGCCATGCTCCAAACTTTGTCATTCTGAGATTATCCGGCAACAATTCTCCATTACTATCTCTCTTATCTATCATTGTTCTAAACTTATACAATTTAAATATTTTTTCTTTACCTGTCCTTTGATCAATTATTCCCGGGCGATATTGAGTAAATAATATAGGACTACCGAGTTTTATTCGCACCAATATAGCGATAATGACATATAGCCACCAAAATACTATAATCGCTAAAACAGAGCAAATGATATCAAATATTCTTTTTATGTATTTCTCATAAAAACTTATTCTTCTATATTGTAGATTACTATACTTAACTCTACATGTATTTTTCTTTTTATTAGTACTTATAATTTTATCTGTAATTATAAGTACTTTTACAAGTATTTTTGTAATCATTCCATTTTTGTTTATTCTTAACACTATAAACCTCTTTGATACTTACCCAAAACAACTCCTTATTACTTCAATTACCTTTGCCTGTTCATCCTCTGTCATCTTTATATCACTTGGCAGACACAGCCCTCTTCTAAATATATCCATACCGATATCTATGTTTTCTCCTGATATATAGGCATTTGTTTTTGCTCTTCCGCTTCCGTTTTTTGTAATGAAAGGATTCATCCTGTATATAGGTTGCATATGCATCGGTTTCCATATCGGACGGCATTCGGCATTGATTTTTGCAAGTTCTTCCAAGATTTCTGTCGGGCAGGTCCTGCCTTCTTCCTGAATATAACATGTGTCATTTTCACTTCTTACCTGCTTGCACATAGCATCACTGTCTATCAGAAGGCATGAAAGCCAAAAGTTCGGATTTGAATTCTCTTTATCAAACGGATTCATTGACAGCGGTAAGTCTTTCAGTCCTTCCTTATATCTTTCATATATAGCCCTCTTCTTTGCTATATGTTCATCAAGGTGTGGCAATTGCCCTCTTACTACACCTGCAATAACATTGCTCATGCGATAGTTATAGCCGATTTCTTCATGTTGATACCAGAATGCGGCCTCTCTTGACTGTGTTGACCACTTACTTACCTTTTTTGCGGCTTCCTTATTATCTGTAAGAAAACAACCTCCACTGCTTCCTGTAATTATCTTGTTGCCGTTGAATGAAAGTATATTGTAGTTGCCGAAGGTACCTGTCTGCTTGCCCTTATATGTAGCACCCAGAGATTCCGCCGCATCTTCAACCAAGACGGCATTATGTGCTTTTATTATTTTTCTTAACTCTTCTATTTTTCCGGGTGTGCCATATAGATGTGCCGCTACCACTATCTTCACATCGGGATATATTTCAAATGCCCTTTCTAAAGCTTCGGGATCCATGTTCCATGTATCATATTCACTATCTATAAATACCGGTTCTCCACCTTCATATACCACCGGGTTTACTGTTGCGGCAAATGTCATATCAGAGCAAAACACTCTTTTACCGTCCAGCACATTTGCTCCCGACTTCGGCATACCATATACATTTATTCCTGCCGTCTTTATTGCCAGATGAAGTGCTGCGGTTCCTGCCGACAGTGCGACTGCATATTTTGAACCTGTATACTCACAAACTTTTTTTTCCACTTCATTGATATTCTCACCGACTGTTGACATCCAGTTTGAAGTATAAGCTTCTTTCATATACTCAAGTTCATCCCCATGCATAGTAGGACTGCTTAGCCAGACTCTTTTTTCAAATTTTTCAAATACCTTATCTTTCTTAAACATCTTTTACCTCTTTTTAGAGATTTACAACATGGCAATATCTTTACAGACAAAAAAGCCTACAAGGCCTCTCCTGTAAGCTTCTTAAGTTGATAAAATCAATTTGCCGCCTGCGGTAAGTCTTCATGGTGTAATACATTTGTGGTTTCTTTTTTATTATCAAATAATTCACTGTTTATACTGTCAACCTGTGCTGTATGATATGTTGTCACAATCCTTTTGATATAATCTCTGATATTTCCGCTGTTCTCACCCATATATACCGAGAGTGATTTCAACTGTCGTAGGAAATTGTCTTCGTCAAAGTCAAGCGGTTTACCTATACTTATCAGCTTGTTCGGTGTGGTCTCAAGCCCCTCTTCAGACATCAATCTCTCTTCAAAGAGCTTCTCTCCCGGACGAAGGCCTGAATACTCTATCTTGATATCTATATCAGGACGAAGACCTGACAATCTTATCAGATTTCTTGCCATTGTATCAATTTTTATCGGAGTACCCATATCCAGCACAAATATTTCTCCGCCCTTTGCATAGTTTCCTGCCTGTAGTACCAGTGATACGGCCTCTGATATTGTCATAAAATATCTGATAATATCAGGATGTGTGACCGTCACAGGTCCGCCCGCATCTATCTGTTTTTTGAACTTCGGTATCACTGAACCGTTACTTCCAAGTACATTTCCGAAGCGTACCGCCGCAAACTCTGTAGCAGGATTATCGGAAGTACTGTAATAATAATCATCCATATCTATGATTCTCTTATCCTTCTGTCCCGTAATAGGTCTAAGGTCATTTACCTTTCCTGATTTTACTTTCCTTGCAAAGGTCTGTATAATCATCTCACACATTCTCTTACTGGCACCCATAACATTTGTAGGGTTGACTGCCTTGTCTGTAGATATAAGTACAAAGCGTTTACAATTATTGTGTAATGCTGCAAGTGCCGTATTATATGTTCCCATCACATTATTTTTTATAGCCTCACATGGACTGTCTTCCATAAGCGGAACATGTTTATGTGCTGCGGCATGGTATACAACATCAGGTTTATATGTACTGAATACCTGTTCAAGCTTCCTTAAATCTCTCACCGAACCTATTATGGTATCAAGGCTTAATTCAGGATATTTCATCAAAAGTTCCTGTTCTATCTCATAGGCATTATTCTCATATATATCAAATATTATAAGTCTCTTCGGTGAATGTGCCGCAATCTGCCTGCACAGCTCACTTCCTATAGAACCGCCTCCGCCTGTTACCATAATAGTCTTTCCGTTCAGATAATTGAATATCTCATCCAAATTTACTTTTATAGGCGGTCTGCCCAATAGATCTTCAATATTTACATCCTTCAGATCTCTTATCTTTACTTTTCCGTTTGCCAGCTGACATATCCCCGGCAAATTCTTCAGTACGCAGTCAGCCTCCTTGCAAATATTTAGAATATCGCTAAGTTCTTCAGGTGTGCTGCTTGGCATTGCCACATATATCTTATCTATACCATAATGTTTTACATTGTATAATATATGTTCTCTTCCTCCTGCTACCGGTATATTGTCAACTGTTCTTCCCCATTTTTTTCTGTCATCATCTACAAAGCATACCACACTGTCATTGCTGTCTTTGCTTCTTTTGATATCACGTAAAAGCAGTTTGCCTGCATTGCCGGCACCTACTATCATTACTTTTGATACATTTCCCTTTGTTCTTTGCACATTTTCTCTTTCTGCACGAAGCAATAACACAAAGCGATAGGAAAACCTGCTTCCGATCACTGCTAAAAACTGTATTATTGTACCTAAAATATAATATGAAATAGGCATTCTCTCAAAAAGCAATGTAATAAATAATGTATGTAATAATCCTGTTACTATACTTGCACACATTACATGCTTTAATTCAGTATAACCGGCAAACTTCCATATACTTCTATAGAGCTTGAGTACAATAAATGTAACTAAAGATATAAGAGTATATATCGGAATGAATTTCACCCATGCATACAAATAATTACTTTCAATATGTGAAAACTGTAAGTCAAAACGCAGCCACAATCCTATAAGATATGAAAAATTTACAGCAATCATATCATAGATAAGTAGTATAATAACCGCCCCATTTAAGTATTTCAGTTTAAAATTCTGTTCTTGCATTATTCCCCCACCAATTGTCTTATTAAATATTATTTATATATTACACAAACTGTGGATGAACCGTTTACTGTAATATCTATAGTTTTTTTCTGATAATTTATACCATGCACCGGTACCTCAGACCATTTCCCTGTAATGTTGGAATAAGCTACTACCTTTATATCCTTATCCTCTACTATATTAGGGACATATAATGTAAGCCTGGTCGGTACATCAGCTATTTTCCCTTTGTCGTCAGTAGTAATTATTGCAGCAGTCTTATCCATTGCCTTGTATCCTGCAAGGTTTTTCAATCCTGTTGTTTCACTTACACTCTCACCTGAGTTTATACTGTTTATATTTGCCACTATTTTCTCAGGAAGTCCCTTGGTCTCACTTCCGGGAGCGGCAGTTGTAGCATGTCCCCCATCTGATGCACCGACAAAATGCACCGCTGTTGTATATGATTGTTCCTTGTCGGCATTTTTTGTAACTCCTCTTTTTACAATCTTACTGCTTCCGTTGTTTTGACTTCCGTTACCTCTTATTATCCCGCTTATTTTAGAGCCTATGCCGCCATGTATACTTGTAGCGGCAAACACTCCCACTGTCATTGCCATTGACAATATGCATGATAACACCACTATACCCTTTTTTTTCATACCTACATTCCTTTCTTAATCTATTCTTCTGTGTAAAATAACTCAATAATTTTATCCATTGCCTTATCATGGTCTGCATAAAACTCATCATAAAGTTCTGTTTTTTTATTTTCACCTTCAAGCACATATATTCTGTTTGCATTAAATCCGTCATCCGTCATTGCACAGGCACCAAGTTTTAAAATCATATCTTTTTGCATATCGCTGTAACAGTACGGTTCAATATCACTTAATATTTTTTCAACAATTGAATCGCCTTTAAACTGCTTTAATTTCATCTGATATGCTCTTAGATACTCCTTATGTGCTTCTATTCTTGTAATAGCGGAAAAGTCTTTATTTGTATCTCTGAATCTCAAAAATTTTTCCGCCTTCTCCCCATTTAATGTAACCGTATTGCCCTTTATAAAGGAGGCATCCACCTTTTCCATTCCGTCATACGGTACCGTTACATCCACTCCTCCAACCGCATCATTTACCTTCTCAATAGCCATAGTATTCATTGCAAAATACCGGTCTATATGTAGTCCGTCAAAAAGATTACTTACAGATTCCTTCATAAAATCTGCACTTATTTCATTGCCGTCTCCAAAAGAAAATGCCATAGTAATATGTTGTAAGGTATTGCCTATAATCCCTCCTCCGACATCTGTTACAGGTATATATGTCATAGTATCTCTTGGTATGATTATCATACTTAATTTATCTCTTTCCGTATCCCAAGCTATCAGTCCGATACTGTCAGCCTGTCCGCCCGAGCCTGCATCCTGTACATAATGCATATCCACACTTGAATCTATTCCAAGAACAAGTATAGCTTTTACATAACTTTTTCTTCTATAGACTCTTCCATTTCGATTAAGCCTATCTGTTTCCATAGATATATCGGCTTTTTGACTTAATTTTGTAGCTATTACCTTATCTTTATTGTTCTGCCATATATTTACGGCTGTAATTATTATTGCAAATACCGTCAGTATAATGAATGCAAATATTTTCTTTTTTGCTTCCGTTTTCATTTTTTATTACTGTAGTAATCATAATATTTATAGTGGTAGCTGTCTTTTTTCATCTCAACCCCATTTAATACTACACCTATTATTTTACAATTCACTTTTTCCAACTGGTCTTTTACTTTTTTTACCACTCTTTGACTTACGGTAGCACTCTTTACCACTATCACCGCACCGTCAACACATCTTCCGATAATTGCCGCATCTACTATATTTGCAAGCGGCGGAGCGTCAATAATGATATAGTCATAGTTAAGGCGTTGCCTTTTTATAAATTCGTCCAATTTTATATCATATAAAAGTTCTGCAGGATTCGGAGCATATGGACCTGCAAAAACCACATTCAGATTTTTTATATTGGTCTTATATATGATATCTTCAGTGTTAAGTCCGTTTAAAAATTGGCTAAGCCCCTGAACCTCTTCGCTTATCTTATGCTTGGTCGTAAACACTGATTTTCTCATATCCGCATCAATGTATAAAACCTTTTTATCAAGCTTTGTAAAGCTTATTGCAAGCTGAAAACTCGTCTCGGATTTTCCTTCATCCTGAATCGAGCTTGTAAAAAGTATTACTCTCAGATTACTGCCTGAGAACTGAAGATTGGTTCTAAGCATCCTCATGGATTCCTCATATAAAAATCCTTTTTCTGTTTCGTCTATATCGAAAAATATTTCCATCTTTCTTCCCTCTAAAGTCACTTTTTCTTATACTCGGGCAAACTGGCAAGCACTATAAGCCCTAAGTTATTTTCCAAATCTTCTTCGCTCTTTATAGTATCATCCAACAATTCTATTGCAATGATAATGCCTGTCACTAAGAAAACTCCGAAAAATCCTCCCATTACCGCATTCTTCTTTATGCTTGGGCTTGATTTTTCTTCAGGTACTATTCCAAGTTCTATAATCTTAGGCGGTACCACCTCCATCAGATCTCCTATATACTTTGAAGATGAGGCGGCTATCTGATTAACTATCTCCATTGCATTTTGGGGATTCGGATCTGTAACTGTCAATGACAGTATTCTTGTATCGGGCGGATTATCAATCTTTAACTTTCCTCTAAGTTGCTTATAGTTGATATTGAGTCCCAGCTTTTCTATTACTTCTTCAAGTACAGGTCTGCTGTTTATCATAACCTTGTAGTCTTTAGTCAACTGACTGCCTATCTGAAGATCCGCCAGTGAATTCAGTGTAGTCTCCTTTGACAGTACATATAGCTGTGATGTGGACTGATACTGCGGTGTGATACAAAAAATGCTGAAAGCTGTTGCTATAGCAAAACCCGCCGCTCCTGCAAGTAAAATCATCCACCATTTTCTTTTTAGAATAAAAAATAATTCAAGTAAGTCTACTTCCGTCTCCTCGTTTGTCATTCTCTCATCCATCTGTTTAATCCATTCTCCTTGTAATAATATTGTCGGCATTTTCATATGTTAATTCTTCAAAGTACTTGGAAGCATTTTTTGATATCCACAGCAGTGCCTTTGTAACCTTCGGTTCCCTTTCACCTACTCTGTGCATATCTGTTGCCATAAACGATATATAGCCGTTTTTTATCATATTTTTACACATAACTGTATTTTTGTTAAAAATCCCCCCATCTATACTTGTATAGTTCATTTGAAACATTGCACCCATGTCTCTTATCATATCAAGTCTATGTTCCTTTTGTAGACATTGGTAGCGTTCTACATGTGCAAATACCGGCAAAAATCCCGCAAATATAATATCCCTTGTCGCCATCTTTATATATCCGTAGCTGATATTCGGATCAAACTCTACAAGTATATATTTACTGTCTGCAAGTGTAAGGTATCTGCCGCTTTTCAAATATTCTATAGCCTTCTCGGAATAAAATATCTCCTGACCTGTATAAAGTTCACAGTCAATATTTGCTTCCCTCACTTTAGCCTTTATTATATTCAGTTTTTTTGCTATCTCGGTGCTTGTAAGTTCCGGCATAGTATGTGGAGTTGCAATTATCTTTTTCACTCCCTGTTCTGTCGCCATCTTTATAAGCTCTAAGGACTCTTCCAATGTCCTTGCTCCATCATCCACACCATATATAAAATGAGCATGGATATCAGTTACATGTTCAATATCTTTCATATTTATTTATTTTTGTTTACTTTATTATTAAGCTTCATTTATTGCCTCTTACTATTATACAGTGCTTTATGATTTATTCAATCAAAACTTTGATACATTTTAAGTATATGTTAATGTTTTTGTATTTTATATTTAAATATTTGTTTTTAGTTTCATTATTTATCCGTTTACATCATATCTTATACCTGTTTAATTTACTTTTTTCAATTATATGATATTATACTGATTTTTTCTTTCAAAAATTTTGTAAGAATAAGATACTAAGATATAAATATGGGTATTGAGATTGATTCGTTTAATTGATATACTTAACCGGAAGCTGAAATATATAGTGACTTGTTTATTTACACCGGGGAGGTATTATGCGAATTTTAATATGTGAAGATGAAGAAGATATCTTAAACGGGCTTGCAAAGGGACTTCGCAAGCTGAACTACTATGTGGATACCGCAGTGGACGGAGAGGAAGCTCTTTCGCTTTATTTTGAATCAAAGTATGATCTTGTGATACTTGATCTGAATATGCCTAAACTTGACGGACTTGAAGTCTTAAAGGCTATCAGAGAGGATGATGCGGACAGTAAGGTTATTATTTTATCCGCCAGAGATACACTGAATGATAAAGTGCTTGGGCTTGACCTCGGTGCCAACGACTACCTTGTAAAGCCGTTTCACTTTAAAGAACTTGAAGCAAGGATAAGAGCATTGTTTCGCACTTCATATAATAAGAATGATGACTGTATAAGACTTGACTCTCAAAACATAATACTCTGCCTCAATAAAAAGCAGGTGGAAAAGGATGGCGAAGTCATTTCACTTACTCCAAAGGAATATGCCATATTTGAGTATCTTTGCCTTAATAAAGGAAGGCTGGTTTCTGCCGGTGAACTTCTTGAACACAATATTGATATGAACGGAAATGATGCATCAAATGTTATTAAGGTACATATCGCGGCTATCAGAAGAAAACTTGGAAGTGATGCTATAAAAACAAACAGAGGAATGGGGTATACTGTAGCCGGTTAGTCCCCATTCCTCTGTTAATATTACATTTTAGCTAATAAATCTTCTATTATCTGTGTAAATCCTTCAAGATTTTTAGATCCCTGTATTGCATACAGTATCTTTCCTTCTGAATCTACAAAGAAGGTGGTCGGAAAAGCTTGAAGACTCATAACAAATTCCTCTGTTGTACCTGAAGGAATAATATTTTGATATGTCACCTTGTTCTTATCAAGTATCTCCTTTACAGCCTGAAAATCGCTTCCTGCATCCTGTGCCATTCCGATAACTTTTACATTCTTGTCCTTCATATTCTCTGAAAGTTTTTGTAACTCCGGTATCTCCTGTACACATGGTCCGCACCAGCTTCCCCATACATTAACAACTGTAAGCTTACTGTCTTTAAATACATCACTGCCGATTTCATCACCCTCTACAGTCTTTGCATTAAATTCCGGAAACTTTACATCTTCCTTTTTTGACTCTTCCGATTTGCCGGCAGCCGCCTGCTTTGAATCAGCCTGTGACTCTGTGCTTGTAGATGCATCGGTAGCAGCTTTACCGCCTGCATTACAAGCGCTTATCGCCCCTGCCATCATAACCGCCATACTGAAAACAAATAATTTCTTCATATAATCTCCTTTTATTCTATTCCATATTTAAAATTCATTTAATTAAAATTTGGTTGACCCAATTTTATCTTAAATCTCTTTTCTTTTATATTGATATTTTTAAACTTATCAATACTAAGACTTAACAAAAGTCCCTCATCACTGCCCTTAGGTATTTGTTTATCAAATATACAATTTCCAAGGCTGTAATAGATGTATTTACCCTTATAGACCTCTTTATCCTGTATTACATGCGGATGTGCTCCTACAATGAAGTCCGCACCGCTGTCTATAGCAATTCTTGCCAACTCCTTTTGCCTTATACCGGCAAAAGGTTCATACTCGATACCCCAATGAAAGTATATTATCTTAAAATCCGCCTTAAGGTTTTTAAGATCCTCTCTGATTCTGTCCGATTTTAAGTCTTCATGATCAACCAGATAGTTTATACCGGGACTGTTTTCATCATACACAAATCCTTCAGGAGGAAATATGCTGTATGCTAAAATTCCTATTTTAAACCCGTCTTTTTCAAATATATAGCTCATATCCGTATTTGCATTTGCACCTGCTCCGACATATGATATACCTGCTCTTGACAGATTTTCCATAGTATCTTTAAGTCCCTCGGATCTGTAATCCATAGTATGATTATTTGCAAGATTACACAAGTCGATACCTGCCTCTTTCATAGCATTTGCATTTTCAGTTTTTGCTTTGAATACAAATCGCTCGGGTTTATTTGCCCCTCTGCCATACTCTGTTATCGGACATTCAAGGTTCACTATTGTAAGATCGTCTGCCAAAAATATATTTTTCAGATTTTCATAAGGATAGCTGTATCCGTTTTTACTTATATAGCTGTCCACACCTCTTGAGAGCATAATATCACCTACTATACTAAGCTCTATACTGCCTCTTTTTTTTATAACATTAATGTATATTTGAGTTATCGTTAATATGCATATTATAAATAATGCAAATACAATAATATATTTTTTGGTCTTTAACATCCTGAACTATAAGGATTATCAGGAGTTATCAGCTCCTCACCCTTCTCCTCTTGCATGTAGTCACTTACAAAAGGCGGTCTCTTAGGTAAATTATTATTAATATTACTCTGCCACTCTTCATCTGTCAATCTTTCATCATTCACAAACTCGAAGTAGTCAAATACCGCACCTCTTGTCAAATATAACTTTCCTTCTATAGGTACGGCCACATACATCTCCGCCGCATTTCCTACACCTACCTCAAGGTATCCCGCCTCCCTGTCGGACATTGCAGAATGTATGTCCGCTATCTGTGCCATATGTTTACCCGCCTCCGATTTTATCTGATACCAATCCTGAACTTCCGCAATACTGCTGCTTAGATACTCCAGTGTTCCTCCATATGTCATCAATGTGTCATACTCTTCAAATGTAAGTTTCTCACCGTTAAGTTCTTTTATAGAGCATTTTTTCAAAAACTCAAGCAAATCAAGTATATTTTGACATTTGTATTTCATACTTTCACTGATACCGTTTCTCTGTGACAGTCCGTCCATAGTTTGATTTGTAAGCCAAATAAGTCTGTTATAGAATTCAGGATTCGGCTCAACATATCCCATAATCTCAGGCGGCTCCTCTTCTTCTCCGCCACATTCAACACCGCTTTGGGCACCGTATAATATAGTATCATGCCTAAGTTCCGCCCAACTTCCAAGTGCCGTAGAAAGTGATTTATCCTCCCAAGCACTGCTTCTCATAAAATTCGGATATCCGTCAGAAAATCTTTGATTCAGACTCTCCAATGTAAATAACCATGTATTATATATATTTCCAGTTTTGTCTTTAATTGTTCTTGCATCAAACTCTGATTTTATTTTATTGTATTCTTCTTTGTATCCCGACCATTCTTTTGACGGATGATACATCAAATCCAATATTTCATCAGCTCTCTCTGAACCAAGCACAGCCATTACATCAAGTCCGCTTGGAAAAGGTCTCTTTTCATTTGAAAGTCTGCTAAGTATCTCGGAGTCGGGAATATATCTTTGTCCCATAAATCTGAAGCACAGCCCTATAGAAGGATTTTTTATTCTTGCAACCTTTACCTTATTAAGTTCATCATACAGTTTATCCATTCCGGCAGCTATATCCGAAACTTCAGGCATTTTCCCATAAGCCTGTTTGATAATCTCACCAAACTCAAGCGGATTTATATCATTTGTGCTTCCGACAAAAAACTCCGTTATAGCATATATATCTTCCCATAAATCCGTTCCTTTTTCCTTTGGCAGTTCTTGTAAAGCTTTAGTAGATATAATTGACATATATGCACCTTCCTCATCTCTTTTCCCGTAAGAATCATAAAGGACAAAAGGTACAACTCCATACACACTCATTGCTTCAAAATATTCCTTTAATGTATCGGTTCTTGTATAATGCCCTCTCACCTTAAAAAGGCTATAATCAACATCTGTACCTGCTATATCTGAGTGATTTTCAGTCTCCGACTTTATATTTGAATATTCCTTCTCTACAATACTTTCTATTTCTTCCGGCAAATCACTTCTGTCTTGTTTTAAGAGTTTTTCACATAGTGCAAAATATGCCAATGTTCTTCCCACAATCGCCTTTTCATCAGCTTTATCCGCCTCATTATACTTTTGAGACAGAATATTTACCATATTTGTATTAAGTTGCTTCAGCTCTGCATATAGTTTTTCTTCCTCAGTTTCTCTAAGCGTATAGTCATAGAATATATGATATAATTGCAACACTGAATCTGTACTTATAAAGCTCGGTATCTTATTGTATGTATTGCTCTCATATATATAAAACAGCTGTCCGCTGTCTGTAGGATTTACGACGAAGCCGTTTTTTTCAATCATCGCTCTTTGTGTAGCATTCAGATTTCCGAATTTATCAATGTTTTCTATATTGGACAGATTACTCTCTACCTTTATATCGGGAACATTTGCCCTTACCTCAAGCGGAGTATACTCTCCGTTTCCTGAATAAAACTCAAGCTTCGGCAACTCATATCCCAAACTTTTTGCCAAAGCTTTATCACTTTTTTTATCGTCTGTGTCGTCCTTATTTCCCGTTGCAACTTTTACTTTATCATCACTGTTGTTTATTTTAACTTTTATGGTATATCCACAGGAAGTTACAATCAGTCCCATGGCTATCACCATTGATAAAACTTCTTTCTTCATACATTTCTCCCTTGCATTTATACTCAAACACTATTCAATTAATATTTTTCCGTCTATAAACTTCACCTCTCTTTCTTTTCCGTCGGCAATCAGTTTTATCTCTGTGACAGTGCTATCAAACATAAGTTTTTTAAATTCTTCATGGCTTTGTATAAATAAATCAAAACCGAATCCGTTCCATTTATATACTGCCAAAACTCTGTTCTTGTCTTCAAGTTCTTCTATTGAAATAATCTCCGATACTTTGTCATTATCGATATCTGCTAACTTAAAATCGTCAAACGGTCTTGAGAGTCTTGATCCCAACCAAAGCGGTACCAGTTTTCCGTACTTAAAATTATAAAAAAAAGGTCTCTTAGCTAATGCATTATGAAACTTTACTTTTTTATACATCACAATACTTATATCTAATTTGCCGTCTCCGTCAACATCTCCAAGTTGCACTTTTGACGGTTTCATATTTGAAAAATCAAAACTGTAATCCGGTTCACTCCCCAATATTATCTTACCGTCATCTATAGTAAATTCTTTATATATTTCAACAAATTTCCCATAAGCCTCTTTTGTAGGCAGTTTTTTTCTCTCTCCGCCGTCATTTACAGCTATCAATTCGTAGGTTCCGTCAGAGTCTATATCTCCTGTACAGTATGAAATAATATCTTTGTTTGATATATTGGAATCTGAAACCTTGTTGCATGATATAAGTACAGGAACCATACATATAAAAATCATTAATTTTTTATACAATTTTCCTCCCACAATTACCCTTATATGACAGACAATAAGACTTATTTTCTCATCATATAAAGCATCCGGTCTAATATGTCAAAATATTGTAAATTTAATATTCTATACTTATGCCGTTTCTTATATTATAATATGCATCTTTTCTTTATGCAATCAATATACAACCGGTGTTTTTGCAATAAAATAGACTCCGAAGCGGAGCCTAAGCAAAACATAAGCCGGGTTATGTATTAAACGGTCATCTATCTGGTCCTTATGTTACCACAAGGCTCTAGCAACCTACCTGAATATCGGACGGGCAGCCCTATTCGCTTCGGTCTTGCTTCGGATGGGGTTTACACTGCCTTTTATGTTACCATACAAGCGGTGGTCTCTTACACCACCTTTTCACCCTTACCTTTCGGCGGTTATTTTCTGTTGCACTTTCCTTAGAGTCGCCTCTACCGGATGTTATCCGGCATCCTGCCCTATAAAGCCCGGACTTTCCTCACATTTGTGCGACCGTCTGTTTTACTAAATGATACTTTAACATCAGACAGTAATTTTGGCAAGTTAAAATTATAAAATGACCATTCTCCTTCTATATGGATTATAAGGATTCTTGCCATACTTTTCAAAATATATTGAGTTATATAAGAAGTCACAATATATATTATTTTCAAATATTTTAAGACTTATTTCACTTAAGAGTTTTTTTGCACTGCTCATCTTGCTGATAACAGGCTTTCTACTTCTTAATTTTAATTCAGATAAAAGCCTGACAGCGGACTTTTTAAAACCGAGCAGTACCGGGTAAGCAGCTATATCACTCTCCATTTTAATCTCTTTAAGTTCCTTCTTTTTATGATTTAAAAGGATATGAAAGATTGCTCTGCTTATCCTTGTATAAGTAAAATTCTTACTCTTTAAGCTTAAAATAAAATCTTCAAAACTCTTGCTTTTAATCTCATTTATATTTTGTTTTATTGTATTTGCCAGTTCATTCGATACATCACAGTATGAATTCAGCTCCTCTCCGGTATATATTTTATCCAAAAAATTCCTTTGTACCGTAAACAAAAAATCATCTTCAAATATTGCCCCTGTGGAATTTAGAATATCTATATTTTCTTTAGGTATCACATTTATAAATTTATCGTTACAAAATATATTATAATTACTGCTTTCTCTTGCTTTAAACAGTTCATTTCTTATAGCTGTGGCGGAAGCAAATTTGTCCTTTTCCATATCTTTTTTATGATATCCGCTCCCGCTTCTACCTATTATTATCGGCTTTATATTTGAGTTTATAAGCTTTATATTTTTAAGATATTCTACTGCAAGTATATTATTGGGAGATGAAAGTATCTCTTTTATCTGAAATGCTTTTTGCCCGTCTTGAATTACATCACCAAATCCACCGTCCATTATTGCACTATGTCTTGCCTTGGCATAGTTTAATCCCGATTTTATATATTTTTTTATAGACAGCTCTGTTTGTTTTTCAAGTAAAATATCCGATATCGTATCTAAAAGCTTACGGTTATCATTTTCCGCACCAAATGATATATAGTCAACTCCCAGTATATCAAGCAGACTTATACCAAACTGTGCAAAGTCAGATGCACTTGCTCCGCTAAAAAAACTCGGGATTTCAAAGACTGCATCTATGCCGGCATTCAGTGCAGTCTTTGTTCTTACGCTCTTTTCAAAAACAGCCGGAGCGCCCCTTTGCACATAGTTACCGCTCATTATTGCTATTACATAGTCCGCACCTGAAACTTCCTTAGCTCTTTTTATTTGATATCTATGTCCCATATGAAAAGGATTATATTCCGCAATAATCCCTAAAATCTTCATATCCACCTCTAAATACGGCAATCAGATTAGTGATTACCTGAAACAGCAGTCAAAATGATAGACTTTTATTTGATTACATCACTCATATCATATAGCCCTTTTGACTTTCCGACTAAGAATTTTGCGGCGGATATTGCACCGTTTGCAAAAATCTTTCTGGAGTACGCTCTATGGTTAAATGAAATCACTTCATCTTCACCTGCAAATATAACATCATGGTCACCTACTATTGTACCGCCTCTTACAGATGACAGGCCTATTTCATCATCTTTTCTCGGCTCATGTCTTTTGCTTCTGTCATAAGTATATTCAAGCTTTTCATCCATATTTTTATTTACAGCATCTGCAAGCAAAATTGCGGTTCCGCTCGGCGCATCAAGTTTTCTTCTGTGATGTGCCTCCACTATCTCTATATCAAAGCCTGCTTTCCTTAGTGTCGGAGCTATATCAGCCAATACCTTTGACAATATATTGATTCCAAGTGACATGTTTGCAGAGCGAAGAATAGGGGTTGCCGATGAAAGTTCTTTTATTCTGTCAATCTGTGCATCACTAAGTCCTGTAGTACAGATTACTGCCGGAATCTTTTTCTCCTCTATAAAATCAAGCAGGTTGTCAACAGCTTTTACAGAGGCAAAGTCGATAACGGCATCCGCCTCTATATCAATCTTTCTTATATCATCAAATATCGGAAAAACTGATTTTGTATCGGTATTTAGATCTACACCCGCAACTATCTCCATATTTTCATCTGACGCCACAAGTTCGGCTACCACCTTACCCATAGCGCCGTTTGCACCGTTTAATATAACCTTAATCATTATAAAATACCGTACTCCTTCATAGCCTTAGCCAAAACTTCTTCATGTGCTTTCTCCATTTGTGTAAGCGGAAGTCTTAGCGGTCCTACATTCTTTCCCTGAAGATTCATAGCGGCCTTTACAGGTATAGGGTTCACCTCTGTAAACAAATTGATAATAACATCAAGTGCCTCTATTTGCATCTTTCTTGCTTTAAATATATCTCCGTCAAGTGCGGCTTGGCACATTTCATGAGTCTGTCTCGGTGCCACATTTGACAGTACCGATATAACTCCCTTTGCACCTATACTCATAAGTGCGACCACCTGGTCGTCATTTCCTGAATACATATCTATCTGCGGGCAAAGTCTTAAAGTTTTTATTGCATTTGAGAAATTACCGCTTGCCTCTTTTACGCCGACTATATTCTCTACATTATTTACCAGATAGGCAATAGTATCCGGCTCGATATTCACTCCTGTTCTGCCCGGTATATTGTAAAGAATAACAGGAATATCAATTGCCTGTGCAATAGAACTGAAGTGTTTAATAAGACCGTTTTGTGTTGCCTTATTATAATATGGTGAAACTACCAATACACCGTCTGCACCATACTTTTTTGCCTCCTTTGAAAACTCTATCGCCGTCTCTGTGGAATTTGAACCTGTGCCTGCAACTACCGGAATTCGCTTATTCACTATATCAATTGTTTTCTTTATTACATCCAAATGCTCTTCAACTGTAAGAGTAGATGCCTCTCCTGTAGTACCGCAGGATATAATTGCATCTGTACCCCCTGCGATTTGCTCCTCAAGTATTTCTTCCAGTTTATTATAATTTACGCTTAGATCCTCATTCATAGGTGTAACAAGTGCAACACCTGCTCCTTCAAATATAGCCATAAAATCCTCCTAACTATTTTGTCTTTTCTTTCTAATACTCACTGCATCCGAGCCGACATATCTTGCCTCAGTTTTTGAATACGCAAACTTTTGTGAACTGTACAGTCCATAATAGCCTGACAATACAAAACTTACTCCTACTACTATAGCATAATAGTTTACCCCAAGGCTACCACAAAATTCAATACCCATAAAGATAGAAGCTATAGGACAGTTTGTAACTCCTACAAAACAGGCAATCATACCGCATGCGGTACATAATTCATATGGCAGTCCGAAAAATCTGGCAAAAGCACCTCCGAAAGTCGCACCTATAACGAATGTAGGAACTATCTCTCCTCCTTTGAAGCCTCCTCCCATTACTACCGCAGTAAAAAGAATCTTCATAAGAAATGCCTCATATCTGACATTTCCGCTCATGCTTTTTTCAATCAGCCAAAAGCCTCCGCCGTTGTAGTCTCTGCTTCCTGAGAGTATAGTTAATATTATAAATAAAATTGCCGCAACTACAATCCTAATATACGGATTTTTAAAATATTTTTTATAAATATTTGCACTTTCATGCATTACCACTGAAAAAAGTATTGCAACCATAGCTGTAAGTGCGGCAAGAAGTATCATAAACCCTATAAGTTTGAAGTTCCACTCGGGAGCTCTTTGCATTATAAACTTCTCTACAGGTGTATTCACAAGCTTTGCCACATATACCGCAATATATGATGAAAGCAGACATGGTATAAGTGCCGCATGATACATCACTCCCACGCTGAATATCTCCATACTGAATATGGATGCCGATATAGGTGTTCCAAACAGTGCGGAAAAGCAGGATGCCATTCCACACATTATTGCAATATTTATATCCGCCTTATCTGAAAATGAAGTTTGTCCAAGCTTTAACTTCCTGCCTATAAAGTTTCCGAGGCTTCCGCCTATCTGTAGGGCCGCACCCTCTCTGCCTGCACTTCCACAACCCAAATGTGTCAAAAAGGAAGAAATATATATAGCAGGTGCCATCTTCAGCGGTATAGTCTCACCTGAGGATATAGAGTCTATTACCCAGTTTGTTCCTCTCGGATTGTCAGCATTTATAAAGTGATACAGTGCCGCAATTATAAGTCCGAATAAAGGTAAGAGATAGAGTGTATAGTTGTGGCTTTGCCAAAATTCGGTTGCAAAACTTATAACATGTCCGAAGCTGGCTCCTGCAAGTCCTACAACTACTCCTATTATGATTGAAAATATCCCCCATTTTATAAAATATATTATATTAGTTTTAAAATTTACTGTTTTTAAAAATTCGCTAATATCTATATTCACTTTTTCATCAAGCATTATATGTTCCTTTGCTTCTTACAAGTTTCGGCCTGTAACCCTCTTTATTAAGTCTTTCAACTATCTGCTCCTTATGCTCCGTTCCGTAAGCTTCTATAGTGATTCTAAGCTCTACAGCCGCATTTCTGTTTATACTGATAAACTGATTATGCTCAAGCTTAATAACATTTCCTCTTTCACTTGCAAGCAAATCGGCCACCTTTGCAAGCTCGCCCGGCTTATCCGGCAACAATACGGATACTGTAAATATTCTGTCTCTGGCAATAAGTCCATGCTGTATAAGTGATGCCATTGTGATAACATCCATATTTCCGCCGCTTAAAATAGCAACAATCTTCTTTCCCTTTACATCAAGGTGCTTTAATGCCGCCACTGTAAGCAGACCTGAATTTTCTACTATCATCTTATGGTTCTCCACCATATCAAGGAATGATACTATAAGCTCATTGTCATTGATTGTGATTATATCGTCCACATTCTCTTTAACATAATTAAATAACTTATCTCCGGGTGTCTTTACCGCCGTACCGTCTGCAATAGTGTTTGCTGAAGGTAATGTAACTATATGCCCTTCTTTGACAGATGCCTTCATACAGGCGGCATTCTCAGGCTCTACACCTATTACATGAATATTCGGATTTAACATCTTTGCAAGTGTTGCCACTCCGGCACAAAGTCCGCCTCCACCTATAGGTACAAGTATAATATCCACCGTAGGTAATTCTTTGATTATCTCCATTGCAATACTGCCCTGCCCTGTAGCCACTGTAAGGTCATTAAACGGATGTACAAATGTAGCACCGCTCTCCTTTGCATACTCCATAGCCTTTGTGGCGGCCTCATCAAATACATCACCGTAGAGTTCTACGGTTGCACCGTAGTTTTTGGTTCTGTTTATCTTTATAAGAGGTGTTGTTGTAGGCATAAATACTGTAGCCTTTATTTTAGCCAGTTTTGCAGCATATGCTACTCCCTGTGCATGGTTTCCGGCTGAAGCTGTCACAATTCCTTTTGCTTTTTCCTCATCGGAAAGTGTTGAAATCTTATAGTATGCTCCTCTAAGCTTATATGCTCCTGTATATTGCATATTTTCAGGCTTGAAATATACCTTATTTCCTGACTGTTCCGAGAAAAACTCGCTAAATACAAGTTTTGTCTCTGATGTCACCTTTTGTACAAGCTCACTTGCCTCTTCAAATTTTTCCAATGTAAATTCCTTCATTACTTATTGCCTCGCTTCTTTTTTAGACAGCCTTATCTTACTCATTACTAAAGAGTGCATCTACAAATTCTTTTGAATTGAACTTTTGCAGATCATCTATTTTCTCACCTACACCGATATACTTTACCGGAATGGAAAGCTCCGCCTGTATCGCAACCGCTATACCGCCTTTTGCACTTCCGTCAAGCTTTGTCAGTATAATACCCGTTATATTTGCCGCTTCATTAAATGCCCTTGCCTGTTCAAGCGCATTTTGACCTGTGGTACCGTCAAGCACCACCAATGTCTCCCTGTAGGCATCCGGATATTCTCTTTCTATTATCTTATTTATCTTTTTTAACTCTTCCATAAGATTTTTCTTATTGTGAAGTCTTCCGGCGGTATCAACTATCATTACATCCGTGTTTCTTGCCTTAGCCGCCTTACAGGCATCAAATACTACAGCACCGGGGTCTGAACCCTCATTCTGTGCTATTATATCCACTCCGGCTCTTTTAGTCCACTCTTCAAGCTGTTCTATAGCCGCCGCCCTAAAAGTATCGGCTGCCACCACCAACACTTTTTTTCCGTCATTTTTAAGCTGACTTGCAAGTTTTCCTACAGATGTGGTCTTTCCGACACCGTTCACACCGATTACAAATACTACAGATTTTCTGTTTTCAAACTCATAGGCATTCTCGCCCAAATCCATTTTTCTTTTTATCGTATCAATAAGTACCTCTCTGCACTGTGCAGGCGAGTTTAGACGTTCCTCTTTTACTCTCTTTCTAAGCTCCTCTATAATATCTGTAGAAGCTCTGATTCCGATATCTCCCATAATAAGAGTCTCTTCAAGTTCCTCATAGAAGTCCTCATCTATTACTTCATAGCCTAAGAATACATTCTCTATTCCGCTGACTACGGCATTTCTTGTTTTTGTAAGTCCTTCTACAAGCCTTGAAAAAAATCCTTTTTTCTTTTCTTCCATTATTTCTCCTGTTTATTTCTCCTAATTATCCAATTCATTTTCTATCAGGTTCACGGAAACAAGTGCGGAAACACCCTTTTCCTGCATTGTAATTCCGTAAAGTCTGTCCGCAGATACCATTGTACCTCTCCTGTGAGTAATTACTATAAACTGTGTGCGGTCTGTAAGCTTATGTAAATACTTTGCAAATCTGTCTACATTTGAATCATCAAGTGCCGCCTCTATCTCATCAAGCAGTGCAAAAGGTGACGGCTTTAAGTTTTGTATTGCAAACAGCAGTGCTATGGCTGTCAGTGCTTTTTCACCGCCTGAGAGCTGCATCATGTTTTGAAGCTTCTTTCCCGGCGGCTGTGAGATAACAGTGATGCCTGCCTCAAGCATATCTCCACTCTCTTCAAGTATAAGTTTTCCGCTGCCTCCGCCAAAAAGCTCCTTAAATACTTCATTAAACTCCTTTGCAATCTCATCAAACTTCACAGCAAACTGCTTTTTCATAGCTATATCCAGCTCATCAATAATTTTTATCAAATTTGCCTCAGCCTCTAAGATATCGGCATGTTGCTTTTTCATAAGCTCATATCTGCCTGAAATCTCATTATAGTCTGAAACAGCATTGATATTTACACTACCAAGAGCCTTTATCTTTGACTTTAATGCAGCTATATTTGCTCTTATATCATTTAAAGACATACCCACATCGGTTCTTAGTTCCAAAGATGAATTATATGTAAGTTCATATTCATTCCACATATAATTGGTTCGCTCAGATATCCTCTCTTCAAGCTTTTCTATCTGACCTTTTAATCTGTAGATATCTCTGTCAAGAAGTGAAACTCTCTCACTGTAAACATCTCTGTTTTCAAATATTTTACTCTGTGATTTTGACCTTGTCTCTTTTACTGAAGCCAGTTTTTCTTCCCTTTGTCTTAATTCATCTATCTCTTTGGCCAGTTTTTGTTTTGAGATATACTCTTTTTCTATGATTTGATTCTTTTCATTGATGTTTTTTACAATATCTTCAGCCCTTATCTTTAAACCTGACTTTTCATTAAACAGTGCTTTCATTTCCGCTCCGGTTCTGTTTAAATTCTCATCAACAAACTCAAGTCTTTGTGAGGTATTGGCTTTTTCAAGCTTTAAAGCATTAAGCTTTTCCACTATCACTTCTCTGCTGTTTCTTTGCTCTTTGATAAATCTTTCAAGGTCTTCCATATCCTTTCCGATTTTATCAAAGTCCTCACCTGCATCTAAGAGATTGGTATCCAGTCTCTTTGTCTCATTCTCTATCTCGGCAAGTTCTTTATCTATATTTTCAAAATCTGTCTGTACCGAAGCGGATGAATTCTTAAGTTCATTCAACTTTTCAACCAATCCGGCTATTCTGTTTGATATATTATTTTTCTCAATAATAAGATCTTGGCTTAACTTTCTGTTATCTTCAATTTCGGCTTCTATATCATTTCTCTTTGACTTAAACTCTTCAAGCTTGTCATTAGCCTCATTGTAGTTTTTTAAAATTGCCGATATGCTTGTCTGTGCCTCTTCTATCTCTCTTTTCTTGCTTAGAAGATTGGTAGTATTCTTAAAGGCACCTCCACTGATAGAGCCTCCGGGGCTTAGTGAATCACCGTCCAATGTAACCACTCTGTACTCATATCTGAACTTTTTTTCAAAAGCGACAGCATTATCTATATTGTCAATAACTACAATTCGTCCAAGCAAACTGCCTACCAGATTTTTATATACATTATCATACTCAACCAGCTCACTTGCTGTTCCTACCACACCTTTTTCCTTTAAAAAATCCGTATTTGAAAATGTGCTGTTTTTCATAGCTGAAAGCGGCAAAAATGTGGCTCTGCCAAATCTGTTTTTCTTCAGATAGTCAATTAAAACCTTTGCTGTATTCTCAGAGTCTATAACTACATTTTGAATTCTGCCTCCAAGTGCGGTTTCTATAGCTGTCTCATACTTTTTTGATGTTCTTACTATATCCGCCACAACTCCATGTATACCGCCTATTCTGTCTCTTGTTTCCATCACCTTCTTTATTGCAATACCATATCCGTCGTATTTTTCTGCAAGATCTTTTAGTGATGTAAGCTTTGCGGACTCGCTTTGATACTTCATCTGAAGCTCTGAAACCACTTTTGAAAATCTGATTATCTCATTTTGTACCCTTTCATTGTTGCTCTCAAGCTCTTTTCCGGCAAAATCAATTTTGCTTAATGACTCTTTTACATGGATTAGATTTTTATTTTCTTCATCAATCTTCAGTTCTATTGTATTTTGACCGGTCTTACTCTCTAAGAGCCTTTGTGTCATTTGAGACTTTCTTAGTCGTACCTGCTCCAATACACCCTTATATCTCTCCCTTTTCGCCCTCAAATCCGCATTCTTTGAATTAAACTCCTCAGATGAAAGCCTTAAATTATCAAGTCTTTTTAAAAGATTCTCTATCTTTTTATCAACACTTTCAAGCTCCGCCAAAATAGCCGTTTCTTTTTCATCCGCCTTTTTTAGCAGACTTTGTAAAGATTCCTTCTCCTCATTTAAAGATTTAAGGTCTTTTTGCTTTTTTTCAATATCACTGTCTATATCTTCACCTCTTGATAAGAGATTTTCATTATTCCTGTTTTCAGAGTTTATCCGCTCCTTTAAAATCTCTATATGTGAAGTGATCTCTTGCAGTTCAATTCCCTTATTACCTCTTAAATTCTTTACACCGTCAAGTTCTTCATCAAGTCTTTTCAGTTCGGCACTGATATCCTCATAGTCTTTTTTTGAATTTTCAAGCAGTTTTTTTGCATCTTCCAAGTCATCAAAGAGCAGCTTTTCACGTTTTTTATACTCATTTAGATTCTGTGATATGCCCTCATACTCCATAATATAGCTGTTCACATCAAAAATCTTTAATTCCTCACGAAGATTCAAAAACTCTTTTGCGATCTTTGCCTGTTTTTCAAGCGGACCGACCTGTTTTTCAAGCTCTACCAATATGTCATTTACTCTTATCAGACTCTCTCTCTCAGACTCCAATCTTTTTAGTGCAAGTCCTTTTCTTCTTTTGAACTTTGTAATTCCTGCCGCCTCATCAAACAGTTCTCTTCTATCCTCCGGTCTGCCGTTTAATATCTTGTCTACCTGACCCTGACCTATTATGGAATATCCGTCCTTACCGATACCTGTATCAAAGAAAAGTTCACTTATATCCTTCAGTCTACAGGCTGAACCGTTTATCAGATACTCACTTTCTCCGGATCTGAAAAGTCTTCTGGATACAGTCACTTCATTGAAATCTATATCCAATTTGTGATCCGAATTGTCTAAGGTAATTGCAACATAAGCAAATCCGAGCGGCTTTCTAAGCTCTGTACCTGCAAAGATAACGTCCTGCATATTTCCGCCTCTAAGTTGCTTTGCACTCTGCTCTCCTAAAACCCATCTGACTGCATCCGACACATTGCTTTTCCCTGAGCCGTTCGGTCCTACAATACCTGTTATCCCGTTGTGGAAATCAAATACAATCTTATTTGCAAAGGACTTAAATCCCTGAATTTCAATACGTTTTAAATACATTTAAACTTTCCCTAATTTTTTCAATGCTTCATATGCCGCCGCCTGTTCGGCAGACTTTTTGCTTACACCTTCTCCCACACCTGCTACTTGACCGTTTATATTCACCGCCACAACAAACTTTTTTAAATGATCCGGCCCTTCTTCAGACAGCAGGCAATACTCTACCGGCCTTGAATCCTGTGATTGTATTATTTCCTGTAAGATAGTCTTGCTATCATAAAAGAAGACTTTATTTTCATATCCATTCAAAATGAATTTTAAAATCACCTCTTTTGCATTAGCAAAACCACCGTCTAAATATATACTTCCTATAACCGCTTCAAAGGTGTCACTGATTATACTTGGTCTGAATCTTCCGCCTGTATGTTCTTCACCTTTTCCAAGCCTTATAAACTCACTGAGTCTGATATTCCCCGCACAATCCACAAGTGCCGGCTCACATACAAAGCTCGCTCTTATCTTTGTCAACTCTCCCTCAGGCTTATCCGGATAAACTTCATAGAAAAATTCGCTGCTGACAAGCTCTAAAACGGCATCTCCCAAAAACTCAAGTCTTTCATTAGAACCGTTTTTTCCAAGCTGATGCTCATTGGCATAGGAACTGTGTGTAAGTGCCTGCTTTAAAAGTTCTCTGTTCTTATACTCATATCCTAATAATTCCTGTAACTCATTTAAATTATTATTCATAACAACCCTCTATCAACTATATTCTATAACTATATTCTATAACTATATTCGAGGCTACTGTTATCAAGTACTATCTGTCAGTTATTATCGCTTTTTTCTATAATACAAAAACAGCAGCCTCAACACTACTATCTGGCGTCTGTCGCCTTCTTTATCTCCTCAACCGCATCATTTACAGTATGTATATTTTCAGCCACCTCCTGAGGTATCTCAAGTTCAAACTCCTCCTCAATGCCTGTAATAATCTCAAATAAGTCCAAAGAATCCGCTCCCAAATCATCCACAAAAGAAGAACTAAGTTCAATTGTATTCTCATCAATATTTAGAACCTCAGCAATAATCTTCTTTAACTTCTCAAACTCCATTTTTCTCTCCAATCTAATTTTTTTTCATTTTCTCTCTTATAATATCACTCAAAGCCTCTTCTTTGAAGCTCTTGCATTGCAAAATCGAATTGCAAATTTCATTTGCCTTTGAATTACCATGTGCCTTAACTATAAGCCCGTTAAGTCCAAGCAAAGGTGCACCGCCATAGCTGCTTGCATCAAATGACTTCAATGTAGCCTTCAGTGAAGACTTTATCATCATTGCACCGATTTTTGTAAAAATACTCTTTGTCAGGGCTTCCTTTATCTTACCAAGTAATGTAGAACCAACTCCCTCATAAAGCTTTATTATAACATTACCCACAAAGGCCTCACAGACTATCACATCTGCTCCACCTTTTGGTATCTCTCTTGCTTCTATACTGCCTATAAAGTTTATGTCACAGCATTCCTTTAATAAAGGCATAGTCTCCTTAACCAATGCATTTCCTTTTTCTTCCTCGGCACCTATATTTACAAGACCTACTCTCGGATTTTTGATACCGATTACCTTTTCCATATATAAAGAACCTATTCTTGCAAACTGTACAAGATTATCAGCTCTTGCATCCACATTTGCACCGCAGTCAATAAGCAAAGAAACTCCCTTTTCAGTAGGTATAAGCGGTGCCAGTGCCGGCCTTAAAACTCCCTTTATCCTGCCGACTATAAGTTGACCGCCTACAAGCACCGCTCCGGTACTTCCCGCACTGACAAAACCGTCCGCTCTGCCTTCCTTTACAAGGTTCATACCCACCACTATAGACGAATCCTTTTTCGCTCTGACAGCGGCTACAGGTGCTTCTTCATTGGTTATTACCTCGCTTGAATATACACTCTCACATCTGTCTGAAAACTCCTTATTTATCCTTCCCTCCAAAACCTCCTTATTACCTACTAAAATAATTTTAATATCTTTATCTTTTTTTAAGGCATCAAATGCTCCCTTTATTATTTCGTCAGGTGAATAATCTCCACCCATTGTATCCAATGCAACCGTAACCATAATACACCTCAAATGTTTTTTCTATAACACCTTTGTATCATAACTAAATATTAAGTTCTGTGCAAGATAAAATTCTAAATCTATATGATATTTTATATATGTTATTTTAAACAGAGCTATAAATTGTTTTTTAAAATTATAATCTCACCGTCTCTCCACAGATATACTGCAACCGCATCTAAAAGTTTCTTTCCAATGCTTCTTCCTCTTTCTTCCAAGGCTTTACCTTCACTTCCAAGCGGAGTAATCACTCTGTTGTCTTCAATGATACATTCCACATCATCATGATATAATTCATGTAAAAAACATTTATAATATTTTATTTTTTGAATCTGTACCTCAAGACTCTTATCCACTATCAAATATACCATCTTACTCACGCCCTATTGCAACAGTCATACCTTCTCTTGCCGTTTTTTTTACTATAAGATTGTTACACTGTATGCATACGGCTCTCTCACACACATTGCCTACCCCTACAGTCTTTCTTACAAACTCCGATTCAAAAAAATCTCCACTTACACTGTTTAGCTCATCCTTGGTAAAAGTCAAAAAAGGTACATTAAGTCTGTTTGCCAGATTCTTTACGGCATCTTCATCCCTTTTTATATCAATACTTCCAATCGACTTTACCGCCCTTATATCAAGACCTTCAAGCCTGAATATATCATTTACAAAATCCCACATCTTATCTGCATCTGTATTCTTTTTACACCCCACCCCGATATACAAATTCTTAGGTATCAAAGTCAATACGGTATCATCATAGATTCTGTCTGTTATTCTCACTTTTATATCACAAGCTTTATTCTTTGGATTCAGTTTTTTCTTAAGCTCTTTTACATCAATGCTCTTTATATCACTGTCAATATCAATACAATTATTGTCAAGCAGTGCCGCACTTACATCCTTTGCAAGTTTCCTTGATGAGATAAGCAGATTGTTCTTTTTTGCAAATACATCTACAGCAAAGGTACCGTTGATATCTGTTGCGGTTGTAATAATAGGAGCGGCAGATAATGCCTCTCCTATATAATTTGCCAATTCATTGGCTCCGCCTACATGTCCTGAAAGCAAAGGAATAACATATCTGCCAAGCTCATCTATTACAAGTACCGCAGGATCACAGAACTTGTCCTTTATATACGGAGCTATGCTTCTTACCGCTATTCCTACAGCTCCGATAAAAATGACGGCATCATCAGTGAAATGTCTCTTCACCGTTTCTTTAAGATTGCCAAGCGGCTTCACTCTGTTGTCAAACCGATATTTTTCCAATGTATATGATGTTATATCGGATTCACTCAAAATATCCGTCAATCTTTTATTTATATCTCCGCCCTTTTTTGTAAATGAGATAATAGTTATATTTTTCATAATCTGTAAGGGCTTTGCTCATTTCTTTCAGGCTTGGTATTCCATAGAACCACCAAAAGCACTATCGCCGGTATAATCATTATATATGATATAGCCGTTATAACATTATTTATCACATCCGTATTTAATGCCGCCGGTAAATTTCCGATAGTATTATTGAAGATATGTATAAACATTGTAACAAATATATTTCTGGTCTTGTAGTAAATAAGTCCCATCATACAACCCATAATCGCTGTATACACGCTCTGAACAAAGATCATATGCCATACACCGAAAGCTACACCTGACACTATAATAGCAAACCATGGGTTCTTGGTTACTCTCTCAAGTGAGTTAAATACCAGCAATCTGAACAGTATCTCCTCTACAACAGGTCCCACTATTGATATTGAAAGCAGTGACCAGATATAATCGCCTGATTCAAGATCACTGTATACTCCTGAGAAGTATTCACTGTTTTTTGCAATAAACGGAATAACAACTAAAAATCTGTCCACTATCTCAAACCACAGACCTGCTATACCGTAGAATGCAAATCCCATCACAATCCCGAATATAATACCCTTAAACAGTCCTATTTTCACTCTTTCATCATGTCTTTTCACTATAAAAATTGCCAAAATAAGGTATATGGCAATAAGCACTAAAGATATGAAAGTATCTACAACCGCATTTACACTTGGCAAAAGTACATCAGGTATTATACCGAATTTTACATCAAAATAATTTATTTTGCCGAATATAATATTGCTTATCTGCTCATAGCTCAAACATAAAACAAGAGCCAGAACGCACCAAAAAACTGTCTTTATATATTTTTTCATTTAATCTCCTCTATGTTATTATTGTTATTATTGTTATTATTTAAAAAAGTCAAAAAAAGTCGCAGATGAAATCACCTGCGACTTTTTAAAAACTGTCTTTTATTCCTCCTTAGGCTCGGAACTTCTTGCATTTTCTTTCTCAAGCTCTTCATTAGCCTGTGTCAAAGCCTTAATACTAAGTGAAATCTTCTTCTCAGGCTCATTGAACTCAACAATAACAGCCTCAACTTCATCGCCTACTTTAAGTACATCTGAAGGTTTCTCCACATGATCATGTGAAATCTGTGATACATGAAGTAATGCATCAACACCGTTTGAAATCTCAACAAATGCACCGAAGTCGGTCATTCTTGCAACTCTTCCTTTAACTACATTGCCACGTGCAAACTTTTCTTCAGCATCCAGCCACGGGTTTTGATCAGGGAATTTCATTGAAAGTGCAATCTTCTCTCCTGAGATATCTTTGATAAATGCTGTTACCTTTTCTCCGGATTTGAATACCTTCTTCGGATTCTCCACTCTACCCCAGCTCATCTCCGATATATGCAAAAGACCGTCCGCACCGCCAAGATCTACAAATGCACCGAAATCGGTAACATTCTTTACTGTACCCTCAATAACATCACCCGGTGTTATTTTATCAAACAGGGCCTTCTTCTGTTCTTCCTTCTTAGCCAGAAGAAGCTGCTTTCTGTCACCTATAATCCTTCTTCTTCTAGGATTAAATTCTGTAATAACGAATTCAATATCTGTGTCTTTATACTTGGATAAATCTCTTTCAAATGTATCTGAGACAAGTGATGCCGGTATAAATACTCTTGCATCATCTACAACTACACTAAGTCCGCCGTCAACTACCTGTACTACTTTACCGGTAAGTACTTCCTTGTTGTTGAAAGCGTCTTCAAGTTTTTTATTACCTCTATCCTGAGCCAATTTCTTGTATGAAAGGAGAACCTGTCCTTCTCCGTCATTTATCTTTAAGACTTTAGCTTCCATTTCGTCACCTACATGTACCACTGTTCTTAAATCTAAATTGTTGTCATTACTATATTCACTTCTTGTGATGATACCATCTGACTTAAAACCGACATTAAGGATGATTTGATCTTCCTTAACATCAATTACCTTACCGTTGACAACTTCTCCAGTGTGTAGAGTCTTAAATGACTCATCTAACATTTGTTCAAAACTTAGATCTGACAATATTTTGAACCTCCTCAATGATATGTTTTGGGGTCGAAGCCCCTGCCGTAATACCTACACTATCCACAGAAAGTAAAGCATCATAATTTAGGTCCTCAAGAGTTTGAATAAAAAATGTATTCTTACATTCTTCCTGACATATTTCCACAAGCTTGCCAGTATTAGAGCTTTTTTTGTCTCCAATAACAATCATGGCATCCACATTTGACGCTATTTCTTTTGCCTCAGCTTGTCTTTCCTGTGTTGCATTGCAAATCGTATTAAAACATCTTACATCATAACCCAAAAATAATATTTTATCAATGATTTCCTGAAATTTTTTATGATTAAAAGTTGTTTGAGCTACTATTACTATCTCTTCATCTTTTTTTAAGTTTAAATTTATAAACTGCTCAATATTTTCCACTGCATAGGTATTTTCATCACCCCAGCCTTTAATTCCCATTACTTCCGGATGCTTAGGGTTTCCGATTATTACCACTGTTTTTTTCTTACCGCTTTGCACTGAAACTATGGCATGGATTTTTTTTACAAAAGGACAGGTAGCATCCACCACCCTATGTCCGCTGTGCTTTACAAAATTGTATACATCTTTGCTGACACCATGTGAGCGGATAATTACAGTGCCTTTTGGCAATGAGTTCAAATCTTCAATATTCACCGCCTTTACACCACGTCTTTTCATATCCTTTACCACTTCTTCATTGTGAATAATCGGTCCAAGTGTGTATACAATCTCATCATTCTTTTTTGCTTCTTCATATACTGTATTTACCGCCTTTTCCACTCCGAAGCAAAATCCGGCACTTTTTGCTAATTCTACTTTCATCTTTCCTTTTCTACCATATCAAGTATCTTTGATACAACCTCATTAAATGTCATATCGGATGTATCCAGACAGTATGCATCCTCTGCTTTTTTTAAAGGTGATATCTCTCTGTTCATATCCGCTTCATCTCTTTTGATGATTTCATTCTCTATAGCTTTTTCATCAAGTGCAGCCTTATCAAAGCCTTTTTCTATAAGTTCTAAATATCTTCTTTTGGCTCTTACTTTTGAGCCGGCACTTAGATATATCTTTATATCGGCATTTGGCAGTACCACCGTACCTATATCTCTGCCGTCCATAATTACATTTTCTTTTTTGGCAAGCTTTCTTTGCAGTGCCACAAGCTTCTCTCTTACACTTTTTACAGCACTGAATCTGCTTGCAAGCTTTCCGATTTCTTCCTGTCTAAGCTTATCGCTTACATCTACATTATTTAAAAAGACTCTTTGCTCACCATCCGTATATTTTATATTTATATCAAGCTTATCCAAAAGCTTGTCTATTTCATTGTCACTGCTGTCTTTTATACCGTTTTCCAAAAAGAAAAGTGCCACCGCTCTATACATTGCACCTGTATCTATATATACAAATCCTAATTTTTTACTTAATGCCTTTGCTATACTTGACTTACCTGCTCCTGCCGGTCCGTCAATCGCTATATTATACATTTCCTGCTCCTTCTCCTGCCGCATATCCGCTTGACCATGCTATCTGTAGATTGTACCCGCCTGTAAAAGCGTCTAAATCAAGCACTTCGCCTGCAAAAAAAAGCCCTTTGACATGTTTTGACTCCATGGTCTTTGGGTTTATCTGTGATACTTCCACTCCGCCTTTGGTTACAATCGCCTCATTAAAACCTCTTGTTGAACTCAATGTAAACTCCAGATTCTTAGTTGCGTTTATAAGTCTGTGCCTTTCTTCTTTAGTTAGCAAATTTACCTTTTTTTCAGGGTCGATTTTGCTCTGATATATTACCTCATCTATAAGCTTTGTGGGAAAGAGCTTATTCAAAGAGTTTTTTAACTGTTTGTTTTTTTGCTCTGTAAAATCTCTAAGTATTCTCTCATCAAGTTTTTCATTGTCAAGTGCCGGCTTTAAATCAATACAAAGCCTGTATCTCCTTATATCTTTGTTCCCTATAATGGCGGATGCCGATATTATCACAGGACCGCTTACACCGAAATGTGTGAAAAGCATTTCACCGAATTCGTCATACATCAACTTTTTGTTATTATAGATATATACATGAATATTCTTCAGTGAAAGCCCTTGCAAGGCTTTTACTCTTTCACCTTCCACATTAAAAGGCACAAGTGAAGGATATAGTTTGCTTACACTAAGCCCTGCTTCTTTTGCAAATCTGTAGCCGTCACCGTCGGAGCCTGTAGCCTGATATGACATTCCGCCCGTAGCCACTATTACAGCATCTGAGAGTATCTTATTTTTCCCGATCATTACACCTATACATCTGCCGTCTTCTATTATAGGCTTATCAACCTTGGTATTTAACCTTATATCGACATTCAAATCCCTTAATGCCTTTTCTATTGACTTTATAATATCTGATGAGTGATCGCTTACAGGAAAGACTCTGTTTCCTCTTTCCACCTTCAGCTTTGTACCGTTGTTTTCTACAAGGTTCATTATATCTTCATTTGTAAATTTTTTAAAAGCACTGAACAGAAATCTCTTATTGCTTACTATATTTTCCATTACAGTATTCATATCTGATGAATTGGTAAGGTTGCATCTGCCCTTTCCTGTAATATACAGCTTTTTACCGAGTTTCTCATTTTTTTCTAAAAGTATCACATTATTTGATGTTAAAGCAGCGGAGTATGCCGCCATCATCCCTGCTGCACCTCCGCCTATAATTATTATTTTTCTCATTTTATGATACCGATTTTACAAACATATCATAGATAGATTTTATAGTTGTTTCAAAGTCATTCTCCTTGACACCTACAATGATATTCAATTCAGATGAACCCTGATCAATCATCTTTACATTCACTCTTGCATGTGCAAGTGCCGAGAATATTCTTCCGGCAGTACCTCTGTTTGCCTTCATTCCTCTGCCTACTATAGCTATAAGTGCAAGTCCGGACTCCATCTCCACTGTATCAGGAGCCACCGCTCTATGTATGCCTGAAACTATCTGCTGTTCATGTTCTTCAAACTCGGACTGATGAACAAGCACTGTCATTGTATCGATACCTGACGGCATATGCTCTATTGATATACCGTTTTGTGCAAATACATTAAGTACTCCCGCACAAAAACCCACCTCGGAGTTCATCATAGCCTTATCCACATTAATTGCACAAAAACCCTTCTTACCTGCAATACCTGTAATAGTAAACCTTGAACTTTTACAAGTACTCTCTACAATCATTGTACCCTTGTCATCAGGTTTATTTGTATTTCTGATATTTATCGGAATACCTTCCTTTCTTACAGGAAAGATGGCATCCTCATGGAGAACCGAAGCTCCCATATAAGCCAGTTCTCTAAGCTCTTTATATGTAATTGACTCAATCGGTTCAGGGTTTGGAATAATCCTCGGATCCGCAACCAAAAATCCTGAAACATCAGTCCAATTTTCATACATATCCGCTCTTATACCTCTGGCAACTATAGAGCCTGTTATATCCGAACCTCCTCTTGAAAAAGTTCTTATCTTTCCCGAGTGATCACTGCCGTAAAATCCCGGTATTACAGCTCTGCTTACTTTTTCAAGTCTGGCGGCAACCTCAATATTTGTGGCCTCGGCATCAAAAGTACCGTCCTCAAAAAAGAATATCATCTCCGCCGGATCTACAAATTCCACTCCAAGATACTTTGACATAATAAGACCGTTTAGATACTCACCTCTTGAAGCCGCATACTCTCTGCCTGCCTTATTTAAAAACTCCTCTTCAATCTTTGCAAACTCATGGTCAAGATTCAGATTAAGTGAAAGGCCGTCTATGATTTCTTCATATCTTGCCTTAATCTTTTCAAATTTTTTCTTATATGCACCACCCTCTGCTGCGAGGTCATATGTCTCATATAAAAGATCTGTTACCTTCTCATCTTTCGGATTTCTTTTTCCGGGTGCTGAAGGTATAACAAATCTTCTTGACTTGTCAGCCTTTATTATATCTCCCACTTTTTTGAACTGATGTGCACTGGCAAGTGAGCTGCCTCCAAATTTTACTACTTTTATCATTATCTTCTCCAAATTTTTTTATCTGAAATATTTTACACCAGATTCAAAGATTTGCAAATCCTGTTTTTTAAAAACATTTATATATGCACCCTCCTCTCTCCTTTCAGAGTGTGCCATTTTACCATATATCCTTCCGTCCGAACTTGTAATTCCCTCTATTGCCGCATATGAGCCGTTCGGATTGTACTCTCCGTCCATAGTAGGATTTCCGGCTAAATCCACATATCTTGTGGCAACCTGACCGTTTTCAAAAAGTTCTCTTATCTTTGCCTCACCTGCTACAAACCTTCCCTCACCATGTGAAACCGGATTGGCATATACATCACCAAGTACAGCATTCATAAGCCATGGTGATTTATTACTTGTTACCTTAAGATAAGCCATCTTTGAAACATGTCTGCCGATTGTATTTGTTGCAAGAGTCGCCGAATTTTCATCCTGTTCCTTTATAACTCCGTCAGGCAAAAGTCCAAGTTTTATAAGAGTCTGAAAACCGTTGCAGATACCCAGTACAAGTCCGTCTCTCTCAAGCAGACTTTCTATCTCTTTTTTTAGAATTTCATTTCTGAATACTGTAGCAAAAAACTTTGCGGAACCGTCAGGCTCATCACCTGCCGAGAATCCTCCCGGAAACATTATAATCTGTGATTTTCTTATCTCATCTCTATAACTTTCAACAGATTCCTTTATAGCCAAAGGCGAATTGTTTCTGAATACGAAGGCATCAGCCTTTGCACCTGCTCTTTGGAAAGCTCTGATTGAGTCATACTCACAATTGGTTCCCGGCATTACAGGTATGAATACCCTTGGAGACTGATTTTTTTCTTTTGCTATATAAATGCTGTCGGCCTTATATACCTTATCTTCTACACATTCTTTATTCTCAGGCTCTTCTACTGAAGGGAATACCTTTTCAAGAGGCTTTTTCCAGTTTTTAAGCACATCATCAAGTAAAATCTCACTGCCGTTTACAACTATTTCAGGCTCGGCTATAACTTCACCAAGGCGGATTGCATCGGCAAAATCAAGTTCTCTTTCACATTCAAGCAAAAAGCTTCCGAAATCCGGAGCAAACAATATATCTTTATCCACAGACAAATCGGCTCCAAGCATATTTCCAAAGCACATATTTGATACAGCTTCAGCACATCCGTTTCTTTCTACTACAAATGCACTTACTATATTTTTGGCAGCTATCTGTTTTTGAACATATTCATAAATTTTCTTTAGATATTCAAAATCAGGTAAGTTGTATTTATCCCTCTTTACTCTAATTAAGTATAGTTTATTCCCGGCCTTCTTTAACTCAGTGGATATTATATTTTGATTTTCTCCCACCGCCACTGCAAATGAAACTAATGTAGGAGGCACATTTATATCATTGAAAGTACCTGACATTGAGTCCTTACCGCCGATAGATGCAAGCCCGAGTCTCATCTGTGCTTCATATGCACCGAGCAAGGCTGCAAACGGCTCCCCCCATGTAGACTCACTTGTCATTCTTCTAAAGTACTCCTGGAAGGTAAAATGTACCTTCCTGTAATCACCGCCTGCCGCCACTATCTTGCCAAGTGATGTGATTATCGCATATATTGCACCATGATACGGACTTAGGCTTGATAAATACGGGTCAAAACCGTAGCTCATAACAGTTACCGCATCACTCTTTTCATCTAAAAGAGGCAACTTTGCAACCATGCTCTGAGTCTGTGAAAGCTGATACTTTCCGCCATAAGGCATCAATACGCTCTTGCCTCCGATACTTGCATCAAACATCTCAACAAGTCCTTTTTGTGATGCCACATTCAAATCACAAACTGTCTGAAGCCATTTTTCTTTTACAGATAAGTTGTCGGTATCTGCCTCAAAAAAATCCTCAAAAATCGGAGTCCTTACATAGACCTTGGTAACGGATTTTGCTCCGTTTGTATCAAGAAATGCCCTTGATAAGTCAACTATTTTCTTGCCCCTCCAAATCATTTGCAGTCTTTTTTCTTCCACCACCTTTGCTACAATACTTGTCTCAAGGTTTTCTTCCTCAGCATATTTACAAAATTCATCTACAGACTTCGGATCAAGTACTACCGCCATCCTCTCCTGTGATTCTGAAATAGCAAGCTCTGTGCCGTCAAGTCCCGCATATTTTTTCGGTACCTTGTCAAGGTCAATAATAAGCCCGTCTGCAAGTTCACCTATTGCTACTGCAACTCCGCCGGCCCCGAAGTCATTACATTTTTTTATAAGTTTTGTCACTTCAGGTCTTTTAAAGAGTCTCTGTATCTTTCTTTCAGTAGGTGCATTACCCTTTTGTACCTGGGCTCCCGCCGTAACTATGGAATCGGTCTTATGGACTTTACTTGAACCTGTAGCACCTCCTATACCATCTCTTCCGGTTCTGCCGCCAAGTAATACTATAATATCTCCGGGGTCTGAGGTCTTTCTTATAACATTATCTCTCTTTGCAGCTCCCATCACTGCACCGATTTCCATTCTTTTTGCCACATAGTCCGGATGATATATCTCTTTTACATACCCTGTAGCCAGTCCTATCTGATTGCCATATGAGGAATAACCATGTGCCGCCCCTGTAACTATCTTTCTTTGCGGAAGTTTGCCTGCAAAAGTCTTATCAATAGGAAGTGTGGGATCTGCGGCACCTGTAATTCTCATTGCCTGATATACATAGGTTCTTCCTGAAAGCGGATCTCTTATCGCACCGCCAAGACAGGTAGCCGCTCCGCCGAAAGGCTCAATCTCTGTAGGATGATTGTGGGTCTCATTCTTAAAATTGATAAGCCATTCCTCTTTTTTGCCGTCCACAACTATCGGTACTACTATTGAGCAGGCATTGATTTCATCAGTCTCTTCCACATCATTAAGTATACCGTCAGCCTTAAGCTTTTTCATAGCTGAAAGTGCAATATCCATAAGACATATATTCTTACCTAACTTATTTTGATACAGAGATTTTCTGTCACAAAGATACCTTTGATATGACTCCTTTATAGGTACGCAAAAAAATCCCTCCTCAAAGTCCACATCGGTGATCTCGGTAGAAAATGTTGTATGTCTACAGTGATCTGACCAATATGTGTCAAGCACTCTTATCTCAGTGATAGAGGGATTTCTGTTTTCATCATTTTTCAGATATTTTTGTATAAATTTAAAATCATCAAATGTCATTGCCAATGAAAGATCATTATAACACTCTCTTAAGGCTTTTTCATCCATTGATATAAAGCCGTCAACCGTCTCTACATCATCCGGTATTTCAAAGTCAATCTTTAATGTTTGCGGTATAGACTCATCTGCAATTTTGGAGTCTACAGGATTTATGCAGTATCTTTTTATCTTCTCCTTGTCCTCATCGCTAAAACTGCCTGAGAAAACATATGTAGTAGCCGAGCGAATATCTATATCATCCTCACTGCCAAGAAGCTTTACGCACTGTATTGCCGAATCCGCCCTTTGGTCGAACTGTCCCGGTAAATACTCTACAGTAAAGAAAAAATCACTGTCTTGATGTGGAAAATCACTTTCATAGCAAATATCAAGCGGCGGTTCACAAAAGATTGTATCAAGACTTCTTTTATAGTCTGCATTCGATATATTTTCAATATCGTATCTGACCAAAACCCTTACATCCGCAAGATCCTTTAATCCGCAATAGTCCTTAAGCTCACCTAAAAGCTCTTTTGCCTTTATTGCAAAATCTCTTCTTTTCTCTACATAAATCCTTTTAACGCCCATTTTTCCTCCGTTTCTTAGAAAAACAACAGCAAATGATTAACAGGTTTTAAGTTTATAATTGTAAAACCTTATACTATAAACTTTTAATATGACTTTGTATACCGTCACATACAATATTTGAAAGTTCACCCATAATAAGCGGTTTTGCGTACTGAATAAAATGTTCGTTCACATAAAATCCGTCCTCACTTATCCACTCTCTCGGTACTTTTCTTTCGATATTTGCAACTAAACTTATATCACATTTTTTTACAACAGACAAATATGGAGCGTTTTCCAATCTTTCAAAGTTCATCATAACACCGCTGTCACCGTCAATGCCTGCTTTCACACCCAAAAATCCGATATTGAACGCCTCATCAATATCAGTCCTACTCTGAAGATGAGCGGCAGCCCTTTGCAATGTATTTATCTCAACAGCTCTGGTCTTTACACCTAATTCATTTTTTATTCTTTTAGCTAAAAATGCGGCTGTTCCTGAAAGCATCTTATGTCCGAACGCATCTACATTGCACTCGTCCTCACTGATATGATGCCCCTTGGTATCCTTAATACCTTCTGAAACCGCTACAACTATATTTCCTTTTGTCTGCATCTTATCTGATAAAATCTTTATAAAGTGCTTCAGATCAAGTCCAATCTCAGGAAGCAATATAAAATCGGGACCGTCATTTAGGTTGTTTTTAGCCAAAGCGGCGGCAGCTGTAAGCCAACCGGCATTTCTTCCCATAATTTCAACAAAAGTAACACTCTTTAAATCATATACATTTGAGTCACGCACTATCTCGGAAATACATGTCGCAATATACTTTGCCGCACTTCCATATCCCGGAGTGTGATCGGTAACAGGAAGATCATTGTCAACAGTCTTCGGTACTCCGACAAATCTTATCTTACTGCCGTTTATTTTTGCATAATCCGACAACTTCTTTATAGTGTCCATTGAGTCATTGCCGCCGATATATATGAAAATACCGATATTATACTTGTCAAGTACCTCAAAGATTTTCTTATAGACCTCATCACCCTCTTTAACCTCAGGCAATTTGTACCTGCAAGAACCAAGATATGAACTTGGTGTTCTCTTTAGCAGCTCAATATTAAGCTCACAATCAAGTGTATCATCAAGATCTACTATCTTTTCTTTCAGCAGACCTTCAATGCCATATCTCATACCGTATACTTTGTCCGCTCCAAGTTCTTTTGCACCGATATAAACTCCTGCCAATGACGAATTGATAGCGGCTGTAGGTCCTCCCGACTGTCCGACAATCAAATTTTTTCTCTCCATAGCTTTCTCATCTCCTAATTTTTTTCTAAGTTAATCGCATTCAGACTTATTTTCAAAAGCTCCTCCACCTCATCCTTTGGAATCTGCAATCGCTCTGACAGCTCCTCTAGGGTAGCTTCTTTGCCGATATCCGATGCCAATGCACTTGAAACATCCATCAGTTCATTTATCCTGTCGGCAAGTTTGTTTGAGGCATCCTTTTTACTTTTTTCCTCATCTGCAATTTCGTTCAATCTTTTTTCCACTCTTGACTTTATCTGAGATTTCAAATCTCCATGACTGTACTCCATTACCGCCATAGTAAGTGCCAAATGACTCTCACTTATAAGATCGCTCATCTCTTCACCGCAACCTATAAAAGGCTTTATAAGCTTTACAGCATACATCATATGACCTTCAATAAGTCTGTTTCTTGCACTTTCATCGCCATGTAAAAGAGCATCTGTAAGTTCTTTAATCTCTTTTTCATCTATCTCTTTTATCGCCTTCATATCCTCAAGATACATCTCAAGGACTGTTTTATCCTTCATTGTCCAATCCGCTCTCCACCAATGTAATATTTATTTTTTTGAACATATCTTTTACATACGTATCGAAGGCATATAAGATATCCCTTTCAAGCAAAAAAGTCTTAGGTGAAAATGAACTTATAAGTCCAAGCTTCTTATCTGCATACCTTATATTCAAATACATATCCGCATCTATATTCTTTGCGGTATTTTCACTAATCCATCTTTTGCCGAATTCCTCTGAAAATTTCAGTACCAATTTAAAAGCTGTCGGAGTCCTCTTTCCCCTGATTATTTCAAAGCAAATATGTCTAATCTCACTCCAGTTACAAAAGCTTCTGTTCTGTGCTTCGTCAAAGTAAGCCTTGTTAAGCTTTCCGTTTATATTAAACTTTACAAAGGTTGTAAACTCCGCCTCTATTACACTGAACTTATCAAAAAGATCTGTCATAAAGAGTTTTTTTGTAAACTCCTTTACATCTAAAATCTCAAAGGCCTCCATTGTCGTCCTCCGACCACAGTGTAAAGAAATCCTTTCCCGGCAATGTAAATGAAGAATTCTTACATACCTTGTTAAACTCATAGTCATTTATATCTATAGGATTTGACTTTATAAACTCATCATACATATTCAAAAGATATGTAGATTCTCTCTCATTTTTTATTCTCTCTTTGTTCTTCTTTGTAGCCTCTTCATCATTGCTTTTTACACATTTGTACAGTATATATTTGCCCTTATTTGTAAGAATGGGGCTTACCCCTCCATCTTCCAACACTCCAAGGGCGGTTTTTATATCATCAGGCTCATTATTAAGCTCAATACTTCTTGATATGTTTGAATTCTCAGAAAACTGAGTTGCAAGTTTTACACAGTTTTCACCGTTATTCAGTCTGTTTAAAAGATCTGTGGCAAGATTATAATCTGAAACCTCTATTACATGAAAATCCATTATTCTGGCTTCACTTTCACTGACCTCTTTTACATTCTTTGCTATCAGTTCTTTTTTTGCTTTGTTAACCAATAAATAGTCTAAAAATACCGTATCACATTCTTCCTGACTAAGTCCCTTAAACTCCTCACTGTTTATTACATTTTCATCATAAAATGTCTTTGAAAGCTTCATTGCATTGCTTTTTTCAGACTCGCTCAATGTGATATTATTGTCAACAGACATCTTTTTTAACACTACAAGTTCTTTATAATAGTTCTTAAGATCATTATAAAAGTTGTCTCTGTATGTAATATTTTTGTCTCTGTCAATATAGCTGTCCCATATTGAAGCACTGTATGTATTTGTAATAATTTGACTCTCAGATACAGCCGGAATAAGCATTTGCGCATAACCGTATCCCAGTTTATTGTCTGTAAAATTTATCTTTATATTTTCACTTATACTCTCTGTCTTTACTCCACAGCCCATAAGGCATGCCGCTATTAAAAGCCCGGCCAAAAATTTTCTTTTCAAATTTGTCTCCTAAAGCAGATATCTAATTATATTTTTCTACCATTTCACTTATCTATGAGGCTTCTTTAAATTTTCTTAGTACATTCCTCCGATTACAAATGCTATAACTACGCCTAAAATCGCACCCATAAATACCTGTAGCGGTGTATGCCCGACAAATTCTTTCAGTCTTTCTTCAAAGTGTTCAAAGTTGTCCTCAAATATATTGTTCTCCATAATCATATTTAAGAGTTTTGCCTGCTTTCCGGTCTCTCTTCTGACACCCATAGCATCATACATAACTACCAAGGACAGGATAAAACCTACTGCAAACTCATATCCGCCCAATCCATATTTTAAGGCACTTGAAGTGGTAAGTGCGCAGACTGTAGCTGAATGTGAGCTTGGCATACCGCCGCTTCCCCAGAGCCTGTCAGGAGAAAACGACTTATTATACCATATATCTATAAGTGTTTTTAAAATCTGCGCAACCAGCCACCCAAGGGCTGCACTGACAAGTACTTGATTTGAAAGTATCTCATCTAAACCGCTCATACAGTCTCTCCCTCCGGCTTGATAATCTTTTTCATATTACTGATAATCTCATTCACCGATACTGACTTATCAGCCATAGTAAGCACCCATCCCTCTCTTGAGTGAGGGGGGATAGGTGTAAAAGGAAACATATGAGTCTTTATCATCCCGGCTTCCTTGTCGCTTATATTAAAGTACTTCTTGGCATTTTTTGCAGCTGTATATGGATGCGTAAATCCATGGAAATATGTACCGATCTCCTTTGCCGGTCTGTGCCAGTCATAGAGATAAAAATCATGTAAAAGTGCCGCTCTTGCTGCAGACTTATAGTCCAAATTCAGTTTTTTACATACCAAATATGTAGTATACGAAACATTTATACTGTGTTCCATAGTGGAAGTGCTGCCATGCTGAACAAATTCCGCCAGCTTTTTGAAGATATCACTGCTCAGTATATCTTTTACAATGTCCATATACTCTGCATCATTTATATATTCTTTCATCCTATCAACCAATCATACAGAGCCTGATACTCAAGTGCAGACTGCTTCCATGAGAAGTCCACCGCCATCGCTCTGTCAATCATCTTATTCCATTCTCTCTTTTTATCATAATAAATATGCCTTGCAAAATTTATTCTGTCCATCATTTCATGTGCATTGTAGTTTGCAAATGAAAAGCCTGTACCCTTTGATTCAAACTCATTGTAGCTTTCTACAGTATCACAAAGTCCGCCTGTCTCACGTACAATAGGAAGAGTTCCATATCTAAGTGACATCAACTGACTCAGTCCACATGGCTCAAACAGTGAAGGCATAAGGAATGCATCTGCCGCCGCATACATCTTATGTGACATATCCTCAGAGTAATAAATATTTGCAGACACTCTGTCAGGGTACTTCCATGCATAATGTCTGAACATATTTTCATACCTCGGGTCTCCGGTTCCAAGTACTACAAGTTGAGTGTTCTCATCACAGATTTGATCCATCATATATTCAACAAGGTCAAGTCCTTTCTGGTCGGTAAGTCTTGAAACTATGGCAAGCATAAACTTTCTGTCATCCACCGGAAAGCCCAAGTCATTTTGTAATGCTCTTTTATTTTTTATTTTTTCTTTTCTGAAGTTTTTACTGTTATAGTTATTATAGATAAGCTTATCTGTCTCAGGATTAAACTCATTGTAATCTATGCCGTTTACTATACCTCTAAGATCATTTTTTCTGGCTCTTAAAAGCCCGTCCATTCCCTCACCGTAGAAAGGATTTTGTATCTCATTTGCATAGGTCTTTGAAACAGTGGTTATAGCATCCGCATATACAAGTCCGCCCTTTAAAAGATTACCGTCTTTAAAGGCCTCAAGTTTATCAGGTGTAAAGTAGTAGTCGCTAAGTCCCGAAAAATACTTTATTGTCTTTACATCCCATGTACCTTGGAACTTCAGATTGTGAATAGTAAATACGGACTTTATACCTCTAAAGAATTCACCGCCTGCAAATCTGTCCTTGAGATATACAGGCACAAGACCTGTCTGCCAGTCATGACAATGTATCAAATCAGGTCTAAAGTCAAAAAAGGGCAATGCACAAAGTGCGGCCTGTGAGAAGAATATAAACTTCTCTATATCATACAGCCAGTCTCCATACGGAGTCGGTCCGCCAAAGTACTCCTCATTGTCAATAAAGTAAAAGATTACTCCGTCAAGCTCTTTTTTGAGTACTCCCACATACTTTCTTGTGCCTGCATAGTCAATATAAAAATCTCCTATGTACTCCAAAGAGTTTCTGATATCTTCTCTCATGCACATATACTTAGGTAAAATAACCCTTGCATCAAAATATCTCTTGTCCAAGTATTTCGGCAAAGAACCCACTACATCTGCCAATCCGCCTGTTTTAATAAACGGCACCGCCTCTGATGCAACAAACAATATTTTCTTCATAGTATGCTTACCTCCTTGAGTCTGCTTCCTGTACCATTTCCCTTGCGGTTTCTAGTACGCCCTGTGTTAAACCGTTACCGCCAATCAATCTGGCTATCTCCTTTATTTTACCTTCTTTATCCAGTAAATCAATATTTGTTTGTGTAGTTTTTCCGTCTGTTGATTTTGAGATAAACAAATTCTGATCCGCCATCACTGCTATCTGCGGCAAATGTGAAATACATAAAACCTGACGTCCCTTTGATATATTCTTAAGTTTTTCTCCTACCTTTACTGCCGTCTTTCCACTGATTCCGGTATCTATCTCATCAAATATCAAGGTCTTTATATCATCACTGCTTGCAAAAACCGTCTTTAATGCGAGCATTATCCTTGACAGCTCACCGCCGCTTGCCACCATCTGAAGAGGCTTTAGAGGCTGACCCGGATTTGTACTTATCAAAAAATCAACTGCATCATATCCGTCTCTTGAGATTTTGTCTTTCTTTGTAAACCTTATTTCAAATTCAACACCAAGAAAGTTCAAATCCTCCAATTCTTCTTTTATCCTTTCAGTTAAAGTGATTGCCACATTTTTTCGTATGATACTTATATCATTGCATTTCTCTAAAATGCTTTCTTCCAGCTTGCCGGCACTTTTTCTAAGTATAACCACTTCTTCACCGAAATCTTTTAAAAAATTCAGTCTTTTTTCTTTTTCTTTTAATAACTCCTGTATTTTATTGTAGTCATTTGAATACTTTGACTTTATATGTCTTATAGTATCCAACCTTTCTATAACTCTGTCATACTCCCTTTCATTATATTCCAGGCTGTCAAGATATCTGTTTGTATAATGTACGGTTTCCGAAATTAAATCCTCTATAGTATTAAGATTTGACACTACAATATTTAAACTGTCATCAAGCGATGCAATATCTGAAACCTCTCTTATATTGCTTCCGATACTTTCATTTTCAAGTTCTGAAAGAAGCTCCACAAGTACATCATTTATCTTTGAAATATTTTTACCCTTTTTGAATACCTGTTCCAGCTCTTCTTCCTCATTCACCTTTATATTTGCATCTTTTATTTCATTTATTTCAAATTCAAGTATATCAATCTCTCTTTTTCTAAGTCTCTCATCAATCCCCTCTTGAATTCTTTGATTGATTTTCTTTAATTCACCGTAGTCATTTGAAAGTTCCTTTTTCAGTTTTGTAAGCTCTGCCTGACAAAACGAATCAAGCAAAACAAGATTATTGCCTGCACTTAAGAGTGATTGATGTTCATGTTGACCATGTATATCAATCAGAGTATCTGTAATTTCTCTAAGCTTATTAAGCGTTACCGTCTCGTCATTGATTCTGCACACGCTTCTTGAGGTACTTATCTTCCTTGTAAGTATAAGCATATCATCCTCAAATGAAATATCCATCGCTCTCAGTTTTTCTTTTCTTTTTTCATCCAAGGTGAAAATGAGTTCAACAAAGCCTTCATTTTCACCTGTTCTGATAATATCCTTGTTTGCCTTTGCACCCAGAGCAAGATTTATAGAATCTATCAAAATAGACTTACCGGCACCGGTCTCACCGCTCAGTACACTAAGTCCCTCTTTAAAGTAAATATCCGCTTTCTTTATCAGTGCAAGATTCTTTATATGTAACTCTATCAGCATAATCCTCCTTTTTTAGATACTACCCTGATATACTTATACATTTATTCCTTATAGATAAGTTTCCTTATCCTCTCCATAACAACCACAGTATCATCTACACTTCTTATAGCCGCCATTATAGTGTCATCTCCGGCAATACATCCCACTATCTCATTCATTTGCAAAGAATCCAGTGCGGCCGCCACTGCCATAGCCATACCTGATACAGTCTTTAACACCAATATATTCTGTGCCATATCCATTGATATAAAAGCTTCTTTCAGTATTCTAACATATTTTTCCGAAATACCGTCCTGCTTCGGCATAAGTGAATACTTCTGCTTTCCGTCTCCATACACAACCTTTGAAAGCTTTAAGTCTCTGATATCTCTTGAAACTGTAGCCTGTGTTACCACAAATCCGCTTTCCTCCAATCTTTGTGCAAGTTCCTCTTGAGTTTCAATGTCATATGTGTTAATGAGTTCTATAATCTTTGAATGTCTTTTTATTTTCATATCAAATCCTGTTCATCTTATTTCTGATATTGTCAAGAAAACTTCCCTTTTTTAACTTTATCAATCCGGCAAATATTTCCGACTCTCTAAGCTCCACCACATCATTATTTTCAAGGCTTACACTCTCATCACCGTCCACTACCAGCTCTCTGGAAGACTTTATACGGTCACTGAATGAAATGCGTATTACCTTTGAGGATGAAAGTACTATACTTCTTTGGCTAAGTGCATGTGGACATATAGGGGTGATAAGCATCATTTTTGAGCTTGGCTCTATAATAGGTCCTCCTGCACTTAGATTATAAGCTGTGGAACCTGTAGGCGTTGATACAATTATACCATCAGATGAATATTCATTCAAGAAATCCCCTTCAATATACACGTTACATCTTAATGTTTTTAATACTTCTCTTCTTGTAATTACAGCCTCATTAAGTGCGGTCAGGGTTTTAAATTCTTTCCCATCCCGTATTACAGTTGCAGAAATCATCATTCTGTTTTCTATAAAATATTCATCATTTATCAGTATATCTACCATATAACTGATATCCTTGGCTTTATTGATGCTTGTAAGGTAGCCCAGATGACCCATATTAATGCCTATAATCGGAATACCCAGATGTGATATATCCCTGGCGGCTCTTATCAGTGTACCGTCACCACCCAAAGTAATAACGCAGTCAACACTTGGGAAATCTTTCAGTTGGATATATCCGAACGACTTATAGCATATGCCGCCTCTGATATTTATTTCTTTTTCAAGATTGATAAGTGCGTTTTTTATCCCCTCTTTTTCACTATTTCCTACAAGAAAAAAAGTTTTCATCCTTCCTCCTACAGCTTTTCATGTGACATATTTACTACAGCTTCTATATCAATATCACTGTCAATATAAGTTGATTTTATAAGATGATATAAATATTCAATATTTCCTTCAGGACCCTTTACAGGTGAAAACTCAAGTTCTTTTACACAAAAACCGTTTTTTTGGGCATAGTCAAAGCAGTTTTTTATCACCTCAATATGTGTAGACTTATCTCTGACTACACCTTTTTTACCCACCTTTTCTCTGCCCGCCTCAAATTGAGGCTTGATAAGTGCCGCTATCTCACCTTTCTCACTTAAAAGATTATATGCAACCGGCAAAACCTTTGAGAGTGAAATAAAAGAAACATCAATACTTGCAAAATCTATTTTCTCACCTATATCCTCAGGTGTTACATATCTTATATTGGTCTTTTCCATAACAATCACTCTTTGGTCATTTCTAAGTTTCCATGCCAGTTGCCCATGACCTACATCCACCGCATAGACTTTTTTTGCACCGTTTTGCAGCATACAATCTGTAAAGCCTCCGCTTGACGCACCTATATCCATGCAAGTTTTGTCTTTAACACTTATATCAAAGCATTCCATAGCCTTTTCAAGCTTCAGTCCGCCACGACTTACATACTTTAGAGTACTCCCACGCACTTCGATATTTGCAGTATCGGCAAAAGTCTGACCTGCCTTATCCTCCTTTTGCCCGTCCACATATACTATGCCCGACATTATTACGGCCTTAGCCTTTTCTCTGCTTTCTGCAAGTCCACGCTTTACCAAAAGTATATCCAATCTATCCTTCATCTTTTATCTTCTCATATCTGTCTAAAACTTTTTTCAGTACCGAGTCCGAATCAATCTCAAGCTTCTTTCTCAAAAGGCTTACATCTCCATGCTCAACATATCCGTCAGGCAACGCAATATTTAACACATCTGTATTACAGTCCCTATCTTTTATATATGCCTTTATCTTCTCACCCATGGAGCCGTTTATAACACTCTCTTCCATAGTCACAATAAGCTTATGATTTTTACACAGCTTATCCACCAGTTCAAAATCAATCGGTTTGAAAAATCTGGCATTTGCAACGGAAACATTAAATCCCCTTGATTTTAACTTTTCTCTTAAATTCTTTGCCGTACTGACCATGCTTCCTATTGCAAACAGTGCTATATCACTTTCTTCAAAGAGCATCTCGCCCTTGCCGAATTCTATCTTACTTTCAAACTCATTTAAAGAGTCATAGGCAATACCCCTTGGATACCTTACAGCAACAGGTCCGTCAAAATCTATCGCAAACTTAAGTGCAGATTTCAACTCTTTTGCATTCTTTGGAGCCAGCAAGGTCATATTCGGGATACAAGTAAGGAACGATACATCAAATATTCCCTGATGTGTCTCACCGTCCGCACCGACAAGGCCTGCCCTGTCTATTGCAAATACCACATGAAGATTTTGCAGACACACATCATGCACTATCTGATCAAAACCTCTTTGCAAAAATGATGAATATATGCATACTACGGGTGTAAGCCCTGCCGCTGCAAGCCCTGCCGCAGATGTGACTGCATGTTGTTCTGCAATGCCAACATCAAAAAATCTCCTCGGAAACTTATCTCTGAATTCAAGCAGTCCGCAACCCTCCGGCATAGCAGCCGTTATCGCCACTATATTCTTATTCTCAGTTGCAAGCTCCACTATATTTTTTGAAAAGACATCAGTATATGTCGGCTTTTTACTTACCGACTTCGGTATTCCGTTTGCTATATCAAAAGCTCCTATTCCATGGAAATTTTCAGGATGTTTTTCAGCAGGAGTATATCCTTTTCCCTTCTTTGTAAGTACATGTACAAGCACAGATCCCTCAACCTTTTTTGCTTCCTCAAAGACTCTTAAAAGTGCTGTAATATTGTGGCCGTCCACAGGTCCCAGATAGGTAATACCCATATTTTCAAAGAGCATTCCGGGTATCAAAATCTGCTTAATACCGTTTTTGGTCTGTTTTATACTCTTTATTATAGGTTTTCCTATATATGGCAATCTTTCAAGTGAATTGTTCACTATCTTTTTCAAATTGGTATAACCGTCAGCAGTTCTGATACTGTTCAGATACTCATTCATACCTCCAACATTTTTGGATATAGACATATCATTGTCATTTAACACCATAATAAAATTTGTCTTTATCTGCACCGCATTATTAAGTGCTTCATATGCCATGCCTCCTGTAAGTGCTCCGTCACCTATTACAGAGATGACACGATAGTTTTCACCCTTTATATCTCTGCCGAATGCCATTCCAAGTCCTGCTGAAAGACTTGTAGATGAATGTCCCGTATTAAATACATCAAACTTTGACTCACTTGTCTTTGGAAATCCTGAAATACCTCCAAATTTTCTGAGATTGTCAAAGGCATTCTTTCTTCCGCTAAGTATCTTATGTGTATATGACTGATGTCCCACATCCCAGATTATTTTATCCTTCGGCAATTCAAAAGCTATATGCATTGCCATAGTAAGTTCTACCACCCCAAGATTGCCTGCCAGATGTCCCCCCGTAACACTTATTTTTTCAATAAGAAAATCTCTTATTTCTCTTGCCAGTATATTCAGTTCTTTTTTATTCAGTTTTTTTATATCACTTGGTTTTTCAATTCTTTCAAGTATCATATTATTCTTATGAAGTTCTGTTCACCATCATATCAATGATTTCAACAACAGAACTCATATCTCCCCTTACCTCACTTAAACATTTCTTGGCATTTTCACTAAGCGAAACTATCCTTCTTAGACTTTCATCTGTTCCGACTATATTTACATAAGTTATCTTTAAATTTTTTTCATCAGAATGTGTAGGCTTTCCAAGTTCTTTCTCATCTGCAACTATATCAAGATAATCGTCTCTTATCTGGAATGCCTCACCTACATAGCTGCCCGCCTTTTTAAGCAGTCTAACCTCTGTCTCACTTGCCCCGGCAAGTATACCGCCTACCACAAAAGAAGCCGCAAGCAGGGCTCCTGTCTTTAGTGCATAGGTATATTTCATCACCTCTTCAGTCATTTTCTTTCCCGAGTATTCCACATCCACACATTGTCCGCCTATCATTCCGAACGCACCTGTAGCTCTTGCAAGTGTATACATTGCCCTTGACATCCTCTTTAGGATATTAAAATCGTCTGTTTCCTGCATTTTTTTTGATATTATCTCAAAAGCCTGTACTGAGAGCATATCACCTGCAAGTATTGCCATATCCTCACCGTAGCTGACCCATGTAGTCGGCTTACCTCGCCTTAATCTGTCATTGTCCATTGCAGGCAGATCGTCATGAATAAGTGAAAATGTATGTATCATCTCTATAGCGGCTAAAAACGGGGCGATAATCTCTTCACTGTATTCATCACCTGATATGGCCTTATATGTTTCAAACATTATGAGAGGTCTAAGTCTCTTTCCGCCATTTCTTATAGCTTCATTTGAGGCTTTTATCACATTTTTATTTAACTCATCCTCATTATAAAAGAACGACTCTATCAACTTTTCTATTTTACTTAAACTGTCTTTATTCATCATCAATATCTCCTGAAAGTATTTCCATCTGCCTTTCTACATGAGATATACTCTCACTTGCCTGCTTTACCAGTTTGATTCCTTCTTCGTATAATATAAAGGCCTCCTCAAGTGTAGTCTGCGGCTCTTCAAGCCTTGCAATCACACTTTCAATATTTGCCAGATTCTCTTCAATACTTGGCTTCTTTTCACCCGATTTCTTTTCATCCGGCTTATTTCTCTGTTTTTTTTGCATATCACACCTCTCTATTATAAAACCTTTGCCCTTATCTTTCCATCAGAAAAAAATATATTTATTTCATCTTCCTTATGTAAAACAGCCGCACTTAGTACCTTTTTATTGTCTTTATCACTGATATAGGCATAACCGCCTGATAATCTTTTCAGCGGTGAAACCGTCTCAAGTCTCTTTGACAGATTTGTCAGTGCAGTCTTCTTATTTTCCATGATATTTTTAAAACTGTTTTGTATTGTCTTAGAAAAATTTTCAAGCCTCTGTTTTTGTTCTCTCAGTTTTATCTGTGGACTGAGTGTATTTAATCTTATCAGAAGCATATCCAAATCTCTTTTGGTATAGTCCACCTTCCTTCCTGCACATTCTCCAAGTTTCTTTTTATAAAAATCCAATGTATACATATAATCATCATATACAAAATTTGCTATTTCCGCCGCCGCACTCGGTGTAGGTGCTCTTAAGTCCGCCACAAAATCCGCTATTGTAAAGTCGGTTTCATGACCTACTGCACTTATTATAGGGGTCTTTGTATTAAATATAGTCTCTGCCAGTTTTTCATCATTAAAGCAGTACAAATCCTCTATTGAACCGCCTCCTCTGCCCACTATTATTACATCCAGATTAATTTTATCAAGTTTTTTTATAGCTGCAATAATACTTTTTGATGCCGACTCCCCTTGTACAAGGCATGGTGCCAATACTATTCTGACATATGGATTTCTTCTATAACTTACATTCTTTATATCATTTATAACCGCACCTGTCTGTGCCGTCGCCACTCCGATACTTTGTACAAATCTTGGTATCTCTCTTTTATAGCTTTGATCAAACATTCCCATATCTTCAAGCTTTTCCTTCAGAATAAGATATTTCTCATACAGTTCTCCCTTGCCGGCCTCTTCTATCTTGACAGCATAGAGCTGATACCTGCCTTCCTTTTCATAGCATGAGATACTTCCGGTAACTATAACCCTTTGTCCTCTTTTCATATCAAAAGAGAGACCTCCTCTCTGACTTGCAAACATTACAGCAGATAAGGTCCCTCCTTCATCCTTTATGGTAAAATATATATGATTTGAGCCTGCATATGTGCAATTGCTTACTTCTCCTTCCACTGATATCTTATTTAGTACAAAGTCCTGCATAAACATATTTTTGATATATGCATTCACTTTTGATACAGAATAAACCATATCGCTACTCCTCTACACCGGCCTTTGAAAGTATCGCATTTACAAATGAATAGGACTCATCTCTACCATATGCCTTTGCCAACTCTACCGCCTCATTTATGGCTACACTTACAGGTATATCACTGTCATATTTCATTTCAGCAATTGCAAGTCTTAATATGCTCTTTTCCACTCTTCCGATTCTCTCAAGTTTCCATCCCTGTGAGAGTTCAGTAATCATTTTGTCAATCTCTGCTTGATTATCACGAACCAGCATTGCTTTTGACCTTATATATTCTATATCACCATCACCGTAGTTTGCATCATGAATAAGCACATCATCTTCATCCTCCAAAGACGGTGATTCAAAATAATTATCTGTTTGAATTTCAGCCTCTTCTTCAGGATAAAAATCCAAACTGAATAATATTTTAAAACAATGTTCTCTTAGCAAATGCCTTGTCATATGATCCTCCATATCATTTACATATAATCACATGATTATATCCTATAGCATGGCTAAAAGCAAGAAAAAGGAAAATCTATTTACCTTATCGTACATTACATATATAATATTCACATCAAGTTTTTAAGGAGTTTATATGCCGAGAGAATTAAATCTTTACTCACTTATAATTCGCATTGTTCTGTCTCTATTTATAGGTGGAATACTGGGATTTGATCGTGGCAGAAAGAACAGACCTGCGGGCTTTAGAACATATATGCTTGTATGTCTCGGTTCAACGCTTGTAATGATTACAAATCAGTATGTATTTCAGGTGTTTAAAAGCGGTGACCCGGTAAGACTTGGAGCACAGGTTGTAAGCGGAGTAGGTTTTTTAGGTGCCGGCACTATCATACTTACAGGTCACAATCAGGTAAAGGGAATCACTACCGCCGCCGGCATTTGGACTGCCGCCTGCTGTGGACTGACTATAGGAATAGGCTACTATGAGGGAGCCGTTGCAGGAGGCATTGCAGTATTTATTGTAATGGCATCCCTTCAAAAACTTGAGGGTTTTGTCAGAAAAAACTCTCAAGCAGTAGAACTGTATATAGAATATGACAATACAATGCCGCTTAGTGAACTGTTCATATATCTAAGAAAAAACGACTTGGATATAGTGGAGATTGACCTTGCAAAAAATCCTTCACTTATAAATATATGCCAATCAGCTACTATGACTGTCAAAGGTAAGACTAAAAACAGTCATTCCGTTATCTTAAATCTTATGAGCCGGGCTCCGGGTGTTATATATTTTATGGAATTGTATTAGATTGCAGTAAATATATATTGAAATGATATTTTTAAATCGCTATAATACTTTTATAATGTTTTAACTTTGGAGGCTTATGAAAAGAATTATACCATTTTTATTCCTATCAATTTGCATTGGTAGCAGTAGCTTAATAACAGGTTGCACTAATTCAACATCAACTACAGAGGGTAGCTTTACTAATGCTGACAACTCAAAAAACAAAGATATTGTAAAAGAATTATTAAGTTCGACAGATATCGGTGATGTTTATAACGGCGGCGGAATTGATCTGGAGAGCAGTTTTGATGTAAATTCTATTGAGAAAAAAATGACAGAACTTGCACTGGCCAATTCAGGAGCGGATTCTGAGGATAAACTGGATCATCATCTTATAGTGACTCCTACCGCCATGGATGTTGAATTACAGTTTGGAGTATCCGCAGAGGCGATATTCTTAGAAGGTGGTATATATACCAATGTCAGTCAAATTGCAGTGTGGACATCACAAAATCCCGATATAGCAGATGTGACACAGGGCGAGATTCATGCCGATAAGGTAGGTGAGACAGATATTACAGTTACCTATCAAGGTATTACAAAATCCGTACATATAAATGTTATTGAAAAGGCTAAATGGGAAGAAAGGGACGGTTCCTGGTACTATATAGATTCTTCAGGTAAAAAGACAACAGGCTGGAAAGTAATCAACGGTAACTGGTATTATCTTAATAATACAGGAGCAATGCTTACAGGTTGGCAAAAGATAAAAGATACATATTACTATCTGCATTCTACAGGTGTAATGGCACAGGGTGAATGGGTAAAGAATAAGGATGACGGTGCCTGGTACTATTTCAACTACAATGGTGAAATGGCAAAGCGCAAATGGATAAAGGACGGCACAAACACATTCTATGTTCACTCAAACGGTAAAATGGCGACTGATGAGTGGGTTCAAGGTGCCGGTGACACATGGTATTATTTACTGCTTGACGGTAAGATGGCAAGAGACCGTGCAATTGATATCAAAGGTGTAAACTATCAGTTTGATAAAGAAGGCAAATGTCTAAACCCGAACGGTAACTGACTTTTACATATAACTTATTGCACCCCTGTTCAGGGGTGCATTCTTATCTCCTTACCCAGTGTAAATGAATATATAAAAACATCCCTTACCTGCTTTCCCGTACTCATCTCAAGAGATTTCTTATACAGTCCAAGTTGAGTTTTATATCTGTCTATAAGTACAGCCTCATCCTTTACATGATCTGTTTTGTAGTCTGCCAATATAAGTCCGTTATCTGTATCTATATACGCATCTATAACTCCCTGTATCAGTACAGTCTCATCACTGTCTCCCATCTTTGCTTCCCTTGCAGAGATGCCCATTATAAACCTGTTTTCTCTCTTTAAGTTCTTGCGATACTTAATAAAGGTCTTTCCAAGACTTGTATCCAAAAACTTTACAATATCCTCCGGATTTATAAGTTCTCTGTAAGAAACATTCTTCAGCAGTGCAATCTCTGCTTTTACAAAGTCAAGTCTGTCTGCAAAACCGTCTATATTTTCATAGTGAAGCTTTTGCATAAGCTTATGATAGGCATTACCGCGCTCACCGGCATTACTTGTCAGTTTTGAATCCGATTTTTCTTTCCTTTTATTTTCTGCCAACTCAAAATCCTCACTTTGAGACATCCTTTTGATTTCAGATACAGAAAATTTAGTCTTCAAATCCACATTTACACTGTATGGATATAGAAAATCAAGCCTACTCTTTAACTCATCATAGTTTTGCACATCACTTCCCTCAAATACTTTGTGCAGATCTCTTACTTCCTTTTGAGTCAGTTTCTCATCATCAAGAAGTGATTTATAATCATATTTTCTTAAGTCAAAATGTATCTTATCAAAGCTTAAAAGTATCAAATCAAGATATGAATTACATGATCTGATATCAAGAAATTTCGGATTTTCCTTATTTATTTCAAGGCTCTTTTCTATATTATTGCAAGTGCCTGAAACAATCATCTTTTCCATGGCTCTTGTAAGTGCTACATAAAGTACTCTAAGTTCCTCTCCCATAAGCTCAGTACCAAGCTTATATTTTATTACATTCTGCTTTATTGAACTGTCTTTTATATTATGCTCACTGTCCACATACTGCATGCCAAGGCCGAAATCGTTATCTATTACCATCCCCTGCTTCAAATCAGTCTTATTAAAACTTCTATCGGTATTGGCAAGGAAACACACCGGAAATTCAAGTCCCTTTGACTTATGTATGGTCATAATCCTTACAATATCATCATTTTCTGAAAGTATACTTGCCTCCCCGAAATCATTGTCAAAGTCCTTCAGTTTTGCAATATATCTGATAAAATTATAAAGTCCGCTGTAGCCCGAATTTCCGAAGGTTCTTGCCTTACTTATAAGCAACATCAGATTGGCTTTTCTGACCTGACCTCCCGGCATTGCAGCTGTTATATTCAAAAAATCAGTATTATTATATATATCCTGTAGCAGTGATTGGATATTCATATATGTAGACTTTTGTCTGTATTCATCTAAAAGGTAAAGTGCCGTCCTTATCTTTTTCTTAGTACTCTCCTCAATACCGCCTTCATTTTCTTCAAATATAACGGCATCCATCATTCTGACTTGTTTTGACTTCTCAATATTTTGTTTTTTTCTGTAGTCCGCTACAATATTTGCAAGCTCCAAATCAGTCATTCCTACAATCTCAGAGTTCAAAAATGCGGTCAAATCCACATCCGAGTATGGATTATCTATAGCTGCCAATATGGCAAGTATCTTTCTCACCTCAAAGGTCTTAAAGTATCCCTTGTTATTCTCAGCATATGCCGGAATATTTTCATCATTCAAGACTTTGGCTATACTCTCACCGATATTTGAACGAACCAATATCACTATATCGCTATATTTTAAATCTCTTCCGCCGTCTACCTTCAGATCTTTTTTCAGCTCCTTAATCCTCTTTGCAATAGCTCTTGCTTCAAGCTCTATATCAGATGTATCGTCCTCAATACTTCCTACATCTGTGAGCATTACCTCGCTTATATACTCTTTTTTACCCTCTTCAAAGTTTGCTCCAAGATACAGTGCCGCATCCTCATCATACTCAATACCGCCTATATCCTCTTTCATTATCTTTTTGAATATAGCATTGGCTCCGTCAAGCACGTTTTTTCTGCTTCTGAAATTCTTACTTAGAATAACTTTCTTTGCATCTTCATTATCTGCACCTTCAAAACTTTTAAAGTTTTTATACTTTTTCATAAAAAGCTTTGGAGAAGCCTGTCTGAATCCATATATCGACTGCTTTACATCTCCTACCATAAAGATATTGTTCTTCTCTATCGCCATCACTATGGCTTCCTGTAAATAATTGGAGTCCTGATATTCATCAATATAAATTTCACTGAACTCTTTTTTATAGGCCTCTGCAACTTCAGTCGAATTCTTGTTTTCATCCAACAGTATGCCAAGTGCCAGATGTTCTATATCGGAAAAGTCTACCAGATTTTTATCTCTCTTTTTTTCATTAAAGAGAGATATATACTTCTTTGTCAAATCTACAACAGCTCTAATCTTTGCCTTTTCACTTTTCTCTTCCAAAGAAACTCTGTCTTTGTCAAAGTCATAATCCTTTGCCAGCTTTAAAATGTTTTCTTTATATTTATCTCTGATTGCCTTAGCCCTATCTTTTAAATCTGTATTACCTCCTCTTACCGCCTTTAACTTACCGAAACTTATCAGGTTTAACTTTCTTGACAGTTCAAATATGTCCTTTGACTTTTTTATATTGCAGATACTTAACCTTTCCTCCAAAACAGTGTCAAGGTAGTTTGCAGGTCCATCTTCCATATTACATATATCAATCACTTCATCAATATCCTGTAAAATAGAATCTACACTTTTTATTATCTGAACATATATATATTCCTGCCATTTATCACTGCTTTCATTCAATGAATCAAGCCACTCCAAAGGCCAAGGCTTACTGACGGCAAATCTGTATAGCTTTTCAATGAACTCTGAGATACTTTTATCACCCTTGCTGTTTGCAAAGGCATCACTAAGCTCCATAAAGTCTTTACTTGCAGCTTCATATTCACTTTCCAACAGCTCATCCATAGTATCCGCCTTTAAAAGCGATATTTCACTCTCATCCGCCACACTGAAGGCAGGATCTATATCAATCTTGTCAATATTCTCTCTTATTATTGAAAGACAAAAGCTGTCTGTTGTCATTATCCTCGCAGAAGCTAAAAGTACGGACTGCTCCTTCAGTCTCTTAAATTCCTTAGTGTCTTTTTCATGCTTTTCCATCTCCTTTAATAAAGCATTATAGATTTTTTCCTTCATAGATGCGGCTGCCGCCCTTGTAAAAGTCATTACCAAAAGTGTATCCACATCTATCGGGTTTTCATTATCCGTTATCTTTTTTATTATTCTTTCTACAAGTACCGCTGTCTTTCCGCTTCCGGCTGCGGCAGATACCAATATACTTCCTTTTTTTATATCAATTGCCGCCTGTTGTGCCTCTGTCCACATGCTCATTTTTCTCCATCATTTCCCAAATATCATCATCTTTGATTTTTACCAAGTTATTGTATACAAAGCCTTCTATTCCCTCATCAAATCCGCATATTGCACTATATGGGCAATATTCACAGCTTGACCTTCCTCCTCTTAAAGAAGGTGTGATACTGATTTCACCGCTTAGGATATTTTCAGCAGTATTCTTTGCCTTTTGTCTTACATACTTTCTAAGCAGGTTTATCCTGTCCGTACTTGCTACACTTGAAGTTTTTGAAATACTTCCATCCTTTTTTAACAACACCGGTATGACATCACTGCCTGTTTCAATACTTTTATCCAGATGCTTTATTATATTCAGGTCGGTATTGACTATACCCATAGGCTTCAGTTTACTTAAAAAGGCGTTTTCTTTCTTTGCCTCATCTCTTGTAAGAAAAGGTTCGTCTATATGGTAGTAAAAAAATGCTGCCGGAAGAACTTCTTTACCTTCTTTTGTGAGTTGCTCCATCACCGCATCCAGATATATTACAAGTTGTAATGCCCTTCCATAAAAAGGCATGTCAAGCTCCCATTTCATATTTCCTGTCTTATAGTCAATTATCTTTACCAAGGTGGCATCTTCATCAACATATGTATCTACTCTGTCTATCTTTCCTCTAAGATACATCTTTGCATTATTTTTCAGTTCAATATTTAAAGCTTCAAGATTATCACTTTCACCGAAACTTTTTTCAAAATATTTCGGCTCAAAGTTGCCTGCTGCAAGTTGCTTTGAAAGTACAAGCATTGTAAGCTTTGTCATTCTGACAATCTTTTCAAGCTGATACTTTGATTTATTACTCTCTTTGAATATACTGTTTTTTTCAGAAGCCATATTTTCACTTACAGCCTCATCTACAAGTGCGAATAATGCGGATTCATCCATCTCGGCAATCTTTTTATCCCTTGATTTTGCATATCTGAAACATTTTTCAAGCATATCATGTACAAGTGTACCTATATCGGATGCTTTAAATGAATGTATCTGCCTTTCCTCCACTCCAAGTCCATATCTTATAAAATGTTCAAAAGGACAGGCATTGTAATTTTCAAGTCTTGTCACACTTACACGAAGTTCATCACCAAACAACTCTCTTGCCGCACTCTCACCTATTTTGCTGTCCTTGTATACATACATTGCGGCTGATATAAGTCTTTTTATAAACTCCTTATCAAAAAAAGTCGCAATATATCTTATAAATTCCTCATCTATAACTTCCTTTGCACGAAGCTTTCTTAGGTTTTCACTCAGATATTCCTTTGCCTCAAACTTTGAATATATATTAGCCTCTTTTCTGTTTTTTATTTCTATATTCACAAATATTGACTTTATCATATTTATAAGTATTGACTGACGCAATGACTTGCCCTCAAAATCCATACCTGTAAAGCTTATAAACAGCTTATCGGACGGCTTTGTAAGCACCTGATACAGATAAAATCTGCCTGTATACAGATCTTCTCTAACGGTATCCGACAGATTAAAGCCCAATGACTTTAACTTTCTTTTTTCCCTGTCATTTATAAGTCCGCCTGATTCCTTAACTGTCGGCAGACTTCCGTCATTTGCACCACATACAAATAACGCCTTTATACTGCCCAGTCTGGTTCTTTTCAAATCACCTATAACCACCCTGTCCACTCTGTCAGGTATCATTCCAAGCTTTATCTCTTCAAAGCCTGTATAAAGGAGGTCACTAAGCTCTTTTTTAGTCAGGCTTTCACCTTCAAGTACAAGCTCCAATCTGTCAAACAGGCTGATAACCTCATCAAATATCCCTTCATACTCTCTCGCCCTTTTAAAATCATTTCTTGCTTCAAGCTCCGGTTTTATATTTTGAAGTTTTTCTTCTATATTTTCTTTTTCAAATATCTCTCTTAAGGCTGACAGTGCATCCTTTATATTTATCTTACTCTTACTTATAGCTGAATAAAGAGTATCCAACTTGCTAAGAGCAAAGTCCTTGAACTCATTTATATCTTTCAGTTCATCTTCACCAAAACTCCTTGGCAGATATGTAAATTCGGAATGTAATCTTTTATATCCTTTTATACCGGTTTCAAGCAGGTAGTTGTCAAGCAGTGATACAAGTCTTTTATCAAATCGAAGAAGTCCAAGTCGTAAAAATCTGTTTAATGCATCATATGAAAAGTTCTCGCTTATAACAGCGATAAAGGCATTGATAAACTCTACAAGCTCATTGTTGTCCACTTCCATCTTCTCATCCAGATAGTATGGAATCTCAAGTTGATGAAATCTGTTTATCAGTGCATCAGACACATCCTCAAGGTCTCCATAAATTATTGCAATATCCCTATACCTGTAGCCTTTATCCTTTACAAGGCTAAGTATCTTATTAGCTGTAAAATCTATTTCATCTAAAGGATTCATACAGTAATTTATCTCAATATCTGATACCTCTTTTGACTTTTTCCCGTCATATCTTAAAAAATGTTCTTCAAAAAATGCAAGGTCATTTGAGTTCTTAAACCTGTATACACTGCCTGTATTTAGGTTTATATCCGGCAATCTTTTTATATTTACCTTCTTTGCCATCTCATTTATCTGTAAAATCATCTTACTGCTGACAAAAAAAAGATCACTTTCAGAAAGTCTGCTGTCAGGGTCAACCCCTCTTCCCAGAGTTATACTGAATCTGACCTCATCCGCCACTTTCATAAGATTTGAAACAATTCTGTTTTGAATAGGTGTAAAACCGGTATAACCGTCAAACAAGATAATACTGTTCCTTAACAATTCGCTGTTTACTATATTTTCATTCAAGATATCAAGTATCTGCTCATTTGTGAAATATTTTCCTGCAATATAGTCTTCAAATCCGGTCTTTAACTTATATATATCTTCAAGTTTTATCTTAAGAAGCGAATCCACTTCACTGTTGTTTACTTGCTCCTTTATAAAGTCGTCACTGATATCATACTGCATAAACTCCGAAATAAGAGACTTTATATTGTCGATAAAGCCTGCCTTTTGAAATTGCTTCTTCCATGCCTTAAGTTCCACCTTATTTGCAATTCTTCTAAGTATAAGTGCCTTATCAAGCTCATCCAAAACCTCCGGGTTTTCTATATCAAGCTCTTCAAATATTCTGTAAGCAAGCCTGTTAAAACTAAGTACATCTATATTACCTACAGCATGATTTGGATGCATCTGCACTATATCCTTTTGAGTCTGCATTGTGAACTGTTCAGGCACAATAATAAAAAAATTCTTTTCTAAGTTTTTTTGAGCCTCGTCTATAATATCGCTAAAAGCTCTATAGGTCTTTCCTACACCTGAGGCTCCAAAATAAAATCTGTATCCCATCTCTCTCCTAAAATATGTAGAATGGCAGCTCCCGCAAGGAAACTGCCACTTATTTATTGCAAATGCTTTGCAATCTCATGTATAAACTCTTCACTGTTTAAAACTTTTATATTGTCCAATGTTGATATTGCACCAAGGTCTCCCGTCATCTTACCCGACTCTATAGTATCAATAGTAGCTTTCTCAAGTCTGTTTGCAAAATCAATCAAATCAGGCAAGGCATCAAGTTCTCCTCTTTTTCTTAATGCACCGCTCCATGCAAAGATAGTCGCCACTGAGTTTGAAGATGTAGGTTCTCCCTTCAAATATTTATAATAATGCCTCTGAACGGTACCGTGTGCCGCCTCATATTCATAGCAACCGTCAGGAGAAACCAACACCGAAGTCATCATAGCAAGTGAACCGAACGCAGATGAGAGCATATCACTCATAACATCTCCGTCATAGTTTTTACAAGCCCAGATAAATCCTCCCTCCGACTTCATAACCCTTGCCACCGCATCATCTATCAATGTATAGAAGTAGGTAATACCTGCCTTTTCAAACTTCTCCTTATATTCTGAATCATATATCTCTTCAAATATATCCTTAAATGTATGATCATACTTCTTTGAAATAGTGTCCTTTGTAGCAAACCACAAATCTTCTTTTTGATTCAGAGCATATTCAAAGCAAGTCCTTGCAAAGCTTTCGATAGAAGAATCCAGATTGTGAACTCCCTGCGCAATTCCGGCACTCTTAAACTCATGTATCAGACTTCTTTTTTCATTGCCCTCATTATCTGTATATACAAGCTCCACCTTCCCGGGTTTATCAATAATCATCTCGGTATTCTTATATATATCACCATAGGCGTGACGGGCAATGGTTATAGGCTTTTTCCATGTTCTCACATTCGGCTCAATACCCTTTACCAATATAGGTTTTCTGAATACCGTACCGTCTAAGATAGCTCTGATGGTTCCGTTCGGAGATTTCCACATCTCCTTTAAGTCATATTCTTTTACTCTTGCGGCATTCGGGGTGATGGTGGCACATTTTACAGCTACACCAAGTCTTTTTGTGGCATTGGCAGACTCTACAGTTACCTTGTCACCTGTCTCATCTCTATGCTTTAACCCCAGATCATAATATTCACTCTTTAGATCCACAAACGGAAGTATAAGTTCATCCTTAATCATCTTCCACAGGATTCTTGTCATCTCATCTCCATCCATCTCAACAAGTGGAGTAATCATCTGTATCTTTGCCATATTTACCTCTATAAATTACTTGGTACAATCTCAATCCAATATCCGTCAGGGTCGTTTATAAAATAAATTCCCATAGCCGGATTTTCATAACATATAACACCCATTTTCTCATGAAGCTCATGAGAAGCTTTCATATCATCTGTAGCCATAGCCAGGTGATACTCAAGCTCTCCGAGGTTATAAGGCTCTTTCCTGTCCCTTAAGTATGTAAGTTCAAGCTCAAAGCCTGTCTTTTTATCTCCAAGATATACCAAAGTAAATGAGCCGTCCTGTGCCTCTTTTTTTCTTACAGGCTCAAGTCCAAGTGCCTCTTTATAAAACTTCAAACTTTTCTCTAAATCAAGAACGTTAAAATTAAAATGTGCAAATGAAAAACTCAAAAGCTCCTCCTTTCAAAAACACACCCCGTATACACAGGGTGCATATATTACTTCCCTATAACTTCTTTTCCACCCATATATGGTCTTAAAACCTCCGGTATTCTGATGCTTCCATCCTCATTGAGATTGTTCTCAAGGAAGGCAATAAGCATACGTGGCGGTGCTACAACAGTATTGTTAAGTGTATGTGCAAAGTACTTGTTACCGTTTTCATCCTTTACTCTGATTCTAAGTCTTCTTGCCTGTGCATCTCCAAGATTTGAACAGCTTCCTACCTCAAAGTACTTTTTCTGTCTTGGCGACCACGCCTCCACATCACATGATTTCACCTTAAGATCCGCAAGATCTCCTGAACAACACTCAAGTGTTCTGACCGGTATATCAAGAGATCTGAATAAATCTACAGTATTTTGCCAAAGTTTGTCATACCACATCTTTGACTCTTCAGGTTTGCAGACAACTATCATCTCCTGTTTCTCAAACTGGTGAATACGATAAATACCTCTCTCCTCAATGCCATGTGCTCCTTTTTCTTTTCTAAAGCATGGTGAATAAGATGTCAGCGTATATGGAAGCTTAGCCTCTTCATTCATAGTATCAATGAACTTTCCAATCATAGAATGTTCACTTGTACCTATAAGATAGAGGTCCTCTCCCTCAATCTTATACATCATAGCATCCATCTCCGCAAAACTCATTACTCCTGTAACCACTTCAGACCTGATCATAAAAGGAGGAACACAGTATGTAAACCCTCTGTCAATCATAAAATCTCTGGCATATGAGATTACTGCCGAATGAAGCCTTGCAATATCTCCCATAAGATAATAGAACCCGTTTCCTGCAACCTTTCTTGCACTGTCAAGGTCGATTCCGTTCAGCTTTTCCATAATCTCTGTATGATACGGTATCTCAAAATCAGGAACAAAAGGCTCACCGAACTTTTCAATCTCTACATTCTCGCTGTCATCCTTACCTATCGGTACACTTGGGTCTATAATGTTCGGAATGGTCATCATATCTTTTTTAATCTTTTCTTCAAGATCAGCTTCAATAGGCTCCAACTTAGCCAACTGTTCTCCAAGGCTTGCCACTGATGCCTTTACCTGCTCGGCCTCTTCTTTTTTGCCCTGTGCCATAAGTGTACCGATTTCTTTTGAAATCTTATTTCTCTTTGCTCTAAGCTCATCAGCCTCTACTTTTGTTTTTCTAAGCTTTTCGTCAAGCTCTATAACTTCATCAACCAAAGGAAGTTTAAAATCCTGAAATTTATTTTTTATATTCTGTCTTACTTCATCCGGATTCTCTCTTAAAAACTTAATGTCAATCATAGCTTTCCCTTCTTCTAACTATCTGTTACTTATTTAGACGATATCTGATGATATCACATATGAAAAAAGTATACATCAAATAAGCTTTTATGTCTATTCCAAGTTGGAAGCTTGATAGAACACTTTTTCTATATTGTATTATTCATTTATCATAAAAATGTAGGTTTTCATGAATACAATAAAAGAATTCCAAAGAATTATGACCACACAGACTGAACTCGCTTTAGCAACTATAGGAACAGACGGCACTCCAAATGTCAAAATAGTCAACTATTATTTAATTCTAAGAATAATGTCATATACTTTGCAACATTTAAAGATATTGAAAAAGTACATGTCATTTGTTAATTTTATAGTTGTGGTAAATTATTGTTCACTACATATGCTGTTACTCTAATGTAGTAACATCTTTACCGAACCATTTCTCAGAAATACTCTTTAATGTACCGTCTGCCTTCATCTCTTCAAGCGCCGTCTGCACCTCATCCCTCAATATTGTATTTCCAAGTTTAAATCCTACCGCATATTCTTCACTTGAAAGTGGCTTATCCAAAACTTTGAAACCTTTCCCACCTCTTTTTGTGATCTGATAATTTGCCACTACGCTGTTCATAGCCAAAGCATCCACACCACCCATTTCAAGATCCATAAAGCCTGTGTTAAAATCAGCCACAGTCTGTAATTTACCGAATGTACCTGACAGTTCCGTATTTTCTTTTAATACCGCTTCGGCTGACGAATCCGTCTGGACCTCCACTGTTTTTCCTGCTAAATCCACAAACGAATTGATATCAGAATCAGATCTTACTACAAATACCTGATCATTTTTCATATACGGCTTTGTCCATGTATATTTATCTTCTCTGTTCTGTGTACTGAAGCCGTTCCAAATACAGTCAATATTACCGGATGTAAGTTCCATATCTTTTGCATCCCAGGCTATAGGCTGATACTTTATCTCTTTGCCCAATCGCTTTGCCACCTCTGCTGCCAGGTCTAAGTCAAATCCGGTAAATTCCCCGTCATCTCCAACAAACCCCATAGGTGGAAAATCCTGATCAAATCCCACCGTAAAAGTTTTATTAGCGTCTGTGCCTGCAATAGAAGTCTCATCTGTCAACTTACTTTCTGCTATACTTGTATCCGTTGATGCTGATGAACTTTCGATAGTCTTTGCTGATGAACAGCCTACCAACATAATTGTTGCTAAAACTCCAAGTAAATAAATTTTTTTCATAAATACACCTCATAACTTTCTTTACCGCTTTGCCTTAACACTTTCTTATGGTAGCATGCTAAAGTATAACTGTCAACACTTTATTTCTCTACTATAGTAAAGTACGAAAATATTGTATACTCATATAAAAAGATCTGTTATACTAATCATATTTAAATACATATTGTATTATTCATTTATCATAAAAATGGAGGTTTTCATGGATACAATAAAAGAATTCCAAAGAATTATGGACACACAGGCTGACCTTGCTTTAGCAACTATCGGAACAAACGGCATTCCAAATGTCAGAATAGTCAACTATTATTTTAATCCTAAAAATAATGTACTATACTTTGCGACATTTAAAGACAATGAAAAAGTAAAAGAAATGGAACAAAACAGAAACGTCGCCTTTACAACAATCCCCAAAAAAGGAAATGAGCATATAAAAGCAAGAGGAATTGCTCTAAGAAGCGAAAAAACCGTTTTTGATTTGGAAGATTGCTTTTGTGATAAGATACCTGACTATAAAAACACTATAGACTTTGCCGGAAATTCATTGATATTATATGAAATACACTTTAAAACAGCCACTGTTACTTTAGACCTGTCAAATATTCAAACGATTACGTTATAAGTTAACATAATTCATAATTTCCAAAAATACATTGGAATGCTAAATAGTAGAGCACTGATTAATCAGTACTCTACTATCTTAGTAATAGGTCTATCATAGTCACGGCCTTTAAAAGTTATAGATACATGGTGAGAATCTATCCACACAATTGAGAGGCGGTTTGACGGTTTTGCTAAAGCCGACCCTTCATCTTCACCAAACTCTACTCTGGTTTTGAACAACTTATTTGAGTTAGGGTATTTGATGTATACAGTACCGGTCGAAGAACGCATATTACCTGTTGTTTGTGCGACAAGATATACTCCGTTAGGAGATTCCGGTTCCAGTTTTACATATGAATTAATATCCTCCCATATATATATTCCAAAAGCAATTATTAACATTATAATAAGAAGAGTAAGCTTTTGATGTCTTTCTATCCATTTCATAATATATTTATGATTATTCCCCAAACTGCTTTAAGCCCTCACTTACCTGATGCTCATATAATTTGGTACGATTACTTATAATACCTTTATACATCTCATTTCCGTCTGTAAATCCTCTTGTTGTATCCAAGCTGTTAGGAAGCATAAGATTGCTAAGGAAAACATCCGAATGGTATGTTGTTAAAAAGTCCTCATCACTTAATTTCATTACATAGGTATATTCCACCGGATAATAAATGGTAGTGGTTGGGAATTTTCCGTTGGCATCTGATAAATTTGCCGAAAACACTACATAGTATATATTTGTACCGTTAAACTGTTCCTGATCATTGGAAGTATACTGCAAATACTCTCCTGCAAACTGTATATCGGATACCTGCATATTCGGTTTATAATCCTTGGCAATATAAGCATCCAAAGTCAGTCTTGCCTGATCCTGCAACGACTTTCTATACTCATCTGTCATATCCTCCAGCTTATGTACATATGACTCGTGCTCATACTTTTCAAAGCCGTCCCCTGCTGCCACCTTTTCACCGCTGCGTTGTTCAAGAAAATTATATGGACGCTTATATCCTTTTGATTCATCGGAAGTTCCTGTAACATAGCTTGTCTTTCCTATAATCTCCGGACCGCTCTTATAAGTTACTTTATCTGCCAGCATAAGTGTCCTAAATGCTACAGGATAATACATCTTTATGGTCACATACTTATTGTCGGTACTTGTAAGTACTCTGCTGTATACAATATACAACCCGTTATACACTTCATCCAAATCTGTCTTCAGTGCATAACCCTCATACTTAAGATCTGAAAGTGTAGTGCCTTCGCCGTATGCACTGTCCGTATATTCCTTTACAACCTCTTTTGCCTTATCGTTTACTTCTTTTATGAAATCCTGCGGTAATTCACTGTACTGTGTTACATAGGTTTCAAGTCCGGATACAGTGTAAGTTTGGCTCATCTTCTCAGGTATTCTTCCGTACATGTCTGCCATAGAAGCTATTTTATTTTCATCGAGATTAAGACTTACAGTAACAGTGTCATTATTTTTCAGTTTATCAAACTTATCAAGTTTAAAATTATATTTATGCAATATATCTCCACCGCCGTTGTAAGTAATCTCGGCCTTACCGTTCGGTGCAATTCCTGAAAAATTCACTTTTACATCTTCAAACGGGTCAAATTTACTCAATTCATTTAATTTCTTTATTTCAAATTCTCCGTCCTTATACTTCAGCTTATAATTTATGCTTTTTGTTGTATCATCAGACACATTCCATGTATACTTAACCTTATCACCGTTACTTAATTTCTCAGATTTATCAATACTTATTCCCGACACGGCATCATGAAGAACCGACATCGGTTCAAATGCATAGGTCAAAACTCCGTACTCTTTCTTGCCCTTACTGCTGTACTTTACCTTTTTCCCATAATCATTTTCAAGCTTATCCCAGTCAACACTTATACTCGCCTTTCCGTATCCGTCATATCCGCTTGACTCAAAGCTTATATACTTGTTCAAATCAATTACTTTACCTGAATTCATAGCGAATGCAACTGTCACTATAATAAAAAGAGCCGCTATAACACCTGCTGCACCGAAAATAATATTCTTCGGCAATTTTTTCATACCACCCTGACTACTGATAGGATTAGATTCCTTAGAATCAGTATTACTTTGGTTTTGCTGCATATTCACGCTCTCAAATGCAGCACCACAATTCTCACAAAACTTAACTCCGTCACTATTCACAGAACCACAATTTTTACAACGCATGTCAAATCCTCCTGTCTAATTAAGTGTCTTTTGTTGCAACTATATTATCATAGAATATATATTTTTTCAACCTTTTTATACTTTTCTTATAATAATATTTATATAGTTATAAGAATTTCTTCTATATTATACATATTCAGTGCAAATATTTTAATTATAATTTGAGTTGATTTAATTACAAAAACTTTGTATACTAATTGTGGAGGTGTATCGAAGCGGTCATAACGAGCCTGACTCGAAATCAGGTTGTCACTTTTTGTGGCACGAGAGTTCGAATCTCTTCGCCTCCGTGAATAGTGTTCTCTTGGTGGTTCTTACTTAAATGCTGTAAAGAAATTTGAGTGATAGTTTCAATCAGGGACAAAGCAATCACGACCATACAATAGTAATAAGCTCTTGTATGGTCGTTTTTGTATCATTTACTATCTCAAATTCTCAAACAATATACACCCAAGAGTATATATACTAGTATATAGTTAATTAAATAATCGGCACAAATAATTATTCTA
>NZ_GL622296.1:2170587-2171806 GCF_000185385.1 Lachnoanaerobaculum saburreum DSM 3986
CCACACAAAATAAAGTATTACTGTGAAAAACATGATCCTGAGTTTGAGTCCAAGATGCATGATGTATTGTTGGTGTATAAACAGGTGAGTATGCAATTCGATGAAAACGGTCAGCTTATTATCCCGGTAGATGAACCGATGGTACATACAGTATCTTGTGACGAAAAGCCGGGAATACAGGCTATTGCCAATACAGGAGAGGATCTTCGCCCTACGGTCGGAAACGGTTATGTGATGCGAGATGCTGAATATAAGCATCTTGGAACCTTATCACTCCTTGCCGGAATAGATCTGCTAACAGGTGAAGCAATCCCTTATGTTAGCACAACACATAAAAGTTCTGATTTTATAGAACTACTTAAAAAGCTCGATGATCGTTATCCTGAAAGAGATATCATTCGCATAGTATGTGACAATCATTCAGCGCATAAATCAAAAGAGACAAGGAACTACCTTGCTACTCGCCCCGAAGGAAGATTTGTATTTGTGTTTACACCTAAGCATGGGTCTTGGCTTAACATGATAGAAGGTTTCTTTAGCAAGATGACGAAACAGATGCTCAAAGGTATCAGAGTAGAATCAAAGGAAGAGTTGGAGCGTCGTATCTACCTTTACTTCGATGAGGTCAATCGAGAGCCGGTTGTTTATCATTGGTCATACAAAATGGATGAAATTAGCGTTACCGAAGCGATTGAAGCAGGAATTAAAACCAATGAGGTTTGTAACAGTTAATAATTATTCGATATACTAGATATCTAGTTTACACAAAATATATTAAAAACTCTCTTTTACCCTTATAATCTTCGAGATATTATCAAAAATAATACCTATTAAATTTACATTTTCGATAAAATTATTCAATTCTTTCTTTATTTTATTCATGTCTTCACGTAACATTCTATATTGTATTTCTTCTATATTTTGCTCGACACCTATTTCAAAATAATATCTTTCTCCTTCATATATACTACATATTTGATCTATTATTTTTGTAATTTTTCCATGTTCTAAATATTCCTTTAGAGATTTTAACTGGTTTTCATCTGTAGGTTCTGTTATAAGAATCGAAATTAAAATATCGTTAAAAATTTTTGCATATTCGTCATCCAAAATCGCCTCTTCACCATCTATAAGTCCTCTACCATCAATTCCTGTATATGTTTTAGATTGAAAATAATCCAAAATATTATATAATAAATTTTCTTTATTATATAATAGT
>NZ_GL622296.1:2172184-2173776 GCF_000185385.1 Lachnoanaerobaculum saburreum DSM 3986
ATCTTTATCTAAACGTTTAATAATTAAATCAGGTGTCTCAACATCTAACAAAACATCAAGAGATCTGCCTTCTTTCAGACCCTTTATATAAATTATATCATTTCTCTTCAATAAGTTTGATGTATCTGCTTTATGTAAATCTACTATAAATTTACCGTAGCTATTGTCTAAGAATCCATTTACAATTAAAAATCGAACGAAATCAAAATAGCGTCTTTCCAAACTATCCAATCCTTTTCTTGAAAATAATTTATCCCTTTCTTTAATAGATAATCCGGAAATTATTGTTTTATAGCTAGTGTTATTATAATTTTTTGCTTCCAGTTTCTTAAATATATCATTTATATATCCTCTATTTTCCTGTAAACGTTCAAATTCATTAGGCAATATATTTTTTAATGTGATTAACGCAAATAGAATGTCGTTATTCAAATAAGAATACTCTAATGACGCGTCCATATTTGAATTCTTACTTTCCAATTTTAAGATTCTAGAATATATGATATATTCATTTACTATATTTTTAATAAGCCTCATATCATCTACATATAAAGCAACATCGGCTAATATAGTCACTTCTTCCACTATTCCATTATCCTTTAAAAATTTATCAATATGATATTCAGATATAAAAGAATTCACAATAGGCACAATAGGTATAATGAAATCAAAAAACTTCGTTCTGTTTTTAGAGAAAATATACCATCCTTTAATAAATATATAAATCGAACGGGCTTATCTTTACCATTTATTTTTACATAGTTATTTAATATAAAGTTTAGTTCTCGTAGTTTTGTATAAATAGATATGTCATTATATCTATCTAAATCTTCAAAAACAACTATTTCTGTGCCAGAACTTCCCAATAAGTATACCAGTTCCTTTATGTCTCTATCTAATACTGTTTCATCACCCATATCATTATTCATATCTGCTTCCGTACCGTTAAATGATATCTTAGAAACTCTAAATTTGTTCCCTCTATAAAAAGTATAAAAAAAGTAATACAGTGGTAAAAGAAAAAATATAAGACATGGAATAATCCACAACATTTCATCTGATCTTTCTGGCAGATCCCTAAATAAATGCTTTAGTATACCCTTAAAAAAAGGAGTTAGTAAATCCTTAAAAATTATTAAATCCTTAAAAATAGGAATTAAATCATTACGTAATTTCCAAAGTAGTATTGAGCAAATCATTGAAAGAAATGCTAAGAAATGCCAGAAAATACTCCATTTACTTTTATTCGACTTAAAACAATATTTACTAAGCGGTATTTTATTTGGATCTATCTGAGATAATATTTGATTTATAATTTGCCTTTCTACTCTATTCTCATCATCTATACCACCGGCTTTTTTACTTTCATCACCACATAAATCTTCAGCTCCATCAGCGTCTGAATTATTAAGCTTAGTCTCAGATGCTTCCTTTTGTCTATTATCGTCATCTTTAATATAATTTTCATATTTGCCCAATGAGACGTTAATGACATTATTTAATTTACTCTTATTAACATATGTATTCCATACTGTACTTTTTCCGGCACCATATATACCTGTAATAGCAATATTTTTTATATCATTATTGCC
>NZ_GL622296.1:2173826-2245511 GCF_000185385.1 Lachnoanaerobaculum saburreum DSM 3986
GCCAAAAGCATAGTCAAGTGCTTCTGTATATATTTTATTATTTTCATCCAGCACTTCAGAAGTAAGTGCATTAAACTTATTCTTTCCCATAAATTACATCCCATATTTTATCATATGTATTCCATATATTTATTGTATTTATATAACTATATGTCCTATTTCTAATACAACGAAATCACTCGCTACCTTATTATTCAAAAGTTGTTTCATAGCTGTTATTCGAATATAAAATCTAATAAATACAAACTTAATTAACTGCTACTTCCATTTTTCCCCATATACTGGGTGGCTATTCTGTTTTCAGGATGAACATCACTCATATATATTACCGTTAAGAAAATCCATTCCAGTGGCTTCATCATAATATATATAATATCTGCCATCCATTTACTCTTTATCAGCCTTGCAACAGGGAAGCCGTATCTGTCATATATTCCCCTGACAAGCTTGTGAAAGCGTGGGGTTTTTTCTTCTAAAATCTGTTCAAAGGCATTTGCCACACAGAGCTGCCTGTTTACAATTACCTCATGACCATGGCGTACCCCTTTTCGTATAGGTTTTACAATTTTTTTATGTCCGCCTGCCGCTACCGTACATAGATAGTGTTCATCATAATAGATATTTTGAGGTGCTTCCTTCATTGACAATCTCCAGTCGGCAGTCTCCGTCCACGCCTTTATAACAGAATCTGGTGCCTGACCGAAAAGTAATAATATACCTATAATGATTCCAAGCAAAGGCAGCATAAGAATAAGGGCATATACAGGCCAATGTTCCGATTTTGACAATATTTTATTAAAAAAGCTTAAACAAGAGTTTTTTTCTATTTTTTCTTTTTCCATCTCAAGTTCATGCCACTCACGAACCTTGCAAAGCACTGTCCTTATTATAATAAAAGAAATACAAATAGGATAAGTCAACAGGTATGTATCAAGAGTACTTTCTGCCATAGATTCACCACCATAAACCTGTACGGTGAAAACAATTATTCCTATCAGCCAAAGATACATGGCGGATATTGAAAATACTGCCATAAGCGGCGGCATTTTTTTAAGCGGACAAAATCTTAAATAAAAATACCCTATAACACCTATCAAAAATATTACAATAACTGTAGGTAGGGAGCCTGAGTAAATCGGTGTATGCTTTTCTAAATTATGCAACTGCTCATACCAGTCGGAACCTGTAGTATATTTTGCCTGTGTGATATATAAAAATTCTAAAATAAGCCCATACCATATTACAATCTGGTCAAAACCCACCCCTGTTTTTGTCATCGTTTTATCTGTTTCAAGGATGAGCATCGCCAGTTGATATGCTGCCAACACTATAGGATATACAAATAAGGCGCCTACAAATCCTCCCCATAATGGAATGGCTACAACCCCGGCAGCTATATCCTTAAATTCTCCATATTCTCCAATTGAAGATATTGCGGCAATCATAGTCCATCCTATAACTAAAAATAATCCTATTACATAGCTTATAATAATACTGTTCAGTATGGAAATTCTAAATATATATTTTTTCATATTCTTCTCCGTACAACCCTTTATACAGTGCAAATCAGTTTAATCACATCTTTTTATAATAGTTCCGCCACCAAGTACAAGTCCGCTCTCATCATATAAAACAACTGCCTGCCCCGGCGTAATGGCTCTTACCTTTTTATCAAAATCAATCCTTATTCTGTCTTCTCCGATTACTTTAATGCTACAATGCTCCCCCTTATGTGAATATCTTATTTTACCGACAGCTCTCATACCGTCAAAAAACTTCTCAACCGCCATGGCATTTAGATTATTTGCTTCCAAACTGTATCCGAACACATCTTCATTTTCACCTATCACAACTTCATTTGTGTCAGGTCTTATCTCTGTCACAAAGATTGGATGCCCCAGTGCAATGCCAAGTCCTTTTCTCTGTCCTATGGTATAGTGAAGTATACCCTTATGTTTCCCCAGTATCTCCCCGTCAGCTGTCACAAAGTTTCCCTCAGGCATCTTTTTTCCTATTTCACTCTCTACAAATGAAGCATAGTCATTATCTGAAACAAAGCAAATCTCCTGACTGTCGGGCTTATTTGCCACTCTGAGATTAAACTTTTTGGCAATTTCTCTTATCTCATCCTTTTCATAATCTCCAACAGGCATCAAAGTCCTTGAAAGTTGATCCTGTGTTAGATTATAAAGTGCATAGGTCTGATCCTTTGCACTTGTCTTTGATGTTCTGAGTGCATATCTTCCGTTTTCAAGCTTTTCTATTCTTGCATAATGCCCTGTAGCAATATAATCCGCTCCAAGCATCATACTTCTCTCTAAAAGAGATTCCCATTTTACATATCTGTTGCAGGCTATACATGGATTAGGTGTCCTTGCCTGCACATATTCATTTACAAAATAATCTATTACCTTATCTTTGAATTCATCTCTGAAATTCATTACATAATAAGGTATGCCTATATCCCTTGCCACCCTTCTGGCATCATCTACAGCAGACAAACCGCAACAGCCTCCACTGCCGGACATATCCTCTTCATCTTCGCTTTGCCATATCTGCATAGTCACACCTGTGACATCATATCCGGCTTCTTTTAAAAGATAGGCTGCCACCGAGGAATCCACACCTCCAGACATACCTACCACTACTTTTTTCTTTTCCATATATTCTCCAAAAAAATTATATTAAAATCTGTTGCTGACAGTATATCATATACTTATTGCATTTGTATTAATATACTATAAAGTCTTCGGATCAAGACCATACCAATTCTCTGTCCATATTTCTTTTTCATATATCCTGTCAATATCTTCTTTTGTATATAAATAATCTGCTGCACCGGAGAAAATATCTTTCGGAAACAGTTTGAAATACTCATGCAAAAAATTCAAATACATAAAGGCTCTGTCTCCGTACCCTTCAATATATATGTATCTGTAGTAATCTGTCTTTTGTCCTGAAGCATCTTCTACTGTACAATCCGGTAATTTATCCTCTGTTATATAAACATATATAACCGCCCATGAAGAGGCGTCATCCAAATACCATCTGCCATCATCATCATAATCCGGTTTATTTACAGAAAACAGATAATAGTCTCCATGATCATATAAATATTCCATAGTAAACCCTCTTGACATCAGTATATTTACAACATCTTTTATGTCTCTACAACTGTTATCATTTTTTCTTCTTAAAATTTCTACATCTCCTGCCATGATACCTAATAAAATCTATCCCTTTCTATTCTTAAATATCCATTTTTCGTTCTTGTTCTCATTATCAAATATTTCATCAATCTGTGATTTTGTAAAGAAACAACTGTTATCAATATAGAAAATATCCTCGGGAAACTTATTTAAATAGTTATGTACTATTTCAAGCACCTGCATCTCTTTTCCTATAAGATCGGTAATCCTAAAATATGTCTCAAAGCCCATCTGTTTTATTTCATCTGTAGGGATATCTGTCATCTCAGTGTTACAATATATTTCAATAATCTTTTTATTATTACATTTTGCGTATAAAATATTGTAACTCTCTCTTTTTATATTTACTATATTTTTGCAATGTGATTTTTTTAAGGCTCTTATTACCCTATAAGCCGTGCCGAATTTTGAATTTTTCCTTTTACCGATTATCCTTCCCTCATACCTCAGTTCAACACTCATCTCTCCCCTATGTCTTGTATCCATTATATTTCCCATACCGCCCATATAAGATACAGTTGTTGATACAAATATATTTATATATTCAGCTATACTTTTAATGCTGTATAATGGTTTATATATCCAGTTTTTATCCGGCTTTGCATTATAAATACTGTCAATCATCGCTTTATTATAATATCTCCCGTTATCCACATAAAAGATATCGTTTGGGTTCTCTTGTAAATATCTGTATAACAGTTCCAGAATAATCAGTTCTTTCCCGAATATATTTGAAAAACGATAATATGTCTCAAGCCCCAGTTCATTTGCTCTTTCGGTCGGTATTTCAAAATTTCTTTCATAACTGTACACCTCTATCATATGCTCCGCATCATTAAAGAACAAAATATCATTCTCCTCTTTCATATATGATATACTGTACGCATATTTATCAAAGGAAAATTTCATACTGTAGCCCATATCTATAAGAATATAAACTAATATGTGTGCTGTCTGTATCTTATTAACACCGGCTTTACCAAGTATTCTACCCTCAAATCTCATAATCACCTCTATATTATTGCTCATTCGGATCTGTATATATCCATTCGGCAGTCCACTCTTTTTTATTATAAATCTTATCTATGTCAGCTTTAGTATAAAAATGTTTATCCTTTGAATAACAGTTCCAAAGTACATCCTCAGGTACAAGTTTAAAATATTCATGAAAAAAATTTAAAAGCATAAAATATCTACGCTCCAGCCCATATATCACCTCCATATAATTTATAAAATTCTTATACAATAATCATCTTATACTTGTCAATTTAAATTCAATCATTTACTATTTTATTGTTAATACTATTTATACTGTATATGATGTATATAGACTATCTGATAAAGGTTTGTCTGTCATACCTTTATAAATCTAAAGAACAGGAGTACTATGATATATATGGACAATGCCTCCACCACTATGGTGGATAAAGAGGCTTTTGATATGGCAAAAAAATATTTATTTGAAAACTATGCAAATCCTTCATCAAGCTATTCAATGGCAAATGATGTAAAGGCTGATATGGAAGATGCCAGAGAGATGATAGCTGATATCCTCGGTGCAAGATATAATGAAATCTATTTTACCTCAGGCGGCAGTGAATCAAATAATTGGGCAATACTAAAGTCTTGTGAACTTATGGAAAATAAGGGAAAGCATATTATCAGTTCAAAGATTGAGCATCATTCCGTACTGCATACACTCTCTTATCTTGAAAAAAAAGGATATGAAGTCACTTATCTGAATACTGATGAAAAAGGTATTATTGATATAAATGAGCTTAAGTCAGCCATAAGAGAAGATACCGTCCTTATAAGTATAATGTTTGCAAATAATGAAATAGGAACGATACAACCTGTTAAAGAGATTGGAAAGCTTGCCCATGAATACAATATTTTATTCCACACTGATGCGGTACAGGCTGTAGGGCATCTGCCTATTGATGTGAATGAGCTGAATATTGATTTACTCAGTGCAAGCGGACATAAATTCCATGCACCTAAAGGGGTTGGCTTCTTATATATAAGAAGCGGTATTAAGCTTACCTCTCTAATACATGGCGGCAGTCAGGAAAGAAATCGCAGAGCCGGAACAGAAAACACCTTCGGTATAATTGCTATGGCACATGCTTTGAAAAACTCCTATGAAACCTTAGATAAAGACAGCTTATATGTAAAATTCCTTAGAGATAGGTTAGTTTCTTTAATACTTAAAAATATAGAAGGCTCTCATATAAACGGTGATATAAAGAACAGACTTTTTAATAATATAAATATCTACTTTGAAAATATAAGCGGTGAGCTGCTACTAATTTTATTAAATCAAAACGGAGTATGTGCTTCTCTTGGCTCAGCCTGCACTACAGGAAGCATAGAACCCTCACATGTAATTATGGCTGTTTCAAATGATAAAAAAAGAGCCTCATCCTCCCTACGACTTACTTTAAGTAAGTACAATACGGAAGATGAGGTCAATAAAACCTTTGAAATACTAAAAAAATGTATAGAAAAGCTTAGGAGCTAGATTTTAACTGTATAATCCTGTGATTTGAACTCAACTCACAGGATTATATGATAAAGTATTATAACATTTATACCGACTCACTCTATGTAAGTCAGTTCTATAAATATTATCGCTTTTCACAAACCTCTTTCACAGTCTTTATAAGTCTTTCCATCAGACTTACCCTGTTTAAAACAGTGATAAGATAATATCCGTCCACAAGATCATAGATTTCATTTGCTATCTCTTTTGACATAGAAAGGGCAATTTCTTCAGCCTCTTCTCTTTCCTTGCCGATATATTTTTCTACAATATCATCTGTAATATATATACCGTTCACTTCACTTTGCATATATCTGGCGTTTCTCTCGCTTACTATAGGAATAATTCCTCCCATTATCTTAACATCCAGATTTTCTCTGGCTTCTTTAAGATTCTCAATAGCTCTCTTTGTCAAAACAGGCTGTGTAAATAATACCTCAACGCCGTTTTCCTGCTTTCTTTTCGCCTTCTTAAGTTCCGCACTGAAATTCCTTGAATTTACATTTAGAGCCGCACATATATTCATAGGGCTTTCAAATACCTCATCATTTAAAGATTTAATAAAGTTTGCAAATTTCACTGAATTGAACTCAAATACCGATCTTATCTCATCCCTTTGGGCATTCGGTATAGGGTCTCCTGTGATCACCAATACATTGTCAACTCCCATTGCATTAGCACCAAGCAGAAGTCCTCTTGAAGCATTTACATTCCTGTCTCTACAAGTCATATGAGGAAGTACATCAAAGTCCAGCTCATTTCTTACCTTACAAGCAAGCAAACAGCTGTCCATTCTTGCTCTGGCTATAGGATTATCCGCAATGGTTACAATATCCGCACCGGCAAGCTTTAGCTTCTTTGCATTCTCAATGAATTTATTTACATTTGTATCTATCGGAGAATCCAGCTCCACAGCTATTGCCTTTTGCCCCGATTCAAGCTTGTTTTTAAATCTGTTTAATCTGATATTCTGTGTGGTATTTTTTTCTGATTTTATCGCTCTTCTTGGCTTTATTAATTTTCCACTCATACTCTTTTTTAACAGCTCTATATGTTTCGGTGTGGTTCCACAACAACCACCTACAATATTTACACCCATCTCAAGGATATCTTCTATCTGATTTGCAAAATAGTTGGCTAACGAACTGTAGTAAACCCTATCATCTCTGACTACCGGATAGCCGGCATTCGGCTTGGCAAACAGATAAAGCCCCTTTGTATCCACTCCCTTTAACAATTTTGCCATATGGTTGGCTCCTGATACACAATTAAGTCCTACCGCATCAAAAAGTCCTGAGTCTGTAACCTCTGCAAACAATGCCTTATATTGATAACCTTCACTTGAGTAGCCGTCAGGCATCACTGCAAATGAAGCTGCTATGAAGGCATCACTGCATTTTCCCTTGATATAACCGGCACTTAAAACCATCCCGCTTGTGTTGCTTTGAGTCTCAAATAAGAAATTCTTTATTCCCTTTTCTAAAAATATATCTATTAAAACTTTGTACTCTTCAAATACAAGTTCATTTCTGCTCATATGAATCGGCCCGATATCTGCAAAAACATATGCTCTGTCTTTTGCGGCATCATTTGCAATATCAATTCCTGCAACAATTACCTCTTTTTGCAGTTTTCTGTCTCCGTTAAAAACGTCAATACCTACAGCAAATGTATTGGTAAGTATCGCTTTTGCACCTGCTTCTATATATTCATTATGAATACCCTTTATAAGCTCGGGATTTTTAATATTTGCAAGTTCACAGCCTATACCGTCATCTGTAAGTTCATCATAATATGTTCCCATTGCCCCGTCAAAAAGCAATATATTGTTCTTTAAATAGTCTCTAATATTTTCCATAATTTATCATCCTAAAACTGTCTTTGCTATGTCAACCGAGCTTCTGGCATCAGGTGCGTAAAAATCCGCTCCCATCTCATCCGCATACTCCTTGGTAAGCACCGCACCGCCTACCCACACTTTGCAATCATCAGATACTTTTCTTATCTCTTCAATAGTTTTTTTCATCGCAGGCAATGTTGTAGTCATAAGTGCTGAAAGCCCTACAAGCTTTACATTTTCTTTAACTACAGTATCTACTACCCTTTGTATATCAACATCTCTTCCAAGATCTATCATTCTGTAACCATAGTTTTCTAAGATTACCTTGACTATATTTTTACCGATATCATGTATATCTCCCTTTACGGTACATACAACTATCTTTCCCTTACTTACATTCTTATCGCCCTTTTTAGCTATCTCCTCTTTGATAAGTTCAAAGGCAGAGCTTGCGGCATTGGCTGCATTTATAAGCTGCGGTAAAAATATAACCTGCTTTTCATACAAATCACCTACCTTATCCAGTGCCGGTATCAGATACTCATTTATTATCTCCAATTCACTGTGGCTCTCTAAAAGCTTTTTTGCATTATTATAAGTTTCTTCCTTTAGCCCCTTTAATATGGCATCCTGTACCACTTCCTTTGTAACTTCTCCTGTAGCCGATACCTGTATAATCTTGGTCTCGGCTTTTACAGCGGCAAATCTCTCTATATACTTTACAGAATCCTTATCCTCTCCGGACAGCACTTTAAAAGAATAAACCGCATTCATTATACCTTCAATATTCGGGTTTACTATCGGTAAATCAAGCCCTGCATACATTGCCTGAATCAGAAAGTTCTCTGTGATATGACTTCTTGCGGGCAGACCGAAAGAAATATTGCTTACACCCAGAGTTGTATGAAGTCCAAGCTCCCTTGTTACTCTTCTTACAGCCTCAAGTGTTTCTTTTGCCTGATCCTGTTGTGCGGAAACTGTAAGTGTAAGACAGTCAATAATTACATCTTCTTTCTTCAGTCCATACTCAATTGCCTTATCAAGTATATGTTTTGCATTGTCAAATCTTTCCTGTGCTGTAGTAGGAAGTCCGCCTTCATTCAGTGCAAGTCCTATAACCGCTGCACCGTATTTTTTTACAATTGGCAGTATCAGGTCAAGTCTTTCATCCTCCGCATTTACGGAATTTACAATCGCTCTACCGTTGTATACACGAAGTCCCGCTTCTATCGCCTCAGGATTTGATGAGTCTATCTGCAAAGGAATATTAACTACAGATTGTACCGCCTTTACGGCTTCTATCATCAGTGCAACTTCATCACCGCCCGGAACACCCACGTTTATATCCAGTATATCGGCTCCGGATTCCTCTTCCTCTATAGCAACCTTACATATATATTCCATCTCATGGTTTAAAAGTGCTTCCTGAAATCTTTTCTTACCTGTAGGGTTTAATCTCTCTCCTACAACCCTTACACCGTTTAATTCAACCATCTCATTTCCGGAGCATATACCGGTTTTTGCCTTTGTAGGCTTTATCTCAGAGAACTTTCTATTTTCAAACTCTTTTTTTAACTCACTGATAAATTCCGGTGATGTACCGCAGCATCCGCCCGCATATTCTATTCCTATTTCACCAAAATCAGCCATCAACTTTGCAAAATCGCTTGCAAGTAGATCATATTCGCCTGTTGACGGATTTGGAAGTCCGGCATTCGGCTTTATTATTATAGGCAGATTGGTCCATTCCTTAAGTTTTTTTGCAAGTGGCAGTATTTCCTTAGGTCCGAGAGAACAGTTAAATCCTACCGCATCCACACCGAGTCCTTCAAGTGTTACAGCCATTGACTCTATCTTTGTTCCGGTAAAGGTTCTTCCTGTGGTCTCATAGGTCATAGTCACCCATACAGGAAGATTTGTATTTTCCTTTGCGGCAAGTACACCTGCTCTTACATCATAAAGATCTGTGAAGGTCTCAAATATAATAATATCAGCACCGTATTTCTCGCCTGCTACCACCATTTCCTTATATATTTCATAGGCATCTTCAAATCTCAATACTCCAAGAGGCTCCAACAGCTCTCCTATAGGTCCGATATCAAGTGCCACCTTTACTTTTCTTTTGCTCTTTGCTACAGCTTCCTTTGCTGATTTTATAGCGGTAGCTATAGCGGTATCCACATCTATCTTACATCCTTCAAGTTTATGTGCATTTGCGCCGAAGGTATTTGTATATATTACATTACTGCCTGATTCTATATATTTTAAATGTATATTTTTAACTATTTCCGGATTATCAAAGCCGAAAACTTCAGGATGTTCTCCCGCTTTCATTCCGGCTGCCTGGAGCATTGTACCCATTGCCCCGTCAAGTATCAACAAATTATGCATAGCATCTGACTCCTATTTTTCTGTACCTGCAAGATTTCAAAAGATTGCATCCTGCACAACTCTTTTTTAATGTTTCAAGCTTTTTGTCAATGACTCCTATTATTGCTGTTACCGATTTTCTGGGTAACATTATACCGCTGTCACTGACATTAACTCCTATTCTTCTGGTAGCATTGACAACATCCACAAACTGCCTTTGTATTGTTATCGGCAAATCTCCATATCCGGGTGAAAATCTGAATGTCAAATATTTATTTTCCTTTAAATATTGCTCTCTAAATCCTGCTTCTATGCTGTCACATACAGCCTCAATAAGTGTTGAGCCGCAGGAATCCATAATAAGAGCATTCGCTACATTCTTAAGTTCTTCTTTTCTGACAGCATTATCCACACCTATCCCTAATGTAGCCGCCATCAAAATGAGCTTATGACAGTCTTTTATATGTTTTTTTATGCTGTTCCCCACAAAAAAGTCCAGTTCAGCCGGAAACTCTCCCTTATTCTCAAGTTCCCATTCTCTGAAAACAAAGTTAGGCTTTGCCACGGCATTTATTTTTTCCATACACTCCAATACTTGTGAATGCAGATTTTTATCTATCTCCTTACCATTGTGTTGAAGGTATCTAAGCACCTCAGACTCATCATCCTTTGTAAGTTTTACATCTATATTGAACATTTCTCTTCTTTCCATCTTATATCTCTTTTCGTTTTACTATAGTAAGATAATTTATACTAAAAGTAAAGTTTTACATTATACATATAGCTTATAGCTGGTTATTCTTGAACTTATATTGAAATACAGTAATGTCTGTTGTAAGAAAATTTTAATTGGTATTTTTCTTTTTATATGCTAGAATATCGAGTGTAAATGCTGTATTTACATTCATCCGGGGATGTACCGGTTTCGACAGGGAACATGCAGCTGGTGAAGCTATTCGTATGCAATGCGTCAAATGGCAAAAATAAATATAAACGCTGAAGAAAATTTAGCATACGCTGCCTAAGGCAGTTGCAGACCTATAAGCACTCACACTTATAGAATCTGTATCGACTTATGTGAGAAACCTTATATACAAAGCTTTGAGTATATAGATGTATGATGAAGCTACTCTTTACTACAGTTTGTTGTTTGACTGTTTTAAAGGGGAATTCAATCAAGCAACTATAATAGTAGAAGAACAGGGAATTGTTTTTTGGACACGGGTTCAACTCCCGTCATCTCCACTTAAAAGTCTTGAGTTTTCAAGGCTTTTTTTGTTAGTTACTGCTGATATTTCGAACTTTTGTTTGCATTTTAATCGAACATATGTTAGGATAGTATTATAACTATACCCATATAAAGGAGATTTTATGGATACACTGACACCAAAGCAAGAAGAAATTTATAATATTATCAAGGATTCTATCTTGAAAAAGGGCTATCCTCCGTCTGTTCGTGAAATCGGTGAACTTGTAGGACTTAAATCCACATCTTCAGTACATGCCCAGCTCAATACTCTTGAGAAAAAAGGCTATATCAGAAAGGATCCGTCTAAACCCAGAACAATAGAGATAACTGATGATGAATTCAATCTTACACGCAGAGAAGTGGTCAATGTACCTATGGTTGGTACTGTAGCAGCAGGTATGCCGCTGTTGGCCGATGAAAATATATCTGACTATTTTCCTATACCTACCGATTTCCTGCCGAACACCGATATATTTATGTTAAAGGTCAAGGGAGAATCTATGATAAATGCCGGTATCTATGACGGCGACCAGATTATTGTAGCTAAGCAAAATACTGCCAAAAATGGAGATATTATAGTGGCTTTGATAGAAGACTCCGCTACTGTCAAGAAATTTTTCAAAGAAAATAATTATTACAGATTACAGCCTGAGAATGATTTTATGGAGCCTATTCTGGTGAATGAAGTTAGTATACTTGGAAAAGTCATCGGACTTTTCAGAATTATGTAAAAAGGCTGCTACATATGTAGCAGCCTGAAAATATTAAGTTCAGATTATCTTGCACCTGCCTCTTTAACCTTAGCAGCTTTACCTACTCTGTCACGAAGATAATATAATTTTGCTCTTCTAACTTTACCTTTTCTTACAACTTCCACTCTGTCTACAGATGGAGAGTGTAACGGCCATGTCTTCTCAACACCGATACCGTTTGAATTCTTTCTTACTGTGAAAGTCTCTCTGGCACCACCGTTTTGTCTCTTGAGTACTGTTCCCTCAAAAATCTGGATTCTCTCTCTGTTACCCTCGCGGATCTTGTTATGTACTCTTACTGTATCACCTACATTAAAGTCATCAACACTTACCTTAAGTTGCTCTGCCTCAATACTTCTTATCAAATCGTTCATGTGAAACCTCCTATTATTTTGATGTTCTTAAAATTTCTTCCAGAGGACCATCGCCTTATTCACAACCACACCAGTTTAACATATGAACTCCGACAAAGCAATAGCCAATATCTGATTAATATAGTTATCACTTATTAAGTTTTGCATTGATTTCACTTATATATCTTTTATTTATAAGCATAAACACAATCCAGACTATAAAATATACAAATATATATATTACAGTAAATGAAACCAAATCAATTACATCAAAAGAATACCAACCTGCAAGCACTGCTAAAGGAACAAAAAAAATATAGTTTATAATACAATGCAAAACAGTCATCTTACTTATACTGAATTCTGTATGAGTAAATATAAGACTTGTAACTGAAAACAGTGTACCGATTGATGCCCATATAAAAACCGATGCAATCATTGCAGTAATTTCATTTGAAAACAGCTGCAAAAATCTGTCAGGTGCCGGTTGATAAATCTTATTACCTGACAAGTATGATAACATTATGGACATTAACAGACCTATATCAATTCCTATAAAAATTCCAAATACAATCCTGCTGATAATTTTATTTTTCATGATACAAAATCTCCTTTATTTTTTTTAGATACCTTCTTGATGAGCTTGTTCTCACACCGTTCCTGAATTCAATATTTATAATTCCACCTGCACTCAGTGAAAAATGTGACACATAATCAAGATTTATAATTTCAGAATTTGACACCCTTACAAACTGTATCGGTAAAATTGTTTCCAACTCATAAAGCCTTTTTGAAATCTGAAACTCCTCTTTTACAGTCTGTGCATATATCTGCTTTGCCCCTGAATAAAACCTTATAAATTTATTGATCTCTACAGGATAAATATTATCATCCTTTCTGACATTCAATTTGTTATTATAAGCCCGTATATATTCCAAAAAATTTTCTACTCCCTCATATTTGCTGTTTATTTTTATTAAAGCTGTATCCAAGGCAATACTGTCATCATTTATGCAAATTACATTCATATGTCCTCCTTAGCTTAAAATACAAATATATTTGTTTAAATTAATAATAATGAGATTAAGAAACTTTGTCCATAGAATATAGACATGTGGCTTTTTATAAGATATATATGGAGATTACATTTTTATTTGACAATACAAATATTTTATGCACTTATCTTTGTCTCTACTATTATATAATCTCTTCCATAGAGACCTTAAATATTGTTGAGAGTACTATAAGATTATCTATGGTTGGCAAAGCTGCTCCATGCTGCCATTTGTAAATAGCTTGTGGTGTTGCAAATCCGAATATATCCTGCAACTCTCTTACACTTAAGCCTGACTCTTCTCTAAGTCTTACAATATTTTTTCCTGTTGCTACCAAATCAATGGTAGGAAAAACAAACATCTCTTTTCCTTTCCGCCTCAAGCCCGGGAAAAGAGATTCCCTCAGTTTGAAGCTTTAAAATTATAAATAGGTTTCATTACTTCAATGATATCTACAGATTCTTTGATAACATCTATGATATCCTCAAGTCTTTTATACGCCATCGGAGCCTCATCCAATGTATTTTCATTTATAGAAGTGGAATAAACTCCCTTCATCATTTCTTTATACTCATCCAAGTTTAAATTATTTTTTGCGGCAGTTCTTGACATAAGTCTTCCTGCTCCATGTGGTGCTGAATAATTCCATTCTGGATTACCTTTTCCCACAGCCAAAACACTTCCGTCCCTCATATTTATAGGTATTAAAACTTTCTCACCGCTATGAGCTGCTATCGCACCTTTTCTTAAAATCATCTCATCCACATCAATATAATTGTGAATAGTATGAAATGCCTCAAGGCTTGTCAATCCGGTTCTTTCTAAAATAATCTCCGCCATCAACTCACGGTTTCTTTTTGCAAAGTTTTGACAAATCTCCACATCATGAAGATATTCTGCAAGGTATTTATCCGATAAATAACATAAATCATCAGGTATGCTTGTCTTAGACTCATATACTTGCCAATGCAAATCTTTTAAAGCACTCTGTATCTCGCTTTTTCTCCCCTGCTCCTTATAGCTTCGTATTATCTCATCTCTTTTCTCAAGATAATCTCCATAACCTCTGTCTAAATTCATTGCCAGTCTTTGGTAATACTCGGCCACCTGTTTCCCAAGATTTCTGGAACCCGAATGTACTATAAGATATTTATTTCCATCACCTGTCTCATCTATCTCTATAAAATGATTTCCTCCACCGAGAGTTCCCAAAGAACGCTCAAGTCTCCTTGAATCTCTTAAATATCTGTAGCAGTTTAATTTTGTTAAATCAAAGCGTTCCTGTCTGCCCTCCCATACATCCATTCCGGAGGGAATATAATGTGCCGCCTCATCTACCTTTTCAAAATCTATATCAACTTTACCAAGGCTCACTGTATACATTCCACATCCGATATCAACACCTACTATATTTGGAACAGCCTTATCATTTATGGTCATTGTTGTTCCGATAGTACATCCCTTTCCTGCATGTACATCAGGCATTATACGAATCCTTGAGCCTTCAGTTATAATATAATCACACATTCTTCTTATCTGCTCTATTGCCTCATCCTCTACAACCCTTGCATAGCATATAGCTGTATTTACTTTCCCCTTTATTTCAATTTTATCCATATATTCTCCTTTACATAAAAAAGCCGCCTACCCATTTAGAGTAAGCGGCATCAAAAACATTTATCTATTATCAGCATATTATCTAACTATGCTTATAATTATACAAACAATTTCCTCGTACTTGACCTATCTCTAATGGATGCAACAAAACAAAGCCCTTCCAATCCTGACTGCTCGGGAGTGCTAAAGTATAGCGTTCAATATTAAGATAGTCAAAACGATTCATTGTTCTCATGTCTTTTCCCTTCCGGCACATCTGCCCAAATTCTTTATCAATAGAATAACATAGTAAAAGTTATTTGTCATTATACCTACAGTATAAAAAATACTCTATATCTTACAATTTAATTACCGGTTTATAGTCTTTCTATATAAAAACACTTCCGGTTCCACTCCGATATTTTCTCTAATCCATTGTACGGAGTTTTCTATATCATAGTTAGTATTATATCCCGGTATCCCGGGAATCCTTATATGAATTTTATGCTTTGGCACTTTGCTTCTAAGTTTCAATAAGTTTTCAACCATTTTTTTATTATCAGTTCCTGTATAGCTTTTATAAATATCATTATTTATATCCTTTATATCAATAATCCACTCATCCATATCATACAATACCGGTTTTATATTATCCCAAGGAACATTAAGTGAAGTTTCTATTCTTTTTGCCCATCTTTGATCTGCCAAAGTACAAACCTTATGAATATACTTTGATTGTAGCAGCGGCTCACCACCACCAAAGACAATGCCTCCTCCACTCATCAAATAATAAATATCATCCTTCCTTAAAATCTCTATCAGCTCCTGAGGGGTAAATGCTGCATGTTGAACTCCAACAAACGGTTTTTGGGGCTTATGACAAAAATCATTTATACAGTATTCACAGTAAAGAGGACAATCAAAAAATACTATGAGAGTAGATATTCCTTTCCCGTCTGTACCCATTCTAAGTCTGGAAATGGATATAATATCCCCAACCACTAATCTACCTCCTCCAGATTAAGACTTGGAATCCTTTGCTTTTCCTTTGGAATTTCTGAAAGCTTCATACTTAAATACTTAGCTTCTTCATCACATTTTTCACAGGTTCCGGCACAGGCTCCCACATAGCTACACTCCTCAGAAGAAAAATCTATGTTATTCATCTGTGCCAGTTTAAATCTGTATTCACGCAATAAATTACAAATCTTCTTTCCATCTATTCTGGCTACAGGTTTATATAGCATATCCCTTCTATAAATATCGTCACTAACTTGATTGGGGATATTTACCCTCCCCTCTAGAAAATACATACTCGCTATATTTAAATCTCCCAGCAAGTATCTGTTTTCTAACCTATCATTTTTATTTGGCTCTTTTCCCAATGGAATATATGACTTTGAAGTCATATCAAAGTAAGATTCATTTTCCATCTCACTTATACCATCTATTACAATCGGAAAAATCTCCTCAAAGTGATTTTGGACATTTTCTAAAAAAACGCCGAAATTCTTATATTCATTCTTTAAATAATCCTGAATATCTATATAACAAACTGATTTTACACCTGATAGATCTGAAAGCATATCCTCATGAGCTTTCATTCTCCATTTTCCTTCAAAGCTCAAGGGTGGACTTGCCCAAAGGTGAATATTAATACTATGCTTTCTTTTTTTAATAATATAATAAGGGTATAAACTTGCGGGATCACCGTCAGTCAAAAATAAAATATCATCTTCAGACCTTAACTTGTCATAAAGTTCATCTGCCACATCTTCTAAATCATTATAAACTCTACTGCCAACTCCCATACTCATTCCAAGACCAAATGACTTTCGTGGACAAATAAAGCACTCAAATTCATCTGTAGCTTTTATCCCTTCAAGGCAAACTACCAATACCCGATCCCTATACTTTTTTAGTATCGGATTCCGTGGATTCCACAATATGCCCGTATCCGTAATCACTATTTTCACTTCTTGATTCTCCCGTTTTTAATAAAGTAATCCATATTATCTTTTATATTTTCAGCTATCGGTATACAGGATTTAAATGAAAACATATCCGAATCTTCAAATGAGAATGTAAATTCATCAGAAATGCACTTTGCTATTTGGTCAACTGTATGATCCCAAGTCATATCCATTGCAATTCTCATACTCTCCCCATCAAACTCATCCTGTGGACAATCCGGTAAAAGTCCATATGGATTCCATTTATCAATTTCTTTTTTAACAATTTTAAAAATTGGCCTCCTATCTCCCCATTCCAGATTACTTTTTTCTATCATTTTCTTATATTTATCTTTTTTGAACTCAAAGTCTATCATAGATGGTGAACACCAAATATCCACTATTTTATTCCAATCCCTTTCCGGACATATACCGTCTATAAGTTCTGATTTAAATAATTCATCCAAGGTTTTATATTCGATTTCACCGCTTCCGTCATAATAACCGCATCTTTGAAATGATACATGATCTGCATATCCTATAATCATATATTCTGATTCATTTCCCCTAAAACATAAAGTCACTTCAGGTTCAATACCCATTTTAATCAACTCATTTATTGTTTCTTTAACATACTCTATAGAATAAATATTTCCTTTATCCTGATTTTGAAAAGCTCTGTAAAATTCATATGCATCAATTTGCTGTAAACCCGATACCTGACCATCTCCCATTTCCATTATTATTAGGCTACCATCCGCTTTCCTTGCCAAATCTATGGTTACAAAATTGCTTTCTATCCTACTCGCTATAGACTCAATCCACATATATTCATCTTCGGATATATTTACCTCTTTATTTTCATTCCAATAATTATCTGCAACCAATATTTCTCCTTTAAAGACAAATATTCTGTATTCCTCTGAAATTGGCATACCGCTCTCTTTATGTATTCCTATTGATTTAAGACTTTCATATTTTCGAAGCACCACACCGCCCTCAAAATTTTCACCCTGACGATTGATAAAATTTCTAAGAATATGACCGGATTCTTTCTCATCTTTAATATCTTTTATAAAGCAGGCATCATACCACTCATGCTTTCTACTTTTTACATAGTCTTTAACTACAAAAGCTCCTTCAAGTCCTTCTGTAAGTTCTAAAGCATCCCCTATATCCCTTGACTTATTCCATACACTAAATGGAGTAAGTCCTTCAAAATCACTATACCATCCCGGCAAAAGATGATACTTTGCATACTCTTTCGGTAAGTTTATCAGCTGTATTCCCCTTTCCAGAAGCAAATTATAAAAGTTCTCATACATATGTGGCGGCATCATCCAACCTCTGTATATAGTCAAACCTTCAATGTCTTCACCATAAAGTGACAGTTTCCCATTTTCTAAATCTTCAAAACTAAATAGTGCGCAAGTATGATTTAAGCCTGCCGCCTGATATTCTTCAAAGTAATCCTCATCCACATTCTTTTTATTTAGCGGATGACTGCAAAAAATAAAACTTAAATTTTTAGCAATTTCAAAATTCTCTTTTCTCATATATACTCCCTGATATCTGTCAACAAACAATAAAGCTTCTTATCCCTTTGTATACCAAGCGAATTCTACTCAATCTCTCCCATAAAATGTTGTTATACATCAATAATTCTTTATTATCATAATAAAGGAAAAGCTGTACAATAAAAATGCCTGCTTTTAAACTCTCTCATTTTTATAAAGCTCTTCTACTACTTTGGGGCTTAAACCAATAAACTCTCAATCAAATCTTTTCTCTGTATTTTTGATTTCCATTTATCCGGTATATTCTCATACCCATAGAAAATACCTGCTACTCCGCCTGTCACCGCTGCTATAGTATCTGTATCATTGCCCAAATTTACAGCTTTAAGAATTGCCTCCCCGTAAGATGATGTATTCAATAAACACCACAGAGCAGCTTCCAAAGTATCTACCACATAGCCTGTACTTTTTATATTTTCTTCCGGTATATCTTTAAATTCAAAAAGAGAAATAATCCTGTTATAGCTACTAATTTCCGCACCGGTATTCAATCTATAATATCTAAATGCATTATCTATTCCTATCTGTAACCTTTCTGTTATTTCACCGTCTTTTTCTATAACAGCTTTTACCAAAAAATAATATATACCACATGCCATTTTACTTCTTAAATGAGCATGTGTCAGGGCGGAGCAGTTATGTATAATATCCAGGACTTCATTATCCGATAGATTTAATTTCTTTTGCTTTTCAAATATGTGAATGCATACAGGTAAAATCCTCATAAGTGATCCGTTTCCATTATCCCACTCTGTTTCACCTCCTGATTTCAATGGTTCTGCTCCGTTGCCATACTTCATTATTGCTCTTGAGGTGGCTATACCTATATCAAATACATTATCAAAAGGAGTATACTCTCCATACATACACCAATTATGAAATCTATCCATAATATCCTTATAATCAATTTTTCCTCTATCCCTTATACTTGCAAGAGTTGCAAGTACCATACTGCTGTCATCAGACCATGTACCTTCCGGCTGATTATATGTTCCATAACCTGTCATATCTGTTATCGGGTTCTTTTTTCTGTCTTCCCTTGAAGTAAACTCAACAGGCACACCCACTGCATCACCGATAATCAGTCCATATATTCCCGATTTCCAAATATTATCCATCTATCCCCCTTAAGTATTCATTAACACATAATAATCTATTTATACACTTTAAAAGTGAAACTCATCCCTCACTCCCATTAACTGACTCCACCTTGCCGAAATAAGTTTGGCATAAAATATACTTGCCAAACCATAGCATCCAAGTGCATAGGAATCATTTAGCTCCACCAATAATGTTTTACCGTCTTTCGTAACACATATATCCATACTGCATGCAACCGGTCTTTCCTCCCAGCTGACAAATGCCTCCATCATAGAATTTAAAATATTTGAGTCATAATGATAGTTATAGCTTTTCCTATTTCTATCCAATAATAGACCATATGGCCTAACATCTATTATCTCATCATACAGTATAAAACATCTCCACTCTGCACATATATCTAAAGGCTCACTTACAAGCACCTCATAATCTTCAGAGTAATTCCCACAACCAACAAGGTCAGATATACCGCTTATTATCTTCCCTGTAAAAGCTTTGTTTCTTCTCGGCTTGACAAAATAACCCGCAGACCACTTCTCTTCATTTCTTGAAATGCTGTTTATAGTATCTTTCCAAATCCTCCTACCAAGAAATGGGTTAAGAACTTCCGGGTAATCAGGTATCCCCGGTATAATACCAAATTTAAAAAATATGCTGTTACATTGGTCTATATAATCTATCACGATATCTTCTCTTGTTACTCTATCATAAATTTCATCAATTTTATGATAGCAAATTATCTCCGCTCCCAACTCTCTAAAACCATACATAGCATTTGCAATATTTACACTATGTGGAATTTCCATTTTCATTTCATTGTCAAATTTTGTCTTTAAGTAAATTTTTCCCATAATACACCCTTTTATCCTCTCCATTATATAAATACATTATTCATTTTCCCTCCAATAATATGCTTTTCTGACAATAACCGATACTTTAAATTTAATATTATGATATCAGTTTATATCTTTATCATATAATATCATCTTAGGTGTACAATAAAAATGCCTGACACATACCAAATAAAAAATATCATCTATTTAATCCGATAAAGGCTTTATCTACATATTATTTTATTACATTTTCAACTGATGGGCAGAGCCGGAATCGAACCGGCGCTGTTTCTTTTGTAACGGATTTACAGTCCGCCCCCTTCGCCACTCGGGACACCTGCCCTTATATAATTTTTATATTTCATGACTATAATTTCAGGTAAATATCTTATTTTAAATCATGAAATATATATTCTCCTATCCGGATTTGAACCGGAATCAATCGGTTCGTAGCCGATTATTCTATCCGTTGAACTATAGGAGCATAGTGAAAAGTCTTTCCTCTTAAAACTTATTCATATAGAACATACCGCCATTCATAAAGAGTAAGAGGTGTTCGCTTTTCTTTACTTTTAAAAGAATATCACAGAAAAATTCTACCGTCATTCTACCTGTAGTATAAATGCAGTTTTATGATTTTATAAATATTCTTCTGCCGTCTTTGCTGTTTGCTTTCTTTTTAATATTTACTTTGGCCTGTCCGGTGGTATAATTTAAGTGTTGACAGCTGTTTATCATATAATTACCTGTCGGTGAATCAGCATAATCATATCAGGAGGTAGAATAATGACAGAAAATATTGAAGTTTTTACACAAAGCAGTATCAAAATTACAGACGGTGAGAATCATATCTATATAGACCCCTTAGGTATTAAGGAAGAGTTTTGTGATGCCGACTATATCCTAATTACACATGATCATTATGATCATTTTTCACCTGAAGATATAAAAAAGGTAGCTTATGAAAATACTGTACTTATAGTTCCTGAAAAAATGAAAGCAAAGGCTTTAAAAGAAATAAATTTTATAAATAAGATTGAAAGCATATCACCAAATCAGAACAAAAAAATAAACAGCCTTTATATAGAAACAATACCTGCCTATAATATTATAAAGCCTTTTCATCTAAAAATTTCAGGCTGGGTGGGCTATATTTTAGAAATTTGAGGAAAAAGAATTTATATTGCAGGTGATACAGATAAGACCAAAGAAGCCGAGGCTGTACATTGCGATATTGCCATGGTGCCTATTGGCGGAACCTATACAATGAATGCAAAAAAAGCAGCTGAACTTATTAATATAATACAGCCTGAAGTCGCAATTCCCACTCATTATGGAAGTATTGTAGGAAATAAAAATGACGGAGAGTTATTTAAGGAGAATGTAAAAGCTCCTGTAAAAGTAGAACTTAAACTTAGATTTAATTAAACTTTTCATTATGAAATAATGTTGTAAAACCCTATTAAACATCCCTCAGCTAATGACTGAAGGATGTTTAATTCTAAGGAAATTTCAAGATAGCTTTCTTTGACGATAATCCGGTGAAAGTTATCGTCTTAAGGCGTAGGCATTATGAATTTGAGGGGATAATTATCATTTAGACATTGCTTTGGTACAGCACCACTTCATCCTGCAACAAAATCCTCCCTCTTCATTTTTCAAAAATTCAATCTTCCATCTATGATATTCCGCCACCTTTTTTACTATCTTTATTCCAAGTCCGTGATTGCCCGTACTCTTTTCAAAGGCATAGGACTTTTTATTTATTTTTTGTAAAAACTCCCTGCTAACACCCTGCCCGTTATCTTTTATTTCTAAAACAATATTTTTATTATTTTCATACAGCTCTATGCTTATGGAGCAGCCTTCTACATTGTGGTTCATAGAGTTATTTATAAGATTTATTATCGCTCTTTCCACAAGCTCTTCATTTATTAAAAATGTTTTCCCCTGTAAACTCTCTTCTATATTTAAGTCAAATTCAAACTTTGATTCCATATCTTCATCCAGTGTATTTATAATATTGGTTAAGATTTTGCGGATAAAAACACTCATTTGAATCTGCTTTTTTATAAACCTTCCTGTTCCGAAATCAAGCTTACTTGAAAGATTTAAGTTTTCAACCAATGACCTGATACGCGTTCCCTGTTTATCAATAATTTCAGCTTTGTTTTTTATTGTATCATCACAGTTTTCATTTAGTATCATTTGAGCATTTCCAAGTATGATGGCAAGTGGCGTTCGTATATCATGTGAAACTCCTGCAATCCACTCCACTCTTTCTTCTTCTCTCCTTCTTTGCTTTGACTTATACAGCTTCAGAGCGATAAAAATTAATAGAATAATATTAAAGATAAAGACTAAAGGTGTTATTTTAACAAATAATAAAAAATTACTTGCATTATATTCCAATGTATATTTCCATATTTTGCTGTTTAATTTACCTATTATTAACAGTCCTCCATCATCCGCTACATAGGTATGTACCGGATAATCCTTTAGATAATACCTTGAAAATTTTGCCACATCCTGCAAAGTATACTGTCGATTTTTTAGATCATTTGGTAAATTCTCACTCCATACCGTATTTCCGTCTTTATCTATTATAAAAGCGAATTCATCATTATCTTGAAGTTTTGCACTTTCTTCAGCACTTAATAAGATGTTTCCATTATTAATTGTCAGATTATTTTTTATTTCACTTACAGATGTATAATACACACCTGATCTTTCATGCATTAATATACCGTAGATTATTAAGTCAATAAAAAGTATACCTATTGCACAGAGTAGTATAGTAATTATAAATTGTACTCTTCTTTCTCCCCTTCTTCTCATGCTCTCTCCAATTTATAGCCAAGCCCTCTGACTGTTTTTAAAAATACCGGCTTTGACGGATCTTTCTCTATTTTTTCACGCAGATGTCGCATATGAACTATTAAGGAATTTTCCAGTCCATAACTGCCGTCCGGCCAAAGTTCTTCACAAAGTATATCTGTGGTCACTATCCTCCCCCTGTTTCGATATAAAACAGAAAACAGTGTAAGTTCTTTTGCTGTAAGTGTTATATCCTCCCCACTTTTTCTGACTGTGCCTCCATCCAAAGATACCAGACTCTCTCCCAATACTACCTCCGATATATTTTCATCTATTTTATAACATCTTCTGATTACCGCACCTATACGAAGCAATAATTCTTTGGGAAGAAAAGGCTTTGTAATATAATCATCCGCTCCAAGTCCCAGACCATGCAGTCTGCTCTCATCCTCATCCCTTGCTGAGAGAAAAATCACAGGCAGTTTTGGAAAGATTCCTTCATTTTTTAATCTCTCATAAAAATCAAATCCGTTTCCGTCACCAAGCATCACATCCAGTAAAATCAAATGTACTTGACTTTTTTTTATTTTTTCATTTGCCTCTTTTAAACTGAATGCCGATTCTACATTGCTGTAACCTTCATTTTTTAAAATATCCGCTACTACCCCTGCAAGCTCTCTTTCGTCATCTATTATAAGGATTTTACAATCTTTCTTTTCCATCTTATCTCCTATATTATTTTCTTCACTTATTATAACTTATATAAGCTCCGACAATATATAAAAATGAATTTCTTAATGTAATCATAATGTAGAGATAAGCTTAATATAAGCTTTGACCATTATTCTATATATATAAAGACTTTTAGCACAAAAAAGAAAGGAATATATATGAACAATACAATACTTGAAATCAAAAATTTATCTAAAAAGAGCGGCAATACCTATCGTGTCAAAAACTTGTCCATGAACATACCGAAATCCTGTGTCTACGGATTCCTTGGACCTAACGGAGCAGGTAAAACAACAACTCTGAAAATGATTCTTGGGCTTATAAAAAAGGATGCCGGTGAAATAAAGATGTTCGGTGAAGATGTATCTTCTAAAAATCTTTTGGCTTTACTGCATAAGACAGGCAGTCTTATAGAGAACCCCGGAGGCTACCCACATCTAAGCGGTCTTGAAAATATGCAAATCATCGCAAAGTTAAAAGGTGTAAATGAAACTGAAATAGAAAAGGCATTAAAAACAGTCCGATTATACGAACAAAAGGATAAAAAGCTTGGTGCATATTCACTGGGTATGAAGCAAAGGCTTGGTATTGCTATGGCTTTACTTGGAGATCCCAAGCTTCTTATTTTGGATGAACCAAGTAACGGACTTGATCCTGCAGGCATAATGGAAATCAGAAATCTGATCACCTCTTTGCCGAAGGAAAGAGATATAACTGTTCTTATATCAAGCCATCTTCTAAATGAAATAGAACAAATGGCTGACTATGTAGGCATCATTCACAAGGGGCAGATGCTATATCAGGGAAAACTATCCGAGCTTGAATCAACCGGTAAAAATCTGGAACAGATTTTCCTTGAGCTTACCGGAGAAAGGGAATCACTATGAAGCAAATAGGTTTACATCAGTATCTTTTAATAGAATTTAAAAAGAATAAGTTTATAATTTCAGCTTTACTTTTATTTATCGGAATAATCTTAAACTGCCTTTATGTTTTGCAAGGCAGACTGCCGCAGGGGCAGGAATGGCAAATGATCTTTGCCTCAATTCCTTTTATCAATACATTATTGATTTCTATTATGATGTCTGTACTTGCCAGCAAATGTATTGATGTGGAAAATAAAGGCAATATGTGGAATACTCTGCCCACACTTTATAGCAGAACAAAACTTTATATATCAAAGCTGATGTTCGGATTTGTACATATACTTTTATTTTGTATATTGCAGACGATCTTACTGCTTTGTTTTGCCGTAAAGATTCTGCCTGAAAGCAAATTTCCGCTTTTTTATCTTATATTTACTATATTGTCAGAAATTATATTCGGAATGATTATTTTCCAATTACAATGTCTGCTCTCACTAAGATTTCAGAGTCAGTTTGCAGCACTTTCCATTGCATTTGGCGGAACACTGGCAGGAGTTTTCCTCGCTTTTGTAAGCAAGTTTTCACTTACACCATGGTCTGTACTGTTTTCTCTAAGTACCGTATCTATGGATTTTGATTCTGCAACAAGACAAATGTCTCTTTCGTGGAATAAGATAAATATTTTAGCTGTTCTTGTAGGGTTAATGTATTTTTTTGCTACCTTTATAGCAGGCTTTAAAGTATTTAATACTCCTGAAGCAAAAAACTTTACATTTATTCATTCAAAGGCTAAAAGCAGGAATATACATACAATACTGCCTGCCGAACTTATAAAACTTAAGTACAATCCTGTATGGATCCCTTTTATTTTGATTCCGATTATTTCAGCAGGCATCGGTATTATAAATTTCCTCGGAAACCAATATGTACTGTCCTTTAACTGGGATGACCTTTGGACTCAAGAATCGTTGTTTTTAGGAATATTTTTTCTCTCGCCCTTAATTGCTGTTTTGGCAAGCCTTCTGTTTCGTATGGAGCATCATGGAAATAACTGGAATATAGTACTTACAGTAAACTCAAGGTTTAAGCTCTTAAAGGATAAATGGCTTACCACATCGGCTCTTTCCATTATTTGTATACTGTGGATCGCAATAATATATATTATTTCGGGAAAACTGCTCGGTATCCCTGGGAATATACCTCCTATATTCTTTTTAAGGATTTTTACAAGTTTAATCTGTATTATTGCTGTCGCAGGTTTTCAATGTATGCTGTCACTAATAATACGCTCCTTTGCAATACCTGTGGGACTTGCATTCCTTTGCAATATATTCGGACTTTTGCTTAATTTAAAAGGACTTTTTTATGCCACACCGTTTTCAATGCTGATTTATTCCATGGGAAGTACAAATATTACAGGGAAACTTAATATACCCCTTACAATATTATCATGTTTATTTTATGTCTGTATTACTTTTTGTATAGGTATGCTGTATCTACATAAAGCGGATATAAAGACAGGCAGATAGTATTGCTCTAAAAAATTGGTAATATTGTTATAAATCATTAAGTTTATTGTTATAAACTGCCATTGTAAGAATTTTACTTAATAATGTATAATGATAGAAATGTTTTAAAAACTTACAAAATTGCCATAATATAAAAAGTAGGATTTTAAAGCTTTTATAACTGTTTGTATGCAATCTGCATGATAGCAAAATGGAGACCTGTATGAAAGAAAATAGAACTTATTATAAGAAAAAAGCATATATTATCTTACTTTTTATTACAATTATTCTGGGATTTCAAAGCCTTTATGAATACTATAAAGTCAAGATAGACGATCCTATTCAACTGATTTCAGCTGTATTATACGGTATTATAAAGCTGTTTTTATTTGCACCGCCGATATCTCCGGGGGATAATACAACTATTTTTTATGAACTGGCAAAGTGGCTTGCACCAATACTTACCTCCACCTTTGTATTTACGAAGATTTCAACTACTCTGCTACATCTAAAGAATATAGTTTTTAATAAAATAAGCGGTAATCATATTTTGGTATTTGAGAACAGCTTTATAGGTGAGACATTGATCAATAATTTGCTGAATGAGAAAAACTCATATAAGATTTCTCTTATTTCAAAAAAGTTTATTGATGATAATTTAAAGAGTAAATATGAGAAAAAGGGTATAGCTACATATCAGCTTGATTTTGAAAACAGTGACATAAATGAGATAAAAGAAGTTTTTAGTGCTTTAAATATCAATAATGCAAAGTATATGTTTTTTTGTTCGGAGAATGATCTGGAAAATTATGCTATATACACAAATATTATAAAAAGAATTAAACCCAAAAGGCATATCGGATGTTATATAAAATGTGAGTCTAAGACTGTATCTTCCTATATTGAGGATATGATAAGCCTTGAAAGAAAAAATGAAGAGAAGCTTAAAAGAATAGATACTATACATTTTGATCAGACAGATTTGACTGTCAGAATGTTGATGTCGGATAAATGTGTAATGCAAAGTATTTCAGCCAATATGGATGGGCTTTGTGCTATAGGAGAAAATTGTTCGGTAGAGCTTATAGAAAAAAATATAAAGAAAATTCATATACTGATAATAGGTATAAATGAGCTTACAATTACATTGCTGAAGCATATTTCAAATGATATGACTATATCATTAGATGAAAATACCAAGGTCAGCATTATAGATACAGATGCTGCCAATCGTATGAGCGAACTTTTATATAATAATGAGGGCTTAAAAAAATCCTTGGATATAGAGGTAATGGATATTGGATTTGGAAAAAATGCCTTAAATGAACATTTAAGAAATATAAAAAATGATGATGATTTATCAATTATATTTTTAATGAATAAAGATGTGGTTAGGAGTCTTAAAAATCTTAAGATACTTGACAGGTATTTTGAGAGCGTACCAAAGATAATAAGAAATATATCCAATGTGGATTTAAGCTATATACTTACTAAAAATCATGAAAAAATCCGAATTTTCGGTGATGTTTCACAGATTATGACAGGTGATGTAATGATAAGGGAGTCACTTGATAATCGTGCAAAACAGTTTAATGAAAGCTACAATAAGGCCTCCATGGAGGCAGGTATGGGAGAAGGTCAAAAATGGAATGAACTCTCCTATGTAAAGAAAACCTCTTCAAGACTGTCGGCATCACATGACAGAATAAAAGAAGAAATAGCAAGAAAAATATTTTTTTCTAAAACGGAGGAAGAGATTGTCGATTATCTAAATAAAAAGTTTGAAGAGTTCAGTGGTTTGCAGAATAACCGAAAGGAAAATCCTGAAAAATTCAAGCATGAATTTTGTAAATATTTAGAAGAAGCTCCGTTACTTGATTTTTTATCAAGGCTTGAACATAAAAGATGGTGCAACAGCTATTATGCAATGAATTTTAAGTATGGAGAGAAAAAGGATGAGAACTTAAAGACACATCCATGCCTTATAGACGATTGGGATATTATAAAAGGGGAAAAGTTTGAAATCTGCCATCCTGAATATGATTTATTGTCTGTATTTACTCTCTTTCAAAAGGAGGACTAAAAATGGAAAAAGAGCAAAGGCATAGAAAACCATCTGATGAAATGCAAAGAGCGGCCTATGAATATAATGAAAAAAAGTATAAATATGATGCTTTTATAAGTTATAGACATGTAGAGCCTGACCAAAGCGCAGCAAAACAGGTACATCAGATGATAGAGACATTCAAGCCTCCAAAGGAGTTCTATGAGGACGGTAAAAAACCTACCTTTAGAGTATTTCGTGACAGAGAGGAGCTGGCGGCAAGGGATCTGGGTGCCTCCATAGAAGAGGCACTTGAAACAAGCAGATATCTTATTGTCATATGTTCCAAAAGAACACCTTTATCAGACTGGTGCCAAAAGGAGATAGAGACCTTTAAAAGCTTACATGGGGATGAGAGAATAATACCGGTACTTATAGAGGGTGAGCCTGATGAATCTTTCCCGCAAGCACTTAAGGAGCTTAAGCGTGGGGATAATGAGAGTCTACAGGATGTACTTGCAGCCGATATAAGACCTGATGAAGTACTTCAGTCTGATTTTAGCGGATATGAAAATCTGCAAAATAATAATATTTCAAAATTAAAGGAGCTTACAAAGAAATCTTTAAATATATTAAAAACTGAAAAATACAGAATAATGGCAACAATACTGGGTTGCAGTTTCGGAGATCTTAAACAAAGGGATAAGGAGAGAAAAAACAAGCTTATCCTGACCGTATCCTCTATGGCGGGAACGGTATTTTTGATATTCGGACTGTTTATGGCAATCGCTTATCAAAAGGCGGAAATTGCAAGACAGGAGGCTGTTCAGTCAAATACCGGAATCTTGCTGAAAACCGCCAAAGACTTTTTGAGAGAGGGAGATTATATTAAGGCTGTACTGGTGGCAAAAGAGGCTATGAATCCTATAAAAAAGGATATGAAGTATTATGATTCTTTAAAAGCTGAAGAATTTTCTATATTCAATAATACTATATATCATAGCGGTGCCTCCACACTTACAAATATATCCACAAAAAATAAATTTACATTTATGGCAATAAGTGAGGATGAAAAATATGTAGCTTACGGTCTTAATAATAATGATACTGCCATAGCAAGTGTACAAAACGGTGAGGTAATAAAAAGATTTACAGGACATACCCAGCAGGTCAAATTTGCTGATTTTTCAAAAGACGGAAAATATCTGGCATCTTCTTCTTTTGACAATACCTGCATTATCTATGATATAGAAAGCGGAAAAGAAGTGGCAAAGCTTGAGATAGAGGGTGTGCCTATGTTAACCAAGTTTTCCAAGGATAATACCAAATTGTACTATGCTACAATTTTAAACAGTGATACCTGCTTTTATGTCTATGATACCGCTACATGGCAAAAGCAGGGCGGGTTTGTAATTAACGGTCAGGTTCAATATGCCGATATAAACAGTGACGGCAGCGAAGTACTGGTAACTTTGGCTGATAATACAGAGGATCAGCTTACAAGAAGAAGTTTAAAAGACGGCAATATAATAGATACTATACCAAGGATAAAAGGCATAAATTTAGAGCAGAATGAATTTGACAAACCTTATAAAGCTGCAAGTTATTCTGCCGACGGCAAAAATATAATACTGCTTACAGAGGGTGAGATTATGAAGATTTCACTTGAAGATAAAACAGAAATATTTAGGCAGGATATGTATATCACACCAAATGATACAAAGGTATTAACAGAAAGTGAAAACGGTGAAAAAATAGCGATAAAATCAAGTACGCAGGTATATATTCTGGATGGAAACAGCGGTGAAGTAACTGATGAAATATATTTCCCGGAACTGAATATGAAATATTTTGCCTATAATTATAATACAAATACTGTAGTCGGTTTTGGAGAAAACGGAAATTATTCCGTATGGAAAGATAAAATAATAGTTGAGAATAACTTAAGCTATGGAGGAGGGGTTCCGATAGAATTCTTCTATTTAAAAGATGGAAGCAAGATACTGACAAACTCACATGAAAGTCAGACAATAAAGATAATTGATTTAAAATCAAGGATTTTAGCAGAGCCTATATATGCAAGAATAATGGCAAACTCGGATAATTCTTCTCATATGCTGTTATTTGACGGAAACGGTTTTGTTTTATCAGATGATGACGGGAAGACAAGTAAAAAAATCAACCCCGATGAACCTACAACCTATGGCATTATGTCAAATCCAAAATACAATAGAATATCAAATGACGGCAGATATTATGCCTATATAGGTATGACAAAGGATGCTTTATCAGATGCAAAACCTGTATTAAAATTATATGATGTTCAAAATGATGTAAATAATCAGGTGGTTATAAATACAACCTCAAGCCCCTTTGTTTTCAGTAATGATTCAAAACAAATACTGTTACTTGACAGTGTAGACGGACTGAAAATATATGATACTCAAAACCTTGAACTGATAAAAAACTATAGTGATATTAAATATGAATCCGGAGTTGTAAAGTTACTGATAAACTCTCAAATCCTTGTAGTAAACAGATTTTCAGGTATAGCTTCCGTTTATAATCTTGATACCGATGAACATATAACGGATATTCCGGGAGAGGTGGTAAATATACAAAATGTTGACGGCGAAATAAAATTAAGGGGAATACAAAATAATACCGCATTTTATTGGAGCAACAAGGACGGTTTAAGTACACATGAAATGGATGAGGCATGTGCCCAGACGGCATTGAGCTTTAATGATATAAATTTATATAATGAAAATACTGATATATTGATGATGATAAGGAATAATGAAACAGACAGAAAATGCTATGTGGTTGATTTTTCAACTGGAAGATTAAAAATGACCTTAAGTCCTGCTGTCAAGGATTATAATGTAAACGGTCATATTTCACCTGACGGTAAGCAAATAGCAATAGATCAAAACTATTATGTAAATTATGATAAAGACAGTGCAAAGTCAACATACTATATAGTATCTACGGTATATAAGCTGTTAAATGAGGATGAAATATCAAATGAAATAGACGGCATCATTGCCGGAAGAAAATTATCTGATGAAGAGAAGGTACAAATAGGTATAATTGCAAAGTAAACCTACATTTCCGGATATACTATACTACTCTTGTAGAACATTTTATGCCATACAACAACTGTTACAATAAAACCGATACCGTTAATATAGCAGTCTTCGGATGCTATATTAACGGTAGATCTTGTTTTATCTTTATATGATTTTGCTCATATAGTATTAACTTCATTTCTCCTTTCCCGCTTCAAGTTCTGCAAATAGCTTCCAAACTCTTCTGATACTGTTTCTTTTTTCCCTATTTTCAGCTTGACGATAATACTTTTTTTGTTGCTTTGTTACTTTCGGTAATTTTTTATAACTAATCTGCATTAACTTTTTTGCTTCATCATGTTTTATGATATATTCCAAATGATTATACGGTGATTGATTCTTTTCCACATCCCTTTGTACATGGTAATGTGCAGTCTTTGCCTCCTCCATAGTAAGAGGCTTCCCGTCAAACGGACAATGCAATAACTTATACCTGTCAAAATATTGTATATATGATATTTTCCAAGCAGCCATATCGGTAAGAATATAAAGATTGGTATCGTCAAACTCTATTTGTACTCCTCTTTTATTAGCTAAGTACTCTATTCCCTGTGCATACTTTCTATACTTACAAGGATAGAAGGCTACCCTTTCTTCCTTTGCAATATATCTCATAGCTGTTTTCAGATTCTTACTTTTTCCGACTTCATCCACTCTGATTAACAAATCTTTTTGAAGTTCTTCATTCCACTCTTCAAGGTACAGTCTTATATCCTGACTTGAGTCACTTAGACTTATTCTCCAATTATACCAATCAGTATGCACTCCTATATAATCTTCCTTAAGCTCTGTCCAGATAGGTAAATCTCTAAATACATCCTTTAAATTTTCTCTATATCCATTGTATAAAAACTTGATATTACAGCAACACTTACATGGCTTTAAATATTTAATCCTGCCGTCATTCATATCAAAGCTTATCAATGACTTTTCTTTGATTCGATTTATAAATCTGCATCCCGGTCTGTGAAAGATCTTAGATTTATTACTCATCTGTGCTATCATTTTCTTCCTCCAATCTACAAAGTAATTCTTTGTTATAATTGGAGTTTATCAGATCATCTGTCCGTTAAAAATGACAGCTGCTAAACCTTAAGTTAACATTTTAAAACCGTTATATTCTGACTATTATCCTTCAGAATATTTCTTTGACATATAGGTAATATCCTCTTTTACCTTATTTCTAAGACTTTCGGGTTCCAAAACCTCTACATAAGGCCCGTATTGTAATGCCCAAAATCTCATTGCCTTTTCATTACAGTTGACTCTTACTATAATACGTTCTTCATCTTTTTTAATGATACTAAAATCAGTTCCAAACCAATCTACCAGTTCAGACATCATATCTTTGGTTGTCAGCAGCTTAACAGCAGTGCTTTTTCCGCTGAACATATAAATATGTTCAGCCATATGCTTTGGAAGATTTATCCCGGATTTAAGCTCAGGCATATCTTTCATCGGCTTAACTTTATCTTCAAGTTCACATACATCAGTCATTTTGTCTATGCGAAAATGTACTACATTATCATACTTGTCATAATTTCCTATCAGATAAAATTTTCCGTTATTTGCAACTATCCTGTACGGATTTACAATATAACGCTCTTTTCTTCCGGGATGAAGCTTAAAATCAGTTCCTATATAATTATATATAAAGCTGATCTTATGCCCCTCTGAGATAGCATCATTTATCTTATCTATAGAGTAGATGTTTTGTCTGTTGATATTCTTGTTAAGCTCAGGTATATTACATATATTTGATACTTTTGCATTAAAGTATTTACTTGAAAGCCCTTTTATCTTTTTAATAAGTTCCTTGGCCTGATTTGCAGAAAATACTTTTGAAAATAAAACACTGTCAATAAGTACCCTAAGTTCTGCATCATCAAACTCTCTAAAAACCATCCTATATCCGTCTTCCATTGATACTTCAAATCCATGGCTCTCACCAAATTCTTTCAATAACAAGACATTATTCTTTACAGAGCGTCTGTCACATACCGTTCCATAATTTTTTTCCAAAAGCTTTATAATCTCTTGTTGTGTCAAAGAATGATCCTCATCGGTATAATTGCGAAGTATCTCCAGTATGAACATATTCAACATCTTTTTATTTCCTATACCATACATCTATGCCCCCATTTCAAGGTCAAATATACTGCTGTAACAGATACTGATATTTTATTCTTATATTCTAAAGTTTCAATATATTTTCCTGTATTATAATACATCTATTGCTCTTAAGTTTCATTCATAAAACTCTCTATCTTTTCAATTTCCTTTTTCGCTCTTTTTCTTACAGCTTCTATATCCCAATCTCCCAAACTTTCATATTCTTTCATAAATTCTATTCTAACTGCCGCATATTGTGAATTTTTGTATTCAGTAATTTTTTCACTTACAGTATTATCCTGAATACTCTTATTTATATGACTGTCAAGTACAATCAGATTTCCTATTCCGTTAAACTCATCACTATTATCACTGAAATTATTTCTTGCCCGTATATGCTCTATATCATAAGGGTTTTTATTCTTTTCGTAGATTGCATAGTGGAAAAACTTTTCATAAATTTCTTGCTCACTTATTACTATTTCATTTCCTTGGCAAATAAACGATTCCCCCAAATTAGCTATTTCATCAAGTAATCCAGACAGTGTGCAAACAAGCCTGACTCTACTTGCATTGTAAAATAATCCTGATTTAATAGTTGTATAAAAATCTTCCTTAGGTTCATGGTCCTTACTGCGCACCGGTGACCACAGCATATCTTTAATATTTTCTATAATCTTATTAGTGCTATCTTTCTTAAACCACTTAAAGCATTCCTCACAAACCTTATTTTGAACAGAATTTATCACTCTGTCATTTACAACAGTATAGATTAAAAAGAATCTAAACATATACATATTTACTCTCAGTGAATCTATATAGTAATCGCTCCAGCCCTTTCCTTTAGCTTTAAAGTATGCAACCACAAATGGTATAGTCCAATACCTTTTATATCTGGTTTTTTCAACCATATAAATCGAAAAGATTTCTTTTGCAATTTCATGATGTGTGCCGTCATACCTTACATCTTCAATCCAGCGCCAATACTTAATAAATTCTTCCACTATATGCTTGAATGTGTCAAACTCCAGTACACTTAGGTCACTTTGCTCTGTAAGTTTATCCCCTTTAAAAAGTTCATCAAAGAACTTTTCATTGCTTTTTGATACCTCAGAAAATCCCCAGCCAAATTCCGCACAAATTATATGTTTATAGATATCTAAAACCCACGACATATTAAATTCTGTCTGGTCTTTTCTTCCGCCTACGCCCAGTGCATTATTGCTATCATCTATCAATTTATAACAATTGGCAATTTCTTTCATCCAGTTGTCTGTATCATCGATTTTTCTAAGGTAATTATAATATCTTAATTTAAAAATATCTGTTGCATTCAAATCAAGCCCAGTAGTATTTATAGTGTTAAAGACAGATACCACTTCCGGTAGATCCATTTCTTCGGTCGTCAGTATTACAAAGTATATATTATCCAATACAAAATCTTTAAGTTCTGAATAAAAATTCGTTTTATCTTTAAACTCTTGTTCGTAATACTCAGAAGTAGCCTTCCTTAACTGTTCCTTATTTTTAGAATATTTAGAGGAAACTTTTTTTATTTGAGTCTCACTCATTACTTTTTTGAGTTCTTCAGAATCTATAGTATTGCTGTAATCATTGTTTTTTTCTTTCGGATGGGTTTTGATTATCTCTTTTTGAAGTACATCCAACAAAAGTAAAAATGTTGTAAGTCTTTGTTGACCATCAACAATATCAAGTATATTGTCATCTTTAGTTTCTTTGTTAAACTGTATTGTCCCAAAAAACACGGACTTTGCATATTTTCTGGCATCCACTTCATTTTTCGTACTGAATGCTTCAAAAATAGTATTCAAAAAATCATTTATATTTTTTTCTGCCCATTCATATGGACGCTGATAAATAGGTATTCTATACCTTTCTTTTATTATATCTCTAAGTCCCAACACTTTAGAATCAATCGGAAATCCCATAAATCCTCCTCATAATAACTTATTCTATTAAGATTACAATAATAACTCGTTTTTATTCTACATCATTACAACATTTTTTCAAGCTCTAATCATTACACTATCTCGTATATTCCTAATTTGCTTTTTAGTAAGTGTTTTCTCTTTCAGCAGTTCTTGGCATCACCTCCACTATGGTATATCATCAAAATGTCCGGCTCTCATCTATGAATTCGGCAAACAAATAATTTAACTCATATATCAAAGACTCCTTTGAAAAATCATGCCCTTCACCTTTAATTATTTTATATTTACAGGCATTATTTTTTATGCTTTTTAAGATTTCAATATAGCGAAATGACGGATCTTCTTCACCATACAAAAAATACATACTATCTCCTCTAAAATTTTTGGCACCTTCTTTTATTCTATGAAAATTTATCATCAATGGAGCATTGATTAAAACAGCATTCTTTATTTTTTCAATTTTTCTGCACTGAGTTGCACCTATCGAAGCTCCGTTTGAAATTCCGACAAAAAATATTTCTTTATAAGCCCCAATATACTTACTTATACATTTTATTTCTTCCTCCAAATCACAAACATAATCTTTAGGATTGGCGGAAACAACAAATGTATAACCATATTTTTCAAATAAAAAATCGCATATATTCAAATATTTATTTTCAAAACCTTCGATAGTTCCTCCTCTTCCTGTTTTTATAAAAACAATATTTCTTTCACCTTTTATTATTCCAAACTGCTTTTCAATTACTTTGTCGTATTGTTTCAATAATTATCCTCCATCTTTTTCTGAGTTAAATACCTATATCCAACTCGTCTTGTATATTTAAGATAGCATATAGTATGTACAATATTTTGCACATACAAAAAACAGGCCTCTGAAAGCCTGTTTTTGTACTCATCCTATTCCCAATTTTTCTACCAAACTCCTTGCCTTTTTTATTGCACCGGACTTGGCATTGCTGTTTGCTATTTCTAAAAGCCCCTGCCATTTTGCATCTTCTTTGAGAATCAATCCTCTCTTTGCCGCCTCCCTTAAATAGTTGGCATAATAGATACAAATATCCAAGACACGATTTATCCATACCGGAGGCTTATTATTTTCCACAGTCTTTTCTCCTGCATATTTGATACACTCACTGAGCATAATATAGTATATACTTAAAAGTCCTCTTTCCTTTTCAACTATTCGCACCAGTTTTGCAGGGCTTATCTCTTCGTGTAATAAAAGCTCTCTTGTAATATTCCGCAGTACATCAGTTGATAGATCACCCGAGTCTACCAATTGCTTAAAAAGACTCTTTGCACCATAAATACTTTCTCCGTCCTGAGCTAAAAGTGCCACTGCAATAGTAAGAAATGCCTTTGAATATGGAGCAGGTTCTCCTTTTAGCGGACCGTTATCTTCATTCCTCCAATTTCTAAACTTGCTTACTACAATCTTCTTTTTTAAATTGTTGTAATGAAGCCATACAGCCTTTTCATCTTCATCTATAATTTCGCCTTTATTATCAACCTCAAATGCCGAAACCTGCCCCTCATTTCTAAGTCCGTAAATCCATCCGGCTACTGTTACCTGATATTCATAAATCTCTACATCAGGCAGTTTTAAATTAAATTGGAAAACCTTTTCACTTTTTCTTAATTCAATGGCTTTTACACTCATTGATACATTATCATCAATAAGTTTTTTAGGTTCAGGCAACTTTAACCAAAGCTCGTCAAAATCATCCGGAGATTCTTTAACCTCCGATAATTTCTCATTTTTGTCTGTGTCTTTTACAGTCTCTATATCAAGAGATTTTAATTTATCCATGATCTCTTTTGCATAACCCACAGCCTTTGATGCCCCCGATTTATCCGCAAGCTTTTTTATTGCTTTCATTTCCAATATACTTTTTGGGGCAAGTTTATTTTCTACTGCAAAAACAGCCTCATCCAAATAATCTCTTAAAAGTTTTACAATCTCGGCAGTTCCTGCAATCATTCTTGGAGCTGCCAATGATACTCCCACCGTATCACAGGCTGCCTCCCAAAAAAGACTCAACATACCGTCCTTTGCCAAATTCTCCATAGAAAGAGCCATACTTGCCAAATTTGAAGGAGTCCCACCCCGCCAATCCAAATAGGAAATATCTGCAATTCCCGGGAGCAACAGCCCTCTTTCCCATGCTTTGTGAGTCGCATTAATAACATCTTTGGCATTCTCATCACTTAGATTTGAGCCTATGGCAATCCAGTTCATCAGTGCGCCCTTTGTAACAGGCTTTCTCCTCTTTGCTATCTGCCTTAAAGCCAAACCCTGCCCATGATAAACTTCAGAATCTCTATGTATTGCAGTAAGTGAATAATCGCCCCAGGTCGGAAAGATGCTAAACATTGAATCATTGCTATGTGAAAGTCTACTTGGTAATAATCTAAGGCTTTTTGGAATATCAAGTTCTATATCCCAATATGATGTTTTCCCCGGTGTAAAATCCGGCTCAATATATGGATTTTTTAAATATCCAGCAATTATTTCACCGGCTGAAACATCATTCCCCTCTTCATCCTTCAAAAAATCACCTAAAGGCATTTTAATTTTAAAATTAAAATCTTTTACATTTTCCAAATATTCTTTTACATCTTTTTCTGTAATCAAATCCATATCAAGCCTTGTAAGTGCAAGCTGTAGATCCGGTTCCGAAATATATAATATATTTTCATTTTTATACATTAAAAGACGACTAAGTAAATCCGATAAACTTATGCTTAAATCCTCATAGCTTGGAGTGCTAAGTAAACAAGGCCACTTGTCAATTGATGCAAATGTCACAACACTCCTTGTATATAAAAGTTCACCATACCTGATTTTTAAAACTTCCTTTTCACCATTCCATTCATTCATCTTTCTGTCCGGACATATATTGTTTTCAATATTTTTTGCCCATCTACCAAGTGACCAAATTCCACTTGATTCATTGTCAGAAATTCCCGCAAGACTTATTTTTGCCTCATCAGGATCTTTATATGCAATCTTATTTGCAACAGCAATAAATCTCTCAAAAGTAATATCCTCAACACGTTCCTTTCTTTCTGAAATCACTGCCAGCAAATCCGTCAATTCTTCCGGTGAGACTTCTCCAAGTTCAAACCTTGGAACTTCCCATAGCTTAGGTGTTTTTCTCCAAAGTCCCTGTACTTCTTCTTTTACATCATCTTTTTCAAGTTTTAATTCCCAAGCCTTTTCAATGTTTTCGGCAAGTTTTACAATCCCCTTATCCTCATCATTCTTATAAAGTAAAAGCCACTCCTCATATTCTTTTGCAGACATCGGCTTTCCTCTTTTTAACGCAGAGTTTAAAATCAATTTTTTTATCTTTTTGGCCTTTGCAAAGCTACATGGAATCAATACCTGATACAACCAATCTTCTGTAACATTCTCTATAAGTATCGGCGCAAATCTCTCAAGTATAGCTGTCTCTCCAAGCCCCAACAGCGGAATTATTGTTTCTACTCTTGATTTGATATCCTCATCCGTAAGTCCTATTTGCTCTAAAACATTTACAAGCTCTTTTCTATCTCCCGGTCTTTGCGCTATATTAAGGCCGTAAAACACCTGCTCAACAGCATATTCTTTTGTAAGTACATTATTCTCTACACCCCAAATCAAAACTTCGGAAAAAGGTCCTGTTGCCGGCACATTTATAGAAACCCCCACTTTCACATGCTCAGTGAATCTTCTTATAATCTCATCTTTTTCAATTACAAAGTCCTCATCAAAATTGTGGTCTTTCCTTTTTGATTTCAAAAGAGTTGCTGCTACAGCTGCCCAGTCCTTCATATACTCCACAGATTCCGGAATTTCAAGATTCATTTGATGAACAAGTTTTATTGCCAACATACCAAGAACCGATAAGGAATGCTCCCATATTCTCCTATTTGATGTACATGCGGACTTTATAAAATTCATAGCATAGGTTTCGCCTCGAGCTTTGATAGCCTTTAATGCCACCTCGCTGCCACCTCTTAAAATATTTGCCGCACGCTTAGCATCCACCCCGACACGAATAGCAAATATTTCAAGTTTAGCTAAATCCACATCTACCACAGGAACAAAGCCGTAAGTATTCTCAGATAACTGTTTGATTTGTAACCACTCTCCGGATTTTAATCCTTCTCTTGCAATTTTTTGTTCTTCACCGCTACCTGTACCAAGGTTTAAAATATCTTTAAAATCTGTTTCCTCGTATCCAAGGGAACGATAAATTTCAACTGCCTTTTCAAGTTTGCTTGCCATACTATACTCCCTTTTTCAATTTCACTGCCAAAATATGTTTGCATGGACCTCTGCTGTTTTGATGTTTTAAATACCATGTGCAGGTACATTTTGCATTTTCCAAATTTTCATCTGTCGGATAAATAACTCTATATGTAGTTTCTCCTGATTTTACATGCCAGATATTATCTTCTATATGTATTGTTTCATCCACAAGTTTCTTCGCCCCCACAAGTCTTGGATTATCCTTTAAGACTCTTTCAGGGTCGTCAGGCAATTCTCTGTGGAAAAATGCTCTCTCTATAACATCAAATCCCAGCTTACCGGAAACAGCAAGCAGCTCCATCGCTTCATACATATCATTTTTTACTATTCCTGTGGATTTTGATATATTATCAATATCAAGCTTTGGTTCAAAATTTAATATATTATCAATTCTATCGGCATATTCCAATATTTTTAAGTTTGAAAGCGAATCCAGTAATGCTCCCTCACCTGAGTAGCCTTCATAGCTCTTTGCTGTTAAACTAAGAGTTATGCTCGCTCCGCTCATGCATACTTCAAGCATCATCTGCCCGGGCTCACAATTTTCAGGAGCATAAAAATATATTGCATTTACATAACTCATTATACGCTTAAGTGCACTCAGTCTGTGAAGTCCGCTGATATATACACTGTTTTTTTCTTCTCCGGATTTTAACATTACACCGGTTTTTGTGGGTGTAAGCCACCCGGATTTTTCCTTGCCTGTAACAGCCGGCAACATGGCAATAAATGCCTTTGCCTGCATTCCCTCAATATGAAATTTGTATTTCATATTTTGATGTAGCATGGCACAATTGCCAAGTGCTCTAATCCATCTGTCAGGCATTTTCACAGGTCTTTGTGTGACTATATCAGTCAACACACTTCCATTATCCGGTTTCTTGCTATGTAAGGTCTTCCATCCGTCATCTCCTATGCGAAACTTTAATCTGTCTCCTTGCTTTATATTAAAAAGAGACTTTCTTAGATTACTGCCTATATCTACATTTGTAGTACCATAAAGTATTTCACCGTCCAAAGCACTTTGAAATATATCCAGCCTTGCATAAACACCGTTACAAGCCGAAAAGCATTCCGCTCTCAGTCTGTCTCCCTGTGCGCAAAGAACAGGATCTCTTTGGTCTACCGGCACATATTTAAAATATCTTGTACTTACAATATCTGCAAGCACCAAAAGCCCTCCTGAAATAATTGTCGGATTTATAATCTCTCCGTTAAAAAATAACGGATTATCCTCTATACCTGCCGGCGTAAGAGCAGGTGCTATAGATAAAGTCAAATTGCCGTCAAAAAGCATTGATGTGGTTTTAAATTCTCTCATCATATCCCCCTGTGATAATGTGGATTTTATATATTAAGGTTATTATACTTGTATTTATTATAATGTTTCCCGGAACATTATAATTATATGTTAAAAGGGCAACTCACGGAGGAATCGCCCTTTTATTTTAGCATATAATCTAGGTTTTTAGGTTTCAAGTTAATCTATGTATAAATATGACTGTTATATACTTTCTCTATTCCCTCCTATCATACTGTATACTTTCTTAAATTATCCAATAAAACTACTCCGATATTATATTCTAATTTTATTTACTACTAAATACTACGATCACTTTATATTTTTCCTTAGTCTAAATCAAAAGTATTTACTATAATCTTATCTATCTTTGCTGTATCAATCGCTCCATGCTCATCATAAGTAACAATGAGATTTTTCCCTTCTTCTATTCCATTTTTCTTATAAAAAGCCTTCTTTTCTTCCCAGCGACGCATATATTGAGGATTTTCCATCATACCGCAGTGTTCCCAATACCAAACGATACCTGTATCGTAATCCTCAATCTTAAAATCAGGTCGTTTTATCTTACCCTCCAGCTTGAGTTCAGGTTCATATTCGTATTCAACGCCATGAAGATGAAGTTGATTTGCAATTGTTACCTCGGATTTAGACCGTACAAGTTCTCCTTTTATAGTCTTATGGACCAGCTTATTTTCATAAAATTTCCCATTAACACAACATATATCCGGTCTCATATCCGGACCTGTTTCATCTTCTTTATATACATCTCTAAATAAATCAGTAAATCTTTTGGCAATATCAGAATATTCCACCGAAGTATATTTCAGAAGATGATATGGCTCCTGATTATACAGTATAATAATCTTTCCCTCCTGTCTTGTAAGAGCTGTATAGAGCATCTCCTTTGATAAAAGCTTACATGGCTCTGCTAGTACAAGAATAACTGTATTAAATTGACTTCCTTGTGCTTTGTGGACGGTTAATGCATAAGCTAACTCCAACTGAGCTATTCCATTCTCTTCGTTAAAATCATGTTTATCAAAGGAGTATAAAATGTCGGGCTGAGATGAGAACTCAACTTTCATATCATTTTCATGATTTTTCCGGGAACTTCGACTCTTATTATAATCTCCGCAAGCTATACCTATTTCTCCATTGGCAATATAGTTTCTTGCATACTCTTCCGGATATCCTATTTTTTGCCCTGTATTAATTACGTTTATAACCTTATCTCCATATACAATGCCTTCATGTCCAAGGCTATTTGCAATTCTCTTATGTATTCCCCACCTCTTAGATATTTTTAGAAACTTCTCTCTATACTTCAGGTGGATCAAGCGGTTCACATTCATAACCCCTTGAGGCATATTTTTAACCGGAGCTAAAATTTGCCACTTTTGAGCATACTTTGCTGCTCCAGTATTAAAGTAGATGCCAAAATCTGTCTTCACTCCGCCAAGAGATATATCAAATCCTTCCTGGTCATCTATATCTTCCATACCTATTTCTCTAGCCATTGTCTCTAATAACAATTGTTCAAGGTCTTCTCTAGAACGCCATTGCTTGATTTCAATATTGGGATCTCTGTTTTTCTCAATATCTGCAATAATATCATCATCAGTTATCTGTTCATTTGTCGTAAATAGTCTCGATAAGAGTACATCTGATCTAACCTCATCAGATTTCTGCCTACGATTTACAGTCAGTTCACCATAATGTCTGCATACATGTGGAAATAATCCCATATCAAGATTTACTTTCAACATATAAACCAAATCCACAAACGGTCTTCCTGAGCCTATAGGTGGCAGCTGATTCGGATCACCTACAAAAATAATACGCTTAGCTCTCTTTAATGCCTGTATCAAAGCTCCAAACATCTCTTCTGTTAACATAGAGGATTCGTCAATAATGACAGTATCCGGTACATCTTTATAATCAGTATCCGAAAGAACATACCTCATATCATTCCAATCAAAGCGTTTACTTCTAACAAGAAACTGTGCAACATTTAGGGCAGTAAATCCCCTTGCATCATCTCCCATACTCTGCAGCAGACGTACAGTTGCCTTTCCCGTTGGAGCAAGCAGCAAAACTCCTCCTGCTTTAATATCAGGATGGCTACATAATACAGATAACACAGTTGTCTTTCCTGTTCCTGCATCACCAACAAGAACTGAGATTCTAGATTTAGCCAATTCTTCAAGAATAGCCGTCTTCTCCATTCTTGCACGTTCCTCTTGTTCGGAAATCTTTAATCCGTCATTAAACTTATCATCAAGCATCTGTCTCCAGTCAGCATCTATAGGAAGTTCTGGTGCATTCAATCTACGACTTATTCTGCGCTCTATAATATCATCAAACTCTTGAATTCTAACCAGCTTGTAATACTTAGTACCATCCCTCATCTCACGCTTAATAATTTCTGCCATGAGGAACTTTTGAATAGCTTCTATAATATCCATAGTCACGGGACATATAGGATCTAGATTCATATTCTTAATTCTATCTAATAAAACGTCCTTTGGAAGAATAGTATGTCCTTCATTTGCAGCCTCTTCCAACGCTGCAATAGCAATAGCTCGTATTCTCCTTTGATCATTCTCTGAATTCAACATAGTAGGATGCTCTAAAGGATATCTTTCTCGGATATATGGAATTGGGAATATCGCCCTATCTACTTTACATACAGAAACATAGAAACCATCTATCTTAAGTCTTGTCTTCTCATAAAGAATATATGGATTCTTAATTATTTCATCATCTGTACAGTGAATTCTTGCTTTTATTCTCTCATCCTCATAGAACAGCATTTTTGCCTGATCTATATTAAGAGATAATCTTGAAAGCAGCTTAAATAATACCTTCCTTTCATGGGACATGTGCTTCCATGTCAACTTTAGAACCGGAGTAACTTTTACTGCAAGGTTATTTGTTACTACACTTTCAGGGTTTTCAAACAAAAGTTCAACGCTGTCCCAAATATCATCTCCATCCTTGACATTTTCCTTGATTTGTCGAGCAATCAACACTCCTAACGGCAGTTCTAGTGCTGTGAGCATAGCACCCATTCCGGGAAATGCACCTCTGTCTTCCCAAACCTCAGATAACCTTATATTTAACCAATCCAGAACGTTGGAATAATCTTCATCTAGGCAATTATTTATAATTTCAAATGCTTTTATACATGAAAGAATCACATCAATAGTTGCATCATGACTTACATGTTCTGTAGCATATGAAAATTCTTCAAAAGCATCCTCCGGTGCAAATACTGTAATGCTTGACATATCAAAATCCGGGTGTGTATTGGCATACTCTATCATTTCCTGATATGGAATAATAAATCCATCTTGGTGATCACGCCGAATAGAATGACAGATATGTCCCTCCCATGTCATTGATCTAAGAGTATTCTCATCTGTATGTTTATGCTCAACTGCCGGAATATATCTCTTAACATGTCCCATACCGATAATAACTCGACGTGTATCTTCAACAAACGGGACTTGTTTTGTATAAGCAATGACCAAGGACTGATTAGGCACAATATCCCTATAAAAAGTATCAAAGATAGCCCTATGATTCATTGCATCCTGAATCCAATCTGTTTTAAATCCCAAAATCGGCTCACGCTCCAAGCTGAAATCAATACCGAACTCTTCCTGCTTCTTATCAATATTTTTAAGCATCATCCATGCAAATGGTTTTGTAACAAAGGAATACGCAGGATATACAATATCTGTTGGAAGAAAATGACCATGTGAGCTTTTATTTGACTGCTTGTAAGGATGAACTGTAGTGCGTACCAAATCACAATTAGACATAAAAGCTGAACTTTCAGCTATGCAAGGCAACTTCTCTTCATTATATGTCATACACTGTCCACAAACACTTTTTTCAAACGTATCATCTCTATTTTCCGATATATTTTTAAGCCTAAGACATGAGTTATTATCTCCCGGATTCTGACATACTGTTCCGTCCCATCCATGATCATGCCATGCAACTCTAACGGAAATATGCTGAGCCATGTTAATCACCTCCTATTTTTTACTTCTTGTAAACCATGATTTTCTATATCCTACTGCACGACCACCATCACAATACGTACCTTCCACACTAAATATTGATTCTGCTTCATTTACAGTATCCTCAAGTTGTTTTCTAGTACCTACAACCCATAGAGCTCCACCTCTATCACGTTTATCAATTACTTCAAAACCCGATTCAGTAAAGTATCTAACCAAAGTTAATTGATTATTACTTTTAACTTCATTATGTTCTTCTAATGAGGTATATGAGTTAGCATCATCTGATTTAGTGGTTAATTTTAAAAAACCTTTTTCAAAACAAGTGGGTACCTCAAATGTTTTCCTACCTGCATTTTCAAACTCAACATCAATATGGTTCATAATAGTATCAATATTTACAATTGTACCTTGACCATACTTTGCGTTTTGAACCATATCTCCTTCCTTAAGAATATTTACATCAACTCTATCATGTAGATTATCCGTTCCTATTGTCTTTTCATCTTTTACCTGTTTCTTTAGATGTACCTCAATATCAATATCTTTGTTTTGTGATTCAGGAACTCCATATTCATCTATAAGTTTTATTATCTCCTTGACCTCTGCAATATGTGTCTGTGTAAAATCAATTATCTCATCTTTAGAAATCTCAATTTTATAATCATCCTCTATTTTCTTTACATCAAGTTCAAGAATTGCATTTCTAATTTTTTCCCTAAAATAATCTTTTGAAACATCTCTAAGTTCCTTATATACCCTTGCACAATATGGACATAAAGACAGATTTAGCTGTGGCATTTCAATTCCGAAATTTGCAATTTCAACAGCATCAACATGTCGTGAAGGCTTCTTACACATCTGACAAATATTCACACCGCTTTCATTCAAATACATACCAATAGTGTATGCTCTAACTGCTTTTTGTGACTTACTTGTTCTAATCTGACGCATCACCTTCTCATACTTAACAGGATCTGCAAAGAAAAACTGCCTTCGTACATGGCCTGTCAAGTTCTCAAAATCATTAACTCTGTGTTGTGGAAACTCATCTGATATCCATGAAATTGGATCAAATACTTCATCATCCACATCATCATCCACATAAGGTATATTGTTCTGCACCTGTTTTTTTTCAAAAAAATCAGGATCATAGCCAAGCTCTTTTGCCAACTGTCGAAATACAATTTTCTTATCTTTACGATCAAGAGCCTGTACTTTTTCAAAAGTCTCAGCCTTTACATCTACATCCTTTTCAACAAATCCCAATATTTCAAATCCATGCTTATTAATCGGAATATCTTCATAGATATTCTCATCCAAGTCAAAACGTGATAACTCTATTGGAGGATAAAGCTTCCCCGACTTATCAAATAGCCATTTATAAGCATTAATTGTTTCAAGCAAATTAGCTGTCTCTTCCTTCGTATATGGATTTCTTTGCCTTCTCTTTATTGAACCCTTTAGCTTTTTCGAGATAATTAGTAAAAGTTTAAGAATTTCAGACGACTTCTTTTTTGCCAGTTCTGAATCTATATGAGTTTCAATATATTCAAGATTATCTTCCAAACAATCTATATTAATAAATGGACAAAATTCTCCCAATGCATCCCAATAGTCATCACCATGGCCTCTTCCACAACGATTTCCTTCAACTATCGGTGTAGTGACTAATCCGAGTTTTTTAAGCTGGCTAATAGAAATACCATTAGTCTCATAATACTTTGTATCAATATGTTGCAGTCCGAAGTCATATAACTCATCACTATCTGTATATATAATATTACCATCCTCGTCCTCTTCGCCGTCATCATAAGCAAGAGTTATCGGATGATAATATACTGATAAATCAATACCCTCATCTGAATGTTCAATATAAACAGTTTCCGGCTTCGCAAATTCTTCTCTACTTTCATTCTCATTTTCATTTTTTACTTTTATAATGTATGCATCTTTAAGCATTTGCCTAACCTCATCAGCATCATCAACCTCATCAAAAAGGCTGAATATCTGTTTAAGATCTTCCACATCTTCAAACCCTATCCCACCATCAATGCTTTCCACATACTTCTGAATTACTTTTTCCTTTACAAACTGATAATTGTCAAATTCTGCAATCTTTAATCCCTCTGATAACAGTTTATGGTAATCTTTTGCGATATGCCTACTTACAATCTTTGAGTTCAGAATTGTCCTGTATTTGCTTGATGAAGATAAATAAATCTGTAGCATATCATCCTTATATGCCGGAATCATTCGATTTTCCGCATTGAGAACAATGGGTGCTTCTCTCAGATACTCCCAGGCTCCCGGTAAACACCCTCTAATAGTTGCTTCATAAACTCCTGCTCTGGAATTTGTTCTTTCATTGTTGTAATAATTATCTTGATACTCACTTATGAAGCTATAAAAAGTCTTCAGCTCATCCAGCGTTCCATCTGTTGTGCTTACTGTACGTTCCGGTTGTTCACAAAGTTTTTGAGCCCAATCTTTAAAGCTAAAGACCGGTATTTCTAACTTATCACGTAACCAAGAATAATATTCTGTAAATCTTAACTCATGTTCTGCATTCAGCGCAACAAATTCCCCCACTCCATCAAATGCATCTATCCATAGTACCGAGTTTGCCTGTTCTGCAAGCGAAAATGGAACAGCAATTTTTAAATCTGATGCCATACGACTATGTCCATTTGCATCAGGAACCAGTGGTTTTGACTTAAATACTTTAGTTATCTTCTTTGACAACCCGGGAATAGTATTATTTTCTACTTCGTCCTGAAATGCGGCTAAAATAATTCGACGTATAAAGTTCTGAGTAATTAATCCTCTTCTGCCAAGATCTTCCATAGACTCTGCTATTAAAGCACCAAGTCGATTAAAAAGTACATTATTAAAATCTGACGGTGTCATCAATTTTTCTCTTGAAACTGCTGTTTCAAAACTTCCCTGTATCAGAAATGGCAGTCTTGTGTTATCTCTGGTTGGAAAGTACACCCATATAGGTGAACTATTGATCTCATTAACATTTTTAGCCAGACTGTTAACCTTATATGCAACACTTACTTCAGCATTTTTCATATCAGGATGATCAAAGACATCTTTATACTTCAAATATTTTGAAATATCTTCTTTTCTATCACTATTGTTTCCAGATATACGACAAGTTATAAGGTTCTCGTCTTTTGAGTCCTTGCTCAAAGTAATATGAGCATATTTACCGGCTTCCTTATTAATCCAATAAAGATCCTGAATACATGTCAGAAAGAGAAGAATTTCTCCTGATAATCCCTCTAATTTATCCAATACGTCATTACCACTTACATAACTAAGTTTTCCCTTGGAATCAATCTTATTGAAAGGAATTATAATTTTTGTTAGATGCTCACAGTTAGCAAAAACATATACTTTTTTACTGCCATCCGAATAATTGAACTCTTCTTTTATCTTTCTAAAATCCCAATTATTATTTACTTCTTTAGGCAGAAGATAATTCTGAATAATAAATCCTTCTTCATCAGAATAAATCTCCGGTTGATATGTATACTTAAATACAGATTTGAACCCCATACCAAATTTTCCAATTGTACTTGCATCATCTCTACTCTTGGTCCCCATCAACATAGATGAAACTCCACGTACATCATCCTCGTCAAAAGGTTTTCCATTATGGTAAAAAACAAGCTTATCACAATAGTACTCAATAACAACCTTACTTGCTCTTACATCTTCTGCATTCTGCAAAAGCTCATATACAAAATGGTTACTATCTGAATAATGTCCCGCCAAAAGAGCCTCATATTTCTGAGGCTCCTCCGTCATAGCAAACCAATCATGTTTATTTTTCTCATATATTGCCTGATAATTAATCTTACTCACTTTCAATTTCCCACATTCTTTTAGACCACATGCAATACACCTCTAATAAGTAAATTGGTGTGAATATCTGCCTTACTAATGGTCTCTTCTACCTTTCTTTTCTGTTCTTCATATTTCTTCTTGAGATTCTCAAGCTGTGATACTCTCATTCTCTTAATCTTATCATCTGTTGCGGCATCAATCTGAGCTCTAACAATGGTCTCCTGCTGATTAGCGGAATGTGCTATCTGCTCCAAGCGGTATTCGCACTCATTTCTAACATCTTTTGTATATACATCTTTTGCAATCTGCCATCTTCGGTAATGCAATCTATCCATGTCATCCCATTGGTCAGAATGAAACGCTTCTTTACCTAAGTATTCAGAAGCATAATGAATGAATGAAAGAATATTCTTCTCAACCTCTTCATTATCACTGATAGCAATTAACCTTATATCAGGTTTTAATCCAACATACTTCCATGCATAAATTGTAAATTCATAATTGCCTGACGGTATTCCTGAATCTGAAATACACACACTAAGATTACATGGGAATTTTCTACTCACATATGCTGCTGCACTCATAACCAGCGGATGCATTTGTGTAAGGAAAGTAATATCTCTATTATCCTTAGCATAATTACTGTCGAAGGTTACATAAAGAACCGGTTTATCAGACTTAAGGTATGCCTTCCAAATCTTAACAGCATTATTATTAGCCGATAGCTGCATTGAGAGTAAATCGTCAAGAAGTAGTCTGCGCTTATCTGAAGCAAGTCTAAGTGTCTTTAGTTCTGCTTTACCTCTCAAATACTCCCCATGTCCAAGGTAATCACTAAAAAATACACCCACCATCTCATTCATGCTCTGAGGATTAATCCACTGATTTTCAGCTTCCTGAACATCCTTATCTATCATATATTTTGAAAGGTCAAATCCATACAATGATTTTTCTTCCTGCTCCAAACGGTGAAGCTCCTGAACCTTCATTACTTCATTGTCTGCCATCTTCTCAATCTTCATCTTACGTTCTTCATCCGTAAGCTCAGAATCAAACATAATCTTGAATATCTGATCTGAAATATCGCCAAGAATTTCTGAGCAATCACCAATGCTTTCCTCAAACACTCCAATCTTTGAAAGACACCTGTCATAAATCACAGCATCAATTGTATCCTCTGTGATCATATTATAGATCTTTACTGTATCACTCTTTTGACCACGACGATCAATACGTCCAATTCTTTGCTCAATTCTCATTGGGTTCCAAGGTAAATCATAGTTGATCATAGAATCACAGAACTGGTAATCCAGACCTTCACATCCAACCTCACTAAACAAAAGAACATCTATTGCATCCTTCTCATTCCTATCAAGTAAGAATCTCTTACGAAGATTAAATCTCTCCTCGTCTGGTACTGATCCATCTACCTGACCTACACGGATACCATGTTTTTTTAAATTCTTCTTCAGGTAACCAAGTGTGTGTCTAAATGAACTGAATACAATAATACGATTATTATCTTCTTTCTGCTTCTGATTCACTATCTCAAGAAGTCTCATAAATTTAGGGTCGTCTATAGTAAGAGACTTCGATAGTTTTGATATATCATCAGCCAGTTCAAACAAAGTGTTTTCCTCATCCGAATTCAGTTCAAAATCATTCTCATATAATTCACCATCTTCCTGAATCTGTGCTAATCTCTTATCTACTAAATCATTCATAAATGGTGCAAGACCATAAATGCAGCTGGATGCCTGACGCATAATTGTGCAAAGCATAAAACGTACACTCTGTCTACCATGTAACTGAGCCAAGGCAGTACTTTCAAACTCTATCAAAGTATCGTAAAGATCTTTTTGAATACTATTGAACGGAACTTTTACAGTCTGCGTTCTACGAATACAGAAATCTTCGATATCTTTTCTTCTGGTACGATTAATCATTGTATGGAATGAATGAAATCCTTCTATAATAGATATTGCCTTAATCTTCTCATCTCTGGATAAATCCTTTTTGTCCAAGACAGTGAAAATTTTTTCAAAGTCAGGATTATGCTGAATAACATTTCTTCCCCATGTGGTTCCAAGTATATTAGATATTTCCTGCTTTCCTGCTTTCTGCCAGTCTTCTTCTTGATTTCTCACAATATGAAGAAGATTATTAACAAACTTATTTGGCTCTGACATAGTCTTAAATGTATCCTTATCAATAACTAAATCCGGTCTTAAAAGGTTTAGTACTGTATATAAGTCATTATTGCTGTTCTGAAGCGGTGTAGCTGTAAGGAATACAACTGCATCAGCATTACGGCAAAAAAGTTCAACTCCACGATACATCCATGTATTAGAGTTACGGATATTATGAGCTTCATCAACAATTAAAAGATCAAAATGTGGAATCGGATCAAGCTCTGCAAGGCCTAAATTCCTATGTTTTTTTGAGGACTTTGACTGCGTTCCAAGAATGGAATCTTCATTAAATAAAGAATACGGGATAACTGTTTTACTATATCTTTCAGGCCATTCTCCGTCACGATCTGTTTCCTGTATGCATTCTGCAAGTGTCCTACCATCTAACTGAGTAAAATTTTCATCAAAACGCTTCATTTCAAGTTGCCATTTTCTCTCAGCTACAAGAGGTCGTGGACATATAACAAGAACTGAACTTAGAGAAGATCTTGCTTCCATTTCTTTTAGAATTAAACCTGCTTCAATTGTTTTACCTACACCTACATCATCCGCTACAAGTATACGTGGGCTGTCTGACTTAATCATTTTCAGAGCCGGTCTGAACTGGTATGGTACAAAATCAATTCTGGCTGCATTTAACGAATACAAATTCCCTGAACCCGGATTATTTATTTGATAAGCTGTGAGTGCTGCACGTACTTCTTTTAATGTAAGATAATATTCTGCCTTTTTATTTTCCTGTAATTGAATTTGCTCACGATAAAATTTCTGTATATCACCATTAATCAGTACTGAGTAGCTGTTACCATCTATTGCAATAACTGCACCGATAATCTTAGAATTACTTACAAGCGTCACAACACTTCCCACTGTAATATCAGTAGTTTCAGATATGACTATTTTCTCGGAAGCCTCCAATACTCCAGTTTTTTTAACAGTATCCTCCGATACTACTCCCTGTAAATCCTTATCTTCTTCTACATCCATAATTAAAGCTTCCATATCTCTTGTTTCCTGCATAGAAGCATCAAATGTATACATAAGATCAATAATAACATTTATATCATTAATAACCTTCTCTTTATATATACGATTTTGAGCAATATGTGCCCAATCATTCCTAATCTGCTGCATATCATGAATTTTTTCACGTTCCTTATTGTTAAGATAAAACATACCTGTAATAACAAACCAGTTACGATATACAATACGAAGTAATGCTGCCAAATCAAGACCTTCAATTTCCTTAATACCGCCTCGAAGAACATTCTCTCTCTGATGTGGGCTGAGATTATTGATAACTAAGTCCTGCCACCAATCATCAGTGATTTTTGGAAGTTTCTTTGACAGCCATTCGCTCATCTTCCGATTCAGTCGAAACATATACTCATTCATCTTACTATTCAATAAGACTGTATCCATATAACATCTTCTCCTATATTGCTATTTTATTTATATTTATGACTAACATGTGACTCATTTTTCATATACTAAAAGTGGGATTGTAGTATTAACTACTATTATATTTAAATCTACACATGTCTTAATAAATGTTAGTATTAGTAATATATTACACAAAATTAAAACCAATTTTAAGGATTAGCAAATCTCTTAAACCTTTTTCATAAATTGTAATGACACTAAATATTGATAATCACATTTTCGTCATATTTACTTATATTATACGTTATTTCAAAAAACCGTTCAATTATAATTTCAATTACATATTCAACTTTTACGGATACATTTTCAAACTTACTTATATGTATCTTTTCTTCAAATACACAACTTTACAAATATACTATATTAGCTTTCTTTAAAAAGTACTTAATGTTTCTCCTCCTTCACCCTTTTACAAATTTAGTCGATTTTTTGCTTTAACACCCTCCTCACAAATCAATATCTACTTTATAACTGTCATCAATAAATACAATGTTTGCATTATGTTTTTTTGCACCTGTAAAAAATTTAGTGTTTTCCTCTAAGACGCTTTCCATAGTACACCATCCATCATCTATGCGACTTTCTACGGTATTTGCATATTTTTTTATATTATCAAAGTTACTCTCAATATATTTTTTGCTCATTACAAGACAGTAGTATTTTATATTATCAAGATATTCTTTTTCAAAATCATTAACCCAATCAAAGGGTATATAGCATCCTTCAACAATAAAATTTTGCCTGTTTTCTATGGTGGTTTTAATCATTTCACGAACAATAGGCCAAAGATACTCTGTAAGCTTATCATCATCTTTAACGGTAAGTTTAGTATATCCGCTACGAATTAACCCCATTTTCAAATGGTCTATCGATAAATAAGGATATTTATACTTTTCAAGTAATTTTTGAGCAAGCACAGTCTTACCTGTATGTGATGCACCTGTTATTAAAACGATCATTATTTTCTCCGTTCTAAACATATTTTTATCTGTTTCCTTCATACATAATCTTATAAAATTAAACTTTTCACTCTCTTAGAGCATAATAAATTCTGTAACAATCCCATTTAATATTATTGCCTGAATCGAAATTTCTTTAAATATAGTGTAGTATCTTCTCTAAAAATACGCAAGCAATTCGGGCTTTACCTTTATATAGATTTAAAATCGCGTAAGAAAACCTTGCAACATCTGTATTATTTATATTTCATCAAAAAGTTCTCCCGTAAATAATTTGGTTTTATCTATATACCGAAGCTATCATAAATGCTATAATAAGACATATAAAATATGCTGTATTCCATATCATTCTTTGGAATTATTACGTGGTTTAACTCAATAAAGTTAAACATATACCAATTATTGCTTTTATATTGGAACTGTTAATGGTTCTAAAAAAGCAAATGTCACATTTAAAAATAAGCAATCTTACAACTACGATTGATTTATAAGGAGGAGATATGATAAAAAGAGTAAGATCCGTTTTTGTAATGCTTTGTATGGGAATGATTCTTTGTTCCTGCACTCTCTCACAAAAAGCAGAGTCCGATACTAAAACAGAGCAAAGCTCAGAAAGTTCTGATAAAACAGAAAAAAGTGATGCAAAAAAGCAAGGTGAAAATCAGGATAACGGTAATGTACAAAATGAGAACATTATAAATAACGGTGCTTATTTTGTTAAAATCGGTTCTGATATATATTTTAGAAAATACGGTGAATATGCATTGGAGAAAAATGCATTATTCGGTGAGTTTTTAGAATATCCTACTTACACCGGTATCTCATGGATTTGCCGTCTAAGAGAAGACGGTAAGGTAGAGGAACTCTTTAAAGATAGCGGCTATGGTAAACTGTACTATAGTAATCAAAGGTTTTATCTGTCGGAAATGACTGATGACGGGACATCAAAAAGCTATAGTGTAAATATGGAGGGAGAAGACAGGAAAGAACTTGGAGCAGGTGCGATACTTGGAATAAGTGAAAACGGGCAGTATCTGGCTAAGGGAGATTGGGATTCTGCCGTTGTTATAGATTTAAGTTCTAAAGAGACACCTTATATTTGGGCAAGTGAAGAAGGTTCCCCTGTTGTATTTCTGGGTTTTGTAAATGACGGTTTCCTCATAGAAGGTGATAATTATTCCGGGGACGGGTATAATGTTACTTCAAGACAGATTTTTGGAAGAAGTTTTGATAAACCTGAGGAAAATATTATTGTAGGAAATCTTAATGAAAATAAAGAATCATATTCCTCTCCGGAATTTAAAAGACTGACTGAGGATGGAAAAGAGTTTTATCTAACATTTGGATATTATGGCGGAACAGGACATTTTTTGGAAAATGTAGAAATTTATAAAGCCCGCTTAGAAGAAAACAGTCTGGAGCTTATATCTCAAGATACGGGCATACAGGAAGAAACGGCTCCTAATATTCCACTTATTTTTGCAAATAACGGGAAAATTGATATTGTAGCAGGTGGATCTGACGGTGAGCTTGATATTGATGAGGGATCCGTTTATAAAATTGACCGAAAAGGCAGACAACCTCTGATTTCAGATCTTTTTAAAGTTGATCCGAACAGTCAGACAGGTAAGTCAATCGGCAAAGCGGAATTGGTTGACGGAGATTTATTATTGATGGTCTTCACCCAAATATATACCCCATATCAGGATGTAGGATGGAGAATGAGCTATAGCAGATTAAACACAGAATATATAGTTGTCAGAAAGGGCGGCGATAAGCCTAAGGTTTTTGAACAGTGGTCAGACAGTGAATTTAAGCAAAATGCCGAGGTCTGGAAAACGGGCGAAAATACTTTACTGTACCGTCCGCTGCCTGATAATCCTACAGAAAGCGAGCTTTCAACGGATATTGTTTATTACGTCCCTATTCCGGAATCTGTAAAATATAATTTCAGTGCACAAATTTCATCTCCACAGCAGGATGAATACGGTGAATTTAAGCTTCCTGATACTGAAGGTGAAAAACTTCAATTGATTTTTGACCACACCGGAGCTTTAAGAGATATTGTTAAAGAGTAGTGTCATTTATTTCAAGATTGTCTGAAATAAATATTTAGAGGGAATATAAAATAAAACTTTACAATTATATTTATTCTCTTTACAATAAGTTTATTTTTTGGTACACTGCATTAGCATTATAAGTGGTGATAAACTTTATTTATACCATATCTTGAAAGGAGTATTATGACTTTAGAAAAAAAGAATATAGCCACATGTATTATTTTAACTTTTGTTACCTGTGGTATTTATGGTATCTACTGGCTTTATTGCATGATTAGCGATATTAATACCATATCAGAAGACCCTGACAGTATGTCTCCTATAATAGTTATTCTTCTGAGTATTGTTACCTGTGGAATATACTCTATATATTGGTTTTATAAGGCAGGTGAACTATTAGATCAAAAAGCAATAGAATTTGGTAGAATGCCTGAAAATCGTTCCAGTTTGTATTTGATACTTATTATACTGGGATATCTTATACCTATTTTGATTATGGTTGTATACATACTATTACAAAACAGTATCAATGTTATTGCCGATGAACAGAATTATACCATAGTTGATAAGCCTACATTATAATATAAATATATGAAAGACAGACTTAAAAGAACAATAAAAAATACCATTGCAATACTTTGCCTTGGTATTTTTTTATATATACTCTATAATTTTCATATAAGAATCCCTTGTGCGTTCAAAACACTTACACATCTGAACTGTCCAAGCTGCGGTGTCAGCAGAATGTGCGTGTCAATCTCACATGGTGATATAAAATCAGCCTTTTATTATAATCAGGTACTTGTCTTTCTGACACCTCTCATAGCACTCTATTATATCTTCTATCAGATAAGATATATAAGAACAGGTCAAAGAAAAATAAGTAAATTAGAAAACAATACAATGATTTTAATTATAGTTATTTTGATAATATACGGTATTGTAAGGAATCTACCTTTTTATCCTTACAGACTGCCTTAAAAGTCGGGTTTCCCCGACTTTTTATATTTCCCCGTCTCTAAACTTTTGTATAAGTTCATGTCCTACACTGATATGAAACGGCAGTACAGGTACATCCTCTCTCTCAAACCATCTTGCCTCAGAAAGTTCCTCTTTTTGTAAGGTAATTGTATCGTCACCATCCAAATCTGCAATAAATGCAACCATTAAAGAGTCTGAAAATGACCAAGGCTGTGACTTATAGCTCTGTATATTCTTCACCTTAAGCCCTACTTCTTCTTTCACCTCTCTTCTTACAGCATCTTCAAGTGTCTCTCCTACCTCCACAAAACCTGCTACAAGTGCATAAAACTTGTATGTACCCTTCGCATTCTTTGTCAGAAGCAGTCTATTGCCGTCTCTGATAGCCACTATGATTGCAGGAGATATCTTAGGATACTCTATATGCTTACATTTCGGACAAATTAAAGCTCTTTCAGTACCTGACTTCTCTGTTTTAGTCCCGCAGTATCCACAGTACTTTCTGCTCTGCATCCATCTGTAGACCTGTGAGGCACTGATACCTGCAAATGCCTGATATTGTGGCTTAAACTCACGAAATACCTGCATCCCCTCCATATAGAAGCCGCCAAACTCCGGCACCTGCATATCATCTGCCAGATAAAACTCCTCATCATCTACTGCATTTACATAGACGGATTTATCATATATATCCTCAATATCTTCCTCCAAGTCTTTAAACCTTGGCAGTCTAATCTCTTTTGTCAGTGCATCCTTTATCAGCATCACTTTATTGTATTCAAAATGCAAAACAAATGAATTCTTATTATTTTCTTTTTGGGCCTTTTTTCTCCTATATTCAGGATAAAAGACCTTCGGGTATATCTCCTGTATCATAATATTCTTTCTATACTATAATTCCTGATAATGATATTTTTGTAAAAGCTCATATCTCATATCCCAAAGCTTCTGTGACAGATCTACATAGGTCTCATGCGGATATGCAAGTCTCTTTGACTCATCCCAAAGAGTGTCAAGCTCCTGCTTGCAAAATTCTCTTATCTCCATAACTGAAGGTGACTTATACACACATTCACCATTTTTAAATATCGGAACCAATAATTCCTTAGTCTCAAATGAACCTGTATTTAACTTTGTTCTTTTCCATGTCTCCACAGGATCAAAAAGCATAAGTGATTCATCTTCTGATAAAACTTCATCTTCCAAACATATATAATCCGCTATTATCTTACCGGTCTTCTTATTATAGATTCTGTAGATCTTTTTGTTTCCCGGATTTGTAATCTTTTCTGCATTCTCTGAAAGCTTTATCTTCGGTATAAACTCACCTGTCTTATCATCCTTAACCGCTGCAAGCTTATATACACCGCCAAATGCAGGACAGTCCTTGGATGTAATAAGATTTGTACCCACTCCCCATCTGTTGATAGCGGCACCTTGAAGCTTAAGTGATGAGATTATATTTTCATCCAGATCATTTGAAGCTGAAATAACCGCATCGCTAAATCCTGCCTCATCAAGCATTTCCTTAGCCCTCTTTGAAAGATATGCAAGGTCACCGCTGTCAAGCCTTATACCGTAGTTCTTAAGCGGTATACCTGCCGCTCTCATCTCTTTAAATACTGTGATCGCATTCGGTATACCTGACTTTAAGGTATCGTAGGTATCCACTAAAAGCGTGCATGCTGTCGGAAAAGTCTTTGCATATGCTCTAAATGCCGACAGTTCATCCGGAAAGCTCATAATCCAGCTATGTGCATGTGTTCCAAGTACCGGCACATCAAACATCCTTCCGCACAGTACATTGCTGGTTCCTACACAGCCGGCTATCACAGCCGCTCTTGCACCATAAATACCTGCATCCGGTCCCTGTGCTCTTCTCAGCCCAAACTCCATCACTCCGTCACCCTCCGCCGCCAGGACTACTCTGGCAGCCTTTGTTGCTATAAGTGACTGATGATTGATGATATTTAACAGTGCGGTTTCTATAAGCTGTGCCTGCATTATAGGTGCAATAACCTTAACAAGAGGCTCTCTCGGAAAAATAACACTGCCCTCTGGTATGGCATAAATATCTCCTGTGAATTTAAAGCCTCTCAAATACTCTAAGAAATCATCTCTAAATATTTTTGTACTTCTAAGATATTCTATATCTTCATCATCAAAGTGCAGATTGTTGATATAATCAATAACCTGATCAAGCCCTGCACAAATGGCATATCCGTTCTTATTCGGATTTGATCTGTAGAACATATCAAAGATAACCGTTTCATTCACATTGTTTTCCACATAGTATCCTTGCATCATTGTAAGTTCATACAAGTCGGTCAATAGTGTCAAATTTCTCTTATCCATCTTTATTCCATCCTTTTTTGCAACTGCCTAAGCCTTTTTTATCAATCTATGCTTTATTTAAGATATTGTCAAGTGTTTTTGCTGAATAATATAAGTCCGCCCTTTCTTTTATACCCTGTATTCCACAGTTCACCAAGGTCAAACCATCTATAGCTTCCATAGCTTACTACTTTGACCATAAACTTATCGCCGTCTTCTTCATAGCCTGTAAGCAAAAACCAATGCCATGAAAAATCTTTATACTTAGGATTTTTATGCATCAATTCAAGCATAGGTATCGGAAAACCTCCGTCTATCTGTGCTTTCACCACCTTTATCGCATCCTCAAGCGGATTATCTTCTGAAAATTCAGACAAACCTATAGAATGCTCATCTATGTCTTCTAAAAACTCACCGACTCCATCCACATATATCTCAAGTCTGTCAATACCTGTCCACCTCGGTCTTAAATACGGCTTTACGCTGTTTGAAAAGTCAATATAATCAAGTGTACCGATATGTTCAATATCATATGGATAGAGTTTATCTTTACCCATATATTTTCTCATATAAATAAAGCTGTCACAGGCTGTTACACAGGCACAACCTCCCTTGTTCATCCAAAGATCTTTAAAATCATTTTGATCCCATCCATATTTCTTTTCAACATAAAAATAGTCTAATTCTTTTTTCATTTTCTTTCACCATATAATATGTAAAAAGTTACAGTTTCACCGAACAATCAAACTGTAACTTAAATTCACATTCTTATTTATAACTCATCTTCTCCAAGCATATCCTCAAACTCTTCATCATCAAGAAGCTCGTCAAAGGCATCCGCCACTATCTCATACTCCTCATCTGTCTCTATATTTGTAAGTTCAGGCTGGCCGTCAGCTGTCTCAGAATATCTATACAGATATACTGTTCCCTCTTCGTCATCAGTCTCAGGCATTACCGCAATATACTCTCTGTCACCTGCACTGAATATATTCAGTACAATGCACTCCAATACCGTATCATCATCAAGCGTGATAGACACAGATACACTGCCGTCATCTACAATACCGTTTTCAAACAGATCCTTCTCTTCCATAAATCTCCTTTCAGTTTGCCCAACTGTTCAGGAAGTTTAGTACTTCCTCTTTGTCCTTGCTTATTTGGCTCTTTAAAGCCTCTAAACTGTCAAATTTTATCTCAGGTCTTATATACTTATATAGATACACCTCTATCTCTCGTCCATAGAGTGAGGCATCAAAATTGTAGAGATATGTCTCAACTCTTGCAATATGATCCTTTTTATCATCCTTTATACTTGGATTTGAGCCTACATTAGTAAGACCAAGGTAAAGTGTATCATCATCACCTATTCTTACCCTTGAAGCATACACTCCTGACTTGGGCAAATGCTTTCCGCTTGAAGGGAAAAGATTCAGTGTCGGAAAGCCGAGCTTGGCACCAAGCTTATTGCCTTCTTCAACAATACCGCTTATAGAATACACTCCTCCTAAAAGCTTATTTGCCTCTTCCATATCCCCCTCATCAAGCTTTGCTCTGATAAGAGTGGAGCTTATATCATTTTGGAATTCATCCTTTTCCTTTGTAATTATCTTTACATCAAAACCCAAATCCTTTGAAAGTCTGTTCAGCAGCTCAACATTGCCGCTTTTTTTATATCCGAAAGCCGCATCATCTCCTGCTACTATTTCTGCCATGCCAAGCTTTTTTATAAGTATATCTTTTAAGAACTCCTCACCTGTAAGTCTGGCTATATTCATATCAAAAGGATATTCTATATAGTAATCAATTCCCAGTTCCTCTAATTTTTTTCTTCTTTCCACATTTGTGAAAATCTGTGTTGTATGTTTATTTTTTACAACGTTTGACGGCAATGTTCTAAATGAAAATACCACAGTCTTCAGTCCTTTTTTGTTCGCCTCATCCTTCAAAGTCCTGAATAATTTTCTATGTCCCCTGTGTTCACCGTCAAACTTTCCAATAACAACAGCTGTCTTTTCTGTTATATTTATATCAGTTGTATTTATAAATGTAATCACATTATCACCTGTCTATAAAAACATCTTAAATGGCTTTAGCTCAGTCATCTCTTTTTTGTATATTGCAATAAATCTGTCTTTTGAATCATACAATCTATATAATTCACTGTTTTCCGGCTTTTTGTCAAGCTTTAACTTATTGCCGTTATGCAGATACTTGTCAAATTCAGGAGAGGTATTTATTTTCGGCAGAAATGAAAAGTATTCTTCCACACTCAGTATATTCTTTTTTATACACTCTCTGTTTTCTTCAACTTGTTTCAGGGTAATTGCGTCATTTATGTAAAACCTGTCCACTCTGGTTCTTATAAGTGACTCCATACAACCTCCTACCGAAAGCTTTTCTCCTATATCATGACATAATGTCCTTATATAAGTACCCTTTGATACTTTAGCCTTAAATTTGACTTCGGGCAAACTTATATCCATTATATCGATATCAAAAATATATACCGCTCTCGGCTCTCTTTTGACTTCTTTACCTTCTCTTGCCAGGTCTACAAGCTTTTTACCGCCCACTTTGAGTGCGGAATACATAGGCGGCAACTGCATATATTCACCTAAAAAAGACAGTATTACCTCTTTTACCATATCTTTATTAAGATTTGATGTATCTCTTTTTTCTAAGATTTTACCCGTAATATCCTGTGTATCCGTGGAAACTCCTAAAAGCATTACCGCCTCATACTCTTTAGATTTATCTGTAAGCATATCCGACAGCACTGTAGCATTGCCAAGTAAAACCGGAAGTACACCTGTAGCGTCAGGATCAAGAGTACCTGAATGTCCTATCTTTTTTTGCTTTAATATACCCCTCATCTTTGCTACAACATCATGAGATGTAAAGCCCTTTTCTTTGAAGATATTTATTATTCCGTTGTAAATATTCTCAGCCATCCAGTTCTTTCTTTATCATAGGCAATATAGCATTTTTCAGAAGTTCATCAGCCCTACCGTACACTGTAGCACCGGCAGCCCTGATATGACCGCCACCACCAAGTGCTGTAGCAATAGAGCTTACATTCTTATTTATAGAGCGAAGACTGACTTTATATTCGCCCTTGTCAGACTCGTACATAAACAGTGCTATCTCAACACCGGATATATTTCTAAGATTGTCTATGATGCCGTCCATCTTTTTCTTATCGTCAATATAGCCTGTCCATGTATCATAGTCAAGAACTCCATAACAGCACTGACCGTTAAACTCCAATTTTGCATTTGTAAGCACAAGACCCAGAAGCTTTGCAGCATTGAAGTCTTTTTTAAAATAGGTATCATCAATAATCTTTGTAAAATCAAATCCCTTATCTATAAGTGCGCCCGCTATTTCCATAGTCTGCCTTGTAGTAGACTGATACTTAAACACTCCCGAGTCATGTACTATACCGGTGTAGAGACAAACAGCCGTATTTACACTGATTTTTTCATAATCCAGCAGTGTATACAAAAGTTCACATGTGGAGCTTCTAAAGTCCTCCACTATATTAAGCCCGGCAAAGTTTGTATTGGTGATATGATGATCTATACAGATGCTGTTTTTTGCAGTATCAAGCATCACACCTCTGCTTCCCAGTCTTTCTCTGTCTGAAGCATCTAAGGATACCAACAAATCAGCTTCTAAGAACGGGTCCTCACTTATCAGATCAAACCCTTTCATATATGAAAACTTCATTGACGGTTTTTCAAGACAAACTCTCACCTGCTTATCTTCAAAATTTTCCGTTATATAATTATAAAGTGCAAGTGTTGAGCCTGTACAATCTCCATCAGGACTTACATGCCCTGTAATCGCTATATTCTTTGCTTTCTCAATAAGCTCTAATAATTTATTCATTGCCTGTCTCGTCTTTTTTTATTACTTCATCTATCAGCTTATCCATTTTCATACCATAAGCCAATGACTCATCCAAAACAAATTTCAGTTCCGGTGTATTTCTTAGGTTCAATCTTCTTGCAAGCTCTTTTCTGATAAAGCCTGCTGAAGATTTTAACCCTAATAATGTCTTCTTTGACTGCTCATCATCTCCAAGTACGCTGACATATATTGTAGCATACTTGAGATCTGTTGTAACCTCTGCATCTGTAACACTGGTGACAGGTGCAACTCTTGGGTCCTTTACCTCTCCTCTGATGATTTCAGATACAGTCTTCATCACTTCAGAGTTAATCATAGTGGACTTCAAACTATTCTTTCTCATACATTCCTTTCTGTCAACTTCTTGGAACTTCTACCATATCATATGCTTCTACCAGGTCAAATTCCTTTATATCATTAAACTTTTCAAATACAAGACCGCATTCATAGCCCGCAGCGACCTCTTTTACATCATCTTTAAATCTCTTAAGTGATGCCAGATTTCCGTCAAAGATCTTCTCGTTATCTCTTGTGATTCTTACCTTACAGCCTCTTACAAACTTACCATCAAGTACATAACTGCCAGCAATATTTCCGACACCTGATGCTTTAAAGATCTGTCTGATTTCAGCATGTCCGATAACCTTCTCCTCATATATAGGCTCAAGCATACCCTTCATAGCACTCTCAATATCTTCTATTGCCTGATAGATTACTCTGTACAGTCTTAAGTCTACATTTTCTCTCTCGGCAGTAGCCTTTGCCATCTGATCAGGTTTTACATTGAATCCGATAATGATTGCATTGCTTGCAGCAGCCAATACAACATCACTCTCATTGATTGCACCTACACCGCCATGGATTACCTTTACAGCCACTTCATCATTTGAAAGCTTTGTAAGTGACTGCTTTACAGCTTCAACAGAGCCTTGTACATCCGCCTTTACAACTATAGGAAGTTCTTTGACATTTCCCGCCTTAATCTGACTGAAAAGATCATCAAGTGAAAGCTTAGCCTTAGTATCTTCTATAAGCTTATTCTTGCTCTCTGAGATAAATGTTGCGGCAAATGCCTTAGCTTCCTTGTCATTTTCTGTAGCTACAAATACCTCACCTGCATTCGGCACATTGTCAAGTCCCAGTATCTCAACAGGTGTAGAAGGTCCGGCTTCTTTTACCTTTACTCCTTTATCATTCATCATAGCACGAACCTTGCCTGAGCAGGCTCCTGCCGCTATGAAATCACCTACATGAAGAGTACCTTTTTGAACAAGTATTCTTGCCACAGGTCCCTTACCCTTATCAAGCTCGGCCTCTATTACAAGACCTCTTGCCCTTCTGTTCGGATTAGCCTTAAGTTCCTTCACCTCGGCTGTAAGTATAATCATCTCAAGAAGGTTTGATATGCCCTCTCCTGTCTTTGCCGATACAGGTACAAATATAGTAGAACCTCCCCAATCCTCAGGTATAAGCTCATACTCTGAAAGTTCCTGCTTTACCTTGTCTATATTGGCAGCCGGTCTGTCAATCTTGTTAATCGCAACTATTATCTCAACACCTGCCGCCTTTGCATGGTTAATAGCCTCAACAGTCTGCGGCATCACGCCGTCATCTGCCGCTACAACCAAAACTGCAATATCTGTAGCCTGTGCACCACGCATACGCATTGCGGTAAATGCCTCATGGCCCGGAGTATCAAGGAAGGTAATAGGTTCACCATTGATCTTTACCATATATGCACCGATATGCTGTGTAATACCTCCGGCCTCTCTGCTTGTGACATTTGTTTTTCTGATAGCATCAAGAAGTGATGTTTTACCATGGTCAACATGACCCATTACCACTACTACCGGCGGTCTTGGAACCAGAGTATCCTCCGGATCTTCCTCTTCTGCAAGAAGTTCTCCGATAACGTCCACCTTTTCTTCCATAGTACAGATAACATCATACTCAAGGGCTATCTCTTCAGCCTGCTCAAATGTAAGCTCTGTATTTATTGTAACTATCTGCCCCTTTAAGAAAAGCTTTTTAACTATTGTTGACGGCTGAAGCTTAAGTTTTGACGCAAAATCCTTAATAGTTATTGTCTCAGGTATGATAATCTCTTTGATATCATCCTGTACCTCTTCCACCTTTTGCTTTGTAGGCATTATAAACGGATGCTTGCTTATCTTGCCCTTTGCCGGTCCGTCTTCAGTCCTATGCTTTTTATCATTCTTATTATTATTTTTGAAGTTATTCTTATTAACTCTGTTGGAAGTCTTCTTTCCTAAGCCGTCAAGCACAGGAACTCCGCTTGATGAATCATTTTTCTTAAAGCCCTGCTGTTTATTATTTCCGAAGTTTCTGCCGCCATTGTTATCCTTGGAAAATTCCTTGTTTCTGTCATTCCTGTCATTTGATGCACCGTAACTTCTGTTGTCCTTGCCTGTAAAGTTTCTGTTTTTATTGTCTCCGTCCTTGCCTTTTTGACTTCGGTCGTTTTTAAAATTACCCTTTTGATCCTTATTAAAAGGCTTCTTATCTCTGCCCTGTTCTCTGTTTTGAGATCTGGAATCCTTACCTCTTGCCTTATCCCTTTCTTCTCTTTCCTTAAATATATTTCTGATAGGTGCGGCATTTTCCTTTGCTTTTTTGGCAGCTTCCATCTCTGCATAGACATTTCTCGGTTTAACAATATCTTTTACTTCTTCCTGTACCGCCTCATTCTTTTTTTCTTCAGCCACAGGCTGTACAATATTTTCAACCGATTTTGATACAGTTACCTTCTCTACAGCCTTCTCCACCACCTTCTCCTCTTGTCTCTTTGTTTCCTTCTTTATCTCTTTGGGCATATCGGATGTATTCTTCTCTTCATTTGTATTTTTGCTTGCAACCTTCTTTACCGTATCAGTATCGGAAAGTTTCTTTGTACTCTTTTTTGTTTGAGTACCTGACTTTGAAGCCGGTTTCTTACCGCTCATCTGCTGTGCATTCTGTGGTCTGAATACAACATTTACCTTTCTCTTTGGAGCTTCATCTTTTTTCTCCTCAGATACCGGTGCTGTTTCCGCCATTTTGTTATTTTCTATATTATCTTTACTGTTCACTTTTTTATTTCCATCTTTATTATTAAATTTTTCTCTAAGCATTTTTTCTTCTTCAGCTGATATATTTGACATGGCTGCTTTATCTATACCATTTTCTTTCAAATACGCTGTAAGCTCATTATTTTTTTTACCTATTTCTTTTGCCAGATCGTTTACTCTCAATTATCATCCCTCCGTGATTTTTAATATTGCACTTTTAAATCCGTTCTCAGTCAATGTTATTGATGATCTAAGCCCTTTGCCCAAAGTCATTCCCAAAGCTTCCTTTGTAGAATATATTATCATTGGAACGTTATAAAATTTACATTTATCTTCAAATTTCTTTTTTGTATTTTGTGATGCATCAGTGGCTATTATAACAAGTTTTGCCTTGCCTGACTTTATATATTTTTCCACTGAAAACTCTCCGGACACCACATGACCCGCTTTCATTGCAAGTCCAATTAAGTTTAACACCTTATCCCTTGTCAAGTTTTGCCATCTCCTCACTAAGCTTTAACAAAACATCTGCATCTACATTCATCTTAAATGCTCTGTTAAGGCCTTTAGATTTTATAGCCTTTTGCAAACATTCCGGATCATTGCATATATATGCTCCTCTGCCGTTTGCTCTTTTGCTGCTGTCTATAAGCATCTCTCCCTCAGGTGTCCTTACTATTCTGATCAATTCTTTTTTAGGCTTTGACTCATTACATCCGATACATTTCCTTTGAGGTACTTTATTCTTCAATATCGTTGCCATTTTCTTTTTCTGCCTCAGCATCTTCATTATTATCTGTATTTGCAGACATATTTTCACTTCCGTCTAAAGAATCAAATACTCCAAGCTCTCTTGCCTGACTTTCACTCTTTATATCTATCTTATATCCTGTAAGTCTTGCAGCAAGTCTGGCATTCTGACCTTCCTTACCTATTGCAAGTGAAAGTTGATAATCGGGAACAATTACATCCGCTTCCTTGGTTTCCTCATCTGCTACAACTGCTATAACCTTTGCAGGAGAAAGTGCATTTTCTATCAGATATGCCGGATTGTCATCCCAGTTTACAATATCTACTTTTTCGTCTCGAAGCTCCTCCACTACGGCATTTACTCTGACACCGTCTACACCTACACAAGCTCCTACCGGATCAATATCCGGCTCATGACTGCATACCGCAATCTTTGTTCTTGAGCCTGCTTCTCTGGCTATTGACTTTATCTCAACCACGCCGTCTCTAATCTCAGGTACTTGTGCTTCAAACAATCTCTTTACAAACTCGGGATGTGTTCTTGATACCGATATTCTGGGTCCCTTGGGATTATCCTTTACTTCAAGTACAAATACCTTTAATCTGTCACCCAGTTTTAAATCTTCACCCTTTACCTGCTCACTTTCAGCAAGTACCGCATCTATTTTGCCAAGATTTATTGCTATATTCTTGCCCATAAATCTGGTTACTACACCGCTTACTATATCTCTTTCCTTCATATAGTAGTCATTGAAGATGACTTTTCTTTCTTCTTCTCTTATCTTTTGTAAGATAACATTCTTTGCTACTCCTGCTGCAATTCTACCGAATTCTTTTGAAATAACAGGCACCAACACTGTATCTCCTACACCCAGATTCGGATTTTGCATTCTTGCTTCCGCAAGTGATATCTTTGTTGCTCTATCCTCCAAGCTTGGCTTATTACCGAGACTTTCCACCACTTCTTTAGCCTGTATTATAGAATAGTCACATGTAGTGGGATTTACACTTACCTTTACATTGTCTGCCGTTCCGAAGCTGTTTTTACATGCAGAAATCAATGAGTTCTCAATAGCTTCTAAAATTGCCGCCTTACTTATATTTTTTTCTTTTTCCAAGAGATCAAGTGCCTCAAGTAATTCCTTATTCATCCTTTGTATTATCCTCCGTTAAAAATCTATTTTCAATCTGATATTTGCAATTTCTTTTTTTGTAAAGACCTCGTCTTTAACTTCTGTTTCTACGGTTATATTTTCACCGTCAAATGATTTTAATACTCCTTCGAAATCCTTCACACCGTCCCTTGCCTTATAGAGCTTTAACTCAACTTCCTTTCCAAGTTCTCTAAGAAAATCTTTGTCCTTTTTTAGAGTTCTGCCAAGTCCCGGTGAAGATACCTCTAAAATATATCCTTCGTCAATAAAATCTTCTTCATCCAACCAATCACTGAGATGTCTTGAAATCTCGGCACAATCCTCTATTCCTATACCTCCATCCATATCACAGTACACCCTTAGGTAGTATTCTCCCGCTTCTTTGACAAATTCGATATCTACCAACTCAAATTTCAGTTCACTGCTTAGTTTTTCCAAGAACTCTTCAGTTCTTTTTACATAAGTTTCGCTTTTGCTCATTTCCATCCTTTCATATGCATAAAAAAGTGGACCCACCGGCCCACTTTCCTGTCAAACATATTTTAATTACTATAGCATATTTCTTACCTAAATGCAAGGGGAAAATCAGATTCCATGCTTACTTGACCCAATTACACACTTCTAAATCGGGAACTCTTGTGAACTTCGTTATCTTCTCTGTCAACCATAAAGTCGTCTGAAAATATATCTATAGCTGTAATAAAGGAATCCCACTTGCTATTTTTAGGCAATAGAACCACTACATCATCAATTTCATTTACCATCACCTCATCACAATGAAATCTATACTCCTTAGGCAATCTTACCGCCTGACTTCTACCATTTTTAAAAACTTTTGCTGCCAACATAAAATCACCACACTTTCAAAACAAGTATATATCAAGATATATACCGATCCAATATTTATACAACCTTTATAGTATTCTATTTGTGTATACGAGTTTTCATATATCCTACAAAGCATTAAATATATTGAGCCGGCTGCCGACTAACTATAATATCAATACACATCAATATAACTTGCCAATGCATAGCCTTCGATTCCGCCATAATTGATATAATAAAATCCGTTATCGGCACCGCTATAGACTGTAACTATGGCTCCCAACGGAATCTTTATAAGTTCTTCTCCCTTTGTACTTGGAGTCTTACGAAGAGTTATAAATTCATTGCATCTGACTACTTTGCCTCTCCATGACAAGTCTGCCGCAGTTGTGGAAGCCACATAGTGATCATAAGGGTCAACACTTAAATACGATGCCAGAGCATAGCCTGTACTGCCGTTATAGCTGACTTTATAAAAGCCGTTTGATGCATTCTCCATAAAACTTACTGCCGCACCTAAAGGTATCTGTCTTATCTCCTTTGCACTTGTAGAATCTGCTGTGCGAAGTGTAATACTTTCATTACAGTTCACTACATAAAGAGTAGTCAAAACCTGTGTATTGGCAGTAGCAGCCTCTTCCGCCTGAGTCTGTATCTGCGTTGTCTGTGACATATCTTGAGTACTCACCGTCTCTGTCTCTACTATACTGTTTTCTTCCACCGTAGGAACGCTCTCATCCTCTTTAGATTCCTTTTCATCCCTATCTTCCTCTGTAGTCTTGTTATCACCGCCAAGTTCTATTGTTATACTTTTTGAACCGCAACCTGTCAAAATACACATAATAACAAGTATACAAAATAAATATATTGTTGTTTTTCTCATAAAGCCTCCACTACTTGTTAAAATACTGATCTATAGCATTGGCCATAGAAGTCGCAATGGCATCCTTCTTTGTTGAGAGTATCTTGGCATCATCTGCATTATCTGCAAATCCCACCTCCACCAAACAGGTAGGTATTGAAGAATATGAGAATATTCTAATGACTGCCGAATGTGTCCCCATATTCTTTAATCCTGTAGTCATAGTAATGTTGCTTTCCATATTTTCCGCAAGCTTTTTTGACAACTCTATATTTGACTTTGTAAGTCCCATTATACTTGTATATCCCGGATAAGTATCTCCTGATATATAGTCATTGTCTCCGGGGTAGAAGCTTAGAGTACCTGAGTTTTTTCCTGTATTTGAATGAATCGATACCATTATATCCGAGGTCTCACCTGCTATAGCACTTCTTGCACCGTTTGAAATATTTTGATTAAAATCGGTTCTGCTCATAACCACACGATATCCTTTATTTATAAGCAAATCCTTAAGTTTCAGTGCAACCTTTAAGCTGAACTCAGGCTCCGTCTCTGTTTTGTCATAGACATTTTTGCTGTCTCTGGCTTCAACACCGACTCCATAAGCCTTACTTCCTACCATAGAAGTATTCATGCTCTTTAACAGTGAATCATCTACAGGATAATATTTTTCTCTTTTTTGGTTTGCTTCAGGTGCATTATTGTCACCATGTCCGGGATCTACAAATACAGTATGACCGTTAAATGACTTAGGTTCAAATACATATGCCTTATAGTCAGGTGCACTTCCGTCGGCATTTTTCCATAAATACGGTCTGTACTTTGAGCTTTCACTTAAGTGATAAACTCCGTTATCTGCAACTATGCTTTTTTCTTTCGTATTCTTTTCATCCGGTTGAGTACTTGCCTGTGTAGCGGCGGCGGTCTCTGTAGTATTATACCTTGTAACAGGTTTTACCTTCCTCTTTGCCATACCTGCACTTGCACTTATACTTGCTGTTGCAGATATAACCAATACACTTGCAAATAATAAACTGTACATCTTATTTCTTTTCATATTCACCCCTTACTTTGTATACCCCTTCTCCTTTTCATAAGATACTATTAAGTTCCTGTTTTTAATTTCAATATCACTTAACATAGTATCACTGAAGCGGTCTGCCGGAATAGTTCCATGATACCAGCTGCATGAATTAAAATAATTTTGAAGTCCGGCATCATCAAACATTCTTCCATGTTTTGCATAGATTTCATTTCTTGCAATTCGACACTGTTCGGCGCTAAGTCCTGCCAGCTCGCTTTTATCAAGCACTCTAATACTGCTGTCAGGCAAAACAAAATCATTGTTTAGTGCCACAGTTGTCGGTGCGGTTTCAGTCTGTGACACTGTAGGTACAGTATCAGGCTCAGTCTGTGAAACTGTCGGCATAGTCCTCTCTTCACTCTCACTCTCACTTTCATGTTCTTTTTCCTTAGCTTTTCTATCATCTTCTTTCTTAGACGGCTTATCACTCTTATCAAGTATACTTTCCTGTTTTTCATTGTCCTCAATTGATATACTGATAAATCCCGACTGTATGAGGGCAAAGAAAATCAGAAGAATTGCCAAGATAATACCGAGGATTGTAATGATTACAATCTTAAAGCCTTTATTCTTCTTCGGCTTTTTTACAGGTAAATTTTTGTCTGTATCGGTATCATTACTGTTACCGGACTGTAAAACAGCTACAGGACTTAAAGCACTGTCATCCTTTTTCAGATTTACCTTGCCGGCTGCTAAAATCCTGTCGGAATTACCTGTATCGCTGTTTTTATGACTTTCACCCTGTTCTATCGGTGTACCGCAGTTTGTGCAATACTTTAGACCGTCTCTTATCTGCTTACCGCATTTTGAACAAAACATTCCGTTCCTCCTTATCTATCTGAATATTGTCCACTTACCGTCTTCCTTTATACGATAAATATCCTCAATACTGTCTCCTCCTAAATATGTAATAGAATATTCTTTATACAGTAAATTTTACCATAATTGATTCTTAAATACTATAAAAAGTAACTT
>NZ_GL622296.1:2245561-2279715 GCF_000185385.1 Lachnoanaerobaculum saburreum DSM 3986
TATTAAGTATATCATAATTATATAATCATAATTTTGTTATCATATTTCGTAAGTAACAGATAAATCTGTCTACCGTCAGCAATCCTATAACAAACAGAACAAATTCATAAAAACTCCCGTCTTCAACCATACTCAAATAGTAGTATATAGGATCTAAATTTGTAATAAACCTAATTCCGAAAACTCTCACATCAAATATTACAGGTGCAAAAATAACCAAAAATAAAACAAGGGGAAAGATTAAGGCTTCCAATATTTCACTTCTTTTAAAACAATTTCTAAGTATATCGGTAATCAGTATAAATGAAGTCACAATCAGAAACATTGCACTTATCTCAATCAAAAGATCTTTTACCTGTCTTGTCAAAAACAAAGTCAAAAGCATTACCGTTGCCAGATTGGTTGAAATACCTATACTGTAAACCGGTGCAATTACTCTCATAAGTTTCCTGTCAGTCATAGAAAAAAGTCCGTTTTTTTCATCACTCAAAAAATAGATATTGGCAGTCAAGCTGCCTACAAACAGCCATATACACATAAAACCCCTTATAGGATATGTTATATAGTCAAGTTCCTCGTAGGGACTCTTTCCGTTTACACCTTCAAACTTTATAAAATCATCCTCTATGTTTATATTGTTAAAATATTTATCAAGTATATCAGTATCACTTATATTGATTTTTTTCATATATTTTATATACTCACAGTGTGCAATATAAGGATACAGTACGGCATACAGCTTTTCTCTTGCGATACTGTTTATGGTAGAGTCATTGCCTTGAATTACCTCTATACTTTTATCTCCGATATCATCAAGTGAATCCGGAAGTACCCATATAATATCAAGCTTTCCTCTTTGCAGTTTTTTCTTTGCAAGCTGTTCGTCTTCATAAACTTCAAAGTCAAGTACACTCTTCTCACTCTTAAGCTTATTTACAACCGCTCTTACATCACTGTTACTTAAATTACCTGCTACAATTCCGATATCAAGCAATCCCTTTTTTTGCTTGGATACAGACATTATACCAAGTACAAGCAAAGGCAATGATAAAAGCATTATGATAAACTCCGCCCTTTTTAAAAGTCTTTTGTTTAATGCTATATACCATCTTTTTATTGTTCGGATATTATCTTTTATTTCGCAAAGCATATACCCCTCCGATAAATAAGATACTGTATACAAGTATAATTATAAAGCAAAAAATATCTGCACTATATCCCATACCGTCACTAAGCACCTGTATTCCTGCACCTGAAGGCAAAAATATTGAAAGTTTCATTATAATATCAGGAAAAAAGCTTATAGGATATATACATCCTCCTATATACCCAAGTGAAATACCAAGTAACAGCTCTGTAAGTACAGCAACAATCCTTTTATATATTATCTCATATATAAATAAGTGCATTGAGGCAAACATAACAGACAAAAAAACTATATCTTTACAATATTCAAATAAATTTACAGAATTATAATTCCCAGGTAAAATCGCACCTGTCAAAGCCATACCGCCTGTAAATATAAGCACTGTTAAAATTATATATAGGCTTATTACAAACATATCTGCAATAAGTGAATCACCGTATGAAAGCCCTCTTGATTTCAATACTCTTAAAAGACTTTCATTTTTTTCTACAAAGCAGTCCTCCAAGTCCAAGCCCTGTAAGCATCATAAAAAGAACGCTCATACCGCAAATATAATTATCCGTATCTGACAGTCCGCTAACTGTATCAATACTTTTTACATCATATATTTTTCCCCTGCTCATTACATTCTTTAAAAGCTCTATATTAAACTCGGTATTTGCCCTCTCTCTGTTATATACCTGCGGATGATCAATCAGATAATTATCCGTTGCATAGATTGCTCTTTCAGAGTTCACTAAAAGTGTTGAAAAAACAGATGCAACCTCCTTTGACAAAGCACTTATCATACCTGCTCCCGAACTTATATATTCTACAGGTCTGTTCTCTCCTTTTTCAAGCGCTTCTATAAAATCCTTATCTATTTTAAAATATCCTATTATCTCACCGGCTTTCAAAGATTTTTTTGCCGCAGTCTCGTCCATATTTATAAACTTTATTGAAAACCTTGAAGCATCCATGTTATTTAGCATCTCCACTCCAAGCTTCATATATTTATTTTCAATACTCCCTACTATACCTACTCCTATCCTGCTTTGTGACTTACTTGTCGTACCGATTTTCAAAGCAAAAATACCGCAAATACCTGCTATTGTCAAAAAATTAAATAAAAGAGCCATAGGAAGTACTTGAAACAATCTCTTTATTTGAATCAAAAGATAAGACTTAAACATCTAATCACCTATCAATTTTGCAAGATTTTTTATATTGCCGTCAAAGCGGTATTCATTAAGTACGCCATCCTTTAAAATATAATGCCTGTCACATAGATTAAGCTCGCCTTCATCATGTGTTACAAGTATGACTATTCCTCCCATATCAGTAAATTTTTTTATATACTCATGTATTATCTCCTTTGCCACAATATCAAGTGCCGCACCGGGCTCATCCATAAGCAATATCTTTGAATGCTTCTTTACAGCACAGGCTATTGAAAGTCTCTTTTTCATACCCTCGCTTAAAGTAGATACTCTTTTGTTTATAAATTTTGTAATACCAAGTTCTTTTATTATTCCCTCTTTTGCACTCATATCCAAATATTTCCTGTCATGCCAAAGCAAAAGATTATCCTTGCCCGAAAGTTCCTCTATAAGAGGATTGCACTGAGGTATTATTCCTACAAGAAATCTTCTCCTTTTATCATCCTTTAAAAGATCATAATCCTCACAGATAAACTCTCCTTCATCTGCATCAGTTATTCCTGCCAATATAGAGAGAATGGTAGTCTTTCCACTACCATTCCCTCCTAAAATCCCTATGCAACTGCCAAACTCTATATTAAGAGTTACTCCTTTCAGAATATCTCTTTTGCCGTATCTTTTCTTTAGTCCTACTATATCTATACTACTTGATTTCATCTTCCAACTCATCCACATACTCGCTTGGGACTCCCGCCTGCCTTAACCTGTCTGTGAGTTTGTCCTTATCAAAGCTTTGTCCGTACTCCTGTAAATCCGTATCTTCGGCAAAGTCAAGTTTCTTTCCGTCAAGCTCGTTCGGCTTTTTGAATTTGCCTGTTGCATCATCTATAGCAAATCTTAAAAGACTGTCGTCATCTTTCATAAGACTTAAAATAACCGAGTTCTTATTTGTGTCCTCCTGTATAATTACACCTACACTGTAGTCCGCTATATCACTGTAGGTTACAGCCGCCACATCAAAGTCCATATCCATATATCCGTTTTTCAACTTTTTAAAATCTATTCTGTTGACACCGATACTCAAAGTTTGTCCTGAATATGTAATATCAAAATCTCCGATCAAAACAGAGTTCTTTATCTTACCCCTACCTGTAAGACTTGCCGTATTATATCCGTCACTTATATTGATTTCAACCCCCAGCTTTGAGTTATTTACAGGAGTCTTATACTCCATTATTGTCTGATTGTCTACAACCAATTCCTTTGCTACAACCTTCTTACCTGAAACCCATACACTGCACTCAAGGTCGTTAAACTGTTCACTGTCGGCATATTCACGCTCAAGCTCTGCAATACTTTTGAATTCATCATATGCATCCTTACCTGATATTCCGTTATCCGATAATTTTCCGTATGCATCTCCACAGTTTATAATCACTTCTTTGAGCTCGTCATCATCAAGTGCTTTATTAAGAATATCTTTTTTAATATCTTTTAATTTATCCTCCGATATATGTGCTGTAAGTTTTGTAGCCTTTACTCTCACATCCTGTGCCTCTACACTGTCTGAAGACCTTTCTACATTATCTATATTTTCAAGAAAAATCTTTGTATACTTATCCGTAATCTTTTTGAGCTTGGCTGAATCGGGAAGAGCCTCTGCAAACATAGCATTCATACCCAATGTTTCAAAAGCATTGAATCTTCCCATATGTCCGATATTTCCGGATAATTTATTTGTATCAAATGTAAGTACATTATCTGAGAATTCAGGTAATTTTACCTGCATATTTTTATCACTCATATATGCATCTATCTTAAAAAGATTCTTTTTATTCAACTTCATATTCAACTCGATATCCATATCATCCAGTGTAATATTTCCGTTGTATTCTATTTGTGCACTGTCAAACCAATTGATATCATCCATAGAATATGGTAACTCAGATGTTAAAAAATCCTTTCCCTTATCAGACAGCTCCAAACTCATAATACCGTTTGTATTGTATCCGTCTTTGTATGATTTGTATCTTTCCTTCATTCTGTCTATAGACTTTCCGACATAACCTATTACAGAATCGGACTCTTTTTGTATCGCAGCCTTAAACTGATCTTTAGGTGAAGTAAATATACTCTTTACAACACCTGCTCCCGCAAATACGGCTCCTGCAACTGCAACTGCCGCCAAAACTCCGACTGTTAAAGCTACAGGTTTCTTTTTCTTCTTTGTTCCTTCATCATATCCGTCAAAAGCACTTTCACCTGCCGGCTTATAATCAGGGTTCTTTTCTCCGCAATTTGCACAGAACATCTCATCAGGTTCTAAATGTGCATTACATTTTTTGCAATTCATAAAATATCCTCCCAAAATCTCTATGAATAATAAAATACTTGTATATTTATTTTACTATATTTTATATCTTTTTTCATTACAAATCGTATTTTATCAGATATAAAAAGAACCTTCGGCAAATAACCAAAGGTTTTTTTATTAAAATCCGAATCCCTCCGCTATAGCTTTGGTGTCTGCATTCACCCATTTGTTTATCAAATCAGAGGTCAAGGCGGACAAGCATATCGGATAATGCCCTCATAGATTAGAACATCGGTACAACCGCTCCATTGTACTTGGTTTCTATAAATTTCTTTACAGTATCACTCTCAAGCGCCTTTATAAGTGCAAGTATTGCATCGGACTTCTCATCTCCCTCTCTTACAGCAATAATATTTGCATATGTTGTAGCTGCAATTGACTTTGAATCTTCGATTGCAAGTGCATCACTTACCTTAAGTCCGGCCTGTATTGCGTAGTTACCGTTTATAACAGCTATATCAACATCACCAAGTGTTCTTGCAACCTGTGCGGCTTCAATCTCCTGAATATCAAGATTCTTAGGATTCTCTACAATATCCTGCTTCGTAGCATTGATTCCTACACCCTCTTTTAATTTAAGAAGTCCGTTTGCCTCAAGTAAAAGCAAGGCTCTTGCCTCATTTGTAGCATCATTTGGTACTGAAACCTTAGCACCGTCCTTAAGTGCATCAAGTGTGGCAGTCTTTCCTGCATAGATACCGAAAGGCTCATAGTGGATTGCACCGGCTGAAACTAAAGTTGTATTATGCTCTTTGTTGAAGTTTTCAAGGTATGGATAATGCTGGAAGTAATTTGCATCAAGTTCCTTTGAATCAAGTGCTACATTCGGCTGAATATAGTCATTGTACTCAACAATTTTAAGGTCATATCCCTCTTCTTTTAAAACCGGCTTCGCAGCCTCAAGTATCTCGGCATGCGGTGCAGGAGATGCTCCGACAGTGATTGTCTTTAACTCTTTGCTTGCAGATGCACTCTCACTTGATGACTCGCCTACACTCTCACTTGTACTTTCGCTTGAAGTTGTTGTATCTGCCGCCTTCTTTCCACATCCTGCCAAAACAAGCAGTGATGTCAAACCTAATGCCAATAATATTCTTTTCTTCATATATATTCTCCTCCGTTATTTTCTTATATACAATGTATAGACTAAAAACAATATTCTGTCAATCCCTTATACTCGGTATGTTTATAGTCTTTTCTTATAACCTGTTATTTTACTCTCTTATCACAGCGTTTTGAGCTTCTCATAAATATTTCCTGTATTATCTGTACAAGTATAACCAAAATAGCTACAGTGATAAACATAATATCAGTCTGATATCTGTAGTAACCGTAGTTGATGGCAATAGTACCGAGGCCTCCTCCGCCTGTAAATCCCGCCATTGCGGAATATCCTAAAATAGTAGTCACCGATATAGCCGCACCTACCAAAAGTGAAGGTCTTGATTCAGGCAAAAGCACCTTAAATATAATTTGCATATTGCTTGCACCCATAGACTTTGCAGCCTCAATTACTCCTGCATCAACTTCTTTTAGCGAAGACTCCACCATTCTGGCAATATACGGTGCAGCCGCAATCACAAGAGGCGGAATAACCGCAACAGGTCCTATAGAAGTACCTACCATCAGTCTTGTAAGCGGTATAACCATAATAAGTAAAATCATAAAAGGTACAGACCTTATCAAGTTTATGACAGAACCCAGTACACCGTTCAGTACAGGCATAGGCTTGATACCGTTTGTGTCACTGACCACCAAAATAACTCCAAGCGGAATACCTATCACATATGAAAAGAATGAAGAGGCGGCAGTCATCAGCAAAGTCTCATACAAACCTGTCAAAATCATTGAAACCATACTAATACTCCTTTCTCTTTTCAAGACTTATTTTTTCATTATCCTTATCGGGAAAATCAATTTCATGGTATTTTATCTTTATTCCGTCCAAATATCTCTTTGCCCTTTGAGCTTCTTCTTCACCCGATATTTGAATAATCATATGTCCGTATGCACTGCCGCCGATATCCTTAGTCTGTGCATACAGTATATTTACAGGAATACCACAGGATAAAATCATATTTGAAAGCACAGGCTCAAATGAACTTCTGCCGTCAAACTCAATTCTAAGCTTAACCCCTGAGACTATTTCCCTTCTCTCTATTACATCACCAAGTATCAGCTTCTTTCCTATATCAGACTGCGGATTGGCAAATATATCTTCAACCTTGCCGACCTCTGCAATCTTACTGTTTTCAATAATTGCCACCTTGTCACAGATACTTTCAATAACCTTCATCTCATGAGTAATTACTATTACGGTAATCCCCATCTTTTTATTGATATCCTTTATAAGCTCTAAAATCTGCCCTGTAGTATTGGGGTCAAGTGCTGAGGTGGCTTCATCACATAATAATAACTTCGGATTTGTGGCAATCGCCCTTGCAATCGCTACCCTTTGCTTTTGCCCTCCTGAGAGTTGTGCAGGATATGCCTTTTCCCTGTTTGAAAGACCTACAAGGCTTAACAACTCCTTTGCTCTTTGCCTTGCCTTAGCCTTTGACACTCCGCTTATTTCTAAAGGAAAGCAGACATTATCCAAGATATTTCTCTGTGAAAGCAGATTAAACTGTTGGAATATCATGCCCATATCTCTTCTGACTCTTCTTATCTGAAGTTCACTCATACTCTTAAGAGCTTTACCCTCAAAGAAAACATCTCCTTCAGTAGGTATCTCAAGATAATTGATACATCTTACAAGTGTAGACTTTCCTGCACCTGAAAGACCTATTATTCCGAATATCTCGCCTCTGCCGACATCCAGATTGATATTATCAAGAGCTTTGACATCGCCGTTCTTTGTATGAAAGACCTTGCCCATGCTCTTTAAACTTACAATAACATCCATATGCCCCCTTACCCACACAGTTCAGCTATTGACTGTGCAAATATTTTTGCCGCCGCTACAAGCTCATCTATCACTACAAACTCGTCTGCACCATGCATCTTTGTATCAGTTCCGGGGAATACCGCACCGAAAGCAACACCGTTTTCTATATCATGCACATAGGTTCCTCCACCCATTGCAATACATTCTCCCTTAAGTCCTGTGTAGTCCTCATATATTGAAAGAAGTGTCTTTACAAAAGGTGAATCGGCATCCACCTCATGCGGCAATTTCACACTGTCATTCAAAAGCTCCACATCAATGTCCTTAAATTTATCTCTTACAGTTTTAAGTATCTTATCTCCGTCACCGCTTACAGGTATTCTACAGTCAAAGAATCCATGTAATCTGTCTGCTTTTAGGCTAAGCATTGAAAAAGCCAGTGTAAGTTCACCGCTTTTTTTATCTTTGACGGCAATACCGAGTGCATCACCTCTTGTATCACCATGCGGCATCAGCTTATATAACTTCTTTATGGTTTCTATTTTCTTTGAGTGTGAAAACTTAAGTCTTGAAAGCAGCTCAAGCAATCCTGTTATGGCATTATTACCCATTTGAGGAGTAGATGCGTGAGCATTTTTACCCATTGCCGTAATTTCAAATACCGGCTCAAGGTCATAGGCAAATTTTATACCTGTCTCCTTAGTTACCTTCTTTGCCTCTTTTTCCACTTCATCAACAGAAAAGCCCTCTATTACAGCCTTTGCCTTAGGCGGTACCACATTTACCTTTGTTCCGGCTTCAATACTTACAAGTCTTTTATCTCCTTTGTCCTCTAAAGTTGCTAAAAACTCTCCTTGAAGTTGTCCCTTTTCTATATTGACTACCGGAAACTCTCCGTCAGGTGAAAATGTCATAGGTGCCTGTTTTTCCTTGGTGTAATAATACTTTATACAGGCACTTCCACATTCCTCATCTGTTCCAAGTACAAGTCTTGTATTCTTTCTTACCGGAATACCGAGATCTTTTATGGCACGAAGTGCATACAGTGCCGCTATGGCGGGTCCCTTGTCATCAGATGTTCCTCTACCGTAAATTTTGCCGTCTACCACCTTCGGCTCAAACGGATTTGTTATACTCCAACCCTCACCGGCAGGTACAACATCAAGATGTGCCAATATATCAAGTCCCTTTTCTTTTTTATTTAAGTCTATGGCACCGGCATAGTTGTCATAGTTTGTAATTTCAAAACCGTACTTTTCCGCCATATCAAGTGCCAAAACAAGTGCTCTTCTTGGTCCGTCTCCAAACGGAGCTCCCTCTACATACTCACTTTTCTCACTGTCTATTGAGCAAAGCCTTTTTATATCCTCCACCATTTCATCCTGATGCTCTTCTATATACTTTTCTATCTCTTCTCTATATTTTCTCATATTTTCCTTTCTAGTTTTTTCCAAACTCACTAAGTATCAGTCCTTCATTCCTTTCTTCAACCATTCTTACACTCCATGGATGTGTGAAGATAAGCAGCGGACGATCCTTAAGATCTTTAATTTTTTTCATATCACTTGTGCCTTGAATCTTATCGATATCTACAGTAGATGATTCGTCAATCCATCTTATATGCTCATAAGGCAGTTTATCAAGTTTTACATCTACATTATATTCATTCTTCAGTCTGTAAGTCAGCACTTCAAACTGCAATACACCTACCACTCCTACTATTATCTCTTCCATTCCCGTATTATACTCCTGGAAAATCTGGATTGCACCCTCTTGTGCTATCTGATAGACACCTTTTAAGAACTGTTTTCTCTTCATAGTGTCCACCTGACGCACTCTGGCAAAATGCTCAGGAGCAAATGTAGGAATACCCTCAAACTCTACATTATTTACAGTGGTCAAAGTATCACCGATGCCGAAGATTCCCGGGTCAAATACTCCTATAATATCTCCCGCATACGCCTTTTCCACTATCTTTCTCTCATCCGCCATCATCTGTGTGGACTGATTGAGTCGGATTTTTTTATTTCCCTGAACATGAATAACTTCCATACCTGCATCATACTCACCTGAACATATCCTCATAAAAGCAATTCTGTCCCTATGTGCCTTGTTCATATTTGCCTGTATCTTAAATACAAATGCCGAGAAAAACTCATCCTTCATAGGGTCAACATATCCTTCATGTGTTTTTCTCTTTAACGGTGATGAAGTCATCCTAAGGAAATGCTCAAGAAAGGTCTGCACACCGAAATTTGTAAGGGCGGAACCGAAAAATACCGGACTAAGTTCACCTACGGACACCTTATCCATATCAAGTTCGTCACTGGCACCGTCCAAAAGTTCTATATCATTTCTTAGTATATCCGCATAGTCAAAACCGATGTAGTCATCAAGTTTACTGTCATCAAGTTCAATAAGTTGTGTATCTACTTCCTTCATACCTGCATTGGCTGCTGTAAACTTATTTATCTGCTTTGTCTGTCTGTCATATACACCTTTAAAATTCTTGCCTGAACCTATAGGCCAGTTCACAGGGCAAGTCCTTATACCCAGTACACTCTCAATATCGTCTAAAAGTTCAAAAGGATCTCTTGCCTCTCTGTCAAGCTTATTTATAAAAGTAAATATAGGTATCTTTCTCATAACACAGACCTTAAATAATTTGATTGTCTGTGCCTCAACGCCCTTGCCGGCATCTATTACCATCACTGCCGAATCAGCCGCCATCAAAGTTCTGTATGTATCTTCAGAGAAGTCCTGATGTCCCGGTGTATCAAGTATATTTATGCAAAATCCCTCATAGTTAAACTGCATAACTGAAGATGTTACAGAAATACCTCTCTCTTTTTCTATCTCCATCCAGTCACTGACTGCATACTTGGCTGTCTTTTTTCCCTTTACACTTCCTGCCAGGTTTATAGCCCCGCCATAGAGCAAAAACTTCTCTGTAAGCGTTGTCTTTCCCGCATCAGGGTGTGATATTATAGCAAATGTTCTTCTCTTACTTATCTCTTCAAAATTCACTTAAAAATTCCTCACTATCTCATCAAATATCTTCTTTGCCACCTCAAGTTTGGACAGCTTATCAAGTATTATCTCTTTATCCTTTGTAAATATGGTAACTACATTTGTATCGGTTCCAAAGCCTGCACCTTCAACCTTTACATTATTTGCAACGATCATATCTACATTTTTACTTTTCAACTTCTTTTTTGAGTTTGCTTCCATATTTTCCGTTTCCATAGAAAATCCGCATAAAAACTGCTTTTTAGGATTGTCAGCCCTTCTCTTGCCAAGTTCTTTTAAAATATCTTTAGTTCTTGAAAGTTCTATAGATAAGTCCGTATCCCTTTTCTTTATTTTCTCATCACTGTATTTTGCAGGTGTATAATCAGCCACTGCGGCAGCCTTTATAATAATATCCTGTGAGTCGGATATTTTCATTATCTCATCATACATGTCCTTTGCCGACTCTATATCTATCCTCGTGATAAAATCCGGTACAAATACATCAGAGGGGCCGATTACCAAAGTTACCTTGGCACCTCTGTATGCCGCCATCTTTGCAAGTTCAACACCCATCTTTCCGGTGGAGTTATTGGAAATATATCTCACCGGATCAATAGCCTCTCTTGTCGGACCTGCACTTACACATACCTTTTTGCCTGTCAAATCCTTTTCCTTATAAACCGCTTTTTTGATATGTTCTAAAAGCATCTCGGGCTGCGGCATCTTTCCGGCTCCGCTGTCACCGCAGGCCAGATGACCGCTGTCAGGCAAAATAACTTCCATACCGTAGGTTCTAAGCTTCATCATATTATGTCTTACTATCTTATTTTCATACATAGTTGTATTCATAGCCGGCGAAATTACTATAGGGCATCTCATTGCAAGTGCTGTAGTTGTCAGCATATCATCTGCAATACCGTTTGCAAGCTTACCTGTCACATCCGCACTCGCAGGTGCAATAAGGAAAACATCCGCCCACTTCCCAAGCTCTATATGGTCTACCTTAAATTCAAAATTTCTGTCAAATGTATCTATATATACCTTATTTGCAGTCAACGTCTCAAATGTCATCGGTGTAATAAACTTTGCAGCATTCTCAGTCATAATCACCTTTACATTTGCCTTTTGCTTTTTTAGCATACTTGCAAGCGTTGCAATCTTATATGCTGCAATCCCTCCTGTAACTCCAAGTAATATATTTTTATTTTCCAGCATAAAGCCTCCAAAATCCTTATTGAATATCATACTTACCGATTATACGCTATTTTATTATTGCAAGCAATAAGATAGATTAGTATACTTTAATACAAAGTTTTTATTTTATATAAGCTTTTATTTTATAAAGAAGGACAATTTTATGATATTAGCAATTGATATGGGTAACTCAAATATTGTAGTAGGTGGAATTGACAATAAGCAGATATATTTTCTTGAAAGAATCACCACACATACTACCAGAACGGAGCTGGAATACTCTATGTATATCAAAGGTATACTCGATATACATGGTGTAAAGGTAAAAGATATAGAGGGTGCGATACTCTCAAGTGTAGTACCGCCGCTTAATATTACCGTAAAAAATGCTGTAAAGAAAATACTCGGTATCGAATGTATGCTTGTAGAATCCGGTATGAAGACAGGCCTTAATATACTTATGGACAATCCTAAATCAGTAGGATCCGATATGATAGTTGATGCAATAGCCGCTATGTCTGAATACCCCCTGCCTCTTGCCGTCATTGACATGGGTACGGCTACCACTATCTCTGTAGTTGATATACACGGTAATTATATAGGCGGCATCATACATCCCGGACTTCGCATCTCACTTGATACACTCAGCTCAAAAACCGCTCAGCTTCCACAAGTAAACCTTGATATACCAAAGAAGGTGATAGCAAAAAATACTGTTGACAGTATGAGAAGCGGTATACTCTTCGGTCATGCCGGCATGATGGACGGCATCATCTCTCGAATGGAAGAAGAACTTGGTCAAAAACTGAATGTAGTTGCCACAGGCGGTCTTGCCCCCTTTGTCACGCCGCTTTGTAAGCATGATATTATAGTAGATGACAATTTGCTCTTAAAGGGGCTGTTAAAACTTTATATCAAAAATCAATAAAATAATACCACCGGATTAGCCGGTGGTATTATTTGAAATATCAAAAAAGCCTTGGAAAACTTCTTATCTTTCCAAGGCTTAAATATCCTTATTTCTTTCTCTTTAAAAAATCCGGTACATTTATTTTGGCATCTCCATGCGGTCTGACCGTCGGTCTGACAGGTGTGATACCTGACTGCTGACCATAAGTATAGCCTCCGACATATCCGTTTTGATTATTCATAGGCTGATTGTTTACCGGCTGAGTATTTACCCTCTGATTGCCCATACCCTGATTAGTCGGCTGAGCGCTTGTATCGGCTTGATATGTTCCGTAATTTCCGGTATATCCGCCATAGCTTGTTTCCGAGTAATTGCCTTCACCAAAACCTTGCACATTATTCTGCGGATAATTGCTCTGTGGCTGCTCCTGCGGAATCTGAGGCTGTACATTTGCAGTATTTATATTCTGAGAAAACTGCTGTTCATTTCTCTTTTGCATACTGTTTTGATGCTTGGTATTAACATCTCTGATAAGCTCACCTACCGGAGTATCATTAACCGCTGTAGTCACACCTGTAGCAATAACTGTAATCTTCACGCTGTCAGGTTCGGTATCATCACATGAAGCACCGAAGATAATATTGGCCTCTTCACTTACAAGTTCCCTCACATAGTCAGTTGCTTCATATGCCTCAATAAGACTGATATCTCCCGATACTGAAATAAGTACATGAGTAGCATTATCAATACTGGTCTCAAGAAGCGGTGACGAAACGGCAGCCTTAACGGCATCAAGTGCTTTGTTGTCACCTGTTCCATAACCGATACCGATATGTGCAAGCCCCTTGCCTGTCATTACAGTCTGAACATCTGCAAAGTCAAGGTTGATAATAGCGGTCTCACTGATAAGATCGGTAATACCCTGAACACTTTGTTGCAATACTTCATCAGCCTTTTTCAGTGCATCAGGCATAGTAGTCTTTCTGTCTACTATCTGAAGCAATTTTTCATTCGGTATTACAATCAGAGTATCCACATACTGCTTCAGATTCTCTATACCTGCCAAAGCATTCTTCATTCTCTGTCTTCCCTCAAACGGGAAAGGCTTTGTCACTACTCCTACTGTAAGTATACCAAGCTCCTTTGAAGCTCTTGCAATAACCGGTGATGCACCTGTTCCGGTACCGCCGCCCATACCGCAGGTAACGAATACCATATCTGCATTCTTGAGCTTATTTGTTATATCTTCTATATTCTCTTCTGCCGCCTTTTCACCTACCTCAGGCTTTGCACCTGCACCAAGCCCTTTTGTGAGCTTCTCACCTATCTGGATAATAGTTCCGGCTTTACAGTTTACCAGAGCCTGTTTATCGGTATTGACACCGATAAAATCTACCCCCTCCACATTTTCATCAATCATTCTATTTACGGCATTGTTTCCGGCACCTCCGACACCGACTACGATAATCTTCGCTGCGTTCTCATTTACCGGCTTATTTATTTCTAACACAGATATATTCCTCCTGTACCGCTACACTTGCAAACTCTCACCCTATAATAAAGGTTTTTGTTTCAAATATCAACTTATTTTTTTTTAAAAGTATATGTAGTATTGTCCTTTAAAGGATTGTAATTATCCAAATAAAGTGTGCCTGACAAATCCTTTATTTTCCCCCATATATCTCTCAGTTCACCGACTTTTCCGTTAAGCTCACTTGAGTCTCCCAAATAAACTTCAATATTGCCCATATAAAGAGTAATATTATTGTCTGATGATATTGTAATCCTGTCTACATTTATCCCATATCCTACCAGAACCTGTGTGATATCAAGCATATCCTTAAAAACATTCTCATTAGATATAGGAAGCTTCTCATACAGTACAATCCTGCCGAAATCCAGCCCGTCTATAACAGGTATTCCGTATAAAAGCGTATTTGAACTCTCTACCACAATACCGTCCTTATCAAAATACATATATGAGCTCATATATTTTACACAGCCTACTATACTCTTTTCATAGACGATAATGTCCGCACTGTGTAAACCTGTTACATATATGTCCACCCCTTGGATAAAAGGTATGTTGTACTTTCTCTTCAGCTTACTTCTGACAACATTATAAAGTGTCACTTTTGAAAAATCATTCGGAAAAAGCATTGCCTTCATCTCTTCATTGGTATATCTGGTATTACCTCCGAAGTTGAAGTTTTCTATTTTTACAGAATAAATTCCCAAAATTATACCGGCAATAATGAATAAAACAATGTATATTCTCTTCATATCATCATTCCGTCTTTATAGTTCCGGCAACACTAAGCACCAACCCGACTTCGGCCAATAATACTACTATTGAACTGCCTCCATAGCTTATAAAAGGAAGTGATACTCCGGTATTGGGCATTACTCCTGTAACAACCGCTATATTCAGTATTACCTGTAATGACAAATGTATAACCACACCTATAACAATATAACGTCCTCCTAAATCCTTTACAGAAAACGCTATTATCAACATCCTCCTTATAATGAAAGCAAATATAGCCAGTATCATCAGTACTCCTACCAGCCCGAACTCTTCCACTATTATAGAAAAAATCATATCATTTTGTGCCTCCGGTATAAAGAATTTTTGCATTCCCTGTCCCAAACCTTTTCCGAATATCCCACCGGATCCTATAGCATAAAGTCCTTGAACCACCTGGTATCCGCCGTCTCTGCTGAATTTTTCAGGTTCCGCCCACACAAGCAGTCTCATAATACGATAGTTTCTAAAACCTTTTGAATACAGAAACCTTACAAAAGGTTTGGCACCTGCCAGCATTCCTGCAATTGCAACAATACCGCCTGCAAACAATCTTCTGTTTGAAGTACCCATATAACTCATACTGAAAGCTATCAAAAAAATAATTATTGCAGTACTTAAATTTGCTACAGCTACCAGCAAAACCGGAACACATACAAGTAAGAACAGTATACCCAATCTTTTTTCCATATCTTTTCTGTTACTTGAATAAAAATCGTCTTTAAATCTTATCAAGTAGTAAGTAATAAATAATATGATGGAAAACTTAACAAGCTCGGAGGGCTGAAATCTTATCGGTCCGACAGCAATCCATCTCTTGGAACCATGAGCCTGCCTTCCTATAATAAAAACCAATGCTGAAAGTGCTACACTTGCACCATACCAGATGCATGCGGTTTTTATCCATATTTTATAGGGAATCACTGCCATAACTATCAATACAAAAAATCCGACTACCATATATTTGAGCTGATTTTTTACAAAGTAAGCGGAATCCTTAAACTTTATTCCGGCAGTATAGGAACTTGCAGAGTAAATCATTATTACTCCAAAAACCAATAAAAATAAAATCATAAATATCAAACTGTAGTCATAGTATATAGCTCGACTTTTTTCTTTACTTTTATCGGCTTCTTTTACCCGCTTTTGCTCATTTGTATTTTTTTTCTCTTTATTATCTTTCTTGGTATTTTCGGTCTTTTCAACTCTTATCTTGCTTTTTTTGACTTTTTTTATAAGTTCTTTTTTTTCCTGTTCACTTTTTGGGGCTTTTTGGGTTTTTGTTTCATCAGCCATATTATCCTAAATTCCTAACACAGTCTTTAAATATCTTCCCACGCTCCTCATAGTTTTTGAACATCCCCCAACTGGCACAGGCAGGTGATAAAAGTACATACTCTCCCGCTTTTGCCTCACCTGCACATAGTTTTACCGCCTCTTCCATGCTTTCTACAATCTCTATATCGGTAAATCCATGTTTTTTTGCACAATCGGCTATTTTCTTTGCGGTAGCCCCCATCAGCACAAGCTTCTTTACCTTAGTTCCGAAGCTCTCTATCCACTCATCATACTCTGAACCCTTGTCATAACCGCCGCCTATAATATAGGTGGCAGCCGGCATAGCAAGCACTGCCTGTATCGCCGCATCAGGGTTTGTACCCTTAGAGTCATTATAATATTTTACCCCGTTTACTTCTTTTACAAACTCGATTCTATGCTCTACCGCATGGAAGTTATAGCAGGTATTTACAATGATATCCTGTGGTACACCATATACAAAAGCTATAGCTGTAGCCGCCATTACGTTTTCATAATTATGTCTGCCCAGTATATTCAATTTGCCTGTATCAAGCAATTTTGTAGAATTGCCGTCTACACTGTGCATAATAAATCCGCCTTCCAAGTAAAATCCGTTGTCAAGTCTTTCTTTACTTGAGAAAAACACAACCTTAGCTTTTACCCTCTTTGCAAACTCTCTTAATGCAGCATCTTCGTAGTTTAATATACAAAAATCATTTTCATCCTGATTTTTGCTGATATCCTCTTTCACTCTTATATAGTTCTCCATAGTATGATGCCTGTTTAAGTGATCCGGAGTTATATTTAAGATCGCCGATATCTTCGGTCTGAAATCTATGACGGTCTCAAGCTGAAATGATGAGGTTTCAAGCACTGTAACCGTGTTTTCATTTGTCTTATCCGCAATATCTGTATATGGTATACCGATATTCCCTACAGTAAATGAACTTTCCTTAAAGTTTGACATTATCTCACCCACAAGAGCTGTAGTGGTAGTCTTACCGTTGGTTCCTGTAACAGCTATCAAATCGCCCCGTGAATACTTATATCCAAGTTCGATTTCACTCCAAACAGGGACATTACATGATTTTAATGTTTTTACAAATTCAACCTCTAAATCAATTCCGGGACTGATAACACAGTATTCCATATCCTTTACATCCGATGCTTTCAAGTCACCCAGAATAATCTTTATTTTATTATGATATTTCTTATCAAACTTATCTAAAACCACATTTTTATCAAGTTCTTTATTGCTGTCAAAGAGTACTACCTCTTCACCGTTTTTTAAAAGTAAATTAGCGGCGGATATTCCACTCTTTCCCAAGCCTGCGACTCCGATCATATTGCCTCCTACATAAACAGATAAACCAGCACACCAAGTATTATGGTAATTATACTAAAAACTGTTACAGTTCTTGTTTCAGACCAGCCACAGAGTTCAAAGTGATGGTGTATAGGCGCCATCTTAAAAAATCTCTTTCCCTTTGTTGACTTAAAGTATCCCACTTGAATAATAACAGATATTACCTCAATCATATATATAAATCCGATAACCGCTATAAAAACAGGTATCTTACACATCAAAGCATATGATGCTACAAAGCCTCCCAAAGCCAATGAGCCGGTATCTCCCATAAACACCTTGGCCGGATATGCATTAAATATCAAAAATCCCATAAGGCTTCCTATTACGGCACCTGTAAAGGGAGTAACACTAAAGCCCGACTTTAATCCGATCAGCATAAAAAATATTGCTACAATAACAGTGACCGATGAGCAAAGTCCGTCAAGTCCGTCTGTGAAGTTTACACCGTTATCTGTACCGAGTATTACAAAAAGTGCAAAAGGAATCCATATGATTCCAAGTTTTAACACTACACCGGTATCAAATGAACCTGTAAACGGCACAAGTATACCATAGTCCAATCCGTATACTCTAAACAGATATATTATAAAAATTGTGCTTACTATAAACTGAAGTATAAACTTCTGAGCCGATTTAAGCCCTTCAGACTTTTTTTTTCTGATTTTTAACATATCATCCAAAAACCCTATTATACCATATGATATGGTAAATAAAAATACAACAGTGACCTCTTTGTACCTCGGTATCAGGAAAATACTTGCAAAAAGTATGCCTGTCATAAATGTTATACCGCCCATAGTAGGCGTTCCGGTTTTTTTCAGATGTGCCTGCGGTCCGTCATCTCTTACCATCTGTCCGAACTTAAGTCTATGCAAGATCGGTATAAAAAACGGGCAGACTGTTGCGGTAACAAAAAAACTTATAAGTAAAGCAATTAATGTATCTTTTAACATACTATCTCCAAATCCTTTATTCTCCCTCTCCGGCCGGCGCTCCCGGCAAATCACTCTTTCCGTCATTTGGTATTACTTCTTCTGTAGAATAGCTCTTTGACTCACCGGCTGTATTGGCATCTGAAATACCTTCTGCCGACGGGAAAGCGCTGACATCAATATCTTCATCTACATTTGAATATATATTCATATAAGGCAACACCTCAGTCATAATCTTTGAAAACAATGAACTTGCATAAGCCGATCTCGCCTGATCTCCTAAATGCGGAGTATCTATAAGCACATAGCACACCACCTCCGGACTCTGTGCCGGTACACTTCCTATAAAAGAAACCAGATAATTACCGTTTCCTCTGGGATATTTCTCCGCGGTACCTGTCTTACCTCCGACATCATACCCCGCTACCGCCGCCGCACTGCCTGTACCCTCAGCTACGGTTCTTCTAAGTGCCTCATTGATAAATGCTGTAGTATGTGCGGAAACCGTTTCTCTTACAAGTTCCGGTTCGATGTTCTTTATTATAGCACCTTTCGGATTTAAAATCTGCTTTACAATATGCGGCTTATAATATGAACCGCCGTTTACAACAGATGCATATGCCGATACAAGCTGCACCATTGTGACATTGTAATTTTGTCCGAATGAGTTTGTAGCCAGATCTGTAGCTCCGGCATTGTCTGCCGTATGTATAAGAGTACTTGTATCCGCCTCTCCCGGCAAATCTATGGCGGTCTTTGAACCGAATCCGAATACCTTTTGATATCTGTAGAAGTTTTGGCTGCCTTCAGTCCTTGATATGTCCATCATCGCAACATTACAGGATTCCATAAGTGCCTCTGTTACATTAATTATACCATGTCCGTTCCTGTTGGCACATCTTATCTTCCATCCGCCTATCTCTTCAAATCCGCGACAGTTATAAGTCTCATTTCCGTTTATGGCACCCTCTTCCATGGCGGAAGCCACAGTAAATACCTTTGACGGGGAACCCGGTTCATAGGTATCACTGACAGCATAATTTCTCCATATATTGTTCAGTGCATCTACCTTTGCCTTATCATCCATACCTGCCTGCTGCTCAGGTGAATAATAATTGTTCAAATCTCTGGGATTGTTAAGGTCAAAAGCTCTGCTTGTCGCCATAGCAAGTATCTCACCGTTATTGGGGTTCATCACTATAGCTGCCGTCATATTTGAACCCACCGAACTTTGCCATTCATTTATATGTTTTTCCACTATCTTTTGAATATTCAAGTCAATAGTGGAAACCACCTTGTTGCCGTCTGTAGGGTTTTTGATAACTCTTTCAAGAGATGACTCATCATTCAGATATCCATATTCTCTGCCTGACACACCTACAAGTTCATCATTATATGACTGCTCTATTCCGGTATATCCGTCTCCGTCATTCCCGGCAAATCCAAGCACATTGCAGGCGGTAGAACCGTACGGATACTTTCTTTGATAGCTCTCCTCAAACCATATACCGTTTACACTTTCATTTTTCTTGTGGTCCTTGTACCACTTATTGTACTCTTCTTTCTTTTCTTCAAAGGCGACCTTTTGCTCATATGTAATATCATTTGCATATTTTACATATGAACTGTCAGATTTGTCTGCAATAGTCTTCCTGATTTCCTCTTCATTATAACCGAACACATCCTTTAATATACCGACAGATGCATTCAAGTACTTGTCCTGCTCAGTATTTATCTGCTTAGGATCCAAAATCAGATTGTAAACCTTTTCACTTGTTGCAATATAGGTACCGTTTCTGTCTAAAATATCCCCTCTTTTATATGGTATATCTCTGGAATCATATCTTTGCTGTGATAATATCTTCTGATTATATTCCACTTCCTTTTTTCTCTGTAAAAGAAGGATATTAATAAACAATGCAGCGAAAGCTATAACAATCATAATCAGAATGATGATAAGCCTTCGCTGCAGGATATCCGGGGGATTTGAAACACTTCCGCCCTTATTTTTTTTATTTGTCCCAATTTTATCTTGGGATTTCATCGAATTGTCTGACATATTCATTTTCCGTTTTTTCGTATGTTATAACCTGATTTTTCTTTGCATAAACCATACCCAGTTTATTTGTAGCCACATCTTTTATATGATCCAAATCCACATAAGTAGCAATCATATTTTCCACCGAATCATTCTCATTCTTTAGACTCTCAAGCTTTGACTCGTTTTTTTGTGTCTCCTTTATAGTGGAAGTCAGGCGTGACTGTACTGAAATATAGTTTGCACAAAGCCCCAACACCGCTACCATTGCTACAGACAACATAACAAGATAAGGAAAATTCATAGAATGTACTCTTTCTTTGTTTTTCCTTACCTTTTTGCCCGGTAATTCTTTTTCCGGGGCCTTCGGCTGTAAATCCGGATATACACTTTCAAGCTTTCTTACAACATTGCCCTCAGTATAATACTCGGTATCCACATTGGTTTTCCTTGTAACTTGCTTTTTTCTTTTATTATTTTCTTTCATTTAGACTTCCTTTTCAAATACTCTAAGTTTAGCACTTTTTGCTCTGGAATTTTCTTCCAACTCCTCTTTGCTCGGCAAAACAGCCTTTCTTGTAATTACTCTTCCCTTTGATTTATTCCCACATACACATACAGGAAATTTCTTCGGACAAACACATGGCGACTCCGCCTTTTTAAATGCCTGCTTCACTATTCTGTCCTCAAGTGAGTGAAATGTGATAACGGACAATCTTCCACCCGGTTTTAACAGTTCAATCATTACATCAATTGAGTCTTTCAGCACTTCAAGTTCTTTGTTTAACTCTATCCTTATCGCCTGAAATGTTCTCTTGGCAGGATGACCGCCTGTGACTTGTATCTTCATCGGAATGGCCGACTTTATAATGTCCACCAATTCAAATGTTGTCTCAATCTTTTTTTTATTTCTGTATTCTACTATGTGTTTTGCAATATTCTTTGCAAATCTGTCCTCACCATAGTCCCTTATGACATGGAAAAGTTCAGCCTCCGAATAGTTATTGACTATATCGGATGCCTTTAACTCGTTTCTGTCATCCATCCTCATATCAAGCGGTGCATCAAATCTGTAGGTAAAGCCTCTATCAGCCGTATCCAGCTGATATGATGACACACCCAAATCAACATATATACCGTCAACCTTGTCGATACCCTCTCTTTTCAATATATCCTCTATATTGACATAGTTATCTCTTACTATTATAACCCTATTTTTGTAATCAATCAATCTCTCCGTTGCCGCTTTTATAGCATCCGCATCCTGATCTATACCTATAAGCCTGCCACCCTTAAGTCTTTTTATAACCTCAAGGGCATGACCTGCTCCTCCAAGAGTACCGTCCACATAGTAACCGTCAGGCTTAATATTCAAAGATTCTATCACTTCATCCAACAGCACTGATTTGTGATTAAAATTCATAATAAAATACCGTCCTATTTATTACCGGTAGACATATCTATATAATCCGGCACTATTAAGATATTAGACTAATGTAGTCAAAAAATCAAGTTTTTATATTCTTAAGATTAAATGCACTTGGAAATATCATTCCAAGTGCATTTAATTACAAGTTCAAAAATCCGATTGTTGACATCAAAAGCATAAATAAAAACAGTATAGACATTACTGTTGCTCTGATAAAGCTGTACTTGTTATGCTCTTCATTCTTAAAATATTTTATCGCATCCAATAAACAGTTTATTGAAAATAATAAAAAAACCAAAGGGAAAAATATTGCATATTTATCAGGTGCAAGGAATGCAAACACTACCATTACAATAATGGCAATTGCCAATACAACATGCAAAATATCCCTTATAAAAAGAAAACCTTGCCTTCTTCTACCTGTCATCTTTCTTACCTAATGTAGCTACCATCACTGCTTTAATAGTGTGCATACGATTCTCAGCCTCATCAAATACTACCGATTTATCACTTTCAAAAACATCTTCAGTGACTTCATAGCCTTTTACAGCCGGCAAGCAGTGCATAAATATAGTACTTTCCTTTCCTGTTTTATCCATCAGTGCTTTATTGACCTGATAAGGTTTTAAAAGCTCTATTCTCTCCTTTGCCTTCTCCTCTTCTCCCATAGAAGCCCATACATCTGTATAGATTATATCAGCGCCTTCTACCGCATCTAAATTATCACTTATATTAAGCTTTGCCCCCGACTCCTTTGCATAGCCCTTACAAAGATTTACAAGCTCATCACTTGGATAAAGACTTTTCGGCGCTAAGATTGTCATATTCACACCAAGCTTTGTCATTCCAATCATAAGTGAATTTGCCATATTGTTTCTGCCGTCACCTACATATACAAAATTTAAACCTTCAAGCTTTCCGAAATACTCTCTCATTGTGAGTAAATCCGCAAGTATTTGTGTAGGGTGGTACTCATCTGTAAGGCCGTTCCACACCGGCACACCTGCATATTTTGCAAGTTCTTCAACTGTGGAATGCTTAAATCCTCTAAACTCTATTCCGTCAAACATCCTGCCAAGCACTCTTGCAGTATCCGCTACACTTTCCTTATGTCCAAGCTGTATATCATCCTTTCCGAGGTATTCGGGAAAAGCTCCTTCATCTCTTGCACCTACTACAAAAGCACACCTTGTTCTGGTTGACGGCTTTTCAAACAGTAAAGCAATATTTTTGCCCTTTAATCTGTTACCTGTTATACCCCTTTTCTTATCTACCTTAAGTTTCACAGCCAAATCAAGCAAGTACTCTATCTCTTCTCTTGTATAGTCCTTCAGTGTGAGAAAATTTCTTCCAAATAAATTCATAATATACCTCTCTTAAATCATTATATCTATTATTATACACTTATATGTATAAATATGCAATATTTATATTATAATCTTCTCTGTCTTGCAGCTTCATACATAAGAATACTTCCCGCTACTGCCGCATTCAGTGATTCCACCTCTCCAAGCATCGGTATTTTTATCTTTTTCTCCACTATATCAAGTATATCTTTTGATATTCCTGCCGCTTCATTTCCTATTACAAAGGCAATATCTTTTTTATAGTCAGGTTTATCATATTCTGTCGCACCTTCAAGGCTGCTTGCAAATATTTCAACGGCTTTTGACTGAAGCTTATCTATAACTTTCTTCAAATCCTTTACATATATAAACGGAACCCTGAATATTGAACCCATTGTAGAGCGTATTACCTTAGGATTGTAGATATCTACAGTGTTTTCATTCATAATGATACAAGTGATTCCCGCACCTTCTGCCGCTCTCACCAAAGTACCCAGATTGCCGGGGTCTTGTAAACTGTCAAGTATCAAAAAACTAAACGGTCTGCCGGCTTCTTTTAATATACTGTCAATTGTATACTCTTTTCTTTTTGCAACCGCCAAAACTCCCTGTGGAGTTTTGGTATCCGATATCGAATCAAATATTCTATCACTTACCGTTTCATACTCTGGATAAATATTTTTCAGTAAACCTTTGTTTTCATTTTCAAAGCTTTCGCTGACAAATACCTCAAGTATTTCTTCAGGTTCCAGTTCTTTAAACATTCTGATACCTTCCACAATATAGGCATTTTGTTTCTTTCTTACACTGCTCTTTTTGACCAGTGCCAAAAGTTCTTTTATCTTTTTGTTGGATATGGAAGTAATCATTATATTCTCTCCAAATCCTGTTCCCACAAGGTTCTGCTTGCATCACTCGGCATTCTAAGGTCACCTCTTGGAGATACGGCTATACTTCCCACCTTCGGTCCGTCCGGCAGTGCGGATCTCTTAAACTGCTGTGCAAAAAATCTCTTATAAAATACTTTAAGCCACTTTAATACAGTATCTGCATCATATACTGTATCAAAGGCTGATTTTGCCATTCTGTATACTTTTGAGGGCATAAAGCCGAACCTAAGTACATTGTACAAAAAGAAATCATGTAACTCATACGGACCTACCAAATCCTCTGTTTTTTGTACTATCTTACCGTCCTCAGCCGGCAAAAGCTCAGGAGATACAGGTGTATCCAAAATATCATATAATATATTTGCAATTTTTTTATCACCTACAGTATCCGCATAGTAGTTTACAAGATGCCTTACCAAGGTCTTAGGTACAGAGGCATTTACACCATACATTGACATGTGGTCACCGTTATATGTTGCCCAACCCAGTACAAGTTCCGACAGATCTCCTGTTCCTACCACAAGTCCGTTATCTCTGTTTGCAATGTCCATCAAAATCTGAGTTCTCTCTCTTGCCTGTGCATTCTCATATGTGACATCCTTTACATTTATATCATGCTTTATATCAATAAAATGCCTTTTTATAGACTCTACAATGGAAATCTCTTCAAGACTTGCAGCAAAACTCTTTGTAAGTTCACAGGCATTTTTATATGTCCTGTCTGTAGTACCGAAGCCCGGCATAGTGACAGCTTTTATTCCGCTCTTATCAAGATTTAACATCTCAAAGGTCTTGACACATACTAAAAGTGCCAGTGTTGAATCAAGTCCTCCCGAAATTCCAAGCACTACATTCTTAATACCTGTGTGAACCAATCTCTTTTTTAGTCCAAGTGCCTGTATTGTGAGTATTTCATCACATCTTTCATTTCTCTTTAAGGTGTCGTTCGGCACAAACGGCTTAGGATTAAAATTTCTTTTCAGATTGAGTTCTTCTATATCCAACTCAAACTCGGCTTTAAAATACCCCTCATCATCAACGGTCTTAAATGTAGTCTGTTTTCTTCTTTCAAGATTCAGCCTGTTTATATCTATCTCAATTCTTACCGCCTCATTTTTAAATCCGGTGCTTTTTGCAAGTATTTTACCGTTTTCCGCAATAATACCCTGACCGCCAAAGACTAGATCCTGTGTAGACTCACCCTCTCCGGCATTGGCGTATATATAACTGCATATAAGTTTCTTTGAATGATTGCTTATAAGTGCATCTCTGTAAGCTTTTTTACCTACTATATCATTTGAGGCTGAAGCATTGATGCAAACATTCGCACCTGCAAGCGCATGGCCTACACTTGGCGGATTAGGTACCCAAAGATCTTCACAAATTTCACCTGCAATTGTAAGCCCCGGAAAATTTAAACACTCAAACAGTATATTTGCTCCCATAGGAACCGTCATATCAAAAAAATCCACCCATACAGGAGCTTCAAATCCTCTGTTAAAGTATCTCTCCTCATAGAACTCACCATAGTTCGGCAAATGTAACTTATTTATAAAACCTAAAAGCGCTCCGTCGGATATTGCTGCCGCTACATTATATAACTTACCTTTAAAATCAAGCGGTAAACCTATAAATATAATAGACTTATGACCGGCACTAAACTCTACAATCTCTTTTAACGCCTTCTTAGCTTCACAAATCAGTATATCCTGAAAAAACAAGTCATTGCATGTATACCCGGTCAGACAAAGCTCGGGAAATACTATAATTTTGCTTTTATTTTCCCATTCAATCTCAATTGCCTTTTTTATGTTCTCCTTATTATATGCCACATCACACACCTTGATATCAGGTGTTACACTTGCAACCCTTACAAAACCGTCTCTCATATCTTATCTCTCATATCTCCAAATACAAAATTGCAGAGTTTTTCATACTCCCTATAAAACTCACTGTTTTCCAATTCTCTTAGTGAATCCAATACCCCAAAATAGTACATACCTTGCTTTTGCTTATCCTTTTCGTGGAATTTCAGTAAAAAATCATCACCCACAGCCAGAAAATCTCTGGCGGATGCTCTGATATTTGACAATTTGTCTCCCAAGGCTATCATTTTAACCTCAATACATTCATTTTTTAAATGCTTTATTGTATGGATTTTCCTCTCAAGCCATGGCTTCGACTTATCTTCCGACTCTCTGCCGACAAGAGCCGCTACTCTTTTGCCAAAGTTCTTTTCAATATCCTCAACAGTTACAGCCGTATCTTCTACAGTATCATGAAGAAGTGCGGCACATCTCACCTCTATATCACCTGTCATCAGTGATACTATTGAGCATACCTCCAGCGGATGAATGATATATGGGATTTCACTTCCTTTCCTAAATTGGCCTTCATGTGCCTTAGTAGCAAATTTCACTGCTTTTTCTATCATAGCAACTCCTTTTCTTATTATATTATTATGTAAATTTTAACTTGAAGTTTTATTTTAAGTCTGCTATTCTAGTCAAAGATTGCTTGTACAAGTGAAAGTGAGGATTATCTATGGCAGATGAAACCAATGTAAATGAAAAACCTAAAAAAAGGAGGTTTTCAAAACTCAAGTATATAATAGCATTTATATTCATAAATGTAATCATATTTTTTGTCGTGACAGCACAACCTAAGTTTGAAGTTTCTATAGAGGCGGTGGAAAACTCAAAATCTGTTGATATCAAGGTGACACAAAAAAGCTTCTTTCCGTTAAAGAGTTTCACTATGATGCTTGATAATGAGCCGCTCTCCTTTACCAAAAACGGTAATACCTATGAAGCTACAGCTACAAAAAACGGTACTTTAGAGATTGTAGCTACAAATATTAATACTATGTCTCAGACTATATATGAAAAGATTGATAAAATAGACTCTACCGCTCCGACTATATTTGCACAGCTTGTAAAAAAGGGAGAACTGAATGTAACCTTTGAGGATACTCATTCCGATATTGACTATAACAGTATATACGCAATAGACAGTAATGATAAGAAGATACTGCCTGCTAAGGTTGATAAAGAAGAAGGCAGAGTTACCTTTCATTTTGACACCTACGGCATTAAGGCCTATGTTTCAGATACGGCAGGAAATCAGGGGGAAGTGGCATTTAACAACAGTGAAATCAATCAGACAAAGCTTGTTTCTGCCGAAGGTACTGAAGTAAATGATATTCCGGTTGATGAAAGACAAAACAATGAAAATGATATCTCTGATGATACTACATTTGATGTGGGTAATCTGAACGAAAAACCGCCAAAGAAAAATGATGATTATTTATATGAAAAGCACTAAGCTTGTGCTTTATTTATTCCTATAAGAAGAGCCGTATATCAGCTCTTCTTTGCTGTGATTATTATTCTCTATTTTTTATAAATATCAGACCTCTATAAATCCACTCCGCATCTGGCCCGTTATTATATATTGCATCAATATTATGTTTCCTGAATGTATAACCGTTATCAACATAAAATGCGGTATTTGGGTATTCCTCCATATATCTGTGTACTATTTCCAATATAATAAGTTCTTTTCCAATCATATCAGGAAAGCGAAAGAAGGTCACAAGCCCCTGTTTCCTTGATTTTCTTGTGAGAACCTCCTTTATATCTACATAAGCATAAATTTGAATCATTGGTGCAGAATCTTCTTCATCAAAAAAATCATATTCACTGTCTTCCTTAGACAATATAATATCATAATCTCTTTTACCTATCATCACTCTTCTATGGTAGTTCATAGCATCAAGTATTTTCCACATCCTGCACTCAACAGTTATACTTCTTACCTCAAATTTTTCTAATATTCTTCCCTCACATATCATATATAAATCTCCTTTTTATACCGCTGCCACAAGAGATCTGTTTTTACAAAGCATCAGGACTGTTGTAGAGCCAATTTAAATCTTTATTACAATATGCCATTTCAATATCTTCTTTTGTATAAAAATATCCTGACTTGTTCAAGAAAATATCCTCAGGAAAGAGTTTAAAATATCTATATAAAAACTCCGATATTATCAATTCTCTTCCTTTAATGTCATCAAAGTAAATATATGCATAATAATAGCAATTATCTCTTGGATAACAAAACTTATAACGCCCTTCTATATCTATCTCCACCAGAAACATATTTAAATACATGTTATAAACTCTTTTTTTAATATTACTTTCATCATCTTCTTCAAGTATACTTGCAGACAAACTGTAATAATCCTTTGAGTCACTAATTGAACAATGTGTATATCCTATTGACATTAAAATGTTTATGACTTTTTCCATGTCTTCTTTATTAGCTCTTATTCTTTTTCTTAATATACCTGCACGCCACATTATTTAAAACCTTTATCTCCTCAAATCTTATCAATATAATTCCCTTATATAACATGCCGGTATTTTGTCTGCCAGCCATACTTTTTCATTTCCATGATAAAATACCACTCCGTCATCATATGCTCTCTTAGAATCAATTTCCAATATACATGGACTCTTGTCACGTCTAAGACCTACTTTTTTTGCTGTATCTATATCAGCTGACAGATGTACATATTGTCTGCTCATAGGTAAAAGCCCGTTCTTTTTTATGCTCTCAACAAATCTCCTTGCAGTACCATGATATAATTTATCAGGCGGAGTCTTCTCTTCCTTTACTATATGCATCGGTATGGAATGCCCGTACATAGCTCTTATTTTTCCTACCTTTATTTCATGTCTTTTCTTTTCAGACTTATCAATCATAACAGCCAAATCGTTTTGAGTAATATATCCAAATCTACCTTCTGTATTTAGCGCAGTCAGAAGCTGCTCTATACTTACCCAGCCTTCTTCATCCATTTCAAGTTCATACTCCCAAGGTGCATGTCGAAGTGCGTATGAAACTTCCTTACTTAATTCTTCATATTTCATCATATTCCCCTTCCTCTATCATCTCGTCTATAGCCTCTCTAAACCAATCTATAAGTTTATCAACTTTTTTAGTAAAGAAGAGCTGTTAAATATAAAACAGCTCCTCATAAAAAAATATCAATAGTATAATTTAGAATGTTTTAGGATCCTCATACGCCCATAATTCATTCCAAGGTAGTTTTGCATATAACTTATCTATATCATCCTTTGTATAAAAGTACTCCTCCATAAATACATCCTCAGGAAAAAGCTTAAAATATCTACGAAAAAATTCCAACAAAAGTCTTTCTCTACCTGATATATCCTCGAAAATAATATAACTTGGCACTGTTTCTCCCATACTTGGAATATAGTATTCATGTGATTCTTTTGGCTTCGGATAAAAATAAATTATAATATTATCATTATAATCAAACGAATCCCATTGATAATCGTCATCATCCCATTTTCTTTTCCAATGATCATTAATAAAACTAATACTAAAACTTTCACCAGTACTTAATTTATCTTTTTCTTTACTACTTGAATAAAACTTCATCTTTGTAAATATATCAATTATTATATCCAAGTCTTTTTCTGTTGGATATTCACCTTTTCTAAACAGCGATGCCAGTACTCCCATTATCTTAGTATCCTCCCTAACCCTCATTGTCTCGGAATAATTTTATTCCGGCCTATCTTCAACTTGTACAGAAATTTGTGACCTCTTTCTTACAACAATTGCCTTATTAATATTATTTTGTGACTAAAGCAACTACAACCCCAAATATGGACTGTCCTCCAAATTTCGCTCTATTTATAGTAAAGAAGAGCCATCGAATAAAACAGCCCTTCTTTACTGTGATTATAATTCTCTACTTTTTATATGTATCCGGATTTTTATAAATCCATTCTGCATCCGGTTCTTTTAAATTATAAATTCTATCTATATCTTGCTTTGTAAAATAAAGTCCATTATCTATATAAAATATAGAATCGCTATACTTTTCCATATATTTATGTAATATTTCAAGTATAACCAGCTCTCTGCCAAGTATATCTGTAAATCTGAAAAAAGTTTCAAGTCCTGCACTCTCTGCTTTTTCAGTCGGAATCTCTTTACATTCTTTGTATGCATATACGTTTAATAAAGATGAAGTATCATTCTTATCAAAAAGTAATTTATCGTTTCCTTTCTTTATGTATATCAGATCTGTAGTTTCCTTTTCAAGAACTATATATTTAATATATCCAAGTTCTCTCAATATATCTACAAATTTATACGCAATAAATCTCTTCTCTATACAGCCTTTATTTAATATTCTACCCTCATATATCATTATCTGCTCCCTCTAACTTAAAAACTATCCGGACTAATATATAACCAATTAGGATCATAAGTTTTTGAATATATTTTATCTATGCATTTTTTAGTATAAAAAAACTTATCACAGTCCCAAAATATATCATCCGGATAAAGTTCAAAATATCTATGTAAAAATTCCAATATCATTATTTCTCTAGAGCTAACATTTTCAAAAAATAAATAAGAGTAATATTTTTTACAAGTTTTGGGACAATAATACATTTCCTCATCGTTCTCTATTAAATCGATATAAATAATTGTACTCTTTTTAAGGTTCTCTGAATTAACTAACTCATCATCAGTAATCGGCATAGCTATTGTTAATATATAAACATCTATTTTATCATCCATACTAAATCTTGTATAACCTAATGATACAAAAATATTTATTATCTCTTCTATTCTTGTATAATCAGGGTGAATTTCATTTCTTAAAAGTCTCATTGATGTTGACATCACTTTAATATCTCCTCAAGTTCTTCAAAACTATTTATCACTTTGATTTTGTTTTCATATTTATTCTCCAAATTTATAATGTAATCAACATTATCTACTTTTTCATATATAAATATTACAACTTTTTTATTACTAATATTCAAATAAAGTTCATTTGTAGGCTGTGTATACTTAAGAATCTGTTTTTCTCTTACAGAATTTAATGATTTTTTTACTTCAATAATTTGATCACCTACCATAACATCAATGTCTCCTGTCTTATTACCTTTTGCAAGATTCTACTAACATTTATGCATTCACTACTATACAAATTCTAAACTCATACTACGCCACAAAAGTAAGCTTATATGCTCATTCTATGTGGTTTGTAGGTGAACATAGTGATGCTATAAGAATCCTAGACAGTATTGACTTTCCAGAAAACCTGGTTTTAAATACTTATTCTGATAGACTACGAAAATACTTCGAAAAAAGCATTCAATAATTTACCTGCTATTTCTATAATAAGGAAGAGCTATTTGCAATAAAACAGCCCTCCCTCAAAAATATTGCTGTTAAGCATCTAAATTAAAAAGTTTTAGGATCCTCATACATCCAAGTCTCATTCCATGGTACCTTCGCATATAACTTATCTATATCATCCTTTGTATAAAAGTGCCTTTCCATAAATACATCTTCCGGAAACAATTTAAAATATCTATGCAGGAATTCCAGTAATAATCTGCCTCTACCTGAAATATCTTCAAAGTTAAGGTAATCTGGTACTTCTTCTCCCATACTTGGAATATATTCTCCAAGCTCTATTTCCACATTAGGATAGAAGTAAATTATAATATGATCATTGTCATCCAGGGAATCCCATTGATAATCGTCATCATCCCATCTTCTTCTCCAATGATCATTAGTAAAGCTAATACTAAAACATTCGCCTTTACTTAATTTTTCTTTATCTATGCCACTTGAATAAAACTTCATCTTGGTAAATATATCAATTATTATATCCAAGTCTTTTTCTGTTACATATTTACCTTTTCTAAATAACGATGCCGATGCTCCCATTATCTTAATATACTCCCTAAATTATTTTTTAGTGTTTACTTTTATCATATGTATCCGGATTTTTGTAAATCCACCCTGCGTCCTGTTCAGACATATTATATATTGTATCAATACTTATAATTCACTTATATAGCAAGGCGGTATTTTGTCTGCCAGCCATACTTTTTCATTTCCATGATAAAATACCACTCCGTCATCATATGCTTTCTTAGAATCAATTTCCAATATACATGGACTGTCATCACGCCTAAGCCCTACTTTTTTTGCTGTATCTATGTCGGCTGACAGGTGTACATATTGTCTGCTCATAGGTAAAAGACCGTTCTTTTTTATGCTCTCAACAAATCTCCTTGCAGTACCATGATATAATTTATCAGGCGGAGTCTTCTCTTCCTTTACTATATGCATCGGTATGGAATGCCCGTACATAGCTCTTATTTTTCCTGCATTTATTTCATGTCTTTTCTTTTCAGACTTATCAATCATAACAACCAAATCGTTTCTTGTTATATTTCCAAACTTACCTTCTGTATTCAGCGCATTCAAAAGCTGTTCAATACTTACCCAACCTTCTGTATCCATTTCAAGTTCATACTCCCAAGGTGCATGTCGAAGTGCGTATGAAACTTCCTTGCTTAATTCTTCATATTTCATCGTATTCCCCTTCCTCTATCATCTCATCTATAACCTCTCTAAACCAATCTATAAGTTTATCAACTTTTTAGTAAAGAAGAGCTGTTAGATATAAAACAGCTCCTCTTAAAAAATATCAATAGTATAATTTAGAATGTTTTAGGATCCTCATACATCCAAGTCTCATTCCATGGTACCTTCGCATATAACTTATCTATATCATCCTTTGTATAAAAGTGCATTTCCATAAATACATCTTCCGGAAACAATTTAAAATATCTATGCAGGAATTCCAGTAATAATCTGCCTCTACCTGAAATATCTTCAAAGTAAATAAAAGCAGGTACTTTTTCTCCCATGCTTGGAATATATTTGCCATACTTCATTTCCATATCAGGAAAGAAGTAAATTCTAATATGGTCATTATCATCTAAAGAATCAAGTTCGTCCTCATCCCACTTTCTTACCCACTCATCATTAAAAAAACTCACAGTTGTATGTACTCTTTCACCTGAACTAATATTCAACTTATTACTTGAATAAAATACCATTTCAGTAAATATATCAATTATTATATCCAAGTCTTTTTCTGTTACATATTCACCTTTCCTAAACATCCATCCTGATGCTCCCATTACCTTAATATCCTCCCTAATTCTTCTAAATCTGTAACTATTATAGCCCCAAGCTCTCTTGACTTTTCTATCACTTCAAGTTCTTCTACGCTTGCTCCCTCAAGTCCACTGTCTATATATAAAATAACCTTTTTATCCCCTACATTAATGTATTCAGGATTATTTATATCCAAATACTTCTCTATCTGAGAAAAACTCACATTTTGTACATTTCTCTTTACCTCTATAAGATAGTTATCCGTCATTATATCCAAGTCTCCTATATCTGCTCCTATCTTTTCCGGTTTAAGCTTTTTACCTGAAAGTGCCTTTACTTTTGCGCCTAATTTTTTCACAGTTTCATTTGTATTATTCATTATATAATCTGCAACTTTTCCTTCAACAAATTTTCCAATATCCTCATTAGATAATCTTGATTGTATAGCATTATTTATATTTTTACTATTTTGTTCGGGAATTTCGAATACTGTTTTTGAATTATTTTCATACTTTGTCTTACTACCATTCGTACTTAAGAATGTAGTTCCCGGTTTTCCTGCCTTTGTAGCATCTTCTATAGCCTTTGGTACTTCCTTATTATCCTCAGGCTTTATATACTCCTCGGGCAAAGGCTTTTCTTTAGCTATATCATCAACTTTATCTATCTGCTTTTGTGGCTCAGGCAGCTTCGGGGTTTCGGTTACCTCAGGCAGTTTTGGAGGATTTTTAGACTCCGGTATCTCTATAGGTGCTTTTTCTGTCTTAGGCAACTCTACAGACGGATTCTTAGGCTTAGGTACTTCTATAGGTGACTTATTCGGTTCAGGCACTTCTATAGGCAG
>NZ_GL622296.1:2283104-2286095 GCF_000185385.1 Lachnoanaerobaculum saburreum DSM 3986
TTGTTATATAATAAACCTTAGGAGGAACTCATCATGTCAAGTAAAAGAAACCATCACTCAAAGCAATTTAAGCTGGATGCTATAAACTATCGAAATGAACATCCGGATCTTACTCAAGTTGAATGTGCCAAGAATCTTGGTATTGGTGTTAGTACACTTGCCAAATGGGAAAGTCAATTTCGTAATAATGATGGTGACATTCCCATTTGTGGCTCAGGTAACTATCAATCTGATGATGCCAAAGAAATAGCTCGCCTTAAACGTGAGCTTCGTGATGCGCAGGATGCTCTTGATGTACTAAAAAAAGCCATAAGCATTCTGGGGAAAAGTTAACTATTGCTATCTATACAGAGGTTTCTGCAAAGGTAGAGGCAGCTAAAGTAAATGGGCACCGTGTCTCTACTTCCGGAATGCTTAAATTTTTGGGTGTATCTCGATCCGGATATCGTTCTTTTCTTAATAGAAAAATATCTTCTGCTATTCAGAGGAAGGAAGCTATTAAGAAGAATATCCGACTTATTTATGATGCTTCAAAACAAAACTATGGTGCTCCTAAAATAACCAAAGAACTTCGTAAGTCAGGTGAAACTATTACTGAGCGCACTGTAGGCAAATATATGCGTGAAATGGGTATTAAAGCCCAATGGATTAAGCCTTTTACTACCACTACCAGAGACTCTGATTTCAGTACTGAACTTACAAACATACTTGATGAACAATTACTCTTCTACTCAAAATATTTATCTACCAATTTTTGTAGTTTCCCTTCTTTAGCCGCAGGGATGGTATCTTCTAGAACAAAGTTCTTTCTACTAATATCTCGAGAAAGATTTCCAAAGATAAAATTAGTGGAAATATTATAGATAAATGGTGAAGGCACAAATCCACAAACTTGATTTTCTAGGATACGTTTTAAACGTTCTTCAAAATTTGGAAATGTATTTTTCAGACATTTGCTATTATATAATCGCTTAACGAGTTCTGCGATATAGAAGCCTGATTTCATGTACAAATCAATAAACGTCTTAGATGGATTATAAAAAAATCCTGGGTTATCTTTTTCAAAATCATCCACCATCCTCTTCACCACTCGTTTAAGAGTGAAGATCTCGTTGGTATCATTGTATATATCTGTTACTTAAGTGGTGATACATAATCATCTGGAAGTTTGTCTCTCCAGTCAATCCACATTTGCTCAGCAATTGGAATTAATCTTTCAAGCTCTTCCTGAGTAAATAACTCTGTAGTTTCAGGTAAATCAATTAATGATGTAGGACTCTCTTCTATGAATCGTTTCTCACTAGCTTTCTTTCCTTCTTCCGTCGGTGGCCAACGATCAGTCTGAAGCTTATTTAATACTTCTAACTCCGTTCTTTCCCCACTCTCTATTAATGCAAATGACTCATTTGGTAATTCATAAACCACACGCTGAGGGGCAATTCCTCCCTCCTCGGTAACGTAATAAAGATGATTACCATCTCTCCAGATATGCTGACCGTAACCTTTTACTTCTTCGAACTGGATAACATCTTCCCAGCCTAGTTTTGTTGGTTTCATTTCAAACCTCTTTTACTTAAGTGGTGATACATAATAATCTGGAAGTTCTCCTTCAGATTCAATCCACAGCTTCTCAGCAATCGGAATCAACTCTTCAAGTTCTTCCTTAGAAAAAAGTTTCCTATTTTTAGGGACATCTATCAAAGAAGCTGGATGTTTACTTATAAATTTTCTTCTAGATTCTCTTCTCTCTTCTTCCGTTGGTGGCCAACGATCGTTCTCCGCTTTAAAATCAATTTCACGTGCCGTTCTCCTACCTAATAAATATTCGTTAAAATCAGAAGGATTAATCTCAAAGATACGACGAACTGAAGCTACTCCAAACTCACCAAAAGTGTAGTATTTTCCTTCATGTGTTCGAAAATCATATCCTTTTGGTGATTCAATCTTTTCAAAGGTATCAAACTCCTCCCAAGTTATTTTAGTTAAACTCATTTTAATTGCCTCCTAATTTTCTAATTGTAAATTCTCCCCATGGAACTTTCAAATTGTTAATTGAATCATAAGGGATATCTATTGCCACAGGTTTACTTAGAATATATAGAGTTCAACATAATTATATAAAGTCCAATCGAATAGTTTGATCGCTCTCCATTTTTTTAGCCATGTTAATAATATTGTCTATTTCTCTTGGAGTTATCGGAAGATTTTCATGAGGGGGTTCCCAATGTGTCATACTATCTTTATAAACAACAAATTTTTCATTAATCAACAATTCTCCTTGTGCTTTTAAGAGGAAACCATTCTCTAAATCAAAAGTAATTGTTGATCTTGTTCCTGTAATTTTCATTTCTACCTCTCGAATATAATTTTTTCTACCCCTGTTTTAGGATCTATTGTTGTAATCTTAGTAACATTTGGATTGGCCTTCAATCTTGGTAATTCGATATTTTCCCAAATATTTCCTGGTCTTAGTTCGCTACCAACTACAGCTCTTATTTCACCAGATACTTGCTCTGCGTAAACATTCGAAGCTTCCTCCCAAGCTGTTACACTTGAAGGAGCATTAAAATCCCATTCAGGCATTACAATATTCGTATCATCAATCGTAGATTCTAATGTAACTCCTCCTTTATTTTTTGCTATTTTTTTCGCAACATCCATTCCTCCAATACCATCTGTTCGTCCTGACCAGAAAAAAGCTGTATCTGGATCAGTTTTCAAGCGACCTCTTATTAACTCAACATCAAAATCAGTTTGGGTAAAATCTATTTTTGAATATTGATTCGAAGAAATAGGTAACTCTATAGTCGGATTCTTTGGTCCAGGTATATCTATAGGCGGCTTATTCGGTTCTGGTATTTCTATAGGCGACTTATTCGGTTCTGGTATTTCTATAGGCAGCTTATTCGGCTCAGGTACTTCTATAGGCAGCTTATTCGGCTCAGGTACTTCTATAGGCGGCTTATTCGGTTCAGGCACTTCTATAGGCGA
>NZ_GL622296.1:2287437-2328459 GCF_000185385.1 Lachnoanaerobaculum saburreum DSM 3986
TCTACCTGTGGATTTCCCCCTGTTTCTTGTATTTCCACTTGGGTCGGTATAATTGACAGGGTCATTTTCTACAAAGCTATATCCGTTTAATCCGGTTGCCAACTCAATATCTCCGCTTACACTGTCTTCCGATAAGAACACTCCATCACTCGGATCATAGTATCTTGCTCTTAGATAATATAACCCCGTACTATCCTGCCATTCACCATCAAATCCAAAACCTAATGTCGGTGTTTTTGTCTTATCATTAAATTTTTCTGTTCCACTAAAGTTTATATCTTCATTGTTTCCAAATGGTGTATACATTGAGAATGTGTATCCTTCTCCAATCTTGCCAAGTATACTTTCTCTATCATCCGTTATCAGTACATTATCTTCACCATTTGCCTCTTCAACTGTTCTTTCATTTCCATATATGAAATTTGTTTTTGAACTGTCATTATAAACAGATAGTACCTGTGTATCTTCAAAGCTTATATCATTGAGCCTGTATTTACTTTCCAAAACACCGCCGGCATTCAATTCTTTGGTAAGAATTCGCTCACCCATTGCATCATAGGTCGCTTCAAATATGGTTACATCATTTTTCTTTATTTCTATAAGGTTATCATTGATATCATATGTATAGCTAAACTTCTCACCATCGCTTACGGCAGATATACGATTACCGTTTTTATCATATGAATATGTAGAGGTTTTCTTAGGTGATTGTTTTTTAATAAGCCTGTTGCTTTCATCATATGTGAATGTAGTTACTTCTTCTTTATCACCTGTTTTTATAGTTTCACTTATTCTATTGCCTGCATTATCATATGTATAGCTTATATCTTTGATGCCTCTATCACCTGTGATACTCTCACTTTTTAGCTGTGATTTGTCTGTATAGCTGTACTGATACTCTATATCGGTAAAACCTGTAGTATCTGTTATAGCATTATCTACACTGTCAGATATAGAAGTTTGCTCTGTAGGCATACCCTCGTTGTCATTACTTAAGTCCGTACCATTGTCTTTGTCTGTAAAGGTACTTACTTTTGTATCAGGTTCCTTATTATCCTTACTTAGTACAACATGACTTTTAGATATTCTGTCATCACTGTCATACTCCAATGAAATCTTATATATGATATTTCCTGCATCATCAGTATATGTCTTATCTACCAAGTCACCGCTATCATTATATTTTTCTACTACAGTTTTATTATCTGCCAGATGTGTAATTATAGTATTTCCTACATACTCATAGCTGACAGTTTTATTATCACCATATGTTACAGATATAATTCTGTCTTCATTGTCATATGTATATACAGTTGGCGGCTCACCGGTTGCTTCAAGCTTACTTAAATTTCCCCTTTCATCATAAGTATAATTTATTGTCTTTCCGAATATATCTGTGTAATTTAAAATATTCCCACTGTTATCATACTTGTAGGTGGAAGTTCCGGTATTCCCTATAGCTTCTGATATATTCCCATTCTCATCGTAGCGGTATTCTAAAAGTTTCTTACTTTCACTACCTTCCGCTTCACTTTGAGATAGTATCCTACCCTCACTGTCAAGCTCATAAGTTAATTGCTTTCCGTCAGCTTTGACTATCCTGATTGGAGTATCGCTGTTACCATATTCATAGTACTCCACATCACCACTTGGATTTTTTCTCTCTACCACTCGCCCCTGACTATCTCTTTTAAAATATGTAGTATGTGAATTTCCGTCACTGTACTCTACTATTCCATTATCGTCAGATTTGTAGAAAATATCTCCAAGCTTGGTCTCTATAAGTTCTTTTTGTATATCATTATTTTCTTGTTTCTTATTAGGGTTTATAGAAAGCAGACGATTTCTTACACTATATGTAAAATCGGTATCCTCTTTGCCTCCTCCGGTTATTTTTGTAAGATTGCCGTTAGCATCATATGAGAATTTTTCACTCCCTGCTTTACTGTCTTTTTGTGTTATCTGCCCCTTGGCGTTATAATATAACCTGATATCATCTGCATCTGTTTTCATACCTGTTACTTGACTCTTATTATCAAGTGTATATGAAATATTTTCATATACTCCGGTATTTACATTCTTATATACCTCATTTATTAAGTTTCCTACATTGTTATAATTATAACTGTTGGCTTCTCCGGTGCTGTTATTTTCTTCTATCAGCTGACCAAGTTTATCATACTTATACTGTGCGTTATATCCGCTGCTGCTTTTCTCTTCTAAAGTATTTCCAAAAGTGTCGTAAGTATATGAGAAATCTTCACCGTCAATGCTTTCTGCTGTCACCTGACCTATTTTATCATAGGTATATATATGTCTTTTTCCACTTTGGTAACTCTCCTCTATAAGCTGTCCATACAAGTCATAGGAGTACTTTTTTTCATTCCCTTTATTATCTGTAATAGAAGTTATGTCACCAAGAGTATCATAGCTGTATTTTTCATAGTTTCCCGACGTATCTTTCTTTTCTACCAATCTACTTAGAGCGTCATAAGTATATGTTGTTTTACTGCCGTCTATATCTATGAATTCAATTATATTTCCAAGTGCATCATACTTATACTTTTCACTGCTGCCGTCAGGATATACTATCTCCGTATTTTGTCCAAGTGCATCATATCTATATACTACCGGCTGATTTTTACCATCCACATACAATATCAGATTGTCATTTATATCATATGAAAACTTTTGTATATTACCCTGTGCGTCTTTAGTTTCTACTATATTTCCTTTAGCATCATACTTATACTCACTCTTACTTCCGTCAGCTTCTTTTTCAGTCAAGAGATTGCCGGCATTATCATATGTGTACTCAATGACATCTTCTCCGCTTGCTTCTTTTATTAAATTACCTGATGTGTCATAAGTGTATTCTGTGCCGACTCCATATATATCTACACTTTTTATCAGATTGCCGGCTTCATCATATGAAAAACTCTCAGAAGTTTTATCTGCATATTCTATCTTTGTTACTCTACCCTCTGAATCATATGTATAGCTTGTCTTTTCTCCCAAGCTGTTTGTTTCCGTCAGTAGATTATTAGCACTGTCATAAGTATAGTTTTCATCTAAATCCTTGTTATCATAAAGTCTTATGATATTTCCTGCATCATCATATTGTATATTTGTAACCAGACCGTTAGCTTCTGTTTGAGTAATAACTCTCCCCTGTGAGTCATACTTATAGCTTGTTTCACTATTATCCGGCAATATAACTTTTGATAGATTTTCACCATCATAAGTATAATTTGTCTTATTTCCCAATGCATCTATATTTGCAATAAGCCTATTACTTTCATCATACTCATACTTTGTTTCAAAGTTCAGCGCATCCTTTATACTTGTTATATTACCGGCACTGTCATATGAAAACTGTACAACATCTTTACCGTTAACTTTTCTATTAATCAGATTCCCGGATTCATCATAAGTATCCTTAGTAACAGCACCATACTCATCAGTTTGCTCTTCTACAGTATCACTTGAACTTTTATCATAGGTCACAGCTTTTTTTGCCGCCTTGACTACCCTCTTTTTAGCCTCACTAAGTACATCTTGATAGTGATAATATTTTCTTACCGATTCCTTATCCTGTACTGTTCCAAAAGCCGGAACCACCTGCCCCAAAAGCAAACTGAAAGAAACCATACCTGCAACAAGACTTTTACAAACTATTCTGTTTTTCATCCTATTCACCTTTTTATATATTTTTTGTTTTATATATACAGCATAATATAAACTTCTGTCAAGATTACATTTATTTAATAACAACTCTTTTTCATCCTATCAACCCATACATTTTCAAAAAACCCTGAAACCATACGGCTTCAGAGTTTTTTTATTTATATGACAGTCTATGCAGTTCACCTGTAAGTTGCATTTTTTCAAAGCCATGCTGTGAAAGTGCTTCATACAGTATAACAGCCACCGAATTGGATAAATTCAGGCTTCTTATATCTCCCCACATAGGTATCCTTATACAGTTTTCTTCATTCTCGGCAAGTATTTCTTCAGGGATTCCCGCACTCTCCTTGCCGAACATTATATATTCATCACAGTCATATAAAACATCCTTATATGTATGATGTGCCTTGGTTGTGGCAAAATACATATGCTCTTTTGCCTTAGGATTTTTCTCATAGAAATCCTTAAGGTCGGAGTAAACCGTCAGATCAAGCTTTTCCCAGTAATCCATACCAGCTCGCTTGATCCGCTTTTCACTTAATTTAAATCCAAGAGGCTCTATAAGATGCAGTCTTGTGTTTGTTGCCACACAGCTTCTGCCTATATTGCCTGTATTATCAGGTATCTCAGGTTCAAGCAATACAATATTCATCAAAGACTCCTTACAAACTTTTCAATCCTTGAAAGTGCTTCCTTTAACCTGTCCATAGAATATGCATATGAGACTCTCACATAACCTTCACCGCTCTCGCCGAAAGCTGTCCCGGGTACTATAGCAATCTTTTGCTCCTCAAGCAGTCTTGTGGCAAACTCTTCAGAACTCATGTTAAACTTTTTTATACTTGGAAATACATAGAAAGCTCCCTGCGGCTCAAAGCATGTCATTCCAATCTCTTCAAATCTGTAAAGCAGATATCTTCTCCTTTGATTGTATGATTCTCTCATCCTTGCAACATCGGCATCACCATATATAAGTGCCTCTATGGCCGCATACTGACTTGTAGTAGGAGCGCACATAATGGCATACTGATGAATCTTTGTCATCTGTGCGATGATTTCCTTCGGACCTGTAGCATATCCGAGTCTCCAGCCGGTCATAGCATAGGACTTTGAAAAACCGTTTATCAAAACAGTTCTCTCCTTCATTCCCTCTATCTGCACTATTGAAGCATGCTCGCCTTCATATGTCAGCTCACAGTAAATCTCATCTGAAATTACATATAGATCCTTTTTGATACATACCTTTGCAATCTCTTTCAGCTCTTCAATATTTAATATGGAACCTGTAGGATTGTTGGGGAAAGGCAAAATAATTATCTTTGTCTTATCGGTTATCTTTTCAAGTATCTGACTTGCCTTCAGCTTAAATCCGTCTTCGGCCTTTAATTCTATTATTACAGGCTTTCCTCCTGCAAGTATGGTACATGGCTCATATGAGACATATGACGGCTGCGGTATAAGCACCTCATCATCTTTGTCAAGCATGGCTCTCAGTGCAATATCAATACCTTCACTGCCGCCTACAGTGATAATCATTTCATTCTTCGGATTGTACTCCACATTAAGCTTTCTTATAAGGTAATTTCTTATCTCCTCTCTAAGCTCCATCAGACCTGAATTGGATGTGTAGAATGTCTTACCCTTTTCAAGAGAATATATACCGGCATCTCTGATAAAATAAGGTGTTTCAAAATCAGGCTCACCTACACCCAAAGATATGGCATCTTCCATAGTATTTACTATATCAAAGAATTTTCTGATACCTGACGGCTTTATTGATTTTATTGTATTTGATAACGGATCTCTCATGGTGTTATAAGCTGCCTCTCATCTTTTTTCTTTGCAGATAATATTGTTCCATGGTCCTTATATTTCTTCAATACAAAATGTGTAGCGGTAGAAAGTACGGAATCCATAGGTGCAAGCTTGTCCGACACAAACTGTGCCACATCTCTCATTGTTCTGCCCTCTATAAATACTGTAAAATCAAATGATCCGCTCATTAAGTATACTGCATTCACTTCTGAAAACTGATATATCCGCTCCGCGATATTGTCAAAGCCCATTCCCCTTTGAGGTGTAACTCTTACCTCAATAAGTGCATTCACCTTCTCATTGGCTGTTTTGTCCCAATTTATAAGTGTGTGATAACCGCATATTATGCCTTCTTTTTCCATATCGGCTATTTCATTTGCAATAGCAGCCTCATCTTCACCCAGCAAAATAGCCAGTTCACCAATATCAATTCTGGAGTTTTTTTCAATTACCGATAATATCTTCTCTCTCATATTTTATCACCTTAAAAATTTCATCCTGTGTAGGCCTGTTTACATATTCTATAACTTCTTTATCCACTATCAGTTTATCTAAGCCGTCACCTAAGTGACCTATTATGCTTGTCGCTATTCCTCTATCCTCCAACAGCTTACAAGTATATATCGGATCTTCCGCCGTTATCAGCTTTCCTTCACTCAAAAGTCTGTATATATTTATTCCGAAATACTCACAAACCTCAATACAGATTTGAATCGTGCTTATCTTTTTAATTTCTATCTCAAAACCGCATCTTTTAAGCTTTGCAAGCTCATAAACAGACTTTAATATACCGCCTTCGCCTACTTCCGCTATGTTATCACTAAAGCCTGCAAATATATCGTTTATATTTACAGGCTCCCTATCAGGTCTGTCATTATTTATGGGAGATAAATATCTCCCATAATAACCTCTGTCTTGAATATGACTGACCACACTCTCTAAGTATATCTTATTAAAATATCTGCCAAGCTCACTATAACGACTTTCTATAATCTTTAGAGAGCCTTTCAGTCCCGCATATCCGCAAAATATTATATATCTTATCATTACTCTCCGGAATTCAGATTAGGGTCAAATGCCGGTCCCACCTCTTGAGCCTGAGTCTCTGCCGGTGCAGGAGCTTCCTGAGTATCTGCCGGTCCGGAATTGTCAGATTCACCTGCCTGTGTCTCTATAGGAGCCGGTGTAGGTGCAGGTGCCGCCGCAGGTGCAGGTGCGGAATGTCTTGCACCTCTGATATATATATCATCCGCCTTTCTGTAAGTATCACTTGAAATCAAGTCCTTACTTATTTCAACTCCGTTTTCCTTTACAACTTTCCAAAGTTTTGAAACTCTACCCTTATGACCTTCGGACTCTCTTTTTACATAACCTCTGGGCTTTGAATCATCCTCTATATATGTTCTGCCCTTTGGAGTCTCACTGAGTACCTCAGACACAAACTCAACCGTTCTGTTTGCCGGTCTGTCTTCTTTACCCCAAATAGTAAATGTAACATCTCTTCCTACAGTAGTGGCCTCCACATATATAGGTGTACTCCTGTTGTTTGTGACCTTAATGTCCTTATAATCTCCGGCTATTGCGGCATCACCGCTTGGTTGTACATATCCGACTATCATAGAGTGATTCTTTCTCTCTGTAATCTTTATCTCGGCTCTAAGTGCCGCCTGATAAAGTGTGGTGGCTATCTGACACGCTCCGCCGCCGACACTGTCTATTACAAGGCCGTCCTGATATGCCTTAGCCATTTTATATCCGTTCTCTATAGTAAAAGGTTGCATTTTCTCATATCCGGACAAGGTCTCACCCGGCATCAAAAGCACACCGTCCATCTTTGCGGTTCCTACCGCAATATTTGTAGCTCTCTCAGATGTGGATGATGAATAATTGGTGGTAAATGTTCCAAGCACATCTTTAATACTGCTTAATTCTTCAGCTGTTACCTTAGGTTTTTGCTTTGTAACATCAGCTACTATAGTTTCCTCTCCGTCCTTTAAAATTGCATCCTTAAGCTTTGCTACTGTAGACTCGGAGTCTATTTCATAGCCTTCCTTTTCAGGAGTTATCTCAAAAGCACCGTTTACTCTTTTTATAGTTGCATTTACAGGAGCATCCGGATTTTTTCCGTTTGCATTTTTTAAAAATGCCTTCACCGCATCATCATTGAAAACTATATCAGGAGTTATATTCTCCGGCTTTTCAAGCAGTTCGGAACTTTTTTCAAATCTCTCAAGCATATTTCCGGAAGTAAACTTTTCCGCTTCAGCCAATATAAAGTCCTTATTGGATATGCCTGCTCCAAGTTTGGCAAAACTGCTCTCTATCTTTTCTCCTTTTACATCCAAAATAAACTTCTTTGCATCTAATTTTTCTTGCAGTGAATTAAGTGCATTACCCAATGCATCCAGTGTTGCAACATTATCACCCAGTCCTTCTACACCGAATCCCTTTGGAAGTCTTTTCTCCGCCGCAATATTTATTTGTGCCTCACTCTCGGTAGCTGTCATATCGGCAGCTTTACTTTCGGTATTCTCCCCTCCGGTATTTGCCTTTTGTGCTTTTACTTCCTGCTTTGCGGCAATCGCATCAATTCTGCCTGCTCCGCTACTGATACCCAAACCTGAAATTGCCATAAATGCAGCAACTGCAACTGTTATATTACCTATTTTCTTTCTCAATTTTCATTACCCTCTTACTGTAATCAATGCTGAAACTACTACCGGAACCACCATTGCCAAAACTAATATTGTAACTATTGCTATTGAAACAATTCGTCTTTTATTATTCTTCATATAAACCTCTTTTCTGTTTGAGATAAATACATTTTGCATAATCTCAGTAAAATATTTTAAGCTTACAAACAAAATATTACAGTGTTTACGCCTTATAAGCAAAATCACTGTTCCCCGCCTTGATTTTATCTATCATCCTCCTGGCTTCGGATTCTGAAAGCAAGTCAACATTTACCTTGCAAACAATTCTATGACACTTTAGTAATTTCTGCAAGTCCTCTTTTGTTCTTTTTCTAATTGGAACATTTTTTTTCAACTTTACCTTCATTATCTCACTGATTATCTCAAGTTCTTTAAAATTTGTCAGTATCTCCTGATATAGCATATGTGTAAAATATGCATCGGAAAATGCCCTATGCATATTTTTCCTCTCTATTCCAAAGTATGCACAGGCATCCGTCAGATTCTTTTGTATATAAGGAGGCAATATCTTCTTACACAGCTTGTATGTGTCAATACCTCTTTTTTCAAAGTTCAAACCTGCATTATTTGCTTCTTTCTTTATAAAGCTGTAATCAAAAATTGTATTGTGTCCAATTAAGTCAAAGCCGTCACAAAACTCTACTATATCTCCTATCACATCCTGTATATATCTTGCCGTCTTTATCTCATTTTCATCTATGCCTGTAAGATTTAATATTTTGGTACTTACAGGCATATTCGGATTTATTATACAGGAAAACATTTCTTCAATATGAGAGTTTATCACCTTTATCAGTCCAACCTCTATTATCTTATCCTTTGAAACACTTATTCCTGTAGTTTCAAGGTCAATTGCTACATAATCTTTAATTCTCATACCTTTGCACTTGGGCATTCCTCTCTCAAAAAGCATATATCACATTTTTCTCTCCTTGCAATACATATAGTCCTTCCAAGTGTTATAAGATCTGTATTCCACAGTATCCAATGATCCTTAGGCAAAATCTCCATCAGTTCAAACTCTATCTTTACCGGGTCTTCACTTTCTGTAAGTCCAAGTTTTTTTGTAATCCTCTTTACATGTGTATCTACAACAATACTTGGCATATCAAAGATATTTCCTCTTATAACATTGGCAGTCTTTCTCCCCACACCCGGCAAAGTCAAAAGACTGTCAAGATCACTTGGTACTTCCCCGTTAAAATCCGAAAGCAACTTTCTCGCACAGGCTATCAAATTCTTTGCCTTATTGTGATAAAAGCCGATTGAATGAATATCTCTTTCCATCTCGACTATACTTGCAGAGGCAAATTTTTCCAAACTGTCATATTTTTTATACAGATCTCTTGTAACTATATTTACTCTTGCATCCGTACACTGTGCACTGAGTATAGTGGCAAAAAGCAACTGCCAGGGAGTATTATACTCCAAATACATCTTTTTTTCTGTACCATATGCTTTATCAAGTTTATCTAATATATTTTGTAATCTACTGTCTGTCATACTGTTATCTCTATTTTTCTGCCGCTTGGCTGATATTCATAGTACCTTACGCCTGCCGCATTTAACATCCTCTTGCTTGCTCTTACAGACGGACTGTCGGCATACTTGTCATCCTCATATATGATTGTCTTTATTCCCGCCTGTATTATAGCTTTTGCACATTCATTGCATGGAAAAAGTGTTACATATATCTTGCTGCCCTCAAGTGAACCGCCTCTATAGTTCAAAATGGCATTCAACTCGCTATGTGTAGAATACAGATACTTTGCATTGTAAGGGTCGCTGATTTCAAGGTCCTTCCCCCATGGAAACTCCTCATCTGAGCATCCCCTTGGAAAACCGTTGTAGCCCATAGAGAGTATCTTATTGTCCTCACTCACTATACAGGCACCCACCTGTGTATTGGGATCCTTTGATCTTTTTGCACTAAGTTTTGCCACACCTATAAAATATTCATCCCAATTAATATAATCTTCTCTTTTTTCACTCATAATTCACCTATACATCTATTATTTCAAAGCCGGCAGCCTTCTTTAACCTGTTCATTATCGCTTTTCCTATACCTCTTTCATCAAAGGATTCTGAAAATATATACTCTACACCAAGTTCATCACATTTTCTAAGTATATCAAAAAGATTGTAAGCAATACTTTCAGGATTTTTACTGCTGCCCAGACTTAAAACCTTTATATTCGACTTTTCAGATGACACTGTATCAAACATATCCTTATGTTCATCCACCGTAAGTACTGCTGTAAGTCTGTCCGAATTTTGTATCTGTCCTTTCAGATACTTTGATACATCACTCTCATTTCCCCTTACAAGTTTCATATCAGCCTTTGGTGCATAGTGTTTATACTTCATACCGGGAGCCTTCGGTGCTTCATTGCCGGTAAGCAAATGCTCTATAGCCGGGTCTATATCCACTCTTTTACAGGTATTTTCAAGCATTTCCAATGTGACCGCACCGGGTCTTAGCAATGTAGGTATATCGGATGTAAGGTCAATAATAGTTGACTCCACTCCAATTCCTACAGTACCGCCGTCTATTATCATATCTATTTTCCCATTCATATCTTCAAGGACATGTCTTGCCTTGGTAGGTGACGGTCTGCCTGAAGTATTTGCACTGGGTGCCGCTATAGGTACTCCCGACTCTTTTATAATAGCTCTTGCAATATTGTTATCTGGGAGTCTTACAGCTACCGTATCAAGTCCGCCGCTTGTAGCATCCGGGACAATATTTCTTTTTTTCAAAACAACAGTCATAGGACCCGGCCAGTATTTTTTTGCAAGTGAATAGAAGATATCAGGTATGCATTCAGCTATATCATCCACCTCTCTTATCTCTGAAATATGTACAATCAAGGGATTATCACTTGGTCTGCCTTTGGCGACATATATTTTTTTTGCAGCCTCTTCCATAAATGCATCGGCACCCAGACCGTAGACTGTCTCTGTAGGAAATGCCACCAGTCCTCCCGACTTTATTATATCAGCTGCCAATCTTATATCTTCATCCTGATACAGTTTATCTATATCTTTATTATCTATTTTCCTTACAATAGTTTTTTTTATTTCAGTTTCTTTTGTTTCCAATCAGATATCTCCCAAATTATTTAAACTCTTTCTTTTGCTCTTAATAAGTCGCTTTTTCCTGCTTTCTTCATACTTTTCTCTGACCTCCTCAAATACGGCGGCATCCACTACCTTGGTAGTCTTTATCACATAATATTTGTCATCACTTTTTCTAACTCTAATCTTACCCTTCACATAGCCATGCTCCGGGCAGATGCCGATACAATAGTAGTTTCTTTGATTTGTGGAAAACCATCTTATCTTTTTTTTCAACATCCTGTTGCATCTGTCACAGATAAGGTCGGAGTTATGCTTATCCGATATCGCCTCTTCCTTAGTATCAAATAATGTGGATACAAATTTTGAGTAGCCTGAAAAATGCAGGTAAATCTCTTCATCCGCATTTCTCGGTACACGATAGTAATCAAGTGAATAATACTCACTTACAGAAAAAAAGTCCATCCTCTGCATTACCTTAACAGTATAGCAGGCATCATCAAAAGCATGATGAAACGGTCTTTCTACCTCAATATTCAGCATATTTACAGCTCTTTCAAGCGGTATCCTCTCCTGCTGTGCATTTTGAAACTTTATATTAAAGAGTTTTTGAAGATCATAATAAAAAAAAGGATACTCAAACTTATTTTCAACATTATAAAATTTCATATTTCTTTGAAGTTCTACAAGGTCAAGATTTCCCCATGTACAAAGTATCTTTTTCTTTTGCTTGTTGTCCATCTCACAAAACTCAAAAAAATCATTGATTGCATCTACAAAGGGAACCCCCTTTTTCTTCAACTCCCAAATACCTATCTGTACCACCTCATGTACCTTAAAATGTATCTTCTTATATACTGTAGGTTTTATAACTCTGTGAAACTCATCCACTGTTTCAAGTCTTGAATTAAGTTTTATTGCTCCTATTTCTATTATTTCAAAGGGAAGATCTTTATTACTGTGTTCTCTACCGTTCGGACTTTGATTCCATTCCAAATCCAGTACTATATAATTATCCATATCCACCTTTCCAAAAAAGCACATCCGAAGATGTGCTTAGATTTTACTCGCTTTTCTCATTTTTTATAATAGCGTCTTTTCTCATAGGAATACGACAATTCTTGTTATTGCCGAACTCTACTATCACAGTATCATCTGTAATATCTATCAAGACACCATAAAAACCTGCTGAAGTCTCTACAGTATCACCTACCTCAAGACTTGCAAAAAGTTCAGCTTGTTTAGCCTTCTCCTTCTTATTAGGTCTATAAGCCATAAAGTAAAAAATTGCTGCAATGAACACAACATACATCGCAAAAGCACCTACTCCAAAACCTCCACCTGCATTTGCTGCCGCTAAAATATTCATAATTCTCCTCTTTAACCCTCAAGCATTGTTCTTATTTTATTATTTTTATATTCTGTATATCTGCCTTCGCGTATAGCTGTGCGAATCTCACTCATCATTGTATTATAGAAATAAAGATTGTGCAATACACAAAGACGCATACCAAGCATTTCATTTGCTTTCAAAAGATGCCTGATATAACCTCTTGAATAGGATCTGCAAGCAGGACAAGTGCATCCCTCTTCTATAGGTCTCTTATCCAACTCAAACTTCTTATTAAAAAGATTTAACTTTCCATGATTTGTGTATACATGTCCATGTCTGCCGTTTCTGCTCGGATACACACAGTCAAAGAAGTCCACTCCTCTGTCTACCGCCTCAAGTATATTTATGGGAGTACCTACCCCCATAAGATATGTCGGCTTATTCTGCGGCAGATGTTCTACAGTCACATCCAAGATATGATACATCTCTTCATGACTCTCACCTACCGCCAGACCGCCTATTGCATAGCCGTCAAGATTCATCTCACTTATATCTTTTGCATGTGAGATTCTGATATCATCAATTATTCCGCCCTGATTGATAGCAAACAGCAACTGTTCTTTGTTGACAGTGTCCTCTAAAGAATTCAGTCTGTCCATCTCAGTCTTACATCTTTGCAACCATCTTGTAGTACGAGCCACTGAAGTCTCTATGTATTTTCTTTCGGCAAGTGCCGGAGGACATTCATCAAATGCCATAGCTATAGTGGAACCCAGGTTTGACTGTATCTGCATACTCTCCTCAGGACCCATAAAGATTTTTCTGCCGTCTATATGTGAATTGAAGTTTACTCCCTCTTCCTTTATCTTCCTTAGCTTTGCAAGTGAAAACACCTGAAAACCGCCTGAGTCGGTAAGAATCGGCCTGTCCCAGTGCATAAACTCATGCAAACCGCCAAATTCCTTAATAAGCTTATCACCTGTTCTTACATGCAGGTGATAAGTATTTGAAAGCTCCACCTGACAACCTATTTCCTTCAGGTCATCAGTGGATACGGCACCTTTTATAGCCGCTACAGTACCTACATTCATAAAGAGCGGAGTCTCTACTGTACCATGTACAGTCTCCATAGTGGCACTTTTAGCTTTTTTATCAAAAGCCTTTATTTCATATTTCATAAAATACCTAAACTACAGCACCGTTGCTGTCTTTATTTATCTCGACTTTTTTAGTCTTTTTCTTTTTCTTGGCATTCTCCGCCTTCTTCTCCTCTATCTTCTTATCAAACTTATTGCTTAACAGATACCAGAAGACGCTTGATAAAAATACTGAAGAATATGTACCTGCCACTATTCCGACCATTATCGGCAATGCAAACTCTCTGATAGAAGGAACTCCCATCAAGAAGAGTATGAAGATAGTTATAAATGTGGTAAGTGAAGAATAAATACTTCTTGTAAGTGTCTCTGTAACACTCTTATTGATAAGCTCTTCCTTGGCAGTAGACTTTGATAATATTGCCTTATTCTCTCTTATTCTGTCAAATATAACTATTGTTGCATTTATTGAATATCCGAGGATTGTAAGTATACAAGCTATAAATGTAGAACCTACACTCCAACGGAATATTGCATAACAAGATATAACTATAAATACATCATGCAAAAGTGCAAGTATTGAGCCTGCTGCAAAACTGAAGTCTCTAAATCTTATCCAAATATAGATAAGCATCAAAATTGTTGCAAGCACAGTTGCCACTACCGCATCTTTTTTCATCTCCGAACTTACAGCACCCGATATAGATTCCGCAGTAATCTTTTCCGCATCCACACCGAACTTATCTGCAAGTGCCTTATTTAACTTCTCTCTTTCATCAAGTGAAAGTGACCTTGTCTTTATAATTACCTGATTTGTACCCTGTACTTTCTGAGTCTGAGTTCCCGCCTCACCGGTTACAGATTCCACTACAGGCACAATTTCTTTTGAAATCTCTTCAAGGCTGTAGTCCTTATTGAATGTAACATTGGTTGAGGTACCGCCCTTAAAGTCAAGTCCGTAGTTAAAGAAGCCTCCAATCTGAGACTTGTTAACTCCTGCAAATATCACACCTATTATAAGTACGACCGCCGCAACGCTGAGAGTGATTTTTCTCATTCCTACAAAGTTTATAGACTCTCTGTCAGGTTTCTTTCCGTAGAACTTTACATCATCAAGACCTACATTATAGAATGCCTTAAGTATAAACTTTGTAACAAAGAGTGCGGTAAACATTGACAGGATAATACCAAGTGCCAGTGTTTGTGCAAATCCCTTTACCGTACCTGAACCGCGTACATAAAGTACCGCAGCAGCTATAAGTGTTGTCACATTTCCGTCAATAATAGCCGAAAGTGCCTTTTTAAATCCTGAATTGATAGACTCATATACACTCTTTCCAAGTGCAATTTCTTCTTTTATTCTGGTGAAAATGATGACATTCGCATCCACCGCCATACCTATTGAAAGTATGATACCCGCTATACCCGGAAGCGTCAATGTAATCTCAAATGCCGACAATAAAAGAATTTCAAGTATGATATAAAGTGCAAGTGCAATTACTGATGCCGCACCCGGAAGTAGGAATGCTCCTATCATAAATGCCGCCAAAACTACAAATCCTACCACAGCCGCCTTCATACTTGTAGATATGGCTGTCTGTCCGAGCTTGGCTCCCACAACATTGCTTCTAAGCTCTTCAAGTTCAAGTGAAAGTGAACCTATACGAATAGTAGATGCAAGATTTTTTGCTTCATCATATGAAGTCATACCTGTAATCTGTGCATTACCGCCTGTAATAGCGGTCTGAACCGTAGGATTTGAATACACTACATTATCATATATTATTGCAATTCTCTGACCGATAAGCTTTGCTGTTGCTTCTGCAAACGCCTTTGAGCCTTCATCTGTAAATGTAAGTGATACCACATACTCACTCTTACCGTTATTATCTATAATACCGGCCTTGGCTGTTGCCACCTGGTCACCTGTAAGCACTGTTTGTCCCTGCGGATCTACAAACAGCAAAGAACCCGGCTTTCCAAGTTCATCCAATATTGCATTGGCATCCGATACACCCGGAATATCGATATTTATTCTGTTTCCGCCTTCTCTGTAAACCTCAGCCTCTGTTGAATAGTTCTGAACTCTTTGCTGTAATTTATAGATAGTATCAGCCATGTCCTCATCTGACGGATTTTGCTGTACTGTTTGATAAGTGATACTTACACCGCCCGCCAAATCAAGTCCAAGCTTTATCTTTCCCATACCGAACTTGGAGGATTTGCCGTTCTCATCCTTTTTTTCATCAGCACTTTCAGGCTCTTTGCCGGGCTCGGCTTGAGAACTTTCACCACTTTGTGAACTCTCATTATTTGCCTTACTTTTATCAGCTGACGAGTTTTCCGAGGCTTTAGTACTCTCACCATTTGAAGTACTTTCTCCCGATACGGAAGACTCTGCACTTGTTATAGTAGTTTCTTCGGCAGTATGTGTCACTTTAGTTACATTACTGTGTTTGCCACCTTGCAAAACATTGAAGGCAAGGAACCCTAAAAATACCATTACCACAATTGTGATAAAAAGAGAGGTTAAGCCCTTTTGCTTATTGTCCTTCATTATCTTCTCCTATTTTACCCAGCTAACGCTGCTTTTATCATTATTGCACACTCAATTCTCTTTTTTTGAAGTTCGCAACCGATATCATAAGTATCTGTAATGGAGCCATGGAAACTGTATGAATTTGCAGCACAGCCGCCACTACAATAAAATCTTGCATAGCAATCCTTACACTTGGGTTTAGCATAAACATTGCATAGCTTAAACTCATTACTAATGTCTTTTCTCTTTAAGCCGTCAAATACATTTCCGAGTAAGAATTCATCCTTACCCACAAATTGATGACATGGATATAAATCTCCCCAAGGTGTTACCGCCAGGTACTCCGTTCCTGAGCCGCAACCTGAAAGTCTTTTTGCAACACATGGTCCTTGAGTCAAATCTATATTGAAGTGGAAGAAATTAAAACCTCTTCCCTCCTTCTTTCTCTTGATATACTCTACTGCAAGCTTATCATATTCTTTCATAATCTTCGGAATATCTTCCGCTCTGATAGCGTAGGCTTCGCTCTCCTCGCCTACTACAGGCTCCATGCTTGTCTGCTTAAAACCGAGGTCTGCAAAATGAAGTACATCTTTTGAAAACTCCAAATTATTTCTTGTAAATGTACCCCTTATATAATAGTCCTTGGTTCCTCTGCTCTTTGCAAACTTTACAAACTTCGGAACTATTGTATCATAGCTGCCCTTGCCGCCTCTGGTCGGACGCATAATATCATTTACTTCTTTTCTGCCGTCAAGGCTTAGTACTACATTTGACATCTCTTTATTGCAAAATTCCATAATTTCGTCATTAAGCAACATACCGTTAGTAGTTATTGTAAATCTGAATTTCTTATTGTTCGGCTCTTCAAGGCTTCTTCCGTACTTTACAAGTTCCTTTACAACCTGCCAGTTCATAAGCGGCTCACCGCCAAAAAAATCCACTTCCAAATTCTTTCTGTTGCCGGAGTTTGCAACAAGAAAATCAAGTGCCCTCTTGCCGATATCAAAACTCATCAAAGCTCTCCTGCCATGGTACTCGCCCTCTTGTGCAAAGCAGTACTTACATGCAAGATTGCAATCATGAGCAATATGCAGACAGAGTGCCTTTACTACAGTCTCTCTCTTTTTGAAATCATTAATATACAGCTCATAGGTATCCTTTGTATAGAGTTCTTCAGCATCTATAAGCTCCTGTATATCGGATATGGCTTCATCTATTTCTTTATCGCTATATTTGCTCTTTAAAGATGAGCTTATCTGTGACTTTATTTTATCATCCAGTTTTACAGGTGCTTCTATTTCACCGATAAGCTTCTCTCCGACAGCCATTGCATCATACATCAGCTCATCAACTACATGAACCGAGCCTGAATTGACATCTAATACTATATTATATCCGTTATTCTTATACTGGTGTAACAAATTATCCCTCTTTCTATTATAAAGCAACTAGCACAACACGAAAATCCCCCTTAACAGTCAACGACCGCAAAGGGGGTTTGATACAAGCGTCTTATCTGTTAGGGTTTTCGCAGCCCTGGTTTCCAACTGTACAAGATGTCTTGCAAGCTGACTGACAAGAAGTCTGGCACTCACCACAACCACCACGCTTTAGGCTCTCTTTAAGAGTTTTTTCATTTAATGTAACAACATGCTTCATAAACATTCTCCTTCTATGTCGATATACGACAACAAGCTTTATGCGAAGCTATTTTAGCATAGTTATATATCTTTTTCAATAAATATATTTTGTGATGTTGTGTTTAATCATATTTTACTGTTTTTTACCGTATTTACGTTTTCTATATACAACAACAAATCCTATTGACAGGCCAAGCAATATTACCGCCCATGGCAGAAGTTTGATTGAAGACAATTTAATATTCGGGATTTTGATTTCAAAGCTTACGGTTTCGATATCACTTAAGTTTCCGGCCTTATCCTTTGCCTGTACCTTAATTATGTGATTACCTTCAGTATCTACCGTAAGTTCCGCCTTGCCTTTATTAAGCTTGTATTCACCTTTACCTAAAAGCCTGTTATCAAGCCAAACGGAATCTATCTCATCACCCGGCAATTCAGTACTTAGAATAATATTTACATTTCCCTCATAGCTTTTGCCGTCTTCAACACCGTTTATTATGCATACAGGCTTTGTAGCATCATAGATAACTTCTACAGGCTTCATTGAAGATTTATTTCCTGCCGTATCACTGACTTCAAGATTAAATATATACTTGCCGTCCTTATTTATAGAATTTAAGAACCTAAGTTCACCGTCTACAAACTCATACGGTTCGTCCATACCGTTAACTGTAGCAGATACAATAGAAATCTCATCAGTGTTCCAAACCTCGATACTTGGTGTAAAAGGCTTGTTTGTATATGCACCTGCAAGCTCCTCCGGTTTGAACTTAAATGTTGCACCGTTTTTGTTTACTGAAAAATTAACTTTCTTTTCTGTAACATTTCCTGCCAGGTCATATATACTGACTGTAAGCACATAGTTGTCATCAATATATATAGGATCCAGATTCAATACATATCCGCCGCCTTGTTTCTTTGCCTTATATAAGAGTTCTCTTACCTTTCCGTCCGCAACAGATGTCAGTGTAACTTTTGATTTTACAAGATCAATATTTACATCACTGTAATTTACTACAGGTGAAACGGTTCTTGCATTTGCTGTCAAATCTTCTACACCTGAGATTGTAATATATGGTGCAGTAGAATCTACATTTACTTTTTGTTCAAACTTTACTTTATCACTTTGTGATTCGGCATTGTTTTTTACAACTGCAATTCTGTATTCTCCGTCATCATCAAATAAAATATTCGCTTTGTGACTGCCACCGTCTCTACTCCAGGAATACTTTGCATTTGACAGTACCTCTTTTCCGTCCACCTTCTTGTATACCGTTACAGAATAATTGTCGGCATCAAAGTTATCATCACTTATATTTACAGATGTTGATTTGGTATTGATAAAGCCGTTACTTCCTGAATTCTCGTTACGAATACTTACTCCGGACTTAACACCGCTATAACTGTTTTTAACAGTTCCGTTTCCCATAGGTGTAAATACTTTCTCAGTATTTGTAATATTTGCACTGTTGCCCAAATTAACATTATTTTCTACATTCGTATTCCCCTCTACATAATTGTTCTGTAAAACAGCAGGCAAAGTACTTTGACTTTCCGCTTTATTACTTGCGAACCTGTTTGTATCGCCCTCATCAGAAACTCCGTTTGATACATTAGTTCTGATATTTGATGTAACAGAGCCTGAAGAATTATGTTTACCGCTTGATGTAATATTATATGCGGTATTTGTTTCCGCCCTGCTCTCCTCTACATTATTTTGAACTTCCGATGTGGGATTTGTTTCAGCCTGTATATCCTGTCTGCTCTCTTCAGTACTTAAAACTTCATTAGTTCTTGTCTCCTCAATACTTGGCGATTCGATACTTGGTGGTTCGACACTTGTCGATTCGGCAGGCAAACGCTCTGTCCGTCTACCCTCAAATATTCTTATTTCTTCAGTACTTGATAATGTTCTGCTCATATTGGCCGATCTGATATTTTCAGAACTTGGCCTGCTTTCAGGTACTGCACTGGGCTCATTATCCTGTACTTCCTCAACAGGCGGCTGTACCGCCAGGAAAAAAATCTGATTTTTATTGCCGTTTTTAGATATAAACCGCTTCATATCGTCACTTATAACATTCAGTCGGTTTCTCTTTGCAATACGCACTCTGTTTCCTATACCGAACATTACATTACTTCTATATATTGTAATACTTGTATTTGCACTTTCTTCATTACTGAGCGGTGAAAATCCCGCCCTTATCACAAGATCACCTCCGGGTGAATTTGTACTTGTGGCTATTGACGGTGTCGCAACTGATGATGTTGCAAGTGTCGGCGGATTTGAGACATCATAGTCCTCAATATCCAAACGACCTCCATTCATTATTACCTTTTTTACATTTTCAAAGGAGTTCTCTATAAGAACAGGGCTCCAATTGGAATAGCTCTCATCATTCGTATCTCCAAGGTCTCTTGGTGTCGGCATTGTTATAGTGCCGTCACTTTCCAAAAATGATGATATATTTCTAATATGATAGCCGTTTGTATCTCTGAAAATCAGTGCTATAACTGTGTCTGAAGGTGTAGCTATGGAATCAAAACTGAAAGATCTAAAAACAATTTGTATAACAAAACATATACAAATGATTACCGCAATCACCTTCCTATCCCTACTTTTAATATTCATAAGACTACCTACCTCCTGCTATTAAATTTATTTCTTCAATAACCTCAAAATCAACATTTTTTCTATACTCCTCTAAAGTTTGACCATGATAATTTTCTAAAAGAACAGTTTCTTCAATCTCACTTTGCTTACTGTCACTTTGCCTACTTTTAACCATATGATTTCCTGCTTTTTTTTCGGTTTTGCCTGCAAACAGTCTACCTGAACGAGTCTTTCTAAGCGGCATTGTCTTATTCTTCATACCGGCATCCTCTGCCCATCTTTTCTTTGAGCCATAGTTTATAGTATCTTTGAATGCCTTTCTTATACCAAGTTTAAACCAGATAATAAAACTTATAATAAAAGTTATACTTCCTGTAAAAATCCCACTGTAATATAATATTTTATGCATCAGATACCCCCGATATTTTGTAATTTATTCTTTAATGAAACAAAATTTGAATTTGACTCAATATCCGGCAAAACACTTGCATCCTTGTAAACTTCTACAGAAGCCCTCACATCCTTCATATCTATAAGTAACATAGTGGAAAGACTTATATAAGCTGTGGCATCCGTCGGATATTTTTTTATTATATCCTTATACTGCATCGCCGCCCTGTCATATTCTCCAAGTGTTCTATATATATCTCCTATTCTGTTTTCAAACAGAATAGACTGTGTGGCTGTAGCAAATATCAGATATTGATCATAGTATGTGACAGCTTCATACAGATCATCCCTTGCTCTTTTATCCTGCAAGTTTATATTTGCTCTTCTGTAGTAGGCATCTGCCAAACCGAAATATACTTCGGGTAAATATCTGTCCTTTAACTCTTTCTCTATATAAGGACTTTTTAATATCTCATCCGCCTTATCTAAAAGCTCAATAGATTTGTCATATGGTTTTTCACCTACATTTTGTATTCCATAGGCATTAGCTCTATATATCTTTGACAATGTAGTATATATCTCTACCTTTTCTTCCTCCTTTACCCCCATGTTCAAATATTCATCAGCATTATTCATATCCTTAACTATCGCCTCCCAGTCAGTACCTATTTCTGAAAGAGATCTGGACAGCGACGAATAATACCTTGCCTGTGGATATTTTTTTGTATCCACCTTATCAAAATATCTTGCGGCGGTGCCGTAATCTACATCAAAGTCAGCATCCTTACTGTTGCCAAGAAAATATATCTGCCCCATTTTCATCATTATGTCATCATTTTTGTCCAACTCTCCTTTCCCTGATGCAATCATTGAAGAAAGCACCCTAAGTCCGTTTCTGGTTTGCCCACTTTCACAGTAATAATCAAGCATCCTTAAATATGCCTCTGTTCTTTGTGGAGCTATATTTATGGCATCGTTTAAAAACTTCAAAACCTTGCCGTCAATATCATTTTTATTGCCGTCTGATGCTATAGTCAGTGTAGCCTCTGATAAATAATTGTTGTAGACCTGTGATATCGCCTTTTTTTCCATTCCGTTTGCCGCTATGGCAATAGAAAAACTTGAAACGGAAATCATCATTGTTACTGCAAAAAGAAATATCTTTCTTTTTTGCATCCTTATATAAGAGTCATCAAGGTCTTTGTAATGCTTAAGTGCATATGACATCTCCCTACAATTTTCAAATCTCTTTTCAGGATCCTTTCTTGTGGCTCTAAGTATTATCTTTTCAAGTCCGTCTGAAAGCCTGTCATCCCATTTTCTGATAGGATATAACTCATATGGCGGTTCTGACGGATTGACTCCGGTCAACAGATGATACATGGTAGCACCCAGATTGTATATATCGGTTCTTGCATCTGTCTGTCTCAGATTTTCACCTGCAAACTGCTCCGGAGCCGCATATCCTATAGTGCCAAGACAGGTGGTATCTGAAATACTGTCATAGTTATATCTTCTGGCCGTTCCGAAATCTATCAAAGTAATCTTACCGTCAGGCTTTAAAATTATATTTGACGGTTTCAGGTCTCTATATATTATCGGAGGATTTTGCGAATGCAGGTAGTCAAGTACATCACAGAGTTGGATTGCATACTCTACCACACTTGCTTCATCAATGGTTCCCTTTTCTGATAAAATATCTGATAATGATCTGCCCTCCACATAGTCCATTACAATTATTATCGTGTCATCATTCTCAATTATGTCTGCAATACTTGGCAGGTAGGGATGTTTCAGCTCTTTTAAGAGATTTGTTTCAGTTATAAGACTCTGTCTCATAACCTCACAATTTTTATTCTTTTCCTTTCTCATCTCCTTTATAGCCCACTGTTTATTAGCCTTCTCATTCATAGCCAAATAAACAATACTCATGCCGCCCTGTCCGATTTTATTTAAAATCTTATATTTACCATCTAAAAGGCTACCAATCTCCAACATATCCCACCTATCTCACTTTTATTAAAGCTACAGAAATATTATCCTGTTCCCTTCTTTTCAGATTCAGGTCTATCAATGCTCTCAGTCTGTCATTAAACTTTAAATTATCACATCCTTTAAGTGCCTTTAAAACTTCTTTTTCACTTATTTCATGTCTAAAGCCGTCACTGCAAAGCAATAATATATCTCCACTTTTTACTTCTCCGCAAAAGATATCAGGAGTTACATCCTTGGTTGCACCTATACATTGTAAAAGTACATTCCTTCTGGGATCAGTCCTTGCATCTTTCGGACTGAGCCTTCCCTCTGCCATCTCTCTGGCAATAACCGTGTGATCATTTGTCAGTTGTATCATTCCGGCTTCAGATATCTTATACAGTCTGGTATCACCTACATGACAAACAAAGAATTTATTTTCCGCCAAAAGCACTGCCGTGATTGTAGTTCCAAGATATATACCATGCTCTTTACCGTAATGTAGCAGCCCCTCATTTTCAGAACTTAGGATATTTGTAAAATCCGTTCTCATTTGATTTTCATCCCAAATATTTTTATAACCGCTATAATGATGTAAAAACCAGTCTGAAACCGCTTCAACTATACTTTTACTGGCAAATTCGCCACAGGATAGACCGCCCATTCCGTCACAAATTACTCCAAGACAAACTTCACTGCCTCTAAACTTTGCTCTTTTTAAGATAACACTGTCTTGATTACAATTTTTCTTTAACCCTACCTCAGTCTGTGCCGCCAAAAAATAATTCATATTTTATCCTATGTGAAATTCAAACTCTTCATTTGCCAAACTTATAATATCATTATCCCAAAGTTCCACTTCTATACTTGGAGATACTTTCTCACCGTTTACTCTGGTAAAATTCAAAGACCTCAAATCTCTGATAAAATATGCCCCGTCCTTTTGAATAATCTCGGCATGATTTCTTCCCACTGAGGAATTATCATCTATACAAAAATCCACATAATTTTTTTCTCTTCCTATTCTAAAATCAGATTTATCTATTACTATCTTCTCACCTGTTCTTCTCCATATCAAAAATGATTTTATTATATTCGGTGCAAACCCAAGCAATGTGGTCTCACCCATATTTGCAGGACTTTGTAAAACTGTAGTCTCACCGTATACAGCCTTTGGAACCTGCATTACGCTCTCTGTAACTTTGTTTTCTTTCTCCTTCTTTTTTCCAAACAGTGAAATTTTCTTCTTTTCTTTTTTATTTTGATTCCCTACATTTATATTTTGATTTCCTTCATTTATATTTTGATTCCCTACATTTATAGGCTCTTCTCTACCCGGGATCAAAAGGTTATTGTTATTACTTCTATCAGAACCTGTTTCATTCAAAGAGTCTGCACTTTTTACTTTACCAAAGCCAAACAATCCTTTTTTCTTTTCAGTCTTTTGCGACTGCTTATCAAAACTTGTATCCGGCACACCGATATTTGGAATTGATATACTTTTATATGAGTTATCATTTTTTTCAAAATTAATATGCCCTTGATATTGTCTTGCTTGTACAGGTTTTGAGATATTTTCTTCTATATTAAATACTTTCCTCTCACTAAGTCCTTTTTTCTCTCTCCGTTCTTCTCTTACTTCTTCTGTCCTTGTGCCGGGCTTTTCGGTATATCTTTTGTTTTTCAGTAAATCCAACAGATTTAAAAATTTATCATATGACAGATTCTCTTCTTTTGAAAGTTGCTTTGTAATATCTGATGCAAAATATGCCGCCTTATCATTTTTTACCATCATATCAAGCAAAAGGTTTTTCAAAAATACCTTTAAAGTTATATTGCTTTTCCCATTTATTACAGGCAGTAAAATCAGTCTTATATTATTACCGTCAAAAAAGGTATAATCATTGTCAAGTATTACCTGCTCTTCAAAAAGCATATACTCTTCAATACATCTTATCCCCTTGCAAATATTTTCAAATATTTCTAAAAGATTTTCCTTTGTAAGCTCATCAGATATATATTCATTAAGAGTTTTTACCGCTCCAAGCCTGTACTTAAATTCTACTCTTGTATCATTTGTTATAATATCTATAGGAAACAGGGCTTTGATATCATTATTTTTCATCATACCGATACTGACATTGTCAATCTTCTCATTATCTAAAACTTCATATATAAGTTCAACACCTTTTTCAGTCTCATTCCTCTTAAACATATATGCCTCCTATCTCAAATTCTCCAAAAACGGAACCTGTCTCAACACATCTGTCAAATCATCATCTGAATTATACTTTTTTACAAATTCTCTTACAGAAAGGTCTGACGGTACAGATACCTGATTTACATCTTTTACCTTATTGCAAATGACAGTTATTTTATTGGTTATATCAATATTTCCGCCGTTTTCCAGCAACTGTAATGCTTTATTCAAATCCGACATCTTCTTCATACCTATAGTACTCTCTTCAAATACCAAGATTATCTTATGGGCTAACTTTGAATACAGTTTCAATCTGCTTCCCATACATAGGTCGCTGTCTATAATTATATTCCTGTATTTTCCCATCCCCTGTAACTCTTTAATCAACATTTCAATATTTTCATCATTCATCTCAAGCATATCAAGTGCTATTCTTGCCTCATTAAAGAAATCCAGACCTTCTCTACTCTTTACTACACTACTTTCTATCTTTAAAGGGACATTTTGCTTTTTACTTTTTATTGCATATATTATTTCATCAAATCCTATATTACCGTCTCCATTCATAAAGAGCTTTGAGGTATTCAAGAGTTCAAAATTCAGATATAAAGTAGGAATTCCTTGCATTGCAAGTCTTTTTCCATATGCAATAGCTAAAGATGTGGCACCTGCACCGCCGTTTACAGGCATAAATACCTCTACCAAAGTACTGTTTTTGTCACTGAACTTATACGCAATATCACCATTTGATGAATCTGCCAGGATATTTAAAATTTCCTTATATATCTTCTCAGGCTTTTTGAACTTGTTTACAGCCTTTATATTATTCTTTCTCTCTATCAAATCCCTGTCAGACAGATATGCCACGCTCATCTTTTCAGTATACCAGGATAAATCCTCTTCAATACTCTCAGACACAAGCATCACATCAATAGGTTTATTACCTCTGTTCTTCTCAAATGAATCCAATGAAGAAAATGCCATTATCTCTATTCTGTCATGATAATTTTTAATATAAAAGTCTGACAATCTCTTTCTGTAATCCTCATCACTATCTACCAAAGCCAGTCTGATTTTCATTAAAAACCTCCTATTTTACAAGTTGTATAAATTTCCATGCCGGTTTCTTAACAGCTGCAATACCGCTATTATTAAAGCTGCCTGCTTCATTAAATTCAAAATCAATAACTACAGTATTATTTTTATTTATATAGCCCCATTTTTTACCGTCACATACCGCTGCAAATCCGTTTGAAAACGGCTTTATATCACTGTATTCAGTCATCAATTCAACTTCACCTTTTTTATTTACAAATCCCCATTTACCGTCTTTTTTTATTGCTGTAGATTCATCTGAAACAAAGGCCTTTGCTTCATCAAAACCTTCATCACCTTTTACCTTTCCGTCAATATCAAAAATATGATACTTTCCGTCAAGCTTTGCGATATATACATTCTGTGAGGTGGCAAATCCGCAATCATCCAATACCACATCATCATATATGAAATCTGTGACCTGTGAAAAATCAGATTTTATAATTGCCCACTTGCCGTTATTTTTTACAGCCGCCCTCTTACCGGCAAAACCGCTTGCAAAATCATAAGTATTATTGCTTGCCTTTTTTGCATTTTCATCAATATAAGAGTACTTACCTTCGCTGCAATAAGGTGCTAAATTATTCCCATATACTCCCAGACTTTCCACACTAAAATCAAGTGCAAGTTTTTTATAGCCGTTCTTATCAATATAGTACCAATCATTATCCTTACAAACCGGTGCATACTCGGGCTCTTTGCCATAAGGATAAATCTTGTCATATATTGCCTTTATCTTCTCACTTCCGTCCGATTTTAGAAGTCCCTGCTTATTATTATCGGCAAATACATAAAAGCCGTTGCCATACATCTTGATATCATCACTTCCAAAATACACCTCCGTGTAGCTTCCTCTAAGCTTTCCTTGAAGTGCAAGGAACTCTTCATCATCTGCATTCCTTTCAAGATAGGCATTGACAAGTTTCAGTGCATTTACTGTTTGTTTCCTGTCTATATAGTAGTCTGTCATTTTTTTAGCTACATTCTTCGGATAATTATAATTTTCCAATATAGAATTTCCCTGTTTTTCAAAATCCTTATACTTTTTCAACTTCAAGTAATCATCCAACATAGCTTCCTGTACCGGTAACTTATTCCTTGCAAACTCAAGTGCCTTCTTATACTGTTCAACAGCATCTATATAGATTTCCTTTGCCTCCAAAGCCTTGGCATTTTTCATATGTTCAGTATAACTTTTATATTTTCGGGCATTTCCGCCTATTATATTTCCCCATCCCAGCACCAACAGTAAGATTATCATAGGTGCCAATATCCTCTTCATATTCATATATTGCTCCTAAAATCCCAGCATCATACAGGTTGTCACTCCAAATGCTACAAAAGGTCCAAAAGGTATCTCATCCTTTGCTGTTGCACTTTTTGAAATTATCTTAATCAGTCCATATATTGCAATAGATATAAGCGCTACTAAAAGCACACCCATCAGTGCATATGTTCTAAGGTAAAGCCCCAAGGCTCCAACCAGCTTTATATCTCCCATTCCGACACCGTTTTTACTTATCACCTTACTTGCCGCAAACAGCAAAACTCCTATAAGCATTGCAACAATAGAGTCTATAAATATTGCCAAGGCTTCCACAGTATTTGTAAATGCATTTATTATCATCAGCACACAGGCAATACTTAGAATACATACAATTGCTTCATTCGGTATTATCTTTTCTCTACAATCAATCCTTGCCGTTATCAAGGTTATAGAGATTATTGCCAATGCCTTAAAAGTCTTTAAAATATCAAATGCATATATTTTATACAAAACTCCTATTGCTATACCTACTGAAAGATATATTATACATAACAATATATTTTGTTTCAGATTATCGGCATTATACCTTTTTTTGTATATAAAGATTGTAATGACATATGCCGTCAGCATAAATGCTATGCAAAAAACTAAGTTCACCATCGCCTGCATCTCCTATTCTGTCGTATATAGTTTCAGCACTATTCCGTTTCTACTTGCGTATTCAGTTGCAGCTACTATTGCCTTTTGCTGATCTACACTAAGTTCTTTGTTTTTTAATACCAGATAATAATACTTTGTATTGTATTTATCCGGTGTAATATTTCCTTGTTCACTGAAGCCCTCCAGCTTTTTCATATCTTTTTTTATTGCCTTTAAAAACTTGCTTCCATCCTGATATTCAATCATATCTGTATCCATACTGTGAGTTCTTGCAATATATTTCTCATTTTCATTAAAAATACCTATATTTTTAAACTCATTTGAGTCAAGATTTCTTTTCACCACGGTATTGTCATAGTTGCTTATCTCTTCACCGCGTTCTTTAGTACTCTTGTCCCATACTGATGACGGAATATTCAGTTTATTGGTTGCAGGTACTACAGGAGTGATATTATCGAAATTGTCCTCATCCCCAGGCTTTTCATCTGCACCGTCTTCAAGTGCCGCACCTGCCACATTTCCTCCGGCTTCATTCGGTTCATTGAAGCTTCCGTCACCTATCCATGCTCTGGTTGAAGCTGTATTCTTCAGTCTGAAATCGAATCTATCTAAAAATGGCAGTGGGATTCTGATTTTATATGAGGCACTTATCTCAATACTTTGCATATCCAGAAAAAAGCTTGATCCCCAGTAATTTATTCCGTTTTTTCCACCCTGTACTCCAAGATTTTCAAAATAACCGCTTGGAAATCCTGAAAGGTATTTGTTTGTAACAGCTCTGCTTATCGGCATTGCCACCGCCAGCTTTATTGCATCATATGCACCGTCTTTTATTACTGCCAGTATTCCGTTGAATATAGCTTTTTCATCTGAAAAATAGTCGGTAACCGATGTATACATTGCCTGCCCGGAATCATATATTTCCTGTGCACTCTTTCCTACATTTGTCATTTGAGCCATTATGTCTTCGGGATATGCCTGTGAGCCTTCATCCAATATGTTGTTTGATACATCTGTAGCATTTTCAAGACCGTTTGCACTGGCATTGAAAAATACCTGTATTGTATTTAACATTTTCTTTGTTTTGTCAGTGAATTCTCCCGACTCATTTGATGCAGTCTGTCCTATATTATGTACACCCAGTTTCTTTGCTATATATGAATACTCAGATATTTGTTTTGCCGACTGGTCTATAGCATTTTGTATACTTGTATATGCCCTATATACATTTAGCATACTAAGCAGTGCCATATATGCCGCAATAAATATAGTCAATATAAGACTGGCTTCTACTGTAATAATACCTCCTTGCTTATCTCTAGCCATAACCTTGCTCTCCTTTTTAGTGCATATTCTTACTTCTCAAGCTTCCAGTACTCTTGAAAACTTGTAAGACCGGACATTGAAGATTCTGCTGACTTTTTTAATTTCTCGTAGTTTTCTTCCATAGTCTTTGCTTCAGCTTCATCCGACATATCCACAGGTCTAACTCCCCATACAGCCATACCCATACCAAATCCTGCTGTATTATCTACTGCACTGGCTCCTGCATCTTTTGGGCTAAAGAAATAATATGCAATATACTTAGTTCTTACCAACTCAGGATCATAAGTATAGTTCGGATCTTTCCTTGTAACATCTATATGTCCCTCTTCTCTTATAAAGTCTCTTCCACCATAGCTAGCCTTTTCTGTATTATCTACTATAACTTCATACTTCTGTTCACTGTGCATATTGTACATTCTTCCATCATTTAAAAAAGAATCCCATATACTGTCTAAACCCTTCATTGCTGAAGGTATTTTATCCAGATCTTCACTGTATTCTACATGCCAAATATTTTCTGCATCATATTTACTGACACAAACGTTTTGAAAAAAACAAGATGCAAGTTCTCCTTTATTTTCATCAAAACCCAGTACAAGATCATCTGTTTCAATAAACCCTGCCTGAGGGAACGCACTGTTTTCATCTAAATCTATCATACCGATAGTACCCAATGTTGCCTCTTGTTTAAAATCCGACCTTTTTGTCTTTTTCTTACTCACCGGCGTACTCTCAGACTTCTCACTCTTGCTTTCAGTTGATATACTTTCATTGGCTACACTATTACCTTCTGTTTCAGCATTAGCCTTACTACATCCACTACCTGCTACTGTCACCAATCCTAATAAACCCATTATCATCAGTATTTTTATATTTTTCATATATTCTCCTTAATATCCAAGTACTCCCTTATAATCTATGGGATAGCCAAACTTACCTTTTATCTTAAATTTTTCATTGTTATTATTAAATTTTGGTATTTGCATAAATACAGGCTGTATCTGTGCTTCGGCTTTTACCTGTAACATCACTGTAGCTTCTTGCATTGAGAATCCCTCTCCCGCATAGTATAGTGAACCTTCCTTATTTGCATTTGTCTGAATAAGATTTCCCATCCTGCAAATTACGCCCTTTTCATCTATAAGATATTGTATTGCAAGAAATACCATAAGATAGTCCTTATAGCTCATATTAAAGGTAGTTGCCTTTGTCTTATCAAAGCCGTTTAACTCAAGTTTGTCCTTACCTTCACCGATAGTCATTGCATCACCACCTGCACCTTCAAACTCCTTGTTGAACTCATTTATCTTATTATTGATGGCTTCCTGTGCACTACTGTTTGCAGCATCTAAAGCATTTCCAACACCTGTTTTTAGTTTATCTTGAAGCTTAGTTTTGTCTATTATTGAATTGATAGCACTTTTCATTGATTTATTTTTTTCTTTAAAAAAGTTATCAATGCTTTTATTCAAATTTTTAGTTACTTCATCAACATTATCCTTAGTAACACCTGTTGTTTGCATAATCATCTGTACTAACTTATCTTGGCTTTCACTATTATTAATAGCCTTAAATGCTTCAAGTTTTGCTTTGGCTACCAGTCCACCTGTTGATACTTCAGCTTCCATATCAGTCTGCATCTTATCAAAACATTCCTTAACAGCTGCTTTTAATCTATCTTCAAGTCCGTCTCTTGCATCTCCCACCTGTGCCATACACCAGAGCAGTTTTTCCTGTATAGGTGCCTGTATAGAAGCTATAATAGACTCGGTAGAAGTGTTCACCATATCTTCTACATAATCATCTAATGCAGTATTAAAACTTTCCTTAGCCTCATCTGTATACTCATTCATTTTCTTATACAATGTACTTGCCGCACTTTCTGCTACAGTTTTTGCAATATTTGCAAACCTGCTTCTCCAAACCTGTGGGTTCTTATAAAGCGGTACAGTCTTTCCACTTACCAGATCGTTGACATCAAATACACTCTCAGTAAGTGCCGCTGCAAGCAGAAGTATATTTTGTACTATAGGTACTCCAAAACCTGTAAGTCCTGCAATTGTAGTTGCCATAGTAAGGGTCTCAGTTCTTAATGCACTGTCGCTTGTATAAGCATATATAGCATTTAGTAAAAATCTTACTCCGAATATCCTTGTTTTTACACCTTCTACATTATTCTTCAGTTTCGGATCTCCCAGTAATATATACTCCTGTTCAGCCTGATAGGCTTCATTGTTTTTATTATTGAAAGGTACTCCTGAAAGAGTCTTTTCAGCTTTATTTCCACCTGCTTCTCTATTAGTTGTATAGCAGCTGAACATCGTAGTGGTATATGCCATTAAATACAGTTTATCTCTTCCACCTGTCAATATCTCGCCAATCCTGTCAAACCCTGAAATAGCTTTACCTGATGTTTCCAATGCCTTATCTGCCAGGTTGTTTTCATCACAGTTTTGTAAATTCTCCTGTGCATTTTCATCCATGATCTGTGCAGCCTGTGCATTTGATGCCATTACATCAGCTATTTTTACATCACTTATCTCCACAGGATCAGGCTTGTTATCAACATGCGTACCGTTAATCATTTCTTTTCGCTTTTTCTTGGCATCTGAATCTCCCTCCGGTTTAGTTGCAGAGCTGTTTCTTTCCAAGAAAGCAAAGAGTGGATCCACATAGTACTTTGAGTCGGTTTGTCCACCGTCATAACACTCCACACCTAAGAAATTTCGCAGTGACGGGTCTTTGTATTCATATTCTGAATCTATCACTTTATATCCGTTATCATTTTCTTCAGTCTCCACTACCTTAGGTATTTTACCCGGAATATTGCTTTCAAAATTAAGGAATAACATACTGTCATCTTCAGTAGGTCTGTACGCTCCCAGTGTATGTAGTGCATTCTGCTTTGACTCAACTTCTTCCTTTGTAGTAAGATTTTCACTGCCTGTTAACCCTTCGACATATGATATTATACTGTCCACCCATTCATCATCCGTTGCCTCTGAAGTAGCCGGCTTTATACCTGCATATTCAAAAGCTTCCAGATTTGCAATGACCTTTGATGAATAGTCTATAGAATTTTTAAATATCTTTATCATCTCATCCACATATCCAACTACCACACCTGTAGTCTTTGTATCATGATCCTGTTGCATATCCACTTTTACACCGGATTCAGCCATATCCCCGATATGTATATTCCAGTTTTCGGCAATCTCCTTTAATGTTTCAGATTCCGACTTCAACTTTATAAGTTCACCCTTTATAGTTTCAGCTTTAGCCTTTAGCTCACTAAACCAAACATAATATTCTCTTGCAGCTCTCATCTGTGGTGTGGCAAGAAGCTTTATATCATTTTTTAAATCATCTAAATATTTATCCCTAAGGTTATTTATATTAAAGTTTGGTCCGTACGGCTCATCTGATAATTCGCTACTTCCATAATTATCAGGCACAACCTCATTTTCACCTGTGCTGCTCCAGTTGCCTTTAAATGATTTATTGTACCAGCCTTCTACTCTGTCCCACTCATCAGTTAAAGCTTTAGATTTGTTTTCCAGCTCAGTTATCCTATTTGAATAGTCATGTTCATCATCACTGGCTGCAATTAAGCTATCTATCTCACTTTTAATATCTGCCTTATCTTTCTCATATTGTTGTTTTGAGTATATATATCTGGCATTTACTGTATGAAACCTGCTTACATTTGTCTTATACTCATTGTAATACTTTATATAATCACTGAATCTATCATATTCTAAAGAAGCGTCTCCACTTGGTGTTTTCTGTATATGATTATGTACAAGTGAACTGGTAACTGAATAAAAATCTGATCTTAATCCACTAATATCATTTTTAAACTCTGATACATCATCCTTTAGCTCACCACCCAGTGCATCTCCACTGTTATAAAGCCAATACTCATCACTACCAAGCTTCGGTAATTTATTTACTTGTACATAACTGATTGCATCCATAGTAGCATATGGAAAATTATCATCTCCTACCAAATAGACATCAGTCTTTATTTCCATTGGAGTTTTAAACCTTCCGTCAATCAGATAATCTTCATACTCTCTGGAATGCTCATATATTGATATACATAACTTCTGTATCTCCTTTAGTTTTTTTTCATAATCCTTTTTATCTTCCAATGCCTTTTGTTGAGCCGGCAATGATTTTAGAATATTCATCTTCTCCAAAAATCCATATCCTATAACCGCCGGTGCTCTGTATTTCATATAATCAAGCACCTGTGCTCTTAAAATATTTGCATTTGAAAGATTTGCACCTGCCGCCTGGCTTACTTCAAAGCCTCCGTCAGCAAGTTTCATTTTCATAATATCTGAAATTTCATCTCCATTACTTCCTGATAATGCTATATCAACAAGTTCTTTTACTAAGCCTTGATCATGCAGGCCGCTGCTTTTTAATGTAGCTTCAAAGTATACTTCCAGATTTTCCTTTAAATCATCCATATTCTTGGAAACGGCAAAGAGTCCGTATGTATCCTGAAGCACAGAGTTATAATATGTAAGCCCTGCATTCAGTGCCATATCTCCGGCGCCCGATACTACATTTCTGGCAAGTATTATTCTGCCGCCATCTATTAAAACAGTTGTAAATATCATCACCATTGTTAAGATAAGGGACATAAATATTGTCAATGATCCATGTTTATTGTAAAAAATCTTCATATACTCACCTTCCTGTCCCTCCCAGTTTGTCTCTTAATGTCTTCAGCTTATTTACATAGACATCGACCCTTTCCTTTAGATTGAATCTTTCTAAGAGGAAATCTATCAGGTCTGCACCCAGGTCGATGTCTCTCACAAATTCTGTTGCATTTGAGGAAAATGCGTAGCTGGATTCTTTAAGTGTAAACTCTTCAGGTGCACCTACAAGGCTGAGTGCCTTTGCAAGTCCTTTCGGCAATTTAATACCATACTTTGTATTAGCCTTGACTGTAGGTGTTATTATCCCGGTGATTTCTATATCTGAATCCACTGTAAGACCACTGACCATAGTATACTTTTTTAAAAGTTCATTCAGTTTATTTTCAAAACCGTTTCCCACTGCATCCTTACTTCTAAAAAATCCCGCATAAAGTTTTCTCTCTTTATAATAGCTGTCAATTCCTGATGTATTTGGAAAGCTCATAACATCTATATCAATTCCGCTGCTTGCAGGCGCCAGATACTCTTCATATCCCGGATATGCAGCTTCTCTGGCTGCCTGTGAAGCAATCTTTGTTGTACCAAACTGTACAAGGCTTTGTTCAAGCTTCAAAAGCCCAAGTACCAACATCGCTATTATTGTAAAGATAAACAGTGGATATATAAGTGCAGCTTCTATCATCAATGTCCCACGATTGTTCTCACTACGCATATCCCCTCCTTAGTTACTTTATACTACGGCTGTGTTGCTCCACGACTGTCAACGAATGATGTTAACTGTGCAAATACCTTTTCAACTGCTCCTTTAAGCTGCTGATTAAATAAAGCCGCCAGTGCTATTATGATTACTATAAGTACCATAACCGCTACCATATCAGATGCGCCGCGCTCTTCTTCCTTAAACGCCTTAAGAGCACCCTGAAGTTTCACCGCCTGTGCCATAACGAACAGATCAATAAGTTCAAACATTTTTTCCATCTTGTTTCTCCTCTCTTTGAAAAAATAATGTTTATGTAAAAGCTTTAGTCGACATAAGCTCTAACATCAAAATTTTAGACTGTTAAACATAGGTACAATTATCAAAATCAATACTCCTGCAAATATAAGCCCTATAGGCAAGAGCAGTTTGTTACTTGCTTTTTCACCTTTTCTTTTTACCTCATGTTTTTTCTCTTCCCAAGCCTCAGTACTCATATCTCTAAGAAACTCAACTACTTCATTACTACCTTTTTGAAGATTTTGTATCATCATTGTTGAAAATTTTCTGAGAGACTTTATAGAACATCTCTCACCGAATGTTTTGTACGCTTCCGCCTCTTGCATACCGTTGTAAAGCTCCATAGCCGTATTTTTCATTTCCTGATAAAGTATACCTTCATTTGTATTTGCCACCTTTATCCATGCTTCTCTTATAGGCATACCTGCATTTATAAGCAAAGTAAGTTTTGACAGCATTCCCGGATAATCTCTTAGAAGTTCATCTCTTCTGGCATTTATCTTATCATTAAGAAGTTCATCCAGATACCATATCATCAAGGCACTTACTGCTATACCGACTATTACCAGTTTGAAATTTCCGCTTATTCCCGTTATCATAAACATAAGTAGTGTAAGCACTATTCCAAATGTAATCTGACCGCCTCTTAATAAATAAAAGTAATAAGGGCCATACTGCTTTCCGTATATTTCTGAAATCAGCTTTATCTTTCCTCTGGCATTCTTGCCGTTCATATCAAAATGTATCAGTTCCATAAATCCGAATCCGATATAATATATATCGGAGAGCGGATAATCTCCATGCGGTATACCTGCCAACACATCATTAAACTTACTCTTGAACCGAAAGTGCAAATACAATACAAACAATGCAAATACTGTTGATAATATTACAAGTATCATATCTTTATATCCTTATATTGATTATTTTTCTTCCCATCATATAGGCAGCAGCAAACAAACCTATGGCGAATATCTTTACAATCACTGTAAACGGTGTATTTATTACTGCCGACATTGTTCCTATACCGCTTAATGTGACCATTATTATGAGCGGCATCACCATCATAATATTCAGCTCATTTTCTTTTTCTGTAAGCATAGTTTTGATTTCCATCTCTATTTCTATTTTGTCATTGATTATCTTTCTGCTGTCCCACACAACTTGACGTATATCTCCACCCTGTCTAAGTCCGGATTCAAATGTGGAAGTAAAACTTTCCACATCTTCAAGTCCGCATCTTTCCGCAAAATCTCTAAGCAAATCTTCAATGATTATATTATTGGTCATACCTGCTATTATAATTCTGGTTTCATTTACTATATCCGACTTTTCACCATATAGACTTAATAAGTCTTGATAGCTTTCTGCAAAGGCTTCCATAGTATTTTTACCTGATGAATAAGATGTTGTAAGTGCCTCAAGCAAATCTCTAAACTCTATAAGCAAGTCTCTCTGCCTTTTTTCTTTACGATATTTTCTATAATATTTTATTGCCGGTATTCCGCAGAAGGCTCCAACTGTTACTGCAAATATTACTACTCTAAAAAATATCATCACTACCACAAATCCAAGTGCAAACCCTATTAAAAAGCCTACAAGATAATCAATCAGTCTCATATGGTATATGTGATAATCATCCGCATTTCCCATAAGTCCATGCTTTTCTGCATAATCATCTTTCTTCTTTAAAATTCTTTCAAACATCAGATAACTCCTTTATACCCCATAAGTTTCAGTTTAAATGTATTCTTTAAAGCATTTTTCGTCCTCTTAAGCTCTCCTACCACCTTTTCCATACTGCTTTCTTTTGTTTCTTCAAAGACATACAAAGGATTTAACTCTATCTCCCCGTCTTTTAGACCTACTACTTCAGTTATCTCCATAGTTTTTCTACTGTGGTCTCTAAGTCGTGAAAGATGTATTATTATATCAACCGCCGATGCTATCTGCTGTCTGATTGCTTCAAGCGGAAGCCCTTCCGCTCCCATAAGTACCATTGTTTCAAGTCTGCTTAGCATATCTTTAGTTGAATTGGCATGGCCTGTAGAAAGTGAACCGTCATGACCTGTATTCATAGCCTGTAGCATATCAAGTGCCTCAGCCCCTCTTACCTCTCCCACTATGATTCTCTCAGGTCTCATACGCAGTGAAGTCTTTATAAGATCTCTGATAGTAATAGTTCCCTTTCCTGAAGAATTTGAATTTCTGGTCTCAAGCTTTACCAAATTGTCTATGCCTACTATTTGAAGTTCTGCCGAGTCCTCAATAGTTATTACTCTCTCTGTGTTCGGGATATAATTTGAAAGTGCATTTAAGAATGTGGTTTTACCGCTTCCTGTTCCTCCGCTTATAAAAATATTATATTTTGCTTTAACAAATGTTTCTAAAACTTTGGCTATTTGTGGGGTAATTGATTTATACTTTATGAGTTGCTCAACCGTCATCGGTGTTTTTGAAAATTTACGAATGGTTAAAGTCGGTCCTTTTAATGCTACCGGCGGCAATACGACGCTTACTCTTGAGCCGTCAGGTAATCTCGTATCCACTATAGGATTTGATTGATTTACCTCTCTGCCTGCTCTACCTACTATTCGCTGTATAATATCCTCCAGTTTTCTTTGACTCTCAAAGCTTTGATTCAGTCTTTCTATCTTTCCGCTTTTCTCAATGAAAATCTCGTCAGTACCGTTTATCATAACTTCTGTGATATCATCATCTTTTATGATCATATCCAAGAGTCCAAGACCTCTTATTGATGAATAAAGTTCGTCAGTTAAATTAACTCTTTCCTGAATTGGAACATAGACCTCACCCAATTGCTCACTGACCAATTTTTCAAGCTTTATATAAAGCTCATCATCCTTTAACCTGCTTAGATCAAAATATTTAGATATATATTCTCTTGACTTGTATAAAAAATCTTTGCGTTCCAAATCGTTCATGCTGTTTCCTCCTTAAATATAATTGTTTAATTATATCTAATATGTCTTCTGTAATACCCACAATTTGTAACAAACCTTATGGCACGATTATATCGGCCTAACTTCCCTGTGTCAATATGGTTAATTTAAGTTTGTGCATATTTTTTTGGAGAAAATTTTTTCATTGTTAGAGTTGTACAATAATTCTACTTAGTACTATAGTCAATATCTATAAAAATTTGGCCTCTTCCGTAAGGAAAAATTAAGAATTTTTGACATATAGCACTAATGACAGATTAGGGACATTTTTGCTGTAGAACATATATTCGTATCAAAAAAAGCCTGCCTTTTGGCAAGCTTTAATAAATCAAAAAATATATTTGTTATTTTTAATAAAATTGTAAGTTTTATCAAATAATGTGTAAACCTATACTCTCTTTATCTCAAACCTGAAGCTTTCATACTCCTCTTTAATTCTTGGAATAAGGAAGCCTCCACTCATCCAGACTCTTCCGGTTCTTGTCGCTCCTGCTATCTCATAGTCAAATCTTTCATCAAGACCTCTCGGATAAATATAGATATTTGACTCATTTGCTTCAAGGCTCTGAACTACCGCACTTAAGAGTCCGAAGGACTTGTCCTTATTTACTATCTGCCAAGCTGTAACCCTGTTAGAATCATATGGACTTGTAAGTCTGTAGTAATCTCCCTCATGTACCAACTCATCATACTTTAAATACTCATTTACTTGAGACTTCACCATTTCCTGCTCTTTATCTGAAATCTTGTTAAGGTCAAGCTCATATCCGAATGTACCTGCCATGGCTACGGTAGCTCTGGTCTCAAAAGGTGTTATTCTCATAGTCTGATGATTCGGTGATGCTGATACATGCGCTCCTGCACTGCCGACAGGATATGCAAAAGAACTGCCATACTGAATCTTAAGTCTCTCAACAGGATCGGTGTCGTCACTTAACCAAATCTGCGGATGATAATAAAGCATTCCAAGATCATATCTGCCGCCTCCGCCTGAGCATCCCTCAAACAATATATCGGGGAACTCTGTAGTCAACTCATCCAAAAGCTCATAAAGACCCAGTACATATCTGTAGTGGAACTCACCCATACTCTTTGCATCAAGCTTTGCAGAATACACGGCGGCCAAACTTCTGTTCATATCCCATTTTATATATGCAATATTTGCATTTTTCAGGATATTTACCATCATAGCTTTGATATAATCTCTTACATCTTTCCTTGTAAAATCAAGTACAAACTGCTCTCTGCCCTTGACTCCCTTTCTGTCAGGAACTCTGATCATAAAGTCAGGATGTTCTCTGTAAAGATTTGTGTCCTCATTAATCATCTCAGGCTCAAACCAGATACCAAGCTTCATATCTATAGCATTGATACGGTCGGACAATTCCTTAAGAGATGATCCGAGTTTCTTCTCATTTACATTCCAGTCACCAAGCCCCTTAGTATCATCATACCTCTCACCGAACCAACCGTCATCCATAACAAGCATTTCAATACCGAGACTCTTTGTCTTTGATGCAATATTAAAAAGCTTATCTGCATCAAAATCAAAATATGTAGCTTCCCAGTTATTGATAAGTATCGGTCTGTGAGTATGAACAAACTTACCTCTTTGAAGATTGGCTCTGACGGCATCATGATATGAATGTGTAAGTTTTTCAAATCCTGCATCCGAATATGTCAATGCCACTTCAGGAAGTATAAGCTCTTCTTCAGTTTTTAATATATACTCAAACTGTTCAGGATGAAGCCCTACTACAAGTCTTGTCTGATTTATTTGATCAACTTCAGCCTCAATAATAAATGAACCGCTGTATACAAATGCAGCTCCGATACACTCTCCGGATACTTCACTTGTACCTTTCTTTGCAAGGATTGCAAAAGGATTTTGTTGGTGACTTGAAGTACCGCGCTTACTCTCAAGCACCAGTTTTCCATGTGAAAGAGGGCTTCTTTCAAACTCTCTTTCCATAGCATGCTTTCCATGGAAATGAATAAGTTCAAAATTACCGTCTACCATATCAATACAGGCGGAAAGTGCCTTCTTCACTTTCAGAGTGCTTTGTGAAGTGTTTATTACCCTCACAGCTCTTGTGATAATATCGTATTTTTCAAGTACACCATATAAAAGCTCTACTCTAATACCGCTTTCTTTATCTGACAAATTTACCTGTAGGCTCTCTCCCTCATTTTCACTCCATGTAAAGCATGGCAAACCTTTAAGTTTATATTTACCTCTTGTAATTTCACATGAGTCATACTTTAAATCAAGTACATTTGTTCCGTCAGGATGTACTACCTGTATACAATCCGCTCTATAATCTCCGTTGCCGAAGGTTGAATACTCCTGCGGAAATATATCAAGTGAATAAGTTCTATCCATGGTCTCATACGGATTGCCGCAAAAGCCTCTGTCAATACTGCTGATACGATATGACATATCATCAGTAGCTTCTATTTTTTTGCCATACCAAGTATGTAAAAGATAGCCCAACTTATCAATCTTCATCTGATATGATGTGTTCATGGTAGAAAGTGTAATCAATTTATTATTTAATTTTATAGACATAAATACCTCTTATTATTTATAGTTTTCCACCTGATGTTGCTATACCTTCCACAAACTGCTTCTGGAAGATAAGATACAGAACTATCATAGGAATACAGGCAAGTAATGAAGCCGCCATAAGTTGCGGATAATTATTTGTATACTGTCCCTGCATCTTTGCAAGTGCTGCCGAAAGCGGCATAACATTCTTATTTACTATCATCGGCCACATCAAGTCCTTGTATGCAAACACTGCCGTAAATATGCCAAGTGCAATCATTCCCGAACGAACAAGAGGCATCATTATAAGCAAAAATGTCTGACCGATATTACAGCCGTCTATTCTGGCGGCCTCTTCAAAATGTTATATAAATTTGTCAATATGTAATCTGAGTGAACTACC
>NZ_GL622296.1:2329368-2337756 GCF_000185385.1 Lachnoanaerobaculum saburreum DSM 3986
CCTTAACCCACCGTCTAAAGCCGGTGGGATTGCGGTAACATTATTTCAAATAATTTACTTGTTATTTATTTATCATTTTATAATCCGAAAACGGCATAAATCCTTTAACCTAAAGAATTTACGCCGTTTTTTGTACTTCAATATTTTAAACTATAAATAGATGAATAGTATTTTACTGATTCTAATTATTATTCTGAAAGGCTAAGCACATATCTATATAAAAGTTCCAATGTGGCGACCACATCTCTGACATCCGCCACCTCATAACTATGTACATACCTCATAGGCGTTTGAAGCCCTCCCGCCTTTATACCGCCGTTTAGAGTCTGCATAAAACTTGCATCTGTAGCGCCTGCGGCATAGGCTTCTATACAGTATGGAATATTATTTTCTTTGGCTGTTTTTTTCATCTGTGATACCACTTCTCTATTTGAGAGAAGTCCGCCTATACCTGTACCGAGTTTATCCATAACCTTTATAGACGCTCCTTCGCCAAGTGCATTCACACACTCCGCATCAGGCACTCCCGGAATATCTGTTGCCAGACTCATATCAAGTGCTATTGCAATATCAGGTTGTATATTGCTTGCCGCCACTATTGCACCTCTTGCACCTACTTCTTCCTGTACACTGAAGACTGCATAGAAATCAGGTATATTATCCTTATCATCAAGCAACTTTACAAGCTCTTCAAGTATAAAAACAAATGCTCTGTCATCCAGTGCCTTACCGCCTATTCGATGATTGCCAAGAAAAATAACCGGATAGTCAATTGAAACGGCATTACCTACTTCAATTCCCATATCAATTACATCCTGTTTTGAGTCTGCACCCACTTCAATAAAAAACTCATGCACGGACTCAGGCATAGTGTGGCATCTGTCCGGTCTGCCCGGATGAAGTGAATTTATTATTCCGTCTATATGCTTTCCTTCTTCAGTCCTTATAATAACATGCTTGCCGAAAAACTGCTGTGGGGCTATTCCGCCCAAAGTATCGACCCACAGAAAACCTTTACTGTCGATATGCCTTATAATAAGCCCTATCTCATCCATATGTGCCGATATAAGTACTTTTGTCTTACCTTTTCCTTTTTTATGGAAAATCAGATTTCCCATAACATCACTTGAAATCTCATAATCTACACCTTTTAGATGTTCCTTTATAAGATTTGCGACTTCGTCCTCAAAACCGCTTGGTCCGAAGACTCCTGAAAGTCCTACTATACGCTCTCTGAATTCTTTTTCCGTATTTTTACGATTAAACTCCATAATATCTCCTTTATATGATATATGGTATGGACTCAAGCAAGGTCTTTGTATAATCATCTTTGGGATTTGAAAAAATATCTTCAGTTATCCCTTCTTCTACCACCTTGCCGCCATACATCACCATTACCCTGTCCGCTATATGCCTTACCACTGAAAGGTCATGTGAAATAAAAATATAAGAAATATTCAACTCCCTCTGTAATCTCAATAAAAGATTGATTATCTTTGCTTGTATTGATACATCAAGTGCGGAAACAGGCTCATCACATATAACAATATCAGGATTTAGAATAATTGCCTTTGCAATACCTATTCTTTGCCTTTGTCCGCCTGAAAATTCATGTGGAAATCTGTTCTTCCATGACAAATCAAGCCCTACCGTCTCCATAGTGTTTTCTATCTTTTTATTTCTTTCTTCTACATCTTTATATGCCTTTGCAATATCCAAAGGCTCACCTATAATTTCATTTACAGTCATTCGGGGATTTAGAGATGAATAAGGATCTTGAAAAATCATCTTTATATGTTTTCTTGCTTCCTTCAGATTTTGCCCCGAAAGTTTCCTAAAGTCCTTATCACCTAAAATAATCTCACCGGCTGTCGGCTCTATAAGCCTTATTATCGACTTTGCAAGTGTGGACTTACCGCAACCGCTCTCTCCTACTATTCCAAGAGTCTCTCCTCTATGCAGTTCAAAACTTACTCCGTCAAGTGCCTTTAATGTTTTCTTTTTTTGAAATAATGAACCGCTGTTATAATACTTTTTTAAATTGCTTACTTTCAGTAATACTTCACTCATAGCTTTCTTTGTCATTTACCACAAAACATCTGGTACAATGTTTATCTCCTTTAAGTTTCGGTCTTTCTTTAAAACATTTTTTTATTGCAATATCACATCTTGGCGAGAAAAGGCATCCGTTTGGAAGTGCATCAAGCATCGGTACGCTTCCTCTTATATCATGAAGTGCTTTGGTTCCTGTATTCATATCAGGTATAGCTCTTAAAAGTCCTATCGTGTATGGATGTTTCGGATTTGTAAATATTTCATTTGCACCTGCAATCTCCACTATCTGTCCGGCATACATTACCGCCACTCTGTCTGCCATCTTTGATATTACACCCATATCATGTGAAATAAATATAACCGAGGTTTTTTTCTTATTTTGAATTTCCTTTATCAGTTTTAATATCTGAGCCTGTATTGTCACATCAAGTGCTGTAGTCGGCTCATCACATATAAGTAACCTTGGGTTGCAAATAAGCGCCATCGCTATCATTATCCTCTGTCTCATGCCTCCTGAAAGTCTTGACGGTATATCATTATAGACATCTACAGCTCTGCCTATTCCTACCTCCGATATGGCATGTATTGCTTTTTTTCTAAGTTCACCCCTACCAAGCTTTTCATGTGTAAACAACACCTCTTCTATCTGCCTTCCACATTTCATAAGCGGGTTTAGTGATGTCATGGGTTCCTGAAATATCATTGATATTTTGCTTCCACGAATATTTTGCAACTCTTTTTGAGATAATTTAACCAAATCCTCATTTTCGAATAAAATTTCTCCGTTTGTCACCTTTGCAGGCGGTGATAAAAGTCCCATTACGGCAGATGCAAGCATTGATTTTCCACATCCGCTCTCACCCACTATTCCAAGCACTTCACCTTCTTTTAAATCTATATTTACATTATTGATTACCGGTAAAATACTCTTCTCACTAAAAATATCTACATTCAGATTTTTTATGCTTAATAAAGTACTCATTACAGGCCTCCTTTTTGTGAATGCAGCTTCGGATCAAGTGCATCCCTTAGACCGTCCCCGAACATATTGAAGGCCATAACGGTTACAATAATACAAAGACCGGGGAAAAGACTGTAGTATGTATTTGAGCGTATGAACTGTTGTGACTCTGCAATCATATTGCCCCAACTGGCTGTAGGTACAGGTATACCAAGTCCAAGATAGCTTAGGCTTGCCTCGGAAAGTATGGCATTCGGTATTCCAAGTGTTATAGAAACTATAAGCATAGGTATACAGTTCGGCAAAAGATGTTTTAATATTATACGAAGATTAGAGCCTCCGTCTATCTTACAGGCCTGTATATATTCCTGATTCTTTATTTCCATTACCTTACTTCTTATAAGTCTGGCGGTGGCAGCCCATGATAAAAATCCAAGTGACAGATACAGATTTACTTTTCCGGCACCAAGTGCATACATAAGTGCCATTGCAAAGAGCAAAAACGGAAAGCTTGAAAATACCTGTATTATAAATGAAATAATATCATCAACTATTTCTCCGAAATATCCGGCGGCAACCCCAAGGAAATATCCTATAAACGTAGCTATAAGCTGTGAAATAATACCTACCGAAAGTGATATCCTACATCCGTAGATACATCTGGTCAAAATATCTCTTCCATATTGGTCGGTCCCCCACAGATGAGTCATACTTGGTGCCAAAAGTCTGTCATTTAACGCCTGCTTATTCGGGTCATAAGGAGTCAAAAAAGGTGCAAAAATACATATAATCACAAGGCATATAAGAATCATTGCGGAAAGTATTGCAATTTTATTTTTTGCCATATTTTTAAGTATATCTGAATGATACATTATTTTTCACCTCCTAATCTTATATTCGGATTGATAACGGCATATAGTATATCCACTATAAAATATATGATTACACATATTCCTGCAACATATATTACTCCTCCCTGAACAAGCGGTATATCTCTTCTGTTTATCGCATCTATCAAAAGTTTTCCGATTCCGGGTATATTAAATACATTCTCTGTTATCATAGAGCCTGTAAGCAATACACCGAAGTCATTTCCAAGTATTGTAATAATAGGCACAAGTGCATTTCTCAGTGCATGTACAAAGATTATTCTTCTCTTTGAAAGCCCCTTTGCATATGCGGTTCTTATAAAGTCCTGCTTCAACACCTCAAGCATAGATGTCCTTGTCACTCTGGCTATAGTTGCAGCCGACCTTATTCCAAGTGAAAATGCAGGTAAAACCCACCATATACCGCTTTTTATACCTGATACCGGGAACCACCCGAGCCTCAGTCCTGCCACTATCTGCAATATAATGGCAATCCAAAATGACGGAGCCGATATTCCGAAAACCGATATACTCATAAGTATTCTGTCCGGTAATTTATCATGATATAGCGCTGCAAATATACCTGTCAAAAGTCCGAGTATTATCGCCACTATATATGCGGCTATTGCCATTGTAAATGTATACTTAAATGCATTCACAATAAGTGTCAGAACCGCCTTTCTTTGAAAATAACTGTTTCCGAAATTTCCTGTCAAAATATTCTTAAGCCAGTTGATATATTGCATCGGCAATGATACATCCAGTCCCATCTGCGCTCTGGCCGCTTCTATTGCATCTTTACTTGCAAAATCTCCAAGCATGGCCGCCACTACATCTCCGGGAATAACATTAAGTACAAAAAATGTAATCAGTGAAATACAAAATATTATACCGAGTGCAAGACAGGCTCTTTTTATAATATAACTTTTCACAAGTCTCTCCCTTCTTTATATATACAATAAAATACAGCCTGCATATACAGACTGCATTTATTATAAAATAACATTATTTCATATCTACATCAACATTCCAGAAGTGGTAAATCAAGTTTCCGACAGTAAAATCTTTAACAAAAGGTTTTGCTATAAACTGACTCTGAGGATAGTAAAGAGGAATTGCCGCATAATCCTCAAATGTTAATATATGATCCGCCTGCTTATATAACTCCGCTCTTTGTTTTTCATCTGTAGAGGCTCTGGCATCATCAAGCAGCTTATCATACTCGGCATTATCATAAAATACACCACGATTGTTTGAGTTCTTTGAATAGAAGTAGTTGTACATCTGGAAATCCGCATCAGGATAAAGTGCGTTCCACTGCATTCCTGTCATCTGAACATTACCGGCAGCTCTGTCACTGTTCCACGTAGCATTGTCAACCTTCTTTACTTCAAGGTGGATTCCCACTTCTTCCAAATATCCTTGAATTGCATTAAATATTGCCTCATCAGTATCTCTTACCTCAGCCGTCAGATTAATGCCGCTGTTATAACCTGCATCTGCCAATATCTTCTTTGCTTTTTCAGGATTGTACTCCATTACAGGCAGGCTGTCGTCATGACCCGGTATTTTATTGTTAAGGAAGGTGGTAGCAGGAATTCCGGCACCGGCCAATATTGTATTTACCAACTCCTCACGGTTGATTGCAAGTGAGATTGCCTTTCTCACATTCACATCCGATATATATTCACTCTTAAGGTTAAGAGATATAAATGTTGTTCCAAGCGGATAATACTTTTTTATCTCATCTGCATGATTGGCTTCATATTGCTCAAGCTGTGACGCCGGCAAATCCGACAAATCAATATCACCGTTTTCATATGCTATAAGTTTTGTTTGCGCATCATCATAATACAGTACACGCAATGTATCCAAATTTACATTACCGCCATGGTAGTCTTCATTTTTTACAAGTACTACCTCTGTGGTATCATCATTTGACAGAATCTTGTATGGACCTGTACCTATAAGATTTGTACCGATACCCCAATCGGCACCGGCCGCTTTTGTTGCCTCTGCCGGGAATATATCCGCATATGATGTTCCAAGATTCTTTACAAAAGGTGCAAAGGGTTGTTCAAGTACTATATTGAAGTGATAGTCATCCACCGCTTCAAATCCGCTAAGACTTGTCGCACTGCCTGCAAGCATATCCTTTGCCCCCTTTATCATATCAAAGTATGTTGTTGACTTGGCACCTGTTTCCGGAGTAAACATTCTTTCAAATGTATACTGTACATCCTTAGTAGTAAGTTCAACACCGTTTGTAAACTTAACACCTTTTTTCAGCTCAAAAGAATATGTCAGTCCGTCATCCGATACCTTTGGAAAATCTGTAAGAAGTACAACCTCCTCTTCATTCTTATCATTAAATCTGAGAAGTGACTCTGTTACCTCATCTGCAATAGAGGCCGCACCTGATGATGTACTTTTTTGCATATCAAGTCCGGTGCCTGCATTTGCCTGTCCGAACTTCAATACTTTTTCACCGGTACCTGACCCTGTCTTTGTTTCGCCTGCCTGTGTAGTATCTGCACTGCTGTCGCTCTTAGCATCCTTTGCTCCTCCACAGGCAGTTAATAAAAGTGATAATGCAGCAAATGCCGCAAGATATTTTTTAATATTTTTTCTCATAAATACTCCCTTATTATTCTTATTAAAATATAAACCTATATTCCCATTTATTTAATAGGTAATATACAACTTAAACTTATTTTAGTCAACTACAAAACAGTAAAAAATATGAAATTTATAAATTTTCATCATTGCATTTAAAACTGTAACAAAATACAATAGTCAAGTAGAACTGTTTGAAATAAGACTGCTGCAATGACAGTTTACCTTACTTATATGGAGGAATATGAAAAACGTAAGTTTTAAGCTATTTAATGATCGAACCTTTTCTGATTGTTTTATAAATTTTTCAGGTCATGAACAGTGTGAACCCGGTCACAGTTTCAGACCTGCTGTCAGACCATGTTATATCATACATTATATAGTGAGTGGAAAAGGTAAGTTCTTATGTGATAATACAGAATATGAACTTGGAGCAAACAAGGCGTTCTTAATAGAACCGAATGCTATGACATTTTACAGGGCAGACTTTGAAGATCCTTGGCACTACCTTTGGATCGGTTTTAAAGGTGAAAAAGTCGCCGAGATTTTAGAGAGGATGGGAATAAATTATAAAAATCCGATTCTTTCAGGTAAAAAAGAGAATCTTATGCAAATTACAGAAGAGATTCTTTCCACCGACTCAAGCGGACTGAAGGAGGAACTGAAAAGGCAATCTTTATTATTTGACTTTTTAAGCTCACTTTGTCCTGATACTATGTATTCAAAGAGTATAAGTCAATCTACAGAGTTGAAGAATAATAATTATCTGGTAAGGGCAATAGAATTTATACAGAATAATTTTTACCATTCAATAGGTGTCAATGATGTATCCTCACACCTGGGCATCAGTAGAAACTATCTGTTCACATTATTCAAAAACAGCATGGGACACTCTCCTTCAGAGTATCTGACCTATTGTAAGCTTAACAGAGCCTGTCACCTGCTTGACGATTCGGCACTCTCTGTAGAAAATGTCGCTTACTCCTGTGGCTATGATTCACTCTCTGTTTTCTCAAAGGCTTTCAAACATAAGTATGGGCTTACACCGTCAGCCTACAGAAAGTTAAAGCATGAAAATGACACAATGTCAGACCTTGAGTTCAACAGATTTATAAAGAGAATGGATAAGGAATAGAAGATATAATCTTTAAAGGCATTTTTAGACTAATATTAGACATTTAAAAACGCCTAAAACGACTACTTTTTACTACAAATAAAAAAGGCTTAAACCCTTGTTAATCAAGGATTTAAGCCATATTTCAAACTGCCGCAGACCGGAATCGAACCGGTACGGGTATTTCTACCCACGGGATTTTAAGTCCCGGGCGTCTGCCTGTTCCGCCACTGCGGCTGACACGACCCGAATCGGACTCGAACCGACGACCTCCGCCGTGACAGGGCGGCGCTCTAACCAACTGAGCCATCGGGCCATAATAAAGATATAAAATCTTAGCTCCCTGAGTAGGACTCGAACCTACGACACTGCGGTTAACAGCCGCATGCTCTACCGACTGAGCTATCAAGGAATATTGCCCTTAGAAACTAAGGGCAATGGAGCTTCAGGGACTCGAACCCGGGACCGATCGGTTATGAGCCGATTGCTCTAACCAACTGAGCTAAAGCTCCTTATAATGGCTTTCGCCAATGACCCCAACGAGATTTGAACTCGTGTTACCGCCGTGAAAGGGCGATGTCTTAACCGCTTGACCATGGGGCCGAATACTGTGCTATTCTACTCTCTAAACAATAAAATGTCAAGTAATTTTTTAAATGCACCTTCAAAACTGCCTACCAAACTGCATTTCTCACTTGGCGAAGAGCTTGGCCTTAGTGAGAAAGTACACCTCAAATTCGCTTGCGGATTTGATGGTGTCTCCGATTATATAC
>NZ_GL622296.1:2341411-2354396 GCF_000185385.1 Lachnoanaerobaculum saburreum DSM 3986
TTGTTTTGCTTATGCTAAGAACTTATACTTTACTAAGATATGAAACAAACTTTCGTTTATTATATCAAGTAAAAATGCATCTGAAACTTCATCATATTTATATGTAACACCATCGTCTCGCTACGCTCGACGAGGTGCGCTATTTTTCTAAATTCAAGTTTCGCTTACGCTCGCTTTCATTAAGAAAAATATGCGAAATATGCGAATTTTCAGGGTTGTGTGTACTGTTTAATCTTAAATTATCAAGGTTCAACGCAGAAGGAGGGATTTGAACCCTCGCACCGCTATTAACAGCCTACTCCCTTTCCAGGGGAGCCCCTTCAACCACTTGGGTACTTCTGCTTGGTTGCGAGTTATCCTTCTTCTGTTTTTCCTTTCTGCCTTTAAGGCAAAAAGTAAGCGGAGAGGGTGGGATTCGAACCCACGCGCCCTTGCGGACAAACGGTTTTCAAGACCGCCTCGTTATGACCACTTCGATACCTCTCCGTAACTGCCCCATTATAATATCGCACCAAGGGATTAATGTCAAGCATTTATTTTCATTTTTTTAAAGAAAAATTTAACTCAAAAAACTTGCATTCCGGCTATTGCTTATAAAAAATGTGGACAGCAAAGCCGCCCACAAATCCAATTATACTATACAACCTTGATGTTAAATTTCTTGGCCTCAACTTCGCTGTCTATTTCTCTTATATCAGCACCAAGTGAAATCAGTTTGCCCTCAAAGTCCTCATATCCTCTTTTTATATATTTTATATCGTCTACAATAGTCTGACCCTCCGCTGCAAGTCCTGCCAGCACCAGTGCCGCTCCCGCACGCAAATCCGGAGCCTTTAAAGACGCACCCCTTAATTTATTCACACCGATAACCATAGCGGTATTGCCCTCTACTTTTATATTGGTACCCATTCTGGCCAGTTCATCTACATATTTGAATCTGTTTTCAAAAATACTCTCAACTACAAGACTGCTGCCGTTGGCAAGTGCCAATGCAGTAGTTATCTGCGGTTGCATATCTGTAGGAAATCCCGGATATGGCAATGTCTTTATATTGGTAGCCTTTTGATTGTTCTTTGCAATAACTCTTATTGCATCATCAAACTCTACCACCTCACATCCCATCTCCATAAGTTTTGCACTTATAGCCTCCATATGCTTCGGTATAATATTTTTAACGGTAATATCTCCCTTTGTAATAGCTGCGGCACACATAAAAGTACCCGCTTCTATCTGATCCGGTATTATAGAATACTGACTTCCATGCAATGACTTCACCCCGTTTATTCTTATAACATCTGTTCCTGCACCCTTTATATCCGCACCCATACTGTTTAAGAAATTAGCCACATCAACAATATGCGGTTCCTTGGCCGCATTCTCTATAAGAGTTCTGCCCTCCGCTAATGATGCCGCCATCATAATATTTATAGTGGCACCCACAGACACTGTATCAAGATAAATATCTGCCGCTACCAAATCTATGGCATGAGCTTTTACCCTGCCTGACTCAATCTCTATTTCAGCCCCCAATGCCTTAAATCCCTTAAGATGCAGGTCTATAGGTCTTGAGCCGATATTACAACCGCCGGGCAATGCCACCTCCGCACTCTTATATTTGCCCAAAAGTGCCCCTATAAAATAATAAGATGCTCTGATCCTGCGAATAAACTCATCATCTACCAATATATCCTTTACACTTGATGCATTAATCTTCACACTGTGTCTGTCAAGTCTTTCAACACTTGCACCTATGGCCTTGATTGCCTCAAGCATTACATTGATATCCTTTACATCAGGTAAGTTTTCTATACAAACATCTTCATCTGTCATTATGGCTGCTGCCAAGATACCCAGAGCCGCATTCTTTGCACCGCCTATAGCAACTTCTCCTACCAATGGGCTTCCGCCATTCATTATATATTGAGCCATCTCTCTCCTCTATGTTATGTAAAACAATACATTTTTTTTAAACTTAAATCAACAAGTTACTAAAAAAATCTTAACTTGTTTCTTTCTTTTTTATTACGATAATAATTTTATCACATTACATTCTAAAGGTAAAGAAACAAGAAAAGTCATTTTGCGTATTATTGAATATACTTTGTGCTTCATTTATATCTATTTTTTGTATACTTGCAGTATTTATATCATATACTGTGACAGTTTTAGAATCATATGCAATGATAATCACGGGATTATTTATTGCTGTAAATGTAAATACAGGTTTTTTTATTGTAATAAAGTACATAGCTTCCTTAAGCGTTATACCTTCAAATCTGGTCAACCGGTCATTCTCCCAATAGTGTACATAATCAGCCGCCTGTGTAACATCAAAATTTGTATTTGCCAAAGTCTCCACCATTGCTTTTACATATACCATTATTCCGTTTCTTCTGACAAACCCCATATCGGCATACGCATCTTCTATAGCCTTTACCGGCTCATCATATATTCCGGCAAGCTTGGAATTTATATAGACATAATACATTTTTTGTAAATATGCTCCGTTCAACTCTATATTATACAAAGTATTGCTGCTGTCTATAGAAAGTTCCTTTGCATAGGAAACTTCACTTTCTATATACTTGGTACTGTCTATAACATAGTTTTTACCTCTAAAATTATCTGTATAAAACGATACTCTGCTGTCATTTTTTACAGACTTATTGCTTATGATAGTATCTTCTCCCGCTCTTGTAAAGTTCGTACCGTCATATTGATAGAGATCTATATGTACACGATTCCCTGATACCTTTATATTGTCAATATATCTGTTGTCATAAGTATAGTCCTTTTGCAGCTCCAAAAGATTATTGTATATACTTAACTTTTCAAAAATATTTCCCGCAGACTTTCCATTGATTGTACTTGAAACATTCTGCGATTCAATAGCTACAACCAAATCGCTTCCTATATAGCCTATCGGCAACATGACTTCATTTGCATTATCAAGCTGCTTGTTTTCACCTGTGGCAAAATTATAGATATTCAGCCCGTCTCCAACATTCCATGAAAGCAGGCTCTTATCCTGACTTATAGAATATTTCCCATACTCAAGATTTTCTGCAACCGTTACATAACTTCCTGAAGCAATATCAAGGCCGACCACCTTATCCAACAGTTTCAGATATAACATACCGCCATCAACCATATAAGCTAATTCATTTATAGATTCTTTCAGGCTTGCCGCATCTACATCTACTTTTACAAATGCCAGTTTTGAAACCTTTTTACTGTCCCATCCGTACTTTAGCAGACTCACTCCCACATCTCCGATATGGGTATCATCTACATTATATCCATAGCTTAAAAAATACAGACTGTCACCAAACTTCAAAGGCAAAATGCAGTCATTATTTCCTCCTGTATAGACCAATTCCAGTTTTCCGTTTTTGCTGTCAGACAAAAACAATTTGTTATCGGCAAGGAATGCCAATTTTTCACCACTTTTACTTGAAATAATATTAGTAGCTCTATTTCCGATACCAAGGTCTATTTTTTTTGCATATTGAAGACTCTTTGAAAGTCTTTGATTCATCGTCCTGGTATAGTCAAGCATATAAAGCCTTTGTGATCCTGCCTTACAAATAAAGTTTTCTTCTATATTATAGCTCTTTCCGTCCGCATCCGCAGTGTAGCTGAAATGTATTTCGCCAATCTTTCCATTATAATTTACAAGTTTCACTTCTTTCTCAGACGGAGTAAGCTTCATGCCGTTGTAACTCATCATTTCATAGTCCGACTTTAATGTGACATACTCAAGTCCTCTGGCATTACCTGTACCGTCACTTTCCAAATACATAGCATTTTCTCTGGCATTATTGCTGTCAAAGTTATTATTTGAAAATGTATTTGCCATATCTATAAGTTTTTTTGCAAAATCTATATCACTCCTAATTATTCTTGTATAGTAGTTAAAGGTCTTTTCCTTTGTATACAGTCTTAGTTGCAGGAAATACTCTTTGTTCTCTTCCATCAAACTTGAAAGACGCAAATCCAGTATATCTCCATCTACCTTTTTCCTGTCTCCGCTTTCTACAAGTTCATTTGTATCAAATGTCCTTATACTGTAGTCAAACTCTTCTATTTCGGAAATATTCGTATCTACAATTCTAAACTTCATACTGAAATCGTCCAACATCAGTGACAACACATTGTCAGATACCATTGTATCCATCTCATCACTGTATCCATACATCTTATTGATATAATAATCTCCGATTACATTGTAAAGTTTCGGAATATTGGCATCGCTTTTTGCAATATCTTCCGTATCGGTACTGCTCCTGTTCTTTCTCAAAAATGAGTATAATAAAAAACCTGTCACTGCCGATAAAAAAACAAACACAAATATAATATACCTAAATTTTTTAGCTTTCATAAAAATCCTTATTCATCATTATTCTCTAAGATTGTAATAAAGCTACAATCACAGATGCATTATACTATACTTTTGGCTCCACTTGAAATATTTTTTATGAAAAAAGAGCTGTTACCCTATGATTATAAATCGTTAGAGTACAGCCCTTAAACTTATTTACCTGACATAAAAGACTTTATAAAATCAAACAGCTTCTTGAATACATTTCCAATTCTTTTTATCGGCGTAATATTGTCATCTTCACTTTCCAAATCTGTCACACTGTTATCTTCAGCTTTCTTTATTTCCTGTGTTCTAAGTACAACCTGTACGGAGTTCGGTTCGGGATTCTTATCTGATGTGAATGAAGTTTTAACAGCCTCTGTGTCAATCTTTAAAATATTACTGTCATTTTCAAGCTCATCAATCTTTTCATCCCAGATTGACTTTATTGTATCATTTGACTGCTTTATATTACCTGTTACCTCAAGCGCATCCAATGACTTATTTACAATTTCCATACTTGCATTTAGACTGTCCTTTGTTCCTGCATTCAAAATCCCCTTTGAGTTTTTATACATATTGTTGACAGTCCCCAATGTATCGGCAGCCACACTTATATTGGTATCTACAGAATTGATTATATTATTTGCTGTATCAACAGCTGACAGGGCACTGTCATGATATGAATTTACAGTCCTGTTAAGTTCATTCATGTCATCAATAATATCTGTCAAATTAAGTGTTGTAACCTGTATGTCATCAATCATATCTGTAGTATTATTTGCCAGATTCCTGCCTGTAATTAATGAATCATTTAAGTTTCTTATCGCGTTCACTCCGTTATTTAAAATACTTGCATCTACAAATTCTATATATGCATCTGTTTTTTGGAGCATTTTACTAAGCCCCTGATACATCTCACTTGTAGAAGTTACTGTATCTTTAAGTGAATTATAATAAAGGTTTTCAACAGTATTGCCACCTGTTCCATCCATCATATTTGCACCTGTAAGTCCGGCATACAGCTCCTTTAGGCTTTTATCCATAGAATATATACTGCCGTTTTCTTCAGCATTTGATGCTGTGGCTAATATTTTGCTTCCATTTATCATCTGCCGTAGCAAAGTCGCCTTCTTCTTAGCCACAATAAGTTTGTTACTCAAATCATTTAAAGCTGCTGTTGCCTCAGAGGTTTTTGCCTGATTTAACAGATACCCTATATGACTTATAGAACTGCCTACCTCTCCCATACTGTCTGTCAGATCATAGAGTACAGGCTTAAGATCTGTGACTCCCAGATCTATCTTATTTATATCCTTATTGAAATCATTTAAGGCATTTTTTGATGTCACAAGATGTGAGACCGCCTGTGATGTTTCATCTGCAAGTGAATTCAGGTTTTGTATTACTGCATCTGTCTGTCCCGTCAAGCTGTCTCCATATGAATGTATTGTGGCTCTTGCCGACTGAAGTTCCCTTAATCCGCCATTTAGACTTCTTAGCCCGCCTCCCATAGAATTCATCACATCAAGCAGTGTATTACTGCTGTTATATATGGCATTTACAGAACCCTTTACATCGTCCTTGGCATCATTTATCTCTTTTATCTTATCAAGTGAATCCATTGTTGCAGGAACCATTGCCATCATAACACCTGCACTCTCAAAGCTGTCACTGCCTATTCTTACAGTAAAATCTTTCTCCTCTCCGGGGAATGCCATAAATAAAACTACAGTATTCTTACCGAGGCTCTGTATCTGTGCCCCCGGTGCCTCAACACTTAGATTCTTTGTCATATCCACATCTGTTCCAAGCATAAGAATCATATTATTGTTTAAATAATCCGATTTTGTCTTCACAGGTTTAGCACTGATATTTATCTCTACCATACCGGATGCACCTGCCAAATTCTCCGCCTTTGCAGGTACACCGTTTAATTTGTAGGATACATCAAAAGCCCATGGAAGCTCCACATCATTTGACTTGGGGGTAACCTCATAATAAAACTTTTTTGAACTGTCAAGTGATGCAAAACTCACCTGATTTGCATCAAGCTTCGGTGCATTTTCTGAAGTCATATTTATAACATTGCTATAGTCTCCATAGTCGCTGAAACCGGTATAGCCGTTTAGGCTGACACCTTTTACAATACTAAGTTCCTTTCCGACACCATAATAGTCCAAGTTTGCATATACAGTCTCATCAACACTTACTTTCGGTGCAGCTGCCCAACCTGATAGCATATTTAAGGATGCCATCAAAACAATCTGTAAAACTGCAACTCCCATTTTAGTTTTTCTTAATATATTTCTTTTAATATTCTTCTTATTCATCCTAACCACCTATATTTTACTATTGCTTTTTTCAACTGAATTGATTATACTTTTAAGTACATTTATGTACAATGGTTAATTAAATGATATTAGTATTTTAAGCGGCATCATTTTAGTTTTATGCTTATAAATATTAAAATTAATTACATTATGTCATTTGGAGGAATTATGAACGAACAAACACTGGACAGAAGAGTAAGGAAAACCAGAACACAGCTTAGGAAATGCCTCAGTATCCTGCTTGAAACAAAGAAAATCCAAAATATCACAGTTAAAGAACTGGCGCAGATGGCAGATATAAACCGCGGAACTTTTTATCTGCACTACAAGGATGTATATGATCTGCTCGATCATATACAAAAGGATCTTTTAAGGGACTTTGAGAATATCCTTACTACTATAGCTCCCGACACGGACAACCTTGTACCGTTTATTGAGGCGTTATTCTTATTCATATACAGGAACAAAGATATGTCAAAGATATTTTTACATGAAGATTTGGAAGCAAGCTTTTCAAGTGAGCTTAGAAGCAAACTTCAGATCTGTGTATTTAATAAGTATAAGGCATTTATCAAGCAAAAAAATATGCCTTATTTTGAACTGTACTATGATTTTATCATATCAGGCACTATAGGTCTACTTGTCAGATGGGTGGACAGTGAATTTCAGATGTCTCCTCATGAACTTGCCGTACTTACAAATTCATTTATACAGAGCGGACTCACAAATATTATTAAATAAAAAATCGGGCTTATGATTATTCATAGGCCCGTTTTTCTTATTCTTCTTCTTCAAAATGCTTTCTTGCAAAATCCATATCCTGTACTATCTCCATAGTTCCAAGATATTTTTTATTTTTATCTCTGACCGCCATGTACTTTACAAGCATATCTTTACCGTTTTTCTTAACCCAAATGGCAACCTCATCCTGTATGCCCTTCTTAAACATGGTAATAATCTCTCTCACCATCGGTTCTATCTTCGGCGGATGACATGAATATACATCTCTGTCAATAGCCATAAGCGGTCTCTTAAATGCTTTCGGCAATCCGTTGTCATTAAAAAATCGATTTATATCATTCCCATCCACAAATGTTATTTCAAGCGGTATAGTATCAAGCAATGCAATCAGCTGTTCCTTTGTAAAATGACCTCCCGGAAGTACAATCTCACCGTCAATATCATCAAACTCCCTTGTAAGATGTTCTGCACTGTCAAACTTTTCCGGTATCACATCCAGACATTTTTCATATCCCTTGCTGTCAATATAGATATTTATCCAATCTTCACCTGTAAAATTCAATGCACATATCGGAAATAATATATTATCTTCTTTATATATCATCTCTTTTGCACGAGAGATAACAGCTTTCATATCAGCCATCCATTTTTCATCAACATTATTGTCGGCTGCAAGTCTTGAAAGTTCATCTCTGATTTCATCATCCACCGACCACATTACGGTTGACGGACCTGAAATATCATACTTTGTCTTTAGAAGCGGATACAAAAGATCGCCTTTCTTTGCATAATGTGTAGATAATTCTCTTACTTTAGAAAGAAGCTCTCTATCAACATCATTTTTATCAAGTTTTTCAGAAAACTCTTTCAAATACTTTTCAAGGTTTCTGTTCTCTCTTGTAAATGTGGAAAGTGGATGCCCCTCAATTTCTATAAGTTTATTTGTATCGACACCTTCAGCCATACTCATAGTATTGGCTATTTCATCACTTTCCACTTCACCGCTTGTTAAACCATGAAAGAGAGCGGAATGGACATCACACAGTTTTTGTACTTCTTGATAGGGAACTCCTGATTCCATCAACGACTGCTCCGCTTTCATGATTTCACTCGGATCTACAGATTCGAACTTTTCTTTAAAATCCCTTTGCACAGACTCTAAGGACTCACCTTTTGACAGTCTTATAAGGTATTGTTTTATCTGCTCTGTATTACTAATCTCCTCTTTTGACTCCGCTTCTTCAGAATCATCTGTAAGATTATCATTAACTATTTTTTTTTATCCTCTGCTATTTCATATCCATGCTCTTTGAAAACCTCTTTGATCTTCTCAAGCGGTATGCCCTTCATCTCAGAGCCTTTGTTTATTGTTATAATTCGGCCCATAGAATTTAACATTGCAGGATTTTTAATATCCGCAAATCCAAGACTTGCAAATATATCTACAAAATCCGGATATTCCTTAGCCAACTCAAAAACCGGTTTATTTAAATCAAGTATCTTACTCATATCATTCTCCTTCTTCCCCATCTAAGTTAGTACACCCTAATGATAATGTATCGGCAGGTAATTTTCAGTATTATTGGTTACAAAAAAATATTTTTATAAAAAAGGACCGACACATAAAAATGCTCAGTCCAAAAATTACAGCCTGTAATCAAATATATTTAAATACCGACCTTATATCAATTTGCATCTATACCATACATATTGCAAAGTGCAGCAAGCCCGCCCTGGTATCCGCTGCCTATAGCATTAAATTTCCACTCATCTCCATTCTTATACAACTCTCCGAATACTACCGCAGTCTCTATTGAGAAATCCTCTCCAAGATCATATCTTAGAAGTTCCTCACCGGTATTCTCATCAAAGATTCTTACAAATGCATTTGAAACCTGACCGAAGTTCTGTCTTCTTGTCTCAGCTTCATAGATGGTTACTGTGAATGCAATCTTTGTAATCTCTGCCGGAACCTTTGACAAATCAATCTTTATCTGTTCATCATCTCCGTCACCGGCACCTGTAAGATTATCTCCAAGATGAGTTACCGCACCTGAGGGGTGACTCAGATTGCCGAAAAACACAAAATCATTTTGATTTGAAACCTTACCTGAATCTGTAAGACAGAATGCAGCTGCATCAAGGTCAAAATCAGAACCTGTATCATATGCATTTGTATCCCATCCAAGACCTACCACTACATTCTTCAGCCCCGGGTTACCCTTTGTAAGACTTACTTTTTGTCCCTTTTTTAAACTAATTGGCATACCAACCTCCTGAATATATAATAATGTTGTGATTTATACACAACATTATATTATTTTCATTATTTCCTGCATCTCAATGATATATCAAATATACTGTTTTTTCAATCAGTCATCAACAATTTAAGAATGTTGTAACTATATTACAGTCGCACCGAAAGGCATCAATGACAACTTTGCAAGTTTGAAACTTAACCGATATCTATATGTAGTCAATCAAAGACTTCTTTGCAACCTTACAAATAACACCTTTTTCAGTCTTAAAAACCACCTTTACAGTTGCACTGTCACCTATCTTATCATACAGCCTGCCCGCACTCATAGTCTCTCCAATCACTGTATACGGGCTGTTGGCAACATAACCTATCTTACCTATCCCCTCACAAAGCACCTTTATAGCCTCTTTGTCAAACTCATTGTCAGGCTCCTTCTCCAGTATAAGCTTCATATCCTTTTCCAAAAATTCATCTCCGAAGTAGTGCTTCGTTCCTGTCAGTGTGATATAAACCTTTCCCATAATTTTCTCCTATCAAATATTTTTATAACTGAAATATATCATTTAAGCTGTCCGTTAAAAATACCGACGAAGATATTACTCATATTTTTTTAAAAATTCTCTTGTATATACTCTTATTTCATCTACCACTTTCTTTGGAGAAACGACTTCTACATCTTTGCCCAAACTGAAAATCCATCCGAAGAACTGCGGACTGACATTGATATCCACTATCAACTCACTGAAGTTTTCATCACTTTTCATAAACAGTATATCTTTACCGAATCTGTCTATGAATACACCGCACATATGATTTGCAAATCTGATACATACCTTAGTCTTGTCTCCATGGTACATACCGAAAGTTGCCTTGGAGTACTTTGCCATGTCAAAGTTTTTGAACTCTTCCTTACCGGCTCTCTCCTCTTCACATATACATATATTCATCATTTTGTCTACACGATAATGCTTTATTTTGTGATCCCAGTCATCAAAAGCAATCATATAGTAGTTCTCATCATCCCAAAGTAATGCCCATGGACTGACTGTAAAGAAACTTCCGCCATGTCTTGCGACAAGTTTTTTATCAATATTCCATTTGTAATACTTGAACTTAATCTTTCTGTTTTGATTGATTGCAGTATGTATATCATCTACATTATAATATACACTTTCATTCATAGTCTTTACACGATCATTTATAAAAATCTGTCTCTGTAGCTGCTTAGCCTGATATTCACTTACAAAATCCTTTACCTTATCAATAAGTGCCTTTGATTTCTTCTGTGTGATAAACTTGGCAGACTGCACCGCATCTATCAGCAGTTTAACTTCTGCCAGTTCAAATTCTCTGCCTGCTATATGGTAGAATGTCTCTCTGCCTTTTTGTTCTTTTATTATTTCAATGCCGAATTCAGCCATATCCCTAAAATCATCATATATACTCTTTCTCTCGGCACTTACACCATATCTGCCAAGTTCATCAAGTATCTGTGCCATAGTCAGGCTATGTTCATCATCAGTCTTTTCAGCCATTATCTTCATAAGATATGTAAATTTGAACTTTTGATTGCTCCCCCTTGCCATAGGACTCCCCTTCGTATTATGACTTATAATAATTAAACTTCTATCCCGCTCATTATCTCTCCTATAGGAGCGTTAATAGAAAGATTTGCACTCACCGCCTTGGCCGTATCGGATTTATTGATTACTACAAGATGCTTTCCTCTAAAATAGTCAATAAAACCTGCCGCCGGATATACCACCAGTGACGTTCCGCCTATAATAAGTGTATCTGCCGATGCTATAGCTCTTATTGCAGAATTTATTACATTTCCGTCAAGTCCCTCTTCATACAGTACCACATCAGGCTTTATCATACCTCCACATGTGCAATATGGGACTTCTTTTGAGTTCTTTACATATTTTGCATCATAGAATTTGCCACATTTCATACAATAATTTCTATGTATACTTCCATGCAGTTCATACACAATTTTGCTGCCTGCGGCCTGATGTAATCCGTCAATATTTTGTGTAACTACAGCCTTAAGTTTTCCCAAGCTTTCAAGCTCTGAAAGTTTATTATGTGCGGCATTTGGCTTTGCATCAAGACACATCATCCTTTCTTTATAGAACTCATAAAATTGTTTAGGATACTTCATAAAAAAACTATGGCTTACAACCTGTTCAGGAGAGTACTTATACTTTTGATGGTAGAGTCCGTCTGCACTTCTAAAATCAGGAATACCGCTCTCGGTAGACACACCTGCCCCGCCAAAAAATACTATTGCTTTACTGTCGTCTATAATCTTTTGAAGCTCAATCTTTTCATTTTCATACATATTATCTGCTTTCCTTTACAAATACTTGTACTAATATTAATGTCCCTTATGTTTTTTTCTTTTCTTATACTGTTTTAATAAAAATCTCTTAAGCTCATCCGCCTCTTTTTCTTCTCGCCTTCTTACCTTACTTTCCTTCTTATTCTGTTCATGTTGCGATTTTAATGCAAGTTGTGATTTTGTTCCTATACCGGATACTTGCATCTGCTTTCTTACATCACGTTGAGCTTTCTTCGGATTTGTTTTGTTTTTCTTTATCTTTGTGTAAACGGCAGGGCTGAATACCAAACTGTAGTAATGTTTTATTATATAGTTTAATACCTCATAACCCTTAGGTTCAGCACCGAATGTTACTTTTGATACAACAAGAAAGTTGTTTTCAACATGCTCAAACACACCTACCCAAAACGGATTTTCAAAAAACACAGTTAATTTGACACTTATATCATTCATCGCCATCCCTCCAATTTCTTTACAAAGAACGGACAACCCGGAGGGGCAGGTTACTTACCCTATATACTTATAGGACTGCCGGGCTACCTACCGGCTATAGCACAATAAATGTACATTGCGTTTTTATCTTTGCTTATATAATCAAGATTAAACTTGACTGTTTGTTATTATTTTCTCATATAATCCGTATTTAGTGAACTACCCATAGTCTAAAGCCTATGGGCTTCCTGCTTCGCTGACCTCGCAACCTACTATCTCCACAGGCGTTAATTCGGGCAGTCCCTGCCCTATCATTTTTCTTATACTACTTGTCTTAATCCTTCTGCCAATATATTTTTTGCCGCATTGATATCTCTATTGTGTTTTGTATTGCAGAAAGGACATATCCAATCTCTTACTTTTAGATCTTTTACATTTGTATTTTTATATCCACAACTAAAACATAACTGACTGCTTGCATAAAATCTATCTATCTTAATATAAGTTCTGTC
>NZ_GL622296.1:2355226-2446659 GCF_000185385.1 Lachnoanaerobaculum saburreum DSM 3986
ATATAATCTGATATTTCTTTTAATGCTAAAAGCTTTTTTCTATACTTACATACAAAAAATAATATGATACTGTAATAAATATTTGTGTCTATTCTTTGATTTCCATACTCCCATAACACCGGTTATTGTATCACAAATATCTATTTTTTGCTACCTTAACCCAACGTCTAAAGCCGGTGGGTTAAGGTAGCATTATTTCAATATAGAGCCTCTCTTAAAATTCATTAAAACATTTTATTGTAATTTAAAAAACGATAATGACAAGCACCTATCACAAGTCACTACCGCTCAATATGTTCCCTGCGGGAATCGAACCCACAATTACAGCTTAGGAGGCTATCGTTATATCCATTTAACTAAGAGAACCTGTATTAAATTTTACAACAAGAGGAGTATACAATAAATGTCCTATTCTTTCAAGTTATTTTTCTGTGCTTTAAAATATTCAAATATGGGCATTACAAAAATATTTTTACAATATTTTATTCTGTATTATATGTTACAGATTCTAAGACTTGATAAGCGTATACTTTATTTACAGATAAAGATGAAGCATTGATGTAACTTCTTCTTTATCTATAAAGAAAACTGACAATAAGTCTGTTTATAATAAGTTTATATACTTTAAGGAGGTATACTATGATTACAGCTAAAATGTCACTCGCAGATATTGTTAAACAATATCCTCAAACAATTCCTTATCTTAACAACTTACACCTTGACTACTGCTGTGGTGGACATCTGCCGCTTGATGAGTCATTCACAGATGGAAGTATTGACATTCCGTCACTTATAAATGACCTTAATGATATAGCTTCACAGCCTATGCCGCAAAATAAAGAGGGTGTGGAATCTATAGAAGATTTTGAAAAATTAAGCGTGAATGAGATGCTTGATAATCTTGAGGCAACTCACCATGTTACGGAACGTGAGATGATGGATCAGATTGAAAAGCTTCTGAACAAGATTTTGATAGTACATTATCCTCATCATGGCGCAGAACTTGCAAAGATTCACAATTTATTTGCAAGAATGAAGGCAGACCTTGAAGAGCATTTTGCAAAGGAAGAAAGGCTTGTATTCCCGCTGATGCGTTCAAATCATCATCCTGACAAAGAAACTCTTGCAATGGTAAATGAACTTGAAGGTGAACATGTAGATGTCGGTGATATGCTTAAGGAAATGCAGCAACTTACAAATAACTTTACTGTACCTGCTGATGCTTGTGTAACATATACCAATACATTTAAGCTTATGAAGGATTTTACTGAAGATGTTTTTGTTCATGTTTTTAAAGAAAACAGTATCACATTCCCTGAATATGCAGAGCAATAATACTTAAATAAGGTCTTAGACTTACAGTTATATCTGTGAGTCTAAGACCTTTTGTGCTTTATATTTTATTATGTATCCCTCTTTCAAAGAAAGAATCCGTTTCACTTACAACTACTTTATTTAAAGCTATCAAAGCTATAAGATTCGGTATTGCCATCATACCGTTACAGATATCCGCTATAGTCCATACAGCCTGTACAGTCATATATGGTCCGATAAAGATACAGGCAATATAAATCCATCTGTATACCATAATTGCTTTCGGTTTATTGCCTATTATATATTCAAGACATTTCTCAGAATAATAATCCCAACCCAATATAGTTGTAAAGGCAAAGAATACAAGGCAAACCATCAGTATAAATGCCGCTACCCTTTCAGGGAACGGTAATCCCATCTGAAAAGCCTTTGTGGTAACAGCCACCCCTTCAAATCCCATATCCCATGCACCTGTGATAACAATAGAAAGTCCTGTCATAGTACATATAATTATAGTGTCTATAAAAGTTCCAAGCATGGAAATAAGTCCCTGTCGAACCTCTTCCTTAGACTGAGCTGCCGCTGCCGCAATAGGTGCACTGCCAAGTCCCGCCTCATTTGAAAAAATGCCTCTTGCAATTCCCTTTTGCATAGCTACAATCATTGCCCCGAACATACCTCCTCCAAATGCTCTAAGTCCGAAGGCACCCTCTACAATCTGTGCAAGTGCATCAGGTATCTTTGTATAATTTATCACAAGTATAATAAGGACTACCATTACATAGACTATTGCCATAAAAGGAACTACAACCTGTGCTACATTTGATATTCTCTTTAGTCCGCCAATCAAAACAAGTGCTACAAATATAGTAAGTATAATACCTGAGATAACTATAGTAACGGAATAATCTCTTCCGAACAGATTAACATAATGCACATTCTCAGAATCAAAGAAATTTCCTACAGCACTTGTAATACCGTTTATCTGTGTAAAAGTACCTATACCGAAAAGTCCGACCATTATGCCGAACACTGCAAACATCTTTGCAAGCCATCTGAATTGCTTTCCCATTCCGTTCTCAATATAATAAAAAGGTCCGCCTATAATATGTCCGTCTTTTTCTACCACTCTGTATTTTACTGCAAGCAGACATTCCGCATACTTTGTTGCCGTTCCTACAATAGCCGCCATCCACATCCAAAATAATGCCCCGGGACCTCCTGAAACTATTGCTGTTGCTACACCTACTATATTTCCGGTTCCTATTGTAGCGGAAAGTGCGGTACAAAGTGCTGCAAAGCTTGATACTTCACCGCTTCCGTCTTCCTCATCAGATGAAAACATATATCTGATTGCAAGCGGAAACCTTCTTATTTGCAGGCCCTTCAGCCTGAAGGTCAAAAACAGACCTGTTGCCAAAATCAAAATAATTAACGGCAATCCCCAAATAAAATCATCAATAATACTCAAAAAGTTTGTTACCCTATCCAACATATACTCTCTCCTTATGCTTTAGTATGTTACCACAATATAGTTTTATATGTCACCTACTTTTTACATTACTTGAAATAAATATTAATTTTTTCTTTTTTTATTGACTAAAGCACTTTTAACATTATAAAATCCGGTATATAAATTATATTTGAGATTAAATCTCTAAGAAAGAATGGGGAAAAATGAAAATCATCAAAAAATTATGTGCAACATTTGTTGTAATGTCAACACTTCTTGCAAGCACCGGTGTAAATGCATATGCCGCCCTGCCTGTAGAAAAGCTTTCCATATCAAAAACTGCAAACCATATTATATTGATTGTAGGTCATAAGAATAACAAGAACAGGGTAACTGTAAATGACTACACAAAATCAAGTGACGGTACATGGATTAAAAACTGGTATGTAAACGGCATTGCCGGTACCAACGGCATCTCTACCGAAAAGAGAGAGGGTGACAAAAAGACTCCTGAAGGTGTATTCAATGCTATGTTTTCCTTCGGACTTAAGGATAATCCCGGAAGTCTTATAGAGTATAGAAAGATTACAGACGGAGACTACTGGGTGGATGACTCAAACAGTGCCTACTATAATACTTGGGTAAATACCTCTAAGGTAAACAAAGACTGGGCTTCAGCAGAGGATCTTAAAACGGCTTATCCTTTTTACAACTATGCTTTAGCACTGAACTATAATACCGAGGCTGTTCCAGGCAAAGGTTCAGCTATCTTTATCCACTGCACAAAGACTGATAATGACACTTCATCAGCAGGCTGTGTAAGAATCCCTGAGGAATATATGAAAAAACTTGTAACCGGTATAGATTCCGACACAAAGATAGTAATAATACAAAATGCAGATAAGCTTTCAAGCTATTAATAAAACGGGCTGTTGTACCATAAAGTGCAACAGCCCGTTTTAAATCAAAATATATCAAACTTGTACAGTACTATATAATATATGCCTCAAGAGTAATTGTTAATACATATTCAATATAGTTTTAGATGCCATCATTGCTGTCTACTATCTTTATCCCTATATGTTTCCATAATATACTCATGCCAAATGTATTATGGTTTTTCTGAAGTTTGTCTAAAATAACTTGCTTAATATAGTTTTCGGTATGCACATCATTACCGTACGCTTCGGATCCACTACCTGGCAAAACTTTAAATCTCCTACTGCACTAAGTAACATTCCTGCATCATTAAATGATAATTCAAGTTTTTCCTGTACTATGTCATTCATTATTTTTACTGCATAAAACACCGCCTGTTCAATATTTTCATCAGAATAAATCACACCACAGATATCATCATTTTCAAGCATCGGTGTTTCAATACTTACATCCTTTATTACAGACAGTCTTACTGTAACATCAGCCGAAATTTCCACTCCGCTGACCATCACTTCACCGTCTCCCATAGCAGCATGTACATCTCCCAGTGAAAAAATCGCACCGTTATGAAATACCGGAAAATAAAGAGTTGTACCTTTTGCAATTCTTTTATTGTCCATATTTCCGCCATGATTTCCCGGTGTGCCGCAGTTAACAGAACCCTCCTTCGGTGCAACACCTATTACTCCAATCATAGGATTTACATCAAATACTGTTTTTTCATTAAAATATACTTTATTATCTTCCACCTTCAAACGCTTTATCGACTCTTCTTTTACTAAAGAGCCAAGTACACCGTTATCAGGTAATGCACACATTACACCCTGATTTTCAAGCTTGATATCAAGTATTTCAACCTTAAGCACATCACCTGCCACAGCATTTTTTACATAAACAGGACCTGTAGCAGGATTGATGCAGTCCCAGTTCAGGTTACCTATTGATGAGCCCTCCTTACTTAGCTGATTATCAAAGCAATCATGTGTACGAAAAATCAAAGTTTCACCGTCCTCCACTTCAGCTACACATCTATTTTTTCCGTCAAATGCAAAAACCATATTGTTTTCAATTATTTTCATATCAAACTATATATTTGGGCAAATCATTTACCCAATATCTCCCTCCTCTTCTTCACATCTACAATCTTAGTAATATAAATTATGGGTTCCCATATATCTAATATTTTCATATCATATACATCCATATTAAATATATCCAGGCATTATATATTACTATATTTTAACATATCTATAATTCTATCTTTATTATCCCTTGTAAATACGGTCAGTTCATAATATCTGATACGTGTATTCACAAGTATAGGAGCAACAAAGCCGTTCTTTGCCAATACTGAAAGCCTATTTATTACCGTCTTATTTGTTACACCTATTTCTTTGCTTATTTCTATGGGCGTAAACTCTAAGTTTGATTTCTTAATCAGCAACATTAACAGTTCTTTTTCTTTTACTTTCAGATATGAAAGACTACTTTCCAATTCTTCATTATTTGAACTCAATGATAATTCTTTTACCTTACCGGAATACAACTTAACCATTCTCAGAAAATAGCATAACCAAATTTCCGAGTGTGGTGGATTATCTCTTCCCAAATAATACAGTGCAGGTAATCCCATTTGTATTGATTCATAATATTCATTAACATCATATGCAAAATATTCTTCTAAAGATCCTATGCCGTTAAACCCATATCCATTTATGTCTAATATATATCCTGACATCAATCTTGCAGTTCTACCGTTACCGTCTTCAAACGGATGAATTGTAACAAGCTGATAATGAACTACTGCCGCTACAATAAGCGGATGATCATCAGTTGTATTAACATATTCAACTAATTCATCTAACAGCATGGGGATATCTGTGTATTCAGGCGGTATATAGTCCGGATTACCTGTTTGTGTATCATAGACTGCAAACAAAACTCCCGGCGGCATTGGTCCTCTAAGCCCAATCTTTTCTTTTGACGCTCCCTTTTCGACCAGTTTTTGAACATCCAAAATCAATTTTTTACTGAATTTGGTTTTCTTTTTTCGCTCCTTCTCAAGATAATTTAAAGCCAAAAAATAATTACGTACCTCTTGCTCCGGTCTTAAAAAATGTCGTCTTTCATCTAAATCAATCACTTCATCTACCTGCTCTTCAGATAAAGGATTACCCTCTATTTTATTAGAGGCGTATGAACTCTTTTTCTTTGAATTTTTCCTGAGTTTACTTGCGACTGAGCCGGGTATCTTTACATCATGAATCTGATATCTGTTTTTATCTATCTCTGTTATATATTTTAATATTTCATTTGAAAGCATTACCTTAATCATTAAACACTTCCTCCATGATTTATTATAATATTTATACAGCTTTTTTTCCACTAAATTTACACTATTTTTTCACTATTTTACACTATAGCGTTGCATTCTTCTCAATAAACCGCTCTTCCTGTCATTCACCTAATACATCTTTAACTCTTGACATACTGTTATCCCTACTCACATTATCTCTTACTGATTATACTCGTGACAAAAGTGCTACCGCTTCACAATTCACTGTATTCGGGAACATATCCACTCCGACGCACTTTTCCATTTTATATCCTGCCGCTTCCATTATCTTAAGGTCACGCACAAATGATGTAGGTTTACAGGAAATATATACGATTTTATCTGCTCCAAAATCAAGAATCTTAGGCAATGCCTTCGGGTGTATGCCGTCTCTTGGAGGGTCAAGTACAATGATGTCCGGATTAAAGCCAAGAGTATCCACAACCTTCAACACATCACCTGCTATAAATTCACAGTTGTTAAGACCGTTTTTCTTTGCATTCTCTATAGCAGCTTCTACAGCCTCCTCTACTATCTCCACACCGTAGACTTTTTCAGACTTCGGTGCCAAAAGCTGTGCAATGGTTCCTGTGCCTGAATACAGGTCAAATACCGACTTACCTTCCGTATCTCCAAGATACTTTCCTGCAACAGTGTATAACACTTCCGCCCCCTTGGAATTGGTCTGGAAGAATGAGAACGGAGTTATTTTAAAATCAAGTCTGTTTAACCTCTCTGTAATATAATCATTACCGTATAGCAAAGTAGTGCCTTGATTTAGCACGGCATCTGCATATGAGTCATTCTTTGTATGCAAAATACCTCCGATACTGCCGTTTAAAATCCCCTTGTTGCACTCAACCTTTATATAATCCGCCCACTCTCTTATCAGTGCAATCTCAGCATCTCCAAGTATAGAAGCCTCTCTAAGCACATTGGGATCCTCAACAAAACCGAAACTGCTTGTAGTCACAAGTAAAACAAGTATTTCACCTGTATACTCACTTCTTCTCACAAGCAAATGTCTTAAAAAACCCGTATGAGTATTTTTGTGAAAGTAAGCTATATTTCTTTCCTTAAAAAAATTCAATGTCAACTCAAGCAACTTTGTAAAATCGCTGTCCACTATCTTACATCCGAAAACATTTACTATATCATAGTGACTGCCTTTCTTGTGCATACCAAGTGCAAGTTCACCGTCTTTTTTCTCGTCACCGAATGAAAACTCCATTTTATTTCTATATGCCTGATACTTTGGTGAAGGGATTATTCCCTCCCACAAAAAGTCATTATCTGTAGCACTTTTCATAAGCTCCTTAATTTGAGTATCCTTTAACTTAAGTTGATTTTCATAGCTTATTGTCTGATAGGTACAACCGCCACAGGTTTCATAATGCATACAAGGATTTTTATTGTCTTCAAGCCAAGACTTCTCCACCACATTTAAAACTCTGCCCTCTATCTTCCCTTTTCTTTTTTTTGTTATGGCAAACTCTACGGTCTGACCGAGGATACCCTTTTTTATAAGTACTTTTTCGCCTTCACAGTCTGCATATGCACTGTCCGGAAAATGACTTTCTACAATTTTCCCTTGACAAATATCACCTTTTTTCATTATCACCTCACAAAATATGGCGACCGGTCGGTCGCCATATCAAACTCAAAAATTATTCTTCTTTTTCGTCATCATCAAAGTCATAGTCAAAATCATCATCGAAGTCCTCTTCGAAATCTTCAAGATAATCAGGTGTGAAGAACTTATATACTGCAAATGCAATGCCCGCTACAGCAGCAATGGCACCGATAATAGCCAAAACCCATATAATGGTATTTTTCTTCTTCTCATCTTCTTCCTTTTTAGTCAAAAGACTGTTAAGTCTTGAAGCATTAACTAATTCTTCCATCTTAGAACTCAAATTACTAAATTTATCCATAACCATACCTCTCTTTAAAGATATATTTTCATATCAAGTCAGGCATAAATGCTTAACTACTCAATTAAGAAATTTTATCATACTTTTATCAACTTGGCAAATCCTGCATACATCTTTTTTATACCGAATTTTTCAAAATTTACTTTTACCTCAAAATCCTTTTCTCCATCCACTATTTCAAGAACCTTGCCGATACCGAATTTTATATGCTTTACAGTATCCCCCACAGCATAATCAAGACTTTTTTGTCTTTCTACTTTAAACTGTTTGCCGAAACTCAACGTATTTTTAACATTATCAGGTTTAGCCTTATTCTCCCAAGGCAAAGCCTCTTCATAGGAATAAGTTCTCTGTGTATACTTTTTTTCAGTATCTAATATATGTTTATCAAGCAAATCCCTTGGAATCTCATTTACAAATCTTGAAAGTAATGAATATCTTGTCTCACCGTTTATCATTCTTTGCTTTGCAGAGGTCAAAATCAAGTTCTTCTTCGCTCTTGTAATGCCTACATAGGCAAGCCTTCTCTCCTCCTCCAAGTCCTCTCTTGAGATTGAACTCATAGCGCTTGGAAAAAGTCCCTCTTCCATACCTGCCAGATATACAGTATCAAACTCAAGTCCCTTAGCACCATGTAATGTCATCAGTGTGATTCTGTCCGCATTTTCATCCATTCTGTCAATATCCGCCACCAAAGAGACCTCTTCAAGAAACAGTGAAAGCTCTCCGTCCTCATAATCAACCGACTTGTTTACAAGCTCTTCTATATTTTCTTTTCTGCTCTCTCCTTCGATTTCACCCTCATCATACAGGCTTTCTATATAACCGGTTTTATCTAAAAGTTCTTCAATCATATTTGCAATATTTGCTTTTTTGGCTACCTTATCTCTAAATTCTTCAATCATCGCAATAAACTTCTTGATCTTGTCTGCCGCCTTGCCTATTCCTATATTTTCACAAACGGTCATTGCATCGTACAGACTTATACCGTTCTCATTTGCATAGTCCGCCACTTTTGCAATTGTAGTCGCACCTATACCTCTTTTGGGCAAATTTATTATTCTAAGCAATGCAATATCATCACTTCCGTTTGCGATAGTCTTCAGATAGGCAAGCACATCTTTTATCTCTTTTCTTTGATAAAAGTTCACACCTCCTACAAGTTGATAAGGAACTCCGAGAGTCACACATCTCTCCTCCAAAAGTCTGGACTGTGCATTAGTCCTGTACAGCACTGCAAAATCTTTGAAATTATCATTTGCTTTGGCTTTTATATCCTTTATTATAAAATCCGCTTCAGCATCTGCATTTGCAAACTGACGAAGTTCTATATTTGCTCCGGTCACTCCATCAGTCCAAAGGCTCTTATTTTTTCTGCCTCTGTTATTTTTTATAACGGCATTTGCAGCATTAAGGATATTCTCCGTAGATCTGTAGTTTTGTTCAAGCTTAATGACCTCCACATTTTCAAACTTATCCTCAAAACTTAAGATATTTTCAATATTTGCACCTCTGAACTTATAAATACTCTGGTCATCGTCACCTACCACACAGATATTTTTGTACTTCTGTGACAAGAGATATATCAACTTAAACTGTGCCGTATTGGTATCCTGATACTCATCCACCATAATATATCTGAATCTGTTTTGATAATAGTCAAGTACATCAGGGCAGTTCTCAAAAAGCTCCACGCTTCTACAAATCAGATCATCAAAATCCAGTGCATTATTCTTTTTTAAAGTACTCTGATATATCTCATAAATCCTTGCCGCACCCTTTTCATATCTGTCTGTGGCTGACTTCATATACTCAACCGGCGATATAAGCTCATTTTTACAACTTGATATAATATTCAATACGGCTCTTTCCTTATACACTCTTGAGTTGATATCGTTTTCTTTAAATATTTTTTTCATAAGAGTTCTTTGATCATCACTGTCATATATAGTGAAGTTATTATCAAAACCTATCTTATCTATAAATCTTCTCAGGAATCTTACACAGCTTGAGTGGAAGGTCATCACCCAAACAAAGTTTCCGTCCCCTCCGATAAGATTGGTTATTCTCTCTTTCATTTCCTTTGCCGCCTTATTGGTAAAGGTAATCGCCATTATATTGTACGGATCAATATGCTTCTCATTTATCAAATATGCAATTCTATGCATAAGTACACCTGTTTTGCCTGATCCTGCACCTGCCAAAAGCAAAAGCGGTCCTTCTGTAGTAAAAACGGCCTGCTTTTGTTTATCATTTAATTTATCATATATTGTAGACATAGTACCTCTAAAAACTTTACTTTACTACATTCTAGACCAAAACATATGTTCTTGCAAGTCTTATAAAAGCTCTTCTCTTATCTTCTTATTGATATAATTAAGTACCTTTTTCTTATCTGCACTCCACTGCGGCTCAATAAGTGTCCTTTTATCCCCGTCACCTGTTATCCTGTGAATAACCGTGTCTTTCGGTAAAAGCTTTAAACAATTTATAAGTACCTGTGTATACTCTTTAAGACTCATTATCTTAAAAGGACTCTTTTCATACTCAATTGCAATTCTTGTCCCTTTTAAAATATGCAGTCCATGTATTTTTATACCGTCTATATGCTTTTTGCTTAAGTACTTGACCGTTGCGTACATATCTTCCTCACTCTCGCCCGGCAACCCCAAAATCATATGTACAATAACTTCAAAGTTTCTTTTCTTAAGCTCATCATATGTCTTTTCAAAAATATCCAATGTATAACCTCTGTTAAAGGCTCTTGCAGTGGCTTCATTTACAGTCTGAAGCCCAAGTTCAATCCAAACCGGCTTGATTTTATTCAATTTTTCAAGTCCGTTTAACATCTCCTTACAAAAGCAGTCAGGTCTTGTAGCAATAGAGAGTGCTACAATATCATCTTTATTTATAGCTCGCTCAAATAAACTAAGAAGTCTTTTTATATCACCATAGGTATTTGAAAATGACTGAAAATATGCAATATACCTTCTGTCATTTATCTTTATAGAGTTTGGGAACTTTTTTGATATAAGCATTTTTGCTCTTTCTATCTGCTCATCAATATCCATTACATCTATGGCAAACTCACCTGAACCCTTTTCCGAACAAAAACTACAGCCACCCACCCCAACTCTTCCATCTCTGTTGGGACAGGTGGCTCCTGTACTTAATGCCAATCTGTACACTTTTGTTCCGAATTTTTCTTTACAATAATCTGATACAGTTCTCATAAATCCCTCTTCCCTCCCTCACACAAACAGTCAGTAATCGGTAATAAAAGTTATCTATAACAATACATTTGTACACTGTCCGGGCATAACAATAATATTTTGCTTGCCCAAGGCTAAGGTATGGTACAAATACAAATTTTTTCTTACTCGCCCTGAATATGCTACCATCTATAGTGTACTGAGTTATCTAAACAGTGCACTCTTTTAAAAATCTGTTATTCCATAAGATCGGTTGTCCAGTTGGTTTCTTGTATTCTGTTATCTATAAGTCTTATTTCCTTTGAAAGCTCATCAGCCTCTTTTTGCCAAGCCTTTACATCTATTACCGGTATTAATTTTATCTCTGTGCCTCTTGCTCTGTTTGTGCTGCTGTTTCCGACACCTATAGCATCTCTATAGGCACTTACCTTAAGATTCAGCGCATCCTTTCTTGCAAGCAGTTCAGTTATAGATTTACCGTCAACCTTGATTTCACAATTAGTCTTATTGATGGCGGATATCAAATATGCCAACCTTTCAATACAGTCATCCAACTCTTTCTTTAAATCCTTCGGCTCCTCATTAGGTACTTCACCTTCTTGTACCAAAATATTTCTGTCCAATCTTACTTCCAAATCACTGATCTTACTGTTAAGATCCGCTCTTTCTTGAAGTGCTTCCGCCAATCTCATATTATTTTTTCTCCTTTATTTGAATCACTATTGAAAACAATATTAAACATATACCTATAAAAATCCTTATATTCATACTCTCACCAAGGAATATAACACCAAGCAAAATACTGCTTACAGGCTCAATAGTACTAAGCAGTGCAGCAGACTGTGCACCACACATAGGCGCACCCACCTGAAAAGCACAAAGTGCGGATGTGGAAACCACAGCTGCCATAAAAATTCCGGTTCCCCAAGCTGTACCATCCATATCAAACCTGAACTTACCCAAAACAAGCATCACTATGGCAATTTCAGTTGCCACCAATAAAGAAAGCCATGCCGACATCTTGACTACCGGTATTCTTGAAGACTTTCCATGAGTCAGTATTATAATATATATAGCATATCCCACACCTGAAGCAAGTGCAATCACCATTCCAAAAATATTTATATTTCCGTCCGGATGATAAAACACTGCTATACCTGACGCACAAAACAATAAACATAACAGCTTAATTTTACTTATTTTTTTTCTAAAAATCAATATTTCAAGTAATATAACTGCTGCCGGATACGAAAAATGCAAAGTTGATGCCAAACCTGACGATATATAGCTGTATGATAAGAACAAAAGTATACACATAACAGTTTCAGGAACGGATAAAATAAGAATAGAAATAAGCTCCTGTCTTTTAAGTCTCATACCTGTTCCAAGAAACATAGAGATAACAGCAAAAACCGTTCCGCTTATCAAAAACCTCAAAAATAAAAGCCCGTAAGCATTACCGCCATGTGCATATATTATCTTTGCCAAGAACGGTTGAAGTCCGAAGAAAAATCCGGACAACAGTAAATATACCTCACCCCTTACGCGAAATCTCTTTTCCATAAACTCCCCCTTATATCTAAAATTAACAAAATAAACTTCTAACCTATATCCATTGTCTTACCGTTTAGGAAAGCCTCTTTCAACTTCTCATTCTCATCATATATAAGCTTCAATGAGAAAAAGTCCTTACTCTCATCCAATAATTTTAAGAAAATCTTATCTCCCTCCCACAGATTGAGATTAAATATTTCTTTTTTATCTATCCAGATAAGTTCTCCTTCATTACATTCAATCGGTTCTCCCACTACATTTCTACCGATATAAAGGTGCATATATTCCACCACTTCAGCACCTGACTTTCCATACACAAAGGTTACAATACCCCTAAAATCAAATTCAGTCAACTCATAACCTGTCTCCTCTCTTACCTCACGAATAAGACAATCCTCAGGGCTTTCCAAATCTTTAAAATGTCCACCTACACCAACCCACTTATCCTTATTAATATCATTTTCTTTTTTCACTCTATGGAGCATCAAATATTTATTATCTCTTTCAATATAGCACAGCGTGCAAAGTGTGGATTCTTTCATTATAAAATCTTTCTCTTTCCGTTTTTATCAAAATTCTTTCTAAGTGCCAGCTCTGTAGGTATAGCAGGCAAAATCATTACTACTATCTGCACATAGCAGACAATCATTCCCACAAATCCGATTGTATCTTTATCCTTTCCGATAACAAACAATAATACAATTATACTTGTTACACCTAGTACTATGCCGAATCTAAACCAGAGCTTTCCAAAAAATCTATGTGCATATTCCCAGGTCTCAATATTTATCATAGACATTTTAGTTCTATATCCTGAATATGCAAACTTACTTTTTGGCTTTTGTGGCGGTTTTTTCTCATAAATATGTCCAAAAAGCACCATTATCACCGGGATAAGCAAATCCGCTGACAACATAAAAATCCAAAATTTCATAAAGCACCCTTAGCCCGTCCTGTCAAATATGTGTTTGCCATTTTTTTACTAACAATCACAGTTATGCTATAATATTAACATATATATTTTTAGACTTAAAGTGCCAATTACCTTATTTTTTAATATAAATATTGGACAAATAAGGTAACACTATGCTTTTAACAATGAAAGGATTTTTTATGAAAATAATGCATCTGTCAGATCTGCATCTTGGAAAACGTGTAAATGAATTTTCCATGCTTGAAGATCAAACCTATATTCTCAACGAAATAATAAATATTATAGATGAACAAAAACCTAAAGTCATCATCCTCGCAGGAGATATATATGATAAACCTATCCCCCCTGCCGAGGCGGTAGAGATTTTTGACGATTTTTTATATAAGCTTTCAAAAAGAAATCTATATGTATTTATAATCAGCGGCAATCACGACTCCGCGGAGCGTATTGCCTTCGGCTCCAGATTATTTGATAAAAGCGGTATATATCTCTCACCTGTATATAACGGCAAGATTTCTCCAATATGTATAGATGATAAGTACGGCAAGGTCAATTTTTATATGTTGCCTTTTATAAAACCGGTTCATGTAAGGAGATTTTTTCCTGATGCTGAAGTTTACACATATACTGATGCGTTATCCACAGTTATCTCAGATATGCATATAGATACTGCCCAAAAAAATATCCTTATAACACACCAGTTTGTTACAGGCTCTTCACGTACCGAGTCCGAGGATGTTTCTGTAGGCGGCAGTGACAATGTAGATGCGGATATTTTCAAGGACTTTGATTATGTTGCACTTGGTCATATACATCGCTCACAATGCTGTGACAGTGAGTATATCAGATACTGCGGTACTCCCCTGAAGTACTCATTTTCCGAGTCAAAGGATATTAAGAGTATTACCATGCTTGATATAAAAGAAAAAGGTAATATAAAACTTGACTTTATTCCTCTTACACCGCTTAGAGATATGGTGGAAATAAAAGGAAGCTACAATGAGCTTATGCTGAAAAGTTTTTATGAAAACACCTCATTGACTGATGACTATGTACATATCACATTAACCGATGAAGAAGATATACCGGATGTTATAACCAAGCTTCGTGTAGTATACAAAAATATTATGAAGCTTGACTATGACAATCAAAGAACCAAAAAAAGCTCTGAAATCAATTCGATAAATGATATGGACTCAAAGTCGCCGCTTGAACTTTTTGATACATTCTATGAGCTTCAAAACGGAAAACATTTAAGTGATACACAAAGAGTTTTCCTTAAAAATATTATAGAAGAAATTTGGGAGTATAAATAATGAGACCTGTAAAATTAACCATTTCGGCATTTGGACCCTATTCAAAAGAAACAGTATTTGATTTTGACAAGCTCGGCACAGGTGGGCTTTACCTTATTACCGGAGATACCGGAGCCGGCAAAACAACCATATTTGATGCAATTACCTATGCATTATACGGTGACCCAAGCGGAAGCAACAGGGAGGTGTCAATGTTTCGCTCAAAGTATGCAAGCTTTGATACTCCTACCTTTGTCAAACTTATATTCGATTACAAGGGCAGGGAATATACTGTCACAAGAAATCCTGAATATGAAAGAGCTTCTAAACGCGGTTCAGGCTCTACCATACAGACTGCCGGTGTAGAGCTTATATTACCTGACGGAAAAGCACTCACAAAGACTAAAGAAGTGGATACCGCTATAAGAAGCATCATGGGCATTGATAAAAATCAATTCTGTCAGATTGCAATGATTGCACAGGGTGACTTTTTAAAGCTTTTATTGGCTCCTACCAAGGAAAGGATAGAAATATTCAGACATATTTTCAAGACTAAACTGTATTCCGACCTGCAAAACAAATTAAAGCAGGAAGCTTCATCACTTGACAGTAACTGTTCAAAGATAAGGCAAAGTATCACACAATATATTGCAGGTATAAGCTGTGATGAATCTTCACTACACTCTACACAGGTTTTGAAAGCAAAAAATAATGAACTGCCTATAGATGAATGTATATCATTACTTGAAAAGTTGATAACTGACGACTCACAATCTGAAGAAAAGACTGCTAAGGCTATATCTGAAATAGAAAAGCAACTTGATATATTAAAGATAAATATTGAAAAAGGTGAGAACTATCTAAAAACAAAAAAGGCATTTGCTCAAAATGAAATTAAAATTTCAGAACTTACAGAAGAGAAAGTCTCTCTGACTAAAGCCTTGGAAGAAGCGAAGAAAGAAACATCTGTTCAAGATGAGCTTATCAAAGTTTCCGCCACTATACAGGCTCAGTTGCCTGAATATGATGAGTTGAGCCAAAAAGAATCGGCATTAAAAAACAATATTTTAAATATTGATAAAAATAATGCCATGCTTACAAAAATAAAAAAAGATATTGAAGATTTAAAAGTTAAAATCGACAGTTTAAATGAGGAATCAAAGTCTTTGGAAAAATGCGGTGAGCAAAAAATAATACTTGAAAATGATGTACTCAGTCTTAATGACAGGCTTTCAAAACTGCAACAATTACTTCAGAGTATGGAAACTTTAAAGAAAAATCATGAAGAGCATAAAAAGGCTTTACAAATTTATAAGGAAAAGCAGGCAAATGTTGATACCTTAGATGCTTCCTATAAAGCAGGACACAAGCTGTATCTGGACGCACAGGCAGGTATTTTGGCAGAAAACTTGGAAGAAAATATGCCATGTCCTGTATGCGGATCACTCTCACATCCTAAGAAAGCCTCAAAACCTGTAGATGTTCCTACAAAAGAGGAACTTGACGCTTTACAAAACAGGCTTTCAGTCGCCAATAAAGAAGTGGAACGTGCAAGTCAGGCTGCCGGCAAGCTAAAAGGCATTATAGATGAAAAGATGGAATCCACTCTCACATCTATCAAAGAGTTGCTTGGTGATATTGATATGAGCAGTGCAACAGATATTGCAAAAGAAAATATCAATAAACTTCAAAGCAAAATAAAGAGCATTAACAGTGAGATTGAGAAGTTAAGCAAAAATATTTCAAGAAAAAACAATATCGAAAAGATTTTGCCACAGTCAACAAAGCAACTTGAAGAACTGCAAAACAGTATCAACACCATATCAAATACTGTTACCACTTATATCTCTGAGAACAAAGCCATTGAAGAAAGAATTGCAAGTTTAAAGAGTAAACTGCTTTTCTCCTCAAGACTTGAGGCTGATGCCAAGATAAAAAGTAACAATGATACCGTTTTAAAGATTCAAAACGCCATAGAGCTTGCCTCAAAAACACTTAATGAATGCAGTGAAAAACTTGCTTCAGCCACCGCCACCAAGGCGGAACTTTCAAAGCAGCTTGAAGACAAAGAAGAGATTAATCTTGAAAATGAAAAAAATAAATTAAATGAACTTGAAAGTAATATCCGAAGACTTAGGTCATACAAAGAAGATATTCACAGCAGAACAGTAAACAATCAGTCCAATTATAAAAATATAAAGCTCAAATCTGACGAACTTGCAGATGCTGAGAAACAATACTCATTGGTAAAATCTCTATCTGATACCGCAAACGGCAATATTACTGGAAAGGATAAAGTAATGCTTGAAACCTATATTCAGATGCATTATTTTGACAGAATTATCTCAAGGGCAAATGCCAGACTTGTAATAATGACCGGCGGTCAGTATGATCTTATACGCAGAAGAGAGGCTGTAAGTAAGATGGGACAAAGCGGACTGGATCTTGATGTAATAGACCACTACAACGGAACTGAGAGAAGTGTAAAATCTCTCTCCGGCGGTGAATCCTTTAAAGCTTCTTTGGCTCTGGCTCTTGGACTCTCTGATGAGATTCAATCCTCAGCCGGCGGCATTCAGCTTGATACCATGTTTATTGATGAGGGCTTCGGTTCTTTGGATGAAGACTCACTCTCTCAGGCAATGAATGCCCTTGCCTCACTTGCAAGCAGCAATAAGCTTATCGGTATCATCTCACATGTAGGCGAATTAAAGCAAAAAATAGATAAGCAGATCATTGTTAAAAAGGATAAAACTGGAGGAAGCAGGGCTGAAATTATAGCCTAAAATTTGGCTATAGCAATAAACCGGGTTGCTATAGCCTTTATTTTTCTTACAGTTACTCACTCCACTCCGAATTTACCGTTTGCAAACTCACTTAAATCCTGATTTTTCATTGCCTTTTCTAAGAGCCTCGGCAACATCTGTGGAGCTGCCGCAAAGCAGGGAATACCGTTATTTGCAATTCTTTGTGCCATATGTGTATCATAATATGGCTTACCGTCATCCGATATTGCAAGTAAGCAAATAACAATCACACCATCCTCCTTCATCTGCACAAGTCGTCTAAGCAGACCTGCACGATTGCCGCCCTCTTCAAGGTCTGAAATCAAAAAGAAGATAGTTTTCTTAGGGTTCTCAATATATTTACTGCAATACTTTATAGACTTTTCTATATCGGTTCCGCCACCTAATGTAAAACCGAAAAGTAAATCAATAGGATCTTCACATTTCTCACTTAAGTCTACAATCTCTGTGTCAAATGCCACCACTTTGGTCTTTATCGCACTCATACTTGCCAGAATACAACTCATAATAGATGAATATATTACCGATTCACCCATTGAACCGCTTTGGTCAATGTCCAAAATCACCGTATACTTATTGGCGGCGGTTGTAGCACTTCTTTCAAAGAAATAATACTTTTGCGGAATTATCTTTTTTAGCTTGGTATTATAATCTTTGATACCCTTTCTTATAGTAGTCTGAAAATCAAGCGCAGATGCTGACGGAATAGGTGAATGCAGTTTTCTGTTTACACTTGCTGTCACAGCCCTCTTTAAATCAGTTTCAAGCAGTGCATTTATCTGCTCAACTATCTTTTTTATAAATTCTCTGGCATTTTCCTTACTCTGTTTCGGTATTTGATCCTTTAAAGTAAGTATCATACTTGCCATGTTTATATCAGGCTCTATATTGTCAAGCAGTTCAGGTTCAAATATAAGCTGCTTTAAGCCGCATCTCTCCATAGCATCCGCCTGAATGATTTTTACAAGATCTTTATCAAAAAGTGTTCTGACATCACCAAGCCATCTGCTGATATGTGGGCTTGAGTGACCGCTCCCTCCCCCGCTTCCAAAGCTGAATTTATTATCCTTATTGTAGATTGCATTAAGTGCCATATCCATCATAAGATCCTCATCAGTAAGGCTCACACCTTTATCCATATTTTCCATTCGCTTTTTTGCCTCAGCTCCAAGTATAAGCCTCCAACGTCTAAGTCTGTCCGCCGCTTCCATTAAACCTCCTAAAAATCACCGAAATCAAAGTCCTCAAGTATTTCAGTATCCACTTCCTTTACCTCGGAATTTATAATTTCACTTACTACAGTTGCATTAAGTCCCCATATTTCGCCAAGATTTTCAGCAATCATATCTTTTTCCTTAGAACTGTAGTCTACAAAGGCCCTTCTTAAGAAAACAAGTGAACGCCTAAACTCTTCTTCATCCAGACTGTCCATATATTCACTTAAGCTCTCCCACAGTGTAAGCCTGCCGATAAGGGCATAATGATTCCTTATAGAAAGTCCTGCAAACCAGTTTGCACCAAGCTCTGCCGGCATACCGGCAGAAAGTCTCCTTGCAACCTCAATTCGTAAAGTATTCTCATCTGTTTTACCTGTATCAAGTAATATTGCAGTGGCAAGTCCTGAAATTTTTGTATTAAGATCATCTCTGTTTGATACTTCCATAAGCTTATCAAACCACAGATCCTTATCTAAAAAGTCATGTAAGACAAATACATTATGTATACTTTGAATATCTTCTACAAGTATTACAGCCGCCATATCATCACATGCAGACTCTCCTGCCAGTATAAGAGCCGCCCTGATACATAATCTCTTTACAATAGGTTCAAGCGGTTTTCTGTCAAGTTTTCTGATATCTCCAAACAAAATCATATCTGAAAGCTTACTTGTAGTTACAGCAATCTCATGAATAGAGACGGCTCCGCTTGCCATCTCATCCAATTTTCTGCCGGCACCTTCTACTATCTTAGGTATGCCGCAATTAAAAGCCGCCTCTATAATATCAGCTATTTCCGAAATGCTTATCGCATTGTCAAGTCTCTCACCAAGTACAAAGGCAACCGCTTCGTCTATTGTATCTCCTTTTAATACAGACTCCACTATTTGAATCTCCGCCTCGGGAGTCCACTGCAAAATCCAGTTTTCCGCCCATGTGGCATTATCCTGTCTGTTTCTTTCAATCTTTGCAAAATCAATGCCCAAAGTTACAAGTCTATATAGGAAAAATGACCTGTTTAAGTCAAAAAAAGCACTCTCCTTTGACTTTACTCTCAGGTTTTCTCTAAGGTCAAGCTGTAACGGTGTTGCTACAAGTTCTTTATATTTTTCAAGCTTCAAAGCCTTGAGTCTTGACAAAAAATCACTCTGTATTGAAGTCTTCATAGACTCCTGCGGCACAACGCCGATCTTTGTGCCGATATCACTTTGGGCAAACCCCATTGCCATTTCACCAAAACTGCCTCCACCCATACAGGTAATACCGGCATCTTTTAAATCTACAAGTGTCGGTATGGAGCCTCCTCTAAGATTGGCTATCGACCTTGAAAGCATTGTCGTTTCTATCACCTGTGCAGATGAGACTATCCCGCCATGCTCACGCATATACTTTGCAAGTAAACTCAAATATTTTCTTTCATGATATGTTTTATCATTTTTTATAAATCCCTGCCACAGCAGTTCATAATAGGCAGGTGCTGTATTTCCGGCACCGTATCCGGTTCTTTTACTGAGTCTGTAGTATGAATAAGGCATCAATGTAATATTTGAATCCTTTTTTTTCAGTGAATCATACTCTTTATCGGTCATAGCACCGTCAAGGCTTTGTATAGCCGATGTATGAAATGCACCTGTAATCGCCACTATTTTTTCACTGTCGATACCCCTGTCTATAATTTCTTTTATCTTTCTTTTCATAAAGCTTTCACGGATGATATCTCTTAAACTTACTCCATCTTCGTTTCTAAGGCTCTCACCAAATAAGGCACTGCCGGATTTGTAAGCATTCATGTCCTCACTCTGTTCCAAGACTCTTTCCCAAAAGCTTTCCATATCAAAATCTGAAGTTTTTTCCTTGTCATGTATCTTATCCGGAGCATCACTGATTATTTCATCCTCATTCTTACTTTCCAAACCAAGCATTATATTTGATTCAAGGTCAAAGAAATGACATTCTTTATTGTTTTCTCTTGCCCATAAAATAGCCTGATACTCAGGTGAATAAACTGCAAACGGATAGAGAACAGTCTCTATAGGAACCTCTTTTGTATATGCCATAATAGCAAATGGCGGTAAAAGATTTTTTGATACGATATCGTCTATCAAAAAATCAAAATCGGCAGGTCCTTCAATAAGCACCACATCAGGCCGGTTTTCGTTCAAAAATTTTCTTACAAAATATGCTCCCGCCGGTGAAAAATGTCTGATTCCAAAAGTTTTCATGGCCGCCTCCTAGCCATTGAGTGCCCTACACTCATTGTATAGACCAATCCACTCTTTCCCACGCTTTTTCATTATATTTTCAAGATATTCTTCCCAGATTTTTGAATCTTTCGAGTCTTCCTTTACTATCGCACCTTGAAGCCCTGCTGCAAGATCCGCATCACTTATTACTCCATCACCGAAGCTTCCTGCAAGAGACATACTGTTTGTAAGTAATGAAATTGCCTCTGCTGTAGAGAGTACATTTGCAGTGGACTTTATCTTTTGTTTACCGTCAAGTGTTTCACCCTGTCTAAGTTCTCTGAATATTGTGCAAACTTTCTTTATTACCTCCGCCTTGGGTACCTTTGAAAGCAATGCCATGCCCTCTGAAAGTTTTTCTATTCTGGTCTTTACAATGTTCATCTCTTCTTCAAGAGTGTTGGGGCTTGGAAGTACCACTATATTAAACCTTCTCTTTAGAGCTGCACTCATATCATTTACACCACGGTCTCTGGTATTTGCGGTAGCAATCACCGAAAAACCTTTTTTAGCCGCACTGTCTTTAGAAAGCTCAGGAATTGAAATTCTTTTCTCGGAAAGAATAGAGATAAGTGCATCCTGTACCTCGGAAGCACAACGTGAAATCTCCTCAAATCTTGCAATCTTCCCCTCTTCCATAGCCTCAAAAATAGGACTCTTTATAATTGCCTTATCACTTGGGCCCTCCGCAATAAGCATAGCATAATTCCATGAATATCTTATCTGTTCCTCTGTAGTGCCTGCCGTTCCCTGTATAACACATGTGGAATTACCGTTTATAGCCGCACACAGATGTTCTGAAAGCCATGACTTTGCAGTTCCTGGTTCACCTATCAAAAGCAATGCTCTGTCTGTTATTAATGTAGCTATGGCAATCTCAACAATTCTTCTGTTGCCTATATACTTCGGCATTATTTCTATACCGTTACACTCACCTCCCATTATATAGGTAAGTACCGACTTTGGAGACATCTTCCAACCTGTAGGAACAGGATTTGTTTCCGCCGCTATCAATGCATCTAATTCTTTTTGGAACATGACCTCCGCAGGAAGTCTTTGTAATTCTTCGCTCATAATCACCTCTATTTCTTCTTTTTAGCTGAATTTTCAAAAAATTCATCAATTCTTGCATCACTAAAGCTTTTTAAGGCACTTATTGCCTTCTCCTTACTTGCTTTATCTCCGGTTTTTGCTATCTCAAGCAAGATATCAATGTTTTTATCACTATATCCCAATGCCTCTATAGCAGACTTTCTTACATCCTTACTTGCCTCACCGTCTATAATTGACAGATAGAAGTCATTTTCTTCTTCTTTTGCCAGATATGCTATAATATCAAGCCTTCTGCACATCTCAGACTTGCCCATAGGATCAAAACCTCTTTTTAGCGGCTCAATCATCATCTTGCCGTCTTCCATCATCCATCTGCTGATTTGATAGGCAAGTTCGCCGTAGCTGTCACCAAGACCTCCGATATACTTTGGCAACACTCTGTAGTCAAAGAAGATGCGTGGATCCTGCTTTCTGGCATTTAAAAGTACCTCCCATCTGCCGCTTCCTGTTGTAGTAAGTGCAGTAAGAACAGGCTCAAGCATCTTGTATGAATAATTACAATTCTTACCGCTGCCCGCCTCTATATCACTAAGTTCACTTTTTTCATAAACACCGCTTTGAGTTTCAAGTACCGCATCCACTAATGCAAGTATATCAAGAGTCCTCTCCCCGGGATTGTCACATTCAAAGAGACTCTTTGCCTGTGTTTCTATCTGCGCAAATACCGGAGCAAGCTTTGAAAGTGCCGCCATATCATCTACAGCCTTTTTTAATCTGAAGTCTTCTCTTATAAGGGAGCTTCCTGTGATAATACTGTATTTTAACTGTTCTTGTAGTTTATATAAAATATCTAAATTCATAAATCCTCCCTAAAATGCCAATCTCAGTATTTCTTTATCCGAAATAATACTTCTTGGTTCTATACATATCTGCTTCAATATAAAATCATAGTAGGCAAGTCCAAAAAGTACCTGACCATGTAGATAATCTTTACCCGGAAGATTAAGAATTGAGCCGATTACCGTGTTGTCAAAGGTTTTAGACTTTAATAAAATCTGTGTTCCTTCACTGTCTTCCACAACCACATCATTGCCTTTTTGACCTATCTTGGCAAACTCAAAAAGTACAGCATATACATTATCACTTAATGTCGCTTTCAGCACATTTTTAGCAGACTTTAAAAACTCGGAGATATTTTTCTTTGCAAAGCCCCTTATCTTTTTTATATCATCAACACTCAGTTCTTTATCTATACTGCTTTCATACCTTATTCTTCTGTTTTCGCCGTCATTTGCAGGATAGTAATAAAGTGTATCAATACATTTTTTCCCGAAGAAACTGTCATCCCTTGTGATATACTTCTTTGCTTTCACCGGGCAATAGTTTGCGGTATAATCTATCTCACCGGTATCAAGGTCAATCCAATAACCTGTATCTATATCTTCACCCTTTACACTGTCAAATTCAGCCGTAAAGCTCAGTTGTACAAGCTCTACATTATCTTTCTTCAGTCCTATAGCACCAAGTTCTTCAAGCTTCCAAACTCCTCCAAGTGCCTCATAGAGTATATTGTCATCAGCTCCCACTTCATCGCTTTCAAGCTTCTTATTAAGATAATCCCTTGCTCTTTTTTCAATATATCTAAGCTTTGTAAGTTCTTTTACTGCCAAAGCCAATAAATATTCCTCCATATAGTCATCCGGATAATCTTTTCTTATCTCATCTACATAACTCTTCGGATAATTTTTTCTTATCTCATCTATGAATTGTGAATTTTTAATTGTTCTTAGATATTTAAAAAACCTTTTAAATATAAGCTGTACTCCCGGCAAATAGTAATCTCCAAGTTGCTTTGCAAGTTCATCATACTTTTTATCAAATGAAGACTCAACAAAGGATGCCACACCTGAGTTTGTTATCTGTATCATTACATCCTTTAATAAATCCAAACCGTCTATCTGCTTTTTTATTTTCTTAGTCTTTGCCGCTTTTGAGGCTGCACTTGTTTTCTTTGTTTTATCAGGATTTTGTTCCTTTTCAATCTCCTTTTTTGCCTTTTTCTTTTCTCTTTCCTCTATCTTATTTCTCTTATCTAAAATATCCTGAGGGATTTTTGCATCCTCAAAGTTCTTGCCCTCTTTCATCTCAAACATCAAGCCTATAGCATGCTTACATGGAAACTGCCTACTTGGACAACTGCACCTAAATACAGGCTCATTTTCTTTTTCAAAGTCTATAGAAACATTGTAATTGCTCTTTCCGCTTCCTTTGCACTCCGCAAAATACAGGCTGTCATCTGATGACCTCATTCTCTTTATAAAACTGCCGCCGCTTGACAGCTTCCTGCCGTTTGCAACTGCATTGGCATTAGGTGCCATTGAAACTATCTGCTGTTCGTCAAAAGTTCTCATATATGATCCTTTCTGATATGTTTTGAGGCTATTATACTACATAGACTCCATTACTTCTCTCATTTTTTCTATATATTCATAAGTTTTCAGTCTATTTGATGAATTCCTTAATTCATCAAAATCTATTTTATAATAATTCTTAAGTTCCTGCCACTTATTTTCCACTTTTTTGCTTATGACATCATGTTCACTTGAAAAAATATCACTAAAACTCAACTGCCTGCCCTCTTCCTCTCGCAGATGATATATTCCTGTTCCGATAAGCCTTATCTCACCCTTTTTTACATTCCTTAAAAGTATACTTGCATTCTCATAAATTGTATAGGCATCATTGCTACATTCATCTACAAGCATTGACCTTGTGATACTCTTCATATTCCCGTAGGTAATCTTAAGAGAAACTCCCTCACCATAAAGTCCAAGTTTTTTTGCTCTTTCCTCTACACGAAATGCAAGAATAAAAAGTACATCATTCAAAAACTTAAAGCTTGATACATCCTTTTGAAATGTAAATTCCTTGCTGATTGACTTGGCATCCTCCTGTTTGTAAGGTGTAACCTTTCTGTTATCATATCCGAAAGCAAGATCGATTAGATATTCTCCCTGTTTACCCATAAATTTTTTTACAAAATCAGATTTATTTTGTAAATCTCTCACAGTGTCCACTCCATACATATGAAGCTTCTCTGCGGTCTTTTTACCTACTGTATACAATGCTCTCACATTTCTGTCTATTACCAATTTTACAAAATCTTCTCTACTTAAAATTTCAAAATATCCGTCAGGCTTTTTCTCCTCGCTTGCCGTCTTTGCGGCGGTCTTTGAATATGCAAGCCCTACAGAACAGGTGAGTGAAAGTTCTTCCCTCACCCTCTTCTTTATCTCAAAACCTGTTTCTTTAGCCTCTTTAAATGATGCCGCTACATCTGTAAGATCCAGATATCCCTCATCCAGAGCAATATACTCTGTTATATCAGTATAACTTTCCAATATCCTATGCAATTTATTTGATACGGCTCTATATTTATCAAAATTCGGATGCTTGAAAATCCCCTTAGGACAGAGATTATATGCTTCCTTGATATTCATACCTGAGCGGATGCCGTACTTTCTGGCCTCATAGTTGCAAGTCGCAACAACGCCCCTCTCATTTGGCATTGAACCAATGATAAGGGGCTTTCCTACCAGAGTCTCATCATCTCTCATCTCCACAGAAGCATAGAATGCATCCATATCCACATGAATAATTATTTGATTTTCAATCATAATTAACCTGCAAAACTATATACTCCTTTTTAAAATTATCCTGCAAAAAACGTACCTTCAAACACATCTCTTACATCCTTGCCGTCTATTGTTATATCACCGTCTGATGATTTTTGCATCGGAATTCTGACAATATCTCCGGTATTCATTCTATAGTCGGTAAAAGTTTTATTGTCACTGCCGACAGGTGTAAGCAAAGCTCCTACAGGAAGAATTTCATCACCTGACTTATTGCCGTTTACACCGTCTAAATGCTCTCCGCTTAATTCAACTTTAGAAACCAAACTTACAGGAGTGACAATGGTATAATAATTTTCCAGTGCTTTCGGCTTGCCGTCATCACCTAAGCTATACTTTCTTTCAACATTGACAGTGCTGACAGTCGCAACCCTATCTCCTAAGTAAAACTTATCGGGATTTAGAGGAGCCGTATCCGCAAAACTCTCCTGAATATCTGACTGTTCATCATTTTTATTTAAATCAATTACCTTAATGCTCCTATAGTCATTGTCATAGGTCAACTCAAGGTAAAGATATGCCGAATTTCCTTTTTTAAAAATATAGGCATCCGAAATACCGTAGCTGTTACTATCGTCCTTATATTCTCTCTCATTGCCGTCTATTTTCAGTTCAATTTCCTGTAAGATACCGTACTCGTCAATTTCCTGATCGACTTCCACACTGCTTTCTTTTCCATTTATATTTGCATTCATCTCATTATCCACAATAATTTTAAAAGCATAATCATACGGTAAATCCAATATACTGCCCTTAAAAAACTCTTTATACTTTATATAATCAACAGGTATGGAAACAGTCTGCTTTCCGTTCTTTGTATCTTCAAGCATATATATCATCATTGCACCGTTACTCAGTGACCATGTGACATCTTTATTAATGTTCTCACCGTCACTGAAAGCATCAGGATCTGTTAAAACCGATTTCATCTTCTTACCGAAGTTGTCAATATCATCATAATTATCTATAAAGTCTTTGTCATTCATCAGTTTATCATATAATGCATCGGCATCCTTCAGTACGGCTGTAATCTTAAGTTCCTTACCTGTACTTGAATTGATATTTACACCTCTTAACTCTTTGCTTGAATTGTTATTATCAAATGTTACCGTATCTATCAAAAGGCTAAATACATTAGAATCTGCTCTTGTAATTTGTATATTTGAATAATCATTGGTCCAAGTTGAATTTATCCTTTCCACTACACTGTCCAGATTCTTATTGTCTGTCTTTATCTGCGGAATTACATTTTCAGGCGGCTCATAACCGTCCTTAGGCTTATAGTATACTGTTGCATCAAACATCTCCACACCGGTTTGTTCATTATCTCTTGTGATTTCGGTCTCTTTACTTTCATTTATATTATTGCTTTCACTTATCGTACTTTCGTTTTTGTTCGTATTTATTGATATTGAAACACTCTTTCCACAACCTGAAAGTAATAAAATTGCCGGAATAAAATATAACATTTCTTTTTTCATAAATTCCTCCTTATTACTTATCTTATCATAAAAACATATTACTATATATGACGATAGTCTTAAGATAAAAAAAGTGCATTTGGCTTTTGCCGCCTGCACTTTTAATTTTGTTCTTCCGGATATTTTATACTATATCTACTTTTCCGATTTGCTGTCAGTCTTTGCCTGGAACTTATCATTATTTACAATAAATCTCTTGTGGATGCCCTCACCGATAAGCCCTTTTTCATCATATGCCTCTACCTTAAAGGTCAACTCTCTTCCGTCAATCTTTAGAAGCTCAGACTTTGCAACCACCTTCATTCCTACAGGTGTAGCGGATATATGCTTGATATCTACTGCAATACCTACTGTAGTAAATCCCTCATCCAGTCTTTCATTTACACTCATAAACGATGACTCTTCCATCAATGCAATCATAACAGGTGTTGCGAATACCTCCAAAAGCCCGCTGCCGATACCTGTTGCAGTTTTATCCTTAGTAACTACAGTTTCTCTTTGCCCTTTGATTCCTACTTCCAACATAAAACTCTCCTTTGCATAATCATATAGTTACACTATACTACTTTTGCAGGAATTTGAGTAATACTTTTTAAGAAATCTCAGCAATTTATCAATCACAATGTGATAAATGATATAACTACTTTAAAGCCGCCTCAATGTTTGCATCATTAATGTCCGTATCAATATCCGACTCACGAAGTTTTATAGGCTTTTTGAGAAGCCCTCTCAAATAATCTCTGTCACCGTTTCTGTATTGACCTTCTTTTACCAATGTAAATCGTGATATATCCGGATCATAACTGTAATAATGGAATTCACTTCCATAGGTACCATATTCACTGAAATCTACGGACAACAGTGTATTGTCATCAAAAACAAAGAAATCTCCTCCACTGTTGGTGACAAATCCGATAAGACGAGGCTTGTCATCTACAATACCGTAAATACCGTAAATCCCATAAAAATTCTCCCTTTTGGGCATAACTTTAACTATAAGCTCATCACGGTTGTCACCTGTGATATCCATTAATTTAAATTTTGAAGTATCATCATGAAAGTCATGCAATATAGGTGAATATAAGCTTTTGTAGGAAGATGCAATGCCTTTAGACTCTTTAGTAATATTATGATATAGATCAATCCCCGGATCAGGCAGCTTTTCCACCGCTTCAGCAATATTTTCCAAAGTTACAGGAAAATCCATAATACTGTCTGAACTTAGTTTTACTCTGTTATTTTGTAATGAGTCCTTTGCAGAGGCAATCAATTCACTGTCTTTACCGTCATCTAACAATGTAAAATTGCAAATGGATGTATCATATGCCCAAATACACGTATCATCCATATTGCATTCACTATAATCTTGAACAATGATATTATTATCAAGGAACAGATATGGACTATAGGACCCACTTTCAAAAATCTGTACAGCCTTACCGTTAAATATCTTGTAAATACGCATATATTGTACTACGGAATTAAAGAACCAATTTGTACGTCTTTTTAAAATTATTATTTCACTTTGTCCGTCACCTGTAACATCTGCAAGAGTAAAATAATAAAAATTCAATATAGAGTCATCAATAGATTTGTAGGTATCTACATCCGGACTGTCATAAAACTCATCAACACTACCTATTACACCTGTATTATAAAAATTTGTAAGGATATCTCTGTAAATTTTTTTATAATTATCATCACCGGTCACAGAATTTTGTGAAGCTTTTTGAACCCCGTCTTTTATAACACCGGCAGAAAAAGGCGTTTGCAGAAAACCTGCAAAAATCGAAAAAACAATGGCGAACGGAACACTTAAAAATCTTTTTCTCATACATACCTCCTTAAAGTACACTTTTACAATAGAGAATGATCAAATTAATTTTGCTCTAAACAATCAAAACATATACCACATCGCTATATTTTCATTGATATTTTAAATATTCTCTTTTATCTATAATTTTTTCAATAATAACCTCTTACAATTATTATAAAATCACATACCGATAAAAATAATATGAATTTTCATATATTTATTTTAATAATATTCTATCATAGTTTAATAGTTAGGTCAACTCTCACAAATAATTAATATAAATTTCTATCTTTTTCTTTCTAAACGCTTATAATTTTATATACCCACAAAAATATCCACTATATCTCTTATTTTTTCCATTATAACAGTTTTCTTTTTTTCTCTGGCTCCCTGTCTTCTGGAAGTAGGTGGTATTATACTGTCCAACTCATCTCCTGCATAATCCACATAACCCTTTGCAACAGCCTTTTCAATAAAATGATTTGAACCTGACTTTAGCTTTTCTTCTTCTATAAGTTTACTTATACTACTACTCTTTTGTTTCCTTGCAAAGGAATAGAATGACTCAAGTATATCCTCTGTATTCTTTAGTTCCGAAACTTTTGTACTGTTTATAAAATCTATAATCAACTCTTCCTTGGATCTTGTTCCCAGACTTGATCGTATCACTCTACGAACATCTGATTTCAGATTCTCTATATCTTCACTTTCCTTAACTTTAGAAAGAATAAGTGCCAGAATATAATCAAGATTTATTTCATCAGTCTTTAGCAGGTCAATTTCAAATTCCACATCTGAAAAATCTACATTTGACTGCTCATTTCTCTCACTATTTCTTGAGTTGACAAGCCCTTCTCTTATATCCACATATGTACTCTTCATATCCTGCATCTGACGTTCGGAAATAATCTTCTCAAAATTTTCAAACTCATCAAAGTTTTTCAAGATATTCTCAGCCCTTAACAGTTCACCAAAGAGTTCTACAAATTCTTTCTTATCTGCCTCCAGTTCTATCTCTGTAGGATCCGGGAATTTTGCAAGAATCTCATTACAAATCTCAGTATAACCCTTTATTCTCTTTCCACTCTCTTCATCACAAAAACCGTTTATATATTCATCATAGCTTCTTTCTAAGATAACATTTACACTGTTTTCATCTCCGAAAGTTTTTATAGCATCCTTGGTAGCCTTTTCCAGATCTCTAAAGCATACAATATTACCGAAAGCCTTTACCTTGTTTAGGATACGATTTGTCCTTGAAAAAGCCTGTATAAGTCCATGGTATCTAAGATTTTTATCTACAAACAAAGTGTTCATAGTAGGAGCATCAAATCCTGTCAAGAACATACCCACTACAATAAGTAAGTCCACTTCTCTTTGCTTTACTCTCTTTGATAGATCCTTATAGTAATTCTGAAACTCATTCCCGGCTGTACTGAAGTTAGTGGTAAAGTAATTATTATAGTCACTGATAGCCTTGTCCAAAAATTCCTTTGCACCGGAGTCCATAGCGCCCGGATTGAAGTCTTCTTCTGATATTTCTCCGATAGCCCTTTGTTCTTCATTCGCAACAAAGCTATATATCGTAGCCACCTTCAGCCTTTTATCCTCTGCCAAATTACTTTGAAGCCTTTTAAATTCCTCATAATATAACTTTGCAGCATCTACACTTTGTACTGCAAGCATGGCATTAAATCCGCTAAGTCTTCTATCCTTTAAATTATACACTACATTTCTATGAGTCTTTGCATCAAATACTTCTAAGATATGCTTCGATATTTCTGTAATACGCTCAGGATGAAGAAGCATCTTCTTTTCCAACTTCTTAAGCTCTTTTTCATCATATTCTTTTTCTGCACTCTTAAACTTCGGCAAAATATTATTATAATCCACCTTAAACTTTAAAACCTTACCGTCACGTATGGCATCTGTTATAACATAGCTATGAAGCTGTGCACCAAATATTCCTGTAGTTGTATCCCCTCCAAGTGAGTTCTCAACAAATATAGGTGTTCCTGTAAATCCGAACTGATAGTACTTTTTGAATGCCTTCCTTATATTCTTTTGTGCATCACCAAATTGTGAACGATGACATTCATCAAATATAAGTACACATTGCTTATCATAGATTTCATGTGTAGGATTTTTCTTAACAAACTCATTTAACTTCTGTATAGTTGTTACCACTATTCTATTGTCTTTTTTCTCAATGCATTTTTTCAATTCCTTTGTATCTTTACTGCCGTTCACACTGTCGGGCTGAAATCTTTGATACTCCTTCATTGTCTGGAAATCAAGGTCTTTTCTGTCCACCACAAAAAACACCTTATCAATAAATTCAAGCTCTGTAGCAAGTCTTGCAGCCTTAAATGAAGTTAAGGTCTTTCCTGAACCTGTAGTATGCCATATAAAGCCACCGGCTTCCACTCTTCCATATTTTTTTGACTCATAACTTGACCTTATCTTCCAAAGTATTCTTTCTGTAGCCGCTATCTGATATGGACGCATTATAAGCAAAGTATTAGTTACATCAAATACACAGTACTTTATAAGTACTTCAAGAATAACTCTCTTTTCAAAGAAGGTTCTTGTAAAATCATCCAAATCTCTTATCACTTTATTCTTTGCATCTGCCCACTCACAGGTAAACTCATAATTACCTTTACTTTGGTTAAGTGTATTTGCAAAATATCTGGTATATGTACCGTTTGATATAACAAAAATCTGTACATACTTATATAGAGAACTCTCTATATTGAAACTCTCCTTGCTATATCTATGTATCTGATTGAATGCCTCATGAATGTTTACACCACGCTTTTTCAACTCTATATGCACTAACGGCAACCCGTTTACCAGTACTGTGACATCATAACGATTACTATGACTTCCTTCCTGCTTTATCTGGTTGACAACCTGCAAGCAGTTTTTATAAATATTTGTCTTATCTATTATCTTTATATTTTGCAAATGGCCGTCATCAAAAGTAAAATCATATATATGATTTTCCTGTACTTTCCTAGTCTTTTCTATCATAGTATCATTTGGAGTATCTAAGTATTCTCTTAAAAATCTACTCCACTCATCTTTTGAAAATGTGACATCATTTAATTTTTCTATCTGCTTTTTCAGATTGACATATAAATCCTCATTTGTTTTTGCAAACAATCTTTCATATCCCTGTGAAACCAAATTATTGATCATGTTATTTTCAAGTTCTGCTTCACTCTGATAACTTCGGGCATCCTGCATCCTTGTCTTTTCAAACTTAGCCAAAATAATACCATTTGTCATCTCAGCAATAGCGGATGTGGAATAAATTTGTTTTTCTTGCATATTACCTCCGAATAAACTCTTACAAAAAACTCCACCTCTTTTATTACATGGTGGAGTTTTTTGGTATCTTAAAATTATTTTTTTACTTTATTATTGATACTGATAAACTCATTCATGTCTATACAATATCTCTTGAGTTTTTTATTTTCTTTCATTAAAGAAATTTTATCAGCTATCTTTTCTCTTATATCTATAGGAATTGCCCTACCATTTAACTTACTTATATCAACATCTTCACTTATTTTCAAGATATACGACTTGGTACAATCAATAAACGACGGAACCCTAAGTTTACACTCTAACTGTTCTTCTCCAATTATAAGATAATAATCTTCATTTGGATTTCCTTCTTCTGAATATACTTTGTACTCTTTTCCCATTATTGAAGATATGGAATACAATTCCAATGTACTACCTTCAAAACTACCTATAAAGTGTTGATGAACATTCGTATTTCCTATCGGGTCATTAGGATACTTTATTCTACAAATTATAATATCCATCATGAAAATACAAGTTCTCCCTCTATGCTCTCAACAAAAATAGGTTCTTTTTGCAAATCCACCTTTTCCAGCTGTTCTACCACCTCATCAGACATATCCAAATTGTCCTTATCGTAGTAATATATATTGTCACCTATCTTTTCCATAGAAATTCTTTCAAAATCCATATCTTTATATGTTTCATAAAGGCATTTCATAAAATTTCTTTCTTTAGGTGAGATATTTTCAAATATTATTTTTTCATTTCGCCCTACTTCTTGCCATATACTATGTGTATGTGTTTCTTCTGATAATTCTCTTGCGGTCTTATTTGCATATACAAAATTTACTATTTGCAATATCTTGAGTATATGTTGATTTATAATATCAGCAGCATCGTCATAGTGACAACCTAATTCCTCATACCTATAAGCTATATATATTTCTCTTGATACAGGACCGTTATCCCACTTTTCAAAAACACAGTTTGTCAAGTTCTGATTTGTTATAGCATAATACATAAGATGTGAAAAATATAATAGCTTATTTAATTTGGTATTCTCATCAATATACCCGTCACGCAATACAGGATTTTTGATAAGAAACCACTTTGCCAAATCTTTTATTGTCATATCCTACCCCTCAATACTCCCTACTCTCATCGCTACATTAGAATTATAGCATATATCAAGACTTTTTAAAAGATAACAGCCTTTCACGGTAGTACTCATATTGTTTTTGACGCTCCTCTATCTCCTTTGGCAAACCTGATTTTATATCATTTACAAGTGTATCAAACTTATCCAGGATGGAGACTATATACTCTTGGACCTGGAGGGAAGGGAGAGGGATTTTGATTTTCTCCATGTCTGCTGTAGAAAGTTCGATAACCTTTACACCTCTTGCCATCTTATTTTTCTGTTTTATTGCATAGTCCGCTCCATTCAGTACATATGACAAATACTTAGGATTCTCTTTATGTCTAAATATTGTAGAGTGTCCACCTGCTACAACTGTCTTCTCCCCAAGATATGCAACAGTTTTCATAACATCATCAATATTTTCAGATGTCCTGGCAATGACTAAATCTCCTTTATTGACCTTTTTTAATTTTTCTGCATCTTTAGTACTTATACCTACAACAGGTTTATCTATAAACATATTATATCTTGTATAAATATGCCCGTAGTGAATTGCACCAACTTCTCCATCATCTTTAAACATTGTTTTCGGCATTCCACTGCCATTCTCAAATCTTCCGATATCTCCCAGCGTTTTCCACTCTATACTATATAAATTTACTCCAACAATATTAGCCGCCTCTTTTAAGATAATAAAGTAGCTGTTAGCAATTAGTTGCGTGCGTGCGTGCGTGCGTGCGTGCGTGCGTGCGTACCACTTTCTATATCAAATGTCAATAGTTTTTCACGATAATATTCGTACTGTTTTTGACGCTCCTCTATCTCCTTCGGTAACAAACCCCTTGTTTCAGAGAGTATTGCTTGAAACTTATCAAGGATTTCTACTATTTTGTTTTGAAGTGAAAGGGGTGGTAAATGTATAGAAAACTTTTCCATATCATCTCCATGAATGCGAATCAGCTTAGTTCCGGTAACTTTCTTTTCCTTTTGTTTTTGAAACTCTGCTGTTTGAAAATAATATGCAATGTACTTTGGATTTTCTGTTGTTCTGTAGCTATACATATCTCCTGAAAACCCGATTTCCTCATTGCCTGTCCACACAACACACTTTCCTACATCTTCAATATTCTCCGATGTAGTTGCCATCAAAATATCACCTTGTCTTGCTTTCCTTAGCTTTTCAAACAACTCCTCACTTACAAAAGAGATTACCTCATTCGTTTCAAATCCATACTTTGTATATATCTGACCATAGTGAATTACAGGTTTTCCATGTGAAGCAAAATCAGATTTTTGTAAACCGTTACCTCTTGTAAACTTTCCTATGTCTCCAAGAGTAGTACAACATAATCTATTCGTCCCCCCCTCGGATACATCTAAAAGTTTTTTTGAAAGTTTATTAAGGTATTCCTCACTCAAAAGCATATTTCTGTAATATTCATACTGGTTAGTACGATATTGTAATTCAGCCTGTAATTCAGCCTGTAATTCAGTAACATATTCTGTGAATTTGTCAAGTGTTTTTACGATTTTTTCTTGGGTTTTTATAGAGGGGATTGGAATCAATGTTTTTCTCAAAAGTGAAAAATGTCTCATATATTTTCCCTCTAATTTGTAATAGCTTAAAATAGTATGGTACAAATACCTGGACTTTATATATTTCTCATCTGTTTTTAATATCTTTATTCCATCTGCTCCTTGTGCAAAAGCAAAATCAACATATTTAATGCTTTCTGTATGATCTCCAAATATAACACAAGGATATTTATCAATTATTGCATCATTATCATTTGTATATCCAACAATAAATTCTTGACCTTGATCTATTATAGGATAATCCCCTTCTCTTAGATATTCCTGTTTTTTAAGTTTCTTCTTCACAGTAATAACTTTAATTTCTGGTATATCGCCTATTTCCTTCCACTCCACCTTTTCATTCTTTAACATCTCTTCTATCTTACTCACCTTTTTTACCACCTTTTTTTGCTATACTATGTATACTGTTTATCTGTGCAAGACAGTCTTTATCTCTAAATTTAGTACCTCGAATAGAACGAACTCTGTAGCCAATAGAGGGTATCATATCCAAATTATAGTATGCGACCTGCTTTCTCTGTACTTTATCAGGAATCGCACCATGCTTAGTGGTTGTCAACTTATAGTTTACTACCACAACATTCTCATCCAATTTACCGTCCTCTGTGTTATATATAATAATATCATTCACCATCTTCCAGCTCCTTCACTATCACATCTATAGCGGCTCTAAGCTCGTCGATTTTCTTTACAGTCTTTGCTATCTCCTCATTCAATACCTTTATATCAATGACTTCCCTTGTATCCTCTTTTTCAACATATGTAGATACCGACAGATTATAGTCATTATCCTCTATATACTTTTTATCTACATACTTTGCAAAGTACTCTTTATCCTTTCTTTCTCTGAAGGTATTCAATATTGACTCAATATTTTTCTCTTCCAAAACATTATTGTTTGTTTCTTTTTTGAACTCCTTGCTTGCATCTATAAATAATACCTTATTCTCTGTCTTATTTTTTGCCATCACAAGGACACAGGTAGCTATAGAAGTTCCAAAGAAAAGATTTTCAGGGAGCTGTATCACACAATCAATAAAATTATTATCCACTAAATACTGTCGAATGGTCTTCTCCGCACCTTTTCTATAAAATATTCCCGGAAAGCATACAATGGCCGCACGGCCTTTGCTTGAAAGATAACTTAGTGAATGCATTATAAATGCATAATCAGCATAAGACTTCGGGGCAAGCTTTCCGGCAGGAGCAAATCTCTCATCATTTATAAGAGTCGGATCTCCATCTCCTACCCACTTTATAGAATAAGGCGGATTTGAAACAATAGCATCAAAAGGTTTTTCATCATTGTGTAGAGGATTTAAGAGTGTATCGCCTCTTTTAATAGAAAAGTTATTGTAGTTTACATTGTGAAGAAACATATTCATACGTGCAAGGTTGAAGTTTGTCATATTTATTTCCTGACCGAAAAATCCCTCTTCTATGATATGTTCTTCAAACTGCTTTTTCATCTGTAAAATTAAAGACCCGCTGCCACATGTTGGGTCATAAACCTTGTTTATACTTGTCTTTCCGTCCATCACAAGTCTTGCAAGCAGCTTTGACACAGTCTGTGGAGTAAAGAACTCGCCACCTGATTTTCCTGCATTACTTGCATAATTTGAAATCAAGTATTCATAGGCATCACCGAAGGCATCTATGTCATTACTTTGAAAGTCATTGAAATCAATCTCTGCAATACCTTTTAATATATCACACAGTCTTTTATTCTTTTCTACAACAGTTGCTCCCAATCTGTCACTGGTAGTGTCAAGGTCTTTGAACAGTCCCTTTATAGCCTCCTCTGACAAAAAACCTATGGCACTTCCCTCTATTGCATTAAATATATTTGCCAAGTCGGTGTTTAAATTTTCATTGTTTCCTGCATTCGCCACTACATTTTCAAAGAGTTGACTTGGCAATATGAAAAATCCCTTATCTTCCACTGTTCCGGGTCTAAAATCTCTATCTGCCTCTTCGTCAGAAATCTTGGCATAGTCGAAAGCGGTGTCACCTGCTTCATGCTCAGCCTTATTGAAAAACTCTGTAATATTCTCAGAAATGAACCTGTAGAACAGGTTTCCAAGTATATACTGTTTAAAATCCCATCCGTCTACAGCACCACGTACATCATCAGCAATTGCCCAAATTTTTCTATGCAACTCCGCCCTTTGTTTGCTCTCTCTATTTTCAATATCCGACATATTTACCTCACTAAAAATTTTCTTACAGTATAACAAATTTTATTAAAAATATCACTGTTTCCTCCACGTCTTACTCGGAGGGATACCGAAATATTTTTTATACAACCTGCTGAAGTAAAGCGGATCCTGATAACCTACATTTATGGCGACTTCCGTAACCGACATTCCGTCAAGCAACATCTTTGCCGCCTTTCTGAGACGAAGTCTTATAAGATAATCAATAGGTCTTATATTATAGATTTTATTAAATGTATATGAAAAATGTGTCTTATTCATTTTTGCGGCAAGAGCCAAATCTTCAAGTCTCAGACTCTTTTGATATGAGCTTTCCATCAATTCTATAGCATTTTCAATCTGCATTATTTCCTTATCAGGCATATGATAACAAAAAGAGCTTAGTATCAGCTGTCCGGCTATCATCCTGCTTCTGATTTGATCGTCAAAGCTTGCACTGTTTGCACATTTTTTAAGCTTAAACAGTAATTCAGATGTGTTCTCCTTATTAAATTCACTTATTTCGTATGCCGTATTCATTATATCACTGCATCCGTGCCACGGATTTTCAGGATCGTAATAGATATTTAAATGCACAAAAGGTACATCCGAAACTACACAAAAATCTATTTTCTGATTTCCGGCACCATGTACTATCGTATTTTCATCAGCCTTGAAACTCTCACCATTAAATTGTATCAAAGCCTCTCCGGATAAAGTATAGATAAATGCGGAGTGAATTGTATCATATGATATATGCATTCCCACATCCTTACTCTGTAGAGAAATTCCCGTGATAAAATATTTCCTCGCACTGTACTCTTTTTGACAACTTATTAAGAAATCCTTTTCCATAATACACCTTTCTATGGATTATATTTTTAATAATAGTCCATATCTTTATATTATACTATATTGAAATTTAATTAAATGCAACTATAATTTATATGCTGTTAGTAGTATCTAACCATTTTAAAAAGAAAGGATTCTTATGACAAGGAATAAGACCGATATAAAGTTTAATATATTATTGATTGTGCTTTTTATAGCCTTGACAGCCTCACTGCTTTCAGGTATATCTCTCGGCGCTGTAAGAATAAGCCTGAAAGATACCTACTCCACCATACAATCAAATCTCTTCCATATGAGTGTGGAAGACTTATCAAAATCTACTATGGCTATTGTATGGAATATAAGAATACCCAGAGTGATTATGGGGCTTATAGCAGGTGTGGGGCTGGCACTCTGCGGAACGGTGATGCAGACCACTGTAAATAACCCTATTTCAGAACCGTATATTCTAGGTATCTCTGCCGGCGCCACATTCGGTGCAACATTCTTTATAATACTTGGACTTAAATCAATGACCGGAATAGGTGCATTCTTCGGCTCTGTTATATCCACAGCCATAGTTATGTTCATCGCATCCATAGGTAAAAAGATTACTACAACGAGCCTGATACTCTCAGGTGCTGTTGTAAACGCTTTATTCAGTGCATTTTCAAACTTCATCATATCCATAGGAGCAAACTCCGACAGTATGATGACTATCAAGTTTTGGACTATGGGATCACTGGCAAGTGCAAAATGGGCAGATATTCTTCTTCCGCTTTTTGTGGTACTCATCTCACTTATCTTTTTTATGACACAGTACCGCACAATGAATACTATGCTTATGGGAGATGAAGTGGCAATAACACTTGGAATAAACCTTCAAAGTTACAGGCTTATATATATGCTGTTTATATCAATGATTACAGGAGTTCTTGTAGCAAAATGCGGAATTATAGGTTTTGTAGGACTTATCACCCCACATATATCACGCATTCTGATCGGCACCGACCACAAAAAAATAATTCCGCTCTCGGCTATGCTTGGAAGTCTGTTTGTGCTGTGGGCCGATATACTTGCCAGATGCCTTATAGACAAGGCGGAGTTACCTATAGGTATATTTACCTCACTGGTCGGCGGACCTTTCTTTATATATATTGTTATAAAAAATCAGAAAGGCGGTCAAAGATAATGGATTTAACTTGTAAAAATATATCCTATTCCATAAAGGACAAGCAGATATTAAAAAATGTATCTCTGAATGTCTCCGGAAATAAGTTTTTTACAATACTCGGTCCCAACGGCTGTGGAAAAACAACTCTTTTAAAGAGTATTTACAGAGTATTAAAGCCGACCTTTGGAGAGATTTTATTAAACAATAAAAATATTGAAAATATCAGACTGAAGGACTCTGCAAAAGAGATGGCTGTGGTGGCACAGTTCAATGAAATAAATTTTGACTGCAATGTGGAGGATATCGTTATGCTTGGCAGAAGTCCACATATAAGTTTTTTGCAGTCTGAAAAACAAAATGATTTTGATATTGTAAAAGCCGCCCTAAAAGATGTGGGAATGTTTGATAAGGCAAACCGCTCCTACTCCTCTCTTTCAGGAGGTGAAAAGCAAAGAGTGGCTCTGGCTCGTGCTATAGCACAAAAACCTTCATTGCTTTTGCTTGATGAACCTACAAACCATTTGGATATCAAATATAAGCTTGAAATACTTCATATTATAAAAGAGCTTAATATAAATGTACTTGCGGTACTTCATGATATTCAATTGGCATGTAAGTTTTCAGACTATTTATTTCTTATGAAAGGAGGTGAAATAAAGTACGAGGGCATACCGAGACAAACAGTCACAGAAAGTTCAATGAAAGACGTATATGGAGTAAATTGTAAAATATCATGGTCTGATGACAACCAAGCCATGATTGAATATATCTAAAATGAAAGGAAAAAATAATGAAAAAGATTCTAAACTTAACTTTAACAACTTGTATAGCACTTGCAATTGTAGGATGCGGCGGCACTAATGATACAAAAAAAAGTACCTCTTCAGAGCAGGCTTTAACAACCGTTGAAAGCACTGTAGCAGAGAGTAAGTCCGAAAGCACCGCAGGCACTAAAGAAACCTCATATCCTGTCACAGTAACAACATATGATGCGGACGGCAAGGAGATATCACAAGTATTTGACAAGGCTCCGGAGCGAGTAATCACAAACAATTTATCTTCTACCGAATTGCTTATAGACCTGGGGTTGCAGGATAAAATAGTGGGAATGCTTAATCCCGACAATGAAGTAAGCTCTGATTATGCCGCAGCCGTTTCTTCCATACCTCATATCGGAGATAAAAAAAGCGTATCAAAGGAAGTGGTACTTTCAAACACACCTGATATACTTATCGGAAGAAATATGATGTTCTCAGATAAATCTCTCGGCAGTGTGGATACATGGAATCAAAACGGAGTACCTGTATACACTCAAAAAGCTTCCGTTTCAAATATGAAGCAAAGTCTTGAAAGCGTTATTGACGATGTAAAAAATATAGGTATCATCTTCAATATACAGGACAAAGCAAATGAGTATGCAGATAAATTGCAAAAAAGAATCGATACTGTAACAGCTGCAAACAAGGCTAATACCGGCGAATTAAAGAACGCTCTTATTATGTGTGCATACAACGATCAGACCTTCGGTGCATACAAATCCGCATTGCAGGAGAGTATTCTTAATACACTCGGATATACAAATGTTGCAACAGGTACATCAGATCTCACTCTTGAAAACTTGGTTACCATGTCCCCTGAAGTTATAATCTATGTTACAAGTGACCGAAACAAAGAACTTGATGCCAAGGCGGTCGACCTTATGAAAGCCAATGCGGTTATCTCCGAGGTTCCTGCAATAAAGAATGACAAGATTATGACTATATCATATGATGAGTTAATGGATTACGGTACTTCTTCAATCAATGCGTTGGAAGATATAAATTCATTCTTAAATAAGTAGTATGTTAGATACAAAAATATCCTTACCGAACAATTATAATGAAGGAAACAAATATCCACTTATTCTTTTAAATGACGGTGAGATAAATTATCTTGGAGATTTAAAAGATACAGCTATACTTGTGGGGTTGATACCACAAAACAGATCGGATGCCTTCACACCTTGGAAGGCACATAATCTGAAACCCTCTATGCCTGATTTCGCCGGAAAACTGGATGAATATCACTCACAGGTATTTGAGTATTTGCTTCCGGAGTTATTGTGTAAGTACAGTATTGATGAAAGTAAAATCGCCTACGGAGGCTACTCACTTGGCGGATTGGCGGCGGTATACAGTCTGTATAACACTACCGCTCCGAGTATTATATTTTCACTCTGCGGCTCGTTTTGGTATCCGCAATTTTTTGATTATTGTGAGAACCATAAGGTACTTAATACAAAAGCATCTCTTTATTTGCAAAACGGCAAGACTGAGGGCGGTAAACACAACAATATACTTTCAAGCTCACCGATACTTTCCGCCAAACTTCACAAACTTCTAAGTGACAGATTGAATAATCTCACCTCTACCTTTGATGAATACGGACACCACGAAAATATCACCGGAAGATATGAGAAACTTATTGATTGGCTGAAAGAAAATTTAAAACAATAAAAATGTAGCCTAAGAATCTCAAGTTCTTAGGCTACATTACTATTTGTATATTCAACAGTATATCTCATACTCCAAGTTCTTTCCAAACCTCTTCATGTGAATATATCTTTAATTTTCCTTGTCTTTTATCATCTTCATATTCATCAAATATTTTTTTATCGTATTCATCCTCTATATGCTCAATCATAATTTCTCTTATCAGTTCTGATAAACTCTTATTGTTGGCTTTTGCATATTCTTCAAAAATACTCAATTCCTTATCAGGAACTCTTACACTTATTGTAGACATATCTCACCTCCCGATACCTATAGTTAAATTATACCACAGATACCCACTTTTTCAACAACTCAAAAACCTCCCGGCAAGCACCGGGAGGTCATTATATATTATTATCCAAGCATATTTAATCTGTCTATAAGCTCATTTACATTGATACCATGTACCATAGCAGCCTCTGAAAGTGACTCCATCTGTGATGACGGGCATCCGAGACAGTGCATACCTATATCCATAAGAACACTTGCTGCTTCCGGATTCTCTGCAAGAACCTCACCGATAAGCATATCAGGATTGTACTTACCGTCAGCCACTTCCTTCTCAACCTTGCCGAAGAAAAGCTCGATATCATCTTCAACTGTTCCGATACCTGCGATACCGAAGTTCTCAACCAAAACCTTAGCTACATTTGGAGAAAGGAATCCCGGAAGTGTCGGTCCAAGGTGAATATTCTTTACACCTAAGTACAGTAGAGCAAGTAAAACGATAACAGCTTTCTGCTCATACCATGCAATATTGAACTCAAGAGGAAGATCATTGATATCATCAAGACCGAAGATTTCCTTAAGTTTAAGCGCAATAACTGCAAGTGAGTAAGAATCATTACACTGACCTGCATCAAGAACTCTTGGAATACCGCCGATATCACCCAGCTCAAGCTTGTTGTACTTATACTTAGCACAACCTGCTGTAAGGATAACCGCATCCTTTGGGAGTGCCTTTGCAAAATCTGTATAGTAATTTCTTGCCTTTGAACGTCCGTCACAACCTGCCATTACAACGAACTTTGAAATAGCACCTGACTTGACAGCATCTACAACCTTATCTGCAAGTGCAAAAACCTGAGCATGTGCAAAACCGCCTACAATGCTGCCGCTCTCGATCTCTGTCGGAGGTGCACATTTCTTTGCCTGCTCTATAATCTCTGAAAAATCCTTCTCCTCACCGATATCACCGGGAATATGCTTGCAACCCGGATATCCTGCTGAACCTGTTGTATAAAGTCTGTCAATATAGCTTGCCTTAGGCGGAACTATACAGTTTGTAGTCATAAGGATCGGTCCGTTGAAGCTCTCAAACTCTTCTTTCTGCTTCCACCATGCATTACCGTAGTTACCCTTAAGATTTGAATACTTCTTAAGTTCCGGATAGTACTGACCTGCAAGCATCTCTGAGTGAGTATATACATCCACACCTGTTCCCTGTGTCTGCTTTAGAAGCATCTCAAGATCTCTTAAGTCATGTCCTGAAATAAGGATACCCGGATTTTTACCGACACCGATATCAACAGTTGTAATCTCAGGATTACCGTAAGCTGTAGTATTAGCCTTATCAAGTAAAGCCATACCGTTCACACCATATTTACCTGTCTCAAGTGTAAGAGCCACCAAGTCGTCTACGCTTAAGCTGTCATCAAGTGTAGCTGCCAAAGCTCTTTGTAAGAACGCATCAACCTCACCGTCATCCTGAAGCAGTGCATTTGCATGCTTTGAATATGCCGACAATCCCTTAAGTCCATATGTGATAAGTTCTCTAAGACTTCTGATATCCTCATCCTTTGTAGTAAGAATACCGACTGTAGCCGCCTTGGTCGGATATTCACTCTCATCAAATGACTCCCAAAGAGCTGCCGGCGGAAGATTATCCTTATTTGAAAGCTCGTTTAAAAGCTCCTTCTTAACTTCAAGAGTCTTCTTAATTCTTGCTATAATAGCATCATTATCAAAGTTGGCATTTGTAATTGTGATAAAAAGGTTTAATGTAACAAGGTGATTTACTTCCTTGCTTACTTCCTTGCCCTCTGCACGAAGTCTTGTTGTTACAGCTGATATACCTCTACTTACATAGATAAGTAAATCCTGCATATTTGCAACTTCCGGTTTCTTACCACATACACCTACCTGTGTACATCCTGTATTACCTGCTGTCTCCTGACACTGGTAACAAAACATTTTATTTTCCAATTTATACCTCCTCTTACTTGACTGAAATTCAGTCTATGAGCAATCTGACTTACAGATTTAATTTTCACCTTCTGCATCACTGCATGGCCTTATAATATCAGATTAAAATTCTAAAAACTGTAACTTACATTACCGAGCATTGTTTTTATTTAAATACTTTTTAATCCTTCAAGATTCTTTACAATCAAATCTTTTCTGACTACCTTTATAAAGCCGTCATCCTGCATCTTCATAAGTTCTCTTGAAAGAGACGGTCTAGCCGCATTCAAAAAGTCTGCAAACTCTTCTCTACTCATCTTTAGAGTTACTCTGTCTCTTTCATTCATATTTTGTAATATAAATCTTGCAATCTTTTGCCTTAATGTTGAGCATGAAAGTACCTGTAACCTGTTATTCAGATAGTAGGTTCTTTCGGCAAAAATTGTAAGCATATTTGACAGCATCTTACTCTTAAACGGTGACGGATTTGCACCGGATTTTGTAAGATACTCTTTCGGTATCTCTAAAATTTTACTGGGTGAACCGGCATAAGCATAGTTCACATATTCATTATAATTCAAAAAAAGGAACACCTCTCCGAACAGCTCTCCGGGATTTGAAAACATTCCCAAAATGCTCCTCTTTCCACTCATAGAATCATTACCTATAGATACGCTGCCTTCAACAAGCATTGTAATATATCTCGGTGTATCTCCCTGATTGAATATCATTTCACCTTTTCTGAATCCGACAATATCCGCCTTTGCCTCCTTTAAGCAAAGTTCTATCTCTTCTTCAGTCATTCCCCTAAAGAGTGGGGACTGTGTATAACTTCCTGACATAACTCTCCTTCAAGCGTCATACCCGCACGCAGTCTTTTTCTCGCTTCTTGCATAATTCCGTCAATACTGTCCAGTTGCACTAAAACTTCTTTTTCTTTTGCCGTAGTCTCTATTATTTTGTCTATTCCACCATTTTTGATAACTATTCTTTTATCTGCCATCAACGCCAAAAGAGGGTCATGAGTAGCCATAAGAACTATCTTATCCTGTGAAACCAAAAGGTCAAGTGCCTTTTTTCTGTCTATTCCGGCATTTTCTATCTCATCTATCAAAACTATTGGTGAAGAGCTGAGCACTGCAGTATCTGCAATCATAAGGGCTCTGGACTGTCCTCCGCTTAGAGCTGTAACCGCAGTCTCAGGTGCAAAATTTTCTCCTGCAAGCTTATTTGCTTCATGCAATATCTTCTCAACCGTATCTTCGATATCCTCAATCATTCTGCTTTCAGCATGCATAGTTATAAATTCACGGGCTGTAAGATCCATAACAAAATTCATATTTTGCGAAAGTTGCGCAACCAATTTATTATTTGTCGAATATCGCCACTTCGGATCCGGTTTCCTTCCATTTATATATATGGTACGACCGGTAGGGGTATCATTTTGTGCTGCCCATTCAATATCAGCCAACAATCTACTCTTTCCGGATCCTGTAGCTCCAACTATAGACACAATTTGTGAAGAAAAGATGTCTAATTTTTGAAATTTTTCTTTTTCTCCACTTTTGTTATGACCGGGAAAAATAGTTAAACTTTCTATAATTTCCTTATTATCACCAAGGAATTGTAACATTTGTTTGATGAATATGTCAAGTTGGATTTTTATTTCATCCCTGTCTATTGCCTTTTCTTCCAACTCTTCTTCAGATATTTTATTCAAAAACTCTGAAAATGTCAGTTCTAAATCGTCATCTATAAAAAATCCTGTACTGTCAAAAAAATCTGCAACAAAGGGGTATTTTTCCAGTAATTCTTTTAACTTTAATTCACTCATTTTCTGTCCTCCCATTGCATCTTCTTTGTATTTCCCAGCTGATAATCTTCACCTATTCTGGTCTCACCTAAGCAATAAGAACACATAGCTGAAGGCATTGCAAACCTCAGCTTCATTCCCTGTACCGACTTTATATCTATATTGTTGTCATATATTAAGGTAGAAAGTTCAAAAGCTCCCTGACCGCTGAGTCCGTTTACATTCATGACCATAGCTTTCGGGTTCACTGCACTTACTCTACCGCTGAACACTTCTCTCTCTGCCTGGCTTACTATATCACCCTTTGTAATAACTACAATATCTGCCGCCTTTAACATCGGCCCAATCTTTTTCGGTGTATTTATACCTGAAAGATTGTCTATCACACATACTCCCTTTATATCGGTAATATATGGTGAACAGCGATTACAAAGTCCTGCGGATTCTGTTATAAGCAAATCAAGTTTTTGCTCATTTCCCCATTTCACCACATCTTCTATATTTGATGCAAAGAAATGATCAGGACAAAGTCCGCCTGAAAGTCCCTTTTTTACCGGAATATTTGCCTTCTCATATATAACATCATCATCTGTATATAAGCAGTCAAACTTTACTACTCCCGCCTTTATCCCTCTACCCTGCATAGCTTCAATAGTCTTTAAAATAACCGAAGTCTTTCCTGAAGAAGGAGGACCTGAAAATATAACTAAATTCATATCTATTCCTCTCCAAAAAACCACTTTTCAGTATTGCTCAAAATCTCACCTATATCATTTGAGTGAATAAAATCCCATCCTGCCCAGAGGAAACTTTGACTTTCTTCCAATTTATTGTCATATTCACTATTGGTCTGTGGGAACTTTCCGTCTGCACCCAATACCTCTGCCACCTGCTTTGAAAACAGAAAATCTATAAGCTGTTTGCTGTTTTCATAATTTTTCTTTTTAGTCAAAAGGAATATCGGACTTATAACAGCACCGTCCTTTGGCCAAACCACAGTAAGACCTGAATTTTCCTTGATAGTCTTTGAGAAAAAATATGGCATAATACTGACAGTCGGAGTGTCGATATCTTTTCTTGAACCTGACTTTACCATCTGTGCAGGATGCATTGACTTAAGCAACCCTCTGCCAAGAGCCTCTACACCTTCCCTGCCATACCTTGAATATATTCCAAGCATTATTGCATTGAACATATCCAAATCCGATGTTGGGAGTGCTATGGAGTTTTCAAATTCCTTATCGAACAGGTCTTCCCATGATGCCGGTACCTTCCTGTCACCTAATACAGCATTGTTTACAATAAATATAGCCGGAACAACACCTATTATAGAATATTCTCCCTTCGGATCCCTTAACGAAATATTTTCATTATCTAAAGATTTATTTAATTCCCCACTTCTGTGGTCTACAAATATATCTTTATCTCTAAACTTGCCCATATACTTCTTGTCAAAGAAAAGGTTAAAACCTGCCGACATATATATATCTGAAAGGTCATTTTCATCCTTTGCATTCAGTATCTCATCCTCTATAGCCTCCATACCCATACTTGCCGCATTGAGGTTATAATTTATCTTATAGTCACGGCTCTCTACAAACTTTTCAAAGCTTTCAATAAACTGCATCCTTACAGGGCATGGCAAAATACCCTTTATGGATACTTTAGCTTTTTCGTCCACATTTCTTACAACACCATTAGTATCAGTCATATCCGACTTTCTCTCGATAGCCTCTACTAACTGCCTCTCGAAAACATCCACATTTATATTCTTACTCTTAAGTGCCGCCTCAATGCTTAACAACTTCCCCATGGATTTTCTCATCATGTCGTTCCTTAGATTTTCAAATCCGGCATTTGCAAGCACCTCTATAAGTTCAGGATACTTCTCGGTCACATCATATACTTTATCTTTTATATCAAAATATTTGTTCATATATTCTCCTTTACAATCTAAATCCCTATGGATATCTGTAAGTGTTTTCATTCTAATTTTTATATATAAAAAAGTCTGTAACTATTGTTAAATGAGAAAGTATTTATTGTGTTTTACTTATACACTAAAAAGCCAAGTTGCATATACAGCTTGGCTCCAAATTATATTTATTTAAAATCTATTATCTTAAAAGACAAGGCTTCTTTGGATTGAATTTCCATCCCGGGATAAGATACTGCATTACAACAGAGTCATCTCTTCCACCAAGACAATGCTCATTATAAAGCTTATTAGCTTTAAGTACTTGATCCATATCTATTTCTATACCAAGCCCCGGTTTCTTAGGAACAGCCACACATCCGTCTACAATCTGAAGCGGCTCTTTTGTAAGTCTCTCAATACCTTCCTGCCAAATCCAGTGTGTATCAAGTGCATTGTACTTACCCGGAACGGCGGCACCTACCTGTGTAAACATTGCAAGTGATATATCAAAGTGGTTATTTGAATGACTTCCCCAAGTATATCCAAAGTCATGACACATCTGTGCAACCCTTACCGAACCTGACATTGTCCAAAAATGCGGATCGGCCAATATAATATCTACCGCTTGTGACTCAAGTGAATGTCCCACTTCTCTCCAATCTGTAGCAATCATATTTGTAGCAGTGGGGAAGCCTGTTCTTCTTCTAAACTCGGATACAATCTCTCTTCCTGAGTATACACCCTCTGCACCACATGGATCCTCACAGTATGTAAGTATACCATGCATATCCTTAACATACTCTACAGCTTCTTCAAGCAACCAGCCACCGTTCGGATCAAGGTCTATTCTGGCATTCGGAAATTTGGAATTATATCAATATTTATACACTAAAAATGAGCTGTCACATTACTGTGGCAGCTCTTTTCAACTATTGAATATCAAGCGGTTCTTTTCTTGTAGGTGGTGTAAATACACTGTCAATTGCCTTAAAATCATCCTCATCAAGTAAAATCTTATCAGCACCTGCATTCAATATGGTATGAGACTTGTTGCCTGTTCTCGGTATTGCTATAGTCTTTCCGTTTCTAATATTCCATGCAAGCATCACCTGTGTAATATCACACTCATGTTTTTTTGCTATTTTCTTTAATACCTCTGAATTAAACAACCCTCTTCTAAGACTTCCGGCCTGTGCAAGTGGACAATATGACATAAGATTTACATCATTTTCAATCATCCATGGCAACAAGCTGTACTCAATACCTCTTGAACCTGTATGATAAAGCACTTGATTTACCATACAATTTTTCCCATTTGGAATATTATAAAGTTCTTCCATATCATCTATATCAAAGTTTGATACACCCCAAGATTTTATCAATCCTTCTTTTACAAGTTCTTCAAGACATTCAACTGTTTCTCTTAGTGGAGTACTCCCTCTCCAATGATACAAGTACAAATCCAGATATGAAACTTTCATTCTTTTAATGCTGTTTTCACAAGCTCTACGCATATTTGCTCTATTCGCATTGCTCGGTAGTACTTTTGAAACCAGAAAAAGTTTCTCTCTGTCAAAATCCTTTATAGCTTCTCCTACCAATTCCTCACTTCTACCGCTACCATACATTTCAGCTGTATCTATAAGTGTCATACCAAGGTCTATACCTGTCTGTATAGCTTCTATTTCATCTTTTCTTTTTGCTTTACTCTCACCCAGATACCATGTTCCTTGCCCAAGTGCAGGTACAACTACCCCATTCTTTAATTTTACAGTATTATTCATAAACGCCTCCTAAATGCCTATACTATATAACATGGATATTTTATAACCATTAATATTCATAATTCAATAATTGATATTTTTTTATCATATATCTTAATTTTACTGTTGTTTTGTGTTATACTCTCTTAAATAAACTAACTAACGGAGTATATATGGATTTAAAGCAATTGGAATATATTATAGCTATAGATAAAGAAAGAAATATATCAAAGGCTGCAAACAGGCTTTTTATTACTCAATCAGCACTAAACCAACAGCTTTTAAAAATTGAAAATGAGTTGGGCACAAAACTCTTTGACAGAAGGCATCCGTTTATGGTTCCGACATTGTCCGGGAAAATATATATAAATACAGCTAAGCGAATGATTGAAATGAAAGAAGACACTTATAAGATAATACGTGACATTGCTAATGAGGATTATGGCGAAATATCTCTGACCTATACTCCTGAACAAGGAGCAACTTTATTTGCAAATATTTATCCTTACTTTCATGCAAAATATCCTAATATAACCTTCAAAATTACCGAGACAAGAGTAAAAGCCATGGAACAGCTGCTGCTAAACAGAGAAGTGGATATAGCACTGAGCATATATTCAGAGGATATAGGGTTAAAAGACAGTCTTGAATTTATAGACCTGCACACTGAACAAATACTTGTCGGTGTTCCATCATCAAATCCTGTCTTAAAAACTATAAATGCTGTTTCCGATAACAAATACCCACAAATTGACTTAAATTCACTGGCCGAAGAAAATTTTGTACTTATGTCTACAAATACTTTGATAAGAGATATTATAGATCTATGTTTTAAAGAAGCTTCATTCACTCCAAAAGTTTTATTTGTAACATCCAGTACACCGACTGTATTAAATATGGTCAAACAACAGATTTGTCTTGGCTTTATACCTGAATCTTATATAAATAATACAAATGATATAATATTTTTTTCACTTTCACCTGCCAGATATTGGACCAGATGTATATCATATCTGAAAGGCGGATATCTGACAAAGTCTGAAAAATATTTGATAGAGCTTTGTAAATTATACTATAGTGGTGAATTATCACAATATGCACTTATTGACAAATAGTATGATATTGTGATCAAAATATGTTTTAAGCCGATACCGTCTTACCAAAATATAGTCTATAATAAATCTTACAGAATAATTTTAACATTGTTTTTTGTTAAAGACCACAAATTCTATATAACCTTTAAAGACGGATTTCAGCTTATATATCTGATTATCCTGTGTACTACTCTACCTTTCTTTCTTATACTCTATGGGATGAAACATGTATCAGCCACTACAAGCGGTATATTGCTTTCACTTGAGAGTGTAATGGCTGCATTTATGGGAATAATAATATTGCATGAGGCATTTACGCTGAATCTGTTTATAGGTGGTGTTATTATAATGTTTTCATTTGTATTGTCCGAGGTATTGCCGAAGGTATTGAAAAAGTGATATTCTTTTCATTATATATCAATAGGCTGTATCACTAACAAATGCGATACAGCCTATTTAAATAAGTGAAAATATATATCATTTGGTTATAAAAATGCACTTAATGTCACATTTCTACTCTATATTTTTGCCAATGTCTGTATCTGTTCCCATATCTTCTCGTCTACATTTATCCCTTCTCGCATACTGATACTTCTTCTTTGCAGTGTATTTTCACCGGGACATTTTACCGGATGGCTTGAATCAATAGGATGTGACAAATCTGCTTTTTTTACCCTATCATCCCATTTCTTTTGAACAGTATCCTTATCACCAAATAAATAGGGATCAATTGCTATAAATATTTGACAACAACCGGTACAACTTCCTCTTTTTTCATCATCAAGATCTGAACCTGTTTTTCCATTTGCCAGTGCAGATGCAACTAAGTCAAGTACCAATGCCATAGATGTACCTTTCCAATAACCTGTCGGCAGTATTCTTTTAGACCTTTCTATAGCACTCGGATCAGAAGTCAAATTTCCGTTTTCATCAAAACCTCCCGGATATGGTAACTGTTTTCCTGCCAATCTATAGACCCCCAGCTTTCCATAAGCGTACTGACTCATCGCCATATCAAGTACTATTTCACCATTTTCTCTCGGCACTGCCATACAGAATGGATTATTTCCTATTCCGGGTTCATCGCTCCCCCACATAGGCATACAACTTTCTGTTGCGATCCAACTTATACCTATTTTACCGCTTTCAGCCATTCTCCAAGCATAGGTACCACCACGCATCCAATGTGTGGTATTATTAAGTGTGACTAAGCCTATACCATGTTCATCGGCAAGTTTGATTGCTCTGTCTGTACAAAAAATTGCATTGGTTATTCCCGGACCCAAATTACCGTCATAATTTTCCGCCAAACCCTTTTTGCCGACTAACTCAGGCTCTCCATTTGGATTGACCCATCCCCTTTTAACATATTTAACAAATCGCGGTACTCTGTTTGCACCATGACTTTCTACTCCGTCAGCACTTGACTCTGTGTGAATTTTAGCACAAATACCTGCTTTTTCATCATTTAATCCGGCATTTAAAAATGCTTGTTTTATTGTATTTTCTAATATCTCAAAAGTTACTTTAACGCTCATCATGTTTCCTTTCATTATCATCCACTAATTCCATTATTTCTTCATAAAGACCTGATGCCTCGTTTTGTGAATACCCATAAACAAGTAATACATCTAAAATATATGGTGAAAAAGTAATTTTTGAATATTTGTATGCAAATCCCATAGCGGCAATCTCACTTAATGCAATAATATTAGATTTATAATGAAAAAATCCAATTGACCACAACTCAATTTTCTCAACTCTTGTATAAATTTCTTTTTTATATTTTTCTTCTATGCTATGAAAAAGCTCATGAAGTAATAGTATGTCTACTATATTTGCATCGCAAAATATTCCTTTTATATCTCCATCAAACAAATATTTTTTTGCTTTATTTACAGCATCCATATAAATTTTTATATTATTCGGTTCTCTAAACTCGGCAAATAAAACCCGGTCTGTATTTTCAGGTAAAATCGGATATTCTGTTTCCATTCCCAATTTTTTTGCCAAATCTTCTGCAGATAAATTTCCATATTCGCTTTTTAATCTATCGGCCCACTCCATACCGCATTCCCATGACTTCTGCATATACTCTTTTCTTTTATACGGCGAAATTCTCCCTACTAAAGGATCCCTTGAAAAAGCATACCTCTCCCAATCTAAAAGTGATATTTTAGATAACTCCTTTAACATATCTGCTATTTTTCTTTCTGCAAATTTAGGTTTTTCATAGACTATATTTTTTTGTTTTCCAAAAATCCCATAAAAAATAGGCTTTAAATTAGCGAACTGTTCTTCCATACCTCCTCCAAACTTCATGTAATAATCAGCAAGAAAATTTATATTGAAGCCACAATTATAATCTCCTCCTGCTTATCTCTATCACCCAAATCCAAATCCATCAGTAAATAAATTTGCTCCAAATCAATAGCTGAATAATCACTTATCCTTGGTCCGTAACATATAAAATAATCCGGCCTTATAACAGAATCCGTTCTAAATTCAGCTTGTTCTTCCCACAACTGTTCTACAACTTCTTTATAATTCGCGATTTTACACTTTGTAACAAAAGCATTTGAACACTGAACTTTAATAAATCCTTTTCTATCAACAATTCTAACTGAATTCTTCCCCTTCTTTGTAGCTTCAAATACAAAGAACTTATCATTTTTAATTGATAATTTTATATCTGTTACATCCTTGCCAAAATCTTTTGTCACAAGTTTTGTGGCTTCGTTTTCATCACATTCTTTCAGTAAATCTGTTGCCTTAACCTCCGTAGAACCTGTAGCAATTGCGGTTACTTTACCTGTCTGTGCATCTATTTCCACATGGACTTCAATCGAATCCGGATCAGCTCCTGAATTTATTGCACTGTCAACAGCTTCTTGCTTTAACTCTTTTATATCCTCCTGTGACGGATTTGGAATTACTCTTTCTACAACATCTCTTACCATTGCAAGAGCAACACCTATTGATGAAATCACCTCTGCATTTTCCGGAATATCATAATCAAGTCCCATTTTCTTGGCACAATACGGCACTAATGCCGCAGCACCACCACCACAGCCAACAAGTTTCATTGCATCATGATCAAGTTCATACTTTTCTGCCAGCGACTTTATACACAAAGATACTTTATCATAATCCTTATCAAGAATCTTTGTTGCCAACTCTTCTACAGTTATTCCAAGCTTATCTGCTACAGGTTGCATTGCTTTTCTTGCCGAATTTTCATTTCCATGTGCAAAATACTTTTCATCTACCAATCCAAGTACATTTGCCGCACAGGTATTTGTAAAACAAATTTTCTTCCCGTTTTGAAGTCTGATTACACAGTAGTCGGCAGGATCTCCTTTCTTCGGGCTTACCAGTTCAATCTGAGGATTCACTATTTCCTCTTCAGGAGTAAAACAAGCGTACTCACAACCTGCTATGTGAGCTGAACGTGGTCCGACATCTACGACATCTTTATCGCTTATTCTGACCATTGAACCACCTGCACAACCAAGAATTCTGACATCAAGTGAATTTATATATGTATCATGTCCGCCTATTTTAGCATAGTCCACTCCCGGTCTTCCGTTTTTGATTACACCGATATTTGTAGTGGTTCCTCCAACTTCAAAATATATGGCATTTGATGCTCTCAGATACATAAGCGAACCCATCACAGATGCTGCAGGTCCTGACAGTGCTGTAAGTATAGGACGTTTTCTCATCTCATTTATCTCCATAACACCACCATCACCACGCATTATCATAAGCGGTACAGATACTCCGGCTCCTCTAACAGAGGACTCTGTAGCGTTCGCTGTAGCCATCATCTTTGGCAATATAGATGCATTTATAGCGGCTGTTCTTGTTCTTCTTGTAAGACCATATAGCTTAGTAATATCTGATGCCATTGTTACCGGTATATTCTTTTTTGAAGCCAAATCATGTATTTTTTGCTCCTCTTCCATACTGTCTACACCAAAAGCCATAGAAGCCACAATAACATCAGTTCCCTGACTCACGAGTTCATCAATATTTTGATTTATAACTTCATCTGTCAATTGTTTTTTCTTAATAAAAGTATTGAGCACCTTTATCATCCTTCCGACTTTTTCATCAAGGACTATATCTTTTAATCTAAGTTGACGCTTGGCTAAGAACCCTTCCAAACCGCCTCCGGCAATACCGATAATACCTACATTTGCCACATCGCCCTCAATAAAGGCATTTGTGGCTTGGGTAGTGGAGTGAGCTACAAAGACCACATCAGACGGATCTATATTAAAGTTTTTCAGACAATTTCTAAAGCTTTGTACAACACCTGCCGCCACTCCGGCTTTGTCATCATGTGTTGTTTTTACCTGATCTTTACCAATAATCTCATGCGTCTCATTATCCATTGCCACACATTTTGTATACGTTCCGCCTACATCAATTCCCATACGAACTTTTCTTTTTTCCATTTTTTACCTTCCCGGTTATAAACACTATTTAAGAATTGCCGACATAAGCCAGTTTCCACCAAGACTTCCCAATAATATGAATGCTGCCACATACTGTAATATTCCGGCTATATATGCATTAGGTATTGAAAGTTTTAAGAAGTCTTTTGACTCTACCTTTGTATAAGCAAGTCCCCAAGCAACCCATGACTGTGTTATACATGAACCTATATTCACTGTTATAGTAGGTATTGCAAATAATGCATATAGAAATGGTAAAGAAAAATCTCCAATACGCATTACAACTCCAAGTGTTGCAGCACCACATCCGAAAAGGGTAAGAGGACCTCTAAAAAGTCCCATAAATAATAAAACGGTAAATACAACACATAACACAAGTTCATTCTTTGGGAATATTCCTCCTAATAACACTTTAAAATAAGGTGCCGCATATGCTGCAACTTTATTGAACATAGGTAATGTCAATAGGAATCCTACAAGAGGTGCTGTATCAACTACTCCATCATAAAAAAGTTTATTTACAAGTTGGCAGTTCTCCTTAAAATTTCCCTTCATCTTTCCGCATAGGAACAGTGCCAAAAATCCGGCTATAACAAATCCGGCTATAACAGAGAAGTTCAAAGCAATCTTCAAAGCCACAGGTACTATAGGAAGTATAAGTGTGTAAAACGGGGCATCTTTTGTTTGTGCACTTTTTCTTACTGTAGCAGCCCATGCATGAGAGGTTTTAGATTTCGTAAGATACACTCCGGACAAAACTGTAGTTGTTATAAGCAATATTATCATTGCTACAAATCCCCATTTAGATGCATACCAACCTAAGTTGAATTCCGGAACGGCATCCTTTTCAATGAAAAAGGCTCTACACTGTGCAAAGATAACGGGATTTATATAAATTCCTGCACACACCGAACCCATAAAAGAAAACATTGCTATAGCTTTCGGTATACCCAGTGACATAAGTATCGGTAATACAATAACTCCAATGGCAATTACAGGACCTGCTCCCATCATAGCCGTAAATATAATTGCTGTAACTATATTTAATAGAGCTATTGTTATCATAGGCTTATCACCACCTAATTCTACTGTCTTTCTGATTAGTGTAGAAGCAATTCCTGTTTCCATAAGTACACGGCCAAACCAAGCCCCCCAGCATACATTAACCAATGTACTGCCCCAATCCTCAGGTGCCTTTTGAAATATTGTATTTAATGCATCCATAACTCCTTTCATGCCGGCAAATTGTAAAATTTTATTTTCTTCCAAAAATGCCGGACTTGAACCTAGAGTTCCTGCAAACGATAAAACAGCCCAAATAATACTTATAATCAAAAAACCTATCATAAGATTATTTCCTGATATACAATACCATGCCAATCCAAAAAATGTTAAAAGCAAAATTATCCCAATAATATATTCCATATTCCCTCCAAAATATTAAACGTTTAATTGTGACAAGAATTTCTTGCCTACCATGGGTATTCCTCCTTTCCTTCCCAAGGTGCTTTAATTACATAAATAACTCATATAATGATTATATATTGGTTCATAAACGTATTATTTATTCAAAATATTCACTATAAATTCCTGATAAGACACCTGCATTTGCCAAGAATCCATTGTACCTGTTTGAACAAAGTACTGTAAGCAAATCTATTTTACAACTGTTCAACTGTTCTGTCATAAGCTTCAACTCAAGTACTGTTGTTTCCCACGCATTCAATGCCGAATTATGGGCACTATAATTATATGTTAAATATTTTAATGAACTTAGCCTGTACATATCACAGTCTATTTTATCCAGGAAAGAATATACATGTTCCTTACCACATTCTTTAGCCAGAGTTTGATAAAATCCCCACTCAAGCATAACCATATCGTATTCATCTTTTGGTATTTTATCCACCTTTAGAAGATCTAAATAACTGTTAACCATTTCGAGTTCAAAACCGTTTTTCCTTTTGTTTACAAGTTCCACAATTATTGCCTGATCCAATACCAAGTGAGCATGTGTAGCCTCTCTAATCATATCTTTATTTATTTTAGTCACCACTGAACCCCTTTGCGGTAAAGTCTCCAAATACCCTTCATCTGCAAGACCTGTAAGTATATTCCTTACCTTCGGTCTACTCATATTTTTTTCTATTGCTATAGAATTTTCACTTAACTTATCTCCCGGCTTCAACTCCATAGAAATAAGTTTTCTTTTCAACTCGTCATATAATGATATATATACCACCCCCTTAATATCACATAAATTTATCAATCCAAATTGTTTACAAGTTTATTATATATTTAAAATAATATCATGTATGTTTTATAACTTCAATATTTTTATTAAACTATAGTATTAGATTCTACAAATTATATCTTGAATCCTATACTTTAACCATGTTATACTTGTAACATTCTAATATATTCATGTATATATTAAGATACTGTAACTATTCCAATATTGTTTACAAGTTTTTATCTTTGTATACATTGATGGATGCAAACCTCCGGCTCTACATTTGAAATATACTGTTAGAGCCCTACTATTAATAACACGATTGGGTAAATATATGAATTTAGAAAAAAAACTATCAAAGTATAAAAATAAATTTATTTTAAAAAGGAAATCTGAGGACACAAAGCAATATGTATATAGGATATTAAGCACACTAATTCTTAATATGATTCTTACACCCGGACAGAGGTTGAATGAACAAAAACTTGCTTTGTTTATGGATGTCAGCCGTACTCCTCTTCATGATACCTTCACAAAACTATCAAAAAACAATCTTGTAGACATTATCCCTATGAAAGGTTCTTTTGTCTCAAAAGTTGATAAGAAAAGAATTTATAATGCAGTATGGTTAAATGTACAGTTATGTATATCTATGATACATGGTATTTTTATTACCGATGTCAAGAAATCAGAACTTAATATATTGAACGAAATACTTATACAACTGGAATATAACTATACTCATGGTGATTTTTTGCGTGCTTCAAGATCCTTAGTACAATTCTATCACCACCTTTTTATTCTTGGAGGAAATTTTGAAATACTATGGTCTAAACTATATGAATATGAATCAGATTTATTTAGATTATACTCCCTAGCTCTTAGAGATTCAAAGTTTAGCTATAATATTCATAAAATCTTATTATCAATTACAAATGCTCTAATAAAACGTGACAATGATTTAGCATGTCAATTATTTTCACAGCATATGGCAAGTATGTTAGATATTGTTGACTTGCTTATAGATGACAATTTAAATGTATTGGAGTCATTCACATCTGCCTAGAATTTTATACTCGTACCCTATAAGCAACCATTCTCTTTATTACACTTGTAATTGCGCATCCATGTGTAATATAATATCTACATCAACCTAATCAACATATTCACTTGCCGGGTGAAATGTGTCCAAGGTATAAGCCTTTGACCTTTTTACAACAGGGGGGTGAGGGGTGATGCCGGATTTAGATAACCAACCAAATGGTATTAAGGAGTCTCTTATGGGTTCAAAAGTAAAAATGGATACTGCTACAAGGCAGAAATGTAACAAAATCATTGCATCGGCAGCTGCCGCCGCCGGTCTGGCCGGAGTTGCACCTATTCCGCTTGCAGATACCATTCCTATTACTGCCGCTCAGATAGGAATGGTTATAGCACTTGGTAAAGTTTTTGACTTTACCATAAGTGAATCTGCCGCCAAATCTGTCCTAAGTATTATGACGGCTCAGACTGTGGGCAGAACAGTATTTGCCAATTTGATTAAGGCAATTCCCGGTGCGGGAACTATAGTGGGCGGTGTAGTGGCAAGTGCTACGGCAAGTGCCATAACAACAGCTCTAGGTAAAGTAGTTTCAGAAGATTTTTATAAAATTTCAGTCGGTGAGCAACCGGACAATATATCAGCAGCCGCAAAAGACCTTGGAAAACTGTTTTCTAAAAATTATATAACTCTAAAATAAATCATTAACAAAGATCTGTTGTCTTTAACAGGTCTTTTTTGCTGTTAAACCGTCTTATACATTCCTGACGATTTGCCGGTATTTAAAGTGGCTTTGACATTTTTTAGAACATATAAAACAATTACAAAAAGCTGCCACCTTAAAGTGACAGCCCCTTTACTATTTATTATTTTTATCTTTTATTTCCTTTATATTATTATTTTGTCCTACAGTCTTAAAGTCTAAAGCCATTTTCATTCTAAAGTTTATATGCTGGTGAAGTACAAGTGAAATCACCTTTGCCGAAAAAAGCAATGCCAACATAAAAGCTGCAAAGATCATAAAATAATCTGTTTTTTCATTTAATTTTTCCATTAACATACTCCTATCCTATACTTTTTATAAGGTTATTTCTCACACATCTTTATGAATGAGAACCTCTATACAATAGTATCACAGAGTAAACTATCCCTCAACCTTTACACGATTGAGGGACAGTTTTTATTAAGCAATATGTGCTACACCTTGCTTTGAATTTTCTTTTGATGTGACTTTTTTAATGATGAACAGCACGCCGACCATCAACACTATTGCTGTTATAAGTGATATAGCAACATTTTTTACAAAAGCTGCTATTATATAACTTACAAATGATACTGCTGCAACCAGCATTGCATATGGAAGCTGTGTGTTAACATGGTTAATATGATTTGACTGTGCGCCCGCACTCGCCATAATAGTTGTATCTGAGATAGGTGAGCAGTGATCGCCACAAACAGCTCCTGCCATACATGCTGAAATAGATATTATCATCATCTACTGATCCTTGCCTGCAAATACGGCGGCAACTATAGGGATAAGAATACCGAATGTTCCCCATGATGTTCCTGTTGAGAATGCCAGGCAAACCGCAACTACAAATATGATTGCGGGAAGCAGTAACTGCATACCTCTTGCCGAATGCTCCATCATAGCCGCTACAAACTCCTTTGCTCCAAGTACATCTGTGATAGATTTCAGTGACCATGCAAATGTAAGAATAAGTATTGCAGGTACCATTGCCTTAAATCCCGCAGGTAAGCAATCCATACATTCTGTAAACTTAAGTGATCTTCTTACAATATAGAATATCAATGTGATAATAAGTGCTATAGAACTGCCCATTGAAAGGCCTACAGAAGCATCACAATTTGAAAAAGCTTCTACAACGCTTGCACCGCCGAATATCCCTCCTGTATAAAGCATACCTATTACACAGCAGATAATAAGTGAAATAATCGGGAAGAGCATATCAATAAGCTTACCGTCCCTATTGTTTCCCCTGTCAAGCTCCTCAAACTTCTCCTCTCCGGTTGTGAAGAGGTCACCTTTTACAGCATTCTCCTCATGAACTTTCATAGGACCGAAATCAAACTTCCACAGTGTGATAATTAACATCATCACTATTGTAAGAAGTGCATAGTAATTGAATGGAATTGCCTTTACAAAGAGTGCAAATCCGTCTTCACCGTCAACAAAGCCTGTAACTGCTGCAGCCCATGATGAAATAGGTGAGATGATACATACAGGAGCCGCTGTAGCATCTATCAAATACGCCAACTTGGCTCTTGAAACTTGGTGCTTATCTGTGATGGGTCTCATAACACTGCCAACTGTAAGACAGTTGAAATAGTCATCAATAAAGATAAGGCATCCAACCAGTATAGCTGTAAGCTGTGCACCCACTCTTGTCTTTATTCTTTTAGATGCCCATCTACCGAAGGCATCTGAACCTCCGGTCTTATTCATAAGTGCAACAATCATTCCTAAAATAACAAGGAATATCAAGATACCTACATTGTAACTGCTTGACAATACCGACACAATACCTCGTTCAAATACTGCCTTCATAGTTCCTTCAAAACTGAATCCTGATGCCAACATACCTCCAAAAATCAGTCCTATTGCAAGTGAGCTGTATACCTCCTTACTTATAAGTGCAAGCACAATAGCCACAATTGGCGGTATCAGTGACCAAAAGGTTGCATAGAGTGCCGGCTTTGGCAATTCCGATTCGGCTCCATAGACAATCATCGGACACATAAATACAACAAATAATGCTAAACATAGCATGTATATTTTTTTATTTCTAAAAATATCAGGGGTACAAGTGTTATTACCACTGTTCATATCTTTTCCTCTCTTTTACATTTCTATACCGACACGGGCTCTTAATCCCTTGTCAAAGGGATGCTTAACCTTTTGAAAGTGAGTCAGATAATCGGCAAGCTCTGTTATTTCATCTTTAGGATTTCTTCCTGTCATAACAACCTCAAGATTTTGTGGGCGGTTTTTTAAAAATTCTGTCAATATATCATGACTTACCATATCAAGGTTATAAGCATCTATTACTTCATCCATTACCAATAAGTCAAACTTTCCTTCATTGACAAGATGAATAATATCTTTTAAGTGATTTGTGAAAAACTCCCTTGCCTTAAGTTTTTCATCATCAGTCATATTAAATGTAAATCCGAAATTATTTTTTTTTGTATAGACTTCTATATTTTCTATTTTTCTAAGTACTTTCAGCTCGTTTGAGGTATCACTTTTTAAAAATTGTGAAAACAGAACCTTTCTGCCACTACCTGCACATCTTACCGCCAAGCCGACTGCTGCGGTCGTCTTTCCTTTACCGTCACCTTCATATACATGAATAAGTCCCGTCATCTTAACTCCCCTACTTGCCTTTCTATAAACTCTTCATTAATAACATCTGCCATATCATATCTCTCAAATCCATAGTGTCTGCAAAACTTTCTTTTATTCGTTATAGTATTTATTACAATACCATAAATATTTGCATAATAAATACCGTATAATAAACTACCATAAACCTTTAAAAATGTAAACCATATATCAAATGGCCGCCTTATATATAAGCTTTCAGTATAAGTATTTATATTATACGTATTGCCTTTTATTTTCTTTCCTATTATAATGTCGTTGTATTTTTGCTATGGAGATGTATATGAGACGAAAAAATACTACAACTGAAATGATGATGGGATATATGTGTTCCGCTTTGCTTGAATTGATGCTTGAAAAAGACTATGCAAAGATTTCAATAGGCGAGATTGCCAAGAAGGCAGGAGTTGACCGCTCATCTTACTATAGACATTTTAAATCAAAAGAAGATATTATATCTTTCTTTTTTGATATGGTTCTAAAGGAATCACTTGACGGATTTACAAATCTGTCAAGTGTAGACTTTACATTATATATTCATTCGATATATATGGCTTTTTATAACTATAAGAAAGAAATCTTACTCATTTACCGCTCAAATCTTTCTTCTTTGCTTTTAGACGTGCTTTCAAAAAGATTTCAATTCAATGAATATGCTTCTAATTCCTCACTGATAAAGCAATATGAACTTTCTTATATCATCGGTGGAATTTACAATAATTTGATATTCTGGATGAGCAGAGATATGAGTGAAACTCCTGATGAACTTACAGCCATTTCACTTGAGTTTAGAGATGAGGATTCAATATCCCTTTTAAGTCTGAGATGATTTTAACCCTTGTAACAAATATAAAAAGCTACAAGGGTTATTTCTTCATTTTATAAATTTTCTAAAGGTTTCATTGCTCTTTTTAATATGCCGTTCATATATGCTATTGATATACCATAGTTTGTCATCGGAATCTCTCTTTCCTTTGCAAACTTCATTCTTGTTTTCATCCGGTTTTCATTAAGCATACAGGCACCACAGTGTATTATCAACTTGTATACCGACACATCCTTTGGAAACTCGTCTCCGCTGCTGAACTCAAAAACAAGATCTTTTTCACCTTGAAGTCCGCTGAATTTTCTGACAAGTCTAGGTATTTTTACACTTCCGATATCCTCACACTGGCGATGATGTGTACAGCCCTCACTTATAAGTATCTTATCACCGCTCTCTAATGTATCAAGTACTCCGGCTGCACTGTATAAACTCTGCAATGCCCCCTTATAATTGGCAAATATTATAGAAAATGATGTCAGCGGAATATCCTCAGGCAATATCTCATCCACTTCCTTAAATACCTGTGAGTCACATATTACAAGTGCAATATCATTAAACTTTTTCAAAGTTGATTCTATCTCATCCACCTGCACTACTATGGCAATTCCATGTCTGTCAAGTATCTCTCTTATTACCTGCTGTTGCGGCAGTATCAGCCTGCCCTTTGGTGCGGAAGCATCTATCGGCGTTACTAAAAGTATTATATCTTTTGCTTTCATCATATTGCCTAAGATAGTCTTTTCCTTCTTATCGGCAGCCAATATCTGCGCCATCATACCTTTTAGCTTATCTATATTGATACTTTTCAATGCGGAAACATATATATCCGCCTTAATATCATTCTTTATGATTTCACAATCAGATTTATTCCCGACTACAAGATATCTCTTTTCATTTGACTTTATTTTATCTAAAAATTCAATCTCATCAGGTGATGTTTCATTACTTGCATCTACAACAAAGAGTATCAAATCCGCCTGATTTATATATTCAAGGCTTTTTTCCACTCTAAGCGCCCCCAAAGTACTTTTATCATCCAATCCCGGTGTATCTATAATTACCACAGGACCGAACGGTAAAAGTTCCATACTCTTTTTCACAGGATCTGTAGTAGTACCGCTGATATCTGAAACTATTGCGATATCCTGTGAAGTGATTGCATTTATAAGACTGGATTTACCTACATTGCAACAGCCGAATATTGCAATACCGGCTCTCTCTCCCGCCGGCGTAGCATTCATATTTGAACCGCTCATATTAAAACCTGAAATCCCTTGCATTTGTAGTTTCAATTTTATTGATATATTCTGTAGCTCTCTCCTTTACCACCGGATTGCTTATCTTATCAAGCTCAGACTTTATCATCCTCATTCCGTCATCCTTAGTCCCTTTAGATGCATAATCGGTCATATACTCACTTAATGTCATCAGTGCATTCGGATGACAACAGTTGATAATCTGTCCGCTCTTACATAGACTCATAAAACGGTCCCCTGTCCTGCCCTCTCTGTAGCAGGCGGTACAAAATGAGGGAATATGTCCCATATGCATCAGCCAATCTACCACCTCATCCAAAGTTCTTTGATCTGATACATCAAACTGCTCTGAATCAGTAGGTCTGATTTCTTCCGTATATCCGCCTACTGAAGTTCTTGAAGCACCGCTTATCTGTGAAATACCCACCCTTAATGCACGCTCTCTTACTTTTTGGCTCTCTCTGGTGGAGATAATCATACCTGTATAAGGAACTGATATTCTGATACAGGCAATTATCTTTTCAAAGGTATCGTCATCAAGACCGTTGTCAAAGGTTTCAGGGTCAATATCATCCGCCTTTTTGATTCTTGGCACACTTATAGTATGAGGTCCTACACCGAAAGTCGCTTCAAGATGCTCGGCATGCATCAAAAGCCCTGCAAACTCATATCTGTATGACTCAAGTCCGAAGAGTACACCAAGTCCTACATCATCAATACCTCCCTCCATAGCTCTGTCCATTGCCTCTGTATGATATATATAGTCATGCTTTGGACCTGTAGGATGCAGGCTCTCATATGACTCCTTATTATAAGTCTCCTGAAAAAGTATATATGTACCTATGCCGGCTTCATGAAGTTTTCTGTAATTTTCCACTGTGGTTGCCGCTATATTTACATTTGCTCTTCTTATAGCACCGTTTTTATGCTTGATGCTGTAGATAGTCTTAAGTGACTCCAGTATATACTCTATAGGACTGTTTATCGGGTCTTCACCTGACTCTATAGCAAGTCTTTTATGTCCCATATCCTGAAGTGCAATTACCTCATTTTTTATCTCTTCCTGTGTCAGTTTTTTTCTGGCAATATGCTTATTCTTAGCATGATATGGACAGTATACACATCCGTTTACACAATAATTTGACAGATACAGCGGGGCAAACATTACTATTCTGTTGCCGTAGAAAGTCTGCTTTATCTCACCTGCAAGCGCATAAATTTTCTCTATAATTGACTTGTCCTCACAGGCAAGAAGTACAGATGCCTCTCTGTGAGTCAGCCCTTTTGCTATAATACCTTTTTCAGTTCTTTTCGGTCTTGCCTTCTCAAGATACTCTTCTATCAAAGCGATATTATTTTTATTTTCTTTTGCGAACTTAAGTGTATTTAATATCTCTTCATGATTTATAAACTCTTCGGCTTTTTTTGATTTTACATCATACTTAAACATTTACTGTCTCCTCTTACTTTTGCAACTTTATAACCTATATTATTGATTCTCTTAGTAATACAACCGATGCAATGAGCAGCTTCATCTCCTGTACATACTTTTCCGTCATATAGTTCGTATTTTTTTCTTGTCTTTAACGGTGAAAGATTGGGCATCACCACATTTGCACCTGCAAGTATTCCTTTTTCTCTGCCAAGATTGTCCAGTGTACTCAATGAGGTTGTGGCAGGTATCAGCATATCCGGTCTCATTATTCTAAGTATTGCTATAAGAAAAAGTGTCATCTGTATACTTCCACTTTTCTCATCCCTAAATGCGGTGTCATGATGTGGGATAAAAGGTCCTATTCCACACATATGCGGTCCGAACTCTTCTATAAACTTTAAATCCTTAGCCAATGTGGCAGAGCTTTGATATGGTGAACCCACCATAAATCCACAACCTACCTGAAATCCTATTTCCTTAAGATCCTGTAGGCATTTCATTCTGTGGTCAAATGACATCTGCTTCGGATGAAGTTTTTCATAGTGAGCCTTATCCGCAGTCTCATGCCTTAGAAGGTATCTGTCCGCACCTGCATCAAACATCTTTTGATATTCATCTCTTTCATACTCACCAAGTGAGAGAGTTACTGCAACATCCTTATACTTATTCTTTATCTTTCTTACAATATCACATATATATTCCGGTTCAAACTTTCCGTCTTCACCCCCCTGCATAACAAATGTTCTATATCCAAGTCTATAGCCTTCATCTGCACATTCCAAGATTTCATCCTCTGAAAGCCTGTATCTGTCACAGTTGCTGTTTGAATGTCTGATACCGCAGTAATAACAGTCATTCTTACAAATATTGCTGATTTCAATAAGACCACGAAGGTAGATATCCTTTCCGTAGTTTTCATCACCAAGTATTCTTGCCTTTTTACTGATATAGTCAAATACTTCTTCATTCAGATTTTCCAATAAATATCTGTATTCTTCTAAGCTAAGACTTCTTTTTTTTCTAATTTATCTATCAGTTCTATACTCTTATTAAGCTCAACATCTTTGTCATATTCGGTATCCTTAAAGTTTGTCTTATATATGTCTTTAACCATTGGCATTACCTACATTGGAATAAGCCGTCTTTATGCTCACTCCTTTTAATTTCCCTATTTTCCCTGAAAGACTTGAAATTATATCATTCGGCGCATCCACTGCTACCGAGAGAATACTTATATTTCTTTTATGATATGGTATTCCCATTCTGCCAACTATATATTCACCATATTCATGTAACAATTCGTTGAGTTCCTTTACCGAATCCTTATCCTCTACTATAATCGCCATCAGAGCAACTCTGTTATCCATATTTTCCCCTTAAATTTTATAATAAAAAAACCCAAAGCCGCGGTGGCTTCGGGTACTCAAATAAATGTGCAAAAACACATATCTATCCGTTCACAAACCACCTTTCAAGTCAGACTGAGCATATATTGTCTTCCCTGTTAGGAGCATCTGTATACAGATTAAATCCTTTTTTGCTTTTTGTCAATATGTATAATCAGTAATTTCTATATATTTTTTCAATATTTTAAAATATTATATGTATTGTTAAACAATTATCTATCAATCATCAACCTCCGATTTGCTTGATATTATCTCACCGCTTATTGCATTAATATCATACTCATATTCTACATTTCCAACCTTAAACTCTATCTCATATACCTGTACTCCGTCATCCGTATCAAGTTCCGCCTTAATAAAGCTTGCTCCTCCAACTCCGGCATGTGAAAGTGCTATCTGCTTTGCCCTCTCTGCTGAAATAGTGGAAGGAGCGGCAGGCTGTGTCGGTGCTTCTATAGGTGCAGGCGTAGGAGCTACTGTTTGCGGCTGTGTAGGTGCAGGCGTTGGAGCTGCTGTTTGCGACTGTGTAGGTGCTGCTGTAGGGGCCGCTGTCTGCGACTGTATAGGTGCAGGTGCTGCCTCAGTTTGCCGGGGAGCGGCTGTGCTTTGTGCAGGTATACTGTAGTCTTCAATATCAAAGTCATTTGATATTATTTCTCCGCTTAGTGCATCTATATCATAGTCATACTCGACATTGCCGCTGTAAAATTCTATCTCATAAACGGCTCTGCCGTCCTCATTATCAAGTTCTGCCTTGATAAAGGTAACATCCTTTAAAGCCACCTTGGCATCTGCAAGTGCAATTTGTTTTGCAGCCTCAATACCTATCTGTTTATTGCCTGCATCAGCAGTATCTTTCATGGAGATTCCGGCATCTTCATCTATATCTTCTATAGCATCTGCAATATTCTCCCAGATACTGTCATCATCATCATAATCAACTATATCTCTTATATCTATACCTTTTTTTGCAACCAGATTTGCAATATCCGTAACCTTCATTTTAGCCAGTTCTTTTGCATCCAAAGAACTGTCCTTTGCTGCAAGATTAAGTACAAATACAGCCTTTCCTATAGAGATATTGTTTTCTCTTGCAAACTTATTGGCATCAGCAGTATTTTTAAAGGTCTGATTCATAACATTTGCCTGTACATCATTTGTATATAGTGCAAAGTTTATATCATAAAGAATCTCTTCCTTAACTTTATTTGCTTTCTCAGGATTGTCATTTCTTACAGTAACCAATATACCTGTATTATTATTTACAATATATCCTTTTTGAACCATTGAACCTATCAGTGCATTTACTGCAACCTTAAGCTCCGTATTTTTCAGATCCATATTGTCAATAACATCAGCTCCGTCCTTATTTGTAGATTGTACATTCAAAACCTTATTCTTTTTATTTGTTACAATTTCGACACCCGGATTTACATCTATATCCACATGTGAGTCGGGAACAAAATTATTGCCGTAATACGGAACTCCTATAATTCCTGATACAAGCAATATACAAGCAGCTGCCGCCACTCCCATAAAGCTTCTGCTAAAAATATTAAAGTTCTTTTTCTTTTCCTTTTTTACCACTCTTTCTATACTTTCCGGATTGGCGGAAACAATATTTTCAGAGATTCTGTCAAACATATCTTTTGGAATCATTCCGGATACAGCAGCGTCGAGCTTCCTTTCAATATCTTCCCTTTTCATTAAAAGCCCTCCTCTTCCAAATATTTTTGCATCTTCTTTATAGTCCTGTTGTACTTTGAAAGTACCGTATTTATAGGCATATCAAGAAGTTCCGCTATTTCTCGATTTTTAAGACCTGATACGGCGTGGAGCAAAAGTATTGTTCTTTCATTTTCATCAAGCTTATTTACAGCGGTTTCAAGAACAATGCGCTCGCTAACATCTTCCACAAAAGAAAATATAGCCTCAGGCATATCACTTACCTCTTCCATACTGTCTTCTTTTTTTCTGTCACGGAATTTCATCAGTGCAAAATTTCTTGCTATTGTAAAAATCCAAGCCATAGGCTTATCATATGAGGTGTAATCTGCCGCTTTTTGATAGATTTTCAAAAAAGTATCCTGCAAAATATCCTCTGCATCATGGGTGTTTTTTGTTATTGAAAGGGCAAAGGCATATACACTTTTATGAGTTTTTTCATATAAGGTATGTAAAGCCTCCATACTTCCCTTTGCGATATCTTTTATAAGTTTGTCATCCACTGTCGATGAAGTTTTTGAACCCTCCTCTAAGACCGCCACAAAATTAAGCATCTCAAAATTATCCTTTCACTATATTAATGCACGAGAATATTATTTTATTTCATGCTTTCTGTAATTTTTATTTTTTCAAAAAGTTTTTCTCATCAGTATTATACATAATATTGCAGTAAACATTTCCGCCGCAAAAAATGAACTCCATACACCCATTATTCCAAAAATTTTCGGTAAGATAAGTGCAAATACAATTATTGCCGCTATCCCTCTTGATATTGCTATAAGCGAGGACTCCCTACCTCTACCCGTAGCAGAATAAAATCCTGCCATAATAATATTGAATGCGGCAGGTATAAATCCTATAAAATAAACTCTGATTCCTGTGACGGCATAATCAGCCAATATATCGGAATTTTCATTATTGAATGCTGTTATGATATTCGGAGCAAATGCCGTTACTAAAGCCACTAAAATTCCTGCTATAATCATGCTTACAGAAAGTGAATAAAGGTAAATTTTCTTTAAATCTTTTTTATTACCCTTACCGTAAGTTTCGCTTGCCACAGGTTGTAGCCCTTGTGAAACACCGTTTAACATTGCCACTCCGACCAAGGCTGAATTTGCTATAACTCCGTATGCGGCAACCGCTATATTTCCTACAAGTGAGAGCAGAATAAAATTAAATACTATAGTTATTATTCCGTTTGATATTTCACCTACAAAAGCCACCAAACCTAAGCTGAATGATAAAAGCAATCTCTTAAAAGAAGGCGGTGTTAAACAGAAGCGTATATTATTCTTTTTTGACAAATAATGTACCATACAGATACATATACTTACAACCGGTGAAATACCTGTTGCAAGTGCGGCACCTGCCATACCCATTCCCAGTGGAAACATAAGTACATAGTCAAATATTATATTAAAAATACCGCTGATAAGTGTTGCCGCCATAGCAATCCTTGGTGAATTGTCATTTCTTACAAAAGCGGTGAATGTGAAATTAAGCATAAAGAAAGGTGAAAAACAAAGAATAATACGTGTATATGTATGTGTGACCGCCTCTATAACCTCATCGGCACCCAAAATTCTAAGAACCGCATCCGGTGCAAATATCCCAAGAATTAAAAAAGGTAAGCCAAACAACAGACTCCAGATAAATGAATTTGAAAAATATTTATCTGACGTTTTTTTGTCCCCCAGTGACTTAAGCAATGTATATTTTGTTGCGGAGCCTATACCGATCATAGCTCCTATAGCATAGGTTATTGCAAATACAGGTAAAACCAGATTTAATCCGGTTATACCGTTTGCACCTTCCGCCATTGATATAAAAACGGTATCCGCCAATACATAGCAAGATGTACCTGTAGTTGCCAGGATATTAGGCAGAATATATCCTCTAAGTTTTTTTTCAATCATAAAAGATTCTCCTGTCATAGTTATCGAATTATATCATAAATATTCTATAAGCTCAATCAAAGCCAAACTTATTTTTACACAAAAATAGCAGTCATAGACTGCTATCTTAATATCAATGTTTTTTATACCAACTCAAGTAAAACTTCCATAGCCGCATCTCCCTTACGAAGACCGATTTTAACTATTCTTGTATATCCGCCCTTACGACCCTCGTACTTCGGACCGTACTCATCAAAAAGCTTCTTTGCAAGATCAAGTGACTTTGTATTCTTCTTCTTAGCAGCTCCCTTCGCCGGAACTTCTGTCGGAACATATACTACAGCATTGATTTTGCTTCTGGCATGAAGTCTTGAAGGTCTGTCCTTCTTGATTTCCTTCTCCACCTCATCATAAACAGTAACTTTCTTACCGTCTACAACCTCTTTTACTCTCTTTCCGTTAGCATCTTTTCTTGCAACCTTTGCATTTACTTTTACAAGGTCAAAATTATCCTTCTCCTTAACAGCCAATGCTATAAGCGGCTCAACAATCTTTCTGATTTCTTTTGCTCTGGCCTCTGTTGTTACAATCTTTCCATGCTGTAAAAGTGCTGTAACCTGATTTCTTAACAGTGCTTTTCTCTGACTTGATGTCTTTGAAAGTTTTCTATACTTTGCCATTTTTACTCCTCCATTGGGAACATATATATGCAAACATTGGACTTACTATATATGTCTGTTATTCTTTTTTATGATTCTTCGCTTTCACGAAGGTGAAGTCCAAGCTCTTCAAGCTTTTGAAGAACTTCCTCCAATGATTTTCTACCCAGATTTCTGACTTTCATCATATCATCTGAAGTGCGTGAACACAATTCTTCAACTGTATTGATTCCTGCTCTCTTTAGGCAGTTATAAGACCTGACTGACAGCTCAAGTTCGTCTATATTCATCTCCAGAACTTTTTCCTTGTCATCCTCTTCTTTTTCCACCATTACATCAATAGTTTTGGCATTATCTGACAAATCTATAAACAGATTAAGGTGTTCACTCAAAACTTTGGCAGCCAAACTTACCGCCTCGTCCGGTTCTAATGTACCGTTTGTAGTGACATCAAGTGTCAGCTTATCAAAATCCGTCACCTGACCCACACGTGTATTTTCAACACGAAGATTTACTCTTTCTACAGGGGTATAGATAGAATCTATTGCTATCACACCTATCGGAGTGTCCTCTCCTTTGTTTTTATCTGAACTTACATAACCTCTACCGTTTGTTATTGTCAGCTCCATATAAAACTTGCCTTCTGAAACTGTTGCAATAACCTGGTCTTTGTTAATTATTTCTATACATGGATCACATTGAATATCTTCGGCAGTGATAACTCCCTCACCGTCAAAATCTATATAAGCAATCTTCGGCTCATTATCTTCAGCTGAATTCTTGATTGCCAGGCTCTTTACATTCATTATGATCTCTGTTACATCTTCCTTTACTCCCGGTATAGAAGAAAATTCATGCAACACACCGTCAATCTTAACCTGACTGACAGCTGAGCCTGGGAGGGATGAGAGCATTATTCTCCTTAGGGAATTACCTAAAGTTGTTCCATAACCTCTCTCCAGTGGTTCACATATGAATCTGCCGAACTTCTTATCCTCGGAAATCTCTGCAATCTCAATATTGGGTTTCTCAAAATCGAACACGAATGTCCCTCCTTTTAGATAAACTGGACCTAAGCTCAACAAAATCAGGCTTTGGTCAATATTTCAGGCTATATTTCTACTGTTAGTAAATCAGCTGATACAAAATTAAGTATCAGCTGTTAAGATTCCTATTACTTAGAGTACAACTCAACGATAAGAAGTTCGTCTACAGGAACATCAATTTCTTCTCTTGTAGGAAGGCTCTTTACAGTACCTTTTAAATTTTCAAGATCTGCATCAATCCAAGCCGGTACAATTCTTCCGGCTGTTGACTCTACAACTTCCTTATATCTTGCAGAAGATTTTGCTTTCTCCTTGATCTCAATAACATCACCCGGTTTTACAAGATAAGACGGAATATTTACACACTTACCGTTTACCAAAACATGCTTGTGATCAACAATCTGTCTTGTTTCCTTTCTGGTTCTTCCAAGTCCCATACGGAAAACAACATTGTCAAGTCTTCTCTCTAAGAGAATCATAAGGTTCTCACCAACCTGACCTTTCATTCTCTCAGCCTTAGCATAGTAGTTTCTGAACGGTTTCTCCAATACACCGTAAATAAACTTTGCTTTTTGCTTTTCTCTAAGCTGCATACCGTATTCACTTAACTTACGGTTTGCCCTTTTTGTATCTCTGTTAGACTTTTTATCTATTCCCAGAAAACCCGGCTCAAGGCCAAGTGATCTGCATCTTTTAAGAACGGGAACTCTATTAATTGCCACTTTTAGTACCTCCTATTAGACTCTTCTGCGTTTTGGTGGACGACATCCATTATGTGGTACCGGAGTCACATCCTTAATACTTGTTACTTCTATTCCACATGCAGCCAACGCACGAATAGCTGCCTCTCTTCCTGAACCGGGTCCTTTTACCATAACATCTACATACTTAAGTCCATGTACTAAAGCTGCCTTTGCAGCAGTTTCTGCAGCCATAGATGCTGCATATGGAGTAGATTTCTTTGAACCTCTAAATCCCAGACCGCCGGCACTTGCCCATGATATTGCATTACCCTGGGTATCAGTTAATGTAACAATTGTATTGTTAAATGATGACTGAATATGTGCCTGTCCGCGTTCAACGTTTTTCTTTACGCGCTTTTTTGTCACCTTCTTGGTGGACGCATTCTTTGCCATTAAACTAACCTACCTTTTCAAACTTTACTACGCTCCTGCTTTTAAAACATACAGCGAAAATCACTTTTCGAAAAATATAAGCAAATTACTTATTATTTTTTCTTGTTTGCTACCGTCTTTCTTGGACCCTTACGTGTTCTTGCATTTGTCTTAGTCTTCTGTCCGCGAACCGGAAGATTCTTTCTATGACGAATACCACGATAACAACCTATTTCCTGAAGTCTCTTGATGTTCATTGCGATCTCTCTTCTAAGATCACCTTCCACCATCTGAGTATCTGAAATAACCTGTGCCAATTCTTTTACTTCATCATCTGTAAGATCCTTTACTCTTGTATCGGGATTTACATTAGCCTCTTTCAAGATACGCCTTGAACTTGTAAGACCTATACCATAGATATATGTCAAACCAATTTCAACACGCTTTTCTCTTGGTAAATCAACGCCTGCTATACGAGCCATTTACCTACTTCCTCCTTATTCCTATGCAGATCAACCTTGTCTCTGCTTGTGCTTTGGGTTCTCACAAATTACTCTGATGGAACCTTTTCTCTTGATAATTTTGCATTTTTCGCAAATCGGTTTCACTGAAGATCTGACCTTCATTGTAACTCTCCTTTCATCGCTACTAATAAAGACGCCATAATATTATATCACCAGCTAATATAATATGCAAGGTCTTTATTTATTTATCACGCCAAATGATTCGTCCCTTTGTCAAATCATATGGAGATAATTCGATAGTAACTTTATCACCCGGCAAAATTCTAATATAGTTCATTCTGAGTTTGCCGCTGATATGTGCCAATACCTGATGTCCGTTTTCAAGTTCTACCTGAAACATTGCATTAGGTAACTTCTCAACAACTGTTCCCTCAATCTCTATAACGTCTGATTTAGACATTTACTCCTCCAATTTTTTAAGAGATATTTTAACTTAACGTCGTTAAAGTTATCATCATTGTTCTTCATATCAATAAATTCTTTACTTTTCCCAAGTCTGCTGACATGCTTTTTGTTTTTCTTCTTGGGCTTTTCTATAAGCTTCAGTCTTCCGTCCGCCAGATAAACAAAATCTTTATCACAGTCCAAAACCAAATAATATTCTCCTCTGTCATGACCCTTTATTGATATTACAATATCGCCTGTATTTATCATAATTTTCTTAAAGAAAGAATCTCAGGCTCACCTTCTGTAATCAAAATAGTATTTTCATAATGAGCCGCAAGTGAGTTGTCATCCGTAACCACTGTCCAGTCATCATCAAGCCATACCACTTCATCTCTTCCTGCTGTAATCATAGGCTCTATGGCAAGAGTCATACCCGGCTGTAATTTGATTCCTTTTCTCTTTATATCAAAGTTCGGAACTTCAGGGTCTTCATGTAAATGTGTGCCGATACCATGACCCACCAAATCTCTTACAACACCGTAACCTCTTTCTTTTGCATATGTGCCTATAGCCTTACAGATATCATTAAGGTGATTACCTGCAATTGCATACTTGATTCCCTCAAAAAAGCATTCTTTTGTTACTTTTACAAGTGCCTTTGCCTCTTCGCTTCCTTCGCCTATTATATGGGTTCTGGCAGCATCTGAATGATATCCCTTCCAAATAACGCCTGCATCCAGACTTACCACATCACCGTCTTTTAAAATTCTTTTCTTTGACGGAATGCCATGTACTACTTCTTCATTTACAGACACACATATTGAAGCAGGATAGCCGTTATAGTTTAAAAATGAAGGAACACAACCGTATGATCTTATTATCTCATCTCCGATTTTGTTTACCTCATATGTACTCATGCCTGCATGCAATGCCTTTTCCAGTTCTTCATGAGTTTTAGCAAGTATCTCACCGGCTTCTCTCATCAACTGAATTTCTCTTTCAGATTTTATTGTTACTGCCATTTTAATCCTCACAATCTATCCCAAAACTGCAACAATATCTAAGAATACTTCTTCCATATCCTTTGTTCCGTCTACATTTGCAAGTATATTTTCATTGTCATAATAGTCAATCAAAGGCTGTGTTTGCTTATGATATACATCAAGCCTCTTCTTTACAGTCTCAGGCTTATCATCATCTCTGATAACAAGTTCACTTCCGCAGTTATCACATATATTCTCTTTCTTCGGTGCGGAATACTTTATATGATATGTACTTCCACAACTTAGACAAGCTCTTCTACCGCTCATTCTGGTGATAATAGAATCATCAGGAACATCTATATTTATTGCATAATCTATTTTTTCATTAAGCTTTGATAAAGCCTCACTCAAAGATTTGGCCTGCGGAATTGTTCTTGGAAAACCGTCAAGAACAAAACCGTTCTTGCAATCAGCCTTATGTATTCTGTCAAGGAGCATTCCTATAGTAATGTCATCCGGAACCAACTCTCCCTTATCCATATACTCTTTTGCTCTTTTTCCAAGCTCAGTTCCCTCTTTTATATTTGCTCTGAATATATCGCCTGTGGATATATGCGGTATATTATATTTTTTTGCAACTTTCTTTGCCTGTGTGCCTTTTCCGGCACCGGGTGCGCCTAACATAATAATCTTCATGGTGTATCTCCCCCATTTTGTTGGTAACCACGAAAAACCCCTGAAGAATATACTCCAGTGGTTTTTCGTAAGATGATTAGTCTAATAAGAATCCTCTGTAATTTCTTACAAGCATCTGTGATTCAATTGCTTTTATTGTTTCAAGGACTACACCGACAATGATTATCAGAGATGTTCCGGTAAATGAAAGTCTACTGATATTGAACAGTCCTGAAATTATTATAGGTATTACACATACTATTATAAGTCCTGTAGCACCTATAATTATAATGTAGCTCAAAATCTTTGAGAAATAGTCACTGGTCGGCTTACCCGGTCTGATTCCCGGAATAAAACCGCCTGACTTTTTCATATTATTGGCTACCTCAAGCGGGTTAAAAGTAATTGATGTATAAAAATAAGCAAATAAGATAATCATTATGATATAAACTATAAGTCCGACAGAATACTTCGGAGCCTCAGGCTTAAACCACATTGATGAATTCATATATGTCAATATCTCACCTATTATTGACCCGTTATTGATATTCAAGAACTGACCGATAACTATAGGTGTAGAGAATATTGAAGAAGCGAAAATCACAGGAATAACACCGGCCGTATTTACCTTAAGAGGTATATTTGATGATGCTCCTCCTACACTTCTTCTACCCTGCGTTTTAGATGAATACTGTACAGGAATTCTTCTTTCCGCATCCTGTAATATGATGGTAAATACAACCATTGCTATTACAAAAGCTATTATAATAGCCGCAGCAACCACCATCTTAGCTACTGTCTGTCCCTTTAAGAATCTTACATATAGATTGTTAAAATCAGATGGCAATGAAGCCAGAATATTAAGAAGAAGTACTATGGAAATACCGTTTCCGACTCCATTCTCTGTAATTCTTTCTCCAATCCACATTAAAAATGCACTACCTGCCGTCATTGTAACTATAGCTACAATTACACTCTTTATTCCAAAATGTATTAAAAGTCCCTGTTTGCCGAATCCGATTGACATGGCTGAAGACTGTAACAGTGCAAGTGCGATAGTCAAATATCTTGTATATTCGACTATCTTTTTTCTTCCGTCTTCACCGTCCTGTTGCAATTCCTCAAGTGCCGGAATTGCTATTGTCAAAAGCTGTATTATAATAGAACTAGTAATATAAGGAGTGATGCTAAGTGCCAGCACACTCAAACTTTCAAATGATCCACCTGTGATGGCATTGAAAAATCCAAACGCATCACCTGCCTGTTTTTCAAAGAAATCTTTGAAATAAGTTGTATTCACACCCGGTATAGGTAAGTTACTGCCGAAGCGAATAATTACCAGCATTATAAATGTGTAAAGAAGCTTCTTTCGTACATCTTTTACTTTAAATGCATTTAGGAGTGTTGTGAGCATTAAATCACCTCACAAGTTCCGCCTGCAGCTTCAATCTTAGCTTTTGCACTTTCACTAACAGCAATATACTTAACAGTAAATTTCTTTGTTACTGAACCGTTGCCTAAAAGCTTAATACCGTCTCTTGTATGCTTTATAATTCCGGCAGCCAACAATGTATCCGGAGTAACATCAGTACCGTCATCAAGGCGGTCAAGAACGGAAATGTTTACAGCTACGATATCCTTTGTATTACGATTTGTAAATCCTCTCTTAGGAATACGTCTGTATAAAGGCATCTGTCCGCCTTCAAATCCCGGTCTTGTCGGTCCTGAACGGGCTTTCTGACCCTTGTGACCTTTACCTGCCGTTTTTCCGTTACCTGAACCATGTCCACGTCCACGTCTGAAATTATTGCTATGTTTTGAGCCTAATGCAGGCTGTAAATTAGATAAATCCATCACTACACCTCCTTCTTTAGACTTCTTCAACTTTTACAAGATGCCTTACATGCCAAATCATACCTCTTACAGCATTATTATCCGGCATCTCTACTGTCTTGTTTAATTTTCTCAAACCAAGTGCCTCTACAGTTGCTCTCTGCTTTGGGATAGCGCCGATAGGAGACTTAACCAATGTAATTTTTAACTTTGCCATATTTTCCTCCTATTATGCTAATATTTCTTCAACAGACTTTCCACGAAGTTTTGCAATCTCTTCAGGAGTCTTAAGTGCTGTCAAACCTGCAAGTGTAGCAAGACATACATTTGTCTTGTTATTAGATCCTAAAGATTTTGAACGAATATTTTTATATCCTGCAAGCTCCAATACCGCACGAGCCGGACCGCCTGCGATGATACCTGTACCTTCAGGTGCTCTCTTTAAAAGCACACTTGCACTTCCGAATTTTCCGGTGTAATCATGTGGAACACTGGAATTCTCATCTATTCTGACTTCAACCAATGACTTAGTTGCAGCCTCTTTACCTTTACGGATAGCCTCAGGTACCTCTCCCGCCTTTCCAAGACCGATACCGACATGGCCATTGCCGTCACCTACAACAACAAGAGCAGAAAACTTCATTGTACGTCCACCCTTTACGGTTTTGGATACACGCTTGATATTTACGACTCTGTCATTTAACTCCAATTTGCTTGGATCGATGATTTGTCTCTTCATGTATGTTTCTCCTCCTATTAGAATTGTAATCCTGCTTCACGGGCAGCCTCTGCCAATGCAGCAATCTTACCTTGATAGATGAATCCTCCTCTATCAAATACAACTTTATCTATACCCTTTTCAAGTGCTCTCTTTGCAACAAGAGTTCCGACATATGCTGCAGCATCTACATCATTTGTCTTTGAAAGCTCTGATTTTACACTCTTTTCAAGTGTTGATGCACTTACTACTGTATTTCCAACCGTGTCGTCAATAATCTGAGCGTACATATGGTTGTTGCTTCTGAATACAGCAAGGCGCGGTCTCTCAGTTGTTCCGCAAAGGCGATTACGTAATCTTGAATGCTTCTTAATTCTAAGATCGCTTTTTGATTTTTTGCTAACCATTTACTTACCCTCCTATTATTTCTTACCGGTCTTACCGACTTTACGTCTGATAACTTCAGTAGAGTATTTGATACCCTTGCCCTTATATGGCTCAGGCTTTCTTTTGTCTCTTATTTCAGCAGCATACTGTCCGACTTTTTCCTTGTCGATACCCTGAATCTTTATAATATTCTGTCCGTCTAAAACTGATGTAACTCCCTCAGGATCTACCATCTCTACCGGATGTGAATATCCAAGTGAGAGAACAAGTTTATTTCCCTGTTTTGCCGCTCTATAACCGACACCGTTTACTTCAAGTACCTTCTCATAGCCTTCGGTTACACCTACTACCATGTTATGTATAAGAGTTCTTGTAAGACCATGTAATGCTTTATTTTTCTTTAAATCATTAGGTCTGGTTACTACAACTTCATCACCTTCCTGCTTAATAGTCATTTCCAGTGGTAATGCTCTCTCAAGTGTACCCTTAGGACCTTTTACAGTCACATGATTATTTTCTGCAATTGTTACAGTTACTCCTGCCGGAATTGCGATAGGCATTCTTCCAATTCGTGACATGCCGTCTTCCTCCTTAAATTTATCGTGAGCTTTTGCTCATGTTTTCAGGTTTTATATCTAACAAACAGTCATAAATTATGACCGACCGTTAGAACAGTAATATAATATATTGTATGGATGATTATAAAATCACCAAACAAAAGCCAATACTTCTCCGCCTACATTAAGCTTTCTGGCCGCCTTGTCTGTAATAACACCGTTATTTGTTGAAATAATGGCTGTACCGAGACCGCCAAGCACCTTTGGAAGCTCTTCTCTGCTTGCATATATACGCAGACCCGGCTTTGAAATTCTTTTCAATCCACTGATTATTCTCTCGCTCTTGTTAGCTGTATACTTAAGGAATATTCTGATATCCTTGAAGTTACCATTGTCAACAAGTTCGTATTTCTCTACATAACCTTCTTCTACAAGTATGTTAGCTATTGCTATTTTCATCTTTGAGGAAGGAATATCAACTGAGTCATGTTTTGCAGTATTTGCATTTCTTATTCTTGTAAGCATATCTGCAATCGGATCGCTCATTGTCATGGAATTTTTTCCTCCTGTTTATTTTAAATGTATCTGATTATAACTTCTTTGCTCAATGCCTACCAGCTTGCTTTCTTAACCCCCGGAATTTGACCTTTATAAGCCAACTCACGGAAGCAAATTCTACAGATACCATACTTTTTAAGATAAGCATGTGGACGACCGCAGATTCTGCATCTGCTGTATTCTCTTGTAGAGAATTTTGCCGGTCTGGCCTGCTTAATCTTCATTGAAGTTTTTGCCATGAAATCTTCCTCCTAAATTATTTGAAAAATGGCATATTGAATAATGTCAAAAGTTCTCTAGCTTCTTCATCTGTGTTTGCAGTAGTAACGAAAATAACATCCATACCGCGAACCTTGTCAATCTTATCATACTCTATCTCAGGGAAGATAAGCTGTTCCTTAACTCCAAGAGCATAATTTCCTCTGCCGTCAAATGCATTAGGATTTACACCTCTAAAGTCACGCACTCTTGGAAGTGCAAGATTTATAAGTCTGTCGGCAAACTCATACATCTTTGAACCGCGAAGAGTTACCTTACAACCTATAGGCATACCCTCTCTAAGTTTAAAGTTGGCAACTGATTTCTTTGCTTTAGTAACTACCGCCTTTTGTCCGGAGATAATTTCAAGATCTCTTACTGCGGCATCTAATACTTTTGCATTATCTTTTGCCTCACCGACAGCCATATTGATAACTATCTTATCAAGCTTCGGTACCTGCATAGGATTCTTATATCCAAACTTCTCAGTCATCTTCTTGACGATTTCGTTCTCATACATTTCCCTTAATCTTGCCATGTTTTCCTCCTTTCCAATCAGTCAATAGCCTTACCGGTCTTCTTAGCTACACGAACCTTCTTGCCGTCTTTTACTTCAAAGCCGACTCTTGTAGCCTGACCGTCAACAACCAACATTACATTTGATATATCAATAGTTCCCTCTATATTTATGATCCCGCCGTTCTGGTTAGCCATACTTGGTTTTGTATGCTTTGTGATCATATTACAGCCTTCAACTATTACTCTGTTCTTCTTAGTATCAACCTTTAATACTTTACCTGTCTTGCCTTTATCTTTACCGGATATGATCTTCACCATATCATCTCTTTTGATTTTATGCACGCTAGACCTCCTTATAATACTTCAGGTGCGAGAGATACAATCTTCATAAACTGCTTCTCACGAAGTTCTCTTGCGACCGGTCCAAAGATACGAGTACCTCTTGGAGTCTTGTCATCCTTGATTATAACTGCTGCGTTTTCATCGAATTTGATGTATGAACCGTCTTTACGGCGTGTGCTATTGACTGATCTTACAACAACAGCCTTAACAACATCACCTTTCTTTACAACGCCTCCCGGTGTTGCATCTTTAACGGTAGCGACGATTATATCGCCGATATGAGCATATCTTCTAGTTGAACCGCCCATAACACGAATTGTAAGCAATTCCTTTGCTCCGGTGTTATCGGCTACCTTCAATCTTGTTTCCTGCTGAATCATGCCGGATACTCCTTCCTACCTAATTATTTTGCCTTCTCAATTATCTGTACAAGTCTCCATCTCTTATCCTTTGAAAGAGGTCTTGTCTCCATAATTTTTACAGTATCGCCAATGTTACATTCATTTTTCTCATCATGTGCTTTGAACTTAACAGTCTTTTTTACAATCTTGCCATAAAGTGGATGCTTTACATGGTCTTCGATTGCAACAGTGATTGTCTTATCCATCTTATCGCTGACAACCTTGCCGATACGGGTTTTTCTAAGATTTCTCTCCACGGTTTATCTCCTTTATCTTTATGCCAACTTTGCATTCTCAGTGATAACTGTCTGAATTCTGGCAATGTTTCTACGAACTTCCTTAATTCTTGAAGTGTTATCCAACTGGCTGGTTGCATTTTGGAATCTAAGGTTGAAAAGTTCCTTCTTTGCCAAAACCAATTCTTCATTTAACTGTTCTAAGCTTTTTGATTTCAATTCGTTTACATAATTCTTAGTTTTCACTTGTTTCACCGCCTTCCAAATCAGCCTTTGAAACTATCTTACATCTGCAAGGCAACTTATGCATTGCAAGACGAAGAGCCTCTCTGGCAATCTCTTCAGATACTCCAGCAATTTCAAATAAAATACGTCCCGGCTTAACAACAGCTACCCAATACTCTGTAGCACCTTTTCCTGAACCCATTCTTGTTTCAGCCGGTTTTGCTGTAACAGGCTTATCAGGGAAAATCTTTATCCAAACTTTACCGCCACGCTTGATATAACGAGTCATAGCAACTCTGGCAGCCTCTATCTGGTTTGACTTTATCCAACAAGGATCAAGGGATACTAAACCATACTCACCATAAGTGATCTTATTGCCTCTTAGGGCCTTTCCTGCCATAGAACCTCTAAACTGTTTTCTACGCTTTACTCTCTTAGGCATTAACATATTATTTTACGCTCCCTTCCTGTGTTTTTCTTTGAGGAAGCACCTCACCGGTATATATCCAAACCTTAACTCCGACTTTACCGTATGTTGTATTTGCCTCTGCAAAACCATACTGAATATCGGCTCTCAATGTCTGAAGAGGAATAGTTCCTTCTGAATAAAACTCTGTACGAGCCATATCCGCACCGCCAAGACGTCCTGAACAGCTTGCCTTGATACCGAGTACTCCCGCCTTCATACTTCTTGACATTGTTGACTTCATTGCTCTACGGAATGAAATACGGTTCTCAAGTTGTGCAGCGATGTTTTCAGCTACAAGCTGTGCATCTCTGTCAGGTCTCTTGATTTCTTTGATATCAATGAATACCTTCTTATCTGTAAACTTTGATACTTCCTTCTTTAACTTTTCAACTTCAACACCCTGCTTACCGATAACAACACCCGGTCTGGCAGTATGAAGTATTATTCTGACTCTGTCTGAAGCACGCTCAATTTCAATATCTGATACGCTTGCTGAATAAAGCTTCTTCTTTAAGAACTTTCTGATATTGTAGTCTTCCACTAAACAATCAGCAAAATCCTTATCAGCGTACCATCTGGAGCTCCAGTCTTTTATAACACCGACTCTAAGTCCATGTGGATTAACTTTCTGTCCCATTTTCGCGTCTCCTCCTATCTTTCATCTAAGATCACTGTGATATGGCTCATTCTCTTCTCAATACGATAAGCTCTACCTTGTGCTCTCGGTTTAATTCTCTTCATTATAGGACCGTCACTTGCATAACACTCTGCAATATATAAATAAGACGGATCTAAATTGTTGTTATTCTCAGCGTTAGCAACTGCCGACTCTACCAACTTTTTGATAACACTTGACGCATATCTTGGGCTGTACATAAGAATACCCAAAGCCTCATCAACATTCTTACCTCTGATTGCATCAAGCACAAAGCATGCTTTTTGCACAGGTACTCTGGCATATGAGAGCTTAGCTGATGGTCTGGTGTCCTTAACTGCATTTCTTTCTCTTTTAATTTTGGATCTGTGTCCCTTTGCCATTTAAAAAACCTCCTTTCAACCCTCTCTTATCTTGAAGCTTTCTTATCGTCAGCTTTATGTCCTCTGTAAGTTCTTGTAGCAACAAACTCACCAAGCTTATGTCCTACCATATCCTCGGTAATATATACCGGAACATGCTTTCTTCCGTCATGAACAGCAATAGTATGGCCTACCATCTGTGGGAAGATTGTAGAACGGCGTGACCATGTCTTGATGACACTCTTGTCTCCGGCCTTGTTCATTGCGTCAACTTTCTTTAATAAACTTGCATCTGCAAATGGTCCTTTTTTAAGTGAACGTGACATTTATCTTTCCTCCTTTATTAGTTAGTGGCCTTACCATCTCTTCTTCTTATAATTAACTTATTAGACTGTTTCTTCTTGTTTCTGGTCTTAAGACCAAGAGCCGGCTTGCCCCAAGGAGTAGACGGACCCGGACGACCGATTCCGGTTTTACCTTCACCACCACCATGTGGATGGTCATTAGGGTTCATAACGGAACCACGAACTGTAGGTCTGATACCCATATGACGTTTTCTTCCCGCCTTACCAAGCTTAACAAGTGAATGCTCACCGTTTCCTACTACACCGATTGTAGCTCTGCAAATGATAGGTACCATTCTCATCTCACCTGACGGAAGACGAAGAGTTGCATACTTTCCCTCTTTAGCCATAAGCTGTGCAACATTACCTGCCGAACGAACAAGCTGTCCGCCCTTGCCCGGATAAAGCTCAATATTATGAATCTGTGCACCTACAGGAATCTCTGCAAGCGGTAAACAGTTACCTATTCTTGCCTCCGCACCTGAACCGCTTACGATTGTTGTTCCAACCTGAAGTCCTTCAGGAGCAAGTATATAAGCCTTTGTACCGTCAACATATGATATAAGTGCAATATTGGCTGTTCTGTTCGGATCATACTCTATTGCAACTACCTTTGCAGGAATTCCGTCTTTAGAATTTCTCTTAAAGTCAATAATTCTGTATTTTCTCTTTGCACCGCCGCCACGATGTCTTACTGTTATTTTACCTTGATTGTTTCTTCCTGAGTTCTTCTTTATCGGTGCCAATAGTGACTTCTCAGGAGTGCTTTTTGTGATTACACCAAAGTCCAAACCGGTCATATTTCTTCTTGACGGTGTATATGGACTGTATTTCTTTATTCCCATTTTTTCTCCTTCTTGTGCTGCGCACTTTATCACGGCAGGATGCCGTATAGTATTACTCAGATATTATCTGAGAAAAGCAACATTTGTTGCTTATAATCCCTGGAATAACTCAATATCCTTACTGTCCTCTGTGAGCCATACAATAGCCTTCTTAACTTTTGCAGTTTTACCTGAAGTCATTCCTCTTCTTCTTGTCTTTCCATCCTGGTTCATAGTATTTACTTTTGAAACCTTAGCGCCGTCAAACATCTTCTCAACAGCTTCTTTTATCATTGTCTTGTTTGAGTCCGGATGTACAAGGAAAGTATATTTTTTATCAGTCATGCCGAGCATGCTTTTTTCTGTAATAACCGGCTTAAGTATTACATCATAGTATTGAATATTTGCCATTATGCATATACCTCCTCTATAGTCTTAACAGCGTCCTTTGAAGCCACTACCGTATTGTACTTTAAGATATCATATACATTGATAGTCTTAGGTGAAGCAGCCTTAACACCATATATATTTCTTACAGAAAGCACAGTGTTCTTCTCATTCTCGGCACATACAACAAGTGCCTTTTTAACATTTAAGTTATTCAAAGTCTGCTGCATCTTCTTTGTCTTAATCTCGCCCATTGAAAAGTCATCAACTACGATGAACTTGTTCTCAAGAACTCTGCTTGTAAGAGCACTCTTAAGAGCAATCCTCTTCTCTTTTTTATTTAAATTGATTGTGTAATCTCTTGGAGTAGGTGCAAATACAACACCGCCGCCCTTCCACTGTGGTGATCTGGTTGAACCCTGACGTGCATGTCCTGTACCCTTTTGCTTCCAAGGCTTTCTTCCGCCGCCACTGACTTCTGAACGGGTCTTTGCCTTTTGTGTTCCCTGACGCTTGTTTGCCAACTGTGCAACAACTGCCATATGAACTAAATGCTCGTTAACATTAACTCCGAACACAGCATCATTTAATTCTATACTACCTACTTCTTTTCCTTCAATATTAAATACTGATATATTAGCCATTTGTGTTCCTCCTTTCTGTTAGTTATTTTTTCTTAACAGTCTCTTTTAATGTTATTAAAGCTTTCTTTGAACCCGGCATTGAACCTTTTACAAGAATAAGATTCCTGTCAGCATCAACTCTTACGATTTCAAGATTCTGTGTGGTCACTCTCTTAGCTCCCATATGTCCCGGCATTCCTTTGCCCTTAAATACATGGCTCGGATCTGAAGATGAACCGTTTGAACCCTGATGACGGTGGAACTTTGAACCATGACTCATAGGTCCTCTTGACTGTCCATGACGCTTTATAGCACCCTGGAAACCTTTTCCCTTTGATACAGCTGTTGCATCAACCTTATCTCCTGCAGCAAATATGTCAACTTTGATTTCAGCCTTCGGTGCATACTCGGATGCATTTTCAAATTTAAACTCTCTGATAAATCTTCCGGCTGTGAAAACTTCTCTCTTCTTATCGCCCTTTTCTACTACAGTCTTCTCAATTCCTGCCTTAGCAAGATGACCTGCCTTAGCCTTGTTAACCAATTTTGTACGGATCTGTCCATATGCAACCTGAACAGAATTATATCCGTCATTCTCCTCTGTCTTAACCTGTGTAACAACACATGGTCCGGCAAGAAGAACTGTTACAGGTATTAACACACCGTTCTCATCAAAAATCTGTGTCATACCTACTTTTCTAGCAAGTATTGCCTTCTTCATTATATACCTCCTGGTTTATTCTACAGCGGAGCACTTAGTGCTCATCCTAGAGCAGGATTAACGCTTATAGCGGATTATCTACTCTTCATTTTGATGTCAATATTTACACCAGCCGGCATTTCCAATCTGGAAAGTGCATCCACAGTCTTCTGTGACGGTGCAATGACATCAATCAGTCTCTTGTGAGTTCTCTGCTCGAACTGCTCACGAGAGTCTTTGTACTTATGTACAGCTCTAAGGATAGTTACCACTTCCTTCTTTGTCGGTAGTGGAACAGGTCCTGAAACAGCTGCTCCTGTCTTCTTTACAGTATCAACAATTCTTGCAGCACAGCTGTCAACCAATTGGTGATCATAAGCTTTTAATGTGATTCTCATTACCTGATTTGCCATAAAAAAAGCCGCCTCCTTTTCAATCTTTATAAAAGAAATTGACAAGCGGTGACTGTACACTCTTCCGTGCGTGTCATAAAAATAAAAGCACGAAATTACTCAATATGAGATGCTGTTTGTACAGTGACTTGTCGCCAGTTTTTGCAACATGACCTTCGCTCCACATAAAACCCGATAAACGGCAACCTATGCTTCTTAGCTATCAATGTCACAGCTGTTCTAGGATAGCACAGATAAAAAGTAAATGCAAGCACTTTTTTTATTTTATTTTATGTTTGTACTGCTCCAAAAACTTGAGTATAGCAAATGCCATAAAACTGTTTATAGGCAGAAGAATTATATTCTTCAACGCTCTCATAGGCAAAATTGCAATAAAAGCCTTTCCATATAATACATTCAGCCAAAGTGTACCGAGAAAAATATTGCAAATCAGACTTACAAAGAACTCTGCCGCAAAAATCCTCTTTATACTCACTTGTTTCTTATATAATATACTTCCATAAACAAAGCCGGCAATAACGGCATTTAAAGTAAATCCCGGAAAAAAAGGACCTGTAGGCTTAATCGCATACTTCACAACATCCGTTACAGCTCCAAAAATAGAACCTACAATAGGGCCGAACAAATACCCTACACTGACAGTAGTCAAAGAGGAAAAACCGATTTTCAAAAAATTTCCGATAGGAACTGTAAAAGCTCCCAGTATAATTGATAAAGCCACAAACATAGCAACAGTTGTGATAGTCCTTACCTTCTTAAGTTCTCTATATGAGAATAAAAAAATATCTTTAATACTTGTCATAATTATTTCCTGACACTCCCACTTTCTATGGCCGCTCTTGCTACCGCATCCGCTACCGCCTTGGCTACACTCTTATCAAGTGCGGAAGGTATTATATTTTCAGGATTCAAATCTTCAGGCTTTATATACTCCGCGATAGCCTTGGCCGCAGCCTTTTTCATAGTATAATTTATATCCCTTGCATGTGCATCCAATGCTCCCCTGAATATCCCTGGGAATGCAAGTACATTATTTATCTGATTCGGTCTGTCACTCCTGCCTGTACCCATTACAGCCACTCCCGCCTCTATAGCCTCATCATAGGATATCTCAGGATTCGGATTGGCCATAGCAAATACTATCGGGTCCTTTGCCATAGTCTTTATCATATCCTTTGTCAGTATATTTGCTGCCGATACTCCTATAAATACATCCGCTCCTGCAAGTGTATCGGCAAGGTTTCCTCTCATATCATTAAGGTTTGTTACAGTGCATAGCCATTTTTTATGATCCTTTATCCCCTCAGCCCTGTCCTTGTATAAAATGCCGTATTCATCACAGGCTGTTATATTTTTTACTCCCGATTCCAAAAGCATCTTTATAATAGCCGTACCTGCACTGCCCGGTCCGTTAAGCACCACCTTTATCTCATCCATCTTCTTATCTACAAGTTTAAGTGCATTGATAAGTGCCGCCGTAACCACTATTGCAATACCATGTTGATCGTCATGAAATACAGGTATCTCAAGTTCTTTTTCAAGTCTCTCTTCTATTTCAAAGCATTTCGGTGAGGCTATATCTTCCAAATTGATACCTCCAAAGCATGGTGCGATATTTTTTACAGTCTTTATGATTTCCTCCGTATCCTTAGTATCAAGGCATATAGGGAATGCATCCACATCACCGAACTCCTTAAACAGTATCGCCTTACCCTCCATTACAGGCATTGCAGCCTTGGCTCCGATATCTCCAAGCCCCAGCACCGCCGTACCGTCCGATACCACCGCTACCAGATTTTTCTTGGCTGTATACTTCCACACATTTTCAGGATCACTTGCTATCTCTTTACAAGGAGCTGCCACTCCCGGTGTATATGCGGTACTCAAATCATCTCTGTTATTTATCTTTATCTTACTTGCAACAGCGATTTTACCGCCGTTTTTTTCATGCAATTTTAATGCTTCTTTACTATAGTCCATATTACCACCTTTATAAAAAATTACAAAAATTCTTTGATGTATTCTAGCATAAAAGAAAATACTTTTCCACACAAAAAGGCTGTATGAAATCTCATACAGCTAAATGCCGGTGGCGAGACTCGAACTCGCACACCCTTTCGAATAACAGATTTTGAGTCTGTCGCGTCTGCCATTCCGCCACACCGGCTCACTACCTGACAATATTAGCATAACGGCAGGATATTTGCAAGCGGTTTTTATACAGGTTTGACGGTGAATTTTTATACTGGTCAGATGATTTGGAATAAATATAAGTTAGTGTTTATCCTTTTACAACCAACCCTCTATATCTGCTGATAGCCGCAAAAACTTCCTGTTTTCTTGGCATCGCAAGATTACCGGGATGACCTGTATATGGTGATATAGAATCCAATCCTGATTTTTCAATATGTCTGTACATCTGATCCAGTGACTGTTCAATTGTCTTCTTTTCATCAATCACTTTATTCTTTAAAAAACCGATCATAACGGCGATACAGTTTGTCTGACTTTCATCAACAAGCTGCTCCAGCCCTGAAATATCTATATTGTTCCATCCATATAAAATAGTGTATTTGCCTTTGGCTTTCAGGCGATCTTCTTTACCTGACAAAGAGAATCCTTTTTTCAAAGGAACACGATGTGTTACTTTGCCAAAAACATTATCTGATAAAAATTCTCTTTTATATCCGTCGGTAGACGCTATCTCCTTTGCTCTCTCGGTGACATCCTTTGGAATATACTCATCCATCATTATAACTCTGTCGGCAACATCAAAGTAATCTCCGCAACCTCCCACTATTAGTATGGTGGAAACTCCCAAATCTTTGTATAAAGGTTTTACTTTATCAATAAAAGGTGTTATAGGCTCTTTTTCTCTTGCAATCAGCTTTTGCATACGACCGTCACATATCATAAAATTGGTGGCGGAAGTATCTTCATCAATCAAGATAAGTGAAGTTCCGGATTCTAAAGCTTCCATTACATTTGCCGCCTGTGATGTGCTTCCGCTGGCATTTTCCGTAGAAAATAAATGTGTATCCTTATTTCCCGGCAGATTATTTATAAAAGCACTTATATTTACTTTTTCGACATTTCTTCCATCCTCTGCACGAATCTTGACCGCATCAAAACATGTAATCACCATTTCACGCCCGTCACCTGAAATATGATTATATACTCCGCGTTCAAGTGCTTTCAGTAGAGTTGACTTACCATGATAGCCTCCGCCTACAATCAATGTAATGCCCTTTTCAATTCCCATCCCGGATATATGCTTTCCGCTTGGAAGATCCATATCTGTTTCAAAACTTTTTGGACTGCAAAAAGGAATACCGTCACGCAAAGGCTTATCTGAAACACCGCTCTCACGCGGCAAAACAGATCCGTTGGCAACAAATGCAACCAAATTTCTTCGCTTTAATTCTTCCCTTATATACTCTTGGTCGATCATTAAAGAAATTTGATTTTTCAATTCATTATGATCAATATTTTCATACAATAATGCCGCATCTACAATTTTTTCAAGAGTTTGTGAAAAAATCCGATTAGCCTCTTTTCCTAAAACGCGTCTGCCGGCTGCCGGAAGCCCTATCTCAAATCTTACCTCAACTCTGTTGTCCTTAATCAAAACGGAAGTTCTCTCCAACATCTCCTGTCCGCATCTGTCAATTACAATCATACCGCTACCACCTGTAGCATTTATTTTCTGACTGTAAATTTCAGCTTTTTTATAAAACTCCCTTGTTAAAAAATCCGAAACGGCAATAATTTTACTTTTTGAATCAAGTAGTTCATCAGGGATACCTGTTACTTTCCTGTTCATAATAATCCGCACTTTTGACGGCGGTGCATACGGGTCAACTTGTACATGGTCAATGGAAAGAATATATTTCCCGAAGTTGTACTCTCCCTTTATAGATTTATATGCACCATATCCCTGACCGTTTATTGAAAATAATAACTGCTCCAGTTCCTGTCTACTTTTCAAATGTATACCTCCATATCATGTTTCCAAACATTCTAATACTTTTTTTATAAAATCCTGCTGTTGCCTAATCATTGCAAACATATTATCAAAAACCAACTTTACCATAGGCGCAACATCATTATTCATTGCTTCACACTTTTCTTTCCAGCCTTTCATAACAGATTCATATTCAATATCAAGCCTTTTAAGTTGACTTTCCAAGGCAGTATAAACCTCACCGGATGTCAGCTTATCACATAATGATATCCCGGCATATAAAGATGACGGATAAGAAAGAGAAAACTCCGTCAAAGAATCATAAATTAATGTTCTCAAATATTTTTTCCCTTTTTGAGTAATACTATAAGTTACTCTCGGTCTGTATTGTGCCTGTTCCATATCCGTTACACAGATATACCCGTTCTTTTCAAGCTTTTTTAAAGCATAATAAATAGAACCTATAAGCACTCCTCCCCATCTTTTTGCATCCATTGTTTGTAACATCTGCTTTATATCATAACCTGACATAGGTTCGTTATCCAGCAACCAAAGCACCAATAAACGTATCACAAATCCACCTCCATATTCAACATTGAATATAATACAACGAATATTTTTATATGTCAATATATAACACTTCCACCTATTAAAAAAGCTATTATGAATTTTTCACTAATCCAAATCCATAATAGCTCTAATATTTTATTTATATTTAAGAAGTTACAGCTTTTTAAAAGTT
>NZ_GL622296.1:2448413-2453580 GCF_000185385.1 Lachnoanaerobaculum saburreum DSM 3986
TATTGCTGTTGTAACCGCTCCCTGTGCATCTGTACCGGCATTAGGCTCTGTAAGTGCAAAAGCTCCGAGTTTTTCACCCTTTGCAAGCGGAATCAGATATTTCTCCTTTTGAGCCGGTGTACCGTACATAGCAATCGGGTCTGCACAAAGTGATGTATGTGCAGAAACAATAACAGCCGTTGTAGCACATACTTTTGCGATTTCCTCTACACACATAACATATGCCAGAGAATCGGCTCCCTGACCGCCAAACTCCTTTGCTACAGGAATTCCAAGAAAACCGTACTTTGCCATCTTATTTACGGTCTCTCTTGGGAATATTTCTGTTTCATCTACCTCTATTGCAAGAGGTTTTACTTCCTTTTCGGCAAACTCCCTAAAGAGGGTTCTTGCCATCTCATGTTTCTTGTCTAAAGTAAAATCCATGAATAATACCCTACTTGAATAAATCCAAGTGCAAACTTAAATAGTGAAAGTCTTTGTTTGCATTATCCTTTCTTAGTTTTCTTTCACCTTTATATATAAACAAATGTAAAATGATCTTTTACAACTATTATCACTCCTGAAACTCTATGAATTAATAAAGTTCTTTTCTTTTCTCTTCTCAAGGAAAGAACTCATACCTTCTATCTGATCATGTGTCTCAAAGCAACTTCCAAATAGTTTCTCTTCAATAACTATAGCATCATCCATTTTAACATCAAGTCCATCATTTATAGCTTTTTTACATGCCCTGACAGCTATAGGTGCATTTTTCGCAATACCCTTTGCCATCTTCTTTGCTGTTTCCAAAAGCTCTTCTTGTGTGTATATGGCATTTACAAGCCCTATTCTTAATGCCTCATCCGCTTTTATATTCTTTGCTGTATAAATCAACTGCTTTGCCATTCCGGGTCCAACTAAACGAGCAAGTCTTTGAGTCCCCCCAAATCCCGGTGTAATGCCAAGTCCTGTTTCAGGTTGCCCAAATACTGCATTATCTGAACAGATTCTTATATCACAGCTCATTGCAAGTTCACATCCACCACCAAGTGCATATCCGTTTATAGCTGCAATAACAGGTATTGGGAATGTCTCAATTTTCCTAAATATATCATTTCCCTTTTTCCCAAAAGCTTCTCCTTCAGTTTTACTTAGCTTACTCATCTCTCCAATATCAGCACCCGCTACAAAAGACTTGATTCCTTCTCCTGTCAATACAACTGCCCTAACAGCATTTATGTCAATATTATCAAAACAATCACCTATTTCATCCAATACGGAAGAATTTAGAGCATTCAAAGCTTCCGACCTATTGATGGTAATGATACCTATCATTTCATCTTGCTCATACTTTACAAAATTCACAAACAATACCTCCTTTTAATAATATTTACAGTGTATTACGTATATGCACATCCTATATCACCTTATAACATAAATTAATAACTACAACATATACTAAACAATACCAAAACTGGCAAAAATTATTATTATTGTAACAGCTATCAGCGGAATTATTACTGTACACATTCCAATATCTGCATATGACTCTTTATGTGTCATTCCTGTAATTCCAAGTAATGTGATAACTGCACCATTGTGTGGCAATGTATCCATACCTCCACAGGCTATTGAAGCTACTCTATGAAGTACTTGAGGGTTAATCCCCCTTGTCTGCGCTATCTCTAAAAACTGCTTTCCCATTGTCTCTAATGCAATTGATAATCCACCTGATGCTGAACCCGTAACACCTGCTAAAACCGAACTTGATACAGCCGTACCAATCAATGGATTGGACGATATACTTACGATCCCGGCACTGATAATCGCAAATGCAGATAAACCTGCAATAACATTTCCATATCCTGTTTCTGAGGCTGTATTAAATATTGCTAAAAAAGACCCGTTAGTTCCGATAGTAATAGTCTTTACCACATCCTCAAATCTCTTAAAATTAAGTATAACAGTTATAATAATTCCGACAAATAAAGCAATAATCAAAGACCAGTTTCCGGTTACAGCTTTTAAAGTTGTCTTATATGGCTCCCCCTCCAAATAACCGCCATCAATATTTGGATAAATCACTCTGGATAAAATGTAATTAATTACAAGTACCGCAATAATAGGTGCAAGTGCTACAGCAAATGGAGGTAAACTTTTTTTCTCATCACTTGTTTTAAAATGCTCATTGTGCTCCCCATATCCTTCACCTTTTTGCTTAGCTGTTTTAGCACGAAATGAAAGCCAAAACATGCCAAGCCCAAACATCACGATTGTAGCAATAATTCCAAGTATTGGAGCTGCAAAAGCATCTGTTCCAAAATACTTCATCGGAATAGCGTTCTGAATTTGAGGTGACCCCGGAACTGCCGTCATTGTATATGTGAATGCTCCCAATGCTATTGCACCAGGCAAAATTCTCTTTGGAATATCAACCTCTTTAAAAAGCTTCGCTCCTATCGGATATATCGCAAAAGCAACAACAAATAACGAAACTCCACCATAAGTTAATAGCGAACAGGATAATACAACAGACAATATAGCCATATGGCTACCTAATTTTGCAGTTATAAAACCGGAAATGGAATCTGCTGAACCTGAATCCTCCAACATTTTTCCAAAAATTGCCCCCAGTAAAAAGATAGGAAAATAATTACGAACATATTTCCCAAGACTGGCCATAAATACTTCTGTATAATGAGCCATTAAATGTGGATCTTCTCCCATTGAAATAGTACCTATAACTACAGCAAGTAGTGCTAAAAGTGGTGCAACAGCAACAACTGAAAAGCCTCTAAATGCAAGGTACATAAGAAGACCAAGTGATAGAATAATTCCTAATATTCCAATAATTTGCATTTTTATTCCTCTTTTTTTAATTTTATATATTCTTAAGTTCCAAGCTCATTAAAGCATCTCTAAAGATCCTTTCATCCATTATCTCCAATTTCTCCGGAATAATCGGTATGAAATCCATATTTCCAAGAATGTCTCGTTCAAGGTCTACGCCCGGTGCTATTTCTATTAACATAAGACCTTCCTTTGTCAACCTAAAAACACACCTTTCTGTAATATATAAGACTTCCTGTTCTGTTTCATTAGCATATTTTGCGGAAAAAGTTATTTGTTCAACCTTCTTGACAAATTTCTTTTCCCTACCTTCTTCAAGAATAATAAGTTCTCCATTTTCAACTTTTTCTTTTAATCCGCCTGCAGTGAATGTACCACAGAATACAATTCTCTTTGTGCTTTGCGAAATATTAATAAAACCGCCACATCCGGGAATCTTCGGTCCAAACTTAGATACATTTATATTACCTTCTTTATCACACTGTGCTAATCCAAGGAATGTCACATCCAATCCACCACCATCATAGAGGTCAAATTGTATATCCTGATCTATGATAGACTGTGGATTTATTACTCCACCAAATTTTATACCTCCAAGTGGTACTCCTCCGGTTATTCCCGACTCCACACTAAGCGTAATTTTATCACCTTGACCTTCTTCATTAGCAACTGCACCAACAAGTTCAGGAATTCCAATTCCTAAGTTAACTAAAGAATATGCGTGTATCTCCATTGCACCTCTTCTGCCGATAACTTTTCTATTATCCAATTTTGGAGGTGCAACTCTATTAAGCAATGTCTTAGCATTTCCACAATAAGCAGGATTATAAACCTCACCAAAAACCTGATCATGATATGCATTTATATCGGTGCATTTAACAACAACATCTACAAGCACTCCGGGAATCTTTACCAATCTTGGGTCAAGGGTATTTGCACCTACAATATCCTTGACCTGTACAATAACTTTACCCCCATTATTCTTGCAAGCAATTGCCATATTTGTTGCATCAAGTGTAGCAACTTCTTCCTCTAAACTGATATTTCCATATTCATCAGCAAAAGTACCTCTTATAATTGCAAAATCAATTTTAGGTGCTAAATAATAAAGATATTCTTCCCCCTCAAGCTCTATCTTCTTAACCAGGTCTTCTTTTGTTATACTGTTTAACTTTCCACCATCTTGTGTCGGATCCACAAACGTATCTAATCCAATCTTACTAATTGTTCCTTTTTCTCCAGATGCTGATGAGCGAAACATATGTGAAATAACTCCCTGCGGAAAATTATATGCTTCTATCTTATTATCAAGAGCCAACTTCTGAAGTTTTGGTGCCAAATTCCAATGTCCACCTACAACCCTCTTTAAAAGACCTTCACCATTTAAGAGATTAAGAGCCCTGTCTTTCCCGTCACCTTGACCTGCAGCATAATAAAGTGTCAAACCTTTAGGTGTGTTTGTCTCTTCATATCTTTCTTTTATTTTTTCCTGAACCTCCTCTGCCGCACCTATACCGACAAACCCATTTATTGCTATAGTTGCATTGTCTGTAATTAAATTTGCCGCTTCCCTTGCCGTTAAGAATTGTACTCTCATTTACCGGCCTCCTTTTTTGGTGGTAGAACCATTGCAACCCCCTCTAATACAACCTCTCCATTTTGATTTACACAAACTGTCTTTAATTTTAAGAACTTATCCCTTATCTTTTCTGATACCTCTACTGTAGCTGTGACAGTGTCTCCAAAATAAACCGGTTTTGTAAATTTTAATTCCTGTCCCATGTATATAGTGCCTTCTCCAGGTAATTTCATTCCAAGAACAGTTGATACAAGACCAGCTGTAAGCATTCCATGTGCTATTCTCTTACCAAATATACCTTTTTTTGCAGCCTCCTCATTTATGTGTGCCGAATTTAAATCACCAATTATTCCAGCATATAAATACACATCTCCCTCTGTGATCGTTTTAGAAAAGCACGCTTTCTCTCCAATAACAATCTCGTCAATACTTTTTCCTGCCATAATATTGCCTCCATTAATTTTTATATTTTATTTCAAAGCACACTTTGAAACATTGTTAATGTAATTTATAACGAAGTATTCTCTTGCACTTCCATATTTAACTCTTTTATAATCACGTCAACAAAATAACATCAACATTATATATTTTTATCTAATATTGATAGCATTTTCATCTATTACTATTTAATGTTACCATATATATATATATATATCAATTACTTTTTTAAAAATATGTGAATTATATCATTTTATACTAATAATCTATTTTTTATCAAAGTTATTCTCTTTTATTTTATTTATAATATATATGTTT
>NZ_GL622296.1:2453672-2456119 GCF_000185385.1 Lachnoanaerobaculum saburreum DSM 3986
GTTTTAATGATATTATTGTATAATATGTATATTATAATTGATTGTAGTTTCTTGTATTTTTACTTTGTAAAAAATCAAATTGGACTACAGTAATATGTTTCGTCAAAAAAGGGTCTGTACAGTTTTAAACCGCACTGACCCATATAGAAGATTCACTATATTTTTTTATAAAGATATTTGAAGTTTCCACTCAATATTTTAACAAGAAAAAAGTGGCTATAGCCTTATAAACACAAGACTTTAAACCACTTTTACATACCTCAGATGCTAAAGATAAAGTTATAATATACTGTTATATATTTTTATTCCTTTCTCCCCGCAAAACATATATATCCAAGTTCTTTTTTATTATCCATCATAAATGAACGCATCCTTTGAAAGTATTCCTTATTAAACTCCTGCAATCCTGTTCTTATAATACTGAATGCCCCAAAAATACCCTCATCCTTCATCATTCCGGGAATACTCATAAGAGACATAGGACCGCTCTTTTCCTCCACTTGAAATCCGGATCTTTCAAAGCAGGCTCTCCACTCCGTTTCTATAAGCGGTTCCACATTTACATTTATAGCCCTGCTAAGACCGATACGAAGTTCCCTTGCCCTGTTTTCATCATCAGTGATTAAAACAACATCCTGAGTTAATACAACTCCGCCGGGCTTTAATACTCTGTAATATTCTTTTAACGCTCTCTCCTTTTTATCACCCAAAAGCATTGTCAGCATTGCTTCATTTACCACAACATCAAAGCTTTCATCCTCAAAAGGAAGCTTAAAGGCATCACCTTCCATAACCTTTACTTTGTCTTCCAGGTCATTATCTTTTATCTTCTTCTTTGCCTTTTCGACCGCTTTTTCATCCAAATCCACTCCTATAATATCACAGCCGTATTTCTTTGCTATATGAATCAAGGTGGTCCCCATATTACAAGCCACCTCCAAAACCTTTGAATCAGCCTTGATATTTCCCTTCTCAAGTAACCAATCGGTAGCCACCACACCACCCGGTCTTAACCTTGTCTTACCTATTCTTGCCAAAAATTCATGACCTTTCTCTGCCATAATCCCTCCTGTAAACTAAAAACTATCTGTAAGTTAGGATTTACTAACTCAAATGTAAAATACCGCCTTTTAAAATAAATAAATTATACTTCATTTTATCGGGGATATTTACAAATACAGATATCATTAAATACTAAGAAAATATACTAAGCCGAATAACCGGCTCACTAAGAATTTTAGACATATATACGGTAAAAGTCAATATTAAAAATGGAAATATTATATATTGCGTCAATATTATTCATCTCTATAATTCACTTATATAACCCGATGGTATTTTGTCTGCCAGCCATACTTTTTCATTTCCATGATAGAATTTTACTCCATTCTCATAAGCTCTCTTAGAATCAATTTCCAGTATACATGGACTGTTGTCACGCCTAAGTCCTACTTTCCTTGCTGTATCTATATCAGCTGACAGGTGTACATATTGTCTGCTCATAGATAAAAGCCCGTTATTTTTTATGCTCTCAATAAATCTCCTTGCAGTACCATGATATAATTTATCAGGTGGAATCTTCTCTTCCTTTACTATATGCATCGGTATAGAATGCCCGTACATAGCTCTTATTTTTCCTGCCTTTATTTCATGTCTTTTCTTATCAGACTTATCAATCATAACAGCCAAATCGTTTTGAGTAATATATTCAAATCTACCTTCTGTATTTAATGCAGTCAAAAGCTGCTCTATACTTACCCAACCTTCTTCGTCCATTTCAAGTTCATACTCCCAAGGTGCATGTCGAAGTGCGTATGAAACTTCCTTGCTTAACTTTTCATAATTCATCATATTCTCCTTCTTCTATCATCTCATCTATAGCCTCTCTAAACCAATCCCAAAAGCTTTCATAATCCTTTCTCTGTTCCCATCCTGCACTTACAAAATCGTGGATTTTTTGCACCCTTCCATCTCTGTCGATATCAAAGCAAACTATATCATCATTGTCACCTCTTCTTGCAAAGGGAACCAACTTTCTGTCCGGATATCTTTCTTTTAATCCTTTTATTCTCCACTCAGTTTGATCATAATCCATCAAATACCAAAAATCAAAATTAACAAATCCCAAATGAACAATTTTTAAAAATTCTTTAGGATATTCAAACTCCTTATATATACTACTTACATCAAATAATTCCAATTCTATACTTTTCTCCTATTTTATTGTCTCCATATCAAATGCACAAAATGGATCATTATTTCTTAATGAAGCTTGTGAACTACCCATAGTCTAAAGACTATGGGCTTCCTGCTTCGCTGACCTCGCAACCTACTATCTCCACAGGCGTTAATTCGGGCAGTCCCTGCCCTATCATTTTCCTTATACTACTTGTCTTAATCCTTCTTCCAATATATTTTTTGCCGCATTAATATCTCTATCGTGTTTT
>NZ_GL622296.1:2457591-2482791 GCF_000185385.1 Lachnoanaerobaculum saburreum DSM 3986
CGATTATATTACTCTTTGTACATATCTCATAAGAAAATTGTTTTATATAATCTGATATTTCTTTTGATACTAAAAGCTTTTTTCTATACTTACATACAAAAATAGTATGATACTGTAATAAATATTTGTGTCTATTCTTTGATTTCCATACTCCCATAACGCCGGTTATTGTATCACAAATATCTATTTTTTGCTACCTTAACCCACCGTCTAAAGCCGGTGGGTTAAGGTAGCATTATTTCAAGTCACCCCTCCAAAATGAAACAAAGATGTCAAAAGTGCCATATTATGGTATTATCACATATGGCACTCTTATCCTTATAGTTTCACCAAAATTTTATAACTCAGTAAAACATTATATTTTATTTCTCATTCAACTCATCATATATCTGTCTCAGCTCTTCACATGACTCTGCAAACTTTGCTTTTTCCTCGTCTGTGAGTGATATCTCAAGTATCCTCTGTATACCTGAGCTGTTTACTACACATGGTACACCTACAAAAACATCGTTCTGCCCATACTCACCACGCAAATTTGCAGATACTGTTATGACCGAGTTTTCATTTCCTAAGATTGCCTTTGTGATCCTTGTAAGGCTCATTCCTATACCGTAATAGGTTGCCCTCTTCGCCTCAATTATCTTATAGGCGGCTGTTCTTACTTCTTCCTCGATATGGCTTAACTCTTCCATCTTCAGCTTTCCCTTTGACTCGGCAATAATGTCATCAATAGGCTTGGTTGCAAGTAGGGCATTTGACCATGGCACGAACTCAGAGTCTCCATGCTCACCGATAACATAGGCATGTACACTTCTCGGGTCGGCCTGTATATAAGAGCCTAAAAGGTATTTTAATCTGGCTGAATCAAGTGCCGTACCTGAGCCTATGACTCTTCTTGGATTGAAGCCTGAAAGCTTATATGTTATTTCAGTCATTATATCTACAGGATTTGTAGCTACCAAAAAGATACCGTTGAAGCCGCTCTCTGTTATCGGATCTATAATGGATTTGAAGACTTCCATATTTCTCTTTAGAAGATCTCTTCTGCTTTCACCCGGAGCCTGAGCCACACCTGCACAGATAACTACAATATCCGCACTGTTACAGTCATTGTAGTCTCCTGCCCATATTCTCATATGTGAGCCTGAGAATGCAAGCCCGTGATTTAAGTCCATTGCTTCACCCTCGGCTCTCAATCTGTTGACATCTATAAGAACAAGCTCATCCACTGTATTTTGGTTCAGCATAGCATAAGCATAACTCATACCTACCATACCGCATCCTACAAGTACGACTTTTCTTTTATCACTTCTCATAATTTGCTCCTTTCGCAATTCTCTGTCTGACTATTTCATAGGCCAATACCCCACAGGCAACTGATGCATTAAGTGAATCTATATTGCCCTTCATCGGTATAGAAGCTATGAAATCACAATTCTTCTTTACGCTTTCGCTTACTCCGTCCCCCTCGTTTCCTATGATGAGGCCTATACTGCCTGTCAAGTCTATATTATACATCTTTTCGCCACCCATGTCAGCACATACAAACCACATTCCTGCATCTTTCAGTTCTTTCATGGTCTTATTGATATTGGTTACCTTGGCCACAGGTGTATAATTAATTGCTCCTGCGGATGCTCTGGCAACTGCCGCTGTAAGACCTACCGCTCTGTGCTTCGGAATTATTACACCATGTGCACCGCAAAGGTTTGCAGTTCTTATTATAGCACCCAAATTGTGAGGATCCTCTATACCGTCCAAAATAAATACAAAAGGAGGCTCATCATTTTGCCTTGCCTTTTCCAAAATATCTTCCACACTTGCATACTCATATGCTGCAACTATCGCAATCACTCCCTGATGATTTCCTGTTTCGCTCATGCCGTCAAGTCTGTCCTTACTCACAAAGTTCACATATGTGCCATGTTTTTTCGCTTCACGAAGAATAGTGGAAATAGCGTAATCCTTCAGTCCGTCCCTTATATAAAGCTTATCAACAGTTTTACCGCTTCTAAAAGCCTCTATTACTACATTTCTACCCTCAACGGCATTCTCATTCATATTTTTACTCCAATATCATTTTTATTCAAATACAGATCAACTCCAAGCTTTATAAGTTCCAATGCTCTGTCACATCTGTTATCCAGATATAAAAATCCGATCAGTGCTTCAAAACCTGTGGCATACTTGTAATCAGTCATACTTGCATTCTTTGCCATAGTGTGAGGTGATGAGTTTCTGCCTCTCTTAAATACAGTATACTCTTTATCACTTAAGCTGTCACTTATCAGCTTTATAATCTCCGACTGTGCGGAAGCTTTTACCAAAGATGTTGCATCCCTGTTCAACTTATTTACAGGTCTGTTACCCATAGAAACCAATATACTTCTTATAATCAGCTCATATACCGCATCACCTATATATGCAAGTACAAGTGGTGAAAACTCTGTGGCTTCTTTTCTTTCTATATTAAAGGGCTTTAGAAGATAATCTAAGATCTCTTCCATTTTACTCCCTCTCTGGTATCCTCAAGCACAATTCCTTTTTCAAGGAGGTCATTTCTTATCTTATCTGCAAGTGCAAAGTCTTTATTCTTTCTTGCCTGTGTCCTCCTTGCTATCAAATCTTCTATCTCACTGTCAAGGATTTCCGTCTTTCTTTCTGTGATAATTCCAAGAACATCACAAAGCGGCTCTATCACATTTAAAAGTCCCTTTGCATACTCCACAGTTGAATTCTCATTCAATGTAGTATTTGAAAGCTTTACAAGTTCAAATATCGCACTTACAGCATCTGCCGTATTGAAATCATCATCCATTGCATCTGCAAACTTATCCTTAAGCACTTTAGCTATCTCAAGATTTGAAAGTTCCGCATCGGTAATCGGAGCTGTATTATTTCTTGCTATAACAGTCTTTATATTGTCCATACCTGTAAGTATTCTCTCAAGACTGTTCTTGGCAGCTTCCATAAGTTCTGCCGAAAAATTCAGAGGGCTTCTGTAGTGAGCGGATAACATAAAAAATCTAAGTACCTGTAAGTCGTACTTTTCACTTATATCTCTTACTGTAAAGAAGTTCCCTGCCGATTTGCTCATCTTCTTGTTGTCAATATTTAAAAATGCATTGTGCATCCAGTAATTTGCAAAACTTTTACCGCTTGCCGACTCCGACTGTGCTATCTCGTTTTCATGATGTGGGAATATAAGATCCTCACCGCCACCATGTATATCTATCTGTTCTCCAAGATATTTTTTGCTCATTACAGAACATTCTATATGCCAACCCGGTCTGCCCTTTGACCATGGTGACTCCCAATATGGTTCTCCTTCCTTCTTCGGCTTCCAAAGTACAAAGTCATTACTGTCTTCCTTGCCGTCTTCTCCGGTTACCTTGATTTCTCTAAAGCCTGATTGAAGTTCATCTATATTCTTATGTGAAAGTTTTCCATAGTCCTTAAAACTCTTTACCCTAAAGTATACCGTACCGTCCTTTGCCACATAGGCATGGCCGCTCTTTATAAGCTTTCCTATCATATCTTCCATACCCTCTATCTCCTGTGTGGCAAGCGGATTTTTGGTAGCGGGAAGCACATTCATAGCAGCCATATCTTTCTTACATTCATTTATATACCTCTGTGAAATTACAGCAGCATCTACACCCTCTTCTATCGCCTTATTGATTATCTTATCATCTACATCAGTGAAGTTTGATACATAGTTTACTTCATAACCTCTGTACTCAAAATATCTTCTTACCGTATCAAAAAAAATCATCGGTCTGGCATTTCCGATATGAATCAAATTGTAGACTGTAGGCCCGCAGACATACATTCTGACCTTTCCTTCTTCTATAGGTACGAATTCTTCTTTTCTCCTGGACAGTGTATTAAAAATTTTCATAAATTTCCTTTTTATATTTTATTTTGGCAGCCTCCACAACTTTTACAATCTCTTACGGTCGGATTTACATAAAATGCATCTCTGACCGAATTCAAAAGACAAACGCTATGTGCCGCAATGCCACTTTCATCTCCTGTAAAACCAAGTCCCTCTTCTGTGGTCGCCTTTATATTAAGCTGGTTAGATGAAATGTTCAAAGTATCACATATCACCTCTTTCATTCTTTCAATATATGGTGCAAGTTTCGGTTTTTGGGCAATAACTGTAGCATCTATATTTTCTATTATATAATTGTTCTCGTCAAGTATATCAGCAACTTTTTTCAAAAGTTCTACACTGCTTATCCCCTTATATCTTTTATCACTATCCGGGAAGTGCTTTCCTATATCTCCCAATGCGGCTGCACCAAGCAAACTGTCCATTATTGCATGTAACAGTACATCCGCATCAGAATGTCCGAGTAATCCCAGACTATGCTCTATCTCTACACCGCCTATTATCAATTTTCTTTTCTCTGCGAGCTTATGTACATCATATCCATGTCCTATTCTCATATTTACCTTTCATATAAAAAACAGGCAAGTCAATGACCTGCCTGTTTAATACCGGACAAGCCGGTCTGTATTGTAATACCAAAATATATTTATGCTATCTTTTCGATATCCTTCATGTGGTTATTTAAAAATGCCTCAAACTCTTTATTTTCACCGTTATATCTTACAGTCAGTACATGTCTGAAATCCATGCACATAACTCCCAAAATAGATTTTGCGTCGACAACTATACTGTTAGCGTACAAATCCACATCAAAATCACAGTGAGTAGCAACTTTTACAAAGTTCTTAGCATCCTCAACGGACTGAAGGCGAATTTTTCTTTCTTTCATATCAACACCTCTTATAAAACATGTAACCCGGACCATCCGGGTCACGTTTCAATATTAAAGCACTAAGCTTAACATTTGTCAAGTATGATATGATAATTTTTTTATTATTTTTCACCAAGTCCCGACTCAATAGCCTCAACCAGTGTCTTCATTGCCTCTTCTTCATCTTCGCCTTCAACTATCAAGTTTACTTCCGTGCCTGACTTGATACCTGCCGCCATGACATTAAGCACACTCTTTGCAACTATTCTCTTCTCGCCATACTCTATAACAATATCTGACTTGAACTTCATTGCAGTCTGTGACAAAACTCCCGCAGGACGAAGGTGCAAACCTGAAGGATTTTTAATAGTAATTTTTCTACTTAACATAAGACTCTTCCTTTCATAACTCCGGATCAATTGATCAAGATAACGATTACCGCCTTATTATAAAGCAAAGTATATCAATCGTCAAATAGTATTACCGGGATATTGTCGGATATAATAATAAATTGCTATGCTCTATTGAGATAAATGCAAGCATTGCAAGATTATGTATTGTATCACTGACCTCATAGCTTTTTTCCTTTTCCCAATGCGGTTTCCAACTCATGACATAATCATATACATCTTTATCACTAATCTTACTTTTAGCATCACTTAATTTATCATAAGAAAATAAAACTGTAGACATAATTTCAGCTTGTTCAGTACTTTTAACCCTACCGAATAAATCTACTGTCTTTTTCATTGCATTCCATTCTTTATCAGAAAAGTCATCTTTATCTACTAATATTTCGTCTGCTACTTTTAATAATACCATTCTTCCACATACCCGTTCTGTAATAAGATTTGAATTCGCTAAACGTATAATGGAATTCTTAGCATCAACAGAATACGGTCCATAGCTCCCTTTAGTAAACTTAAAGCCTGTATTTACACCATTTCTGGTAATAACATAACATATCTTTTGATATATTGTCCTGCCAACTTTTAACGAATATCTATTGCTGTTAATTTCTTTAATTGCCTCCAAAATCAAAAACCATTTGTGATTTATCTTTAAATTACTTACTCCTGTAAAATCTTCTTCCACTACTCTCTGTGATAAAAAATCTTTGATAGTTTCATTTCTGTTTATTCCAAATGGTGCATATATTTCTATTTCTATTGGCAGATTTTTCAGCTTATGATACATTATAGGTCCTACCACATCCCAGTCAAGACCTCCATTTCCGCACCCCAAAGGTGGAAAAGCTATACTGCTGATATTTAATCTATTATAGTTTTGTACAAACCAGTCAAGTCCGTCTACAATATAGGACAATTTAGAAGGTGATCTCCAATGCTCCTTTGTCGGAAAATTAAGAATTTTTATACCGGATTTCTCTTCAAAAACATAAGGTTTTCCGGTTCGAACTTGCCCTAAGTTACATCTTTTTACATAATCTGAAAACATATCAGGATATCTCTTTTTAAATTCTTTTGCAATACCTTTTCCCATAACTCCAACACAGTTTACAGTATTAACTATAACCGAGCATTTACTTTCAAATATATCTCCAATCTTTACTTCCATGCATATCTCCTAAAAAAATATCTTTGGTTCTATAAATATATTTTTATCAAATCCGTTCAACCTCAATCTATCAGCCGCAGCATCATTTACAACCGCGGCAAAAACAACATAATCATATGAAATGCCGTACGGTACCAAGACCTCGGCACACTTTATTGATTTTCTCCTACATTGTTCAAAGTAATTATCATCTGTCCAGTATCTTGCATAGACTAATTTAAAATCTATATTTTCTAATCCATATTTCGCTTCATAAAAAGCTGCATAACTGCTCGACGCATTTCTGTCTGATAACACAACTCCGTTAAAATCCAATATCACTCGATCGAACTTTAATATACATATTTCTTCGTTTTGTGATTTTCTTTTAAACAACATTGGATTTCGTGGATCAAAATAAAGATTTGCATATTGATGCAGTTTCAATCCATTTGGAATTATAATATTATCTCTACGAGCCTGTACTTCATCCATAGCAATAGACTTGTGTTTTATAGAAACCGCTCTTTCATTCGATAACAACCCTCTTCTAATAATAGACGGAATATTATCAATAGCCTGAATATTATAAATCCCCGTTTGTCCTGTAATTTCAGTAAACCTCTCTGAAGCCTTCATTCTCTTCACCTCAATTATATCACAGCTTATTATATTAGTCGAACATTTGTTTTTTCTCTTCCTTTTGCTCTTTCTATTGACTCCCTCTTTGAAAATGAACAACCGCAGTAGTCCTGTCTGTAGAGATTATGCTCTTTTGAAAGGTCAACTGAACGCTTATAACCGTTTTTCTTTTTAAAATCACTTGGCAGATAGCGTACATTGTACTCCTTTGCCACTTCCTCGCCTATCTCGCAGAGCTTGTTTGCATTTTTCATAGGTGAAATGGTAAGTGATGTGGTAAAATAGTCAAATCCGTAGTCGGCTGCCGCCTTAGCCGCCTCATGTAGCCTTAATTCAAAGCAGATATCACATCTTTTACCGCCTTCTTTTTCATTTTCATAGCCCTTTATCCTACTGTAAAAAATATTCGGGTCATAATCTCCTTCGATAAACTTTACTTCATTTTCAAAGTTCATCTCCTCTATAAGTCTCTTTGCTTCCTCTACTCTATGCCTGTATTCGATATTATCGTCAATATTCGGATTATAAAAAAATACAGTCAAATCAAAATATTTTTCCAAATATTCCATACAATATGATGAGCAAGGTCCACAGCAGGCATGCAGAAGAAGCCTCGGGCGATGACCCAAAGCTTCTTCTTTCTTTATAATATCTTCCAATTCTTTTTGTAAATTTCTCTTTATCATGCCAAAAAGTCCCTGATTCTCTTTGATCTGACAGGATTTCTAAGCTTTCTAAGTGCCTTAGCCTCAATCTGTCTGATTCTCTCCCTTGTAACCTTAAACTCCTTACCTACTTCCTCCAAGGTTCTTGGATGTCCGTCTTCAAGACCGAACCTAAGCACAATAACCTGTCTCTCTCTTTCCTTCAGATCTCCAAGTAATGTATCTATATGCTCTCTAAGCATTACCGATTCGACATTGCCCTCAGGTGTCAAAACATTGGAATCTGCCACAAAATCCCCAAGATTTGAGTCGTCCTCTTCACCGATAGGAGTCTCAAGGGAAGCAGGCTCCCTGGCTATCTGCATTATCTCCATTACCTTTTCTTCAGTCATATCAAGTGCATTTGCAAGTTCAGTCACACTCGGCTCATACCCAAGCTCAAGTGTAAGCTTTCTTTGCATCTTGCTCATCTTGTTTATAGTCTCTACCATATGTACAGGCACTCTGATTGTCCTTGCCTGGTCAGCCAAAGCCCTTGTAACAGACTGCCTAATCCACCATGTAGCATAGGTTGAAAGCTTAAATCCCTTAGTATAGTCAAACTTTTCCACACCCTTTATAAGACCCAGATTGCCCTCCTGTACAAGGTCTAAAAAGCTCATTCCTCTTCCTGTATATCTTTTGGCAATACTTACCACAAGACGAAGGTTCGCCTCTATAAGACGTTGCTTGGCATACTCATCACCATCCTGCTTTCTCTTTGCAAGCTCAAGCTCTTCATTGGCTGTCAAAAGAGGTACAGTACCAATCTCTTTAAGGTACATTCTTACAGGATCTTCAGTACCTACACCCTCTAAAAGATCTATGGCACTGAGGTCGATATCTTCCTCCGAATCCTTATCAAACTCATCTTCATCATCTAACAGTAATGAGTCCTCATCCGTGATATTGTCTATATTATCAATGTCAATATTCAAATCATCCGAGCTGTTTTCATTGATCTCTATTCCCTTATTCTCAAGATAAGAATATATCTGCTCTATGCTGTCAGAGTTCAACTCAATGCCGGCAAAGAAGTCGTTTATCTCACCGATATTAAGTTTCATATCTGAAGCTATGCCCTTATTTACAAGGTCTTCCAGTTTTTGCAAAAACTCCTGCGGTGACATCTTTTTCTTATTTGCACTTTCCATGCTTTTTGATGCCTTATTTTCTGTAGTATTTCGGTTTTCTTTAGCCACTAAGATCATCCCTTCACAAATAGTTGCCGATAATTGACATATCTATTTTTTTATTTTAGTTACAAATCACAATGACTTGTAAAGCTTAAAGAGGCAAAAACCTAAGTTCTTCCCCCTTTTTTTTGCAGCCGTCCATAATATAAAGGTATACAAATACCATTGTATTTTTACTTGTCATCTGCACTGACATTATAATGCTTTTAATACAGTTTTTCAAGTGATTTTTCTCTTATCTGAACCTGTCCTGCCTTGATAAATAAAACCTTTTATCGTCTTCCTTCTTATTTAATGTAGTGACGGTATCCTCCAAAATGGCACTCTTTATCACACTGTCAATATTTATATACTCACTGTATACCAAGTCAAGCACAAGCAGCATCGGAAACTGCGGTGAAATCAGATTTCCGTTTTCCAGATATTCAAGTGATGAAACCACTACTACCTCATCACAGAACTCATGTAATGCCTGACTGTCTGCTGATGTGAAAAATATGGTTTTTTTGCCTCTGTCATGTGCCGACCTTAAAAGAAAGAGGATATCCTCAGTCTTTCCGCTGATACTGAATGCTACTACGGTATCACCATCCTTTAGAAATACAGACTGCATTCTTATTCTGTCGGAGTCTGTAAGAGAATCTATATCAAGTCCGACTCTTACAAATCTGCTCTCCATCTCACTTGCGGCATATCCTGAACTGCCTTTTCCAACTGCAATTACCTTTTTGGAGTTTACAAGCATTCTTACAACTCTTTGTATCTGATCATTGTCAATAATAGAATAAGCCTTGTTCAACAAATCCTGATATGTATTAAATACATTCTGTGTAATCATATTGGCATTCGGTTTTTTTACTCTCACACTGTCTAAGAATGCAAATATAAATTCTCTAAACCCTACAAAGCCACACTTTTTTGCAAATCTTGATATGGATGCCTGTGAAACATAAAGTTTCTCCGCCACATTTTGAATGCTTATATCCATACCGGGATCACATTGTAAAAAATAATCTGCTATCTTCTTTTCTGTAGCTGTAAATAGTGTGTATTTTGATTCTATTATAGGAATCACCGATTTTTCGTATATCATTTCCCCTCTTTTCTATTATGCCCGGCCCTTCACAGCACCCGGAGTAATACCCTTTGTAAAATACTTTTGCAGTGCAATAAACACTATAAGTATAGGTGCTACCGCCGGTGCGGCTTCTGCCATTATAAGTCCGAAATCTGTCAAGTTTTCTGCTTGTAGTTTAGCAATACCAAGAGAAATTGTCAAATCGGAAGTGAAGCTTAACATAATAAGTTGTATGAAATAATCATTCCAACTGCTAATAAATGTAAATATTGCCACCTTATGTCAAAAGCTGTATCAAAATAAAATATCCTTTAAATCCTTTCATACTTTAGAATTATAATATAAATCATATAATAATTATAATTATAACAATTTTACTGCTGCTTTATAATGTATTCTTTGCTACAACTACATTGTAAAAATAAGCACTGTCCCAGTCAAAATCAAATTCTTTTATTGCAAATGTCTTATTCTTGCTGTATCTGTTTAAAAATTTATTAAACCATATTTCCAACTCATTCCTATACCAATCTCGAACTTTTACACGATTTTCTTTTAAATGATATAGATCCGATTGCCATAGACTATTCATTTCTTTTGATACTTTATCCTGTAAAAGCGTCTGGCAAACCCAGTCAGACAGCAAAAATCCCAACTTAAAACTTTCATTTTTCAAATAAGCTTCCATATTATTTTTGTAGTCTTTATAAAATGAAGCAATTATTATATGTGCCAAAACCACTCCAATTGTATTTTGTGCAGTATTCCAACCTCCAAAAGCTGTAATATGTGGAAATAAATCAAGTTGCATCATCATTTCCATAAAACTGTTTTCACAGCCGTTACAACAACTTACTTCAGCAATTCCGACACTCTTGTCCATTGTATTCCTATAAAATTTAATATAGTTTAGGAATTCATTGATATTTATACTTGCTCTAAAAGCTGAATCAATGTCCTCTTTTTGTCTTGATGCCTCTACCTGCTTTGTACCGGACATATTAACTGCAAGCATACAATCGGAAAACTCTGCACACTCCTCAAAAATACCGCCTGCCGAATGAATCTGCCATTTTATACTTTCATTAAGTACTCTGTCTTCATACTTAGGAACTACAAAAGGTGCATTTGATGCGGAATATCTCACATATACCCTTGGTAAATAGGCTTTACTTTCACAAAAAATACGAGCCAAGATATTACATGCCACCTCATCTGTTCCCGGATATATATATACTCTATTTGAAATTCCCAATCGATCAACTTCTTTTTGCATTACCTGTGAGTCCATTGCAGACATCCCATACTCACCATTATCGTCCTTTGGAATGTTCAAAGTATCAAAAACCCCTTCTTTCACCAACAAAGCACTTTTTTTGTTGACTTCTCTATCAATATCTCTTCTTCCGAAGAAATCTGTCATGATTTCTTTAGGAATACTATTTTTTAATTTATTTTTCTCTTCCCTTTCCTTTTCGCTTATTTCTCCCCTGCTTTCCCTATCCAAAAGACATGTATATCTCCATATATCATACCCGTAAGTATCCCAATACATCGGATCTTCAAAACTGTTATTATATGCAGCTACTCTTGCAACTAAGTTAAAAGCATGTATCTTTATTCCCGGTACTCTTTCTTTTAATTCTCGGAATTTATTTATTCTTTCCATACATATATCTATTGTAAGATTATGTATTCTTGAGTTTACCAAATTTCCATATACCAAAGTATCTACAGATAAAACGGCATATTCACAGTCAACAGCATTTTGAAAAATCCATTCCCATATCTTTTGCACATCTGCACCCTGTTTTAAAAATCCCATCAACTCATATGGCGGCCTTAAAAGCTCTATATTATCTGTCAACTTTGACAAATCATATGGAAATCTATAATTACATGCCCTGTCATCAAGCGGAATATATAATACTTTCATATTTACCCCTTTAATCCTGAAGTTGAAATTCCTTCTACAAACTGTTTTTGTCCAATCAAAAAGATTATTAAAATCGGAAGCATAAACATAGTGGCAGCCGCCATAAGTGATGTCCAATTTATACTATGCTCATTCATAAATGAATACAGACCTAATGACAAAGTGTACAACTCGCTTTTATTGGCATATAATAACGGTCCTAAAAAATCCGAAAATGTATACATAAATGAAAAGATGGTAATAGTTGCAATACCGGGTTTTGTTAGCGGCAAAGCAACTAAAAAGAATCTCTGCCATGCATTACAACCGTCGATTTTTGCCGATTCTAAAAGCTCATCAGGAATTCCCAACATAAACTGCCTTAGAATAATAATATAAAGCGGATACCCGAAGAATGCCGGAATGATTAAAGGCCAAAAACTTCCGACCAGTCCAAGCTTAACCCACATCCTATATAAGGGAATCATAATTGCAGTATATGGAATCATCATTGTCGCAGTAATCAAAGTAAAAATAATATTTCTTCCAGCCCATCGTACCTTTGACAAAGAATATGCTATCATCGGTGTCACAATTACAGTTCCAAGCACATTCATACCGGTAATCCACATTGTATTTCCAAAATATCTAAGAAACGGAATTGTGTTAAATACATCAATATAATTTCCAAAATAAAGAGTATGGGGTAAAAGCCCTGTTTTAATATCAAATGCTTCTTTATATGTCTTAAAGGATGTAGTAATCATTACCAATAATGGAAAAAGAAATACAAATGCCAACATAACTATTACTATATAAAATATGATTTTTGATATCTTTTTCTTTAAAAAATCCATAGTTCCACCTTTTATGCTATTAACGATTAGTAACCCATTTCTTAGATACTTTCAGCAGTACAAAAGTTATAAAACTGACTACTAAAAATAAAATCCAAGACATAGCTGCCGCCTTGCCCATTTTCAATTCAGTAAATGCATTATAAAAAAGATAAAGCGGATACATCATCAATGAGTCTCTCGGACCTCCATTAATACCCTGTGAAATATTCCCGCTTTGTGCTCGAATAATAATGTAAACTTGAGTAAAATATTGAAATCCGTTAATCAATGCAAGTATTACTTGATATAACACCACATGAGCTATACCGGGCAAGGTTATATTAAAAAACTTTGCAGTTACTCCGGCTCCGTCAATTCCCGCCGCTTCATACAACTCTGTAGGAACGTCCTGCATTGCCGCCAAAAAAATCACCATACTTGATCCCATACCCCAAAGTGTTATCATAACTACACTTGCCATAGTCCAAGAGGGATCTCCTAACCAATTGATGGTGGAAACACCGAAAAGTTTCAAAAACCGATTTAAATAGCCATGGCTCGGATCAAATACCCATACCCATATCATTGTAGAAGCTACCACCGGCACTACAGACGGCAAAAAGAAAACAGCTCTAAAAATTGTCCTGCCTTTCCACTTTTTATTTAACATAGAAGCAATTATTAAGGCAAGAAATATTCCGACAGTTACTGAAAATAACACATATATCAAAGTGTTAGTCATGCTTTTATAAAATAACGGATCTTTAAACAAAGATTTATAATTTTCCAAACCGACAAATACCGGATCCTTTATTGCACTGAAGTCTGTAAAACTATAATATCCCGACATAAAAATCGGATATACACTAAATATTAAAAAGCCGATAATCCAAGGTAAGGCAAATAAAAATCCCTCTACATTAGTTTTCCATGGTTGTCTATTACTTTTATTCATCTTGATTCCTCAAAATCATAAAATCCCAACCTGCCGCCAATCGGTTACAGGTTGGACTTTTTACTTAACTGATTGCTTTTATTTTAAAGTACTCACTGCATCCTTCATCCTGTTTAAAGCCTGCTCTACACTGTCTCCCAATAAAACGGCCTCAACTGCATCCTTTATTGCTTTAGAATACTCCGCAGTATTCAAAGACGGAGGAAGTACTCTAAGATTATTCTTTGCCACAATCTCACTAAATATCTTCTGTGCAGGGGATGCCGAAATAATCTCCTGATCTTCCAACAGTGCTTTTGTAGACGGCAGATCTCCCTTTAATTTACAGAAAAGTTTATTTCCGTCACCCATACACATATACTTCATAAAATCCCACGCACCGTCCTTATGCTTACTTGTAGTAGGAATATATAACATAGAAGTGTCAACTGTTGACCAACCGTCACTTCCTACACTCTCTGCACCGGGAACAGGCATCACTTCAAAATTCACATTAGCTTCCTTTGCCATATTGTAAAGCCATGGTCCGTCAATACGAAATACCTGTGTTCCATTTAAAAACGGATCCTGTGGAGTGTTTAAATTTGAATTTCCTGAGGTAATAAAATTACTTAAAGCATCCTTGCCGAATTTTTTAACCTGAGATTCCATAAATTCAAGAGATTTTTTAAATCCCTCATTATCCGGTGTCAGTTTACCTGTCTGACCGAAATCAGAGCCATAAGCATATGTAAAAATATTCGGCCAATAGTTTGCAGGTACAAACGGTGAGCCAAGTTGCTTTAAAGCTCCACCGTCAAGAACAGTGGTTTCTTCACCCATTTGCATAAGTTCTTCCAATGTTTGAGGTGTCTTTGTAATTCCTGCATTATTTAACAGATCTTTATTATAATAAAGTGCAAATACATTGACACTTATAGGTAGTGAATATATACTTCCTTCATATTTTTGCTGCTCCAATGCGGCATCAACAAATGCTGTCATATCCACGCTATCCTTCTTAATGTATTCATCCAAATTCTGAGCAATATTTTCATTTGCATACTTAGGAACACTGCCTCCAAAATCATCGGTAATATCAGGACCCTGTCCTCCTGAAATAGATGTAATGATTACTTTCTGATCAGGTGTACTTGTTCCTACAACCTCGTACTTATCTTGACTTTTATTGTACTCTGCAATAATCTGCTCAATAAGTTTTGCTTCTTCACCACCCCACAAGTACCAAAAATTAACCACTTCACGCTGAGTTTGCTTAGTTCCTTCACTACCTGAAGATGAAGACGTAGTTTGTGTAGCATTTGTTCCACAAGCTGCAAGCATAGCCGCCATAGAGAAGCTTAATCCCAATGATAAAAATTTTCTCATCTAAATACCTCCATAAATTCTTATACTGCATTCAAAATTTATCATTCTCTAACGCCTTTGTAAATTCCTTTGTAATCAGCTGCGGTCTGGTGATGATTGAACCCACCACCACACTGTATGCTCCAAGCTCTATTACTCTTTTACACTTCTTTGGAGTATTGATATTTCCCTCCGCTATTACATTGTGCTTTACTTTGGCAAGAATATCTCTCAATATCTCAAAATCATTTGCCTCAATCTTTAACCCCTCACTCTCCTTTGTATAACCGACCATAGTAGTACCGATAAAGTCAAAACCTATTTCATCTGCAAAAACCGCCTCATCAACTGTCGAACAATCCGCCATAAAAATTTGATTTGGATATTTCTTTCTTACTTCACTGAAAAAATCCTTCAAACTCTTCTTTTCGGGTCGCAGTCTTTTTGTTGCATCCATTGCTATTATATCAACCCCCACCTCTATTAACGCATCAACTTCTTTCATTGTAGGTGTAATATAAACTTCACTGTCATCATAGTCTTTTTTTATAATTCCGATAATCGGCAAATCCACTTGTTTTTTTATCTCCTTGATATCAACAACTGAATTTGCTCTTATTCCGCTTGCTCCGCCCATTTTTGCCGCCAGAGCCATTCTCCCCATAATGAAGTCTGAATGTAACGGTTCATTTTCCAGTGCCTGACATGAAACAATCAGTTTTCCTTTTAGGTTTTTGATTTTCTCATTCATTTTTACTACCTCCATTTGAAAGTATTTTACCATTCTTGAAAAATAATTTCAACATATCAGGGTTATTTTGATTGCACTTTCACCATTCTTTTATTTAATGTGTTTTTTTATATATTTTTAACATGATTTTATGTATAAAATATACTAAAATTATGTGTTTAGCAAAATACCGCTAATGTAATACATTATTAAAGTTTGGCATAGCTCCGGTTCATCCCTATCTGTAATTCTCATTCATTAAATCTCTTAATTCTTCTTCCGTTTTGTAAAGCAACCCTATATTTTTCAAATTACTCTCAACAGCTTTTCCATTTTCCAATCTATAAATTATATTTTTATAAATCACTCCCTCTTTTAAAGTTCTATACAAAATATATGGTGTTTTCTCATATATGGGACATGTATAATTTTCATCCAATATACTTATATATATGTATTCCTTTATAAAATAATACTCATACACTGTCTTACCCGTCTCGCTGCAAATCACAAGTGTATATCTGAGAGTATTACCGTTTTCATCTGAATATCTTGTTATTTCTCCGTCTCTTCCGATAAGAGGCATATCGGTTACTGTTATTTCTCCTCTTAAATATTCTGCCGTAAATTTATCATAATACTCACTTACACTATTTTGTAAATTATCCATATCTATCTTCTTATTATTTATAGATGTATTTTTTCCACAGCTTGTAATCAGCACATAACTTAATAACAATATATATATTTTTTTCATATTTGCTCCTTATATTTGTCTAAAATCTTATATATTTTTTAATACACAGATTAAACGGTATAGTTACATGTAAGTATATCCTAAGTATATCCGATATTAAAATAATAAAAAAGAGATACGGCTCTCCCCATATCTCTTTATAAAAATATTTATCAAGGCAGCAAAATTTACGTCTATAGCAATCTATAATAAGAAATACTTTAATATAAATAATAATGAAAGTATATACATAAGCGGTGTAATCTTTTTTGCCTTTCCTGTGCAAAGGTTGATAATAACATATGATACTATTCCCATTGAGATTCCTTCTGAAATGCTGTAAAAGAGCGGCATTGCCACTATACAGATATAGCAGGGAATAGCCTCCGCCATATCACTGAAGTCAATATGCACAACATTTGAGAACATATAAAATCCTACCACTATAAGTGCCGGTGCTGTTGCAAATGAAGGTATTGCAAGGAAAATAGGTGATAAAAGCAATGAAAGTGCAAATAAAACCGCTGTTGTAAGAGCTGTAAGTCCTGTTCTTCCACCCTCTGCAACACCTGATGCAGACTCAACGAATGTTGTAACTGTAGTAGTACCAAGCATTGCACCTGCTGTAGTAGCTACCGCATCTGCAAGTAATGCACCTTTGATATTCGGAAGCTTGCCGTCCTTATCAAGCATACCCGCCTTTGTAGACACACCTATCAGAGTACCTATAGTGTCAAACATATCTACAAAGAGGAACGCAAACATTACTACTATAAATTCAAGTGATGCGATCTTGTCAAACTGAAGCTTAAATAATACCGGCCCGATACTCGGTATGCCGAGTCCGTTTGAAAAATCAGGCAACACACTGTAAAATCCAAGTGCCGGATTCGGTACATAAAGTCCTGAAAGCTGTGCAATAATTCCAAGTATCCATGTGGCCAGGATTCCAAGAAGGATATTTCCCTTTACTTCCTTTACAACCATAAGTGCTGTAATAATAACACCGATGATTGCAATAATTACTGTAATACCTGCATCATTGGTTGTAGCCACAGCGCCCTCAACACCATGCACCGCATTGTAACCCTTAATAGAGAACAGCTCTACAAGAGTAGCACCGCCGATAACTATCTTGGCATTTTGAAGTCCTATAAAGGCTATAAAAAGCCCTATACCTACACTCACTGCCGACTTTATGTTTCTTGGAACAGCATTAAAGATTGCCTCACGTATATTTGTAACAGAAAGTAAAATAAATATAATACCCTCTACAAATACCGCTGTAAGTGCCGTCTCCCAACTGTAGCCCATGCCCAAAACCACAGTGTATGCAAAGTATGCATTCAGTCCCATACCGGGTGCAAGTGCAAACGGGTAATTTGCAAACAATGCCATCAGTAGAGTACCTAAAAATGAAGCTATTGCCGTTGCGGTAAATATGGCTCCTCTGTCCATACCTGCCGCACTGAGGATGTTCGGATTTACTGCAAGAATATATGCCATTGTCATAAAGGTGGTAATACCTGCAATAATCTCGGTTTTCACATCCGTTCCATTTTCTTTTAGTTTAAAAAACTTTTCCATATAGTCTCCTTTTTTTTATTATACTCCGGTATTCGGCCCGGAGTTTTATTTTTAATCAGTCTTAGATTACTATTATCACTGCCGTCAAATATTTTTAAATTTACTCTGCCTCAATATCTATAAATCTGTTTTCAAAAATATCAAATACCCCCCTTGCCGTCAGTTTTATTTCAGGAATAACTGTCAAAGACATAAAAGTAAGTGACATTACAGGCTCAAGACTTTCATTCACCCCTAATTCATTTACAGCCTTTTTGTGCAGACTGAGCAGTCTTTTTGAGACCTCCTCACCGCTCAGATCACTCATAAGACCTGCTACAGGCAGTGAAAGACTTTCAAGAATCTTTCCGTCCCTTGCCAGTGCAAAGCCGCCTCCGTTTTCTCTTACCTTCTCTATAGCTGTGTACATATCATCATCATTTACACCGATACATATAATATTATGTGAATCATGTGCAACCGATGCCGCTATTGCTCCGCTCTTAATACCGTAACCCTTTATTATTCCAAGTCCCACCTTACCGGTATTATGATGTCTTTCTATCACCGCACATTTACAGGCATCTATATCCTTATCAAAGACAAAAAGTTCATTATCCCTTTTTACCTTGATTTTAGTCTTTTTTGACAATACTCCACCTGCAATCATCTCTATTGCAAAGATATTATCGGATTTAAGCCGCATTTGTAGCATTTCTTTTTTAAAATTATCTAAATGAACAGTATCGGACACCTCACTGATATCATATCTTTTTGTTTCTCTCAGATAATTGCCGTCCCTTGCCACTTCTTCACCCGAAATAAATACAAATGAAACGGAAAACTCATATAAATCATCAAATATAACAAGATCCGCTCTCTTTCCCGGAGCAATCATTCCTCTGTCCTTTAGTCCATAGCAATCACTCACATTGACTGTAGCCATTGCAACAGCCTTAACCGGTGAAATACCGGCTCTTACCAATGTCTTTAGATGGTACTCAAGATGCCCCTCTTCAAATATAGTTTTCGGTTGTCTGTCGTCAGAACACAGCAGACATCTTCTGAAGTTAAACTCATTAATCCCAGGAATCAGAGCCTTAAGATTGTGGCAGGCTGAACCCTGACGTAACTGCACATATATACCGCGACTTATCCTGTCTTCCATCTCTTTAAGTGTAGAACATTCATGGTCGGTATTTATTCCGGTGCAAACATATGCATTCAAATCTTTTCCAAATAAGTTCGGGCTATGTCCGTCTATTATCTTTTTATGATTCCTTGCTAAAAGTATCTTATCAAGTGCAATATCATCCTTTTGTATTACAGCATTAAAGTCCATAAACTCGCCAAGCCCCAAAACTTCATCTGATAAGATATCATCTTTCATATCATCAGCCGATATCACACAGCCGGAATCTTCAAGGCCGGTAGCAGGAACACAGGACGGCATCATATATTTTATATCAAGTGCAGTATTCTTTGCGGCCTTTTGCATATATAAAAAGCCCTTCAGCCCACATACATTGACTATCTCATGCGGATCCGCAATCACGGTGGTGGTACCATGAGGCACCACCATTTTCCCGAACTCTTCAGGTGTGGTATATGATGACTCTATATGAATATGTGAATCCATAAGCCCCGGAGAGATGTACTTCCCGCCTACATCTATCTCTTTTTTGCCGCTATATTCTCCAAATCCTGCTATAAGTCCGTTAACTATTGCCAAGTCCGCTTTAAATATTTTGCCGCCGCACACATCTATTATATTGCCGTTTTTTAGTACCAAATCCGCTTTTTTTCTTTTGGCGGCTACATCAATCAGTTCTTTTAGATCATCCTTCTCTATCATACCCCCTCCATGATAAAGTTTATTCGACTCCAAGTCTCTTTTTCATAGTCTTTTCAACCGCTACAAGTATATTTTCATAACCTGTACATCTGCAAAGATGTCCTGAAAGCAGTTTTCTAAGTTCTTCTTTTGAATAAAGTTTTCCGCTGTTTAGAATTTCGGTAGCCGACATTACAAATCCCGGTGTACAAAAACCGCATTGTACCGCCGCTTCATCTATAAATGCCTGCTGTAAATCTGAAATCTCTCCATTCGGTCCCATAAGACCTTCAAGTGTGAGGATATCCTTGCCCTCAGCCCATACCGCAAGGTAAATACATGAGTTGAATGCTTCACCGTCTATAAGAACATTACATGCTCCGCACTCTCCTACCTCACAGCCTTTTTTTACAGAAGTAAGTCTGTAGTCATTTCTAAGCATATCTGTAAGTGAGCTTCTTACATCTACCATTTTCTCACATTTCTTACCGTTGATGGTACAACTGACTAATTTATAACTCTGTCCTGTCATCGACCTTACCTCCTGCCTGTTTTACAGCCTTTTCACAGGCTTTTCTTGCCATAACCACGCCTATATGACATCTGAAAGCCTTACTTGCTCTCCATGAATCACGAGGATTTATATCTTCCAAAACTTTCTGTGCAAAAGCCTCTATATTCTCCTCATTGACTTCTTTACCTCTGATAAAGTTTTCAGCCGTATGTACTCTCATAGGGATAGGACCCGCTACACCGTAAGCTATTCTTACATCTTCAAAAGTCTTTTTATCAGCTGAGAGCTTTACATTCACCGAACATCCTGTAGTGGCGATATCCATAGCCTCTCTCATTGCATATTTTATATAATGACCCTTATAGCCCTCATAGGCTTTCTTCGGGATGATAATAGCTGTCTGTATCTCACCCTCTTTTAATGCTACAGTACTTGCCTTTATATAAAATTCATTTATAGGTACAACTCTTCTATAGCCCTCTCCTGCTATCTCTACAAGTGCATCCCATGCAAACAGTGTGGATGCGGAGTCCGCAGATGTTACACCGTTACATGTATTGCCTCCTATAGTTCCTATATTTCTTATCTGAGGTCCACCTATCTGGTCCACGGCCTCACCCAGTACATTTATGTATTTTTGTATAATAGGATTCTTTGTAATATGTGAGAAGCTTGTCAAAGAACCTATTCTTATATTCTCATCAGCATCAAGGCATATGCCTCTAAGCTCATCAAGCATATATATACTTACAAGCTCCTTACCGGCTCTCTTACCTTCTCTTATCTGCACCAGGACATCACTTCCTCCGGCGATAACCTGTGAGCCCGGATGTTCCTTTAAAAGTCTGCAAGCGTCCTCTACGCTTGTAGCCTCATATAAAGCTTTTATATCGTACATTTTTTCCTCCTACTTAAGTAAACCCGCTTTATTAAAATATTCATACAGTTTTTCCGGACGCATAGGTAATTCATTAACACCTACACCTGTAGCCTGCATAACAGCATTTCTTATAGCCGGTGCCACAGGACATGTAGGCGGTTCACCCAATGACTTTGTTCCAAATGGTGAAGTAGGTTCCGGATTTTCAATAAATGCCGTTTCAAGATGCGGATGGTCCATACATGTAGATAATTTATAATCCAAAAGGTTATCATTGAGCACTTTTCCTGTTTTCTTATCTACAAGCTGTATCTCGGAGAGTGCATAGCCTATACCCATACTCATACCGCCCTCAACCTGTGCCTTTGCAAGTGCGGGATTTATGAGCTTTCCGCAATCATGTACATTTATTATCTTTTTAACCTTTGCTTTACACATATCAATATCCACTTCAACCTCTGCAAAGCAGCATCCGAATGAATATGCATTTGATTTTATTTGTGCCGTAGACTCTGCTGTAATATGTCTGCTGTCACTTGGAGAATAAAGTGCTTCCGTTGCCAAATCCCTTAATGAAATAAGTTCTCTGTTATCAGTAGTTCTTATTATCATAGAATTTTTGATATCTGTAATTGAAGGCGGCATATTTGTCAAAATATATGCATAATCAAGTATCTTCTCCTTCAAAAGTGCTGCCGTCTTGGCAATGGAGAAGCCGCCTACATAGGTCTGTCTTGATGCATATGCTCCCGTTCCGAAAGGAGTAATATCCGTATCCTGATTTGAAACGATATGTACTTCATCTGTACTGATTCCAAGAATCTCAGCCGCCATCTGTGAGAATGCCGTATCCGCACCCTGACCGATTTCGGTCTCACCAAGCTGTAATGTTACAGAACCGTCCTGATTAAGTACAAGTCTTGATGATGATGACTCAAGTGATATAGGCCAAACTGCGGTATTGTACCAGAATGCAGCCATTCCTATACCTGTTCTTATTCTGCCTGTCTGATTTGAAAGCTCTTTAAGTCTGTTGTCATAGTCCATATAAGCTTTGCCTTTTTCGATACACTGTCTGAATGTATCATAGTAGTTTTCATTCTTTGAAAAACCGTCCTTATATCCCTGCGGCATAAGGTTCTTAAGTCTGAAGTCAATAGGTGCAATGCCCATTATCTTTGCAACATCCTCTGTATGAGACTCCACCGCAAACATAGCCTGCGGTATTCCGTATCCTCTCATAGCTCCCGCTACAGGTCTGTTTGTAAATACTGTATATGCATCACCCTCAACATTATCACAAGGATAAAGCTGTGGGAAAGCACCCAGTCCCTTTGCTGCAATAGAATGTCCATGTGAGGCATATGCTCCCTGATTTGAGAACATCTCAATCTTTCTTGCGGCATATGTACCGTCTTTTCTGACATGAGAGATTATATGAAACTTTATGCCATGCCTTGTTCTGTTTGCAACGAATGTTTCTTCTCTGCTACAGTCAAGTTTTACAAGATGCCCGCCTACCTTTAGTGAAAGGAATGCACAAAGCGGCTCATACAGAATATCCTGCTTGTTACCGAATCCGCCGCCTATATACGGCTTTATAACTCTTACATCTCCCCATGGAATACCTAGTGCCTGTCCTACAACTCTTCTTGCAATATGAGGAATCTGTGTGGAAGCCACTACCGTAATTCTTTTGCCCTCTGCGTAAGCGTAGCAGATAAAGTTCTCAATATGACAATGCTGTACAGGTTCTGTTTCATACCATCTGTCAACTACGGTAAGTCCTTCTTCTTTGACAGCTTCGGCATAGTTTCCTCTGCTGATACTTGTATGTTTTAAAATATTATTCGGATAGTCCTTGTGAATCTGTGGAGCACCGTCTTTCATAGCTTCCAAAACATCTGTAACTACAGGATACTCCTCATATTCCACCTTTATAGCTCTTAGAGCCTGACTTGCAGCCACCTCATTTTCAGCTATAACCGCAGCAATATCATCACCGTAAAATTTAACCTCATCTGTAAGCACAAGTCTGTCTGCAACGTCCTGATGGCTTACATCGGTAGACCATGGATGTCCTGCTGTAGGGAAGTAGTTTTTATACTCTCCCAAGTCAAAACAAGTAACAACCTTTACAACTCCCTCAATCTTCTCCGCTTCACCGGTGTCAATTGAAAGCACTCTGCCATGAGCTATTGTGGAATGCAAAATCTTTGCCACATATGCACTTGCATCACATAAATCATCGGTATACTTTGTTCTGCCTGTGACCTTGTCAAACGCATCCACTCTGACAACACTTTTTCCAACCTCCATATTCTTTCCTCTCCATTTATATAATTTATTTTATATAATCTGTTCCCCGGCTACATATTTAGCTAACAAAGAACATTCATCCGACAAATATAAAAATCTTTCAACTCTCTTTTTTATATCATCTATACCGTCATTTAATACTCTGTCATCTACAACCGACATATCAGCTTCAAATCCCTCTTCCAATGCACCTACCTTTCCAAAATAAGATCCTGCAACTCTTGTAGCCATGGCAAATACTTCCGCCAATTCCAAAGGTCTTGAATTTTTATCTATATATCTCCAATAGAGTTTTGAAAGTCCTATCGCCTCAACGGCTTGATTAAATATATTTAACGAATAGCCTGCCGCTATATCGCTTCCAAACCCCACCTTAATACCCATATCAAGAAATTTTCTGACAGGTGCTATACCTGATGAAAGACAAATATTTGACTGTGGACAATGAGCAACAAATACATCTCTTTCTTTTAACAGCTTCATTTCAGCTTCATCAGAGTATACACAATGTGCCATAACTGTAGAAAATCTGCTTTGATTTAAACAATCTCTCTTATCATAGGCATCAAGGTATCCCTTGGAATCGGGGCAAAGTTTCTTTACCCATTCCACTTCTTTAGGATTTTCAGACAAATGTGATTGAAGTCCATATTCACATCCCCGTATCTTACCAAGTTCTTTCAGAAGTTTGTCACTACAGCTCGGTATAAACCTGGGTGTGATTATGGGATATGTATTTTTATACCTGTTTTTGCAAAAGTTTAACCACTCATTTGTAACCCCGACAGACTCTTCAGTACTCTCAATAAGATTTTCGGTAGAATTTCTATCCATATTTACCTTACCTACAAAGCACCTTAATCCGCTCTTTTCAAGCATATCCATAAGTAAGATTGTTGCGTCCTTATGTAAAGTGGCAAAGATAATCGCCCTTGTAGTAAAGCTTTTTTTCAGTGAATTTACAAATCTTGTATAAGCCTTTTTTGCATAATCCATATCCTTATATTTGGCTTCCTCAGGAAATGTATATGTATTCAGCCAATCAAGCAACTCCATATCCATCCCAAGTCCTCTAAATGAAAACTGTGGGGCATGCAAATGCATATCTGTAAGCCCCGGAAAAATCAAGGCATCCTTATAGTCCACAATTTTTTCATCTTTATAAGAGCTTGGAAGCATATTTTCCGGATATATTTTAAATATAACCTTATCCTTAAGTAATATACAACTTTTTTCTCTTATTCTTATTTTACCTGTGTCGGTACAATCTATCAAATTCCCCTTAATTATCACTTTTCCCCCTAAATAAAAGTGAGGTGTCCAACATTGTGTATGGAAACACCTCACTTATCCCACAATGCCAGTGGGCTTATAGTCAATTATTATGGTAATTGGTAGAGACGCTCATCCAATTATGAGCATATATAAGTCCTATACTAAAATATTATAAGTAATCACTCTTGTCTTATAGTAAATATTAATCTCAAATCAATACTTAAGTATATAATAACATCTATGTAAATATATGTCAAACACTTTCTGTAATATTGCATAAATATATATATTTATTTATTGATATATTAAATAAATCTTCATTATATTTTATCTATATTTTCTCG
>NZ_GL622296.1:2482841-2526991 GCF_000185385.1 Lachnoanaerobaculum saburreum DSM 3986
TAAATCTACATTATATTTTATCTATATTTTCTCGTTGTTTTATGTATTTTATCCAAAATATAGTAATATAATTCCTTAGTATCAATATCCAACAACTCATCCCCATCTTCTATATCTACAAACAAGGTTTCTTCCATATGGTTTCTGATAAGTTTTTTGCCGCCTTCATCCTCACCAAGTGATAAAAGTTCATCAAACCATTTAGATGAAAATATACATGGATTACCAAGTCTGTCATTATATCTGACACTGCAAATACTCTTATCCGAATTTTGGAACTCATTTATTATTTTATTGACAGTCTTTGAGCTTAGAAGCGGCTGGTCACATACCCCAAACATTACACTGTCCAAACAGCCGATACCGTTTAATGCCTTAATTGCAAGCTTTATAGATCTTGACTTACCAAGCTCCGGTTTGTTATTGATAATATCTATAAATCCCTTTGATTTATAGTACTCAAGTATATGAATATCTCTGCCGACTATAATTTTATTTTTAAAATTATAGGCATTTTCATATATCTTTTCCATGTGCTTATAAAGCATCTCTCCGTTTATATCAGCCAAAAGCTTATTTTCTCCAAATCTTTTGCTCTCTCCGGCTGCCAAAATCACCAAATTCATCAATCCACCCTTGGATTTAATAAGCCAAGAACCGCCTCCAATACTCCACCGCCTACTGCACTTGCCTTATCTGAGATGGTAAAGCAATACTCTCTTTTAGCTCTCGGGTCAATATCACCTGATTTCATGCCCGTCTTTACTTTTACACCGTCCTGCAAAAGTCCTCTGACTGTTCCGTCAATATTTGCATATATAGGAGTCTCATCACAATATGCCAACAAATCTCCGGCTTTTACCGTATCACCGATATGTACTACAGTCTTAAATATCCCGTCTGATGTCGCCCTTATTATTCTTTCTACAGTATAACCGCCTATATTTCCCGGAACTCCTGTATTCGGGAAAGCACTCCCGGTCCATAAAACTCTTCCAAGATTATGCCCGCGCTTTGTTTCCACTACTGCATGGCAGTCCACACCTGCTTCAAATCCGGGACCAACTCCTATTACTATTTTTGCATCACTTTTCTTTGTTCCGATATTTGTCTTGGCTATAATGGCATCTATAATTATATCCGGCTTATATTCTCTCATAATATCTCCGCTCTCATCCGCCACTACAGCCACACAATTTGACTTAAGTATAGTATCTACTTCGGAAATATCTTCACACAGCTTTGCCTTAATGCCCTCAACAATCTGCTCACCCTGATATATAGCAGGCGAGAATGCTACAGTTCTTCTAACTGTCGTAGGAGTTTTGATATCGGACATTATTACATCAAAACCGGCTCTGAAAAACTTTGCGGCAATACCTGTTGCCAGATCTCCCGCACCTCTTATCCAAATATTTTTATTCATCACATTCCCTCTTTTAGAAAATTAAAATCGGAAAACTCCATATGATTTTTATATGAAGTTATTGAAACTTTAAAATTTTCAAAATTATTTTCTTTACAATAAAATTCAATATACTTTTTCACCTCTAAAGCTTTTTTCATATCATTTTCAGTATCCGCCTTATTTATCAAAAAGACGGTTTTCCTGTCTCCAACTCCCTTTAGGCCCGCCTTTTTGCTTGTCAAAATAAGTGCTGCGTCTTTTGGAGTCAATATATGTTCTTTATCCCATCCGAAAAACTCCAAAGCTCTTTCATATCTGAAGCATTTCTCACTTAAAGACTCACCGACAGCATCAATCCCCATACATACTATACATACATCGGTACTGACGGGAATTACAGGTTCATTATCCTCTCTCGGTATCTTTATAGGAAGTTTCTTTGCTCCGTCAGCTTCTACAAGTACAATATCTGCATACTTTGTAAAATTCTCCAACTCGCTAAGTTCAAGAGATGACAGTTTTTTGCCTTCATCTGTTCCTACAACTACAGGCTCGTTTCCACTAAAGAGATTTTCAAGTTCTTTTGCCGATTTTATCTCTGCAAATTTTTCAGGTTTTACAATATGTGTGGAGGTGGTGATAACCACTCTCTTACCTGTATTTGCAAAAAAGTTCCCAATATAAAACATGGTGGTAGTCTTTCCACCACCACCGACTAATGAAATCATCATTTACATTCCTGCCAATTTCTTTACATCCATATCTTTCGGTAAAATAAAATTCATAAGCATTGAAAGCACAAATACTCCCGCTACAGAGTTTCCTGCAAAGATATCAGCTATTATCTTCGGGAAATAGTTGAATATATCAGGTGTCTGTGTGAATCCTATACCGATACTTATAGACAGTGCCGCAATAATTGTATTTCTTTGATTAAAACCGCATTTGCCGATCATATTCATACCGCTTACAACTATGGTACCGAACATCATTATTGTACAACCTCCAAGCACAGGCTGTGGCAATGTTGAGAAGAACGCACCTATAGGTGGGAAAAGTCCCGCCAAAATAAGTGTGAGCGCACCGAACATTATGGTAAATCTGTTTACTACCTTGGTCATTGCAATAAGACCTACATTTTGTGAAAATGATGTTATAGGTGTACAGCCAAGAAGCCCCGATACGGCACTTAAAAAACCGTCACATGCAAGCGAACCTGAAATTTCTTTCTCTGTAATATCTCTGTCAAGACCGCCTGCCACCACTGCCGTAGTATCACCGATAGTTTCGGCGGCAGATACAAAGAACACTACTACTATTGATAAAACGGCACTTATATTAAATACCGGCTTATACGGCAATATTCTCGGCAATGCTATAAATCCTACTTCGTTTATGGTCGTAGAAAACTGTTTTAAAAGTTGCTGAATACTTATTATTCCTACTATAAAAGATACAATATACCCTACTACAAGACCGAACATTACATTAAGCTGCTTCAAAAAGCCCTTTGCCAAAGCACTGAATATGATACATGAAAGCAATGTTATAAGACCTACTATCATATACTTCGGAGCTCCGAAATCATCTACATATCCGCCTCCAAAGCTCCTTGCACCTACCGAAAGCAGTGAAAAACCGATAGTAGTAACTACACAGGCTGAAACTATCGGAGATACTATCCTCTTCCAATACCTGTATGTAAGTCCCAGACAACCTTCTACACATCCACCAACTATTATCGCACCTATCATCGTTTGATAATTAAAGTTCGTGGCTATATAGGTCAGAGTTGCCACAAAGGTAAAACTCACGCCCATAACTACAGGGAGTTTTGCTCCTATCCTCCACACCGGATACAGCTGTATCAGTGTTCCGAGACCTGCAATAAACATAGCACTTTGCAAAAGCCTTGCAAGTTCAATTCCGCTGATTCCTGTCTGATCGCTTCCAAGCAACTTTGCCACTCCACATACCATCGCTATCGGTGCCAGATTTGAGACAAACATTGCCATAACATGTTGCAGACCGAAAGGTATCGCCTTTGCAACCGGAACCCTACCGTCCAGTTTGTAAATATTATCAATACTTACATCCGGACTACTTGACTTTACACTCATTTCATCATCCTCCTTAAAAAGATATTATTTATCTTATATCTCCGCAGAGATAATTTACTAAGGATTTGTAACTTAATTTCCCCTAAAATAAACTATGACAAAAAAATATCTAAGTACCCCACAACAGTGAAGTACTTATTATATTTTAGACCAACCTTTATTTGATTGTCTAATAAAAAACTTTCTTTGTATAATTTCGTATAAAAAACTTCGTCCATTCGGATTTCTTTTTTATATAGTACCATTTTTTAGTGTAAAAATCAATAAAATTATTGTTCTTTATAAACCTACCTAAATATTTTTCAGAATTTTGTATTGTGAAAATTTACAAATTTCAGTTTAATGCCATACCTTGGCCGCCTTATCATACTGCGGATTTTCATTCTTTATCAGTTCGTCTATAAACTTCGCATCTTCAAACGGCACGCACCATGCCAGTCCACAGCCTGATGAGAGTTCTTTCGGTACCGGAATAAGCCTGCCCGGAACTTTTTTTTGCATACACAGATTTTCAAATGCCATAGCGGCGGTAGTTGTCTGAAATGTGACTATGTATTTCCAACTTTTCTCTCTCATTTTATCCTTTCTATATAAATATAGCTTAGAGGCATCTACTTTATAGATGTAGTTTTACCTATAGTTTAGAGATATCTCCTTTATTGCCTTTATTGTTTCATCCACCTCTTCCTCCGTATTGAAATATGAGAATGAAAATCTGGCTATACCTTCCTTCTCTGTATGAAAGGCTTTATGTATCAGAGGTGCGCAGTGTGCACCTGCTCTGATTGCAATATCATAGTCCTCTCCTAAACAATCCGCCAAATCGGCTGAAGGTATTTTTTTTAGATTAAAGGATACTATACTTCCATGTCTTATGTTTTCCGGCTCATTCTCTAATGATTCTTTGTCAAAGTAGAACTTAATTCCGTCAATATCTTTTATCCCGTTATAAAATCTTTTCACAAGCTGCATCTCTTTTTTATGAATATTTGCCTTACCTGTCTTATTTATAAAGTCAATACCGGCTGACAGTCCTGCAATACCCATAATATTTAATGTACCCGCCTCAAGCCTTGTAGGATATTCACTTGGCTGATTCTTATTAAAGGACTGTACTCCGCTGCCTCCTACCTTAAATGTGTCAAGCATTATATCACTGTTTATCACAATACCTCCGGTACCTCCCGGTCCGAATAAAGACTTATGACCTGTAAAGCAAAGTATATCAATACCCGTCTTATTCATATCTATATTTATGCTTCCTGCACTCTGTGAAGCATCAACTATCAGATATAAATTATGCTTTTTTGCTATTTCACCGACATACTCTATATCGGCAATCTCACCTGATACATTTGATATATGGTTAATTACTATTGCCTTTGTATCGTGGCGAATATATTTTTCAAATTCGTCATATTTTAATCTGCCACATTCATCTATACCTACAAAATCAAGGCCTACACCTTTCGTACTCTCAAGCTTATAAAGCGGTCTAAGAACACTGTTATGTTCCGTCACAGTGCTTATTACATGGTCTCCTGTATGAAATAAGCCGAATAATGTTATATTAAGTGCTTCCGTAGCATTGGATGTGAATATGACCCTTGACGGATCACAAGCACCAAAAAATGAAGCCAGCTTGACTCTGGCTTCATATACCATTCTGCCTGAGTCAAGCGCCGCCTTATATGCTCCTCTTCCGCTATTGGTATAAGAAACCAAAGCATAATTTATAGCATCTGTCACTTCTTTAGGTTTTTTGAATGTAGTGGCCGCATTGTCAAAATAAATCATTACGGTCTTACCACCAGGTCTGCATTAAGCAGATAACCTGCTATATCATACATATTTGTGACCTCTCCTATAAGCAGTTTTTCAGTCAAACCGTAATTGTTCAGACATGCACCGCATGAATAAATTTTTGCACCTGCATTTGCAAGTACTTTCAAGTCTTCAATGCTCTCTGAACCTTTGGTAGTCATTTTCACTCCTGTATTGTAGAATATTATCTTTGCAGGCGGAATATCCTGTGAGCTTAGTGCATAGATAAAGCCTTTCAATAAAGTCTTACTGAATTCCTCATCTCCGTCACCCATCTTATCAGAGTCAATCACAACCACTGTCTCTTTCAGACTTATCTCATCTTTTTGTGTACCCGATATCTTTGAAACTGTATTTGTATCTGTCTTACTGTCGGAATTTATACCGATAGTAACAATATACTCGGTATCCGACTTCTTCTCATAGCTAAACTCATAGTTTTTTTGTTTTGCCATCTTGTTTAAGTTTTGTACAGCAATCTCATTGTCTACACTTACTTCCACTACTCCGCCACTTCCAAGTTCCCTGATTGCATTCTTTGTCTTTACTACAGGTATCGGACAGGCATCACCTAATGCATTTACTTTTATCATATTTACCTCTTTTCTAATTCACTACTTTTATAACTGCATCTAATTTATCTTTTGATTTTTCTTTTATTTCTCCGACTATTGAAGCCGGCAAATTTATCTTTCTAAGTTCTTCTAAAAGAGCATCCGCCTCATCTGCACTTACTGCAAACATAAGACCTCCCGAGGTCTGGGGATCAAATAAAATCTCTTCCATTGCAAACGGGATATTATCAAAAAAAACATTCTCACCTACATGATTTCTGTTTCTTTGACCTCCCGCTGTTATCAAAAACTCATCTGCAAGTGCTTTTGCCTCTTCAAATACCGGCACTTTACTTGCATATATTTCACAGGACTTGTCATCTCCCATCATCTCTAAAAGATGCCCTAAGAATCCGAAACCTGTGACATCCGTACAGGCATGTATATTATATTTTTTTGAAACTTCACAGGCATACTTATTCAAGGTAGTCATAGACTCTATTGCCTCTTTTAGAGTCTTTTCATCACTCTCACCTATCCTTGCCGCAGTACAGATGATTCCCACACCGAGCTTCTTTGTAAGAATCAGTTTATCTCCTACTTTACCTGTATTGTTTGAATATATCTTTTGCGGTTTGACCACTCCTGTAACACTGAGTCCATATTTCACATCAGTATCGTCTATTGAATGTCCTCCCGCTAAAACTCCGCCTGCCTCTTTTACCTTTTCAAGTCCGCCGCGCATTATCTCACCAAGTATATTCAAATCACTGTTTTGTGGAAAACATACTATATTGAGTGCAGTCTTTACCTCACCGCCCATAGCATATATATCACTTAGTGCATTTGCGGCCGCTATCTGTCCGAATGTATATGGGTCTTCAACCATTGGCGGAAAAAAATCCAAAGTCTGTACAAAGGCTGTATCTTCACTTAACTTATATACTGCCGCATCATCCTTTGCATCAAATCCTACTATTAAATTTTCATCACGGTTTTGTGCCGGCAATCGTTCAAGTATATGACTGAGTATCCCTGCACCAAGCTTGGCTGTACAGCCTCCCCCTTTGCAATAAAGTTTATCCATATTCTCTCCTAAAACATCTGTGTTATTAAAATATTGTAACTCTTTTTAACTATTTCCTGCAATCCGTTATAGAAACAAACTATAGTTTATGTATATTTATTGCACTTGTCAATCAATGAAAGATTTCCGTAATATTTTAATTAATTGAACAAAATATTTTTATATGTTACAATGGGAAGCGGTAATAATTTTTACTATATTCTTTAGGAGGAAATATGCAATTAAAACGATTTTCAATTGTATTTGCGTCAGCACTGATGATTTCTTCATCCCTGCCGCTCGATACATTTGCAGCAACCATAAAAAGAAATGTCACAACTTCAGTCTCACCTGAAGCGACTGAAACTGCTGAAAGTACAACCGAAGCAACTGAAAGCACAAACGGAACAACTGAAAGCACAGCTAAAACCGTTGAAAGCACAAGTGCGGATAACACCGGCACCAACACCGCTCCTGATAAGGTCGGCACAGGTGATATCTCAGCCCCAAGTGATCATATACCGTCTACTGTAAACAACGTTACGGCACCAAGCAATCTTGACCTTGACAGTGTAGTAGCTAAGGCAGGTTTTGAAAAGGTAGGTAACGGAAATACAAACCCTGAACCTGTACTTGGTGAAACTCAGATGGTTCACTATGTTTTAAGAAATGCCTCGGAGCAGGATATCTCAGCTGCCGAATCAAATACAAGTGCTTATGCATATTCTAAGGACGGCTTTAACAATCTGTTCTTAGATCACTCAGGTATAGGCAGATATTACTTCAGAACATACAATACCAAATCAGGTTGGTCCAGATGGATGAACTCTAAGGAAAATGAAAACAATACAGATCCTGAGGACAAAGTTCAGGCTGTTCAGATCAGAGTAAAGGGCTATACAGGTGTGAGAAGTGACCTCTACTATAAGGCTGTTCTAAGTGACGGTACAGTACTTGACTGGGCAAAGAACGGTCAGACTCTCGGTACTGTCGGCACCGACAAATATATCGTAGCTCTTAAGCTTACTCTTTGGGATAAGCAGACAGCATTCAGTGAGCCGACAAAGGTACTTATGGAAGCTCCCGTATATGAGGGTACTTACCTTGATGCAGACGGACAGGTTCAGTACTCATCAGCCAATGCATATACAGGATGGGCATTCTACAACAATGACCAATACTATTTTAAAGACGGTGCAAAGCAAAAGGGATGGCAGTACATTGACGGATACAAGTATTATCTTGATGAGAATACAGGTGCTGTTGTAAAGGATCTTGAGCCGATTATGGGTCTACAGAGTTCTTATCAGATCAGGTTCAATAAGGCCTCTATGACTATGCATATTATGGCTAAAGACGGCAACAACGGATACATCATTCCTTATAAGACATTCATGTCAACCAACGGACCCGCCACACCTGAAGGATCATTTAAGACATATGTAAAATATAGGTGGAAGATAATGCATGACAATATATATTGCCAGTTCTTATCCAGATTTAAAGACGGATATATCATCCACTCACTTATCTACTATGACAAGGGTGATCCTAACAAACTTGATTCCGCTACATATAACTATATGGATGATGCCAGATCTGACGGATGCTTAAGACTCCGTGCAGGTGATGCGGCTTGGGTTTACTACAATACACCGATGGGTACACCTGTAATTGTATATACAGACTATTCAACTAAGGGTCCTGTGGAAAAAGATGCCATTGAACAGCCGATACCGGCTTCACAAACCTTTGATCCTACAGATCCGCTGATGCAGGGAAACAATTAAACATATTAAAGACCATGTGAAAGATTTTTGCATGGTCTTTTTTTACTAAGTTTTTCTTGTTTTTTATTCTATTTTTTATTAGAATACTAAGTAAAGGAGGTCTATCTACTTTTTTATATGGATATTTTAGCAAAATAAAATAAGTTCGTGGTTTTTGCCGAAATATTTTCATGCATCTGCAAATAAATATAGAAAGGAGTTATTTTATGGGTGCAAATTGGATTGTAACAGCTGTTGTAATAGTCTATTTGATTGCTATGCTCTTTATAGGATGGTATTCATCAACTAAAATCAACAGCAACACTGATTTTATGGTTGCAGGTAGGCGACTCGGTCCGCTGCTTATGGCAGGAACTCTGGCCGCAACGGAAATAGGAGGAGGCAGCTCTCTGGGTGTAGTACAAAACGGTATGTCCGGATACGGTTTAAGTGCCGCATGGTATATTATCACTATGGGACTTGCCTTTGTTATTCTTTCCTTTGTCGCTCCGAAATTTCGTGCGGCAACTGTCAAGACTGTTCCTGAATACTTTCGTAGGCGATACGGTAAGGAGTCGGGACTTGTTACCGCAATTATTATGCTGCTTCCGTTGATCGGTCTTACCGCCGGACAGTTTATCGCTTCTTCCGTTATTCTATCTACCATGCTTGGTCTCGGCTACAAGGTTTCCGTTATCATAGTGGCTGTGGTTGTGACTATTTATTCTATTATGGGAGGTCTGTGGAGCGTGACTTTAACAGACTTTGTACAGGTATTTTTGATTATCTTGGGTATGCTTGCCGCAGTACCTTTTGCACTGGGATATGCCGGCGGATGGAATGCGGTTGTTTCAAATGTTCCTAAAGAGACTATGAATATCTTTGCCAAATATGATTTGTTCGGAATCGTTTCACTGGTTATTATGTATGTCGGAACTTTTTCTGTAGGTCAAGAAGCCGTATCACGTTTCTATGCCGCCAAGAATGAGACCGCCGCAAAACAGGGAGCTTGGCTTGCGGCACTGATTAACTTTATCTATGCTTTTATCCCTACCGTCCTAGGTATCATTGTTCTGGCTCTTATAAATATGGGTAAATTTTCGGAAAGTGACTTTGCATCTGTAGGTGCAAGATATGCTCTGCCTATCTTGGCAATCCGTACAATGCCTGCAATTATCTGCGGTCTGCTCTTCTCAGGTGTAATTTCCGCCACTATGTCAAGTTCGGACTCCGACCTTCTGGGAGCAGGCTCCATATTTGCCAACGATATTTATAAAATATATATAAAACCTAAGGCAAGCAGCAATGAAGTTATGAATGTTACCAAGATTACTATGATTATAGTCGGAATTCTGTCAATGCTTATTGCACTCTTTAATACACAGAGTATAGTATCCATATTGATGTTCTGTTTTACACTGCGTGCGGCAGGCTCCTTCTTCCCATATGTACTTGGGCATTACTGGCCGAAGGCATCAAAGGCGGGTACCATTGCTTCTTTGCTTTGCGGAACTGTAGTGGTAGTATACCTTGAGCATATTTCAAAGGGTAATCTGTTCGGCTTACACTTCAGTCAGGCAATTATTCCCGGGCTTGTATTTGCATTTATCGGATTTATAGTATTTTCTATAATTTTCCCACCTAAAAATCCTACTACAGAACTTATACATGAAGATGATGATTGATATAAAGAGTCGCCATAGCTAAACTATGGCGACTCTTTTTATATCAGTTTGTTTTTTGTCTGAATTCTTCCCAAAGTTTATTGTGAAGTTCATTTGCTTCATCACTGATATTCTCTATCAGTTCTCCGTTTTCGATAAGTGAAAGCTTATCCTCAGGGAACACTATCAGATTCTTCCAGTCATCAGATACATACTGCTCAGCAGCTTTATTTGTAACGAAGTAGCCGATATACTCAAAGCACTTTGCCGCAACTTCAGGCTCATTGATATAGTCAAGGAAGGCATAGGCCGCTGCCGCATTCGGTGCCTTTGAAGGTATAAAACTTGCCATTACACCGAAACCCAGCCCCTCTTTCGGATAGACCGCTTTAAGTTCAGGGTTTGCCTTAAGTGCCTGACTTACCTGTGAAGTATACATAAAAGCCGCCCCGACCTCACCGCTTAACAAATAATCCTGTAGATTGTTGTCATTGATAAGGCGAATATTCGGAGCGAGATTCATCAGCTTATCTCCTGCCTGCTGTATCTGTGTCAAGTCATTTGTATTGAAGGAATATCCGAGAGTCTTCAGTGCAATACCGTCTATTACACGATAGTTTCCTACAATACCTACATTTCCTGCCAACTCAGGCTTCCAAAGATCCTCATAACCTGTAATCTCGGTCTTTACAGTCTCGGGATTGTATACAATCAAAGGAATACCTGCACCATAGGGCATTGTATACTTGTTATCAGGGTCGTAAAACTTACCTTGGAATAAAGGATTGATATTGTCATAGGTGGAAATCTTTGATTTATCAAGTTCCGCCACAAGACCGTCCTTGATAGCAAGCTGTACTATATAGTCATCAGCCACAACAATATCATAGTCACCTCCCTTGGTCTCTTCAAGCTTTGCAAGCATTGTTTCATCCAAATCAAAATTGGTATAATTTATCTTTACACTTGTCTTTTTTGTAAAACCCTCCAGTACTTCCTGTGGAAACATACCGTCCCAAGTATATAGATTAAGTGTAGTTCCCTTAAGGCTGTCGTCAGTCTTGCCCGCTTCACTGCTTTGAGCTTGTGAAGATGACCCGCTGTTACTTTGACCACATCCTGTAAGTGCAAGTATTGCACCAAACCCCAACAAACCTAATACCTTAAATTTCATTTAATTTACCTCCAAATAAATGTTGTTGAAAAGTCAGTCTTTTCTTGTTTTTTCTGAAATAAATATAATAAGCACGGTAATCACTAAGATAACAGTGGCAAGAGCATTTATCTCAGGGGTAATACCGGTTTTCATCTTTGTATATATCTTGACGGCAAGAGTATTTACAGAAGGACCGGTAGTAAATATAGATATTACCACATCATCAAATGACATTGCAAATGATAATAACAATCCGGATGCAATTCCAGGCAATATATATGGCAATGTCACATCTCTAAAAGTTTCAAGTTCGCTTGCACCAAGGTCTCTGGCGGCTTCCTCAAGCGAGCTGTCCATTCCCATAAGTCTGGCTCTTACAATAAGGAACACATAAGGTACACAAAATGAAGCATGTGCAATTGTCATGGTCACAAAACCGAAAGGCAGGTTCATATATGAAAATATAGCCATAAATACCATTCCAAGAATAATCTCAGGAATCATTATAGGCAAAGATGCAAAATTGCTGATAAAATCGTCAAAAAATAACTTCTTTCCCCGCATAGCAAGTGCCGCACTCACACCTATTATAAGTGCAAGTACACATGCCGAAAATGCAAGTATAATACTGTTTAAAAGTGCTTTCTTTATATCTCCGTCCCTTAAAAGCATTCTATACCAGTCAAGTGAAAAGCCCTCCCACATGCTTGACAGCTTTGACTTGTTGAAAGAATAGACCACAGTCAAAAGAATGGGAAGATAATTTAAAACAGTCACCACAGCCAAAAATACAATGGCAGCCTTTGATACTTTTTTCAAAACAGACCCTCCAATTCTCCTGTACCTGAAATTCTTTTGTATACTCTAAGGAATAATGTTGTAAGCAACATCAGTATTACACTGAGTGCCGCCGCAAAAGGAATATTTCTAAGCTTTGTAAGCTGCTCCACTATCACACTGCCTATAAGCACTATCTTATTTCCCCCAAGAATATCTGAAATATAGAATAATCCCATACTCGGCACAAATGTAAGTACCACTCCGCTTAAGAGTCCGGGCATTGTAAGCCTTAGTGTAACTGTAAGAAACGCCTCTATTTTGCCGGCACCCAGATCTCTTGCCGCCTCTATCAAACCCCAGTCCATCTTTTCAACACTTGAGTACACTGAAAGTATCATAAAAGGCAATAAAAAATAGACCATACCTACAAGCACCGCAGGATAGGTATATAAAAGCTTCAACGGTGACTTTGTTATGCCGAAAAACATTAACAGCTTATCCAGCACACCATTGCTTCTAAATATAATAATCCATCCGTTCAACCTTATAAGTCCGCTTGTCCAAAACGGAATCATAAGAAGCATCATCATTCTCCTCTTCCACTTCGTATCCAACCTGCCCATAAAGTATCCGAAAGGATATCCTATCAGTATAACAAGTACAGTTGAAACTACAGCAAGTTTTATTGACTCCAAAAATATATTCAAATAAAAAGGCTCAAAAACCTTTTTATAATTATCAGGCGTAAAAGCCGGATCAAAGCCCCATGTCTTTGCCTTTGTAAGAAAACTGATAATCACCATATATACCAAAGGTAAAACCACAAAAATTATTGTAAAAGTATATATCGGTATTCTAAGCAGATATTCTTTTATTTTTTTATTTTTCACCCTTTACCTCCACCATATCATTCTTATCCCAGCCGACGCTTATCTCATCACCTATATTCAGATCTATATTCATGCCCATATGTGATGAGGTGATCTCCTGGCCGTCTCTTAATCTGACTTTTACTTTAGAAAGACCTGCCATAAAGCTGTTTTCCGTCACCACTCCGGCATAGTCCCCCACACCGAGTCTTACATGCTCGGATCTTATGGCAAATATCTTTTCACCTTCTTTATACAGGTTTGCACCGCCCACAAACTCTGCTACAAAGGCGGTCTTCGGAGTATCATATACTTCACTTGGAGTACCTGTCTGCTCTATTTTGCCGTTTCTCATTACTACTATTCTTGACGACATATTAAGAGCTTCTTCCTGATCATGTGTGATATATATAAATGTTATTCCAAGTGCCTTTTGAAGCTTCTTAAGCTCCGTCTGCATCTGTCTTCTAAGCATAAGGTCAAGGGCTCCCAAAGGCTCATCAAGTAAAAGTACACTCGGCTTATTCACAACGGCTCTGGCTATTGCAACTCTTTGCTTTTGACCGCCTGAAAGCTGTGACGGATTTCTCTTTTCAAATCCCTCCAGCTGAACAAGTGAAAGTGCATTTTTTACTTCATTTTTTATCTCATTTTGAGACATTTTCTTTAGTCTCAGTCCATAACCGATGTTTTTTTCTACATTCATATGTGGAAAAAGGGCATAGTTTTGAAATACGGTATTTACATCTCTTTTTTCAGGTGCAAGTGCTGTTATATCTTTGCCGTTAAGTACCACCTTGCCGCCGTCAGGCGTTTCAAGACCTGCAATTATTCTTATTGTAGTGGTCTTTCCGCAACCGCTTGAGCCCAAAAGAGTGATAAACTCTCCTCTTCCTATATCAAGAGAGATATTTTTTAAAATTTTTTCTCCATCAAAACTTTTTTCTATATTTTCTAAACTCAATATAGTATCTGTCATTTTCTTAAATTCCCTCCGGGGTTATTTGATTTTAAACAATATTATATTATGATACCATTTTTTTTACTTTAATTCACTAAAAATATTATTCCCCCCAAACTTTACTTTTACAAGTTAAAATGCTAAAATATAAACATTATTTGATTGGAGTAAGTTATGAATGACAAGATTAGGACAAAAGCAGTAGACCATCTGTTTGATGCCATACTTACACTGAATAACAAAGAAGAGCTTTATACATTCTTTGAGGATGTTTGCACTGTGAACGAGTTGCTTTCTCTATCCCAAAGGTATGAAGTGGCTAAGATGTTGCGTGAGAAAAAGACTTACCTTGAGATTGCTGAAGAAACAGGTGCTTCTACAGCTACTATCTCCAGAGTCAATCGCTCTCTAAACTATGGAAATGATGGTTATGACCTGGTATTTAAAAGACTAGGCATATTAAATAAGAATACTGCTAAATAAACCGGAGTTTTTTCTCCGGTTTTTTATATCAGTCCAAGTGCTTTCTTTGCCAGTTCATCTGCCAAATCATTGTACTTATCTCCTGAATGCCCCTTTACCTTTATAAAATCCACATCTACCAATCTGCTTGCATCTTTATAAAATTCCACATATCTTTTTGTACCTTCTTTTTTAGCCTTCCAGTCACCGTTGCACCACTTTTGTATTCCCTCATAGTCATAGAAAATACTTATACTTTTTATACCGTTCTCAATGCAATACTTCATAGCCGCCATAGAACCCTCTATCTCTCCGGCCACATTCCTCATATCACTCATATCATCCTTTTCAAACTTTTTAAAAAAATGCAATTCATCTTCTCCATGCATCATTACCATTCCGTATGAATATGATTTTGTAGTATCGTCATAGCTTCCGTCTACATATGCAAAAGCTTCAGATTGTTTTTCTTCCCGGTTTTGTGCTTTTTGTGATTTTGCACTGCCGTTTACAAAATCAATTGCGTCCTCTCTGTTTGTAAAACTCTTATATGCCGCACCTGAAAATCCGCTTACAGCACTTTTACATTCATCCCAGCTTTCAAATACTCCCGTCTTTCTACCCGCTTTTACCGCATAATATTTCTTTGCCATATCATCTCCTACTTCCAAAACATCTTCTTTTCTTCATCACTTATATTCTCTGCAAACTCTCTTTTTATCTCCAAAAACTGCTCAATATTTACCAAAACGGAACGCAATGTGGCTCTGTCCTCAAACTCTGTTCCTGTTTTCGGCAATTCACTTGACTTATGTTTTTCTTTAACAAAATATAAATCAATCAGTGCATTCACGGCATTATTTGACTCATGCAGTTTCGGTATCATATTCTGTAGAAAATCCGCTATATCATATGCCTGTGCAGGTCTTGAGTTCATAGCACTTCCCTGAATAAATATATACCTGAGTACCATTATCTGTGATTTTCTCATCTCCATATAGTTGATAAAATACTTCAAATCATAGCTTAGTATATTGTCCTTGTCCGTATATGACTTTGCAACTGCATCATCTATTATCTTTTCCAAGGAATCGAAATCATACTCAAGCTTTGCCTCTGAACCGTTCAAAAATTTTACAAGTCTGTCAAGTATAATCTTTATCTCATTTTCTATCCTTGCCTGATACTCTCTTATATGCTTCAGATTCCTCGGCATATACATATTTAAAAGTATACCAAGTGATGTACCTGTCAACATCAGTGCGGCTTCATTTCTTACAATATCAATATTCATATATTTTTCCGACATTATATGTGTAACCAATACTGCACATGGTGACAAACTCTCATACAGTCCGAAGGCTATACATATAGCCACAAAAACCAGTAGATAGCAGGTAAATGCAGGCACATTATATCCTATTGTATTGAATGCCGCAAAAGCTATAAAAATAGATACTGCAAATCCCGCTATTCTCTTTAGTGCAATCTTAATAGTGGACTTTTTTGTATCCTGAATACTTAGCAATGTTATGATTCCGGCTGAGGATACATACTTTAACCCTAAAAATTCCGCAATTAAAATAGCCACACCGCTGCCGATTGCAATCTTTAATACCTTTGTAAAATTTATTCTTTCAAAAAAATCCATATATCTCCAAATCTATTTTCCCAAAATCTATTTCTTTAAGCTCAATGCCGCTTTCCTTACCGTTTTATATATATTCGGCAGGAAATACTCAAACTTTATAAAAAATCTCTCTCTAAAATCCAGTTCCTTATACTCAAGTCTGTATTCCTTTGATAAGATATTTTTAAAATCTCTTATATTTACATAGGTAAGAAAACGAAGTCGCTTTCTTGCACTTTCCACCTCTTTATGAAACCTGTAGTCGGAATCCTTGTCATATTCATCATACATCCGCTTCACATTTTGATAGTACTCTTCCTGCTTTTTCTTATAATCCCCACTAAACTGTGATGCGGTCCATGATGTCGGTACTCCCATTCTATATACACTCATTACTCTGTCAATATAGTAGGCATCACCATATTTTGCGGAAATTATCTGCATAGGAATATCCCCCACCTTACAGTCAAAATAATACTGTGGCAGTTTCTTCATATACTCGGTTCTAAGCAGCAGCGAAGCTGTAGGATAGTGAGTTCTTTTATTTATCACTTCTTTTGCACCAACTATCCCGCTCATCTCATACGGTCTTATCAGATTAGGTGAAAATGTATTGTCAAGATTTTCCACCTTTGCCGCATGAAAACAAAAACTTATATCCTTATTTGCATCCAGAATATCCACCTGAAGCTTCAGTTTTTCAACATCACACCAGTAGTCATCACCTTCACACATAGCTATATACTTACCGCTTGCTCTTGGAAAGTTATATACCCCACTGGGGTTGGTTACTCCTTTTGAATACATATTTTCATCATGAAAGAGCGGCTTTATAATATCAGGGTATTTTTTTTCATATTCTCTTATAATATCCGCCGTGTCATCTGTAGATGCATCATCATTTATCAAAATTTCTATATCAAAATCTCTTTTCTGTGCCAGAAAGGAATCTATGGCCTTTCTGATATATTTACCATGATTATAGGTAATACAGCATATACTTACTTTCATATATCCACTTTCTACTTATATTAATTATTAATATGTTAATATCAATAACCGATACTTATGCTCATATACTTCAAATATCAGTCACATTTAAAGCCTCTGACCACAGTATCATACTATATCATAAAACAGAGACTTATAGTAAATTTTTAAAATATTTTATAAATTTTGATAACTTGTAGATACATCATCACTATGATATCATTAATCTATTGGAGGCGGATATGACAAAATATAGTTTACTGCAATGGATTGCATTTTTTTACATATATTGCTTTTTGGGCTGGTGCTTTGAAACCGCTTATGCAAGTATTAAGAACAGAAAATTTGAAAACAGAGGTTTTCTCAGGGGACCTTATATACCCATATATGCCTTTGGTGCCATATTTGTGCTTGTGATTACAGACTCATTTCAGGGAAATATTTTAGGTATATACTTCTCGGGAATGATTGCGGCCACTATACTTGAATATGTCACAGGTTATGTGATGGAAAAACTTTTTAAAGTAAAATATTGGGACTACAGTGACCATAAATTTAACCTAAGCGGTTATATATCACTGTCAACTTCCATAGCATGGGGATTTTTATCTGTTGCACTTACAGATTTTTTACAGGTATATGTATACAGATTTGTTTTGGCCTTGACAGATTTTACTTTGAAAACCTCTATCCTTGTTATAAGTATTATATTTTTCTCGGATTTACTTCTTTCAATCAAGGCGGCATTCAGTCTTGCAAGAGCTTATGCCACACTTATGAAGGCAAAGTCTGAATTTGCCGAGGTCAGAGAGAAACTCACAGGTATGGCGGAAGGCTTTGTCAGTGATACTCAAAACAAACTTACAAGTATCAGAGAGACTGTATCAGGTCAAATGAGCAGAGCTAATGACTATATATCAAATGGAAAGATAAGCCTGTCATCACTGAAAGCCGATGTTGAAGGCAGACTTTCTTCACTTTCAAATACAGTGACATCCAAATCCGCTGCATATCTTGAACTGAAGCGCAAATATGAGCTTGCAATGGAAAAATATAATATCAACTTCCCAAAGATGGGCAAAATTATGTCATTCTTTATTAGAAATATGATTAAGGGTAATCCGGGACTTAATAAGAAATATTTAAACCAATTGAGGGAACTTAGTGAAATTAGAAAGAATAATAAATAATAAAACTGCGATTCAAATCGCAGTTTTTTGTAAAAGCTGTACAGCCTGTTATATAAATTTTTTTGTAAGTTTTGATAATTTTATATTATCATTCAATGAAGGATTTTCTATCACCTTCTTTAAAAGATACTCCAAGACCTCACCAATCTTAGGACCTTTTGAGATACCAAGCTCTATCAAATCTCTGCCTGTAATATCAAGCATACTGATTTCATATGCGTGATGCTCCTTCAGTATCCGTCTGCATCTGTTCTCCAACTCATCTATTCTGTCAAGAATATCCGTATTCCTTTTATCACTCTTTAAAATCTTTATATAGTCATAAAAAAGTTCTTCTCCAAGTCTGTGCAGTGACCATCTGATATCCTCATCAGACTCCGGCAAGGAATGTTTTAACTCTGATATAAGTAAATATGTATTATTCTTTGTGGCATTGTCGGACTTAAGTTCAGACAGTATCTTCTTTACAGCTTCTATATTGTCCTCTAAGAACACAGCCCAATACATATACTTCTTATTACCGAACTTCCCGGGATAAAAATCATATACTCTTTTATCAAGCTTAGAAAACTCTTTTCCTATATATTTGCAAAGTCCGCTTGTATAAATAAGCTTAATATTTTGTGCAAAATCTCCGCAGAGCAACTTATTTAACTCTACAAAGATTCTTTCCTTGCTGACATTAACTAAAAGTTTTGCCTTTTGCTTTATCGCCTCAAAGGTATTATCTTCTATTTCAAATCCAAGCTGAGATGCAAATCTGATTGCACGAAGCATTCTAAGAGCATCTTCATCAAATCTCTTTCCGGCATCACCGACCGCCCTTATAATGCCCTTTTGCAGATCTTCTCTGCCTTTATAGAGATCCACAATACCTTTTTGTGGAGAATAAGCCATGGCATTGACGGTAAAGTCTCTCCTGCACAGATCTTCTGAAAGATTTTTACTGAACGATACACTGTCGGGATGCCTGCCGTCAGTGTAATCTCCATCAATTCTATATGTGGTAATTTCATATCCGACACCGTCCATAAGCACTGTGACAGTTCCATGTGCAATGCCTGTATCAAATGTCTTTTTAAAGATTTTTTTTATATCGGCCGGAAGTGCATTTGTAGTAATATCCCAATCTGTCGGAATCTTGTTAAGCAGAGAGTCTCTCACACATCCGCCTACCGCAAAGCCCTCAAAGCCATGCTCGTTTAGGCTCTCTATAATCTTTTTGACATTCTTAGGTAAATCAATTATCATCCTTAATATGCTTTTCCCCAATATACCATTTTCTTTGCCTTCTTACCGCAGCAAACACATACATCACTGATTTGTTCCTGTTCATCCGGCATACATCTTGATGTAACTCCCGCAAATTCCTTAAGCTTATCCTCACAGGCTCTGTCACCGCACCACATAGCCTTTATAAATCCCGGCTTGTTATCTGCAATGTCCTTAAGCTCCTCCATAGTTCTTGCCTCATAGGTATGTGCATCTCTGTGTGCCAGTGCAGTTTCATACATATTTGTCTGAATATTTTCAAGACAATCTTTTGCATCACCCTCAACATTGTCAAGTGAAACAAAGCTCTTTTCTCCGGTATCTCTTCTGACAAACACACATTGATTATTCTCAATATCTTTCGGTCCAATCTCAATTCTTAGCGGAATACCTCTCATCTCAGACTCGGCAAACTTAAATCCCGGACTCTTTTCACTGTTATCAAGCTTCACTCTAAGCCCTGCAACCTTCAGTCTGTCATAAAGTGTATTTGCCGCATCAAGTACACCCTCCTTATGTGCCGCCACAGGTATTATATTCACCTGTACCGGTGCAATATGCGGCGGCAACTTAAGACCTGAATTGTCACCATGTACCATGATTACAGCACCTATAATTCTGGTGGTCATACCGAATGATGTTTCAAATACCGGCTTGACCTGATTATCTTTATCGGTAAATGTAACATTGAATGCCTTTGCAAAACCGTCTCCGAAATAGTGGCTTGTACCTGACTGTAATGCCTTACCGTCATGCATAAGCGCCTCTATAGTATAAGTCGCCTCTGCACCTGCAAATTTTTCCTTCTCAGTCTTTACTCCCTTTATAACAGGTATTGCAAGATCTTTCTCAAAGAAGTCCGCATACACATCAAGCATCTGTACCGTTCTGTCATGTGCTTCTTTTGCAGTGGCATGTACTGTATGTCCCTCCTGCCATAGAAACTCTCTGGAACGAAGGAAAGGTCTTGTAGTCTTTTCCCATCTTACTACAGAACACCACTGATTCAAAAGCTGTGGAAGATCTCTATAGCTTTTTACCGCTCCGGCATAGTAATCACAAAACAAAGTCTCGGAAGTAGGTCTGACACAAAGTCTCTCATCAAGCTTTTCCATTCCTCCATATGTGACCCATGCCACCTCAGGTGCAAATCCTTCCACATGATCCGCCTCTTTTTGTAATAAACTTTCAGGGATAAACATCGGCAGGTAACAGTTCTCAATTCCTGTCTCCTTGAATCTTCTGTCTATTTCATTTTTCATATTCTCCCATATAGCATATCCTGCCGGTCTTATTACAAGACAGCCCTTTACACTGGTGTAGTCAACCAACTCCGCCTTAAGTACAATGTCTGTATACCACCGGGCAAAATCCGTGTCCATGGAGGTAATCTCTTCTACAAGTTTCTTTTCCTTAGCCATTTCGTTTAATCCTCAATATCTTCCTTAATTTCTTTTTTCTTTCTGATTACCAGATCAGATTCGGCATCATCAATCTTTCTCTTTAAATAAAAATAAATGATGATTCCTACAATGAATAATATAATAATCAATGAAATCTCAACTATGTTTCTTGTTAACATTGCCCCTCGATTTTTCTCTTCTCTTCTTATTTATCCATTTGAATGCATCTACCATCGGCAACAGTACAATTGCAATCCACCAAGTATATGCACTTGCAGCTAAAAGTGTAACCCCGTCATATCCGTTAAAGCTTTTATCAGCTGATTTACCTTTTTCCTGCTTATTCAGACTTACAGTGTTACCGACCTTTTTACTTAAATTATCTTTATCGGTTTTATTTACTGAAACTTCAATTTTGTCCTCTGTTACAGTTTGATTTTCGGTTTGATCCTGTACTGCATTTTCATTTGAAGGTAAGATCTCTCTTGCCTTGTTCTCTGAAACTACATTGCCGCTTACCTTATAATGATTTGCAGGAGTATCTTTTACTATTTTACCGACTTTAGAACCGCCTGCTTTCGTTTCGGCAGTTTTATCGCCAGATACGGCACTCTCAGTAATGCCCTCACTCCTTGAAGCTTTTGTCTCCTCCTGTGAAGCTTTGGACTCATCTGTCGTTTCATTTTTGTTTTCATCATTTACTTTTTCAATACTTCTTTTTTTCTTGGAGCCGCTATGACTTCTATGATGTCTGTTTGTTTCCGGTTGCTTATCTTTATTATTTGAATCCTCTACAGTCTGACTTGGTTGTGAAGGAAGCGGTGCAGGTTTTTGAGTCTGTGCCGCTAAAGTCTCTTCCTTCTTTTCAGGCACCAAAGCCGGTTTTGACGGCTTAGGCAAAGCGGCTTCCGTCTCTTTTTGTGACGGAGCGGGGCTTGGTGTAGTCGGCTTTAGCGGAGCGGTTTCCGGCTCTTTTTTTGGCGGATCAGGCTTTGGAGGAACAGGGCTTGGAAGCGGTAAAAGCTTTGGAATTACCTCAAACTCTATATAGGCCTTACCCTTACCTGTAATAACCTCTCTTTTTCTTAGACCGTCCTCAAGTAAAGTAGGTTCTTTTACAATAACCCATTCGCCGTAAATATTTGCTTTTTCATTTTCATTATTTGAATTATTATTATTTGAATTATTATGTGAAGCATTACTGTTTGTATGTATGTCTTGCCCGTCATAAGAATAATCTATATTTCTTAAAGGCGAAGCCAAAATGCTCATCCCCTGTATTGATATAAAAGCTGTTGTAAGAACTATAGCTCTCATTGCCCTATATTTTTTTTTCATATTATCACCCTACTGCATTTTCTTTCATTGCCTCTTTCAGTCCGCTATAATACTTTCTGCCTACCGGAATCTCTTTATGATCCAGCAGAGTAATTCCGTCATAAGCGAATGTCTTTATATACTGCAATGCTACTAAAAATGATCTATGCACTCTCAAAAAACCTTTTGTAAACAATAGATTTTCAAGTTTTCCGATAGTTGAAATAAACTCAAAACTCTTACTGCCGTAGTACACGGTTATTATTTTTCCTCTAACTTCAAAATATTTTATATCATTGATTGCGATGTTCCTATATTCGCCAATACCTGTAAAGAGCATATACTCCTTTGACTTTTCTGATGCAATTTCAAACACATCCTTTATTATCTTTACAGTCTTGGTACTGTCTGTCTCACCTTTTACAATATAATTAAAAGCTCTCACATCAAATGCCATCAGCATATGTTCTTTTGAGACTGTAATAAATACTATTTCACCGATATAACCCCTTGAACGAAGTTTTGATGCCGCCTCCATGCCGTCTATTCCGGGCATATTTATATCCAAAAGCATCACATCTATAAGTTCTAATTTATCTTCCAGTTCAAACAACATCTGCTTGGCATTTTCAAAAACTTCAAATTCTGCATCATAGCCTTCAGACTTTGATATATGTGTGGCAACTTCTAACAGATTATTTCGTTCTATTGGATTATCATCACATATAACTATTCTCATAACCCAAAACCTTATATCTTATTTATTTTTTACCTTTTCAAGTAAATTATTGATTCTATTTGTAGGCGTCAACAGTCCGCTTATAGTAGAATCATGGTTCAAATTGTCTATAATAAGTGCTACGTACTTACTCATCTCAATACTGTGATAATAAGGTCTGCTTAAAAGATCCGGTGACTGATATACCAAATTGGTAGTAAATATGCCGTCTATAATACCGTCTTCATAGTACTGATCAAATCTTGCAAATCCGTTGGTAAAGAGTCCGAAAGTAGCACATACAAAAACTCTTCTTGCCTTTCTTTTCTTAAGTTCCTTAGCAACCTCCTGCACACTCTCTCCTGATGATATCATATCATCAATAATTACAAGATCCTTATCTTCCACATCCGCACCCAAAAACTCGTGTGCAATAATAGGATTTCTTCCGTCTACAACTTTGGTATAATCTCTTCTCTTATAGAACATACCCACATCAAGTTTAAGCATATTTGCAAAATAGATAGCTCTTCTCATACCGCCCTCATCAGGTGAAACTATCATCATATGCTCCGAATCCACTTTAAGGTCGGGGAAGTTCTTTAAAAGTCCCTTTGTATACTGATATATCGGCTGAACAGTTTCAAATCCCTTAAGCGGAATGGCATTTTGCACTCTCGGGTCATGTGCATCAAAGGTAATAATATTTTCCACACCCATATTTGTAAGTTCCTGTAATGCCAATGCACAGTCAAGCGACTCTCTGCCTGTCTTCTTGTGCTGACGACTCTCATATAAAAAGGGCATTATAACATTTATTCTTCTGGCCTTTCCTGCTATTGCTGCAATAATTCTCTTCAAATCTTGAAAATGATCATCAGGCGACATATGATTTATCCTGCCTGAGAGTGAATATGTCATAGAATAGTTGCATACATCCACAAGCAGATACAGATCATCACCTCTTACAGACTCCTCAATGGTTCCCTTTGCCTCACCTGAACCGAACCTTGAGATTGTAGACTTTATAATATAATTATCCTTTTCATATTCCGAGAATAAAATCGAATCCTTGTGTTCGCTTTCTCTTTCTTTACGCCATTCAACCAGGTAATCATTTACTTTTTTTGTAAACTCCTCCATACCCTTAAGCGGTATAAGCCCAAGCGGACCTACGGGAACAGTATCTATCTGTTTATCTTCGTATAACATTTTTCCTCCATCATAATCTTGCTCTAATATCATTTCCATATAACCTGATATAAATGAAGTTTTTCCTTATACGGGAGGTGACTCTCTCACTATAAGTATCTCTCATTTTGTCCAGACTTAAGTTGGTCGATATTATAGTAGACCTTTCGGTATTAATCCTACGATTTATTATATGGAAAAATTCACTGGTTGTAAAGTGATTGAAAAGCTCCGAACCAAGATCATCAATTATAAGCATATCACATTCATAAACTTCTTTTGCAAGCAATAAATATTTCTGCTCCTCACTTTTTTCGATATTTACCTTGACCAGAGTCTCAAACAACTCTTTTGCACTGAGATATATTACAGAATAATATCTGTCCAACAATACTTTTGCTATACAGTTACTTAGATAAGTCTTTCCGACTCCTGTACTGCCGCTGAATACAATACTTTTTCTGTCAATCTCACCTTGCGGCAGAGACTTTTTTTCATTCTTACTCCTGTCGAGGTTAAAGTACTTATCTGTAAACGCCTCACAAAACTTTTTTACACCCTCCATATATTTGGCATTTGTAATATTTTGTGAAGGCAAAAGATTTTTATCATCATAGTACTCAAATGAAAAATTATCAAAGTTCTCCTTGCCGACTATATCTTCCAGATTTGACTGTGCATACAAAAGCTTTCTGATTTTTGACTGTAGGCAATGACATTTTTTACTGTCAATATAACCTGTATCCTTACAGTCATTACAATCATATCTTATATCCATATAGTCGGTTGAAAAACCGGCTTCTTTTAAAAGTTCCTCTTTTTTATACTTTATACTGTCAATATCTTTTTTCAGATCTGTACTTGAAAATTCACCCGACTTTAAACTCTCTTTATATCTTGAGACTGCAAGGCTGCCGGTTGAAGAATTGAGTTCCCTCATCTTAGGTATCTTTTCATATACCTCTTCTATTCTTCTGACCTGTGCCGCCCTGTTGTTTGCTCTTATATTTTCATATTCTCTCATTATTGCATTATATGAAGAATTATCTATAGCCATATATCTCCTTTACGCCTGTACTACAGCTTATTCAGCTCATTCATAAACTTATTTTGCATATCGGAGTCTATATTGTCATTTCTTTGTTCAAAATTATTGAACTTGGATGCGGCAGTCACACCTGCCGGTCTGTTTGTACTCTTGACTTTATCATCATGCTTTTCATCAAGTGCCTTTATATCTGCAAGTGTATGGACATTTTCTTTATACCATCTTGTAAGTATACCGTCCGCATAGGTAAAGCTCTGTGATGAGGTATTTATCACAGTTCTGTTTATCGCCTCTACTACTATTTCAGGGCTGAAGCAGTACTCATCAAACCATTTCTTTACAAATCTTGACTCTACAGGTGCCAGAACTCTGTCATAGATTCCAAAAGCCTTTAACACGGCTCTGTTTTCATTGTAGAACTTTACATTATCTTCCTTTGCTTCCTCAACTGTAGTAATACCCTTCTCATGGAAAGAAAGTGCAATCTTTTCAATATAGCTGATACTCTTCTTACCCTTTTGAACTGAAATCTCTGCAATATACTCTAAGAGATCCTTTGACATTCCGACAACATCATAAAGATATGCCAGCTTTTCAGTATCTGTAGGTGAAAAAATCTTTTCAGTATATGTCTGTACACAAAAAACCAATTCCTGAAAGTCCTCATCGGATTTTAACTTAGGCAAATCTACAAGACTTCTGTCAGGAAGCTTGGGCGGTTTAGGCTCGGGCGGCTCTTCTATGGAATTTTCCTCTTTTTTTACTTCATCACCGGCTTGAGTTTCTAAGGTCTCATCTAAAACCTTATCAGGCTCATCGGTATTATCCTCCTCTGAATTTTTTTCGGCATCTTTGGTTATTTCTCTTCTTCTGTATATTTCATTTGCAGCATTTAAGATGCGTCTTGCCTCCTCCAGCTCTTCTTTAGACGGAAGATTCTTGGTAAGAAGTATCTCTTCAAAGTCATCTCCGTTGCCAAGCTTTGCAATATTTTCTTCCTTTTCAATCAATATACCGCTTTTACACCAATATGCTATGGCTCTCTCAACATCTTTTATGGTAAGTTCAAGGGCATCTGCTATGATCTCGGGATTTATCAATCTGTCAGCATTTCTCAGCATAAAAAGATATACTTTTATATAATCGCCATTTGCCTTTAGCATATATTTATCTATAAATTCTGACGGCAAACTTACAATACTCGTTATATCTGCCTTTAAAAAATCGTACTTCATAGCTCTCCCTTTATCAAAAAATCGATATTTCCATATCATTATAATTTATTTCATAATTTATTTCCCAAGCAAAAACTCACCCACTCTTAAGATATCTCCGGCACCCATTGTAATAAGCAAATCACCCTTATGTAAATCCTCCAAGAGGTAATTTTCTATCTCATCAAAAGTATCAAAGCTTGTAGCATTCCCGCCAAGTTCATTTATCCTGTCTGAGAGAAGATGTGAACTCACTCCGAGATTGTCGGTTTCTCTGGCCGGATAAATCTTTGCAATGATTACTTGTTCCACATTCTTTAAAACATTTGCAAAATCTTCAAATAATGCCTTAGTTCTGGTGTAGGTATGTGGCTGGAATACTACCACAAGTCTGTCATGAGGATATCTCTTTGCAATATTCAATGTAGCGGAGATCTCACTCGGATGATGTGCATAATCATCAACTATTGTTATGCCGTCAAGTTTTCCCTTGATTTCAAATCTTCTGTCCACACCCTTAAACTCCAAAAGTCCTCTTCTTATATCTTCAATACCGACTCCAAGTTCGAAGGCGACACAGACAGCCGCCAAGGCATTGTATATATTGTGATTTCCGCCTACACAAAGCTTAACATCCTCATATGTCTCTTCTTTATGAACCAGATCAAATGTAGGATATCCTATGGCATCATATCTTATATTTGCAGCATAACAGTCACTGTTTTCAGTTCCATATCTTACTACATTGCCTTCATATCCCATTGTAATCTCTCTGTTGTTTTTAATCTTATCATTTATTATTATACAACCCTCACGGCTTGTGTTTTTTACAAATTTCTTAAAAGAGTCTCTGATATCATCCAGATCCTTAAAAAAATCCAGATGATCCTCCTCAATATTCAGTATAACACCTACTGTAGGATACAATTCAAGAAAGCTGTTTGTATATTCACATGCTTCCGTAACAAAGGTGTCACCATTTCCTATATAAACATTTCCCCTTATCTTCTTTACAATTCCTCCTACCGAAATTGTAGGATCCAGATTTGTATCAAGTAAAATATATGATAACATAGAGGTGGTGGTGGTCTTTCCATGTGTACCGCTTATTGCAATACTTTCTTTAAATTTTGACATGACATATCCAAGCAACTGCGCTCTGGTCATCACCTTGATATTTTTTTCTTTTGCTTTGATAAATTCGGGATTGTCCTTATGTATGGCTGCCGTATATACAAATAAATCTATATCATCACTGATATTATTTTTATTTTGTCCTATAAATACTTTTATACCTCTGTTTTCAAGGTCTTTTGTCCTGTTACTTGCTTTTGTATCTGAGCCGCTCACTTTGAAGCCCTTCTCTAAAAGTACTCTTGCCAACCCGCTCATGCTGATACCGCCAATGCCACAAAAATATATGTGCTTTATGTCATTAAATTTAATCTCGCTCAAAAGATGCCTCCTAGGATTATCTTGTTTTTTTCTTTTTTACACTATAACCAAAGGTACCGAGTACCTTTGACAGCCCGATATACTCTCCATGATTATATACTACCATGTCGGCTTTTGTCAGGTCAAATTTGTTTTTTACATCCATATATTTTGAATCTACATTCACAGCCACAACCTTTGCTATAAACATATGATGTGAACCAAGCTCCAAGATATTTTCCACCTTACATTCTATACAGACCGGACTTTCCTTAACAGACGGAGCAGCTACCACTTTTGATGGCAACTGCTCTATCTTCATAACCTTCCATTTATCAATATCTCTGCCTGATTTTACACCACATTCATCTGCCGTTTTTATCAGCCTTTCATTGGTGAGATTGATAACAAACTCACCCGACTTTTTTATTATATCATATGAATATCTGCTTGGTCTAAGAGAAATATACAGCATAGGCGGGTTTGTACATATTGTACCTGTCCATGCTACAGTGACAATATCACTTCTTTTCCCGTCACTACAGCTCACCATCACCACAGGTACCGGATACAGCATATTTCCCGGTTTAAAATCAATTCTCATTTTTCTTAAAATATCTCTTCTTATTTTTTCCTTGGATACCGCTCTTAAAACTATTGCCGTCTTTACCGCTTCTTTCTTTTGCAGTCTTTTCTTTGCTCTTGGCTTTTGAAAGTCTTCTGCCTTTGAAATTTCTTTTTTTCCTCGGCTTTTCACCCAACATCTCACATATTTCATCAATGGTGTTTGCCAAAGTCTTCTTCATTTCATTGACTGTGATATCTGCATACTTTTCATAAAGCGGTGTTCTCTCAAGGTAAAGATCCTTTAAAGTCTGGCCTTCTTTTAGAGTGATTCCTCTCTCTCTCAAATCTCCCAGTCTTGACTTTATTGCAGTATATGACAGCTCTAAATATATTACAACACTTATTTCCTTCAGATGCTCCATGGCTTTAGTGCCGTATACTACACTTCCTCCGGGAGATATAATGCTGTTTGTAACATCAAGTGAGGCATTTACCTCGTCCTCTATTTTTCTAAAGCCGTCATCACCGTACTCTTTTATAAGTTCCTTTAAAAGCTTTCCATATCTTTCTTGAATTACTATATCTGTATCTACAAACTTTTTTCCAAGTCTTTTAGCTAAAACTATTCCCACTGAGGACTTGCCGGATGCCGGCATTCCAATCAATGTAATATTAGTCTTTCTTCCCATATCTCTCCTACATCTGTATTCCCAATACAAGACTCGGTACAAGTTGCTTCTTTCTTGATACCACCGATTCAAGCTCTATAACTCCGGCATCACCGACATCATAAGCACCCTCTTCAATCCTAAATGCCTTCATTACAAGTGACATGGCTCCGGAACCTACACATATAAGTCTTGTAGACTGTTCCAATATATTTGTCAACATAAAAAACATCATATCTTCTTCACTGCTCTCATGCAGCTTTATAAGAAAAGGCATCAGCCTGCTTTCTATCTCACTTAACTCTTCTTCATTAAGTGAACTTATCTGACCTATTCCTATGGTACTCTTACCAAGTGCAAAGGTCTTATAGTCCTGATGGAAAATCTGTTCATCGGTCTTTCCCTTCAGATTACTTGCAGATGCGAACATTTGATTTGCATATTTTTCTATATCAATACCTGCAATCTTTGCAAGTGCAAGTCCTGCCGCCTTATCCGCCGCAGTACATGTAGGAGAACGAAACAGCAATGTATCAGAAATGATTGCAGAACACATAAGTCCTGCTATATGAGGCGGAATCTCAATTCCCTTTTCATGATACATCTGATATATGATGGTAGAAGTGCAACCAAGAGGCTGATTTCTGAAATATACAGGTCCGATGGTCTCTATAGTGCCAAGTCTGTGGTGGTCAATTATTTCAAGGACATTTGCATGCTCTATACCGTCCACCGCCTGACTCTTTTCATTGTGGTCAACCATTATTACTCTCTTGCCCTTGGCACCCAGCAAATTTCTTCTTGAGAACATGCCAAGATACTTACCATGTTTATCAAGAACCGGAAAATCTCTATGCCTTACACTTGCCATTACATCCTTTACATCATCCAGATAATCTTCATTTTCAAATGTAATGAGATTTGCAGTCTTCATAAAATAATTAATAGGCATGGACTGGTTGATAAGCCTTGCAACTGTAAAGCTGTCATACGCGGTTGTTATAACTGTAGTACCATGATCTTTTGCAATCTTTTGAATAGTTCTGGATGCACCCGCACCCTCACATACTATTATACATGCCGCTCCCATCTCAATAGCACACAGCTGCATCTCATATCTGTTGCCAAGTATTACAAGATCATCCTTTTCGATATAAAACTCCATCATATCAGGATTTGCGGCCGCCACCACTACCTTGCCTTCATTAAAATAAGCATCTTCATCTCCCACCACCAGAGTGCCTTCCAGTGTCTCTATAATATTTGAGTATCTTGTATTAGCCTTTGCAAGTATCCTGCTGTCATATATATTCATATATGAGTTTGCAATATCGCTGACAGATATTATACCCTCAAGGTCACCGTCACTGTTTACTGCCGGCAAAGTCACCACATCAAGTTCCTGCATAAGTGACCATGCTTTTTTAAATGATATATTCTTATCAACACCCTTTGTATGCTTTATATCAATATCCTTTATCTGAGTCTTTACACTCTCAGTAAGCTTAGGCGGTTTAACCTTGAAATAATTCAATACGAATTTGGTCTCCTCATTGATTTCTCCGGCACGCCTTGGTAAAAACTCTCCTTCTTCAGTTTTTGACTTTAGATCGGCATAACTGATAGCCGCACAAATTGAATCTGTGTCCGGGTTTTTATGACCCATTATCAATGTTCTAAGCTTTGACATAATTTCCTCTTAACTAAATTTTTTCACTAAATAATTTTTCAGGGTACACTCCCTTATCTACCAGGTCTTTTATTGAATTAACAACAATTTCCCTGTCTTCTTTATAGGTTACTCCAAACCATTTATCATGGCTTTTTAATACCTCTACACTTGCTCTTTTTGACTTTATAGCTTCATCTATCACTGACGGCAGGAGATATTCACTTTTTAACTCATTTTTTATATTCTTTAAAAACTTAGGAAAGCCTTCCTCAAGAATATCCAAAAATTCCGGTGTAAGTCCCCACATATTCATTGAAACAATGTCGTCCAAGTCTATATCTCTCTTTTGCTTATTTTCATCCACCGCATTCAAAATGCCGTTTTTTACTTCTATTTCAAATGTCTCCGTTACATCTGCCAGCTTGTTATCGGCATCTACCTTACAAACTCCTCTTGTAACTCCGCCGTTGTCTGAAAGTGTATTCTTCAGCACAAACCCCGCCATACAAAGGTCAAGTTTATCACTGTCACCCTTCATATGCTCTTTCATATAGTCATATACTATTCTAAAGCCCTCTTTGCCGTAGTAATCGTCGGCATTTATTACCACAAAAGGCTCATTTACAAGTCCCTTTATCTCAAGCAATGCCTGACCTGTGCCCCATGGCTTTGTCCTACCCTTAGGACATGTAAAACCTTTCGGCAGATCGTCAAGCTCTTGGAAAGCGTAGTCCACATCTATATATTTTTTTATTCTGTCTCCGATAATCTCTTTAAAATCTTTCTCAAGGTCATGGCGTATGATAAAAATCACTTTATTAAAGCCTGCTTCTTTTGCATCATATATTGAATAGTCCATAATGATCTCACCGCCGGGTCCTACCGGTGTCAGCTGCTTTATGCCGCCGCCAAATCTTGAACCGATGCCTGCCGCCATAACTACTAATGTTGCGTCCATAATATTACTCCTCTGATGAATAATTCGGTGCCTCTTTTGTAATATGTATATCATGCGGATGGCTCTCTCTTAAAGCCGCCGCACTTATCTTGATAAACTGTGCATTTTCTTGTAAGGTCACAATATCCCCGGCACCGCAATAACCCATACCTGAACGAAGACCTCCAAGAAGTTGAAATACCGTATCTTCCACAAGACCCTTATATGCCACTCTGCCTTCTACGCCTTCCGGTACAAGTTTTTTGGCATCCGTTTGAAAATACCTGTCCTTACTTCCCTTTTCCATGGCGGCAAGTGAACCCATACCTCGATAAACCTTATACTTTCTGCCCTGATACAGTTCAAAATCTCCCGGAGACTCGTCACACCCTGCAAACAGTGAACCCATCATGCAGACATTTCCGCCTGCTGCAAGTGCCTTTGTAATATCTCCCGAAAACTTGATACCGCCGTCCGCAATAATAGGAACACCGTATTCCTTGGCTACAGCGTAGCAGTTCATTATTGCACTTATCTGCGGTACGCCGATGCCTGCCACAACTCTGGTAGTACATATGGAACCCGGTCCGATACCTACCTTTACACAGTTCGCACCTGCCTCTATAAGTGCCTTTGTCGCCTCACCTGTGGCGACATTTCCCGCTATAATATCAAGCTTTTTATATTTTTCTTTGATTGCCCTGATACAATTTATTACATTCTTTGAATGTCCATGTGCGGAATCAAGCACTACCACATCCACTTTTGCCTCCACAAGTGCATCACATCTCTCAATCACGTTTTCCGTAATTCCGAGTGCCGCACCGCACAGTAACCTTCCTTGTGAATCTTTGGCGGAGTTTGGATACTTTATCTGCTTTTCAATATCCTTTATAGTGATAAGTCCCTTCAGATTGCCCTCCTTATCCACTATCGGCAGTTTTTCCACTCTGGCCTTTGCCAAAATTTTCTTGGCTTCATCCAAGGTGGTACCCTCAAGTGCCGTAACCAGATGATCCTTAGTCATACACTCGGATATCTTCTTTGTATAATCTTCTTCAAACTTCAAATCTCTGTTGGTAATGATACCTACCAATTTCTTTCCTTCGGTTATCGGAACTCCTGAAATTCTGTATCTGGCCATAAGTTCATTGGCATCAAAAAGAGTATGCTTTGGTGAGAGATAAAAAGGATCTGTAATAACTCCGTTTTCGGAACGTTTTACCTTGTCCACCTCTTCCGCCTGCTCTTTGATACTCATATTTTTATGAATAATTCCGATGCCTCCCTGCCTTGCCATGGCTATTGCCATTCTATGCTCTGTAACTGTATCCATTCCTGCACTCATCAAAGGAATATTTAATTTAATATTCTTTGTTAAATATGTAGAAATATCGATTTGATTTCCTATAACTTCTGAATATGCCGGTTGCAATAGGACATCATCAAATGTGATGCCTTCACCTATGATTCTTGCCACTGCTTTTTCTCCTTTTTACGGATACAATAGTACCTGTCTTTAGTGACTTTCACAAACATAAAGTACTAATAAACAATAATTATTTTTCTCATTAGTCTAACAAATACAAACTATACTGTCAATCATACGAGTCTATACTTATTCCGATATCATTTCTCATATACTTGTTTTCAAAGTTTATAAGCTTTGTTGCCTCATAAGCCTTATTTCTTGCCTCTTTTAAAGTAGGTGCCGTTGCGGTGATACCTAAAACCCTGCCTCCGTTTGTGAGTACATCACCGTTTACCCTTTTTGTACCTGCATGAAAAGCAAATATATCGTTTTTTCTTTCAAAGTTTTCAAGTCCCGATATTTTCTTACCCCTCTCATACTTTAGAGGATAGCCTTTGCTTGCAAGTACCACACATACTGCCGCATTGTCCTTAAACTTAAGATCAATCTTATCAAGATGCCCGTCAATACAGGCCTCAAAAACATCTATAATATCATTTTCCATCCTTGGAAGCACTACCTGAGTTTCAGGGTCGCCAAATCTGGCATTGTATTCAAGTACCTTTACACCGCTTTTTGTAAGCATCAGACCGTAGAATATAATTCCCTTAAACTCTCTGTCCTCGGCTCTCATAGCATCCACAGTTTTTTGATAGATATGTTCCCTACAGTATCTGTCAATCTCCTCGGTATAAAAAGGACTTGGGCTGAAAGTCCCCATTCCGCCTGTATTAAGACCCTTATCTCCATCATTTGCCCTCTTGTGATCCTGTGCGGAGGTCATAAGTGCATAGTGAGTACCGTCTACAAATGAGAGTACACTCACCTCTCTGCCCTCCAAAAACTCTTCTATTACTACAGTATTTCCGGCATCACCGAAACTCTTATCAATCATAAGTTCTTCAATACCTGTTTTTGCTTCTTCAAAATTCTTACAGATTAACACTCCTTTTCCCAGTGCAAGTCCGTCCGCCTTTAAAACTACAGGATAATCAGCTCCTTTTAAATACTTAAGCGCTTTTTGAGGGTCATTAAATTTTTCATAATCTGCTGTCGGTATACCGTATTTTTTCATAAGCTCTTTAGAGAATGCTTTCGACCCCTCAAGTATGGCCGCATTCTTCCTTGGTCCGAATACTCTAAGCCCCTTCTTTTCAAACCTGTCGACTATTCCGCCTACAAGCGGGTCGTCCATCCCTATTATGGTCAGGTCTATCTTTTCATTTTTTGCAAAGTCCACAAGTGAGTCAAAGTCCGTCACGGATATTGCGATATTTGTTGCAATTTCTTCCGTACCTGCATTTCCCGGTGCAACATAGATTTTCGGATTTTTCTTACTCTCTGAAAGCTTCTTTACAATAGCATGCTCTCTTCCGCCGCCACCTACAACCAATATCTTCATAAAACCTCTCCGTTTGCAATCATTTCAACAGCCTTCGGTAAAATAATCCACTCAGCCTCTTCCATTACCCGTCTTTGCAAAGTCATTGCATCATCACCCGGTAATACATTTACCGCTTTTTGAATTATTATTCTGCCTGTATCTATACCGGTATCTACAAAATGCACAGTGGCACCTGTCACCTTGACACCGCGATTTAATGCCGCCTCATGTACCTTCAGTCCATAATAGCCTTTTCCGCAAAAACTCGGTATCAGTGAAGGATGAATATTTATTATCCTGTTTTCAAATGCATCCACTATATCTTTTGAAATATTTACCAAAAACCCCGCCAACACTATAAGGTCGGGGTTTAATCTTTTCAATTCATCAAGTAATGCCTTATCAAAATCATCTCTGTTTAAAAAGCTCTTCGGTAAGATACATTTGTTTTCTATTCCGGCTTCTTTTGCTCTTTTAAGTGCATAGGCATCTGCATTATTTGAGATAACCGACTTTACCCTGATATTTTTTATATCGCCTTTATCTATTGCCTTTATAATGGCGGCAAGATTGGTACCGCCACCTGAAACTAAACATACGATATCAAACATAGATTCTCCTATATAAGCTCTATTCCCTTTGTTCCTTTATCAATATATCCTATTTCAAAGGCTTTTTCTCCTGCCTTATTTATTGCATCTAAAGTTTTTTCAACATCGCCTTTATCTACCGATATTACCATACCGATTCCCATATTGAAGGTGTTGTACATCATTTCCTCACTGATATCACCCTTTTTTGCCATAAGTGTAAATATAGCCGGTACCTCATAAGAGTCTTTTTTTACCACCGCCTTTGTGCCTTCTGTCAACATTCTCGGAATATTCTCATAAAAGCCGCCGCCTGTTATATGTGAACATGCCTTTATTTTGATACCGTTTTCTTTTACGGATTTTAATGCCCTTACATAGATTTTTGTAGGAGCCAAAAGCACCTCTCCCAAAGTCTTATTAAGTTCTTCATAGTAAGTATTAAGTGATTCCTTTGTCATATCAAACACCTTCCTTACCAAAGAAAATCCGTTTGAATGTACACCGCTTGATGCAATACCGATAAGTGCATCTCCGGTCTTCAAATCCTTGCCGTCTATAAGGTCACATTTGTCGGCCACTCCTACACAAAAGCCTGCAAGGTCATATTCATCCTCCGAATAAAATCCCGGCATCTCTGCCGTCTCTCCGCCAATCAAGGCTGCATTTGACTGTACACAACCGTCTGCCACTCCCTTTACAATAGCAGCTATTTTTTGCGGCTCATTCCTGCCGCAGGCTATATAGTCTAAGAAAAACAGCGGCTCACCGCCTGCACATGCCACATCATTCACGCACATTGCCACACAGTCAATGCCTATAGTATCATGCTTATCCATAATAAAGGCAAGCTTTAACTTGGTTCCTACTCCGTCTGTTCCGGATAAAAGTATAGGTTCTTGCATCTCCTTAATCTTACTAAGTGAAAATGCACCTGAGAAACCTCCAAGTCCGCCTAAGACCTCCGCTCTCATAGTTGACTTCACATGCTCTTTCATCAGCTCCACGGCCTTATAACCCGCTTTGATATCCACACCGGCACTCTTGTAATCCATATTACCTCCAATTTGACTCTTATCAGCTCTTCAAAAAAGCATCCGCTCCTATGCTCTTTAACCTGTTATCCTTATTCTCCACCTCTTTTGCCATTTCATCACTGAATTTTTCAAGTTTATCAAAAAGCTTTTCATCATTTACAGCCAGTATCTTTGTTGCAAGTATTCCCGCATTTTTTGCTCCGTTGATTGCTACGGTTGCCACCGGTATACCTGACGGCATCTGAACTATTGAATATAATGAGTCCACCCCTCCAAGATCTGATGTCTTTATAGGCACTCCTATTACAGGCAACGGTGTAAGTGCCGCACACATTCCGGGCAGATGTGCCGCCTTACCGGCTCCTGCAATCACCACTTTAATACCTCTGTCCTTAAGCTCCCTTGCCCATTTAAAGAATATATCAGGTTCACGATGTGCTGATATTATATTGTATTCATACTCTATCCCCATCTTTGTAAGGAAATCACCTGCCGCTCTCATTGTTGCCAAATCGGAATCACTTCCCATCACTATCGCTACTTTGCTCATAGTTCCTCCGTTATTCATTGAGTATTTCACTGCCTTTAAGCACGAACTTTCCGTCCTTTATAATATATGTATGTATGCCGTCAGGCTCATTTGTATATATATCTCCCAGCTCTGCAAGAGGTATTGTGATATCGGTGTGACAGTTAAAATAGGCCTTTTTGATATCTGTTTTTCTTCTTATAGAGCATTCATTATCTCTTGCTATGATTGCCTTACCGTTAGGATTATATGTAATATTGTCCTCTTCATGTGAATAACAGGTATCACCGAAAGCAAAATGCGGTCCCATCTTTTCGGCTATCAAAATAGGCATTTTCTCAAAGATATCATATTTCTTTGCCACATTGTAGGCAATCACATTGGTACCTATAGCAAACTCACCCATCGGCAGGCTCTTATGCCCCTTTAAAACGGCATCGTCAATGATTCTTTTATTGTCTTCTTCACTTTCAAAGTTCTCACAATTGTAGTCCTCAATCATTCCGTCCTTAACTTTGATATACAGATTCTTAATGCGATAACCTGAAAGAAAAACATCCTTTACAAAAAGTGTGCCTTCAGTACCATTAAGCACAGGTGATGTGAATACCTCACCCACCGGAATATTTACATCCGCCCCGCAGTTTTCAAAATTGGTCTCCTTGTTTGCATCCTTCAGCTTATGCAGCTTTATCGTAAGCTCAGTCTTATTGCCCACACCGCCCACTACACTTACCGTATCCGCTTTATCCAATGCATCAATAATTTTTTGCTGTGCATCTTTATACTTTGTTGCATCCAATGTATTGATTCTTATAATATCATCAAAAATATTTGAATAAATCTTTTCATCTTTTGCAATACTTGGAAGCGGCCATGCTATTATACAAAATGCGGTACCCGAAGTATCAATATACTCATCCTGTAAAAGCATCAGTTCATTTCTGTAACCGGTCATAAGATTATTCTGCTTTTCACTGAATGCATTGGCACTTTTCTTCTTTACAGGCAAAAACTCTCTCTCTCCAAAAGACTCCATCAGTGCAGGACCACCATACTTTGACATATCTTCCTTTATCTCTTCAAATGTTCTTTTACACACTTCAAGCTTTCTGTCAAGGTAAGCCTTCTTTGTAAATATATTCATATCAAACTTGTGGTCATACTCAAACTGTCTGTTTACTCCGCCGCTACATATACCTCTGTTTTTTACAGGTGACATATCTGCAAGTCTGTACGGCTTTCTTTGCAATACCACTTCAAATCCCATATCTTCAAAGAAAATAACAGCTTCTTTTACTATTCTCTCAAATCCGATATTATATACCAATGATACAACACTTCTCTTTGTGATATCCTTTTGCATTGCAAAAAAACCGTCTCTATATCCGTCTACAAAAGTTTTTGCACATAGTCTGACAGTTTCACTATCTAATGAATTCAAATATTTTGCTGTATTTATTTCATTTGAGCCAATGTATTCACCGAATTTAAAAAGATATCTCAGATCTGACAGATCGTCATTCATTATGATATTGTAAAAGAATCTGTTAGAAGCAGTAAAGTTTTCAATTATTCTCTTTCTTGCAGTTATATCCAGATAGTCTGAAGCGTACCAATATATCACATCTGTAATCTCTTTTGCACTTGCACCTTCCATAGCTGTTCCATAGACCTGCAAAAACAGTTCAAGAATATTTACAAAACCTTCAAAATCACCCTCAAAAACTGTAATAAATGCGGCTCTCACCTCAAAACCCAAGCTTAAAAAAGGAGAAACAAAATCCTTATCAAATATCTTCTCCAATACATCAGGATTGTACACTGAACCTGCATAAATCTCTTCTCTCAAATCATAGAACAGCTCATTTTGAATATCTGTAAGTTCTTCAAAACTTAAAGCTTCAAACTCTCCTGTCTCCTTTTTTTTCCTGATGTCATTTACTTTTTCTAAAAATGATGCCAACTCCGCAAAAAAATCCTTGAACTTAACATCTGCACACAATGCATCATCTTCTTCTCTTATCTGAGATATTCTGTCCATTGCCAGATTTATTCTCTCAGCTGTTACCCTCTTATCCCAAGAATAAATATCATAAACCATAGTAAAAATATAACTCCTCCAATCAATGTTGTAATCACCGACAGTGATTTTCTGGCCAATCCGTCTTTAAAAGATTTTATCGAATAATAAAATCCGGCTCCGGCAAACAAAAATGAGCAAAGTGCAAAAGCTGACACCTGTATGCTTGGTGCCCCCTGATTTTCTATCACTTTTCTGAGTGCAAATCCTAATAACACTACAGCAACCAAATCCATAAACAGAGCAAACTTTGCATCCTTTGCAAAAGGTCTCTTCATATAGTCAACCATATCACTTCTGCTTGTGGCAAACTTCACCTTGTCCTCTGCCGATAAAAATCTGTCAGAGTCTAATATATTCTCTTCTCTTCTAAAAGGCGTTCCTATTCTTTTTCTTTTAAAAAAACTCATTCACGTCTCCATATGATAATCCTAAATAAAGCAAAAACAATGTATCCAAGCGCTACCCCGACAGTATTCAAAATAATATCATCCACATCAAAGCTTCCGACATTGGTTGTAAGCTGTATAACTTCTACAATACATGAGAGCAAACAGCCTTCTATCAATGTTTTAAAGAAACCGCTTTTTTTTCTGCTGATTACCGGTCTGAAAAATCCGAAAGGCATAAAAGCAAGTATATTGCCGCCTACATTTATCACCGATATCATACCAAGTCTATCAAAATTGTTGATATATCTTCTGATTTCATTAAAAGGCACTGTATTATAACCATGTACCTCCACCGCCATACCTCTTCCAAAGCCCTCGGCAAAGAAAAGAACATAGCATAAAATCAAAATATATAATATAAATAATACCAATCCCAAAAATCTAAACTTAGTTTTAAGTTTATCCATATCAAAACTCTATATTTTTCTTTCCTACAAGCAATCTTGCTCCGTTTACAATTGACATAACACCTGTAGCAACACCTACAACTATCATTATCACTCCGACAGCAATACCTGCTCCGCCACAAAATTTCATAAGTTTATATGTTTTTTCCATATCTTTCACCTGTCTTTATTTTACACCGTAAATCTTATAGTAATCATCAATAGCACATTTTAATTTATCATCAATTATAACTCTGCCGTCCGTCTCTTTATTATACAGATACTCCACCACCTCATTCATAGTAACAATGGCTGTAGTCTTTATTCCGTATTTTTCACTTATCTCTGCAAGTGCCGACTTCTCTCCCTTACCTCTTTCACATCTGTCAACACTCACTGCAAGTCCGAGTACATCTACATCTCCCTGTGCCTTTATTATAGGTAATGTCTCCTCAATAGAAGTTCCGGCTGTGGTCACATCCTCTATTATAACAACTCTGTCTCCGTCTTTTATAGGTGAGCCGAGCAAAATACCTGTATCTCCATGGTCTTTTACTTCTTTTCTGTTTGAGCAATACTTTACATCCACACCCTCATCACTAAGTGCCATAGATGTAGCCACACTGAGAGGAATACCCTTGTATGCAGGTCCGAAAAGAATATCAAATTCATCACCGAAAGCACCTCTTATCGCCTTTGCATAGTATTTTCCAAGTCTGCCAAGTTGTGAACCTGTTCTGTAAAACCCTGTATTTACAAAGAAAGGTGTCTTTCTGCCGCTCTTTGTAACAAAGTCTCCAAACTTAAGCACTTCACACTCTATCATAAAGTCAATAAATTCTTTTTTATAATCTTCCATCGCTACTCCGTTTCTTTATTTTACAAGACCTATAATCTCATTTACATCACCAAAGCCGTTTTTTTCAAGATACTTTTCTATGCCGTCAACCACCATAATACTTGCATCAGGATTGAAAAAATTTGCAGTCCCGACACTTACCATAGTCGCACCGGCAAGCAAAAATTCTATGGCATCATCAGCGGTAACTATTCCACCCATACCTATAACAGGTATCTTCACCGCATTTGCAACCTGATATACCATCCTCAGTGCAACAGGCTTTATAGCAGGTCCCGACATACCGCCTGTCTTATTGGCTATAGCAAAGCACCTCTTATTTATATCTATCTTCATTCCTGTTACAGTATTTATAAGTGAAAGTGCGTCAGCCCCGGCATCCTCCGCCGCCTTTGCAATCTCAGTAATATCCGTAACATTCGGTGAGAGTTTCATAATAACAGGCTTTTTTGAATGAACCTTTACCTGACTTGTAATATCTCTTACACTGTCCACATTTGTACCGAAGGTAATACCTCCATGTGATACATTCGGGCAGGAAATATTGATCTCAAGCATATCAACAGCCTCATGTGAGAGTCTTTCCACAGTCTCTATATAGTCTGAGATGCTTCTGCCACATACATTTACAATTATCTTTGTATCCTTTTGCTTAAGAAATTTCAAATCTCTTTCTATAAAGGTGTCCACTCCGGGGTTTTGAAGTCCGATAGCATTTAACATTCCTCCATAGACTTCCGCAATCCTTGGTGTAGGATTTCCCTCCCATGGGATATTTGCAACGCCCTTTGTTGTAACCGCACCAAGTCTGTTGATATCTACAAGTTCACAAAACTCCTCTCCATGTCCGAAAGTTCCGCTTGCAACCGTCACAGGATTTTTAAACTCCACATCCGCTATCTTTACTTTTGTATTTATCATAGTTCCACCTCAAAAGCATTAAAAACGGGACCTTCTGTGCAGACCCTCTTATTCTTTACTTTGGAGTGAGAGTCAATCTCACTTGATTTACAGGTGCAGGCCAGACAGGCACCTATACCGCATGCCATCTTTTCCTCCAGTGACAAAAAGCACTCTATATTATTTTCAAATGCATATTTTTTTATAGCTCTAAGCATTGGAGCAGGCCCGCAGGCAAGTATTCTCTTTGCATTCAGATTATTTTTTCTGACAGCATCCAAAACATTTCCCTTTGTACCGATACTGCCGTCTTCAGAAGCAATATATACCCTGCCGTATTGACTCAGATCGTCTACAAGGAAGGTATCACTGTCTCTAAATCCAAGTACCGTTATCTTTTCACCTTCAAGTTTCTTTGCAAGTTCAAGCATAGGCGGGATTCCGATACCTCCGCCGATAAGTATACTTGATATTGAATCGGTAGGAAATCCGTTGCCTAGAGGTCCCAAAAGCTTAATATCATCTCCTGCTTCAAGCTTTGAAAACTCGGCCGTTCCCGTATCTTTACCTGTGACCCTGTATACAAGTCTGATAGAATCCTTATCCGTCTCACAGATACTTACAGGTCTTGGCAGAAGTTTTGACGGATTTTTTGTATAGACATTTACAAATTGTCCGGGAGCGGCATACTTTGCTATATCTGTCCTTATCCAAACCGAAAAAATATCCTTACTTAATTCATCTTGGGAAAGCACCTTCCCGTTGTCCATTATCTTTGTCATTATTATAAAACCCTGTTTATATCTGCTATCATATCTTTAACCGCCGCTCTTGACGCATTTGCAAAATCAAGTGAAGCATACTTTTCCTGCTTGTATGCGGCTATTATTCCTCTTGATGAGTTCACTATTGCACCGAGTCCGTCTTTATTAAAGCAGGGCTTTAAATCCTCTGCCGTAGCTCCCTGTGCACCGTATCCCGGTACAAGGAAAAAAGTATGAGGCATCTTCTCTCTAAGTATTGCACTCATTTTCGGATATGTGGCACCTACTACCGCACCTACATTTGAGTACTCTCCGTCCATACTAAGTTCACCCCACTCACAGGTCTTTTTTGCCACAAGCTCATAAAGAGGTGTGCCGTCTATCTGTCTATCCTGAAACTCTCCGCTTGAAGGATTTGATGTCTTTACAAGTACAAAGATACCCTTATCCTCACTGTTGCATACATCTATAAAAGGCTTTATGCCGTCGGTTCCAAGGTATGGATTTACCGTAACAAAATCCGTATCAAATCCTGACAACTTCTCACCTGAAATCTCACTTACACCTATATGAGCCTTGGCATAGGCAAGTGAAGTGGAACCTATATCTCCTCTTTTTGCATCACCTATTACAAGAAGCCCTTTACTCTTTGCATAGTCAACAGTATTCTTATAGGCAATCATTCCGTCTATACCGAACTCTTCATACATAGCTATCTGCGGTTTCACTGCCGGAATAAGGTCAAATGTCTTATCTATTATTGCCATATTAAAGTCATAGAAAGCCTCAGCCACAGCCTTTGTGCTTTTTCCATATTTCTTTATTTTCTCGTCTAATATATAATCGGGTATATGTGAAATAAGCGGATCCAGTCCGACACATATAGGGGCATTTGTTTGCTTGATTTTTTCAATAAGTTTTGCAATCATATTTTCTCCTAAAGCCTTTAGGGCATAATGTATTTATGAAAGTATAACACATAAACACGCAATATTTCAATAAATGCACTTGGAGTTTGAGATGAATATAATAAAAACAAAAGAACTTACACAATATTATATAGAAGAGATAAATAATCTGGTGGAAGCACAGGATAAAGTCAATCACCTTCCGCTCTACTTTGACTTTGATGATGACAGATGTACTTACTATCTCTGCTTTGAAAATAAAGCGTTGATGTCTGTAACGGCACTTTTTGAGATAGATACCGATATATACGAGGCGATAGCCTATACAGATATACTCAACAGATGTAAAGGCTATTTTAGAGCTGTATATGAATACATTTGTAATGAACTCGGTACCGGTTTCAGTATTTCATTTATCTGTGAAAGAAACTACACTCCTGCTATAAAGACAGCAAAAAAAATGTCACTTAAATATGACTGTACTGAAACTATGATGGAACTTGACTTATCAGAATATACAGGAAATAATATTGCAGATATTGATATAATCAAAGAAGATGATATCTGCTATATTTTTAAATCTGATACCGAGATTGGTTCATTTTGCTTTTATACCTTTACATTTAACAGTAATAATATATATTTTCACAGCTTCAATATATATGAGGATTATAGAAATAAAGGACTTGGAAGACTTTCTATGAAGGCAATACTTTATTTTTTAAAAAATCTCGGTAAAACAAAAATACATTTACAATTATTGCTTGAAAATCTCCCTGCCTATAAGATATATACCGAACTTGGCTTCAATATTGTAAGTGAGATAAGTTATTATAAAAAAGTTTGCTGATTAAATGCCTTAAAATATTTTATACAATTAAATTTATTTCTATTTATTTGTAT
>NZ_GL622296.1:2527041-2536011 GCF_000185385.1 Lachnoanaerobaculum saburreum DSM 3986
AAATTTATTTCTATTTATTTGTATTGCAAAATATATTTATAAATGATATTATAAGCAATCAAGTCGGTATAAACCGACTATATCAAAATTTTAATATTCACTAATAATATACATTTAGATTTTAAGAAAGGCGTATTATGTTATATGAAGCAATAAAAGGTATTTTTATACCTTTTTTAGGTACCTCTTTGGGTGCCGCCTGTGTACTGTTTATGAAAAACGGACTCAGCAAAACTGTACAAAAAGCACTAACAGGTTTTGCGGCAGGTGTTATGGTGGCCGCATCTGTCTGGAGCCTTATTATCCCGGCTATTGAACAGATGGAAGGCACTGGTGCCGGCAGACTAAGTTTTTTGCCTGCTTTTATAGGATTTTGGGCGGGAACTTTATTTTTACTCTTACTTGACCACATTATTCCGCATCTGCATATGTATGCTGCAAAGGCTGAAGGGCGAAAGAGTAAGCTTGCAAGAACCACTATGATGGTGCTTGCCGTGACTCTTCATAATATACCCGAGGGTATGGCTGTAGGTATTGTATATGCGGGATTTTTAAACGGAACGATAGGTATATCCGCAGGAGCCGCACTTGCACTTTCTCTCGGTATCGCCATTCAAAACTTTCCTGAAGGCGCCATCATCTCAATGCCTCTTCATGCGGAAGGGCAAAGCAAGCTAAAGGCACTTTTTTACGGTGTTTTATCAGGTGCGGTGGAGCCTATAGCGGCCTCTATAATGCTTGGTGCATCCTCATTCTTTATCCCTCTTATGCCATATCTTCTAAGTTTTGCAGCAGGTGCTATGATGTATGTTGTAGTTGAGGAACTTATTCCTGAGATGAGTGAGGGAGAACATTCAAATGTCGGAGTTATCTTATTTGCCTTCGGATTTACAGTGATGATGGCACTTGATGTGGCTCTAAGCTAAAAACCCATACTTTAAATTACTCAAAAAATAGACTATAATAATCAAACAACCTGTATGGCATAAATATTCAGTATAGATCGGAGAACTTATGAAAATTATAGATGTATTACAAAAAAGAAGAACTTACTATAACCTGAACAAAACACTTCCGGTATCAAAATCAGAAGTAAAAAGGGTAGTTGAAGAGATTACCGAGCTTGTACCTGATGCTTTCAATATGAAGAGTGCAAGGGTAATTGTGGTAACCGACAATAAACAGGATGAGCTTTGGGACAAAATTTATGATACTTTTGAAGGTAAAGTTCCTCGCGACAAAATTGACGGATTTAAGGCTGCCGCAGGTACAATACTTTATTTTTATGATACTGAAGTTGTTGAAACACTGCAAAAGCAGTTCCCTTTGTATGCCGACAACTTTCCTGTTTGGGCAAATCAAGCCAACGGTATGTTGCAAATAAATATCTGGACAGGTCTTAGAGAGCTTGGAATCGGTGCAAACTTACAGCATTATAACCCTGTGATTGACAGCCTTGTACAAGAAATGTTTGAAATTCCCAAGTCATGGAAGTTAATTGCTCAAATGCCTTTTGGCGGAATTGTAACAGAACCGGAACCTAAGGCAAAAGAGAATATTGAAGAAAGAGTAAAATTTATCTAATTTATAAAGAGGGCTTATGATTCAGTTTATTGCTTTTATTCCATTCCTACTTATGAGTATCGTATTTATCACTCATATGAGAAAGGAACCCCGCGGAATGTTAACCGGCATACTGTTTTTAATCTACTTGATTACTATAGGCACTACCGGACTGTTCTCACTTTTTTATTATTCTGAAATCTTACAGAAGAATACCGCTACTTATTCTTTGGTAATGGTACTTGGAATAATATTTATTGTGGCAATTGCCCTGTTTCCGTTTGTACTTATCATTACCTATTTTGTACAGGGAATACTTATACTAAAAAAAGAGGGTCTAAGATTAAAGAATATACTGTCACTGGCATTTTCAATATCACTTGTTATTTATATATTTGTATGGCCTCTTTTCAGATTGAAAAGCCTCACAAATGTATATGAAAAACCTCTTTTACTGATTGCAGATTTAGTATATAAGATGCTTAGTTTTATATTTATATACCTGTTATTTTTGATGGCAATGTACTGTATCTCAGCTATTTTGAATCTAATCCATATAGGTAGAAATAAAAAACTTGACTATATAATAGTGCTTGGTGCAGGTATCAAGGGAAAGAGAGTAACGCCGCTGCTTGCAGGCAGAATAGATAAGGGCATAGAACTTTTAAAGTATAATCCTAATGCCAAGCTTATATTATCAGGCGGTATGGGTCCCGGCGAAGATATCCCGGAGGGCGTAGCTATGGCTGATTATGCTAAGCAAAAGGGAGTATCCGATGAAAAGATTATTATAGAGGATAAGTCAAAAAACACAAAGGAGAATCTTCTCTTTTCTTATAAACTTATAGATAATAAAAACTCTAAAATTGCCATTGTCACCACTTCCTACCATGTATTCCGTGCTTTGGTATTTGCAAAAAAGCTGAATATACCTTGCATCGGCTACGGCTCAAAGACCAAGTGGTACTTCACACTCAACGCGCTTATAAGAGAGTATATAGGATATCTTTCAATAAGCTACAGATTCCATATGCTTGTTATCTTATTCTATACAATAGCACTGTTACTGCTTACCCTCTTTGATTACCTAAATAAAACAGGTGCGATAAATATAAAAAATTTTTTACACATATAAAAAAGAGATGGTGTGACTCATTTTGAGTCATACCACCCCCTAAATTTTTACACAAAAAAGATAGCTGACAATAACCATTTTCTCCATCATATGTTATAATAAACTTACAGTTACTTATTATAAATATCTTTTGAAATAGGTCAATAGAAAATCAACTTTATTTATACTTATGATATTACCTTGTATAACATAATTGAATTAAGGCTATCAACACATTAGAAATAGAAGAAAAACATATTGAATATAATAGCACCAGATTATTTTAAAACAAAATATTCTGACAAAGTCACAATTCCAAAAAGCCTTGTACTTGTCAGAATATTTTTTTAGTTCTGCAAAAAGTAAAATGCTTATTTCCTGACAACCACATGTTTTCTATTATTTTAACAAGTCATCCTGATTTTGCAAAGAATGTCATATTCTTACTACTACTATCATGTTTTTACTTTTTTCAACAAAATAATACACTATATAATTTTTAACCGTTACCTTACATATATCATTTCTTTTCAAATATCTATTGTTTAATCTTGAACCTATGTTTGGAAATTTACATAAATTGTCCATTTCTTTTTCAAAATACTGAATAAATGATATTGCAGCATCCCTGTTACATAATTCTCTATCAATATATTTAACTATATTATTTAAATCATTTTGTGCACGGTTGGTAAGATAATATGAAAAATTATTATATTCCATATTTATCCTTCAATTCTTTTATTACTTCTTTTCCATCATTTATTTTTCCGTTTGCAAAATCTACAATACCTTCATTAATGAAATCAGCCTCTGCAATTTTAGCAATCTTAGACTCATAGTATTCCATATTCATAACTACAAGCTTTCCATAACCGTTTTTAGTAGCAAAAACCGGACCGTTCTGACATTTCTTCTCAATCTGCACAGTATCTTTTAAATCTCTCATAGGCACAATCTGCATAATCTCACCTCCAAACTATAGCTAAATTATATATCAAATTTAGCCATAAGTAAATATAATACAAAAACTGCCATAGACCAATTCTACAGCAGTACTTTTTTAGTTCCCCTTTACTTCTTTCCAAAGCTCATTATAAAGATTGTCGCCTTCATCTCCTATATACTTATAAACTTCACTGTTTTTGAGCATATCGTCTGTCGGGAAGAGTGCAGTATTGTTCTGCAAATCCTTATCAAGCAAATCATATGCAGCCTTGTTTGGTGTAGGATATGTAATATATTCAAAGTTTTTCTTTGCAATCTCAGGTCTGTTTAAAAAATCAATCCACTTTTCGGCATTTTCCTTATTCTTGGCATTCTTCGGAATTACCCATGAATCAATCCAGACATTGGTACCCTCTTTCGGTATCACATACTTAAGTTCAAAATCTCCGCCCGCCTTTTTGACCTCATTTTGAACATAGAGCATCTCACCTGAATAGATAACTCCTATAGCTGCCTCACCACCGATCATCTTATCTCTCACCTGATCCACAACATAAGCCTGTACAAGCGGCTTCTGTTCTATAAGCTTATCCTTTACCTTCTCAAGTTCCGACTTGTCTGTAGTATTTATAGAATATCCAAGCAGCTTTTCACCCACCATAAATGCATCTCTCACAGAGTCCTGCATAAGTATATTTCCCTGATACTTAGTATTCCAAAGATCTCCCCAGCTTGTTATATCATCCTTAACCATAGAAGTATTATAAAGTATACCCACAGTCCCCCATGTATATGGCACGGAATATTTATTTTCAGGGTCAAATGCCTTTGACATCTCCATGTATTTAGAATCAATATTCTTTACATTCGGCACATTATTAAAGTCAATTTCAGCAAGCATATCGTTCTTTATCATCTTTTCAATCATATAGTCTGAAGGACATACCGCATCATATACTACTCCGCCGGCTTCAATTACAGAATACATATCCTCATTTGTCTCAAACATATCATATACAACTTTGATACCTGTTTCTTTCTGAAACTCATCTATAATACTCTCATCTATATATTCACCCCAGTTATATACATAGAGTTCTCCGGCGCTGCCCGCCTTGGCACCTGCATCACTTTTTCCGCATCCTGATAATACCGCTACAAAAAGCATGCTCATCACAGTCATTGTACTTATAAATTTCTTTTTCACATTATTTCCTCTTATTCTATTTATTCTATTATTTATTTTTCTTTATTTTATTCTGTGCAATATTTGATACTATAAGCAAAATCAAAACAGTACCGAATATGATAGTAGAGAGTGCATACAGGCTCGGTTTTATGCCCCTTCGTACCTCAGAATATACCAGAGTAGATATAGTGTTGATACCTGCTCCCTTTGTAAAATATGTTATTATAAAATCATCAAGTGACATTGTAAAGGCAAGTAAAAATCCTGATATTATTCCCGGGAATATATCAGGAAATACCACCTTAAAAAATGCCACAAGAGGCGTAGCTCCAAGGTCAAGAGCCGCCTCATATGTAACTCTCTCGGTCTGCTTAAGCTTGGGCATTACAGAAAGCAATACATATGGAATGTTAAAAGTTATATGGCTTATAAGAATCGTCTTAAATCCCAGACTGATACCGAATGCAATAAATCCGAGCATCAAAGATATACCTGTTACAATATCGGCATTTAACATAGGGATATTGTTGACCGCCATTACCGCAGTCTTAGGCAGCTTTCTCATATTGTTGATACCTATGGCGGCTATCGTACCTATAATTGTCGCAATAAGTGCCGATAAAAATGCTATTATAAGTGTGTTTCTGAAGGCGGACATTATTGTGGAACTTTTAAAAAGCTCACCATACCAATCAAAAGTGAACCCTCCCCATCTGTTCCTTGACTTTGAAGTGTTAAAGCTTAAAATCACCAAAGTAGCTATCGGGGCATACAAAAAAATCAATACAAATACAAGGTAGATATCACCCAGTACTTTTCTAATCTTTGAAAAAATCAAACGCTTATTCCCTCCCCGTCTTTGTCATACTTGGCAATAAATGCCATGCTAATCAATATAAAAATCATCATAATAAGTGAAAGTCCAGAGCCGAGATTCCAGTTGCTGCCCTTTGTAAACTCCTGCTCTATTACATTTCCTATCAAAAGTACCTTACTTCCTCCAAGAATATTACTGATAACAAAAGTTGTAAGTGCCGGTACAAATACCATTGTAACTCCGCTGACAATGCCGGGAATACTTAAGGGCATTATAACCTTTGTAAAAGTCTGCATTGTATTTGCGCCTAAGTCTCTTGCCGCATTTATAGTATTGTCATCAATCTTTTCAAGCACATTGTATATCGGCAATACCATAAAAGGCAGATAATTATATACCATACCAAGTATAATGGCGGCAGGTGTATTTATTATATTAAGCCCCGGCAAATGCAGAAAATGTAAAATTGTATTTATAATTCCGTTCTTTTCAAGGAGTGAAAGCCATGCCAATGTTCTAAGCAAAAAGTTCATCCACATAGGTAAAATAAAGATAAATACTATCAAACTTCCCTTATCAAGCTTTTTACTTTTCAGTGTCAGTGCCAGCGGAAATGCCATTATAAGACATATAACAGTACTCACCACAGACAGGCTTATTGACAGAATCAGTGCCTTAAAGTGTTCTCCTGCAAATATTGCAAGCACATTTGCAAATGTAAAACTGCCGCTTTTATCAGTCAGTCCATATATAAAGATAAGCGACAGCGGTATTATTGTAAAACCTGCCATCCATATAATATATGGGAATGCCAATACCTTTCTAAAGTCTTTATTCATTTACTCCCACAGCCTCCTCATCCTCAGACTCAGGCTTATTCATTATCTGAATATCAAAAGGATCTACACTGATTCCTACTTCCTTACCTACATGGAACATATCTGTGGAATGTACAAGCCATTCATAACCGTTCGGAGTGGTTACTTCCATCTCATAATGTACACCTTTGAATATCAAATGAGTCACCCTGCCCACCAAAGTACCTTTATCAGGTTCCACAAGATCTATATCCTCAGGTCTTATTACCACATCCACAGGTTTGTTGTTGCCGAATCCCTCATCCACACAGGCAAACTTTGCACCGAAAATCTCTACAAGTCTGTCCTGTACCATGGTAGCGGCAATTATATTTGATTCACCTATAAAGTCCGCCACAAAGGCATTTTCAGGTTCATTATATATCTGTTCAGGTGAACCCATCTGCTGGATATAGCCCTGATTCATAACTACGATAGTATCAGACATTGTAAGTGCCTCTTCCTGATCATGTGTGACATAGATAAATGTGATACCCAGCTCGTTTTTCAGTCTGATAAGTTCATACTGCATATCCTGACGAAGCTTAAGATCAAGTGCTCCAAGCGGCTCATCTAAAAGCAGTACTTTCGGTTCATTTACAATAGCTCTTGCTATTGCAATTCTTTGCTGCTGTCCTCCTGAGAGCAGATTTATATTTCTGTTTTCAAAACCCTTTAAGTTTACAAGCTTCAGTGCATACTTTATCTTGTCATCTATATATGCCTTGGGCTTATTTTTTATCTTCAGTCCGAAAGCAATATTTTCCGCAATACTCATATGAGGAAATAATGCGTACTTCTGAAATACGGTATTTAAATTTCTCTTATTAGGCGGTATATTTGATATATCTTTGCCGTCAAATATTACTCTACCGCTGTCCGCCTGTACAAATCCCCCTATTATCCTAAGGGTGGTAGTTTTACCGCAGCCTGACGGCCCCAGTAAAGTTACAAAAGAGTTTTCTTTAATTGATAAATTCAAATCATCTAAAACAATCTCTCCGTCAAAACTTTTTGAGATATGTTCTAAATCAATAAGAGATGTACTCATACTTCCTCCAAAATATTCTAAAAATTAGGCGGTGTGCTGACCCAAATAAGCTTTGCACCACGCTTTGAGCTGATATAATGCTTTTTATCCGATGTAAAATAAAAAGACTCACCTTTTTTTGCTACATACATATCATTTCCCCTATGTATCTCCACACTGCCCGAAAGAATATATCCGAACTCCTCACCGTCATGAGGATTGTCAGGATATGTAAGCCCTCCTGGTTCTATAATCTGTAGTATAGGTTCCATCATATTTTTTTGTGCATTCGGTATTATCCATTTGACGGTATTATTTAGTTCTTTATCCTCTTTAATAAAGTAATCTTCTTCTGTAAAAACAACCTGCGTCTCGGTTTCTTCATCAAAAAAATCCTTTATCTGTACTCCGAGGCATTGCAAAATATCAAGAAGAGTTGCTATGGACGGGGATGTAATATTATTCTCAAGCTGTGAAATAAATCCCTTTGACAATTCCGCCCTGTCGGCAAGCTCTTCTTGTGTAAGCCCTGCAAGCACTCTGAGTCTTTTCAGTTTTGAACCGATATCCATAAAAACCTTTCTTTGTGTTGCACACTATTTCTAAGTAAAAAGTTTAGTGTTATTAAACAAAGAACATTATACATCATCTGAAACAGCTGTCAAGCAATTTATTTTTATTTATTTCTTCAATTTTCATATCTATTATTTATAAATTTTATAGCACTATGTATAAATAAATCTGTAAAGTGATATTAAACCGACAAATAAGTTTTTATCAATTTCTTTATGTTTTTTAATTTGTATTTTAATACTTGCTATGATATAGTGAAGTTGTTAAAACATAATTTATTTTATATTATTGTAAAGTGGGATTTATATTATATGAATAAAACCGATAATTTTGACCTTAATTTAAGCCTGTCTGTAAAAGTTGTTATACTGATATTATTGATTATATGTATACTTAACGGAAGTAAAATCTCCGATTTTATTTATTCCTTAAATACCGAAGGCTTTAGTGAATTTGAGGGAATGAGAACATATATATCGGTACAAATCATCCTAAGTATTTTATCAATCCTTGATGCATTGTTGATAGCTGTGGATTATTACAAAATTTCAAAAACTTCATAGATTATGTATTTATAAATATATCAGAATTTAAAAGGGGGCTGTGAAATAAGCATTTCTACTCCTCACAGAACTAAATAAAAATATCCTGACAAAAAATACAAGACTTTTGTGCATAGTAGTGTTTTAAAGTCAAGGACATTTTATTCAAAAGGATTCATTATCGATGGATTAATACAGGAGAACTTTATGGACCAATACATTTGTAATTATCGTACTATCAGAGATATATCTACTACAGATAGCAGTTTTTTGCCATCGGTTTATAACTTTTATAAAAATGATATCATTATACCAAAAAAATCACAGGATGATATAA
>NZ_GL622296.1:2536307-2539843 GCF_000185385.1 Lachnoanaerobaculum saburreum DSM 3986
CTCCTAAGATTATATTAGTTTATATACCGGATAAAGATTATTTTATGTCTAATTCATCCTTTTTTGAAATTGCAATTTATGTTTATAGAGGAATAAACGAAGATGACTTTAATAAAAAAGGGCCGGAGTATAAACATTATCTCAACAGTATGTTTTTATTAAGTGAAGCTCTAAAAAACTAAAATCAGAAGGGCTGTCGGGAAACACTGAATTTTATCCACACAGAATAAAATAGTTAATTCTGCTGTATGGGGAAGTGTTTCAGTTGTAATTACCACTATATTGTTATATCTTGCTCCTATAGTTTTATAATAGACAATTTTATAGAGGAGATTAAACTGTTGCTAAAATACTATAGTTTTGAGCTTGATGACTGGCAAGATAATTATTGGCTACTTGAAGTGTTGAAGCTGTTTTTAGATAAAGAAAGAGAAGTGGAACTAAATTGCTGGAATGATGAAATTGACGCTATAAATCTGGCAATTAATTTGGGCTTTAGAGTAATAGAGATAAAACAATTCTTAATCAGACTTAGTGGGACTACAGATATGCTCGATTTAAATAAAATTGTAATTCTAAAAAGTTTTGTTTATCCTGCAGGAGAAGACGAAGAAGAAAATTTGTTGCCGTTTTTCTCCCTATTTATTAAGGACGAAATATTCATTGAACACTATGCTAGAGAAAATTATGTGTATAAAAAAGAAAAGTTTGATTTGGCTGTAGATATCTTGAATCGTTATAATGTAGAATTCCACTAATTTGGTATCGTAAGAAGGACATTTTTATGTATCCTGACAAGTCACAACGCTAATGCCTTTTACTTGTCAGGATATTTTTTAATCTCAAAAAGCTTTATTTAAAGTCTATATTATTCAAAAAGTCACCTATTATACCCCTGTATTCAGCCTTGCCAAGCACTTCTCTTGACTGTGCATGTGCCGCATTCGGTACCAAATGAAGCTCTGAATACCCTGCTGTAGCAGCCTTGTTTACCTGCGAATTATCAGGCAAAATAAAGGTATCCGCCTCACCATGTATGAAGCATACAGGTACTTCATTTCCGACAAGGGCATCCTTTGGCGAAGTCTTTTTCATATCATATCCGTATCTTAGCTTCATAACCGCATTTACACTCGGCAAGACAAAGCCCACCTTTGCCACACCGTAGCTTGTGTGAATAAGATCGTACAGATTGTCAAAACCGCAATCCGCCACTACAAAATCCACCTTTGGCTTTTTAGCAAGCACCATCAGCGAAGTCGCTGCACCCATTGACTCACCGTGAAGCCCAAGCTTTATATTGCCGTATCTGTTATATGTATCTTCAATAAGTTTATATAAGTCCTCAGATTCAAACTGCCCGAGGCTTACCGCCGCCTTTTCATTCTCACCATGATCTCTCATATCATAGATAATGCAGTTAAATCCAAGATCAATATAAGAATCCACATACTTCACCGCACCGTATCTGTTTGATTTAAAGCCATGGCTGATTATCACATACTTATCACTTGGTATAGGATTTTTTACCAAGGTCACATGGAGGTCATAGTCATTAAGACCCTTTACTATATAATCTTCTTTCTCATAGTCGTCATAATCTCCCCAAAGCTTATGCTCCTTCTCCCAAGATATCTCCTTTTCCAACGTGGATACCTTAGGGTTTGCCATCTGTGACGCAAGCCCGAAAATAAATCTGCAATACCATCCGATTGCAACAAGTACAATTATTATTGCAATCGCAATTATTATTTTCTTCATCTAATACATATCACCTTTCTATAAATACAAAACTAAAAATTAATCGCTAACAGTATATACATTTCACTTGTATCTATCAAGTTTTTTATTCTGTTTTAACTATAAAATATGTATACTATTGCACTTTAACTTCAAATAATATATATTTGTGTTAATGATACTTAATTAACCGCACACTACAGGAGGTTACTTATGAATAGAAACGATGATAACAGCATAACCTATATAGCTTACAAGGTTGCAATACTGCTTGTACTGTTGATATTGATATTTAATGCGGATGAAATTGCACCACGTATATTCCTTTATAATTATGCAAATAACAACTACAGTGAATTATCATTTATGCAGGCATATCTTACCACCCAGATAATACTTTCACTTCTGTCTGTTTTAGATATAGGATTGATAGTCGTTGATTATCTGAAATTAAAGAAATAGGATAGGTTTTACCCTATCCAAACCTGACCTGAATTACCTGCGATATTTACATGCATATTTCCGTCAAAATCTCTTGTCTCCCCTGAGAATAATTCAGTGAACCTGCCGCCGATATTAAGATTGATATCTGCATTATTGTCATCATTATTTACTATGGCAACAAGTCTCTTATCTCCATATTCTCTTAAGAACGCATACTGTCTGTTCGTCAGCAAAAGTTCTCTGTAGCCTGCTTCTCCTACCCACTGATTATTAAGTCTCATATTGCCAAGAGCCGCAATCCTTTTTGTATTCTCATTTGTAGTAACGGCATCCTTATAATCTTCAATCTTAAGCTCCGGGCGAAGCAGTTCATCCGCATAAGGCTTTTTCTCACCCTCAATAGCAAACTCGGAGCCGTAGTATATGGACGGCTTTCCCGGTAATGTATACAAAAGTACATGAACAGGGAAGAAATGTGCCTTTTTATTAAGCTTTGTGATAATCCTTGCCACATCATGGTTGTCAACAAAGTTATAAAAAGCATTGGCGATATGCATTCCCATATCTGTGCAGCGTTTTACGGTATGTGCAATCTCAAAATAGTTGTGGTCATTGTGTCCTGAATAAAGAGCCTTGTGAAGCCAATAGTTGGTTACCGAATGAAGCATCTCATTATTTACCCATCTGGTATAATCCCCATGGATAACTTCTCCCAAAAGCCAAAAATCAGACTTACATGAATTAGTCACCGACCTTAACTCCCTCATAAATGTAAAATCAAGTACATCGGCCGCATCCAGTCTTATTCCGTCTATATCAAACTCACTTATCCAAAATCTTGCCACATTCAAAAAATACTCTCTTACAGCAGGATTTTGGTGATTCAGATTTACAAGTGTGCCATGTCCGTCCCAGCTGTCATAGTATAGACCGTCATTGTAGTCATTGTTCCAATCAAAATGTACATTTTTAAACCAATCTCTGTAAATACTGTTTTCTCTATGCTCTTTCAAATCCTTAAAGGCAAAGAACTCTCTGCCTACATGGTTAAACACTCCGTCCAATATGACCTTTATACCGTTTTCATGACAGACCTTTACAAAGTTCTTTAAGTCCTCATTGTCTCCAAGCCTTGAATCAAGCTTCTTATAGTCCACAGTCTCATAACCATGTGCCACAGACTCAAAAAGCGGTCCTATATAGATTGCGTCACTTCCCATTGCCTTTATATGAGGCAACCAATCTAAAACTTTATTTAGTCTATGTTCGCCTATTTCAAATGTATTTGTCCTTGGCGCTCCGGTCATTCCTATAGGGTAAATATGATAAAATACCGCACCGTCATACCATTT
>NZ_GL622296.1:2541339-2562260 GCF_000185385.1 Lachnoanaerobaculum saburreum DSM 3986
CCTCCTCAAAATATTTGAAGCTTTTAAACAAAACCCTTGCACTAAAATCCTGTCATACAAAGATTGTGATTAAAAGCCTCCGAATATTATTTTTTTAATTATTTTTTATATACCTTCAGTACATTATCCATTCTGCATTTCATATTTTCAAGAACCATATCAAAAATTGTGATTGCAACCATACTTTCTACCACAACTACAGCTCTTGGAACTACCACAGGGTCATGTCTGCCCTTTATCTCAAGCTTCACTTCCTCATTGACGGCATTTACAGTGTCCTGTTCCATAGCTATAGACGGAGTAGGCTTTATTGCCGCATTTATAATGATTGGTGAACCGTCACTTATACCGCCTAAGATACCGCCTGACATATTTGTCTTTTTTCTGATATGTATTCCTTCATCATCCTCATCAATATAAAAAGGATCATTATTTTGTGAACCTGTCATAGTGCTTACATGAAATCCTGCACCGAACTCTACACCCTTTATAGCTCCGATACTCATAATAGCGGCCGAAAGCCTTGCATCAAGTTTATCAAACACCGGCTCTCCAAGCCCCGGCATCACACCTGTAGCTATACATCCGATGATACCGCCCAGTGAATCCTTATCGGACTTAGCCTTCTTTATAAGTTCTACCGCTTTTAGTGCAGCTTCATTGTCAGGCATATATATATCATTTTGACTACATTCTTCAAGATTCAGTTCTCTTGCATATACATTTCCGATGCTCTGTGTAAAAGCTTCCACCTTTATACCAAGCATATCAAGTGCCTTTGACGCTATTGCACCGGCTATTACTCTTCCGATTGTCTCTCTGCCTGAACTTCTTCCACCGCCACGATAATCCCTAAAGCCGTACTTGGAATCATATCCGAAATCCGCATGTCCGGGTCTATATATAATCGCCAGCTCGTCATAGTCTTGTGACCTCTGTGAAGTATTTTCAACCATTACCATAACAGGTGTACCTGTGGTCAAACCGCCAAATACTCCTGAATATATACGACATTTGTCGCTTTCATTCCTTGAAGTAGTCACACTGCTTGTACCGGGTCTTCTTCTGTCTAAGAACTTTTGAATATCCTCTTCAGATAAGCTTATACCTGCCGGTACACCGTCCACTACCGCTCCCAAGGCCGCTCCATGTGACTCTCCGAATGTCGTCACTCTAAAACTTTTCCCAAAACCGGAACCTGCCATTACACCTCCACTATTACACAGCAATTCGGTTGATTGACTTTTACCGAATTGGCACACATTACAATCAGTCCTGTCTTATAATCTATCTTAAAGAATGTGATGGTTCCACTCTCATGATTTATAGATGCTATATGCTTATTATCTGCAAAAACTGCTATATCCTTAGGATATTCACCGCTTATCGGCAGACACATCTTCTCCTTCAAAAGACCTGTATCGGCATCTCTTTGATATAAGCACACCGAATCATCTCCTGCATTTGATACAAAGATGAACCTGTCGTCAGCTGTAAATGAAAGTGCGGTAGCGGCGGTAAGTTCAGACAGTTTACTGCTGCCTGTTGTAGGTACTGTTTGAATTTTTTCAATATTAGGCACTCTACATCCCGGCTTTGCCTCATATGAGAACACATCTATCACATTTTTCATTTCATACATCAAATAAAGATACTTTCCATCCTGTGAAAACTCAAAAAATCTCGGTGCGGAATTGATATTGCATGAAATCATATCCACAAGATTTAACGTCTCATCCTTGCTGTCAAAATGATATATCTTCACCTGATCGATACCGAGGTCTGCCGCCATCACAAAATGACCGTCCGGTGTTGTTCTGGTACAGCTTACATGGGGTCTGAAGTTTCTCTCTGCAATAGAACCAAGTCCCTTATGATAGACTTCATCCACTATCTCTCCCACACTGCCGTCTTCATGTAGTCTAAGCACGGTAATCTTTCCGTCATGATAGCCTGATACAAAGATATATCTGTCATTAACATCTGTAGAAAGATGACAACCTCTCATTCCGTTTATCTTCACACTGTTAAGCCTTTCAAGTCCGCCGTCCGGCAATATCTTAAATGAAACTATGCCCTCATCCGCTATTGAGTACAATGTCTTTTGATTTCTTGACTTGATGACATAAGAGGAATTGTCAACATCCACCTCATCTTTTTTTACAAAACAACCCCTATCTGTATCCACATCATATATGGTGATTCCCTTTGCTTTCCCGGTATATGAATAAGAACCTACATAAGCAACATATTTTCCGCTCATAGCCATGCTCCTTTAAACTAAACATATCTGTTATCAGGTGGCATTACTCTGCAATCCACCTGAAAGCTTAATCATATTTTATCATAAAATCAGACCACTTTGAACTTATTTATAAAATATATACTATATTACCCAATCAAAATTATTACTAAGCTCATATGGGGTATTCTGGTACACATAGAAGTTAAGCCAATTGGCATACAATGTATTTGAAAAGTTTCTCCAACAAAGTATCGGCCTTGAAAAAGGATTATTGTCTGTAAAATAATTCTTCGGCAACGCAGGATTAAGCCCCTTTGCCACATCTCTGTGATATTCATTTCCAAGAGTCATTCTGTCATACTCAGGATGACCTTGAATAAAGACCTGTGAGCCGCTGCCGTATTCATTCAACACCAAAAGTACACCCGCCTCATCAGACTTTGCCAAAACTTCAAGCTCAGGATGCTTTAATACATCTTCAAGTCTTACCTCGGTATTTCTTGAATGTGGGCAATTTACAAAATCATCCATGCTTCTGACAAGCGGTACCTTTTTCTTTAAAATCTCATGTGTGAACACACCTGTAAGTTTTTCAGCTCTGTCATACTTTTGAATACCGAAATGATAATAAAGTCCTGCCTGTGCCGCCCAACAGATATGCAGTGTAGATGTGACATGAGTCTTTGACCACTCCATTATCTCACAAAGCTCATCCCAGTAATTCACCTTGTCATAGTCCATACATTCCACAGGTGCACCTGTAATAATCATACCGTCATACTTCTGTGTCTTTATATCATCAAAGAATGTATAGAATTTATTCAAATGACTTTGACTTGTATTCTTTGACTGATGACTCTTCATCATAAGGAATGAACAGTCCACCTGTAAGGGAGTATTTGACAATGCTCTAAGTATCTGAGTCTCCGTATCCTCCTTTATAGGCATCAGATTAAGTATCAAAATCTGTAGCGGGCGAATATCCTGTGATATAGCCCTGTCCTCATCCATCACAAATATATTTTCAGATTCAAGAATCGCCTTTGCAGGTAATTCTTTCTGTATTTTTATCGGCATAATACCTCTTTCCCGGTAGACAATTGTCTACAAAAATAATTATTCCAAAAGCTTTAGAAAATCTTCTTCCGAGATTATCTCTACTCCAAGCTCCTTGGCTTTTTTATTCTTAGAAGAATTGGAGCCGGTATCATTATTTATAAGGAAATTTGTCTTACTTGACACACTTCCCGATACTTTACCGCCATTTTTTTCTATAAGCTCCTTCATTTCATTTCTATTTGAAAAATGTGTCAGTGAACCGGTGATTACAAATACTTTTCCGGCAAATTTATCACCGCCTCCGCTTTCTTCCGTTTCAAATTTTAAAATCTTTCTAAGACTTTCTACATTTTCAATATTTTTTTCAGACTTAAAAAAATCCTCTATTGAACCTGCAAGCACCTCTCCGATTCCCTCTATATCGCGCAAATCATCCTTACTTGCAGATATTATTCTGTCAATATCATTGTCAAAATATTTTGCAATCATCTTTGCATTGGCACTTCCGATTCCGGCTATACCAAGAGAATAAAGAAATCTTGATACTGTGGTATTTTTAGCCTCATCAAGTGCGGCTATCAGCTTTTCATAGCTTCTTTTCCCGAAGCCTTCCATATTTATGATCTCATCCTTAAACTTATCAAGCCGGAATAAATCGCTGTCACTTTTTATAAAGCCCTTTGAAAGAAATTTTTCAAGTGTGGACTCTGAAAGCCCGTCTATATTAAGTGCGTCTCTGGATGCCATCAGAGCGTATTGCTTGATATGCTTTATCTGACAGTCGGGATTGGTACACAAAAGCACTTTTGACTCATTGTCTTTTTTTATAGTGGTATCCCTTCCGCAAGCGGGACATATTTTCGGAATCTTTTCAGTATTTGATTTTGTAAGATTCTCATATACCTGCGGAATTATCATATTTGCCTTATAAACGGATATCTCATCACCGACTCCAAGCATAAGCTCTTCAAAGATGCTTACATTGTGAAGACTTGCCCTTGACACTGTAGTTCCTTCAAGCTCTACAGGCTCAAATACAGCCACAGGGTTTATAAGTCCGGTTCTTGAAGGACTCCACTCAATATATTTTAACTTTGTAGTCTGTCTTTCATCACTCCATTTAAATGCCATCGCATTTCGTGGAAACTTTGAAGTACTTCCAAGCCTTTCACCAAGTGCAATATCATCCAGCAAAAGCACAAGTCCGTCAGACGGAATATCATTTTCTGCTATCTTAGACTCAAACTTTGCTATATCATCTGCAAGAGAAGCTCTTTGTGTAAATTTATATTCCACTACATCAAAGCCCTCATTTTTTGCCCACTCAAACTGCTTTGCCTTGGAGTTTTCAAAGTCTATATTATCCGCTCTTACCACATTAAAAACATTGAAATATACCTTTCTCTCCCTTGTAACGGCAGGATTTAACTGTCTTACAGAACCTGAACAAAGATTTCTCGGGTTTTTATACCTGGCATCGGCATCGGTAATACTATCATTTATTCTTTTAAAATCGGAATATTTTATAACAGCCTCACCTCTTAATATCAGCTCTCCCTTGTACTCAATCCTTAGCGGAACATTTTGAAAGTTTTTTGCATTATTGGTAATCACCTCACCGATAATACCGTTTCCTCTTGTAACGGCTTCCACAAGCTCACCGCCTCTATATGTAAGTACAATAGTAAGACCGTCCATCTTCCATGACAGCAATGCTTTATTATCCCCAAGCCAATCCTCAAGTTCAGCTACACTCTTAGTCTTATCAAGTGAGAGCATAGGACTTTCATGTGCCTTCTTCGGCAATTCACTTGCCGTCTCATAGCCTACATTTTGTGTAGGTGAATTAGAAAGTACAACATTTGTCTCTTTTTCAAGGCTTACAAGTTCATCATACAGCTTGTCATATTCTATATTCGGCATTATCTCCACTGCATCCACATAGTAGCTTTTTGCAGCTTTATTCAAAATTTCCACCAGTTCTTTGATTCTTTTTCTTTTATCCATTGTCTTTTATCCCCAATTCTTTATACAGCTTTTTTATCTCTTCATCGCTTAAATTACGATAATCCCCTACTGCCAAACCGTCAAGTTTTATATTCACTATTCTTACCCTGTTGAGCTTTTGTACCTTTCTGCCACAGGCTGCACACATTCGTCTTATTTGCCTGTTAAGTCCTTGAGTCAATACTATACTGAAAGTATTTTTATTTAATTTTCTTACCTTACATTTTCTTGTCTTTGTCTTAAGTTCATAAAGGTATATACCGTTTGATATTTTATTTATAAATTCATCATCTATATCCTTATTTACTTTTACTATATATTCTTTTTCATGATAGTTTGCAGCCCTAAGAAGAGAATTTGTAAGACTACCCTGATTTGTAAGAAGTAATAATCCGCTTGAATCCTTATCCAGTCTGCCTACAGGGTATATCCTCTCCTTCATTCCTATATAGTCCACTACATTTGTGGCACCGTCATTATCGGAGGTGGTACATACTACGCCCTCAGGCTTATTAAAGGCAATAATTATAGGCTTTACCTTTTCTACATCCTTGCCTGTTGCAATATATCTTCCGTCAAGGCTTACCAAATCTTCTTCACCGACTATGGCTCCAAGCTCTGCCGTCTCTCCGTTTATCATAACTCTGTTTGCTTCTATAGCTCTGTCAGCCTCTCTTCTTGAACAAACTCCGATGCTTGCCAAAAACTTATTCAGTCGCATTCTTTACTCTCTTCCTTCCGATTATTACACATATGATTGAAACTACAAAACATATCCCTGCAAGTAACTGTGATACCGCTATATTTGTATGCGGTAACAAAAGGCTGTCTGTACGAAGTCCCTCTATTATCATTCTTCCAAGGCCGTATCCGCCAAGATAGATAAAAAAGACCTCACCGTCAAATTTCTTTCTCTTTCTATACCAAAGCATGAATATAAGTAATGCCAGATTCCAGCAACTCTCATAAAGGAATGTCGGGTGAACCTGAATATATTTTACTCCGTCCGTCTCCATAACATGGTTTAGTACATCATTATTTAACATCCCTGTACCGACTATATCAAGTCTGTATCTTAGTGCAAAGAGTGAGTCAGTATAACCGCCGAATGCCTCCGCATTGAAAAAGTTACCCCATCTTCCTATAATCTGACCTAAAATAAGCCCTAAAACTCCGCTGTCCGCCATAGAAAAAAATGACTGTTTTTTTATCTTGGTAAAAACTATAAGTGTAATTACCGCCGCTATTACACCTCCATATATTGCCAGTCCGCCGCCTCTTAGATTGAATATCTGCAAAAGATCATTTTTATACATATCCCACTCAAATATTACATAATAGGTTCTGGCACCTATTATTGAAAATATTATGGCATACATTGCAAAATCAAGATAAACTTCCGGATTCTGCCCCCTTCTTTTGGCATCTGCACATGCCAAATTGATTCCTGCCAGCATTCCAAGTGCTATTATTATCCCGTAAAAGGCAATCCTGAATCCGAAAATATCAATATGATTTACCAAATGTTTTATATAAATCCCCAAATGTGGAAACGAAACGTCCATATATACCTCCAAATATTTTTATTTTCATAGTATAGCATATTAGAGAGGATATGACAGCGAAAATTAGTATGAATTTGCATTAAAAATACCCTATGTATTTTACATAGGGTGAATGATGCTTAGTTTAAGATATGATTTTAACATTTATATACCTATGATTCTTTCTTATTTTTATTAAATTTTCTTATTACAATAAAAATAAGAATCCTGCAAATCAGATATGTCCCCCAAAATATAAGGAATGTGTAACTGCATACAAGTTCTTTTAAAGTACATCCCTGTTTTATAAAATATATGAAAAACAACATTTGTACAATCAAAATAGTAAGTGTATACAATAACTCATTCTTAATCATCTTCATATAGTGATACCTAACCTTTCTACGCACTCTTTCTGTTTTACTTACAATCTTTTTAAAAGATTTACTGTCTGATTTCTTGTACCGTTTTCCAATTTACTTATATCAGCTTGATTTATTCCTGTACTTTTTGAAGGTTCCTTTTATATATGCGGCACTTTTACCGGTTCAGTATATCTAAAAACTTTAGGGTAATTATTTTAAAATCTTAAATCCCGGGAAATATCTGAAGATTACTTTTGCAATTATTTTTTCTTTGTATACATATGAATGAACCCATCTTCTGGAGTCTTCGGAGGAGTTCCTGTTATCACCTAAACAAAAATAAGCTCCATCAGGCACTTCAAAATGCATATCTGCTTCCGGAATCATAGGCTCTTTTATATAGTTTTCGTGAAGAGGAGTTTCGGAATTGTTCAAATACACTTCTCCGTTCTTAATATCCACAATATCTCCGGGCTCACCGATAATTCTTTTTACATAGTACTTCTTCTCATTATCAGGAAACTTAAAGATTATAATATCTCCACGCTTTGGCTCATTAAAAAGATAAGTGAGTCTGGAACCGATAATTCTGTCACCTGTCATTATAGTATTTTCCATAGAAGGAGTCGGCACTCTTGAATTTGCTATAATAAAAAGATTTAAAACAATTGCTATTACAGCAGCCGCAACCAGTACAGATGCCCAACTGAAAATTTCTTTTATGACAGTAAATTTTAACTTTTTATTTATCATGTTCTCCCCCAATCTAAGTTTCTAATATTCGCTAAGGTCAATTTTGGTTTTTGTATTTGGAGCATTTCTCTTTAGTTCAAACGGTATGCCGTCATAACTGACAGCACTTTTTAAAAATATCGTAATAGCTGATGACATATTTAAACCTAAATCATTAAACAACTCTTCAGCCGATTGCTTCAATTCTGAATCTACTCTTATATTAATATTTGTTGTAGCCATATTCATTACCTCTTTATATATAGTATAGTATTGTAAATCTTTATATATGTCAATACATTGTAAATCATATATCCTTTAATATGATACATTATACTACAATATAGCAATACTATTTTAACATAAAATATTTTTACAGTCTTAAAAAAGTCACCAATTAAAATAAGCTTTTTTAAAATAAGCTTTTACATACTCAAGTAGTATTTCATCCGAATAATCTCCTCCGCTAGAATATGCTATGTTCATTATTTCTAATGTAGCTTCATCTAAATTCTTGTCATCATTTGTAAATTTTGAAACTATTTTTTTACATTTTTTAAAATTATCTTCATTTGCTCCATATGGCAATTTCATCCGATCATCCTTTCTGCAAAAGCTCACTGCTTTACTCTTTTAAATTATATACCTATATGTTAAAATATAACACGTTAACCGTGATATTTATTCAGGTTTTATTGTGAATATATTTATTCAATACTAAAATATTTTAAAGAAGGTTTATATGAAACTAGGAATCGTCGGCTTGCCGAATGTGGGCAAGAGTACATTATTTAACTCATTGACAAAGGCAGGTGCTACTGCCGCAAACTATCCTTTTGCTACTATTGATCCGAATGTAGGTGTTGTTGCCGTTCCGGATGACAGATTAAAGGAACTTGGCAAATTATATAATACAAAGAAGGTCACACCTGCACTTATAGACTTCGTAGATATTGCAGGTCTTGTAAAAGGTGCCAGCAAGGGTGAGGGACTGGGAAATCAGTTTTTATCAAATATCCGTGAATGTGATGCCATCATCCATGTAGTAAGATGCTTTGATGATTCAAATATTATTCATGTAGAGGGAAGTGTCGATCCGATAAGGGATATCGAAACGATAAACTTGGAGCTTATCTTCTCCGATATTGAGATTTTGGAAAGAAGAATTGCAAAGACTAAAAAAGCTGCAATGAATGATAAATCTTTAAAGCATGAACTTGATATACTTATGGAACTTAAAGAAATACTTGAAAATGGAAATATGGCAAGCAGCTACACATCTTCTGATGAAGAGGATGTCGCATTTGTAAAATCACTTGGACTTATCACATATATGCCGGTTATCTTTGCCGCAAATGTGGCGGAAAAAGACCTTGCTGATGACGGTGCTTCAAATGAGTATGTAGCTAAGGTAAAAGAATATGCAGCAAAGTCAAATGCAAAGGTATTTGTTGTATGTGCAGCCATTGAAGAAGAAATTTCACAGCTTGACGATGATGAAAAAGCTGAATATCTTGATGCACTCGGTATATCAGTATCAGGTCTTGACAAACTTATAGCAGCCAGCTATGACCTTCTCGGACTTTTAAGCTATCTTACAGCCGGTGAGGATGAGTGCAGAGCCTGGACTATAAAGAAAGGAACCAAGGCTCCGGAAGCGGCAGGAAAGATTCATTCAGACTTTGAGCGTGGTTTTATCAAAGCCGAGGTTATCAACTATCAGGATCTGCTTGACTGCGGCTCTACAGCTGCCGCCAAAGAAAAGGGACTTGTTCGTATAGAAGGTAAAGAATATGTAGTACAGGACGGAGACGTAATACTCTTTAGATTTAATGTATAAACAGTTTATATAAAGGGGGCTTATATGAAAAAGAATACATTACCTGTTTTTGGTGTCGGTCCTATTTATGTCGTCAGTTGTTTACTTCTAACCGTCCTTGGGCTTTTCTTAAAAAAGAAGGGATTTCTAAATGGCGGAGACCTTCCGGGCTTAAAGTCTGTAGCGATGATTATAGGCTTTCTGCTCATTTTTGTCGGAGTAGCATTGTGGATATATACTGTAATCATTCAAAGAATCAGTAGAGAGATAAGCACCGGGAATCTGGTAACAACCGGTATATATTCCATTGTCAGAAACCCTATATATCTTGCATTTTTATGTGTGTATACAGGTATTCTGGTAGCTGCACATAATGTATACTTGCTTATATTCCCGGTAACATTTTATGTATTCTTAACTGTACTGATGAAGCGTACTGAAGAAAAGTGGTTGCTTGATAAATTCGGAGCCGACTATATCGAGTATTGTAAGCATGTAAACAGGGTGATACCCCGGTTTAGACATTAAAATATTTATGCCATCACCTGTGATGGCGGAATGGAGATTATTATGGCGTTAATGGATTTGTTTAAAAAAGCTTTTATGGGAGCAACTGACGAGGAAAATCGTAAGAACAAAGCCAAAATGAGAGAAATATTTAACAGCAGTGTTGCAAACGGCGATGATTACAAGCTTATTTATTGCCACGCCGAAAACTATACCAATGCTGTTATTGTTCAGGTTACAAGACACAGTAACTTTATCGTAGGATACAAGGAAGGCGAAGTTGTAGTTATTCCTGTAAATGCCGAACTTACAGAGTATGGGGATGCAATGGTCTTTAATAAGGCAAACGAGAGTTTTACAAAGACATCTCTAGGTTTTTGTTTTGTAGGAAATTCTGAAGTTTCTCTGCAATTTGTTCCTATGACATATGAACCGGGTATAACTGCCGGTGCAAGACATTCAGTTTCAATCACTCAATCATCTGCAGAAGTGGCCGAGTTTAAAAATTTCTTTAAAAAGGGATTACAATAATTTGTAAATGTAAGAATTATGAATAAAGAAGATATAATCACCGCACTAAAAGAAGCGGTGATACCTGATGAAGAGTATTATATTGATAATGAAATAATAGATGCAATGCTTGAGTATCCCGACCCGTTCCAATTTGTAAAACCTATCTTGGAGATAATATCACAAAACCCGAGTGTCGACTTCGGGTCTCCCGGAGAATTGGTCCACTTTGTAGAAAAGTTTTATAAAAAGGGCTATGAAGAGGCACTTATTGAATCGGTAAAGAAAAATCCTACATTTCATAATATATGGATGATTCATCGTTGCTATAATGATGCAAGCTGTACTTTCCACAATGACTTTTTATCACTGATAAATGAGATTAAAGAAAACCTTTCTACATCTGCTGATATTATAAAGTCAATTGAAATGTTTAATTGGTAATTATTTAATAAAAAATCTTGGAGCCGGCAAACGCCGATTCCAAGATTTTTTATACTTTTTTACATTATTATTTTAAGAATGCGACAATATAATGTCGGTTTATATTATATAAATGTCGCAAATATGTTATGATAGTTATAATTGAAGGAGGAATACAATGAGCAAGTATATTGAATCAGAGACATTGGAATTAAAAGAGAAATACTCAGATACAATTACAAAAGAAATAGTATCGTTCCTTAATAGTTCTGGTGGAACCATTATTATTGGTGTAAAAGATAATGGTATTGTAGTAGGTGTGGAAAAAATCGATGAAGTCCTAAGAAAGATATCCGATATTATAACAAGTCAAATAGAACCGAATCCACAAGATGAGATTAGCTCAGAACTTAAGTTTGATGATGGAAAAACAATTATTGTGATTAATATAAATAAGGGACAAAATCATATTTATTGTAATAAAAAATATGGATTTTCTTCTTCCGGCTGTACTATAAGAATAGGTACAACTTGCAAGGAAATGACTCCTGAACAAATTAAAATAAGATATGAGAAAAGGTTTATAGATACTGAATACATGCTTAAGAAAAGAGCGAATTCATCTGCTTTATCCTTTAAAGAGCTTAAAATATATTATTCTGAAAAAGGCTACCATTTAGATGATCAATCTTTTGAAACGAATTTGAACTTAAAAAACGAGCATGGAGAATATAATCTACTGGCAGAATTATTATCCGATAATAATAATATACCTTTTATATTTGTAAAATTTAAGGGAACAAATAAAGCTTCAATATCTCAAAGAAGTGATTATGGATATAGCTGTCTTTTAACAACCTATGATAAAATTAAAAACAGACTTCAGGCAGAGAATGTATCAATATCCGATACTACAGTTAGACCTAGAAAAGATATCTTTTTATTTAATTATGATTGTGTTAATGAAGCTGTTTTAAATGCCCTTGTTCACAATGATTGGACTATAACAGAACCTCAAATTTCCATGTTTGAAGATAGAATCGAAATATTATCTCATGGTGGATTGCCTAGTGGAATGACCAAAAAGCAATTTTTTGATGGAATCAGTAAACCAAGAAATACTACATTGATGAGAATATTTTTAAATATGGGACTTACTGAACATACAGGACATGGCATTCCAACAATTGTCAACACATATGGAGAAGAAGCTTTTGAGATTGAAGATAATTACATAAGATGCACTATTCATTTTGACAAGCATGTACTTGATGAAATTGTCATAAAAAATGTCGGTTTGAATGTCGGTTTGAATGTCGGTTTGAATGTCGGTTTGACTAAAACTGAAAAGAAGGTCATACAATTCTTAATAGGAAGCTCAAATCTAACATCAGTTGAACTTGCGGAAAAAGTGGGTGTAACAAAAAGAACCATAGAAAGGGCATTAAAATCCTTACAGGAAAAAAATATAATTGAAAGAATTGGATCAAAGCGTGATGGAAACTGGATTGTGATTAAATAATTCAAAGGGGCGTCGGGAAATAAGTAATTTTACTTCCCACAGAACAAAATTGAAATATAAGGTGGTTGTCGCTAGCCATCTTTTTTTCTCCTTTTTTATGGCTGTCATTTCCCGACAGCCCCTTTAACAAAAATATCACTGTAAACCTTGTATCACTCTCACTTCCCTTTTTTTAAAAAATCCAATATCTTATCTTCATTTCCACGAATTATCATCTTCTTGTTCCCATTTTTTGAGAGTAAATATGCCGTATTACAAACTTTAAACATCAGCTCAATATCATGTGTTATAAGGATAACAGGGGTATTCTTTATTTTTTCTCCAATAGCATCAGCAACGAGTTTCATTCTCCTGTAATCAAGCCCTGCTGTAGGTTCATCCAAAATAACGAGTTTGGAATTTTTAAGCAATGCTATAATAACTGCCAGCCTTTGTTTTTCTCCGCCTGATAAATCATGTGGATTTAGCATTCTTTTATTCCATAAATCCATTTCAAGCAGGTATCTTTTAACCTCCTCCAAATATTTTCCGTCTTTTATTTTATCTTTAGGAATCAATTCTTTTTCTACAGTTTCACAAAAAAACATATTACTGCAATTTTGCAGACTGATTGCTACATCATATAGCCTCTCCTTTATGGAACGGCTGTATGAAGTCTTTCCTTTTTTTAACGGGATAATACCTGAAAGCTGTTTTGCAAGTGTTGTCTTTCCTATCCCGTTATCACCTATTAAAGCTATACATTCCCCACTGTTTAGAGTAAAGTTAACCGGCTCCTTTAGACTATAGCCTTTATTACTTATATATACATCTTCAATCCTTATCATTTGATTATCATCAGGATATTCCATAACGGATTTTAAATTATTATTGTTAAAAGACCTGAGTTCATTTTTTTGTTCCAAATCTGATGTTAAATCTTTTGATGAGAAAATCCCCTCAATCTTTCCTTCTTTAAGAACTATCATTCTGTCAATTAACTGAAATAAATATGACAGTCTATGCTCCACTATAATTATAGTTTTACCGCAACCCTTCAAATGTTTTAAAATTCTTCCAAGCTCATTTGTAGATGTATAATCCAAATTTGCCGAAGGCTCATCCAATAAAATGATTTCGCTGTCAAATACCAATGTAGAAGCTATGGCTACTTTTTGCTTTTGTCCTCCTGAAAGTTCTCTTACTTTTCTTGTTTTTAAATCAGAAATCCCTATTTCCTGTAGAGAATTTTGAACCTGTCTCCGTAGCAGATTGCGTTCCATTCCCATATTTTCGCCAATAAGAGCCACTTCATTTTCAACATCCTTTGAAAAAAACTGATCATTCGGATTTTGAAATACATTCCCTACATACTTTGCAATTTCTCCGGCTTTGTAGTCTGAAATACTCTTATCCAAAATACTTATTTGTCCTATTATATTTCCATCGTATAATGCCGGAATCAATCCGTTTAACAGTCTTAACAAACTCGTCTTACCGCATCCTGACAATCCTGTAATAACAATAAATTCACCTTTATTTACAGAAAAAGTGATATCCTTTAGAATAGTTTCCTTACTATATGAAAACTTTTTTATATCAACATTTATAATTTTTGACATATCGTAATACCAAGTAATATAAGTCCGACTAGAATAACTGCATAATCTCTCCATGTGAAAGAGAGATCCTGATAAGAAGTCTTTTTACAATCATATTCAATTCCTTTTGTAATTAAAGCACATGATAAAGTTTCACCTGTTTCAAAGGCTTTGTAAATCATAGGAACAAGATAGACTTCCAAGCTGTGAATCGGTCTGAAAAGAGTTATTTCAATATTCCTGGCTTTTAATCCCTCCCTTATTTCTGATAAATATTCTCGATATTCCGGAATAAAGCGAAAAAAGATAGCCACTCCGATACATAAAGAATTCGGTAAGTGTATATTCCTTAAAGAGTATATCATTGTGGATGTGCTAAAATCAGACATTATGCCTGCAAGTATCCATAAAGGAAACAGCTTAAGGATAATCAGTACCATTGTATAGATTGCCCCAAACCATCCATACAAAAAGTATTCACTTGGAACTATATTTATTAAACCGAATAAAATAATATAAAAGGCAAACAGCTGAATTGATTTTCTTCTTTTTACAACAGCTGCCAAAAAGAAACTGAAAATCAGCATTAGCCAATAAACAGGCATTGTACAAAAAAACACAATGCTTGTATAGATTATCATAAGGATACCCACAGATATCAGTTTTATTTGTATTTCCGTCTTCATAATATTAAGACAGTATTCCCGCTCTGGTAATACTCTTATTAAAAAACTTATTATAGATATATTTGCCAAGCAATGTACCTAAAATTGAAGCTAAAAGCTCTATAAGCAATATGATTGCCATATTTTTAGGATTAAAGAAAATCCCTTTAACCATTTGAGCCTTTTCAACATTAAATAGATTCGGGAAAGTTTTTACCAGTCCTTCCACACCTAAAAAAAGTATGAAAAAGAAACCGTGCAGTGCATAAATTACCTGTGAAACCACATATGATATGCCGATTCTGCCGTCATTTATATAATTATCTTTACCCCCTATACATACCTCTCCCAAAATACCGGCTACAAGCATAATCGGAAGCATAGGAATAAATCCCATAACAGCATAAATAATACCTGATAACAGATAATAAATGAATATTGTACCTCTTTTAGCAATTTTATGACACATAACAAAATAAACCGGAGCACATAGTAAACTTCCTATTGAAACATGTATAAAAACTCCATAGGTTCCGAATACCTGTGTTATCATTCCTGATAACAAGCTTACAACAAAACCTACCACTCCAAGCAGACTTACTACAATAATATCTTTTAATTTCATTTATTTCTCCCCCTTTTTCTAAAAGATATGATTTACAATTCAATGTTAGCACTGCCTAACTTTGCTGTCAAGAAATGATTTTTACAATATAAAAAGAAGCCGTCATTTTCCGGCGACTTCTTTTAATTTTATCCGACCACTATATTTATAATCTTCTTTGGAACATAGATTTCTTTTCTTATTGTTCCTTCAAGCTTTCCGGCTTCGGCAAGTGCTTTCTTGCCTGCCTCTATAGCATCTTCCTTGCTTACATTGACATCAAGCTCAATAACAAGCTTTGTCTTTCCGTTTATCTGAACAGGAACCTCTATGGTATCCACTTCCTTGTGGCTCTCATCAAATGTAGGCCACTCTGCATGGAATACCGATCCTTGTCCTCCAAGTTCTTCCCAAAGCTCCTCTCCGATATGCGGAGCAAATGGAGCAAGCAAAATGGTGAATACCTTTAATGTTTCTTTATCCACACCTGTCTTTTTACCAAGCTCGATAAGCTTATTATTGTACTCCATAAAGCCTGCTATAACAGTGTTTAAGCTGAATGCATTAAATCTTTGCTCAATATCCGAGATAAGATTTGCACGAACTCTTAAAAGTTCTCTGTCTGCCTCTACATTCTTATCCTTATTGTCCATTACAAGCTTATAGAACTTATTTAAGAATCTGGCAACACCCTCGATACCTCTGTCATCCCAGTCGGCATCAAGCTCAGGCGGTCCTACAAAAAGCTCATACATCCTGAGTGCATCACAGCCGTAGTCACGCACCAAATCATCAGGGGATACAACATTTCCCTTGCTCTTACTCATCTTCTGTCCGTCACTGCCGTTTATCATTCCCTGATTAAAAAGCTTGGTAAATGGCTCGTCAAAATCAACCACACCGATATCATGTAGGAACTTGGTGTAGAATCTTGAGTAAAGCAGATGAAGTACGGCATGCTCAACACCGCCGATATACATATCTACAGGGAGGTATTTATCCGCCATCTTTTTACTTACAAGCTCCTTATCATTATGCGGATCAACATATCTTAGAAAATACCAACTTGAGCCTGCCCACTGCGGCATAGTATTGGTCTCACGCTTTGCAGGTCCGCCACATACAGGACAGGTGGTGTTCACCCATTCGTCAATAGCCGCAAGCGGTGACTCGCCTGTTCCTGTAGGCTGATAGCTCTCCACCTTAGGTAACTCAAGCGGAAGTTCTTCCTCCGGTACAGGTACATTTCCGCAACATGGACAATGTATTATCGGAATAGGTTCACCCCAATAACGCTGTCTTGAGAACACCCAGTCACGAAGCTTATAATTGGTAGTTTTCTTGCCATAGCCCTTCTCTTCTATCATCTGCGGTGCTTCAAGCTTTAACTTGGCGCTTTCCATACCGTTCCAATCACCTGAATTTATCATAGTGCCTACCGCATCGGTGTAGGCTTCAGTCATATTTTCGATTTCTTTACCGTCTTTTGCAATAACCTGAACTATAGGAAGATCAAATTTCTTTGCAAACTCAAAATCTCTGTCATCATGTGCAGGCACACACATAATAGCACCTGTACCGTAGTCAGCCAAAACATAGTCTGAAAGCCAAATAGGAGTCTTTGCACCGTTTAAAGGATTGATTGCATAGGAACCTGTAAATACACCTGTCTTCTCCTTTGACTGCATTCTGTCTACATTTGATTTCATAGAACTTTCAAAGATATACTTCTCCACAGCCTCTCTTTGAGCATCTGTGGCAAGAGACTTTGCAAGTTCATGTTCAGGTGAGAGTACCATAAATGTCGCACCGTAAAGTGTATCAGGTCTTGTGGTATAAACGACTATAGTATCATCTCTTCCGTCCACCTTAAAGTTTACCTCTGCACCATAGCTCTTGCCTATCCAGTCGGACTGCATCTTTTTAACTTTCTCAGGCCAGTCAAGCTTATCAAGATCGTTAAGAAGCCTGTCCGCATAAGCAGTTATCTTTAGCATCCATTGACGAAGATTTTTCTTTGTAACAGCTGTGCCACATCTCTCACATTTACCGTCTACCACCTCTTCATTTGCAAGACCCGTCTTACATGAAGGACACCAGTTAATCGGGAACTCCTTCTCATAGGCAAGACCTTTTTTAAACATCTGCACAAATATCCACTGTGTCCATTTATAGAATTTCGGATCCGTAGTATTTACCTCTCTGTCCCAATCATATATTGCGGCAATCTCATTTATCTGCCTTTTTATATTTGCCACATTTTCCGCTGTTGACTTTGCAGGATGAACACCCATCTTTATTGCATAATTCTCTGCCGGAAGACCGAATGCATCCCAACCCATAGGATGTATTACATAGTGACCCTTTAGTACCTGATATCTGCTCCATACATCAGATATTACATATCCTCTCCAATGTCCTACATGAAGCCCTGAACCTGAAGGGTATGGAAACATGTCCAAACAATAGTACTTCGGTTTCTTTCCGTCATCTACATTAATCGGATGTTCCTCCCATTTTTTCTTCCATTTTTTCTCTATTGCACTATGATTATACTGTGCCATAATCTCTTCCTTTCGCTACCGGTTTAAAGTCGATTAGAGCTTCCCTCCACAAATATGAAGTTAAAGCTCTACTCAAAATAAGTTAAATTTTATAATTTAAAATCTGAATTTGTCCTCAAAGTAATTTTTAAGTTCCGCTATAGGTATTCTTACCTGCTCCATGCTGTCTCTGTCTCTTACAGTTACAGCATGGTCACTTTCAGAATCAAAATCATAGGTAATGCAGAACGGTGTACCTATTTCATCCTGTCTGCGATATCTCTTTCCGATATTTCCTCTGTCATCAAACTCTACATTATAATACTTTGACAATTCTTCAGATATCTTTAATGCACCCTCATTAAGCTTCTTTGAAAGTGGCAAGATACCGATTTTTACAGGTGCAAGTGCAGGATGGAAATGAAGAACCGTTCTTGTCTCTCCGCCCTCTAATATCTCCTCGTCATATGCCGCACATAGGAATGCAAGTGTAACTCTGTCCGCACCAAGTGAAGGCTCTATAACATACGGTATATATCTTTCACTTGTTTCATCATCAAAATATGAAAGATCCTGACCCGAAACCTCCTGATGACGATTAAGGTCATAGTCCGTTCTGTCTGCAATTCCCCAAAGCTCACCCCAACCGAACGGGAATAAGAATTCTATATCTGTTGTAGCATTTGAATAGAAACTTAGTTCCTCTTTGTCATGGTCTCTAAGTCTCATCTGCTCCTCTTTGATTCCAAGAGCTTTCAGCCAATCTCTGCAAAAACTTCTCCAGTAGTCAAACCACTCAAGGTCACTACCCGGCTTGCAGAAAAATTCAAGCTCCATCTGCTCAAACTCTCTGGTTCTGAAAGTAAAGTTACCGGGAGTAATCTCATTTCTAAATGATTTACCTACCTGACCTATACCGAAAGGTACTTTCTTTCTTGAAGTTCTTTGTACATTCTTAAAGTTTACAAATATACCCTGTGCCGTCTCAGGCCTTAAATAAACCACATTTTTAGCATCCTCAGTTACACCCTGGAATGTCTTAAACATAAGATTAAACTGACGTATATCTGTAAAGTTATGCTTTCCACATGTCGGGCAGGCTATATCATGCTCATCAATGTAGTTTTTCATCTCATCATTTGACCATGCGTCCACACTGCCTTCTATAGTAATGCCGTTTTCCTGCATATAATCTTCTATTATCTTATCCGCTCTGAATCTCTCATGACATTCCTTACAATCCATAAGCGGATCTGAAAAGCTTCCCAAATGTCCTGAAGCAATCCATGTCTGCGGATTCATTAAGATAGCACAATCCACACCTACATTGTACGGTGACTCCTTAATAAACTTCTGCCACCAGGCAGCTTTAACATTATTCTTTAATTCAACACCTAAATTACCATAGTCCCATGTATTTGCAAGACCTCCGTATATCTCGGAACCCGGATATACAAAACCTCTTGATTTTGCAAGTGCTATGATTTTTTCCATGCTATATTCCATGAATTTCTCCTTTTATTTAAAAATAATATAATTAAAGCCATCTACTTTGGCAGTATTACCGTTAAATTCTATGTTATTGGATACGTATGTGATTTCACCCTCTGTATAAACATCAGCCTTGCCGTCTATCACAGCCATATAATCACCCTTTATACCGTCAGGTATTTCTATAGAATCCATCCTTGATATATCAATATCGCTAAGCTTATATACCTCTACGGATTTTAAATCAAAGCTGTTATCCTGTGTGAATTTTGCAAATCCCTGCATACACTCAAATGAAGTATATGAAAATACCACCTTTGCAATATCATTTTTTATTCCGGCCTCTTCCAGTTTCACCTGATTTACAGAATTAAGCTTATTAAAATCTTCAATTTCCGCATTTGCAAATTCTTTAAGTTCTTCGCTCTTAGCCTTAGTATCTATTTTTTGCACCAAAGCTGACTTCAATGTGCCGTCTTTAGCTATAAATATAGAACTTTCATCAGGATTATATGAATATGCTTTTTTACCACCACAACCGGACAAAAATAATATCATCATTATAGCTATCAGATATCCCTTCTTCATGAGTACTCCTCTTCTATATAATTTCATATGCCCCAAATCGAAGCGATGTAACAAGTAAAATCACATCAAAAGATATAAACCTGTACCAGACTTTTACATTAAGACACCAAAAATAAGTATGCCACAAATGACTACCATTTTCAAGGCAAGAGAGCGGATTTATTATATTTTTGTCAGATATAAATATTCTTACTTAACTACCAGTGATGCATATTTACCGGGATCCTTAGCGGGTTTACAGTATTCTCTCCATTCATCAAAGCTATGAATATCATGCTCTTTTCCGTCTACTGAATTTTCAGCATTTATTTTAACTCCTTCAAAAGACACTTATCTACCCTCAGGCAGTATAATTGACATTATTTCCTCTTCACTTGGATTACCTGTAAGTACTATATCCACTGCAAGCATTGCCCTTACTTTATTTATATCATTTTTCTTTATTTCATCACATAGTATCTTAAGTTCAGGGAACATAGTAAACAGCTTTGTATTATTTTCGTAGATGTTTTCTATATCCGTAAAATGTATCTGCCTACACCCGTGAACTACCCATAGTCTAAAGCCTATGGGCTTCCTGCTTCGCTGACCTCGCAACCTACTATCTCCACAGGCGTTAATTCGGGCAGTCCCTGCCCTATTGCTTTTTCTTATACTACTTGTTTTAATCCTTCTGCCAATATATTTTTTGCCGCATTGATATCTCTATCGTGTTTT
>NZ_GL622296.1:2562496-2611284 GCF_000185385.1 Lachnoanaerobaculum saburreum DSM 3986
CGATACATCGCTTATAGATTTTGCTAAATTATGATTTTTCACCATATTTTTTATCTGTAAGTTTTCCGAAACTATCACTTGGTTTTCGTTTATAATTTCACTTGAAATCTTATGCAGATAATCTTTTCTTGTATTAGTTATTTTCTCATAGTATAGTGCTGTTTGTTTCCTTTTTTTCTGATAGTTCCTACTCCCCTTTGTTTTATTTGCTAATTGTCTTTGCAATTTTGTAAGCTTTTTCTCATATTTTTTAATTGTCTTCGGATTTTCATATTTCTTTCCATCTGATGTGATACATAAATCTTTTATTCCTAAATCCAATCCTATTTTCCCGTTTGTTTTTACAAGCGGACTATGTTCAGTTTCTACAAGAACAGACACATAGTACTTGCCGCTTGGTACCTTAGATATAGTTGCAGCCTTTATCTGACCTGAAAATTTTCTATGTAATTTTATTTTTACCCTTTTTAATTTTGGCAGCTTTATCCTTTCTCTATCAAAATCTACAGTTATATTCCCATTTGTAAAATTGGTTGTATATGATTTACGATTACTGTGCTTACTCTTAAACTTCGGATAACCTGCATGTTCTTTGAAAAACTTTTGATAAGCATTATCCATATCATAAATTGCATTTGTTAAAGCAAATTTATCTACTTCTTTTAGCCATTCATAAACTTTTTTCAGCTCTCTATTGCAATAATTATTACAATCTGTTTTACTGACAGACTTTTTTTCTTTTTCATAAGCATCTTTTCTGTACGCAAGGGTTTGATTATACACAAAACGGCAACAGCCAAATGTCTTTACTAACTGTATTTCTTGTTCTTTGTTTGGATAAATCCGATATCTATATGCCTTTAACATTAAGCTCACCCGCCTTTCTACCCTTGATTTTTTATATATTGCTTTAACATTTCTTCAGAAATATCGCATACATTTCTTTTAATGCTAAAAGCTTTTTTCTGTACTTACATACAAAAATAATATGATACTGTAATAAATATTTGTGTCTATTCTTTGATTTCTATACTCCCATAACGCCGGTTATTGTATCACAAATATCTATTTTTGCCACCTTAATCCACCGTCTAAAGCCAGTGGGTTAAGGTAGCATTATTTCAAAATATGTTTCATCTTCAATATTGATAAATACAGCCTTTCCCTTATCTTCATATCCATTTTCTATATCTTTGCTTGTTTTTTCAGATCGCACCATAATGTACGGTATACCGTCATATTCTAATGCCATTGCTTTATATGGTCTGTCAGGTTTTATATTATCATCATTATCAAAGATACTTTTCACATCTATTGTTTTGAGCTTTTCCCCTGTTTTAATATCATATATATCAACATTAAATTTATCAAGCTCCGTAGTTTTTAAATTAAATCCCAAAGGGTTTCCGTTTTCATCCCAAAAAGTATCCAAATACCTTCCCTGTAGGTCATTATCTATAGCGTATTTATTGGGAATTATATCATCATCCTCACCTCCCCATCCCATATTATCACCGACTCCATTATATAAATAGATTACATATAATGCATTGTTATCCTCATTAATTTCACTTGCATAATAACCGGTTTTATATGTAAGATCATATCCTCCTCTCTCAACCTTATCTGCTTTTTTAGTACAAGCACATAAGCATAGGCAAAGTAATATACTGATAAAAATTTTATTTTTTTTCATTTATTTCCCCTTTATTGTTTGAATTTCCCAATATCTCCATAAATGATATCCTTGATTTTGAGGTATCCTCATACTCGTTTTCCAAGATATGTATCTGCTCGAATTTTTTCCCCGGTTCTTCTAAAATATTACATCCACCGCTCCACAATTTTCTTCTAAGTTCCTTATCCTCCTCGGTACCTACATTTCCAAACTCAACAGTAGGATTTTTAATACCACACCCTACTCTTAACAGCTCTTTAAATCCTCTCTCATTACAGGTCTTATTATGCTGTTTAATGCTTTCTCAAAATTATCATTATCCGCCATACTTAATCTAAGAATATATTCCGCTATAAACTCTTTGGTTTCTTTCTTCTTTGGAACTTTCAAAAATGCCTTATCAAAATTTTTGTTTGCAAGTTCTATGATAAAATCGTCTTCATTACATTCTTTCAAAGAAGTATACATACCTGATAACTCCTGTGGTGAAAAACCCAAACTTTGTATTTCATTTATTTCACCATCTGTCAATTTATCTCTTAGTGAATCATAGTTACTTATATCACCGTCTATTTGCAGATTTGACTCAATGTATTTTACCTCAAATTCATATACCGGTCTATTATTCTTATTTACATAAAGGTATAAGATAACCAATACAAAACATGCAATAAAAAATATAACTTTTTTCATACACTGACTTCCTTTTTCATTCCTTAATCATCTAATTTTTACCGGATTTTATATATCTCCTTAACTCTTCCATGCTGTACACTTGATGATTAAAACCGTCATAAGAATCCTCCGCTTTTACTATAACGCCGTCAAACACAAGCTTATGACCTTCAGGACTCAGTAGTTCCAGTATATCCTCAGCTTTTATATCTTTCGGAAAAACAAATATAATATTTGCAAAAATATTTTTTCTTTTAAGATAAGCTACCTCATCTTTCAGTTTAGGAAACATTGCATACAATTTTTCGTTATTATATGGCAAACTCCTCACCGATGTAATTATTCTAATTTTATCATCGTAAATCGAATCATTTATTCTAAACATGTTTTTTACAGCTATATTTAAAGTAATTAGATTTTTAGGTAATAGCTTTTTGATTGGTATATATTCTTCTATACTTTCACTTGAATCTGAATATTCTACTTCATTAGGAAGCTCTCCGTCATAAAAACTCATATCATCAAGGCATAAATAAAATCTTCTGCTACTATCGGCGTATCTGTCTCCACTGAATTCAAAATTTTTTACCATAAAGCAAACAAAGTTTTTCCCATTGAACTTCGTTATAAAAAATTCTTGGTCTGAATCCGGTTGAATATTATCTAAACCCAATCTTTCAAATTTATTTTTCATATCTATTGTTCTTATTTTTCTACCTGTTTTTATATTATATACATCTACAGTAAATTTTATAAATCCATTATTTTCAACATAATATGTATCCGGCGCATCATTACCTGTATGCTTTCTAATTATTTTTACTCCTACTTTCGTATGAATATCAAATGTGTAGTTATTATCAGTATCAATACTTACTATATATCTGTCATCATATTTGTCGTCATATAATTGGATAGCATAACTGTTATTACCTTCTTTATCTGACTCACATGATACATATCCGGTATCTTTACTCTCAATATAATAACTTTTGTACGGTTCGACCAACTTACCGTTAAACCAAGGGCATACTATTATACCAATCAAAAAAATTATAAAATAAGCTTTTCGTTCATCCACTTATGCAGCCTCCTCTCACTTTAAAATATCCGACTCTATTATATCTATAATCTCATCATCACTTGGATTTCCACTAAGTACTATATCTAATGAAAAATCCTTATGATACTCATCACTTATTTTTTTATAGTTCTCCTTCAAATCAGGAAACATATAGTTTATTTTTTCATTATTTTCTATAGTGTTGTATACATCTGTCAGATGTATCTTTCTATAGCCTTCCCAAAACCCCAAATTTTCTACTGAATATCTTTCCTCACTGCTATGTGAATCAGAATTTCTTTTATTTTCTGCCATAAGACTGTTGATTTTTTTCATAAGAACAAAATTATCCTTATTTTTATTTTCAATTTGTATTCTCAAGTCCTCATATTTTTCTTCAAAAAGTTCACCGGATTTAAGGTCAATATATATTGTCTTTTTTGAATTATCATATACGTCATCAAGTGTTGTTGCTATGTCTTTCACATCAAAAGCCAGGCATGGTTTATCCTTGTAATTACATGTTGCAAAACCGGTACAATCAACCGGCATAACATTCAAATCATGCATTTTAAATATTTTGTCTATATATATAGTATTTAACAACTCTCCGGTTTCCAAATCAAATACTGAAGCAACAAATTCATCCATCTCTCTTTCTATGACAAAATCTCCGGACTTTCCTTCAGTCAGGTCTAATTCTCTTTTAGATACCATCTCAAGGTTCACTTCTACAGCGTATTCTTCAGGAACTGTCAACATATATGTTACTTCTGATTCTTCACTACCGCTGTCAATATCCTGTATTGTATAATAAGATCTTTTATCACTGCTTATCCCACTTGCACGGAATTTATTTTTTATACCCCAAGTTATATAATTCGGTAGATCCTCTGCATTCTTAAGGTCATGTACTCTTACATTCTCTTGGAATTCTCTATATTTTCTATTTTCTTTAGAATTATTCCAGTTTGTTATATAAATTACTATGCAAAGCGAAAATATCAATATTACTGATATCTGTATATCTCTTTTCATCCTGCCTCCTGTAAAATAAACTTACTCACGCCTAATCTTATTATACTTTTTATATAAATAATGTAAACCGTTAATATTTATTATGAATTTACTTTCATTGTTTCTACTATAATAATATTTTTTCACATAAAAAGACAGGGTTATTTATCCCTGTCTTTTTATATTTATTTTAATAACTCATCCATTGTATGCCAGCCCAGTACTGCGCATTTTACTCTGGCGGGCATATGTGAGATATCTCTTAAGGCTCCCGCCTCGTCAAGTTCTTCTATCTCTTCTTCACTTGCCTCTCCCTTTATCATTCGCAGGAAAATATCGGAAAGTCTCATAGCCTCATCTTTTTTCAGCCCTATTATCATATCAAGCATAATATCGGCTGAAGCCTGTGAGATAGCACAGCCGTCACCTACAAATGCACCGTCTTCTATGATGCCCTCATCATTTACTTTAAGTTTTAATGTAATATGATCACCACAGCTTGGATTGATACCGTCAAGTACAAGGTTTGCATCCGGCAAATCATGCTTATGATACGGCCTTAGATTATGCTCTGTCAGAATTTCATTATAAAAGGCTCTGTTATCACTCATCGTATCCCATCTCCTTTCTTATATCCGACAGAGCGGCTGACAATGCATCTATCTCTTCTTTTGTATTGTAGAAAGAAAGACTTGCTCTTGTAGTCGCATTTATCTTAAGATGCTGTAAAAGCGGTTGTGCACAGTGATGACCCGCCCTTACCGCAACACCCTTTGAGTCAAGGATTGTAGACACATCATGTGGATGCACGCCCTCCAATACAAAGTTGATTATTCCACTGTGTTTATCCGGATCCTTTGAACCGAGTATCCTTACATACTTATTCTTTGAAAGAGTCTCAATGGCATATGCACTTAATTCTCTTTCTATAGCCTCTATCTTGTCATAGCCGATGCTTTCTACATAATCAATAGCTGCCGCAAGACCTACCGCACCTTCGGCATTTACGGTACCGGCCTCAAATTTATGAGGAAGCTCTGCATATGTTGCCGTATCTCTGCTTACATACTCTATCATCTCACCGCCGCTAAGAAACGGAGGCATGGCATCAAGCAACTCTTTCTTTCCATAGAGTACACCTATACCCATAGGTCCGCAAAGTTTGTGGCCTGAGAATGCGAAGAAATCCGCATCTAATGCTTTTACATCTATTTTCTTATGAGGTATGCTCTGTGCGCCGTCTACCACCGCTACGGCACCCACACTGTGTGCTTTTTCAATAATATACTCTATAGGTGTAGGTATACCGAGTACATTTGAAATCTGTGTGCAGGCCACAATCTTTGTCTTTCCGTTAATTTTTGAGTCTATCTCGGCCTTTGTAATCTCACCGTCTTCCTCGCAGTCAAGGAATACAAGCTTTGCACCTGTAGCTCTTGCAACCATCTGCCATGGAAGCAGATTGGAGTGATGCTCAAGTATGCTTACCGCTATCTCGTCACCTGCTTTTATATTATTTAAGCCATAGCTGTAGGCTACAAGGTTAAGGCTCTCTGTCGCATTTCTTGTAAAGATAATTTCTTCACTGCCTGAAGCATTGATAAATTTTGCCACCTTGGTTCTGGCATTCTCATAGTCCTGTGTGGCTTCCACACTCAACTTATATACTCCTCTTAAAGGATTGGCATTGTGGCGCTTATAAAACTCATCTATAGCATCAATTACTACCTGCGGTCTTTGTGAAGTTGCCGCACTGTCCATATATATCACATCACTTGAATCTAAAAGCGGAAAGTCGGCTCTATATACGCTCTTGCTCATCTTCACTACCTCCCAGATAAACATTTATCTTCTCTTCAAGTGCCACATTTTCAAGCTTTTTTCCTATAGCATCTATTCTCGCTCTTGCCACCATCCTTGTAACACTTTCCTTGTCCATTCCCCTTGATGTAAGGTAGAAAAGCATCTCTTCATCAAGATTTCCGATTGAAGCACCATGTGTTCCGACCACATCTTCCTCGGCACACAATATTATAGGTATACTTTGATTGTGTATATCCTGACCTAAAAGCAGTACATCTTCACTTTCTTCTCCGACAGCTTCCTTTGCACCTCGTTTAAAATCTATCGTACCTCTAAGAAGCTTGCTTGAATTGTCATTCAGCACTCCCGATGTTATCATTTTTGATTTGCTTGATTTTGCTATATGGTCTGCCACATAGTTCAGATCTATCTGATCCTTTGCCTTGCCATAGTATCCAAGTTCGGACTCGAACTCACTTCTTTTTCCTACCAGACTTGTTCTGGCTCCTGCAAAGATTTTATTTCCGCCAAGTAAAAGTTGTACAAGTTCAAATGAAGCATATTTATCCACACTTGCACCGATATCATTTAGCGAAATATCACCGTCGGACTGTAATCCTGCCTGATAAAGCCTTACCTTTGCATTATTTTGTGCAAAGACAAATGTCTGTACAGCCAAAGCACCGCTGTTTTCTTCATTTGAAGCATAGTCCATCCACACGCTTACATCACTGTCTTTTGCCGCATAGATATATACTCTTACCTTTGCAAGGTTTTCCTTATCTCTGCATATACTTATATGATTTTTTGAAACTTGTCCTGCAAGTGTATTTATAATAATATTTTCGCTTCCTTCGCTCATAAGTTCACTCATACTTTCACCCATTCCTGTAGGCAGCAAAGTCATCTTTTCAATATTCTCATTTGAAAGCTCATTATTTGCATTTTCATTTAATACTTTTATGTTTGCGGTACTTGTCTCACTTGGAACAGATAAAGCAGTCTCATTCATCTTCAGCCATCTCCAGGTAAGAACCGGCATTTTATTTAAAATAATATCTTTCATTAACCAATACTTCCTTTCATCTCCAATTGAATAAGATTGTTCATCTCTACCGCATACTCAAGAGGCAACTCCTTAGATACATTGTCTGCAAATCCGCTTACTATCATTGCTCTTGCATCTTCTTCACTGATACCGCGGTTCATAAGATAGAACACGGCATCATCACTGATCCTTCCTATCCTTGCCTCATGGCCTATATCCGCATCTGCACATCTGATATCCATTGCCGGTACGGTATCCGAGCGTGATATATCATCAAGCATCAGTGACTCACAGGATACTGACGACTTTGAGTTTTTTGCCTTTTCAGATACTACTACAGCATTTCTGAATGTGGATATGCCGCCTGCTTTTGATATTGATTTTGTACTTATAACTGATGATGTGTCAGGTGCCGCATGTACTACTTTTGAACCTGTATCAAGATTTTGTCCTTCACCTGCAAATGTGATTCCGGTAAACTCCATTCTTGCACCTCTACCCTTTAGTATACTCATAGGGTAAAGATATGATACATGTGAACCGAATGAACCTGATACCCACTCAATTCTTCCGCCTTCTTCCACTACAGCCCTCTTTGTATTGAGATTGTACATATTTTTTGACCAGTTCTCAATAGTTGAATATCTAAGTCTTGCATTCTTTCCTACATACAGCTCTACACAGCCTGCATGAAGATTTGCCACATTGTATTTCGGTGCCGAACATCCTTCTATAAAGTGAAGGTCTGCGCCCTCTTCCACTATAATAAGTGTATGCTCAAACTGTCCTGCTCCTTTTGCATTAAGTCTGAAATAAGATTGCAAAGGAATATCCAGATGTACGCCCTTCGGCACATATACAAATGAACCTCCTGACCACACCGCACCATGTAATGCCGCAAACTTATGGTCATTCGGCTTTACAAGTTTCATAAAATGCTTCTGAATCATATCCGCAAATTCACCATGCATCGCACTTTCAAGGTCGGTATATACAACTCCCATCTGTGAAACTTCATCTCTTACATTGTGATATACAAGCTCTGAATCATACTGTGCTCCTACACCTGCAAGTGACTTTCTTTCCGCCTGCGGAATACCGAGCTTCTCAAATGTATCCTTTATCTCCTCCGGTACATCCGACCACTTGGTCTTCATATTTGTATTCGGTCTTACATAGGTAACTATATTGTCCATATCAAGACCTTCTATAGACGGACCCCATGGCGGAACTTCCATCTGATTATATATTTGTAATGCCTGTAATCTGAAATTCTGCATCCATGCAGGATCATTCTTTTCTTTTGAAATCTGAGATACAAGTTCAGGTGTAAGACCTGCGGCTATCTTGAAGTTGTCTGTATCTTCATTTCTAAAGTCATAAATGCTCCTGTTGATGTCTTCTACATATGTCTTTTCCTTCATCATTTGCTCTCCTGAATATACTTTTCAAATCCGTTCTCATTGATTTCGTCAACTAAGGAAGCATCCCCTGTCTTTATGATTCTTCCTTCCACCATAATATGTGTATAGTCAACTTTTAATGACTCAAGTATTCTGGTACTGTGAGTGATTATAAGAAGAGCACCGTCTTTTCTCTTTTGATATTCCTTAACACCTTCTGAAACTGTTCTTACAGCATCCACATCAAGTCCCGAATCCGTCTCATCAAGTATTGCAAGCTTTGGTGAAAGCATAAGAAGCTGCAAAATCTCGGCTTTTTTCTTCTCACCGCCTGAAAAGCCTACATTCAAAGCTCTGTTGGCATAGTCCTTGTCCATATTTAAGACTTCCATGTTCTTTTCAAGTTCTTTTTTGAACTGCATCATCCTTACTCTCTTGCCCGAAACAGCCTCTACCGCATTTCTTATAAAGCTGCTTAGAGGAAGTCCCGGTACCTCAAGCGGATTTTGGAATGATAAAAACATTCCCGCCTTTGCACGCTTATCTGCCGACTCATCAACTATATTCTTTCCGTCAAATATAATTTCTCCACCGTTTGTAATATACCTCGGGTTGCCCATCAGTGCATAGCCTAGAGTTGACTTGCCGGCTCCGTTCGGTCCCATCAGTACATGTGTCTCACCCTTTTTTATTTCTATATTTACTCCATGAAGAATCTCCTTTAAATTCTCATCATCTTCTATGGAAACTGTTAAATTATTTACATTTAATAATGACATCGATCTTTCCTTTCACTTATCCCATGAGCATGGGTAATCTTGTAACAGATCTATCTCTGTTACTTGCATAATGGAATTTTAAAGCTTAATTCCCAGTAAGTCAATAGGAATTAAAAAAAAGCCCTCATAAAAGGGCTTTTAAATGCTTATGTATTTAATTTTGTACAATATATTATACAATACCCTGTGCAATCATTGCATTTGCAACCTTCTCAAATCCGGCAATATTTGCACCTGCCACATAGTTGCCTGCCTGATTATATCTCTTGGCTGCATCATCCACCTTTTTAAAGATATCCTTCATGATGCCTTTAAGCTTCTCATCAACTTCCTCAAATGTCCATGAAAGTCTCATAGCATTCTGGCTCTGCTCAAGGCCTGAAACAGATACGCCGCCTGCATTTGAAGCCTTACCGGGCATAAACAGCACACCGTTATCCTGAAGATACTTTGTAGCTTCAAGTGTTGTAGGCATATTTGCACCTTCCGCTACGGCAAAACATCCGCCCTCTACAAGTGCCTTTGCACCGTCAAGGTCAAGCTCGTTTTGAGTAGCACATGGAAGATAGATATCACATTTGATATTCCAGATTCCTTTTCCTTGTGTATACTTTGCAGAAGGTACTCTGTTTGCATACTCTGAGATTCTCTGTCTCTTAACTTCCTTGATATCCTTAACAATATCTACCTGTATACCGTTCTCATCATATATATAACCGTTTGAATCACAAAGTGCCACCACCTTTGCTCCAAGCTGCTGTGCCTTTTGTATTGCATAGATTGCAACATTTCCTGAACCTGTAACTACTACAGTCTTTCCTTTAAGTTCCTTATTGTTTGCCTTAAGCATCTCATCAAGAATATATACAAGACCGTAGCCTGTAGCCTCTGTTCTTGCAAGAGAACCGCCAAACGGAATACCTTTACCTGTAAGCACACCCTCAAATAATGTTGAAAGTCTCTTATACTGACCGAAGAGATAACCTATCTCTCTTGCCCCTACACCGATATCTCCTGCCGGTACATCCGTGTCTTTTCCTATATGTTTATAAAGTTCACTCATAAAGCTTTGGCAAAATGCCATCACTTCTCTGTCTGATTTTCCCTTAGGATCAAAGTTTGAACCGCCTTTTCCTCCGCCCATAGGAAGACCTGTAAGTGAATTCTTAAGCACCTGCTCAAATCCCAGGAACTTTAAAATAGATTGGTTAACTGTAGGATGGAAACGAAGTCCGCCCTTATAAGCACCTATTGAGTTGTTGAACTGTACACGATATCCTTTGTTTACCTGTACATTCCCCTTATCATCTACCCATGGAACTCTGAATGAAATGATTCTCTCAGGTTCTACAAGTCTCTCCAATATACCGTTCTTTCTGTAAACTTCCTCATTAGCGTCTACAACTACCTTCAATGACTCCAAAACTTCCTTCACCGCCTGATGAAACTCAGGTTCATTCGGGTTTGCAGCTACAACTTTTTCTAAAATCTCTTCTACATATGACATAAATATACCTCCGAGGCTTTCTATACTTTGACAGTTCAACATACAAACTGTTCACAAAAAAAGGCAAAGACTCCCTATCTAAGCGTCTTTGCCGAACACAAGTCATTCTATCAGATATTTTTCAAATGTCAATAGTATTTAAAATATGTTTTATACAATATCCTGTAAAATTTCTAAAGAATGGAATTTTCTGTCAATATACTTTTTCATCATAAGATCCAGAGTCTTTTCTATTTCAGACAGTGCCTGTTCCGTTATTACAAAGGTAAAAAGCTTCTCAGGTCTTGTGCAAATGATATATTCCCATGTATATATTGCGGTTTTATCCTTCATCTTCGGGCTTGGGTTATAGTCACTGTTTAAAGCCATAATTTTTAACTCAAATATTCTTCTTACCAGTCTGTTTGGAATAGATTTTTTGGTAAGAGCAAGCAAAGTATAATATATAAGCTTCAAGCTCTCCATATCTACAAGTGCTTCTTTGGTATAGTAGTCAAGCATCTCCAAAAAATATGTACCGTAGCATGTACTTTCAATGTCATCACTTATTTCTTCAAAGTAGTTGGCTATATCGGCACTTATAATATTGTAGGAGTCTCTGCCCTCATACAGCTTAAACTTGCCATAGGCAAATATCCTGGCATAACCCATCATCTGGTTGTTTATCCTTCTGGCTCCTTTTGCAAAGGCATAGATTTTGCCTCTTTCTTTGGTAAATATAGTAACTCTTCTGTCAAAATCGCCGACAGGCATTGATTTTATTACAATGCCTGTCAATTCTATATTATCTCTCACATTATATCCTTCGGATTGTAACCGAAGTTTTTCATCTGTACATCTGAATCTCTCCACTTCGGTCTTACCTTTACCCACAATTTCAAATTTACCTTGCACTCAAGTAAGTTCTCTATATCTTTTCTGGCAGCACTGCCTATTTTCTTCAGCATACCGCCACCTTTACCTATAATGATACCTTTATGTGAGTCCTTTTCACATACAACAGCAGCCTCTATATCTACCATACCGCCGCCTTTTCTGTAGCTCCATGTATCTATCTCCACAGCAATACCATGCGGTATCTCATCCTGTAAAAACTTAAGTGCCTTTTCTCTGATAAGTTCCGATGCTATCTGCTTTATCGGCTGGTCTGTAACCGTATCTTCATCATAATACATCGGCCCCTCAGATAAGTATTTGAATATAACCTTCAGCAATTCATCTGTATTTGTTCCCTTTAGTGCGGATACCGGCACTATATCGGCAAAATTCATCTTAGATGAATACTTTGCTATCACCTCAAGTATATCATCTTTTTGTTTCAGTGAATCCACCTTGTTGACGGCAAGAATTACCGGTACCTCTACATCTGAAAGTATCTCAAATATATGCTCATCACCCTCACCTATAAAGGTACCCGGCTCTACCAGCCAAAGCACTAAATCCACATCACGCAAGGTTCTTGTAGAGACCTTTACCATGTACTCTCCAAGCTTATTCTTTGCCTTATGTATACCCGGAGTATCAAGGAATACTATCTGACCTCTCTCATCTGTGAATACAGTCTGTATTCTGTTTCTTGTAGTCTGTGGCTTGCTTGATGTAATAGCTATCTTTTGCCCTATCAGCGTATTCATCAATGTTGATTTTCCTACATTCGGTCTCCCTATAAGGGCAACAAAACCTGATTTCATATATTCTCCTATCAATCCTTAAACAGATGTTTTACCTCTTTGAAAAGTTTCTTATCCTTTTCTATCAAGTCTTCATTTCCGACAGCACAGATAAGCTTATCACTAAGTACCGCCTCAAGTAAAGGAGCCAAGCTTCTGATATCGGCTTCACTTGTATTTAATACCTCTTCTCTTTCCTTTTGCATATCCTCATGTCTTACCTTTGAGTAATATGCACTCAGCCCCTTCATACCCTCTCTGGCAGGTGTAAGCGGTATATCCATTTCACTTATAGCACCTATTACAGACTTGGTCATCTCTCTGTCACCGGCGGTAAAGTTCTTTGCATAGTCCACTATACCCTCATATATTTTGTTTGTATTGGCTACATTCGGGTCACGAAATGATACAAAGCCTGCATTTCCGCTTCGTGAAAAAACAGCACTACAGCCATAGGCACCACCCTTTACTCTTATATTGTTCCATAGGTAGTCATAACTTAACAGTACTTTAAACACTCTAAGTACTCCTGTATATTTGAAGCCATGATTTACAAAGTTACCGAATCTGGCGACATAGTTTACCATTGATGAAGTTTCAAAGCCCTCATTTTTTATCTCCGTTGTCAGACTTGATTTTTTATCAGGAGCATCACTTTTTTCAAGGCTGTTTGCAAAATCTTCAATACCGTCAAATGTATGCTTATATCCTTTGTCATCACATATTGTATGTATCAAAAGATTATTTATATTGAATGTCTTCTTTGACAGTTCACTTAATTTTTCGTAGAGCTTATCAAAGTCTTTTTCAAGGTCAATTGACTCAAGGAATTTAAGATATTCAATACCCTTTGTCAAATCATTGAAAAGCAACTCCTTTGAAATATATGAACCTGCTCTGGTAAGTGCAGTCATATGTCCGGATGATACCAATCTGTCTTTACCTGCCAGTACTTCAGCTATTATATCCTTGATTCTTTTCTTATCTTCAAGCTTTGATGTTGTAAGTACTTCAGCCACTATTGAATACAGCCAAGGCTCTTTGCCGTACAAAATCTTTGAGTTGACACAAAATCCGAATGTAAAATCAATAGGGTTTGCATTGGTGGCATATGCCTCAAGTGAGTATGATATACCGCCTGAATTTAAGTTTACATTGGTAGCCAGTGATGCATATGTCTCTTTTTTCGTATCAATATATCCAAGTATTTCCTTTAACAGTGCAAGGTACTTTATTTCTTCCTCATTCGCAAAATCAATATTGAAAATAAACTTCATATAGTTGATACCTGCTGTAAATACTTTGGAATGTACCACCTTTATATTCTTTTTGCAAACTTTCACACTGTCTTCTTCAAACTTTGGCATCTTCACTTCTGTGCTTATATCATCTCTGCTAAGCAGAGGAATCTTAAGCAGTGCTTCTTCGCTTGACGGTTCAGACTGATACTTTTTCAGTGCTACAGTATCATCATATATCTTTCTAAGCTCCTCCTTAGATAATCTAGCCCTGAAATCGGCAAGCTTTTCTTTAAGTTCATTATCTTTTTTTGTAGTAAGACCCTTTTTCGGTGTCATTGTGACTATTGCGGTATTCTTATTGTCAAGCAGGTATTTTTCTATCAGGTCTTCAAAATACCCCTTTTCAACTTCATCTCTAAGTGTCTTAAAGATATTTTCAAATCTAAGATGCATTGTCGGGTCCGCATCATACAGCCATGAATCAAAGCTTGAAAGACCGTACATAAGCCCCTTAGGATATGATCCGTAGTCGGCTTCTCTTGCTCTAAACTCAAATACATTGATAGCAGCTTTTATAGCCTCTTTATCAAGCCCTTCATCTGCAAGCTTTCTTAGAGTACCACCTATGACAGCCAAAAACTCGGACTTTCTGTCAAGATTGCTGTTCTTTGCAGTTACACCGAAATACGGTACCGATATACCGTTGGCATATCCTCCGTATACATCCTCACCTATACCGGCATCTATAAGTGCCTGCATAAGAGGTGCCCCAGGCGCATCTATCAGTACATACTCAAGTATCTGAAAGCCCATATATACTGTCGGATCAAGCTCACCGCCTACAAGTGTATTCCATGAAAGATAAGTCGCATTTTCCTCGTTCTGGCTTTCAGTAATAGGATACTCGAAGTTTCTTTCTTTCATCTTCTCAAGCGGTTTTACTTCCTCTATCTTTGAATCCACAAACTTGTATTCAAACTTACTTAGATATTCCCTGTCTATCCGGTCAAGTTTATTTGCCATATCCATATCTCCATACAGATAAATATATGAATTTGACGGATGGTAGTACTTTGAATGCATATCCAAAAAATTCTCATATGTCAAAGTAGGGATAATATCAGGGTCTCCGCCCGACTCCTCTCCATATGAATGTCCTTCAAATAGTGTCTTTGTAATGGACCTTTCAAGTACACTGTCGGCAGATGAAAAGGCTCCTTTCATCTCATTATATACTACACCGTTTAGAATAACTTCTCCGTTCTTATCAGGGCTGCCCTTATCATCCACTAATTCATAGTGCCATCCTTCCTGCATAAATATCTTCGGTTCGGTATATACATTCGGATAAAATACCGCATCCAGATATACTTCCATAAGATTGTCAAAATCCTTGTCATTGCAGGATGCAATGGGATAAACAGTCTTATCCGGATATGTGATAGCATTAAGAAAGGTATTTAGTGAACCCTTTACAAGCTCTACAAAAGGATCTTTTGCCGGGAATTTCTTTGAACCGCAAAGCACCGAATGTTCCAAAATATGTGCCACTCCTGTAGAATCCTTTGAAGGGGTTCTGAAACCTATAGTAAATACCTTGTTATTGTCATCGGTAAGCAATGCAAAAATTCTTGCCTTTGTTTTTTTATGCTCCAATATAACCGCTTTTGCACTTAATTCATCAATATCTGTAATATCCGCTACATTATATGTAGACAGTTTTTTTATTTTATTTACCTGTTCTTCAATATTGTAAACTTTCAATTTATTTCTCCTTATATGTATTCCAAAAATTTGTACTTAAAAATCGCAAATGTCTCTCTCACAAGCATATGTAAATATAAAACCCTGTTAGATCTTGCACTGATCGGATAAACTTGTGTATATCCTACTCTTTTTGCAATCAACATTGATCTGAAAATATGAAAATCGTTTGTCAAAATACCTATAGTTTGAGGTTTGTCTTCAACCTCAAGCACCGGTCCCATATCATTTACTATTGTAATATCCGTTCTTCTTTTGATATCGGAATTATACCTGTCAATCAACGCTTTAGAATATATCAAATTTTGTCTGGTATTATGTGACTGTATTTCGACCAAAATATTATTTTTATCTATACCGTTTTTTATAAGGTAATCCGCCATCTCCATAGACTCTATTTTTTTATCTCTACCGATTCCACCGCTTATAACTATTATTGTATCAGGATTATTGTCAATATATTCTATGGCCTTATCCAGTCTATATTTACATTCGCTTCCTTTCTTTTCTAAATCCGGCTTTGTTCCTAAAATAATCAAAAAGTCAAGCCCCGGCTCATCTTCTTTCGGCAATGAAAGACTTATCTGTATTGATGTTATAATAAAAATAAGAATTCCAAGAGTCGCCAAAGTATAGACAGATACCACAGACCACAATGGAATTCTCTTATTCAGATAAAATTTGATTAGTTTGCCCATAGCAAAAAATACAAATGCAAATCCATACCATATATAACTTTGTAATTCCACAAATCCTGTCATAGAAATAACAATCGTTCCATATATCCCACATAATATTGCCAGTATAAATGCAACCATTATACCTCCATTACTGCCCTTCAGGATTATAAACTCTTAGTATATCTCCTTCTTCGACTACCTGCTTATCAAATGTAACCTTCAAAAGTTGCATAGGATGCGGAGCACTCTCCATCTTATCATCCTTTTCATTTTCTATAGACTCTACTTTAAGTGATATATTTTCACCGTTTTTTTTCATAACTTCAATACTGTCGCCTACAAAAAATCTGTTCTTTTGATTGAATATTGCTCTGCCCTCTTTATCTACACTGTTTACAGTACCTATATATATGTAGTTCTTCACATAGGTATTGCTGTCATATATCTGTGTGTCACTGTCGGGCTTGCCGAAGAAAAATCCTGTGGTGAACTCTCTGTAGGTACACTTCCCTATCTCTGACTTGTACCACTCCAGATTTTCTTTAAAAGTTTGCACCGACTTTAAACAGTCATCTATAGCCTTTCTGTATGTCCTTGCTACTGTGGCTACATAGAGTGCAGTTTTCATCCTGCCCTCTATCTTAAAACTGTCAATCCCCGCCTCTATCAAATCCGGAATATATTCAATCATGCAAAGATCTTTTGAATTGAAAATGTATGTGCCTCTTTCATTCTCATATACCGGCATATATTCACCCGGTCTTTTCTCCTCCACCACGGAATACTTCCACCTACAGGAGTGAGTACATTCACCTCTGTTGGCATCCTTTCCTGTAAAGAAGTTACTGAGCAGACATCTGCCCGAGTATGACATACACATAGCTCCATGTACAAATGTTTCAATCTCCATTTGCTCAGGTATATTTTCCCTTATTTTCCTTATCTCCTCTAGTGAAAGCTCTCTAGCCGTAACCACTCTACTTGCTCCAAGCTTCCACCAGAAAAGATATGTGGCATAGTTTGTATTATTAGCCTGTGTGGAAATATGTATATCCACCTGTGGCCAGACTTCCTTTGCTATAGTGAATATTCCGGGATCCGATATTATAAGGGCATCCGGTCCGATTTCTTTTAATTCATTAAAGTAAGACCTTGCCGCTTCCAAGTCATCATTATGTCCAAGGATATTTGCCGTTACATAGACCTTTTTACCTCTGTCATGTGCATATTCTATACCTGCTTTCATATCCTCTTTTGTGAAATTTTTTGCCTTGGCTCTCAGGCTGAAAAATTCACCTCCTATATATACCGCATCTGCACCATAATCTATCGCCACCTTCAGGTTTTCAAGATTGCCTGCCGGTATCAAAAGTTCCAAATTTCTCAATTTACCTCCTGCTTCTACTCAGTAAAACTCCATCTCCTATTGAAAAAATCCATGAATCCAGTGTCTCATCATGTAAAAGAAGATATATATACTCTCTCATTCTCTTATATATTGTCTTGTCTCTTTTTCTTATTGCAAAGGAAGACTCCAATAAGTCTCCCTCTTGCAAACAATTATCTGAGAAAATCATTCCCGCCTCTTTTAAAAGTTCCTTTACTATGGGTAACCACATGATATACTGTGCCTTGGCGGCATCCATAAAGATAAAATCAAATTTCTTATGCTTATCCGCCAGACTCTTCAGTATATCATCGGCATCACCTTCCAATATCTTTATTCTGCTTTCAAAGCCGGCATATTTTATATTCCTTTTCGCTTCCTCAACTCTATCAGGCATTTTTTCAACAGTCCATATATTTGCATTTGAATTTTCAAGCATAACTATAGCTGAATACCCTATTGCACAGCCAATCTCCAAAATAGAACCGGGATTTTGCATCTTCAAAACAAACTTTAAAAGATTTTCAGTATCTCTTTTTATAATCGGTATATAGTTTTTTTTAGCCTTGGCTCTTATCTCTTCCGCCACACTTGAATTCAGAGGAGAGATAATATCAAGATACTCCAACACTTTAGGATTTGTTATCATTGTTCTTGTTCCCCGACTTACCGTCATCAATCATCTCAAGTATCTGTCTTGATGTCTGTGATGTGTTGAATGTATACTCACCTGAATGCATTCTGATATCAAAAAATTTAGCCTGTATCTCAAATGAGAGTTTATTTCCTATAACGCCGTTTTCATACAGCTTATCTGCCAATTTGCCGAAACTCATACCGTCTTCTATAGTCATTTCTACATTTCTTCCCGGAGGTGAGTCCACACTTGATGCATAAAATATACTATGTCCGAATTGGAAAGAAAACGGTATGCCCACCAGCATTATCAGCAACATTATATATGTTACAATTCTTCCCAAAAAAGAAGTTACTCTTTTTTTTGTCTTCTTTTTAGATATATTATTAGATATATCAGATGTAGTTTCTTTGCTCATTTAGTACCCTTTAATGTACCTCCATTATTATCGGCAATATTACCGGATTTCTCTTCATCCTCTTCCACAAAAATTCGCTCAAAGAATCTCTTACCACATTCTTTATCTTTGCCCAGTCTGTGATTCTGGCATGAAGACAGTCCGCTACCGCTTCCCTTACTACTGCACTTGCCTCATTCATCAAATCTGTAGACTCTCTCACATATACAAATCCTCTTGATACTATGTCGGGACCTGAGAGAAGTCTGTTGGTTCCATGCTCAAGGCTCATTGCAACTATTATTATACCATTTTGTGACAGGCTTTGCCTATCACGAAGTACAATATTTCCAACATCACCTACACCAAGTCCGTCTACAAAGACTCCGCCGGCTTCTACATGACCCACCGTCTTGCAGGAATATTCACTAAGCTCCACCACATCACCGCTTGACATTATCAGTACATTTTCACTTGGTATACCCACAGCCTCTGCAAGCCCTCTTCCTGCCATCAGATGTCTGTATTCACCATGTACAGGCAGTGCAAACTTAGGCTTTAAAAGTGAGTACATAAGCTTGATTTCTTCCTGACAGGCATGACCTGATACATGTGTGTCCTGAAAGATAACCTCCGCTCCCTTCATAGAAAGCTCATTAATGACCTTTGAAACCGCCTTTTCATTTCCGGGGATAGGTGTCGAACTCATAATTACAACGTCCTCGGTTGATATCTCCACCTTTCTATGTACAGAAGAAGCCATTCTTGAAAGTGCGGCCATAGATTCTCCCTGACTTCCTGTAGTGATAATAACTGTCTTTTCCTGCGGATAGTCCTTTAAGTGGTCTATATCAATAAGTGTACCCTCAGGAATGTCGATATATCCGAGGTCTGCGGCAGTTCCTATAACATTGACCATACTTCTGCCTTCCACCACCACTTTTCTGTCATATTTATATGCAGTATTGATTATCTGCTGCACTCTGTCCACATTTGAAGCAAAAGTAGCCACAATTATCCTGCTGTCCTTATGTTCGGCAAATATCATATCAAAAGTCTTACCTACAGTTCTTTCAGACATTGTAAAGCCCGGTCTGGTCGCATTTGTAGAGTCGCAAAGCATTGCAAGGCAACCCTGCTTTCCAATCTCCGCCATTCTTCCAAGATCCGCCGGATCGCCGAATACCGGCGTATAGTCCACCTTAAAATCACCTGTATGGAAAACGGTACCTGCCGGAGAGTGTATGGCCAGTGCCGCAGCATCCGCTATGGAGTGGTTTGTCTTTACAAATTCAACCTTAAAATCCCCAAGCTTTACCACATCACCATACTTTACTACATTTAATTTTGCAGTATCATCTATCTGATGTTCTTTCAGTTTCTTATCAATAAGCGCACAGGTAAGCTTTGTACCGTAAACCGGCACATTCAGTTGCTTTAAAATATATGGTAAAGCACCTATATGATCCTCATGACCATGTGTTATACAAAACCCTTTTACCTTCAAATAATTGTCCTTAAGATATGTGATATCAGGTATTACAAGATCTATTCCAAGCATATCGTCACTTGGGAATGCAAGACCGCAGTCAACCACCATGATACTGTCCTCATACTCAAATGCAGTGATATTCATACCTATTTGCTCAAGTCCGCCAAGCGGTATTATCTTTATCTTCTTACTTGTCTTTTTGATTCTGCCCCTTCTTTTTTTGTTGGTATTTTCCATAAGTATATTTGACACCTGCTCCGCCAAAGTCGGTACAACCCTGTCTGTAGGAGCTACATATCTGGCTACAGATTTTTTCATCTCACCCGATACCTCATTTGTATCAACCGTTTCCTTGTTTTCAGCATTCCTCACTCTTTTGGCGGCAGTTCTTCTTACAGGCTTTTTTTCAGCCAACTTTTCTTCTGCAATATTTCCTGTGCCGACTTCCGATGCATTTCCTTCATTGGCGGTGTTTTTTCTTCTAATCCCCTGTTCATGCTTTAGCCTCGCATTTACAGTTCTTTCTTTTTTGACCTTTTTTTCAGGTGTATCACCTGTTGTCCCGGCCTCACTTAATTCCTTGCTCTCTTGCATTATTCTTTGCATATTCAGCAAAGGATTTTTTTCATTCTCGTTCAAAACTTATTCCTTTCTAACTCTAATATATCAAAAGATACAGACTATCTTACAATATCTATATCATCATCATTCGTCATCTTTTCAAATATCTCAAATGCAGAATTCAGCTCTTCTTCATCTTCTACAAAGATATATTCGGCATCTTTTGCTTCACTGTTTGAAATATCCTTCATTATATAACATTCTCCGTTTTCATCTTCAAAGCTGTCTGTAACAAGTATATAGCTTATACCGTTTATCTTTGTTTCTTCTATAATGCTGAACTCAATATTTTCACCGTCTTCCGATAAAAAAGATATCCTGTTATTTTCCATTTTCTTTCTCCATATATTCTCTCAAAATAATACCTGCCGCAACCATATCAATAAACTGCTTTCGATTCTCTTTCTTTACGCCGGACTCATCCAGTATTTCATCAGCCTCCACCGTAGTCAGTCTTTCATCCTGCATTATAATAGGTACATCCACTCTTTGTTTTAACTTCTCTACAAACTCCAATGTAAGTGACACCCTTTTTCCTCTTCTACCGTTCATATTGACAGGCAGTCCTACCACTATTTTTTTTATATTTTTTTCTTCTACAATCTTTGCAATCTTTGCAAGAGATCTTCTAAGTTTATTTTCTTTACTTCTCTCAATGGTTTCAAACGGCTGTGCTGTAAGTCCCAATGAATCACTTATAGCTACACCTATAGTCTTTGAACCATAATCAAGTCCCATGATTCTTTCTTTTAAATCCACCTTTTTCTCTCCAAACTATAAAAAGAAGCCTACCTTCAAAGCAAACTTCTTCATACATCTTACCCATATTTAAAATATGTTTTATTGTATGACCCAGCCTCATAAGGTCCATCACGCGGCTTTAAGATTTATCTTAAAAAGTTCAGCTAAGATTTTTCTCAATATAACTTTTTAATAACTCTTCAACTATCTCATCACGCTCCACCTTCATGATAAGACTTCTTGCACTCTTGTGACTCGTGATATAAGTCGGATCTCCTGACATCACATAGCCAACTATCTGATTTAACGGGTTATATCCCTTTTCTGTTAAAGCCTTATAAACTCGCCTCAACACTTCTTTGACATCCATTTTATTTTCTTGTACTGCTCTAAAATATTGTGTATTTTGAACATCCATGTTATCACGCTTCCTTCTCTAATAAAGTTTATTTTACCACGATTGCAGGTTATATTGCAATATAATTTAAAAGTTCAGAAAACAGAATTATAGTATATGTATTTTCATACTATTATATGTTAATCCGCCTCTTTCTCCATCAACAGTATATCATCAGTCAGAAATTTTACTATTTTACCTCTAACAATATCATTTGCCTTAAGTTCACCCTTTAAAACGGCAACCTTTACATATTCCTTTGTATAACCTGTATAATACTCTATATTATCCTTTATGAAGTTCTCTTCACAGAGCATTTCATCCGCCTTACCAAGTCTAAGTTTTCTAAACTCTCTTTGATTGACGAGATTGATTTCACTTAAGATATTTGCCCTTTTTGCCTTTTCATTGCCGTCCACCTGCGGCATATTTGCCGCCTTTGTACCTTCTCTTATCGAGTACGGGAAAATATGTGTTTCATAGAATTTTACTTTTTCTATAAAATTTTTGCTCTCTTCAAAGTCAAGCTTACTTTCTCCGGGAAAACCTACAATAATATCTGTAGTGATTGCCGGAGAGTCAAAATATTTTCTTATAATTTCCACTCCTTTATAAAACTCATCTACACTGTACTTTCTGTTCATACTCTTTAGAGTTTTATCACATCCGCTTTGCAGGCTTAGATGAAAATGCGGGCAAAACTTATCTATATTACCAAGACTCTTTATAAAATCTTCTTTGATGATTCTCGGTTCAAGTGAACCTATACGAATTCTTTCTATGCCGTCTACTTCAGATATATTTTCTATCAAATTAAGCAACTCATTTTTTTTAACAAATTCCTCATCACTTTCCTCTCTTGCGGTAAGCCACTCCATTCTCTTATTATATGACTCATCTAAGAAGTCAATCCCATAAGAAGAAAGATGTATCCCTGTAAGCACAACTTCCTTATATCCTGAATCGGCAAACTTTTTCACTTCTTCTATGATATTCTCCATCTTTCTGCTTCGCACTCTCCCCCTTGTAAAGGGGATAATACAGTATGAGCAAAACTGATTGCAACCGTCCTGCACCTTGATAAAAGCCCTTGTGTGGTCATTTATCTTACTTATATGAAACTCCTCATAATCTGAACTTTTATTTATATCTATTATAAATTTATTTTCATTCTTGTCCTGCAAATACTCATTTATTATATTTACAATTTCATTTTTGTTATTGTTTCCTACAATTATGTCGATGCTTAGATCCTCATCAATTCTTTTCTTTGCAGATTCCACATAACATCCTGCCGCCACTACTATGGCATCCTCATTCATCTTTCTTGCCCTGTGAAGCATCTGTCTTGACTTTCTGTCTGCAATATTTGTTACGGAACAGGTATTGATAATATATATATCCGCTTTCTCGCCAAAATCCACACATCTATAACCTGCGGCTTCCATAAGCTGTTGCATGGCCTCTGTTTCATAGGTATTTACCTTACAGCCAAGTGTATGAAAAGCAACCGTTTTCATAAAAATCCTTTCTAACTTTTTCAAATATCATTGACTTTACTATAAAATTTATATAGGATATAGGCAGAACTAAATGCGCAAATACTTTTAAGTATCTGTTGCATTTACATAATATTTTTTATAATGGAGGATTATATGAAAACAGTTCAGATTTCCCTTAATTCTATTGACAAAGTAAAGTCATTTGTTAATGAATTGGCTAAGTACGATGTAGACTTTGACTTGGTTTCAGGAAGATATGTTATAGATGCAAAGTCAATAATGGGTATCTTCAGCTTAGACTTATCAAAGCCTATCGATCTTAATATTCATGCTGAGGATAATGTAGAGCAGATACTTGAGGCACTCTCCCCATATATCATCAAATAATATTCTTTCAGTCTGACAGATTTTTCTGTCAGACTTTTTTAGGCTTTCACTAAAATTCTTTCCTTACTTTCCAACGCCCTTTCTAAAAGTTCGTCTATAATTCCCTCAAGTTTTTCTTCAGACCTTTCGATATCAGCCAATATGGGCTTTGTCACCGGATGCTTTGCCACAAATATTGTACAACAATCCTCATACGGCTGTATAGAAGTCTCATAAGTACCTATTTTTTCTGAAATCTCCACAATTTCCTGCTTATCAAATCCTATCAGCGGTCTGAATACAGGCAATGTGGCAGCCGCATCTGTGCTAAACAGTGACTGAATTGTCTGGGATGCCACCTGTCCTATACTCTCCCCTGTAATAAGTGCCTGATCTCCGTTTTCTACAGCTATTCTTTCCGCAATCTTCATCATATATCTTCTCATAATGATTGTCAGCTCATCATGTGGACAGTTCTCATATATTGCAAGTTGAATATCCGTAAAATTGATTATATGCAAGTTGAGAGGTCCGTTGTACATTGCTACAAGCTGTGCAAGCTCTATTACCTTTCTCTTTGCTCTCTCAGAGGTATAAGGAGGTGCATGAAAATATACCGCTTCCACTCTCACACCTCTTTTTGCAATCATATATCCTGCTACAGGCGAGTCGATACCGCCTGAAAGCAAAAGCATTGCTCTGCCGTTTGTGCCTACAGGCATTCCTCCGGGTCCCTCTATCTCAAGTGAATATATATTGATATATGTCCTTATCTCCACCTTGATAAGTACATCAGGCTTTCTGACATTTACTTTTATTTCGGGAAAGGCATTTAAAATAACTTCTCCAAGCTCTGCATTTATGCTCTCGGAAGTTCCGGGGAAGCTCTTGTCCGCCCTTCTGGTATCCACCTTAAAGGTAAAGTTCTTGTCCGGATATACTTCGTCTACATATTCAACCACTCTTTTTTTCAGGTTTTCATAATCTTTTGATTCAATTCTTACCATCGGACATATACCGACTATTCCGAACACCCTGCCAAGTCTGTCTATGGTATCCTCATAGTCATAATCTCCGTCCGTATCCACATAGATTCTGCCAAGCTCCTTTGATACAAAAAATTTGCCGTCAACATCCTTTAGTGCAATTCTTATTTGCTTCATCAGAGCATCTTCAAACATATATCTGTTCTTGCCCTTTACACCTATTTCACCATATTTAATTAAAAATGATTTGTACTTCATTATTTCCTCACAAATTTTCTAAGAAGCGGCAAGAGTTCTCTTAAGTTCTCTATACAATACTTAGCCTCTTCCATATTATTGAGTTCTGATAGAGAAATCCTTATAGTCGCATCCAATAAATCTTCTCCGACTCCTACAGCCTTAAGCGTTCCCGATATACCCGGATGATTTGAAGAACAGGCAGAACCGCTTGAAACATATATTCTTCTGTCTTCCAAGGCATGTAATAAGACCTCTGCACGAATATCTTCAAAAGATACACTGATAATCTGCGGTGCAAAATTCTCACCTCTGCCGGTATTTAATACGGCTCCGTCTATTTTCTCAAGTTCATCCATCAGATAATACTTAAGACTCTTTATCTTTTCCACTCTCTTTTCAAACTCGTCATAGGCTTCCTTTGCCGCCACCGCCATTCCGGCTATTCCGGTGGTGTTTAGAGTACCGCTTCTCATTCCCCTTTGATGTCCGCCTCCGAAGATAATAGGATTTATCTTCACATTACTGTCAATATATAAAAAACCTACTCCTTTCGGACCATGGAACTTATGAGCCGATACCGAGAGCATATCAATTCCCTGTATTTTAGGATTTATTCTGAACTTTGTATATGCCTGTATAGCATCTACATGAAAGAGAGTATTTGCATTCCTGCTTTTTATTATCTTTGATATTTCATCAATAGGCTCTACGGCTCCGATTTCATTATTTACATACATGACTGAAACAAGTATAGTATCTTCTCTTATGCTTTCTTTTAATACCTCAAGGTCCACTCTCCCTGTTTTGTCTACAGGTAATACAGTCAACTCAAAACCCTCTTGTGACAGAAATGTTGCCGGCATATATACGGCAGGATGTTCTATTCCGGATATTATTATATGCTTTCCAAGTCTTTGTTTTGCCATAGCGGTGCCTATAATTGCCATATTATTTGACTCGGTTCCACCTGATGTAAAGATTATTTCATTTTTTTTTACTTTGAGAGTCTTTGCTATTGTCTCAGAGGCATCCTTTATATATTTTTCAGCCTCCACTCCCTTTATATGCTTTGCGCTTGTATTTGCATAGTCCTCTCTCATAGTCTTTAACATTATATCTATGGCTTTTTCACTTACTTTTGTAGAAGCCGAGTTGTCAAAATATGCGTTCATCTATTCTTCTTCCAATCTAATCATTATATTACTGAGTAATGCAAGTCCCGCCGTTTCAGTCCTTAGGATTCTTTTACCAAGTGTAATCACTTCAAAACCTGAGTCTGTAGACTTTTTTACTTCAGCCTCTTCAAAACCGCCTTCAGGTCCGATAAAAACAGCTATATTATTTTTGCTATTCAGACTGTTAAGTATATCCTTAGTCTTTTTAATCCCGTCTGCATTCTCATAAGGTAATAATTTTACACCATAATCCTTTACTATTTCAAGTGCATTATCAAGAGTCTGTGGATTTAATACTTTTGGAATAATACTTCTTTTTGACTGCTTTGCCGCACTCTGTGCAATAGCATTCCACCTGTTTACTTTGGCTTGTGTCTTCTTTTTATCTATCCTTACTACAACTCTGTTTGTCTTCACAGGTATTATTTCACTTACACCCAGTTCTATCGCCTTTTGTATTATCATTTCAATTTTATCCGATTTCGGGATACCCTGTAGCAATGTAAGCTTTATCGGCAATTCTCTTTGTTCCATACTCTCAAGTAATTTTAGGTTCACCCTGTCATTTTCTATCTCTTCTATTTTACAAAGATAATCCCAATCGCCTTTTACACTGATTAAAAGTTCTTCACCAATCTTCATCCTCAGGACATTTACTATATGATTTACATCACTGCCGGATATATATGCATTTTCACCATTTACCTGTTCTTCTTCTACAAAAAAATGATACATTATCCCCTCTTTTTTGCCACAATACTGACCCACTCTCCCAGATGATTTATATCAAGGATTTCAAAGTCCTCACTCTTTTTAAAAGCAAGTACTACATCAGCTTCCTTTGTATCTATTATTCCGGATGTAATGAATATTCCGCCTTTTCTCATATGTTTTGCTACGGTCTTTATAAGTTCTATGATAACCGGAGCTAAAATATTTGCCGTCACTATATCAAACTTTTCATAGCCTGCCATATCCATTATATTCTCATCAGTCAATATATCTCCACATACCGCTACAAATTCAGTCATGCCTATTTCATTGCTTATCATATTCTCCATGACAGCATCTATCGCCATATCATCAAGGTCCGTTCCGAATACACACTCCGCTCCAAGCTTTAATGCCGCAATACCGAGTATTCCGCTTCCGGTTCCTATATCAAGTACCTTAGCCTCAGGCTTTGTCCTAAGATACTTTTCAAGTGCCAGTATACACAACCTGGTGGTCTCATGTGAGCCTGTACCGAATGCGGTTCCAGGATCTATCTGTATAATTGTCTTATATTTTGCACCTTTCGGTATCTCTTCCCATGTAGGCTTTATCAGTATATCACCTACAAAAAAAGGCTTAAAGTACTGTTTCCAGTTGTTTATCCAGTCCTTGTCCTCAGTTTCAGACTTTATAAGCACACCGTCACCGATATCACAAAATTCTTTAAGTTCTTCCAATGTATTTTGGATATCTTCCAAAAGTCTTGTATTGTCCGCCTCAGAGTCCAGATAAAAGCTTACCTTTGCTATACCTTCATCCTTTGGAAGCTGCGGCAAAATATCTATAAACATTCCCTTTGTTTCCTCGGCTGTCAGCGGTACATTGTCTTCTATCTCAATACCTTCCACACCTACATCTCCAAGTGATGCACTGATAATATCCACCGTATCAGTCTTTGTAATAAGAGTATACTTCTCCCACTTCATATAAGCTGTTTCCTCTCTTTTAATCATGCCATAAAAGAATAACAGGGTTGCCATGTGGCAACCCTGTTATTCCAATCAGTAGAAAATATCAGTCTACTGTTACTATTTCACGCTTGTTATATGAACCACATGCCTTACAAACTCTATGAGGAAGCATTAACTCTCCACACTTAGGACATTTTACAAGACTTGTAGCCGACATCTTCCAGTTAGCTCTTCTCTTATCTCTTCTACCGCGAGATGTTTTATTCTTTGGACAAATTGACATTCTTTCACCTCCTTATCTCGAGTCACAAAACTTGTTTCATTATAATAGTAAAGGTTTCTCTTGTCAATATTATTTTTTTGCCAATCTGTAAGCGTCTCTGGCTATAGCCAATTCCTCATTTGTCGGCATAAGGATAAGCTTAATCTTAGAGTCGGGAGTTGAAATCATAGTTCTCTTGCCGCGAACATCATTCGCCTTCTCATCAATCTTGGCACCGAGATATCCGAAAGCATTTCCTACAATCCTTCTTGTTTCCTTATCATTCTCACCTACACCGGCAGTAAAGCAGATGGCATCCACTCCTCCCATTGCCGCTATATAAGCACCGACATACTTGATAATTCTATATCTGAATGCTTCAAGTGCCACCTGTGCAAGCTCATTACCGTCTGCTGCGGCATTCTCCACATCTCTGAAGTCTGATGATATACCGCCGCTCATTCCGAGAACACCCGATTTCTTATTAAGAATATCAAGTACCTCATCAACACTTCTGTTCTCTTTGTCACATATATACTGTACAATTGCAGGGTCGATATCACCTGATCTTGTACCCATGATAAGACCCTCAAGCGGAGTAAGACCCATTGATGAATCTACACATTTACCCCCGACAGATGCTGAAATTGAAGCACCGTTTCCGAGATGACATACTATAACTTTTGCACTGTCTTTGTCAAGATTTGCAAACTCAACCGCCTCATGTGATACATACATATGGCTTGTACCATGGAATCCGTATCTTCTGATATGATACTTGTCATAGTACTCACTTGGAATAGCATACTTATACGCTTTCTGTGGCATTCCCATACCGAAAGATGTGTCAAATGCCGCCACATTTGTAATTCCCGGCATTGCCTTTTCTACAGCTTCAATGCCCATAAGGTTTGCAGGATTGTGAAGCGGTGCAAGGTCACAGTACTTTTTTATCTCCGCCTTTACCTCATCATCGATAACAACAGACTCGGGATACTTTACTCCACCCTGTACGACTCTGTGTCCGACAGCGGCAATTTCACTTGCATCTTTTATTACTCCATGCTCCTTATCTGTAAGTGCCTCAAATACAAGTGCAATAGCTTCCGTATGATCCTTTACATCTTTTTCCACAATATACTTATCCCTGCCGATAGGCTCATGTGTAAGCTTTGATCCGGGGATTGCTATTCTCTCAAATAATCCCTTTGCCAGAGGCTCTTCATTTTCCATATTTATAAGCTGATATTTAAGTGATGAACTACCACAGTTTATAACTAAAATATTTTTCATAAGAAACTCCATTCCTTGTATTTAATTTATTTATCTTCTCCGGCAGCCTGAATTGCTGTGATTGCAACTACACCGACTATGTCCTCAGCCGAACATCCTCTTGAAAGATCATTTACAGGCTTTGCAATACCTTGACACATCGGTCCGTATGCATTTGCCTTTGCAAGTCTTTGAACAAGCTTATATCCGATATTTGCGGCATCAAGATCAGGGAATACAAGTACATTTGCATGTCCCGCTACAGGTGAACCCGGTGCCTTTGCCTCTCCTACCTCGGGAACAATTGCGGCATCAAGCTGAAGCTCTCCGTCAAGACAAAGATTCGGGGCAAGCTCTTTTGCAATCTTTGTAGCCTCTACAACCTTTGTTACATCATCATGCTTTGCACTTCCTTTTGATGAATGGCTGAGCATTGCAACCTTCGGTTCTTTTCCTACCAAAAACTTAAAGCTTTCCGCTGATGAGAGTGCAATAGCTGCAAGCTTCTCAGGGTCGGGATTTTGCTCAAGTGAACAATCCGCAAATACAAATACACCGTTCTCACCGAACTCACAGTTCGGCACTTCCATCACAAAGAATCCCGAAACAAGTTTTGTACCGGGTTTTGTCTTAATTATCTGTAATGCAGGTCTTAATGTATTGGCTGTTGAATGACAGGCACCGCTTACAAGTCCGTCCGCATCTCCCGCCTTAAGCATCAGACATCCATAAGTTGTATAATCACTTAACATTTGCTTTCTTGCATCTTCATGAGTAAGTCCCTTTGACTTTCTAAGTTCTACAAAGAGATCCTCATATTCTTCTGTTTTCTCATAGGTATTCGGATCAATTATAGTTGCTCCCGTAATATCAAACCCTTTTGAATACTCCTCCACTTCCTGCGGTGTTCCTATAATTATCAGGTTTGCCAAACCGTCTTTCAAGATTGTTTGGGCAGCCTTGAAGGTTCTCTTATCCATTGACTCCGGTAATATTATAGTTTTCTTACTCTTTTTTGCTCTCTCTCTTAGTTGATCCATCATTGACATATGACATATCCCTTTCCGTTAACAGCATATAGCTGATGTTTATCCCGCTTTATTGCAGGGCAAAAGCTCTCACAAGCTAATATATCTTATAGTATAGTAAAAAAAAAGCCACAATACAAGCATTAAGATTGGTTAATAAAATAACAAAATGTCTAAAATCATGTACATTACTCTTTTTTATTCATTCTCTTCATTTATATATTTATCAAAAACCATATTGAACTGGCTTGCCTGAAACAATGATATTCCTGAACCCAGTACCAGCACAAGCATAGACATTACTCCGGGCAATCTCATTATCAGATAATACACAACTACAAGTATAACAATACTTCCTGAAAGTATTATTACAGTTCTTACAAGATGCTTGATTGACATAAACAGCGCAAGCTTGAAAGTCTGTTTTATCGGATTGATAAACTTTGCCTGTATAGGAAATACATATAGAAATATAAATAACCATAACAGCATCAAAAAGCAGGTGACTGTAAATATTATCATTCTTATAAATGTATTTTGTATAGGTGCGTAAATACTGAAAAACCTTATATCAAAGAAAAGTATACCGCCTGTCACAGCCATTATTATCCAGATGAGAGTAGACTGCTTTATATTGTCTTTAAAGCTGTGAAAGAACATCCTAAACATTCCTCCGCTGTCACGGTCTTTTGCTACTTTTAAGGTGCAGTAATACATTGCTGTTGTAGCCGCTCCGAAGGTTATTATCGGTATAGAGCATATCACCCAAAGCAAGTTTAAAATAAACAGATCCCATATTCTTCCCACAAATCTCCATACAGGATTATCATAATTAAAAAATCCGCCCATATATTTCTCCTTGTTAAAATTTATCAAACAGTTATTCCGGTTTCTTGGATACAAGTTTATTTAAATCTTGGATACAAGTTTTCGATTGACTTATTAAAATCTCTGTTATATTATGGTCTTATAAGCCTGTTAATCATAGCATAAAATAATGCTTGCATACAAGGTTAATTTGTGTATGAAAGGGGGTATGAGTATTTCTACCGTTCAAAATATATACTCGGAAATAGAAAATGATATATTGATGTTAAACTTAAAGCCCGGCAGACTTATAAGTGAAAACAGCCTATGTACAAAGTACAATGTTTCCAGAACTCCCATACGTGCAGTGCTTTCAAGGCTTTCCGGAGCGGGGCTTGTAGATATTATTCCAAAGAGCGGTTCAAGGGTATCCATGATAAATATGGAAATAGTCAAGCAGATAATCTATGAAAGATTTGCACTTGAGAGCATGGTACTCAAAGATTACATTGCTGTTGCTACAGACAGTGATATAAAAAAACTTGAAAAGACCGTTATCAGACTGGTTAAAAGCTATGAAAACACTAAAAACTTTAAGCCGGATAAATTTAAGGAAATCGATTTGTCTATGCATGAATTGTGGTATAAGAAAACCGGACATACCTATCTGTGGGAACAGATAAGAAAATCCGACTCCAATTACACAAGATTTTGCATGCTTGATATGCTTGAATGTGAAAACTATGAGCATGTAATACTTGAGCATAGACAAATGTATGAGGTAATTAAAAGCAGGGATACCTCTAAGATAGAGGAAATAGTTAAAAAGCATCTTTATGGCGGTATTGAAAGGGTCAATGCAGCCTTAAATAACAAATTTGATGAAATGTTTACAGCATATTAAAGGAGGATTTTATGGACATACGTTATTCAGCAAATCAAAGAGACTTTAAGCATTACACAACAGGTGAAATAAGGGATGAATTTCTTATTGAAAATCTTTATCAGCCCGATAAGGTAGTTGCGGTTTATTCACATGTGGACAGAATGGTAACTCTTGGATGTATGCCTGTTAATGAGGCGGTGCCTATTGATAAGGATATTGATATATGGTCAAATTTCGGTACAAAGTATTTTCTTGAAAGAAGAGAGATAGGTATTTTTAATATCGGAGGAAAGGGCGAAATAGCAGCAGATGATGAAACCTTTACACTTGACTATAAGGATTGCCTCTATATCACTAAGGGTACAAAAAATGTTACTTTCAAAAGCCTTGATAAAAGCAATCCTGCAAAGTTTTATATGGTAAGCGCTCCTGCACATATTTCATATAAAACAAAATTTATATCAATAAAGGATGCCGCCAAAAAGCCTCTTGGAGATAATAAGACTTCAAATAAGAGAGTGATAAATCAGTTTATACATCCTGATGTATTACAAACCGCACAGCTTTCTATGGGTATGACCGTTCTTGATGAGGGAAATGTATGGAATACAATGCCTGCACATACACATGAGAGAAGAATGGAAATTTATATGTACTTTGAGGTTCCAAAGGACAATGTTATCTTCCATCTTATGGGTGAGCCTAATGAAACAAGACATGTTGTAATGAAAAATGAAACGGCAATCATATCTCCTTCATGGAGTATACATTCGGCAGCAGGTACATCAAACTATACTTTTATCTGGGCAATGGGCGGCGAAAATCAGGCATTTGATGATATGGATGTTATTAAAAATGAGGATTTAAGATAATGGAAAATATTTTAAAAAGTTTCAGACTTGACGGAAAAACGGCCCTTGTCACCGGTGCTTCACATGGGATTGGATTTGCAATGGCAAAGGCACTCTATGATGCGGGCGCGAAGATAGTGTTTAACAGCAGTTCAGAAGACGGACTTGAAAAAGGTCTCACATCATATAGAAAAGAAAATATTGAGGCTCACGGTTATATATGTGATGTAACCAATGAAGAAGAAGTAAAAAAGATGGTAGCCGATATTGAAAAAAATATCGGCGAAATAGATATTCTTATAAATAATGCCGGAATAATAAAAAGAATCCCTATGACCGATATGAGTGTCGAGGAGTTTAATTCAGTTATAGATGTAGATTTGATAGCTCCATTTATTATGGCAAAGGCTGTTTTACCCGGTATGGTAAAAAGAAGAAGCGGAAAGATTATAAATATCTGCTCCATGATGAGTGAGCTTGGCAGAGAAACCGTTAGTGCCTATGCAGCTGCAAAGGGCGGTTTAAAAATGCTTACAAAAAATATTGCTTCAGAATACGGTGTATACAATATTCAATGTAACGGTATAGGCCCCGGGTATATTGCCACCTCACAGACTGCACCGCTTCGCAAGATACAGCCTGACGGCAGCAAACATCCTTTTGATTCCTTTATACTTGCAAAAACTCCTGCAAACAGATGGGGAACACCTTTTGACCTTGCAGGTCCTGTAGTATTTTTAGCTTCAAGTGCTTCAGACTTTGTAAACGGACATATACTATATGTGGACGGCGGAATACTGGCATATATAGGAAAGCAACCATAAAAATAAAAAAGGGACTGTGGAAAACTGACAGCTTCAATATATCAAAGCTATAACCAATTTTACCCACAGTCCCTTTAGTAAGTACCATTCACCTCTACTTTAGAAATGCTTATTTGTATCGGTTAATGATGTTACCTAAAATACCTGATAAGGACAACACTCTGTAATATAATACTTATAATCCCAACAATTAATCTGAAAATAACCATATTCTTACCGATATTTGTTCCCAAAATGATTGACCTTATTCCTTCATAAGCAACAGAAACAGAATACAAGAACAGTACTGCCATGGTCACCTTTTCTCTGATATTTAATGTATTTACAAAAAATATAACTATATCAAGAGCAGAAGTTATAACCCATAGTATACTTACCAATATATTAGCTTTTCTATCCATAAATTTATTATCCCTCTTGAGAATATACTCTCTTTACAACTGTCAACAATGTATATTATTTTTGTATAATTGTCAATTATTAATATCTTAAAATACTTTTAATAAACAAATATTTAAGATATTGTCTTTAAATGTGTAAAATATTATTTCATTGTATATTTTTATAATTAATTCTTTTATACTTAGATAATTTTTAATACAAAGTGAATAGTTTCTATGCCCTTACTTTGCTATATTAGGTACATTCCCCTTTTTAAAGTGATATGATGTTGAGCCTCCATAAGGATTATCTTTATCGGCCTTCAGATAAATATAGACATTAAGATCCATATCTTCATTCAGGCTGTCCTTATACGGACTGTCACAAAAAGCCAAGGCACCAAGAATTTTATCTATATCTTTTGCATCTTTAAAGACTTTCACATTGTCCTCATTGTAATACTCATCTGCCCGACTTGGTGTATAATAACGGCTTACTTCTATTCTGTCTATATCCTCTATAGGAAGTGTTTTTGCGGCATCAACTCCCATTTCATTAAGTATGGATATTGTATCCTTAAACTCAGGATAGACGGGATAATATCCCACCTCCTCCATTACATTCGGATATTTCTTATCAATTGAATCATAACCGTCGTTGGAAATACGAATATAGTCTTCCAAAGCTTTTTGCATATATTCATTATTAAATCTGATTGAGGATATAGGATAACTCTTCATTCTGGTATCATAGCTTAAACCAAGCAAATCTTTTTTGTATGCATCCATAAGTCTGTTTTTTAAGTTATTATCCTTTAATGCTATATGACCGTCATTATCCTTTATTCCGTTTAAGTCTATACTTACTATATCATCGTTATCCTCTGTAAGTATGGGATAAATACTTTTTTTATAGCCTTCATCATCATATATTTTTGACAGCTGTGAAATCATATCTTGAAAACCTATATTATAAGCTCTTTGTACAGTTCTTCCCGATTTCAGCTTATATGATATTACCACTCTCTGTGAGTCCTCATAATAATCACTCACTGATGCAACTCCAAGTTTTGCCAGCTCAAGTACGGCTTCCTTATTTCCTATATCCGTCTTACTTAACAATGATGATTCTATACTGTCGGTATCTGCATAGTCCACATATACATTCTTGCCGCCGGCATAGAAAGAATCCTTGCCGACTTTAATTTTATTATAGTATAGTGATTCATTGCTTTCCAAAATATCAGATATTACAGCCACACTCTTTATATCCGATACCTTAGGTATATATCTGTCATATCCAAGCAAATCCATTTGGAATATACCGACAAGAATAAGTGAAATCACTATACAGATAAGCATCTGTATTTTTTTTGCAAAAATCTTCTTAAAATCCTGATTATAAATTATTTCCATTGTACAGTGAGTAATTACTCCGCTTACAACCGCTCCGAAAATACCCCATGCCGTGCTTTCCATCATAATTTCATATGCAAGCAGATACATCATCATACTCATAAAAATCACTGTCATAAACTTTACAGGTACTTTTATTATTGTGAAACTTATACTTTTACCCGCAGTTTCCGAAGCTCTCTTCCTGTACAGCAACAGGTTTGCAAACATTAGAAGAATACCGGCAATCAGTGAAATCACAATTTCACTGATTTCACTAAGCTTAAATGCATTGAATGCGATCATAACGCTTGATACATTCGGTAAAAACTTTTCAAGGAAGGAACCGCAATTGTAACAGGTCTTTAAAAACATTTTTTGATATTCCATCAAAATAAATGAAAGTGACGGGAAATAAAAGTCAAAAAATACACATGCCAAAATTCCTATAAGCATATTTCCTGTAAGCATTATTGCAAGCAACACTACAGAATAGTTCAGAAAAAACACCAGTGACCATCCGATAATTCCCCATATGGTTGCCATAATAACACTTGGCTGTGCTGTATTTATAAATATCATCAAACAGGCGATTAAAGCACATACAATAAAAGGTACAATTGCTATAATAATTCCGTTTATTGCCTTTATAAAAAACAATGTTTCTCTTTTTACAGGCAAACTGTGATACATATCCACTTTCTTTTTTGAGTACAGATATGAAAATCCCGACAGAGCCGTTACCATTGCAAGACCTATAAATACAAGTGAAAAGAAGGGATTTGTAATACTTATATATTTACAAAAAGCTTGAGCAAACTCAATTTTGCTTAACTCTACATCACTTGCAATACTTACATATTCGTATATTCCGCTGTTACTCATATGCATGCTTATCATCATAGCCGTCGCTACAATCACTGAAAAGAAAAATGTAAGGATGCTTACAGCAAGAGTCCAAATCCTTATTTTAAAATCCTCTTTCAACAATCTAAAAAATAAGCTTTTTGATGTCATAACCATGCACCTCCGTTTCACTTATAAAAATCTCTTCAAGGCTAAGATCCATTAACTCATAAAACACCGGATTAAGTTGCTCCATCTTAGCTTTTACCTCATCTTCATCACCCTTCACAGTGATTGTATATACACGACCGCTGTTTTTTATCTGCATGATATCAAATGATTTTAATCTGTCCATATCAAAATCATTTTCAAATACACATTGTATTTTATGAATATTCAGCTTCATATCGGATACATCCTTTGAAAGAAGTATTCCGCCTTTGTGTAAAAGTCCCACATGGTCACATATATCTTCAAGTTCTCTCAAATTATGTGAAGCTATTATAGGTGTCAACCCTCTCTCATCCATCTCCTTTGCAAAGAGGCTTTTCACCGCCTGTCTCATCACAGGATCAAGTCCGTCAAATGTCTCATCACATAGCAGATACTTTGTATTTGACGCCACTCCCATTGCAATACACAGCTGTTTTTTCATTCCTTTTGAGAAAGTATTGACCTTTCTGTTAAGTCCCAAATCAAGAGCATTTAAAAGACTTTCGCATTTCTTTACATCAAAACTTTTGTAAACGGATGAATAAAATTTTATCATCTCTTTTGCAGTCGTATTTGCAAAGAAATATTGCTCATCACAAATATAAAAAAACTTATCTTTTGCTTTTATATTTTCAAAGACATGTTCATTATCAATAAGTATCTCTCCGCTGTCAGGCTTTAACACTCCTGCAAGTGTCTTTAAAAAAGTACTCTTTCCTGCTCCGTTGGTACCTATAAGTCCGAAAACATCACCGTCTCTTATACTTGCATTGATATTGTCAAGTGCTTTGATGTCTTCAAAACTTTTACTTAAGTTCTTCGCCTCTATCATGCTCCCTCCTTTACTTCATGTCTTAGATAAAATTCCTCTACTTTTTCACAAAATTCTTTCTTGGCTACAATCTTCTTTGCCTTTTCTATAAGCACTTCAAGCTCATTAAACAATACTCTTTTCTTATTTGTCTTTATTGTATCCATATTTGACACAAAACTTCCGATACCCTTCACACTGTATACATATCCTTGATGCTCCAGTTCAATATATGCTTTTTGTATTGTATTCGGATTTATTGAAAGTTCCATCGCAAGACTTCTTACAGACGGCAGTTTATCGCCTTCCGACAACACACCCACAAGCATTAAATCGGACAACTTGTCCACTACCTGCTCATAGATAGGTCTTTTATCCCTTGAGTCAATCACAATCATAGATTTCTCCTTTAACTGTATTATCCATAATAGTACAGTTAATATAACATTTTTATGTCTTTATTGCAATATATAAGTAGCAATTTTCTATATGGCAAATCCGTCAGAATAATGCTATAATAGGTACTCGTAAATTTTTATAAGGAAGTATATATGATAACAACAAGAGAAGATATAAGAAATATTGCCATTATCGCCCATGTAGACCATGGCAAGACTACACTGGTTGACCAGCTCCTAAAGCAAAGCGGTGTCTTTAGGGCGAATCAGGAAGTGGCAGAAAGAGTAATGGACTCAAATGATATAGAAAGAGAAAGAGGAATAACCATTCTCTCAAAAAATACCGCTGTACACTATGGTGATATAAAAATAAATATTATAGATACGCCGGGACATGCAGACTTCGGAGGCGAAGTTGAACGTGTTCTGAAGATGGTAAACGGTGTTGTACTGGTGGTTGATGCCTATGAAGGTGCTATGCCGCAGACCAAATTCGTACTTAGAAAAGCGCTTGAGCTTGACCTTGATGTACTGTGCCTTGTTAACAAATGTGACAGAGAAGAAGCCAGACCTTTAGAGGTGGTTGACGAGATCCTTGAGCTTTTACTTGACCTTGATGCCAATGAACGACAGCTTGACTGCCCGTTTTTATTTGCAAGTGCCAGAGGCGGTTGGGCAAGATACAATATTGATGATCAAAATATGGATATGAAACCTCTGTTTGAAACCGTTATCAAGCATATACCTGCACCTACAGGTGATGAGGATGCACCGCCGCAGGTACTTATCAGTACAATCGACTACAATGAGTATGTAGGCAGAATAGGTGTCGGTAAGGTTGACAACGGTATTATTAAGGTGAATCAGGAAGTGGCTTTAGTCAATCACCATGATCCTGATAAATTAAAAAAGGTAAAGATTGGTAAACTCTATGAGTATGAGGGACTGAACAGAGTAGAGGTAAATGAAGCAAGAATAGGTTCTATAGTAGCTATATCGGGTATCCCGGATATACATATCGGAGATACGCTTACATCGCCTGAAAGCCCTGAGGCAATACCTTTCCAAAAGATTTCAGAACCTACCATTTCTATGAATTTTATGGTAAATGACTCTCCTCTTGCAGGAAAAGAGGGAAAGTTCATTACATCCAGACATTTGCGTGAAAGACTCTTTAGAGAGCTGAATACCGATGTCAGCCTCAGAGTGGAGGAAACCGAATCTCCTGATTGTTTTAAGGTATCAGGCAGAGGTGAGCTTCATCTTTCAGTCCTTATCGAGAATATGAGAAGAGAAGGCTTTGAGTTTGCAGTCAGCAAAGCTGAAGTTATTTACCGCTATGATGAGAGAAATCAAAGGCAGGAGCCTATTGAACTGGCATTTGTGGATGTTCCTGATGAATTCTCAGGTGCGGTTATACAAAAGCTTACTTCAAGAAAGGGTGAACTTCAGGGAATGAGCCCCACACATGGCGGATATACAAGACTCCAGTTTCTTATCCCGTCTCGCGGTCTTATAGGCTACAGAGGGGAGTTTATGACTGACACAAAGGGAAACGGTATACTGAATACCGAATTTGAAGGATATGCACCATATAAGGGTGATATGTTCTACAGAAAAACCGGCTCCCTTATAGCATTTGAAAGCGGTGAGTCTATCACCTACGGTCTTTTTAATGCACAGGAGCGAGGTACTCTATTTATAGGTCCCGGTGAGAAGGTATATGCCGGCATGATTATAGGAAAAAACGGCAAGGCTGAGGATGTGGAGATCAATGTCTGCAAAACAAAGAAGCTTACAAACACCAGATCATCAAGTGCGGACGAAGCACTCAGACTTGTTACACCTAAAATAATGAGCCTTGAAGAATCTCTTGAGTTTATCGATACGGATGAGCTTTTGGAAGTTACTCCTAAGAGTCTTCGTATCCGAAAGAAGATCCTTGACCCTACACTTAGGAAGCGTTCAATGATCAAGTCAAAACAGTAATATATGGCATCCACATCGGATGCCTTTTTTTATATTTACTAAATCTGATAAAAAAATAAAGATTATTTAAAGCTGATAGCCTATATCAAACTAATGTTGTATAATCTAGTCTAAGAGTGAGTACTCTTAGTTACTTTTGTAAATTTATTTTGAAAAGGAAAAAGTGATGAATAAAGAGAATGAAAATAATACTCCCAAAAAGAACACTGTATCATCCGGTTCAAAGAAAAAAAGATATATAAATAAAGCCATATTTAAGGCGGTAAAAACATTTTTTCTTGCATTACTGGTAATAGCGGTTCTCGGTGGTGCCATGGGTATAGGCATGATAAAGGGTATCATTGACAATGCTCCCGATGTGGATGTTGACAGTATTGTACCGCTTGGATATGCCACTACAATATACAATGCCTCAGGGCAAGTCACAGATACTTTGGTAATGGCAGGCTCAAACCGTGAAGAAGCCACATATGATGAATTGCCGAAAGTACTTATTGACGCATTTGTCGCCATAGAGGATTCAAGATTTTGGAAACATAGAGGTATAGATACCAGAGCGATACTGAGAGCAATCAGCGGTGTAATCACCGGCAAAAGTTCTTCCGGCGGCGGCTCTACCATTACACAGCAGCTTATAAAAAACAATGTATTCAATGGCGGTAGAGAAAGAAGCTTCGGCGAAAAAGTAGAGAGAAAATTCCAGGAGATGTATCTGGCGGTAAAGCTTGAAAAACAAATGGACAAAAAGCTAATCCTTACAAACTATCTGAATACTATAAACCTTGGAAGCAATTCACTTGGTGTAAAGGTGGCGGCCAGAAGATATTTCGGAAAAGAGGTTTCAGATTTAACTCTCTCGGAAGCAACCGTTATTGCGGCTATAACCAAGGGACCTACAAAATACAATCCTATCACAGGTCAAACAGCAAATTCGGACAGAAGAAAAATAATTCTTCAATATATGTACGACCAGGGCTATATCACCAAGGAACAGCAGGAAGAAGCACTTGCAGATGACGTATACTCAAGGATTCAAAATATAAATACTCTTGCAAAGGAAAAAAACAGTCCGTACAGCTATTTTACAGATGCACTGATTTCACAGGTAACACAAGCTTTTATTAATGAAATGGGCTATACCGAAACACAGGCACATAATCTTTTATACAGCGGCGGTTTGTCCATATATACCACTCAAGACCCCAACTTGCAGCAGATAGTTGACAGTGAAGTAAACAATCCTGCAAACTACCCCGATACAAAGTACTCACTTGAATATAGGTTGACTGTCACCGACAGTGAGAAGAATACACATAATTATTCTGAAAAAGATATCAATAAGTATCATAGCGAGACTCTTAAGGACGGCTTCAACGGGCTTTACCAAACAGAAGAAGCGGCAAAAGCCGATGCCGAAAAATATAAGTCCGCCATATTAAAAGACGGCGATACCATAGCAGGTGAAACTCTAAAGACCGTACTTGAACCGCAGGTGTCATTTGTGCTTATGGATCAAAAAACCGGTACGGTAAAAGCAATCAATGGCGGTAGAGGTGAAAAAACCACTTCACTTTCACTTAACAGAGCCACTGATACCACCAGACAGCCCGGTTCCACCTTTAAGGTGATATCATCATTTGCACCTGCACTTGATACCAGCGGTGCTACTCTTGCCACTACCTATTATGATGCCGAATATACTCTGGGAGATAAAACTTTCAAAAACTGGTATGATAAACAAGGTTATCTCGGATGGTCAAGCATTCGTGACGGTATCATATATTCTATGAATATCGTAGCAATAAAGACACTTATGGAAACTGTAACACCCAGAGTCGGTGTGCAGTATGCCACAGACTTCGGTATAAGTACACTTACCGATCAGGATTATAATGCTTCACTTGCACTTGGCGGTCTTACAAAGGGTGTTACAAATCTTGAACTTACAGGAGCATTTGCAACTATAGCCAATCAAGGTATATATACAAAGCCGATGTTCTTTACAAAAATTGTAGACCACAACGGTAAGACAATCCTTGACAACACTTCGCCTCAAACACATAGAGTTATAAAGGATTCCACTGCATTTCTGCTTACTGATGCTATGGCAGCATCTACACAAAATAACAGAAAGTTTGCAAGCAGCGGAATCAATGTAAACTCTACATCTACCAGGGCACATCTTGACCATATGAGTGTCGCAGGTAAATCAGGTACCACATCAAACAATGTGGATGTCTGGTTTGTAGGTTTTACACCATATTATACAGCCGGTGTATGGGCAGGATGTGATGAAAATCAGACTCTTTCAGACAATGGAGGTACAAGCTTCCACAAAGATATCTGGCGAAAAATAATGAACAAGGTTTCAGAAGGCGCACAAGATATAGGTTTCCCTGCACCTGACTCTGTAGAAACAGCTGTAGTTTGCAGGAAATCCGGCAAGCTCCCTATTCCGGGAGTCTGTGAACATGATCCGAGAGGGGATTCTACATATACCGAATACTTTGCAAAGGGTACCGTACCTACCGAGGTCTGTGACCACCACACTACAGTTACAGTTTGCAGAGACAGCGGTCTTTTGCCGACACCTAACTGTCCTACCACTACAAGAGTGGCTCTTATAGTTCCAAGCGGCCAGCCAAAAACAGATGATTCACAGTATGCCGCACCGTCTGCCACCTGCAATATACATGGCGGTGTCAACCCTATAATAGACTCCTCTGCGCCTACTTTAGGTGATGAAGGGGATGCAGGTGTAGGTGTGGCTCCAAAGAGCAGCCATCCTATAGTAACACCCAGACAAACCGGCAATGCCCCTACAAGTGCAGACACTAATAATGAACATGTGGGTGCGGCTCCAAGTCCCGTTATTAAACCTACAAAACCTGATAAAAAGAATAAGTCTAAGGAACAGCCCTCAGAAGCCACAGCTCCTGAAACCACCGCTTCTTCACATATAAAGACGACCGCTCCTACAAAGAGTGATACCGATTCCGATGTACTACATGGACCCGGAGTGACCAATCCGCGAAATGACGGACCTGTTGCAACTCCCGGACCTTCAGTATCCACTGACGGTCCCGGCGGTCAGGCATCACCTATACTTATAGGTCCCGGTGGAGGAGAATAAAACAAAAGGACTAATTCTCACATATCAAACCGTGTGAGATATTGGTCCTTTTATTATAGAAGTTTTATAAACTTTTTAACCGAGTATCATCTTATCGCTAAGCATGGCATCTGTACCCGAATACAATTTCATTACATCCGCAATTGTCATATTCTTTCTCATATCTCCCTCTAAAACAGTCAGTATACTTCCGCCGTTCATTACTATAGTCTTGTTGCCGAAATCAAGTGCATCTCTGATATTATGTGTTATCATAAGCGTTGTAATATGATTTTCAGACACAATCCTGTTTGTTATTTCCATTATTTTCTTACTTGTCTTAGGGTCAAGTGCGGCGATATGCTCATCAAGCAAAAGTAACTCAGGTGTCTCCATAGTCGCCATCAAAAGTGTCAGTGCCTGCCTTTGTCCGCCGCTAAGTCCACCTACTTCATTCTTTAATCTGTGTTCAAGACCGATACCAAGCTTTGCACAGACTGATTTGAAATACTCTCTGTCACTTCTTCTTACTCCGAAGCCGAATCGTATATTCTTGCCGCGGCTGTAAGCAAGTCCCATATTCTCCTCAATGGTCATATGCGGTGCCGTACCTTTTAAAGGATCCTGATAAAGCCTTCCTATAAATCTTGCCCTCTTATGTTCCTTCATATATGTAATATCCTGACCGTTATTATATATTCTGCCGCTCTCCACCTCTATATTTCCGGCTATCGCATTTAACATAGTGGATTTTCCGGCTCCGTTGCTGCCGATAACAGTGGCAAAATCACCGTCGTTTAGTATAAGACTCAAGTCACATAATGCTTTCTTTTCATTTACAGTATCCTTATTGAATATGACATTTACATTTTTAATTTCCAGCATGTACCTTCCTCCATCTTACAAGTGCAGGTTTTATTAAAGGTATACTTATTGCAAGCACCACTATAACCGCTGAGAAAAGTTTTAAGTATATTGCAGGCAATCCGAGACCGAATGCAACAGCAAGCATTATACGATATATTATCGCACCTGCCACTACGGCAATCAGATGCCTTAGCATCCCTCTCTTTCCGATAACGGTTTCACCTATTATTATACTTGCAAGCCCAAGTACCAACATTCCGGTTCCCACACCATGTGTAGCGGTCATATTGTACTGTGCATATATAGCACCTGAAAATGCCACTAAAAGATTACAAAGTGAAAATCCAAGTATTTTCATTGCATCAGTGTTGATACTTGAACTTCTAACCATTGCTTCATTATCACCTGTGGCACGAAGTGACAGACCTATCTGAGTCATCAAAAATAATTTGAGTCCCGCAACCAATACCGCCACTATAATCAAAAGCAATATAAGCTTTCCTATATCTACTCCGGCAAGGAAAAACCTGCCTTCAAACGGAGTAAATACAGTCTTTGCACCATAAAAGAAAATACTCGGCTTATCACCCATTAAAAATAAATTTATGGAATACAGTCCTGTCATGGTCAATATTCCGGCAAGTATGGCATGTATTTTTAATTTTGTATGCAGTATACCTGTTACGATACCGGCAAACATTCCTCCGATTGCTCCTGTTACAATTCCCATAAGCGGATTTTCAGCTACAGACCACACCGCACTGTATGCAAGTCCTGTAACAAAACTTCCGTCTACAGTCAGATCCGGTAAATCCAAAATTCTAAAAGCTATAAATAATCCAAGTGATAATATTGCAAATATCAGTCCAAGTTCAATACTACCCAGTAATGTTGACAGTGTCATTTTTTCCCCTACTTATTTGATTTGATTTCCACAAACTTCTTATCATTCTTGATGCTGTCAGGTATCTCTATACCAAGTGCCTTGGCCGTATCGGTATTTACATATATAAAAAGGTCATCCTTAAATACTTTTACAGGGATTTCATTTACAGGTTTACCTTTTAATATCTCATCCACCATCTTTGCGGTCTCCTTACCGAGATCGGTATAATCAATACCTACTGTAGCAAGACCTCCGTCCATTACCATTGAGTCGGCACCTACATATACCGGCTTTTTTGCCTTTATTGCCTCTGATGTAAGTATAGGCATCGCTTCCGCTACCGTATTGTCGTTTGACACAAAGATCATATCCACCTTCTCAAAAAGTGATGCGGCAGCAGTCTGAAGATCTGCACTTGTTGAGATACTTACCGTCTCAAGTTCAAGATTTTTCTCCTTTACATACTTTTCAAGTAAACCGAGATTGGTCACTGAATTATCCTCTCCGGGATTGTAAATAAATCCTACTTTCTTTACATTTGGAGTAATTTCAAGTGCAAGATCCATTATCTTATCTATCTGTACAGCATCGCTTGTACCTGTCATTCCCTTATCAGGCGCATTCATATCTGTAAGCACACCCGCTCCTATCGGATCCGTTACTGCCGAGAATACTACCGGAGTTGTTTTTGTAAGACTCATAGCCCCCTGTGCTACAGGTGTTGCAATACCTACCACTACATCCTGCTTATCTCCCTCAAATCCCTGAACAATACTTGTAATATTTGACATATCTCCCTGTGCATTCTGAAAGGTAATCTTTACATTCTCACCGTCCACATAACCCAGATTTTTCAGTTCATCTTTAAATGAATTGTATATTATATCAAGTGACTTATGCTCTACAAGCTGTATTACACCGATTTTTTTCATATCTTTGTTTGTATCCGCTGTCACACTCTCCGTCTTAGATGATTCTGTAGTCAAACTCTCTGTACCGCTCTGTGTTGTGGCGGACTTCGGTGTGCAACCTGCCATAAGCATTGCACCTATTGCTATAATTCCAAGTTTCTTTATTAAATTCATTTCTCCTCCTTAGGCATCTTATATAGGGATAAATTTACCACATGATAACGGCAGTGACTTATGCACTAAAAAACGCAGGTTTGTCATCCCAAAGGACAAGCAAAGCCTGCGATACCACCTTCATTAGTAAAAATACTCTCTCTACAAAAATGCCGACACATTTTCTGCCTGATAACGGAAGCTGCCGTCTTAGCTACTTGTTTCCTTTCACCTTGCCCTCATAGGTCCATATTAAAATCGTCATCTCTATCGGTTCTCAGCACCTCCGACTCTCTGTAAGTAACTAATTTCTTTTCTCCTAATCAACGGTTTATTCTTTTATACTTTAAAATCAATAAATTGTCAATATTTACCAATGAAATTTATGCATTTATTTTCTTAAAGAACCCCAAAATCAAAGGCAACACTATAATAAATGAAATTATATCAGATACCGGTTGAGCCAGCTGTATTCCATATATTCCAAAGAACCTCGGAAGTACGGCAACCATCGGTATAAAGGTAATTCCGCTTCTTAAAAAAGATGCTATTGACGAAGCGAGGTTTTCACCTGCCCCCTGAAACATCATACTTGCGGCCAATGTAATAGGTGATATAAATAAAACTATACATTGTGCTCTAAGTGCAAAAGTTCCTATTCTTATAACATCCGCATCATCTCTGAAAAGCCCTATTATGTGACCTGAAAAAATAAGTGAAAGCACACTTAAAACTCCAAGGATTATCATACTTAGCCCACAGCAAAATACAAACGCCCTCTTTACACGCTTAAACTTCTTCGCACCGTAGTTAAAGGCGGATACGGGCTGAAAACCCTGTGATATACCTAGCGCGATGGCAAATATGAAATTACAAACCCTGCTTACAATACTCATTGCGGCGATGGCTGCATCACCATACGGCATGGACATATAGTTAAGCACCATTGTAGACACACTCATCATTCCCTGTCTGATAAGACTTGGCAAGCCTGTATATAATATATTAAGAATATCCTTTATATCCCATGAAACTGCTGAAAACCTAAGTCTTGATACGGTTCTGTCTCCTCCGAACATAAAAAGCAAAACAAAGAAACTTATGACCTGTGAAACGGCTGTAGATATACCGGCTCCCAAAGTACCCATATTGAGTCCGAATATAAATATCGGATCTCCTATAATATTCAAAACACCTCCCAGAGTAAGTCCCACCATTGCAAGAACAGCTTTACCTTCATATCTGAGAACATTATTCAGCACACAGCTTGCTGTCATAAACGGAGCGGATAACAGTATACATATACCATAAGATTTTGAATATGGAATTATGGTATCCGTACTGCCCATTATCCTAAGCAGAGGCTCCATAAATATTATACCGGTAATCATTATAAGTACACCCAAAAACAGTGACATGAAAAATCCGGTGGATGCAAACTTGACAGCCTCATCTCCCTGCTTATTTCCAAGTTTTCTGGATATATTGGAGCCGCATCCATGACCGCACATAAAGCCAAGTGCCTGATTTATAGTCATAAGTGAAAAAACTATTCCTATAGCGGCGGATGCACTTGTTCCAAGCCTTCCGACAAAGAATGTATCCGCCATATTATAAATATTTGTAACAAGCATGCTCACAATAGTGGGAACACTCAGTCGCAGAATCAATTTCTCTACAGGAGTCTCAGTCATTTCCTTATATTGCCTGTCCAAAACGCTCATATTGTCCATAACTTACCTACCCTCTTCTCACAAATAAGGAATATCACTACAGTTGCACTAAAATAAAACCATGTGGCAGGATTTGAAAACCATGTAGTGAAAAATGACAGTGCAAGATATACAAACCATTGTGCATATATCATATAAAAAACTGCATGCCTTGTGCTTCTTATCCACTTTTCAAAGAAAAAACTTACCGCTCCGAGTATGGCGGAAAATGCTCCGACACCGACTATACCGAAATCATAAAAAGCGTCATAAAACAATGTTACAGTTGTAAGCTCGGTCTTATTTACAAAGATAGGAAAATCCACAAGTTTAGGATATATAAACTTCAGTCCTGAAAGTGCCCACAGCGGAAACAGCCCCTTAAGTCCGAAGCTGTGCTTAGGCAATTCCTTAATCAAAGTATCCAAATTGTCATAATTATTTGCAATATAGATATATGGTTGAGTTATAAAAATCGGCAAATTGTACTTCATCTCGAAAATACCGTTAAGATACTCTACATTATGACTTCTGGCTACCGACAAAAGCAGATATACCGGCACTATAATCACAACTACCGCTATAAAATAAAGCGGTCTTATCTTTTCTCTTTTTAGAATAAGCAAGGTAACAAACGCCATCAGTATTGCAAACATAAATTGAAATCTTGACACACAGAGTATCGGTATCAGCATGGCAACAATATTTGCAAGTACAAGAAATACTGATTTTACAATATTCAAATTCCTCTCCTCACTTAGATATATTATACTGAGTGAAGGTACCAATATGCAACTGACAGTAAAATAATGTACTCCTGAAATATGAAAATATGAGTATGCGTGAGGTACTCCTCTCAAAAGAAAGGGTATAAAGCCAAGCTTAATAGCCTCAATATTAAATGCAATTACAGAAATCATTGCAAGTATAACTATACATACATACAACCTGTTCTCATTATTCTTTTCAATGATTCTTTCTTCCTTATTTTTATAAGGGTTTCCAAGATATCTTTTTAACCATTCAAACATCATATAGAAACAGCCGAAAGCCAGACAAAGGCAAATCCATGTAGTATCACTCCATGGTTTTGCCAAATGTGACAGTTTCAGTGCGGAAATCCCCTCTCCGCCTACAAATGCTAATGAAAATATTCCGCGAAGATTGACCAAAGAATTTGAATATCTATATTCTTTAATATAAAGATATAATGCCACCAAAAAAAGAACAG
>NZ_GL622296.1:2611334-2619612 GCF_000185385.1 Lachnoanaerobaculum saburreum DSM 3986
AATTTGAATATCTATATTCTTTAATATAAAGATATAATGCCACCAAAAAAAGAACAGTCCCGGACAGTGCATACAGCTCTATCCGGGAAAGTAAATAAGCCAACAGACTGCCAAACAGATATATTAACATCCAAGCTCCTCTGCTAATTTTTTCAGATATTCTCTGATTTCACTCTCAGTTTCCATCTCAAGCACCTTATCCGCCTTAGTTCTTAAGTTTTTACTGTCACAAAGTGAAACTGTCCGCCTTGACTTCAATATACTTGAAGCCGACATAGAAAATTCATCAAGCCCCCAAGCCAAAAGCACAGGTACCAGTAAAGGGTCGGCAGCAGCCTCTCCACACATGCCTACCATAATCTTTGCCTTCTTGCCCTCGGTAATGATTCTATGAATACTTCTAAGTACTGCCGGTGAAAATGCGGAATAGAGATTTGCAACCTTTACATTACATCTGTCTACCGACATTGTATACTGAATCAAATCATTTGTACCGATACTGAAAAAATCCACTTCTTTTGCAAAGAGATCTGCAAGTATTGAAGCCGCAGCTGTCTCCACCATTATACCCACTTCAATATCTTTCTTGTATGCAATATTTTTTTCATCAAGTTCAGCCTTTATATCTTTTATAAGAGATTTAGCCTCTCTTATTTCATCTATAGATGTGATAAGAGGCAACATAATCTTTATATTCCCAAAGGCACTTGCACGAAGTAAGGCACGAAGCTGCGGTATATATATATCATCCTTTCTGTCAAGACAAAGTCTGATTGCACGATATCCAAGGAACGGGTTTTCATCCTGTTCAATACCCATATATGGAATTTCTTTATCGCCGCCGATATCGAGAGTTCTGATAATCACAGGCTTTCCGTTCATAGCCTCTCCTACCTGCTTGTAACTTTCAAACTGCTCCTCTTCAGTAGGTATACAGTCCCTGTCCATAAATAAAAATTCCGTTCTGAAAAGTCCGATTCCCTCGCCGCCGTTTTCTATTACCTTCTTAACATCCTCAGGACTTCCTATATTTCCCGCTATCTCTACCTTTTTACCGTCCTTTGACACACTTGGCAGTGTCAAATATTTCTTTAGAAGTTCCTTATTTTCATCATATTTTTTCTTCTTACCTGTATACTCTTTCTTTTCATCCTCAGTCGGAAGTATGATAACCTCGCCGCTCTCACCGTCAAGCAATATCTCAGTGTTATCCTTTATATCCTGCGGTAAATCAGATAATCCGACTACAGCCGGTATCTCAAGTGCTCTTGCAAGTATTGCGGAATGAGATGTTTTTCCTCCAAACTCAGTCACAATACCGAACACATTCTCAGGATTAAGTCCTGCTGTCATAGACGGTGTAAGATCTTTGGCTACCAGAATACTGCCATGTGGAAGTGTTGAAAGGTCATTACTTTCAAGTCCCAAAATCTTCTTTATAAGCCTGTTTTTGATATCTCTCATATCTGCCGCTCTTTGTTGCATAAGCTCATCATCCATTGAAGCAAATACTGCGGCATACTGATTACATACTCCTTCGATTGCATACTCGGCACAGATCTTTTCATTCTTTATAAGATTTACCATCTCATCAATAAGCATAGGATCAGACATAAGCATAATATGTCCAACCAGTATTTCCGCCTCCTTTGCTGAAGCATTCCTTTCCAGTGACTTTGACATCTCCTCTGTTTCTATCTTGGTAAGTTCCAAAATCTCTATAAAATTCGCTACTTCAGCCTCAGTATCTGAAACAGCTCTTTTTACAACCTCAACACTCTGCTCCTTGACTACTTTTGCAATACCGATACCGATACCCTCGGCTGCTCCTACACCGTAAATTTTCATTATAAACCTCTACTTACTTTACTTCACCAAAACCGGAATTTATTAAATTCCTTAATGCCTCCATTGCTTCCTTTTCATCTCTTCCCTCACATGTAATGGTGACGGTATCACCATATTTTACACATGTAGCAAGTACACTGAGTACACTCTTAGCATTTGCTGTAGCATCCTTGAATATAATATTTATTTTAGAATCATATTTCAAGGCTTCTTTACATAAGCTACCTGCAGGTCTCAAATGCAATCCGCTTGGATTTATCAACTTCAACTCTTCTGAAACCATCCAAAAACCTCCCTTAATTTTCAGTAGACATACTTGTTTCGGTACTGCTTTGTTCTACCGTTGTTGTCGTTTCATTTTTTTCATTTGTATGATTTCCTATTATCACTTCAAAAGGAGTATATGAGTCCACAATCAATCCGGCAGGCAGCTCAAACTTAAGACTTCCTGTATTGCTGCCTGTGTTCATCTCACTTACATCAAGTGTTGCTTTAAGATCCGCATTGGTCACAGACTCCAGATTTGCGGTAAGTCCCGATACCACAACCGTAATCTTTTCAGGCACAATAATTGTAGGTACACCTGACTTGGCTCCTATTATATTCAGATCATTTACGGTCAGTGTAAGTGACTTTCTGTCAAGTGCCTCCACTTTCAATGTAACAGTCACATTAGAGTCTCCCACTGCCGTTACATTCTGAGGTAAAAAATTATTTACATCAACAGTCACAGTCACATCACCTGTAGCCCCCTCAACACTGAGTGCGCTTGCCGGAATAGTGACGGCATTAAGACCTTCAAGTGCATCCGGCTGACCTCTTACCTGTATTGACTTTGTACTGCTTTCAGCACCTATGAACCTATATCCGTTTGCGGCAGTTCCGCTTACATCAAAGTTAAGTGACAATGTCCTTCCGTTTAACATCACCAATCTATAGCCGACACTGTCAAAACTCTTACCGACTCTGTTATCTGATATAATGAACGGATTGCCGTTGGCATCAAAATACTTCAGTTCAGCTTTACCGCTCTCATTACTGTTGCGTCCCGATACATCTATCTCAACGCCAATCTGACTGATTTGACCAATCACGGATACCGGACCTGTAACAACCACATTAGTCTTATCAAGCTTTACCTCACCTACAGAATACCCGTCTGAAGGAGTTCCTATAATCTTGGTCGTAAGTGTAAATTCCTTCCTCTGAAGATCTTCAATACTTACCCTGATAATACTAGGCTTAGATGCCACTGCACCTATTATCAAATTTTTATTATTGACTATATCCACCGTGATCGGTACGGCACCTGTTATATCATACATATTCCCAAGATCAATAGATGCCTTAAAATCTGAAGACGATATCCTTCCTGCATCCCTGTTGCGAACTTCATAACTTACCGTTATTGAATTAGCTCCTATCAAAGAATATGTCTTACCGGCATCTGTGATAATATTTGCATTCACCACACTCAAAGGTACATTTGTATTCCTTGTCACTATCGGATTGGAAACATTTATTACAATGATCCAGACCAAAAATGCTATAGCCAAAGAGCTAATTTTCAAAACAAGATTATTTGTCTTTATCATTACCTCTTCCTTTCAACAACTTTGATAATAAAGAAATATTCTTATCTTCCTTCCTATCTTCCAACAGAACAGAGAGTTCTCTTTTAAGTCCCTCCTTGTCATTTACCTTTATCAAGTTACCCCCGATTGCTACAGATACTCTGCCTGTCTCCTCGGAAACTACTATTGTAATTGAATCCGATACCTCACTGATGCCTATGGCGGCTCTATGTCTGGTTCCCAAATCCTTGCTGATCCTCATATTCTCGGAAAGCGGAAGGTAACAGGTCGCCGAAACTACCGTATTACCTCGTATCAGTACCGCACCGTCATGCAAAGGAGTATTATGCTCAAATATATTTATAAGTAGCTGACTTGAAACAATACCGTTTATCAAAATTCCTGTCTTCTCTATATATGCCAGATTCTCATTTCTCTCAATTACTATCAAAGCACCTGTCTTCGGCTTTGACATAGTAAAAGCCGCATTTATAAGTTCATCAACAGTACGCTCACTCATACCGTCATCACTTGATTTGCTGTCAAAAGTGAAGAGATTCATTATATTCTTATTTCCAAGTTGTTCAAGAGCCTTTCTAAGTTCCGGAGCAAATATTATAATAAGCGCAGTAACCGCAATGGTCGCAATCCTTCCCATTATCCACAATATAACATCAAAGCGCAATATATATGAAACTACGGTAAAACCGACTATAATGAGCAAACCCTTAAGCAAAGTCCATGCCCTTGTCTTGCCGATCCATGCCATTATCTCATATACAATATATGCAATAATCAGAATTTCCAATATATTGACAATTCCGATATGTGGAAAATATGAAAGTCCATCACGTATCAACCTCGTGACTATGTTCATTCACTACCCCCATTATTTTTGTTCTTCTTTTTTGTGCTGAATGACTGTACTTTCTTGTCTGCGGCTGTAATGGTAATCTTCGGTACAGCCTTTACAAAATAATAATAATCATCATCTTCAAACTGAACATACTCTGTCCTTGTATAATCCACTGAAAACACAAAGAAATTATAGATATATGCAAAAATAACAGATACTGCAAGTCCTATTATAAATTCCAAAAGAGGAACTGATATATCAAAAATAAAATCCCCTGCAAAAATACTGACTAAAATAGCAATGGTACCTGCCGCTATGGCAATCTGCCACGCATAGTCTATATTCTGTTTGTGTACCATATACACTACAAATGTAGTAAGTGCAAAAGCAATCAAAAACAAAAGCAAAGTCTTGTTTGAAAAGATACCGTTAATAGCCTGTGTGTATCTTTGTGTAATATCTACAGATTGAGTATTGGTAAGCAATCCGATATTCTGCTTTGCAAACAGGCATGTAAAATAAATCAGTACTCCTGCCAAAATCGGTATAATGCTTACGGCACTTCCCATAAGACCTACAACAAGCGGAATAACATATGGTATCTTAATTGCAAAAAAGATAGGAACAATAATTAAAAGTACACTGTCCTTCTTACCGAAACTGTAATATATGAAGATTGTCAGTATAAATATAATGCCGACAATCAATGCCAGTTCAAATGATGCCGCAAGCAAATGTATCAAAAGAAATATCGCCACTATAAATGCACCTGCCATATATGGCAAAAAAGCACCTATTATAGACAAAACTATAGGAATATGTATCACTGTAAGCTTTGTCTGATATCCCAGATTCATATTTATAAGCATCATAGCTGTAAATAATATTATATATTTAATTCCTTTATCTATTATTGAATAATATTTCGCATAGAAACTCTTTAAGCTGTTTCTGAATACATATAAATGCAGCATTCTAACCTCCGTTATTTTGCAATTTATCTTTGTTGTCAAACTTTTTTTCAAAATAATTCAATCTGTCATTATATATTTTCAAATCTTTCTGTGCCTCATCATATTTTTTTGAAAAAAATCTATATGTAATAATCTCAAATCTAAGCAGTCCCAGTACATATATCAATATATATATAACTGAAAGCAATCCAATCGGATTCATACTTGACATCAAATTTTCTAAATTGTAAAGAATGGCCAAAACAACTACCAGAGCAAAGCAAACAGTATAAACAAAAAAAGACCTAAGCATATGTTTACCCACATAGTCTTCTTTGAAATAATTATCAATCTCAAACATCTGCTCGCCCTTGCTTTTTTTCAATAATGCTAATTCCGTCATCTGTCTTATTTTCTCTTCGTTTAGCATACCATCTCCCACTAAAAAACTTCTTGCAACATTTCTGTCATTATACCATATATAGAGTTTCATAGCAAATATAGCAAAAAGCCATGCACAAAATGTACATAGCTTTTTGAAAATATTATTTAGAAAATATCATTATCACTTTGTGCTTCAGAATTGTCCCTGTAAAGTATCAGACCTATAAAAACTCCGCTGACAGCCCCGCCTACATGTGCAATGTTGTCAACACCTGTAGTCTTAAATCCCGCATATAACATAAGGCCCAAAGATACCGCTATCTGATACAGGTTCAGGTTTTTTATCTTACCTTTACTAAGTACAAGTGATGCAAGCAATGCTCCGACTACTCCGAATATTGCACCTGATGCTCCTGCACTGACTGCAAAATCTCCGGTCATTGTTTGAGCAAGGTCTGATGCTATATTGGCAAGTATTCCTGAAAGCATATATATTATAAAGAACTTAAAATGTCCCATTATATCTTCAAGCTTTCCGCCAAGCAATACCAATATCAGCATATTATTGACAATATGTTCTATTCCGAAATGCATAAACATGGAAGTCGCCAATCTGTAATACTCACCGTTTTTTATGTTCTCAGGAAATGCCGCTCCGTATCTTAACATTACCATAGTATCCTCTGAACCGCCATGTGTCTCAAGAAATAAAAAGTATATTATATTTATTATAATTATGCCGATAGTAATATAGTTTCTCTTACTTATACCAAGTTCCATCATCTAAGGCTTTCCGATATTTTCTTTGCAGTCTCCTTCTGCACTTCCTTCTCGGATTTTTTCGGAGTCCAACTCACAATGCTTGATGCATCATCATATCTCGGTATAACATGTATATGACAGTGAAAAACTGTCTGTCCTGCACTCTCACCTGTATTTGCAAGTGTATTGAATCCGGTGGCACCAAGGCCTACCATTGCCGCCTTGCCAAGCTTTCCTGCCAGTACGACTGCTCTGCCTGCTATATCCTCACTAAGCTCAGTGATATCTCTGGCATGAACTTTCGGCAAAATAAGCATATGCCCCTTACTTGCCGGAGATAAATCAAGTATTACTCTGAAGTCCTTATCCTCAAAAACCGTATCTGATACAATCTCACCATTTGCTATCTTACAAAAAATACAATCCATTTTTCACCTCTCAATCATTATTTACCCAATCCGGTTCCTGTGGAGTGTCAAAAGTTCCGCTTATATTTGTATTGCCGTCTATTGCTGTCAACACTCCTGAAGAATTGGTCTTATATTCCACCTTATCAGCATCCTTTACCTTCGCATTTGACGCAACCTTTCCCGAAGCATTTACAACATAGTATGTAACTCCGTTGCCGTCTTCATTAGGCACTGCAAAGACCTGATATTTCATAGACTCATTCGCTCTTACAAGTCTGCCTTTATAGTAAAGCTTTGAATCTTTAGTTCCTGTAAGCCCCTTACCTGTAGATACCTGGAAAAAATACTCTTCATTTTTACCTGAAGACTCTTTTATATTCTGTTTGCCTTTAATAATATAGCACTGTGAACTCTCTCCAAAGTAATAAGCACTGTAAGTATTCCCCTGATAAACCTTCTGAAGACCGTATACAGGTGTTCCGTTTTTGTCAAAAAGATACTGTTTGCCGTTTATCTTCACAATATTATTTACATTCAATTTTTCAGTCTTTGATGCATATGGTTCTCCTGTAGATGAGAAATAAAACCACTCTACCAGATGATTGTAATTACCTGCCAAAGCCTCCGGCGGTTCTAAGGAATACCAACCTGTTCTTACCGTTCCGTCTTCATTCATATATTTAAAATTCTTTATAGTCGGATTTGATCCGCCTGCCAATTGCATCCAACCTGATACCAGTTCACCCTTCTCATTAAAGGCATATCTTGTACCGTCAATCTTTTTCTCACCGAACTTGGCGCCACCGTTAAGTACAGGCTTGAACTTCTTTCCCGTATTTGTAAAATAAAACCATTTCTCTTTATTGCCTGAGTTTGGACCCGGCTTTTGTTCTTCACTGTCAGGCGGCAACAGCTTATACCAACCTGTCACCATAGTGCCGTCACTCTTTATATAGTAGTTATTGTCAAGTATCCAGCCTGTAAGCATCTTTCCGTCATCATCAAAATAGTAGTATTTGTTGTTTATATTCTTCCAACTTCCCTTTACCGCTTTGCCTCCGCTTTGAAAGTATGCCCAATAATATTCATTACCGTCTTTGAGCTTTCTCCATCCCTCTGTTATAAGCCCCTGGTCATCCACATAGTACTCGTCATTATCAACCCAGCTGTCCTTTGCCATCAAACCGTTTTCATTCAAATAACGCCATTTGTCATCAGCACCTTTTCTCCACTCATTTGTAACCTTATCATTGTTCTTATCCAAGTAAATCCAATCAGAACCTGATTTCGACCAACCTTCTGCATATACATTTGTAGGTGAAGACAAAATCAAACCGAAAGCAAAAAGTGGTAACAGTATTTTCTTTTTCATATTTACTCCATTATATTATTCAATTTAAAGTCTCAATGTTACTATTCACTCAACTCTACTGCCATTATACACTACATGGCTGTTTTTTTCATTATAATTGCATTAAGTATAACAAAAAA
>NZ_GL622296.1:2619859-2621116 GCF_000185385.1 Lachnoanaerobaculum saburreum DSM 3986
CGCCTTTTTCAAAGACGGGTTTTTGTTATACTTAAAATTTTATTCTACAACATAAGGTAGAAGAGCTATATGTCTAGCCTTCTTTATAGCTACAGTGATTTCTCTTTGATGCTTAGCACAGCTTCCTGAAATTCTTCTCGGAAGAATTTTTCCTCTCTCTGAAATATATTTTCTAAGAGTTGCTACATCTTTGTAATCAATAGCCTTTTCCTTTTCGCCACAGAATGCACAAACTTTTTTTCTCCTGCGTAATCCGTTAGCAGGTCTTCTCTTAGAGTTTTCAGCTCTGTCAGCTTTGTTAAATGCCATGATAAAGTCCCCTTTCTTATTTTAACCTAGTTAAATGGCAGACCCTCGTCATCAACTCCGTCCGGTATATTCATAAATCCGTCTGTACTTGCTGATGCCGGTGACGGTCTTGTGGAAGTATGATAATTATTACCGCTATCACCTACTCCCTTACTATCTGCAAATTCCTGAGTATCTATAATAACCTCAGTTGTATAAACCTTTTGACCTTCTTTATTGGTATAGCTTCCTGTCTGTATACGACCTGAAATCAATACCCTCATTCCCTGTCTAAAATATCTCTCCGCAAACTCGCCCGCTTTATCAAATGCAACACATGGTATAAAGTCTGCTGTTTGTTCCGATGAATCTCCTCCACGCTTAAAACCTCTATCCACCGCAAGTGTATATCTTGCTATAGCCATGGATCTCTCACCGCTTGAATATCTTACTTCCGGGTCTCTTGTCAGTCTACCCATTAATATGGCTCTGTTCATACAATCTCTCCTTCTTATTAAGCTTACTGCTTAACGACTAGGTATCTCACAACCGGTTCCATGATACGAACATTTGCCTCCAACTCGTTAGGGCAGTTATTGTCCTCTGACTGGAACTTAATGAAATAGTAGAAACCTTCTTTTTGTTTATTGATATCATAGGCAAACTTCTTCTTACCCCAGTCATCAACATTAACAATGCTTCCACCAAATCTTGTGATGTAATTTTGAACTTTCTCCAGAGCTTCCGCTCTTGCATCATCTTCAAGCTTACCATTAAGCACTAATGCCAATTCATATGTACTTGTCATTTCTTACCTCCTCTTGGTCTCCGGCCTTTGATGCTGTTGCTCAAAAGCAAGGATTATGTGTCACAGTACTTAATCTTAACATGGTTTTAGTGCTAATACAATAACGTTTTTCTTACGATTTATTATTTCTGTTTTGATGTTCATCCTTTTTTGGGGGTGTG
>NZ_GL622296.1:2622761-2634524 GCF_000185385.1 Lachnoanaerobaculum saburreum DSM 3986
TTTATTTTCTACATTATTCGTCTCCCGCATTTCTTGCAGGGCATCCAAGGCTTTGCCATGTAAGGTATGCAATAATAAACTTGTCAATATCTCCATCCATTACCGCAGTTACATTTCCGCTTTCCGCTCCGGTTCTGTGATCCTTTACCATTGTATAGGGCTGCATTACATAGGAACGTATTTGATTTCCCCAGCCTATATCCTTCACATCACCTCTGATATCTGAAAGCTTCTCGACATTTGCCTGCTGCTTTAATAAGAAAAGCTTGGCTTTAAGCATCTGCATAGCTTTATCCTTGTTTTGGAACTGGCTTCTTTCATTCTGACATTGTACCACCACACCTGTAGGGATATGTGTGATTCTTATAGCTGAAGAAGTCTTATTGATATGCTGTCCTCCGGCACCTGATGAACGATAAGTATCTATCCTCAAATCATCAGGATTTATGTCCACATCAAGGTCTTCTTCAATATCCGGCATAATATCACAGGATACAAATGAGGTCTGACGTTTTCCTGCCGCATTAAAAGGCGAAATACGCACAAGCCTATGCACACCATGCTCACTTCTAAGATAGCCGTAGGCATTCAAGCCGTTTATCTGTAATGTGACTGATTTTATACCCGCCTCATCACCTTCAAGTATATCAAGCACATCCACAGTGTAGCCTTCTTTTGCCGCCCATCTTGTATACATTCTATAAAGCATTGAACACCAGTCACAGGACTCCGTACCTCCGGCACCTGCATTCAGCTTCATTATAGCATTGGATGAATCATACTCCCCTGTAAGAAGAGTCGCTATTTTCAAAGCATCTATTTCCTTTGTAAACTCCTCAAGCATAGCCTCTATTTCAGGTATAAGGCTCTCGTCATTTTCCTCATAGCCCATTTCTATAAGGACTCCGATATCTTCGTATTCAGACTTTAACTTATTGTATTTTTCGACAGTATCTTTGAGCTGCTTCGCCTCTCTTACTATTTTGGTACTTTCTTTCGGATCGTCCCAAAATGAAGGCTCTTCCATTGCACGGTCCAGCTCAATTATCTTTTTTTCCTTACTGTCCAAGTCAAAGTGAATCCCTCACTTCCAGCAATATTTTTTCGTAGGATTGTAGTGTGGTTTTAAAACCGTCCAATTCTACCATTTGCTCACCCACTTTCATATTATTCTAAATATCCAAATGAATATCAACGATATTATATTAAAGTTTTAAGATTATGTAAACATCAGGCTTCTATATAAATAATACTATGCCTCATAAGCTTACGGTTTATGCTATCTTCCAGCTTACCGCTCTTTCTCTTGCATTTATAAATGTTTTATAGATTCCTTCCTGCTTTATCAGTTCTTCATGCTTTCCTTCCTGAACTATTTTGCCCTCATCTATAACCACTATCTTGTCGGCATTTCTGACGGTTTTTAACCTGTGGGCTATCATAATTACAGTCTTTTTTCTGGTAAGTTCCTCTATAGCCTGCACAAGCTCTTTCTCATTCTCAGGATCCACATTTGCGGTGGCTTCATCAAGTATTATAACAGGTGCCGATTTCATCATAGCTCTGGCTATTGAAATTCTTTGCTTTTCTCCACCTGAAAGAGATGCTCCTCCCTCTCCTATCACAGTATCATAACCCTTATCAAGCTTCATTATAAAATCATGACAGCATGCTTTTTTTGCTGCCGCAATCACATCTTCCATACTTGCATCCGGATTTCCGAATCTGATATTATTTGCAACTGTGTCCTCAAACAGATAAACACTTTGAAAAACAAAGCTGAAGTTTTTCATAAGAGAGTCCATACTGTAACTGCGCACATCCTTTCCTCCAAGTTTTACACTGCCCTTATTGACATCCCAAAATCTTGCTATCAATCTGCAAAGTGTTGTCTTTCCGCTACCGCTGGGGCCTACTATCGCAGTGGTGGTTCCCTCTTTTATATGCAGAGATATATTATTTATAATCTTTCTCTTATCATATGAAAATTCAACATTTCTTAAATCTATATCATGATTTTTTACATCTATATTATCTCCGTTTATATCCATAGGCTCTATTTTCAGTATTGCATTCGCCTTTTCTATCGCTATATTGACACTTCTTATAAGTGCTGAAAAACTTCCGGCACTGTCAAGCGAAGAGTACATCATAAAAGCACATATCATCATCATAATGCTGTCTGAAAGACTCAAACTGTTGTTTATATAAAAGTATATTGAAATTGCTACAATACATACACCTGTAGCCTTTGTAATTAAAGTCTGTAATGCCATAACCGGCAGCAAACGCTTTTCCATTTTAAAGTTGATATCTGAAGCATTATCTATGGACTTAAGCAACTTTTTATTTTCATTTCCATATAGCAAATATGACTTTATTTCAGACATCCCCTGTACATACTCCAAAACGGATGAAACCACAGCTCTGTCGGCACTGTCTTTACTCTCGGACACACTTAATGCCCTGTATTGAAGATATCTGTTTGCAATCAAAAATAATATCACTCCCGCCAATGCCATAAATGCAAGACGATAATCAAAGGTAAACATCATGCATATTATAAGCAAAGTGGTAAGAAGCCCCTGAGTAGTCATCATAACCACTTTGGTTGCAACATCCGCCAAAGCCTCCATAGTATTTGTGGTAACAGATGTGATATAACCTAAACTGTTTTCATTAAAATAACCCATAGGGATATATCTCATATGCTCTGCAATTTCTATTCGCTTATTTGCACAGGTACCATAACCTCCCTCTGTTTGCAACATTGTAGTCTTAGCTTTTACCATTACAGTTAATACAATACTTATAAGCAAAATACCAAGACTTATATAAGCGGTGCTTGAACTTACAGTATTTTCTATTATAGCCTTTATCACCACATACGTGGCAGGAACACGCAAAGCCTCTAAAAAAGCCATAAGAACTCCAAGTACTATAGATATATAAAATTTCCTCTTATTTACACTTCCGCAAAAATCAAAAAACTTTTTTAATACTTCTACCATAAATATCTCCTATGCCCTGTCTTTTACTTCCATATGTGCTTCCCACATACTCTTGTAAAGTTCACATGTTTTAAGCAATTCATCATGGGTATTTGCAGCTTCCACCTTGCCGTCATTTATTACAAATATTTTATCCACATCTCTTATGGTACTTAATCTGTGTGCTATAACTATCATTGTCTTATTATATGCCAGCTTAGCCACCGCCGACTGTATCAATGCTTCATTTTCAGGATCGGTATATGCGGTCGCTTCATCTAAAATTATAAGCTTTGCATCTTTTAACATAGCTCTTGCTATTGAAATCCTCTGTTTTTCTCCACCTGAAAGATGACCTCCGGCACTGCCTACCATCGTATCATATCCGTTTTCAAGTGCCTTTATAAAATCATGACAACCGCTTTTTTTTGCTATCTCTTCCACTTCTTTATCACTTGCTTTTGGATTGCCAAGTCTTATATTTTCTCTTATACTCATATCAAACAGGTAATTGTCCTGTGATACATAGGCTATAAATTTATTTTGAATATCCAAAGGTATATCTTTTGTATTTACTCCTCCTATCAAAACCTCTCCTTTACCTACATCCCACAATCCTGCTATAAGCTTTGCTATTGTGGACTTACCGCTTCCGCTTGGACCTACAAGTGCAACTACACTTCCGGCATCTATTTTTATATTTATACCATGCAAAACTTCCTTTTTATGGTAGGCAAAATGTACATTCTTAAGCTCTATATCAGTATCTTCCAACTCAAGATTGGAGCTTTCAGGTCTTTCCATATCTTTTTCTTCAAGTACACTGCTCACTTCAGACATAATAGTACCGACTTTAGCCAAATCCTCACCGAATGCGGAGCAGGCAATAAGCGGAGCTACAACTCCGAAAGAAAGTATTATAATCAGTATAAATACCGCACCGTTAAGACTTCCTTTATTATAAAGATATACACCTATGGGCAAAACACCTACCAAAGTTGACGGCAACAGTGACATTGCAACGGACGAATACCATATACATGAACGCATCCACTCAATAAAGCAGTCCGCCCCCTCTTTAGCGGCCGATACAAACTTCTCATAAGAGCTTTGTGCCTTACCGAATACCTTAATCACCTCAATTCCGTTTATATATTCCACCGCAGTATCATTTAAAGCCTTGGTCTTTACTATAGTGTTATTATATCTTTCATCCATATTTTTAAACATTCCCATATAGGCAATCATACCTACAGGAATCGTTATCAAGGATGCAAGTGCCATTCTCCAATCCAGAAAAAATAAATAAATCACTATACATACCGGTCCTAAAAGATTGGCCGTCAATTCAGGTATCATATGTGCAAGAGAAATTTCCATGCTGTCCACTCTCTCCACTATTATATTTTTGAGTGAACCTGAAGGAGTATCTTTTACATAACCTAAAGGCAATCTGTATAATTTATCACAGATCTCTTTCCTGATATCTGCCAGCATTTCAAAGGTTATTTTATGTGAAATCAATGTAGACAGATTGTGAAAAGCTATTCTAAGAATCCAAAACAGCATTATCAATAAACATAAATTAAAATATATTGAATAATCCCTTACTCCGTCAAGAAGCTTAACCACTATATTACCGATTACAAAATACGGTGCCATCGCAAAAAATACACCCAATATTGCAGCACCTACAGATATGATATACCAACCGGCTTTTTTCTTTATTATGCCTTTTAACCATGAAAAATCATACCTTTTCTTCATACTCAACTCTCCTTATCATACTTTAATCCAAGCAATCTGTCCCAACCTGCCGCAAAAAAATCCTGCAAACTGTTCACATACTCTATAGCATCATTCTTATCAAAATCATGCGCTACAGTTTCAAATATCCCGTTTAACAGAGAACTTGCCAGCATATGGCACAAATCTGCTCTTATAATTTTCAATTGATAACCCTGTACCTTTAATACATTCATAAATTTAATACTGCTTTCCACCTCCATATCTACAAGACTGTCTACATAATGCTCATAACTTGAACCGAAACCATGGCATACTATCAGTTTAAAACTCTCAAAATATTCATATATTATATCCATTATTTCCTCCATGCCCTGCTCGGAAAAGCTGTGCATAGAAGCTATCTGTTCTTTCGGGGTTGAATTGCCGAATATATCAAGTTTATTCTTAAACCCGTTTAGAAGTTTATCCGCTCCTTCTTTTACCAGACTTGAAAAAATCTTATCTTTATCCGCAAATCTGCTGTAGAGCATTCCGGTAGTGCAGCCTGATTTCTCAGCAATAACCCTCATAGAAGCATTCATATATCCCTGTTCCATAAACTCTTTTTTTGCAACTTCAAGTATTTTCAATTCTATATCAATATCTTTCATAAGCCTCTCCATTTCTTATAACACCGTTATTATAACACTGTTATAACTCTTTGTAAAGTAAAATAATTTTATATTCCAAGATTTTTATCGCATTATAAAAGAGGCATGATTACCATGCCCCTTTTTATCATATTACCTGTTCAATATCTCCATAAACTCATCACCTGTAATGCTTTCTTTTTCATATAGGAAATGAGCTATCTCTTCAAGCTTTTCTCTGTTTTCTAAAAGTATTTGTGCGGCTTTTTTATGCTGGGATTTTACTAAAGCCACTACCTGTGTATCTATTACCGCCGCTGTGGTCTCCGAAGCTGCCAATGAGGTATCTCCTCCAAGGTATTTGTTTGTAACGGTCTCAAGTGCCACCATATCAAAGTCCTTACTCATACCGTATCTGGTAATCATGGCTCTTGCAAGCTTGGTGGCCTGCTCTATATCATTTGATGCTCCGGTTGAAACATCACCGAATACCACTTCCTCGGCGGCTCTACCTCCTGTAAGTGTAGCAATCTTATTTTCAAGCTCGGTCTTTGTCATCAAATAGTGATTGCCCTCGTCCACCTGCATAGTATATCCTAATGCACCTGAAGTTCTTGGAATAATGGTTATCTTTGTGACAGGTGCCGAATTAGTCTGTTTTGCCGCAACAAGTGCATGACCTACCTCATGGTATGACACTCTCCACTTCTCGGCATCGGTCAAAATAGAATTCTTCTTCTGATATCCTGCAATTACCACCTCGATACTCTCTTCCAAATCATTTTGTGAAACGAACTTTCTACCGTCTCTGACCGCTCTCAGTGCCGCCTCATTTATAATATTTGCAAGCTCGGCTCCCGACGCACCTGATGCCATCCTTGCAATAATCTTAAAGTCCACATCATCAGAAATTTTTATCTTCTTTGCATGAACCTTAAGTATTTCCTCCCTGCCCTTCAGATCGGGAAGTTCTACAGGTACACGTCTGTCAAATCTTCCGGGTCTTGTAAGTGCAGGATCAAGTGCATCAGGTCTGTTTGTAGCTGCCAAAATCATAACACCGGAGTTACCTTCAAAACCGTCCATCTCGGTCAAAAGCTGATTGAGCGTCTGCTCTCTCTCATCATTTCCGCCTATTTGTCCGTCTCTTTTCTTGCCGATAGCATCTATCTCATCAATAAATACTATACATGGCGCTTTCTCCTTAGCCTGCTTAAAAAGATCTCTTACCTTGGAAGCACCCATACCTACAAACATCTCAACGAATTCAGACCCTGACATAGAGAAGAACGGCACATTTGCTTCACCTGCAACCGCCTTTGCAAGCATTGTCTTACCGGTTCCCGGAGGTCCTACAAGTAAGATACCCTTAGGCATTGATGCACCTATATCCTTATACTTACTCGGGTCATGCAGATAGTCAACTATCTCTGTAAGATTTTCCTTCGCCTCATCTTCACCTGCCACATCACTGAACTTAATGCCCTCAGACGACTTTACATATATCTTGGCACCTGACCTGCCCATACCTCCAAACATCAAAGAATTTGCACTGTTTCTGTCAAACATTCTCTTTGAAATTCTGTTCCACAGAAAATAAAATATTGCAAGCGGAAGTACCCAACTGACTATTGCGCTTAAAAGCGGTGACTCCTTCCTTATTATTTCACTTGAAAACTGTACCCCTGCATTATGCAACCTGTCTGTAAGTCCCGGATCATTCATCAAACCTGTTTTATATATTACATTATCATTTTTCCCTGTAAAGAGTATCTGATTTGTCTGTATATCAACTTTTGAAATTTCTCCTTTCTCCGTCATAGTCATAAAAGTACCATAGTCAACCTGTTTTATCTGACCTTCTTTTATAAAAGGTACAACTAAAAAATTCAGTGCCGTCATTATTACTAAAACAATAATATAGTAATAAATAAACGGTCTTCTATTCTTCGGATCTTCTATCATATTCCTCCATTCTTATTTATATTCAATAACCAATCTTCGATACATATAACGATAAATCGTTATTAGCACTATATCACAATGAGTGCTAATAATCAAGTGATATATAAGCCGGTCCTAAGACCGACTTATATATTTTAAACCGCCTTAAATCTTATCTGTACCTTAAATAAATCTCCGTCTATGATTATATCAAACTTTCCGCCCTGCAAAATAGTAAGAGACTTCGCTATTGAAAGTCCAAGTCCGCTTCCTTCAGTTGTTCTTGATACATCACATCTTACAAATCTCTCTGTAAGCTCATCAGGCCTTATATTTAACGGATTTTCAGAGATATTCTTTATAACAAATGTAGCTATATTATTCTCTGTGCTTATATCTATATATACTCTTGAATTTTTAGCCGCATATTTGAAAGTATTGTTATACAGATTCTCCAATACTCTCCAAAGATGTCTGCCGTCCGCCCTTATCATAATACTTGATGACGGAAGTATTGATATAATTTTAAGTCCCTTCTGACTGAACTTCTCTTCAAACTCTCCATTTGTCTGATTTATCATCTCAACCAGATCAATATCTCTTAATTCTACAGAGATATTTCCGCTTGATACTTTGCTTGCCTCTACCAAATCCTCCGTCAGATTTTTCAGATGCTGTGATTTTAGCGACAGTACATCTAAATATTCCTGTATCTTTGCATTCTCAGGCTTCTCTCTCTTTATCAAATCAACATAGTTTATAATAGAAGTGAGTGGTGTCTTAATATCATGTGAGACATTGGTAATCAGATCGGCTTTTAATCTTTCACTTTTTACCTGTTCATTGATGGCACCTTGAAAGCCCTTACTTATATTATTCAGATCCTTTACTACACTTATCTCTCCGCCGCTGAATTCACTCTCATCCAGTCTGTACCTTGTATCACCGTTTGCTATTTGCTTTATAGCTTCCGCAATTTTATCAAAAGCGGCAGCTGTTTTATATGTCTTATTGAATATCACAATGTTTATAATAAGGAAGATAATAAAACATATAAATATTGTAAGACGACCCAGAAGACTTTTTACATTAATTGTAGTCAGCAAAAATAATGTTACCACCACAAAATCCGCCAAAATCATTACCAGAAAGTTTGAACCGAGCTTCTTTTTAAAGGATCTCTTTAGCATATATACTGAAAAACTCTCTTTTATAACCTTTGTATATGAGTTTTTCCACAGAAGTCCCGCCTTGTACTCTCTAAGTATTGAAAATGCAATCGGCAAAGTCACAAGATATACGGCAACATAATTGAGCATCTGACTTGCAAAGTTCCAATGTATCTTTTCTATATATATATGTATCAATCTGTTTCCTATAAAATTATTCACGGCAAACAAAATCACTACTACAAAAATCAATAATAGAATTTTTACTTCAAAAGGTATAAAGTCAAACAGACTGTTGAGCCTGATTCCGTTTTCATTCTCAGAATGACCGCAAAAAGCCACAAGATAACATAAACTGATTCCCATCAATATAATACCCAGAGTCACAAATACCAAGCCCAATGCATAAAGTCTTCTCTGACTCAGATAATTTACATTTTCAACAGCATAGACATCTGTAGCTGTATATAGAGTATTCACAGCAATATATACCTGATACGGCTTTTGAAGCTTATCGGTCAGTTTTTCAGCCTGAAAAGACAACTCATTCGGCACTTTACTTAGATTGGTCTCTACAAGCATCCCCTGTGAAGATGTTATTGCAAACCTGCCGTAGTCATATACGGTTTTTATATTTAACGTTCTGTCATTTGTATATATTATATCTCCATATTCAAGTCGGTATCTGAAATTGGACGGTTTCAGCACAAATCTCTCATAGGCTTCGTAATATTTTGACAGCAATCCTATGCTCTCCGTTATAGCTGTCTTCATGCTCATATATGCATCGCCGGGTTCTACAATTGCGGAGTCATTAGCATAGGTTCTATAATTTACAAAGTATGAAGTATCCTCTATTTGATTTACCAAAGACTGGTCTACAACACTTAGCTGATAATGTTCATCAATATAGTATCCATGTCTTTTAGCATACTCTATTATAGAGCCGACTGTAAAATCCACATCATTGCTGGGACCCATATTCAAACCGAATATCTTCTTATTTATATCAAGTTTCCCATCCGTTTCAAATACATCCTTTAAATTGGCATAGGAAAAAAGCAATGAAATATCGGAGTCCACCTGCTTCATAAATGCAGGAGATTCGTCATATTTTTCCGCATTCATCCATAGAAGCCCCTTATTAAAATTTTCATTGCAATAAATAATTGAAACACCGCACACAAATATAATAAAAGCTGTCAGGTGTAATACCACTGCCCAAATCTTCAATCTGCCTTTTGAAAAAAATATACCTTTATCCATATCAATGCTTTTCAATCTTATATCCCACTCCCCAAACGACCTTTAAGTATCTGGGTTCCTTCGGATTTATCTCAATCTTCTCTCTGATATGTCTTATATGTACCGCCACAGTATTGTCGGCACCGATTGCCTCTTCATTCCAAATCTGTTCATATATCTCATCTATTGAATAGACCTTTCCTGCGTTTTTTGCAAGCAAAAGCAGAATATTATACTCTATCGGTGTAAGTTTAATAAGTTCTCCCGCCACTACTACTTCCTTGGTCTCATCATCTATCTCAAGATCTCCCACCACCACTCTTTGCGGCTCAGGCATTGACATATTTCCAAGTTTTTTATATCTGCGAAGCTGACTCTTTACTCTTGCCACCAGCTCAAGAGGATTGAAAGGCTTAGTCAAATAGTCGTCTGCACCTATATTAAGTCCAAGTATCTTGTCAGCATCTTCAGACTTTGCAGAAAGCATTATAATAGGTATGGTACTGTTCTCCCTTATCTGCATTGTTGCTCTTATTCCATCCAGTACCGGCATCATTATATCTATTATCAAAAGATCCACTTTATGTTTTGCCATCAATTTTATAGCCTCTTCTCCGTCATAAGCGGCTATCACTTCAAAACCTTCTCCTGAAAGATAGATTTTAATTGCATCCACTATTTCTCTGTCATCGTCACATACTAATATCAATTCCATAGTTCCATCCTTTATATATATCTTGACATAATTTTCATTTTGCTTTAGTTTAAAATACAAATTGTATCGGATTGTTTTGCACTCTGTGCCGTCACAACCCTGCTATCAATTATACCATTTGTTTTCATATAAAAAAACAAAAACTTTAATAACGAAAACATTATATAGTAAAACTGTTAAATTTTTGTGTTTTATAGGTGTAGATATGTATAGAGATGATTATTTTTTAAAAGAAGCTGTAAAGCAGGCAAAAAAAGCCCTTTCAATAGGTGATGTACCTATCGGCTGTGTTATTGTGTTTGAAGATAAAATAATAGCCAGGGGATATAATAGAAGAAACAAAGACAAAAGTACACTGTCACATGCAGAAATAATCGCTATAAAAAAAGCTTGCAAAAAAATGGGTGATTGGCGACTTGAAGACTGTACCATGTATATAACCCTCGAGCCCTGTCCTATGTGTGCAGGTGCTATAGTGCAGTCAAGAATAAAAAGAGCGGTCTTAGGTGCTATGAATCCGAAAGCAGGATGTGCAGGCTCCGTATTAAACATACTGCAAACTGACGGATTCAACCATAAGACCGAGGTGGAGCTTATATCATGTGAATCGCTTAAAAACGAATGTTCGTTGCTTTTAAGTTCATTTTTCAAATCACTAAGGCAGACAAAGTCACAATAATATTACTCCTTGACAAGCCTTACATCCTTTAATCTGCCGTAAGTATTCTGACCTTCTTCATATGTCTCAAATACTCCCTCTACTGTGACTAAGGCTTCTTCATCAGGGCAATTCTCATGCCTGTTCATGCTCTCATCCGCCCAAAGTAATTCAAGACCTTGGGCACAGCATGCGGCAGCATCCTTTACCATACAAAAATGATAGTATTGATCATTTTCCTTACTGTAGGATGAATAATAATTTCCGGTCACCTTAAAACTCTTTCCGACATATGACTTGGGATCAATCATCATTTGATATATTGTAGCATATACCAAATCAGGTCCCATACTGCTTAGATCATAATCCACTTTGCCGTCCGCTTTGCTGTCTTCATTTTTTGTTTCCGTACTGTCGCTCTTTACGCTGCCGCTATCTATACTGCCTTCGCTGACAGGCTTTGCAACACCTACAGCCTTTGTTCCTCCGCATCCTACCAATAAGATGCAAGATAATGTTACTATAATTTTTCTCATAGGTTCCCCCTTATATTATTCTTTTATCAAGCTTAAGCATATCCTTTATGCCCGAACTCCGGTACTATTATAATTTTTATTTTAAAACCTGTACACTGAAATTTATCTTATTTTTGTATTTTATATAT
>NZ_GL622296.1:2635810-2657026 GCF_000185385.1 Lachnoanaerobaculum saburreum DSM 3986
TATATATTAAATATTCTATGATGCACAATATAAAAGTACATCATTCATTGTTTAAAACTTCTTAAAATAAAGTATTTCTATTTATTCTTATAATATTTTTGTCCACCTAAAAATTTTTTAGATATCTATTGATTTACTCTGATTAAAGTGCTATATTATATATACCTAAAAAAAATTTAGGTATATACAGGCGTATATAAATAGAATAAGAAAGGAGTAGCGATAGTGATTTTATGAAAAGGGATGATTTGACTTTAGAATCTTTGATAATGATTGCACATGGAATAGCCCGACATTTTGGCAGTGATTGTGAAGTATGTATTCATGATTTACAAGCTAATGACCTGGAACACACTATTTGCTACATTATCAACGGTCATGTATCCGGAAGAAAGCTTGGCGACGGTGCTTCAAAGATAGTTTTGGAGACACTTGAAGCATTAAAAAAAGGTGAGAATGTCAGTGATCACCTTGGCTACAGGACACATACTTCAGACGGCAGAATCTTAAAATCTTCCACTATCTTTCTAAAAGATGAAACGGGTAAGTACAGATTCATACTCGGTATAAACCATGATATGACCGATTTCATCAATGCACAATCGGCACTTTCAAATATAGTGGAAAATATTGAAACTACCGATGAAGATATTTACGGTCAGATTCCGCTTAGTGTGAATGATCTTCTTGACAATCTGATTGAACAAAGCGTAAAGCTTGTGGGAAAAACGCCTGCTCTTATGACAAAAGATGAAAAGGTTAAGGCAATAAGATTTTTACAAAATGCCGGTGCCTTTCTTATCACCAGATCGGGCGATAAGATTTCTCAGTTTTTTGGAATCAGTAAGTTTACACTGTATAGCTATATTGATCAGGCAAAAGCAGTGGATGAATAAAGCATTTGGCTTAACAATTTTAGGAGGTTTAAAATTTCATGTCACAACTAAAATGGGTTATCAACAGCATGCCCAAAACAGATGATGCAAATCTTCCGATAATGTCGGTTGACGAGGTGAAAAAGGCTAAAACTTTCCATGAAAGTTTTCCACAGTATACTGAAACACCTTTGGCCGATTTAAAGGAGATGGCTAAGTTCTTAGGTTTAGGAGAGGTTAAGGTTAAGGATGAGTCTTACAGATTCGGTTTAAATGCGTTCAAGGTTCTTGGCGGTTCTTATGCAATTGCTAAATATATAGCTGATGAAATGAACGTGGATGTATCGGAATTACCTTATTCCGTTCTTACATCTGAAGAGTTTGCAAAGAAATTCAAACCTGCTACATTCTTCTCTGCTACAGACGGTAACCATGGTCGCGGAGTGGCTTGGGCAGCAAACAAATTGCATCAAAAATCAGTAATCATTATGCCGAAGGGTTCTACTCAGACAAGACTTAATAATATAAAGGCTGAAGGTGCGGATTCATGGATTTCTGATGTAAACTATGATGAATGTGTTCGTGAGGCTGCAAAGCTTGCCGCTAAAGTTGAGCATGGTGTTGTAGTTCAGGATACAGCATGGGAAGGTTATGAGAAGATACCTTCATGGATAATGCAAGGTTACGGTACTATGGCTCTTGAGGCCGATGCACAGTTTGCCGACAGACCGACACATGTATTTGTTCAGGCAGGTGTGGGTTCACTTGCAGGTGCAATGGTCGGATACTTTGCAAACAAATATAAAGACAATCCGCCGATTATGGTAGTTGTTGAAGCTGAGGCTGCCGCATGTCTGTATAAGGGTGCTGTTGCGGCTGACGGCAAGATAAGAATAGTTGACGGAGATATGGATACAATCATGGCAGGTCTTGCATGCGGTGAGCCGAATATCACATCCTGGGATATTTTAAAGAACCATGTAACATGCTTTATAGCTGCCGAAGATGAAGTGGCAGCAAGAGGTATGCGTATGCTTAATGCTCCGCTAAAGGGTGATCCTCAGGTACTTTCAGGTGAGTCGGGAGCTGCACCTTTCGGTGCACTTGCTACTATCATGACTAATGATGATTACAAGGAACTTAGAGAGAAACTAAACTTAACTAAAGATTCCAAGGTATTACTTTTCTCAACCGAGGGCGACACCGATCCGCAGCGTTGGAGAAATATTATCTGGGAAGCTAAGGAAAGATAAGATATAGTTGATATTTTTTAAGGAGGAACAATACAATGGGTAAATTATCAAAAGAAGAGTTGGAAAAGATTAAATCTTTGGCTGAAGGTTATAAGGCTGATATGACAGCTTTCCTTCGTGCTATAGTTGCCAATCCGGGCGAGTCATCTGACGAGGCTGCTCACGTTGCTACTATCAAGGCTGAGATGGAAAAGGTCGGCTTTGATGAGGTTAAGGTGGATCCGCAGGGAAACGTTATGGGATTCATGGGATCAGGCAAGACTCTTATCGCTTTTGACGGACATATCGATACAGTAGGTATCGGAAACAGAGATAACTGGAACTTCGATCCATATGAGGGATTTGAAGATGATGAAGAAATCGGCGGTCGTGGTGTTTCAGATCAGCTTGGCGGAACAGTTTCAGCAGTATATGCCGCAAAGATCATGAAGGATCTCGGACTTCTTAACGATAAGTATCGTGTAATGGTTGTCGGTACCGTTCAGGAAGAGGACTGTGACGGTCTTTGCTGGGAGTATATCTACCATGAGGATAAGATCAGACCTGAGTTCGTTGTATCTTCAGAGCCTACAGACGGCGGTCTTTACAGAGGACAAAGAGGTCGTATGGAGATCAGAATTGATGTTAAGGGTGTTTCCTGCCATGGTTCCGCTCCTGACAGAGGTGACAATGCTATCTACAAAATGGCTGATATCTTAAGAGATGTTCGTGCACTTAACAACAACGGTGATGCGGAGTCTACAGAAATCAGAGGACTTGTAAAGATGCTTAATCCTAAGTACAACGATCAGTGGAAAGAAGCAAGATTCCTTGGCAGAGGAACTGTAACAGCTTCACAGATCTTCTTCACATCTCCATCTCGTTGTGCGGTAGCCGACTCTTGTGCAGTATCTCTTGACAGAAGAATGACTGTAGGTGAGACTTGGGAATCATGTCTTGAGGAGATCAGACAACTTCCTGCTGTTAAGAAGTACGGTGATGATGTAGTTGTAAGTATGTATAACTATGACAGACCTTCATTTACAGGTGTTGTATATCCTATCGAGTGCTACTTCCCTACTTGGGTACTTCCTGAGGATCACAAAGTTTGTACAAGTGCTGTAGCGGCTTATAAGGACCTCTTCGGCGATAAGAGAATCGGTTCAAAGAAAACTCTTGCAGAGCGTGAGGTCAGACCGCTTCTTGACAAGTGGACATTCTCTACAAACGGTGTTTCTATAATGGGTAGAAACGGTATTCCTGTAATCGGATTCGGACCGGGTGCCGAGGCACAGGCTCATGCACCGAATGAGATCACATGGAAGAAAGACTTGGTAACTTGTGCAGCTTTCTATGCGGCACTTCCTGCTTACTACTGTGATTAATTTTATATAGATTATATATTTTAAGAGGTTTTTTAATCTCATACGGCTGTAAGGCTTAATCGGAGATTGTAAAAAATTGTATATTATAAAAACTAAAGCATTGCTTTTAGAAATAAGGAGTTTAAAAAAATGTCAAATTTCAAGAATTTAGTTGAAAAGTTAAAAGGCCTAAAGACACAGGATATGTATCAAAATGATTTCTTCCTTACATGGGAGAAGACAGATGATGAGCTTAATGCTGTATGGACAGTTGCAGATGCTCTTCGTGATTTAAGACAGAGAAACATCTCTACAAAGGTATTTGATTCAGGCCTTGGAATTTCACTTTTCCGTGATAATTCTACAAGAACCAGATTCTCTTTTGCTTCAGCTTGTAACCTTTTAGGACTTGAGGTTCAGGATCTTGATGAGGGTAAGTCACAGATAGCTCATGGTGAGACTGTTCGTGAGACAGCCAACATGATCTCTTTTATGGCTGATGTTATCGGTATCAGAGATGATATGTATATCGGTAAGGGTAATGCATATATGCATGAAGTTGCCGACTCGGTTGAGGCAGGATATAAGGACGGAGTTTTGGAGCAGAGACCTACTCTTGTAAACCTTCAGTGTGATATTGATCACCCTACACAGTGTATGGCTGATGCTCTTCATGTAATCCATGAGTTTGGCGGTATTGAGAATCTTAAGGGTAAGAAGATTGCTATGAGCTGGGCTTATTCACCGTCTTACGGCAAGCCTCTCTCAGTTCCGCAGGGTGTTATCGGTCTGTTCACAAGACTCGGTATGGATGTTGTTTTAGCTCATCCGGAGGGTTATGAGGTAATGCCTAAGGTTGTAGAGCAGGCAGAGAAGCAGGCAGCCGAGTGTGGCGGTAAGTTCACCGTTACAAATGATATGAAGGAAGCTTTCAAGGATGCAGATATCGTTTATCCAAAGTCATGGGCACCGTTTGCAGCTATGGAGAAGAGAACAAACCTTTATGCAGAGGGTGATTCTGAGGGAATCAAGAAGCTTGAGAAGGAGCTTTTGGCTCAGAATGCAGAGCATAAGGATTGGGCATGTACAGAAGAAATGATGAAGCTTACAAAGGACGGTAAGGCTCTTTATCTTCACTGCCTGCCTGCCGATATTACAGGTGTTTCTTGCGAGGAAGGTGAGGTTGACGGTTCAGTATTTGACAGATACAGAGATCCTCTTTATAAAGAAGCAAGCTTCAAGCCATACGTTATCGCTGCTATGATCCTTCTTGAGAAATTCAAAGATCCTGCTAAGGTTCTTGAGAAACTTGAGGCTCGTGGACAGGACAGAATTCTTTCAGAATAATTCATATTACAGAATTTTGATTCTAGTGGCAGTAGTAAATATAATCAAACATTTCACTGCTGCCTATAATTTTAAAAGGCAGGTCAGAAGTCCTGTCTTTTTTGATATTTCCTAATAAACATATAAGGGGAGATTTTATGACTAAGACATTTAAAAGCAAGATAGTAATAGCTCTTGGCGGTAACGCTTTGGGAAATAATTTAAAAGAGCAAATGGTGGCTGTAAAGACAACTGCAAAGGCTATCGTAGATTTAATTGAAGAAGGACATGAGGTTTTAATCGTTCATGGTAACGGTCCACAGGTCGGTGTAATCAACAATGCTATGACGGAGTATGCTCATTCTACAGATTCCGATCCTACTCCGCTGTCAGTATGTGTTGCAATGAGTCAGGCTTATATAGGATATGATATTCAGAATGCTCTTCATGAAGAGTTTTTAAACAGAAATCTTGAGGTTCCACCTATTGCCACAGTAGTAACTCAGATAAGAGTTGATGAAAATGATAAGGCATTTGAGAACCCTTCAAAACCAATCGGTAAGTTTATGGGCAAGGATGAAGCTCTTGCCGCTGCCGGCAGCAGAGGCTGGATTGTAAAAGAAGATGCAGGCAGAGGTTACAGAAGAGTTGTTGCTTCCCCCGCTCCGAAGGAAATCATAGAGCTTTCAGCTATTAAGTCTATGGCTGATGACGGACAGGTTGTTATCTGTTGCGGCGGTGGCGGAATCCCTGTTATTTCAAACGGTAAGCATCTTGCAGGTGTACCTGCAGTAATAGATAAGGACGCTGCTGCCGCTCTTCTTGCAAAGAATGTAGGTGCAGATACTCTTATCATCCTTACCGCTGTAGAAAAGGTTGCTATAGGCTACGGCACAGAAAATGAAAAATGGCTTGATAAGCTAAGCACAAAAGAAGCTCTAAAGTATGCTGATGACGGTGAGTTCGCTCCGGGATCAATGCTCCCTAAGGTACTCGCCGCAGTAGACTTCGCTTCATCAGGCGAAAATAAGACTGCTATGATAACATTGCTTGAGAAGGCTAAAGATGCCATCAACGGCAAGACCGGCACAAAAATTGTTGATTGATAAGGAGAAATATTATGAGCAATCAAACAACAAAGCAGTATGCTTCAATATTTGAAATGGATGGATTTCCAAAATTTTCAGAAGCTCTTCCGCTTGCACTTCAGCACGTTGTGGCAATGATTGTAGGCTGTATTACACCTGCTATTATAGTAGCAAATGTTGCAAAGCTTTCAGATCCTGACAGAGTACTTATGGTTCAGGCAGCTTTAGTAGTTGCCGCATTATCTACACTTTTACAGCTGTTCGGTATAGGTACAAAGACATTCAGAATCGGTGCAAAACTTCCTGTTATCATGGGAATAAGCTTCGCTTACGTTCCTACTATGCAGGATATTGCAGGAACTTCAGGTGTAGCTGCAATACTTGGTGCCCAGATAGTCGGCGGTGTTGTTGCAATACTTGTAGGCCTCTCTGTTAAGAAAATTCAGAAGCTTTTCCCACCGCTTGTAACAGGTACCGTAGTATTTACTATAGGTCTTTCACTTTACTCTGTTGCCGTAAACTATATGGCAGGCGGTCTTGGAAAGGATGACTACGGTTCTGTAAAGAACTGGGGAGTGGCTATTTTTACACTTATTATTGTTATAATACTCAATAACTTTGCTACCGGTATCTTAAAGCTTGCTTCTATATTGGTAGCAATGATTTGCGGTTATATTCTGGCACTGGTACTTGGCATGGTCAGCTTCTCATCTGTAGCAAGTGCAGGTATATTCTCACTGCCTCAGGTACTTCACTTCGGTGTAAAGTTTGACACGGCAGCTTGTATAGCAATCGGACTTTTGTTTGCTATCAACTCTATTCAGGCTATCGGTGACTTATCTGCTACCACAAGCGGTGCTATGGACAGACTTCCTACAGGTGATGAGCTTAGAAGCGGTATTATAGGATATGGTATATCAAATATCATCGGTGCCGTACTTGGAGGACTTCCTACAGCTACATTCTCACAAAATGTAGGTATTGTAACTACAACAAAGGTTATAAACCGAGCGGTACTTGGACTTGCAGGTATCATAATACTTGTAGCAGGTCTTATACCTAAGTTCTCCGCACTTCTTACCACTATTCCGCTGTGTGTACTTGGCGGTGCTACAATATCGGTATTTGCTTCAATAGCAATGACAGGTGTGAAACTTATCTTCACAGAAAAGATGGACTTTAGAAACACATCTATTGTCGGACTTTCAGTAGCTCTCGGTGTAGGTATTTCACAGGCACAGGGTGCACTTGCAGCATTCCCGAAAGAATTCACAACTATCTTCGGTAAGAGCCCTGTAGTTGTTGCAACTATCATGGCTGTACTATTGAATGTAGTACTTCCAAAGTCAAAGGACAAAAAATAATATCTTAAATAAAATGTAGTAGGGGCTGTCGCATGCGACAGCCCCTATTTTGGAATATGAAGTTTATATAAAAATCAGTATTTGTATAGCTATACAAATCTAATTTTTAATCTCTGATAATTTTACCTTTCTGTCTTCATTAAGTGACAGTGTAAGTGCATCTGCGGTAGCTATTGCGGCTCTTGCAGCTTTTCCTGTAAGAAGCGGCATAAACTCCTCACTGACCTTGGCTCCATGCATTACATCATTAAAGAACTTCATCTCATTTTTCATAATGCTGTGAAGCCACATAGGAGGCTTTTTACCGGGTTTTCCATACATTATAGCTCCGTCCATCTCGGTTCCATGATAGATTCTTGTACGATCATCATCCTCTTCCTTAGTCTCATGCACGAGAAAATGCTCTTCTTTATCTCCTACTCTTAGTGTGCCTCCACAATCATACATATCAATCTTTATAGCACCCTTACTGCCCTGTATAAGCACATAATGCTGTGGCCAATGGAATGCCGAACCGTACTCAAGTAATGCAAACCTCTTATTCGGAAACTCAAGACTTATAAAAAGCATATCATCTTCATCACCGAATTCTTCACCCTGATGTGCAACATTTCCGCCTATCATTGTCACAGTCTCAGGTTCACCCATTATAAACTGTATACAATCAAGCTCATGTATATGATGATATAGATGTCCTCCGGATTTTTCACGTATTTTCTTCCAGCTTATACTCTCCTGCGGCTCTTCCCATCCGTTTCTTGCACAATGACAGTAAAGCACATCTCCGATAACACCTTCATTGATAAGTTTCTTGGCATGCCTTACACCTTTGAAAAAATTCATAACATGACCTGCCATAAATCTTACACCATGCTCCTCACAAGTTCTTACCATCTCATCACAATCACTGTAAGAAAGCGCAATAGGCTTTTCGCAGAACACATGAACACCATGTTTTGCAGCCTTTATTACAGGCTCCTTATGTAAATAATTCGGTGATGCCACAATAACCGCATCAACATCACTTCTGCTGTATAGTTTATCCAAATCCGTCTCAACATCACAGTTTAACTCTTTTGCAATCTCTGTTGCATTATCAGGGTCAAGAACCGCAACCACTTTTGCATTTTCCTGTTCATTCATTATTCTGCCAAGTTCCGCGCCGAAATATCCTGTTCCTACAATTGCATAACCTATTCTGTCCATTATCTTACTAATCCTCCAAATTTATTTTACTGAACCTTCCGTCATACCGCCTGCAATATATCTTTGTATAAATGTAAAGAATATCACAGATGGAATAACAACTATTGTAGATGCCGCCATCATACTTCCCCAATCAAGAATTTCAGCTCCCTGTAATGACTTCAAGGCTACTGAAACTGTCATCAAATCTGTACTGTTTATCAAAATCAAAGAATATAAAAATTCATTCCATGCATTGATAAATGTATATATTGCTGTAGCCACTATTCCGGGGGCTACAAGAGGCAGCACTATTCTTACAAATGTAACAAGCTTATTTGCTCCGTCAACCCTTGCCGCCTCTTCTATTCCTATCGGAACTGTTTTGAAAAATCCTACAAGCATCCATACCGCGTATGGGACACTGAATGACAAATATACTATTATAAGTCCCACTCTTGTATTTGTAAGTCCAAGCTTTGCCATTACCAAAGAATAAGGGATTGCAAGCAGTATAGGCGGAAACATATATGTAGTAACCAAAACTCTTGACATAATATTTCCAAATCTTGGAAAGAATCTCACGATTCCGTACGCCGCCATTGAAGATACCGTTATAGCAATAACAGTTGTAATCAAAGCAATAATCAAGCTGTTTCCAATATTTACAGTAAATCCTAAATTATCTATTACATTCTTATAATTGATAAAAGTAAATTCCTTAGGTAAAAAAGATGTAGGATTTGATGTCAACTCCCCTGATCCCTTTACTGATGAAAGTATTACCCATACCAATGGAAACAAAGCTACAACAGACAGTATAATAAGATATGTGTGACAACATAAACTTCCGATTTTTTCTTTAACTTTTCCCATTATCACTTATCCTCCTTTTCCCATCTGTCTATCACTTTAAAATACAATGTACAAACAATAAGTAAAAATATAAGTAACAGCATTGTTACTGCTGATGATTTTCCTAAAAGTTTTGTACCCCAGCCCATATTGTAGGCGTATATAGGAACTGTTGTGGTTGCATTTGCAGGTCCGCCTCCTGTTATCAGATATATCAAATCAAAGTTGTTGAATACCCAAATAGTTCTAAGAACAACCAACAGTCCGACCACCACCTTAATATGCGGCAATGTGATATGTCTAAACTGCTGCAATTTACTTGCTCCGTCAATCTGTGCCGCCTCATACTGATCTGTAGGTATGGTTTGAAGCGCAGATAATACATTTACCATTATCATCGGTGCACCGAACCATATATTTATAAATATAAGAGTTCCGAATACCAAGCTTCCGTCACTTAAAAACTGTGGCAAACCTGATGCCAAACCCATATTTACAAGTAAATTCGGAATAAAACCTGATACACCGTTTAGAATCCACTTCCATGCAAGTGCTATAACTATTGACGGGAATGCCCATGGAATAATAAGTAAAATTCTATAAACACCTTTGAAATATTTTACCCTATGCAATGCCAGTGCGGCACTGAATCCTATAACTATCTGACCTAATAAAGAACATATTGTCCACAGTATTGAAATAGCAAATGCTTTATAAAAGCCCACATCTGAAAGTATTGAAATATAATTTTTAAACCACACAAATTTATAACTTGGTTTAGTCAGATGTTTTGTTGTTAAGCTGAAATATGTACTTGAAAAAATCGGATAAATAAGTAATGCTCCGACAATTATTAAGGCCGGCAGTACAAACAGCCATCTTGAGTAATTGGATTTAATTTTATCTTTCACTAAGTTTTCCTCCTTTCTTTAACAAATGCCCCATTTTTCCAAACGGGGCATTCAAATCACTATTGAACTGAGGCAAATATCTCATTCAGCTTATCTTCGGCAGCTTTAGCCGCTGTTTTAACATCTGTACCGTTTGTTATAATGTCTTGGAACATTCCTTCTATTATGCCCTGTGATGTTAAAAGACCTGCCTGCACACTTGGTCCATGTTCAAATCCTATCGCCGTACCTCTTTGTACCGCATCTTCAATAATCTTTTCTTCACTTGCAAACTTCTGAATTGTTTCATTAGACTTATATTTTTCCGTATCCGAGATACCTGTTATTGCCGGAAGCATTCCGACCGGTGTTGCAGCCAAAAATTCTGTATATGTATCTGTGTCATATAAAGTTTTCATAAATGCCTTGCATATTTCAGGATGTTTTGAATTAGCCCATACCACCATAGGAATATTGGAAGTTTCAGCACCGTAATCAGGGTCGTCAACCTTTATCTTAGGTAGAGGAGCACATGAAATCTGGTCAATCAAGTCAGGGGAGTTTGTCTTTACACCTGAAATCTGAAAACCGCTGTTGAAATCAAATGCCGTCTTTCCTTGATAATATAAATTTGCCTGATCAAGTACCGCATAGTTTACAGAATCCTTAGGTGAACAGTTTTTATATATATCCAACCAGAAATTTATTCCGTCTATAGCTTCTTTGCTTGTGAGATTTGCCTTTAAATCATCTGTTAAAAGGCTGCCGCCTGCACTGCGTACATAGAAGTTTAAAAATCTTGTAGCCATCAAATCATTAGATCCACATGGGAAAGAACATCCGTATACCCCGTCCTTTGTAAGAGCTTTTGCGGCTGTTGCAAATTCATCCCATGTCTTTGGAACTTCAAGATTGGCAGCCTCAAGTAAATCTTTTCTATACCACATAACCTGTGCATGTGAATACAGAGGTATCGAGTAACATTTCCCGTCCTTCTCACCCTCGGAAAGTGCAGTCTTTGCAAACCTGTCCCTTCCGATATCATCTATAAGATCATCCACCGGAATTATCGCCTCAGAGTCCATCATCTCAACAACATGACTTGGTAATGCCGTACTCATATCCGGAACATTTCCCGATGCAAGTCCTGTAGTCCATTTGGTATAGAAATCTCCCCATGAGAAGGTCTCGATATTAATTTTAACCTTAGGATTCTCCTGCATAAAATTATCCGCCGCTTTTTGTATAACCTCTAATCTCGGCCCCTGTGTAAAAGAATGCCAGAATGTAATCTCACCGTCCAACTCCTTAGCCTCTTGACTGCCGGCATCTGACCCGTTTGATTTTGTACCTTGCTGACCGCCACAACCAACCAGTGTTGATGCAACCAGTACTGCCGTCAATAAACCGCTTAAAAATCTTTTCTTCATTATTCCCTCCATAAAAATTATGTTATTACCACAATTTAAAATTAATATACGCTCATTTGTGATAAATGTTTCTGATGATGATATTATAGTATATTTTTTATACTAATTCTATAAAGTATAGACTTAAATATAGCATAATATGCTTGTGTTACAATCTTATCAATATGAATATAAAATATCTTATACTATTTAAATATAAAAATAAAACAGATATTTCAGATAAAATAAACCTCAAAATATCTGTTTTTATATAAATTATATTGTGTTTTACACCTATAAATAGCACTACACACTCAAAAATTTATTCCTTTGCCGCCAATCTGTATTGCCTTGGAGTATAACCGAATGCCACTTTAAATTCTCTTATAAAGTAATTCGGGTCCTTATATCCTACACCATATGCAATATCACTTATAGGTGCGTTGTTTACCAACAATTTTCTTGCAGCCGTAGTCAACTTTAAATCCTTTATATATACCATTGGTGACTTACCGACCTGTTCCTTAAACAAAGCACTGAACCTTTGCTTACTAAGCCCTGCCATATTTGCAAGACTTTGCGGAGTATATTCCTCCGACGGATGCAGTATTACATAATCCAATACCACTTGTATTCTGCCGTCTATCTTGGCAGTTGCTTTTTTTATACGATTTACCAGATTTTCAGATGTATATTCCTCCGATTTCATTAACTTCAGGGCATGGTCGGGATGCATTATATTTGACTTCTTTATCAAACTACCTATCAAAAGTTCCATATAGCCTCTGACAAAAAACATCCTTGCAGGATCCTCTTCTTTTATATAATGATATATTTTTTCAAAGTAAACCTTTTCATCTATACCCTCCATTACATTTGATATGCCATAATAGTCCTTTAAAAAATCTCCACCTTCAAAATATACCGAATTTGTAAATCTGATACTTGTAAATGAAAAATTATCACTTGTTGTATAACATGAAAGTTTGCTTCCCTTTGGAATATAGACTATTTGAGATTTACTGACAACAAATTCTTCATCATCTATAAAAAATGTTCCACTTCCAAACTCTATATATCTCAGCATATTATATGGCACTATGCTTTCCGGATATACCCAATTCTTGCCGAAAGAATATGTATCAATGTATAAAAAATTAAATCTTATATTGTCAAACATTTGCTGTCACCCTCGTTCATCATTCTTTGACTATATTATATAAAATATCCTTATTTCATTCAATGAAAATATAACTGATATACCTTGTTCTAAAGCATAAAATACACACCTGTATACCGTTGATTTCAATAAATTATTTATTCCACACTGGACTTAAATACCATATCAATGTATACTTTACCGTAGTATTGCTGACAGCATTATCTGTTTGAAAGGAGATTGTATGGAAATACCTTATAAGATTTATTTAGAAGAAAATGAGATGCCGAAATACTGGTATAATATGAGGGCTGATATGAAGAACAAGCCGGCTCCGCTTTTAAACCCCGGAACACATAAACCTGTTACATTTGACGAGTTGTCACATGTATTCTGTGATGAACTTGTTAAGCAGGAGCTTGACGATACCACTGCATTTTTTGAGATACCGGAAGAGATCAGATCATTTTACAGAATGTACAGACCTGCTCCTCTTGTCAGAGCATACTGCCTTGAAAAGAAACTCGGTACGCCTGCAAAGATATATTACAAATTTGAAGGAAACAATACCAGCGGAAGCCATAAACTGAATTCAGCTATAGCACAAGCCTACTATGCAAAGGAGCAGGGATTAAAAGGTGTTACTACCGAGACCGGTGCAGGACAGTGGGGCACCGCTCTTTCTATGGCATGTGCATACTTCGGGCTTGATTGTAAAGTATATATGGTTAAGGTATCTTATGAGCAAAAACCCTTCAGGCGTGAGGTCATGAGAACATATGGTGCAACTGTCACGCCATCACCGTCAATGGAAACAGAAGTGGGAAGAAGAATACTCAAAAAACATCCCGGCACTACAGGAAGTCTTGGATGTGCAATATCGGAGGCTGTAGAAAAAGCCACCACTTCTAAAGGATACCGATATGTTCTTGGAAGTGTGTTAAATCAGGTTTTACTGCATCAATCCGTTATAGGTCTTGAAACCAAGGCGGCACTTGATAAATATAATATCAAGCCTGATATTATAATAGGATGTGCAGGCGGAGGCTCAAATCTTGGCGGCCTTATATCTCCTTTTATGGGTGAAAAGCTAAGAGGCGAAAGTGATGTAAGAATAATTGCCATAGAGCCTGCATCATGCCCAAGCTTTACAAGAGGTACATTTGCCTATGACTTCTGCGATACAGGTATGATGACTCCTCTTGCAAAGATGTATACTCTTGGCAGTGATTTTATTCCGTCTCCAAACCATGCAGGCGGTCTTAGATATCATGGAATGAGCTCCACACTTTCACAGCTCTATCATGACGGCTATATGGAAGCTACTTGCGTAAATCAGACCGATGTATTTAAAGCTGCTGAGTATTTTGCAAGAATTGAGGGTATTCTACCTGCTCCCGAGAGCTCACATGCTATATATGCGGCCATAGAAGAAGCCAAAAAATGTAAAGAAAGCGGTGAGGAAAAGACTATTGTATTCGGTCTTACCGGTACAGGATATTTTGATATGGTTGCTTACGAAAAATTCCATGACGGAAAAATGGATGATAATGTACCAAGTGATGAGGAACTAAAAAAATATGCCGATATGCTGCCGAAAGTAGAATAATTTTTATAATATAATAAAGTACAGGTTGCCACACCGATTCGGTATGACAACCTGTATTTTTATTCATTCTCTATTAAATAATATATTGCACCTGCAAGTCCTGCATCATTACCCAACTTTGCAGGCAGTATTTCAAGTCCTTGTGCAAATCTGGGCATCAACTTTGAATGCACCTTTTCGCTCAAACTTTTTATAAACTCTTTTCTGGAACTTACTCCGCCGCCTATTATCACCAGTTCCGGATTAAATATATGTACAAGAGATATTATTCCCAAAGAAATATCATCAATCCAACTCTCCACTGCCTCTTTTAGCAGATTGTTCCCTGAAAGAGAATCAAATATCTTTCTTCCATTGATATTTTCTGCAAAATCTTTTGGAAAATGTGACGGATTTTTCTTTTGCAAGGCGGAGACCCTTCTTACAAGTGCAGTCATGGAAGCATACTTTTCAAGACAGCCCACATTGCCACATGAACACTCCATACCGTCTCCATGTATTACTATATGTCCAACCTCTCCTGCCAGACCTCTTCTTCCAAGCAGAATCTTATCATTAACTATGATACCTCCGCCTACTCCCGTGCCGATAGTGACAGCAACTATATCCTTATAGCCTTTTCCCGCTCCTATCCATTTCTCACCCAAAGCGGCACTGTTTGCATCATTTATAACAACGGTTTTTATAGAATATTTCTTTTCAAAACTTTCCTTTATCTTTGAACCTACCCAGTTTTTGATATGTCCGGCACTTCCGATAACCTCACCGTTTAACGAATCTATCTGTCCTGTCGCTGATACTCCGATTCCTGATATATCTCTGAAACTAAGACCACCTGAAGCCACAAAATATTCTGTTTTTTTCAAAACCGTTTTCAGTATAGGTGTTTCATATCCGTCAAAGGATACCGAGAACTCACTCCTGTGAAGTATATTGCCATCCTCATCCACAAGTCCGAACTTTGCCGCAGTTCCACCTATATCAATACCTAAATATACTTTATTCATCATAGAAATTTCTTTTTAGCATCAACAATCATCTTTGCGGCCGCTTTTGCAATCTCTTTGTCATCACTGTTAAGTCCGACCAAAGGTTTTCTTACGCTGCCTATATCAAGGCCTTCATTGATTCTAAGCACTTCCTTTATCATAGCATACATATTTCCATGACCTGAGGTAAGCTTTTCAATTATATCATTGACATAATACTGTATTTCACCGGCTCTCTTAATATCGCCACTATTGATACTCTCATCCATTGCAATAAAAAGCTCAGGCATAGCACCATATGTTCCACCGATACCTGCTTTTGCACCTGCTGCTCTGCCTGAAACAAACTGCTCGTCAGGACCGTTAAATACAATATAATCCTCTCCTCCGTCTCTTACAAAACCCTGTATATCATATGTGGGCATAGATGAATTCTTTACACCTATAACATTCTTATTCTCACGCATCTTTGTATACAGTCCTCTGCTTAGGGCAACTCCTGCAAGCTGTGGGATATTATAGATAATAAAATCTGTATTTGGAGCCGCACTGCTGTAATCATTCCAGTACTGTGCAACAGCATACTCAGGAAGTTTAAAATATATGGGCGGAATTGAAGCTATAGCATCTACACCAAGCCTCTCTGCATGAGCCGCCAGTTCCATACCGTCCTTTGTGTTATTACAAGCGATATGATTTATTACAGTAAGATTTCCCTTAACCTTCATTACATTTTCAAGAACAACTTTTCTGTCTTCCACACTTTGATATATACACTCGACTGAAGAACCGTTGACATAAACACCTCTTACTTTCTTGTCAACAAAGTATTCTGTAAGAGCCCTTACCCTCTCTGAACTGATTTCTCCCTTATCATCATAGCAAGCATAAAATGCAGGTATAACACCCCTGTATTTATCTAAATTCCTCATAGTTCCTCCTTAAAGTAAAGGATTGCAAAAGCAATCAATATCTATTATTGTAGGCTAAGGATATCACTCATTGAAATAATTTTCAATATTAAAATTAATTTTGAAAGTACTTTCATAACTTTCTATATTTTACAACTTTTATTAAACTCTGCTAAATCAATTTATTGAAAATCATTTGCCCAACACCGCTTGCCACTCACTTTCTTTAAATCCCACCAAAGCAAATTTATCTCCCAAAACTATAGGCCTTTTTACAAGCATTCCGTTTTCTGAAAGCAGGGAAAGCTTTTCATCATCACTCATCTTATCCATTTTTTCTTTTATATTCATCTCCCTATACAGCATACCGCTTGTATTAAAGAGCTTTTTTATCGGTAGTCCCGAATACTCCAAAACCTTCTTTAACTCCTCCACACTTGGAGTCTCCTCCACTATATTTTTCTCCACAAAATCAATATTCCTGTCTCTTAACCACTTCCTTGCCTTTACACATGTGGAACATTTGGGATAATGAAATACTTTCATAAAGCCTCCTTATTATCTAATCTTTTACTGTTTACAAAAATCAAAGTATACCTTATTTTATATATCAAAATGATTCTATATGGCATACATACCAAGATAGTATATATTATACAAAATATCTGAAATAATTGAAACAATAGAAAAACAGTTCAGCCCTTTAATGCCGAACTGTTACTATAAATCTATTAAATCTATATTTTACCTTGCCGAAAGCAGCTCTATTATAGCCCCCTTGACATATTCATTCTCACATACACTGTAGATTTCACCGATTACCTTGCCGGAGTTTGTAGAATCATACTTTCGTACCGCCTCCATCACCTTTGTCTTTAAATCATATTCTATTTGTGCATTGTTAAGAATATTAAATATCCTGCCTTGTATGCTGTCATATAAACTGCAACTCTCTGTTTCAACTTCCACATCTAGGGCAGATGCCACAGAGATATACGGTAATCTGATAATTAAAGTATTATTCATTTTATCATATTCAGTATCAACCGGTATTGCAGGCTTTTTATCCGAGAAAATATTTATATTGGTCGCATTTCCTATACCGTGGAAATACAAATTATACTTCCTTTTTGGCGGTGCCGCTAAAGCATTTCCCTCCTGCGGATGGATTTTAAATAAATAGCTTAAGTTCTTATCATTTGTATCCGATATTTTTACTCCACAGTTTTCATATCTTGTATATGCCCAGTCACTTTCAATAAAATCAGTAAATTCCTTTTCATCCTCTGCAAGAGTAAACTCTCCGGCTTTGCCGGTAAAAATATGTAAATCAAGCTCTGAAGGAGCTTTTATATCATTTGTATAGCTATCTGTGGCAAGCGGCAATATACTTCCCTCTCTTGCAAATACCGCTATATCCTCCAAATCCCTGTATATTTCAAGTTCACGATTTCCACTATACTTTACTCCGGTAAATATATCAAACCAGTTACCCTCAGGCAGCCAAATCTTTGTCTTTGACAATCCGCTCTTTTTATCAATCTTTACGGTTACGGGGCATACTATCAGGTCATTTCCAAAATAATATTCGTTTTTATAATCATAGACCTTATCATTTACGGGCTCATAATAATAAAGAGGCAGTATAAGCGGCAGCTTATCCACATGAGCTCTCCTGTTCATTGTATAAAGATATGGTATAAATCTATGGCGAAGTCTCAAATATCTTTTTACTATATTCTCAGCTATTAAATTATACTTCCAGGGTTCCTTTCCCGAAAATTCATTGCAGGTGCTGTGTAATCTCATTATAGGTGAGAATACACCAAACTGCACCCATCTGACAAACATCTCATCATCCCTGATACCGTTCATATGTCCACCGATATCATGGCTCCACCAAGCATATCCTATATTGGATGCGGTAGCTGTAAAATATGGCTGAAAATCAAGACTTTCCCATGTAATAATGGTATCTCCCGAAAAGCCTATAGGATATTTATGACTTCCCACGCCGGCATATCTTGACAGTATCAGACCTCTGCCGGACTCTCTTTTAGCAGAGTCCTTATAATGAAAATAATTTAAAAGCCATAAAGGATCCAATCCCTTATGCCCTGAGTTTTCACCCTGTTGCCAATCTATCCACCAATAGTCCACACCCTGTTTTTCCAGCGGATGATGCACATATTTAAAATATCCCTCTCTAAACTTTTCATCTGCTATATCAAAAAGTACCGGTTCTTCCTTTTTAGTATCTACGCCCATAAACTTTGCCAATTCATCATAGCAATCTTCATATGCCCTTATTCCATCTGCCGGATGTACATTTAAAAGAACTCTATATCCTCCCTTATGCAGCTCCCCTAAAAACTCTTCAGGGCTTGGAAACAACTCCTTATTCCATGTATATCCTGTCCATCCGGTACCGAACCTTTCTTCCACCTCAGTCAAATGCCAGTCCATATCTATTACCGCAACGCTGAAAGGTATTTCTTCTCTCCTAAATCTTTCCATAAGTTCCAGATAGGACTTCTGTGTATATTTATAATATCTGCTCCACCAGTTTCCAAGTGTAAATCTTGGCAGTAGCGGAAGTGCGCCGCTCAGAGTATAAAAATCCCTAATCGCCGTTAAGAAATCCATGCCGTAGCCAAAGAAATATAAATCAACAGACTCTCTATCCTCTCTTAGCTTAAAACCGTCTTTTGTTATAAGCATGGAATTGCTGTCATCCACTACAGACCACATTTTTCTTGAAACAATTCCCTCGGAAAGCTCCGTCTCACCGTCAATATTATCAAGAGTTCTCGTTGTTCCCTTTAAGCTCTCATTCTTATCCCCATAATGCCATACACTTGAGGTGGTTCCATAGTTTCCGCTTACATTTATTCTTAAGCCTTCCCCCGAAAACTCTTTTTTATCATATATAATTCTCAAATATTCTGTAACTATTACAAGCCTGTCTTCACTGTCCAAAACATCAAATTTTACTTCAGGGAAATTTCTGTTTGTTACAGCTGCCGTCTCTTCATCGACAAATACATTTTTTTTACTGTACTCAAGTCTTATAAGCCTGTCTGTAAGTATGCTGATACGATAATTTTTTCCTTTAATTATTGAAGTTTCCGCCGTTTTTCTATCTGCCATACTAATTTTACTCCTTTTTTAAATGAGGCATATATTGTAATATTTTTCCTTATTATAATCAGGCAAACAATCCTCTGCCCTGTAGCTTCTAATGAAATACCACACTATCTGCAATACTTTTGTAAATCCTCAAAGCTTTCCAAATGAAAAGTCACATCACTGATATTTTTTGCATCACATATTCCTGCAACCTCCATTCCGGCTCTTTTTGCTCCCTCCACACCTGATGCGGCATCCTCCACAACCAGACATTCATCACTCAAAAGCCCAAGACCTATCCCCGCCTTTTCAAACACTTCCTTATCGGGTTTTGAATATTTTATATCATTTCCGTCTACAATAATATCAAAAAAATCTATAAGATTTAATTTTGACAATATAAGTCTTGCATTTTTACTGGATGAGGCTATAGCCGTTTTATAGCCCCTTTCTTTTAACATATCCAGAGTTTCCTTCACCTTTTTATCCAGATCATTTTCACTCATCTTATTTAACAGCTCTTTATACATCTCATTTTTTTTATTTGCAAACTCTTCTTTTTCTTTATCGCTGTATGCCTTATCCGATCTTTCAAGTATAATTTCCAAACTCTCCATACGGCTCACTCCCCTGAGCCTGTTATTTATTTGCTCATCAAAATATATTCCTATACTGTCTGCCAGATTTTTCCATGCCATATAGTGATATTTATCCGTATGACAAATAACACCGTCCAAATCAAATATAATTCCCTTAAATCTTCTATTTTCCATTACTTTTATTCACACAACCCACTTATTTGATGAGCTGTTTTTCTCCTTTTATATAAATTTCCACGCTGTTTCCTTGAAGTTTTTCTACACTGACCTTATTATCCTTTTCTATTCTTACTCTTAAGCTGCTTCCCTTATATATCAGTGGAAACTCTAAAAAGCTCCATTCCTTTGGCAGGCGGGGATTTATACTCAGTCCGTTTTTATCAATATTTACACCTCCGAATCCTAATACATATATTGCCCAGATACCGCCTATGGAAGCACTATGTATTCCCTCATCCGATGACTTCATATTAGGTCCCAAATCCACACTTATTGCACCCTTAAACAGCTTATATGCCATTTCCTCAAATTTAAATTCATTAGCCAAAACAGCATGTGTAGACTTGCTTAATGATGAATCATGTAAGGTCTTATCCTCATAAAATACAAAATTCTTTTTTCTTGTTTCATAATCAAATAAATCTCTAAACAGATATAAAAGCATAACAGTATCCGACTGCTTTGAAACCATATATTCATTAAGTTGCTTTGTATTATAATCATTGTAGATACCAAGTACTTCATCAGAGTTTTTATATTTACTTATATCGAGCTTTTTAAGAAGTATAAAAAGCTCGGTATCCCGGAAAGAATGCCCCTTATACCCCTCTCCGCTTAGAGCTTTTGCACCTATTCCCACCCTGTTATCATCAGCCTTTACCATAATCCTTAAGTGATAAAGTGCAAAGTTGATTGCGGTTTTTACATATTTATCATCAGTTCCTACAATGATCTCACTCTTTTTTAAATACTCTTTCCACACGTATTCGCTGCTTTTAAAAAGCTCGCTATATTCTGTATTGTGAACTACCCATAGTCTAAAGCCTGTGGGCTTCCTGCTTCGCTGACCTCGTAACCTACTATCTCCACAGGCGTTAATTCGGGCAGTCCCTGCCCTATCATTTTTCTTATACTACTTGTCTTAAACCTTCTGCCAATATATTTTTTGCTGCATTGATATCTCTATCGTGTTTTGTATTGCAGAAAGGACATATCCAATCTCTTACTTTTAG
>NZ_GL622296.1:2657912-2683740 GCF_000185385.1 Lachnoanaerobaculum saburreum DSM 3986
TTTTTGCTACCGCAATTCCACCGGCTTTAGACGGTAGGTTAAGGTAGCATTATTTCAAATTTCCCCCTCAGTTCCTCATCAGACATATTTATAGTACTGAGTGCATCCTTTACCTGACTTAACTGTCTTAAGCTGTTGTAGGTGTACTCTACACTTTTCCTGTCATTATATATAATACTTTTGATATCTCCAGCTTCTGTGTAGGAATAGGCGGTATTATAACCTTCTCTGTCTTTCTTTTCGGTCACTCTTCCTAAAAGTTTATAGGAAAGTACGAAAATATAATGAAAACCCACGTCAATTCAAATATTCTTAAATGCTCTACTTCACCTTCATATTGATGTCCAAAAATAAAGTGGTTTTCCATTCTTATCTATTATGATATATGCCCTTTTATTACTATGTAATGAGTATATGTTACTTCTATACCACCCCTTTTCACTAATATAATATGAGTAGATTTCCCAACTTTCTTTATCTAAGTAATCTCGTTCATCACTTGTATTTTTTAAATAATTCATAACGTATCTGTACGCCAGATCATCTACTGTATCATATCTAACATGCTGTATTCCACTATAGCCAAACTTACATAATGTACTGTCTTTAACAAAGGCATCTTTTCCGATAGGTTCGTCACTTAGTACCTCAAAAGAAATTATATAATGTGAGTTTTTTAAATATTCATATTCAAACTCCATATTTTCTTTCATATCCCCAATATTTGGTGCAACGTAGTAATGTGTATTTCCTATTACAACCGCATTAACACCTTTTTCATATGAATACATTTTATCTACAATACCTATAGATTTTATTACTGACATTTCTTTCAAATCTTTTTTTAAATCAACTGTCCGTTTTAAGTGCTTTATCATCGGCATAATAATTGATAGACATATAATAGCAGACATACCTGTAGAAAATAAAAAGGACATTGTCAACCTGATTTTCTTTGTATATTCTCTTTCTTTCAATTTTTGTCTTCTAACCACACAAATACATGCCACTATTATCAATGCAATAACAACAATAATATCACAAAAAAAATTTGTATTTAATATACTATTTCTCTCTATTAAAAAATTTATATCTTCTTTCATATAAAACACCTATAAAAAGTATTATAACCTTACTTAATATATCTGTGTACAGTAAGGATTACTTTTTTGTGGAATATCTCCTACATCATGGAAATAACTATCATTAATCCAATCTTGAGTATCTGACTCATAATAAGTTTTAATATATCCAAAACTCATCTGAAACTTTGAAATAGCTCGCTTCGAAACAGATGTAACCTTTTCTCCGGTTCTTGCACTAACTCCGGTTGCTGTGATTTTTCCACCTTTTAATATATTATATGTATATAGTACATCAAATTTCCCCTTAAAATCTAAAGGTTTATAAATATTATGCATAAATTCAAGTGATATAGTCGTATCAACTACCGGAATCCCATAGCTAATATTAAATGCCAATCCCCCATAATCATAAATACAATACTTATCTTTATCAAACAGTACTGTTTTTGCTTTCATATTACCCACGCCGGCTGCTTTCCATCATAATCCGCCGGTCCCAACGAGTTACCAATGTAATACCCATACTGATTCAATGAAGTGGGATAATAAATCTCTCGCTTTATCCGGTTATCCCCACCAAACCTGCCACGTACTCTCTTACCTGTGCAAAGTTTGACTTTCTCCTCACTGCTCAAGAAGACGAATTGTGTTTCCAAGCCAGTCATAGCTGTATATTCATTATGCCCATTATATCTATTTATTTATAACTATATAAATATCCGGCAAATTTCTGTTATCTTTCATATATCCACTTCCATGTTCACCCATAAATACTATTTTTAATTCACTAATCTCCTGTTTTCTATTAATAAAAAATATTTTTTTATCGGTTACTTTCATATCTCTAGTTTTTTCATCTATCTCCCATTCATAGCCTTTCATTCTTTCATTCGTTATCAAACCATTTACTTTATCTTCATATGATTTCGCAAATATACTAAATGATAAATCATTATCTGTTATATTTTCTAATGTTATAGTGCAATACATATATACTTTACCATTATATATTTTAAAATCATGGAAATAACTATGCTCCTTATCTATAATAATAGCTTCTTTATTTTTTTTACTAAGTAATCCCAATAAAATTACACATAAAATAAATATTACTATCATAATATAATATTTTAATCTGACAGCCATCCGCAGCTACCTCCCTGTTTATCAATAACTGTTTTATCATCCCATGAAATTCTCACTAAAAATGGTTTTGCATTATTTACTGTTATAGTATTTGCAACTTTAGCTTTCCATTTATCAGAACTATACATAAAGTTATGATTCATTCTATCGTTCCATATATAATGTAAGTCATACTCTACCCTTGATTCATCTATTTTTGAAATCTTTCATTCTATTACAAATCCACCCGTTTCTACTTCCGATACATGAAAATAATTATATCCTATAATTACCTCTCCATTTGCAACAAAAATATCCGGGTAATAGTAAGTTTAATTAAGTTCAAAATCATATTTATTAAGAAAACCTGACGGGTACATACACTCCGGTAAAATAATTGTTTCTCGTTTTATAGGATATATAGGGTACCAATCTATTAATTTATATGCTTCAAAATATTCACCGCCCTCCTCCCAGTATTTACCTCCTTCTATTTTTTTTACAATACACAAATAAGTATTATCATATTCTGAAAGCGGCATTTCTCTTATTGGATTATCATCTTTCTCAAGCCAAATATCATGGATGTTTTCTTTATCATAAAAACTATTGCTATCTCCTACAATTTTCCAACTTGCACCTGTTGCATAAAATGTTCTTTTAATTAATATAGCATTCTCATACTTGTAAAAATCTGCTTCCATTTTTGCATATTTAACAGGTATCCAAGCAGGAATAAGATAAATTATTATAATTACAATTACTAATAAAAATAGTCCAATAAAACTTTTAAGCGCTCTTATTAACCCTTTTTTTAATAAATTTCCTTCCATTTATATGATATTCCTTTTACCAAAAATTTCTTAATTTTTCACCTTATTGTATGTTCAAAACTTCAGGTTCATCATTCGAACTGTCTTCCATATGAACCACTTTAATTTTAATATTATTGTTATCATCTATACATAAAGTAAAATTCTTGCCGTATTCTATATACCCTATAATATCTTCCTTCGTCCCTTTCTTTACCCATATGATATCCATCTCTTTAGCCCAGCCGATTTTATACAAGCTCTTGACCTGTACATCCAAAGGCTCATCATACATATTCAGTTTATATAAAACATCCCGCTCAAGTTCAGTATTTCCCTTTCCCGTAAGGTTTACTTCACCCTTTACATCTGTGGCAATTTCATTTAATCGTTCTATCCTGTCCGAATATTTGGGTGCATATGTAATAGTAAATCCCTGTATCATTTTATCACTACCGACATCTACACTGATTCCGGCTCCTAAATATAAAGGATCAACAAAACCATATATTCCATGAACTCCATATCCATAAGCATAGTCTCCTCTCTTACGATTTCCAAAAAGTTCAAAATCAACATCAGAAATCTCTTCTCCAAAACCTGTCTTTAAGCTTACAACATACCATTTGGGATCATCTCTTATTTGGCAATACCATACAATACAATATATTTCCTTGCCTCCCTTCTTAAGGGTGATTTCATCCCTTTCTTCATCCTTTTTCAAATTTTCAGTATATTTCCATCCTTTTGATGTGAGTTCATCTAACGGAAAAGGCATTTGATATAAAGAACCATCCAGTCTGAAAATATAATTGTCTATAGAATCTCCCATAGTAAGAGGCTTTCTGTACTCACCCCAAGTATTTCCTTGAAAAAACTCCTCTTTTTCATAAGCTGTTTCTTCAAGCTCTATAGGAGTAGCCATCATGTAATCTGCACTATACCCACCAAATACACTTTTCTCATCCTTATGAAGCCTAACCTCCACATACTCTATATCCCTACGAAAAATGGGTTTATATATTTTATATCTTACTGTAAGTTTTCCATCTTCTCCCCCTATAAATTTCCAGTCTCTAAATTCTATAAAGTAATCACTTCCTTCTCTTCTATACATTGGCATTGTAAATATCTCTTCAGATTTCATATCATAGCTGTAATTTTGAGAGAGATACTGCCATACATCCTTAGTTCTGGAAGCTCCCGCCATTTTCAGTATAATCTCTGCATTCTTACGGTCTATAAGTTTTTTATCATTTTCAAAAATAACATATCCTCCCAAACTATCTTTAAAGATATGTTCATATTCTATTTCGTTTAAAGTATAAAGAAACTCTGCCTGCTTTTCCTTAGTGTCCAGTACACTTCCCTTTCCTAAAATATTGGAAGCTCCCCAATGAGATACATGCAAAGTCTGTATCAACCACTTAAGTTCTTCAATATCTGATTCTGATAATCCATCCGCCTTATTATCACTATCTTCATATTGGTTATTTACGAATGCCAAATTCTGCTCTACAGACTTTTCCTTATTTGCCAAACCACAGGAAAACAGAACACTTGTACATAATATTAGTGCTGTTACTATAAAAAATTTTCTCATATTACTCACCTATCGCTTTATTTATCTCATGTAATGATGTATAAGGCATTTTTACATCATCTATATTTTTTTTAATAAACTCTCCATTTACAAGCTTATAAATCTTTCCGTCATAGATAACTGCCTCATCAAATGTTCTGTACATTATATCTACCGGTCTGTTATATGAATAATATATAGGATATGTATAGTATTCTTTTAATATTGTTACATATATATAACCTTCTATAAAATAATAGTCTGAAGTCGATTTTTCATCTTCTCCGTAAATTATTACAGTACATCTTGACACTTTATTATTTGTATCTATATACTTTACTACTTCTCCATCCCGGCCTATTATATCTTTATTAACAACTGTTATCTCTTCGTTTAAATAATCAGTTGAAAATTTTTTATAAAATTCATTTACAGTACTTTTTATATTATCAGTATTTATTTTTTGGGTAAATACTGAGTCCATACATCCTGTTATTAATATGCATAATGCAAAAAATAAGCTTATAAATTTAATATTATTTTTCATACCAATCTCTATCCCTTATTGATTCCGGGTTTCCTCAAATTTATCTGGAGTTCCATATATCTTTATCAATTGTTCAGTTGTACTTCCCCAGTCCGGTAACTGAAAATGTGGTTTGTCTACAATTTCCCCTTTAGTTGTCCGCCTTTGTGTATACAGTCTATCTTGTTCTTCAACTGTCCTGATTTCTTGTGTTATTCTAATTGGTAATCCTTGTTCTCCTTCTCATCAAAGTATATAAGAGTATGCTTTTTCTTTATCTTCTCATCCCCAAGTACCTTTATCTCATCTTAAAATCCCCGGTTGCCTTTTTTCTTCAGATACTTCTATAACGATATCATTTCCTAAAAAAAGTTCCTGCTTAATCTCATCTGCCCCGGAAAAAGCTGCCCATTCTATCTGTTTTACTTGACTTGGAATTACTATGCTTTTTAATTCAATACAGTCGCTAAATGCCTTACTATCAATCTGCTTGAAACTCTTAGGTAATTCTACCCTTTCCGGTTTCTCACAACCACTAAATGTCCAACTCTTTACATTGACTGTTGAGTTCGGTATTTCTATTTCAGTCAAACTTAAAAACCATGTTCATCTCAAAATTCCTACAAAAGTTTTGTTTCAGCCTTTAACTTGCCCTCTTCTACTTCATCTTGTTACCCTCAAATCCGTCAATTATTCACTAAACTCCTTATTACTCAAATATTTTTATACGTCCATAATGTTATCTTAATTATATCAAATCCTATAACATTTTTCATTTATTTTTTCTACATACTTGCATGTATACTCTCTACATAACACCTGATATGTAGCAGTTGCCTCTATAAGAAAGAGTTTTACTAAACAATTTCAAACTTCAGGAAATTATCACCACAGTTGGAATAGTTGTAACTTATGAGCCTTGGAAATCAAATATAAAACAGTGATTTTTAGTACATTAAGCCTTTCCTTTGCTCACCAATATATGTAAACAGTGTTAAATTCTTTTCATATAGGTTTCTCACAATACTTTCAATATTTTGATTTTCCTTAACCGAACACTCAACCGCAAGTACCGGATGTGTATTGGGTTCGATTTTAAAACTGACATTATAAATATCTTTTACTTCAAAAATACTTTCTATAAATATATCATCCGGTGAGTATGCCATACACTCTCCTTTAAACAAATTAAAATATCAGGTTAAAAAATAAAATTCCATATAATTATTGAACAGGTTTCATAACAATTTCACCGTTTTCATCCATTACCAATATAGGGTTGCTTCCGTCACGGTTAATCCTTGTAATACACTGTTTTTCACCATAATCACTGTATTCGTAAATAAATATATATTCATCTGTAGCAAATATTTCAGATGAGTCATTCCCAAAGAAAAACCTCTTCTTTTTATAAACTTCCTTATTCAATCCGGTATCAACATCTATAGAATAAATATATAGATTTCTATATGCTTCTTTATCTGTATATTCATCCTCATTTATTACATATACATTGTTTTTGTTAACAACAAATCTGCTCCAATCTCCCTGTATATCCGGGCTTTTACCTACTCTTTCATAATTTACATAAGTTTCATTAGAGCTGTTTTTTATATCATCTACACTGATTCTAAATACTGCTTTTACACTTATTTTGCAGGTAAACTTCTCTCTGTTATCATCTTGTTCTTCCAAAGTCATTTCTTCCGACTTTCTTTTGTATTCCTTATCCAGATAAGTGATTTTCTGATTTCCGTAAATATAAATATATCCGTCTGTAACTTCAGAAAAATACCATGGAAATACTTCTATACTCTGTAATTCATAGTCGTCCAAATTTTTCTCAGTAGTACCTGCATTTATTTCACCCTCTCTTACCGCCCTATCTACCTCTTTGCTTAATAAATCATATGATATAACTTTTTCACTTGAATATCTGTCCCATGCTTCCGGCTCTAAATAATATTTTGAGAAATTTATTTTATCGGGTACATACTTTATCTTATTTGCATCATACTTATAATATTGAGGAGAATTAAGCCATATATCATTACTTTCAACGAGTTTAAAAAGAATATAATTGTCAAATATTGTAATATTCGTATCATAATAGTCATCTTTATTATTTTCAGAAATTTTTTTCCCATTAAAATCATACTTTCTTAACCCATTTTTTTTACTTGATGTATATATGTTTTTTCCTTCCATATATACTGTCCCCGGATCGTTAATAAGTCTCTGAGCTTCTCCCTCTGCATCTACCTTATAAATACCTTCTACATCATCATACTTGCGTAAAAAAACAGTATTATCTTTTTCTAAAATGCCAATAATATCACCGGACATTTTGCATACCTCTTTTACAGACTCATCTGCATCTCCCATAACCATAAGTCTGTCTTTGTAAACAAAATATATACCGTTTTCTCCTTGGTTCACTCGTCTAAGACCTCTTACGCCTGTATTTTCATCCTGATCCCCAATCTTTTCCTTTTGCCCGTACTTATCTTCCGGTAAATACATGGCATCAAGTTGCGGTGTTCTAACCACTGCCAAATAGTATGCGAATATTAATACAGCAACTACTATCAATAAAATACTTATTATCCTTTTCATCAATATATATCCCCTATAAATATTATAAATTACTTCAAACAGCAGGTTACCATTTAACTTACTACTATTTTGTACAGTACATATTTATCTCACCTATCTGCTATTCTCCACCCTTTTCTTCATTTTTAAATTCTAACTGTTTCATTACTATTTCTCCATTTTCATCCATTACTAACACAGGGTTGTTACCGTCTCTGTTAATCCTTGTAATACATTCCTTTACGCCATATTCACTACCTTCATAAATGAATATATATTTATCTGTCACAAACATTTCACTGGAATAATTTCCGATAAAAAATCTTTTTTTTCTATAAATCTCCTTATATAAACCTGTGTCAACCTCCATAGAGTATACATATATATTTCTGTCCTCTTTGCTACTGTCAAAATATTCGTCTTCTTTTAATACATATGCATTCTTATTGTTAATAATAAACCCTCCCCAGTTTTTATTCAGATCATAACACACTAATTCATAATTAATGTAATCATCCTCAGAAGTATTCTTTATATCATCTACATTAATTCTACATAACATTCTTGCTATAGTTGTATATGTTACTCTTTTTATCTTTTCAGAATTTAACAGCCTTTCTTCCATAGTTGACAGTTTTTCTTTATATTTCTTATCTCTATAAGTAACTCTCTGTTCTCCATAAAGATAAATATATCCGTCTTGTACTTCTGAAAAAGACCAAGGAAGCAGCTCTACACTTTGCAGTTCATAATCATTCAATTTTTTATCAGTTATATCATCAAATATTTTCCCTTCTCTTACTGTTTTATCCACTTCTTTAGCAACAGAATCATAGGGTATAACATCCTCTTTCCAATACGTATTTCCGGCTTCAGGTTGCATATAATATCTTGAAAGTTTTAATTTCCTCGTTTTATAATTTATTTTGTTGGCATCAAAAAGATAATACTTAGGTATGCTGACTTCTACATCATCATCTCCATCATAGCCTATGTAGAAGATATAGTTATCAAACACAGTATTAATTGAAGCAACATCAAATTTTGCTTTATTACTAGAAATTCTATTTCCATTAAAATCATATTTTCTTAAACCGTATTTACTGTTTAATGTATATATATTTTCCCCTTCAATACTTGTTTTTCCTGAAGCATCAAAAAGTCTTACTATCTTTTTATTTGAATCCACTTTATAAAAGCCATAATCATACTCATCCTGTTTACGCAAAAAAACAGTATCGTCCTTTACTAAAATACCCGAAATTTCACTTTGCAGTTTGCATATTTCTCTAACCTGCTCATCCGCTTCATCTATATACATTAGTTTGTCTTTATACACAAAGTATATGCCGTTTGTCCCCTGCTTTACTTTTTCTATTTCAGTTCCACCTGTCTTTTCATCCCCGTCCCCAATCTTTTCCTTCTGCCAATGCTTATCTGCGGATACATACATAAAGTCGAATTTAGGCAATACAAAAAATATCAATATCATCATAAAAATAATTATGGAAACTACGGTAAAAAATACTGCTATCAGTAGCCTTGTTTTTTTCTTCATTCGTATATGTTCTCCTCTTTCCCATTCTTTTTCACTGTTTTCTATTCTCATCTACTAAAAAGGCAGGATTTTAACATCTCGGGCAATCCTTGTAATATGGGGCTTTTCATGATCATTGTTATATTTATACATGAAAATATGCTTATATGTGCAAAAAATCTCATAATCTTCCTTTCCTATTCTGTTGTTAATATAAATTGTGACAAAAAATATTTTTCAAATAATCAATAAAAATTTCCATATAATTATTGAACAGGTTCCATAACAACTTCACCGTTTTCATCCATTACCAATATAGGGTTGCTGCCGTCACGGTTAATCCTTGTAATACACTGTTTTTCTCCATAATCACCGTATTCGTAAATAAATATATATTCATCTGTAGCAAATATTTCAGGCGATTCATTCCCAAGGAAAAACCTCTTCTTTTTATAAACTTCCTTATTCAATCCGGTATCAACATCTATAGAATAAATATATAAATTTCTATATGCTTCTTTATCTGTATATTCATCCTCATTTATTACATATACATTGTTTTTGTTAACAATAAATCTGCTCCAATCTCCCGGTATATTCGGGCTTTTACCTACTCTTTCATAGTTTACATAAGTTTCATTAGAACTGTTTTTTATATCATCTACACTGATTCTAAATACTGCTTTTACACTGATTTTGCAGGTAAACTTCTCTCTGTTATCATCACTGTATTGTTCTTCCAAAGTCATTTCTTCCGACTTTCTTTTGTATTCCTTGTCCAGATAAGTGATTTTCTGATTTCCATAAATATAAATATATCCGTCTACCTCATCTGAAAAATTCCAAACAGATAATTCTATACTCTGTAACTCATAATTATCCAAATCTTTCCCATTTACCTGATTGTATATTCCTCCGGTTCTTACTTCTTTATCCACTTCTTTTGCAAAATCATCATAATCTATAACATCTTCTCTATGATATGAGTCCCATTCCTCCGGTTCTAAATAGTACCTTGAAAACTTTACTTCATGTAGAAAGTACTTTATCTTAGTTGCATCATACTTATAATACTGTGGAACACCAAGTAGCATCTGATTATCTTCTCCTTTATAGAAAACATAATCATCAAATATTGTATTTTTTGTAGCAAATCTAATTGCATCTTTACGATTAGCAAGTCTTTTTCCATTAAAATCGTATTTCCTTAATCCATGTTTTACATTTAATGTATATATACTCTCTCCTTCCATATAAAGTTTTCCTGTATCATCTACAAGTTTCACTATATTCCCATATGAATCTGCCTTATAGATAGACGAAATATCATCACATTCACGCCAAAAAACAGTATTATCTTTTGCTAAGATACCTACAATTTCACTTGGTATTTTGCAGATTTCATTTACATTTCCATCGGAATTTTCCATATACATAAGTCTGCCTTTATATACAAAATATATACCATGTTCTACCTGCCCTACCGGGCTCAGTTCTCTCCCACCTGTTTTGCCACTCCATTTCGCTATTTTCTTTTTCTGCCAGTGCTTATCTGCCGGTATATACATATCACTAAGTCCAACTGATGTATAATATGACAAAGCAAATAAAAAAATTACTATGGCAACCACTATCAGCGAAATATATAGTCTTTTTTTCATAAATATTTCTCCCGTTCTATTATTATGCTGATACTTACAAAAGTTTATTAAATATTATATTGTCATTTTACATAATAAGTGCAATGCATATAAATATACTAATTTGCTTTAGTATCTCTTTATTCTACTGCTTCTAACGGTTTCATAACCACATCACCATTCCCATCAATTACTAAAATCGGATTACTTCCATCTTGATTAACTCTGCTAATACACAAATTATCAGAATTGTCAATGCATCCATAAATAAATATATATTTATCTGTTACAAATGTTTCTATTCTCTGTTTATCTGCAAACAATCCCTTCATTGTATAAAATTCTTTTGATAAATTTGTTTCGGTATCAATGAAATATATATGTAAACTATTATATTCTTTATCGTCTTTTATATAATCTTCAATACTTGTAAAGTATACTTTCCCATCCCTAACAATAATATCATCAATATAACCTTTACTTACTGAGGGTACATCTATAGTTTCACAGTTAATAAAATCTCTGTCCGATATTTTCTTTATATCTTCAACCTTAACTCTACATATAGGATATTCTTCTATCTCATATTTTATTTTGTCTATATCCTCATTTTTTATATTCTCATACATATCCTGCTCCAACTTACTTTTATAATTTTTATCTCTATAAGTTATTTTCTGCCGACCGAGAAAATAAATGTATCCATCTGAAATTTCCGAAAAATTACGTCCTGATAATTCTATACTTTGAAGTTCATAATCATCCAGATCTTTCTCAACTATATTTTCATTTATTTCGCCTTTTCGTACTTTTTTATCAATCTCTTTTGCATATGAATCATATGGTATAACTTCTCCTTCTAAATAAGAATCCCATTCTTCTGGTTCTAAATAGTATTTTGAAAAGTTTAGCTCATACTTGGTATACTTTATTTTATTTTCATCAAATAGATAATAGTTGGGGACAGTGATATTAGCTTTATGATCATATTCATAAAAAATATAATCATCAAATATAGTATAATTCATTACAAAACTATTGTAATATATGAAGTCATTTTTAAAAATCCTTCTCCCTTTAAAGTCATATTTTTCAAAAACAACTCCATTTAATGCATATATATAATCTCCTTCAAAGTATATATCACCTTGGTTACTGATAAATTTTTCTAACATCCCACTTGAATTTATTTTATATGTACTGTAATCATTATAATTATGCAGAAAAATATCATTGTCTCTTACAAAAACACCCGGAATTTCTCTCGATAAACTGCATATTTCTCTTACCTGCATATCTTCATTTCCCATATACATCAATTTGTTTTTATAAACAAAATATGTACCGTCTTCCCCTTGAACAACTTTTTTAAATCCTTTTCCACTTTCACCGGTATCATTATCCGCTATCTTTTCTTTTTGCCAATGCTTATCTGCGGATACATACATAAAATCAAATCGGGGTAGTATAAAGCATATTAAAATTATAATTAAAGCCATTACACTAAGTACAATGAATAGCCCTTTTATCCTTTTTATTTCCATATAATCTTCCATCTTTTTGTTGATACTATATTCATCTAAGCCAAAGGAACTTAAAATAGTCTTCTGAGTTTTGGTAACTACATGGTCAAGTTTATAGTTCTTATCATTTCGTCGAACCATTTCAATTTTTTCGAGTTCCCGAATTTCTGTCGGAACCGTCATAAATTTATTTCTTGATTCCATCCGGAGCATTTGCCCTTTAAGCAAATTGTATACACAGTTACTGACAATCAATGCAACAAACTCAATAAATAATAAGTTTATTACGATGCACTATAACAGCCTATAAACATTCTTTTATTTATTAATTTTCTTTTGACTTCTGAATCCATATATTATCTACCTCAAAGATTTGTCTTTAAACAAATCTAATAACCCAATACCATCTTTTTCTACCAAAATCTTCTCTTCTACATTTCCATATTAGCAGAAAATGCCAACCTTTTTATATACTCCCAATCAGTTTCTTTATAATGACACCTAAAACCCGGCGTTTTCTTATCATCACCTGAAGTCATTATAAATGCACTGTTATTATAATTTTCTATTATAATATCAATAATATTTCTGTAATAAGTACCTTTATTTTGAAATGTTCTTATATGCTTTTTCCCATCCATAAGTATACTTTGTGTCATCAAGCCGGGAGTCATATAGTGAACATCTCCGTTACTTTTTATATTACAGGAAGTAACAAATCCGCAAAACAGCACTATACTCTTGTCTTCATCAGTTTTAGTAATTATTGTGTCAGCTTTCCTCCGGATAATAAATATTCTTCTTTGTCGGCACGACTTATAGTGCCTCCGATAATTGCCCTACCATGTTTATTGGGCAGAAGTTCTGAATAAAATTCCTGTATATCAATAAATTCAAAACCGACTGTTTCTAAAAGTTCCGCTCTCACCATACACCTCCATGTATTATTTTCTCTTGCATTAAGTAGCAGTTTGACTTATAAATGTCTGCTACTTAATGCATTTTTTTGATATTCTCGACTACATGTAAATTCCTCAATAAAATTTTATATTATACACTTTATGCTAATATTTATCCTGCCACCGTAGCAGATATCACTATCCAATATATAGTAATTACAAACCGTCTATATAATCACTCAATTTACTGATATTATATATCTCTATATCATTTAACATGTTTTCTGAAAAATCAGAATTTTCTTTATACCATGCTGTCGCCTTGTTAAAATATTCATACTCAAATGTTCCCTTTTCATAAGGTTTTCCATGTCTGGCATATATTTCCTCCATTGCCAGATAAGCTGTCAATTTTGTAAATAATTCCGGAAACTCTCCATTTATAAATTCTCCAAACTTTAGCTTGTCACTATTTGGTAAAATCTCATTATATGAAATTTGTAAGATATCCATCGGTATTCTATCACCACTTGATGAAACTCCGAATCTCTCTACGAACTGCTCATAATCTGACTTTGTTTTACAATAATTGTCTAAAAGATACATCCTTTTTCCAAGCCCATAAAACACAATATCATTATACCAATGAGATATTTTACTTATTCTCCAGTGACCAACATCATCCTTAGTAAATACTATATCTCCATAATCCTCCTTAGGAAGAGTATCTGATATAATGACGTGATATATGAAAGGAACCTCTATATGAAGTTCATTATTGCCGGCTGACTTCAATCTGAAATCCCTTTGCGTGTCAATGGAATATCTTAAACCGTATATTGTCTTTTCGTCTCTTTCCACCTGCTGTGCCATTCCACGACTATATCTGCTGATTTCATACATTTGTGTAAGATATGTATATGTTTCGTCAGTTAGGTAATTTCTATGATATTCTTCAAGTCTCTTTTCATCCTCTCGTCTACTGAAGTAATATTCGTCAAAGCCATCTGAGTCTCTACGAGCAATACCTGATTTACCAAGTTCTATCTCCTTATCCATAAAAGTTACCATTTCCTTAACTATATCCTGTGCCTCTTTTAATCCAAATTCTTTACTCATTCTATAATCAAGTCTTATATCTTCAACATTATTGCTTTGTACACAAGAGCACATTACAATTGCTACAGCTACACAAAATATAAAAATAAAGTATTTCATCAGTCAGTCCTACCTCCTCTACTAAGAGCTCCCTCTGGAATATCGCCAAAAGACGAACCTCCATTGCTTCCAAAACCGTCAAAATATGAACTACCGCCATTATTCAATCTGTTAGTTTTCCTAATCAGAACGCTATCATCTGTATTTCCTTCTATAGAATATAATATCTGTTCCTTTATCATAGGCGATAATATACCTGTATGTCCTACCCATTTTTCTTTACCATCAACAATTATCTTCTTCAAATGAAAGAATAGGTCTCCTCTTTTAGGTTCATAATTTGAAGAAACCGGATAATACCTATGGAAAATGCTGATATTCCTATGTATTTGTATTTTAAAAACCATGTTCATCTCAAAATTCCTCCAAAAGTTTTGCTTCAGCCTTTAACTTGCCTTCTTCTACCTCCTCTTGTTACCTTCTCAATTATTCACTAAACTCCTTATTACTCAAATATTTTTTACACGTCCATAATTTTATCTTAATTATATCAAATCCTATAACATTTTTCATTTATTTTTTCTACATACTTACATGTATACTCACTACATAATACCTGATTTTTTTGGTTGTATAATTAATGTTGGGGTTGGGTATTACAAATCTCAACATTTTTTATTATAATAAAAAAACCTCCAAGTCCCCGGTGCCTGTAACGGCTGCACAAACTGGCGTCATTGTCGTTTTAACAAATATAAATATTCTCCGGAAGACGCATGGAATGATTATCGTTATACATTGGTAGACTCCAGACAAGGAGTAAATCTTACGGTTAAACAAGCTAAGAACATTGCTGATGTGATAGCACCACTTCTTAGACAAGGTTTATCTCCATATCAAATACTTGCTTCGCACCCTGAACTTGGTATTTCTGAAAAGACTTTATACAACTACATAGAAGGTGATGTATTTCATGAAATAGCCGGTATTACTGTTCTTGACCTTAGAAGGCAAGTCTCTAATAAAATTTCAAAAAAGAAGTCTAAGGGTTTTAAGAAGAGAGCTGACAACAAACATCTAATTGGACGTAAATACAATGACTATAAACAATATATTGACGACAATCCTAATGCTCTTATAACGCAGATGGATACAGTATATAATAACGAAACCACAGGGCCATTTATCCAAACTTTTAAGTTTATTCCGTCAGGCATCCTGTTTGCACTCTAACAAACTGAAAAGACTTCCACTTCTATGAAGAATGGAGTCGATACTTTAGAAAACATTCTCGGCAATGATGTATTTAGAAAATATGTAAATATCTCACTAACTGATAGAGGTTCTGAATTTTATGCGGCAAAGGATATGGAAACAGGTTTAGATAGTATCACACGTACCCGAGTATTTTATTGTGACCCAATGCAATCCGGGCAAAAAGGATCTATAGAAAACAACCACATACAGCTACGGTATATACTTCCAAAGCAGACTGATTTAGTTTCTCTTGGATTAAATGATCAAGATGCACTTAACATTGTACTAAGTCATCTAAACTCAGCACCCGTTGAAAAATTTGGTGGTAAGAGTCCATTAGAGGTAGCATCTTTTTATGTATCATGATCTGTATGAAAAACTTATTTCGTATGGCATCAAGGAAATCGAAAAAGATAGGATTATTTTAAAACCCTATCTTCTAAAAAATAGATAACTCTTATTATAGGTAGCTGTCAGAGCGTCTCAAATAGGTGTTTTACAAGTGGAAGTTAGTCCTACACTCAAAAAAATTCGATTAAAATCCACTTATTTGTCATGCAAAAAAATGACACCTATACGTCCAAATAGCCCCCTATAACATTTATATTGTAACAGTTATTGCACCTTTTTAGTAGTATAAATGTTATATTTCTTTGATTCTGTAAGACTAAATGCAACTTAAATATTTTCACTTTTTAAGTTGAACTAACATTTACACTTCAGCCTTTTATTTTTAAGATATACAGGCTCTTTACTTATACTGATATCTTCTTCTACATTGTAATTTTCTCCATCACCCATAATGTCACCTCAAGTTTATTTTTTTAGCCTAAATTTTTCACCCTCATATACTCTTATCGGATTTCCTCTTACTATCTCGGTATGCTTGCTCCATGCATTGTTCTTACTTTGTTCAATTTGTGAAGTATTCTTATTTTTCAAAACAATTGCAAGTTTTCTAAGAGCATCCTTTTTATTCATAAGCTGACTTCGTTCTCTTGTTGAACTTATCCTTATTCCTGTAGGAATATGTATAACTCGTACTCCGGTTTCCACCTTGTTTACATTTTGTCCACCCGGTCCGCTTGCATGAAATTTCTCTACTATTATATCCGCTTCAGAGAAATTATCATCTACATTAACCGTTTCAGGAATAATACTAACATCCACAAACCAGTTCTTTCTTTTATGCTCAGGCCTATAGCGACTTTTACAAATCCAAAGCATGGTACCTTCAATATATGACAAATCCTCATCGGATGAAAGCATCACTGAATAAAAAGTTTCTTTTTCCTCTCCGTCCACATAACTTAAAATCTCTAAAGACGGAATTTCCTTCATTAAAGCTTTACATATACCGAATACAGCTCTTTGACATTCCACCGGACCCATACCGGCACTTATTTGTAGAATCATTTTCTGTCCCCTCCCTTATAATTATATATAGGAGTAAGAACATTTTCCACCTCTACGGTATCTTTTATAACTTCTTTTATATAGTCAATTCCTCTATATGCAAAAGGTGCTTCGTCCAAAGTATCCTTACTTATGCAACTGGTATAGATACCCTTCATCTCTTTTTTGAACTCGGAAACCGTATGTGAAGAATTTACTTCTCCTCTTGAAAGTACTCTTCCGCTCCCATGCGGTGCCGAATTATTCCATTCTTCGTTTCCAAGTCCCCTGCCAAGTAAAACACCTTCCTTCATATTTATAGGAATTATTACCTTTTCATCCAACTTCGCTGAAATGGCACCCTTTCTTAATATAGGCTGATTTCCTGAAAAATCCACATAATTGTGAGAACATGAAATTTCTTCTATTGCCTTCCACTTCATCTTTTTTATAATCTCAGCAGCAATTATTTTTCTGTTTAATATCGCATACTCTTCCACGATTTTTAAATCATGTAAGTAATCTTCCATCAAATTACCGCTAAGGTAGGTCATTTCAAAAGGAATATCATTTATACCGTTGTCTTTCAATTCATCCTGTCCCGCTTTCATATAGTACTCAGCCACTTCTTTTCCAAGATGTCTGCTACCTGTATGCACTATAAGAAAAACTTCACCGTTCTTTGCTGTATCCAGCTCAATAAAATGATTTCCACCACCTAAAGTACCAAGACTAAGCAATGCTTTTTCAGATCTTATATGTGAAAAACATTTAAGATTACTTAAATCAATTCTGTCGGCATATGCATGTACATCTTTTCTTAGCCCAAATCCGACCGGAACATTATCTCTGATTACGGTATCAAGCTTCAAAAAATCATTTCTTATTTTTCCGAGTTTTACCGCAAGCATACCGCAACCGATATCTATTCCCACTAAAGAAGGTAAAATCTTTTTTCCCACAGTCATTGTAAGGCCTATAGGTCCTACCTTTCCCGGATGAACATCGGGCATTACCCTAATCTTTGCGCCCTGTGATACTTCATTATCACAAATCATTCTCACCTGAGACTTTGCCACTTCTTCTACCATGGATTTTTCCATAGTTTCATCACACATAATATACGCCTGTGCGTATTTTCCGTTTAATTGTATCAAAATAAAAACCTCTGTTTTCTTCTGTTTCAAAGGCTTTATCGTTCATTCTCTAATAAAAAGTTTAGAATAATAGACAGCGAACAACTATGCCTCTGTAGTTTATAGTTCCACTTATTGTATTATTCATTGTATTCCTCATAGTTATTCTCCTTTCGATCTCTATTATTTATTGTAACTCTAAAATTATATCATAACATTTTAAAAAACGCATCTTAACTTTCTTCTACATATATCTTTCGTGAAAATAACATAACTGTTATTGAAACCACGCCAAAGATAAGCTCTACAAAAATTAAAGGTATATGAAATCCGTTTAATATAACTATCAAAGTATCTGCCACAAAATGAATCAGAAGTGCTAAAGCAAACAAATATCTTTTCCCTCTAACACTTGACCATACAAGAACCGACAGTGATATCTGTAAAATCACTGCAAATATTCTCTCAACTATACCCGGTAAAAATATATATGAAGGTGACATGGTCGAGGTGCTTACAGTGTCTTGAAGCCGGGTAAGATCATTCCCTCCTATATTGTCTAGAATAGTTGATATAATTCCGCTGTTAATTGAAACTGAAAGAGCTAAACTGCCTATCATAGTCAATCCCAAAACAGATGTGGCCTCAATTCCGCCATGACCTGCACCATACATACATGCATTTATATTTTTATCTTTATTCTTTCTTAGAATAAACCCGAATGCAATCAGTCTTCCCGTTTCTTCAAATATCGCAGCCATCAGTCCACCATACAATGCGTAAAGTATTACATTATTTTTTATAATCTCACCGAACGGTAACCCGAAAACGATTCTGTGAACAGAACTTTCAAGAACCGTTACAAAGAAAATAAATACTATTACACCTATAAAAAACGGAGCAATATCCGCACGCTTTTTTTTCCTGAAATAGATAAAAAGTATAACCGGAATTGCAAATCCTACTATACAGGATATAACCATAAATACCATACTTAAAAAAGGAACTCTATCCATATATTCTCTCCTAACTTATTTATATATAATATTCTACATCAAAAATTTGAAATATTATATATCTTTTTAAGTCGCATTTTTATTTTGAATTGGCGTTATTTGATTTTTTATTGGCGTAAATTAATGTTGTGCTTAAATTTCTTTTAAAGTATAGTATACACATCTGAAACAGAAAATATAAGGAGATTTATAAAATGAAACACACAGCTTTACTTACAGGTTCATATGGCGGTTTAGGTTCTTGCCTTGCAGATATACATGCAAAAAATGGAGGAGACCTTATATTGGTTGGAAGGAGTATGGATAAACTCATACAGCAAAAGAAAGAACTCAAGGAAAAATACCCTATACAAATAGAATGTATTGAAGCGGACTTGTCCAAAGAAAATGCGCCTGAGGAAATTTATAATGAGTGTAAGAAAAACAATTGGCAAGTTGATATATTGATAAATAATGCCGGTTTTGGAGGACAGGGCGATTTTACCAGAGAAAGAAGTATGGAGCAGGATATACAGATAATGAGAGTAAATATGGAAACTCCGACAAGACTTATGAAACTCTTCCTTCCTGATATGGTAAAAAGAGGTTCAGGAAAAGTTTTAAATGTAAGTTCTACAGCTGCAAATATGCCGGGTCCGTTACAGGCAGTCTACTATGCTACAAAAGCATATCTAACAAGTGTAAGCAATGCTATATGGAGAGAGCTTAAAGGAACAGGTGTTACTGTTACAGCCTTAATGCCGGGAGCAATGCAAACAGGGTTTATTCAGGCAGGCGGGCTTGCAAAAACAGATCTGTTCGCTCATGCTGTAGAGCCTTTGGCAGTTGCACTGGCAGGTTATAACGGAATGTTGAAGGGAAAGCTCAATGTAATAAGCGGTCTTCTGGGAATTCAATCAGTTGCATATCCTCTTATGCCTCTAATGCCGAAAGCACCAATATTAGACTTCATTTATGACCAACAAAAACAAAAATAACAGGCAGAAATTATATGAAACATTTTATTGTTGATATAGCGTATAAAGAAATATTACAGGCACACGGTTTTTCACTATCTATGATACTAAAAAAGCAGGACTGCCTGAAGACATTTTCAATAGTCATACTGTGACCATGACTGAAGATCAATACTACAAATTTTGTACTGCAATCGGTGAAATAATAACAGAAGAAAAATTAATCGAACTTGCTACAAGTGATAATAATATCAGATTCTCTCCACCTATATTTGCAGCGAGCTGCAGTAAAAACGGATTGCAGTGTCTTAACAGATTGGCCTCTTATAAAAAATTAATTGCACCTATTACATGGGAAATCACTGAAAACAACACTGAAATTTCACTTACGATATTAAGCAATGAGAAAGATACTCTCCCTCTGTTTTTTATTGAGTCCGAGTTATTATTTTTGATATCTTTAATTAGAAAATGTACTATGGAAGATATCTCACCAAAAATCATTTTCATGCATGAAGCCCCAAGTACATCGCTTTTTTCAAATTATGCAAAATGTGATATACATTCCGGTAATGCAAATAAAGTAGTTTTTAATAAAGCAGATTTGGAAAAACCTTTTATCAGCTCAAATAATACCATGTTTAAATATTTGGAGCCTGAACTTAACAAACGTTTAGCAGATCTTAATATAGATGAATCCATATCTAACAAAGTTCGCAGTGCATTGTCAGAACTTTTATCTGCCGGAGAACCTACTATTGAAGCTGTTGCAGAAAAACTTAATATGTCAAAACGTAGCTTACAAAGAAAATTACAGGATGAAAATACAGGTTTTCAAAAACAACTGAACAGTGTCAGAGAAAGTCTGGCACTTAATTATATAAAAAGCACCAATCTTTCAGTTGAGGAAATTTCATTTCTTCTTTCATACAATGAAGTCAATTCGTTTCTTCGTGCCTTTAAGATATGGACAGGAAAAACAGTTCAACAGTATAAACTTGATAATAATATATAATAAAAAGGTCTGACTCCCACGGTTTCAGACCTTTAAATCTATTTTCCTATAAAGTTACTACCCAAAAACGGTCTAAGCCCCAAGTCCACAGTAAATATAATACCAAGTAATACGGTAAATATATTTAGAGCTTTTTGATTTGATTTTTCAATACAAAATCTTATTGCAGGTTCTATCAGGTATATTATTATCAGTCCTCCAAGTCCAAATTTCACACTGCTCCACAGAGCAATCCTTCCTTCAAAATTACAGAAATAATTACTGTAGTCCCACAGCCAGTCGCCCATTATCAGCTCCATAAAATAGCTACCGACAAGTTCAAGTATTGTAGTGATAAGCATAGTTGAAAGTAATACCAATACAAAAGATATATTTAATCTTCCTAAATGTATTTTTTTATTTCTTATCGACGTCAAAAGTGCTATTAATATAATTCATCCAAAACCATAAATCGACAAATATGGACTGAATAAAAAACCACGATTTACATATCCGACATGTGTTTCCAAAAGTCCTACCGGTACTTCATAAATCCATCCAAGAAATGCACATGCCATAAACATAAGAAAGATATCTCTAAGTCTTTTTAATTTCATGTATTATCATCCTCCTCTTTTTTATATTGTATCCTAAAATTTCAAAATTTCATTTATTTTATACATTGATTTTTCACATATATAGTATATATTATTTTTGGCACCAAATGTTCAAGCAAATATTCTTGCTTTAGTAATATATCATATAGAAGAAAGAGAGATATAAAAATGAATTTTTTGGAAAAAATCAGACCGAAAGAAAAGCTTAAATATTTAAGATGGTTTGATATCCTTATTGTTACCTGTATTATGTTCGGTATTTTTATAGTAACTTCAACCCAACTTTTTATCGGCTTACTTCAGTCTGACCCACAAGCCATACAGGATTCAGCGGAATCTATGGATATTACCTCAGACGGTGCGGCCTATACCGGCAATTTTACATTGCAGTCGATTCTTTTAATTATTGCATTGCTATATTTACTTATCAGAAACTTTGATTTTAAACAGTTGAAAATAAGATTACATTGGTCTGTGATTATTTGGGTACCTGTTCTTTTTTCAATTATGGGACTCTTTGGTGACCTTGTTACTACAGTGAGTGGAGAATACAACTATTTTGATCCTTCATTGTTTAAATACATAAATCCTATAGAAGCATTAAATAAATTTCTGGCACTTTCACCGTTTGCAATAGGATATGCTTTTTTAAACGGATTTTATGAAGAATTTTTCTTTCTGGGTCTTTTGACCTCTGTAAAGGATGAGCATAAATGGTACGCTCTGGCTTTTTCAACTTTAGTCAGAGTATCATTCCACACTTATCAAGGTCTTCTTTGGTCATTAGTAATAGGTGTTGTATATGGACTCTTCTACTATTTTATGTACAAGAAAGTAATAAAGAATCTTTTACCATTCTTTTTGATGCATGCAATGACTGATATGTTCGGTTCATCACTTATATATCTGCTTATAAACTGGAATTATCAATAAACAAAGAGGGGGATGTCGGGAAACGTGTTGTGATAAAATATAGTTGTAACAGGAGTGACCAATAAATATAATTATGAAATAGGAGAAATTATTATGTCACATCAACATTACGAACCGGAGTTTAAGAAAAAACTCGTACGTCTTCATTTGGAAGAAGGACGTACACTACAAAGCCTTTCTGTTGAGTATTGTGTTGCCAAAGCAAGCATTACCATATGGTTTAGAAAGTTTAGCAATGAATGCCGGGAACAAGCCTTAACTAATCCAATTGCCCTAAATGAACTGGAGATTATGAAAGAAAATCGCAGGCTTCGAGCAGAGCTTGAAGAGGCACATAAGGAAAATTTATTCCTAAAAAGTGTCGGCATTCTTTGCAAAAGAAATCAATTAGAGGCGTATCGATTCATTGATAAAAACAAGGACGAACCGGGAGTCCGCCAGCTTCTCAGACGCCTTGATATATATCCAAATGCTTATTACAACTACCTAAGGCACAGGAAGTCTTCTTATCTTGCAAAAAACACAAGACATTAGAAACTATATCTGAGATATACCACAAAAATGATGGCGTTGTGGGATACCACAACATGAAAGTTTATCTTGAGCGTAAAGGTATTGTAGTAGGTCGAATTACCGTTCATAAATATATGAACAAGGAATTAGGACTCGTCTCTATAGTCAGGCGTAAAAAGCCAACTTACGAGAGTGGAGAGGCACATAAAAAGTTTGATAATCTTATAAACCAAAACTTTACAGCTTCCGGAATCAATCAAAAGTGGGCTACTGACTTTACATACCTGTTCCTTAGCGGAGGTGATGTAAGATATAATTGCACTATTATAGATCTCTACGAGCGAAGTGTAGTTGCAAGTATAACAGATCGTCATATAACAAGCGATCTTGCCATCCGGACTCTGCAAAAAGCTTTGGAGAGTCAGAAGTCTATTAGCAAAGATATTATTTTGCATAGTGATCAGGGAAGCCAATATACATCAAAGGCCTTTACTGAATTCTGTGAGAAGAAAAGAATCACACAGAGCATGAGTAAGGCAGGCTATCCATATGACAACGCTCCAATGGAAAGGTATTTTAACACTCTAAAAAATGAAGAAATATACCTGCACCATTACCATGAGGAACAGGAGCTATATGATGTCGTCCAGGATTTTGCATATGTAAAGTATAATCATGTACGACCCCATGCCTACAACGGATATCGCACTCCTTTTGAGGCACGGTATGCTGTATAAGAAATTAGTCGCAAGTGTTACAAAAATGCTTGACCACTACACTCTTAGTTCGTGAATTATATGTGTTAGGTGCTTTTAACTTATCCGGTCCGTCAGATGAAGGAGGATTTGAAGAGTTACTACTGTCATTACCAAGAATTCTCTTCATTCGTTCATTATCCTTACGTAGGATCTTATTTTCTTTTTGAAGTGTTTCACATGTTAAATGTAGCTGTTCCAGTTCTTGTTTTTGTGCTTTAACTGTGGCTCTCAACTGCTGATTTTCTTTTGTTAGCGAATCAACCCGGCAGTTTAGTCTGTGTATTTCTTTTCGATCTTCTTTATGAGCCGACTCAAGAGAATTAACTTTTTCCATAAGTTCACAAAGTTGATTATACATATTTTTCTCATAATTGCCGCCCATAGTAAACATCTCCTTATTTTATACTGAAATTATATCCTAAAACTTGTAACTATGCAAATTTTAATGTATAGCCACTTTGTAATTGAGTAGCTGAACTGTAACCATCAACTTTCTTTTTGATGTATTCATACGGAACTGAGTATAGCATTCCATCCACAGATATGTGATAATTGAACTGGACGGTGGCTGTCTTCCAGTCACTCAATTCAAAGCGGGTAGCAGGTAATGGCGCAAGTAATGTAAGCAATAAACAAATAAACTATGGTGCTCTTTATTGGAGCACTTTTTTATTTGATTTATTATCTCATTTAGTTTAATGAAATATAAGGCATCATGTTATTGGGCGCTTACCCCTCTTTTATCATAACTATATTTTCTATTAGGATATACTCCTTTTTGTTCTTCAAATTAATCCTATGTATTATTTTATAATACTAAAAACTCTAAAAATCTCTATACTTTAATAAATCATAAGTTTCTGGATTTTTAAAATCCTGTTGTTTTATATTATCTTTTTCCATAAGTCTAGCTATTCCTGCTATCCACATTTCATCATCATCTCTATATGCAGTCCATAGTGCTTGCTCTACAAATGGTACTAAATCAGTTTTCTTATAGGACATAAGTGATGAAATAGTATATCTAAATACTGGCCAGTTTACATCTTGCAAAAACTCTATTAAAAATGGTATGTATTCTATTCTTTTAACATAGCTCATTCTTTCTATAATATATAAAATATTAACCCATAAAAATTTAGATTTATATCTCCTTGTGTTAAAATAAGTTTCTAAATTATCATCCTCCTTTTCTAATAAAGAGGCTAATTCACATAATTTCTCATCTCTTATATACTCATTTACATAAATATTATACTCTTCTTTACTAATTAAATTATCAATCACTGCTGACATTACATGGTCCTCCATTATCTCTTATAGATATTGATGCTAATATTTTTGTTAAGTAGTATGGATTCTCTTTTGCTGTTGGCCTGCTATTAATCCATTCCATCATCTCCAAAGGATTTACAGGTCTTACAGAAACATGATTTGGTCTATCTATAACTGCCTCTAGTACCCCTGTTGCGTTGACTGCTTCCATAGTTGTCATAGTGTACTTATCTGCAATATCAGGTGTAACTGATAACTCATAAGATAATCCATCATCTATATCTCTAGGTCTAGGTGTTAGATTAGTAGCATTTCCACTTCCACCTCTGTATATAACTGTCTGCTTAGGTCTTTTTGTTGTTACTTGTTCTAATGCAATTATCCTAGCCTTTTCTTTCTCCTTTGCCTTACTATTTATATATGTACCAACAGCTACTCCTCCAGCTACAACTAATGTTATACCTATTATACCTAATGCAACTAAATCCATTGGTCC
>NZ_GL622296.1:2683871-2688017 GCF_000185385.1 Lachnoanaerobaculum saburreum DSM 3986
TGTATCAGCTACCTTATCATGCCTATATCCTGTATAGCCAAATGGTTGTATCTTCCCTTGAGTTTTATAGGTATCCACTCCAAACTCATCATAGCCATATACCATTTGCTTAGTTTCTCCTGTTTCTCCAAGCTCAAGTAGCCTTATAGGACTTCCAAGCTCATCTTGCAAGTAAGCATAGGTTTTATCTTTCTCTTCCATAAATGCAGTATTATAGTCCCATATAAAGCTCTGGCTATGTTTTATATTCCTAAACTTCTCATTTTTTTGTAAGAGGTTATGGTATGGTCTAGTTATATCAAGTAGGTATTCTTCTTCACTTACTATATCAAGTTCTTGTAGTATGTCTTTAGAAACATCTTTTAAGTCATCTTTTTCTACTATATACTCATTATCTGTAAGCGCCTTATAAGATAATGCCTTATATCCAACCAATAATAATGAGATAATATGTACCAATAACTGTATAGTACTGTTTAGTTATAGCAGTGTATAGTAATGCAAGTTGGAGGTACCTATGGATCAAATAACAAAAGTTAAAAAGCGTTTAAAACAAGAGCAATGGAAAGCACTTATTAAAGAATGTCAGTCCAGCAAAATGACTATCTCCTCTTGGTGCAAGGCAAATGGCATATGTGAACAAACCTATTACAGAAACTTAAAGTGCCTTCGTGAACAACTGTGTGCAACACTTCCCATTTCTTCAGAATCCTTGGAGAAACCGGCTATTTTTAAAAAGATAGATATTATGTCATCTTTACCATCTACAAATGCCAAGATTATTGTTCACTTATCAAATGCAACTGTTGAGATTTGCGAAGGAACATGTCAGCAAACCATTCAGGCAGTACTGTCTGCACTGAATAGCATATGCTAGGCGACATTAGTGTTGCTGAGAACATTTACATAGCTTGTGGCTACACAGACATGCGAAAGTCCATTGATGGTCTTGCAGCTATGGTTCAGCAACAGTTTCAAATGGACCCCTTTAATTCAGCACTGTTTCTTTTTTGCGGAAAGCGGTGCGATCGTATTAAGGCATTACTTTGGGAAAAAGATGGTTTTGTGCTTTTGTATAAGCGTTTAGAGAATGGTAGTTTTCGATGGCCACGCCATGAAAATGATTTGAAATCTATTTCCCGGCAACAGTTTCGGTGGCTGATGGAGGGACTTTCAATAGAGCAAAAATCAGTAATTCTTCCTGCCGGGAAGGGGGCTTTTTGTTAGATAAAATATATATAAAACCTTAAAAATATTGGGATTTTGTCACTTTTTATGGTGTAATTGTTTCAATAAAACAATAAGGGATGTAGAAAATGCAAAACAAAGATGCTTATATAGCACACCTTGAAAACACAATAAAGGACCTTCAAAATCAAGTAAAAAATCTTACTGAAATGCTTTCAATAATTCGTAAAGGTAAATTTGCGTCTTCAAGTGAGAAGACTTCTAAAAAGCAGTTTGAAGGTCAACTTTCTTTGTTTAATGAGGCTGAGGTAGAGGCAAATGCCGATGTATCTGAGCCCATTGAAGAAGATGTAAAGGGGTATAAGCGCAGAGCATCTAAAACAAAAAGAGATGAGATTTTAAAAGACATCCCTGTTCGTGAAGTAGTATGTACCCTTGTTGAAGAAGACCAATACTGTGGTAATTGCAATACAAAGCTTAAAGTCCTTGGCACAAAATTTGTCAAGGAAGAATTAGAGTACATTCCTGCAAAACTTCGAATTGTTCGCTATGTTCAAACTGTATATGAGTGTCCCAAATGTAAGCATACAGCTTATCCTTATATAATGAAGGCACCCACACCTTCATCACTGATGAACCATTCGTTGGCTTCCCCAAGCTCAGTGTCCAATGTCATGTATCAAAAGTATGTAAACGGTATGCCTCTTTATAGGCAGGAGAAAGACTGGGAAAGGCTGGGAATCGCCCTCAGCCGTTCCACTATGGCAAACTGGATAATCCGTTGCAGTGAGGATTATCTAAAGCCCCTAGTATCTCATCTGCACAAAAAGCTCCTTGAGCGTGATATAGTGCATTGCGATGAGACAGTTGTTCAGGTGCTTAAAGAAAAAGACAAGGCACCACAGACAAAGTCTTATATGTGGCTATATAGAACTGGAAATGACGACAAGCCATCCATAATTCTTTATGATTATCAGCCTTCAAGAAATGGTAATCATGCAGTGGAATTCCTGAAAGGTTTCAAAGGATACTTTCACTCTGATGGATACTCCGGTTATAATAAACTTTCTGATATGATTAGATGTGGGTGCTGGGCCCACCTTAGGAGAAAGTTTATAGAAGCGATTCCATCTAAGAGTTCACAGGATGCACCACTCACCCTTGCTGAAATCGGAAGGAATTACTGTGATCAGCTGTTTCACATTGAAGACAGCCTTAAAAACTTAACATCTGAAGAACGATATAGTAAGCGCCTGGAGTTGAAAAAACCTGTTCTTGAGGCTTTTTGGTGTTGAATTGATTCCATAACGGCATTAAAAGGCTCTGCACTTGGAAAAGCTCTTGTTTATGCTAATAACCAGCGTCCATATATGGAGAATTATCTGCTTGATGGAAGATGTTCTATTTCTAATAATGCTGCCGAGAATGCAATTCGTCCGTTTACAGTAGGTCGCAAGAATTGGCTTTTTGCAGACACTCCCAAAGGAGCATCTGCAAGTGCAGCTGTCTATAGTATTGTAGAGACAGCAAAGGGAAACGGCTTGAATGTCTATACCTACTTACAATATCTTCTCATGTATATGCCGGATACACAGTGGCAGTCCGAACCTGAACTTTTAGAAGGTTTAATGCCCTGGTCACCGGATGTAAAGGAAGAATGTAAGCAATAAACAAATAAACTATGGTGCCCTTTATTGGAGCACTTTTTTATTTGATTTATTATCTCATTTAGTTTAATGAAATATAAGGCATCATGTTATTGGGCGCTTACTTTATTTTCTATTCTATTTCCTAATCCGTCATAGATATAATTCTTTGCTTGTCCTGAAAAATCGTAACTTAAGCCAAGCCTATCTGTACTGTCATACTCATAAGCTCTTATAAGCTCTCCTGCACTTAAGACGGACTTTAAGTTACCTCTTTTATCGTAACTATATTTTCTATTAGGATATACTCCACTTTCTTCTACAAGCTGAGCTAAAATATAATTCTCACACCTTCAAAAAATAAGAACTCTAAAAATCTCCATATTTTAACAAGCCATAGGTTTTGGGGTTTTCAAATTCACTTGGCTTTATAGGGATATGTTCCAATAGTATATCAATTCCTGATATCCACATTCCATCATCACTTTTATATGCTTTCCACAATGCATCTTCTATAAATGGAATCAAATCACTTTTATTATAAGAAGATAATAAAGAAACTGCATATTCAAATGCAGGCCAGTTGGCATCTTGTAACAATCTTATCAAAAACGGTATATATCTAATCTTCATAGAATATTTCATTTTTTCTATAATATGTAGAATATTAAACCAGCAAAACTTAGATTTGTAGTTACCTAAATAAAGATAATCTTCTAAATTATTACCTTCCATTTGAAATAATACGGCTAATTCTTCCAAATTTTCATCTGATATATTTCTATTTTCATAAATATTATATTCTTCTTTACTAATTAAATTATCAATCACTGCTGACATTACATGGTCCTCCATTATCTCTTATAGATATTGATGCTAATATTTTTGTTAAGTAGTATGGATTCTCTTTTGCTGTTTCTCTGGTGCTCATCCATATTGGTAGTTCTAAAGGATCTGTAGGAATTACTTTTACATGGTTTGGACCATCTATAATCGCTTGTAGTACACCTGTACTATTTACAGCCTCTAAAGTTGTCCAAGTATATCGTCTACCCACTGGAACTTTTAATTCATAAGATAGACCATTAACGTCAGAGCCATCATTTCTAGGAGTTAAATTAGTTGCATTTCCATTTCCCCATCTGTATATAACTGTCTGGTTAGGTCTTTTTGTTGTTACTTGTTCTAATGCAATTATCCTAGCCTTTTCTTTCTCCTTTGCCTTACTATTTATATATGTACCAACAGCTACTCCTCCAGCTACAACTAATGTTATACATATTATACCTAATGCAACTAAATCCATTGGTCT
>NZ_GL622296.1:2688611-2741900 GCF_000185385.1 Lachnoanaerobaculum saburreum DSM 3986
GGTATTAGCTACATTATCATATCTATAGCCTGTATATCCGAACGGCTGCACCTGTTCCTGTGTACCGTAAGTATCATTTCCAAACTCATCATAACCGTATACCGTTTGGTTTTCGCTCTCCTGCTCAAAAAGACGAATAGGACTTCCAAGTTCATCACTTAGATATGTATAGACTTTTTCCTCTTCCTCCATGAATACAGTATTAAAGTCCCATGCATAGCTTTGTACATGCTCCTTGTCTTTTCCTCTTTCTATCATATTTCTTTGCAGCATGTTGTTATAAGGTTTTGTCCTGTCAAGTACATACCTTTCCTCGTATACCGGCTTACTTTCCGCTAGCTTAAGTTCAACGATACTTTTAAGTCCGGTTTCTCCAAAACCTTTACACTCACTACCGTATTCTCTAAAGCCTACTCTGTTTCCCATTCCGTCATAATCGTAGCTTCTTGCATTTCCTAAATTAGAGTAACTTAAACTAAGCCTACCTGATGCACCGTACTCATAGGCTTTTATTCTCTTTCCTCTGCTCATTACCCCTATAAGGTTTCCTCTTTTATCATACTCATAGGTTTTATTTTCATATAATCCGCTTGTCTTTACCAGTCTGTCCAGGGCATCATAAGTATAGGCTACCTCCATGCCGTCTTTTTTCATCTTGCTTCTGTTTCCGAAAGCATCATAAGCATACCTGCAAACTTCCTTTTCTCCTCTTTTTACGGCTATGAGGCGGTTTAGGCTGTCATACTCATAGTTAAAGACTGATGAATCTTCCCACAACTTATGTATGATTTTTTCTTTGTTCTTATCTTCCTTTATTCCCTTAGAGTTTACATCCCTTTTTCTTACTGTCTTTGTTTTATTTCCGAGTAAATCATATCCTTAAAGGTATTCTTCAAGTTTTTTGCTTCCTTTCATATGACAAAGCCTGCTTAAAAGCCCTCTTTCATCATACTCATAAAGACTGCCTATCTCATCAGGCATATCCTTTCTTATAAGTCTTCCTTCTTTGTCGTATGAATACCTTATCTCTTTATCTCCTGATATAAGACTTACAAGTCTTAGGTTTTCATCATAACCGTAATCAACACTTTTTCCGTCGGGATATACGGTTCTTAACCTTTCTCCTTCCTTTCCATACTCATATCTTACTTCTTTACCGTCATAATCAATTACCTTTGTTGTCCTTCCAAGCTTGTCATTTTCTATCCTTATAACTCCAAGTGCATCCTTCACATAACTTAATTTTCCTAAGCTGTCATACTCATACTCCGCTTTATATCCGTCTCCGTAAAGAATGCTTTTTATATCTCCCGCCTTGGTGTATGAATACCTTGTTTCATATCCGTCCCTGTCTTTTTTAAGTATTACTCTTCCTAAAAGATCGTATGAAAAGTACTCCTCTTCTCCAAAGGCATTTATAATACATTCAACATCTCCCATCAGGTTTCTTTTATATCTTGTTATCCTTGATACATTGGTGTCTTTAAGGCTTGCGGATATTTCCTTACCGTATATTTCTTTTATTTTTGTTCCTTCTTTTAATGAATGTTTTCTTTCTTCATCTTCAATACATGAAAGTAATTCCCTGCTTTCTTCATGCCTGTATACCGTAGAAAGCCTCCCTGCCTTATCATATCCGTACTCGGTTCTGTTTCCCATGGAATCCAAGACGGAGATTAGTTTCCCTCCCTGAGAGTATACATAACTTGTGCTGTTTCCTAATGCATCGGTTTCCTTTATTATGTTTCCCATGGCATCGTATTCAAAGCTTTGTTCCTGTAAAAAGCTGTTTTTTACTTTGGTAATACGGTTTAGTCTGTCATAGCTAAAAAGGATGTAATCGCCCTTTTCATTTTCTCTTTTTATAAGGTTGCCGACTTTATCATAGCTAAATACCTCATATCTTTTATCCGGGTATATTTTTTTATGTAAAAGTCCGCCTTTTTGGTATATGTAAACGGTTTCTTTTTCTCCGGTCTTTATCTTTGACACTTTTCCAAGTTCATTATATTCATACTTTCTCGTATTCCTTAGCATATCGGTTTCAAGCACTACTCTTCCTAGAATATCATAATCATAAGTATATGTACCGATATCATTGCTTATTTTTAAGCTTCTTTTACCGTACTCATACTCCGTTGCCGCTCCCGACTTATCCTTGTAAGACAACAGTCTGTTTCTTTCATCATAGGAATACTCTTCGCTATCCCCTAAAGGATCGATAACCGATATAAGATTTCCGTTTGCATCATAACGGTATTCATACTCTCCCTTGTTTTGTAAAATCTTTTTCTCTACCAGATTTGCGGCATTATAAACATACCTTACCTCTCCCCCGTCCGGTCGGATTTCTTTTGTAAGGTTTTGGCAAAGGTCATACTCCAGTATGAAGTTTTCACCGTCAGGCAGGGTAAAGTCTTTTATTTTATTCATTTCGTTATAGTTAAGTTTTGTAATGCTTCCTCTAAAGTCCTCAAAAAGAGATAACTTGCCGTTTTCAGTATACTCATACCTGCAAGTGTTACCCATGGCATCCTTTACTCCTGTAAGCAGGTCCTTGTCATTATATGAAAACTCCGTTCTGTTTTTATTTCCGTCAATGCTTGCCCTTACCCTGTTTAAGGCATCATACTCGTATGTTAAAACATTTCCGTTTTCTTCTATTTTGGATATGTTTCCTCTTTCATCATAAGAAACCTTGCTTTTTGAACCGTCCGGAAGGGTTACTATAACGCTTTCTTTATTTTCCTTATCTTCTTCATATTCACCTTCCTTATACTCTATGCTTGTAATCTCTTCTAAAGCGTTCTTTCTTTCAACAAGTCTTCCCTTATCGTCATAAGAGTATCTTTCAATCTCTTCTTTATTTTTATAATAAATGCTTAGATTTCCGTTTTCATCATACTCAAAGCCTTCTACCTCTCCGCCAGGGTATATGCAGCTTTTTAAGTTTCCTTTTTTATCATACTCATATACCGTGGTGTTTCCCCTTTTATCCGTATATGATGTTAAAAGGTTTCTTTCGTCATAGGTAAAGCTTTCGCTCTCTCCCGCATACTCGCTTTCAATGTTTCTGAAGTTTTCGTCATGTATGTGTACCTCTACATTTTCATTCTGGTTTGTTACAAAGGTTTTACTTTCTTCGCTGTCATACTCATATCTTATTATTCCTCCGTCGGCAAATCTTTGTATTCTCACCCTGTCAGCTCCATCATACATGTTTTCAAGTACATACACTCCCCTAGGATTTTTTATTTTTACCAAAAGTTCTTTGTCATAAAAATAATCATACATTCTTTGTCCGTTGGAATATACTCTTGTAAGCTGAGTGCTTTCATATCTGTACTCAATCTTTCTTCCGCTATGGTCTTTTACTTCTCTTAGTTTACCCTGTTCATCATATGAAAAGGTAAGGCTGTTTCCTGCTTTATCGGACACGCTTAAAAGTCTTCCCTCGGTATCATAGGAAAGTAATACTTTAACCCCGTCTTTTCTTTCCATAGAGAGAAGTCTTCCTTCTTTATTAAAAGTGTATAAAAGTCCTGTTTCGCTTTTATACTTAAACCCGTCCTTTGTTTTTTTAAGGCGGTTAAAATCATCAAAAACGGAAACTATGTTTTCTTCATCATCTAAAAGGTAGGCTTCATCCTGCCCGTCTGCAAGGTGTAGTATATATCCGTTTTTTTCCCTTTCTACGGATATTTCATAGCTGTGTCTCCAACCTTTTCCAAACACTCCTACTTTTTCTTCTTTACTGTTATAAAACCTTGTAAAGCTTAAAGGTATCTTTGAGAGTATCTTAAGATCTTCTTTTGAATAGATAAAGTTTCCGGTATTTGCATTTACCGGATCTCCCGTCATGGCACATAATGCACCCCTTGCACCCTTTAAAAAATCTTCCATACTGTTGTTTTTCATAAGATCTTTTAAAAGTTCATTCCATGAGGCAAAGGCCGGACCGTTTTTTTCAAGCATCTTTGAAATGATTTTATAGATTTCTTCCTTTAGCTGTACATCACTAAGTTCTAAAGCTGCCGGCACTGCATTATTTCTTACACGATTTAACGCACCTGTATAAACCGCACTGTAACTTCCATCCTGATTTTTGATTATCTTTACTCCTGCACAGGCTGCCAAACTTCCCATAAGTTTTAACATAAGCTTGTCTTTCTCACTTGGCACTCCTGCCATGACAGGCATTGCACCAAGCATCATTGGAAGCAGTCTTTCAAAGTCCTTTGACATATCCTTATAAGGCTCTTTTAATTCTTCATATGTCCTTGATTTTTTCCCCTTAAGCAATACTTTATCGGCTGATATATTTACATCACTTTTTAACTTTATGGAACTTCCCTTTACTCTCTTCATTAGACACTCCTTCCTTTTTAATGTCTTATTCACTTTGTGTTTAAATTTACCTGTTTTAATTCTCCCATATACTCGCCAATAAGAATTATTGACTCTTTAGGTATATCTTCAAAAACATCAATATCAAACGCCCTTTCCAAGGCTTTTTTCCAAAGAATTGAAATGATATCTTCATATCCCTTTAAAACAAACCTTATCCCTTCTTCTATCTCCGGCTCACTTAATATAAGTCTTCCGATACCCTCCATCATTTCTTCACGAATTTTACAGGAATCTTTTTTCATAAAATCCGGAATCCAATACCTGATACCTAAAGGTTTATCTATATACAAGCCCTCATCTGAGGCATATAACATACATTTATAGCTTTTTGTATAAAGACTCGTATTAAGAAAAAATAATATAAGATACTTAAGCTTATATATCCGCTTTTCCTCTATCACATTTGACAGTATGTTTTTTATTTCTTCATATAAATCCTGTATATTATAATCTTTATACTCCCGAATTTTTTCGCCGATCCATCTGTATCTGAAACTTTTAAAATATTCCTTTTTTTGCTTTTCCCTATTCATTTGTCTACTTTCTTACCGGTATTATATTTTGAAGTATGTCATTCACAGCTTTTTTCCATGTCCATGATAATGGCTCCCTACAATTAAACATAACCTGTACTGTTTCTCTACCTATCTTACCCAGACCCGTTTTATGATATATTCTCTCATCTATTCCGGGTATAATAAAATCAAAGCAATACATTTTTACACAGCCTTCTTTCTCCAATTCATCATATGTTAAAAACTTTATCCCATTATGTGCTTTTGAAAGAAGACTTTTAAAATCAGTTACCAAAGTTTTTACTTCCGTATCTTCACTGACTTTAAGAAGGCTAATGCTTAGATTTACATCTCCGGCAAGATTTGTTTTTATTACCTCGGGTCTAAAATTAGTAGGATATTTTATTTCACTTATCTCCTTTGGCAAATCTATAAAAGATTCCGGAATATATATACTTAACAACTTATCAAAGTACTGTTTTTTGCTAAAAGTTTCAAATCTGCCTTCTATATAGTATCCCGTATCCAAAGACATAGCTTCAGCTTCAGAGTTCCTTACTTTTAGAGGGATGATTTGCTTATCATAATAATTTTCTGCCATTTAATCTATATATCTCACTTTCTCATTGCTGATATACCAAAATTTATCTGCAACTTCCTTCGTCATAACAACTTCCTTTAATCTGTCACAGCCTACAAAGGACATTTCTCCTATTTCCTTTACGCTTTCAGGGATATAAATGTATTCTAATTTGTCGCAAAATTGAAATTCATAATCTCCTACAGATATCAAATTTTGAGGTAATTCAACCCTTCTTAAATTCTTACAAAACGCAAAAGCGAAATCTCCAATGTATTTTAACTCTTTAGGAAAAATCACTTTTTCAAAAGCAACCTCGGAAAAAACAGAATCAGCTATACTAACAGTACCTTCCTTTATAATAATCTCTTTTTTTCCTTTATCCACAAAACCTACAATATGATTTTGTACATATTTACAGCCATATTGATCTTCTTCAATCTCTTTATAATATTTTGTGCCATAAAACGAACTCCCTATATACTCAGGATTATCTTCAAATTTTACAGCTTCTAAGTTTGTGCAATGCCCGAAAGCCCCCGATTCTATTCGTTTAACATACTTGGGAATTATTATTTTTTTTAGAGAACTGCAGCCTCCAAATGTGTTTTCTCCAATGTATTCCAACTCCTTTGGCAACTCTATTTCAGATAAATTTTCACAGTCCTCAAATGTACTCTCATATATTTCTCTGACCGAATCCGGAATTAAAATTCCCTTCAAGCTTTTGCACTTATAAAATGCCGATTTCCCTATCCAATTCACATTTACAGGTATGTCTATATTTTCAAGATTAGTGCAATTATAAAAAGTATAACCTTCTATACGCTTTATAGTATTTGGTAAAATAATATTTTTTAATTTTTCAGAATCCCTAAATGCACTTCCGACTATAAAGTGTATATCTGAGCTAATGACAATAGTTTCCTTTATATCTGTTGACTTTAATAAAATATCTCTATAAATTTTTAAACCATCTTCATTTGCAGGTATATTTTCAAGCCATTTGGTTCCTGTAAAACAATTGGAACCGAACTTTTCTACACTATTCGGTACGATTATATTTTCCAAATTTACACAATCATAAAAAGCAAGAGTCCCTATCTCTTTAATTCCTTCCGGTATCTCTATTTCTTTTAATGAGGAACAATTATATAAGATTTCTTCTTCTATAGTTTTAAGGCTATCAGGTAGCTTTATTTCTCCCAACTCTACGCACTCTCTAAAGGCAGCAGTTCTGATTTCTATCACCGAATCGGGTATAATTATATTCTTTAGTTTTGTATTTGAAAAACTAAAGACACCTATACTTTTAAGTAAATCAGGAAATACTATACCTTCTAAACTTTTACAATTATAAAATGCATAATCTCCCACCTGCTCCAATAAATCCGGCAACTTTACAAACTTTAATTTATCACAATTTGAAAAGGTTTTATTTTCTATTATCTTCATTTCTGACGGCAAGTTGATACTCTCTAAACTTGTGCACTCGTAAAATGCACTTTCTTTTATCATTTCTACAGATGAAGGTATATTTACTTCTTTTAATTTAGTATTTGAAAAGCTAAACTTTCCTATCCTTTTAAGTGAAGGCGAAAATTTTATATTTTCTAAACTTGTGCATTCATAAAATGCTTTATCTCCTATTTGTTCCAATGTATCAGGTAACTCTACAATCTGTAATCTATCACACCCCGAAAATGTTTCATTTTCTATTGATTTTATTGATGAGGATAAGTTGATATTCTCTAAGTTTGTACACTTATAAAATGTACCTTCTTTCACATATTCTACCGAACGTGGAATATTAATTTCTTTTAAGTTACTACAATTCATAAATGAAAACTTGCCGATTTCTTCCACTCCATATGGTATCACTATTGTATTAATAATTTTATTATTTGCAAAAGCATAGTCACCAATAGCTGTTACGCCTTCAGGTATTGTTATGTCAATCTCCCCTTTTATTCTGTCCATAATCCCAACTCTATAATTAACTACAACACCTTCTTTTATTACAAAGTATCCTTTTAAATCTACTACTATAGACAGTATAATAGAGAATATTATAAATATTATAAATATTATAAAAGCACTTTTATCCTTTAGATTTTTTGTCAACATTAAATCCCCCACAAAATCATTTTTTAGATTATTAATTTGTTTTCTCTATAATTTTATTCTTTATAAATTCTTCAGTTAGCTCTAATTCGACTTTATTACTATCACCCTGATCATAGTATATACCTATAAACTTCCCCCAATGATATTTCTCGCCTTCTACTCTATCAATCATATTATATTCAGAAACTTCAGTGCTAACTTCTGCATCCATATCGTATTCCTTAACCAGTCCTTCCTTATTTCCGTACATTACAATTTTTACCATATTCACGTCTTTTTTATCATCAGTATCACTATCAGTCTTAAAATAAGGTCTAAGTTGAGCAGCTAATTCTTCTATCTCTGATATACCTACCAACCCAACTAATGTATCAACTGCAGTAGCAAAAACACCGGTAGCTGTATCCACTATTCCTATTATTACCTCAACAACAGTCTTTCCTGTTGATGTAGCTGTGTCTCTACCTTTATTTTTTGTTGCATGATCCAAATAAACCCCTGCAAGATAATCAAAAAAAAGCTTTATATATGGTTTGTGTAAGTAAACAATAGACTCTTTTAGTGTAACTCCTCCAATATTTTTTTATACCAATCAGTACATGTGTCGCTTTCCTTCCATACAACCATCATTATATCTTTGTCAGTAACAATCTCCTGATTCCCAATTAACTTACATGCAAATCCATCCCTTCCGGGGCAATCCACTTCAAAATAATAATCTTTACCTCCATAAAGAATTATATCTATCCAATAGAACCAATAATGTAAACCGGATACATATCCATAACTATTTTCATTGATTTTAAGTACATCATCAGGAAATTTCATTTCTTTATTTCCTGCATGACTTTTTATCTCATATGCACCTATATACTTGGTCTTTCCCCAACTTTTTTCATAAACAAATATACTTCCGGGGCTATTACCACTCTTAATATCATAAAATTCTATACCGAAGTTATATAAACCTGAATTCTTAACCTTTACATGACCTATAAAGTCTTTTCTGTCACTTTTGCGACTCCAATTTTTCTTTTCATCTTCAACTATTTCTACAGCATCTTTTATTTTTACATTATCGTAGCTTGGTGAAGTTTGCCCTGATGTCTTAAATGAAACTATACCACCCTTGTTACATGCAGCTATAGAGTCCTCCGTAACCGCATCACTTTTATCATTAATTGCAGTATCAAATATTTTCATGTTTGAATTGTCAGTAACCCACCACTTTCCAAGTTTAGGGTCACATTTACAAGGTTTACTCCTGTTTTTATTGCACATTCCAAAGCCTTTTATATTATCAGTAGTACTGTCATTTTCTGTAATTAAAGGCCTTCCATCTGAAGTGTGCACTCCATGATCATCTTTCAAGTTTAATACACATGTTTTGCTTCCATAGCTACAGGAAACCTCTGCGCCTACTACCACATATTCATATCCTCCATATCCCTTCATTTCCTGATGCTCATACATTTTCTGTATACCGTCCGCCACTTTGCACCTCTTTCTTCGGATTTGTACTCCATTACTGCTACAAAATTTTACTCGCTTATATACACTATCTCTTCTTTACTGCTTAGTCTTATATTTCTTGCCTTTATAGTAAATTTATCAGCTGCACTTATGCTCAAATCTCCACTGCCTGTAAGCTTGAATCTTCTATCATTTAATGTCAGTATATCATCTGCAATGAAGCTTATTCCCTCCTTTGAGAAATTAAGACTTTTCTTTCCCACTTCCAATTGCTTTTTATTTTCATCGCTACCCTTACTGCCGAAGGTTCGTACTACATACATATCTCCTGTATCCATACCTGATATATAAAGTTGTGCTTTTTCTCCTACATCAGGTACCGCATATAATACATTTCCGGTCTCAGGATACCAATCAAATCCATAATCCGGCTCTTTTTTGTCTATATCAAGTCTTAAGTATACTTTTCCATCCTTATATTTCTTAATTTCCCCCATAAGGCTCAAACCTATTATATTTTCATTTTCAAGCGGATATATCATATCTTCTATATATGATCTTTCAACTCCTTGAAAATTAAATATCAGCTCACCCTTTGTAAACTCCACCTCTTTTTTATATAAAGTTAAAATCTTATTATCTAACGCTATGTTATCACCTATATCGTAAGAGTTATATGTCCTTAGCCTATACTCTATCCGACTTTTATTCTCATTTTTCTTGATCAGATCTCTGCTCTCACTTATAATACCTCCGGGCTCAACCATATTCCCTGTATGTATGCCCATATGAATATATGGCCTATCATATTCCATACCCGGATACAGAAATGTTTTTATGCAGGATGCCATCCTAACTGCAAAAGCCCAGGCACTCTCCTTATAGCAAAGCACAGGTCCTTTAATTTCTTTATCATTTATATTGTAGTTGCTGATATCCCCTGAGTATTTTCTAACTACTTCACAGGCAATGTCACTATAAGTTTTTTCTATATTTTGAAATAATTCTGTATGCTCTTTATCGTCTAATTTTTTACTGTATGAATATGCTTTAAGTTCAAAATAATGTACATCGGCGGATGAATGAATGCTTATCTCTTCCACAAATCCTCTAAATACAGTGTTTCCTTTGTATTTTATATGTATATCCATATCCTTTTTGTCTGTAAGAATTGTTTCTCCTGGCTTTTTCTCCAACACCCCTTTAATATTACAGACGGTATGCATGTTTGGAACAGTATTTATAACAAAATTTTCAACCAAATAAATAGGTAATGCTATTTCTATTTCTAAATTTTCTATAATCAGCATAAAAAATCCCTTTCCGCTCACACCAAAAACACATTTTTCAACTTATATGAATACCTTCACCACTCACAGTTATTCCGTCTTTTAATATTATTTGTGTATCATCTTGTAAAAGCATAATCCTTTTACCTGCCACCATGGATATATTTGAATCCTCACTGCTTATCTCAACAGTGTCCTTTGCTTTTATCAAAATACTTCCTGTACTTACTATCTTGACTCCTGTACTGTCATTTAGTTCAATATAATCTCCCGTATCGCTTTTTATGGTTATACCTTCCGGTGTCAGTCTTATTTCTTTTCCGTATTTATTTCTCCAAATTTTATTTTCAGGATCGGTTCTTATTCCATCTCCCTCATTTTCATGTACTGCACTGCAAACATAGGCATTTTCTTCATTTTCTGTAGGAAAATACAGTCTTACGCTGTCTCCTACTTCCGGCATACAATACCACCCTGCTCCGTCACTTGAAGAATATACAGTGGAAAAATCAAACCATCTTTCTATTTCTTCATCCTTATTTTCTATATCCTCTATTGCTATCTTAACCTTTTCTTTTTCTACATTTGTAACTTTAGCGTAAAGTGATGCTCCTATTACTTTCAAATCATACTTGCTTTCTTTTTTTACTATATAATCTATATCCTGTGTTAAATAATATGTATGGTAAAGTTCACTTCCCTCTGTTTTAGATACAATTTTTATTATACGGTAGTCTCTTCTGTTAAAGCTTACTCTGTCTCCTAAACTATGGATTTCCCTTGATTTGACTTCATAAACTGTATACTCTTTATTTACAACAATACGCACATCCTGTGAAGTTAAAACTCCGGTATCTCTTTTTGGCATACCGAAAAAATACTTCACCCCTTCACTCTGATAATCCGGCATTACCACTGTCTGCTTTAAAGCTGCAATCCTTTTTATAAAGTTCCAGTCATTTTCTTCATACTGTACCAAAAATCCGGGCAATACCCCCTTTCCGTCTTCTCCTGTTATATAGTATGACTCTTCATATCCTTCTTTTAATGCATTAAGTATATCAGCATATTCTCCGGCACATTTAGAAAATCCTCTTGTATGTACTTTTTCTTCCATTAAAGAACTTCCTGTGATTAATTCCAATTCAACAAGGAAACTTCCGCTTTCCTTAAAGAAACATATTCTTTCTAATAATCCATAAAATATCGTACTCTCTTTATCTGTTTCATCAAGGGCATTAACCCTTACCCATCTTGTATTTTGGGCAGTATTAATATACTCTTCTTCTCTTTTTTCTTCTATTATGGCTCTTATTATTGCCCTACCATGCTTGCCCACCTCATGTTTTGCTTCATAACTTGTTACCGCAAGTACATCAAAAATATCAAGTTTTATAAGGTTTTCTCTCATACGCTCTCCTCCACTTCCACAAACTCTATTCCCTTAACATCTCTTCTTATTAAACTTTCTGCAAAATCAAGATTTACAATAAAACTTATCTTTTCATTCTCTTCCCTGACTGCTTTAAAGAAATTATTGAAATCAGTGTTTAGCAAATTTTTTGTATAAAGCAAATAATAGCTTTGCATCTCTCTACTCTCTTTATCTATCAGCACAACTCTTTTTACAAAGATTTCTATATCAAAAAGAAGCAATACCTCTCTAAATCTTTCTGAAATAAGAGGATATACATTCATCATCAAATCAGGAAATATAAACTCCTTTGTTTTTTCTATTTCAAGAACAAACTCTCTTGGCATTTCATAAAATCTTTCATTAAGAGTATCTATATTCCTTGGAATATTCTCTAAAGTATATATTCGTATCCCCCTTGTATTTTCAAAATTTTCTTTTATATAAAAATATGGCAAGTTTCCTTTCATAGTTTCTCCATAATTATTCTCTTTATATTTATTGTTTCATGTTTTCTACCACTGATGGTATTCTTTTGCAAAGTCAAAGTAGAAAAACTTACTCTTGCCAACCTCCAAGATGTCTCCTTCTTTTAAATCTTTCGATGTATATGTTGCCGATTCATTTAGCCTTACAAATCCCATTGACTCTTCTCCAAGGAGTGTTCCTTGTAAATTTCTTGTATCATAGGCTATAACAGCATGATTCTTATCTCTTATATCTTCATCTCCTATAATCTGTATGCTCATAATATCATGACTTCCTATATAGTTTTTTCCTTCCGTTACATTGTAAGACTTTCCTTGACGCTTTCCTTCTATACATACAAGCCATGCATAAATCGGCTTTTCTTCTTCAAAAGAAAGATTTTTACCTACCCTTTTATCTCTATATTTTTCTTCCTCCGTTGGTTTTTCTCTTTTAAGCTTCCTATACTTTCTCTCTTTTTTTATCAGTTTTTCTTTATCCTCATTATCTATCTCTTCATATTCAAATCCCGGAAAATATTTGATGATTGCGGATAAAAGCTCCACATACATGAACTTACTCTCACCTATTTCCAAGATATCTTTATTTTTAAGAACATACTTGTTATAAACAGGTTTATTATCCATATATACAATACCGTCCGCTCTTGCAGGAATCAGATTAGCTTCCTTGGTTTCTTTGTCAAAAAATATTAAGGTAAACTTACCAAGCATCTTCTCATCCCCTAAAACCTGTATCTCATTATCCCTGTCAGTACCTATAAAGTTTTCTCCGAAGCTTATCACATAACTTTTCCCCTTTCTTGCTCCCTCTATACATACAAGCCATGCACATACAGGTCTTTCTTCTCTTAAAGAAAGTCCACATTCTTTCCTTAAATTTACATATACCTTTTCCGGGGTATCCAGATCAAAGCCGCAGTGTGGGCATATTGTTCCATACCTCGTTTTTGAAAACCTGTGTCCGTAAGGGCAGTCCATTATGTTTGACATCTTCTTCTCCTTGTTACTTGCAACTTTACCTTATCCTGATTATCACTAATCTACCAAAATCTTCTTTGGGCTAAACCCTGTAGTCCTAGACCAATCCGTATTCTTTGCAACTGCCAATATATCAAAAAGCCCTGTATAAATTTCTTTATTGCTTAGGTGACTTACCTTTAGCTTTCCTTCTTTAAATGCTATATAGTTTTCTATAATACTTCTATCTATTCCCTCAATACTGTTTATAACCATATAGCAAAAGATTCTGTCAGTTTCTTCACATTTTTTTGTACTCAGATATTCTTTGGCATATGCTTTTAATACTTCTATATTAAATGACTTCTCACCATATCCTGCATAATCTGTATTTATCAGATGTATGGTATCATACTCAGACCTCATATCGGCAAAGTTAAGGTAGGTATCTCTTAATACAAATCCTGATTTTAATAAAAAGTCGCAAAGCAGGATTTCTCCGTCTTTATTTTCTTTCTCATCGGAAAGGAAAGCTTCTATTTCATTTACTGTGAAGTCTTTATCTTTCTTTTCATTACACTTTAATCTAAGATATCTCCTTTGTTCTGTATGGGTGTATACCACTTTTATCTCTTTATTTACCTGATATACCTCTCCTTTCAGTTTTATTAGTCCCTTTCCTATGATGAGATTTCTGTTTTCATGGTCTGAACTTAATCTTAATCCTCTTATGACTCCGTCTGTATATCCCTCATAAAGGATATCAAGCAAATCTCTGGGATAGTCTCTTATTACTTCAAGTGCTTCTTTTTTTAAGATTCTTCCTGTCTCAAACAAAGGGTATCTGTTTTCCATAAACTTCTCCTTCTAGTGTTCTCCATCAAAGAAATCACAAATCCATTCATCGGTTTCAAACTTATACTCTTTTCCTTCTCCCGCATATAAGGTATCCTTAAGTCTGTATACAGGTACGATCTGAAATCCCCATTTTTTATAGTCTACAAAGGCAAATATCTTCAGTTCTCCGTTTTGTATATCATCAGTATCTTCCTGCTTTATATATCCGCTATATCTTCCTGCAAGTTCCATTCTGTCCGTTTCTCTTGCCTCATCTTTTTTAAAGTGAAACAGATATTCAAATCGTACACTTTCCGAAGCGTCATACAGATACATTCTAAGTAAGATATCTTCAAGACTTCTAAGCAGGCTTCCTGTCATCTTGTTGCTTTCAAATCCGTCTATAAGTACCTCTTGTCTTCCTGAGTATGACAGGGCTTTTATTTTATAAGGAATAAGGGCCTCTTCTTCTCTTATATCAAATCCTGCATATCCGGTTCTTTTATCATATAGATACCTCATCAGTCCGTCCACACAGGCAAGTTTTAACTCTTCCTTTTTAACACTTCCTCCGCTTTGCATCATGTTTCCGGGTACAAATTCTTTTAAGGCATCTCTAAATAACCCTATCTTACAGGATTGCCCTGTAAGCCTTATCATGTCAAAGTTATAAAGTTCTCCGTTTTTATAAAGTCTTTCCATAAAAACTTTCATAACCGCATAGATTTCTCCTGCAATCAGCTTTTCAACTTCATAACGGTTAAAGCTTATCTTAGGCATCCCCTCTAAAACTTCAAGTTTTTCTCCCTTAAAGACTGAGAGTTTATATCTGTCCGCCTCAAGTCTTAAAAGCCCCGATTCTCCCTTTTTTTCTTCAGGTACTTCTATAACGATATCATTTCCTGAAAAAAGTTCCTGTTTAATCTCATCCGCCAATGTGAATAAAAAAAAGTAATTATTCCTTACTCTGTAATACCCTTCTTTTCCATAAGTTTCAAATCGCTTAAAAGCTGTGGGTAAAATATTTTCAGCCTTTTCATAAGCTTCCTGTAATCCCTTATAAAAACTTTCAACACCTTCTTCATCTATATACCTATACGGGTCTGTAGGCAACCCATCAATTATTTCGTTTCCAAGATCCCTGTCTAAGCCTGACAACCTGGATATAAGTTTAAGCTTTAAAAGTTGCATGATTCTGTAGGTAATATTGTTTCCTCCAAAGTCCGTATTTCCGTTTTTATAGCTGTTTTCCATCGTATAGGTCTGTATATCACCCTTTGCATGTACCTTAAACTTACATGCACTTAGATCCGTCGTTCCTCCTCCACAGTCCATTATCAGTGCCTTATAGCTTTCTCCGTCTTTCAAGCGATTTTTCTCTCTCATTTTACTGATAAAGCTGTAAAGTACTGCCGTACTTTCATCCAAGGTAACCTTCAGACTTATAGAAAGCATTTTTGACAAAAGCCCCAACATCTGCTCATATACATGCTTTTGCTTAACCGGTACTGTGATATATACTTCCTTTATCCGACATTTAAAGTTATCTCTTGTGATATCAAGTACATACTTTAGATACTTGGCTATAATCTCTATCCTTTGTACATATCTGTATCTTCCCTTGGCATCCGTAAGTTCTTCTTTTCTTTCAAAATCTCCCGCCCATCTTTTAATATCATAAAATACGGAAAACCCTTTATCCGTATAGCTTAGGTTTGCAAACCACAAAGCCCTTCTTCCAAAAACATAATCTATACTGTCTTCATTTACATCAGTTACCGCTACAACTGTAGGTATCATCTTTTCAATAAAGTTTTCTCCTCCCACCGACTCCAAAAACAGTGTATGACAAATGGTATTTTCCTTAATTCCTCTTTGCTTTGCATGTATCTTTCTGTAATAGCTGCTGTCCGCATACATAGCTACTGTGGTGTTGGTGGAGCCAAGATCAAGTGCTATCGGCATATGAAGTTCAATCAGGGGAAGAATCTCAAAATCCATAATAGGAATCTTATAAACCCTGTACTTTGTAAGGTCTTTTCTCTCTTCTCCCATATATATACGGTATATAAACTTTGATGATTCTCTTTCCATAAGATAAAGGCTGTAATCTTTTATATCTGTAACGATACCTGAAAGAGATGCATCTTTTACAAGGTATAAAGAGTCTTTTTTATCTCCCATTGCAACTACATTGAATATGGCACATACCTTTTTATCACCACTTACAATCAAAGCATTGGTGTTTAAAAACTTTTCTTTATATTCTATTTTATAATCGTCAAGGAAGTTAAGTGCCGCTCCTTCATAAATACTGATTTTGCCTGATATCCTAAGTTCATCATTCTCAGGCTCTTTTATACTTAGTTTATCAAAGCACTCTTCAACCCTCTCTCTCCCGCCTTCCTTTTCTTCTTTGATAAGTTCATCTTCAAATGTTTGACAGTAGGAAAGTATAGCCTCTATAAGCTCTTTACTTGTCATATCCTTATCAAATCCCTTTACGATATGTTCTCTCAGGCAAATCTCTCTAAGTCGATATTCACTCATCAGCTCAAGTTCTTTTCTTGTATATGCCGCAGCCTGCTCTTCTTTAGTTATGTTCCTGTTAAGCTTATAGCTCATCTTATTTTCCTTCCAATCCGGTTCTTTTTAGTATATTGCCGTTTTTCCGATTTTCATACTTTCATCAACTCCCATAATACCGAAGTGGTATTTCCAAAAAACATCCGTTTCATAAGATATCGGCAAAAAGAGTTTCTCAAGCATTTCCATTCTCTCCACTTCTTCTTTTGTCTTATCCACCCCTGTAAATATGGTAAATTTCCTTAAATTCTCAGAGTGGATGTAAAGGTTTGCCTTCGGATAAAGCTCTCTAAGTGCCTTTCTAAAAACTGTTATATAATCTTTACATTTACATAAATCAAGCAGGCAAAAAATAATTCTTTTAGATTTTTCAAAGTCAAGGGAAAGCAAGGTTTTTCTTATACTTTTTAGAAACCTCCCCTCTTCTATCTCTTTTAAGATATACATTGCCCTTAACTCTTTTTTATCTCCCCCGCTTCTAAGATCCCATACCGCTATGTAATGAAATATTATATCTAAAAATATTTTTCTTACACTCTCAAAACCCTCTACATCCGGCAGAAAAATCTCCCCCAGTTCATTTGCAAAACGATACAAAGGGTTTACTTCAATTTCATTTTCCTCAATGGTATCTGAATTCAGAAAATCAAATGAGCTTTCAGTATAAGGACTTGGACTCTCACTGTTTCTAAATCTAAGATCTTCTAAGTTATATCCGCTTTTTTGTGCTTTTAATGCTATCTCCCATATGCAGTTCATACTTTGCTCCTTTTCATGATTGTAGTTTAGGCAATAGCTTGTACATAGTTTTCTAGTAAAATACCAATTTAGGTGTCTTGATTCCATCGGTCTCAATCCAGTGATATTCTCCCCTCAATCTCTCAGGTAATTCAATCTCCTTTAATGAATAGCATTCTCTGATAGCGTATGAATCCAGATATTCTACATTTCTTGGTATTTTTATTTTAGTGAAAGAACAATCTCCAAACGAGTATGCATATATTGCTTTTAAACTGTCAGGTAAATCAATATTTTCTATCTTTGAACACCCGACAAATGTAAAATAGTTAATTTCCTTTAATTTAATACCATCTTCGAAATCCACTTTTCTTAATTTTGAACATTGAAAAAATGCCTTGAAGTCGATCATTTCTACACTTTTAGGAATATAGATCTCTTCAATATCTTTTCTATTTTCAAATGCCTGTGCGGCAATTAATCTGGTTCCTGCTTTAATATGGATTATTGAACTTCCATTATTTTCAGAAGCTAAAAGTATATTATCTACATACTTACATCCATATTCATCCGGTTTTATATTATTTAAATACTTCGTATTTTCAAAACTATACCCGGCAATGCTTTCTATACCTGTGGGCAAATTAATACCTGATAAGTCCTCACAATTATTAAATGCTCCATATCCAATTTCAGTTATACTTTCAGGCAATTTAACTTCTGCTATACCTGATTGAGAAAAGGCATTTGCTCCTATTTTTTTCAGTCCTTCTTTAATATCTATCTTTTTTAATGCCTTACAATTCTCAAAGCAACTGTCTCCAATTTCAACTATTCCTTCAGGCAGTTCAATCTCTCTTAGCCCGGAATTATTTATAAATACAGCATTTGCAATTACCTTTGTAGAATCTTTAACTCTGACAGTATCATTTAAGCCTTTGTTATATAAAAGTACTTTCCCAAAATATATAGAGCCATATTCGTCAGCTATACTGTTTTTAAAGGCTTTTGTACCTCCAAATACATTTTCTCCTACACTTTCAATTCCTTCTGACATTCTCACTGTAGATAAACTGCTGCAATTATAAAAAGCGGAACTTCCAATTGCCTTTATACTGTCCGGCAAATATACACTTTTAAGACTTATGCAATTATTAAATGCTATCTCTTCTATTTCAGTTGTATTATTTGATAATTGTAAGTTCTTTAAAGAAGTACATTCTGCAAATGTACCTTTCTCTATTATTTTGACTCCACTTGGAAGTTTTACATCAGTTAATGCTTTGCAATTTAAAAATGCATCATTTCTTATTATTTCCAACTTTTCAGGTAATTTAATATCTTTTAAATTTTGGCAATCATAAAAAGCTCCCATTTCAATTTCTTTAATGTCATCGGATAATGTAACTCTCTCTAAACTCACACAGTCTGCAAAAGCAAAAACTCCAATTTCATTTACACCATCCGGTACTTCCACCACTTTCAAATCTTCTTTTTTTTCTATAATCCCACTTTTTATACCTATAAAAACATTGTTTTTAATTATCACCCTACATTTCAAATTAATTAATATAATATATGTAATACCAAATATTAAAAAAATAATAATATGACTAATATATCTTTTTAATTTTCTTCATTTCGCACAGCTCCTACAATACATTACTCTAAAGTATTATCTATGTTATTAAAAATTTCTTCTATACTATTGTGAATAGCCTTAATTTTTTCGATATCCATCTTTTGAGTTGGAAGCATATGAAAGTTTCCTGCTAAATATTTTTCGCCAAATACATTCATATTTACATTACTACGATAGCTTTGCCATACTTCAACTTTAAAATCCTTTATATTGTATCCCCTTGATTCTATATCATCTTTGTTTCGAACATCATATAGTGTGATTATCAAGCTTTCTTCAGAATTTTTATACATCTCATCTCTAATTTTTTCCAATATTGATTTTGGCAAAAGGGCAATTATTAAAGCAACTGAAGAAAGGGCTAAACTTGCATTTCCCAAAAATTCACTTACATTGCTTGGTAATGCCTTAATGTATGTTCCTCCTGTAAAGGCTAATGACACCATGCTAAGAAAATTAGACATGTCACCTTTTATATCTTTTCGTTTTGCAATTCTAACTCCAATAAAATCTCTAATTAACATGTTGTATACTGGTGATAAATACATAATAGTAATAATATTTCCCTTATGATTTTTTAAATAATTTGACATTTTAATAGATTCATATTCATATGGATGCATCTTTTTAAGTTCATCATTTAAAACCCAAACTCCAGAAACATTAATACTATCTATCTTTCCTTGATCTTGATTCCCAATCATCTTATATTCTATTGTATTTACAACAGGACAATCCATCTCTAAATAATATTCTTGATCATTTAAAAGTACTATATCCGCCCAAAATTTCCAGTAACGTGTATTCCATTTGTTTTTCCCTCCGGTATCATTGATTATAATTTCATCTTCTCTGAACTTATTTTGCTCAATTCCTATATGATTTTTTATATTATATGTACCTACAAGCTTAAGTTTTCCCCAATTCTTTTCATAAACATATATTCTTCCTGACCCGTTATTTGAACCATTATCATAAAAACTGACTCCAAAATTATATACCCCACAATTTTTTACCTTCACATACCCTAAAAAATCATCCTTATCCTCGGATCTTGTCCAACTGCCTTGTACATTTTCAACTATCTTCACAGCATCTTTTACCTTTGCATTGTCATAGCTTGGTGTGGCTTGCCCTGACGTTTTGAATGAAACTATTCCGCCTTTTTCACATACTGTTATGGAATCCACTGTAATTGCTCTACTACCTTTAGCCGTGTTTGGATCTATTATGCATAAATTACTCTTCTCATCAACAGACCATTCATTTAATTTCGGCTCACATTTGCAAGGCTTATTTCTATTTTTATTACATACACCAAATCCACTTATATTTTTAGATGTACAATCACTTTTTATTATTAACGGTCTCCCATCTAAGGTATCAGCTCCATGACTTCTTGTTAAATTTAATACACAGGTCTTACTTCCATATTTACATGATACTTCAGCTCCCCCCACCACATATTCACTGCTAATACAACCGTCCATCTCTTGACGTTTATGCATTTTTTTCATATTGTCTGACATAGGCATTACCCCTCTTATCTGTCACCATTATAGACTATAACTGTTTTCCAAAACTCCTATACAGATATATTCATCAAAGCTTATCTGTAACTGTGATATGGCATATCTTACCATTGCTTCACAAAGGTTGCTGTCACTGTTTCTTAAAAACCTTAAAATAAGTTTAGGGCTTTCATCTGTTAGTTGGAAATTCTCATTTGTAAAGTTATTCATATCCGGCAGGATTTTCATTTCTTCTAAAAATGCTTTGTTTGTTGCCAATCTTTCACAGGATTTAAGCGATACATACTCTCCAATATCAAGCTCTTCAATAATCCTTTCTATTTCCGCTTCGGTATGGATTTTTTCTTTGGCTTTATTTAGAAGGCGACCAATCATTCCTTCTTTTCTTTTATTGCTTATTAAGCCGATTGGCAATTCTTCTTTTGTATATCTTATATCAAAGATATTATACCCTTCCAAATCGGAATAACTTTCTTCATATGACTTTACTATAATCTTTTCTTCTTCCTGTCTTATTCCTACCATACCTCCAGTTTTTTGTATCAGTCGTAAGATAATCTCCTTATCTTTTTGCCTAATCATTTCACGTTCATAGTATAATCCGTCTTTACTTGGACTTAAAAATGTACTGCTCTTAAATACATTTTTTTCTATGTTCCATACAGGATAAAGTTCTTCTTCTATCATATCGGCATATTTTCCATAGTCCACTTCAACATCTCTTGCATTTTGGGGAAGTCCTGACAGGTCTATATCAAAAAAGCGGTCAAGGTATGCGGTATTTACCGTATTCCATCTAAGCCCGTTATAAGAAAAGGTTTCATAAAGTTTCCCCACTTCTTTCCTGTATCGAAGAGCCTTTTTAGGTTGTACCAAAAGTGTGTGTTTTTCTTTGTTATTTGTAAAACTTACTCTTATATTTTCTTGTAAAAAAGCCTTGCATGCACTGTCGGCTGCATTAAGATAAACGGTTTTTATAGAATTTTTGCCTTCCATGCAACCTTCTTTAATATCGGCTTCCTTATCCTCTATTACATCCAAATCTGATATCGGAAAAAACATCCTTAAAAATGTATTCTCATTTTTTGGAAGTAAAAGTATCGCAATCTCATAGCTCTCCTCTTTGCTCTCAAGCTCATCATATACCTTTTTATACAGTGATTTATATCTTTCTTCAAAAACCTCACTCATCCTGTAAAGACCGTCATATAAAACACTTTTTGCAAGGACATACTCATCTTCTTCTTTTATTTCTGAAAGTCTGTCCTTTACATATTTCTTTATGTCAAACTCATCCAAGCATACCTTATCCATCTGAAAGCACCTCTTTTAATAGAAAAATACTAATTAACAATACATAAGCTTTAAATAAATACCGAATTACTCAGCACTTAAACTTGAAGAGGATTCCGTTTCACTTGTTTTTGGCTGTGTGGTTTGTGCTTCTGATTGTGCCGCCTTTGATTCTTCTTTTTCTTTTTCATCAATTCTTTTTTGCACATCACTAAGCTTTTTGTCCATTTCTATGGTATTTATCTCATCCTTTAATTTTACATATAATCTTCTGGCATACTCATAATTCTCTCTTGCACTTTCAAAGTCTCCTCTTAAGAATGCCTCATCTGCTGTAACTGCATATCCTCCGGCTTTATTTTTCTCTTCATCTCCTTCGCTTATTTTCTTGTCCGCTGTGGATATCTTTTGCTCAAGTTCCGACAGTCCTGCACTCTCACCCGATTTTTCCAAAATATCCTTTGCAGTATTATAATTAGCCCTTGCTGACAAAAAATCTCCTTTACTTAAAGCCTCATCTCCTGCACTTAACATATCATTTGCAGATTTTAGATTTTGTGACTGTTTGTCAGCTTCCGCCTGCTTTCCTTCATCTTTCTTCGCAATGGCTTGATCCACTGCTAAAAGTTTTGCTTCAGCCTTTAACTTGCCTTCTTCATATCCTATATCTCTTGCTTCAGTCTTTGCATCCACATACCTTTCTCTTGCTTTATCATATATTTCTGAATCAAAAAGTATATCTCCGTTATCAAGACTTAAATTTACACTTTCATATCCTGAAATAAAGTCAAGTCTCTTTCTTACATATGAAAGTCCGGCATTGTCAGCGTATGGAATTTCACTAAGTATAAGCTCATACAACGGTTTAGCTTCTTTATAGCTTTTGGCATCATACTTTTCGTCCGCTTCAATTATACCCTCTATAACCTGCTCATAATGATATAAAAGATCTTTCATTTCCTTGTTTCTAAGACTTTCAGCCTTTTTTATGGACTCTTCACACTCGGTATCCGCCTTTGTATAGTTTTCCATTTCTATAAATTTAAGCATCTTTTCATAGTGTGTATTCATGTCTTCTTTAAGTTCTTTTGTGTATTTTTTATAAAAGTAAAGAGCAATAATCGCTCCAAGTATTACAACTACAGATGCAATCGATACTATCAAAATAAGTTTCCTTCTCTTTTTCTTTTTTGTATCCGATTCAATAAATACCTTGTCAATATAAATACCTGCAATCGTATAGTTATCAATATATCCTAAATTTTTATCAAGAAGTACGGCTTCAACCTTTAAAAGAGCATCTTTCGGATCCTTTCCGCTTTCAGCAAAGATGTTGTCAATCTCTCCTTCTGATACGTTTTCCCAAACCCCTTTGGTATAAAGAATTAAAATATCTGTATCAACAAGTTTTATCTTTCCTGATATCACCGGTGAAAATCCTTTTTGCCCTAAAAAGGTATATAGATTGCTTCTTTGCTCATGTCTTGACAAGGCATCTTCACTAATCATCTCCTTTGATACCATTTCACTACTTAGTGACGTATCTATAGTCTTATAAAACATCTTATTGTTTCTATAAAGCTTTGCTCTTACATTCCCGGCATAACCAAATCGTACATTCTCATAGTCAGTTACTGCAACCACAATTGATGCTTTAAGCTTCATATATTTTTCAGCTTTTAAAAGAACTTCATTGGCATGTTTTAAATATCCATGTATCTTCCCCTTAGATATAGATGGCTTCTCCTGAAATTTTGCAATGATACTTTCCACTGCTTCCTTTGCAGACTCACTATCCGCCACATCTTCAATACCGTCTGCAAGCACATAGCATGCAAAATTGTCAAGTTCAGCATAAGCAAAAAAATCACTGTTTTTTAATGAACTGCCTTCTTCTGAAATAAAGTTTGTGTTAAATTTGCTGTTTTGCTTACGCATTTTCTCCTAGCCTCCTAAATCCTTATAAGTATCAGTCCAAGATTGTCCAAATCTTTTGTATCTTTCTTTTTTATGGTTTCAATAATCTCTTTTGCCGTTTTCTTACACCCATGTTTCTTTGAAAGGATAATTTCAAGTTCTCTAATGGAAATATTTTTCTCTACCCCGGCATTTATTATAACAACCATATCTTTTCTTTTCAGTTTTATTTCTTCCCTGCTTATAAGAGGCTTCATATAGTCATCTCTTCCTATATAGTTATATGCCTTATTTTTATCAGAAATTCTAATGGCTGCCTCCTTACTTAAAAGTCCCTTATTTACCTTTTCTTTTATAAGTTCTTCCATTATCTGTCCTCTACTAAGAAGTATAAGCTCTTTTTTACGAAAAATATAAATATTTATATGTCCCATAATGGCATAACTTAAAAGATTTCCTCTAAGCATTAGACATACTGCATATGCCCTTCCGTTTTCCCCTCTAAGTGCATTTAATACATTCATATTAGCGGTCTCATATGCTCTTTCAAAGAAATACCTGCTACTTTGGTTATTATCATAGCGATTATAAAGTTTTGTAAAGGTTCTTACTGTAGTCAGTGCTGCAACTTTTCCTGCATACTCTTTTCCCTCCCCCGCACTAAGTATCGCCATAAGTCTGTCTTTTTCCGGTTTAAATCCGTATGCATTTGCTTGAACCTGTTTTTTCCCGATATCAAGCAAAGCCCCTATGTCATATATCCTGATTTTTTCTTCTTTAATCCATATAAAAAATCTACATATCAAAATGCCAAAAGCGATTAAAATAAAGACTAAAGCTATCCAAAAAGCAGTTCCCATATCTGTTTTCCCCTTAATATTTTTATAGGAATTACTGACTTAATCAGTACTTTATTAATTTTTACCATGAAAACTGCTTTCCACATAAAGCAATATATAAAAACTCACTCTCACCCATGGTAATTACATCATAGGTTTCAAGTATCTGCGGAGTATAAACGGCTTTGCCATTTAAGTAAGTAATGCCTCCACCTTCTGTACAGATAAGTGTCGCTTCAAGATCTTTTTCATCAAAAGATAAAATAGCATGATTTTCCTGCTTTATGGCATTATCTCCAATAATTTGGATATCCATGGCATCCGTTCTCCCGATATAGTTTTTTCCAAATACTATACGATAGTCTTTTCCGTATCTTGGTCCCTTAATACAAACAAGCCATGCACATACCGGTTTAGTTTTTATCCTTATTAAGCTTTCTTCAAGCTCATTATCATCAAACGATTCTTCAAGTTCTTTTCTTTCAGTCATGTCCATATTGCAGTACGGACAAATATTTCCGTATCTTCTTTTTGAAAACATATGTCCGTTTTTACATCGTATTAAATTCCCCATTTTTCTTACCTTATCTGTAGTTTATTAAGTCCTATAAAAATATAGTCTTTTTTTGTCAGTTTACTCTGTCCGTCTTTAATATTATAAAGCTTATTCTCTAAACAACCCTTAATCTGTGTTCCGTTCTTACTTTGCATATCTTCTATATACCAAAATCCGTCCACATAGTTAAGTATCGCATGAATATCACTTACGGTTCCTGAAAAATAAGTATCTGATAAATCTATATCTATATCCTCTTCTTTATTCTTCTTTCCTATTACCAAAGAGTTCTTTCCCAAAATATTCCATGTTTTTACAACAGTATCCTCTTCGCTTAAAAGAACAAGCTCCGACAAAAATTTATCTTGTATCTTTTCTTTTCTAAAAGAAAAATCCTTTAAAGAAAAACAGATTAAAGAACCTGAAATTAAAAAAGAAAACATATAAAATATATATTCGCCCTTTGATCCTCTTCCAAAAAATATAGTGATTATAACACACAAAACCGCTGCAAATATTCCTGAAATATCAAGAAAAAATCTTTTATTCATATATTCCCGTTCCTGCTACTTTTAATCAATTTTAGATGGTCTTATCCTCTATACGATAAAAATGGGCTGCATGACAATAAATGTCTTGCAGCCCAAACTTTTAACGACTGATTCTTTGTTATTCGGCTGCGTACCCACCTTCAACTATCAGACCTGCCATCTTATCTTTTTTCTGTTTTATTACAAGAGTAAAGTTTCCTACTCCCTCTTCATCTCCATGCCTTTCTTTATAATTTACTACAAAAGCATTCGGAAATACATATTTTCTTTTTGTAATACCTGCTACAATCTGTTCTACCGTAACCTTTCTATAGCAGTCTTTATTCTGTGCCGGAACCATAGACCAAAGTGCCATATTTCTTGTAGAATCAAAAGGATCACCGTCTACTGCCGTTAAAATCTTGCCGGTAATTTCCATTGTCGCACCGGCATCATTGGTACGTGCATTTGAATCAATAGGAATGTCTGTAGATAAAAATACGCTGTTTACACATTCTTTTGCAAGTTCAAAACTTTCATTACCTTCTATTTTCACTTTGTATGCCATGTTCAATCCCTCCTACTCATTATTCTCCGGCGTATCCGCCTTCTACTGCTACCTTTGCATTATTATCCTTCTTTTGACGTATATGGATATAAAACTCTCCGGTACCGGTCACATCATCCGCCTTTTCAGAATACTCAACCACGAATGCATTTGGAATTACATACTTTCTTACAACAGATCCGGCAGATACTACTGTTACCTCCGCAACTCTGTAACAATCTGCATTCTCAGACGGAATCTGAGACCACTTCGCAAGTTTTAATACATCATCACTGTCCGCTCCGACATTGTATAAAACTCTACCCCACACTTTTACGCCCAACCCGAAGTCTGTTGCTTTAGCGTTGGAATCCTTTGGAGACTCGGACAAAAACTCTGCATTTACTATACTTCTTTCATCAAAGTCCGCCACTTCTGAACCTGTTACCCTGAATCTAATTCCCATCTTGCTACCTCCTATGAAAATATATTTATTTTTATAAAACTACTCCAAATATTTAAAATATTTTTGTACTTACATAAAACAAAGTTTTCATTTTATATCAACACTTTTTATAAATATACACCCTTATTCTCCTGCAACACGATTTAGAGGCACTTCTATTCTCTTTATAGCATTTCCGAAACTTATCTCTATAGCACATACGCCTGCTGTATCATCAACTTCATAAGTAATATCGTCATTGCTTCCAAGTATACCGTTAATATTTGTTTTTTTGGAAAGCCATATACTTTTCTGACTTGACGGATTATTTGAGAAGAACTTAGCTATATTCTCCGCCTTAAAATCTCCTGTAGCATGCCTTAAAATTCTTTCAATATAGTTTGCTGTCTGAGTTTTATAAATAGGCTCATAACTTCCACCTGAAAGTTTTAAGTTTCTTGCTTTGTACACCATTATATGACTGATATTTTCTCCGTCTAAAACCGCATTTTCCGAAGAAAATACAAATCCAAACCCTCTTTTATTGATATCGTCTTTTACACTGTTCGTAAACCCGGTAATCTCTTTTGACATAGTGGTATGTATTTTAAGAGAATTATTCTTTGCCTCAATATCAAATCTTACACCCGGTAAATCAGTATCAACATCCTTCTTAAAATACTCTTTAAGATACTCCGGAGACTGGTAACTTGCCACAAATCCGGCTGCCACATATGCCGCACCTATATAAACTCCGTCTATCCAAAGCTTCATAATATCTTCTTTTGCCTTAGAAAGTTCGGCAGCTTCATTTTCATTAACAATCATCCTGCTTTCAAGCTTTACTCCTGACTTATCTTTCGGAATAATTGTAAAATTAGGTACACAAGAAATCAGATATTCTGAATAAGGCTTACCGCTAAGACTTGCACATCTGTCATCAAAAAATCCTACTCCGGTCATTGCCATGCTGTTGAAAGTTGTCTTATCTCCCGTCTCATAGGAATAAAAGCACTGTACACCATAATCCTTCATGGCATCTGCAACTCTTGCCAAAGATTCTACGCTTACATTTTCAGTCTTTACACTGTCTTTGTTTCCCTTGAATCTTTCCCTTGTAACATTCATCTTTGATTTTTCATCCAAAGACACTCCTGCAACAATTGCATACCAAACAGTATTACCATAGTCATTTTTTTCATTTACAGTATTCAGATATGCACAAAGCTTAGGCACATTCAAACTGTTTGCCATAACTTCATTCTTCACATTGGCTATAAGAAGGCTTGGTCTCATACCTTTTACCTGTTTTGGATACTGTTCAAAAAAGGCCCATACACCTAATATTTTTTCAACCAAAGGTTTTACAACTTTTATAAAATCATCCTTTGCGTTTTTGTAAAATTCAAGATATGTATTGTAATTGTCCACTTCCTTTTTTACATCAATCTGACTTTGCATTGATGAATTTAGCGGACAAAAAGTTCTTACCACCAACTGTTTTACATAACTGTTTCCTTCAGAATTCAGAGCATCATAATCGTCTTCAAGAGCTTCAATAAGTCCTGCATTTGAATTGTCATCTGTAAGCACTAAAGTGCTTTCTTCCACCTTCGGAGCCTCTATTACTGTAAGTTCTCCCTCAGAAGACATGGTTAGAAGTCCCAGAGTCAGAGCATCATTGCTTTCAGACTCTTTTGATTCTCCAAGTAAAAGTCTTGTCTTTATATCTGAGATTGCAAGCGGAATCATCGCCATAAGATTTTGATAATTGGAACTGGCTTCTTCAAACATGGAATTAAGCTTATCACCAAGATCAAGCTTATGAGGATCTCCGTCTTCAAGTTTTGCGTACTCTGCATAAGTATACTGAAGTTCCTTCCTTACCTGCTTAATGTCATCCATAACCTTTGAAGGAGAAATCATTTCTGTAAGTTTTTCAAATTTAAAATCTGCATTGATAATTCCCTGACTTCTTTTTGTTTCAACCAAGGTCATAAGCATTTTCAAAAAATCATTATGTGCATTAAGATGAACTATACTTAACATATTTTCAGGAACACCTGCCGGTTTTTCCTTAGAATACACAATCTTTCCTGTTGTAGCATTAAAAAAAGAATATACTGTCGGATCAAATTTTTCTAAAAACTCTTCAAAGTTTCTAACAAGGAGTGCTTCATTGATTTCCTTTACCTTATCATCACTTAAGCTGTCAAGTCCTCTTACATCACCAACTAAGGTAAGTAAGTTAAGCTTCTCCGGATTAATCTCCTCAATCAACAAAGTACGGTTTGTTTGCTTTATAATACTTTCTGCCATCCTGCATCTCCTTAAATCTATATTTTTCTCAAATAAAATACAAACTCTAAGACTTTATTACGTAACATGTCGGGTAAAAGGAATATAAACAGTAGTAAATCCCACAGGATACAATAATTAATTTTATTGTTAGCACAGGAGATAGACTAATATAGAAAAATAACAACGGATAAATATGTTGTTTATCTCTATCGGAGCTAATTCAACTACAGACAGTATCTATATTTACTAAGAAACACCCCTTAGTCATGATAAAACAACAAATATACTTATCTTATTTACAAATTTTTATATCCCTTATCTGACTATGATAGTACCACATATACAGAATATTTTCAAGTTTTTTTAATATAATTTACATCTATATTACAATACATAAAATGGCATTAAAGCTATGGTTAGTTGTACTGATTTTCAGCCATAAACTCTACTGAAATAACAATTATGTTCATAAAGTAAGTATACTAAAAAATCAATATAACTCATTTTTAGCAAGCACAGTAAGTGCATATGCACTTACGAAAAATTGACTTAATCCTCGCTTTCGCATCGAGCTCTTTCAGTCAATTTTTGCTTGTTGGGGAATATCCCCAAACCCCTGCATAAGTAACTTCTTTGATTTCATCACCTAAGTATTTTTTGAAAAAGTTTTCACTTCTTTCATTGAAGCTTACTTTCAAAAATGTTATAATCTTCTTGTAACTTATATAACTATTTTATCTCTTTACAGGAGATTTCTGATTTAGAAATATACTATAAAGCAAAACCTGTAAGTCAAGTTTAGCACTTGATTTTACAGGTTTTTTCTTTTGATATTTTTAGGATTTGGAGGTTTTGACATGACAAATAGAGTAAGAACTCATGGCATTTATTTAATGCTTTCAGATGATGAACTAAAGGTTTTGGAGAAAAAATATAGGCTCTCCGGTTGTAAAACTTTGCGTCAGTTTATTATGAAATGCATCTTAGGCAAGGATATTTTTGTACTGGATATGACAGTTTTTAGGGAACTTTCCGCAAGTATCGGTAGAATAACCGGTAGTATCAATCAGATTGCAAAGCGGGTAAATTCCACCGCAGTGATTTATAAAGATGACATCCTTGATATACAGGAGCTACTAAAAAAGCAGGGAAAAGATATTTACTCTCTGCGAAAAAAACTATATGACCTTGGAAATTTAGAAACCATAAATACGGAGGAAGTCTGATGGCTGTTACAAAGATTCATCCCATAAAAAAAACTTTGCACTTAGCCCTAAACTACATCATGAATGCTGATAAAACTGATGAAAAAATCCTTATTTCCTCTTTTAACTGCAATCCTAAGCTGGCTCATCTTGAGTTTGAGCAGACAAAAAGAGAATGTAACTCCAAGGCAAAAATATTGGCAAGGCATTTAATTCAATCTTTCGCTCCTGGAGAAACCACACCAGAGCAGGCACACAAAATAGGACTGGAACTATGCGAAAAAGTCTTTCAAGGAAAGTATGAGTATGTACTCACTACCCATATAGATAAGGGGTATCTTCATAATCATGTTATATTTAATAATGTAAGTTTTGTAACTGGTAAGGCGTATCAAAGCAACAAAAGAAGTTATCATCAAATCAGAACTGTCAGTGATGAGATTTGTAAAGAAAACGGTTTATCTGTCATTGATGAAAACTATAAAAAATTCAAGAACAGATATTCCACAAACGGTAAAAGCTATATTGAATATATGGAATTTAAGAAAGGCGGTTCTTGGAAAAACAGGCTTCACCTTGCCATTGATAAAGCAATTCTAAAGTCCGGTACTTACGAAGAGTTTTTAAAAGCAATGGAAGATTTAGGATATGAAATTAAGATTGGAAAGTATCTTTCATTCCGCCATAAAGACAAAAAATATACCGGCAGATTTACAAGAGCAAAGGCAAATGTACTTGGTGAAAATTATACCAAAGAGCGAATTAAAGAAAGAATTGAAGATCCGACTAAACAGCAGATTTATAATAAAGAACAGCTTTATGACAAACTCTCTTATAAAAAGCCTGATACTATTGTAAATGTAAAGAACAATGAAAAGGTAAAATCCTCAAAAGGTTATGAAGTGTGGGCAGGTAAACATAACATGAAAACAATGGCTTCATCTTTAAACGAAATAAGAAGATATGGCATAAACACCTATGAAGAACTGGAATTAAAATTAAAGAAGGCAGCCTCAGACAGGCAACAATTATTAGATCGGATAAAGCAAGCTGAAAAGGAAATGAAATCCATATATTCTGTAGTAGAAAATAAAAACACCCTTTCTAAAAATCAATTGATCTATGACATGTATATTGAAGATAAAGAAAATATCTCCTTTTATGAAGAATACAAGCCACAGATTATTGCCTATGAAATCGCCTTAAAAGAACTTGAAAAATCAGGATACCGTACATTAAGTATTCCGGAACTGTCAGATAAATACGCTGTTTTGGAACAGAAAAAACTTAGCCTTATGGAAAAATATGCATATCAAAACTTCATGCTCCATGATCTTCAACAGGCAAAGAAAAATACGGATATATACCTTAACAACCATCTGGAAAAATAAAAAGAAGGAGGTCGCTCCTACTGATTTGTCGGTAGGAAGCAGCCTCCTTCTTTATAAATAACAGATTAGATAGACACAAGGGCAGACTTTTCTTAGGCAAGCCTAAATATCCAAGGAAAAACGGCATGCTTCTTTATCACTTGTCCATTTCTATAAGATAATCTTCTCTTCTTTTCCATACAACTAAAGATATTATGCCTATTATGATATAGTTGACCACCTGATTGGCTAAATCATTATTTAAAAGGGGTAGGAAATAAGATTTTTCATTTGTAATAAATCCATGTACTAAAATACAATATACCGTCATTGAGCTGAAAAACGATATAGTTAAATTAAGAATCTTTCCAATCAATACAAATTTATCATGAATTAGCTTAAATAAGACAGAATATAGCACTACAGCCACTATTGCCGCTAATATATTCCAAAAATATACTGCATATCCGGATGAAAACTTGATGGAAAAATAATGGTGAATATAGTACCAAGTTGCTATAAATACCGCAAGCTTATCCATTGCAAATAAGCTTATTTTTACAAATGTTGTTCCTACAAACAGGATAACTCCCAAATATAGTATAATTAAGGCTATAAAAATAACAATCATATCATTTCATCCTTTCTACTAAATAATCCTATTTTTCTTATACTATAACGCCCCTCTCCTTTTTTAGCAAACCCTTATTTTAAGTTTAAAAGAGAATCAAAAAAAGACAGGGGAAAGCAGCTTATCAGGCTACTAATCCCCACACTTTTATCGTTCCACCCCTTTTTCACTTTTCATATTCCCTTGTTCTTTTGATCTGCCATCCGTTTTTTCTTTATAATCATTCAGTTTTTTGAGTGTTGAAGGCTTCTCTTTTGTATCTTGAGATTGTCCTCTGGCTTTTAACAGCTTGGCAGAATATACCTTAAAGTTTGTATATTGCTTTCCATTTTTTCCGATACTAAGCTTTTCTTTTCCTGAAAGTGAAACAAAATCCCCTTTTTTAAAGTCCTTTACTGCTTGAACCTGCTCATTATAGGCAAAACAATTCATAAACTTTACATTCCCCATTCCGTCATTTTGAGCAATAGAAAAACTTGCCACTCTAAAATCCTGTCCATCATTTGACCTTAGATCCTTTATTTCAACATCGACGGTAAGATTACCTTTGACATATTGCTTTTCTTGATCATTATTATCTTTCAGACTTGTATTTTCTTTTACTGTGTTTTCCTGTGTTTGGTATTGCTCGTTTTCACTTATTTCTTCTTTGCTTTTTTCCTGAATGTCTGCATCTTTTTCTATCTCTTCCTGCTTTATATCTTTCGCTGTTTTTAGGTCTTCATCAATAAAGTCAATAAATCTTTCATCAATTAACCCCATATAAGAGTCATTCATATAATTGTCATAGGCATTATCCAGTATGTCTTCATTATTTATATCTGTTTCCAGTGATATTATTCCCTTAATAAAATCACTATGATTGTATTCCGCCAAGAATGATAAAGTTTCTTTCATACTTTCAAGGCTGTTATTTTGCATATTTGAAATACTTTTTAAATCATTTGCATATCTTCCGTTTACCCACTCAAACTTGCCGTTTTCTTTATTTTCTTTAATTCCTGATGCTATGACAAATTGTTCACCTGTAAATAATACCGCCTGATTTTTCTTTACATCAAGCACCGTTGTATGTTCTCCCAGTGCTGTTTTAATAATATCTCCTTTTTTTAAGTTCATAAATTCCTCCATTTCTGTCTTTATACTTTATTTTTCTATTAACGATTGAGAAAAGAGTACCTATAAAAGATACTCTCTTCCCATATTTATATATGATATCTTTTATCCGGATCCTACCTTGCGTCCTCAAAGTATTCTAATTGATTTTCCTTTGCACCTGTTTGACTGATTTGTTCCTTATATCCGTTTAATTTATCTACTACAGAGTTTCTATCTTTTTTATTAAGATCTCCGATACTTTGTACCTTGCTGTCTCTAAAGTCTGCATCATACCTGTCCGCTACACCGTCCAAGTCCGTATCTTTTTCTAACGGATCATAAAAATTCCCATCATCATCGATTTCAAGCCCCATCACCTCTTTTAACTTTTCTTCATCCACATAGATAAGCTCATTAAAATCCCAAAAACCTATGTTTGCCTTTATCTGCACAAGCTCTCTTCTATCGCTTGCATCAAGAGGATCATAGGTGTACTGAAAGCTGTTAACTAAATTATTATCAACATAAGTGTTTAATTTATAATTGATTAAATCAAGGCTTGTCTGTATTTCATGCTTTTCATCCGGCGTAGTCGTATAAGCAAGCCCTATATCGCTTAAATCAGGAAACAAAGTATCAAAATCCTCTATACTATGATTTTCCTCATACTCTTTATTTAAAAAGTGAATTAATTCTTCTTTTACTTCTTCAAGTAATGGATTTTTTTCCTCTGTTACTGCTTCTTTTTGCCCCATGTCAAGTAGATTATTTACCTCTGCAAGTCTTAGTGTCTTTTCTTTTAGAAGCTCATCCTGAGGAAATTTCTTCCCGATTTCAAGTTTTGCGGTTTCCAGTTGACTTTCGGTATCACTAAGCTTACCTAAAGTTTGCTCCAGTCTCTCAGGCATTTTATCAAGGACATTATCCATTCTTGTTATATTTCCGATACCGTCCGTTCCAAATTCACCATAATGATTCTCTTCGCCTTTTAGATTAAATTTATACTGATTGGAAAAGCTGTCATAGGATACAAATAAATCAAAGTTTCTGTACTCTCCGATTTTTACTTCTTCCGATTTAAAATCATCCGTCTTTTTTATGCTTTTTATCTTGCTTATCAAAAATTCTCCGGCTTGTCTTTTATCCGTATATTTTTTGCCGTCAAGAATAAGAGAGGTGAATTTTGATACTGTTTCTTTATCCGACTTTTTCTCTATCTCCATTGAATTTTCTCCTACATTCTCCAAACTTGACTGAATATATACTGCCTTATCTGTATTTTCTTCTCTATATGGCTCTACTGCTTTTATATCTTTTTTCAGGTTTTCTATTTTATTTTTTAAATTTTCTATTTCTTTAGGGTAAACCTTTACCACCTTATCCTCAAGTTTATACAGGTTTGATTTAAAGTTGGACTCAAGCATTTTTAGCTTGGATACCTCCACATCAAGATCCATCTTCTCACGAATTAAAGGATTACCTGTCGCAAGTGCCTTTATTTCAGCATAGTTTAATGTAGCCTCATCCACATCTTCTGCAACTCTTACCGGTGTTTTACTTGTCATTATCTGAGATATATACTTTTGTTTGTTCTCAAGTGTTTGGAAAAGATAAGCATCAAAGGTATTTTCAGTTACATATCTGAAGATATAAACATCTTCATTTTCATTTCCCTGTCTTACGATTCTTCCGGCTCTTTGAGAAAGATCCGCAGGTCTCCATGGGACATCAAGATCATGAATGGCAATGAGTTTATCTTGTGCATTGGTTCCCGCTCCCATTTTCTGTGTAGAGCCTAAAAGCACACGAATTTCTCCTTTCCTTACCTTATCAAAGATAGCATCCTTTTCCCTGTTGTTGTTTGCATTATGGATAAATTCAATTTCTTCTTTTGGAATTCCCATCGTAATGAGTTTGTTCCTAATATCATCATAAATATTAAACTCGCTTGAGGGTGTAGACATATCACAAAATACAAGCTGTGCCGACTTTTTATCTGCATATTTATCCCATATATTGAAGATATTTTTTACACAAGTATTTACCTTACTGTTCTCATCATCAGGAAGCAGGGTGTTTATAAGCCTCTGATCAAGTGCCATCTTCTTTCCGTCATTTGTAATAAGCAGCATATTATCGACAGAGGAATCCACCTGTTTTGCTCGAACCTTATCCGCCCTTTCTGAAAAAGTTTCAAGTATTTGCTTTTGCTCCTCGCTAGGCTTTGTCTTTATGGTTTCAAAATGTGCATTTGGAACAGGAAGATTTAATACATCCGCTGTTTTTATATCCATAAACTGCTTAACCATGTTCATCAGTTCCGGGAGATTATAAAACTTTGAAAATCTTGTCTTACTTCTATATCCGTTTCCTTCCGGATTAAGTTCTATTGCCGTAACTGTTTCTCCAAAGGTAGATGCCCAAGAGTCAAAGTGCTGAAGGTGCATTTTTTTAAGTTCGTCATACTGAAGATACCTTTGCATGGTGTAAAGTTCAGCCATACTGTTGCTAACCGGAGTTCCTGTTGCAAAAACAACTCCCTTACCGCCTGTTATCTCGTCCATATATCTGCATTTCATAAGCATATCGGACGACTTTTGTGAATCCGTTGCACTGATTCCTGAAACATTTCTCATTTTTGAAAACAGGTACAATAGCGATAGGTAAGGTTTTGAAGTTATCTCCACCTTTTCCCCCGCTCACCGCTGGGCATGCGACTTTCATCGCACCCAGCGCGCCATCAAACTAACTTACTACCCTTCATCGGGGTTCAGCACGTCATGCCCTCACGGTACATGTTGTGCTTACAAATTTCACTTTTGTCTGTACTTTAATACCTTTTTAACAACTTTATCGTCTGTATTTAGCGGTATTGGGCCATTGTTGACCATTCGATAACAGTCATTGCATAGCCATATAAGATTTTGCACTTTATTTACTTTATCAGGCGGTAGCCCCTTGTTTATGTGATAACAAAACTTCTTGTTGTCTAAAAATAGCGGTTTCTTACAACACTTACACTTCCCTATATCCCTGTTGTATGCATACTCTCGATTCATAAAGTACTCAAAATTAAATATTGTTTTAGCATAAACCGATAGTTGAATATCCCTTGCAGTATTTACAGATGGCCTGTCACATGGAAGCGATTTACTTTTGCTTCGATAATAACTGTAAATCCGTCTTCCTTCTTCTGTGTATGGCGTCATACGCTGGTCAAATGGTTTACTTTCGTATTTACTATGCGTTATAAAAGCCATAGTAATTCCAAACCATTCCCCTTCTATTGGGACAGCAAATGTCTTGCTTTTATATCCCTCATGCCTGTGTGGTAGATTGCAAAGGTTTTCCAACGGAATCTGATACTTGTTGTAGTGCTTGGGGAATCTTCTTTTCCATACCGCCAATGCTGTATTATTCGTTCTTCTGTCAATGGCATGGAATACATGGGAACAAATAGAAGGTTGCAAGTATTGTGCAACTCCAACAATCATTGAATTCACACGTTGTATTTGTGTCGCTTGCAGATTTCTTTCCGTTACTTCTCCTATCTTTCGTACTTCATCAGCAATCGTCTGTATTTTGGATTTTAACCTTTCCATATCTGGAAACGATTTACCTACCAGATTATCTGACCATGTCCTCGGATTGGGAGTTTTACGTTTTCTCTCTGCTTTGACCACAAAACCCAAGAAATGTATTCCTTCGGTTCTAAGGTCTGTTACAAAGGTCTTTTCCTGTGATAATTCCAACTTCATTTTGTTCCAAAAGTATTTTGCTAATAGCTTTTTCAATCTGTAGGCTTCCCGTTCTGTTGATGTGAGCGTTACCCAATCATCAGCAAATCTGAAATTATACTTTGGTGTTACGCCCGACCACTTTAATCTACGTGTATCATTGCATTTATGCTTACACTGTCTATGTGGCTCCATATACATCCTACCTACAAACCAATCAAAATCATTCAGATATACATTTGACAATAAAGGGGAAAGAATCCCACCTTGCATTGTTTCTACATCCGAATCGTGAATTAAGCCACTTTCAATATACCCAGCCTTTAGCATTTCCTGTATTAGTTTGAGTACCCTTTTATCATGGATTCCAATTCGCCATATTTTCTTTAACATTATTCTGTGGTCGATATTATCAAAACAGCCCTTTATATCTCCCTCAACTGCCCATACAGGCTGGTCTTTAGAAAAAGTAGAAGCATTTATCACATTAATAATGTCACGTATGGCATGTTTCTGTACCCGATATGGGCGAAAGCCATAACTATGCGGATAAAATCGTGCTTCACAAATAGGCTCTATAATAATCCTCACACATTCCTGTATAATTCTATCCAAAACTGTTGGAATACCCAGTGGGCGCTGTTTTCCATTCTTCTTAGGGATGTATACTCTTCTTGCCGGCTTTGGCTTATAATCTTTGAAATTATCTCTTATCAGTGCAACGAGTTCTTCTTTTGGCATTTGCAGATATTTGTCCATCTTCACCTGGTCAACTCCAGCCGTTTTACTACCTTTGTTTGACTTTATGTTGTGAATAGCAGTAACAATAGTTACTTCATGAACCATTGCTTCTATAAGACCTGTAAATGTGATTCCCTCTTTTGATTTATCATAGAGAAAATCCAAAGTCTGTTTCATTTCTGTTTCTGTTGAAAATCTGACGTTCAAATGCACAAGGCTATCACCTCGCAGTTCATCACCCTTATTTCAGGGAGTTTAAATTCTCTTTCTTTGTGAAATTTGTAAATTAGTCTGACTAGTCCCCTTCGCCTTAGGTATTTCAGCCCTTGTAATTGGCTCTCCCAATCTCTGACTACTATGGGACTGCTGACTTCCTGTGCCTTCATCGCTTTGTACAGCTCCAGCACAGGCTCTCAAACGTTCCTAAATCTCTATCCTTTTGTGAATTTAACCACTTGAAGACTTTAGGCTGCTACCTTACACCGTAGGAACAAATACACTTTGAATCACAGTTACCGTGTATTCCATAGAACATTTCATTTCTATGGGAATAGCATGAAAAACCAGCATACTATTCTTTCCTAATATTTCGCCCTTTCGGACGCCGTCAACTCTTACGATGCTGCATAGCTTTCCCTTCGTATAGCCATAGTCTTCGGAAGACCGCACTATTTATTCCATATCCATAAGGACTTAGGACATCAAGTTACGACTTCTTCACGCTTTATACATGGGTGGGTACAACCACCTCGCATAGTGAAGTATTATCTCGCACACCGCCTACGGTTTTGATATACCATCGTCAGCGTTGATTCTGTGTGGCAAGGGTAATTCTCCCTTGATTTTGAGATTTAAGTTCTGACAGTTCATTCTTATTAATAAGTGATTTCTGTCGGTCGTTTTCGGTAGATTTATCAGTCTACCTTGTGCGACAACGTTTCGCACGATTTTTATATGAATGAGCTTCATCCACAAAAAGCTTATCAATTCCCAGTTCCTCGAAAGTTACCACATCATCTTTTTTATAATCATCATTAAGTTTCTTTAACTTTGCCTCCAGACTTTTCTTTGTCTTTTCAAGCTGTTTTACACTAAATCTTTGATCCCTGTCTCTTTTATATTCTCCGATAAATTCCACAATCTCATCAATCTGACTTTTAAGTTCATACTCCTGTCTTTCCTTTGAAATCGGGATTTTCTCAAATTGACTATGACCTATAATAACCGCATCATAGTCTCCTGTTGCAATCCTACTGCAAAACCTTTTCCTTTTATCCGGTGTAAAGTCCTTTTCCGTAGCACAAAGTATATTGGCTGCCGGATAAAGCTCGTTAAATTCACGCCCGAACTGTTCTACTATATGATTTGGAACTACAAACATGGCTTTAGAACTCATCCCAAGCCTTTTAGACTCCATCGCAATTCCTATCATCTCAAAGGTCTTGCCCGCTCCTACTTCATGTGCAAGCAGTGTATTTCCTCCAAAAAGCCCCCTTGCTATTGCATCTTTTTGATGAGGTCTAAGCTTAATTTCAGGGTTTATCCCATCAAAGGGCAAATGACTTCCGTCATACTCCCTTAATCGAATGGAATTAAATCTTTCATTATATTTTTTCACCAGCCTGTTTCTTCTGTCCACATCCTCAAAGATCCAATTTTTAAATTCTTCTTTGATAATTTCCTGCTTACTTCTTGCAAGCATGGTTTCTTTTTGATTTAGAACTGATGTTTTTCTTCCGTCCGAATCAATTATCTGGTCATATACTTTAGTATCTCTAAGATTTAGACTATCCTCTATAAGCTTATATGCACTCACTCTGCTTGTTCCATAGGTAAAATTAGCCAGGTCGTTATTTTTATCTGTGCTTTTTCCCTCTACCCTATACTCCCCTGTAAAATCCGTATATTTAATATCTATATTCCATCTGTTTGATGCGGAGGTCTTTAACAGATTAAACATAAAGCTCTTATAGTCTTTTTCAGGTATCCATGTAGAACCCATCTTGACAGTTATATCACTTGCTTCAAGAGTTTTCGGCATTACTTCTTCCAGTCTTTTTTTCTGATAATTAAGATCGGATAATTCCTGTTTTAATACTGAAATTTTCTCTGTTATTTCCGATTTATGTGATAATTCTTCCTGATTGGATCTTCCTGCTTCAAATCCCGATTGTAATTCATGAGGCTTATCTAACTCTTCCTCATTCCTTTTAATTTCATAATCTATATTTTTTATATATGCGTCTACTACTTCTATTTTCTCTCTGATATTACCTGATAAATATTCATCTGCACTGACATAATTTCTTGAAAAATCTCCCAAATCTAAAGCTGATGAAAAAGGAGTAATATCACTTGGCTCAAAACTGTCAAGATTTAGGAATATCTCTCCTTTTAGTCCTTCTATCAGCTCTTTTCTTATATTTCCTGTAAGTTCCTCCATATACTCAAGGTTGACATTTCCCTTTTGAGATATGGAAAGGATCAGTGCTTCGGTTAAGTTATCCGTATGTTCTATTAATTCCGCTTTTTTAATGGTTCTTTTTGTAAAAATATCAGACTTGCCGATAAAGTTACCCTCTTTATTAAGGTTTTCCAAGGTGGACACTAAAGAGTAGTTGGCATCCTCTTGCAATAATCTTTTATTTGCTCTTGAATTAATTAGTCCATACTTACCTGAAAAATCATCATAAAGCTTATTTAATCTGCTTTGTAATGCTTTAATTTCTCCTTCCGGATAATCTTGCCTTTGATAGGTAATTACTCCTCTTAATACTTTTTCTATTTCAAGATATGCCCCTATCTTCTCTTCATCAGCCTTATTTAGAAGTACCCTTTGCATAATTGAGTTTTCTCTAAAGTACACCTTATCTTCAATCACTACATAGGAATAATTTTTAACATTGTCATCAGCCGGAAGTGTTTCCGTTTCAAGTTCTTCGTTTAACTTCGCCTTTTCATAAGTAACTTTTATATTTTTAATTGCATCCTCAAGCTGTTCTTTTATCGGTTTACTTTCATCTGCAATGCAAGAAAGAGTAGTGCCGAACCTCCCCGGTACTTCCTGCATATTTCCAAGTACCATATGTGGATTATCTACAAAGTATTTGTTATAGCTTAGTCCCTTCCTGTCCTTATCAAGCTTAACCCAGTCCTCATCTATCTTTAACAGCCTGTCCCTTTTCTTTAAGAAAATAATATCACTTGTTACCTCTGTACCGGCTTCATCTTTAAATATATTATTCGGCAGTCTTATTGCTCCCAGAAACTCTGCACGCTCACTGATATATCTTCTTATATCCTCATTTCTTTTATCCATTGTACCTGATGAAGTTATAAAAGCAATTATTCCTCCGTTACGCACCTTATCCAGTGTTTTGGCAAAAAAATAATCGTGAATAAGAAAGTTGTTTTTTTCATACTCACGATCGGATACCCTATACTCTCCAAAGGGTACATTTCCTACAGCTATGTCAAAAAGATTATTTGAAAAAGCAGTCTTTTCAAAGCCTTTTACCTGAATGTTTGAATTGGGATAAAGCTTTTTAGCAATCTGTCCGCTGATACTGTCAAGTTCTATGCCGTAAAACTTTGAGTTTTGCATTGACAAAGGCAGATTTCCTATAAATCTTCCCGTTCCCATACTTGGCTCTAAGATATTTCCACTCTCAAATCCCATATCGGATAAAGTATGATAAATAGCATCTATTACTACCTTAGGTGTATAAAAGGCGGTAAGTGTACTCTCTTTGGCAGCCTCATACTCTGAAGGTAATAGGTTTTCTTTTAAGAACATCCTTGCTTCCTGCCACTGACCACCCCGCTCTTCATCAAAGACATCTGAAAGTCCTCCCCAACCTACATACTTGCTTAAAATATCCTGCTCTTCTTTACTTGCATTTCTGTTTTCTTTACCAAGCTGTTTTAGTACCTTTATTGCTTCAATATTGTTTTTTAATCGTTCTGACGGTGGTAGGACTTCATCTTCTCTTGTTATCCTGTAATTGACGGGGGAGATATTTTTCACATATTCTCCGCTTGTATAGGTTTCTTCTTGCCTTGGTATTTCACTTAAGGCTTCTTTATTTAAGACAGGTAACTCTTCTTTATCTACACTCTCCTTTAGTGATTTTTCTGCTATAGAAAGTATCTCAAAATCAAGTTCATTTTCATTTCTGAATGCAATAATCTCACTTCCTGTAATAAATCCGGTAAGATACCCTTCATTACCATCCAATTTTATTGTCTTATAGCTTCCATAATCCCTTGTTTCCGAAATCAGGTATTCCTTTCCTTGATATCTTACCTGCATACCCTCTTTAAAAATTGGCTCATTTACATTCTCTTGTTCATTTGCCTTTTTAATCTGCCCATTTATATAACCTGTAAGGAGTATATTTCTGTGGTTATCATCAAGTAAATATGGAAGATTTTGCAGCATCTTTTTGTAACTGTCATAAGATATTGCTACATTAGTATATAATAAATATCCGTTATACCTTAAAAGCTGCTTTAATTCTCGGTTTTTCATATCTAAGACAAGTTCTGCTTCATACCCGTTTTCCCCGTCTATGCTGTTCGTTATATGCTCCGGTACTTTTAAGTTTCCTTCATCTACAGTCTTTTTAAGCAAAGTAAAGTCTTCATTTTTAGAGTTATACTGATATCCTCCGGCTTCCTTTTCCTCTTTAAAAGTCAAAGCAGATATAATCTCATTTTTAGCTCTAAGCTCTGATGCATTTTTATTTTCTTCTTCAGATAAATTAACTTGTCTTTCACTTTCTTTTTTACTATAGGCAGTATTTTGATTTAATATATTTTCTTTACTTAAACCCTTTTCTCTTTCTATTTGTAACTCATAGATCTTTTCGGCTTCTTCATAAGATACTTCCCTTTCATCCTGAATTAGAAGAATTTCTTCTTCCCTTTGTATATCCGAATTAATGTCGGTACCGGTTTCTTTATCCGTTATATCCTGTTCTTCTTCCGGATTAAAATTCTCCGACTCTATATTTTCTTCTTTTAATTTTTGCTGTTTTTGTATATTGGATGTAACATCCTTATTTTCGTATCGATCATTCTTTATTAAGTCTTTAATCCTTAATGCCACTTGACTCCAGCTAAGCATAACTTCCGGAGAGTTTCCCTTTTTAAGACCGATTCCCTTAGCATCATACCATTCACTGCTTCCCATACTTCCTGATAAAGCATGTGAGCTTCCACCAGTGCCGTACTCATTTTTTAGAAATTCCGCCTGTTCTGAAAGTGTATGATTTTCATTAAAAAAGTCGGCAATCCGTTTTTTACCTTCTGAAATACCGCTTCCCCGTCTTAAATTTTCATCTATCTCATCTTCTGTGATAAATTCTTTTATCTTCGGTAGTTCAATAAGACCTGAACCAAATTCCTTCCTTGGTATCTCCAAATCATTTAACCTTTGTAAAATCTCATCCGGCTTATGAAAATGAAATCTTAATATCCCCTTATTTTCCATATAGTCCTGTAAAAATATGCTATATTCTTCTCTAAGCTTATTTCTAAATTCATGACTTCTAAGCTTTTCTGCAAGTTCTTCGGTTTCGTCAGGAAATCCGTTTTTTTCTGTTCGGTCAAGAACCTGTAGGTAAGCTTCTTTTAAATCATCTGCAAAATCTCTTTTTAAGTACCACAATTTTTCTACAAGTTCTTTTCTTTCATAGGAAAAGGCTTCAACTACTTCTACATTGGTTGCATATTCACCGCTTTCAATAAGTTCTCCTATACGTTTCGCTACATTACTCCATGATAAAATCTGCATAGGATTTGTTTTTGATGAAATGTCATTGGATAAGTAAACTCCTTCTTTATCATACCATGCACAAACCTTATTCCCGGCTACCTCATAACCGTTTCCACCTCTAAAGTTGCTTTGAAGGAAATCAGCTAATTCTTCTATACTTTTTCCCTTGGAATACTCAGCCAAAATCTTTAATCTTAGGTCTTCTTCATTTCCTCCATAAATTAAAACCGTATCTACTTCTTTTTGCTGTAAGGGCAAGTTAAATCTCACCTGACCGCCTTCATTCCCGGCAAAAGAAAAAGAAGTCTTTTCAACTTCCCTTTCAATATTTCTGATATTTAGTTGTGAATCACTTTCTATACCCAGACTATCTGTTCCAGTACCATTCTTGTAAGTGTCATATTGAGATTTTTCTTCAGTCCCGTGTATTTCAGAAAATCCTCCGACTTCAGTTCGTTTGTCAGCCCCCAGATTTGCATCATTTTCGGCTCTTCCTTCTCCAAAAACTCCTGTGCCTGCTCCTCTATATTTAAAAGATGCTCCATCAGTGTCTCTTTGTAATACATGCTCTGATACTGATTCTCCCTGTTCTCCTTCAGGAATTTGAGCCTCTCCCTGCCAAATCTGTTCAGCCTGCTCTGATCTATTATCTTTGGCATCTTGATATTCGGTATCAAAACTTCCTCTCCATCTTCCACCTTCTCCAAACTGTATGTTCCCCCCTGTTTCTCGAACAGATTCTCTTTGACTATCGGGGTGTAGGTTTCTTCTTCCAAAAGATATTCCCTGTCCGCCAGTATTACTGTTTCTCTCATCAGCCAAGCCTCCTTTATTTTCTTCTATCTCATTATTTATTACTCCGGTATTTTCACTGCTATCATTTACATTATAATGCTCCTTGTTGGTCTTTGTCTGCTCCTTTATCTCTATTTCTTTAAGTTTTTCTCTATCACTTATTTTCTGTATTTCTCTTCCGATAGCTATAAGCATTTCTTTGGAAATTAAAGATATTTCTCCAAGAAGGCTGTCAATATCCTGTCCATGCTTAATACCTGATACTGTTTTCAGTTTGCTCTCATCAACAGGAATACCTATATCCATTCTTTGTGCCAGTGAAACCTTTATGGATTCTGCGATAAATTCAATCAGTTCTACCTTGGTATAACTCTTAAGTGTATCCTCCGTCAGCATATCAAAGATGGTATATATCCTTTTCCTAACATATAAATCTATAAGAGCGGTTATCTTTTCTTCCTGTAAAAAAAGCAGCCTGCTGTTTCTTTCTTTAAAGCTGTCAATCAGTGAATCTATCGCCAAAATATGTTTCTCAGGTTCATATTTCCACAGTTTTACTTCATTGATTTTATTTCCTATACTGACTGTTTGACTGACATCAAATACATACTTTACCTTTGGTATGCTTCTACTTAAATCAAGAATCGGTATTCCCTTTTCTCCTCTTTTTACACTTCTCCCAAGCTTTTTCCAAAAATCATACTCCGCACAGGCAGTTGCTCTCTTGTAGGTACTGTAAATACTTAACTGGTGCATGTATGAATATTTATAGTTATTTCCCATTGTCTTTAGAAAATCTTTGTAGGCACTTACATCCCTTCTGATTTCCTCTAAAGAGTGAGATAAAATATCATTGATTTTTTCAGTTGAATATCTTGGCATCTTTCCCTCCTTCTTCTTATTTTCAGTCTCTTCTTGTTTTGCATTTTTTGTAATATTATCTTTTTCTTTATTCCAATCATAAAACTTTCTTATGCCGTTCATTGCCCTGTCTGCAATATAGTGTATATAGTCCGTACTTCCTCGCCTTTTATACCACTTGTTTCTTTTAAGCCCGCTATTTTCCATAAGGCTGATTGACTTTTCCACATCTGAGGTGTAATAAAGCAACCTCCCCAGCATAAAAAAATCAGCCTCGGACCGGCTGTTAAAATAGTTTTGATAATTCCCGTTATATATCTGTCTTAGATCTTCTCCGCTATAGTTAAAGTATCTCCTATTAAAAAGTATATTTAGAATATCATCTTGCGAGAACCTGTTTTTATAAGCCAAACTGCTTGGAATTAGATTAATCCTACCCGCTTTGCCTTCTACGGAGTCTATACTTGGCATATATGTTTTATAAAGCGGCAACAGCTCCTGATTGATATTTACTATTTTACTTCTGTCTTTATCCTTTAATATATTCCCGGTTATCGTAAAAAATCTGTCCCTGTCATAAATTTCAAGGTTTTTATATCGCTTCCTTTCTCCCGGTACTTTACCCTTTCCTATAAAATGCAGTCCTGTTTTTGACGGAGAGATTTCCGCATAGGTGGAAATCCCTCTTAGAAAATCTGCTGTCATGGAAGCGGCATTTAAGTCAATACTGTATTCCATTATCTCATCACTTACCTTATCTATATCAATTCCTATATACCCGTCCCCTAAGAAAAATCCCAAGCCGGTTCCTTGATTTTTACATAAAGCATCCATGCAATCCTTGTAACTATTCCAAGTTTTTTTATCATTTGACTTGGCAGGTTTTCCGTTTAGCATAATAGGCATTTTTGTGTTTTTTCCGTCTCTTACAATGATTTTATAAAGACACCATCTTTTCTCTCGCTTTAATTCATCAGGAATATTTTTATATTTGATAAGGTCGGCTTCTTTCATTATATTTCCATTCCCTTATCCTTTTTTACTGTCTTTTCTCCTTTCCCATTTTCTTCCTGTCTAATCTTTTGTTGATTTTCTTTAAGTGTTTTTAATACGGAAGGTTTTCTTTCCATACTTTTAGGCTTTTTCTCATTGCTTTTTTGAATGTTTGCACCTTGCCTTTCACCTCCATTTCTCACAGCTGTTTTTTCACTTGACTTAATGTCTTTATTTTCATTATCCGGTTGACTAATCTCTTCCTTATTTCCCTTATTTAACTTTTCCTCATCCTTTTGTATCTCTTTAGATAAAGTATCCAGTTTTTCAAGGCAGTTATTAAGCTTTTTTTGCTGCTCTTTTATGAAACTTTGCATTGAGTTTACAAGTCCCTTTACAATTCCTATTTTCATCTCAACAAACTTTTCCTGTGCCTTCGTAAGGTTATAGGTAAGCTGATGTTTCATACTGTCATAAAGGTGCTTAATACTTCCTACCGCCTTTTCCTGAAGATTAATAAGAGATTTCCCTACTGCCCTAATATCCTTGGCAATAAGTGAGCTAAGGCTTATATTATCCATTTCATTAAGTCTTTTGATCTCCGCCTTAAGACCTGTTATTTCATCTTTAAGTGCCTTTAACTCTTCAATATTTACATCAAAGTCATTATTTTTTAGCTCTTCTTTAAGCTCCCCGGCAATTTTAAGCTGTGTATCCGTATTATCTTCTAAAAAGTCGGCTGTTTTTGTATATTCTTTTTTGATCTCATTTATAACTTCCTTGGTCTGTTCTTCCTGTCTTTGAATGTTTTTATTATCGTTCATTTCGTCCTCCTTATAATTCTGTTCTTTATTGTTTTTATACTATTTTTTATAAGATCCATTGTAGTTGCGTAATTCCTGTATAACCTACTTCCCATATAAACCATGCAAATGCAATGGCATTGCTTTTATACTTTTCAAACTCGGCATTTTTAGCACAGTTAAGTCTTTTGGAAAATACATATACCTTTTTTATAGGATATTTTTTAAATAACTCATATCTTTTTTGTCCCTCCAAAAATGCTAAGCGAAAAAGCATTGCAATTTTTACTTTCGGGACAGATATTTCAAGGGCGTGTTTTAGAAATTTATCCGCACAAAAATAAGGCGGATTGGTTACTATGTCTAAGGTATTTTCCTTAACCGTAAAAAAATCCACCTCTCTTTTGCTTCCATATCCTCTGTAACAAATATCCTCCGCTTTTACCCTGTATCCATGCTCTTCAAGTACTTTTCCGATATGCCCCTGACCGCAGGCAGGCTCATATATTGTTTCTCTGAAATTTTCTCTTATTAAAAGCTCCTTTGTTGCTCTTTTATCTGTGGCATAAAAATCTAAGACCTCTCTGTCTTTATCAAGTTTCATCAATGTATCAAACATAGATTATCTTCCCTGATACTTGGCAACGGTTTCTTTTATCTCGGTTTCAATACACGATAAAAATGCCTCATTTGATGCTTTACCCAGTGCTATATCAGAAAGTTTAATTTCCCACTTGGCTGTTGTTTTAGCCAACTTAAAGTTATCCTCCACTATCTCTATAAGAGCTTTTCCTTTTTTGGTTGCAATAAGATTTTTCTTATCTCTTTCTATAAAATCCTTGGAAATCAGATTTTCTATAATACCTGCTCTTGTTGCCGGCGTTCCAAGTCCCCTTCGCTCAACCTCAATTCCCTTTTGCAGTGCATCATTACCTGCAATCTCCATAGCCTTAAGAAGAGTATCCTCTGTAAAATGCTTTGGTGGTGTCGTATATTTTTCTTTTATCTCTTTATCCTTGATTTTAAGTACATCTCCCACATTTAAATCCGGTAATACAACATCTTCATTTTTCTTTGAACCGTACTGTTTAAGATATTTTGTAAAACCTTCATCTGTAATAACCTTACCGTTTGCCTTAAATTCAAATACATCACCCTGACTTTCATATACAGCAACAATCTTTGTCATATTTTCAATTAGGGGATAGCCTGCACTTGCATGGAGTTTATTTAAGATAAGTTTATATATTTTTCTTTCACTTTCAGGAATTGTGGACATATCTTCCTCTAAAGAACTTACTGTAGGTATGATTGCATGGTGATCCGTTACCTTAGCTGAGTTAAAAATAACTTTAATTCTTTCTGTATCAAAGTCATTTTTGCCAAGTATGTTGTTTACCGTATTTATAATCATATCTTTCGACAGATATCGGCTGTCCGTTCTAGGATATGTAATCATTTTCTTTTCATAAAGGCTTTGTGCATAGTCAAGTGTCTGTTTTGCACTGTATCCGAAGTACTTGTTACATTCTCTTTGAAGTGTTGTTAAATCAAACGGCAAGTCAGGCTTTGTTATCTTCTCCTTTTTCTCCACATTTCTTACTATGATTTTATTTCCTACCACATTTACTAAATCTTCTACGATTTCAAGACTGTCTATTCTGTCTGTTGAAAGAGTAAAACCGGTAAAATAAAGCTCACCTATATAATATTTTTCTTTCTTAAAAACCGCTATTTCATCATCTCTTTTTACTATCATGGCAAGTGTGGGTGTTTGTACTCTTCCAACAGAATAATTTTGATTGTAAATAAGGGAATAAAGCCTGCTCATGTTCATGCCGACAAGCCAATCCGCCTTACTTCTGGCAAGAGCTGATCGGTATAGAGCTTCATACTCTTTTCCATCTTTTAACTGCTTAAAGCCTTCTTTAATTGCCACATCTTCCATTGATGAGATCCAAAGTCTTTTGATATTCTTTTTACAACCTGCCTGCTCGTACACAAGCCTGAAGATTAACTCTCCCTCACGCCCCGCATCACAGGCATTAATAACCTCTTCAACCTCTTTAGAGTTCATCAGCTTTTTAAGAGTATTAAACTGACCCCTAGTTGCCTTTACAACCTCGTACTTATACTTGCTCGGAATAATCGGTAAATCCTCCAATCTCCACTTACCGTACTTTTCATCATAAGCTGAAGGACTTGCCATCTGTATCAAATGCCCCACACACCAGCTTACAATATATCCACCTCCCTCATAGTATCCGTTCTGCCTGCCGGTTGCACCAATAACCTTGGCAATACTCATTGCAACACTCGGCTTTTCACATATCACTAAATTCATTTATAAATCCTCCTTTTTTTGCATGAAAAAAGGCAATCAGAGTTTTTCCTTCTGATTACCTTTTGGTTTTACTATTTATTTTAAAATATAGCATTCCAAAGCAGTACGATAAATTGCTTTAGTACATTTATGCTTTTACCTTATTTATTACATAATTCGATAATTCTTCGACACTTTGCTTTTCATTTTCTATTATATACTTAACAATAATTTCCACTAAATTTTCTCGATCCTTCCTCATAGATTTAACTTCATTTATTAAGACACCATACAATGATTTTCCATCGTTATCTTTAGCTTTGACCTCTTTTTGATATTGGTTCAATATATCTAACAGCGGTCTCTTTTGAAATAAATACGTATCTAGTAGAATAAATAATTTTTTATCCTTATCGCGCACTAGCTTGGAATATAAATACTTTTCTAAACTTGCTATAGGAAGAAAATCTACTTTTATACCAGAATATTGTTTATGCCTTGAAAAAAAATCTGGCACTTCATCCTTAATATCTTTATCAAGAACAACCGCTAACTTTGTTCCTTTTTGCAAAAGATTAGATGTGGTAACATCATATGCCATTGTAATTGTGTTGGTCCATCCACCTGTTGGAAGTATTTTAATGCGTATATTGTTAACTAATTGTTTCTCTAATAACAACTTTTCTATTATTAATTTTGCTAAATCATCCTCGACAAGAATTACCATATCATTCCCATATCCATCATCGCCATATAAATTACGTGTAGCGTACGCAGGATAACAGGGATTAGTAACCATGATATCATTATCCCAAAATGAAGATAAATAAAATATATTTTGAGCTTTGATTTCTCTCAATAAATCAATTGAATGTGTAGAGAAAAAAATTGATAATTCTAGTTCTTCTGCAATATGTTTCAAGAAAACAACTAAACGTCTCAATGCTGATGAATGCAAAGCCAACTCTATCTCATCTAAAAAAACAATGCAAGGATATTCATTGTTTTTTTTTCTTCTTTTGCGAACATATTCAAGGGACTGCAAAATGCTTAACAGTAGGTTCTCCCCAGTAGACATTCTAGGCTGACTAATAAATTGATTTCCTGCCTTTTTTATACAAAATGCCTCTCTTGTCAATCCTATATTTTTTGCAGAGTTTTTCTTAACCAAAAATAATTCTTTATAAAATTCTTCATCATTTTTTAGAATTTGCCCTAAATTTTTATAAACAAACTCTCGTGCAGGTTCAAGGTCATTTTTAGTCAAATTATCCAATTTGTTGATTGTAGATATATTTGTATCCTTAAATCGATTACCAAATATTATACTTCCTTCATAAAATCCGCTAATATTCATCCTATTTTTAGAAGATTGGCTTGTCCACACTTTACCATTACATTCCCAACTTCTTGTCATTTCATTTAACATAAAATTAATACTTGCATTCTCTGGTCTTCCAAAAAATTCAATCATTGGCATTTGATAAAACACGGATGATGCACATGAAATAAGAGTACTTTTCCCCGATCCATTTTCTCCAGTAATTGCATATATACCGGATCGTAATGGGAATTCAAAATCTAATAGTTTTATCCCTTTAATATTTTGTATTTTCATCTTAAGCACTTGTTCGTTCATGTGTACTCTCTCCTCATTTCTTTTATATTTTCTATTTAGATTTGAAAATAATATATGATTTATTATTATAATTCATAATCTAAAACTAAAGTTTCAACTCTTCAAATTCCTGTTTTTCTTTTATTCATCTTCTTTCCTCTCTTTCCTAATGTGCATTTAATACACTCTTTGCTAATGTTCCGCTCTTTAGCATCATGAGCCCCAATAAAACTGCATAGCAAAGAATCATCATCGTGCTTTTGTGCATATCCGTGATTTCTATTGTTTTTACCAGTACTGCGTATATTCCAAGGCAAACCATGATAAAGAGTCCTTGTAGTCCCAGGGCAAACAAGCCTTTAATGTAGTTCGTTCCAATCTGTCCCCATTCCTTATTCCCCATAGTGGCAAAGGGAATTGCCGAAACAGAAGCATAAACATAGATTTCAAACATTCTTCCGTAGACAATCACCATGACCAAAATAGAGATTGCCTGCATGGCAACTTTGATTAAGGAGATTTCAAAAAGAATCGTTATAAGCTCCCCTAAGGTTTTTCCCTTAATGGAATCCACCATAGCGATAATTTCATCTCCTGAAACAACAGCAGTTGTATTGATGACTCCTGCCGCCTTATTGACCATGTTTTGAGCCACATCAAAGACTGCCATGGAAAACTCAAAGGAATGAGACACTAACCAAACAGCAATCCACATCTTGATAATGTATTTGAAAAACTCAAAGGTATCGGTATCATGCATGGAGTTTTTTTGCATTACCACTTGAATTAATTCAATACAACAGATTGCTGTAAGGATTATTACTGCTATGGGTAAAACAACATTTTCATTGATTGATTTTATGAAGGCAAATACCTCCGAGTTCCATGAACTCGGAGTTTTGCCAACCTCTCCGGCAACTGTTCCCACTTTCTCATTAATATCTAAAAGCATTGCCGAGAGATTATCCTTAATTACATCAATCATGATATTCTTGAAAAACTCATCTATTTTTCCAAATAAATCCAACATCTTAATTAAGTACAGTGGCAAGTAGCGGAATTAGTTTCAGCCCTATTAAAACTATTCCACCCCCTGCCATAAGCTGCTTAATTCCCTGTGATTTCGCTCCGGGGTTGTCATTTCCATAACCTTCAAGCAGGTTTATGACTCCCCATGCTCCAAGTCCTGCCCCTATTGCTGTTACCAAAATCTTTAATACATCTACCGCCTGTGTAAAAAATGCCATTATTCTTCCTCCTCATTTACTGTGTTTTTTGTCTTATCTGCCTTGTTAAGATGTTTTACAATAAAGTTTCTATAACTTTTATCTTCCTTTTTAACCTCTTTAAAATAGCCGAAAACATGAATAAAATCGCCTTTTTCAAAGTCCTTTGTAAGTTCGACTTTTTCACCGTAAACATTACAATTTATATATTCCTTCTTTTTCTCTCCTACCTTTCCCATCTTTCTAAATAGGGTAAAATTAGCAGCTTTAACTTCGCCGTCCTTACCCTTAATAACTTTTATCTCTACTTCATTAATCAGATTTCCGTTGATGTTAAGCATTTCTTTTTGCATATAATTTCTCCGTTTTCTATTTGATTTAATCAAAAAAAGACCACAACTTCTTTTTAATTTGTTATAGTCTTGTCTATATTTTTTATATTTAATTTTATCGCTTTCATTCCGACTTCTGCTCATTTTGAACTGAAGTCGGAGGGCTTCTTACCATTGCTTTCACTTAACCATTTCTCCTTTTCTTTAACAAAAAAAGACTTAGATTTGATTTATCTTAATCCTTTACTTTGCCCAACCTCTTCCCTGCTTTTTTAATTCTCATTTCTATCTTTTCCCATTCATCCATTTACTAATCCTTTCAAAAATTCGGTTTGATATTAACTTCTGCTCATTTTGAACTAAAGTTATCCCGAGTTTACCTATCAACCTCCACCACCTTTACCCTCATTTCTTCTTTTAAGTTGACCTTATCTCTTCTTCTTAAATATTTTTCTATATCAAAGGCATTTTTCTTGTTGTAGTCTGAAAGCAGCTTATAATTTTTATGCTTTGTAATATCGAACTTATCTGAATAAAAAGGTCTTGCTCCTCTTATCTCCAGTATGCACTTCCCACCGTCCATCACTTTAAGTTCATCCCTGCTCATCAGTTCCTTTCCAAGCTTTTGATAGTTCAGTCCGAAAGATTTTTGATTTGACCTTGTTTCCGATGTGTTATACAGGTCTATGGTTTCTTTTCCTAAGTTCTCTGACAACTCCTTTATGGTTGTTCCTTCCTTTCCACCCAAAAATAATTCA
>NZ_GL622296.1:2743768-2744863 GCF_000185385.1 Lachnoanaerobaculum saburreum DSM 3986
GTTGACGACTTCTGGACGCACACAATTGCCTGTAATCGTATCGGCATTATCTTTATATATAGCTTTAAGTTGTGATTTTGCCTGAAGGATTATGCTTGCAGATATTTCTCTTGAACGAATGGTTGCAATTAACTTTTCAAACTTTGGAATCTGACCGATGTTACTGAACTCATCCAATAAACACCTTACATGAACGGGAAGTCTGCCGCCATAGACATCATCCGCCTTATCACAAAGTAAATTAAATAGCTGAGTATACATCATTGCCACTACAAAGTTAAATGTATCATCTGTGTCTGAAATAATAATAAATAGGGCTGTTTTCTTATCTCCTATAGTATCTAAGCCCATCTCATCATACTCCATAAGGTTTTTAAGCTCCTCAATATCAAATGGAGCAAGCCTTGCACCACAGCTTATAAGAATCGATTTTGCAGTTTTTCCCGCAGCAAGCTTGTATTTACGGTATTGCTTTACCGCAAAGTGGTTTGGCTTTTCTTTTTCCAGCGCATCAAAGATATAGTCAACGGCATTTTTAAAGTTTTCATCTTCTTCTCTTACTTCACTGGCATCAATAAAAGCAAGCAGTGTTTCAAAGTTTTGCTCTTCCTCCGGTGCTTCATAATAAAGATATCCAATCAGTGCGGTGTAATAAAGGCGTTCTGCTTTCACCCAAAAATCCTCACTGAATTTTTCTCCTTCGCCTTTCGTATTAGCTATAATGGTTTGTACAAGCTTTAGAATATCTTTTTCACTTCTCAGATAGGCAAATGGATTGTAGTGCATGGATTTTTTGAAATTTATGGTATTTAGCACTTTAATATCATATCCGTTTTTCTCAAGCATCTTTCCACACTCTACGAGAACGGTACCCTTAGGATCTGTTACAACATAGGATGAGTGCATTTGCATAAGATTGGGCTTTAAAAAAAATCTGGTCTTTCCGCTTCCTGATCCTCCCACCACAAGTATATTTTTATTTCTTGCATATTTAGGGTTTTTAGGTCTACCATTCATGGTCAGTCTTTCCGTATCAGTTAAAAGAATGTTATTTTCAAACTTTTCATCTACATACGGTTCTATATCTTTTGAGTT
>NZ_GL622296.1:2745376-2761039 GCF_000185385.1 Lachnoanaerobaculum saburreum DSM 3986
TCCGCCTATATAACTTCTAACATGTGCTGATAGGATGTTTCCCGGATAAAATAAAAAGAGATAAGGTAAGTTTTGAATTACAAACTTTTTCTTATCTCTTATATGAAATATATTTTTTATATCTTTTAGTATCTCTTTTACAATCTTCGTATTGATCCCTCCTTCCTGACTTACTCATCTTTATACCTAATTACAGGAACTTGCTTTGTTTTTTCACCTCTCTTTTTCTTTTCTAATGCAAAAATCATATTCCCTGTTCTTTCAAAATATCCCATATCTTTATGATAGCTCATACCGCATTTACAATGTAACAGTCCTATAAACTGTTGCTTCATCTTACGATTACATCTTGGACATAAATTTTTCTTCACTGTAGGCAGCTTTCCTTTCTTTATCATCATTTCAATATTATATCACTTTTTACTTAATTCCACCGAATCTTGCATCCTTTTGTTTTCATTATTGCAAATGATCCTACTTTTCATGTGAGAAGATAAACTGAAAAACTTTGTTGGACTTTCTTTTATATATTCCTCTTTTGGCTAAAAGACATATTCCTATAAGCTTTGCTCATTAAGTTTCTCCTTGATTTTATCTTTCTTAGGTGCGTTTTTCACCTTTTCTTTGAATTGATTTAGTTTACCCATTACCGATTCTCTTTTCTTATTCTTTCCGGCAAATTTTTCTACTGCTTCCTTAAACGCCTGCTCCATGACCTTTTCATCCTTTGCCTGAAAGAAGATAATGTTATTTCCTGTAGTAAGATCTTTTTTGATGCTGAATTTTACTCCGTTTTTATTCAGTTCTCTTTTTAAGCCCTTAAAGTCAAGGTCATTTAGTTCTAATGTTTCAACTTTCCCTTTCTTCACCAAATCTTTTACGGTTGTCGGTTTCTTTTCTTCTATAAATTCCTTTAGACTTTTCCCTTTTTTGGCTGCCATATTCAGCACCCCTTTCATAAGGTCTATTACCATTTTAGCTGTCCTTATATTTCCTCTTTCTACAACGGCAATAACCTGTCTGCTTACTTCTTCATTGATCAATATTTCACCTCTCTTATCCATTTATAAAAAACATGCTTACATTCCTATTTCTTTCTTCCTCTTTCACCTTGACAATTCTTTTTAACCAATTTCATATCTTTTCATTTACCAGTAATATAAAAAAGGAGCAGTTTCATTTCTACGCCAAGTTCTGAATCTGCTTCCTATCACTATCATATTAATATTTATTTTCTAAAATATTGTTTTAACAAATATTCCTTATCTGCTTCCACATTAGATTCTATATCAATATCCAAAATATAAAGCACTAACGTAATTGCATCTGCCAATGATTCATTTGAAATAGTTTCTTTCATGCTTTTGCCCCTCAGCTTACATATCAAAACTGACCTTCTCTTCATTCCTTTTCTTTTCAATCATCTTAAACCATTTATCACTGTGCATATCATGATAAACAAGCTGAGTATAAAAGTTGTTCATTGTTGTAGGTGCATTAAAGAGTGTGGCAATCATATATTTCTTTATGTTATGGATTTCTCCAAGATTCTCTGAAAGCTTCCACATTGCATATTCAAGATGACTTGCGTTCAAAGACATAAAACGTTTTTTTATAATGAACTGTGAATACTCTGTTCCTCCAATAACCAATTTATCACGCCTTCCTACTACCATTTCAACGATTATCTGGAACATTTCCTCATAGCGATTATTATATTCTGCATGATATCTGGATGAATATTCATCATAATCAATATTTACCTTAATTTGTTCTATGAGCTTTTCAACCTCACCTTCATCACTATCATATTGTGACTTATCCACTCTAATTTGTTCCCTTATGTTATTGCCGATACCTTGGATCAGATTATGATTAGTCTTATTAAACTCATTTGTCTTTAAATTAGTATTATTAGGTGCGGATTTTTCCACTTCTAAAGTTTGGTTTTTCATGTCTCTTGAAATTGATTTTTTCTCTTTCAAGAGCTTGGGTTTTTCCTTCTCAGAAAAAAAAATTTCACAAACACCTACTTTTTTTAATTGGGATATTTTCAATTTCTTAGTTACAAAGTTCTTCACATAAATAATGTCCGGCTTTCCCTGTCCTCTTCTTTTTTTCTCAATAAGTCCAAAATCAATGAGGTTTTTCAGTGTAGATCTTGCTTTATCAGGGCTGCAATTACACAGAAGCTTCTGAACTGATTCCAATGACCTTATAACATATGTTCTTCCGTATTCATCAACCCATCCATTCTTCTTTGAGAGAGCAACCTGTTCATGTAAAAAACCATACAAAATACATTCTGCCAAACCTAATTCTTCGTAATCAGAGTCTTCAAAAAACACCTTAGGTATCTTCAAAAATCGAAACTGTTCACTTTCCGCACCCGAGTAATAATCGTATTCAAACTTAGCCATAATCAAATACCTCCGTGCTTCTTACGATGGTCTTCAAGGAGTCTTACAATGAGACTCTCTATTTCAGCATCACTCACTTCAGCCGGAAAATATTGCATAATGACCTCATGCTTAATTACCACATTTCTTTCCTTAATACTTGCTACTGAAAGCAGAGCATGAAGTGCTTCCTTAGTACATGACTTTTCTTGCGACAGTTTTTTTATTTGATGAGCTTGGGCTAAAGATGGAACCACATTATCTACTTTTATAACTTCTAAAAGTAAACATTGCTCGTTTGGGCTTATGTATGAAATTTCTACAGCTGGATTGAATTTTAATTTTTTATTGTCTACCATCTCCAATAGCTCGGGAAGCAACTCTGTAAGACGGATATATCTACGTACTTGGTTCTTGCTATCACCTGCTGTTTCTCCAACCTTATTTGCTGACTCCGACTTCCACCCAACTTGGGTGGAAGCTGCTAAGTCTTCTTTCTTACCCTGATGAGACAATGCATCAAGCTTCATCTTGTATGCATACGCCTTTTCACTTGGAAGAATCTCTTCTCTTTGGAGATTAGCATCCACCATAGCAATTACAGCTTCATCGTCTGTCAAATCTCTGATAATAACCGGAACCGTCTCAAGCCCAACTATTTCAGCAGCATGTTTACGCCTATGACCCGATATCACTTCATACCCACCCTTTAGTCTGTTACGAACCATAATCGGTACAAGGATACCATTTTCACGAATACTATCAACTGTCTGTAGCATCTTGTCATCATCCAGTACCTTAAATGGATGATTCTGAAATGGAAATAGATCTCTTATAGAGACTTCCAGTACCTGTCCTGTCTGTTCCTGGTTGATTCCAAATAATGAGTCAAGATTTTTAAGCTGAACCCGTTCAGGAAGAGTTTTCTTAACAGCCATGTTCCATTACCTCCCTTGTTAATTCTTCAAAAGACTTTGCAACCTTGCCTTTGCCATCATGCTTATAGATACTTACTCCAAAAGCAGTACATTCCTTTGCCCTCACCGACTCAGGAATCATAACATCAAAGATTTTTATCTGACTCCCATATGCTTCCCGAAGTTTGCCTATTATGTTCTTCTCATGATTGGTACGAGTATTAACCTTATTTATGACAATTCCTTCGACTTCCAGCTTACGATTAAGTTTTCTCTTCGTTGAACCTATTGATGCAAGAAGCTGTTGTAACCCAGTCATCGAAAGATACGAAGCCTCTACAGGAATGATTACTGAATCAGATGCAGTTAACACATTGATTGTCACCAAGTTAAGGCTAGGTGAACAATCAATTAAAATATAATCATATTTATCCCTTACATTTGATACAAAGGCATCAAGCAGATACTCTCTGCTTAACGCATTCATAATCATATAGTCCATTCCTGCAAGTTTGATATTACATGGCATAATATCCACTCCCTCTTCATTATGCATAATATATTCTGACAGTTCAATCTGTCTCTCCGTTATCTCACGCTCTATGAATGATGCAAGAGTGTTCTCTAATTCATCTGCATTATCAATTCCAAGGCTAGATGTAAGATTACCCTGTGGATCTGCGTCTATAACCATTACCTTCTTTCCATTCATTGCAAGGCCTACACTTAGGTTGCTTGATACAGCGGTCTTGCCCACTCCGCCTTTCTGATTCGCTATTGCGATTACTTTTGACATAACCGTATCCCTCCATTATTATTCTACAGTCTTTGACTCTCTGGCAACTATCTTAGTTTTTTTATCAACATCTGTGAAAACTCGGAAAATCCTATTAGTTCCTTTATTTTTCAATGGCCGTGACTTGCTTATAATCTGATAAATTTTATCTTTCTTCATATGTTCAAGGTAATCCTTAAGTTCATATGTAGCCCCCGAAATTCTTATTTTCAACATATTTTCATTCCTCCTATAATTGGACATAATTTCTGTTTCATTTTGGGAACGGTTATTCTTTGCATCGCATCCACCGCACCTATCGCTGTACAAATTCCCATGTTTTTTCCTCCTAAAGTTTTTTACTAAATTTATTCTAACCATAACAAAAAAGACACTCTCAAAAGATTTCTCTTTTAGAAAGTGTCCTTAATTTTGCAAATATTAATTGACTCCCCAAGATTTAAATGCATTATCATGTATTATCCTGCATTTACTATTGGAACTTTTATGGTACTTTTGTGGTACACAAGCTCTCCTTACCACTCAAAACCCTTGGTTTTTCCAGGGTTTATCACCTACTTGACTTTAATGTCGGGAACAGAAGCACATCTCTGATTGCCGGTGAGTTGGTAAGTAACATTACAAGTCTGTCGATACCGTATCCTATACCTCCTGTAGGCGGCATACCGATCTCAAGTGCATTTAAGAAGTCTTCGTCTGTATGATTTGCCTCCTCATCACCTGCTGCAAATGCCGCTTCCTGTGCCTTAAATCTTTCTCTCTGGTCAATCGGATCATTAAGCTCAGAGTATGCATTTGCCATCTCTCTACCGTAGATAAATAACTCAAATCTCTCAACATACCTCGGATCACCGGGTTTCTTCTTTGTAAGCGGTGACACCTCAATAGGATGATCCATCACAAATGTCGGCTGTATAAGCTTTTCTTCAACAAACTCCTCAAAGAACAGATTAATGATATCACCTCTGGTATGACGCTCTTCAAATTCAATTTTCTTTTCCTTTGCAAGTGCCTTAGCTTCCTTGGTAGTCTCTACTTTGTCAAAGTCTACACCTGAATATTTCTTGATTGCCTCTACCATTGTAGTTCTCTCAAACGGCTTTCCAAGGTCTATCATAGCTTCAGCATAAGGTATTGTAGTACTTCCGCATACGGTCTGTGCCAAATATCTGAACATATTTTCAGTAAGATCCATCATGCCATGATAATCTGTATATGCCTGATAAAGCTCCATCAGTGTAAACTCCGGGTTATGTCTGGTATCTACACCCTCATTTCTAAATACTCTGCCTATCTCATATACTCTCTCAAGACCTCCTACTATAAGTCTCTTCAGGTACAGCTCGAGAGAAATACGAAGCTTTACATCTTCGTCAAGTGCATTGTAATGAGTATTAAAAGGTCTTGCCGCCGCCCCGCCGGCATTACTTACAAGCATAGGTGTCTCAACTTCTATAAAGCCCTGACCGTCCAGAAACTTTCTAATCTCTGTGATAATTCTTGATCTCTTTACAAATGTATCCTTTACATCCTCATTCATTATAAGGTCTACATATCTTTGGCGATATCTTGTATCGGTATCTGTAAGTCCATGAAACTTCTCAGGAAGCGGCTTTAAACTCTTTGAAAGCAATACTACATCTGTGGCATGAATACTTATCTCACCTGTCTGTGTCTTAAATACAGTACCTGTGACACCTACAATATCTCCGATATCAAGCTTTTTAAAAGCCTTGTACTCGTCCTCTCCTACAGAATCCCTTGCTACATATGCCTGTATCTTTCCTGTTAAATCCTGTACATGGCAAAATGACGCTTTACCCATGACACGCTTTGACATAAGCCTACCTGCAATATTGACACTTTTTCCGTCCAGCTTTTCAAAGTTGTCCTTTATATCTGTACTATGTTTGTCTACATCATACTTTGTGATAAAGAACGGATCATTACCTGTCTGCTGCAATTCAGACAACTTGTCTCTTCTTGCTTTTAAAATATGATTTAGATCCTCACTTGTCATTGGTTCATTGCTGTTTGCCATATTTCCTCCTTAAGATACCCTTTGTATTTCCAATACCATATATTCTGATACACCGGCCTGTGTTTCCACTTCTGCCGTCTCTCCGATTTTCTTTCCCAGTAATGCCTTACCCAACGGTGACTCATTGCTTATCTTTCCTGCAAGTGAATCCGCCTCTGTAGAACCTACAATCTTGAAATCAAGTTCTTCATCAAAGTCCTTATCAAGAATCTTCACCTTACAACCGATACCTATTGTATCCAGATCAACTTCATCTTCTACAACCACTTCAGCGTTTTTAAGTAATGCTTCAAGTTGTTCTATTCTTGCTTCTATATCTCTTTGTTCATCCTTGGCAGCATCATATTCTGCATTCTCTGAGAGATCTCCCTGCTCCCTTGCCTCTTTTATCTTTCCGGCTATTTCTTTTCTCTTATTGACCTTCAGATCCTGTAGCTCTTCTTCTAAGTTTTTAAGTCCCTCATAAGTTAATATATGCTTTTTCTCTGCCATATTTCCTCCATTTTGACTTCTACTTCACTCCTGCTTAAGTAAAATTGTCCTTATATTTTTTATTTTGAAGTCAAAACTTTAACTTCAATCTACCAACTCGTTTAAGATTAGAAAAAAACCACTATACCGGCGTATGTGGCGAATTTAATACATAATCTAACTAGTTCCGGAGAATTATACAATGGACTTTGTAAACTGTCAAGTAGTAAATTCTTATATTTTAGGAGTTTATACAGTCCTTATAAACGCCCTGCTTTATTGCAAAAAAAGACAGGCTTGCTCAAGGCCTGTCTTTTAAGTAAGAGGAAATTTCAATATGTGTAACACTGTATATTATCAAATAAGGTTGCTCATGTCTTACTTGATATATATGATAGCTGCCCATATTGTATAGATAACAGCTACCATATCTTAAATTAGGAAAACCTAATATTAAGACCAAATTTAAAACGCAGCTAACTGCTTTCCTGCTGCCTCAAGTGCAGCCTTTGCATCTGCATCCGGTTCAAGGTTTGCTATAATGCCTTCACCACCTATGATATTGGCACCTGCATTCTGCATACGCTCAACCCATAGTCTCATCCATTCTCCATCGCCCCAATCATATGAACCGAATAGAAGAATATTCTTGCCTGATACCTTGCCTTCAATCTCCGATACAAAACTATCCACTGATTCGTCCAACTCCTCAGCTCCCATTGCCGGACATCCGATAGCAAATGCCGGCTGTGCCAGTAATTCATCAACATTTACATTGTCAACATATACCAGCTCAGGTGTACCGCCTGCCGCCTTTACTCCGTCAGCTATCGCATTTGCCATAGCCTCTGTGTTTCCTGTTGAACTCCAATAAACGATAATTGCTTTTTCCATTTTTTTCTCCTTATTTTCTAGACCCAAAACTGTTATCAACAAGCTATATTCTCCAGCTCTCTTCCGGATAAAAACTCACCGATAGCAATCTCTCTGGCCTCATCATAGCTTAAAAATTTTTTTCTGGTCTCTTCCAAGTTGCCATATATTTTCCAATACCCGCTATGCAAATATCTCTCTCCTTTATTTTCAAGAAAGCCCTTTATATCACATATCGGATACCCGAGGAATATGCCTACCTCATGTGGAAATTCTTTCATTCTATTATAAAAGCTATTCATCCTCTGATGCAGTCTGATAAGATTTGATATAAAATCATCTCTCCTATATCCAAACTCTCTCAAATAATTACCGACATCTTTATTCTTGAGATATTCTTCCAGCTCTTTTGCTCTGTACACCATTACCAAATGCCTCTTTTTGCAGGTACAAAGGATAATCAAACTGATATTCGTATTATGTAATTTTATACTTATTCTGGCTAACTCCCTATCATTTAGAAAGAGCATACCGGAAATCCTTTTCCCTTTCAGCACTGCGGCATTTTGAATGATAAGTCTGAGTTCTACACTATTCTCATCATCAGTTGCCAGCCTGTTTACTATCTCAACCGGCATACCTACCTCCGTCTTATTTTTAAAAGGAAATTTATTTCCCTTAGTTAGTACTCCCTAACATTATCATTTTAGATGTAATTTGTCAATAACTTTTTTTATTTTTTTCAAAAAAAATTTTTCAAAAATCTGCACCTGTTTTAAATTTCATTTCCTTGCCCGTCTTTGGATGCTTGAACTCAAGCGCCACAGCTGCCAATGCCGGTACTTTATTGTAATCAAGTTTTTCTTTTATCACTCTCTCATTATACTTGTGATCGCCCAATATAGGAAAGCCATGAGCCGCACACTGAAGCCTTATCTGATGATGCCTGCCTGTAAGCAGATTTATTTTAAGTCTGGTAATATATCTGTCCGCACTGTATTTTGTCTCTATTATCTCATACTCCAATACGGCTTCCTTTGCATCTTCAGTATCTTTTTCTACCACCCTGCTGATATTATTATCTTTCTTTATAAAATCTCTTAATTTACCTCTATTTTCACTTGGAACACCCTCTACAAGTGCTTCATATATCTTTCTTATATTCTTTTTTCTAAGTTCATTACAAAGTATGCCTGTAGCTTTTTTATTCTTTCCATAAACCATTATCCCATATACCGGCTTGTCAAGTCTATGAACCACACCTATATAGCTGTCTTTTCCAAGATGTTTTTTTATAAGACTTACCATATCTTCTTCAAAACCGGAACTTGACTGACTAAAAACCCCTCTGGGCTTTATCACTACTATAATATCATTATCCTCATATAATATCTTTAATGCCATTTACCAATCTTTCCTTTTGTTTCTTCGTTAATTGTTTTATCTCATATTCTCTTTTCATTGCATCCGTCTTATCTTTATATACCTCAAAATATACCAGTTCTACAGGAAGTCTTGCTCCTGTATATTTGGCTCCCTTACCTGAATTATGTGCTTTCAGTCTCTTTATTATATCAAAGCTCCACCCGCAGTACAGGCTGTTGTCATTACAACGCAATAAGTATACAAAGGCTCTTTCTTCTAAAAAAGCAGACAAATCAAAAATCGAATATCCGACTCCCAATTGTCTGCTCTCTACATCTATTTCCATCAAATTACCCAATCAGTAAATTCAGTAGTATCTCTGTTATTCTTTAAGCCGCTTGTATCAATACCGTTTTTCTTCAGTAAATCCTCCATTTGGCTTAATCTTTCATTCAGTATATCAATAGTCTCTGCCAATTTTGAAATATCTGCATTTACCTGTGCAAGCTTATGCTTCTTCTCAACTGCCTGTCCGTTCAGTTTGACCGGCTTTGCAGGTATCCCGACTGCTGTGGAATCGCTCTCTAAAGGCTTAAGAAGCACTGAGTTTGCACCTATAGATGCATTGTCACCTACTTCAAATGAACCTAAAATCTTTGCACCCGCACCTACCATAACATTTTTCCCAAGGGTAGGATGTCTTTTGCCCTTGGCAGTACCTACACCGCCTAAAGTCACACCCTGATACAGTGTACAATTATCCCCGACTACCGCCGTCTCACCTATTACAGTTCCTGCACCATGATCTATCAGCACTCCGGCACCAATCTCGGCTCCCGGGTGAATTTCTATCATTGTAAAAAATCTTGAAACCTGTGATATCCATCTTGCTATAAAGAACATATGCTTTTTATAAAACCAATGTGCAATTCTATGCATAATCAAGGCATGAATACCTTGATATAAAAATAATACTTCAAATGCATTTCTGGCTGCCGGATCTCTCTCTTTTACAGCCTGTACATCTCTCCAAACATCCTTAAAAAACATAATCTCTCCAAAACTTATGAAACTATATAAGACCTAGTTCCTTCATTGACAAATATATTCCGTCCTCCAATACCTTTTTTGCAAAGTATGTGGAATACTCCTCTAATGCCGTATCATGCTCACCAAGTACTATTCTGTTCTTAGCACCACAGGTAAACATAGGCAAATCATTCATGCTGTCCCCAAATACATAAGCATCTTCTAATGCTATACCATAATAGTCAAGTACTTTTAAAACACCTTTACCCTTTGAGCATGGATATGGCACACATTCATAAAATCCTGCACCACGATCTATAATATCAAAATCACTGCATTCGGCAAAGAATGACTTTAAATCACTCCTTGAAAATCTCGGATCATCAAATATACAAAACTTGTCAAAATCATAGTCATCCCTGTCAAACTCACCTACAGAGGGTTCTACAACTGTACTTATTGCATCCAAGGCTCTCTCTGTTATCTCCGGATATATAAAAGGTTTGGCAGGAAAATAAATTCCCTGCCTTGCCTCTAACATACCTTCAACATTGAATTTCTTCAACAGTTTTTTTATTTCAATGCCTCTGTCATGATCTATCCTCTTCTCAAAGACGGTCTTATCTCCAACTACTATCTGTGTACCGCAGCCACATATATAGCCGTCCATTTTAAATCGACTTTTTATATTGCCGATAATACACTCCACTCTACCTGTATTGATAAATGTCAAATGGCCTGCTTCTCTTGCATCTTTTATAGCCTTCAGTGCAGACCTCGGTACCTGTTTGGTCTCATTGTCAATCAAAGTTCCATCTATATCAAAGAACAGTGCTTTCATTATTTAGCAGCCTCGCTACTTTGTGCAGTTGTACTTTCAGCACTTGTTGAACTTTCAGCACCGCTGATTGTCTCACCGTTGACATTTACTGTTGCCGCACTTCTCTTTGCCTTCTCAACCAGGAAACTGACAACCTTGTATGATTTTACAGCTTCTTCAACCTTATCTTTGCCATATTGCTTTATAAGTTCATCTTTACTTATAGTAAGCCCGCTTGCCTCTATAACCTTTTGGTAGTCCTCATCTTTTAAAGACATCTTTTCTTTCTTATAGATTGTATTTAAAGTAACTTCCTGCTTAACAACATTTTCAGCCTGCTCTCTGATCTGCTTCTTTAAGCCTTCTTCATCTGTACCGTAAGCCTGTGCATACTGTGCCATTGTCATACCATACTGACTAATCATACTGTTGATAGGCTCCATAGAGATATCATACTCATAGTCTATGGCCTTATCATTAAGCTTATAGGTTGAATCCTTGATTACAGCTGTTAAAGCATTGTACTCATCCTGTTGCTTTGCACTCTTCTTTTTCTGATCTTCAAGTTTTTTTCTCACTTCAGCTTTATATTCATCAACTGTTTTCTGTGCATTGTTTGTATGTCTGCTTACCCACTCGTCTGTAAGTGTAGCAGGTTTTGAAACTGAAATAGAATTAATTTTTACATCAAATACTACCGCAGCACCTGCCAAATCCTTATTATTATAATCAGACGGGAATGTAAGATTCAGCTGTACATTTTCACCGATATTGTGACCTACAAGTCCGCTCTCAAATCCGTCAATAAAGTTCTTGCTGCCGATAACTAAATCATAGCCTTTTGCACTGCCGCCGTCAAAGGCAACTCCGTCCTTCGTTCCGGTGTAGTCAATGTTTACAGTATCGCCTTCCTGAACGGCTCTGTCTGTTATATTCTCCTTGTCGGGATCCTGCTGCAGTTCTGTATTTATCTGTGATTCCACTTCCTGATCACTTACGGTTGTATCTATATTAGGTATCTCTACACCGATATAATTCCCAAGTTTTACACTGCCGAGGTCACTTGGCTTCTTTGCCTCTGTTTTTGCTTCTGTACTTGCTTCCGTACCGGTTTTTGCCTCAGTACTGCCTGTACTGTCTTTTTTTTCGGCTCCGCAAGCACTCATTGTAGCCAAAACCACCATTCCAATCACAGCTAACTTTCTTAATCTCATAAAATAAAACCTTTCACTTACTTACTCATAAAATGCCTTAAAGGCAAGATATGTATTATATAAATCTAATTTTGATATTACCTCATACGGCGAATGCATAGAAATAACAGGTACACCCAAATCTACTACATCTATATTCATCATCGCAACATACTGTGCAATAGTTCCGCCGCCGCCGGCATCTATGGCACCGAGTTCACCTGTCTGCCAGTGAACATTATGTTCATCCATGATAGAAATGACCTTATTCATAAACTCGGCACTTGCATCTGATGATCCGCTTTTTCCTCTGGCACCTGTATATTTTGTAAGTACACAACCTTTATTCAGATATGCGGAATTGTTCGGTTCATACACATCAGGAAATGTAGGATCAAAAGCCGCATTAACATCTGATGAAAGACAAGCAGACTTTTCACATACTTCTTTCACATCTGCCCTAAAGCACTGTGAAAGATACTCTATATAATCATATACAAAATGAGAATGTAAACCGGTATTACCTACTGAACCTATCTCTTCTTTATCTGCCAAGATTGTAAGTGTAGTATACTTTGGCGATTTTGCTTCCACCTCCGCTATAATTGCAGGGTATGCACACACTCTGTCATCATGACCGTAACCGGCTAAAAGTGAACGGTCAAATCCTACATCCCTTGCCTTTGTTGCAGGGACAAATTCTATCTCGGCTCTTGCAAAATCTCTCTCTGTGATTCCATACATTTGATTTAAAATCTCTAAAGTCTTTAACTTCACACTGTCCTTAATATCATCACTGTTATCAAAAGGCAATGTACCTAAGAAAATATTCAGCTCTTCACCTTTGATTCCCTCTTCAAGAGTTCTTTTATCCTGCTTCTTTGACAGATGTGGAAGCAGATCGCTTATATAAAACACCGGATCTTCTTCGTTTTCACCTACATTTATCTCTACAAAGCTGCCATCTTTTTTAAAGATTACTCCATGCATTGAAAGAGGCATTGTTGCCCACTGATACTTCTTTATTCCACCATAGTAATGTGTCTTAAAGTAAGCTGTCTCACTCTTTTCATACATCGGATTCGGCCTAAGATCAAGTCTCGGAGAGTCTATATGTGCACCGTTGATTCTTATACCCTCGGTAATAGACTCAGTACCGATTGTAGAAGCAAGTACTGCTTTTTTTCTGTTTACTTTATAAATTTTATCTCCCGGTTTATAACTCTTTTTAGGATCAAAAACTGTATAGCCGTTTGCTTCAAGTAAACTTGTAACTTCTTTCACTACTTCTCTCTCAGTCTTAGACTTATTTAAAAAATTCTTATAGCCGTTTGCAAACTCTGCCGCCTTTTCTATCTGATCAGGAGACACCTTGGCTATATGCGGATATTCATATGAAAGTTCTTTTTGCAGAGCTTTTGCTTTACTTTCTGCCACTTTAAACCTCCCCTAGTCTAATTTGATGTCCTTCAACAGTCCGGCTAATGATGTTGATGCAACACCTTTTTCTACATATTTAAATCCTTTTGAGGGATCTTTTTGCTCTGCATTCTCCTCAAGTGCTTTCTTTGAAAGTGAAATCTTTCCATCCTTGATTCCTGTCACTTTTACCTTTACACTCTCACCCTCTTTGAGTACGGCAGCCGGATTCTTCACTCTCTGATTTGAAATCTGTGACACATGCAGTAATCCTGAAATACCGTCCCCAAGGTCAATGAATGCACCATAGTCCTTGATTGAATCCACTTTACCTTCAAGTACATCTCCTACTTTGACACTGTCAAACTTAGCCTGTCTTTCCTTCTTTGCCTCTTCCTTTTCAATCGCTCTGTGGCTAAGAACGAGTTTCTTCTTGGCAGGCTCAGCTGTAATAACTATAACCTCAAGACTCTTACCCAGATACTCATCAAGATTTTCAACATACTGACTTGACAGCTGGCTTGCAGGGATGAATCCCCTTACTTCCTCTAAAAAAGCTATACATCCGCCCTTAACCACTTCTGTGATTTTAACCTTTGAAACTGTCTTCTCAGCCAACATCTTCTCAAAAACTTCCCACTTATTTTCCTGTGGCTCCTCTTTTGTGTCCATATTTTTATATGACTCTTCAAGCTCCTTCTCAAAGTCCTTCATTGTCTCTTCTGCCATATTGACCTCCAAAATTTTTTTTCGTTTTAATACTAGCAATCTTCCTGCTATCTATATATCATAAAACAATAGATAACATTATAACACATCTTTACTACATTTGACTATAGTTGTATAAAAAGATTAGAGGCTCCTCAATTTTGCTTGAGGAGCCTCTGTCAATTTTAAGATTTTATACTATTTTGAAGCTCATTTTAGTAGTTCACAGTCATTCTCTCAAAGTATGCCTGTGGATGAGCACAACATGGACATACTGTAGGAGCCTCTGCACCCTCATGGATATATCCGCAGTTACGGCACTTCCAACCAAGAGGAGCATCTCCCTTGAATGTACCGTTGTTCTTCAAATGCTCAAGAAGCTTAAGATATCTCTTCTCATGGCTTGCCTCTACCTTAGCTACAAGCTCAAACTTCTTTGCAAGCGCCTCGAAGCCTTCTTCTCTTGCTTCTCTTGCCATACGAGCATACATATCTGTCCACTCATAGTTTTCTCCCGCTGCTGCATCTACAAGGTTCTCCTCAGGTGTTCCGATACCGTGGAACTCCTTAAACCACATCTTTGCATGCTCCTTCTCCTGATCTGCTGTCTCAAGGTAAAGAGCTGCCATCTGCTCGTAACCTGCCTTCTTAGCTACTGAAGCGTAATATGTATATTTGTTTCTGGCCTGAGACTCACCTGCAAATGCCTCCATCAAGTTCTTCTCTGTTTTTGTTCCTGCGTATTTTGACATAAAAATTTCCTCCTTAAAATATCAAAAATTACTATAATGTACGAAAGTTATCAAAACAGTTTCAAAATTATACTGCTTTTTTTGAATCTATATAGAGCATTTTTTGATAACATTCCTTACAATAGCCATAAAAAATGAGTGAATGATTTTCAACAATACCGATATCTTCATGTTTAGCCTTCTCATCTAAACCTGCTATAATACCTGTAGGTAAATCAATGAGCTTTGAGCAAGCCTTACATGCAAAATGGTAATGATCTGTGGTATTGTAATCATATCTCTCAATCCCGTTCCTGTCGGATAATTTCTTTATTCGACCTATCTCAGTGAGCAAACTGAGATTTCTATAAACGGTACCTAAGCTAATCTTAGGATCATCTTTTCGTAGTGACTGAAAGAGCATATCAGCTGTAGGATGATCAACTCTAGACTTTAAGTTATCTAAGATAGCCTCCCTTTGTATACTATACTTTAGATCCTTCATGTATATCCCTTTCTAAAAATAAGAATCATTACTGTTTTAGTATATCACCTATTTTTAGAATGTCAAGATAAAAATCAAAATATATCTTGTAAACAGATTATTATTTTATATTACATTTTTAAACTTTTTTCAAGATTGGTTTTAAAAGTTTTTTACAAAAAACAAAAAAGCCTTGTAAAACAAGACTTTTCAGAGCGCGAGACGGGACTCGAACCCGCGACCCCGACCTTGGCAAGGTCGTACTCCACCAACTGAGCCACTCGCGCATATGCTTATTATACCAATGTACCAATCATTTGTAAAGGAAATACTATGAACTTACTCTGTAAGTTCAAGTACGCTATTTTTCTAGGCTCGTACTTCGCTACGCTTGTACTCACCAAGAAAAATATGTGT
>NZ_GL622296.1:2764223-2927222 GCF_000185385.1 Lachnoanaerobaculum saburreum DSM 3986
ACCTAAATTCCATCCGAAAACTTCCTCCAGGCAGCTTCGTTCGACTTGCATGTGTTAAGCACGCCGCCAGCGTTCATCCTGAGCCAGGATCAAACTCTCATATAAAAGTTTAATCTAGCCTGTCGCTAGCTTGCATCTGTTTTCACAGATCTACTGTTTTAAGGTCGTTCTATCGTACTTGTTTCACTCGTACGAAGAACTACTTTTTCACTAAGATATGAAACAAGCTTTCGCTCGTTTTCATCAAGTGAAAAATGCATCTGAAATCTCATCATATTTTTTAACGTAACACCTTTGCCTCACTTCGTTCGGCAAGGTGCGCTATTTTTCTAAATTCAAGTTTCGCTTACGCTCACTTTCATTAAGAAAAATATGCGAAATATGCGAATTTTCAGGGTTGTGTGTACTGTTTAATCTTAAATTATCAAGGTTCATTATTGCTGTCTCAATATTATATCAAGCTTACTTTACCTTGTCAACAACTTTTTGAGTTATTTTTAAAAGTTTTCTTTAAGCCTGTTTGCTCTCATTGAGCAACTTTTGTATAATATCAAATTCTTAAATCTTTGTCAATAACTTTTTTAATTTTTTATTTCAAAAGTTTTGATTTTCCTTTAAAAATTTGTCCGCCTCAAAAGCGGTGAATGTAGTATATACTTTATCTCATACTCTGTCAATAACTTTTTGAAAATAATTTTAAAAGTTATAAGCCATAAATGATAAAGTCCTAATATATCCAAATAAAAATGTTCTGCAATACTCTAAGCGTAATGAGACAATAAAAAAAGAACAAATAGGCATCTTTGACAGTATTAAAGATATGCTTGAGGGAAGACCGGTATTTATATAAATCGGTCTTCATGTGATGCTTAAAATAAATAACTAAAGCACATATAATTATACTCTCAATGACCACTCCCTACAGTCTATGCTCCCTGTGATAAAGTCCTCATAGAAATCAGGTTCGTGGCAAATCAGAAGTATACTTCCCTTGTACGCTTTCAATGCTCTTTTTAATTCTTCTTTTGCATCCACATCCAAATGGTTGGTAGGCTCATCTAAAAACAGTACATTAGTGGCTCTGTTTATAATCTTACAAAGTCTTACCTTTGCCTGCTCTCCACCTGAAAGCACTCTAAAAAGGCTCTCTATATGCTTGGTGGTAAGACCGCATTTTGCCAGTGCCGATCTGACTTCATACTGGCTGTATCCCGGAAACTCACTCCACAGCTCCTCAATACAGGTGTTTTTTGACTTATTATCGCTTTCCTGCTCAAAATATCCTATCTCCAGATAATCCCCCAAAGAACTCTTACCCGACAATGCCGGTGTAAGTCCAAGAATGCTCTTTAAAAGAGTGGATTTTCCGATGCCGTTCGCTCCGAACATGGCAATCTTTTCCCCTCTTTCCATCCTTACATTTATAGGTTTTGAAAGCGGTGTATCATATCCTATTACAAGATCTGTCGTTTCAAATATGGTCTTACCAGGTGTTCTTGCCTCTTTAAAGTTAAACTCCGGCTTCGGTTTTTCTGCAGCAAGCTCTATAATATCCATCTTATCAAGCTTCTTTTGCCTGCTCATAGCCATATTTCTGGTGGCAACTCTTGCTTTATTTCTGGCAACAAAATCAGCCAGCTCTTCTCTTTCCTTTTGCTGACGATTATAAGCCGCCTCAAGCTGTTTTTTCTTAACCTCATATACTTCAAGAAACTTATTATAATCTCCTACATATCTGTTTAACTCCTGATTTTCCATATGATATATGATATTTACCACAGAATTAAGAAAAGGTATATCATGTGAGATAAGTACAAATGCATTCTCATAATCTTGTAAGTATCTTTTCAACCACTCTATATGTTCGGCATCCAGATAGTTTGTAGGCTCATCAAGAAGTAAAATATCAGGTTTTTGTAACAGAAGCTTAGCTAAAAGAATCTTTGTTCTCTGTCCTCCGCTAAGCTCGGTCACATCCCTTTCAAGTCCGATATCGGTAAGTCCAAGTGCATTTGCGACCTCTTCTATTTTTGCATCTATAGTATAGAAATCATGTGCCGTCAAAAGTTCCTGAACAGTGCCAAGTTCTTCCATAAGCTCATCCATCTCGCTTTCATCAGCTGTAGTAAGCATATCACAGATTTCATTCATCCTTTTTTCCATATCAAAAAGGTGGTCAAATGCCTGCTTTAGTGCATCTCTTATACTGATACCTTCTTCCAAAACCGAATGCTGGTCAAGGTAACCTATCCTTACATCCTTAGCCCATTCTATTTTTCCCTCGTCAGGCATAAGCTTACCTGTCACCACACTCATAAATGTAGACTTACCCTCTCCGTTGGCACCTACCAGTCCTATATGCTCACCTTTCAGCATTCTGAATGAAACATTATCAAAAATAGCTCTATCTCCAAAACCATGGCTCAAATTTTCAACATTCAAAATACTCATTGTATATCTTTTCCTTTTTCTTTTGATTTAATGTTTTTTTCTATACTCTTTCTTGCAATCATCATCTGATGGCCGCAACCAATACATTTCAGGCGCAAATCCTGCCCGATTCTAAGCACTTCCCACTTATTTGAGCCACATGGATGCAGCTTTTTCAATGCAAGTATATCCCCTACATCTATTTTTATCATTTATCCAACTCTCTAACAAGCACCGGTATAGCTTTTTCAAACTTTACACCATACCAATGACTGTCATCATCTACCGTCTTTAATATAGCCTCTGAAACAAATTTTGCCGCTATTTCTACAGCTTCTCTCATACTTTTGCCCTTTATAAGACTGCCGGTAAATGCGGCCGCATAGCAGTCTCCTGTACCATGTGCATCTTTTTTTATCCTGTCAATATAGAATATCTCCATATTGTCATTCTCGCCCTCATATACTGCAATTCCAAGCTTGCCTTCAATATTCTTAATACCCTTTAAGATTACATTCTTTGCACCAAGCTCTCTCAACTTATTAATAATACTTATTATATATTCACTGCTTTGATTTTCAAGTATTATATCACTGTCAGATAGAAGTGCCGCCTCTGTCATATTCGGTAAGATTATATCAGCTGCTGCAATAAGAGTTTTCATCTCTTTGACGAATGCATCGTCAAAGCCTGTATAGAGCTTCCCGTTATCCGCCATAGCCGGATCGACTATTCTTTTGCCGTCAGGCTTAAGTAGATTATTAAACAACTCTTTTACTATATCAATCTGTCTTTTACTTCCAAGATAGCCTGTATATATCGCATCAAAACTGATACCTTCCTTTAACCAATGTTCCATAATCTTCGGCAAATCCTCAGTCAAATCCCTGAAAGTAAATCCGCTAAATCCACCTGTATGTGTTGATAAAATTGCAGACGGCATTATAGCCGTCTCCACTCCACAGGCTGAAAGAACAGGAAGTGCCACTGTTATAGAGCACTGTCCGAAACATGATATGTCCTGTACTGTTAATACTTTTTTATCCATAAATCTCCTTTGAATAAAATCATTATATAAGCATTATAAAATTATTTATACACTATATCCCGTCTTATCCGCTTCCGTTATCTTGCGAATCACTTTACATGGCACTCCTGCCGCAATTACATTTGCAGGAATATCCTTTGTTATCACACTTCCCGAACCTATAATTGTATTATCTCCTATTGTTACGCCTTGATTTATATTTACACCTGCCCCAATCCAAACATTATTACCTATCTTTACAGGCTTTGCATAGCAGGCTCCATGAGTACGCTCCCACATATCTGTTGCATGGTTGGAAGTATATATTCCGACTCTTGGACCGAACAGCACATTGTCACCAATCTCAATTCCCCCGCCGTCCAACATAATGCAATCAAAATTTGCATAAAAATTATTGCCTATTGAAATATTATATCCAAATTCACATCTGAAATTAGGTTCAAAGTGAACACCTTTACCGATACACTTTAAAAGTCTTCTAAGTATTGCTTCCCTTACTTCTGACGGTTTTCCAAAACTTGCATTATACTCATCAGTCAGAAATACTGTATTTTCACGTGCTTTAACCAACTCATCAGTCAAATCATTATACATATTACCGTCTAATATAAATTGCTTCTGCTCATCAAGATTCATACTATATTTACCTCACTTTTTAAACTTTTCCATTTCCTTAAGTGCAATATCAATTATTGCCTGCTTTTCTTCAGGTTTTAATCTATAAACCGTCTCTTTATCTTTCCAGTTTTTTATTACCTCTTCCACATTCGGACGCTCTTCATCTTCATCATAAATATCCGGATCTGAAAGATTTGCAATACTTTCACGCAAAATCAAAAGTTCAAAATGATAGCTTTTTGTTTTTTTATTCTTAGGAAAGACCTCATTTAGTCTATCCTGCTCCCAGTTTTTTTGTTCTTCACCGAACGGATACAGCTTTTTATAATATCTGTCCATTTTCTTCTTTTTTTGCTTTGCAGTCTCAAAATTAAACCAATCCGCTATTCCCATATATTTTACCTTGAATATTTTTCTTCTATTTCAGTGATAATATCAAGCCTGTTTTGATGTCTTCCTCCCTCATACTCAGTGCTAAGGAAGGTATCTACAATCATCTTTGCCATCTCGGAACCTACCACTCTGGCACCGAAGGCGATAATCTGAGCGTTGTTATGAAGTGCCGCCATCTTTGCCGAATAAGGCTCCGAGCATACCGCCGCTCTGATTCCCGGAACCTTGTTCGCCGCCAAAGATATACCTATTCCCGTACCGCAAATAAGCACACCCTTGTCAAGTTTTCCCGCCGCTATAGCCTCCGCAACATCTCTTCCCGGTACAGGGTAATCACATTTTTCACCTTCTTTGGCACCGAACTCAAATACCTCATGACCTGCATTTTTCAGATATTTTATTATAATCTCCCGCAGTTCCACTGCCGCATGGTCATTTCCTACTCCGATTCTCATATTTTCACTACTCTCCTATAAGTTCCTTATAAACTTCTCTTTTTTGTATTCCTCTATCTTTTGCTACCGCTTTCATAGCCTCTTTTTTATCAAACCCCATTAAGATATACTTATCAAAATGCTCCTTTATACTGATCTCTTCAAAAGATTTTTGCCTTTCATTTCTTTTTTCAATAAGGCTTTTACCCTCTATAACCAGTACATACTCTCCTCTGACTGCAATATCACAGGACTCATAGTCGGCTATTATCTTACCTAAGTTTCCTCTAATCACCTCTTCATGAAGTTTTGTAAGTTCTCTTACTATAGATATTTTCCTGTCACCCAGGCACTCAAAAAGTTCCTTTAATGTTTTTAAAAGTCTGTGCGGAGCTTCATACAGAATAATGGTTCTGCTCTCCTGTGAAAGCTCCGTCAATATTTCTTTTTTCTCATTCTTATCACTTGGCAAAAACCCTTCAAATGAGAATCTTCTTGAACTGATACCGCTTATTGCAAGTGCCGATACCACCGCACTTGCTCCCGGGACTACAGTCACATTCAGCCCCTCTTTGTATGCAATATCTACAAGCTCATATCCCGGGTCGGATATTGCAGGCATACCCGCATCGGATACAAATGCAATATTTTTACCTGTCTTTACTTTCTCACACAGTTCATATGCCTTATCTATCTTATTGTACTCATGATATGAGGTTAAAGGAGCCTTTATCTCAAAATGGTTCAAAAGCTTTATTGTATTTCTGGTATCTTCACAGGCAATGATATCCACATTTTTTAGAGTATCAACAGCTCTGATACTTATATCCGAAAGATTACCTATAGGTGTAGCCACCAAATATATCTTACCTGCCATATATTTTCAACACCTCATCCGTATAAACATTTTTCTCCTTATATACCGCCAAAGGAGGCTCTACATCCAGCCAGACTCCTGAGCCTTTTAACCCCTCTATCAAAACCAGATTTGCCTTGCTGTCAATATAGGAATGAATAAATCTTATCCTTTTAGGCTCAATTCTGTTTTGCTTCATTGAAGCAAATATTTCTGAAAGTCTGCTTGGTCTGTGTATCATAAAAAACCTGCCGTTTTCTTTCAGCAACTTATTTGCAATATTTATTACACTTTCAAGATCTGTAAGTAATTCATGTCTTGCAATAGCCAGCGGTAAATCCGGATTTTTTATAGCCGCCATATCCTTCATATATGGAGGATTTACACATACGGTATCCACACAGGAATGTTTTATATATTTTAGTGCATTTGAGATATCGTCATTTATAATATCTATCTTTTCATCCAGCTTATTGTAACTTACACTTCGACTTGCCATATCTGCAATATCACTTTGTATCTCAATACCTGTTATCTTTTTTGCCTTAGTCTTTGTACTTAGAAGTATCGGAACTATTCCGCTTCCGGTACATAAATCCACTGCATAACCGTCTTTTTTTACTTTCACAAAATTTGACAAAAGTACGGCATCAATACCGAAACAAAACTTATCAGGATTTTGTATAAGATAAAGGCCGTCACACTGCAAATCATCAAGTCTTTCACCACATTCTTCTCTTATCAACTCATCCTTCATCACTTAAGCTTGTACCCTTATCTCACTTAGAGAATATTCCTCTATTTCCTTTGCATCCTCAGACTTATTTACAAGTACCTTTACAGTCTGTCTAAGTACACTGGTAGAAACTATAACACCGACCTCTCCAAGAGGTGTGCAAACACTCGCACCCTCTCTCGGCATCTTTCTGTTAAGATACTCATATGTCTCCGCCTCATTTTTAAGGCAGCACATCAGCCTGCCGCATACACCGCTTATTTTTGCAGGATTTAGTGAAAGGCTTTGTTCCTTTGCCATCTTTATGGATACAGGCACAAAATCCGAAAGATAACTGTGACAACAAAGAGCTCTGCCACAGGATCCTACTCCGCCAACCATCTTAGTTTCATCCCTCACGCCTACTTGCCTAAGTTCTATTCTTACTCTAAAAATAGATGCAAGTATCTTCACAAGTTCTCTAAAATCCACTCTGCATTCTGCTGTAAAATAAAACAGTAACTTGGCATTGTCAAAGGTATACTCGGCCAAAATAAGTTTCATAGGCAAATCAAGTTCTATTATCTTTGCTTTACATATATCAAAGGCTTCCTTTTCCTTTTTCATATTCTCCTCATATCTCACAACATCTTCAAGATCCGCCTTCCTTATTATCTTCTTTATGGGATTGTCATATTTATTACTCAGTTCTCTTGGTGCCAATATGACCCTGCCGCATTCTACACCTCTGTCAGTCTCAGCTATAACTCTGTCATTTACATCTATATCAATATCATCAGGATCATAGTAGCAGATTTTCCCCACTTCCCTAAACCTAACGCCGATTATCTTCATTATTCTCTCCTATTTTCTAAGTCCGATAAAAAGTAATTCCATCACTGTATCTCCACTTACATTGGATTTTAACCTGATTTCTGTCTTATCTATCAAATCTATTATACTATTTATCTTTTGCAGTGTATATTCCCTTGAAAGCCTGAAAATAATACTTTCTTCTCTTATAAATATCAGGTTTTCTTTTTTCTTTGTAAGCTTTATAATACAAATATCTCTATACCAAAGTCTAAGGAAATTTATAAAATCCTTAAAACCTCCGGTTCTTTTTTTCAATTCCTCAATAAAGACAAGTATCTCATTTATACCTACTTCTGAAATATTCTTTAAAAACTCTACATTTTTCTCATATATTGTTGCAAAGTCCTCCGACTTTGCCATGACCTTTGCAACTCCGGGAGCACCGTTTGAATATGATGCCACCACTGTAGCAATCTCCTCACTCATACCGTTTTCTGTCAGCCATTTTTTTATCCTGTCATTGCTCACAGGGCTTAATAAAAGCTTTATGCATCTGCTCCTTATAGTCTCAAGAAGCAGGCTCATATTTCTTACTAAAAGCAAAATAACAACATATTCAGGAGGTTCCTCTATAGTCTTTAAAAGAGCATTCTGTGCTACACCTGTCATCTTATCCGCTTCATCTATCACATATATTTTATATTTACCGTAATAAGGTCTGACCGCCACATCAGAGACAATATTTTCTCTGATTTTATCTATTCCGATACTCTCCTTATTTTCTGAATCCATATAAAAAAAATCAGGGTATGAATTTGCCAAAAACTGCCTGCAAGCCGGACAGTGACCGCATCCGATATTGTCTCTTTCACATATAAGCCTCATAGCAAACTCTCTTGCAATTTTTTGTTTACCTATCCCTTTATCTCCTGCCAGAATATATGCATGTGAAACAGTTTTTTTCAGTATTGACTCTTTTAGATGATTCCTCACCTTTTCATTTCCAAGAATAAACTCACTCATACTTTACATGATTCCCATATCTTTTTTTATTTCTGAAATGCATTTGTTCAAATCCTCATTCAAATATCTCTTGGTAATACCTGCGGCCTCAAGCCTTGCATCCGAAAAATCTTCACTGTCAGCCAAAAATCTCCTGCAAAGCTCCGCATAGTTCGGTATTTCTTCCATCATCTCTCTGTTCACAGCTCTTTGAAGTCTGATACCGTCACCAAGTTCTATATAGATAGGCACAACATTTTCGGCACCGAAATACTCTCTTATCTTTTTATAAGATTCAAGCGTACCTATTATAAGATAGTTCTTACTCTCAAGATGCACCGAACCGTCATCAATAGTAGCATAAGTCCATCTGCCTTTAACAGTATTATATGTCCTCATCTCTATCAGTTTACCCTGCCTCCTATAATCTTCTATCACAGACTCGTCTACAAAGTGATAACTTATACCTTCTATATCTTCACTCCTTTTAGGTCTGGTAGTATATGTTATAATCTTTTTTGTTCTCGGACATTCATCATGGAGCCTGTTAAAGACAGTATCCTTACCGGAAGCACTCTTGCCCATCACATAATAAATTTTTCCCATTTTATTTTATAAGTCTAAGCCGTAGACTTTTTTTCCTTTTTTTATATATTCGTCTAACAAATCAAAATATTTCCTATCTATTATATCCCCCTTTTTAAGCACCGGAACACCGGGAGGATATATATAGATATTATCCTCGGCCACCTTTCCAAGATATTTTTTATTAAGATTTGCCAAAGGTCTTTTCTCTATATATGAGAAATTCTCATCAATATCTTTTAGCGCATTATAAAGTCCGGCAAAATCATCTTTACTGTCACGGACTGTACTGTAAGCCAATACAAATTTAAGTTTACTCATTTCAGTCTCAATATTATAAGAGCTTCTAAGTATATCCGCCAGAGTGATTCCGTCAATCATATCAGAGTAGATAACAAGCTTTGTAAAATCATACCCGATTGTACTGTCATCTTCCCACAAATGTATATGTTTAAAAACTTTTGTGCTGTTCCTAAACTCAAATAAATTATTTATATAACTTATCATTTCTTTATCACTGTCTGCCATATATCTTATACAGGCATCAATACCTGCCATAAAAATATATGAAGGTGAACTGGTTTCAAATATATGTAATGATTCTTCCAAGTATTTTTCACTTACAAGCTCGGACTTTGTATGACACAATGCAGTCTGTGTAAGTGCCGGCAGTGTTTTATGCAGACTTTGCACCACAATATCTGCACCCAGACAAAGTGCAGATACACAAAATTTATTTTTACTTTTGCCGAAATCAATATTACTTATATAATTAAGGTGACCTCCATGTGCTTCATCCACTATAAGCGGTATATTCTTTTTATGCAGAAGATTTGAAATCCCTTCTATATCTGATACCACTCCCTCATAAGTCGGTGAAGTTATCACTGCCGCCACTATATTTTTTTCCTCATTAGCTTCTAAGATATTTTTAAGTGACTTAATATCACAGCTTCCTGCAATATCAAGTTCATTATAATAAACATCTAAATATATAGGTGTCAAATTAAGCAGCTCAACAGCATTATATACACTGAAATGTGCATTTGGTGCCACTACTATATATGACTTTTTATTTTTATAATTTCCTGTGCAGGCACAAGCTCTTATACTTGAAAGTATACCACAGCTTGAGCCATTTATTAAGTAGTATGTTTTATTACTTTTGTATACATCTTTTGCAAACTCCATAGAGTCCTTTATAATGCCTGTAGCATCATGCAAATTGTCAGTGCCGTCCACCTCTGTCAAATCCATCTTGTAAATGTCGGTCATCATCTCTTCTATCTCTTTCGGCACTTTTCTTTTATGCCCCGGCATATGCATAGGCAATATACCGGAGCTGACATATTCTTTTAATTTATATGCTAAACAATCTTTATTCATTTTTTGTATCTGTATCTTCTACATTACCTGTTTCTGTATTGTCGGATTTTATACTTGAGATATCACCGCCGGCAACCTCCGCTACAGAACTTTCAAGCCCCTTTCTAAATTTAAAATTCTTAAGGGTTTTTATCAGCAGAATTATAACAGCTGCCGCAAATATAATATCCAGTATAATAGTAGCAATCTGCCATCCCATCATACCTAAATTCAGGTTCTCGGGAGCATACGCTCTACTGTTTACTGTAGTATATAAAATATTATGTGATGCTTTTCTAAGTGCAAGTGTTGCGGTGGCACTCTTGTCCTTTACATAGTTGAATCCGGCATCAATAGCTGTAAGACAGAAATCTGTACCGTTTCTTGTTGCTCTGTTTGCATCCAGATATCCATATCCGCCGGCACCGAAGTAGTCTATCAGAACCATTCCTCTAAAGCCCCACTCATCACGAAGGATTTTATTTAACACATTATCCGATGCATATGCAGGAATAATTCCATAGTGGTTGAAAGCGGCCATCACAGCCTTGGCATTACCTTCCTTTACACAGATTTCAAAAGGACGAAGATATACTTCTCTCACAGTTTGCTCATCCGCCCAAGTCATAAGCTGATATGTTCTGTTTGTCTCCTGATCATTCAGTGCAAAATGTTTGATATAGGCATATACTCCATGTTCTGCGGCACCCTTTACCGCCTCGGATGCAATTCTTCCTGAAAGTATCGGATCCTCTGAATAGTACTCAAAATTTCTTCCTGCAAAAGCATTTCTATGAGTATTCATAGCCGGTGCATACCAACCTGATACCTGCATCTCATTTGCCATCTTTCCGATACTGTCACCAAATGAATGTGCAAGTTCAGTATTGAAAGTATTTGCAAGCATAATGGTGGCAGGCAGACCTATTGAACCCTTCTTTGTAAAATTGTTGTTGATAGATGAAGGTCCGTCACAGTCTACAGTCTGTACCTTTCCTATTCTGCCTATAGCTACAGTCTGATATCCGCCAAGTGCTACAAGCTTTGACATATCCTTAAAACTCATCTCATCCAACAAATCCTCCCACTTAGGGTCGTCATAATCAAGACCGCGAAGATCTTTCAGTTTAAGATTATTATTTGCACCCATTTTAGGCATCTCATCCGACGCTGCATCAAACTTGGAAGCATCATAGTTACTGTTATTTAAAAAAGCAGCCTTTTTATCCTCAGGTAATGCAAAATCAGTAGGAGCCTTTGTAGCCTCTTCAAGGTTTGCAAACTTGTCTTTTCTTGAAAGTACGGTGAAATTACCTCTCATATCATCAAGCTTATTTGTTGCAACTTCCTTGTCACTGTTTCTTTTATTACTCTCATTGTATACTATATCACCTTCCAGTGGGAAAGTTCTGGTATCAAGAATATTATGCGAATCCTCCTGAAGGCTTATCTCATATGTTCCCGCCTCAAGCACATATGCCTTTTTATCCTTATCATCATATGATGCCATATCCTCTAAATCGAATGTAATATTTACCGTCTCACTTTCACCCGGCTGCAAAAGTTTTGTCTTTCCAAATCCTACCAGATTTGTACTTGCTTTTTCTATTCCACCGTTCTTATACGGCGGATTGTAATAAAGCTCCACTACATCCTTTCCGGCTGAATTTCCTGTATTTGTTACAAGTACATCAATGCTTATCTTACCGTTATTTGCAACTATCTCTCCCATCTCCTTGGTGAAACTTGTATATGAAAGACCGTAGCCAAACGGGTACTGAACATATCCTGCATAGTTGATTACATTTTCCTTGGCGGCAGTCTCATAGAATTTATATCCTACATAGACACCCTCGGCATAGTTTACAAAGCTAGGTTTATGCTTAACACCCCTGTCATCTGTAGAGAATTCATCCATATTTGTATATTGGAAATCTCCGAAGTTATTATAACTTGGACTCTTCTTTAAATCATATACAAATATATCGCTTGTCTTGCCTGACGGATTTATATCACCGTCTAAAATCTTTCCAAGTGCATTAAATCCTGTCTGCCCCGGTCCCGGACACCAAACCACACTTGAGATATTCTCATAGTCATTTACAAATCCAAGTTCCATCGGATTTGCTGAATTTACAATAACCACAATGTCTTTAAAAGTCTTATTTACCGCATCAAGCATTGCGGCTTCTCTGTTTGAAAGCTGTAAATAGCTCTTATTTACATCAAGATCATCTTTTTGATCGCTGTATCTAAGACCCTTTGAACCGAAAGTACCGCCGTCTGTAAAGTTGTCCTCCGTATTAGGATCGAGACTTTTCGGAAGGTCTGCACCCTCACCGCCTGATCTTGCAATAACTACTACTGCCTTGTCAGAATAATTTCTGGCATTTTCAAAAATATTAGCCTCTTTATACTGTTCAATTGAAGGTTCAGGTATTGTCCAGTCCTGACCCCACATACCTACTGTAGGTCTCTTTGCCCTAAAATCAGTATAGAACTTAACCAAATCCTCATTTATTTCAAAACCGGCATTCTTAATACCGTCAATCAGTGAAACTGTCGGAAATGAGTCATTGAGTCCGCCTGAACCTGTACCGCCGTATAAAGGATTTGTGGATGACCATCCGAAGAGATTCAGCTTTGTACCTTTCTTTAGCGGTAGAGCGGAATCATTCTTTAAAAGTACAATTCCCTCACCTGCAATATCCTCTCCTAAAGTCTTTGCCTCATCAAGTGACTTCTCACTGATCACACCTCTTCCTGTTGCCAATGTGATCATGGTCTTTAGCGGACCGTTTAACATTATATTGATACTGATAACAGTACCAACCGCAAAAAGAATCCATGCAGTTGACCTTGACAGCTTCTTAAACGCTGTTTTCTTATCTTTTGTTACAAACATAACCACAATTGCACATACCAACAGTGTCACTATGGCTACCAGCTGTGGAGCAATCGACTTTATCACACTTACCACATCCGCCATGTTAACAGCTAACATAATACTCCTCCAATATCTTTATTTTTTCTCAGGCATCACTATAAATTTCATTGTCGGGTATCTGATAACCACCTGAACTATGATATTTAGAGCATTTGCCAATGTAGGTACAAAATTTGCACTCACTCCGATATCCCTAAAAAACTTTTGTGAATATGCAGGCAGTGCCGCAGATACTATAATCAAAACTATGGCAAGAATTATATACTTCGGTACAGCATCCTTAAAAGCCGCATTTGACTTAAACACAAACTGCTTTTGCACAAAGAAGTTTACAGTCTGTGCAAGTGCCGTAGCTGTAAGAAAGCTTAAAAAACCTGCCAACCCTAAGTTTTATTCAATATTATCCGCATAATTGAATATAAAAAACTTAAAAGGGATAAAATGCCATCCAAAACCTGTAAAAGCGGCTGTAGTTATCCATATCACGATAAAATTCACTATCGTTGCCACATTTGAGAGTATATTAAACTTGATAAACTCCCAAATATTCGGATGACTGTCTATTCATTTCTTTAAAAATATCATAAACCTTCTCAATCTTCCCTTTGTAAGAATTCTCTTTTGTATTTCTTATTTGCTTTTTTGTTTTTGAAATACCCAGAGATTATTCCGAACATTCCTTTAAAGAAATGTCCGTTTACCAAAAGTACAATAGAATCCACCATCTCCATACTTACCTGACCGTTGCTCATCTTTCCTATAGCCCTAAAAGGCATATTAAAATGGAAAAGAGTATTAAGGTCAGGTACACCTGCTTCCAATGATTTTTTTAATCTCTTATCAAGTATCCTATATGCAAATCTTGCAATAAAACTCTTTGCATAATACATTTGACACAGTGCATCATTGATACCCAGTTCACCGCTCCAATTACCGTTAGGTATATCTCTTCCAAGCAAAGCTCTGTACTCGGTATCACTTACTTTTCTGATATCACCGCTGTAGTATGAAGGAAGCTCTTTTTTATTGTATGGAAAAACCTTTGCATTTCCGCTTACCTTAAGGGTAGTCTGTAATCTGATATCCTCACAGCTGCTGCCGATATATATATCATACTCTCCACTCTCTATCTCAAAGGCATTTGTCATTACATTATAAAATCTGAATGACTTGTCGTCAAAGCGGATAGTGATTTTTTTCTTCTCACCGGGAGCTAATTCCACCTTTTCAAATCCTTTCAGCTCAAACTTTGCTCTGAATACATTTGAGTTTTTCAAGCCTATATAAAGTTGTGCAACTTCCTCACCTGTCACCTTACCGATATTTTCAATAAAGAAGCTTACCTTTTCATCATCCACCTCTATATCGCTATACTTAAAATCGGTATATGAAAGTCCGTAGCCGAAAGGATAAAGTACATCAACATTCCTTGTGGTAAAATATCTGTATCCTACAAAGATACTCTCTCTGTACTCTGAAGTTCTCTCTTTTGACGGATAATATCTTATATTCGGTTCATCCTCATATCTTTTTACAATTGTCTCAGAGAGTTTTCCACTTGGGTTGTATTTACCTGTAAGAAGTTCAAACACCGCTCCCATACCTGCCTGCCCGAAAAGATATCCATGCAGTATCGCCTTTAGATGTTTTTCCCATGGCATCTTGATACATGAACCTGCACTGATAATACCCACTATATTGTGATTCTCAATTGAGAGACGCTCCAACAAATCTATCTGGTTTTTTGGAATACGCAGATGTGTCCTGTCAAGTCCCTCAGACTCACTTGCCTCATTCAGCCCGAAGAAGTAAAGCACTATATCCGCCTTCCTTGCAAGTGTCATTGCCTCATCTGTCATAACCGCATCATCTTCTTTGTCAAGTCTTGAATATCCCCTTGCCGTTCCTATTACTTCCAAATCCGACTCCGCTAATATACTTTGTATCATGTCAACCTTGGTGGGATTTACCATTGAAGAACCTGCACCCTGATATCTGGGATTGAAAGCAAAATCTCCTATTACGGCAATCTTTTTCTTACCGTTTAACGGCAGGATATTGTCCTCATTTTTTAAAAGCACAATACTTTTTTTAGCAGCCTCTTTTGCAAGTGCATGATTGTCGGCAAACATCTTTGCCTTATCTTTAGGCTTTTTCTTATTCTTTGTTGCTAAAGTAATCTCTATAAGCTCATCCACTCTGGCATCAATGTCGCTTTCCTTTATCTTACCCACTTTTAAGGCATCCAAAAGCTCCCTTGCACTGTCAAGTCCCGGAGCCGGCATCTCCAGGCTTGAACCGTTTTTTACTCCAAGTGCATGGTCATTTGAAGCACCCCAGTCCGTGACGACCATTCCGTCAAATCCGAGATCTTTTCTTAAAATATCCATCAAAAGATGCTCATTCTCGTTGGCATATACTCCGTTTACCATATTGTAGCTTGTCATTACAGACTTCGGATGTCCCTCTTTTATGGCTATCTCAAAGGCGGTTATATATATTTCTCTTAACGTCCTCTCATCAAGTACGGCATCCATTGCCATTCTTCTAAGCTCCTGAGAGTTCACTGCAAAATGCTTTACACAGGAAGCTGTTCCGTTGCTTTGAATACCTCTGATCATAGCGGCCGCCAGTTTTCCGCTAAGGTACGGATCTTCTGAATAGTACTCAAAGTTTCTTCCACAGAGCGGATTTCTCTTTATATTGATTCCGGGACCTAACAGTACATTCACATCTTCAGCCGCCGCCTCCGCTCCAAGCCCCCTTCCTACCCTTTCAAGCAACTCCTTATCCCAACTGTTTGCAAGTGTGGCGGCAGTCGGAAAGCATGTGGCAGGTACGCTTGCATTAAGCCCTAGATGGTCGCCCTTTCCTGCCTGTTTTCTGACTCCGGTAGGGCCGTCCGCATGGTGAAGGACATCAACTCCTATGGAGGTAAATGACCTTGTATCCCAAGCATTCTTGCCTGAGAGATAGGCACACTTTTCTTCCAATGTCATTTTTTTTATAATATCTCTATGTTTCATTCTCCTCCTTTAAAAACATACCCACCCTTTCCACATCATAGCAAACTTTTTGTATTATTTCAAAAAAAGGGAGTCCGAAGACTCCCGATAATATACTTTTATACTTCCGGCTCTATAATGCCGTACTTGCCGTCTTTTCTTTTATATACTACACAAATCTCATCACTTATAGCATTTCTGAATACATAGAAATCATGTGCCAAAAGCTCCATCTGTAAGCATGCCTCCTCAGGATCCATAGGCTTGATACTGAATCTCTTGGTCTTTACAATCTTTATCTCATCTTCTTCCTCTACATCGGAATCCTCTTCATTTATAAAAAGTTCCGAGAAAGACACACCTGACTGCTTCCTGTCTACAAGCTTGTTCTTAAACTTCTTTATCTGTCTCTCTATAATATCCTCAACCTTATCTATACTTACATACATATCTTCGCTTACTTCTTCGGCTCTGATAAGCCCCTGCTTGGTCGGGATAGTAACCTCTATCTTATGTGCCTCCTTTTGCACACTGAGTGTAATCTTCGCCTCTGTATCTTCTGTAAAATACTTTCCTAATTTATGAAGCTTCTCCTCTACTGCCTTCTTCAAACCATCGGTTATTTCTATATTCCTTCCAGTAATTGTATAACGCATATATAAGCTCCTTTTCTTTTATTTTGTTATAGTATAACACTTTTTTGCTATAAATTCAATTTAATTTTATAATTATACTGTCAATTTTACTATTTCCCGGGTTTTTTGTGATTTTAGTTAAATTGTTAGCCAATTGTACTTTTAAGAAAATTTTGTACTTTTATATATTTTATCTCATAAACACTACTATTTATCCACCAAGTACAAACCTGTGTTATGGGGATAAAATGTGGATAATGTGGATAACTTGGTTTATAACCTGAAAACAGCCTATTTATCGGCTTTGTATCCACCTTCAAACTCACCTTTTTTGTGGATAAAAATGTGGATAATGTGGATAAGTATTTTCCCGTCACAATTTTTATGCACTTTGCTGTTTTATATACAAAATAAAAATTGTGACTTGACAGGCAGGATTACATATATTATTTAAAAAATCCGTCTGCCTACCGGCTCTAAAATCTCAACCGCCTTTATAGATTCCTGCTCCACCTTACAATTATGCAAAAGCATAAATTCCAATACTTCCTTATAATCTCTAAGCTTTTCTTTATTTTTCTCTATCATATTGATATCGGAAAATGTAAGTTCCTTGTATATATTTGCTTCAAAAAATCTTTTTAGAGTATCTACATCCATATTTAAAGGTTTAAAAGGTATTCCGGTCTTTTCTTTTAAGTTTTCAAGTATCAAAAAACCATATACATCTATATCCCCTTCATGCATAAATTCACAATTCTTATTTTCATCATATATCTTTTTTAATATCACCTGTTTTGATTTATTGTGATAACCTCCCAGATAAATATATACCGCCTCTCTTTCATCTTCATCATGATAAGTGGTCAGGTTTTCTACAGTTATTACAGACTTTGCAAATACTTTGACCTCTCTTATCGCTTCAAGTGATACATTTGACAGTGCAATCCCGTCAGGCAGTTCTTTTACATAAATGACGGAATCTTCAAACTTAATTACCGCATCTCCCTTTATATATGTATATGTTGGATTTTCATACAGATTATAATATTCAAGTATCTTATCTCTTTCTACCGCCTCATTTGTATAATCAAAAAGTATACTCTCTATACCGGACTTAAATTCTCTTTGAAACCTCTTAGAGTCCTGAAATATTGCGGTTGAAAAGTTTCTGATATAGCTCTCATTACTTAGTCTTAGTATGGCTTCAAGTATTTTCAGTATATTCATCAGTCTGATTGCATCATATTTTATATCATATGGAATCTTTTTATATTCTGATATAAGTTTTCTCCAATCAGATAAAATATTGTCTAATACAGGCAGATTTTTATCTTTAAACAGATTAAGTACAGCTTCCATCTTTTTGCACTGCTCTATTATGGTAACTCTCTTTACTTTTTTGTAACACACTGAAATATTCTCAACATTTAACTTTACCTTTTCATATTTTCCGGAAACATCAATATTTGAATTAACAAGATTTTCATTTATCAACTTTTCTATTGCTACATTGATCTCCTTATACACATTGTGATTGTATCTGTCCACATATGCAGGATATGTCTTTTTTATATCTATTTGTATCACACGCAAAGAAGAAGGCTCTTTTTTGTAGCCTTCTCTTCTTTCATATATATCTATCAATCTGTTCAAAATATCCTTAGTGTAGTCCATCCTCAATCCTCTCAAATACTCCTATCGCATTTCTGTTTCCGGACTTTACAATAGAATATGTAATATCACAGTACGGCAATATGGCCGTGGCCTTTTCCGCCGTAGCTATCAAAACCAGCTGTAGATTCAATTTTTTAAACATATTCATCATCGGTTCTATTCTGTCACTTGTCATATTGTTAAACGCCTCGTCAAGAAGTATAAGTCTTATTGAACCTTCCTTGCTCTGCTCATAAATCTGCAAAAGAGATGCACAAATAGCTACATAAAACGGTGCCTGATTTTCACCTCCGCTTCCTTCACCGCTGACCTTTGAAAGTTCCACCTCATTACCTGTTACAGCATTCTTTACAATGATGTCATAGTCAAGATAGGTTCTGTAATCCACATACATTCCCATACTCTTTGCATTTGACTTTTGACCTGACAGATTCTGCTTGGCATGTTCTTCCACATCAATCATAATTCTGCTCATAAAATCATCAATCTGACTTTCAAAGACCTCAGACTTACTTGCCTCATTCATAAGCATGAGCATATCATTTTCTCTGTCAATCTGCTGATTGTCCTTGTCCATAATAATATCATAGAACATTCCAAGTTCCTTGTCCTTACTCTTATCAATCCCGAATCTATAACTTTCTTCGCCGTATTCAAGGTTTTCCATCACACGATTAATCTGTTTAAACTGTTGCTTTGCCCTTAAGATATCATCCTTCATCCTAAACAGCACTTCCTTACGGAATCTGTCCTTACATCTTATCTGTGCATCGGCAAGTTCACTCTTATGCCTTTCAAGTTCTATATTCTGCAATGTCAGATATTCCTGACGGTATCTGTCCGCACCGCCAAGTCCGGCAGCATAATCACAGGTATATGTCGCAGTATATCTTTGTTGAAGCGGTATAAGTTCCTGATTCAAATAGTTATTTAATGTAATATTATCCTGTACCGCACGGTTTGAAAAGTTGTAAGCAATGGCGGAAGCTTTCTTTGACTTTCTCTCATTTTGATATTTCTTTTCAACATCATTGATAAACTCCGGATACTCCTCTATACTGCTCTCATATACAGCCTGCATTTGTGCAAGATTTTTTTCAAGCTCGTCAACAGCTGCTTTTGCCTGATTTATATTTGAATTAAGATTTTGTTTCTTAGCCTTATTATCCGTTATCTCATCTCTGATAACACTGAGGTTTTTCTTACATTCCCTAACCCTGTCATACATAGCTAAAAGAATCGGATTTTTCTTAAACTCTTCTATCTTCTTTGCTATATCCTCTATCTTGGCGGAAAGTGCTTTTGACTTTGACTTTGATTCACAGTAATTTTCAAGCTTTCCGAAGTTGTCTCCCGCTCTGAATTTTGTATAGCCGTTATAAATAGAGTCAAAGTTTTTCTTGGCTTCTTCAAGTTTCGTAAGTTCTTTTTTGACGCCTGTAAACTCTGTTTTTGCACTCTTTAATTGCTTTGCTATAGCATCCACACCTATAAAATGCTCCTTCTTTGCCATCCTTTGTAAACAGAAGTTTTGGAATCTAAGTCTATCCCTTGTCACACTCTTTGTAAAATTTTCCAAGTCATCTGATGACTCACAACAAATGACATTTTTCATAACAAATCTTGCATATGTCTTTGCATAGATATTTTCAGACTCTATCTTATCTCCCAGATATGACTCATCTGAAGTTTTATACTCCACATCCCTTATTTTTCTGGTATCTATAAGTCCTATACCTTTAACCTTGTCTCCCAGTGAAACAAAGACCTTCTTTGCCGAAAGATAATTGTCAGGCTCAACAATAATATTGAATCTTTGAGTATTCAAATAGCTCTCCACAGCATCCTGCCAACTGCTGTCCGTCATATATAAAAGCTCACAGAGCAGTTTGGCATCCGCCCTTTTACTCTGCTCACTCAAAAAATCATTTATCTTATCTCTGACAAATATCGCTTCATCAGGATAACACATCACACCTGCTTCAAGACTTTTTATCTTTTTTGAAAGAATATCACTTTTATCACTCAAACTTGTAATATCGGTTCTTATCTTTGCATCATGATTTTTGATTTCTTCTTCTATATCTGCAAAAAGCTTTGCACTGTTTTTGATTTCTCTGATTCTTTCATCTACAGCTGCATTTTCATCTCTTATACAATCAGCCACTTTTACAGCAAAGCCTATTTTATTCAAACTGTCTTTAAGTGAAAATAACTTTTGCAACACATCTTCAAATATACTTACTTCCAATATAAGCTTATCATTTTCAAGCTTATTATTTTTATTTTCACTTTCAAGTGAGAGCATTTCCTTATTTTCCGCATTTTCTTCCGCCGCTCTTTGTGCCTCATACAAAAGAGTGGATGCCTTGTTCTCACTTTCAAAAAGATCAAGCAGTTTCTTGTCAATTATCTTAAGACTTGTACTCCACTCCTCAATAAGATATTTTTTCTCATCGGTATCCTCAATATTTCCCTGTAGATTCGCATAGGCAACCAGACTCTCATTTACTTTGACCTTACCCAGAAGTTCTTTTGCCGCTTTTATTTTATCATTGATTTCTTTTAGCAGTTCTTCTCTGTCACAGGCCTCCTGCAAGATTTCCTGCAATCTCTCAAGCTCAATCATGTCCTTTTGTAAAAATTCTATATTTACTTCAGGCTCCGGCAAAATATATGTATAGATAAACTCTCTGATATCTCTTATATCCTCTAAGCTGGTACCCATATGAAAGACTTCATTGAACTTCTTTCCGATAGGTGAGTCTGCTTCACCTATACCAAGCATTCTGCAAATCCTTCTTCTTGCATCCGCCTGATTGGACGCTCTGTCCATACCCTTGTTCTCAAGCTTAAAGGCGTCTCTGGAAGTCGGACTCTTTCCATCCTTTTTCTTTGTAAAAAACGGAATATCCTCCAGACTGTATCCGGGCTTTGTAATATACCAATCCTGATATACTCCTCTTAAGTCCTGCTTCGGTGTTTCAGATTCTATACGGGCAATTATCACAAAGTTCTTTTTGATTGCCTCATCCAAAAACTCTATTCCTATATATGAAACTGTATGTCCCGGGCGAAGATAGGATTCTTGTGCCCTTTGCTTTTGGTGAACTGAACCCAGAAGCGTTCTTCCACTCTTTTTATTTCCTGCCGTATTGAAGTCTTTATTGGTAGTGAGGCAATATCTCACAGCATCCATAATAGTGGTCTTTCCTACGGCATTTACACCCAAAAGATAGGTGATATTTTTAAAATCTATTATATCATCTTGAAAATTATGCCAATTTATCAGATGAAGCCTTTTCATTCTTATCATCCTTCATCTCCCTCTTCACTGTTTTCATACTGTGCTAAAAGTTTGGCAGTTTCCTCATATGCCTTACTTATATTGGTATCCGGCATAGCAAGCATCACAGACGGATAAATCTGTATCTTTGCATCCATTTCCAAAAGCCTGTCCACTACCTGTATGAGATTATATTTCTTTATATTTCTTACAGACTCCTCTAAAAACACTTTATCAAATTTTCTTGGAAGACTCAGCTTTTCATATTCGTTTTTTATCTCTTCAACAGTTACAAAAACTCTGTCTTCACTTGTAGACAGACTTTCTCTTTTTTCTACATATAGGAGCCTGAATATAAGCAAAATAATGCTCTCATATTTTTTTAATACAACTCTGCCGGTGCCATGATTATTTATCAGCTGAACTACTCTCAAATTCCTATGAATAACCAATGTATATCCGATAGGTAAAAAAATCTGTCTGAAACTCTCCTCATGATTTATAACATAGTAATATTTTTCTCTTGTAGTATCCACATTCCCCATCAGAAAACAATTATTTAACAGGTAATTGGCTATCTCTTCTTTTATATCAACTGACATTATCTTCTTTCCTCAACAATGAAATCTTTGAACCTAACACCGTTTACTTCCACCACATTGTCCTTTAACTTTATATCATATCCTCTTTCAGCAGTCTTTGAATATGTATATAAACCTATAATCTTTATAAACGTATCAGGTTCTTTTTCAAATACGGAACTTACCCGTACTGCATGATTTCCGTTTAAAATATCTTTTGCAAACCTGTTTACATTCTCAGATGTCAAAGCATTTCGTATATACTCCATCATCTTTTTATTTTTCTCTTCTACCAGCTCTATATCCAGTTCTTCTATTATATTCATCAGTTCAATAGGTGTAGGTTTTCTCTTTTTTACAGGAGTGGCAAGTGATGCGCTGTCAAAAAAGTTTTGTCCGAATATCCTAAAGATTTCACTTGCTACCGTATCATCATCCTTGTTGCCGTCTCCTTTTGACTGTATCTCACTTGCATAAAATCTTAGTATATTGTTGATTTTACTCTTACTGCTTCCATCAGACAGCAACAAAAACTGTGCTCTTTGTACCGCTCTCGTTCTATAAAGAATATGCCTGTCATCAATAGCTCGCATAACCTCTTCCATCTCTTCAATATCCATACGAACTTTTGTTATAAGTTCCTTTATCTTTATGCTTGCTTCATCCTTTTCTACACGCTCAGTGTCGATATAGTCAAGCACAAGTGCATCAAACAGGCTGTCTTCACATTTGTCAAGGCTCTCATACAGACTTGACCTGTAGTAGAACAGATTGTCATTTGTCTTAAACCTGTGATATGAACCTACAACTATCTTTTCTTCATATTTTTCAAAAAAATCCAGTATCTCCTGCGGACTTTTTCCTAAAGTCAGTTCATTTATATGGTCTTCTATAGAAGCTGACAAGGTTCTAAGTGCCTGATTCAGATTGTCAAAATCTTCCGATGCTTCTTTTAGCACTCCTTCATACGGACTTCCCTGCTCACATATATGTTCAAACATTGAATATATCTTAAAAAGCTTACCCTTATATGTAACTATTGTCGGACTGACAATCTCTCTAAATGATTTAAGTATCGGCACGACCTTATATTGTACAGCCAGCTTGTCATCATCTTCATACTCACCGGGCTTTTCTAAAAGCCAGCCTGTATCTCTAAGCCTTCTTATAAGAGTACCTGCCACCACTCTCATATCTGTAATATTCCCGCTTATCTCACTTTGTTCTTCAATATCAAGTTCTACATTCTCTCCCAGACCCAAAAGATATTCCTCCGCCATATCAAAGACAGTGCTTTTTTCTATAGCATACATCGGCATTCTCTTGCACTTTTCCCAAATCAGAGCCAGGATATCCACATATTTTCTTTTATTTATTCCGGTCAGCGGTCTGAACAGATTGTCATCCACCTCATCAAAAATATTCATATTCCAACTCCACAATCAATAAATCTTACTTCTGTCCTATATCAGTACCCTCAAGATACAATTGTATTATAATATTTTATCCTTGTCAAAAATAAAACCTATACCGGACTGTATCATAAACTAATCTGCATAAAATATAATGAGGCTGCCAAACCTGACAGCCCCGTTATATTTTATGGTACTATAAAAAATTATATAGTCGAATTTATGGATGTATTACCTGATAATCTGCAACATCATAATATCCTGCCGGATCTGCCGCACTTCCAAACCATACATGTGCATACCTTCCGTCTATAGCAACACCCATAGTCTTTAAATCCGACCAGCTACCCTGTGTGGTCATAACCTGATTATGGGCGGAAGAATGTTTCCACAAATCAAGTGCACCCTCAGGTGTAATATTACCGCCTGTATATGCTGAAATCTCAAATCCGTTGCCGCTATAAGAAGTCAACTCTCTTGGTTTACTCCACATATTGTTTGCATACTGATGATCTGATGTATATGCCATCGGTGTCCAATTGCCATGATTTGACCAACTGTGCAAATTTCCCTGAATACCTCTTGAATCCACCTGATTTTCAGGTGTATAGGTGTTTGAATCCAGAACATGGGTTCTTGCGACAGTTGTCAAAGACTTTGAAAATGAAAGCTTTGAAAGTCCCAGACTCTCTCTATAAGCATTGATAATATAATATAATTCAGCTTCTTTCTCACCGACTCCCATTGCCTTTAGAGCATCAATAACTCTTGTCTTCTCACTTGATACCTGACTGTTGTCATTTGATGCTACTGTATTATCGGTATTATTACTTGTACTGTTATTTGCAGCATTTGGAATAACTATATTATGATTTCCACCTGAACTGTCTGAAGTTGTGCCGGTACTTCCTGTATTATCAGTATTCGTACTCAAAGAACCTGAACCGCTTCCGGTATTTGAAGAGCCTGAGCCGCCTTTTCCGCCTGAGCCTCTGCTTCTGCCGCTTGATGAACCGCCCGAACTTCTTCCGGTTGACCTCTTTGTTATATCTACAGTTTTCTTTATTCCCTCTATCCACTTGCCGTTTGCATCTACATAGTAGCCGTCAGGGGTGGATGTATTTACAAGCATAGCACCGTCAGCACCTACATAGTAGTTGCCTACCCAACGGTTCTCAAGCATATAACCGATATTGTCAAAATAATACCATTTATTATTTATAAACCTCCATTGATTGGTAGGATAGGAACCGTCGGCTTCTTCATACCACCATCCCTTATCATTCTTCTTCCACTGTGCATCTGCCGCCATGACAGGTACCGCCAAAAGAGCGGAAACTGCTGCAACTGAAACAGAACATAATACTTTCTTAAATAGATTCATAACCACCTCCAAAATTACTGACTGATTTTAATATCATTATGTATCATTTTAACATCTTTGTATCACCATGTTCAAGTACAATAAACTGTTTTTGCTCTTTATAATATTCTTAAAGTTTTAAATTATTAAAGATAAAACTATTATTTATTTTAACAAACTGTCAACCAATACCTCAATACGTTCATTGTCCTCTTCCTTAGGATTCCAAAGCGGTTTAACTTCCTCATCTATCACATTAAAACCTGCCGATTTCAGCTGTTCCTTAAGCACCTTTACACACTCGCCCGACCAGCCGTAGCAACCGAATGCGGCAGCCTTTTTATTCTTAAACTTAAGTTGTCTTAAAAACTCAAGCCAGCCTGCCACACTGCTGAGTACACCACAGCCTACAGTCGGAGAACCTACAGCAACAGCCTTTGATTTAAATACTTCAGTCATTACCTCATTCTTATCGGACTTTGAGATATTAAATACTTTGACTACCGTATCGGGGCTCTTTATATGAATACTGTCTGCAATCTTATGTGCGATCTTTGCCGTACCTTCCCACATTGTATCATAAACTACAGTAACCTGATCTTCCTGATAAGCCTTAGCCCACTGTGCATACTTCTCTACAATCTGAAGCGGATTTTCTCTCCAGATAGCTCCATGAGAAGGTGCAATCATATCAAATTGCAGATTAAACCCTGCAATCTCCTCAAGCTTCTTTTGAAGTATCGGTGCAAAAGGATTCAATATATTTGCAAAGTATTTCATTGCCTCTTTCCAAAGCAGGCACTGATCCGCCTTATCATTAAAAAGCTCCTCAACCGCATAGTGCTGTCCGAAGGCATCATTTGAGAACAGGATATTGTCACCTGTCATATATGTAGCCATACTGTCAGGCCAATGAAGCATACGCATCTCTACAAATACAAGTTTCTTGCCGTTTCCTATATCTATAGAGTCTCCTGTCTTTACCACATGGAAATCCCAACCACGCTTACCGTACTGACCTTCTATACTCTTGACTGCATTAGCTGTGCAATAAATAGGAGTATCGGGAATCTCTTCCATAAGAGCTGTCAAAGAACCTGAATGATCACACTCACCATGATTTGCCACAATAAAATCGATCTTATTTAAGTCAATTTCTTTCTTTAAGTTTTCCACAAAATCAAAACGATGCGGTGTCCATACTGTATCAATCAAAACTGTCTTCTCTTCTTCAATCAAGTAGGCATTTTGGCTGGATCCGTTTATTATAGAATAATCATCACCATGGAAACTCTCAAGCTCCCAATCCAAATATCCAACCCAACTGACATTTCCTTTTACATGCTTTCTCATAATATTCCTTTCCTAGCCTTAATATAAAAGCTACCTAAAAACAAACAGACATATCATCTGTAAACAATATTTTCTATACTTTCAGTATAGCACCCCTGACTTTAATTTCCGTGATATTTGATACATAATAGAAATGCATACAAGAAAAATCCGGTATGCATCTTAAAATCACTCTATTTCATTTTTACTTACATCAATCTTTAACTTACCGTCTGCTAAGAATCTGATCTCATTTGCATCAAGCGGTGTATAGATTCTTGATGTCAGAACCTCTTTTCCTTTATTTACAAAAATCTCGATACTGAATCTGTCTACAAGAACGCTCAAAGACAATTGTCCGTCACAAATATCAATATTTATCTTTCTCTCATCTATTGCATCTTTACAAAGACCTGAAAATCTCCTTGAAAACTTCAAAGTTTTCTTTTTCATATTTATCTTTATAAATGAATTATATTCATCATTGGCCACCAAAAATAAAGTCAACTTATCGGCATCAATATTTTCAATATCAAAGTCAAATCTTGCTGCTCGTGAATTCAAATCATTATCAATATACTCTTTATTCCTGTTTAAAATAAAGCTTGTATGATATTTATTTTTATAATGACTTTCAAGCTCTCCTGCCGGCATCTGATGAATATCATTACCCTCTAACCTAAGCTCTCTGGGAAAGGTCGTCTGTCCGCACCACTTTGCATCATCTAAAGTCAAATCATTGCTCCAGTCATGAAGCCATGCAACAGACAGAGTCCTACCGTCTGCATATAAACTTTGCGGTGCGTAAAAATCAAAGCCGAAGTCAAAAGTCTTTCCCCTGCCGTTCGGTATAAACTTATAACTGCTCTTATCATAAGTTCCGACAAAATATATTACCTGATGCCCGTTAAAATACTTTCTCTTCCTTGCCTGCATCCCCATTACAGAAATAACCAATACATACTTATTGCCAAGCTTAAAGAAATCAGGGCATTCCCACATCTTGCCGTACTTTCCGTCATTTTCAAACAGTATTCCTACATACTTCCATTCAAGTAAATCCTTTGACTCAAATAAAAGTATACTTCCAAAACCTCTGTCATTTTTTGCACTTGCTATACAGTAGTATACATTATCTTCTTTCCATATCTTGGGATCTCTAAAGTCAACTCCGCCAAAACCTTTAGGTAATTTATCTATACCGATAACAGGTTTATCAGAAACGGCTTTGTAGTTTACTCCGTCCCCTATCTCTACAGTCTGTTCCTCTTTATCATTACTATGGACTGTATACACAAGTATATGCTTATCATTATCTGTTATTGCCGTGCCTGAAAAGCACTGCCCCTTTATCTCATCATCAGGTGCCAATGCTACCGGCAATCTGTCCCAGTTCACAAAATCTCTTGTCTTTGCATGACCCCAATGCATAGGACCCCACTTTATATCATAAGGATTATATTGATAGAACAGATGATATTCACCGTTAAAATATGAAAAACCGTTCGGGTCATTCATCCAACCTATATCCGGCGTAAAATGGTACACCGGTCTGTCACTATCCTTTATTTTTGATTTGTTCTTACTAAAGTATTCATCTGCCTTTTCTTTGTTATTCATATCAATCTTCTTTCTTATCTGTAGTCATTCCCTGTCTGAAATATATATCAAGTACTTTTGTATTTCTGTCCACTCTTTCTCCATTGATAATGGCATGCAAACTGTCCACCGCCACCTTTGCCAACTTATCAATGGGCTGAACTATAGCACTAAGACTTGGGTATGCCGTATTCAGCACAAAGGTTCCGTCATATGCCACTATTTTCAAATCCTGTGGAACTCTCTTGCCAAGACTCAGTGCTTTTTTCATATAAAGCAGTGCATGAGTATCGGTTGCAAATACACCGTCTACATTCGGATACAGTCTAAAAGCATCATCTATATTTTCTTCAATATACTCATAGTCAAATCTATCCATAAGCGGCTTATACTCTCTACATATAATTCCGGTCTTTTTTATCTCCTTTGCAAAAGCTGTATGTCTCTTTATAAACGGATAATTCTTAGTAGTTGCATCTGTGAATTGCAGCACTTCTTTGCAACCGCTCTCTATCAATGCTTTGGCGGCCAGCTTTCCGCCTTCTTCATGGTTTACAGTCACCACCAAAATATCATCATTTAACTTAGGAGTATCAAAACCTACTATAGGTCCCTTTATCTTCTTGTAGCTGCTGTAATCAAGTGTATGAGTTCCGGTGATTATTCCGTCCACCATATTTCTTTCAAGCATTTCAAGGTAAGCTTCTTCATTTGTAGACTCTCCGGTAGTATTGCAAAGCATTGTCTTATAGCCATACTTTCTAAGTCTGCTTTCCACTTCACTACAAAGTGTGGCATAATACGGATTTCCGATTGCCGGAGTGATTACCGCCACAATATTTGTCCTGTTCCTAAAAAGATTTCTGGCAAGCTCATTCGGCTTATAATTCAACTCCGCTATAACATCTTCTACTTTTTTTCTGGTCTTATCTGAGACATAGCCGCTGTCATTAATTACTCTGGAGACTGTTCCGACTCCTACACCTGCCCTCTTTGCAACCTCCTGTATACTTGACATAACTCCTCCATCTACATATTCTTAATAAAATTTAACCCTTTATTCCTGTAGATGCAATACCCTCTACATAGAATTTTTGCATGAATATGTACATTATAATCATAGGAATGGATGCGAGTGTCAATACCGCCATAATAACACCGTAATGTATAGGGCTTACTCCGACAAATATCTGTACTGCAAGCTGTACGGTTCTTTTTTCCTCTCCTGTAGTAATAAGGAAAGGCCACATAAAGTCATTCCATCTGGATACAAAGTCAAGTATAAATACCGTTGCAAACACTGTCTTTGATATCGGCATAACAATACTGAAATATGTCCTGACAGGTCCGCATCCGTCCACCTTTGCAGCTTCTATAAGTTCATCCGGTATACTGATAAAGTATGAATAAAACATATATATGGAAAAGCAATTCATCATAAAAGGAATTGTAAGACCCATCATTGTATTTACCCAACCTAATTGAGCCATCTCAATATACATAGGAAGTATAATAGCTTCAACCGGCATTGACATAAGTGCTATTACAATTGTAAGGCTTATGCCTCTAAATCTATACTTTAACTTTGCAAGTGCATAACCGAACATGGAGCCAAGTACTAAATCACCTAAAAGTACTATTCCTATATAGAGTAAGGTATTTTTTAGTATTGTAAATACCTTTAATCTTTGGAACACCTCAACATAGTTTTGTAAGGTAAAGTGAGCAGGTATAAATGTAGTAAGTGAGTTCAGATTTGAAAAAATCTCAAGCTCAGGCTTAAATGATGAAGCAAGCATCCATAGAAGCGGAGATACAAATATAAGACCCACTATAATATTGCCAAGATAAAATATAACATTTCCAAGTACCTTATTTATCTTTTTATTATTCATATTCCCTCCTAATTTGTCCTGCTTATTCTTTTAACTACAATTGACAATGTAACAACTATAATAAAGAAAACTGTAGCTATACTACAGGCATATCCGAAATTACCCTTTTGAAAACCTTGCTCATAAATATAGAAAACAAGTGTTTTTGTGGCATTTCTGGGTCCACCCTTAGTCATAATATATGGCTGTGTAAACAGCTTCATAGCCTGTATAAGTGTAATCATAAGTACATATTTTATGGTGTTTACAAGTCCCGGCAAAGTAACATAAATTAGCTTGGCAAACCAATCTGCACCGTCTACGCTTGCAGCCTCATACTGCTCACCCGGTATTGCATTTAAACCTGCAATAAAAATCATCATCTGATATCCTGCGCCCTGCCATGCCGACATAAATATAATGGAATTCATAGCAGTCTTGGGATTATTCAAAAAGTCAATCGGTTGCAATCCTATACTCTTTAAAAATGCATTAATAAGTCCGGTGTTTGCATTTGAGTTATAAAGTATTGTCCAAAGTACTGCAATGATTACCATTGATGTTATCTGCGGGCTGTAATAAAGTGTTCTGAATACCGCAACACCCTTTTTCTTACTTGATACCATAAGTGCGAGAATTAATGCCAATATACACTGCACCGGCACTACAATAACCGTAAAATATATTGTATTTTTCAGTGCTACATAGAAGTTTGCATCTTTAAAAAGTTTTACATAGTTATTAAAGGCATTAAATTTTATATTGTCAGGACGCACTACCTGATATGTAAAGAATGAATAGTAAACAGTATATATAATCGGAATTATCAAAAAAGCAATCAAGAGAATAAGTGCAGGTGATGACATTATAAAGCCTGCAATATTATCACCATATTCTCTTTTACCCTTTTTACTTAGCTTTGCCTCCATATTACTTCCTTTCTACAAAAGGCTTGGCATCCCGCCAAGCCTTCTAAAACTACAATATTATACAATTATTTCTTATAGTACATTTCATAGTTCTCATCAAAGTTCTTTGCTACATTGTCAAGCTCATCTTTTGCATTTGAGCCTGAGAAGATATTTAACATTGCTGTTGAAAAATCTGTTGAAAGCACTGAATATGACGGTGTTCTCGGTCTTGATACACCTGTATTTTGTAACTGCCACTTCATAAGAGCTCTTGCACCGCTGTCCCAGCCTTCCATCTTATCATAAGATGATGTTCTTGATGCAGGTTTTGCAACTGCACTTGCATAAGATGCAATATTATCGCTGTTCATTGCCCACTGAAGGAACTTACCCGCCGCATCAGGATTCTTTGAATCCTTTGTAATAGCGGCAGCCCAGTCTCCTGTAGGAGATGCAGCCTTGCCGTCATCTGCTACAGGGAAGTATGAAACACCCCAGTTAAGATTTGACTTCTCAAGATCTGCTATATTCCATGAACCGCCAAGCAGTGTTGCCGCTTTACCGTTTAAAAATTCATCCTTTACAGGGTCAAGGTTTGCATAGCCGTTCTTGATAAACTCATTGAGATACTCCGCTGTCTTAACACTTGCATCTGAATTTATATATCCGTCAGCCTTAGAACCGTCATCACTTACAAACTGTGCTCCGCCTTCTGTAAAGAACTGACCAAGTGCATAGATAATACCCTCGCCCTTATCCATAATGATATTGGTTCCGACATAGTCGGCTGTTGTAAGCTTTTTTGCATTGTCAAGGAACTGACTCCATGTCCATGCCTGCTTTATATCTGTATCTGAAGGATATGGTATACCTGCCTTGTCAAGGTAATCCTTGTTGTAGAAAAGTGCTACCGACGACTCTGTAGGCGCTATTGCATAAAGCTTGCCGTCATATGTATCGGCCTGTACCGTACTTGGCATAAAATCCTTCAGATCATCTGCCGGAAAATAACTGTCAAGCGGTACTGTAATACCGTTTGCCGCATAGTATGAAACCATAGGTCCGTCTACATACAATATATCAGGAAGATTTCCTGATGTGGTAGCTGTAGTAATCTTATTCTCATAAGCATAAGCATCAGCTCTGTCAATAGCCTCTCTCTTAACCTGAATATCCGGATTTTCTTTATTCCACTGATCAATCTTCTCTGTCCACCATGCTTCAATAGCTGCCGTATCTGTAGGGCTCCATATGGTCACATTGGCAACACCTTCTGCACTCTTTGATTCAGAAGCTTGAGTACTTCCTTCACTGCCTGTATCCGCCTGCTTCGTTGCACCGGCATTATTTCCACATGCCGCCAACATACTTCCAAGTGCCAAAACACCTAAAGTTTTAAAAACTCTCTTCATCAATACTACCTCCTCAGTATTTATTGCTGCTAAATTAACACAACATTGTTCTCTCACAAACCCATTGCATAACTGCCAATTTGTTCAATTTTTATTTTGAAATATTGGCAAAATTATTATACTGCCTCTTTATGGAACGCGTTCCATATCTTATAATTGTATTTTATCATATACAACTAAAATGTCAATATATTATTTAAAATATCTTTTTGTTATTTTTTTATCATTTTCTACTAAAATATAAAATCATCTTTTTTACCTCTTTACTGTATTATAAATATATAAAAATCTTTCCTACTAAATACAACCTGAAATTTCCCAAATTTAAAAATCCATATCACTTTTAAATGATATGGATCTCAATATCTAAATCGTATTCATTCTTATAAATCTAAAATCCCAGAAAATCATTTACCAAGATTACATGTATTCTGTCCTTGTGGCGTGAATATCTGGTAATTAAAAACTGGCAACAAATGGTATCAGGAGATTTACAATCCGAGCATTTCCCCGTTATCTTACAAGGAGTGTTTATATCAAATCTTTGTGTATTTGCAACCGCCGCCACATTTCTGGCACGTTTCATCGCACTGTCCATATCTGAGCATATCTTATTTATACCTACTATAAAAACCACTTTTTTAGGTCCCTGTGCAATACATGAAACACGGTTTGCATTTCCGTCAATATTTACAAGTACCCCGTCATCAGTCATGGCATTCGCACTTGAAAGAAATATATCGGCATCATAAGCTGCAAGCAATGCCTCTCTAGGTTCCATCTTTGCCCTGTCCATATAATTGTATTTTCCCTGTTCAAGTGCCGAAATCAAGCCTATTTCATTTGCACTCATACAGCCTCCCATAGCGATACTGCTGTTTTCAGGGATAAGTTCAAGCGCAATCTTTAATGCATCTTCCTTATCCTTTGCATAATACCCCGTCATATTTCTGGACTTTAAACCTTTAATTACGGTAGCCGCCAACAATTTATTTCTTTTTTTTAAGTTCTCGTTCATATTGTTCTCCTCTACATCAGCACTGCTTGGTCAATTATTATTTGAGCATTGACCTAAGATATCATTTAAATTATACATCCTTTTTTACAAATCATAAACCTTTATACCTGTATTCAGAGCAAATATCTACCTGTTTAAAACATAAATTTTAAGTAAAATATCTCCTTAACAGCCTCTGCTTATTTTAAAGCTTTCCGCTCTTTCAAGTGATTTATCTATATTCTCACAAAAGTTTTCCCTGCCGACTTTTTCAATAAAACCTGCCTTTTCCATAACCTTCATAGGCTGTTCATTCACATGTGAGAATATCAGGTTTATACCTCTTTTTTCACAGAGCTTAAGTAATTCTTCCAAAGCTTCCAGTCCTGAAATATCCATTGCCGGAACATTTCTCATACGCAATACCAGTACATTCTTACCTTCTTCATGAGGTATATTCATCAAATCCTTTGCAGCTCCAAAGAACAATGCTCCAAAAATTTCATATACCAATGTATTCTTCGGTACAAGCTTTAAATCATTATCTTCACCGGATTTATCTACCCATTGGCGCACATTTGCAATATCAGACATACGCTTTAAAAATAAAAATGCCGCAAGTATCATACCGAATTTTATTGCCATTACAAGGTCAAATAATACAGTTAAAAATAATGTTATCAAAAGAACTGCTATATCGCTTTTAGGTGCGGTCTTTATTATATTAACTACACTTCTCCAACCGCTCATATTATAACCTACCATAATAAGAATAGCTGCCAGACAGCTCATGGGAATAAGTGATGCATATGGCATAAGAAAAACCAATATCAAGACCAAAGTAACGGCATGAATCATACCTGCCACCGGCGTGCGTCCACCGTTTTTTACATTGGCGGCGGTTCTTGCAATAGCACCTGTTGCAGGAATTCCTCCAAATAATGCGGACATTATATTTCCTATTCCCTGACCGATAAGCTCTGCATTTGGGCTATGATGACCGCCAATCATACTGTCTGAAACCACACAGGATAAAAGTGATTCTATAGCTGCCAATATAGCTATAGTAAATGCCGGAGAAATCATTTGAGAAATCAAAGAAGGGGATATCTCCGGTACTGTAAATGTTGGAAGCCCCGATTTTATTGTGTATAAATCTCCTATTGTTTTTACCGGAAGTTTTGCAAAACCTACTATGACTGTAGTAACAATAATTGCCACCAATGAACCGGGTATTTTTTTAGATACCCTCGGCCAAAATATCTGAATCAGCAGAGCAAGCATACCAATCATCAATGTTTCTAAAGATAATGTATGAAAGTTTTCACCCAATACAATCATTTTTTCTATAAACTCAGCCGGAACCGCTCCCATCTCCAATCCAAAGAAATCTTTTATTTGTCCTGCCACTATACTTACCGCAATACCGAATGTAAAACCGACAGTTATTGTTTTCGGTATAAACTTTATAAAATCACCAAGTCGCAAAACTCCCATAATAATGAGCATAATACCTGCCATAATTGTTGCAACTGTAAGTCCCGCCATACCGAACTGTGCCACTATTCCATAGATTATTACAACAAATGCCGCCGTCGGACCTCCGATTTGAACCCTGCTTCCGCCGAGAAATGAGATGAAAAATCCTGCAACCACTGCGGTATAAAGCCCCTGTTCAGGATTTACTCCGGATGCAATAGCAAGCGCTATGGATAAAGGCATAGCAATAATTGCTACTATGATTCCTGAAATCAAATCTTTCACAAACTGCTCACTGTTATAATCCTTTAATGCTGTAAAAATTTTCGGCTTAATATAATTAAAATTCACATTTCCTCCCATATATTCTTTTGAAATTTTGCATACATGCACTGAATATACCGGAAATTATAATAGCACAGTGAAATTAAAAACTCCATCTTTAAGCCTATGATGCGGATATATTTTTATATTAAAGTATATTTCCAAGTATTGCTATTATCCAAAGATGCACCGGATAAAATATATAAAAGAACCATTTTCCTCCCTTTCTTCCTTCCTCATTATTATAAAGAAATATAAAAGGAATCACCATAAAGGTCATCCAGTCCGAATTTACACAGAACATATCAATTCCCTGTGAACACAATTCCAAACCTCCATAAAAGAAAAACATTAATACGCTGTATAATCCGATAAAAACAGCCTGCTTTAACTTGCTGCCATGGAAAAAATATGCAACTATAATAAAAGGAATAAGTTGCATTCCACCTTCAAGTGTCATTCCCTTTCCGATAGGAAGAGGCACAATACTTATAGCAAGAGAAATAACAGTTATAAAAACTGCCAAAATATTAAATAATATTTTTTTCTTTTGGCTGTCTTCTTTTGCCATATCAAAGAACCATATAATTGTAAATCCTAATGCCAAGGTCAAAAATATATTGTCATTAATTCCCCCTTCCTTCCAAATCAAATATGATAACTCGTTTCCAATCTGCATAAATACTGCAAATATCCAAAGTCTCATACAATATTTCTTTTTTGACCCGGTATGAAAAAAGCCGTCCACCATCAGCCATGCAAATAAAGGTGCTACAAATCTTGTAATCAGATGTGCTACACTGCCAATCACTGCCGAAAATCTAAAGTATGCATTATCAAGTACCATAAATACCAATGCTATATCTTTTAACTGTTTTCTGTTAAGTCCAATTTTCATATTGTTTATCTTCCTTTCCTACTGACAAAAAATTCAGTTTGTCTAAATCTTTTTATTTGTATACGCCAATAATACAGGAAAGTTAGATTTTGAAAAATCTATAAACATAACAAAAAGTGACATTTCTGTCACTTTCAGTATGGTTTTTTTATATTTAAAACAGCTTTATTTTCTTTCAGAAACTTTATCTTTATTTTTCTTAAGATAAATCTCCAATGCTTTATTATCCTCAAATATTTTATATGAAATCCTACATTATATTTTAGTATCCGAATTCTTATATTGTCCGTGTCTGTTGCTTCTTCCACTGCCATAGCTTATTGCAAACTTCGGACATCTATGTAGACAACCTAAACACATCTCACATTCTTCATCTTTCCATACCGGGTGATCACCTTCCATAATTATCGCTCCGACAGAACATTTTTTCTCACATAATTTACATCCTATACATAAATCCTTATTTACAGATAAATTATTTGTGTTTCTTTCTGTAGCATACATAAATGCTGACGGTAATGCTGCCACAAACTTTGGTAATTTCTTTTTGGTAAAGTCTCCGCCTCTCTTTAATTTGATATTCTCAATAACTGTTTTAAGCTGAGCCTTTCCGTCATTTAACCACCTGTCAACCCTCTCTTTATTTGTGAGATTAAAAATCGATGTCCATGTATCAGGCATTATCACACTGTAGTATACATCAAATTTTTGACCTTTTCTTTTTAAAATTTCTCTTGCCATAGCTACCAGCTGTCCGGTAGAAGTACCATAGCTCGCAAGAAGAAAAGTATATTTGCAATTATCTATTGTAATTTTTTCTAAAAATTCTGTTACAATTCTTGGAAGCCTCCAAAAATACGTCAGAGTTATAATACCCAATATTTTTTCATCTTTGAATAAGTATTTACCTTCCCTAATACAATCCACTATAGATATAGCTTTATCATCAGTTTTTGTTGCAATTTGCTCTGCAATATATTTTCCGTTGCCTGTTGCACTAAAGTATAAAATCATCTTATTTCCCTGCGTATTCTCTGATTTTATAAATATTATACAAAGGAATATTTGTCATCCATTCCTGCTCACGATAATCTGACATAGATGTACGAACAGCATACTTTGGATGATACTTTTCACAAAAGGCTTTAAGACTCTTTGCTCTCAAATTCTCTTCCGCTTTCACCTCTAGAGGAATTATAGATGTTTTGCCTTGAATCATAAAATCTATCTCTCCGCTTGAATTAGATGTGGAATAATAATAAGGCTCTATACCTTCCGATGCAATAAGTTGCTGCAAAACATATTGCGCTGTCAATGCTCCCTTAAATTCGGTAAAAATTCGGTTACCGTCAATAATCACTTTAGCATCCAAATCTGTCATAGCTATCAACAGACCGATATCAAGCAGATACACTTTAAATGCATCAAGGTCAAGATATGCTTTCAACGGAAGCGCTACTTTTCCTACTCTTTGTACCTTATGGATCAACCCACAATCTAAAAGCCACTGTAATGCAAGTTCAAAGTCCTTTGCTCTTGAACCCTTTCTAACTTGTCCATAGATATATTTTTTATTTTCTTTTGCCAACTGCATTGTAATAGAATCCCACACAAGATTTAGTCTTGGAACAAGTGAGACTTCAGCATGCTTTGAAAAGTCTTGTTGATAATAATTCAAAAGGTTTTTCTGTATTTCTCTCACTTGTTTAAAATCTTTACTGTCAACATAAGTTTTTACAACCTCAGGCATTCCACCTACATAGTAGTATTCACGAAGTCTTTCTATATATTTGGTCTTAAACATTGTTATCATATCCGTATCATCACTTTGGAGTACATTTGCAAAACGTTCTTCACCTAAAGCATATAAAAACTCAATAAAGGTCAATGGGTAAAGATCCATAAAGTCAACCTTACCTACAGGAAATGATGTTCCTTTATGAAGAGTTACACCTAATAATGAACCTGCCGCTACTATTGCATACTCCGGTGCATTCTCACAAAAGTATTTCAATGAAGAGAGAGCCTTTGGTACCTCTTGTACTTCATCAAATATCAATAAAGTATTTTTTACATCTATAGAAACGCCTGTCTCTATACTGATTGCCAATAAAATCCTTTCTATATTGATATCGCCCTCAAATACCTGCTCCAACCTTTTATTATTATCAAAATTCACATAAGCAACTTTTTCAAAATATGTTCTTCCAAACTCCTTCATCAGCCAGGTTTTTCCAACCTGTCTTGCCCCTCTGATAATCAAAGGCTTTCTATTCTGTTTATCCTTCCATTCTATAAGTTTTTCAAGTGCAAAACGCTTCATAAGGTCTATCTCCCAAAATACTTCTATCAAAAACATACTCTTTTTTATATATTAGAGGTTTAAAAGCATTTCGTCAACATTTTTAAGGCCATAAAAATGTAGTCTATTACGCTTTTAAGACCTTAAAAATGTAACTTACTACACTTTTAAGGCAGTAAAATCGTTTTCTGCTTATAAATCTGAATTTTTTAAGCAGCTCATCAGGTTTTGTTACCAAAATACTGCCCATTACAGTTACACCTCTTTTAAAGAATGCATCGGGTATCATACCTGCTGTAGGACCTATAACCAAAATATAGTCACTTTCCTGCAATAATATATTCATACTTTATTTCCTTTCCGTCTAAAACTCATCAGCACATACTGATGTGATTAATTATAGAATGCAATACTTTCCACATTGACTATTCATTCTAACCTAATTTTATATACTATTCCTTTACATCTACATTTCAATATATAAAGTGATATAATAATACACAGTTTTATAATATTTTCAAATAATCAAAGGAGATGAATGTAATGGGATTTTTTATATCTACATTAGCCTTTGGTATATTTTCACTGCTATGCTTTATTTTAGCCGTTTTTATATACTTTAGACTGCTGATAGCTGTTTGTACTTTTAAGAAGCTCCCTAAATGGATATATGCCTTAGGTCATATACAGATTACAAGAAGGTCTGTTCAATTTGACGATATTACAGATAAACTCGCACTTATAGAGGCGAGCGTTTTTATGCTGTGTATTATTTTAGTTAATATAATAGTTACCGGTGTGAATTATTTCAAATTACACAATATTGGAAAAGCAATTTTTTTCTGTCTACAAATGCAGTTTGCTATAATTATGGCTGCGATAATACTTTCCGGAATTACCAGACCGCTTATACATTTTTTTATACCCTCATACCGTACAAAATATTCTTACTCAACTACCAATGCGTTGGATGTACTTATGTTTTTCGCCTCATTTGCATTCACTTTTTTTATATCTATAGCAGGTATTCCGGCAAAGCCTGTAAATGTACAGATAGCAGGAACTGACGTTATTATCGGCACAACAAAAGCATCCACTCTTCTTGATAACGGCTTTACATTTAAAGACAAAGATGTAGACAGTGAGATTATAAATACTCGAAACGACCACTTTTACTATGGAGAATATTTGGAATTATATCTTGGTGATAAGTCTTTCGGTCACGTATGTGTCACACCTACATGGAAGGATTCGGACGAGCTGAAAAACTGTACTGTAACATTATTTAAGGCTACACCTGATGATACAGATTTATCTGCCGTAAAGATTAACAACGTAGCACTGTCGGATTTAGAGCTTAGTGACTTTGAAAATGAAGATTTGATAGATATTTTTTCACTGCATCCGACAGATTATGATGAGATGAAAGGTCCTTATTATTTTGTACTTACATTGCAAACTCATGACTATTCTCTTTGGAAACGCTATCGTATAGAAGCTGATTTTAACTCCGATAACAGTCTTTCATACTACACTGTTATGGCACAGCATACTATATGGGAATAAAAACGGAAGCTGTCGGGAAATAAGTAATTTTTCTTGAATCTCTCCGTCGACTCTACAGCGATACAATAATGTAGAATCATGAAAAACAGCCAATTTCCCGTCTTTGGAAAGTTTTATATCAAGCTCAACAGCACTTGCACTCAGGTCAAAGGCAGCCTGCATAGAATGAATTGTATTTTCAATATAATCATGTGTAGGCACTTCAATCATAGCCGCAGTGTTGCTGTTCCAATCTGTATTTGTTTCATCAAAACCTGAGCCAACCCTCTATGTGACAAAAACTTATAGCCTGTATTATCCTTTTTACTGAATAAACTTGTATTGTTTAGCCACAATAAGATAAAAAATATTGCAATAATAAATATCTTCTTATTTTTTCTTTTATTCATACCATATACCTAAGTATAGTCTTTTGTTTTTCTGTAACAGCTTTACTTGTTAAATATATCTCTCTGTGATAGTCAGAAGTTCTTGTCAGATTTGATTCATTTGCAAGTTTGTCTATCATTTCAAAAGACTCAGGCTCATTATCATAACTTCCTATATGTAAAATCTGAATAGATTTTCCGTCTTCTATTTCCTCAAAGCTTATCTCATCATATAAAATATTCGGCTTTTTCTTTTTTACATTATTAAAAGCCTCAGTAAATACATCCCCTGTAATAAAATCCGGCTGTTTAATCATCAATCTGTATTTCAGCTTATCTTTATCAAAGCCCTCCCCATCAGCCTTTTCCCAAATTCCCTCCAATGGATATACTGTAAAATCAGTGATTTCATTATCTGCTTTTGTCTTTGACATATTTTTAAAAAGCATTTTGATGGCATAAGCAAGTGAATATAATGCCGATATTCTATCTGAGAAATCCGACTCATTAGGATTTCCTTCTCCATTTATAATAATAAATTTTTGCTTTGGAACATCTACAATTACAGGCTTTTGCTTTGGAGCATATAAATCCTTCTCCTGCTTTCTCCACTCGTATTTCATTTTTATTCTCCTTGTGTTTTTATTTTTATTATACATAAGAAAACCCGACATCATCTGTCATGTTATCTTTTTTTCGATATTTTATTTATAATCTCTTTAAGCTACAATCTTATTTCATTTGGCTCCGATACCTCCACACTGTCTTTAAATTCCGCTCTTTTATCAAGCTTTAACTTAACACTCACTTTTAATCTTATTATAACAGAGACAATTCGGTATCTGACTTAAAAAGTTCTTAAAGAATTTTGATGAAATTCCAAATCGACTTTTATACAAATATCTAGTACAATTATATCAAATTTTCGGGAGGTGAAAATAATGTCCAAAAAATATTCATCAAAACTTGTAGGTCTTTTATATTTTTTAGCTGTATTAATTTTTGCCATATTGGCATCATCCTGCTCATCAGGCAAAAAGCCCTCAGAAGTTTCACAGGAAGATATAGATGAAGATACAAATTCTAATGACAGTAAAGGTTCAAATACCTTTGAAGCCGCAAAACTTTCTCTATATTTAAAGGGTGATAATCTGTATATGGTACGCTATGATAACTCTGAAATTATAGATTTAGGACCTTGTACAAATAACGGAAGTGTTATGAAAAAGTTTTCTATAAAAGGGTATAACAAAAAACTGGATTTATTTTGTTCCTTTTCAGATTATGACGGCAAAACCTATACTCTGTATACATCAACATCTAAATCACCTACAGAGCGAACTAAGGTAGCTGACAGTGTTACGATACATTCAGCCTTGAAAAACGGTGATATACTATATATTTCAAATAAAGAGCTGTTTTTATATAAAAATGGTAAAACAGTCAGTCTCTTTAAAGAAAAAGAAGGAATGAAATATATTCTTTCTGAAAATCAGGATAAGCTTTTAATTATTCCGAGTAGAGACAGTTCTGACAAAGAAAACTCGGCAAATGTATATTTAATTGATATATATACAGGAAATACTACAGTATATTCGAATGTCAACACAAATTCTTTTAACTATTCTTATGAACTTGATAGAATATGTTATTTTAAGAATAATACAATATATCAATTGAAAGATGGGAACTCAAAAGAAATAGTAAGGGGGATTGAAAAACCATATAATTACATTACTTTTGCTTCTGACAAGGTCATCTATACGTCAAAGGCTGATGAACCAACATCTCTCTATAAATTCGACTTTAACGGCAATGAGGAATTAATCAGTGATTCACTTGAAAAATTTGTTGACTTTGAAAGAAGAGAAGATTTACTTGCATATACAGAAAAAAATTCCGAAGGCAAAATTATTCTAAAAGTAGCACATAATGGTAAAACACTGGGAGAGTATGAAGATATAAAAGGAGATCGTGATGTAATTGATGAAGCACTCCCTTTTAAATCAAAATATTGGTATTTCTTCTCTGAAGAAAATAAGAAGCTTTGGAGAGTTGCTTTGGAAGGTAGTTCAAAAGGTGAAATTGAGCTTGTAAATGAAAATATAACTGGGTTTTCCGATTTGGCTTATGCTCAAAGCCATAAAGTGGAAAATGATAATTTATTGTATAGAGCAAAAATCGGGAAAAATGACTATAATTCTTTATTCCTGGATGGAAATATTATCAATGAAAATGTGGGCAAATATTATTCATCAGCAAATTTGGAAAATAATGATAATGGCGAATATATTATATATTATGACACACTTTCACAAACTTCATATGAAGATGATAATGAAACCTATCATATTTGGGAAAATGGTAAGGATACTGTAATTGCAAAAAATGTAAAGGACTATAACGGATTTCTTCCATATCGGAACAAATTCGAAAGAACTTATTTTTTAACCGACTATGACTATAGTAAGGGAACAGGGCTGTTAAAACAGTATATCAATGGAGAACTTAAAGATATCGATAGTGAGGTAAAGGGCTTTGTGCGTAATAACACAAGTTCTTTTAGCACCATTTTTGACTAATTTATGTAGTTAATATAAGCTATTCTCCACCTCACTTTTGTATTTGTCTTCAAATACTGTAGTCTTATAAAAAGTCTGCTAAAATAAAAAATTGCTCAATCAATGTAGGTTGGGCAATTTTTATTATGATTTTTATTTCAGTATACCTTTGCCATCATATATTCATCTACAAATACACCGTCCACAAACATAGTATTCTTTTTAGTACCTTCGATTACAAATCCCTGCCTTTTATACAAGTTTATGGCAATAGTATTTGTTATCTCGACAGTTAATTCCAATCTTTTTAAATAATTTTCCTTTGCCCATTCCTCAAGTTTATCAAAGAGTTTTGATCCGATTCCCTGCTTTTGAAAGCTCTGCCTTATTCCGATAACAATATATGCCGAATGTCTTGTTCTTTTATATTTCCCTCTTTGAGCTGAAAGAAAGCCTATAATTTCTCCATCATTAAAAGCCGCTATAAAATAATCGTCCTTATCTCCCAAGATTTCTTGCATTTTCTTTTTGTCAAAATGCCTTTCATCCGGCTCAAGCATCATAAACTTTGTTTCCCGGTCTATATTTTTTAAACAATTAAAAAACGGCTTTGCTTCATTTGTATTTATTCTTCTTATCTGCATAAACTTACCCCACAAACAGTATTTTAAAAATGCCTTGATAAATAATATCTATTTATTACGGTAAATCACTATCCTTTCAGCACTTTTTCCAAAGAAATGATAACCTGAGCCTCCCTCACTGATAATATCAAGCAGTTCATCAGGCTTAGTTACTAAAATACCGCCCATTACGGTCACACCTCTTTTAAAGAAAGCATCAGGAATCATACCGGCAGTCGGACCTGTAACCAAAATATCGGCACCGGGTTTGCACATAGCTAACAAATCAGGTAATGTGTCATTTAGAATGGTCACGCCTGTAATAACATTAAGGTCAGCATGTGGCAAATACAATCCGGCATCCTTTGACGGTGCAAAATGCTCAAGTTCCTTACCCTTTAGAGTACGTGAATCCATCTCAAGAACTTTAAAATCGGCATCCGCTGCAAGAAGTTTTTTAAGCATAGGTACCAAAGCACCTATAACTACGCTTTTTTTACCATGTGGAATTTTCATCACATCAAATGAATCTACATCAATCTCTATTTTATAATCTAAGTCCTTATTTTCCTCCCAGTAACAGGCTGAAAGTGCATTAAGTGTCGCAATTGCAAGTGTCTTTCTAAGAATATTTGCATGTGACAGGTCATCCAAATAGCTCTTTACACTTCTTCCGCTTAATTTACCTGAAAGTGGCATTGCCTTTGCAGAGCTTGGGCAACATACCGCCTCAGGAATCTCCTTAACAGGAGTAAAGCAAAGTCCTCCATGCCCTGTATTTATCTTTACCCCTGAAAAGAACAGTCCGAACACCGCCCTTTCAACCACCATATTTTCCAATCTTTCTCCAAAATATTCTCTAATAATTTTAGATGTTTCTTCAAGTAATATATTCATGTTTGCCTCCTATTATATGGATTTCACCCAGCCTTTTCCTGAGTTTCCATACAATTTCTAATTATCGTACTTATATAATCCCTTTTTTCTATGGATGTATGCAGTTGCAAATGTCATTGAAGCTATATATCGCTCTCCTCTGTATTCCGGACTTGTCAAAACCGGCATAGAGTAGTATGCATTCTTTTTATTCTTCAAATCTATATACCGCTTGCCGCCTATATGCTTTCTAAAAGTTTCTTCGATATATACCGTTAAACAGTCCAACATTTCAGCATCATCTATCAAATCCTTTATATCACTGTAGTTTGTGAGAATCCAATTTTTAATCTCCCATATCCTTTTACCTAAATTTTGTCAGAATATATTTTAATATTCTAAACTTTAGCAAATTAAAAGGTGCATATCGTATAGGTAAATCAAGCATTGTTTCATTCCATACTACACTCTTTTTATGACTGAATGTATCAAAACCGTACTTGCCATGATATGAGCCTATTCCGCTATTACCCACACCTCCAAAAGGCATATAATGATTGGATACCTGAATAACAACATCATTTACACATCCGCCACCATAGGAAATACTCTTAATTATATGTCTTGCCGTTTTTTCGTATTTTGTAAATACATAGCATGCCAAGGGCTTCTCCCGCTCTTTGATTGTTCTTATAAGCTTTTTTATATCATCATATTCTATTATCGGAAGGAGCGGGCCGAATATCTCTTCTTTCATAATCTCATCTTCAAAATCCGCTTCCGGTAAAACAGCCGGCTCAATCTTTCTACTAAACTCATCAGCCCTGCCTCCAATTATATTCTCCTCTACTTTTATCAGATTTAACAGCCTTTTATAATGATGTTCGTTTATTATTCTTGGATATGTATTACTATTTAATGCATCATGATATCTTGACTTTATTTCTTTTAATATACATTTGATAAGCTTTTCTTTTACACTGCTATGTACCGCCACATAATCAACCGATACACAGGTCTGTCCTGCATTAAGGAGTTTACCCCATACTATACGCTTTGCCGCAATTTTGATATTTGCCGATTCATCCACAATACAGGGGCATTTACCCCCAAGTTCCAAAGAAACCGGAGTAAGATTTTTGCTTGCGGCTCTCATTATAATCTTGCCCACTCTTGAACTTCCTGTAAAAAATATATAATCATACTTTTGATACAGCACATCATTATAATCAATATCCGAATCCACACAATATATATAGTTCTTATCAAATGTATTATTGATAATTTCTTTAATCAGATTAGATGTATATTTACTTTCTTTGGAGCATTTTATCACTGCACAATTTCCGGCTGAGATTGCCGCTATAAGAGGGGCTATTGCCAGATTAAACGGGTAATTCCAAGGCGACATAATAAGTACTATACCATAAGGCTCTGAAAACACATAATTCTTGGCGGGAAATGTACCTATAGTTCCCCTTGCCCTCTGAGGTCTGCTCCATTCTCTCACTTTTTTTAATGCCTCATCCAACTCAGCATATACCATTGCAACTTCACTCATATATGCCTCTGATTTTGACTTTGAAAGATCATTATATAATGCTGATAAAATCTTTTCTTCATTAGCATTGATAATCTTTTTTAATCTTTGCAGCATTTGTAATCTGTATTCCACCGATTTGGTTGTATTAGTATTAAAGAAATCTCTTTGATTTTTAATAATGTTTTTTAACTCTTTGCCGGTATCCATAAGTCCCCTCCTTAATTTAAACATTTTATCTTTTATACTTTACCTTATTTCACTCTGTCCAAATTGTTTTTTGCTATTCTAAAGCCTAAATCATCAATTTTAAATTCCGGAAAACTCTTCCTTCTTGAAGTGGCACCACAAGCTCTTTCTTCACTCGCAAAACTACCACCTCTGAATATACGATAGTTTCCATATCTTTTTTCATCATAAAGATCAAAGCACCATTCCCAAACATTTCCAATCATATCAAAAAGTCCAAAACTATTTTCCTTCATCATTTTAACTTCCTGTAATCTTTTATTTGAGTTTTTATCATACCAGGCTGTCTCTTCAATATCTCCATATCTATAACCCTTTTTATTCCCCCTGCATGCATATTGCCATTCTGCATCTGTTGGCAATCTGAATCCGTTTTTTGAATAGTCAACTGTGGTTTTTTCTGAAACAGAATTTAAAATATAACATTTTTCCAATCCCAGCTTTTTTGAAAGTCTGTTGCAAAATTCTATTGCTTCCACCCAACTTATATTAACCACCGGAAAATCCCTTATTTTGGCATCACAATCAATGCCTGTTACATAGCTATACAATTCATTGGTTACAGGTGTTTTCAGCATTAAAAAAGATGAAACATACAGTAATTCTTCCCTTGTATTTTTAGGCTTCCTTGTCCCCGGAGCTGACATTTTATAATCGGAACTTAACCATTTGACAGGATCGACAAAGTCTCTTATTAATTCCTGCCCTTTGGGGATTAAAACCATATTTTCTTTTATATATTCAGTTAAGTTCATTTAATATTTCCTCTCCGTTTATAATATTTAACAGTATATTCTATGGCTTTATTATATAGCTTTTTAAAATTTTTGTCAGTTCAAGTCTGTATATTTGCTTATTTGAATAATAATTCCAAACCATCATAATCGATATAAGTATTTGTAATAGTTAGGTATAATTATGTAACATTATTTGTCTATGTTACAGGATTTATAGGAAGAAAATAATTTTCTTATTACTCCCCTATACTAACAAAACAGCCACAAATTAATAAAGTTTATGACTGCTTTTATTATTTGTACTTCATCCACTACAGCCTACAAACCATAATATAGTCCTCTTTATTTTCCCGAACAATTTCAAATCCGACATTCTTATACATATTAAATGCATAATTTTTCTTTTGCACTGATAAGGATACTTGTTTATAGCCCTGCTCTTTTAATTTTTTCAGTATCTGTTTCACCATTGTGGTACCAATTCCCTGATTTCTGAACTCTTTAAGCAGGGAGATGGAAAGTGAGGGCGTCTCATCATCTATATGACCATAATCATTAATTATACGAGTCCACGCAGCCCCTACTATTTTCTTAGATACTTCTGCAACATAACATAAATCCGTCTTTCCTCCAAAATCAGAAATATATATATTTAAATCAGGATGATTTATTATATCTTTTGGCGGCGGTTCCACCCCCTCCGGAATAAAAATGGCTTCATATAAAAATATTTCCAATATCCTAACCTCATCTTTTTTTAATTTTCTTATTTTATAGTCCATATAAACCTCCTCCGGCATAATTTAACCTTTTAACAAGAAAAACAGTAAACTTTTTTTGATTTACTCTTCATCCGGTCGCTATGTTGTGACTTCTTATTTGATTTTTGAGCCTAACAAATATTCAATATCCTGTCCCCGGCTGCTTTTCTGATAATTGTGTACCTCAAGAACCTTTGCCTCTGTCTTAGGATAAGAATAATAAGGAGCTATTTCCTGTATATTAATAATAAACCCTAAAAGTATCAGAATAATAGATATAATCACTATTCCTATCCAAATTGATTTTACAATAAATTTTTTCATAATCTCTGCTCCCGGTTAAATGGCAATACTATACATGCTGTACATTTATATCTTCCTTGCCACAAAATAATATCTATGTGTTCTTCCCCTTATAACCCCTTCTTTTTCTAGGACTTCCTGTGCTTTAAACAGTTCTTGCTGATACTTTTCTACACAAAATCCCGGGAATTCCCACTCAATAATCCTTGCAAACCATACCAACGCTCCCACATCATAAAATTCAATAGAGCCGTGGGATTCTGACCTTTCTAAAATTTCAAAACCTTTATTTTCAAATTCTTTTAATGCAATTTCTAAATAAGCTTCCTTGAATGGGATCTCTATATCTCCAAGTAAAAGCTCAACCAATTCTCTGTCATTTTGGGCACCTACTTGCTGTGTAAGAAAAATCCCACCCTTTTTTAATACTCTTTTAATTTCATTTACATCATAATCACCATGTCGATTGGTTATTATATCAAAGCATTCATTTTCAAACGGAAGTCTGTCTCCTCCATCACAAGCTTTAAAATTTATTCCTAAGGGCAACAACCTTTTCTCACATATTTTTATATTTGGCTCATAGCCTTCAATTGCCGCAGACAGATTAGGATTATGGTTAAAGGATAAAAGAAATTCTCCGCCACCTGTTTCCATATCCAAAAGATAATCGCTTTCTCTCAGATAGTTTTTTATTACCTCATAAAAATCCCAGGAAAAATCTTCTTCCTCTTTATAACGGTTTCTGATATGTGAAAAATCCCAACCTTTAATATATGCTGTTTTCTGCTCGTAAATCCAGGAATTTAAAAGTTCCGATGTTCTCTTTTCATTCATAAATAAATCCTCCACAGCTGTCAGATATTATTCCAACACCTTAACAATATCATCAACTGATATACCCCTACTCATCACCAAAGAATGATTACCGCTTTCATCACATAAAATCACTTCTTCTTTTGCACTGAAATAAGTTCCAAGCCATATAATAAATTTTGCATAATCATTTATTCTATCCTTTGAATTAAAATAGTCTATCGCAAAAGCACATCTGTTCCTGCTCATTGGAAGATTAAATTGATACTCATCTTCCCATAACATATTGTAATTAAACTCATTGTTTTCAGATATAATGACATTGGGAAATCTTTGTTTTATATCCCTGTTAAATTTTCCCATATCAAAATCATAATTTTCTTTTTCTTTCAAACCAAAAAACATGTTACTGGCATTTTTCCCCCTTTTGAACTCTACTTACCGATATACTTTATTTTATCCCTACAATTACCAAAACAGCAAGTATCAAAATACAGTATTGAGGCAAACTTTTATGGAGACGATACCCCTTCACATTATTCGGTAAGAACACAAAATATAATATGTGAGTAAAATTTTAAAAGAGAGTGTAACAAAATCATAAAAATATATTTTGCAACACTCCCTTCACAAGGTAATTTGATGTTAAATTTTATTGAGGTGTTAATATAGGCTTTCCGTCTTTATCAAGTAGCGGAGTAAAGCCTGCAGCATCTCCATATCTATGGAAAATATAGTTTACCCCTGTTTCCGTATCAACCCATATTTCCACTACTTCAAGTACTCCCTGTTTATAAATCTTCTTGAAACGCTCCATAAATACCTCTCAGGATTATAATCTATCCCGATTATAACACAATACATTGGTGTAAATTATGATTATTTGTCTATAAATAATATTAATTTAAAATGAAGTTTTCTAAATATACTTGTATTAGATGCTTTATTTATAAATAGTTTATATTATTTATAGATTTTAAACTCCTTCAATCAAAAGTTTTAATCAATAACAGTATTTAAGACTTCCATATCAAAAGTAATGACCGCAAATACGCCTACAGTAACTAAACCCTTGAATTTCAGCTTTTATCTTTCATATCTTCCCCTAATAATTAAATGCTTCCGCCAATTTTGTTTTTTCAATCAAATTTTTATATACCTTTGAATGCTCCATAAGCTCATTATGATTTCCTGATATCTCCACTGCTCCCTCATCTATCACCACAATCTTATCTACATTTTCTATAGATTTTAATCTGTGAGAAATAATGATAACGGTCTTATCTTTAATAAGCTTATTTAGGCTGTCTTGTATCTTCTTTTCATTGTCCACATCCAGACTTGCCGATATCTCATCCAATATCAAAATCGGTGCATCCTTTAAAAATGCTCTTGCAATAGAAAGTCTCTGCCTTTCTCCACCTGACAACTCCGCACCGTTCTCACCTATTGTAGTGTCAAAGCCCAGCTTATCAATAAAATCCATACAGTTTGCAAGCTCTGCCGCTTTCTTTACTTCTTCATCAGTAGCACTCTCCCTGCCCAAACGTATATTTTCCATAATACTTGTATTAAACAAAGTTACATCTTGAAATACTATCGAGATATTCCTAAACAGTGAATCTGTAGATATATTTTTGATATCCTCTCCACCTATTAAGATACTCCCTTTATCATAGTCATACAGCCTTGATACCAGTCTTAATATAGATGTTTTTCCACATCCTGATATTCCTACCAAAGCTGTAACCTCACCCTGTTTTGCAATAAAGCTTACATCTTTTAACACCTTTGTATCTTCATTATAGCCAAATGATACATTTTTAAACTCTATATCGTAACTTGAAAGGCTTGTATCTTTCCCCTCTTGAAGCACTGCATTTTTCATCTCTTTTATACGTTTGACGGCAGGTTCAATATAGGACATTTCAGTCATTCCTTCAGTTGAGATATCAAAAAGCTGTTTTACTTTTATCGCTCCTATTATATATCCTATAAGATATAAAAGACTTATTTCATTATGCATAAGCAACTGTATTCCTACAGATATTACTACTGCAAGACTTATATATGATAGAGATGAAGAGATTCCTACGGCCAGCATAGGAACTATCTCCACTTTAAGATGAATCCTTTCACTTTCTTCCATCTTTTCATACAATGTTTTCTTCACCTTTCCGGATTGATTAAAGCTGCTTATCTCCTGCTGCAATTCTATTGTTTCCTGAAAAAGCTCTGAATTATCCCTTAGTACATTGAAATATCTGCTATACTCTGAAACTTCCTTTTGTTTTGCCAAAGGATTAATCAAAAAACTGAGAAGGGTCGGAATAATGGCGGCAAGTCCCAACTTCCAGTTACCTATAAGCATCATAAGTCCCATCAAAGGAAAAAACAGCCACATACCTACAACCTTCGGTATCGAATGGCTCATCGCATGCTCAATCCTGTCCACATCAGCCATTATAGTTTGTGATAAATCTGAAAGATCATGTTTTGAAAAATAAGCTAACGGAAGTTCTGCCAGATTCTTAGCTATTCCCTTTCTTAAGTTTGCCGACTCTTTATAGGTTGCGTTAAAAAGGCTTACATACTCCTCCGACAATAAAATATACATAAATACCAGAGTAAGTATTGCCATAACAATATACTGTACGGTGCTTGATACATTTCCCAAGACCAACTGATTAATGAGTCCCATTAAAATAATCATAGGCCCAAGGTTTATACAATATGTCAAAAAACAAAATAATGTTGCTTTTGTAAGATTTTTTGCACCCTGTTCCGACAGAGCATATCTTTTCTTATAATAGTTTTTCATTTGACACCCTCCAATCATTTGCAGTTTCATAAAGCCCAAGCAGTCTGCTGTATACTCCCTGTTTTTTCACCAATAAATCATTATTTCCTCTCTCTACCACATTTCCCTTTTCTAAGACTATTATTTCATCTACATTCCTGATACTTGTCATTCTATGTGCAATCATTATAACAGTCTTATCCTTCATTAAATTCTTAAAGGCTTTTTGCAATTCATATTCATTGTCCGCATCAATTGCGGCACTCGCTTCATCCATAATTACAATGGGTGAGTTTTTCAAAATCGCTCTTGCGATAGCTATCCTTTGTTTTTCACCACCTGAAAGGTATACACCCTTTGAACCTATAATTGTATTCTCTCTATCCTTAAACTTCTTGATAATTTCATCACAACCTGCAAGACTGAGTGCCTTCATAACTTCCTCTTTACCCGCACTTTCATCGGCCAATGAGACATTATCATATATTGATTTTTTGAACAGTTTGCTGTCTTGAAATACAAATGAGATATTATGTATAATCGCCTCCTTTGTATATTCTGTAAGCGGATATCCTCCTATTTTTATCGCTCCTTTATCCACCTTATAAAATCCTGATAAAAGTTTTGCAACAGTGGACTTCCCGGAACCTGAATGGCCCACTAATGCATAGGTTTTCTTCTCCTCTAATGTAAGTGATAAGTTTTCCAAAACCTTGTTCTCACCATATGAAAAACTTACATTTTCAAACTCAATATTGAAATTGTCAAAATGCTCTCTGTTACCATAGATAAGCTTATCCTCCTGCATCTTTTCATACAATCCTTCTAAGCTGTCAATAGCAAAATTTGCATTATAGCTGTTCATACTTGCCCACATGATTTTCATAAAAGAGACCATAATTACTCCGCTAAGGAAAAATATCATAATCAGTTCTACCGCCATAAATTCTCGATTATTCACATCTATCAAAAAGAAACTAAGCGGAATGCTGATAATTGCAATAAGCCCCAAAAATATCCACTGATATATAACATATGGCATTTTACATGACAGTGAGTAATCATAGGCATATTTTGAATAATCCATAATGGCTTTATGTAAGGCCTTAAAGGATTTAAGCTTTGAACCGAAGATTTTTACAACCTGTATACCTCTGATATATTCCACTGTTTCGCAGCTTAGTCTATCCAGTGAGGTCTGGTATAATTTCATAAATTCCTTGTTTCCCATCATTCCCATTAGTATAAGACCGCTTACAACAGATAAAACTATGATAACAACTCCCACTCTAAGACTTATAACAAATGCCAGTATAAGTGTAAAAACCGGTACCAAAAATGCCTGTGAATTATCAGGCAGCATATGTGCTACCGCCATATGTGTTTTTGCCGCATTATCGTCTATAGTCTTTCTGATATATCCTGAAGAATGCAGGTCAAAAAATCTGAAGCTTGCATCTGTCAGTCCGTCAATTCCTCTTTTTCGTAAATTTGTTTCCAGTCTAAATGCCAACTTATGTGAAACTATTCCTGATAATAAATATAATATTGCACTTATAGTTAAATAGACGGCTGTCCTTGCCGAATAAAATCCTGCAATTTTATAATTTCCGTTTACCACAGCTTCTTTTAAAAATAAATATATTTCATAATAACCATAGACCATCAGTAATGCCGAAACACTTGATAACAATATTGATATATATCCGATAATCTTTTCATTCGGCACATACCTGAATAATTTCTTATAGACCTCCATCACACTTCCCCTTTCACTTGTTTAAATATATAAATAAATATTTCACCGACTCTATCGTTGGTATAATTATTATACTATAGTTAGGTTTTACTAACAAGTGTTTTTATATTTATTACCGTTATTAAAATACATATAAAAATCAGCCTCAATTTTAACTGAGACTGACTTTACATACATTATACTATTTTACTCTGTTTACCTGTCACAACTGACTACAAGGCAAGCCTTGATGTGATTGCTCTCTTCATAAAGACTTAAAGGCATTACAAAAATATCTTCTGCCGTACTGCCATATTCTTTCGTATACTCTTTTCTTTCCTCAGGTGAATAATCATACAAAACCGCAGAATAGCTGTGTCCGCTCTTTAATTCCACTTCAAACTGCAATTTTTCTGTCTTCATATTTATATTTTTCCCTGTAATACTTACTGCTGTGGTTTCAAAAATACCCTCAAAGCTATGTATACCACCTTCAATCGCTGCAATCTTTTCAAGATTCTCACCTGTAACAGATTCAAACTGTGAAATATCTTTTCCGTCAATTTTTAGGTTCTTTCCATATAAATGAATAACAGCCTTATTCCTATTATTAACTATAAATTCTTTAGATTTTGCCTTTCTCTTTTTATTAAAACTCATCATGATAACAAAAAGTACTGCCCAAATCACTACTACAACCGCTATAATCAAAAATGTATTATTCATAACCCCTCCAAATATTTTTATATACTTCATATGTCAAAGGCACAACCATTATATCAAATATATATTAGGTCTACAATATATATAATATGCCTCTTGATATAGCTCATATACAAGGGCAAAATTTCAAATTTTAATATAAGAAATTTAAACTTGCAAAATATATGTCCGGATATATAATGTGAATAGACAGGATAATAACAGATACTTTTAAAATACAAAAAAATTGCAAGGTTTAAGGAGTAGTATGGAAAATACTGAAATAGAAAGGAAATTTCTTATAAAGGAACTTCCAAAAAACTTGGAAAAATATAAAAAAATAGAAATGACTCAAGGTTATTTAAATACAAACCCTGTAGTCAGAGTCAGAAGAGAAAACAATGACTATTTTCTTACTTATAAAGGCAGCGGGCTGCTCTCACACAGCGAATACAATCTACCGTTAAATAAAGAAGCATTCAAGCATCTGCTCTCAAAATGTGACGGTATTATAATCTCAAAAATAAGGTACAAAATCCCGTTAGAAAACGGATTGGTCGCCGAACTTGACATTTTTAACGGTGACCTTGCTGCACTAAAACTGGTAGAAGTAGAGTTTGAGTCGGTAGATGCGGCAAATGCTTTTACTCCACCCGCATGGTTTGGAGAAGATGTGACTACAGATAAAAGGTATCATAATTCTTATATATCCATGTACGGGTTACTTATTTGACATTACTAAATAAGTTGGGGTAATTTTACCCCAACTAAATATTATCTTGCCGCCATATAGATATTGTACATATCATCATAGCTAAGTGATTTAAAAGAACCTATACTTCTGGACTTTTTATATGAACAATTTATCGCCAATTCTTCACAATCTTTTTCACTCACCTCCCTGTTAAGAAGATCATGTAGATTCACAGGCATTCCCACAGATTCAAAAAACTCTACTGTTTTTTCAATCCCTTTATTTGCACACTTTTCATCATCCGCCTCATCTGTTTTATAGACCTTTCTTGCAAATTCTGCAAATCTTTGTATATTTGCATCTTTTACATAATTTGCCCAAGAAGCCCAAATTGCACTGAGAGTCGCTCCATGTGTAGAGTCAAAGAGTGCTGAAATAGCCATTCCAAGCTGATGACACGACCAGTCGCCATCCCTTGGAGTATCACCCTTAGCACCAAGTCCGGTAAGACCTATATGTGAAACACTGCCGCACCACATTATCTCACTCATAGCCTCATAGTCGTTAGGACTTTTTACGCCTATAGGTCCGAACTTTATAATATCTCTAAAAAGTCCCTCCGCCATCTCATCAGTAAGATGATTTCCAAGAATATCTGTAAAATATCTCTCAGATGTATGCATAAATATATCCGCTACACCGGCACCTATCTGATACTTCGGCAAAGTATAAGTAAGCTCCGGATCCATTATAGCAAACTTACATCTGTTATAATCTGTTGTAATACCTTTCTTTATATGAGTACCTGTAACATCATCAGTAAGTACTGCCGAATCACTGGTTTCCGAGCCTGCAGCCGCAATAGTCAAAACAGTACCTATCGGCAAAGATTTCTCCACCTTCTTTCTTTGAAAAAAGAACTCTTCTATATCCGTATCGGGACTTGCCACACCAATTGCAACAAACTTTGCAGTATCTATAACGCTTCCGCCGCCTACCGCCAATACAAACTCCGCTCCAAACTTGACAGCCTCCTTTGTCATTTCCTTTGCCTTACTAAGAAGCGGATTCGGCACCACTCCGCCAAGCAAAATAACATCTATTCCCTCAGATTTTAATCTGTCTTCTACAATATCAAGCAGTCCGCTTTTCTTGGCACTGTTTCCTCCAAAGACAACGGCAACTTTCCTTACCTTAAAATCTCTTATAAGAGTTCCGATCTCATTCACGGTTCCTGCTCCAAAAACAATCCTTGTAGGTGAATAATAATTAAACTTTAACATATGCTACCTCACTTATCATTTATTTTATTTATTAAATCCATATAATCCTTACAATATTTTTCATAGAGCGGCTCCAAGACCTCCTTAAAATGTGCTCTTTCAGATGCTGACAGTGTATTTATCTTCACACCCTTATCAAGCAACTCATTTTCATACATTCTTTCCTTTTTTGCCCAAATTTCTCTCTCATAAACACTGCTCTCTATAGCAGCTTCCTTTATAAGTTCTTTATCCTCTTTAGAGAGTTTATTAAAGGTCACCTTTGAACAAATTTGCATCTCAGGTACTCTGGTATGTTCGTCTTTAGTATAATACATGGCATATTGAAAGTGAAGCGCGGAAATATAAGAAGGTGTATTATTCTCCGCACCGTCTATCACACCCCTTTGAAATGCACCATAGACTTGACCGTATTCCAAAGCTGACGGCTCTGCCCCAAGCATACTTACCATATCCTTCATAAGCTCAGACTGTTGCACTCTTATCTTAAGTCCGGACAGGTCGGATATATCCTCAATAGGTCTTTTACTGTTATAAAAATTTCTTGCCCCTGCAGTGTAAAAAGATAAAGGCTCAATGTCGGAATCTTTAAAATCATCAAAAATCTCATCACCAATCTCACTGTATAAAACATTCCACATATGTTCATCATCCCTGTACAAATACGGCATCTGCAAAACATTAAGTATAGGAATCTCATTTGACAGCGGAGAAACGGATGCCCTTGCAAAATCTATTCCACCAAACTTTATCTGTTTTATAACACTAAGTTCATCCCCAAGCTTCCCGTCATATACCACATTTATGATTATCCTGCCTTTGCTTTTCTCTTCTACCAGCTTGGCAAATTCAAAAGCTCCAAGTGTAGTAGGGTAGTCCTTCGGATGATTCTCGGCATAAGTAAATACATATTCTGTAGACATCCTTTTTCTTACACATGATGTATTTAATATAGTGGAGCAGACAACAAACAGAAGTAAAATTTTACCTTTCATCGCTTTATTCTCTCTATTATATCGTCAAATACTTTCTTATAATTATCTCCTACAATCCTCTTTGTAAGTATATATCCGTTAGTATTGTCTGTAAAAATAATCAACATCTGTGGAAATCTCTTACCGGCTCTTATCTTCTTCCAATCTATATACTCACGCTTGCCCTCTACTTCTATTGCGATGCCTATATCGCCAAACTCAAGGCTAAGTTCTTTCAACTCTTTTGCATTTACTCTTGCTTTATTATACATAATTATGGGCTGAAACAGCACAAAGAAAAGTACCGCTATAACAAGCACTACCCTAAGCAATCCTGTAGCAACATTCCACTTTGAATATATCAGCACAATCATCGCAACTGTAAAAATAATGTTTACAATCCCCGCCAAAGAGGAATACAAGAAGAAAAAATACAGCTTAAAAAGTTCAAAAGCTGTATTCTTATATTTGAACTCGTAATTCATACTACCTCCATATGCTAAAGTAAAAGATGTCGTCTTAATCTTATTTTATATCAAAATAGAGGGATTGGCAAATTGTATCAGTGGAACCCAAAAAAAGATAGCACTTAATCAAATTTCTTCTATCTTATAACTGTTATCATCATAAGTATTTATACTCAATCGCTTTCCATTATGCCATATTTTAAAGTTCAAGTTTTTCCAACCCTCAGGCATGTTAGGAGCAATAATCAGCTCTCCCTTATCATCTGTCTTAACTCCTGCAAATCCGAACACAATTACCTGCCACACACCACCTGCATTTGCCGCATGTATACCTTCTCTTGTATTTTTTTGCAAGTTAAGTAAATCGATAAAGGCAGCTCTCCTTAAATATCTGTATGCCTTACCCTTATCCCCCGTTCTTAACCCAACAATAGAGTATATAGCGGGACTAAGTGATGAACCATGTAATGTCCTTTTTTCATAGTAATGATAATTATCTTTAATCTCCTCTGCACTAAATTCATTTTCCAAAAGATACATAAGCATAACTACATCCGCCTGCTTTATCAAAGATGTCTTATCAACGGTAAGTTCTTTTAAAATATCCGGTCTTATAGGCCAATCATTTTCATCATATTTCTCTATAATACAATCCTTCAAATCAAAGTATCCTTCAAATTGCTCAAGTATATTTCTACCTGCCATTTTTGGAAGATATATCTTATCCGCAATTGCTTGAAGTTTTGCAGCCTCTTTATCCGAAAACTCTGTCTTTTCAAGAACATGACTGTAAAGACTGTAATTATCTTTTTTCAGCTCATCAAGCTTTCTCTTTACATACAGCAAGTTCCAACGTGCCAAATAATTTGTATAAACATTATTATCCACCGGTTCATGCCATTCATCAGGTCCTGTCACTTTGCGAATCTCATACCTGTCTTCTTTTTCTATATACTCACAGCGACTCGCCCAAAATCTTGCGGTTTCTATAAGTATATAAATTCCTTTATTATAGAAAAATTCCAAATCACCTGTAATACGCGTATAATTATAAATACCGTATGCCACCGCCGCACTCACATGGTGTTCATAATCCGCCACATAGCATCTGTAACAGCTTCCATCAGGCTCTATAGTATAAGCAGGACATTGCTCTGTTCCGTCATCTGCTGATTCCCATGGATATTGCGCACCTTTATATCCGTTTTTTTGCGCATTTTCCTTAGCCGCATCAAGAAGATTAAATCTATATCTTACGAGATTCTTTGCAATATCCGGAAAAACATACGAAAAGAAAGGCAGCATAAAAAGCTCGGTATCCCAAAAAGTATGACCACCATACTCTTCTCCGGTCAACAGCTTTGCCCCTATATTTATACTGTCATTTGTAGAACTTCCGGTACTCATAAGGTGGAATATATTAAATCTTATCGCCTTATTAAGTTCTTTGTCGCAATCAATTTTAATATCTGCCATATCCCACAACTTACTATACTCTAAGCAGTGGTCTACAATCTCTTTGTAAAATCCTTTTTCTGTAAAGTCTGTAATTTCTTTCGTTACATATTTCTTTATCTCTTCTTTGTGTACATCATTCTCTGTGTATACAGCTATATATTTTACAAAGTTTATCTTCTCTCCGGCTTTTACTTTTACATCGGCAAATTCCAGACTCTTTTCTCCGAAAGAATTAAAATTGCGATTGCCAAGTACCGATTCCCCATCTTTGAACGCATCTATATAGCTGCCTACACCAATATGAAGATTTCTGTCTCTTGTAGAAACTTCAATATAGTTTCCGGCAAAATCACTTAGCTTCTCATTTTTTAAAGTCACGGTATGCTTAACTTTAAATCTTGGTGCGTCCGCAAAGTTTATTATACTTCCATCGGTTTCACTCTCCACCTCTATTATTCCGTCATAATTTATCGGTGTAAGATTATATATTATACCAATCCTATGTATGTTTTTTCTGCTTGCAAAACGGCAGCCCTCTATTTTTGTCTCTCTTCCCTTGCTGTCTCTAAGAATCAGACTTTTCCATAGAATACCGTTTTTTATATCAAACTCCCTTAAATATTCCAAGATTTCACAATCTTCTATTCCTATAAGCTCTTTTTCTATATAGAATCTAATTCCCAAAGGATTTGGTAATGTAGCAAGTTCTCTCATAAATGTTTCGGATTTATCGAAAACTCCGTTTATATAAAAGTAAGGCAGAGAAATTTTTGTTCCTTCCTCATGACTTCCCCTTATCCCCAGGTAGGAATTTGACAAAGCAAATAAGCTTTCAAATTTAAGATTCTCTTTCTCATTATACAGACTTTCGGGAATAATGAACTCATTCTCACTCTTAAGTGCTTTTATTTTATCTTCAAAAATATTTATACTATCTTTTATTTCCATTACTTTACACCTCCACCTGTACTTTCAACTATATGCTTTCCCGAGAATATAAATGTAAGCACCGGAGGTATTATCATAATAATCGTAATACAAAGCATAGGTATTATCTTTGTGGAATGTACTCCCTTAAATGCCGCCAAACCAAGGGCAAGAGTATATTTATTTCTTTCCTGTAAAAATATTAACGGCCCTAAATAATCATTCCATACAGTAATCATATTTAATACAGCAACAAGTATCAAAGAAGGCTTAAGTATGGGCATAAACACTTTTAAATATATCTGGAAAGCATTTGCCCCGTCTATTCTTGCCGCCTCCTCAAAGTCCTTGGGTACACTAAGCAAAAATTGTCTCATCAAAAATATATAATAAGCCGATCCGAACCACGCAGGTACAATAAGAGGTTTAAGAGTATTTATCCAGCCAAACATATTAATTTCCATATACTGCGGAATCATTGTAACATCCCAAGGAATCATCATTGTAGCCATAAGTATCATAAAAAGTATATCTCTGCCTTTAAACTCAAATCTTGCAAATCCGTATGCAACCAATGAACAGGAAATGACCTGCCCCAATGTTGTAAGTACTGTTACAAGAACTGAATTAAACAAGTATGTACCAAAGGGCTGCGAATTCCATGCATTTATAAAATTTTCAAAATGCCATTTTGACGGTAAAAACTTAGGTGGATAAGCAATAGCCTCAGCTTCTGTTTTAAATGCAGAAAAAACCATATAAATAAAAGGAGCAGTAAAATAAATTGTAAATAATATCAAAATAAAGTAGATAATAAATTTTGTTTTTTTAGATAGATGCATATTTACGGCTTCCTCCTTTTTTTATTTTTGGCGTTTTCCGATTGGTAAAATACCCAGCTTGATGAAGTTTTGAAAACAAGCATAGTTAATATTAGAATAATAACAAACATAACCCATGCATTCGCACTTGCATAGCCAAGTTTATGATGTTTAAATGCATTGTTATATGTATATAATCCATAGAAATATGTTGATTTTAAAGGTCCTCCACCTGTTAAAAGCATTACCAGAGTTACCTGCTGGAATGAGCTTATTATAGAAGTTATCAAGTTAAATAAAAGTGTCGGAGTTATAAGCGGCAAGGTTATTGAAAAAAACTGCCTGAAAGAAGAGGCTCCGTCAAGCGAAGCCGCCTCATAAAGGGTTGATGGAATACCCTTAATATCTGTATAGAATATAAGCATCATCGAGCCTACTCCGAATGCACTTGCTATTATAACCGCAAGTATTGCATACCCCGGATCCACAAGCCACTTTGGTCCTTTTATACCCAAAAGGGAAAGCAAATAGTTTAAAATTCCGTAGTCACTGTTAAGTATCCAGCTCCAAATTATAGAAACAGCCACCCCTGATATTACAGACGGAATATAAAAAATTGTTCTGAATATCTTTGTGTGTTTTACAGGCTGAGCTATAAGCATGGCTAAAAACAAAGCTATTGCCATATTAAGCGGTACAAAAACCGCCGCATATTTTAAACTTATAATCAAGGATTTTGAGAACTGTTTATCTCTTGTAAACATCTCTATATAGTTTCCAAATCCTACAAACTGAGGTTTACCTGTAAGCGACCAATTATAAAAACTCATTATAAGAGAAAATATTAAAGGTCCCAATGTAAATACCAAAAAACCTATTATCCAGGGTAGAATAAATAAATACGGTGTTATTTTTTTTATTGATTTTTGCATAATATTATTGTTGTGCTGCTTGTTCAAGTGTTTCTTTTACATCTCTGTATGTGCTTGGATTGAACATTTCTTCAAAGCTTAAAGAAAGATTTTCAGAAACCTCAGACCAGTTTTTCTGAATAAAACTTGCAGGAGTATATCCGGCACTTTGCTTAAGCATCTCATAAAATGGTGCATAGGTGCTGTCATCCATTATCTTTTCAGACTCTATTACAGTTTCAAGAACCGGAAGTTCAAGACCTATCCTTGCCTTATTAGCTTCTTCACCTGTCCAATACTTCATAAACTCCCAAGCTGCATCCTTATTCTTACTGTCTTTTGACATTGCAATGCCTGACGAACTGAGTATGCTTACAGACGGCTTTGAACCGAAGTTTGGAAGCTTAGTTATGCCATAGTTCATATTATCTTCATTTAAAGAATTTATAGACCATGAACCGTATATATACATAGCAACCTGTCCTGCTCTGAATTCATCTGTACCATTTCCCTCAGTCACAGCCGCAATCTCTTCTTTTGCCATATCTTGGAACATCTTAAATACTTCCTGAGAACCTTCAGAGTCTATTTTACCCTTCATATCTCCTTTACCATCACAGTAAGCTGTCCCGTTACTCCATAAATACATTTCAAAATCATATGGATCCGGCTTCATTTGGAAGGCAAATCCCTTTGCATTTGTTTTCTCGGAAATTGTCTTAGCTGTAGCTCTTAAGTCATCCCATGTAAAGTTTTCACCCGGCAAGTCAACCCCTGCCTCTTCAAATAAATCCTTATTATAGAATAACGCATGTGTAGTAAATCCTACAGGCATGCCGTAAATATTTCCTTCTATAGAATTGTAATCCCAGAGAGCCGAATAATAATTCTTCTTAAAATCTTCTCCCTCTTTCTCAATATATGAGTCAAGCGGCTCAAGCCCTTCATAATATGCCGGATAATTCCACATATACATAAGATCCGGTGCATCCTTAGAACCCATACCTGCACTTATCTTAGTATCAAAATCTCTTCCATAAGCCTCCAAAACCACTTCAATATCATCATGTGACTCATTAAACTTGTCTACAAGAATTTGTTGCTTATCTATATCTTCCGCAACATCCCAGGAAGCAAATCTAACCTTAACTTTACCGTTCTTGGACTCGCTGCTGTTACCGCCTGATGCACAGGCTGATAAAACCATACTTGCGCACATAAGCGCGATACAACTAATAGCTATTTTCTTTTTCATAAACACCTCACGTAAATTTTAGTAAATTTATTATAACATTTACTTATATAAAAGTAAACAAATACTAGTAAAATCTTATTTACCATCTTTAGCTATACACCTTTTATTCCCTTTATTATATTGCATTTTAAATTAGTAAATTTTTACTAAAAACAATTGACCGAAAACATCTTCTATGCTAATCTCTATTTGTTATATGATAAATTTAAAAATAGGAATTTACCATAGAATATTACTTTACGGTGTTTTGGAGGTTTTATGATAAGACAAAAAAAGCGTTGGGAAAACGAAGAGCTTATTATGATAGGGAGAGAAGAAGCAAGAGCAGACTTTACACATGGCACTACAGTTTCAAGTACTTTAAGCCTTAATGGAGATTGGAAATTTATGTTTTTAGAAGCTCCTGAGTATTCTCCCGATACTTTTTTTGAACCAATCTTTGATGACAGTACCTGGGATGTTACAAAAGTGCCATCTTGTTGGCAAAGACAGGGCTACGGGCACAACCACTATACCGATGTATGGTATTTGTTCCCCATTAATCCCCCATTTGTACCGTCAAAAAATCCAACCGGAATATATAGAAGAAATTTTGATATTGATACAATAGATCCAAACAAAAAAGTTATCCTACGATTTGACGGTGTAAGCAGTGCTTATGATATATGGGTAAACGGTAAGCATATAGGTTACAGCAAGGTAAGCAGACTTGGAAGCTCCTTTGATATAACAGAATATGTATGCTGCGGAAGAAATCAGATTACAGTAAGAGTTTATCAATGGTCTGACGGTTCTTATCTTGAATGCCAGGATATGTGGTGGCTATCAGGAATATTCAGAGATGTATATTTACTTTTTATACCACAAAACGGTGTAAAGGATCTTCAAATAATATCAGACTTTGATGCTTCAACAAATACAGGCTCACTTGATTTATCTATTACAATGTATAAAGAGCAAGATATAAATGTATCGGTTGAGTTGCTTGACCTAAATAATGATACCATTCTAAGAGAAACCGCTCTTTCCGATAAAGAAGTCTTTAGTTTTTTTAAAAATGAACTCATAGTAAGTCCATGGAGTGCTGAAGATCCAAATCTTTATAAACTTAATATAAGAATCAGTTCTAATGGGAAAATTATTGACGAAATCACAAACTATATCGGCTTTCGAAGAGTTTGTATCGAAAACGAAAAAATTTGTATAAATGGAAAGGCCGTACTCTTTAACGGTGTAAATATGCATGACTTTTCACCCGAAGGCGGTTTAACCGTTGATAAAGCTATAATAGAAGAAGATATAAAGCTGATGAAGCGTCACAATATCAATGCTGTAAGATGTGCGCATTATCCTAAGGCTTCTTACTTTTACGATCTTTGTGATAAATACGGTTTATATGTAATTGACGAAGCCGATTTTGAAAATCACGGTTTTGAATGGATAGAACATTATAAATGGATCAATGAAGAAAAGAGCTGGGAAAATGCTTATGTTGACAGAGTTGAGAGAATGGTCAAGGAGCATAGAAATCACCCGTCTATCATCATGTGGTCACTTGGAAACGAAGCATCTACAGGTCCAAATATAGACGCACAGGCAAAAGCTGTACGAAAACTCGATAATAGCCGTCTTATACACTATGAAGGTGATATGAATGCCGATATCAGCGATGTATATTCTACAATGTATACAAGGCTTGATGGAATGCTTAAGATAGCACATGGAAATGATGCACATAATAAGCCGCATATTTTATGTGAATACAGTCATAGCATGGGAATCGGCCCCGGAAATCTTGAGGAGTATCAGGAATTATTTGAAAAATATGACAGACTTCAAGGTGGCTTTATATGGGAGTGGTACGATCAGGGACCGGCTGAAAAAGACGAAAACGGTAATACCGTTTATTGCTATGGTGGTGATTATGGCGATACTCCAAATAACAGCAACTTTTGTCTGGACGGACTGCTTTCACCTGACAGAAGAATTTCTACAGGTCTTAAGAATTATAAGCAGGTCATAAGACCTTTTAAGGCAAGTATATCAGATATCAGTACAGGAGAAATAAGTATAAAAAACAAAAATATATTTTCAGATACTTCCGATATAAGCCTTATCTATAAGATTCACCAAGGTGAACGCTGTATTTTTGATGGTTCGATTACAACACTTGATATAAAAGCAGGATGTGAATCAAAACTTATCATTTCTGATATTGTATCAGCATATAAACATTTTGATAATACTGCCGACTGCTATATTGATATATCATTTATCTACAATAAGGATATGCCGTTTTGTAAAAAAGGATATGAAGTATCCTTTGATCAGCTTTTAATAAAAGCGGCATTAAAGAATGACATACAAATTTATGAAGAAAAGTCCGGAAATTCAGGCTGTGAAATATTTGAAACCAATACATGTTTTGAAGTCAAAGGAAAAGACTACTCTGTAAAATTTGATAAAGTAACAGGAGATTTGCTTAGTTTAGAAAGTAAATGTCAAAATATATTCAATAAAGGTCCTTCCTTAAATATGATGAGAGCCGCTATAGATAATGATATGTATAAGGTTGATGACTGGTACAACAAATATTTTATACAAAAGCAGCAGGAACAATCGGAATATTTTGAATCTAAAGAATGTGAAGGCTTTGTAAAGGTAAATATAGGAAAACATTTCTCACCTTTAAGTATGGCATTCGGTTTTAAAGCCGAATATAATTACTATATTTTCTCGGATAGAAAGATCATTATGAATCTTAATCTAAAGGGATTTAAAAAGACAAGCTTTGCCCCTGAGTTTATTCCAAGAATAGGAATAGAGCTCAGATTGCCTTCAGCATTTACAAATGTAAAATGGTGCGGATTAGGTCCTGATGAAAATTATCCCGATATGAAATCACATGTTAAATATGGAGTATATTCAAAAAACATAGAAGATATGAGCACTGTTTACATAAAGCCTCAGGAAAACGGGCATCGTGAAGGAACAGATATTATAGAGTTAAACAGTAAAGAAGATACTCTTGTTATAAATTCTTTAAAACCGATAGGTTTTAATGTTCATAACTATACTATAGAGGCTTTGGAAAAGGCAAAACATTGGAATGAACTTGAAACAATTGATGAGGTCATCTTACATATAGATGCCAAACATTCAGGACTTGGCAGTAATTCATGCGGTGAGGAACAGACCTATAAAAATAAAGTGCGTTTAAATGACTATCATTTGAACTTAACTTTTGAATTTTAATATATAAAGGGTAAAATATGAAAAAAACTTTAGGAATAATAGGACTTGTAATTGTCACCATTATTTGGGGTGGCGGCTTTGTAGCAAGTGATATAGCCTTAAATGAGCTGAGCCCCTTTGAAATAATGAGCTATAGATTTTTAATTGCAAGTATAATAATGGGAGTTTTTGCATGGAGAAATTTAAAAACTATACGCAAAGATGAGATTATATACGGCTCCATCCTCGGTATCGCCTTGTTTTCAGGATTTGCATTACAAATAATAGGACTTAAATACACTACACCCTCAAATAACGCTTTCCTTACTGCAACAAATGTAGTTATGGTTCCTTTTATAGCATATTTTATCGGCAGAAAAAATCTTAATAAGGCTGATATCATAGGTTCATTTACCGCTTTGATAGGTGTAGGTATATTATCTTTACAAAGTAATTTCTCCATAAGTGCCGGTGATCTGTTTACACTTTTTTGTGCTTTGGGTTTCGCTTTCCAAATATACTTAACAGGTATATTTGGAAAGAAAATAAGACCGTCAATACTGAATTTTTTACAGATGTTTACAGCCTTTTGTCTATCAATTATAGGTCTTTTATTCAGTGGCAGTATTAATTTATCACTTTCAAAGCAGGGATTTTCTGCTATAATCTATCTTGGAGTTGTAAGTACCGCACTATGTTATTTTCTGCAGACTGCTGCACAAAAACATGTAGACGAAACAAAGTCGGCAATCATATTGTCAATGGAAGCGGTGTTCGGAACATTATTTTCAATTATTCTTTTGGGAGAAAAACCAAACCTTAAGATGGTAATAGGCGGAATTATGATATTATCCGCCGTTTTAATATCCGAACTGCAATTTTTTAAAGAAAAACAAGAATAACACATACGGAGGCGGCTGTATGGTAACAATAAAGGACATTGCCAATAAGGCAAAAGTTTCGCCTGCAACGGTTTCAAGAGTATTAAATCATGACGACTCTTTAAATGTCAAAGAAACAACCAGAAAACGCATCTTTGAGATTGCAGAGGAACTGGAGTATTCCGGAAAAAGCACAAAGAAGATTACAAAAAAACTGAAGATTGGCACATTCTACTCATACTCCCCTGAGGAAGAGTTGGAAGATCCTTATTATCTTTGTATTCGCCTGGCTATTGAAAAAAAGATAAAACAGAAGGGACATAAAAAGTCAGTTCTATCTCTCAATGCCCCACAAGATACCATCAACTCTTTAGACGGCGTAATATGTACAGGTACTTTTACAAAAGATATGTTAAAAACAATTGAAGGCTGGAATAAGCCAACTGTTTTTATAGATACATATTCAGGAACTCCACAAAGTGATACAATTACAGTTGATTACAAAGGCGCTGTACAAAACATCTTGGATGAGTTTATAAAGAACGGACACTCTAAAATAGGATTTATAGGTGGAGCTCCGGAAAATCCCGCTGAAAGCAACGAAGAAGATTCCAGATATATTGAATTTTGTGATTATCTTAAAAAAAAGGGATTATATAATGAGAACTATATAAGGATCTGCCCTTATAAAGCCAAGTACGGTAGGCTCCTGTTTAAAGAATTATATGATGAGAACAACCTACCGACTGCTATATTCGCCTCAAACGATTCTGTAGCAACCGGCATATACCGAGCTGCATATGAGCTTGACCTGGATATCCCCGGCGATATAAGTGTCATAGGTTTTAACGATATCCCCGGAGCAAAATATATGATTCCTCCCCTTACAACTGTCAGAGTATATATGGAATTTATGGGCGAGCATGCAGTCGAGGTGCTTGAACATAAAATAAAGGACGGCAGAACCATAGGAGTAAAGGTGCTTGTCCCGACGAAGCTTTATGTAAGAGATAGTGTGAGGAAAATATGATAATAACTTAATACAGGTGGAAGCGAAAACTCGATTCCACCTGTATTTCTACTTATTCAAAAATCTTACCGCTGACTTCCTAGCCTTTTCTATTTTCTCAACTTCAACATCTTCCACAGCCGATGCACTTACCCATTTCTTTCCAAATAAAATCCCTGCCGCCTCTATCATAATACTACAGGCATGTAAATCAGTCTCTGCTGCAATTGCTAAAGTAAAACATGACTTTGTTTTTTCCTGCAACAATTCCTTATCAATTCCGTGAAATGACATTTGCATAAGGCTTGATGCAGACCATGCCCTGCAAAGACTGTCTTTATCTTCCGACATCTGTTTTGTCAAAATATCAATCTCATTTAAAGATCCTATCCATCCAAGGGATATAATAATCTTTTGGCGAAGTGAAGCATCTTTTGTCTCTATAAGTGAGGTTATAAGCGGAATAAGCCTTTTGCAATATTCTGCATAAAAAGTTCTATGTCTTAGTTTCGAAAGAGTTTCAGCCATAAGGTATGTAGTAAGTAATTTTAAATTTTCATCTTTTTGATTGTCCAAAACTTCAAATAGAAACTCTAAGCCCTCTTTATCATGTTTATAAAAGCTGCTGGACAGATTTAAGTTCGTACCTTCATCTCGGTATTTGCAGATTAATTTATAATGATATTCTATTTCTTCACTTGAGCCTAAATCCGCAATAAATTTTATTCTTTCGCCGTCGGAGAAATTTTGTTTTTTTAATTCTTCATATCTTTTTTGTAGGTTCATTATATGTACACTCACTTTTTGTTATCTGTTTTATTTTCATCTTTAAAAAGCTGAAGTGAAATATTCAAATCATCAAAAATCAACATATTTAAAATGACGATTGGAATAGCGAGCATATATTTTATAATACTTCCCGCTTTAGAATTTCTTTTATATTTTGAAATTTTCAATACAAAAAACGCGATAATTAAAAATATAAATATAAAGTAGAACAGTATATCTGCATTAGTGTATATTATTTTTATATTTTTACTCCTTTCCGGTATTGCAGTAGTGTATTAATAAAAAACATATTTATGATAACTTTTTATAGTCATTTTGAAGTATTTTGCTATCAAAACTGATTGCTAAATCATTATGTACTTTGTTGACCGCCCACTACCTACCTGTTTTATTTTACTATTATCATTCAATTCCTTTAAAGCACGTTCTATGGTCCTTTGCGATATATCAGGACAGAGTATCATAATATCCTTTTTAGAAAGCGGCTCTAAAGACCTTTTAATAATAGATAATACTCTTTCAGGTGATGTCAATTTCTCATTTCCAATGAGGTTAAATCTGTCATCACATTCTCTATACGCTTTTAATAAAACTCCCAGTATATATCTTATAAACGGAATTTCATCATTTTCTCCTGTATGCCACCTTTCACTTGATCTTTGTAACTCTTCATAATAAGTTTCTTTACTCTCTTCAATCAGCATCTCTATACTGATATATCTTCCAACAAAATAACCGAACTTATAAAGTAAAAGTAATGTCAGTAATCTACTCATTCTTCCATTACCGTCATCAAAAGGATGAATGCATAAAAAGTCATGTATAAGTACGGGTATTAGAATCAACGAAGGAATATTTGCTTTTACCGCTTTCTTATACGCCTCAACCATTTTATCAAAATACATTTCTGTTTCAAAACTGCTTACCGGCTGAAATCTCACTTTTCTATTACCAAGCGCATCTACTTCCATAATAGTATTGTCTAGGGTCTTAAATTTTCCCTTATAGTTTACATATGAATATGAATACAACTGATTATGGAGAGTTAAAATATCATTTTTATTAAATTCTATATATGCATAATTTTCATGAATAATGTCAAGTACATGTCTATATCCTGCAATCTCCTCCTCATTCCTGTTTTTAGGTTCTGCCTTTTTATTCATCAGTTCATTAAGTCTTGCATCATTTGTATAAATCCCCTCAATAGCATTTGAAGACTTCGTACTTTGTATTTTAGCTACATCAATCATCTTATCCAAAACATCAGGATAATTTTTTACATAAAGTTCCAGCTTCCCCTTATATTCATGAATCTTTGCAATAGTATGATATATATTTACAGGCAAAGACAGTTCCATAAGCTTTAAATAATTAAATTCTCTCAAAATATCGCCTCCATTTTTCGCCATTATAGCACATTTGGCTATGAAAAAACAATAATGGCGAGAATATTCTCGCCATTATTTGAAAATTGGTGTATTAAAATTAAGGTTCTTTTCTTTAAATCTCTTTACCTGTTCCGATAGAATTTTTTACAAGAAAGCATACGCCTATCATAATAACATAATGACACTCAGGCATTCAAAAAAGTCATAGAACCAGAAGCATATTCTGTTTCTATGGCTTTTATATTCTTAATTACACATCTAACTCTTCTAATATATCTGGTATAACCTTGTATAAATCTCCTGTAATTCCAATATCTGCAATATCAAAAATAGGAGCATTTTCATTTGTATTTATTGCTATTATCAATCCCGAATTTTGCATACCGGCAACATGCTGTATAGCACCTGAAATTCCACATGCAAAGTATATATTAGGCTTTACTGTAGTACCTGTTTGACCTACTTGATAAGCATGATCGATCCAGCCTGCATCTACTGCCGCTCTTGAAGCTGCAACAGTTCCTCCAAAAGCTTTTGCCAATTTTTCTAAAAGTTTAAATCCTTCAGCATTTCCAAGTCCCATACCACCTGAAACTATAACTTTTGCATCTGTGAGTGATACTTTTTCTTTTACTGTTTTTATTACTTCTAAAACTTTTGTTCTTATATCTTCATCTTTTAATTTGGTCTGTACTTTTATCAACTCTCCCTTGGAACCTTCAACTCTTTCAGCCCTTTCCATTACTCCCGGACGAACTGTAGACATTTGAGGCCTATGATTCGGACAAACTATAGTAGCCATTAAATTACCGCCAAATGCAGGTCTTGTTTGCATGATACCTTTAGTTTCTTCATTGATTTCAAGCTTTGTACAATCCGCTGTAAGTCCGGTATTGCAATTAACAGCCAAACATGGTCCCAAATCTCTGCCTATATGAGTTGCACCCAACAAAACAATTTCCGGCTTATATTGCTCTATAGCGTCACCTATGGCGATAGAATATCCGTCTGTTGTATATTGGTTTAATCTGTCATCCTCAATATAATATACCTTTTGAGCACCATGAGCAAAAAGCTCATCAACAATATGTGAAAGATTAGATCCGCAAACAACTGCACATAGATCGCAGCCTCTTGCATTTGCAAGCTTTTTTCCTTCTCCCAAAAGTTCCAATGCTACATCCTGTAACTGTCCCTGTCTTTGTTCTGCAAATACCCAGATATCATGGTATAATGTTAAATCATTTTCTTCCTTTTCTATTTCATCTTTCACTATTGCATCAAATGGGCATACTTCGATACAAGTTCCGCAGCTGGTACATGCAATTCCTATCACAGCCTTTTTATTTTCCATTGTAATGGCATCAAACGGACAAGATTTAACACATTTAGTACATCCTCGACAATCCTTTTCGATTACTACAACTGACATATTCTCCTCCCCTTAAATCAAATGTTTTTCCTTAAGTTTAGTCACAAGTTCCTTTGCCATATCTTTGTTACTTCCTTGAAGCATCTCTCCTTTTCCTTTTACAGGAGGAGTAAAAGATCTAAACACCTGTGTTGGAGAAGCATTCAGTCCACAATCCTTTGGATCCAATTTTACATCTTCATGATTGTATATTTTAATATCCTTCTTATAAGCATCAACTATTGAACCTACACTCATATATCTCGGTTCATTTAATTCCTTTACACAGGTTAAGAAACAAGGCAGTTTTACTTCAATAAGCTCATATCCGTCTTCCAATTGTCTTTGAACTTTTATTTTATCTCCGGTATAATCCACAATCTCTTGTACATATGTAACTACCGGAATTCCTAGCCTCATAGCAACCTGTGGTCCAACTTGAGCAGTATCACCGTCTATAGCCTGTCTTCCACCAAAAATTATATCCACATCACCAAGCATTCTAATACCCGCTGCAATAGTTGTAGATGTAGCACAGGTATCAGCACCACCAAAAGCTCTGTCACTCAAAAGCACTGCTTCATCTGCACCCATTGCCAGACATTCCCTAAGCATATAAGTCGCCTGTGGAGGTCCCATACTTATAACAGATATTGTTGTATCTTGATGTTTATCCTTTATTTGAAGTGCCGCTTCCAAGGCATTTGCATCATCGGGATTTAATATTGAAGGAACACCTTCCCTTATCAAAGTTCCTTTAACAGGATCTATTCTTACCTCATTTGTATCAGGAACTTGTTTAGCACATACACATATTTTCATTTGTATCCTCCCTTATTTCTTTAATAATTTTGAGCTAATAACAATCTGTTGAACTTGACTTGTTCCCTCATATATAGTAAATACCCTGCAATCACGGTACATTCTCTCAACTTTATAGTCCTTAATATATCCGTATCCACCATGTATCTGTACAGCTTTTGCAGCTATTTCATTACAAACTTCTGTAGCGTAAAGCTTTGCCATACTTGCAGCCATACCTGAGTCCTGTTTTGTATCCATCATATATGCCGCTCTGTATGTAAGCTGCTTTGCCGCCTCAAGCTTTGTTGCCATATCTGCAATTGTAAATCCTATTGCCTGGAAAGCACCTATATTTTTTCCGAATTGCTTTCTTTCCTTCGCATACTTACATGCTTCCTCTAAGCATCCTTCAGCTACACCTATTGCCTGTGATGCTACTCCGAGTCTACCTGTATCAAGTGTAGCCATAGCAAGATTGAAGCCTTTACCTTCTTCTCCAAGCAGATTGGACTTATGCACCCTGACATTTTCCATTACAATATCAGATGTTGCACAACCGATAAGCCCCATCTTATCCTCATGCTTACCACAGCTTACACCTTCCTGCTTCATATCAATTATAAAAGCACTTACTCCTCTTGTTCCCTTAGTCATATCTGTCTTTGCAAAAACTACAGCATAATCCGATAAAGGCGCCATTGTAATAAAGCATTTTCTTCCGTTTAAAATATAATAGTCACCATCTTTTACAGCCGTAGTAGTCATACCGGCTGCATCAGACCCCGCTCCCGGCTCAGTCAATGCAAAAGATAATTTTTTTTCACCTCTTACAACAGGTGTTAAGTATTTTCTTTTTTGCTCATCATTTCCTGCAAGTAAAAGAGGACCGCCTGAAAGTGAGTTTGGACTTGATACATATATACTTGCAACTCCGGATACTTTTGCTATTTCAGACATTACAAGCACATAACTTCTTGCATCTGCTCCCTGTCCTCCAAGCTCTTTTGGGATTTTTATACCAAAAAAACCGGCTTTAGCCATTTTTTGCAGTACTTCCTCCGGAAAAACTCCGGTTTCCTCCACTTCATCAAGCAATTCCTTTGTAAGCTCCCTTTCAGCAAAATCTTTTGCGAGTTTTCTAATCAATTCATGTTGTTCTGTAAAATAGCATTCTGACATTGATTTTCTCCTTTGTCTAATATTCCATTGATTCTATTTTTTAATGTGGCAATATCAATTTTTCCATTTGATGTGGTTGGAAAAGTATCAAATCTGAATATCTTTTTAGGTAATTTATATTCTGCCAAATACTGCTTTAAATATTCGATTATATATTCATCAGAAATTTCCCTATCGGTAACTATACACAGGGCAACTTCTTCCTGTACTATTTTCTCCGGAATACCACATACCTTTGCATGCTTTATGCCATCTATCTTGTACACAACCTCTTCTATTTCCATTGGAGATATTTTTTCTCCCAATTTGATAATAACATCTTTTTTTCTGGCTTTAATGTATAGATTCCCGTCACAATCCAGATATCCCAGATCTCCTGTTCTAAGCCATCCGTCATCTGTAAATACTTTTTCATTCTCAATCGGATCATTGTAATACCCCTGCATAACATTAACACCTTTTACCAGAATTTCACCACAGAGTATATTTTCTTCTACTTTTAAAACAAAGTTACTATCAATTTTTACACTTACACCTTCTATTGCACTTCCGCTGTTTAACGTCATATTTTCTATATCAGTATCCCAATCAGTTACAGTAACACAGGGAGAAGTTTCTGACTGCCCATAGGAAGTCAACAATTTCATCTTAGGGAACATAGCAAGAATTTTTCTGTAATCTTTTAACAATATTGGAGATCCGGCTATAATTCCACTTTTTAAGCCTGTAAAACTCCTATCCCCGTATTTTTCATAAAAAATAAGAAACATGCTTGGAACACCGCTAAGAATATTACAATTCCCAATAGTTATAGCTTCAAATACCTTTTTATTTCTAAATTCCCTCATTATATACATGCAGGCTTTACTTACAATTCCTGAAAGTAAACCTGCTGTAAGACCGAAGCAATGAAACATCGGTACACATATACACATTTTGTCATCACTATTCCAGTGCAATGCTTTAACAATAGAACTCGAATTACTTAATATATTTTTATGACTTAGCATCACAGCCTTAGGCATAGATGTAGAACCTGAAGTAAAAATTATACATGCAGTATCTGATGGAACAATATTTAACTTTTCCATTTTAAAATCAGCTTTATTAATTGATGTATATTTTATTTCATCAAAACAAATACATTTTATTTTTCCATTATCCAATTTTTTAACTGTATTAATTTGTTCTTCATATACTATACATTCAATATCACAATGCTCCACCATTTTTTTCAGTTCGCATATCTTTAGCTGAATATTTAATAAAATAGGTATACCACCAAATTTTAAAATACCTAAGAAAATCTTTGCCCACTCAACACTATTCTTCCCAGATAATCCGATGTGACAACCTTTTTCATACCCCATCTTTAAAAAAAACCGTGCAATTCTATCCGAGCTTTCATCAAGTTCTTTCCAGGATAAGCTGTTATTTTCATCTTCAATTGCTATCTTATCGGAATATTTTATTGCATTATCTTTTAATACTTCAATAATATTTACAAACATTTTTCTACCTTTAAAGCTAATGAGATACTTGTATACAAGTTTAATCTTGCTAAAAAAGGACTATAAAGTCCTTTTTTGCTATATTATTTTTTCTCCCAGATAAACAAAGCATTACTTTCTATGAGCTTATCCACTTCTGCATCACTATAGCCGATTTCTTTAAGTACCTCTCTTCCGTTCTCACCTATAAACGGACCTCTTTTATAATCCGGTACTCCCATCTCAGTAAACTTTACAGGAAGTCTCACCAATCTTCTTGTGCTTCCATTCTCATATTTCATATCATAGAAACAGTTATTTGCCTCAGCCTGCTTATCATTTCTTATTTCCATCCAATTTTGTGCTAATGCGAAAGGAATATCAGCTTCTGTAAATACGCTTCTCCAATACTCTAAATCTTTCTTATTAATTGCATCCATTACAATATCATATACTTCTGTACCAAGTTTATTGGCCTGTAGATTCTGAACAGGGAAATATTTATCATTTTCCACTATATCTTCTCTACCTATTGCAGCCATAAACTTTTTATAATATGTATTATAATCCGGCATACAAGTCTGAATAAATCTATCGTCTTTTGTTCTCCACGCAGCATTAAACGGATTTGCACTTTCTCTTACATCTATAGGATAGTTTTGTGCAATTCCCTCATAATTGGAAGCCTGAATCATCATTCCGAAATTGAATATTGCACTTTCAAACAATGATGTCTCAACCTTTTCACCTACTCCCCTTACCTTTGCCTGATACAATGCTGCAAGAATTCCCGCAACAAGATTCATTCCTACATTATGATCTCCAAGCCCCGGAACAACATTCATAGGGATACTTCCCTTTTGTCTTAAAGAATCAAGGTAGCCGCCTCTTGCAAAAAATGCAGTGAAGTCAAATCCAGGGAGATCCTTATCAGGTCCGAACTCTCCATATCCTGTACAAATGGCATATACAAGCTTTGGATATTTCTTCTTAAGTGTTTCATAATCAAGTCCTGCTCTCTCAAGTGCCTGTACTCTCCAATTGGTTATAAGTACATCAGCGGTATCAAGAAGTTTAAAGAAAGCTTCCTTTCCTTCCGGATTTCTCATATCAAGCGAAATGCATCTTTTGTTTCCATTTTCAAGATCCCAAGTAGTATTCTCATACATATCAAGCGGTCTTCCCTCACTTGGTGCAGTATATCTTAAAGGATCACCTTTTGCTGTTTCTATCTTTATAACATCTGCGCCCAAATCAGCCATAAATCTTCCTGATGTGGAAGCTGCAATAAATGTTGCCAATTCAACTACTTTTACGCCCTCTAAAGGTTTACTCATATCTCTTCTCCCTCTTCAAATTATTATTTATCAAATTTTGTAATAGCCATATGTATAAGATAAGGTATCATAATTACAGGTATTGTAAGATAGCCTAAATATTTATATCCTACTGCAACAATCTTATTAAGACCAAGTTGTGCAATGAAGAAAGCAAGTAATGTGCATACTAATGTAACAACAATAACATTTACACCCGGCTTATTATTAGGATCAAAGCTCTTATCCATAGATGAACATATTCTATTACTCATTCCTGCAATCATATTTACAGCAGTAGATACTGAACCCAACACAATAAGTATTGAAATCATTGGTCTTAAGACTTCAGGTGCAAAACCTCTGTTTACAAGTATAATCAGAGGAATGGATTCCTTTGCGAAATCAGGCTCATTTATAATAGCTGTAAGCCCGAGAACTGCCAATAAGCATATAAAACCGTTTACAAAAAATCCATATATCATAGATGTTTTTGCCAAGTGATGAGAATCAAACGGTTTAGCATGCTGTACAAGCAAACCTATTGCTCCCAACTGGAAAGCTGCGTACACTATACCCTTTATAAGAGCCGGGCCTACAGGTGCAGGATTAGCAATCTCTGCTGAAATATTTGATACAATATCTCCCCACTGTAAAAAAATATTTGGAATATAAACAAGGAATAAACCTGCTACTATAAGTACAGATAATGTTGATGCAACCTTTCTTACCACATTGGTACCATAAACTGCAACAATAAATATAAATAATCCTGTAAAGACAGTTCCAATCCAATGGTTTATACCGAATGATTTTTCCATTGTTGCTACACCGGTTGCAAAAGCTGCCGCAGGTGCTACACAAATTGTCACTAAATAAACTAATTCATACAATGAACTGAAAACAACTGATAAAACATCCCCCGCTTTTTTTCCGAATTTATCATTGAATCTGTAAAAGCTCTTATTAAAGCTTGCATAATTATATAGTTCATGTTTTCTGGCATACTTTAGTGCATACCATTGATAAAATGCTCCAATTGCCTGTGTTAAAATACAGGTCAAAAAGGCCCATATACCAAAATTCACAAAAAATGCCCTCAACTGATTTCCTGAGGCGAATCCTCCACCGAATTGAGTTGTAAACCATACGAACGCTACGCCTATTACTACCGGCATCTTATCCTTATTAATCATGACAATTACCCCCTAAACCAACATGTCTGCAAATGTTTGTAACATAGTATTTGCCTGTTGATAATTTTTCATTTGTCTATCCACTTCTATATTGATATGTGGAATACCTGCTTCATTTGCCGCCCTCTTTATAGGCACATAGTCAAATTCTTCAGGATCGCAAAACTTGGTCATAAGAACTACTATTCCGTCAGCTCTTTTTTTCTTTGCTTCTTCAATAATAAAGTCAACCCTTCTCTTATCCTTATCATATAAAAGAGTACAGTTGTCCATATTTGAAAACTTCTTTGCAAGAGCATATAAACCATTTCCATCGGGTATATCTGTTCTATACTGTCTGGATTCATAAGCAATATCATCACCTACGATTTGCATATTATTGCTGTCAAAAATATTGAGTAAATCCGGTGCATCCGCCAATATTCCTGTTGTATAAATTCTTAGCTTCTTAGATATTTTACCCTCTTTTTTTATAAGTTCGATCAATTCCCTAACAAGTTCTGTATGTTCCTCCTTAAGCATAAACCAAGCACTTTTAAATACTGCACTTCTATCTGTTGCCGAAACTTCATACTCTTCCGAAACTTTTGTAAATTCTCTCATAACCCTATTATGCTCATTATAAATTTCATAAGTGTTTTTGAGTTTACCTTCATCAAACTTTTCTCCGGTAATATTTTCCAAATCACTGATCACTCTCTTATACATCTCCAATGTGAAATCAACAGCATAATCAGATTTTCTATTTTGTGGATAGGTCATTGGTATAAAAGGAATGTCCTTTACCGCATATTTCCAATTTTGTCCCAAAGTTTTTAATGAGTCACATAGCGAAGGAACCACTATAGCACTAACTCCGTTATAATTTCCCTTTATTCCCAGCTCCAATACTGTCTGCATTATTGAGCAAATAAATGCAGGATAATATTTTTTTGACTCATTAATTTCAATATCTGCGCCCCATACCCCCATAGGTACAAATCCAAAAGCATGGATAATCTCCTCAGGTGTATAAACCGGTGCAACAGCAATAACTTTTTTTCCTTCTTCAAGGTATTTATTAAGCTGTTCCTTTGGAGACGCACTAATCTTTTTTAAAGTTTCTAAACAATGCCACATAGTCTCCCCCTTTAAATTTCCTTATTTGCTTCCATTATCTCTGTCAATCCCTGAACTCTCGTATCATATTGAGCCTCTGAGAAATTTCTTGGATCTGCTTGGTCTCCATCAAAGCTTACAACCGGAATACCACATTCTTCACCTATTTGCCTGCTCATTTCAGACATAAATCCTGACCAAAGTTTACAAGACCTGTTTGTGTGAACGAGAAGCCCTTCAACACTATTGTCCTTACAAAGTTTTATTCTCTTATCTCTTGCATGCTCTATATTCATACAATTAGGAACATTGGCATATGCTCTGCACATTCCGTCAAAGTCATCATAGATAAATCCGAAAGCATCCGCATATATAGTTGTAACCATATTGATTCCACGACTCTTAAGTCCTGTAGCAGTAGCACGAAGCCATGGCCAGCATGCTATACCCTCAAACATTATTCTATATTTTTCTTCTCCCTTGAACGTAGACTCTCCCTTCTCATGATTATCCTTGTACTCCTGCAAAAGTGTTTCCATTGCTTCTGCAGCTTCAAGTTTTCCTCTGGCAGTAACCATAACCGCCATATGATTTAATAAATCAAATCCGTTAAACGGAGATGGTGAATATTTGGCAGTCGCTGTAGCCTCAAGCCATGCTCTGGAGCTTCTTCCTGATATTTTCCTTACCTCTTCATATCTTTCATTACTCCATTTTTTGCCTGTAATTTCCTCCAATTGATGTATTGCATCCCAAAACTGATTTCTGATATATGCTGTCATAGCATCTGAAACTTCATAATCAGGATTAAAAGGTATATCAATCATAATCATAGGAATATTAAGTTCTTTTGCTATATTTTCATACCACTTAATCATGCAGTTGCATATATTATTACAACATAGAACAAAGTCAGGCTGTGGCATATCCTGTTCAGGAGCTTCCTTCAGCTTCATATATGCAAGCGAAATTCTTGCATATGCGCATATATCATTAGAGTATCCGTCACCTTCACTCTCACTGCACATTCGTTCTCCACCGCCTCTGGCAGCAATACCTGCCGCCTGATTCTCAGGGTAACATACGTACAATCCCAAGGTCTCAGGTATCTCCACCGGAAAATTACTTGCACACCATCCTACCAATTCTCCTCGCTTTTTAGCCTCAACACAGTCACTATATGCTTTTGCTGCTATCCTGCCCAATCTAGCCTTTGCGCTGTTTGGATCAACTGTAGGCTTTTGTTTTTTAGCTTCTTCCACTATTTTCCTCCTACTTTTTTATAATATTTTTTATTTATAACTTTTTAAAACCGTATATTGCGGCTCCAAGTGCTCCCATAAGTTGAGCATCCTTACTAAACACTATATCTACACCAAGCTCTTTACTCATAGCATTCCTCACACCCGAGTTTTTTGCCACTCCGCCGCTCATACACACTTCTTCAACTATACCTACTCGTTTAGCCAGGGCGGCAACCCTTACTGCAACAGATTTGCATATCCCTGCAACCAAATCAGGAATATTTCTTCCTGTAGCAAGCTGTGATATGACTTCCGATTCCGCAAAAACTGTACAAGTACTTGATATATTTGCCGGATTATCTGATTTTAAGGCTTCCACCTCCAAATCCTGTATATCAAGATTTAATATATTAGCCATTACATCAAGAAATCTACCTGTCCCTGCCGCACATTTATCATTCATAACAAAATTTGTCATCTTACCGTTTGCCGCAAGAGATATTACCTTGGCATCCTGACCTCCGATATCAATTACAGTTCTGACATTCGGGAACTCCTTATGTACACCTAATGCATGACATGTCAATTCACTAACCTTGTAATCTGCTACATCATAATTCATTCTTCCATATCCTGTAGCAACCACTGCTTTAATGTCATTTAGTTCGAGTTTTGAAAAGTTTAGTACATTTTTTACAGCCTCTTCTACTCCTGCCGTTCCTACAGTTGCTATAACAATTGAAGATGCAACTATATTTTCTCCATCCTCCAATATTACCGCTTTGGATGTAGTTGAGCCTATATCAACACCCAATGTGTACATAATTCTCTCCTTTATATCTTGTCTACTAGTATACAAGTTACTGTAAAAATAAATATGTTAATAATATAACTAACATCTATGTTAGAATATTATCAATTCTACTTGCATTTGTAAATATGTATTTTCACCAAACTTCATCGAATTTTTTTATATATTTTTCTGCTTTTGTATTTTCTTTCTATTGTTTTTATATCTAACTTCTAATTATCTACAGGATAATTTGTTAATTAATTATATAAATGAAAGCCACAAATATTTTTATATTAAAATATTATTTATCCTTACTTCTTAAAATACTTAGGATACTGTTTTATTGCACTCTCATATATATCTGTAATTGTCTCTAAATGGATTGCCATACATTCTTGTGTTCTTGACAAATCATTATTTCTTATTCCATCAGCAATATTCTTATGTTCCTCAATCAGTTCATGTACCCTATCAGCAAATTCTACATCAAAATTTCTCCATCTTGATATGTGCAACATAATATCACCCAATATTACCACTAATGCGTATCTATTTACACTATCTATCATAGTCTTATGAAATTCACTGTCTAAGATTGCAAAATTATGAGAATAATTTTTTTCATTAATATATTTCTCTTCTTCTTTTATATTTTTATCCAATTTTTTTACCAACTCAACTCTAGCTGAATCGTCTAGCTTTGTAAACATCTCATATATAACCTCTTTTTCAACTGCTGTCCTCAACATTAAAAGATCTGATATGTAGTTTAAATCCATTTGCGTTACATATGTGCCTCTTTGAGGCCTAACTTCAATAAATTTAAGCTGAGCCAGCTTTGCAAATGCGTTTCTAATTACCGACCTAGATACACCATAATCTATACTCATTTGATTCTCGCTGATAAGCTGTCCCGGTTCCAATTCAAGCTTTATAATCCTTCTCAATATACTTTTATAAACTTCTTCAGCACTATATGTTTTATTACTATCCAGCATTATCTTACCTTTCATGATACATTACTACTAAATTGTACTTTAACCTTTTTATTCTTTAATAATAGCAAAGTTCCAAGTATCCGATTCTAATCAAATACTTTTTGCAAAAATAACAGTATAAATAACCTAACAAAATTTTAGATATTTACAATATAAAAGTCAATATCAAATTTATATACAATTGCTAACAGTAATTTAAGCATCTATGTATGTCTGGTAAAATCAAATACGATCTCACTAATATAACAATTATAAAATACCGTCTGAGAACAGATATACCTAAAAATAATTATTTGATAGCATTAAAATAAAAACAGCACAGTATGGTTCTCATCATAGATATAAGCAATATTGGGATCGGTAACTCCAATCCCAATATTGCTATACAGTCTTTAAATTTTTATCTTTTTTATATAAATATCCCACTTTTATTTACTGCTATCATAAATCTGTTGCACAGTTTCAAGCTCCTTATTTGGATCTGCACCGGCTGCTACATTTTGCATTGCAACATGAATCGCCTTTTCTACCTCACTGTTTGACAGCTTTCTACTGCCTGCCGCATCTGCAACATACTTGTTTACATCGTCAATTGACTGTTGTTGCAGTTCTCCATCAATGGTACCCTTATACTTTATTTCATTTGATACAGGAGAACCCTGTAAATAGTTCACCCAATACTGCTGACCCCAACCGTCAGACAAATACTCTATAAACTTCATTGCCGCTTCTACATTCTTACAATCTTTATTAATACATACCATCAAATCAACACCTGATGTTCCAAGTCTTTCTACGCTGTCAGACACTGATGGGAATGGCTCCATACCTATGACATCCTTTTTATTTCCAATTTCAGTTCCTACAATCTCGGTATTTGATGTAGATGTCGGTCCCAAGTGCCAAGAACCTGTCATAAAAAATACTGATTTTCTTGCAAAGAAATATTGATCTCTTGCATCAGGATATGTAGCAATTCCTAAGGCTCCATCTTCAAAAATGCCATCATCAAACATCTTTTTCCATGCGTTCATAGTGTCCACAAAGCACTTATCCGTCCATTTTCTATCCCCCTTTTCAGCCTCATATACAGCCCCTTTTTCAAATTCATTTGAAGTCTGAACAAACCAGTCTGTATTAATCCAATCATCAGAAGCTCCTGCTGCGACACATACATACCCCTTAGCCTTTGCCTTATCTGCCGCATCCTTTAGTTCAGCATAGTTTATCGGAACTTTTTCAATTCCACATTCATCCATTAAAGTTTTGTTATACATCAAGGTTGTCATTCCTGCAATAAGCATCGGCATTCCTACCAATGTGCCGCTTTTAGATGTACTCTGAGATACAGCATTTGTATTTATTTTATCCTTCCAACCGCTCCAATACTGATCTGCCGCAGATCCCATATCCATAGAAAACTTTGAGTACTGCTCCATCATCGGTCCTGTTGTCATTCCGAAAAGATCAGGACCGGTGCCTGAAGCCATTGCCACCTGCAGCTTTTCAAAGAAATCATCCTGCTCGGTTCTTGTATACTCGATTTCAATGTCAGGATTCTCTTTCTCAAACTCTTTAATCATCTCATCTGACTGATCATTTGTAGGAAGCCAAGACCAAAATGTAAGTTTCACCTTTCCATCAGATGTGTCTTTGCTATCTTTCTCCTGACTCTTTGCAGCACATCCTGTCATTCCAAACAACATAGTTGCAGACACTGCAATTGCAACAAACCTCTTTAATGTCTTTTTCATTTAACCCTCCTCATAAAACACATATGCCTTTTGGCATTTATTTTCGTACAAATATCTTTATAATATATATAATTAATTAACTTTCAGTGTATATGTAACCCTTTACACTTAGATGTTGCAAGTATAACTTATATACAAAATCACTTTGAACATTTATATCTTCATAAACTTCTCCGTCGACTATAAGTTTATCCACATTACCGCATCTTATTCTATAAATTGAAAAATCCTCTCTATCCGGTTTAACAGATATTCTCCTATCTTCATTATATGCAACAATTAACTCACTGACCTTAGGTTCTGAATGGAAAATAATTTCTTCAGCAAAATCCGTATTTTTCACTTTGTCTGTCAATATGAAAATATCTTCATTTGACTTAATACCTTCTTCCCCGATAAAAGTCTTATCCACATCATAATATTCTCTTAAAAAAGCTAAATTGTTACCTTCTAATTTTACAGTTTTTACAATTGACAAACTGTGGAGCATAACTTCAGTAAAATATGGTTTTATCCCTACCCTAAAGCCTCTATTAAAGCACTCAGACACTGAAAACTTGACCTTAATACAATCATCAATCAATATCCTATAGTTTTGATAAGTCTTATATATCGCAAACAAATGCGGCACTGAATATATAAAGTCCTTTAATAAGTTTATAGTATCTATTAATCTTTCAATTCCTTCAATACATTCATAAATACATAGATTTCTTTTTCCACTATGAAGCTCCATCTTTACATAATTTCTCTCATCAATATATGCCAAGTACAAATCATATCTACATCCGATATGTTGTTTTTTTGCCGAGAGCCATACTTCAGCCTTTAAGCATTTCTCATTTATTCCAAGAAAAACTTGAGAAATTATCTTTATGTTTTCTACCTGTATCCATGCTTTTTTAGGAACTTCAACATCATGCTGTGTCGGTCCAAAACAAATCATCTTATCACCGCTAAAAAGTACCCTGTCAACCCTCATTTCTCTTTGTTCCTTAGTGACAACCAACTCTTCATCGGCTCTTCTTCCATGATAGACAATCCAGTCATCCACCATATTCGGTGCCTTCACAATTACATTGTGTCCGGTGCCTTCCACCACATCATTTTTTCTCAAAACCGGTTTCCATTCATAATCAGACGGTGACTTTTTCCAAGTCATATCCAATAAACTTTCTTTTACTTTTGCAACTGCACATCCGACAAAGTAATCCACATTCAAATATGCATTGGCTGAATATGTCAAAAAGCACTTATCTCCATGTACCACCGTCGCCGCCCCCTCTAAAGTATACCAATCACGTCCGTCGTTAAATCTGTTCTTTTGAAATATCTCCTGCTCAATGCTTGGCAGTAAAACAACTTTTCTTTCACCTGCAAACTCTAATGGGGATAGCATCTTATCCATAACTATAATTGTTCCGGCTTTTTTTTCATCAGTCCCTATAATATTGTTCACAGAATAAAACATATACAACTGACTGTTCCAAATGACAGGATGTGCATCAATTGAAAACTCATCAAAAAATGTCTTCTTCCAAATGAATGGTCCCTTAGGATTATCTGCCACAGCGACCTTAAGCCAAATATTATGTCCTTCTACCTCATCAGTCCTTATATTTGAGTAATACATATAGAAATTACCATTAATATATATAACTGCAGGTGCCCAGTAATCTTTATATCCCTTTTCAGAAATGCAAAGCCCCAGATACTCCCAATTTACCAAGTCACTTGATATACTTAAATTCACTCCTTTTGCATCTGTTGAATAACAATAATATTTCCCGCACCACCTAAGTACAAAAGGATCAGGATTTGTATGCCTTTTACCATCTTTAAATTTAACCGGATTACAAAACTGACTTTCACTCATATTTTATCCTTTCACAGAACCTGACATTACGCCCGATACTAAAAATCTTTGACTTATCAAATATACCAAAACTGAAGGCAATGCCAAAAGCACCATAACAGCATAAATTCTTGCTACATCAACAGGACTCTGGTATGTACTTGACATAAAAAACTGTGCTGCTAAAGTTACAGGATAATTATCAGGTGATCTCATTACAAGTAACGGCATCAAATAATCGTTCCACGAATAAATGAAAGTCAATACCAATACATTCGCAATAATAGGAACACTAAGAGGCATCATAAAGATACACCAAATCATAAATCTACCCGCTCCGTCCATTCTTGCACTCTCAAGAAGTTCATCAGGTATCGTATCAAAATAATTTTTAATCATTAAAAGCATCATAGGTGCATTAAATGCAACAAGCGGCAAGATAACACCAAAATGATTATCCAACAAATTAAAGTTTTTAATTAATGAGAAAAGTGGACTTGTTACAGAGGCCACCGGAACTGCCAAGCACGCCAAAATACTATTAAAAATAACTCTATTACCTGCAAATTTCATCTTTGAAAATGCAAATGCAGCTAATGATGTAATTATTGTTACTGTAATAGATGTAACAATACCTATGAACAGACTGTTAAAAATAACTCTGACATAACTAATCTTTTCATAATTTAAAACATATATATAGTTCTTAACACCCTCTACCTGAAATGATTTTATAAGTGCAACACCAAGTGGCAAAATCCATATAACTGCACACACGATCAAAACTGCATATATAAATATTTTATATAAATACTTGTGCTTCATATAGTTACTCCTTTTCACCAAGTCTTATCTGAATGAACGACATAACTACAGCCAAAATCAAAATTGACACACCTATTGACGCAGCTCCACCTGCATTAAAGTCATTAAATGCCTTTTCATAAAGATAAGTATTCATTACAGTGGTTGATCTGCCCGGACCTCCTCCGGTAAGAAGTTTTACTATATCAAATGTCTTTAGCGAACCTACAATTCCCAGAATAACCAATACATTTGTAGTACCCCTAAGCATAGGAAATGTAATGTGAAAAACAGTTTTAAAAAATCCTGCACCATCTATCCTTGCCGCTTCATATACATCATCCGGCAATCCCATAAGGCCTGCATAATATGTCATCATAGAAAATCCCATCCACTGAAATATATTCACAAGTATCACTGAAAATAATGCCACCTTCGGATCCCCCAGCCAGTTACACGCAAACATATCCAGATGAACACTTCTAAGAAATTGGTTCAACACTCCATTTGTAGGATCCATCAGAATTTTGAATATAGATGTTATTATAGATGTTGCCATAGCAATGGGCATAAAATATACAGCTTTAAAAATTCCTGTTCCGGGTAACTTAGTCTTCAGAAAAACTGCAAGAATAAAGCCGATAAACGCTTGGACAAAAACTGTTCCTACAAAAAATATAAGGTTATTGCATACGGATCCCCAAAAAACAGGATCTTTAAGCATCTTTACATAATTACTTGCCCCTACAATATTAAATTCAGCAGACATACCGTCCCAGTCAGTAAAGCTTACAAATACTGTATCAATTATACAATAATACACTATTGCAAAAGACAAAATCATCAATGGAAAAATATATAAATATGCGATTCTATCACTTTTACCCCTTTTCTTCATTTCTCACCTCTCTACAAATCATTATAAATTTTATATAAGACAGAGGTAATCTAAATTTTTGCTTTTTACTATATTTTTTTGTTTAAAAAATCACTTGGTGTTTCTCCTGTGATATCTTTGAACACTTTAAAAAAATAATTATAGTTTCTAAATCCTGATTTCTTCACGACTTCTTTCATGGATATACTTCCACGAATCAAAAGACTTTTTGCCTTATTCACTCTTTGTAAATTCAAATACTCTACAAATCTCATTCCTGTCTCAGCCCTAAACTCCCTGCTAAGTACTGTATAACCGATATTTGCTATGCCTGCACAGTCTTCAAGTGAAATATCTTCTGATATATTATTATTTATATACGCTATAACCACTTCAATTGCAGCGGAATATCTTTTTTTATTATCAGTAAGAATCTTTTTCATAAAATCTTCAACAAGTTCTCTATATTGAGTGAATAAATCAAAGTATTTCATCCTAAGCTTTGCATCATCAAACATTGTTGCGTCTGTCAACTTATATACTCTCAATAACTCTAATATTTTTTCAGCGGTTTCTCTTACTATTACTTGACTATATCTGCCTTCTTCCAATTTATAAAAAATCTCTTCTACAGTCTTCTTTACATTATTGATATTATTTTGAATTTCAAATTCCAGCTGATCTAAGAATGTTCTTTCAAATTCACTATCCTTATACTTGATTTTTGCCGTAACTGCATCATAAATGATTTTATTTGCTCCATTATAAAATTTATCTTCAATCTTTTTTTGTATACTCTCCTGTGCTTCCATAGCTGACTCTATACTTTCATATGTATCACTGCAAATAATATACAATGTTGTGTCAAGCATACGCACTGACATTCTATACAGTCTACTTGCTATACTGTGAATCGTATTAATAATAATTAGTGTGCTTCTTTCAAGACCAAATGATACAAGTAAAACAATATTATAGCTGTCGGTTATGTTTGCAATATATGAGTACTTGTCACCTAATATCTGACTTATCATATCTAAAATAACTTTGCATATATCTTGCTTAAATTCCAATATATTTACTCCTGACTTTATTTTGATATCAGGGCTTATAACAATTATTCCTATTTTTCCAAATTCAAAATCCAATATGTCTTGTTCACATAATGTCTTTATTTTTGAAGTTTCAAAGTCATTCCTACATAAAGCTACATATCCTCTTTTTTTATAAATTCTATTCTCACTTGGATGTATATTGTATTGATCACATACTTTATCCAGTACACTTTCCAAATATTCTCTTGTCAATTCATGCTTTAAAAGATAATTAGCAGCACCGTTTCTAAGACTGCCTCTGACATAGTAAAAATCATCAAAACTGCTGATTGCAATTATAGGTATATATTCATACAAAAGATGTAGTGCCCTCATAAGCTCCACGCCGTCCATTTCAGACATCCTCATATCACACAAAAGTATATCCACAGAATTATTCTTCAACCAGTCAAGCAATCCCTTTCCATCTATAAATTCCATAACTATTTCATATCTGTCACTATTTTCAAGATATTTTTTTATAGAACTTCTGCTCACCATATCATCATCCACTATTGCTAAAGTAATCATCTTCATTGACAGTTCTCCTTTTTTGGTAATAAAAATTTGCATTTTGTATATTTACCCGGTCTACTTTCATAGTATATGCCATAATCATCTCCAAACAAGGTTTTTATTCTTTCATTAACATTTTTAATTCCTATTTTATTTGATGTATATTTACTGTCATCTTTTGCAAATATCATTTCTATTTCTTCTTTTGTCATACCCACTCCATTGTCACTTATTATAATATTAAGGTATTCTGCTTCAACAAACGCTTTTATAGTTATTTCACTATTGAGGTCTTCTGACTTTCCATGATAAATTGCATTTTCTAAAATCGGTTGTAGAATAAATCTTGGAATATAGAGATTTAATGCTATATTCTCAATATCCTTTTTTACTGTAAAATCATAATTTCCATTATATTCCATAATATTCAAATATCTGTCCACATAATCCAGTTCGTCTTTTAGTAAAACCAATTCCTTTTTCTCTCTAATCACTGAATTAAGCAATGAATTCAGATTATTTACCAAGGGTACTATATTGTCAGCATGCTGTATCTTAGCCATCCAAACAACAGTATTTAATGTATTTGATAAAAAATGCGGATTGATCTGAGCCTGTAAAAAAGATATCTCTGCTTTTCTTTTTTCTCTTTCTTTATATTCAACCGTCTCCATTAAGGTCTCTATCTTATCTATCATACTGTTAAAAACCAAACCCATCTGACCTATTTCATCATTTGCTTTTACTTTATATCTAATATCCATATCACCATTTGCAATACCCTGCATTTTATTCTTAAGCACTGTAATTTCTCTCAGCATCCTTGAAGTCAGTATAATACAGATAATAACAGATATAACTACTATTACAACTATCATAACCCCTGATAAAAGTGCTGTATAATTTATACGTTTTGTGTAATATTCTGTAGGTATGGCTATCTTAAACTCCCAATCCACTTTATCCGCAAAAAAACTACTTTTTATATATCCATCACTTAGATTATTAAAATCATCTTCACTCATATCATAATTTGAATAAATCAAATTTTTTTTACTATCTGTTACAAAAAAAATGCTATTTTGTGGTAGGCTTGTCGAAAACATTTGATCAATTACTCCATAATCAAAATACACTACAACATATCCTATAATATTTCCAAAGCTATCTAATATACCTCGTACCGCAGGGACTACATAGTCACTTTTTGAGTTTGATTTCATACCTTCCATATGAACAGGTTTCATCATAACCACAGAGTTTTTTAGTTTTTCTCTGTCCAATGCCATTATCTCCGATAATACTCCTTCATCACTTGGAACGATATGATTTGATGAAAAGACGCATTCCTTATTTACTACAACAGAAATTCCTGAAATATAATACTTATATCCATCAATGCTTATTATATAGTTTAAAATCAATCTTTTATTTTTCAAATAAACATCATTCCACTGTCCATTTTCCTTTATTACTTTTGTACTTAATGTTAAAACCGGTACTATGACATTATTTCTGTCAATTGCAATCATTGTTGTCATATATGCAGTGTCTGTTAATATATACTCAAACGCATGGTAGGCATCAAGCATTGCACTTTTAGATATATTTTCAGCATAAACTACAGACATCTTTTTGCTTACCCAATACCAAATTCCTGTTACAATAATACCGCTCACTGTCAATATCAATACCATGACAATCAATAACTTATTCTTTAATTTCATACTCTCCTCCGCTGCTTACATAAATTTAATATGCCCTACAACCCGGCAAAACACCTGATCATAGGGCATATAGCTTATCACCTTTCCACTTTTTTTACCGAATTTCCCTCACTGATTATTACCGGGAAGTTGTGTGAATAGTTGTGATTTATCCAGTCACTGTCATTTAGCATCTTTATGATGTTTCTTGCTGCCAGCCTTCCAAGTTTTTCCTTCGGATGAGCTCCTGAAATTATCTTAAAGTCTTTTTCTCCAAGTACCGCATCATCAAAGGAGACCATTGAGAATGTGTTTAAAAACTTTTCAGATTTAATATTAAAAAAATCTGCATACTTATAAGCAATTTCATCATTGTAGGCAATCATAGCGGTACAGTTTTTAATCTTTTTATAGAATGAACTCATACTTGATTTTGAAAATTTATAATCAAAATCCTTTGTAGAATACCACCTTATACAGTCATCATCTATGACGATGTCATTGTCCGCCATACATTCCATAAATCCTTTATATCTCTCAATACCCTGCATATCGTCATACTTGAAAATACCGCAGATTTTTCTATGTCCGTTTTCTATCAGCAATTTGGTCAACTCGTAGCTGCATTTTGCATCACTCATCTTGATACTGTCAAAATCAAGGTTTGAATAGTGGTTATGAATAAATATAATAGGAATGTTCTTTCTTACAAGCTTTTCATACAGTCTGACATTAGGATTTGGAAATGAAGACTTAGTGCCTTCCACTATTATCCCTGATATATTCATATTCAAAAATTTATCAAGATAATGCGCTTCTTCATTCAAACTGTTCCTTGTTACAGCCAGTTCAATCTGTATATTTTCCTCATCCATAATAGACTTTATACCGTCATATAATCTTGGAAAGAAGTAGTCTGACAGATAACTTAGAATCAATCCCACCTTCTTTTTGGAACTTTGCTCCATTTTAAAAGAAACATAGGTTCCGCTTCCTCGAACTCTTCTTATCAGACCCTCATCTTCCAAATGTTCTAAAGCACCTCTTACAGTCTCCCTTGAAAATCCGAACTTTCGCGTAAGTACATTTTCACTTGGAAACTTGGCACCATATTTTAGAACACCGCTTATAATAATGGTCTTGCCCCAATTATATACCTTCATATACTTCAGATTGACGTTTTTTTCATTCATCAAACCTTTCAACACTCAACCTTTCAATATCTAAAGCCTTCATATAGCTTTGTGTAAAGTCTTTGAATCCCTCTATATCATTTTCATCCGCCATAATCTCACTTCCGGTATTATGTACAAAGATTCTTTTTTCTAAAAACTCAGACAAGTCTTTATACTGCGTTGCATACTTTACATATAATGAAAGCAGTGCTATTCCCCATGCACCCCCTTCGCTTGCATTATCAAGTACTTCTACAGGAGCAGCTATAGCAGCGGACAGATATCTTTGCCCGACCACTTTTGTTTTAAAGAAGCCTCCATGCCCCATCATTTTCTTTATCACTACATTTTCCTTCTCTGTAAGGATATCAAGTCCCAACTTAACGGCAGTAAGTGAACTGTATAGATGTGCCCTCATAAAATTTGCCAAAGTAAATTTACTCTTCGGGCTTCTCAAAAATAAAGGTCTGCCCTCACTAAGTTTGGTAATGCCCTCACCTGAAAAATATCCGAATGACATAAGATTTCCACAGTCACTGCTGCCGTTTAAAGAATTTGTATATAGTTTTTCATAGAGTTCACCGTCAGTGATGTTCATTCCGAATAAATTTGCAAATTCTCTAAATATTCCAACCCATGCATTCAGATCACCGGTACCGTTATTGGCATGTGACATCGCCACCGGATCTCCAACAGGAGTAGTCACCATATCTATCTCTTCATAATAGTTGTTAAGTTTCTTTTCAAGAACAAGCATTGCAAACATACTTGTTCCTGCCGACATATTTCCTGTGCCTTTTGCAATAGAATTGGTTGCCACCATTCCGGTACCTGCATCTCCCTCAGGAGGACACAGTATGCTTCCCTCTGCCAAATCACCGTCCTTATCTAAAAGATTGGCACCTGATTTTGTAAGTATACCGGCACATTCTCCGGCCACCATAACCTTTGGCAGTATATCTCTTATTTTCCATGAGAAATTACAGTCTTTGATTTTTTCTTCAAATATATCAAGCATTGTTTTATCATAGTCTCTTACAGTTGAATCTATCGGAAATATACCTGAAGCATCTCCTATGCCTATATTTTTTTTGCCTGTAAGCATATAGTGGATATATGAGGAGAGAGTTGTAACAAATCCAATATTTTTCACATGCTCTTCTTTATCAAGTATCCTCTGATAAAGATGTGCTATTGTCCATCTAAGAGGTATATTGAACTTAAAGCTCTCACTTAATTCTCTTGCCGACCTTTCCGTATTTGAATTTCTCCATGTTTGAAAGGGAGCCAAAAGCCTCATATCCTTATCAAATGCCATATATCCATGCATCATGGCACTGATACCCATATACTTTATCTGCTTTATTGTAATACCGAACTTATCTTTGATATCGGCTTTCAGGCTTTTATAACAATTTGAAAGTCCAAAAAGTATCTCATCAACAGGATATGTCCATATACCGTCTATAAAACTGTTCTCCCAGTCATGAATACCTATACCAAGCACTGTTCCGTTTTCATCTGTAAGTACAGATTTTATCCTTGTAGAGCCGAGTTCAATTCCTAAGAATATATCACCATTTTCTATTATCTGTCTGCTGTCCATATCTCACCTGATTTCCGCCTGATTCCCATAATAGGCATTTTTGCCATGCTTTCTCAAAAAATGTTTATCCTTCAAATACTGTGGAGCTTTGGCCGCATTCGGATTTACAGTCAGTGCAAAAAGATTCATCTTTGCCACTTCCTCCATAACCACCGCATTATGTACCGCCGTATTTGCATCCTTGCCCCAACAAAAAGGTCCATGACTTTTACATATACATCCCGGTATATATTCCGAGTTTATATCTCTTTTTCTGAATGTTTCCACTATAACCTTGCCTGTGTTAAGCTCATAATCCTCATCAAGCTCTTCCTTTGTAAGATGTCTTACACATGGTATATCTCCACAGAAATAGTCACATTGTGTTGTACCCATACAGGCAATATCCGCTCCCGCCTGTGCAAATCCTGTAGCATAAGGCGAATGTGTATGCACTATACCGCCCGCATTTTTAAAGTTTCGGTATATTATGAGATGAGTCTTTGTATCGGAAGAGGGATTGTATCTTCCCTCCACTCTATTCCCTTCCAAGTCCATTACCACCATATCATCAGGTGTAAGTTTGTCATACTCTATACCGCTCGGCTTTATAACAAAGTATTTTCTCTCTTTATCTATACCCGATACATTCCCCCATGTAAATGTTACCAAACCATACTTTGGTAAAAGCATATTTGCATCATATACTTTTTTCTTTAATTCTTCTAACATGCTCCTCCCGTTATAAATGTGATAAGTCTTCTCTTCTTGTATCATTACCTATAGTAATAAGTTCACTGTCTGTAAGTCTTGCAAACATTGCAATATCTTCTCTTGTAAGTGCGGTAGATACAATAGAGTGATGCGCACCGCCTGCATAACACCATGCTGCCGTTCCCAGTTCAAAGTTCGGTTTATGTCTATACATAATTCTTGCAACCGGCAACTTCGGCATAGGATATGGCTGCTTGACAAGTTCTATATCTGCACAGATTATTCTAAATCTGTCTCCCATATCCACCATTGTTACCTGTATTCCGTCACCTGTCACTCCATCAAACACAAGTCTTGCAGGATCTTCCTTACCGCCTATTCCAAGCGGTAAAACCTGTATCTCCGGTTTTGTAGCTGCAAATGACGGCGGAACCTCAAGCATATGACTTGCAAGTTCAAGTTCCTCATCTTCAGTCAAATCATATGTGTAATCCTCTATAAAGCCGGTTGCTCCGCTTCTATGTTTTGCCATTTTCATAAGTACGGCACTGAATGCACTTGTCTTGTAATCTCCTTCAGGTGCAAACCCTATGCCTCTTGCCATCAAGTTTTGTGCCGATATTCCCGGCAACTGTTTTAGCCCATGTAAATCTTGAAATGTATCTGTGAAAGCTCCGATATTATTTTTATCAAGGAATTTATCCAATCCCACCTCATACCTTGCCTGTTCCCTCACCGCTTTTATATTGTCAGTCTTTAGAGTATATTTTGACAAATACTCTTCCATCTTCTTATCTGTCTCAACTTCACTTACATGATTTATTATATCCACCAAATCACCAAGTGCATAGTAGTTACATTCCCAGCCGTACTTTATCTGGCTTTCCACTCTGTCTCCGTCAGTGACTGCAACCTCACGCATATTGTTGCCAAAGCTTGCCACCTTCAGATGTCTTGAAAAATCTATAGCATTTGCCACCTCGATAAATCTCTTTATCTGTGAAATGACTCTTTCATGTTTATAATATCCTGCCACTACTTCATGTACTATTCCCATTCTGGCAAGTATAAAGCCGTATTCTCTGTCTCCATGAGCCGATTGATTCAAATTCATAAAATCCATATCTATACTTTCATAAGGAAGCTTCTCATTATACTGTGTATGTAAGTGTAACAGCGGTTTTCTAAGCAATGACAATCCCTTTATCCACATCTTGGCAGGTGAAAAAGTATGCATCCATGTAATCACTCCGATACAATCTTCATCCACCATCACCTTCTTAAAGTTTTCAATACAGATTTCTGATGTCTCTACTATCGGCATCAGCTCAAGTTTCGCTATATATTCAAGCTTTTCATTTAAGAATTTTACCATTTTTTCACTGTCTTTTGCAACAGTATCTAAACATTCTCTACCATATAGATCCTGACTGCCTACTATAAAGTATACTTTTTTCATATTATTTACTCCTTATATAAAACTGTTATTTGATAACCTGTATTGATTTTCTGTCGGCAAATACCGCTACAAATATAAGGAAAATCACTCCCTGTATAAGTTGCATCATTTGTGTGGAAAATCCCATCATTGTCAATCCGCTATTCAATACAATATATAATAATGAACCTACAATTATATTTTCAAACCTCACCTTTGCACCGCCTGATATAGGCATACCGCCAAGTACCAATGCAATCAAAATCTGAGTTTCAAGCTGACTTCCACCTGATGAAGTAACAGAGCCGACTTTAATCACATTGATAAAAGCTGCAAATCCTGTCATTGCACCTGCAAGTATATATACTAAAAATTTCATCTTATCAGTTCTTACTCCTGCAAACATAGCGGCTTTTTCTCCTGCACCTATCGCCTTTAAGTACCTGCCGAATTTCGTGAATCTAAATACTACAAATGCTGTTACAACTACTAATACTGTGATACCTATCTTTAATCCGATTGTATCAAAACTTACCAGACTTGCGGCTCCGGCAACCGGTGCATTGGTTGTAAGATACTTTATTACTCCTCTTAGCAAAAACATGGTACATATAGTTACAATAAAAGACTGTATCTTCCTGTTTACATAAAAATACCCGTTTATACCTCCGATAACAGCTCCTGTTAAGATTCCTCCAAGTATTGCAATCATTATATTATATTTTGAAAGCACACATACAACTATAGAAGCAAGTCCTAATATAGAACCTTGTGAAAAATCCAATCCACCCATAGTCATAACAAAAAACACCCCTGTAGCGGAAATCATAACAACATAAGCCTGTGATAATACTAAAGGTAAATTTGATATCATTCTCCAATTTGTGAAAATATTGAAAATCACAAAAATGGCACATAGTCCGACTATAGGTAAAAGAGCACGAAAAATATTCTTTCTGTCCATATCTCCTCCTAAACCATCATAGAAATAAGAGTATTCTCACCTATCTCTACACTTCTATCTATTTCTCCTGAAATTTTTCCGTCTTTCATTATTATTATTCTGTCACACATACCGATAAGCTCCATCAGCTCTTCTGAAATCATAATAATAGACTTACCGCTTTTTATCATACCGTTCATAAGATTGTAGATATCTTGTTTCACCTTGATATCTATTCCTCTGGTCGGCGAATCAAGCACCACTATATCTGAATCCTTACCAATCCATCTGGCAAGTACCACCTTTTGCTTATTTCCACCTGATAAGTCGGAAACGAACTGATCTATATTTACCATCTTTACAGACATTTTCTTTGCATACTCATTTGCAAAATTATTCATAGCTCTGTCTGATAAAAATTTCCATTTTAATTTCAACTTATCAAGTGACGGCAAACAAATATTATCTCCGATAGACTCGTTCATTACTACAGATTCATTGTCCCTGTCCTTTGATGTATATGCTATGGAATGTGCAATAGCTGTAGGTATATCATTTATATGTGTTCCGTCAGAAGTTATTACCTCTCCGCTTCTGTCATAGGAAGCGCCGAAAATTGCCTTTCCTATTTCATGCATTCCCGACTCTGAAAGTCCGCCAAACCCCAGAATCTCTCCTTTATGTAAATCAAAACTCACATCTTCCAACAGGCCCGGCACCGATACATTTTTTACCGAAAGGACTACTTCATCTTTAACGGACTCTCCAAATTGTTTTCTGTAATAGTCTCCTTCAAGTTCCCTGCCGACCATCAACTTCCTAAGCCCCTCTTCATCTATATCCTTAGATGAAACCGTATCTATATAAACACCGTCTCTAAGAACAGTGACAGTATCTGATTTTTCAAGGATCTCAGGCAGGTCATGTGATATAAATATTACCGTATTTCCGGCTTTTTTTATTCTTTCCATATGCTTGTAAAGCTCATGCCTTCCCTCATTTGAAAGTGCAGTAGTAGTCTCATCAATTACCACAATCTTCGGTTCAAAATATGTCGCCTTTACAATTTCTATCAACTTTCTGTCCTCAAAATTGTACCGGTCAATTATCTCACCTGCTTTAATTCTGTCAAAACCGTATTTTTTCAAAAGCTCGGTTGCCATTTTATTCATCAGATTTGTATTTTTTATTCCGAATTTTGTAAATTTATCTTCATGTCCTAAAAAAATATTTTCAGCAACGGTAAGCCCTGACAGGGTTCCAAGTTCCTGTACTATAATTGAAATACCTTCTTTGTTTGCTTCAACTTGATTTTTAGGATGTACTTCTCTGCCGTCTAAAATGAACTTACCGCTGTCAATTGTATAAATTCCTGTAAGCATATTTGTGAGTGTGGATTTACCTGAACCGTTTTCACCTATCAGTGCATGTACTTCACCCTTTTTTATACTGAATGAAACATCTGCGACAGCCTTTGTAATACCGAAAGTTTTACATAGATGCTCAATTTTTAATCTTACTTCACCCATCTTATCTCCTTTTGAAAATGTTTGGCAAAAAGCAATCACTTAACTATATCGCCTTTATTTACCTTTGTTGTCAATGTTATTATAATAAGCAATGTAATACCTGTAATGACATCTTGTATTGCAGTCGGTGCGCCTAATGCAATAAAACCGAAGAATATAATATTGATTACAAACTCTCCTATAATAATTGCCTGCAAAGGCATTCCGTATTTTTTAAAAGCCAATCCAAAGAAACATCCCATTGTAGGTATAAAGTTTCTGCTCATAGATGCCATACCGGTTACAGCCACCATAGATGAGCCGTAGCTTATTGTAAGTATTGACATAATTCCTAAAAATGCACCTGAAATAATAAATGCCGCCACTTTATATTTCTTTATATTGATACCCATATTTTTAGCTACAAACTCATTACTTCCTATTGCATATGTGTATGTACCTATTTTAGTATAATTTAATATTAAATATGCTGTTGCAAAGGCTGTTAAAGCCAATATAATGTCTCCCGGCATACGTCCGAAAATTCTCAGTTCAGATGATAATGTTTGCTCAACTCCACCTGATATATAATTGGCAACCGACTCATATATAAGTGCCAATCCGGTAGTTACTATCATTGACGGTATTCTCAAATTTACATATAAAAAACCGTTTAAAATACCTACTATAGTTCCTGTTATTATACATCCAAGTATTAATCCTATATATCCCATTCCGAACTTCCCTGCAAATACACTTCCCACTATTGCAGAAAGCATGATATTTGCACCTATCGAAAAGTCAAACATGCCCATTACCATAACAAAGTAGAATCCTACCGCACCCACCGTCGCTATCAGACTTGCCTGAAAATAACTTAGTAAATTACCGGGTGACCCGAAATTTTTCGGTGTAAGAATCTTAAATACTGCCCATGATAATATTACTAAAAAAACAAGTATGATATACCCTAAGACCTTTGCAGATACTACTTTTTTATTCTTTATCGCTGTAATAAAATCCATTCTACAATCCTTTTCTTCACTTTTAAAATAGCTGCCGTATAAACTACAGCAGCCACACCTTATAATGTAATCTGATTTTTAAATGTCCTTTTTAAACCGTCTACTTTGATCTTTCCATAGCGTCCTGTATAGACAACTTGGATGCAGCTTCCTTTAATTTATCCAAACTAAGTTGTGATATACTGACAAGTTCATCTTTAGTATATGGAAGTTTATCTACGAAGTACTTTTCATAATCTGCATAGTCTTCCGGTGATGAAACATATAAATATGGGAATTGCACATCTTCAAATTTTCCTTCAATACCTGTATAATTTCCCTTTATTGCATTGTAAACCATCATAAATGAAAATAAAGGATCACAGTAATGTCCGCCTGATTCACCTGCCATAGAACCGTTTTTAAGTCTCTCACCGAGATCAGGCAAAAAATCTGTTGAAACTATATCTATATCTTTAGTCTTACCGGCTCTCTCAACTGCCGCTATAGCACCTTGTAAAGGATCACCTCCACCTCCGGCAGGTATAAGCGCATCTAAGCCCGGATCCGCCGCCATCAGTGCTTCCGCCGCCTTTGATCCGCCTTCAGAAGATGTTCCGGCATACTGCGGTTCGGATAATTTGGCTTGATCATCAGGATGATCCTTATTCCACTTTTCTACTCCGGCTTTGTAACCTTCCCATCTTCCAAGCCATGTAGCATCACCTTGCTCCCATCCGATAAGACCTATATTTCTATCCCCCTTATTAAGCAAAATCTCAACCAATTTCTCACCGTTTTCAGGCTCGTTCTCATGAACCGCTCCGATATAATAAGGTGAATCTGTTGCCAACTTATAAATATCGGCATTTTTATCCTTATCTATTATCCTAAAAAACTGTGAAAGGTATACCTTGTTATCATTTGCGGTTTTTATAGCTGATGTCATCTCCGTATCTGAAGAATTACATATTATGATTCCCTGACATCCGGCAGCTACAAGTTGCTCTACAGATGAGGTCACTTTCTCCGAAACATGCCCCTGATCTACATACTGTATCTGCACTCCTAAAGCATCCGCCGCCTCATCAAGTATCCTCTTACACTGTGATCCGAGCACATCGGTTGATGACCATATTGAAACTCCGATCTTGATATCCTTATTATCAATTGTCTTTGCTTCCTTTGTATCCTCCGCCGCACTGCTTTTGCTTGTGTCCGTATTGTCTGTTCCACTACCACATGCTGCCAATGGAAATGCCATAGCCGCTACCATACCGACTGCTACAATCTTTTTAATTACCTTTTTCATTTTTCCTCCTAAAAATACACGAAATATTATGTTCTTATAGTAGTACAATATATCTTATTTAACAATGTACTACATCTTTTTTAACTCTCTAAGTTGTATTAAAAAAGCACAGTCCAAATACCCTAAGTGATTAAATAATTAATTAATTCACAAAAAATATATAATTATATATGTAATATCAAGTATATTACTCTTAAAATACAAAAAATCTCCAATACTATATTCTTGAAAATAATAATTAGAGATTTTTAATAATACAACTTTTAGATTAGCTAAAAATGTATGGTATTCTGTTTTAATATTTGCAGGCTTAACGAAGAGATGTTTAATAATCAGTTTACACACAAAAAAGGCATGTGAAAAATGAAATACCATTTCCCACACGCCCTTTTATATTATTTGGATATTATAACATTTTAAGCTTTATAATATTATCTTCTTCTTCTTCCACCGAAAAAGCCACCAAAGCTTGAACCAACTGAGCTGCCTGCACTTGAACCTGCTGAGCTTCCTGCACTTGAGCCTTTTGAGCTACCTGTACTTGAACCTGTTGAGCTTCCTGTGCTTGAACCTGTTGAGCTACCTACACTTGAACCACCTGTTGAACTACCTGTGCTTGAACCCTTTGAGCTTCCTGTACTTGAACCCTTTGAACTGCCTGTGCTTGAACCTGTTGAACTACCTGTTCCCGGCTTTGAAGAACTATCTGCATTCTGATTTACTAAGATGTTTCCGTTTCCTGCATCCTTACCTGCATTGAACTGATCCCAAAGAAGATCCATTGAAAGCTGGATTCCCTTACCCTGGCTTAACTTATCATCATTATCTTTTCTGTCCTCTACAGTACCTGTTGTGAACTTACCTTCTGCATCAGGATCCATAGCAACACCTACGAACATATCAAGTCTCTGATCTGAAGCAGGAGCACACTTGATAACATTGTTCTGTAATGCTGCCTTTACATCTGCATCATTTAATGCTGACAATCTTACGAAGTCAACACCGCCAACCTTGAAGAACTTGCTTGAATCAACACCGTTGTCTGCAAGTGCCTTAGCAAGCTTAAATGTAGGCTCGTTACCTGTCTTGTTAGGCTCATACTGCTCTCTGTGAAGGAATACTGCAACACCGATCATCTCATCAAGGTTACCTGACTCTTTTCCACCGTCAAGATTCTTTGACTCAAACTTGATATTGCTAAGCTTAGCTGCTATATCACCGACATTTACAATATCTGAACGGAATGCCTGAGCATATCCAGGATACATATTGTCAACTGTCAATACAACCTTACCGCTTGCATCTGTAACAGCCTTCTTATAAGCTCTTCCGATATCCTTTGTTAATTTTTCCTTATCCTTTAACTCAGCGTTAAAGTCAACATTATTGCTGCCCTTAGCTCTCTCCTTATAAGCATCAATGCTACCAGGCTTAGCTATAATGTTGTAATCGCTTGCTCCTCTTAAGAAGAACTGATCACCAACATATGAATTGTCGCCGATACCGTCTACTATAGACCATCCGGCACCCTTGTTTGTCTCATCTCCATACTGTCCATACAGTCCTAAGTCAACAAACTTAACACCGAAATCTCCTGTTGTAGCCTTGGTTGTTACATTAAGTGAATCTGTCCAATAAGCGTATGCTGTACCTGATAATACCAAACCTAATGCTACAACACCGCCAACTAATGTGTTTCTTCTTGATCGTCTCATTTTTTCCTCCTGAGAATTTAATTAATAATATAAATTGTGAGTCATTACACACAATTTCTGAAAAACTTGTTTTTGTCTTTCGTGTGGGACAAGTATACATCATTCATATAACTATAAAAACACCCTCAAGTCATATTTTGAGCTACTACTAAAGTAGTACATTATGTCTTATTCCGTATCTTGCTGTCAGAAATGTATATAAAATCTTTTGATTTTTATTTTGCCGACAATGCAGCCATTGTTATATAGTTGTATGGTTGGTTGAAATGTGGAAGGAAGAATATATCAAGCAGTTTTAACTTGTCTATAGTCACCTTTTCCTGTATTGCAAGTGAGAACATATGTATACCCATTGACATATCATATGTGGATGCCATCTGTGCACCTACTATCACTCTTGTTTTTGCATCATATACTATCTTCAGTTTTACCTTAGGATTGGTTGTTTCTATAAAGGTTGCCTTTTGCAAGTCTTCATATGAAGTAGAAAGCACATCCATACCAAGTTGCTTTGCCTTCTGCTCGCTAAGACCGGTAGATACCAACTTTAAGTCATAGATTGAAATAGCATTTGAACCCTGAACTCCTATGGTTTCAAGCTTCTTACCACAGGCATTGTATGCGGCTATAATACCCGAACGTACAGCATTGGTTGCAAGTGCAATATATGACTTCTCCCCTGTAGCGTTGAAAAGCACACTTGCACAATCTCCTATTGCATAGACATCCTTTATGCTTGTCTGCTGAGTGCTGTCTACTATATATGCACCGTTTTGCATTGTTTCAAGACGACCTTTTCCAAGCTCTGTATTCGGTCTGAATCCTATAGCAAGTATTACCATATCACATGGATATTCATTCTTATCTGTGACAATTGCCTCTACTTTGCCTTTACCCTTTATTTCCTTTACAGCCTCATCAAAAGCAAGTTTGATTCCGTGATCTGAAAGGTTCTTATCCATCATTGCACTGAACTCAGGATCATAGTAGCTTGAAAGTGAAGTTTTTGCAATATCCACCAATATCACTTTCTTATGATGTCTTTCAAATGCCTCTGCAAGCTCCACTCCTATATATCCTGCACCTACCACCGCAATTGTCTTTATATCAGGATTTTTAAGTTTTTCTATTACTTCCTCAGCATTTTGAAAAAGCTTTACCAACTGAACATTCTCTAAATCTCTGCCCGGTATAGGCGGTACTATGGGAAGTGAACCTGTAGCAAGTATCAACTTGTCATAACTCTCTTCTGATTTTGTACCGTCTTCCAATGTTGCACTTACAATTTTTTTATCAAAGTCGATATTTTCAACTTTACTGTTCATATTTACCTTTGCACCCTGTGATTCAAGCTTTGCCTTATCTGAATAAAAAAGTCCGTCAGGTTTTGATATCTGACCGCCTATCCAAAGTGCCATACCGCAGCCTAAGAAACTTATATTTGAGTTCTGATCAAATACTACCACTTCATCTCCCTCATTAAATCCTGTAATTGTATTGATTGCACAAGTACCGGCATGATTTGCTCCAACTACTACTATTTTGCTCATATTTCCTCCAAAATATATTTTAAATATTTATTTTTGATTTACTATACAGTCTTTTATAAAAACTATGTTCTACTTCAAAAATCTGATTGTACTCTATTGGATTGTACTATGTTTTATCTTTTAAAACAAGCCTTTTTAAAATATATTTAATATCAAAAAGAGCCGTTACAATAGAATAATCTTTGTAACGGCCCCCTTTATTTATAGACTACCGAACAGCACCGGAAGACCTAAGCTTATCATCGGTATAAATGTTATCAATAAAAGTGTAATTATCATGCAAAGATAAAACGGCAAGGTTGCCTTTACCACCTTTTCCATCGGCAACTTAGCCACAGCGGAACCGATAAACAGTACTCCGCCGACAGGTGGTGTAAGCAGTCCGATACCGCAGTTTAGAATTACCATTATACCGAATTGTATCGGCCCGATTCCTATAGAATTTGCTATAGGAAGAAGTATCGGTGTGGCAATAAGTATAATCGGTGCCATATCCATTATACATCCGAGTATCAGCAAAATAAGATTAAGCAAAAGTGCCAGAATTATCGGATTGCTTGTAAATCCTGTTATAGCGCTTGCCGCCATATCCGGCACATGAAGTGTTGTAAGGCAATATCCGAAGATACTTGATGTTGAGATAAGAATAAGCACTATTGACAATGTATTTACACACTCCTCAAGTGTCTTCCATACACCTTTCCAATCAAGTCCTTTGTATATGAATACGCTGACAATAAGACTGTAGATAACCGCTATAGCGGCCGACTCTGTAGCTGTAAAGACTCCGCCTACCACACCTACCACCACTATAAGTACTGCCGCCAATGCCCAAAATGACACACTAAGCTGTTTTAGAAGTACCTTTATTGAGAATTTATCACCTTTCGGATATTTCTTTCTTACTGAGATGATATATGAACCGACCATCAGTGATACTGCAAGCAATGCACCCGGTATATATCCTGCTAAAAATAAGCTTCCTACAGATACTCCGCCTGCTGTGGTGGCATAGATTACCATATTATGTGACGGCGGTACCAAAAGTCCCTCACATGATGATGTGATTGTTACCGCTGTTGAAAAATCCGCATCATATCCCTGGTCTACCATCATAGGTATAAGTATTGAACCGAGAGATGCCGTATCTGCCGAAGCCGAACCTGAAATACCTCCGAAGAAATATGAAGCTACGATATTTACCATTGCCATACCGCCACGCATCCAGCCTACACAGGCATTTGCCAGTGCAATGAGCTTTTCCGAAATACCTCCGCTGCCCATCAAGCAACCCATTGTGATAAAGAAAGGCACCGCCATAAGTGAAAATGATGATATACCCTTAACCATCTGCTGACATATGGTAGATAAAGGCTGTCCCTGAGCCAAAAGGCAAAGCAGTGATGAAAGTGCTACCGCATAAGCAATAGGAAAGCGTAAAAATATCATTACAAAAAAACTGATAAGCAATATAGCTATTGCAACCCCTGCACTCATGCCTTTGCCTCCTGTACATCTTCATTCAAACAAACAGCCTTGATATGATTATAAAGTGCCTCAAGTTCAAATATAACCATTGCAACTCCTGCTAAAGGTACAGGAAAATACTGCCAAAACTTTGAAAGTCCCGGCATACTTACATATGTACCCTTTGCACCTATCTTCACAGCATAGCTCCATCCTACAACTATCATAACTATCGCAAGTATAAGTACCGCCAAATCCGATAATATATCTAAAAATCTTACCAACTTCTTCGGCAAGTATGTGTCAAATGCGGTCATTCTTATATGTGCACCTCTTCTTATGGCAAGTGCTGCGGAAAGTACCGCCATATATGCCATAAATGTAAGTACTGTTTCCTCACTCCAGGCAGGATCCGGTATAAATGAAATATATCTTCCTGCAACCGACATAGTCGTAATTGCTATATCTCCAATCAATAAAATCTTACATAGGAACAGAACAAACTTATATGTCGCATCATATGCAGGTTTTATTCTGTCTACAGTCTTAAAAAAATCTGACATATCCACCTCCATTCTGTCAACAAACCTCCCCGAAAGTTCCCAACAGGCAGTTTATTATTTATCTAAATCAAGTATCTTCTGATATAGTTCTTTTTGATCTGCGGTATATTTTTCTACAACTCCCTTTGTTGCCTCTCTCCAAGGTGATTTGTCAGCCACTTCTACAACATTTACCTTATTTGCCTTAAGTTCTTCCAATACCTTGTCCTCAGCCTTTTGTGCAATCTCTCTGTTTACCTGACCTACATACTTTCCCGCTTCAACCAGTACATCCTGCTGCTCCTTTGTAAGTTTGTCCCAAGCCGCATCTGTGATAACTACCTGGAACGCTCCGAGAGTATGTCCATCAAGTATAATATTCGGTGCCACCTCGGGGAAGGCATTTGACTTATAGTTTGTAATCGGCTGCTCCGCACCGTCTACGACACCTGTCTGAAGTGCTGAGTAAAGCTCATTAAATGCAACTACTGTCGGTGATGCTCCCAGACCCTCAACCATACCGTTCATAATAGGATCATTTGACACTCTAAGCTTCATTCCCTTAAGGTCTTCCACCTTGGTCACAGGATTCTTTGTAAAGAAATGTCTGAAACCTTCTTCTCCATAGTATAGGCTTTTAATACCGAGGTTAAGATCTGATGTTTCCTGTAAAAATTCCTTTGAAAGGTCACTGTCTACAAATTTCCAGAAATGTTCTCTTGAGTTGAAAGTATATGGCATTGAAAGAAGTGAGGCCTTCTTTGCACCATAGCTTGTAAGAGCAAATGCCGATATTCTTGACATATCCACTGTACCGGTTCCGCCAAGCATTCCGTCAAGCACATCATTTTCCGAACCGAGTACACCGCTTGCCTGTATATCAATATGAATCTTTCCGCCTGAAAGCTCTTCCACTTTCTCTTTGAATGCGGTTCCGCTCTGTCCCACAATTGTATCAAGCGGGTTTACCTCCGCATATACCAAAGTTACCTCAACACCGTCAGACTTACTGTCCGCTTTACTCTCCGCTTTACTCTCCGTTTTACTATCAGCCTTTGAATCAGTACTCTCTTTAGTATTTGTAGCTGATGTAGATGTCATCTCTGGACTCTTCATAGTGCATCCTGCCAGTGTCGATACCGTTAATGTAGCTAATGCTATCGCTAAAAATTTCTTTTTCATATTTCCTCCGAAAATAAATACTAAGGCCAACTCACATAGCCTCAAAACCTTATATGGATATTTTATATTTAAGGAAATATTATTTAAATAGTAATATTTTAATAAAACAAGTAAATTTTTAATCTAGCCTTTATGTTTTCCTCTATACTCTGACGGGCTCATTCCTGTTGACCTTTTAAACACCTTTGTAAAGTAATTTGAGTCCGCATATCCCACACTTTTCCCGACTTCTTTTATATTAAAACTTACATCTTTTAACAGTTCTTTCGCTCTGTTTATTCTAAGTCCGGTCAGATAGTTGATAAAGTTATCATCAAAGAGTTGTTTGAACACTTTGGAAAAATACACATCCGAATACCCAAGTATACTTGCAACATCTTTTGCACTTATATCCTTTTTATAATTCTTATCTATATAATCTTTTATTACATCTTTTTGAGAATATATAATATCGTCCGTTTTTTGTGACTTTTTTACATTTTCCATTGCCACATGTATAAGTTCATAAAGTTTCTCCTCTTTCCATGGCTTTAACAGATAGTCAAACGCCTTGATATGCATTGCCTCTATAGCATAGTCAAACCTGTCATATGCCGTTATAAATATGATAATACACTCCACATACTTTTCTTTTATATACTTTGCAAGCTCAATACCGTTCATTCCGGGCATTTCAATATCTAAAAGTGCTATATCCGGCTTCACCTCGTCACAGATCTGTACCGCATTTCTGCCGTTGCCTGCAACGAAAATTTTAAGCTCATCTATAAAATATTTTTTTATAGTCTTTTCAAGTACTCTAAGTTCCAAATTCTCATCATCTGCTATCAGTAAATTCATATCTCCTCCACAATTAAATGCTTATCTGCGGTATCATAAAATAAACCACGGTCATCTTACCTTCTTTAGAATAAATCCTTAAATCTCCGGTCTTATAAATATTCTTGATACGCTTATATATATTCCCGAAGCCGATGCCTATCTTGGCGGTAGACCTCTTTTTCATAAAATCACGAAGCTCAAATAATCTCTCCTTTCTCATACCTACTCCGGTGTCGGCCACTATTATATGCAGCATATAATCCCTTTCCCATACTCTTATTACAACCTTTCCGCCCTCCTCCTTCTTTGATATACCATGCACTATGGCATTCTCAACTATCGGTTGCAATGAAAAAGAAGGGATATACACCTTATCATTTTCTACCTTTGAAACTATCTCATATGATATTCTGTCACCAAAACGCATCTTTTGTATATACATATAGTCCTTTACTATACTAAGCTCTCTTTCAAGGCTTACCTGCTTCTCATCAGTCTTTAGACTGTAACGAAAGATATTCCCCAATGCTCTTATCATATCCTCAGTGTCCTTGGCATCTTCAAGGTTTGCGGATGCCGCTATAATATTTAATGTATTAAATAAAAAATGCGGATTTATCTGACTTTTCAACAAGTCGAACCTTGCCTCATTTAACCTCTTTTCCATCTTCATCTTTTCCATAGCTTCCTTATGAAGCAACTCTGAAAGCTCATATCTTTCCTCAAGGCCTGTAATATATCCTGCCGTGGCATGCTTCATCTTATTGAAAGCATTGACCAAATCCCCCATCTCATCCTTATTTTTGACCACAATATCTTTATCAAAAAATATGTTCTTTGCAATATTCTTTGATATTTCCACCATCTTGTTTATAGGTGAGAGTATCAATGCCTGTAACCTGATTGCCATATATATTATCCACACTATAATGGGAATCAACACAATACCTATAATAAAAGGTAATCTCTTAAAAAATTTTGCCTGTTTTTGATAAATCTCATTATTTTCACTTAAGGTAATATCCATCAGTCTTTCGCCATAACTTATCAGATAGTCCTGCATCTCATATATGTCATAGACCTTTTCTATAAAATCCTTTGCATCATAGTCTGAGTCTATAATTTCCCGCCTTTTGCCTGCATATACAGGGTAGCTGTTTTTTATACTCCAAACCCTTGAATACCTCTCCTTATCCATATATCTTATGTCAAGCGGCAGCTTATCCACTATCTCATCTGTTTTCTTACAGCTCTTTAACAGTTCTTCCTTGTTGTCTCTATTTCTTATATAATAGACAAACTGTGACTTCTCAACGCTCAATGCATCCTGTAGCTCATAGCAAACGGAAATTTCTCTAAGTATCTCACCGAATCCTGAAGATGTATACTCAACCACAAAGAAGTCAAAGCAGATATCCACAATAAGTGCCGTAATTACAGCAATTATGAAAATACCTATTTTATATTTTATAGATTGATTAAAAATTTTTCTTTTCATATTCCGCCATCCTAAATCTATATATAAGAAAAGGATACTACAGAAAAATAAATTCTTCTATAGTATCCCCACAACAAAGCTGCATCATAGTTATATCTCTAATATATTTGAAAGTAAAAATCCAAACAGAGTACTTCTTTGGTATCTGTTAAAATCTCTGTAAGAAATCTTATACCTTCTTCCCCATGATGAAATATAAAAAAACGTATCTCCATCCTCATCTTTACAATCATATATCAGCACATAATGTGAACAGAGCTTTATTGTATTGCCGCTATCTATATCAAGAGCATCCACTCCCATGTTTTTAATTAGAAAGCTTGGCCCCACACCAAGTATTACAGGTCTTCCGTTTTGCAAACTCTTTTTTACCTTGTGTATTATATTAAGGCTGTGACCCCATCTCGCCTTCATCTTTATATGATTATCTGAAAAATATCTGTTTATACCGTTTGCAAGTGCAAAACCTGTAAGCCCCTTTATAAAGACATTATTCAGTATGCACAAATATTTCTTATAAATACTCAGTACAAATGAAATAAATGTATCCTTACTTATCTCATATCCGCTTCTGTATTCCGATCTGAAAAAACAAAGTAAAAAATTACATACAGCCACTATACCGCAGCCGTACTTAGATATATCCTTATACCCAAGCGGCAAAAACCAGTTTTGATTGCCGCCTATATATATTATATTTTTGTCTTTGATAATAAGCTCTTTTTCCATCCGCTTACATGCTGTGAGATGCAAATACGGCATCCCCTTCCCAAAGCACTACTTTATTATTTTTCATGCTCCGCTTCACATCTATAAGTCTTTGATTTGAACTGCCTCTAAACCTAAGTGTGATATCATAAAGTTCTTCTACAAACTTTCCGTCAACTATCACATCAATATTGCTCAAAATATCCTGTGTGACCTCACAGTATGCTCTTCCTCCCGGTACCAGATCCACATCAAATGTGTATCCTGAATATATCCAAATGCTTTTAGTCGGAAATCTTTTTTTAAACTCCTCTATCAGCGGCAATATACCTCTTTGATTGACCTTTTCCATAGGTTCCCCCCCTAATATGGTCATACCGGATATATATTCAGGCTTAATTGAATCCAATATCTTTTCCATAGTATCATTCGTAAATGCTTTTCCATATTTGAAATCCCATGCCACCTCATTAAAGCAACCTTTACAGGCATGTGTACAGCCTGATACAAATAGTGATGTCCTTACTCCCGGTCCGTTCGCTATATCATCAAATTTTATATTTGCGTAGTTCATTATAAAATCTCTGCCATCTCCAAAAGAAGTTTCTTTGAATCTTCAAAGCCAAGGCATGGATCTGTGATTGATTTTCCGTATATATGCTCTTCTATTCTTTGATTTCCTTCTTCAATATAGCTCTCAATCATTACACCCTTTACAAAATTTTTAATCTCCTCAGAGTATCTCATTGAGTGCAACACTTCTTTTACAATACGTACCTGTTCTTTATACTTCTTATTTGAGTTGGAGTGATTTGCATCCACTATAACTGCCGGATTGACAATATCCCTTTCCAAGTATAAATCATGTAAGAGTTTCAAATCCTCATAGTGATAATTCGGCAGACACTGACCATGCTTGTTTACAGCACCGCGAAGTATTGCATGTGCAAGCGGATTGCCGTCAGTCTTTATCTCGTAGTTTCTGTATATGAACTCATGTGACTGCTGTGCCGCATAAATTGCATTAAGCATTACTGACATATCACCGCTTGTAGGATTTTTCATACCTACAGGAACATCTGCACCTGATGATGTAAGTCTGTGTTGCTGATTTTCTACAGATCTGGCACCTACTGCAATATAACTGAGTACATCATCTAAATATCCAAGATTGTCAGGATAAAGCATCTCATCCGCAGTAAACATTCCTGTCTCTTTAACTACTCTTAAATGCATCTTCCTGATAGCTATAAGTCCTTCATGTACATTCGGTTTTTTCTCAGGATTCGGTTGATGCAAAAGTCCCTTGTAACCGTCACCGTTTGTTCTCGGCTTATTGGTGTACACTCTCGGTATAACTGTTATCTTATCCTTTATCTCATCCGCTACCTTTGCAAGTCTCACAACATAGTCAAGTACCGAATCTTCATTATCTGCTGAGCAAGGTCCTATAATTGCCAAAAATTTATCGCTTTTTCCTGTGAAAATATCTGCGACAGTTTTGTCAAACTCTTTTTTTCTCTCCTTCAAATCATTTCTTAAAGGATATTCCGATATTATTTCCTCCGGACTTGGAAGATTGCTGATATATTTTATTCCCATAACTTCCTCTTTCTACATACATAGATGCTTTTATATAAATGCTTGGCACCCTGTACTTTTACAATGGTATAATTTGCTGTTGTTTTAAGCCATGTCGGTACTTACCGACACAAACTGTAATTCTAAACAGTATATAGTAATAAGAAAAATTTAGCAAGCTTGACCCTTTCAATTTACTTTGTTATACTTTTATGCAATTTATTAGATTAAGCTATAGAATAAGGATGGATGATATGAATTGTTATGAAGAACTTAAGGCCAGAGGGCTTATTGCTCAGGTCACAAATGAAGAAGAAATAAGCAAAATGATAAATAACGGTGAGGCCACATTCTATATAGGATTTGACCCTACGGCAGACAGCCTGCATGTAGGTCATTTTATGGCACTTTGTCTGATGAAAAGACTTCAGATGGCAGGAAACAAGCCTATAGCACTGGTCGGCGGCGGTACAGGTATGATCGGCGATCCTTCCGGCAGAAGCGACCTTAGAAAAGTTCTTACTATAGAAGATATTGATCACAACTGTGAATGTTTTAAAAAGCAGATGAGCCGATTTATCGAGTTTGGTGAAAACAAGGCAAGAATGGTAAACAATGCCGACTGGCTCAGAGATCTCAATTATATGGAATTTATTCGTGATATAGGTCCGCATTTTTCCGTCAATAATATGCTTAGAGCAAAGTGTTATGAAAATCGTATGGCAAACGGCCTTTCATTCCTTGAGTTTAACTATATGATACTTCAAAGCTATGACTTCTACAGACTTTTCCTTGACTATGGCTGTAATATGCAGTTCGGTGGTGACGATCAGTGGTCAAATATGCTCGGAGGTACAGAGCTTATCAGAAGAAAACTTGGTAAGGATGCACATGCTATGACCATCACTCTTTTACTAAACTCGGAAGGCAAGAAAATGGGTAAGACTGTGGGCGGTGCCGTTTGGCTTGATCCTAATAAGACCACTCCTTTTGAGTTCTACCAGTATTGGAGAAATCTTCCTGATGCCGATGTTCTCACCTGCCTTAGAATGCTTACCTTCCTGCCGCTTGAGCAGATAGAGGAAATGTCTTTATGGGAGGGTGCTAAGCTAAATGAAGCCAAAGAAATCCTTGCAATGCATCTTACAGAACTTGTACATGGCAAAGAAGAGGCTAAAAAGGCTAATGCTGCCGGTAAGTCTCTATTTACAGGCGGCGGTGATATGAGCAATGTTCCTACATACATTCTCCGTCCTGAGGATTACAGAGACGACACTATAGATCTTTCAGGTGTACTTGCGGTATGCGGACTTTCAAAGACAAGATCGGAAGCCAGAAGAAATATAGAGCAGGGCGGAGTATCTATAGAAGGTGAAGTTATAAAGGACATAAAGAAAACTTTCACAAAGGATGATTTTGCAGGTGAAGGACTGCTTATTAAGAGAGGTAAAAAGAATTTCTGTAAGGTAAAATCTGAATAAATTCCGCTATAACATCCTATCTCAACCCCTACAACATAAAAAGGAAGTATCCATGAAAGTGCATTTTGCCTTGCCCCTGATACTTCCTTTTTTATGTATTTTTTTATGATTTTAATTACAAATGTAATACTCTGTCCGCAATCTCCTGTGTTCTGCCCTGATTCCAGAACTGTGTTCCTATATAACCGCAGGTTCTTCTTGCCACATTGAGCTTACTCTGGTCTGTGTTTCCACATTTCGGGCATTTCCATACAAGTTTGCCCTTATCCTTTACAATCTTAATTTCACCGTCAAAACCGCATTCCTGACAGTAGTCCGACTTTGTATTCAGCTCCGCATACATGGTATTGTCATAGATAAATCCAAGCAGACTCATTACAGCCTCGAGATTGTCCTGCATATTCGGTACTTCCACATAGCTTATCGCACCACCCGGTGAAAGCTTTTGGAACTCACTCTCAAACTTAAGTTTTGTAAATGCATCAATGTCCTCAGATACATGTACATGGTAGCTGTTTGTAATATAATTCTTGTCTGTAATTCCCTCTATGATACCGAATCTCTTTTGAAGAGCCTTAGCAAACTTATATGTTGTAGACTCAAGCGGTGTACCGTATGGAGAGTAGTCTATATTCTCCGCTTTCTTCCACTCATTACACTTATCATTCATTTTCTGCATAACACTTAGTGCAAAAGGTTTTGAGGCGTCATCTGTATGGCTCTTTCCCGTCATATACTTTACACACTCATATAATCCGGCATATCCAAGACTTATTGTAGAGTAGCCGCCATATAAGAGCTTATCAATCGGCTCACCCTTTTTTAATCTGCCAAGTGCTCCATACTGCCAAAGTATAGGTGCCACATCTGAAGGAGTACCCTTTAGTCTCTCATGTCTTGCTCTTAACGCCCTGTGACAAAGCTCAAGTCTTTCATCAAATATGTTCCAAAACTTTGTAGTATCACCACCTGATGAAAGTGCCACATCAACAAGATTAATTGTAACAACACCCTGATTGAATCTTCCATAGTACTTTGCCTTACCGTTTTCATCCACATATGGTGTTAAAAAACTTCTGCACCCCATTGGAGTATAGCAATTGCCGTTGCCGTTTTTATCTACCTTATACTCAAACATCTTCTTCTCTGAAACATAGTCGGGTACAAGTCTCTTTGCAGTACATTTTGCAGCAAGCTTTGTAAGATGATAGTATCTGCTTCCCGGACGAACATTATCCTCCTCAAGCACATAAATAAGCTTAGGGAATGCAGGTGTCACCCAAACTCCACTCTCATTCTTTACACCCTGATATCTCTGTCTTATCATCTCTTCTATAATAAGTGCAAGGTCTTCTTTTTCCTGCTCATTCTTTGCTTCATTCAGATACATAAATACTGTAATGAAAGGAGCCTGACCGTTGGTAGTCATCAAAGTGACCACTTGATACTGTATTGTCTGTACACCCTTGGTGATTTCCTTACGAAGTCTGTTCTCTACGATTTCTTCTTTTCTCTCATTGGAAACACCCAAACCATACATCTCAGCTTCCACCTCATCACGGATCTTCTTTCGGCTTACATCTACAAAAGGTGCAAGATGAGTAAGTGAAATACTCTGTCCGCCATACTGGCTTGATGCCACCTGTGCAATAATCTGTGTGGCAATATTGCAGGCTGTTGAAAAGCTGTGCGGTTTCTCAATAAATGTACCTGAAATTACGGTACCGTTTTGAAGCATATCTTCAAGATTTACAAGATCGCAGTTATGCATATGCTGTGCAAAGTAATCCGCATCATGGAAGTGCAGTATTCCCACCTTATGCGCCTCTACCACCTCACTGTCAAGAAGTATTCTCTCTGTAAGATCCTTGGAAACTTCTCCCGCCATATAGTCTCTTTGTACTGACGCAACTGTAGGATTTTTATTGGAATTTTCCTGCTTTACTTCCTCATTGTCACATTCGATAAGTGATAAAATCTTGTCATCTGTGGTATTGTTTTTTCTCTTAATATTTTGAACATATCTATATGTAATGTATCTTCTTGCAACCTCGTAAGCATTCTCTCTCATAATGCCGTCCTCTACCATATCTTGGATTTCCTCCACACTCATGGCACGGTTCATGCTCCAACATTGGTTTTCTACAGTATTTGCAATGCGGTCTACCTGTGATTTCTTTAACTTATCATCTTCACCTACTACAGCATTGGCTTTATATATCGCTGCTATTATCTTTGATATATCAAAATCCACCTCTGCACCGCTTCTTTTTATGATTCTCATATCTGAATCCTTCCTAATATTTACTATATTACTATATATAATCTGCGATAAACTCGCAGTTGATTTTATTAGACCGGGCTGTTCAACTCTATAATAAACAAAGCCCTTTTGACTCCCTTTGCCTTACGAATTCATAGTATACACAATATATAGTGTCGGGTCAATCCGTGAATTACAATATACTGTGTTAGAACTTTCTATATGATTATTCAAAAAAATTATTGATATCTTCAAAACAAGAAATAAAAGTAATCTCCTTATAATTTTTGACCATAAAAAGTTTAACAAACCGGACTTCACTATTGTTTTTATCGGATTTGAAACTATTATACCTTGTATCCAAAATAATTATAAAAACAATCCGAATTACAGATAAGCAAAAAAACTCAAGGCATTTATTAAGCTTCAAATATATATACTGAATTTTATACTTGCAATATTATCTGTAAAATGCTATAAGATACTCAGTTTCACTTTTCAAAGATACTAATCAGATAACAGATAGTATATAGAAATATAAACTAATGAGGTGATTTATGAATATATATTTGTTAGTCGGAATAAAATTTATCTTGGGTATCCTTGTAATGATATTACAAATACATATACTGGGTAAATATGAATTCTCTATAAATACTCCTTTGAATCAGATACAAAACTATGTGCTTGGCGGTATTATAGGCGGTGTTATTTATAATACTTCCATATCTATCTTGACCTTTCTGATATTTATACTTGTCTGGTCACTGGTTGTCATCATTGTAAAGCTGATGATCAATATAAAGTTTATAAAATCTCTGGTTGTAGGAAACCCGGTTGTACTTATAAGAAACGGAGTTGTAAATGTTGCAAACTGTGCCAAAGTAGGACTTTCAGCCGAACAGCTTATGCTTCATATAAGAATGGAAGGGCTTACTTCTACAAAAGAGGTAAAGTCGGCAATTATGGAAACCAACGGCAAATTGACTATCATAGATATGCAATCCGCTACGCCGAAATTTCCTATTATTTCAAACGGTAAGTTAAATCAGGATATTCTGGAGCTTATAGGACATAATGAAACATGGCTTCTCACTTATATAAAGGAACAAGGTATAGAAAGCATACAGGATGTCTTTCTTGGTGAATATGTAAACGGTGAACTGTATATCACAGAATATCCGAAGGTTAAATAACTCCGCTTTGAAGTTTTATAATGTAAATAATTTTATAATATAAATAATATAGAAAGGAACAAATTATTTATGAATTTTTACACACTGGAATATTTAGTCAAAACCCAGTCAGCCGATTTGATTTTGCGTTCCGCCATCATTATCATACTTTTAGCGATTGTTATACTTACAAGCTTTAAGTTTATGAAAGACAGGATGAAAACAAGACTCAGAGATATCTCAATAGGTATTGTGGTTTTGACATTTATACTGCTTGGTATTCAGGTAGAACATTATACCCAAAACAATCGTGATTTTTCACAGTCTCATGTACTTTTGAAATTTATTGAAAGTGTTGCTACAGATAATAATATTTCACCGTATAATATTATGGTAAACTCCACAACTTTAAAGGATGGAATAATAGTAAGATACAATGATGAGGATTATACCGTACACCTGAATAATGACAATAACTCGTATACTTTAGAGCGTACACATGTAATAAATCATAATGTATATATCAATGGAGAAAAATAGATTATGAATATATATTTTTTAGTAGGAATTAAATTTATTTTAGGTATTTTGATAATGATTTTACAGATACATATTCTCGGTAAGCATGAATTTTCTGTAAATACTCCGTTAAATCAAATCCAAAACTATGTACTTGGCGGTATTATAGGCGGTGTTATTTACAATACATCCATATCCATCTTAACTTTTTTGATATTTATACTTGTATGGTCTCTTGTTGTTATTATCGTTAAGCTTATGATAAATATCGGTTTTATAAAATCGTTGGTTGTAGGTAATCCTATTACATTGGTAAAAAACGGCAAGGTCAATGTTGCCAACTGTGCCAAGGTGGGTATATCGGCAGAACAGCTTATGCTGACTATCAGAACCGAGGGTCTTGATTCAACTGAGGATATAAAATCCGCCATCATGGAGACCAACGGCAAACTGACTATCATAGATATGAAATCTTCCGCTCCGAAATTTCCACTTATATCAAACGGCAAAATAAATGAAGATATTTTAGAACTTATAGCGTTGCTCCCTCCGGCAAAAACTAAGCATAAAAAAGAACCCCTTAAGGTTCTTTTTTAGATTAAGAATAATTCTTTCAGGTATCTGATACCTGTCTCTGTTTTAAATATATTCTTCATCACATCTTCTATTGAAGACCTACTTAGATTCATCTCTTCCGCATTCACCAAGAAATCCGCTTCAAGCAGTATCTGCAAATCAATGCCGTCTACATCGGTATAGGTGTGATGATGTGCTATCATATAATCTATTCTGTCTACTACATCTGTATGCAGGTCTGTACCGGCAAAAAACTCTTTTATCATAGGAGATGACACCTCCTCCTGCTTTTTTCCGTCCGCACTGCCATACTTTGCTCTAAGTGACGGACAGGAGATATCATGTACTATAGCGGCCGTCTCCAAAGTCTTTTGAGTGTTTTCATCCAGATTCTCTCCAATTCCTATATTCCTTGCATAAGCCCATACCTTCAAAAAATGGTTTATATCTCTGAAGCTTCCATGACTTATTACAATCATCTTCTCCATTACTTCATTAACTGTCATATATTACCTCCCACATCAAATTTATATCATTATATCGCAAGTCAGTTTATTATAAAAATCTTTTTTTAATAAAAAGACTATCTGCAATCTTTATGATTACAGACAGCCTTTTTTGTTTTATTTATTTTGTCTTTCCGCCCTCTATTACAAGAGTATCGGCATATTCCGCACCGTATGTATCTGTAAGTGTTGCTTCATAGTCTTTGTGGAAAAAGTTTTCTTTACCAAGAGTTTCAATTTCACTGTTTACCCAATCAAGCAATGTTGTATTGCCCTTTGTTACAGCCGGTGCAATAGTATCCTTTACCCCAAGGTCATCAATACCTACCACATATCCGGGATTGCTCTTAGCAAATGCAAGTACCTCCGTATTATCATTTACCCATGCTTTACCGCTGCCGTTAAGAAGTGCATTCTTAGCGTTGGCATATGTATCATACTTTTGAAGCTTGATATTCGGATAATTCTTGATCATAAACGGCTCTGCCGTTGTTCCTGATATTACAATCATCTCATCACTTGCATTCCAATTGTCAAGACTGTCTACCTTATTGCTCTCAGATGAGATAACACCAAGACCGACATTCATATATGGAAGTGCAAAATCTACAGCCTCAGCTCTCTCAGGTGTAACGGTAAAGTTTGCAAGTATAAGGTCAACTTTTCCTGTTTCAAGATATTCCACTCTGTTTGCCGCCTCTGTACTTACATAGTTTATCTTAACACCAAGGTCCTCACCCAGTTTATTTCCAAAATAGATATCATATCCCTGATACTCACCGTTCTCATCCACATATCCAAACGGATGCTTGTCTGAGAACACACCGATATTTATAGTTCCCGACTTTTTTATTTCATCAAGTGTTCTAAAGTTGTTTTTTTTGCTCTTGCCACCGTCGTCAGCAGTCTTTGATGATGAACCGCATGCACTGAGTGCCAAAGCACCGGCAGCTAAAATACCTAATAAACCAATCAATTTAACTTTCTTCATAGTAAAATCCTCCAATAAATCATTCTTATATATATTATTATGGGTAATACCCGAATTTTTATATTTGTCTTATATGTTATACTCTTCCTTTTCATCCTTTACAGACTCAAATTCAAATATATTCAAAAACTGTCTTGCTCTTTCCGTCTTCGGAGCGGTAAAAAAACTCTTCGGCCTTCCTGTCTCAACTATATTGCCTTTATCAAGGAAATACACCCTGTCTGCAACCGCCTCGGCAAATTGCATCTCATGAGTAACAATAATCATAGTGGAACCCTGCTTTGCAAGATCAAGCATTACATCAAGCACCTCTCTGACCATCTCAGGATCAAGTGCCGCCGTAACCTCGTCAAATAACAATATCTCAGGATGCATTGCAAGTGCTCTTACGATTGCCACTCTTTGTTTTTGACCGCCTGAAAGCTCTCTTGGATACGCCTTTGCCTTGTGGGCAAGCCCCACTTTCTCTAAAAGCTCCATCGCTTCCCTCTTTGCATTCTCTCTATCCACTCCGGCTACCTTTGTAGGTGCAAGAATTATATTGTCAAGTATTGTCAGATGTGGAAAAAGCTCATAGCTTTGAAATACCATACCTATCTTTTGTCTAAGTCCTGTCAAATCTTTTTTATTGTAGTCAATAGCCTTCCCTTCAAGACAAATTTCTCCGGCCTGTATAGCCTCAAGACCGTTGATACATCTAAGCAATGTGGACTTACCACAGCCACTTGGTCCTATCAAAACTATTACCTCGCCCTTATTCAGTTCAAGACTCACACCTTCAAGTACCGGTGTCTTCCCGTCATAGTTTTTTACAACATTTTTTATTTCCAATAATGCCGGCATAATCTCTCCTTCCATCACTTTATCTTCGCTTTTCTAAATATCTTGCAAGCATACTTATAGGAGTACATGCAATGAAGTACATCAAAAATACTGCCAGATATACTCCAAAGGCTGCATTCGGACTGGACGTTCTGTTCGCCTCTATTATCTGTTGTGCCACCTTTATCACTTCTACCACTCCAATTATAAGTACAAGTGATGTAGTCTTTATCATTCTGGTAATAAGATTTATAGAAAGCGGAACAAGCCTCTTTATAGTCTGAGGTATTATAATGTATATAAATATCTGCCTCTTACTAAGTCCCAGTGCTTCACCGCTCTCATACTGATGCTTTGGAATACTTATAATTGCACCTCTGACCAGGTCTCCCATCTCTGCGGTTCCCCAAAGACTGAATACTATAACAGCCGCCAGGTCTCCTGATATATCTACTCCAAGTACTCTTGTACTTCCAAAAAACACTATAAACAAAAGTACCAGTTGCGGCATTATTCTTATAAACTCAAGATACACCCTAAGCACTGCCTTTAATATGGGATTCTTAAAGGTCATAAGTACGCCTACCAGTATACCAAGCGGAATACTGATGATCACTGAAATCAGGCTTATCCTAAGAGCTACTCCAAGTCCTCCCAGAAGTCTGACGGCATTTTTACCTTTAAATATGACATCAAGACCCAAATCCGGCATAACGCACCTTCCTTTCTACATAGGATCCAAGTATAGACACCGGCAATAATATAATCAAATAGAAAAATACCAAAAGTGCCAGACTCTCCACTGTCTTATAATAAATTCCAATCAAATCCTTTGCTGTGAACATTAAGTCCATCAAGCTTATAGCTGAGAATACTGATGTTTCCTTCAACAAGAATATTATATTTGCTACAAATGCCGGTGTACTTATTGAAACAGCCTGTGGTAGAAGTATATAAAAAAGTGCCTGATTATGACTAAGTCCAAGACTTAGCGCACTCTCTTCCTGTATCTTATCTATAGACTCTATTCCGCTTCTGAAAGCCTCACACATATAGCTGCCTCCAAGGAAGGCAAGTCCAAGTACTCCACAGACAAAAGCATCTATCTTTATCCCCAGCTTCGGCAAACCGTAATATATAAAAAACAACTGTATAAGCAAGGGAGTATTTCTGCTAAGTTCAACATATATGCTTACCAACTGCCTTAGCAACGGTATTTTCTTATGTAAAATCAATGTGCATACAAGCCCCACTGCTATCGCCAGTATAATTCCTAATATACCAATCTTAAGGGTCAATATAGCTGCATGTATATACAGTGGAAATACTTGTTTTATAAATCCAAAATCCATAATCATTCTCCAAGATACAAGCGTATCTGTCTTAGTTTTATGGATTACATAATAGCACTATAAACTCTTTTTGTCTATAGGTTTATAGTAATTTATTTTTTATGTTTTGGAACTTTGATAAGAAAGGTAAAGTATATTAAGAAGTAAAAACCTATACCCTGATACTTAGAGCATATCAACTTTGATATAAAGACTATACACACATTCACAATTGAAATATACTACATTGATTGGGGTAACTTTCCAAAATATTCCACAATGAATCATTATACATGCCTGTTTTAGTATATAGTATTGCATTTATCTTTTTTAGAGAATCAATCCATTACCTTTGCTGTATCCTGTAGTCTACCTGTTTTAGATGAAAAATAAGACCTTAATCCCTTTTCCTTACCGATTCTCCTTATTCTTTACTTTCAGATTGTTAACATTAATATTTGTAATTTCAGGTCTCCCTCATGGCTTTTCATATATCTTTAACTTATGCATCTGTACAAAAAATCTTTTAAATCATCAAATCTAAGAAACTTTTCATCTTTTGCTGTCGCTTCTATATCCTCTAAGCTTGCAAGTTTGTAGTCAGACACTTCTTTTTCTTGACATTTTATGTTTTGAATATCTTCTTTTGAAATTTCAAAGCAATAGATATCTGCAAAGTATTTATTGCCATCTACAGTCTTTCTTTTATGCGTTTCCAAAATTTTATAATCTCTGCCGAAGAGGTTTATATTGGTCTCTTCAAGAATTTCTCTACATACAGCATCTAAAGAATGTTCTCCCGCCTTTACGCCTCCACCCGGTATCTCCCACATACCTGCTGCCCACAGCTTCTGTACATCACGCTTAGTTATAAGTATCTTTTTATCTTCATTGACCAGAACGGCCGATACTATCAAAAAGTACTCTTCATTAGACAGTGATATAGCCGTTCTGTCCACAGTCTTTCCTGTGGGGATTTTATTAACATCATATATATCACAAATTTCTTTTTCTGCACTCATATTTCAGTTGCTCCATTGCTTTGACATATTTTTATTACAAGATAAATTTATTCCAAATCTTCCATGTCACTTAGAATCTTACCTAGCATTGTTCTAAGCTGTATCATCTCTTCATCACTTAATTTCAGGCAACCTCTCATTCCGACAGGAATACCCACAGCACTTTCTCTAAGTTCTTTTCCGCCCTCAGTCAATGTAACTATCAATGTTCTCTCATCTATCTTTGAACGTTCTCTGGTTACATATCCCTTAGCCTCAAGCTTTTTTAACACCGGTGTAAGAGTACCCGAGTCAAGAAAGAGCTTATCGCCAAGCTCCTTAACATTGAGTTCTTTTTCTTCCCACATAACCATCATTACAATATACTGTGTATATGTCAGATCCAATTTGTCCAAGTAGGTCTTATATCTTCTTACGATTTCCTTTGAGCATGCATATAGCGGAAAACAAAGTTGATTTTCAAGTTTTAGTGAGTCATACTTATCTGCCATTTTTATATTCCCTCTTTCCTTTTAAAAGACTTTAAGGAGCCTTTATTTTCATAAACGCTCCTTATATCTTCTTTATTAAATTAAACTAATTCTTTAACAGCCTCTTCTACTACTGCAACACCTTCAGTCGGCTCAAATCTTCTTACTACATTTCCGTTCTTATCAATAAGGAATTTTGTAAAGTTCCACTTAATATCGGGTTTGCTTGCGTACTCGGGATCCGCTTCACCAAGCATCTTTGTGAGCAGCTTTGACATATCATTGTCAGCCCCCCAACCTGCAAATCCTTTTTCGCTCTTAAGGTATTTAAATACCTCACTTGCATTCTCACCGTTTACATCTATCTTTGAGAACAATGGGAAAGTTACACCGAATCTTGAACTGCAAAACTTGGCAATCTCCTCATCACTTCCCGGTGCCTGATGCCCGAACTGATTACATGGGAAATCAAGTATCACAAAATCCTTGTCCTTATAATCGGCATACAGCTTCTGTAACTGCTCATACTGTGGTGTAAATCCGCACTCTGTTGCCGAATTTATTATCAAAACGACCTTATTCTTGTAGTCGCTAAGGCTTACTTCCTTACCCTCATTGTTCTTTACCTTAAAATCATATATATTCATTTTATTTCCTCTTTACTCTTTATTGATTTGCTCACCTTAATAATTCGTATTATTTCTATAATGCTTCACAGTACTTTGCTGCGGCAATACCTGATACCGCACCGTCTCCTGCCGCCGTTACAAGCTGACGCACTTCCTTGGTTCTGCCGTCTCCTGCAGCAAAAATACCTTCAGTCTTTGTCTTACAATCTTCGCCCGCTACAATGTAACCCGCCTTATCAAGTTCCACCACATCCGCAAAAGCATTGTTGTCAGGTACCTGACCTATAGCCACAAACAGACCGTCTACAGCAATCTCTCTTTTTTCATGTGTATTCTTATCTTCCACTACCACACCGCTTACTGCAAATGACTCTTCCTTAATCTCTACAATATTTGAGTTAAGAACAAACTCTACATTGTCCTTTTTCTTTAATGCCGCTACTACCGCTTCCTCGGCTCTAAACTCATCTCTACGATGTATTACATATACTTTGCTTGCCACATTTGCAAGGAATGTTGCGTTTTCTATAGCGGTATTACCGCCTCCGTTTACGGCGACCGTCTTGCCTCTGTAGAACATTCCGTCACAGATGGCACAATAAGAAACACCTGAACCCACCAGCTTCTTCTCATTAGGAAGTCCAAGCGGTCTGTTCTTTGCTCCTGTCGCAAGTATTACAGACTTGGCATCATAGTCTCCCTTATCTGTTTTTACCTTTTTTATATTTCCTTCAAGGCTGATTCCTGTTACCTTTTCATATTTTACTTCGGCACCCAAATCCTTTGCCTGATTAAAAAGATCTGTAGCAAACTCAAATCCCGAAGTCTTCTTGATAGCAGGGTAATTCTCTATCTCGGGAGTATTGATTATCTGTCCTCCGTAAGAAGCACCTTCAAGTACAAGTACCGACTTGCCCGCTCTCACTCCGTATATTGCAGCGGAGAGTCCTGCCGTACCGGCACCGACCACTACTATATCATACATAATATCACTTCTTTCTATATATCGAATCTCTTCAATCATCAACCCGACAATCTTTAATTATCCTAATAAAGCTTTTACTTCATCCTTTGATATAAGACCTACCGACTTGTTAACCAACTCACCGTTCTTAAATACAAGAAGTGTAGGTATTGACATAATGTGGAATCTGTTTACAAGCTCCTGGTTCTCATCGGCATTTACCTTTCCTACAGAAAAGCCTACCGCTTCTTCTGCCACCTCATCTACTATAGGTGAAAGCATCTTACAAGGTCCGCACCAAGGTGCCCAAACATCCACTAATACAGGCTCTTTTGCATTCAAAACTTCCGCTTCAAAATTCGCACTTGTTATTGTCTTTACTGCCATAACTTTTTCTCCTCCGAATCTTTCTTAAATAGCTTATAATTATATTTTACACAATTTTATTTTATTGTCAAGCACTTTTTATTTTTCTTTTCCTTCACCCTCAAAATACTCATCCTTAAGCTTGATTACAACATTTGTAAGTAAAAATACGGCTATAAGGTTCGGAATCGCCATCAGTCCGTTGAAAGTATCTGATATATCCCAAAGTAACCCGAGATCCATAGTAGCTCCCACTATTGCCATCAGTGAATATACAACCATAAAAGGCTTTATCACCTTCTCACTAAACAAAAATTCTATACATCTGGCACCGTAAAGCCCCCATCCTATGATAGTGGAGAAGGCAAACGAACACATAGCAACAGCTGTAAATAATGACACTCCATGTCCATAAGTCTTTATAAAACCGCTTATTGTAAGCTCCGCACCTGCCGGCAAACCGAACGGGATATTTACACCTGAACAAAGTATTACAAGTGCTGTAAGTGTACATATAACTATGGTATCCGCAAATACTTCAAATACACCGAAAAATCCCTGCTTTACAGGCTTGCCTGTATCTGCCGACGCATGTGCAATAGGTCCGGTACCGAGTCCCGCCTCATTTGAAAATATACCTCTTGATACTCCTTTTTTCATACTGATAAAAAAGCTCCCTATCACTCCGCCTGTAACCGCTCTCGGATTGAATGCCCCATATATTATACTGCCAAATACTTCCGGAACTCTGTTTATATTTAAAAATACTACTCCCAGTGCAAGCACTACATAAAAAAGTGCCATAAACGGAACCAGCTTTTCAGTAACTGTTCCTATTCTTTTTATACCTCCAAGCAGTACCAGTCCCACCAGTATTGTCACAATTATTCCGATAATTAAGTTTATTGTCTGACTTCCGCCTGATTTTACTATTCCATAGCCTTCAAGTGCCACATTAACAGCTGCCGTAATAGTATTTACCTGTGTTGCATTTCCGGTTCCAAACACTGTCAGTACACCGAAAGTGGCAAAAGTATATGCCAAAAATACCCACTTCTTCGGCAGTCCGTTGCTGATATAGTACATCGGTCCACCTACAAGTTCACCATTTTTATTTTTCTTTCTAAAGTATACTGCCAATGTAACCTCGGTAAACTTGGTACACATACCAAGTATTGCAGAAATCCACATCCAAAATACACTTCCCGGTCCGCCTATAGATATTGCACCTGCAACACCTGCTATATTTCCTGTTCCCACAGTAGCGGCAAGTGCAGTGGTTGCCGCCTGAAAAGGTGACAATGCACCGTCTGCAACATTTCTCTTTTTGAAAATTCTGCCGACAGTGGTCTTCATTATATAGGCAAAATTTATTATCTGCATGAATTTTAATCTAATACTTAAATATATGCCCACACCCATTAATGCAATCATTGCAGGTACACCCCAAATAAATCCGTTTATACCGGAATTTATCTTTGAAATTGTTTCAATCATTCTCTACCTCTACTTTATCAAATCCTTTATTACTTCACCTGCTATAATAAGTCCCACTACCGAAGGTACAAATGCAACGGAGCCCGGAATTGCTCTTCTGTCCGTACATTTTCTCTCGGCACCGGGAGGACATACACAATGTGATCTGCAACTTATACTCTCATCCTCTATCGGAACAAGCGGTTTTTCCTTAGAATACACTACCTTCAACTTCTTTATATTTCTTTTTTTAAGTTCTCTTCTCATCACCTTGGCAAGCGGGCAGACATCGGTCTTATATATATCACTCACCACAAAGGCTGTAGGATCCAGCTTATTGCCTGCACCCATACTGCTGATAACAGGTACTCCGCTCTCATTTGCCTGCATCACCAGATTTATTTTTGCAGTTACCGTATCCACCGCATCTATTACATAATCATACTGTGAAAAATCAAAATCTTTTGCATTCTGAGGTAAATAAAAGCACTGATATGTAGTCACCTTACATCTCGGGTTGATACTCAGTATCCTATCCCTTGCTACATCTACTTTATACTTTCCTATAGTCTTCACATCCGCTATTATCTGACGATTTATATTGGTCAAACATACCTTATCATCATCTATCAGGTCGACAGCTCCCACTCCCGATCTTGCCAGAGCTTCTACGCTGTAGCCTCCTACTCCACCTATTCCAAATACTGCCACTCTTGAATTTTTGAGTTTATTCATGGCATCAACTCCTAATAAGAGCTGTGTTCTTGCAAACTGATCCATATATTAATTTAGATAATAAAATCCATCCTCCCATATTTTTACACTATCAAGCAAGTTTATATTTTAAAATGATAATTGTCAATAAATATCCCTTTATTTGAAATATCTAAAAAATAAAAAGCCGGCATCACTGCCGGCTTGGTTTTCTGGGAGGAGAGCCGATAGGTACCGGCTCGAGTATTATGAAAAAAATCTTTTATTATAGACTCGCTATCTCTCGTCTATGTAAAGAATTATATAAAATAAAAGTGGCTAAAATTTGTTTTTTGTGTAAAAGGTTTTTGAATTAGCTATGAACAATATATGAACTTGTTTTCTTCAGGTTTTCCCCTAAAATATTAACCTGATATTGACATTAAATTAATGTTTTAAATATGCATTAAACATAATTTTCAACATATATCTGAGCTTTTCCATGTCTATATCATCAAACAAATAAATACCCATATATAAACAGTTCATTAAAAATATGAATTCTTGATTATTTGTCGCCTTATACTCATAAAGTCCTTCTTTATTGCAAAATTGGGCAAAGTCTTCTACCACTTCTTCATATATTTTCTTATACATCTCTTTGAATCTATCATTTGTCTGCATCTCTATAAGAAATACTGTGTACAGATCTTTATATGGGTTTTTATCCAGTATTTTATCCAATAAAATATCAATAATTTTCTCTTCCCTGTCTTGAATACTTCCGTTCATATGTTCCAAAACGACTTTTTTTCTGTAACTGCTTCCATCCTTTAACAGCTCTAAAAAAATTTCTTCTTTATTTGAAAAATGATGGTATACTCCTCCCTTGGATATCCCTACAGCCTGTATAATATCATCCATAGTGGCCTTTGAATATCCCCTGTCTACAAAAAGCTTCAATGCAATTTCTTTAATCTGTTTTCTTCTTTCTTCCTTGCTTAATCTTTGTCTATCCATGCTCTCCTTTCTACCGACTATATAGTCTGTAATGATATATTAGACCTTTTTGCTTCTTTTGTCAAGTATATACATACAAAAAAGCCCCCTCAAATCCTGGAAACGAATTTGAGGGGGTAATAATTTTATTCCCAAATATCTCTGTCCACATCACTGTTTAAGTTTTTCCTTTGCTTACAAATACCTGTAATAAAAAATATTATTCCAGAAATCATAAATCCAAGCCCGAACACAAGCAATATCCAAAACGGTGCATTCTTTTCATCTATATAGTTAAACATTTGAACGAATAAAAATACTCCGAAAACAAGTTGTGATACGCCCACACTTATAAAAAATGAATAACGCTTTTTCATCTGATTGTTTACCTCCTTAGTTTCAGTATAGAGTTCCAACTCTCCGTCAGCCTTATTTTTCCTAAGATATACCCTGCCGGCATATTCTTTAACAACACTTATCCCTGTCTGCTCCAAAAATTTGAAATACTCCTTTTTACTTGTACCGACGTACTTTGGAATATCTATTTTATATTGAAATTTTGCCGGAGAAACATCTTCAAACTCATATACTCCATTTGAGTATCCGATAAGCATCTTTCCCTGTTCACCCTGTTCATTCAGCCAATTTTCTTCCTCTGTTATGTCTAAAAAAACTTTTTTAACTGTAGACTTCATCTTACGCCTCCTTTAACTTTCTTGCATTTGAGAGTAATTCATCCAATCTTGAAATTTCTTTTTCAAAATATTTTCTACCCTCATCCGTTATAATGTACTCAATCTTTCTATCCATTGACTGTTCATCAGTCTGTTTTATCCAGCCTTTTTTTTGCAATGTATCGAGTGCTCCGTATAATGTTCCGGCTCCCAGATTTACACGCCCATTTGTCATCTCCATTATATCCTTCATAAGTGCATATCCATGTGCTTTCTTATGTAGCCTGAGTAAGATGTAATAAATGGACTCTGTCAAAGCCCCGCTGTTTGATAACCTACCCATATTCCCTCCTTCTAATTTTCAGGACTTTAAATATTACGTTTTTTGGTATTACGTTTTTCTTTGTATCTTTATCTGTAATATATCATAATCCGTAATAGTTGTCAATGTTTTTCTCTAAAATATATTAAAATTAATTGTTGAAGTTACTCCTTATTTAAGCCTCGAAACAAAAAAGATTGCGAAACGAATCTTCTCGCAATCTTTTTTTACTTACATTATAATATCCTGTTTTATAATATCCATCAATGCATCGCCGTCGCAAGCAAATGTAATATCCCTTGCCGATTGTTCTGTATAAATTGCCGTTGTCATAGTCTGCTCCCCATTGCCGACAAATATTTCACAGCTGTAACGATCAAGTATAATACGAAGTTTGATGCTACCATCTTCTATATTTGGCACAAACATTCTTCTTTGATGTAGAATCGCCCTTCTTGTACCTGAAAATTTGCGATCTATCTTTACAATACCTTCATATGGTCTGATGTTCAAGGAAGTATAAGCTCCTCCCCCTTTTGCAAAATAAATGGTAAATTTATAATATGGATTTTCTGCATCTTTTGCTCTGATTTGAAGCTGCAAATCCAAGACTCTGCCATTTATCTCTTCAAGTTGTACCTCTTTACTTTGAGAAATCTCAACCCCTTTATACTCCACTTTGTTTTTTAAACAGCTTTCATACTCTTTCGTAGGTTTTTGATACAGGCGATTATTCTCAATCCAAATCTCTCTTGGCAATGTCATCTGCCCTGCCCAAGCCTCATCATGAGCACGAATGGCACAGGCATCCCAGTTTTGCATCCAGGCAATAATTACTCTTCTATTATCTTGTGTTTCTATGGTTTGATGTGCATAGAAGTCAATACCATAGTCAACCGCCTGATTGTATTGCTCCTTAAATTTTCCTTTTTCCTTATCGAAATCTCCGATAAAGCATATATTCCCATTTCCGTTGTGATATTCAAATCCCACGGGTAACATATCCTGCGGACTGGTTAAAAGCACATGCTTACCGTCAAGTTCAAAGAAGTCCGGACATTCCCACATCTTACCGAAACGGTTTTTATTTTCATCCAAAGTGCTGAAATATTCCCATGAAAAAGCATTCTCACTTCTAAACAGAAGGATTTGTCCGCTTCCGTCAGCAATTCTGCTACCGACTACCGCCCAATATATACCCTCATTATCCCTCCAAAGCTTCGGATCACGAAAATCAATCTTACTTGCCCCATCAGGTAAATCCGCCTCCGTCAAAACCGGATTATTCTCATATTTGACATAATTTAATCCGTCTCCGATTGCAAGACATTGAGTCTGACAGTCAACCATTTCTCCTTCTTCATTTTCCACTCTTGTTACACCTGTATACATCAAAAGATGTCTTCCGTCATCCAGTTCAACAGCACTCCCCGAAAAACATCCGTAGTCATCATATGGCATATCAGGTGCAATCGCCGCCGGCAGATACTCCCAGTGAAGCAAATCCTTACTTACTGCATGTCCCCAGTGCATAGGTCCCCATTTTGAATTATATGGGTGATACTGATAAAACATATGATACATACCTCTGTAAAATGACAGCCCGTTAGGATCATTCATCCACCCTACATAAGGACTTAAGTGAAATGCAGGACGCATATCTCCTATTATTTTTTTAGAATGCTCCTTCTCATATGCTCTTGCTTTTTCTAATTTAAGGCTCATTTTTCCTCCTACTGCCCCAGTGCTTCAAAATATTTATCTAAATACGATTGGTAAATTTCTAAAAACCTTTGTAAACCATAAGCATCCAATTTTTTAATATATTCATTCCAATCCTCATCACTCATACCATTCATTATCCAATCGGATTTCTTTGTATTTATTTCCGTTTTTATATCTGCCAAAAGATTTGATATTTCCTCGGTATCTTTTTGTGACATAAATACATTGGGATAAACATATTTGGTATTCATATCAGGTGTATAAATATCCTTGATCCAATCAAGTCTATACTGTGCATCATCCGGAACGGTGACATAAACATTATAATACTCATTCAATATTGCAAGCGGACCGCCCACACTCTGTGCCTCTCTAACTTCTACCGGTGAAGCATCTCCTAAAGGTGCATGCTTTAGCATCGGCTCACCTTTTGAATTGGTTGACATCACAAAAATATTAAATTTATCCTTTTCCCCATAAGTACCCCAATTGTTTTGTGGAGACTGTATCGGTGCATACATCTGATCAAGCCAACTGCATACCAGTGCCGGATGCTTTGCAAGCGCTGTAACTACACATCTACCTCTGTCAAATCCGCTTGTAAATGATCCGTTCTGAGGTGTTATATTTCTTATATCTGCAGTAAGTGCCGGCAGAGGAACCCAATCTTTAAGATTATCTATATTTGCAATATCCCAGGTAAAGCAAACCCCATATCTTCCCGACTTTCCTTTTGATACATAGGTTGACCACTCCTGTGTAAAGCATTCCGGATCAATCAGCCCCTTTGCATATAGCTTGTGTAACCATTTTATGCCTTCTTTATAGCCTTCCTGTGTTGCAGCGCTTATAACTTTTTTATCCTTGGTCACTGCAATATGTCGGTCTTTATCCGCATCTCCATAGCCCTCACCAAATCCGTTAATTAAGATTGCCGGATCCTGGTCACCATTATTCACTATACAGGACATTGGAATAATACTGCCTTCTATGTTAAACTCCGCCTGTATCTCAGATGCATGGTCTTTGAATTGTTGCAATACATTTTCAAATGATTCAATATCCGTAGGAACTTCAAGTTTTAAAAAATCCAGCCACTTTTTATTTATATAGCTCATTCCTCCTACAGTCTGAATTGCCGTCTTTCCCTCTCCAAGCTGCTCTATCCATGGCAGTGAATATATATGACCGTCTGTAGCCGTTACCATAGTCTTATACTCCGGATATTTTTCAAATACCTTCTTTAGATTCGGCATATCCTTTTCTATATAATCTTCAAGAGGAATTATTACTCCCTGATCTGCATATTTTAATAAATTGCTGTCACTAAAGCCGCCTGAAAACACAAAATCCTGTAAAGTCTTATAATTTACCATTTGAAGTGCAATCTTATCTCCCCACTGATCACTTGGTATGGCAGTCCAGTCTACATGCACATTGGTTTTTTGTTCCAAACGTTCAAATATGACTCTTTTATTGGGATCAGGCTCAGATGCCGTAGGGTATGAAATTAAACCGGTAATAGTCTCTTTTTCCTTTAACGGAAAGGTATAACTCTCATCCAAAGCCTGTTTTGTATCTGCTCTATTGTAGCCGAAAAAAAGCTCTCCGCATCCTGTTGTAGTGAATATGACTGTTGCAACCACTGTAAATATAAATACTTTCTTATATATTTTTTTAATCATAATGACACCCTCTCAATAAATCAGCCCTTTACAGAACCTGCCATAATACCCGCATCAAAATATTTTTGAAAGAACGGATACATTGCAATCAAAGGTAAAGAAGAAATAATAATAGTTGCATATTTTAGCAACTCTCCAAGCTGTGCTCTTGCTGCCGTACTCTGAATATCCGCAATCATTCCCGATTGAGGCTGGTTTTGAATCAATATGGCACGAAGAACAAGCTGTAAAGGTTGTTTAGACTCATCACTTAAATATACCATTGCATCAAAGTAACTGTTCCACATTCCGACAAATTGCCAAAGTACAAGTACTGCAATCACAGGCTTACATACCGGTAATAAGATTTTAAAAAAGTAAGTCAATTCGTTTGCTCCGTCCACCTCTGCAGCCTCACGAAGCTCCGACGGAATATTTTGATAGTAAGTTCTTGCAATAATCATATTCCACACACTGAACGCCCCCGGCAGAATAATTGCCCACATACTGTTTAACAAGCCCAAATCACTTATAACCAAATATGTCGGAATCAATCCTCCGCCAAAGAACATGGTAATAACGAATATAATATTAAGCACCTTTCTTCCACGAAAATCCGTTCTGGACATCGGATACGCTGCAAGAAGTGTAATCATCACGGATATTGCTGTAAATACTACAGAATAAACAATGGCATTATAAAATCCAACCCAAATCTGTTTGTTACTTATGACACGCTGATATGCCGTAGTTGTCCATTTACTGATGTCAAAACTTATTCCGCTGTTTTGTAATGTTACAGGATCAATAAATGAAGCCACAATGATATATATTATCGGAATAATTATTGAGAAAACAAAAAGTCCCAAAAAGATATTTCCGCCAAGAATAAATACTTTGTCCGAAGCACATTGTGCTAAAAATGATTTCTTCCTCCTCATATCTAAATTCCCTTTCCGTCATTCATCTTTGCTATAATCTTGTTAATAGCAATCAACAAAACGACATTGATTACAGTATTGAACAAACCTACTGCTGTAGAAAAGCTGTAGTCTCCATCCAAAAGACCTTTCTTGTATACATAGGTTGCTATAATCTCAGATGATTTCAAGTTCATATCTGTTTGTAATGCATAAGCTTTTTCAAATCCTATGCTCATAATATTTCCTGCCTGCATAATAAACTGAATTACTACAATATCTTTAATAGCCGGCCAATCAACAGCCTTAATCTGTTGCCAAATATTTGCACCGTCAAGTTCTGCCGCCTCACGAAGTTCCTGACTCGCATTGGATAGTGCCGCCGTATACATAATAGATGCCCAACCTGCTCCCTGCCAAATACCTGAAATGATATAAATACTGCGGAATGCTTCCGGCATTGTCATAAAATTTATGCTTGATCCAAAAAGGTGATTAACCGGCCCTGTAACTGAAAGAAGGATTCTTACCATACCGCAAAGTACAATTACCGAAACAAAATTCGGTATATAAAGAATTGTTTGAATTTTCTTTTTTATAGTGTTGCTTCCTATCCTGTTTAATAATAATGCCAAAATTATAGGAACCGGGAAACCCCAAACCAAGCCATAAGCACTCAACTTTAATGTATTAGACAAATATCTTATAAAATCCGGCGAGGAGAGAAAACGCTCAAAAAACTTAAACCCGACCCATTCGCTCCCAACTATTCCTCTTATAGGATTAAACTTTTGAAATGCAATTAAAATACCACCCATTGGCAAATATCTAAATATAATTGTCAATAAAAGTGCCGGTCCTATAAAGATAATGTACAACTCCCAATGCTTACGCATATAGCTAAACACTGACTCCTGCTTTTTTGCCGCCCCTGAATGCAACGCATTCACATCTTGATTACTTGTTGCCATAAAACCCTCCTTTACAGTATGTTTTTTATTAAGAACATAATAGTTTTATTTTTACATAATGTCAATACTTTATTTTACATTTGTAAAACTATTTTCAGAGTAAATTTTTACATTTGTTTATTTGAATCTTCACAATGCAAGTAAGCTATGTTATAATATAGCTTGAATTATATATTAATTGTTTAGAATTGTTTAGTTTACATTTGTAAACAAGCAATTTTATATTTATATAATTTATTATATAAATGGAAAGGAAGAAAAATGTCACAGAGAGTAACTTTACAGGATATAGCCGATGAATTGGGGGTTTCCAGAAATACGGTATCAAAGGCGATAAATAATACAGGTCTTCTTTCCGAGTCTACAAAAAAGAAGGTCCTGGCTAAGACTGTCGAGATGGGCTATAAGCAATTCTCATATGTGGACTTTGATAATGTCAACAAGCAGCTACAAGCCAAGAACGATAAAACAGAAATAGCTTTGCTTACAACATGGTTTTTAAACGGATCACATTTTTCTGCACCTATGCTTGATAAGTTTCAATTGGAAATTTCAAAGTTCGGTTACTCTATGAGTATGCATATTATTCGTGATGAAGATATAAAAAATCTCACATTGCCCGCTTCATTACATAATGACAGATTGGCAGGTATTATGTGCATAGAGGTCTTTGACTATGACTATGCGTCTATGCTTTCAAAGCTTGATATACCTATTCTTTTCGTAGACACTCCGGTAGATATTGGCAAGGAACCTCTACGTGGGGATAAACTTTTGATGGAAAACTCTTCACCCATTATTTCGTTTATTTCAGACCTGAAGCAAAACGGTATATCCCGCATCGGTTTTATCGGTGAATATATGCATTGTCAATCTTTTTTTGAAAGATATATGGCATATCGTACAGGAATGAACATCCATCAATTGGAAATCAATGAATCATGGTGCCTCACCAAAAACAAGCCGGGAATTTTACATCCTGATAAAAAGGACTATAAATCTTATATACAGGAAGAATTGGAAAAGCTTTCCGTTCTCCCACAGGTATTCATCTGTGCCAATGATTTTGTAGCTTTAGATTTGCTTAATGTCCTAAATAAAATGCAGATCAAAATTCCTGAAGATATTAAGATTCTGGGCTTTGATGATGCTCCTGAAGCACGCATTATCAGTCCTAAGTTATCAACCGTGCATATTCACAGTCAAATTTTAGGATTTTCAGCAACACAACTTTTACTTTCAAGAATCAATGAGCCTGATATGAACTTTAGAACCATGCACTGTGAAACAAATTTAGTTCTTCGTGCATCCACAGGAGATTAAGCCTATGAAAAACCTCTTTAACTTTGAAAATCCTGTAATGAACTTTATAGGAAAGCTGCTTGACTGTTTTTTACTTAATATTCTTTGGCTCTTATGTTGTATTCCGGTTATAACTATCGGTGCATCTACAACCGCACTTTACCATTGTGCTATAAAGCTGTCAAAAGATGAGCCGTTATACTTATTCCGGGATTTTTTTCACTCGTTTAAACTAAACTTTATCCCCGCAGCCAAGCTGACCATGATTTTCCTTGTTATAGGAATTATACTTGGTATAGATGCCTATATCTTTTTGCATATTAAAATACCGATGCTTCCATGGTGCATCGGTATGGGGCTGTTAGTACTTTTTGCTATTTGCTATACCATTACTTTACTCTATGTATTTGTTCTTCTGTCCCGTTTTGATAACAGTATTAAAAATATGATTTTCAATGCTTTTGCTGTAGGAATACGCTTTATATTCTGTACTGTTATCATTGCCGCCATTCACTTTATTGTATTTTATATCTCTATAAGATGGTTTGCACCTCTTATGTTCCTTGGTATGGGATTGATTGCATTTTTAAGTTCTTATTTTTTAAAAAATGTGCTTTTTTATATTGAAGAGAGCCAAAATAAAAGGGGAACACCTCAATGAAAGATTATGATTTGCATGGAATAAAAAAAATAGAATATATACTGGATTATTATAAACTCCCTATTGTCCTTAGTATTATTATAATTTATATATTTTGTTCCCTATCTTATAAATTGATTACAAAAAAGAATACATTGCTGAGTGTAGCCGCCATAAATATAGAGATTTCAAATGAGAATATTCTAAAATTTTCCGATAACTATCTTATAAGCAGAAATTTCAGCAGTAAAAAATATAATATAAACTTTTATAATAATCTTATATCGGAGGGGAATCCAAATGACGGGGCTTCATATGAGTATGCCTATGCATCATCCATGAAACTGCTTGCCCTTATGACTGATAAAACACTTGATATTGTTTTGATGGACGAAAAGGCCTATCAGACCTTTTCAAACAATGAATATCTGTATAATCTTTATGATTTGAACCTTTCCGAAAATACTACAAACAAGCAGGATGCAATACTTATTTCAAGTCCATATTTTTCAGATGAAATATATATCGGTATTATTAAAAACAGCCGACATTTGGAGGAAGCCGTTCAATATATCAATTACTTAATAAATGTCTTATAAAATATATAAAAGCCGGCATCTCTGTCGGCTCGAATTTTTGGGAGGAGAGCCGAAATATATCGGCTCGAGTATTATGAAAAAAATCTTTTATTTATAGACTCGCTATCTCTTGTCTATGTAATGTATTATAGAAAATAAAAGTGGCTAAAGTTTGTTTTTTATGTAAAAGGTTTTTGAATCCGCTATGAACATTATATGAACTGTAAGCGAATACTTATCCACAGTCATCTATTTCTTAAGCACAAAAAAGGCTGTCACATACTCCAATTTTTTTTAATATGTAACAGCCCATAATATTTAATTATTTAAAATTTATTTCCAAGCCGGTATATAAGCACCCTTATATGTGTCCTCTATAACCTTCTTTACATCATCACTCTGAAAAGCTTTTACAATCTTTTTGTAAGTCTCATTGTCCTTGTCTTCACTTCTGGCAACAATAACATTTACATATGGATTGTCGGCTCCATCCTCCACCTTTTCAAGATAGATGGAATCTGTCTTAGGATTTAGACCGTTGTCCACTGCATGACCGCCGTTGATTACTGCGGCGGCTACATCAGGTAAAAGACTTGGTGTATTGGCAGCCTCAACCTCTGTGAATTTGATGTTCTTTGCATTCTCTGTAATATCGCTAAGTGTAGGTGTATATCCTGCATCAGGATTTACTTTGATCACTCCTGCACTCTCAAGCACCTTCAATGCTCTACCGCCGTTTGTAGCATCATTCGGAATTGCTATTGTATCGCCGTCCTTAAGCTCTGAAAGATCTTTAATCTTTTTTGAGTATACTCCAAGAGGTGCAATGATTGTATCACCTATAGCCTTTATCCTATATCCGTTGTCTTTAATATCATTTGCAAGATACGCCTTGTGCTGGAATGAATTCAAATCAATCTCTTTGTCATTCAATGCTCTGTTCGGCAATGAATAGTCTGCAAACTTTACAAGTTCTACCGTGATGCCCTCTTTTGCCATAGCCTCTATTACAGGATTCCACTGTTCATTATTCTCACCTACAACACCTATCTTGATTGTTGTATTACCCTCAGTCTTTGCACCGCCTACCTTAGACTCTGCACTTGTGCTTTCATTTTTGCCGCTCTCACTTGCCTTCTGAGTTGTATCCGCCTTCTGACTTGAACCGCATGCGGTAAGTCCCAAAGCTAAAATTGCACCGATTGCTAAAAATTTACTTAATTTTCTCATGATATCCTCCATGTATTTTTCTATATAACTCGGGTGATCTTTAAATCAATACCCGGTGATAACTTAATGTGTTGTTTTCTTTATCGCCTTGTTTCCAAGCCCCTGTATCAAGCTTACCATTATAAGTATTATAATTACTGTAGCGTATGTTACATCTGTTTGATTTCTCTGATGTCCGTATCTTATTGCAAAGTCTCCAAGACCTCCTCCGCCTATAGCACCTGCCATAGCGGTAAGACCTAAAAGTGAAATAAATGTAATCTGTACCCCTCTTATAATCCCGGGCAGACTCTCTCTTAAATATACTCTGAATATAATCTCTATAGGAGATGAACCCATGCTCTGTGCCGCTTCGATAAGCCCCTTATCCACTTCATACAATGCACTTTCTATCTGTCTTGTAAAGAAAGGTACTGTACCGAATACAAGCGGGAGTATGGCACCCTTTGTTCCTATTGCAGTTCCCACCACCATTCTTGTAAAAGGTATAAGTGCGGCAAGTAAAATAACAAACGGTATTGACCTGAATACATTTATCAGTTTATCCATAATGTTGTAGATAACAGCATTTTTTAATATACCCCTTGGAGATGTGACCACCACTATAACACCGAAGATAAGACCGAAGATAAGTGAAATCGCACCTGAAAGTACCATCATATTGACAGTTTGTAAAGTTGCATCAATTATCTCATTCGGCTTAGCAGATACATTCGGTAACAGAATATGCAATATTTCATTCATGCTTTATTACCTCCACTCCTACTTCCTTACATTTCAGATGTTTGATTGCAGCATCTATATCAGATTTTTCACCGCTTACTATTGCTACCGTTCCTCCTATAGGAGCATCCTTTACTATTTCCACATCTGCATAGATAATATTCAGATTTATATTAAACTTTCTGGATACTTCTGAAATCAGTGCTTCTGAAGTATTTGCTTTCTTATAGCTGAGTCTAAGTATAATCTCACCCGGTTTTAATTTGGCTACATCGGAGCCTGAAGCTATAAGGCCTTCTATCTTTTGAAGATTTGAGGTGGTTTTTATAAAATCCTTTGTAATCTTATGCTTCGGATTTGCAAAGATTGAAAATACATCTCCTTCTTCAACTACATTTCCGTCTTCCATTACCGCCACTCTGTCACAGATTTGCTTTACAACCGCCATCTCATGTGTGATAACTACTACAGTCAGTCCAAGTTTCTTATTAAGACTTTGTAACAGTTCCAATATAGATGAGGTTGTCTGCGGATCAAGTGCAGATGTCGCCTCATCACATAAAAGTACCTTCGGGTCATTTGCCAAGGCTCTTGCTATAGCCACTCTTTGTTTTTGACCGCCTGATAACTGACTCGGGTATGCATTCTCCTTGTCGGCTATATCTACCAAAGACAAAAGCTCCCTTACCCTTTTTCTTTTTTCTTCCTTTGAAAGTCCGCTTCCAAAAAGTGAATATTCCACATTTCCCGCCACCGTTCTTGACGGCATCAGATTAAAGTGCTGGAAAATCATTCCTATCTTTTTTCTTGCACTTCTTAGTTCTTTAGCTTTTAGGGCTGTCAAATCCTTTCCGTCAACAAATACTTTGCCTGTATCAGGTCTTTCCAAAAGATTTATACACCTGACAAGTGTGGATTTCCCTGCTCCGGAAAATCCTATAATGCCGAATATCTCCCCTTTATCAATCACTAAAGATACATCTCTGACTGCATGTACTGAAATATTGCCTTCACTGAAAGTCTTTGTAATATTTTTCAGTTCAATCATATATCTTTATTTCCTTTTTCCTATTATGTTAGTAGGTATTATAAAGCACCTACAAAAAAATTGCAAGTGCTTTATAATTACATTATTTACCTTTTCCTATTTTCCATATATTCGGGCAAAACAAAAGCAGCATCGGATATAACTCAAGTCTTCCTGCAAGCATATCAAAGGTCAAAACCAGCTTTGAAAAATATGAATATACATTGAAGTTTGCCATAGGACCTACCTTGGCAAGTCCGGGACCGATATTGTTAAAAGTTGCGGCTATAGCTGTAAAATTGGTCTCAAAATCAAAGTTATTAAGTGATAATAAGAACATTGAAATAACATAAATCATTATATATGTGAGTATAAACACTCTGATACTGTTAAGTACAGGTTTTTCAAGCACCTTGCCGTCCATCTTGATAGTCTTTACACCTCTTGGATGAATGTAATATCCTATCTCTTGAAATACCGATTTTACCATAACTACAATTCTTGAAACTTTGATACCGCCGCCTGTACTTCCTGCACAGGCACCGCACATCATCAGGAATATAATTATATTTCTTGAAAGCTGCGGCCACCTGTCAAAGTCTGTGGTTGAATATCCTGTAGTGGTAATAATGGAGCCAACCTGGAATGCCGCATGATTAAGTGCTATGAAGATATTATCAAAATATCCTCTGATATTCACTGTGATAACCACAATAGCCGCAAATATGATCCCGAAGTACCATCTGACCTCTTCTATCTTAAAAGCATCTTTTTTGTGCTTGCCTAAAAGTACAAAGTAAGCATTAAAGTTTACACCGAAAAGTATCATAAATATGGTAACCACTACCTGTATAGCATAGGAATAACTGCCCATACTGTCGCCCTTTACTCCGAAGCCTCCTGTACCTGCCGTACCGAAGGTGATACAAAGTGCATCAAATATCGGCATTCTTATAATCACCAATATAACAAACTCTATAACAGTCATTACAAGATATATGCTGTACAGTATCTTAGCAGTATCTCGTAGTCTGGGTACAAGCTTTCCCACTACAGGACCCGGGCTCTCAGCCTTCATAAGATGCATATTGTAGCCGCCCGCCATAGGAAGTATTGCAAGCAGCAACACAATAACACCCATACCTCCTACCCAGTGTGTAAAGCTTCTCCAGATAAGTGAGGTATGGCTTAAGCTTTCTACATCCTCCAAGATACTTGCTCCTGTTGTGGTAAAACCTGATACCGTCTCAAACAGTGCATCTATCATGTTCGGAATTTCTCCGGTAATTACAAAAGGGATTGCTCCCACTACACTTAGCACTATCCATGACAGTGCAACCATCACAAAGCCCTCTCTGGCAAAGAACACATTCTCAAATTTCTTCTTGCCTGAAATTAAAAATCCTATAATGGCGGCAACCACCCCTACTGTCAAGTAGGCAAAACCTTCATGCTCACCGTATACAATTGATGTTACTGCCGGTATCAAAAAACAGGTGGCCTCCAACATCATTACCTTTCCTACTATATATAATATAATTGAATAATTCATTACTTTAATATATCCTCTAAATTCTGCATACCTGTAATCTTTGTTATTATAATAACTGAATCGTTCTTTTTAAATATAGACTTACCGTTCGGTATCATAACCTTGCCGTCTCTTATAATACCTGCAACAAGTACTCCGTCTCTTATAGGCATTGCCTCAAGAGTTTTATCCGTCATATTTGAATCTTCCTTGATATAAAACTCAAGTGCCTCAGCTTCGCCATGTATTATTTTATAAAGTGCCTCCACATTATTATTCCCGACACTGTTTTGTAAACCTCTCACATATCTTACAATATATTCCGCCGTGATATGTTTCGGATAAATCATACTTCCAAGATCAAATTTCTCTATAATATCATCAAATGAAATACGATTTATCTTGGTCACTATCTTTGCACCTGAAACACTCTTTGCATACAGTGAGAGAAATGCATTCTCCTCGTCTATACCTGTAAGTGAAACAAAGGAAGAACAATTCTCAATGCCTTCCTCAAGCAATATATCCTTGTCCGCCGCATCACCATGTATTATCACTGCATTCGGCAACATTGCAGACAGCTCTTCACATCTTTCATAGGATTTTTCTATTATCTTTACCTTTATGCCCAGAGGTATAAGCTGATTTGCCAGATAGTAGGCAATAGTTCCGCCGCCCACTATCAATGTATCCTTTACCTCATTACTGCTGCAACCTACTTTTTTGAAGAAGTCTCTGGCATTCTCTGTAGATGCAACAACACTTATAATATCACCGCTTTGAAGTACAAAGCTTCCGTTCGGTATAATAACATCTTCTCTTCTTTCTACTGCACATATCAGTATATCCGACTTTATATTCCTACCTACATCAATAAGGCTTTTGCCGGCCAATATATTGTCCGCCTCGATTTTATACTCTAAAAGTTCTACTCTGCCTCTTCCAAAGGTATCTATCTCAATTGCCGACGGAAATCTTAGAAGTCTTGCCATCTCGGTAGATGCGGCATACTCGGGATTTATAGTCATTGCAAGCCCAAGCTCTTTTTTCATAAATCCGATATCCTGACTGTATTCAGGATTTCTGACCCTTGCTATCGTATGATCCGCACCTGCCTTCTTTCCTACCATACAGCAGAGAAGATTCAGCTCATCCGACTCTGTAACCGCAATCAAAAGATCCGCCTCTTCCACACCTGCTTCCATCAAAATAGAATGTGTTGCACCGTTTCCTGTTACACCCATTATGTCAAGTCTGGTTGCCAGAGCTTGTACTACAGATTCATCTGTATCAACTATTGTTATATCATGTCCTTCTACACTGAGTTGTTCGGCAATAGTCGAACCGACCTTACCGCAACCTACAATTATTATCTGCATTTCTATCTCCATTACTGAAATACTTAATTATACCTATAAACGGCATTTGCTTATTGTAGCACACCGAAATTATATTTTCCACATTTGCATTGTCTTCTTTACTCCGGATATCTATTTTGCTATACTGTAAAAAAATATTATTTGTATGGAGGTACATATGAAGATACAAAATATCAAAGATGTAGATGCTTTTTTTAAGGTCGTTGACGAGTGCAAGGGTACTGTTGAGCTTGTTTCACCTGAAGGTGACAGAATCAACTTAAAGAGTAAGCTTACACAGTATCTTTCAATGGCAAATATCTTTTCAAACGGCTATATAAAGGAGCTTGATTTAGTAGCACATGATAAAGAGGATGTGGAAAGACTTATAAAATTTATGTATCAGGGAGAATAAAAAGGGGGGCAAAACCCCTTTTTATAGTGCATTTTCACTTTTATAGTTCTCTACTATCCTGTATTTTCTGCTTGGATTTGTTGTATCGTACCGCTTTTGATATACACCGTCACCGTCCACCCAGTAGTAGACTCCGCCGACTGCCGACTTGATATAGCATTTTACAAACAGATATGAGTCCTTGCCGAAACAATAGTCTTTACCTGATATATTCTTCCACTGTGACTTCGCATACTTATAGTCCTTTTCCACATACCACCATCTGTTATTGTCATTATAGTCCTTTACCCAGCCTTTTACAAAGTTTCCGCTTATATACCCTCCGTCTATATGAAACCATGGATTGTACCTGCTTGCAATCCTGCCGCTTGCCCTTACCACATCTCCCTCACTCAAGTTTTTTGTTACAGGTGCCGATGTGTCCGGAGCTTTTCTCACCCTTACACCGCTCCCTACAATAGTAAGCCTTGCACTGACAGGTATCTCATTTGATGTCGCTTTTTGAGTACCGATTTGGTAGTTCGGTCTGGCAAAGCCTACTATCCTATAACCTCTGCCTGACAAACTTCTTACTCTGTTCATCACCATTCCGCCGTTGGCAATATTTCCGCTGCCTGTATTTCCCTCTATAGTCTCATATGTGCCGTCACTGTTTACATTTACTACAAGTCCGGCATGATTTACCTGCCTTTCACTTCCGGCACCGTCAGTCAAAATCAGTACAATATCTCCTCTCTTACCGCTGTCAAATAACATACCTTTATTTTTGTAATGAGCAAATACAGCTTCAGTGGATGCTGTTTTTATGCCGTCACAAAATACAATCTCAGCACCGCTCATTCTGAATATATCCCACAAAAAAGTCACGCACCATGGATATGTAAAAGCACCGTTTACCTCTCTTCCATAGTAATCCGTATTGAATAACACATTATTGCTCTCAGGAGGGTTCTCGCTTACACCGATATACTCCCTTGCCTTGCTTATCACATTATCAACTAAAGCCATATATCTCCTTTCAAAAAAGGCCGCAGAAAATCTGCAGCCTATACACTCGTCATTTTATTCTGATATCCCCATCCGCCTGTTCTATCTTACCTTCTTTCAAAAGATGTCCGACGGCCCTCTTAAACGCATTCTTACTAAGTTTAAGTTCCGCCTTTATTCTGTCAGGAGAAACGCTCTCATCAAAGCCGAGGCTTCCTCCTCTTCTTTCCATTATACTGTATAGAATATCCGCATCTTTTACCAACTGCAAATACGCCTTCTTTCTGGGGCTGAGATCAAGCTTGCCGTCATCTCTTACTCTGATGACTCTAAGGTCAAGTCTGTCTCCGACCTTCACATTTTCAAAGTTCTCATTTGGTGGGATCATACCGTTATACTTGTCATCTACAGCCACAAAGATACCCATCTTTTTAACTTCAATTACAGTACCTGCCACTTCATCATCTTTTTTATATGGACTTTTTGCAGATAAATGAGAATATACTTTTGCACTGGCTGCAAGTCTGTGGCTTTTATCCTCATACAGATATACAAGTATCTCATCACCTTCTTTTACCTTGCCCACCGTCTCCTTGAAAGGTAAAAGCACATCTCTTTCAAGTCCTATATCTAAAAATGCACCGATTCCGGTAGTAGACTTCACTAAAAGTCTTCCCGTCTCACCTACCAAAAGTTTCGGTCGCCTTGTAGTTGCAATAAGTCTGTCCTTGCTGTCGCGGTATATAAATACCTCAATTTCACTTCCGACTTCACAATTCTTAGGCACTTCCTTCATCGGAAGCAATACATCTTCACCGCTTCCGTCTGTGAGATATACACCGAAATCTTTTTTTCTATCTACCTTAAGGTTCTGTATCTTTCCTAATTCCATAATTCTTCCTTAATATTCAAACTTAATGACAGCGTATGTATCACCGCCCCGATCCGCCAGATTTATAATATAAGAATTTTCATCCCTTGTAATCCTCGGCAATATTATATCATGTAATACTGCCGCTTTCTTATATTGTACACCTATTTTTTTTACTTTAAAGTCTTCATCAATAAGATTTCTTGCCTTGCTGACATATATGGCATTATTCATATGATGATTTGTGTCAAGGTCATTCTTGGTGACAATGATTTCATCACCGGATTCATACTCACTTGGTATATCAAATTTTCTGACAATTTTTGTCATTTCCAAATGCCTGTCATGCCCTGTCAGATATTTATTCAATGCCTCATCTGTAGGCTTTGTAGGTCTTTTATTCTCCAGATCATAGTGAAACCATATGGAGTCGGCCTTAACCAAAAACTCGCCGTTTTCATCCTTTAAAAAGAAATTTCTAAATCCGTAAAAGCTCTTAAAATCATATGCAAATGTACCCACTTCCACACTCTCTGCCAAAACAGGCAACCTGTTTATATCTATCTGCCATGAATTTACCCACCAGGCTTCTTTCTTGTTTTGCAAATAATCTATTCCAAGCCCCAAATCTTCAGATTGAAATGTTGAACAGTCCTGGAACAAATTCAAAAGTCCAAGTAATGACAGCTCCCCATCTTCCCCCAACTCGCTATATCTGATTCTTTCATTAAATGAATACATTAATCTACCTAACCTAACTGTTTTAAGAGAGCTTTGAAATATTCAAAGATACCCTCACCTGCAACCGTATCATCTCTTCTTTGCTTATATGACATTCTCTCAGGGTGAAACTGTGTTGCCGCTATCGGCAAATCCTTATGCAAGAGCGCTTCACAAACTCCGTCCTCCGCTTCCAAAACGGATACCAGACCTTCACCGAGTTTTTTTACTCCCTGATGATGTGCCGAATTTACATAAAATCCCCTGCCATATAAGTTTTCAAACAGATTTCCTTTAACAATACTTTTTACACTGTGTACACTGTCAACACCGTTCTTTCTTGAATGTGTTTCTTTTGTTTTTAAGTCCTGATAAAGACTTCCTCCAAAGTACACATTAATCAACTGCATCCCTCTGCAAATTCCAAGTACAGGCTTTTTTGCCTTTACAAATGCATCCAAAACATCCCACTGTGCCTTATCAAGTTCTCTATCCGGCTTATCCGAACCGGCCATATCTTCACCATAGTATTTCGGATCAATATCTCCGCCGCCCGGCAAAAGCAATCCGTCACATTTTAGCGCCTTATCTATATCAAGTGTATTTATAACTTCAATGTCATTTGCTTTTAATGCGGCAATATAATTTGTTAAGCTTTCTGTCCCTGCCAGTGCCACCTTCATAAAAAAACCTCGTCTATATATACTAAAAAACTCCCACAAACCTTTGTTTGAATGGGAGTTTTTAAAGCTGGGCTACTAGGATTCGAACCTAGAAATGCTGGAGTCAGAGTCCAGTGCCTTACCATTTGGCGATAACCCAAAACTGACTTTAATAGGATACCCTATATAGCCAGATTTGTCAATAAAATTTTTTATTTTTCAAAAAAATTCTAAATCAATTTTTCAAATAAAATAACACAGCTTCTTCCCTCTACCGCTATCTTCCTATGATTGTCTACTTTCACAGCTCCGTCGCCTTTAAAAGGTGTATTTATATCATCCGTATTTACCAGTATATGCCAAAAACTGCCTTTCTTTATAGTAGGCAGGCAAAACTCATGTCTGTCCCAATGCATATTTAAAATAATATATATATCAGTCTTTCCTTCTATAAGCATGCCCATCTGTCTGTTATAATACTCAAAATCAGGTTTCCAAACCTGCATTCCATGTATGGAAATTTTGTGTTTATCGATACCTGTCAGAATATACTTTCTTCTAAATTCAAGCATTGCCATAAAAAAGTCCAGAAAATCCTTATTCTTATTTACAAGCTTCCAATTAAAGTAGCTCTTATCATTGTCATGGCAGTAGGTATTGTTGTTGCCGTCCTTTGACTGTAACACCTCATCACCGCTGCATACTCCTACGGCACCTCTTGAAATCATCAGGAGTAATACGGCATTCAAATACATTTTCTTTCTTAAGTTTAACACCTGCAGTTTCTTGGTATCTCCCTCAAAGCCGCAGTTCCATGAAAAGTTCATATTTGAACCGTCCACATTGTCCTCACCGTTGGCATCATTGTGCTTATAGTCATATTTATATATATCCGCCAAAGAAAAACCGTTAATATCCGCAATAAAATTCAGATAACCGTTCTTATCACTGACTGCATTTGAAACAAACGGAATCATACCCTCATCACCTTTTAGATACTTTCTCATATTGTTCATATAGTCATAGTCCATAGATATAATATTCTCAGACCTGATGTCATATATCTTGTTTGAAAAAATAAACTTGCTGTTAAGAAGATACGGATCCCTTACAATCTCTTCACAGTAATTAACACCTGCAAGATGAAAACCGTCTATATGGTATTCAAGCTTCCAAAATCTAAGCACATCTATGATATAGCCAATACTTTTCTTATCAAAGAAAAATTCCTGTATAACTCCTATACCTGCTTCATGCATAGCCTTTACCATAGCCTTATACTCATTTACAGGATTTCTGTATCTTTTTGTAGCATAACTTGCCTTTGGAGCAAAATTAAGACTGTTTGCATATCCCCAATAATTAAGTATTATTTTTTCTTTCTTTTCCTTATCAAACAGTGAGAAAAAACTTCCCGCCACTCTTATAAACTCGTCAAACTCTGTAGCCGGCATTATATCTATAAAATCCGCTCCGATTTTTTTCAGATAATCCGTCTTTTCCGAAATTCCCTTAAATGTACCCTTATCTACTATTTTGGAACTGTTTGATTTTGTAAAGCCTCTTACATGAAGTCTATAGATAAATGCGGTATCTAAATTCTTATCCTCAACAGCCTTCACATTATCAAAGTCATTTCCCCAATCAAAATCCGCTATATATACAGGACTTCTTCTCTCATTGTCTATCAAACTGACTTTACCGAAGCTGTCTCTGCCTGAAAAGCTCTTGCCGTACTCATCCGCAAAATGGCCGTTCTCATCTTCAAATGCATATTCAAAAGTCTTTTTCAGACGCATATCCACCTTAATAAACCAAACATCACCTACACGTGACTCAGGCGGAAATTCTATTTTCTCAACTTCTTTTTCTACATTTCTCTCATAGAGATTCAGATAGAGTTTCTTACACTTTCTGATCACCTTTATGCAAAAAAAGGAAGGCGTCACAGTAATGCCCGCCGGATAATAAAAACTCTTATCTCTGTCAACTCTCACTACCATAACAACCTCCTTTTAGTACAATATATCCTATATTTCTATATCCAGTTCTACCGGACAATGGTCTGAACCTAAGACTTCACTGTGAATCTTAGCTTCCTTTATTCTATCTTTTAATTTAGCAGATACTATAAAATAGTCAATACGCCAACCTACATTCTTGGCTCTGGCACCTCCCATATAGGACCACCATGAATAGGCATCCGTCTTATCCGGATACAGCAATCTGAAGCTGTCTACAAAACCTGAGGACAAAATAATATCCATCTTTGCCCTTTCCTCATCTGTAAATCCGGCATTTTTTCTGTTGGTCTTCGGATTTTTCAAATCTATTTCTTTATGCGCCACATTCAAATCACCACAGAATATTACAGGCTTTTTTTCTTCAAGCTTTAATGCATAATCAAGAAAAGCATCCTCCCAGGTCATTCTGTAATCAAGTCTTGTAAGTCCTCTCTGTGAGTTTGGAGTATAGCAGGTAATCAGATAAAATTCATCATACTCTGCCGTAATAACTCTGCCCTCATTATCATGTTCATCTATGCCGATACCGTAAGTCACATTAATCGGTTTATCTTTAGTAAATACCGCTACGCCTGAATAGCCTTTTTTAGTCGCATAGTTCCAGTAATCATAATATCCCGGCAAATCAAGCTCTATTTGACCTTCAGAAAGCTTTGACTCCTGTATACAGAATATATCCGCATCAATATCTCTGAAGAAATCTAAAAAACCCTTTGTAACAGCCGCTCTAAGCCCGTTGACATTCCATGAAATCATCTTTTTCATATCAGTCGTCACTCTCTTCATCCGCTGAAACGGTATATGTAAATCTCTTTCTTGCCATCTCATCAGAATCAAGATACTCATCATATGTGGTAATCTTATCTATAAGGCTTCCATTTATGATTTCCATAATTCTGTTGGCTGTAGTCTGCACTACCTGATGATCTCTTGATGAGAAAATTAACACACCTTTGAACTTTTCAAGTCCGGTATTAAGTGCAGTGATAGATTCCATATCCAAGTGGTCTGTAGGCTCGTCAAGTATAAGTACATTTGCACCGCTTATCATAAGCTTTGAGAGCATACAACGTACCTTCTCACCTCCTGAGAGTACATTTACCTTTTTTACACCGTCTTCACCGGCAAACAGCATTCTGCCGAGGAATCCTCTTACATATGTGGCATCCTTATTCTCCGAATATCCTGTAAGCCATTCAACTATTGTTTCATCACCGGCAAAATCCTTTGTATTGTCTTTTGGAAAATAACTCTGAGTGGTGGTAAGTCCCCACTTGAAACTTCCGCCGTCAGGCTCCATCTCTCCTGCAAGTATCTTAAACAGAACTGTCTTCGCCTTCTCATTCGGACCTACCAGTGCCACCTTGTCTTCTCTGTTAAGTACAAAACTGATATTGTCAAGTACCTTTTCACCGTCAACAGTCTTTGAAAGATTCTCAACAGTAAGAACTTCATTTCCAATCTCTCTGTTCGGTCTGAAGTCTATATAAGGATACTTCCTTGATGAGGGCTTAATGTCATCAAGCTCAATCTTTTCCAAGGCTCTCTTTCTGGATGTAGCCTGCTTTGACTTTGAAGCATTTGCAGAGAATCTTTGAATAAACTCCTGCAACTCCTTAATCTTTTCTTCTTTCTTTCTGTTGGCTTCCTTCATCTGGCGCACCATAAGCTGGCTTGACTCATACCAGAAGTCATAGTTTCCGGCATAGAGCTGTATCTTGCCGTAGTCGATATCCGCAATCATTGTACAGACTTTATTGAGGAAATATCTGTCATGTGATACCACTATGATGGTATTCTCAAAGTTGATAAGGAACTCCTCAAGCCAGTAAATAGCGTCCAAGTCAAGGTGGTTTGTAGGCTCATCAAGTAAAAGTATATCGGGATTACCGAAGAGTGCCTTTGCAAGAAGTACCTTTACCTTAAGGTTTGACGGCATATCACTCATCAATGTGTAGTGATGTTCTGTATCTACACCAAGTCCGTTTAGAAGTGCAGCCGCATCCGACTCCGCCTCCCAGCCGTTCATATTGGCAAACTCACCTTCAAGTTCCGCCGCCTTTATACCGTCTTCCTCATTAAAGTCGGGCTTTGCATATATCGCATCTTTTTCCTTCATTATCTCATACAGTCTTGCATTTCCCATAATTACGGTATCTAAAACTGTATATGCATCATATTTGAAATGATCCTGCTCCAAGAATGAAAGTCTCTCTCCCGGTGTTATAACCACATCACCGTTTGTAGGCTCTATCTGCCCTGAAAGTATCTTTAAAAATGTAGACTTTCCGGCACCGTTTGCACCTATAAGCCCGTAACAGTTGCCCGGTGTAAACTTTATATTAACGTCTTCAAAAAGGGCTTTTTTCCCTAATCTAAGTGTTATTCCATTTGCACTTATCATTATTATTCTCCTAAGAGTTTATCCACTGCCGCCATCTTTGTACACAGGCACAGAAGCTTTGCAGCTATCTCCAAATCCGCTACAGGCGGAAATGACGGAGCAATACGAATATTCTTATCATGCGGATCTTTTCCGCTTGGGAATGTAGCTCCTGCATCTGTAAGTACAACACCTGCTTTCTTACATTTTGATACAACTTCTTTTGCACATCCGTCCATAGTATCAAATGAGATAAAATATCCGCCCTTCGGCTTTGTCCAACTTGCTATTCCAAGTCCGCCAAGCTCACTTTCAAGAGTATCAAGTACCATCTCAAACTTCGGTCTGAGTGAGTCTGCATGTTTTTTCATATGCTCCACCATACCATGAATATCCTTAAAGTATCTTACATGTCTAAGCTGGTTTACCTTATCATGTCCTATTGTCTGCATCTTTAACTGCTTCTTTATATCCTCAAGATTATTCTGTGATGTTGCAAGTGCTGCAATACCTGAACCCGGGAATGTGACCTTTGATGTTGAAGCAAACTTATATACAAGATCAGGATTTCCGGCCCTCTTGCACTCCGCCAAAATCTCGATAAGATGATCCTGGTCAAGGTCATAGAGATGGTGAATTGTATAGGCATTGTCCCAATAAATTCTAAAGTCCTTAGCTGCCGGCTTTAATCTTGCAAATCTTCTTACAACCTCATCAGAGTATGAGTTTCCTGTAGGGTTTGAATACTTAGGTACACACCAGATTCCTTTAACAGATTCATCACTTTGTACAAGTTTTTCAACCATATCCATATCCGGTCCGTCCTCAAGCATAGGAATGCACACATTCTCAAAACCGAAATACTCCGTTATAGCAAAATGCCTGTCATATCCCGGCACTATACAAAGGAATTTTACTTTGTCAAGCTTGCACCAAGGTGTAGAACCCATTACTCCATGTGTATATGATCTTGAGATGCAGTCATACATTACATTTAGACTTGAGTTTCCATAGATGATAAGATTGTCAGCCGGAACTTCCATCATATCGCCCAGTAATTCCTTTGCCTCAGGGATACCGTCAAGTACACCGTAGTTTCTGCAATCCGAGCCGTTCTCACTCATAAGATCCGCATCTGATGACAGTACATCCATAAGTCCCATAGAAATATCAAGCTGTTCTTGTGACGGCTTTCCTCTACTCATATCAAGCTTTAAGTCTCTGTTTTGCATTGCCTTATACTCCGCTTTCAGACTTTTCTTCAACTCCAACAGCTCTTCCTTTGTCAAATCTGCATATGGCATCTTTATATTCTCCTTATAACTACTTATTATTGCTCATCTTTTCAAGCTTTGCTTTCAATTCCTCAAGCTTTGCCTGACTCTTCAGGATTTTTGACCTTTGATCAAATACAAGTTCATCTTCTCTCAAAAGGTCGTTTGCAGTTACATACTCCCCGATAACCATTTTGTATGACTTTATAATATCCTCTTCTATCTTTATGTCTCTTTTCAGCTTTGTTATATCCGCTATTTCTTTGCCCTTATTCAAAGCTGACTGTGCTATCTTTTGTCCCTCTTCTTTTGCAATACTTCCATATATGCTTAACTTCTTAAAAAAATCTTCCATATAGCCTCCTTTATTTAAATATACATAGTATAAATACTTAAATGAGTTTTAGCAAGTAAAAGCCGGCAATTTAGCAATTTTTTAGTTTATATTATTTATAAGAACTATCCTATAATTATTTTAACGCCATAAATGCCGCCATATTTCCCCGCTTTTCACCCATTACCCTGTGTGAGTACAAAATCTCTTTATTGCAGGCGGTACATATATTTGAAGTAAATATATTCTCCCTGTGTACTCCCGCCTCTTCCAATACTATCTCATTCGCCCTCCAAAGTGAAAGTCTGAAGTGGTCTTTTTCATCCTCTCTAAAGATATCAGGCATATATTTTTTATCAAAGCTTTTTGAAAACTCCTCATATACATCCATACTCACCTGATAGCAGTCCGCACATATACCGGGACCTATGCAAGCTACCATATCCTTTGCCTTGCTGCCAAAATGCCTGTTCATCAAATCTGTCATATTTGCACCTATTCTTTTAACGGTACCTCTCCAACCTGAATGTGCCAGTCCAATCACATTATTTACTCTGTCATAAAAATAAAGGGGAATACAGTCTGCAAAAAAAGCTCCTAATGTGATGCCCTTCTCATTTGTTATAAGACCGTCAATATTTCTGTAGTCTCTCTCAAACAGCACTCCCTCGCCTCTGTCTTCAGCACTTACCACTTTTACATTATTTGAATGTTCCTGATAAGATAATACAAAGCTTTCTAATTCCACACCTAAAGCCTGTGCCATTCTTTTGTAGTTTTCAAGGACACCCTCCCTGTTATCAGGCTCTCTGCTGAAGCTGAGATTCATGGTCGCATAAGGACCTGTGCTTACTCCGCCTATCTTTGTAGAAAATCCCTGTACTATATTGTCATATTTTTCCAATGCATCAAATGACAGATATTCCACACCGTTTTTTGCTCTCTTTAATGTCAAAATATGCCTGTCATTCTTTTTTACTATCTTCAATAAAATGCTCCTTTTATCCATTCTATCTGTGAACCTATTATTCCGATACAGTCAAATCTTATATTATAACGATAATAATGATTTTCATTCAGGAAAAACCTTGCCATCTTTCTTATCTTTTCTCGCTTTGCAAAGCCTACAGCTTCAAGCGGATAACCGAAACTTTCATTCTTTCTGTATTTTACTTCTATAAACAGCAGTGTATTATCTTCCCTGCCTATGATATCTATTTCACCAAATCTGTTTTGATAATTTCTTTCCAAGATTTTTACACCACAGCTTTTTAGAAACTCTACAGCCATATCCTCTCCGATACTGCCAATCTGACGCTTATTCACCGACAAAATTCCCTATAAAAGTTCTTCTATGTATATCACAGGCTCCGTATTCTTTTAATGCTTCTATATGCTTTGCAGTGCCGTAGCCTTTATTGTAAGCAAAGCCATACTCAGGATAAATTTTGTCATATTCAAGCATAAGTCTGTCCCTTGTGACCTTTGCAAGTATACTTGCAGCTGCAATATTGATACTCCTTGCATCTCCCTTGACTATACCCAACTGTCTTATAGTGATATCAGGTATATGCACCGCATCCACCAACAAAATATCCGGAGTCTTCTTAAGTTTTTTAATCGCCTCTCTCATAGCTTCATATGTGGCCTGCAATATATTTATCTCATCTATAAGTACATTTGAAGCAATACCTATGCCGTAGGCAAGTGCCTCCTGTTTTATCCGGTCAAACAACACATCTCTTCTTTTTTCAGTTACCTTTTTTGAGTCATTCAAAAAAGGCAAAAATATATCCTTCGGCAATATAACCGCCGCCGCAACTACCGGTCCTGCAAGCGGACCTCTGCCTGCTTCGTCTATACCTGCAATAAACTCAAAATCACTGTATTTATTTTCAAATTCCTTCATGCCCTCAAGTCTTTGCCTCTCAAGAGCCAGTTTTTCTTCACTTATTTTTCTCATATTATTCCTGTGGCATCTGTAATGTGATTCTGCCAAGCTTACCTGACCTGAATTCATTTACCAGTATAGTTGCAGCCTTATCATAGTCAGGTTCACCACCCTTTTTTGTACAGCCTCTGACTTTTGCTATTTTTATCAAAACGGCATTTTCATCATCATCGTCTTTGATATCAAATCTCTCCTGCAAAACTTCAGGCTTATTTTTCAACAACCATTTGATAAGCTCAAGTCCAAGTTCTCTGATATCTATAATCATATCATTGATAGAGCCGATAAATGCAATCATCTCACCGACTCTCTCATCTTCAAACTTTGGCCAAAGTATTCCCGGAGTGTCTAAAAGCTCTATCTGACCTTTCAACTTTATCCACTGATTGCCCTTGGTAACACCGGGCTTATTACCTGTCTTTGCCATTGCTCTGCCTGAAACCGAGTTTATAAGAGTTGACTTACCGACATTTGGAATACCTGCAACCATTGCTCTGACCGGTCTGTTTTTTATACCTCTTTTGGCATCCCTCTCACGCTTTTTCTTTGATACATTGTCTATTGCCTTTATAAGTACACCGACTCCGTTATTTTTTCTGGAGTCCATAAACATACACTCATACCCCTGTTCCTTATAAAAGCTTGCCCATCTGTTGTTGGCAAGCTCATTTGCCAAATCCGCCTTATTAAGTATAATTATTCTTGACTTATCCGCTCCAAGTTCCATTATCTCGGGATTTCTGCCGGCTTCAGGAGCCCTTGCATCAGTCATCTCTATAATAATATCCACAAGTTTTATGACATCAGACATAGCACGCTTTGCCTTAATCATATGCCCGGGGTACCACTGTATCTTCATAAAAAAGTCCTTTCGTCAAGTCACCTTATAAAACCTATTCTTTTTATAGGCAATAATCTAATCCATGTATTTCCTATTATCATATCCTTTGTTATATTGCCTATAGTGGAAGTTCTGGAATCTTCGCTTCCCACTCTGTTATCTCCAAGCACAAAATACTCATTTGCCATAAGCTGTATATCTTCTGAAGCCAATCCGCCGGCGCTTGCTTCAAAAAACTTTTCAGGTACCTTGCCGTTTATATAGACATAACCGTCCTTTATATTCACCGTTTCACCCGGAAGACCTATGACTCTTCTGATACACACTCTGCCGTCTTTATTTTTAAAAGCTACAACATCAAATCTTTTCGGTTTGAAGAATGTATATGCCGCCTTATTTATAAGTGCCACATCACCTTGTTCTATCTGCGGTGACATAGACTGCCCCACCATATATGTTCTATCTCCAAATATCGATACTACAAACCAAGCCAATGCAAGTATTACTGCCAGCTGCATCAAAGTATCCAGTATCAGTAAAAATTTTGATTCCTGTGTTTTTAATTTCATCTGTTTCCCTGTTTTTTTATTCTTTTTTTTGTTAAAATATTGTATACTACTAAGAATGTTCCGGTAATGTAAAGGCATAGAACAATAAAGAGTACACTCTCGTAAAGTTCCGTTTCGGAACTTCATTTTATTATAGCATATAGGAGAAAACTATGGAATATCGTATTGAGCATGACTCTATGGGAAATATAGAGGTGGAGGCGGACAAATATTTCGGTGCGCAAACGGCAAGAAGTCTGTCAAACTTTAAAATAGGTACTGAGAAGATCCCTATGGAAGTCATAAGAGCATTTGCCTATCTGAAAGCGGCCTGTGCCGCTACAAATAATGAGCTTGGCAAACTTACAAAAGAAAAAGCGGATATAATAAATGATGTTTGCAAAGAAATACTTGCCGGGAAACTTGATGCACATTTTCCTCTGGCTGTGTGGCAGACCGGCAGCGGTACTCAGAGCAATATGAATGTCAACGAAGTCATTACAAATAGAGGCAATGAACTCGCAGGTAAAAGATTGCTTCACCCGAATGATGATGTAAATATGTCACAAAGCTCAAATGATACCTTCCCGACTGCAATGCATATAGCCGCCGTGCTTGAAATCAGTGATAAGCTCCTTCCCTCACTCAATGAACTTATACTTGCTTTCAAAAAGCTTGAAAAAGAAAATATCGGTATAGTAAAATCAGGCAGAACACATTTGCAGGATGCAACTCCGATAGCCTTCTCACAAGAAATAAGCGGTTGGAGGGCTTCACTTGAAAATAACTATAATCAAATAAAAGCTTCACTTGAGTTTGTCAAAAAAATTGCACTTGGAGCCACTGCGGTAGGTACGGGTCTTAACTGTCCAAAGGGCTTTGACAAAGCTGTTGCAAAAAATATCTCAAAACTTACCGGTAAAAACTTTATCACAGATACCAACAAGTTTCATGCACTTACCTCAAAGTCCGAGCTTTCATTTTTACATGGCGGCTTAACTTCACTGGCAAATGATCTTATGAAAATAGCCAATGATATCAGATGGTTATCAAGCGGTCCCAGATGTGGACTCGGTGAGATCTTTATACCTGAGAATGAACCCGGCAGTTCTATAATGCCGGGAAAGGTAAATCCTACACAGTGTGAATCCATGACTATGGTATGTGTACAGGTAAATGCAAATAATGTCGCTGTAAATATGGCGGCAAGTCAGGGCAATTTTGAGCTTAATGTATTTATGCCTGTACTTATCTATAACTTCCTGCAATCTGTAAGACTGCTATCGGACGGAATGAACTCCTTTAGACTTCACTGCATATGTGGTATCAAGGCAAATAAGGAAAAGATGCATGAAAATCTTTACAATTCACTGATGCTTGTAACTGCAATCAGCCCGTATATCGGCTATGAACAGGCTGCCAATGTCGCAAAACTGGCATATAAAGAAAATATCTCACTAAAGGAAGCTACACTGAAACTGAATCTTATGACAGAAGAACAATTTGACAAAGTTTTCAAACCTGAAGAAATGATATAAAAGATTTATATAGAAAGATTGATTATAGAAAGGACTTATAAAAAAGATTTATATGGAACAAACTAAAAAGCTTGATATGACAAAGGGTAATATAGATACTCAACTTTTATCATTCTTTTTCCCAATACTTCTTGGAACCTTCTTCCAACAGCTGTATAATACGGCCGATGCTGTTATAGTAGGTCAGAATGTGGGAAAACTCGGGCTTGCGGCAGTAGGCGGTACTACCGGCACACTGATAAATCTCTTTATCGGCATATTCGTAGGACTGTCATCAGGATTCAGTGTAATCATCTCACAACATTTCGGTGCCAAGAATAACAGGCTTGTAAGTGAATGTGTGCATACATCAATTATGTTTTCACTTATAGTAGGCATCATAGTAAGTATATTCGGTGCTGTATTTTCAAAGATTATGCTCTTATATATGAATGTACCTGAAAATATAATGCCTATGGCAATACCTTATCTACAGATTTATTTTCTGGGGCTTGCACCGAACCTTATCTACAACATGGGTGCAGGGCTTTTAAGAGCTGTAGGAGATTCCAAGACTCCTCTTATCTTTCTTATTATAAGCTGCTTTATCAATATAATTCTGGATATTATATTGATACGTTTTCTGGGTATGGGCGTGGTCGGTGCCGCCATTGCTACCGTTACCTCACAAACAGTCAGTGCAATACTTGTTATCACAGTGCTTTCAAAAAGAGAGGATGCACTGAAGCTTTATATTAAAAGATTACATATCAATTTCCCGGAGTTGGGAAAGATGATAAGTATAGGAACTGCCGCCGGAATGCAGTCTGCTATGTACACTATTGCAAATATACTTATACAGGCCTCTATCAATACTCTTGGAACCGACACAATAGCCGCATTTACCGCCTATGGTAAAATAGATACTTTATTTTGGATGACTATACAGTCACTTGGTATATCCGTCACCACATTTACAGGACAAAACTTCGGATATGGCAACAAAGACAGGGTAAAAAAAGGTATCATACATGGAATGGTTCTTGCAATTATCATTACCGCAATAGTTATCATTTTATTAAAGCTTTTCGGCAGAACCATTTATACATTATTTACAAATGATACAAGTGTACTTGATATAGGTACCGCCATGTTAAACTTTATGGTATTTGCTTTCCCCGCCTATATCACAATTGAGGTCTTCTCAGGCTCACTTCGCGGTATCGGAGACAGTTGGATACCTATGATAATTACAGCCAGCGGTGTATGCGTACTTAGAATAGCATGGGTAATTATTATGGTACCGAGATATCCCAATATATTTACTATACTTTGGGCTTATCCGCTCTCCTGGATAACTACAAGTATACTGTTTATTATATATATGTTTGGACTCAGTAAAATGAAATTCTGGTTAAAAGCTAATATATACTAAAAAATACAACTTGGTTCATCGCCAAGTTGTATCTTCTTTATCCGGGTTTTCTTACTTCTATACCCTTAGATTCTATATTCTTTCTTATCGCAAGCATTTGAATATCTGTACCTGCTATTACATCTGCACATTCTTTCAGCTGTCTTTCCACATCCTCCGAGTCAATAAACTCTTTCTTATACTTCAACTGATGATCAAGGCTTGCCCAAAAATCCATAGCAATTGTTCTTATCTGTACTTCCACTCTCATAGGTTGCTTTTTATCTGAAAAAAATACAGGTATTTCAACAATAAGATGATATGAGCGATATCCGTTTTCTTTAGGTTTCTTTATATAGTCTTTGACTGCAACCAGCTTTACATCATCCTGTCTTGTTAACATATCCGCCACTTCATAGATATCATCAAGGAATGAACAAATAACTCTGATGCCTGCCACATCATCAAGATTTTTCACTATTGATTCAAGTGTCAGAGGAAGCCCGCGTCTTTTTAACTTTTCCACTATGCTCTTGGGCTTTTTTACTCTGGACTTTATCATCTCAATAGGATTTCTCCTGTTCTTTACTGAAAGCTCATCATTCAAAACTTCAAGCTTTGTCTTTACTTCTCTGATTGCACATGTGTACATCATCATTGCTTCTTGAAATTTTTGTGCCATTTCATGTATTTCATCCGGTATCTGTACCAAATCAGGAACCTGTACAATGGACTGTTCCAACTCATTATTCGGATTATTTGATATATACATAAGATCTCCCGCCCGGATGTGGACAAAACCTGCCCACATCAAATTTTATTTTAAAATAGAATCCGCCGCTTCATCAAGCCATGGTGCCTGTACATATTCTACAAGGCCGGCATCAACTTGCTTTGCCACCTCAGGGTCAATCGGAATCTTTGCTAAAACCTTAATTCCCTCTTCTTTTGCAATCTCATCAATATGGCTCTTTCCAAATATCTCATGTCTGTGTCCACAGTCAGGACATTCAAAATAGCTCATATTCTCAACTATACCCAATATAGGTACATTCATCTTCTTTGCCATATTTACAGCCTTTGTAACAATCATTGAAACAAGTTCCTGCGGACTTGTAACTATGATAATTCCGCTTACAGGTATGGACTGAAATACTGTAAGCGGAACATCTCCCGTTCCGGGAGGCATATCTACAAACATATAGTCAATATTGTTCCAGAGAGTATCTTTCCAAAACTGCTTTACAACACCTGCAATCACAGGACCTCTCCATATAACAGGGTCTGTCTCATTCTCAAGGATAAGATTTGTACTTACTACACTGATTCCTGTACTTGTAACGGCAGGAACCATCAGCTCATCATATGTAACACCAAGCTTTCCGCTTAAACCGAATGCCTTAGGTATTGAAGGACCTGTAATATCCGCATCTATGATACCTACTCTAAAACCCTTTGACATAGCCTTTATAGCCATAAGAGATGTCACAAGGCTCTTACCTACTCCTCCCTTTCCTGAAACAATACCTATTACTTTATTTACACTGCTTTGTGGGTCGAGCTCTTCCCTGAATTCATTATTTGCCATATTAAAACCGCATAGTTCTAAGCCTATGATTTCCTTTCTTACTAAATTATATAATACCGGATTGCCCATCAATCACAGTACAATATTATTATACTAAAAGACTCTAAATTTTTCCATGTATTAATCTGTTATCACTTAGATTTTCTCTACTATCTTTACATTCTCACTTCCAAGTCTTTGTGATAAAATCTCACAAGCCTCGCTTGCAGGCACACACCACTCACCTCCGAGATCCTTTTTTGCCCTCTCCTTTTTTAGATAAATGATGACGCTGTCATTTCCGTTTAATGTTCCGATATCTGTCAGCAGGTTACCAAGGTCCTCTTCATAGCTTGCCTTGTCGGCATACTGTATCCAAAGTTCTTTCTTCACTCTTCCAAACTCTCTCACAGTCTCAACAATCAGCTTTCCTTCTTCCTCACCTGAAGTATCCACTCTGCCCTTTACAAAGACCTTTCCGCCTTCTGTCAGCTCACTTCCATAGCTTTCAAAAGCTTTCGGAAATACTACAAGTTCGATTCTGCCATACATATCTTCCAATGTACATATAGCCATCATATCGCCTTTTTTTGTAAATCTTTTATTTACCTCACTAAGCAGACCGCCGACTACCACCTTTCTGCCTGACTCAATCAAAATATTGCCGTCCTCATCAGGATAAAAGTCTATACTTCTGACATCGGTATATTTCTCAAGCATTGTGATATATTCTTCAAGAGGATGACCGCTGACATACATTCCGAGTACTTCCATCTCATACTTTAACAGTTCTTCTTTTTTGTATTCATCTATATGTATCATCTCAGACACAAAACTGTCTCTATCATCTTTATCCACCACATCAAAAAATGATATCTGACCCGGAATAACCGCCTTACTCTCCTTAGACTTCTTATCTATAAGAAGCTCCGCATTCAAAATCTTTTCATGTCTGTTTCCTGCTAAACCGTCAAGTGCACCTGCCTTTATAAAGCTTTCAATACTTCTCTTATTTAAATCTTTTTGCGGTAATCTGTTTATAAAATTTTCAAGTGTCAGATACCTTCCGTTCAGTGTGCGCTCTCTTACAAGCACATCAGCTACAGCCTTTCCCACACCCTTTATAGTTGCAAGTCCGAATCTGATACCGTCCTTATCCACACTGAAAGCCCCCTCACCAAGGTTTACATCAGGCGGCAAAATCTTAATGCCCATGTCTGTAAGACTGCCCATATACTCAGACAGTTTGGCAGGATTGTCACTGACTGAAGTAAGTGATGCCGCCATAAATTCTTTCGGATAATAATACTTTAAATATGCAGTCTGATATGAAATAACAGCATAACAGGCGGCATGTGATTTGTTGAAGGCATAGCTTGCAAAATCAATCATCTCATCAAAGATCCTGTTTGCCACTTTTTCATCTATACCGTTTTTTATACATCCTTTGATTTTTTTTTCTTCATTGCCATAGATAAAATTTTTCCTCTCCATCTCCATAACATGAGCTTTTTTCTTACTCATTGCACGGCGAACCTCATCACTTCCACCCATAGTATAACCTGCAAGATCTCTTACGATTTGCATTACCTGCTCCTGATATACAATACAGCCGTAAGTCGGCTCAAGTATGGAAATAAGTTTTGGAGTATCATAGCTTACCTTGCCCTTTGAATTCTTTCCGTCAATATATTTCGGGATAAAATCCATAGGTCCCGGACGGTACAAAGAGATACCTGCTATAATATCTTCCAAATTTTCAGGCTTTAACCTTTTCATAAAGTTTTGCATTCCACCGCTCTCAAGCTGAAATACCGCATCGGTCTTTCCTGTAGAAATGAACTCATATACCTTCTTATCCGAATAGTCTATTTTTTTGAGATCAATATCCACGCCGTGATTTTTCTTTATCATCTCCAAGGCGTTTTGAAGTACCGTAAGTGTACGAAGCCCCAAAAAATCCATCTTCAAAAGTCCAAGCTCTTCCAAAGTGGTCATAGTAAACTGTGTAGTCACCGCATCATCAATTCCAAGTGCAAGCGGCACATACTCATCCACCGCTTTTTTTGATATTACAACACCTGCCGCATGTATACTGGCATGTCTTGGCAAGCCCTCAAGCTTTAAACTGTAGTCAATAAGCTCATGAACCACCTCATCACTGTCATAGAGTTCTTTCAGTTCCTTGTTTCTTTCAAGTGCCAGACTTAAAGTAATGTCCTTATCCCTCGGTATCATCTTTGCAATACTGTCACATCTGGCATAAGGAATCTCCATAGCTCTGCCCACATCTCTGATAACACCTCTTGCCTGTAATGTACCGAATGTGATTATCTGACATACCCGCTCACTGCCATATTTACCTACCACATAGTCAATGACCTCACCTCTTCTCTCATCTGCAAAGTCAACATCTATATCGGGCATTGATACTCTCTCAGGATTTAGAAATCTCTCAAAGATAAGATTGTACTTTATCGGATCTATATCTGTAATACCGAGACAATACGAAACAACACTGCCTGCTGCGGAGCCTCTTCCCGGTCCTACAGATATCCCTACACTTCGGGCATAATTTATATAATCCCACACTATCAAAAAGTAGTCTATATAGCCCATTGTCTCTATAACTCCAAGCTCATAGTACATTCTCTTTTCTATTTCTTCTCTGTTTTCATAATCTTTAGGGTAATTTCTTTCAAAACCGCTCTTACATAAGCTCTCCAAATATTCTCGGGCAGACAGATTATTCGGTACCGGATACTCGGGGAGCTTGGTCTCACCGAACTTTATTTCCACATTGCACATATCTGCAATCTTACCGGTATTTTCAACAGCCTCAGGCGCATATGGGAACAGGGCTTTCATCTCATCTTCCGACTTTAAAAAGAATTGTCCGCCCTCATATCTCATTCTGTCCGGATCAGATACAGTCTTACCTGTCTGTATGCATAAGAGTATATCATGTGCTTTGGCATCCTCCGCATTGATATAGTGTATATCATTGGTTGCCACAAGCGGAATATCAAGCTCTTTACCTATCTTTACAAGTGACTGATTCACAAACTTTTGCTCCGGTATACCATGATTTTGCAACTCAAGATAGAAATTATCTTCACCGAAGAGATCCTTATACTTTTTGGCTACTTTTTTTGCTTCCTCTTCTCTCCCTCTTGATATAAGCTTCGGAATCTCTCCTGCAAGACAGGCCGAAAGTGCTATTATCCCCTCATGATATTCTTTCAGCAGTTCAAAATCTATTCTGGGTTTATAATAAAATCCTTCTGTAAAGCCTTTTGAAACTATCTTTGTCAGATTTTCATAGCCTTTATTATTTTTTGCCAATAAAATAAGATGATAGTATCTATCACCCTGCTTTGCCTGTTTTTCAAATCTTGATGAAGGGCTTACATATACCTCACATCCAAGTATAGGCTTGATACCGTTTGCCTTGGCTTCTTTATAAAAATCAATGACCCCATACATTACACCATGGTCTGTGATAGCCAGTGAAGCCATGTTCAGTTTTTTTGCACGACTTATTATCTCTTTTATCTTACAGGATCCGTCAAGCAGTGAATATCCTGTATGTACATGTAAATGTGTAAAAGACATAATCCTCCTTCTTAAACTT
>NZ_GL622296.1:2927272-2938253 GCF_000185385.1 Lachnoanaerobaculum saburreum DSM 3986
ATATTGACTGTATTATATCATATTTTTAAAGAGAAATATATAAATGAACATTTATTTATGGTTTTTTAAATGATAGTTATATTTTATATTGTTTTACTTGTATTTTTCTTTACAAGTGCTATACTATAATAAAAAAGAAAGGAGATTTTTATGGCACAGACTGTAAATGTGAACTTTCGCCTGGATGAAGCCGACAAGAAAAAAATGGAGAGCGTATGTAGCGAACTTGGACTCTCTATGAGTGCAGCTTTCACTATCTTTGCCAAGAAAATGGGTAGAGAACATCGAATACCTTTTGAGGTTTCCATAGATCCGTTTTATTGTGAGAGTAATATGGAACATCTACGTAGGGGAATTGCAGCCCTTAATGCCGGTCTTGGTGTAGAGCATGAATTGGTAGAGGTGTAGACTATGCATAAAATATGGTTTGATGAAGCATGGGAGGACTATCAGTATTGGCAAGTTCAAGATAGAAAAACTCTGAAGCGAATTAACGGATTAATTAAAGATATAGAACGTGGTAACTATGACGGAATTGGTAAACCTGAACCTCTTAAAGGTGAGCTTAGCGGGTTTTGGAGCAGACGCATTGATGATACAAATAGGCTTATCTATAGAATATCAAACGGCTGTTTAGAAATTCTTTCTTGTCGCGGTCACTATATTTAAGCCAATACAGCTGTCACAGATTCAATCTGTGACAGCTGTATTATTTTTACAAAATCATCTTATAAATATTGCTTCAAAGCTGTCTCAATTATTCAGCTGATTGTATGCATACAAAAGTACATCATTTTCCACACTGTTAAACTCAATAAAGCATATGTTCTCTATTTCTATTTCTTTTTTAGCAAATATACCTGCATTTGACATATCTATACATTCTATATTTACAAATGAAGTACCTTCTCTTGAAACGAATCCTGTATATATATCTTCATCAGAATAAGTCATTATAGTAGCTATAACTTTGCTTGAAGTAATATAATCCAATATATTCTCAACAGATGTCTCACTGTCAATACCGTCCATAGCCACATTTTGAATATTCTTATCTTCCCAATACCTTATGCATACTTCCATTTTCTTTAAGTATTCCGTATCTGAAAGGAATGATCTTACCATATCTTTTTTAAATGTATAGATCCCTGCCTCTCTCCCCAGTTCATCAAAAGCCTTAAATACATATATACTGTCATCCCTATATATAAACTTCCCCACAGTAAAACTATCATCACTGATTGAATATACCTCATATAATTTATTTTTATCAATAATCATCATATATCTCATCTTTACCGCTACACTCAGTAGTCTTACAAATTTCTTGCACAGATTTCTCAGATAGAATATCTAATACCTTTTTTATATCCAAGTACATACCGTTCTCTCCCAAATATTCCAATTAAATTAATTTGTTATCTCCTCTAACAATCTACTGCCTAAGCTTGGTATCTGTACTGACACAAATTCCGGATATTGCTCTCCGGTAAATAATTCTAACACTTTTGTATTTTCTATAATATCATTAGCCAGCCCCTTACACTACTATTTACAAAGCTCATATACACATCAATTAAGATATATATTATTAAAAGCTTGTATTTTGTTTTCATTTATCACCATGCATTTCTACAAACTCTGAAGCTGTCATTACTCTAGGATGATCCTCTATACCGGACTCTAAGAAATCTTTATCTCCGGTTAATAATATATCTGCACCGACATTTATAGCTGCTCTAAGTATCGGTCTATCCTTACTATCTCTGACTTTTCCTTCTATATCATACTCTATTATCAGGATAGGTACAACTTCAAGTGTTGTCAATGCAAGCGATAAAAATATCTCTAATGCACTTACTTTTGTTGGAAATTTTCTATTGAAAATTCTACGCATTTCATCTATATTCTGTTCACATATCATACCATGATTTGGATATGTAACAGCTTTTACAAATGCTTTATATGGTGTACTCCTATTGCTGAGTATAGCAGAAATCAATACATTGGTATCAATAAGTATCTTCATTGTTCTTCACCGTCTGCTCTGACTTCTCTAACCAAATCTACAACCGACTCTTCTGAATTAAGTCCTGCTTTCAAGGCCTCCCCCTCCATCTGCTTTTGCAACCTCTCCATTGCATATATTACAGAATTGATTATTCTAACGCTTCCGTTCTCTACAACAAATGTCACCCTATCTCCAAAAGAAACTCCAAGAATATCTCTAATATCTTTCGGAATTGTAACCTGTCCTTTTGACATCACCTTGGCATTATCTATAAAAGTATTATTAACCATAAACACCTCCTATTCAGTACCTGTTCATCTTCTCCTTATTCATAATATACCCAAGTACGGCACCTACTATGCCTCCCAGTATATGTGTCAGGTTTGAGATATTGTCCTGTACAAAAACTCCTTGATATACCTGCTGTCCTATGTACAAAAGTGCCACCAAAATAAATGTAAACGGAATTTTACCGTCTCTAAACCCTGCAAAGGATGAGAGCAGTATAAATGCAAATACTACACCGCTTGCACCAAGTAAATACACATTTGGAAATACAAAAAAATGAACCAAACCTGTCACAAGTGCCGTGGCAAGTATTACAAAAAGTATATTTGATGAACCGTACTTTTCTTCAAGCATAGGTCCTATTACAAGTATCAGCATTATATTCCCGAGAAAATGGTCTAAGCCGGCATGTCCCAATACATGACCAAAGAATCTAAGATATGTAAACGGACTTATAAAAGATGATCTGTAGACACTAAACAGCAGTCTTGTTGAAAATCCTCCTGTAAGATTGTCCACTATATATACTATAAAACTTAGAATTACAAATCCTAAGATAATCGGTGAATTAAATGAAACCTGTATTTTTTTATTCATAGTCCTCCTTATACTAAATAAGGGCGGTCACCCACCCTTATTATCAACTCTGTCAACCGCTTCAACTATATGAATTCTCATTTTTGAATTTGATGCACGATCTCCTTCTATATAGAGTATATACTCAATATAGATATTTATCTCATCTTTATTCATATCGATCAAAAGGAGCTTTGTCTCCGTCTCCATATTCAATCTGCCAAAGGGAGTGTCATATGTTACTTTAAACCTACTGTTATTGGCAAATACCATCTTTGAATTTACCACACCCTCTTTGATAATTTCAACCCTATTTTTCTTTACTATTATTGTATTAAGGATAATTTCATCAAAACCTTGGGCTTCTTCCACGTAAGTTATCTTATGCGTATCACCATCTACATAGTGATTACCTGAAATATTTACGGCAATCGGATCGTTCTCATCATACCTCAAATGAGCACCGCTAATCTCAATATCTACAAATTCTTTCATAATCTTCTACCTTAAAACTATAGCAGAAGCCGCAATGCGGTCTCCACCCAACCCTAAAACTACCACCGGTTGTTATGCAAATATCAAGTTTAAAATAAAAGAATGATAGTTTACTAGAAAAATGTATCTCCCCACTATTCTATATAAAATAACCTTAAATAAAAAACTGATAACTATGCTCAACAAAGAATGCCTGTCTGCATGTGTATACTCTTGCCTAGCCAATCCATTGTATGCATTCTGCAAAGCCTAATGTTTTTTAAAATTCTTCTATATTGACTATACCTGTATTTTTTACAATTCCGGGCATAATAGAAGATGCAAAATCACTAAATCTTTCTGCCATGTCACTGACATAAAACTCGTGGAAAACTTCGCCGTCACCGGCACATAAGTTTTCACGTATTAACAAAGATTTCAATTCCTTTGCGGTTTCGTATGCAGGATTTACAAGGGAAACCCCCTCACCCATAATCCTCCTAAATGTATTATATAGTAAAGGATAATGGGTACATCCCAATACTAAACTGTCAATATGTCTGCTCTTTAATTCACTGACATATCGTGAAATGATTTCATCTGTAACACTGTCATTGATAAGCCCTTCCTCCACCAGCGGAACCAGCAACGGGCAGGCCTTTTGTATTACTTCAAGCTCGCTATTTATCTCATGAATAGTCTTTTCATATATCCCGCTGGATATTGTCCCGTTAGTACCTACCACTCCTATCCTGCCTACCTTGGTAGTCTTAGTTGCGGTTATGGCACCTGCATGGATAACACCTATAATGGGTATATTAATCTCTGTCTTTAATATGTCAAGTGCAAAAGCACTGGCGGTATTACACGCAATCACAATAGCTTTTACATTTTTTGTCTGTAAAAAATTTACAATCTGTCGGGAATATTTGATAACTGTATCCTTAGACTTTGATCCGTATGGAACTCTGGCCGTATCACCAAAATATACAATACCTTCATTCGGCATCTGAGATATTATTTCCCTTGCAACTGTCAGTCCGCCTACACCTGAATCAAATACTCCTATAGGTAAATTCAAAGAAATCACCTTCTCTCAAAGGCTAATTCTATTAGTCTGTCAATAAGATCTTTTTTGCCGATACCTGCAGCCTCAAATAACATAGGATACATACTTATTGCTGTAAATCCCGGCATTGTATTTATCTCATTAAATACAATCTCTCCGTCTTCCCTTGCAAAAAAATCTACTCTTGAAAGTCCGAAGCCGTCCAAGGCTGTAAAAATCTTTTTTGCATACTCCGGAAGCTTCTCTCTTACTCCGTCCGGGAGCTTGGAATCCAGCAAAGTCAGTGAATCAAGCTTATACTTGGCATCATAATCATAGAAAGTTGCAGCCGACTTTATCTCACCTACACCGCTTGCCGTCACATCACCCGGCCTGCCAAGCACTCCACATTCTACCTCATGTCCTACAATAGTCTCCTCCACAAGGACTTTTCTGTCATGCTTTAGTGCTTCAAGTATACCTTTTTTAAGTTCCTCTCTGTCTAAAGCCTTTGAAACCCCCCTTGAAGAACCTGCATTTGAAGGCTTTATAAATACAGGATAATCAAATCTGCCTTCTATTTTCTCTATCTTGTCTGATAAATTCTCCCTGACTTCATAGTCAAGTACCGCCTCATATGCCGCCTGTCTTATTCCAAGCTTGTCCACTACAAGTTTTGTATAAAGCTTATCCATTCCTACGGCACTTGCAAGCACTCCACATCCGACATAGGGGATTTTTGCAAGTTCCAGCAAACCTTGAACAGTTCCGTCTTCACCAAACAGCCCATGCAAAACCGGAAAAACCACATCTACATGAACTTCTTTATACTCCCCTCCCGTCTCTACCATTATACACTTTTTTGTCGCATCAGGCAAAATATATGCACTTGTTTTTGAATTTAACCAGCTTCCGTCTTCCATTGAAGATATGCTGTCTACCTTAAGCCATTTGCCTTCCTTTGTAATACCGACAAGTATAAGCTCGTACTTATCGGTATCTACCTGCTTTGATACATTGGTGGCGGATATTACAGATATCTCATGTTCAGATGACCGGCCTCCAAATATTATTACTAATCTCCTCATTACTTTGTAGGTGCTTCCTTAATCTGTTTGGAAACATTGACCTCCTGATTGTTTATATGCTCGGCAATGATTCTCTTAGCCTCCGACTTATCTCTACTTTTCAGTGCCTTAAGTATCATCTCATGCTCATTCATAAGCTGATTTCTTGTAGCTTCCGCCTTAACATATTCAAGTCTATAACGATACATCTGTTCTCGTAGATTATTGATCATCTGCACCAGTTTATCATTACCTGTGCTTTCAAATATTATATCATGAAATTTCTCATCTGCACGTGCAATATCAATAATATCTTTATTTTCTATAGAATTAACAAACTCATCTTCAGCCTGCTCAAGTTCTTTTACTTTATCATCTGAAATCTTGGTGCAGGAAAGCTCTATCGCAAGTTCCTCAAGTGCTCTTCTAACTTCAAGTGTATCTCTTAGGCTCTTTTCGGTGATACCTGCCACCTCGGCACCCTTTCTTGGAATCATCAGTACCAGACCTTCCAGTTCAAGCATCCTCATAGCCTCTCTGATAGGAGTCCTTGATACTCCAAGTTTCTTTGAAAGTGCTATCTCCATAAGTCTGTCACCCGGCTGTAATTCTCCTCGAAGGATTGCCTGCCTCAAGGTTTTAAAAACCACATCTCTTAACGGCATATATTCATCTACATCTGCATGTGAAAAATCTGTCATTTTACCCTCCATCTATCTAAACAGTAGTTGCAGTCTCTATATAATTTATTCTATCGTCTTTTTCCAGTACCGCTTTTGCCCCCAGTATATCACTGTCATTATCAAAGATGCCGAAAACAGCTGTTCCGCTTCCGCTCATCAGACTGCCTAAGCAATTGTTGTCATTCATTATCTGTTTGATTTCTGCAATAAGAGGTAACAGCCTCAAAGACGGTACTTCCAAAATATTATTAAGTGCTTTAGCTATCTGCAAGGTCTTAATATCATCAGCCTCATCACTTTCAATAATTGAAACCATCTCTCTTACATCCTTATGTTTGAACCCGGTCTTGTTCATATTATCAATATCCAAGTTTTCATATACCGACTTTGTTGAAAGTCCGGCCTTCGGCTTTGCAATCAAAAGTTTCAACTTCGGCACCGGCTTAAGCTTTGTCAGTTTCTCTCCGATACCCTCCGCCAAAGCTGTGCCTCCCATTATACAAAACGGTATATCCGCTCCAAGACAGGCTCCAAGTTCAAGCAATCTGTCTGTACTTATACCCAGTTGAAACAACTCGTTCACCGCCTTCAGTGTAGCCGCCGCATCGGCACTCCCGCCTGCCATACCTGCTTCCATCGGAATATTCTTTTCAAGTCTGACCTCTACACCGAAATCTCTTTTTGTTTCCCTTTGTAACAGTACTATCGCCTTGTATATAAGATTGGTCTCATCCGTTGCCAAATCCTTATTGTTACATATCAGTGATATCTTCTTTTCTTCAAGTTCTCTTATTTCAAGTACATCCGCAATATCAACATTTGTCATGACCATTTCTACATCATGGTATCCGTTCGGCCGCCTTGATAATACATCCAAGCATAAATTTATCTTTGCACATGCCTTTACCTTCATCCGCTAAACCTCTGTTCTCTTCTGTGCCAAAAATTTTGTACTTAAAATTATACATTAAAAACTGTATAAAAACAACAGTTAGGTTATTCTAACCGTCAGTCGCAAAACTATACTTATACAGTCAATTTACTATAATTACATCCAACTTCTCAGCTAAATTTATAGATGCTACATTAGAGATATCTGTCCTTATACATACCTCTGTTATATCATATATTTTATGAATATATTTTAGTAAATACTCACAAACTTTGAAAGTATAGCCTCTTCTTCGATATTTCTTATCTATAACATATGAAAGAAAACAGCTGTTATCTTCATTATAAAAGCCTGCAAGTCCCATCACTTCCTTATCATTTTCAAATACATACAGTCCATAGCCGTAGAAATCATATTGAAAATCTATATATTCCTGTAATTCTTTCTTATTGTCAAACGGAAACTCTTCAAATCCCGATAAAATTTCAAAGTCATCCACACACAGCTCACGAATTTTTATATTATCTATCCTCCCGATACACAGCGGTATATGTAGATATCTGCAAGCCACCATTTCCAAATATTTTTCGTCTATATCGGCATAGTCAAGTACTGCATACTTTGAAACCGATATATCTATATTTTCATTGCCAAGTATTGCAATTGTGGCTCTATGGGAGTTAAAAGCCTCCCATAGAGCCACATTCTCATCGGAAATCACTATATCACAGTGCTTTCCACTGATATTAACACTTTTCAGGCTCTGCATACTCTTCGCCGAATGTGTCAACCGTCATAGATTTAATCTTCTGTTCATTGTTCGGTCTGTCCCTATAATCTGTGTCAGCCGACGCAATCTTATCTACAACATCCATTCCCTCTATTACAGTACCGAACGCCGCATATGATCCGTCAAGATGCGGTGCATCCTGATGCATGATAAAAAACTGTGATCCGGCAGAGTTCGGACTCGTAGCTCTGGCCATTGATATAACTCCTCTTGTATGTGCCAAGTCATTTTGGAATCCGTTCAGGCTGAACTCACCCTTAATTTGATAGTCAGGACCTCCCATACCGTTTCCCTGAGGGCATCCGCCCTGTATCATAAAATCCTTAATTACTCTGTGGAAAGTAAGACCGTCATAAAATTTCTTATTGATCAAACTTATAAAGTTTCTTACCGTGTTTGGTGCCACCTCAGGGTAGAGTTCAATTTTGATTACCGAGCCGTCTGTCATTGTCAATGTTACTATTGGATTTTTCATATGATTCTCCTTTTTAATCTCAATAAAGTCACACAGATGTAAACATCTTTGTGACTTTATAATTGAGTCTTTCGATCATTCATCAATATATTTTAACATATCTTAATCTGTTTTTGTATAAAAATATGAGACCTTAACTAAAAAATATAGTTTTTAAAGTCTATGTTGCTCATACTATTTTACAGTCTCGACCTGCATTGTATTGGTATATCTTGCCGGCCCTCTGTCGGCCTTCTTCGGTATGATACCTGCCGTAACAACCACAAGATCTCCCGACTTAAGATATTTTTCTTTCTTCAGAATATCTATAGATGACTCTATAAGTTCATCGGTAGTATCTGCTCTCTTTGCAAATACAGGAACTACGCCATATTGAAGCTGCATTTGACGGATTGTAGTGATGCTTGGGCTCATACCGTAAACCGGAATAGCCGATCTCCATTTAGAAAGCATCCTTGTAGTAAATCCGCTGATAGACGGAGCGATAATAGCCTTTGCATCAAGCTGATCCGCTGTGGAAACCGCTGCATATCCGACCTGATTTGAGATATTTTTCTTATCCATCCTGTTTACTTTTCTATTTCTGTACTGTGTATGATCAAGATGCATCTCGGTCTCCTTGGCAATCTTAACCATCATCTTAAGTGCCTCAAGCGGATATTTACCCATTGCAGACTCTCCTGAAAGCATTATAGCATCTGTACCGTCATAAATGGCATTTGCCACATCTGAAACCTCGGCTCTTGTAGGTCTTGGATTCCTGATCATTGAATCAAGCATCTGTGTAGCTGTGATTACCGGCTTGCCTGCCACCGAACACTTCTCAATAAGTTTCTTTTGAATAAACGGAAGCCTTGCAGCATCTATCTCAACACCCATATCACCTCTGGCAACCATTATACCGTCACTTGCCTCAATGATATCATCCATATTGTCAATACCTTCCTGGTTTTCAATCTTGGAGATAACTTGGATATTTGCATGCTTTTCTTCTATGACAGCCTTAATCTGACGGACGGCATCACCGTTTCTTATAAAAGATGCCGCTATGAACTCAAAGCCGTTGTCACAGGCAAACTTTACATCTTCTATATCCTTTTGTGTAAGTGCCGGAAGCTTTATTGAAACTCCGGGTACATTAACACCTTTCTTTTCTCCAAGCTCACCGCCGTTTAAAACTTTGGTATGGATATCCGGTCCTTCCACGTTTATAACTTCAAGTGCAATAAGACCGTCGTCTATAAGTATTTTGTCTCCCGCCTTTACATCCTCATTAAGACCGCTGTAGTTGATAAAGCCTTTTTTGTCATTTCCTACACACTCATTTATTGTAAGTGTATATTCATTTCCGGCAACAAGAGTAACTTTCTTTCCGTCCTCAAGCAAACCTGTTCTTATCTCAGGTCCCTTGGTATCAAGAAGTGCGGCCACCTCTTTTCCCGTCTCTTCTCTTACTTCTCTTAATATATTTAATCTGCCCAAATGCTCCTCATAGTCACCATGTGAAAAGTTAAATCTGGCAACATCCATTCCTGCAATTGCCATATCTTTCATAAGCTTTTTATCATTTGTATTTGGACCCATAGTACATATAATTTTTGTTCTTTTCATTTCTTTTCCTCTTTATCTTTCTACAAACCGAAATACTACCACTCATTTAGAAATGTATCAAGACACATTTACAAAATGTTTTACTGTCATCACAAAGTATTCAGACTATTCTACATGAATATGTGTATATAAATGGTCTGAGCAGTATTCAAGATTACCTTTACATTTTGAGCAATATCGAAACTCCAATGTATCGTCATCCTTTTCAGTCCTTCCACATACGGCACATTTGTGTATAGATCCTGCCGGTCTCATCTTAACCGCATTTTTGAACTTTACCTGTCTGACTACATTTTTCGGTGATATTCTGTTCCAATTTCTGGTCATCAGATAGAATATAACAAAGTTTAACAAGCTCAGCCCGATAGATACCTTTGTTATGACGCCTCCTATTATAAAACTATAAACTTCAATAATCAAATATACAAATGCCAAATATTTAGCCTTTATCGGTAATACAAAGTAAATATAAAATGTCATATCCGGATATGTGAGTGCGAATGCCAAAAATATGGACATATTCAGACTGTCAGGTGTAAGCGGAAATTCACTTGATGCCTTGCCATATATTGCATATAGTATAAATGCTCCTATTATAAGGAATATATATCCCATGAACATATAGACATTGAATCTGAAGCTGCCCCAAATCCTCTCAAGATTTGTTCCGAGGCTGTAGTATAATACAAGCATAATGGCTGCAAAAAATATATTTTGATTCGGTGCGTACATAATCCATGTGATAAGTCTCCAAACCTCTCCTGAAAGTATCTTTGATATATCAAGAGACATATAGTTATAATAAATATCTGTATTTACTAAAGATATGGCAAAACCCACAGCATATATTGCAGTCAGATACATCATAAGATTGCTGATTGCATATTTCCCAAATTTTCTTTCTATTTTTTCAAAAAAAGCCATTATTCCCCTTCCTTATATACAATGCTTTAAGTTCATTTATACTTGCAAATATTTAGATTGCCAAGCCTAACCCGTACAACCTTAGAAGTCATTATATCATTTATAGTGCTTTTATGTAAATAATTTAAAAAAGTACCGCAGG
>NZ_GL622296.1:2938908-2960689 GCF_000185385.1 Lachnoanaerobaculum saburreum DSM 3986
ATTTGTCCTGAAAGTACCGGCGGTGAGGAAGGGAAATCAGGATTTGATTTTTCCTCAGTAAGCAGTTGCTCCAAGGTAGTAAATGCAAATCGTCTACAGGTACATGTTCTTTCCTTTTGTTTGATGGTTCACAAATAAGATCCTTATAATAAGTACTTCTCGGGAATTTTAAGGCTTTGCACATTTGCTTTACATTGCAGTTTTTAAGATTACTTTGAATACAGGATACATCCTCCTTTACACATTTTTTGCGAATATGGTGTTAGCTTTTTTAGTATTTCATTCTCAATTTTAAACTCTTTTATTTTCTTTTACTTTATGATAATAATTATAAGATGTTCAACTTTTTATGTCTATAGTTATATACTAACACCACTACCTCCTACTTCACTTTATTAATCAAATCCTGAACTATTTTTCCATCTTCAATCTTTGTTATCGCAAAACTCTTCTTGCCGGCATCTTTTATAGATGCACCAATCAAATAGACTTCTTGGTCATCTATAACCAAAAAACGATCATGAAAATCCGTGGTAGTTTTCACACTTAATTTTGGGTATTGAGCATTAAACTTATTGATATCTTTTGTTGACAATCTCCCTTTTCCTGCTGTCGCAATCAGTACATACACACCCGTTTTTTTCTTACAGAGTAAGTTAAGGGTATTTACATCCACATAATTATCAATCAAAATCAGCTTTTTCTGTGCTTTTCCAATTAGGTCTGCAATAAAACTGAAGGCATCATAGATTTGACCATCAAAAAAAATCTTTTGTTTTACCTCTGTATTGCTCTCAATATAATTGAATACTTCTTCGAGTTTCTTGTCTGTTTCCAGCTGTTTTAGCTCTACTCTATCAAGGCGAGCAAACATTTCTCTATTGGAAAGAACGAATTTCCTCATCTCAACGAAAGCTCTCATTATATTTACGCTTACTTTCGTTGCGACATCACTTTTAAGAACTGCGGAAAGCATCGCAATTCCTTGTTCAGTAAACATATATGGCATATATCTTCTACCGCCTGAACCTTCTTCATTTTTTGAGGTGACATTTTGGCACCTCAAAAAATCATATTCTTCTTTCGTCAATTGAAAACAAAAATCCTCCGGAAATCTGTCAGAATTTCTGCTTCGCTGTCTATTTAAATGCTTCGTTTCAACTTGGTACAAAGCCGCCAAGTCACTATCAAGCATCACCTGTTTCCCACGAATGGTATAGATCAGATTTGTAATGCTTGTTTCATCTATAGGTATTAAAGTATTCTCATCTTTCATGCTCTAATCCTCCACAAATTCCAATATTTCACTTGGAGTCAGATTTATTGCTTTACATATTTTTTCTAGGTTTTTCATAGATATATATTCGTTTTTACCCATATTTGCTAAAGTATTTGAAGTACTTCCTATAAGAAACACTCATATACCACCTCCAAAATTATTTTAACTATACCACATAAAATAACGAAAACACAACTTAATATAAAATTATATAACGGTGAGGAATAAGTATTTTCTATTTCTGTCCCTATCCACTTTTTTAACTTTCCGGCATTTTGTCCACTACTAAGTTGTAAATTATTTGTGTTGTCCACTTTTTATGGACGTATTATTCCAATCTTGAAATTTTGTGGATAACTTCTTGTTGTTTTTTCTATTACATCTTCCCTTCAATCACCTTCCTATTCTCTCAAGCCTAAATTCATTGGTCCTACTGACTTTGACTATTTTTATTTACCTCAAAACAAAAGCCGAAAGTGATGTATATCGTAGTATCCAATGTCATTTAGTTATCCTATAAGCATAAGGGAAGCTCTTTAAATCAGTACATAAGCAGATATAAAATATAAGTAGCTGAACTGTAACGATTATTTTTGTTGACAGTCGGTTGATTTTATATTACAATCGTGAAATCAAGTAAACCGTTGATATGGAGATAAAGTCATTCATGACTTCACAGAGAGTCCGGGGGGCTGAGAGCCGGATAAGAAACAGTCTGACAAATGGACCATGGAGGGCGTAGTCAAATGCATAGGCAGAGTATTCTACGACGTTCGCATACGTCAGTTGCAAGGGATATGTAGGTATCTTAAAGTGCACAGGTCATACTGTGAATCAAGGTGGCACCGCGATTTTTTTGTTGAAATTTCGTCCTTGTTAAATAAACCGTTCAGGTTTTATTTAACAAGGACTTTTTTGCGTGATACTAGAGTCTCAAAGGATTACCCACTCTTCAACTTGTTGTAAGAGGGGGTAAGTCCTTGAGACTCGTACAGACATGAGTACGCAGCCATTTTCCGTAAGGAAAATGCGCGGAGTACGAATGCCTGCAAGGATTGCGGGAGCACGCAGTGCGAAGCAATCCGTAGTATCACGCAAGCGTGTAAAGTACTTCTTAGTATCACGCAACACCAAAAATCGTAATGCAAAATGTGCGAAGTACGAATGCCTGCAAGGATTGCGGGAACACGCAGTGCGAAGCAATCCGTAGTATCACGCAACACCAAAAATCGTAATGCAAAATGCGAAGTATGAATGCCTGCAAGGATTGCGGGAACACACATATTATCAGGAGGACATATGGTATTTATTTTAAAAGCAGGAGTCAGTGAAGAAGTAATACAAAATTTCAGACAGGAATTTGAAAATATAGGATTTGATACAATATATGCTCCGGGAACAGAGCATACGGCAGTCTGCCTTATAGGCAATACGGCACAGATAGATATGGACACAATAGTAGCTACCCATCCGATAGTGGACTACGGTAAAAGAGTCACAGAGACCTATAAAGCCGCCGGAAGAACAGTCCACCCGGATGATACAATCATAAAAGTCGGTGATGTAAATATCGGTAGCGGCACATTTACAGTTATTGCGGGTCCTTGCAGTGTAGAGACAAGAGAACAAATCACAATGGTGGCAAACAGTGTGAAAAAAAGCGGTGCCGTAATCCTTCGCGGAGGTGCATTTAAACCAAGAACCTCACCCTATGCTTTCCAAGGTCTTGGAAAAGAAGGACTTGACTACCTTGAGTCTGCCAAAGAGGCGGTGCATATCCCGATTATCTCGGAAGTAATGAATCAGACACAAATACCGCTGTTTGAAAATGTGGACATCATACAAATCGGAGCCAGAAATATGCAAAACTTTGATCTGTTAAAAGAAGTCGGCAAGCTGAAAAAGCCTATACTTCTAAAAAGAGGGCTTTGCAATACTGTAGAAGAATTCCTAATGAGTGCCGAATATATCATGGCATCGGGAAATGAGAATGTAATTCTCTGTGAAAGAGGTATCAGAACATTTGAAACCGCTACAAGAAATACCCTTGACCTTGGAGCCGTGGCACTGTTGAAAGAAAAAACTCATCTTCCGATAATTGTGGATCCGAGCCATGCGGTGGGTATAAGATCACTTGTACCACCTCTTGCAAAGGCGGCACTTGCAGTGGGTGCGGACGGCATTATGATAGAGGTACACAACAATCCGGCAAAAGCCCTTTGTGACGGAGCACAGTCACTTGATCTTGACCAATTTGACAATCTGATGGGAGAGATCAAAAAAAGAGTCGCATTAGAAGGAAAGACATTATAAGGAGAATATATGTTAGCCAAACTTGAAAAACTGAAAGAAAATAAAGAATATACACTGGCACCTGTGAGCATAGAAATATTATCAGACTTTATCACACCTATTGAAGCTATGAGAATTCTAAAATCGGCTTCCACTCATGCCTATCTGCTGGAATCCGCCAAGGCACATGAAAACTGGGGCAGATATACCTTCTTAGGATTTGAGCCTGAACTTTCAATCAGCTGTATTGACGGCAAGGTGAATGTTGACGGAAAAGAATTTGAATGTAATGATCCGTCAAACTATCTCAGAGAATTGCTGAAAAAATATAAAAGTCCAAGAATACCCTCTCTCCCGCCATTTACAGGAGGACTTGTGGGATACTTTTCCTTTGACTTTATAAACTACAAAGAGCCAAGTACAAAAACGGATATTGACGACGGCGAAGGCTTTAAGGATATAGATTTGATGCTGTTTAAGGATGTTATCGCATTTGACAATGTTAAGCAAAAGATAATCCTTATAACAAATATTGAACTTAATAAAGACATTAGTGTCGAATACGAAAAAGCAATAAAAAGACTTAACTCAATCAAAGAACTTTTATATACAGGCAAAAAATCCTTTGAAGGAGGAAAACTGCTAAGTGAAGTAACACCGCTTTTTTCCAAAGACGAGTTCTCCAAAATGATCGACAAAGCAAAGCATCATATTAAAGAGGGCGATATTTTCCAAATCGTGCTTTCAAACAGATTACAGGCAAACTTTGAAGGAAGTCTGTTTGACACTTACAGAGTACTTAGAACCGTCAATCCGTCTCCATATATGTTCTACTTTTCAGGAACGGATGTAGAGGTGGCAGGTGCTTCTCCTGAAACCTTGGTAAAACTTGAAGACGGCATACTGCATACCTTTCCGCTTGCAGGCACAAGACAAAGAGGCAAGACTGAAAAAGAGGATAAAGAACTTGAAGAAGAACTTATTGCTGATGAAAAGGAACTTGCAGAACACAACATGCTTGTAGATCTTGGCAGAAATGACCTTGGAAAGATAAGTAAGTTCGGTAGCGTGGTTGTTGAAAAATTTCATTCTATTGAGAGATACTCACATGTGATGCATATAGGTTCCACCGTTCGAGGCGAGATAAGACCTGAATATGATGCACTTAATGCACTTGAGGCTGTACTCCCGGCAGGTACTCTCTCAGGTGCTCCGAAGATTCGTGCCTGTCAGCTTATAGAAGAACTTGAAAACAACAAAAGAGGTATCTACGGCGGTGCAATAGGCTATATTGACTTCACAGGAAATATGGATACCTGTATTGCTATCAGACTTGCATATAAGAAAAACGGTAAGGTTTTTATAAGAAGCGGTGCCGGTATCGTGGCGGACTCAGACCCTCACAAAGAATATATGGAAAGCATCAATAAAGCGGGTGCCGTAGTGGACGCCTTAAAAAAAGCACAGGAGATAAACAAATGATTCTATTAATTGATAATTATGACAGTTTTTCCTATAATCTCTTTCAGATGGTAGGAGAAATAAATCCTGATATAAAGGTTATAAGAAATGATGAAATGAGTGTAGATGATATAAAAGCTCACGCACCTGAAAAGATAATTATTTCTCCGGGTCCGGGCAGACCTGAAGATGCCGGAGTCATTATAGATGTGGTAAAAGAACTTGGAAAAAATATCCCTATACTTGGGGTATGTCTTGGCCATCAGGCCATATGCATGGCTTTCGGTGCAACTGTCACCTATGCCAAAAAACTGATGCATGGCAAAGACTCCACCACTCACTTTGATACAAACTGCCCTATATTTAAAGACATACCTGATACAAGCAAGGTTGCAAGATATCACTCTCTTGCCGCTCTTGAAAATACACTCCCTGATACTCTTAAGGTAGTAGCAAAAACTGATGACGGTGAGTTAATGGCTGTAGAACATATCTCCTTTCCGATATACGGTGTGCAGTTCCATCCGGAATCCATCATGACAATCTATGGAAAAGAGATGCTGAAAAACTTTATAGGAGAAAGATTATGATTAAAGAAGCTATTATAAAGATTGTAAATAAAGAAGATTTAAGTTTTGATGAGGCTTACACTGTAATGAATGAAATCATGAACGGTGAGACTACCCCTACTCAAAATGCGGCATTTCTTGCAGCCCTGTCCACAAAAAGTGCCAAAGCCGAGACAACAGGTGAGATAGCCGGATGTGCTAAGGCTATGAGAGAACATGCAATACCTGTTGACACCGACTTTGACCTGTTTGAAATAGTGGGAACCGGCGGTGACAATGCAGGAAGCTTCAATATTTCCACAACTTCAGCAATAGTTGCCGCTGCCGGCGGTATGAAAGTCAGCAAGCATGGCAACAGGGCGGCATCTTCAAAATGCGGTACTGCGGACTGCCTTGAAGCTTTAGGAGTAAATATTGACGAAGACCCTGATAAGTGCAGACAACTGCTTGAAAAAGTAGGCATTTGCTTTTTCTTTGCACAAAAATATCACACCTCAATGAAGTATGTGGGTGCCGTCAGAAAGGAACTCGGATTTAGAACAGTTTTTAATATACTTGGTCCGCTGACAAATCCCGCACATCCGAAACGCCAGCTTCTGGGAGTATATGATGAATATCTGATAGAGCCGCTTGCAAAGGTCCTTGTAGAGCTTGGTGTAAAAAGAGGTATGGTGGTCTACGGCATGGACAAACTTGATGAGATTTCACTCTCCGCACCTACAAAAGTATGTGAAATAAAAGACGGCACATTATATACCTATGAGATAAAACCTGAAGATTTCGGACTTTCCCGCTGCAAAAAAGAGGATTTGGCAGGCGGTGACCCGAAAGAAAATGCCGCCATCACTCTCGCCATTTTAAACGGTGAAAAAGTAGCCAAAAGGGATGCCGTACTTTTAAATGCGGGAGCGGCACTCTACATCGGTGAAAAGGCAAAAAGTATACAGGAAGGGATAAATCTTGCCGCAAGGCTTATTGACAGCAAAAAAGCATTAAAAGTATTGGAAGACTTTATCAAGGTGAGCCATGAGTAGTACAATTTTAGATACAATAGCAAATTATACAAGAGAGAGAATAGAGGAAAAAAAGAAAAAAATCCCTTTGCAGATGATAAAACTTGAAGCAAGCAAAGTAACCTCTGACAGATTCTCCTTTGAAAATGCTCTAAGAAAACCTGAACTCTCCTTTATATGTGAGTGCAAAAAGGCATCCCCTTCAAAGGGCATTATTGCAGAGAATTTTCCATATCTAAAGATTGCCAAAGAATATGAAAAGGCCGGTGCAGACTGTATATCCGTGCTGACAGAACCGAAGTGGTTTTTAGGAAGTGACGAGTATCTGACGGAAATAGCCAAGACAGCTGCCGTTCCGCTTCTTAGAAAGGATTTTACCGTTGATGAATATATGATATATGAAGCCAAGATAATGGGAGCTTCTTGTGTACTGCTCATATGTTCAATACTGTCATTGCCTGAATTAAAATATTATAAAGATATCTGTGACGAGCTTGGACTTTCCGCCTTGGTAGAATGTCATAACGAAGCTGAAATAGAGACGGCACAAAAAATAAATGCACGTATTATCGGTGTAAACAACAGAAATCTGAAAGATTTTTCTGTAGATACAAATAACAGCAAAAGATTGCGTGATCTGGTTCCAAAAGATATATTGTTTGTCTCGGAAAGCGGTGTAAGTTCTCCTAAGGATATCAAAAACATCAAAGATATGGGAGCGGATGCCGCTCTTGTAGGTGAAATACTTATGCGTTCAACAGATAAAAAAGCCACATTGGATTGGCTAAAGGGTAAAAATGACAAAAATTAAGTTATGCGGCATAACAAGAGAGGAAGATATAGATGTAGTCAATGAAATATTGCCTGACTATATCGGTTTTGTCTTTGCCAAAAAAAGTAAGAGATTTATCTCCTGTGATATGGCAAAAAAGCTGAAATCCAAGCTGAATCCCACAGTAAAAGCGGTAGGTGTATTTGTAAATGAAAATATTGAGAACATCATATATTTGGTTGGAAATAATATTATTGACCTTGTTCAGTTACATGGAAATGAAGATAATGAATACATCAATAAGTTGAAAAATCATATAAATATACCTGTTATAAAAGCCTGTCAGATACAATCAAAAGCTGATATGGCAATTACAACTGATGCCGATTTTATCTTATTGGATGCAGGTGCCGGTGACGGTAAAACCTTAGATGAATCAATATTAAAGGATTTTGACAGGGATTATTTTCTGGCAGGCGGGCTTTCCCCTGATAATATAGTTAAAAAAATAATTGCCCTGCATCCATTCGGTGTGGATGTAAGCTCCGGAATAGAAACAGAAGGCAAAAAAGACATGGCTAAGATGCGTAGATTTGTAAAATTAGTAAGAGAGGTTGAAAATGAAAGAAACTAAAGGAAGATTTGGAATTCATGGCGGTCAGTATATACCTGAGACCTTGATGAATGCGGTAATAGAACTTGAAAGGGCGTACAATCATTATAAAAACGATCCTGAATTTAATAAGGAACTGAATTATCTTTTGAATGACTATGCAGGCAGACCTTCAAAGCTTTACTTTGCAAAAAAGATGACTGAGGATCTTGGCGGTGCAAAGATTTATCTGAAACGTGAAGACCTTACACATACAGGCGCACATAAGATAAACAATGTACTCGGTCAGGCACTGCTTGCAAAAAAAATGGGCAAAACCAGACTTATCGCTGAAACAGGTGCAGGTCAGCATGGTGTGGCAACCGCTACCGCCGCCGCTCTTATGGGTATGGAATGTGTAGTGTTTATGGGTGAAGAGGACACTGTCCGTCAGGCACTGAATGTCTACAAGATGAGACTTCTGGGCGCGACAGTTATTCCTGTAACAAGCGGCACAAAAACTCTAAAAGATGCGGTTTCAGAGGCTATGAGAGAATGGACAAGCAGAATTGACGATACACATTACTGTCTCGGCTCCGTAATGGGTCCTCATCCGTTCCCTACAATAGTAAGAGATTTTCAGGCGGTCATATCAAAGGAAATAAAAGAGCAAATCTTAGAAAAGGAGGGTAGACTCCCCGATGCAATACTGGCATGTGTAGGCGGCGGCTCAAATGCAATCGGAAGTTTCTATAACTTTATAGATGATAAGGATGTGGCACTTATAGGATGTGAAGCAGCCGGAAAGGGTATTCACACCTTTGAAACCGCCGCTACTATCAACACGGGCAGTCTTGGAATCTTCCATGGTATGAAGTCATACTTCTGTCAGGATAAGTATGGCCAGATCGCACCTGTTTATTCTATTTCCGCCGGACTTGACTATCCGGGAGTCGGACCTGAGCATGCCTACCTCAATGATATAAAAAGAGCAAGCTATGTACCTGTTACGGATGATGAAGCGGTAGAGGCATTTGAGTATCTCTCAAGGATGGAGGGCATTATCCCGGCTGTTGAATCCGCTCATGCTATAGCTTATGCAAAGAAAATAGCACCTGCTATGGGCAGGGACAAAATAATTGTAATCACCGTCTCAGGAAGAGGTGACAAAGACTGTGCAGCCATTGCAAGATATAAAGGAGAAGACCTGTATGAATAAGATACATGAAGCATTCAAAAACCGAAAAGCATTTATTCCGTTTATCACCTGCGGCGATCCGGATGTAGACACAACAAAGGCGGCTATCTTGGAGATGGTAAAAAACGGTGCCGACCTTATTGAGATAGGCATACCGTTTTCAGACCCTACAGCAGAAGGAGTTGTGATACAGGGTGCCAATATAAGAGCACTTAAAGGCGGCATTACCACTGATAAGGTCTTTGATATGGTAGCGGATGTCAGAAAAGAAATAAGTATTCCACTTGTATTTATGACCTATGCAAATGTTATATTCTCATACGGTGCCGAAAAGTTTTTCGATAAATGCAATGAAGTGGGTATTGACGGCATCATACTTCCTGATATTCCGTTTGAGGAAAAGGGTGAGTTCCTTGATGTGGCTGACAGCCATAAAGTTGACCTTATCTCACTGATTGCCCCTACCTCAGATGATCGAATTGCAATGATTGCAAAGGAAGCTAAAGGCTTTTTGTACATTGTATCAAGCCTTGGTGTAACAGGTACCAGAAGTGAGATTACTACCGACCTTGACTCCATAGTAAAGGTCGTAAAGGAAAATACATCCGTCCCATGTGCTATAGGTTTCGGTATATCTACACCACAGCAGGCAAATGAGATGAGCCAAATTGCGGATGGAGTTATTGTAGGTTCAGCTATTATAAATCTACTCAAAAAATATAAAAACGAAGCTCCAAAATATATCGGGAAGTATGTAAAAGAGATGAAGGAAGCGATGGACTGATTTCTTACAAACAATATACACAAAAAACTTTGTACCGCTCCTATAAAATACCTCACTGCGATATATTTAAATTATTACAGGAAATACACTTATACTGCAAATTCCAATCTGCTATAATACGAAGTAGATAAATTATTTGAAAGTTTTTATATGTGCCGGCTTTCAATATAAAACTACCGTTACATGGCTTTAGATATGAGAGGTATAAATATGAGCGAAAAGAATTTAGAGATTATGGGTTGGATAGGAACTGCACTTTCTGTGATAATGTATATATCCTATGTTCCTCAAATAGTCGGAAACCTGCATGGGCATAAGACATTCTTCTTGCAGCCTTTGGCAGCTACAATTAACTGCTCCATTTGGACTGTATACGGTTTACTGCTTGAAAAGAGAGATTATCCGCTTTCAGCGGCAAACTTACCCGGAGTAATCTTCGGCTTGATTGCAACAATAACAGCATTATAATAAACATTACAAAGTGCCGATTCCGATTAAACTCAGTTTTGGCACTTTTTATTTTTAACACTCTTTTAATCTCTTATTCATTGCCTTATTCCTAGCATTGTGCTATGATATGAAATCATGTTTTTACATGTTATCTTTGTATACAATTATATTTGATGCAAAGATGAAAAGTCAAAATACTGATTGTCAGTGTTTTGTACTTAAGAAACACAAATTTGATTTTAAGCTTATTTAAGAGGTTATTATATGCAAAACACGGAAAAAACCTATGTGTTGGGTATAGATATAGGTTCTACTACAGTCAAAATTGCTATACTTGACAGCAATCATGAAGTAGTATTTTCAGATTATCGCAGACATTATGCAAATATACAGGGTACACTGGCGGCACAGTTATCCGAAGCATTTGAAAAAACAGGAGAAGTAAATATTATTCCTATGATCACCGGCTCAGGCGGTCTTACCCTTTCAAAACATCTAAAGTCAACTTTTGTACAGGAGGTTGTCGCTGTAGCCACTGCACTGAAAGCGGTTGCACCGCAAACTGATGTAGCTATAGAGCTTGGCGGTGAGGATGCAAAGATTATCTACTTTACAGGCGGTATTGACCAGAGAATGAACGGTATATGTGCAGGAGGTACAGGAAGCTTTATCGATCAGATGGCTTCACTTTTGCAAACAGATGCCATCGGACTGAATGAGTATGCCAAAAATTACAAATCTATCTACCCGATAGCTGCCAGATGTGGAGTTTTTGCAAAGACTGATGTACAGCCGCTTATCAACGAAGGTGCTACCAGAGAGGATCTTTCAGCTTCTATATTCCAAGCTGTGGTAAACCAGACTATCTCAGGTCTTGCCTGCGGTAAACCTATAAGAGGTCATGTGGCATTCCTTGGCGGACCGCTTCATTTCCTTTCAGAACTTAAGCAGGCATTTATCAGAACACTCAATCTGACAGGTGAATACATAGTGGATCCGCCCAACTCACACCTGTTTGCCGCTATCGGTGCTGCATTAAACTGTGAAAGTAAAGATGCTATAATCGGTATTTCAGACCTTATCAAAAAGTTGAAAGAGGGTATCAAGATGGAACATGAGGTTGCCAGACTTGAACCGCTGTTTAAGGACGAAGAAGATTATAAAGAATTCTCCAAAAGACATTTTGGACACAGTGTAAAGACAGGAAAGCTTGAAGAGTACAGCGGAAACATCTTCTTAGGTATTGATGCAGGTTCAACCACTACAAAGATTGCACTTGTGGGCGAAGACGGCCGCCTGCTTTGGAACTTCTATTCCAACAATCATGGTTCACCGCTGGCTACCGCCATAAGAGCTGTAAAAGAGGTAAAGGATAAGATTCGTCCTGATGCAAGGATAGTCTACTCATGTTCTACCGGCTATGGTGAGGCACTGCTTAAGGCCGCCTTTATGCTGGATGAGGGTGAAGTGGAGACTATTGCACATTACTATGCAGCGGCATTCTTTGAGCCTTCTGTTGACTGTATACTTGATATAGGCGGTCAAGATATGAAATGTATCCGTATCAAGGACGGCACTGTGGACTCTGTACAGTTAAATGAGGCTTGCTCCGCAGGTTGCGGTTCATTTATAGAGACCTTTGCAGGTTCATTGAACTTCTCGGTACAAAACTTCGCAAAAGAGGCTCTCTTTGCAAAAAGTCCTGTAGACCTCGGTACAAGATGTACAGTTTTTATGAACTCAAATGTTAAGCAGGCACAAAAGGAAGGGGCTACCGTAGCAGATATTTCAGCAGGGCTTGCATATTCAGTTATTAAAAATGCACTGTTTAAGGTTATAAAGATTTCAAATGCCGCAGACCTCGGAAAACATATAGTGGTACAGGGCGGCACATTCTACAATGATGCGGTACTTCGTGCATTTGAAAAGATTTCAGGCGGATTTGTAACAAGACCTGATATTGCAGGCATTATGGGTGCTTTCGGAGCCGCCCTTATTGCCAGAGAAAGGTATGAGAACAAAAAGACTACTATGCTTCCTCTTGATGAAATCATAGGCTTACAGTATGACACTTCTATGACCAGATGTCGCGGATGTAATAATAACTGTGTAATGACTGTAAACAAATTTGAAGGCGGCAGAAACTTCATATCAGGAAACAGATGTGAAAGAGGACTTGGAAAAGACAGAGTAAAGAAGGATGTACCGAACCTCTATGATTACAAGTACAACCGTATGTTCGGCTATGAGCCGCTCACTCCGGATAAGGCATTCAGAGGTGTCATCGGTATCCCAAGAGTCTTAAATATGTATGAGAACTTCCCTTTCTGGGCAACATTTTTTAGAAACCTCGGCTTTAGAACCGTACTCTCTCCTATGTCCACCAAAAAGATATATGAACTTGGTATCGAATCCATTCCAAGCGAGTCGGAGTGCTATCCTGCCAAGATTACACATGGTCATATCTCATGGCTTATAAAGAACGGCATCCGCACTATCTGGTATCCATGTATACCTTATGAGAGAAATGAACAACCTGATGCAGGCAACCATTTTAACTGCCCTATCGTTACTTCATATGCCGAGAATATAAAGAATAATGTGGAAGAAATCAGGGAAACAAATACCAGATTTTTAAATCCTTTTATGGCATTTACAAATGAAGAAGTGCTTACAAATCAGCTTATAAAGGTAATGAAGCAGGAATTTGATATAAATGAAAGAGAAGTAAAGTTTGCTGCACATGCGGCTTGGACAGAGCTTATACAGGCAAAAAAGGATATTGAAAGAGAGGGTGAAAAAACTATAGAGTGGCTGCATAAGAACAATCGCCATGGTATTGTACTTGCAGGCAGACCATATCATGTGGATCCTGAAATCCATCACGGTATTCCTGATATGATTACTTCATTCGGTATTGCAGTACTTACAGAGGACTCCGTATCACACCTTGCCAAGGTTGAACGACCTGTTATTGTAAGTGATCAGTGGATGTATCATTCAAGGTTGTATGCCGCTGCAAGCCTTGTAAAAAAAGATGACTTCCTTGACCTTGTACAGCTGAACTCATTCGGTTGCGGACTTGATGCCGTAACTACAGATCAGGTAAGCGATATACTTACAGGCTCGGGAAAAATTTATACCGTACTTAAGATTGATGAGGTAAACAATCTCGGTGCCGCAAGAATCCGTATCCGTTCACTTATCGCCGCACTCCGTGTAAGAGATAAGAAAAACTTTGAAAGAAAAGTACAATCTTCAGCTTACCACAGAAAGGTATTTACAAAGGAGATGAAGGATGAATACACTATTCTTTGTCCACAGATGTCTCCTATACATTTTGATCTTTTAGAGCCGGCGCTTAATGCTTTCGGCTACCATGTAGAGGTACTGCAAAACGACTCACGCTCTGCCATTGACTGTGGTCTGAAGTATGTAAATAATGATGCCTGCTATCCGTCTTTGATAGTAGTAGGTCAGATAATGGAAGCATTGCTTTCAGGCAAATATGACCCTAATAAAACAGCAATATTTATGAGCCAAACCGGTGGCGGATGCAGAGCCAGTAACTATATAGGCTTTATCAGAAGAGCACTTGAAAAGGTGGATATGGCACAGATTCCTGTAATCTCTGTCAATGCAAACGGCATGGAAACTAATGAGGGCTTTAAGATGACTCCCGCTATGATTATCAAGGCCATGCAGGCTGTAGTATATGGCGATTTGTTTATGAGAGTTTTATATGCTACAAGACCTTATGAAAAGGAAAAGGGTGCTGCCAACAGACTTCATAGAAAATGGAGAAATCGTGTGATTGACTCTCTGTCTGTAAGAAAGCCTAATTTCGGTGAATTCAAAAGAAATATAAGAGGTATTGTAAAAGACTTTGACAACCTTCCAAGGCTTAATATAAAGAAGCCGCGAGTAGGTGTTGTAGGAGAAATCCTTGTAAAATTCTCTCCTCTTGCAAACAACCATATTGTGGATTTGCTTGAAAAGGAAGGTGCAGAGGCTGTAATGCCTGACCTTATGGACTTTTTGCTATACAGCTTCTATAACAGTAACTTCAAGGCTGAACATCTCGGTATGCCTAAAAAAGCCGCCTTTATGGCAAATGCCGGTATAAAGGTACTTGAGGCTCTAAGAGGCGATGCCAGAAAAGCACTTGAAAAGAGCAAGCATTTCATTGCACCGTCAAGAATTGACCACCTTGCAAATATGGCTAAGGACTATGTATCTATAGGCAATCAGACCGGTGAAGGCTGGTTTTTAACAGGCGAAATGCTTGAACTCATAGAGACCGGCACTCCTAATATTGTCTGCACACAACCTTTCGGCTGTCTTCCAAACCATGTGGTGGGTAAAGGTGTTATAAAGGAACTTCGCCGCTCACATCCTGAAGCCAATATCATAGCGGTAGACTATGACCCCGGTGCTTCGGAAGTAAACCAGCTGAATCGAATCAAGCTGATGCTTTCAACTGCACAGAAGAATTTGAAAGAAGAAAATAAGAATAAGAAAGTTATATCATAATAAAAAAGAAGCTTCCGGATTATATCTGTGGAGCTTCTTTTTAAATGCAGTATTATATCAGTTTGTAATTTTGAACAGTATATGGTATCATTGAACTATAATTAAGAAACCTAAATTTGAGTTTTATACTAGGCCAACCGGAAAAAATGAATTTATTGAATTTCTACAAAGTTTACCTATTAAAGACAAGCAAAAGCTTTTAGCAATCATCAATATGGTACAGGAACATGGTTTATTAGTTGCACAGCGTATGGAATGGGTCAAAAAGGTAGATGATGATATTTTTGAAATACGTTCAAAGGTATCTTCAAATATTCAACGGGCTCTATACTTTCATGTTACTGATGAACGATATATAATTACACATGGTTTCACCAAAAAGACACAAAAAACACCTATTAATGAAATAAAACATGCTAAGGTTTTAAAAAAAGAATTCGAGGAGAATAATAATGGCTAATGTTAAATTTGATGATTATTTAAATGATGAACTAAAAAACAATGACTTTAAAAACGGATACCTGAATGAAAAGGCCATTTTAGAAAGTGCCCTCACTGTTGCACATGCCAGACAAAGTGCAGGGCTGTCTCAAAGACAACTTGCTAAAATATCTCATGTTCCACAATCTACAATTGCAAGAATTGAATGTGGACGTAATACCAGTATAGAAACAATAAATAAGCTTGCACTTGCACTTGGTAAAAAACTTACTATCAGCATCCGCTAATATAATAGGTGGAGTCACAATATGTAACTCCACCTATTGTATATTCATATATTATAAATTTTTTTACCGGCTCTGAAGCTCCTTATTTGCCTTTTCCACTTTCAGATTTATAAGTATAAAAGTTATCAACACATTGAAGATCATTGGGAGCCATAAGTACATAATATAAAGCATATTTACACATGACTGCGGCTGGATTACGGCATTCTGAATATATCCGCTTGCCGCAAGCATCCAACCTGCTATAGCAGTACCCAGTCCTCCACCTACCTTCGTTCCGAAGGACGTACAGGAATACATTGTACCGTCCACCTTTTTACCTGTCGTAAGTCTTGTATACTCTGATGTTGTTGCAATAAGCGCATTCATATCACCTTGAAGAGGACTCATCCCAAATGCCGCAATAGCTGTAAAGAAAAGCATAAGCGGAATACTTCCCATATATCCTGCAACAACCACTCCCAGACGACCTGCTGTGCCTATCACATATCCTACTATATTCAACTTATACATACCGTTTAATCTTGCGACAAGAACCGGTGTTATAAGTAGCCCTACAATCATAGGAATATTAACAGCCCATGAGAATGTTCCAAATAATCCGTCATTTCCAAGTACATACTTCATAAAGTAAATGCCCATTCCAAGTGTAGCCGAATAAAGCTGCATCAAAAGGTAAGCACCACAAATCATTAGAAAATATTTATTGTGAACCAGTATTTTAAACGCCTCAATCAGATTGTATTTTTCCTGTGCCTCATCATCCTTTTTCCCTTCGGAGAGTTCCTCATCCGAAAGTTCTCTGACTGATAATACCGAAACGGTATTTGATATAACTCCTATTATTGCATATATAATAGCAACTGTTCTCCACGCTGCCGCACCGCCACCAAGTTTTGCCACAAATCCGACTGTCACAGCCTGAATAAGCATACTTGTTCCAAATGCAAACATAAATCTTATAGATCCCATCTGCACTCTCTCCGAATTATTCTTTGTAATAAGTGCGGTAAGTGATGAGTATGCAATATTATTAGCTGTATAAAATCCTGCATTTAATAATGTATATGCTATAAAAAACCACGCATACTGAGCGGTACTTCCCATATCCACAGGTATACAAAATATCGCTGCCAAACATATGGCACATCCGAAATATCCATATAACATCCAAGGTCTTGCCTTACCCATTTTAGTCTTGGTCTTATCAATCATGGCACCGAAGAACACATCGCTGATACCGTCAAAGATCTTTGAAATCGCAATCAACGTTCCTACTATACCGGCATTAAGTCCTATAATATCCGTTAAATATATCATTACAAATGCGGCTAAGAGTGCATAGACCACATTTCCTGCTATATCACCGGAACCGTAACCTACCTTGTTATACCACTTTAAATATTTCTTTTCTTCCATAAGACTCTCCTTTCCATATATTTTACTTAACAAAAGGTATTATACTTATATCAAAATCAAACTTGATATCATCAAATCTATACTTATCTGTCACTACAGGTCCACAGCTGTTTGAACCGATACCGTTTAGAGCATAATCAAGACAGAGTACTGTGCTGTCTGACTCTTTAAGTTCAAAATTATGTGCCGCCTTTTCAAGCTCCTCCTGTGTATAAACCGAGGCATTAAATGAGAAAGTTTTTTTGGCTGCCGCCACCATACCGAACTGTCCGTTTGCAAGCTCCACATAGTCACAGTCATAGTGGCTACCGTTTTCCTGTGGATTTATATAATCTTCATGCATCTCGCTCAACTTTGCTCTATATATACCATGACTTGTTGACTGATGTTTATCTATATAGCTCTCATAAGGTCCCATACCGAAGTATGCAATATTTTCAAGCTCCTTATCAAGGAATAATCTTATTCCAAATCTTGGTAAGTCAGGGAACTCTTCATCCTTTACAACTTTGATAGAAGATGTTATTCCTCCCATACAGTCGATTTTCCAAACAATATCCGCATCCAATATCTTTTGAATACTTGCAGCAGACATAGAAGTTTTTACAGATATCTCAACACACTTTTCCGACTGTATAATATCTGTTTCATAAGCTCTTACATATGCTTCATTATACTTTGCCTTCTTCCATTCAATCTTTGCATACATATCATTATCTGTAGGTGCTCTCCATATATTAAGCTCCATAGGTCTGTTGATATATTCCCTTCCTGCAAATACTAATGATTCAAACATTCCGTTTTTCTTACTATAGGTATATGTAAAAGTCTTGCCCTTAATAATTACCGATGTATCATCTTCTGCTACTTCCATATCAGATACAGTAACTTCTCTGTCAAGCCATTTCACTGCATTTTGATTTCTTCCATCTTCATTTTTAATCTTCAACTCATCAAATCCAAGTTCATATCCCTTTGTAATCAAAAGCATTTCCTTTTTAAGTATATAGATAAGTTTAAGGAATACCTTTCCCTTATTTGGAATCTTTATCTTAAGCTCAAGCTCTTTTTCACTATGTGCCTCTATAGAAGGAAGATCTAAGACTCCGGTTTCAACACTTATTCCGTCACAGCTCACTTCATAATTAACATCTATAAAGTCCCCCAGATCATCAAAATCCATATAGTTGTGAAGCACCAGTTTTACACTTTCTTCATCATATGAAACTACCCTTGCAGGTCTGTAAACATTCTTATATTCAAGCAGTCCTGTATGTGGTGTTCTGTCCGGATATACAAGCCCGTCCATACAGAAATTTAAATCATGTACTTTTTCTCCATGGTCACCGCCATAGTAGTACATAGTTTTACCGTTTTTTGCTGTACCCTTATATATTGCATGGTCACACCACTCCCATACAAAACCTCCACACATAAGATCGTTTTCATGAATAAGTTCAAAATAATCCTCAAAATCTCCGGGACCGTTTCCCATACTGTGACAATACTCTACCAGTAAGAACGGTTTGCTTGCATCATTTTTTAGATACTCTCTGATTTCATCAAGTGAAGGATACATTCTGCTGTATATATCCAGATGATCATAATTGTACACTACATCATAATTTCTGTATCTTGCGCTCTCATACTGTGTAATTCTTGAAGGATCATACTCTTTTGTCCACTTAAGTGCCTTTTCAAAATTGCAACCGTAGGCACTCTCATTTCCCATTGACCACATTACGATAGAAGGTCTGTTCTTCTCCCTCTTTACCATAAGCTCCACTCTGTCAAGAATGGAAGCTTCCCAAGCCGGAGCATCCGCTATCTTTTCATTCCATCTTTTGAATCTGTTGTAGTCGGTATCCTCTTTTCTGTAAACCATAACAGGACCATGTGCTTCAATATCCGCCTCATCAATAACCATAAATCCGTACTTGTCACATAGCTGATAAAAATATGGTGCATTCGGATAATGACTGCTTCTGATAGAATTGAAATTGTGCTGCTTCATTAAAGTAAGGTCTTTTATGATTTGTTCTATACCGATTGTAAATCCTGTTATAGGATCCGAATCATGTCTGTTTACACCTCTAAACTTTATCTTTTGCTTATTAAAATAAAGCACCTTATCAATGATCTCAACGGTTCTGAATCCTACATATTCAACAATAGTCTCCACCTCTGTTTCAAGTACCAAAGTATAAAGATATGGATTTTCAGTATTCCAAAGAACAGGATTTAAAACTTTAAACTCTATACTTCCTGTCCGATTAACTATGCCACAGGCTACCTTTTTCCCACTCCCATCCTCAAGTTCTATTTTTACTTCTATAGGATCTGTAAGTTCTATATCCAGCTTTAACTTTTCTCCCTCTGTATTAACTTTATAATCTCTTATAGAAGCCTGTGGTCTTTTCAAGATATATACATCTCTGAAAATTCCGGTCATACGGAATTTATCCTGATCCTCCAAATAAGATCCGTCACACCATTTCATTACCAAAACAGCAATGGTATTCTTTCCGTTTTTTATTATATCCGTAATATCAAATTCACTTGTCGCATGCGATACCTGACTGTATCCCACATACGAGCCATTTATCCATAGATAAAAGCAACTGTCAACACCTTCAAAATTTAAGAATGCTTTTTTGGCCTTCTCATCCTCTTTATATTCAAAATCATAGATATACGCTCCACATGGAACATCCTGTGGTACATACGGCGGATCAAAAGGAAAAGGATATTTTATATTTGTATACTGATGATGATCATAACCCTCATTTTGCCACACTCCCGGTACCTTAATATCTGAATAATCTGATACATCAAATCCCTGCTTAAAAAATTCTTCCTTTACATCATAGATACTTTCAAAATATTTAAACTTCCATATTCCGTTCAAAAACTGTATTCTGTCAGATGCTTCACGATTCTCCAAAAGATTATCCATTCTCTTTGAAGCCGGAATATAATATGCTCTTGCCGGCATAGTGTTGTCATGTAAAACCTTCAAGTCCTCATAATAACGCGGTACAATCATTTCAACCTCCTTGTATGAACAATATCATACTATAGTATTAACTTTTCAATTTCGTACTTTATTAAGTTAGCTTGATTTTAGTATTTTTGTAGTCTTTTGTCTATAAACTATAATGTATTTAACCTAGATTATTCATGTCAGCGCCATGAAAGTGGCTGAAAACTACATTATTACTATGTTTTTATTACATATTACCTTTCACTTATCAAGTGAATAAAAAAAGAGCGTCCATTTGTGGTAAAATTAAGGTGCTAAAACTCAAAAAACACACAAAGGAGCCCTCTATGAGTATTGTAAACACCTTATCACTTGAAAGCAATAGAAAAATTAAAATTAATTTCGACGGAGGCGATTTATCCTCTGATGCCGGCTTACTTCTTATAAAAGAATTCGTAAGTAAACTTGGCATTGATAAACTTTTCGGTCAATCATTTAAAACCAATGATTCTGCATTATTCCGTTATCATACTGATAGAGAAAACCTTCTTCAAATGATATATATGATCATTGCAGGCTATTTTGAAGATGACACTTCAGATGAACTTACAAATGATCCTGTGTTTAAAGCAGTGCTTAATAAAGATACTTTAATCACAACCGACCATTTCAAGATTTCACAATCGAATGGATGAAGATTCTCTGAATCAGTTCCTTTCAATAAATCAAATTCTTCGAAAGAAAGTTTATAGCATTCAGATGCCTGAAGTTATCATTTTAGATTTGGATTCAACACTTCTTAATGCCTACGGCAAGCAGGAAGGCAGAGCATTTAACTTTCACTATCAAAGTAACGGTTACCATCCGCTTGTTTGCTACGATGGAATTACCAGAGATTTAATTAAAATTCAGCTCCGGGATGGAACTCAGCATTCAAGTACAGGGGTTGTGGACTTTCTTCAGCCTATACTTGATGAATATCTTGAAGATTTTCCGGAAATTAAACTTCTCCTTCGCGGAGATAGTGGCTTTGCAACACTAAGTTTTATAAACAGTGTGAAGAAAACGGTACAGGCTATGTAATTCGTTTGAAAGAAAACACTATCCTTCGTGATAAGGCATCTTATCTTGCAGATGAACTTGATGAAATTACAAAAAACAACAAAGTAGATTATGCTATGGTTTATGGTGAGTTCATATATCAGGCAGGTCCTTGGCCTTATGAAAGACGTGTTGTGTGTAAAGTTGAAAAGCCTGAAAACCAAATGACTTACATGTATACATTCATTGTTACAAACATGGAGTCATCCCCTGAATATCTAATCAAGTTCTATTGTAAAAGAGGTTTAATGGAAAACTTCATAAAGGAAAACAAAACAGGTTTTGACTTTGCTTCTGTTAGCAGTCATACAAGGATTGTAAATGCCAACAGGCTCCAAATACATGCACTTGCTTATAACATATTTAATTGGTTTAGACGACCCGCATTATCTACAAATATGAGAAAACAGCGTATTGATACTATCCGTCTAAAACTGCCAAAGATTGCTGCAAAAGTAATTCGTTCAGCAAGGTATATAACATTCAAGCTGTGTAGCAGTTGTCCATATAAGGATGAGTTCTATGAGACTCTATCCAATATCAACAAGCTATGTATACAGCTTGAATAACAACTAATAATGAACCTTGGAAGCTTGATAACAACTGG
>NZ_GL622296.1:2962202-2963135 GCF_000185385.1 Lachnoanaerobaculum saburreum DSM 3986
CATAATACTTCCCTCATCTCCCACCGTTTCCATAATCGCCTCTATAACAGTCTGTGCCCCTCCACATACATAGCCAAGCTTACTGAGAGAAGCATGTACCATCACATTATCAGCTCTTGTCAGTCTGATTTCAGTAAGTGCCTTTACTATTTCCTCTTTAGTAACAGGCCAGTTATCGGGCTCCGTATCTTCAATGACCTTAACATTTGTCTCTTTTATTTCAGCTAAATATTCCTCTGTATCAAGGCTTATTTTCCCATCTTCAGACACAATTGCCGGAATACCTATATATCCTTTTTCCTTGCAAATATCAAAAACCGGTGAATTATCCCTAAGCTTTAAAAACTCCTTAAATAGTTTCAGGTCACTGTTAATATCAATAAACTCATACTTTATTCCCTCTTTATCAAAGGCCTCTTTGCAGTAAATGCAGTCAGGGCACATCGAGCTTCCATAAATCTTTAATATATTTCCTCCATATTATCCACAGACTTTGTTTTTTACACTCCTTTAATATTTAAACCATGTACAATGCTTTGCATTTTCCCATAGCTACCCCAGCAAATCCCCCCTGTACTTCCCGTTTTTTATCTTAAAAAAGAATTCACTGTATCTGTCGGAGTCAAAAATCTCAAGAAGCTCTCTCATATTCCAAATCAGATTTGCCTCATTTATATGTGAGCGGTCAAGCCAAAATACCTTCCCCTCTTTAGAGGATTTAAACTCTCCGGTAAACTTATCCGTTTTATATAAAAGCACCAGATATCTTATGCCGTCCTCCATTATCCAGCCTTTAAAGCCGCAGGGTATGGGATTTTCAATTAAAAGTCCGGTCTCCTCTCTCATTTCTCTTATAACCGCCTCTGTCAGAGATTCTCCCTCCTCCACATGCCCTCAGGGATACCTTGTACCCACCTTCTCCTGCACCAGTAT
>NZ_GL622296.1:2963199-2974552 GCF_000185385.1 Lachnoanaerobaculum saburreum DSM 3986
CTCCCTCATTTGGCAAACCCTTCTATAATATTCTTTGCATCCTTTGCCAATGCTCCGCTTTCATAAGTCTTAATCAATTGCTCTGGAAAATATTTATTATAAATTTTCAACTTCCTACTCCAATTTTTATCATAATCCTCATTCCCAAGCATACCTATATGTTCCCAAAATTTCTTTGAACCATCTCTCATGTATATTGTAAAGTCCGGGCTGATTTGTTCTCCCTCTTCATATTCTAATAATTCTTCATACTTATAATTCACATTTGCAGCATACAAAAGGTCACAAATAATAACCTCCGACTTACTCCTTACTTGATTTCCATCAGCCGTTTTATAAATTCTATTTAGCTGATGCTTATCCATTCCTAAATATCTTGCAATCTCTTGATGAAGTGAATTGCTCTCATTGTTATTTTCTATAAGATAAACAAAATAATCCAAAAGTTCATGCTTATACTGCCTTTTGGTATTAATGTCTACAAGCATCTGTTTCATTTGTTTATCAAATATTTCCGAATCATTTATTTTAAGTATTAGCCAGCGCTCCAAAGGCTTATTAAATTTCACCTTACCTGTAAGCACCCCTGAATATATTTTATCGGCAAAATCTTTGGGTGTAATGTTATTCCGGCTGCATGTCTTAACAAATCCCTTTGTCCTTGTACTTTTATATAGTGTCTCTATTTCCGAATCCTTTATTTCATACGCTTCAGAAATACCGGAAAATCCTTTTGCTACAATCTCAATCAATCCACAACCTATATAATATGGAAGACAATCCTTAATATCTTCGTTATCAAAGTATTGAAAAGCCTTAAATCCCGCTTTTTTCCCGACATTTTTATATACTTCCCTCAGCTTATCTTCTGAAGGAAATGAGTCGTCAATAAAGTAATTCCTCTTCACTTCAATATTCTTATTTGAATAAAGAAGATACGCATTGGCTCCATTTCCATCTCTTGCAGCCCTACCGACTTCTTGATAATACTGCTCAGCAGATTCCGGAATCATAAAATGGATTACTACTCTAATGTCCGGAATATCTATTCCCATTCCAAATGCATTTGTAGAAAAGACCATATTAATTCGATTTGATTTAAACTCATCAATTATATTCATCCTATCCTTTGCAGTCATATCGCCATGGAATAATGCTGCTTTATATCCGTAATTCTTTGCTTTCTGTGCCAGACCTTCAACTCCACGCTCACCTTTTTTCCGATAAATATAAACTAATATCTTCTCATCCTTATGGCGTTCCACTAAATTCCAAAAATATTCTTCTTTTTCATTTTCATTTCCAAATTTCTTTACATGAAGCTGAATTTCACTCCTCATAAGAATGTTATCTTTTAAAATATTCTTTGAATCAATTCTAAATGTCAAACATATATCTTTTAATTCCATCGGATTTATTGTAGCAGTAAGTCCAAGTACTTTACACCATTTCTCTCTTCCAAATAAATTGTCCAAAAACTCCGGAATTCTCTTATAAAACGGTCTGAAGCTCAATCCCCACTGGCTTACACAATGTACTTCATCAATTACCATCAGCTTTATTGAGTCTTGTCTTTTGTCTAAACAAAACTCAAAATACCCATCCGTTGCAATCTTTTCCGGGCTTACAAAAATAAAATCCGGAGTAATCTTGCCCATTGCATAATCTGTTAAGACACTTACTTGCTTGTTGACTTTTATCCTTCCATGAAGTACAAGTACCTCATATCCATGTTCTTTTATCTTTTGAGCTTGTTCCTCTATCAGTGCTATAAGAGGTGATACTATAATTGTAGTGCCTCCACACTCAATACCTGCCATCCAGTAAATAATTGATTTTCCGCCTCCTGTTGGCATTAAGCATAAAGTATTCCCAACTTCAACCACATACTGAATCGCTTTTTTCTGGAAATCCCTTAGTTGAAAATCTAATTTAGGAAAAAAATTTTTGAAATCTTTATCAATATTAATCAACACCAATACCTCCATCTCTAATTTGTGATTTCAAAAACGATATTTCTTTATCATGCACATCTGCAACATATTCTAAAAATGCATCAACAATCACATATCTATAATCCAGATCAATATACACATTCATATCAGAGGCTTTATCTCTCAATAATTTGTAAATTTCAAATGCATAGAAGTGGAACAGCTCATATGGATAAAAGTAATTCTGCTGTGTAACATTCTTCTTTGTGTCAATCATTAAAAACTCCGAGTCGGTATCACATTCAAATGTCTTTTTCTTTGTAAGATACCACAACGCCCAAACTGCACTTCTGCTTCTGTTTGAAAATAAAGCAGGATATATCTTATATAACATATGTGTCTTAATCCCTCCTCCAATAACCCCATATGCAGTATAGTCATCTGTATCCAACAGCCCCATACCGAGCTCTTCATAATCTGTTGCATTTTCGTATGTATCCGAATCACAGCAACCGGAATACTCATCACCAAACCGGCACAAATTATAAACCACCTCTAAAAGCCAATCCGGATCGGCCTTACTAAACTCAGCTCTATATCTATCCAGCTCCTTTGCCTTTCTATTTGCTAAAGTCTTTCTAATAATCGGACACTCATTTCGCAGTACTTTTGACTTAAATGTATCTGCATCTTCCTCTTTGTATTCTTCAAGTAAATCAATATCAAAAATTTTTATATAATCTTCCCTATCCCTTTCAAACTTTTCAATTGCAGCAACAATAATCTCTTTATAATTCGAAGTCATATTTTCGGCAGATGTTTTTACATCTGTGGGTACACCCCAATTTTTCTTAAGCACTGCAACCTCACTATCACCGGCTCGTTCATTTGCCAATGTTTCTATAAAACCTTTGAAATATTTATTGAAATTTTTTCTGATTTCTCCTACAACTGTTTGTACATGATTTTCTTCATAACAAATGTCTTCCACGCTTCCATCAAAGTCTACATACATAATTTATTCTCCCTTATACTTCTTATATTTTTTAACTTATTTAAATTTTTATAATTAATGCTAATAAGAATTATATCACATATTATTAAAAATTTTTATAAATTTTAATATTTTACAAAAGCAACAAGTCAGATCAATTACATCCCTACCTTCCTCCTCGGAGCTTAAGAGCTGTCTTAAAAATATATAAATTTTTCATAACCTAAATTATTTATTATATTTTGTCATTTGCTTTTATGGTATTAGCTTTTAATTACCTTCTGAGGTCTGTTTAGTTCATGGCTACACTACAGAGTTCTTGTTATAACAAACAGCTTCTCAAAGCTCTCATTGGAGCCTTAGTTATAGTCGGACTACACTATCATTCACTCATAAACTGCTCATTCTTTTGCAAGGCTTCCACTATCTCTTTAGGTGCTTTGCTTTTGTATATTGTATTCCATGATTTGATCAAATTTTCTGCTGTTACAAATACAGGCTCGACAGCAATAAAAGAAGGCACTGTTTTACCAAGAAGAGCATTTGCCGCACATAGAGCGGCCGCCTGACCTTCTTCAAAAGGCTGTTGTGCACTTAATATCTTGATACATCCGCCTTTAGCCATATCAAGTGCAACTGAAAAATCAAGATCGGATGTTGCTACGGCAATATCTTCTCTGTCTATATCATGAAGTGCCTCCACAACTTTTATCGCTGGACCTTCCCATGAAACATATATTCCGTCAATTTCCGGATGCCACAGCAAAAGTTCTTTTGTTTTTTCATATTCATCTTTTTTTGAAAACACTTCTGTTGCACAAATTCTTAATTCAGGGTATTCTTCTCTGATAATTTGTTCTACAGCCAAATCTCTCTGATTGGTGGTGTAGAATTGATGCCCATATCGAATTATTCCTATATTCTTCTTATGATTTAAGAGCAGATAGTCTCCCAGTCCTCTACCTATATTTCTACCGTTACTGCGTTCATTAACATTAATACATGACACATATCCTCTTCCCTCAAAGCCGTTAGGAACATGTCCCATAAACACCAACTTTGTTTTTGTTCTTATCACATCCTTAAATACATCCTGTGTCAACGTATGGTTTACCGGAAAGGCAATCATTATATCAGGTTCCAACATTAAAAGACTTTGTATTTGTTTTTTTTGCATGAAAAAATCCATCTGACATCCCATTACGGCAATTACAGTAATACCAAGTCTGTCAAAAACATCTCTAACTCCCTGCTCATGCAGTTTCATAAATGAAGCTCCGATATAATGATAAACAATAACTGCGGTATACCTCTTCATCCTGCAAATATCCATTTCCTTTTCTGTTAAAGACAGCATATGAATATCTGCACCTTTTTCTCCAAACGGTCCTCTTGCCGTACCGATAATTGAATCTCTGATAGTCATTTTTGCAGATATCAGTATTTTTGAAGTTTTTTTAAGAATGGCTTCAATCTTATCATTTTCTGATAATTCTTTTATTTTATTTGTCATAAGTTCATTCGCTTTTTCTGCAATACGTTCAAAGTCATTCTCTGCCATGGAAAGAGCAGGATTAAGATATGCTGCACTGCTTTCATTTCCGACACACATAATTGATAAATCTTTCGGACATTTTATATTTCTTCTCATCATATATTTATATAAACTGTAAATATGATCAGAATTCGCAATTAAAAGTGCACTTGGAGCATCTTTCCCGTCTAAAAGCCCTGACAGCATGTCTGATATCTTTTTATCATGTCCATCTTTATGCAACACATATTGATTTTTAAATTTAATTCCACTGTCTTCAAGAGCTTTCTCATATCCTTTCATAAAATCCTTATTATAACTTTTCAATAAATCACCCATAAGAATCGCTATCTTTTCATGACCGCTTCTGATAAAATGCATAGTACAATCATATGCAGCTTTATATACATCAGTTGATACTCTGTCAAACGCAGAATCATCCACTTCATTTCCAATTATTACACAGGGGATATTAAGCGAGCGGATTATCTTTTGAATATATAATTCATCAGTTTTAACAGAAACAAAAGCACCTATAATTTCTTTATTATCACGCAATAACTTATCAACAAGACCCATTTCAAATTCATTATTGCAATTGCATCGAATCATATTGTAGCCCTTATTTTCCATTAACGGCTTAAGTTTATTCCACACACCACCGGCATAATTGTCATCTTCATACTGACAAATATATAGCAATGCTTTCTTTTGAGATTGATATATACTTTCACGAATTTTCTTTTGTTTCCTGACAACAAATTTCGGTGGAGAATCCGCATTCTTTATTGCCTGCTCCACCTTTTCCACAAGCTCCGGACTTACATATCTTGTTTTATTTATTACATGTGAAACTGTTGCAGTAGATACTCCTGCCATTTTGGCTATATCTTTTATGGATGCCATTTTTTCTCCTATTTCAAAATAATATCTATCCTGATGCGGTTTCCCTACATCCACATAAGTTTGATTACTCAATCGGTACAGAATTTAATCTCAGTTAATTATAACATTTAAAAAAACAGATATCTACAAAAATCCGCCCGGCTAACCTATCTGCAAAAAAAGGCGCCGAAACATGGTGAATCAGCGCCTTACTATTTTAGTTAATAATCCAAATCATTAAGTTCAGATTACAAAATTTGTCATATATCGCTTTGAAAGTTTCAATGAATCAATGACCTTTTCTTTTGAACCTTCAAAATATTTATCTTCTATTTCTATACAGGTATAACCGTCGTAACCGATATCGGTTAAAGCAGATACATATTTACCCCAATCGACATCTCCATATCCCGGTATCTTAGGTGACATATATTCCAGAGGATATGCCATTATGCCGACTTGATTTAATTTATCACGATAGAGTTTTATATCCTTAAAATGAACGTGGAAAATTTTATCCTTAAATTCATAAATAGGTTTTATATAGTCTATCATTTGCCACACAAAATGAGAAGGGTCGTAGTTGATACCAAGGTTATCACTGTCAAGAATCTCAAAAACCTTTTTCCAGATATCGGGTGTTGTCATTAAATTCTGTCCTCCCGGCCACTGATCGGCTCCAAATAACATCGGACAGTTTTCAATTGCCACTTTTACTCCACATTGTTTTGCAAGCTTAATAATAGATGGCCATACTTCTTTTACAAGTTGTAAGTTTTCTTCAACCGTCTTACTCTGATCCCTTCCTATAAAAGTTGTGACCATATTGACACCAAGTTTGCCGCTAAACTGTATCACCTTCTTTAAATGCTCAATAGCTGCGGTTCTTTTCTCCAAATCCGCATCTAAAGGATTGGGATAGTATGCAAGAGAAGAAATTGCCACTCCCTTATCTTTGCAAACATTATGTATATGTGATATATAAGAATCATCGGTATTTTCTACGTCAATATGGCTTACACCTGCATATCTTCTCTCCGCTTTTCCTTTTGGCCAGCAGGCTACCTCAACACATTGATATCCCAAATCAGCTGCTATATCAATCATTTCCTCGAAATTACTTTTATCAAGTATAGCACTTACAAAACCTATCTTCATTTCACTTTTACCCAGGCTTTCTTTTCATCCGATTCAAGAATTGCATCACATACCCTGTCAAGTTGATATCCTGCTGTAAAACTTGTAGAAGGCTGATATCCTCCCACAACCGCCTTTGCAAACTCATATGCTTCAATTGCTTTCAGTTCGCCATAGCCGATATTCATTCCCGGTATATTCCATGTTACATCTCCATGTGGGTTTGCAGGACCTGTATATATTTTTCTAAATCCCCTCTCTCCGTCATTATCTTCCATACCATAGCACACCTCAAGCTCATTTAAGCGCTCATAATTCCATGTGAGCGAGCCTTTAGTTCCATGAACTTCAACAGTAAGGTAGTTATTACGTCCCCAAGCCATTCTGGTTGCTTCTATACTCCCGATTGCACCGCTGTCATATTTACAAAGTACCGATACCTCGTCATCAACATCTACAACCTGCTTCTTTGCATCATCACCAAGCTTTACTGTTCCCAAAAGATCCACTCCGCCTTCCTGTACAGGGCGTTCCTTAATGTATGTTTTCACCATTGATACTACATCAGTTACATTACCTGCAAGATACTGTGCAATATCAAGCGCATGAGTGAATATATCACCAAGTGTACCTGCACCTGCAGTTTCTTTTACGAAACGCCATGACAGCGGAGATCTCGGATCGGCAGACCAGCTTTGCAGGTACTGAGCACGCACATTTGTGATTTCTCCCAGTCTCCCACTTTCAATAATTTTTTTCGCTTCATCAATTGCAGGAACTCTTCTGTACTGATATCCGCACATAGATACAATTCCCTTCTTTGCAGCCTCCTCTGCAGCTTTTGCCATAGCCTTTGCATCTTCTGTTTTTGTTGCAATCGGTTTTTCACAAATGACATGCTTTCCCGCCTTAAGTGCAGCTATTGAAATTTCTGCATGAGAATCATTTGGAGTGCATACACATACTATATCAATTTCCGGATCATTTATAACTTCCATATAGTCGGTACAAGCTTTTTCAAAAGAGAAGCGCTCCTTAAAATCCTCTGCAATCTCAGGCACTACATCACATACGGTCTTAAATACCGGTACATAAGGTGCATCAGTAAATAACTTCGGCATATTGGAAAGTGCAACACAGTGTGCTTTTCCCATAAATCCTGCTCCTACAACCCCAATTTTCATTTTCTTCATGACTTTTACCTCCTAAAATTATTTTCTTTTTTTATTTTGAACAATATTACTTAAAGCAACTGCAAAAATAATAATTGCTCCGTTTACAATTTTTTGCTGAGCAGATGAAAGACCTGCTAAAATCAATGCATTATTAATCATTCCCATTAAAAGTGAACCTGCCAATGCTCCTATCATAGACCCTGTTCCTCCGGACATCGCAGCACCTCCAAGTACTACAGATGCAATCACCGACATTTCATCGCCGTCTCCAAAGGAATATCTACCTGATTGCATTCTTCCGGCATACATTATTCCGGCAAATGCTGCAAACGCTCCCGACATCATAAAAATTGTCATTTTGATTTTCTCGGTTTTCAGACCTGAATATTTTGCTGCAAGTTCATTTCCTCCGGTTGCGAGTGCATGACGACCAAATCTTGTTTTATTAAACAATACAAATCCTATGATATAGAAAATAGCCGTCCACAAAATTAAAACCGATGCACCGCCAATATACCCTGTTCCAAACACTGTATTAAAAAATTGATTTTTAATCGGTACAGCAGCCGTATTTGTTATCCACATGGCCATTCCACGAATCGCCTGCATCATACCCAGTGTAGCCAAAAATGACGGCAGTTTGAGTTTTGTTACAAGCAAACCGTTTATACATCCTACAAATATTCCAAACAACATAGATACTATAACAGTAAGTAAGATATTATTTGTAGATTGTAATACCAGTGCAGAAAACATTGCACTCATTGCAGCTGTGGAGCCTACTGTCAAATCTATTTGTCCCGCTCCAAGAACAAATACTCCGGCAACCGCCATTACAGACACCATTGCAGTCTGTCTCAATATATTCAGCAAATTTCCCGAAGCTATAAAGCCTTTACCGTTTAGTGCGATTGAGAAAAATATAAATACTATCCCAAGCACAATATATACGGTAAATTTGCTCAGCTCAAGCTTCTTAGGCCCTTTGGATTGCATTCTGTAATTCCTCCTCCAATTCAATATCTTTTCTGCTTATCGTTCCTGTAATTCGACCGTCATAGAGTATAATTATTCGATCACATATTGCCATCATCTCGGCAAGCTCGGAAGATACGAAGATTACTCCACAACCTTGATCCGCAAAACTTCGTACTATTTCAAGTATTTCTCCTTTTGCACTTATATCCACTCCGGCAGTAGGTTCATCAAGCATAATCACTTTAGGGCTTGTATTCATCCACTTGGCTATTACTATTTTTTGCTGGTTTCCACCGGACAAAAGACCTATCTCCTGATCGATATGCTCCGCTTTAACTCCAAATTTTTTAATATTTTCTTCAACAAGAGCACATTCCTTCTTATCATCATTAAATATACCTTTAATACTCAATCTATCCAGAATAGGAAGAACCGCATTATCTTTTATTGAATGCATCAATACAAGTCCCTCTTTCCTCCTGTCTTCCGGAATAAAAGCGAATCCGTTTTTTATAGCCTCTGTAGGATTTTTTATATGGACTTCCCTGCCTTCCAGTGTTACTGTTCCGCCTTCTTTCTTTCTCAATCCAAATAAGCTTTCAAGAATCTCTGTTCTACCGCTTCCCATCAAACCGGCAAAACCTACGATTTCTCCATGTTTTAACGAAAATGAAATATCATTTATTTTTTCATTTATTTTCAAATGATCTACTGTAAGTACATCCTTTGCATTTTCATCATGTTTTCTTTCAACCCATTCAAACTTATGACCTTTTCCTGAAGTCCCTCCCATCATATAAGACACTATTTTATCTAATGTCATGTCCTTTATATCCTGAGTAGTTACATGTTCCCCATCTTTAAGAATTGTAATCCTGTCACAAATACTTAAAATCTCATTCATTCGATGGGATATATAGACCATTGAAACCCCTTCATTTTTCAGTTGCCGTATTATTTCAAACAAACGTTTTGTTTCCGAATCTGAAAGTGCGGCTGTAGGTTCATCAAAAACAAGAATCTTGGCATCTTTTGAAACAGCTTTTGCAATCTCAACCATCTGACTCATTCCTACACTTAATTCAGACACAATAGTTGACGGTGAAATTTCAATTCCGAGACGTTCCAAAACCCTGCTTGCCTTTTCATTCATTTTTTTTACATCTCTGATACCGTTCTTGACAATCTCCGTACCGAGAAAAATATTCTCTGCAACTGTCATAGTTTGTACAAGTGAAAGTTCCTGGAAAATCATTGCAATGCCCTGTTCTTTAGCATCCAGCGGTTTTTCAATTACAGTCTCTTTCCCATCAATGAAAATCTTTCCCTCATCATGCGTATATACACCTGTCATTATCTTCATCAATGTGGATTTCCCTGCACCGTTGCCTCCTGCAAGTGCATGAACTTCTCCATGTTTTAATTCAAATTGCACATTCTTAAGTACTTTAGCATCTCCAAATGATTTGCAGATACCTTCCATCTTTAATACTGTGTGTTCCATTCTAACCCCTTAAAATTAAATCAGGTAATTATTATAACTTTTGTACTTATTTATCTGCTTCTGTGAGCCAGTCAGGAGCATCTACATGGTAAACAGCTTTATACGCATCAAGTACATTTTCTTTGTCTACCTTCATAGCAGGGCAGACAACATATGACGGTGTGCTTTCGCCTATCAATGCCAATGCTGCCAGTTTAGTCTCCGCAACACCCTGATCATAAGGCATCTGTGCACCTACGCCCACTACTGTGCCTTTAGCAATTTCAAGTGCTATATTATTTCCAAGATCAATTGCCACCAAAGCAATTTTTCCTTCTTTTCCGGCAGCTCTCACAGATGAAAGAATACCTTCCATAGGTATATCCCATGAAGCATAAATTCCGTCAACATCAGGAAACTGAGTTAATATAGCATCAGCCTGTTCATTACAGCCGTTCTCATCTGTAAATCCCTGTTCTGCAACTATCTCAATATTCGGAAATTCTTTCTTTAAAGTATCTCTAAAACCTGCATCTCTCTGATTGGTAACAAAAAAATCCGCATCATAGTATACCATTCCGACTTTTCCTTTACCATTCAGCTTTTCTCCAAGCAATCTTGCCGCAACGACTCCGTTTCCATAACTGTCGGCAGATACGCAGGATACATAATCTTTTCCACCTTCCATATCTGTCATAGCATTATCCATAAATACTACTTTAATTCCTGAGTCTATTGCTCGCTTGTAAGCGTCCGCTGTAGCTGTAATATCTGTAGGTATGGAAATTATAGCATCAGGCTTTAGTGCCATTACAGTTTCTATGTCCGCCACCTGCTTTTCAGCTGAAAAATTAGCATCTGTTACCGCTACAACTTCCATATCCAAATCTGCACAGGTACTCTTAATAGCATTTATCTGTGCTGTTGCCCAATCATTTCCGCCATAATGCATACAAAGCGCAACCTTAAATTTTCTTTCCTTTATAGCATTCTTCTGCTCATCACTCAAAGTGATTGTATCTGCATTAACTCCCTGCTCTCCATGTGGTCCCTTTGTCAATATTTGTTCTTCTTCACTTGACTTTTGAACATTTTCTGCGGAACTTCCTTCTTTTGTCTGCTCCGATACAGACTGCCCTGTTTCTTTTATACCGCTGTCTTCAGTATTCGTACAACCGGTTACATTTAACATTATTGCTACAGCTGCTATCACGGTAAGTGCCTTTAATCCAG
>NZ_GL622296.1:2975697-2976666 GCF_000185385.1 Lachnoanaerobaculum saburreum DSM 3986
GTTTGTCCTGCCTTTAATCTCATATCTAATATACTCCTTAGCCCTTTATAATTTACAGAAGATTATTCTTCAAATATTCATACGAAATTTCGCAAGCTTCCCTTGCATCACCTGCATATCCGTCCACTTCTACAAGCCAGTCTCCTTCATAGCCTCTTGATTTAACATATGCAATGACTCCCTTTAAATCAATTTTACCTTTACCAAGCGGTGCAAATCCCTCACTGTTCAAATCTTTTAGATGAATCAATGCAATTCTGTCATAATATTTTTCAATAAACTTCTGCGGGTCATATCCTCCGGCAGCAAGATGTGCAACATCCGGACAAACCTTAATATTTGAATATGACAAAAGTTCATCTATCTCTTTCGGTCTCTCTGCAATTGATCCGAGATGTGGATGAAAGCATGCAATCAAACCATACTTCTTGGCAATTTTTTCAGCCTCATCAATTCCTTCGGCCAAAAGTTTCGTATCTCCCGGTCTGATTCCGCCCTTTCTTATGGCTCCGCCACAGATTACCAAATATGTCACTCCGACTTCCTTAGCTGCCTTACATACTTCTTCAACATGTTCCATCTCATCTTCCAAAGCATCCTTATAAATGAAATTGGCACCGATACACACGCTCATCATCTGCACATTTGCATTTTTCATCATCGCTTTAAGTTCATCAATGTTTTCGGCATACTTGGTCAGATTTCCGTCAAGAACCTCGATATATTCAAATCCGATATTACGGATTGTCTTCATAGTTTCTCCATCATCACACATTGTTAAATATCGAATATCCTTAACACTTGTTACCCCTGCTCCTGCTCCTACCAACGGTCCAAACGCATTTGTCATATATCCCAGTCTCATACATATCCTCCTTTTATTCCAAATGTTATTATATTATTTGCGCAAATTCTATATTTTCTTTTTATTAAGTATATTACTATTTATTATTTATGTCAATAATATTA
>NZ_GL622296.1:2976716-2978689 GCF_000185385.1 Lachnoanaerobaculum saburreum DSM 3986
ATAATATTTGTATAATAATAAATATCTATTTTGTTTATTTAACACATTTAATAGCGTTTGTTTTACATATATTTTATTTTTACGTAAATTTATTCTTGAATACTCTTCACATCTGATATCTTCTCTTTCCTTTATCGGCGCAGCCCACAAAACCGCATTGCTGATTACCTTTAGCACTAAAGGATTGTAATAGGCTGAATTTGTATCATGTCCCGGATGAAAGTAAAAAACTTTCCCGTATCCTCTCTGCCATGTACAGCCCCCTCTAAATAAATTACCCCCTGAAAACCAAGTAGTAAAAACGACATCATCAGGCTTGGGGATATCAAAAAACTCCCCGTACATCTCTTCCTCTTCCAAATCAAAAAATTCAGGTATCCCTTTTGCTATCGGATGTGAAGGAGATGTGGTCCATATACGTGCAAAGTCCCCATAACGATACTTTAATGTACAACTTGTTCCCATCAGCCTTTTAAATACTTTACTCAAATGAGCCGAGTGCAGCACAATAAGTCCCATACCTTTCATCACTCTGTTATATATTCTTTCTACTATTTCATCCGGAAAAATCCCATGGGTACGGTGCGCCCAAAAGACAAGCACATCTGTTTTCTCCAATATTTCTTCAGTCAATCCGAATTCATCCATATCACTGTTCAAACATGTAACTTCAAAATTATCGGCAAAAGATAATTCTCTGTTTATTCCGCCTGCTATTTCCTCAGCAATACCCCTTGGATAAACTTTCTGAACTTCTTCCTCTTTTTTATGTAAATTTTCATCCCATACAACAATACGCATTATAAACCTCCGTCAAATTTTATTACTTCGTTTTTCTCTGATGACTTCCAAACAGCTTCAAGAATCTGCATCACCCTGCGTATTTCGGGGATTTTAATTATAAATTCAGTTTGTCCTTCTCGTGCATCTCTATAATTTTCAAAAAAATCAATCTGCTCAGTATCCGCAACAGGAAGTTCCTCTGTCAAAAGAATATCTTTATCAATATGTCCGAACGAACGTGTAGGACCTGCAAAAGTCATAGTTGTCTTACCCGGAACATTTGTAAGAAGACGGCTTGTTTTTACAATTTTACCTTTCGGAAAAAAGCCGTCCGAGTATGCACTTCCTTTATCGCCGCCGATAAACCAATGGTGTTCAAACCAATTTTCTTTATCTTCCAAAAAATATGTTCCAAGTTCTATTTCCGCATGAATATTATTTTGAAATTTTATGTCAATTTTAAAATAATCATCAACCTCAAAATTAATCACATTCCTCACCTGAGCATAGACAGATTCAACCTTAGATTGAACCATCCATAATATTTGGTCAATCAAGTGAACGCCCCAATCATAAAGCATTCCGCCGCCGTATTTTTTATATACATGCCAGTCATGCATATTTCCGTTTATACCATATAACATTGATTGAATTGTATATATATTGCCCAGTAAGTTTTTGTCATAAACCGTTTTCATTGTCCTGTAATCTTTATCATATCGTCTTTGATGGTGAATTGTAAAATCAACCTCACACTCTTTACATATCTGCACCATTTCATCAAATTCTTTCACACTAAGAGCAACCGGCTTTTCACAGATAATGTTTTTTCCTGCTCTTGCGGCCTTCTCCACCATTTCTCTATGCTTGTGATTTTCAACAACAATCAGCACAGTATCAATCTCATCATTTTCAAGCAATCTATCCGCATCTGTGTACTTGATAACTCCCGGAGTTGATGAATCGTTCATCCTTGACTCGTCAATATCACAAATCCCCACCAATTCCATTCCTTTTGTCTGTGCGATTTTTATCTCATGCTTATGTCCCATGTAACCAAAGCCTATAATTCCAAATTTAATCATTGGTAGCGTTCCTTTCCAAGCATTTTATTCATTAAAATATTTACGTAAATATTTTTTATATTTTCATTCTTTTCTCTTTGATTATTACATATACGCAGTTATAAA
>NZ_GL622296.1:2978772-3011723 GCF_000185385.1 Lachnoanaerobaculum saburreum DSM 3986
TATACGCAGTTATAAAGTCAATGAAATTACAATATATTATTAAACTTCTATCTTTTTACTAATTTTCTTTATATTTAATTATTTTAAAAAATTTATTTACGTAAATTTTATTAAGAATAGAAATAATATCTGAAACAGAAAGGATACACATTTATAAAGATATATATTAAACCTAAGTTTTATAAGGAAACAGGAAAGTTGTAAAAATAAAAAGGGGGTGTGAAAAAACTTGATTGAGTTTTCTCACACCCCCACATTTTAATAAATGTAAACTGTTAAATTTTAGCTTTTTAACCTTTACTCAGCTATATCGGCATATTCAAAATGCCAGAATCCGTCAGGTGAATGCCAACTGTCCTTAACTTTATCACTCTGAAGATAGAAATCATTGTAATAAAGCAGCGGAACCATTGCCGCATCTTTCATTGCAAGTTCTTCAGCCTGGTGGAAGTAACCGAATCTTGTTTTAGGATCTTTTTCTTTAGCGGCCTTTTCCATAAGTGCATCAAAATCAGGATTGGAGTACTTACAATTGTTATTTCCGTTTCCGGTTACCGCAAGCTCCAAGATATTTGAAGGATCATTATAATCCATTACCCAACCGTCTCTTGCCGCCTGATAGTTTCCCGATCTTCTCTGTGGTGTAAATGACTTCCACTCGACTATATTTACCTCGACCTTAAGTCCAAGCTCACCCCATGCCTGCTGTAAATACTCGGCAATCTTTTTGTGATAAGCCTGATCATTGGTTGAATATACAATAGTAGGAAGACCTGCACCGTTCTCATGTCCCGCTTCTTTCAAAAGCTCTTTTGCCTTTGCAAGATTTCCTGCAAAATCGTCTATATTGATATATGCTGAAGAATCTGTGATATGATCTTTCCAAGCAGTACCGTCCCAGTCCGTTACACCGTCACTTACAAAACCTGAAGCAGGACTATATGTACCTGCAGTAATAGTCTCTGAGATATACTTTCTGTCAAGTGCAAGAGAAAGTGCCATACGAACCTTAGGATCCTTAAACTCCTCTAAAGTATTGTTTAAGTCAAGATAGTATGTACCAAGTATCGGATCAAGATGATAATCCGGTCTTTCCTTTAATGTTGTAATCTCCTGTGTAGGAATATCCTTAATCATCAAAGCATCACCTGACTCATATGCACTGAAAGCTGCATTCTGATCCTGCATAAGAAGACATTTGATACCGTCAAGTTTTATGGAATCCGCATCCCAATAGTTCTCATTCTTCTCAAACATCAAATAGCTTCCCTGCTTCCACTCTGTAAGCTTAAAAGGACCTGTAGAAATATAGGTCTTCGGGTCAATACTCCATCCGTCCGGGTTTGCCTCGACTACATCCTTTTTTACAGGTGAAAGTGAAGCAAATGCTGCAAGCTTGTCAAAATACGGTACAGGCTTTGCCATATGAACAACCAAGGTTTTGTCATCAGGTGCCTCCACCTTCAGCTTTGTAGGATCCGGATCTATGGTAGTGTTACCATTTTCATCAGGCTTACCTACAGCCTCATCATAGCCTTCCACCATTCCAAGCACTGTTTGAGCATAAGGGGATGCAACATCAGGATTAACCATTCTTTGCCAACTATAAACAAAATCTTCAGCCTTGAAATCCGATCCGTCCGACCACTTTAAGCCGTCTCTTAAGTGGAATGTCCAAGTAAGCAAATCATCGCTTTTCTCATACTTTTCTGCAAGTCCCGGTACTACATTTCCGTCTTTATCAATCTTTAAAAGATTGTCAAAGGCAAATAAAATATAGTTTCCTCCGTCAACTGATGAATTGAGCGCGGGGTCAATTGTCTCAACCTCAGGGCCAAGCTGAATAGTAAGTATTTTCTTACCTCCATCTGATTTTTTTGTGCCTTCACCTTGTGCAGTCTTGCTGTCCGCCGCCGGCTCACTGCTTGACTTGGATCCCCCACCGCAACCTGAAAGGGCCATTGCACCGGCTATTGCCAATGCCGCAACAATAAATCGTTTTTTCATCAATTCCTCCTCCAAATTTAATAACACACCTGCAAAACTTAAATATATAAGGTTAATGTAAATTAATTTATTAAATAACTTTATAGGTTTAAATTTATTCAGTCGTATGCATAATTATACTATACTTACATATTTTTGTCCACCCCCGCAAATACACGGACAAAATCTTTGTAAGCCGAAATATTTGAAGTTTTACCCGTCCGGAAATAACTTCACTGTTACCAATATTTATACACAAAAAAGAGCCTGAAATCAAGTTCAGACTCAAAAATATTTTATTCCGCTATATCGGCATACTCAAAGTGCCAGATACCGTCAGTTGTATGATAGCTGTCTTTTATCTTATCACTCTGAAGATACATCTCATTGTAGTAAAGAAGCGGTGTTACACCCATATCTCTCATAAGCATCTCCTCGGCCTGATGGAAGTATCCGAATCTTGTCTGCGGATCCGCCTCATTTGCGGCCTTCTCAAGGAGTGCATCATACTCGGGATTGGAGTACTTTGAACTGTTGTTTCCGTTTCCTGTTGATGTAAGCTGAAGTATATTTGAAGGATCGTTGTAATCCATTACCCAACCGTCTCTTGCCGCCTGATAGTTTCCCGATCTTCTCTGTGGTGTAAATGATTTCCACTCAACTATATTTACCTCAACCTTTACTCCAAGCTCGCCCCAGACCTGCTGTAAGTACTCGGCAATCTTTTTGTGATAGCTTTGATCATTGGTTGAGTATACAATAGTAGGAAGACCTGCACCGTTCTCATGTCCCGCCTCTTTCAAAAGCTCTTTTGCCTTTGCAAGATTTCCCTGATAATCGTCAACATTTATATATACTGAAGGGTCTGTAAGGTGGTCATACCATGAGCTTCCGTCCCAATCAACTACGCCTGCCGGAACAAAGCCTTTTGCAGGAGTATATGTACCCGCCGTAATAGTCTCTGAAATATACTTTCTGTCAAGTGCAAGCGAAAGTGCCTGACGGACTTTTGCATCCTTGAACTCATCTAATGTATTGTTCAGGTCAATAAAATATGTTCCAATCTGCGGATCAAGGCGATAGTCAGGCCTCTTCTGTAATGTAGTGATTTCCTGTGTAGGAATATCCTTAATCATTAAAGCGTCCCCTGCCTCATATGCACTGAATGCGGCATTCTGATCCCCCATAAGAAGGCATTTGATACCGTCAAGTTTTACAGCATCCTTGTTCCAATAATTTTCATTCTTCTCAAGCATCAGATAGCTTCCGGATTTCCATTCTGCAAGCTTAAAAGGTCCTGTAGAAATATATGTCTTAGGATCAAGTGTCCAACCGTCCGGTTTTGCCTCTACCACATCTTTCTTTACAGGCGAAAGGGCTGGAAATGTAGCAAGTTTATCAAAATATGGTGTAGGATGTGACATATGAACAACAAAAGTCTTATCGTCAGGTGCCTCTACTCTCAGTTTTGTTATATCCGGAGTGGTTGTTTGATTACCGTTTTCATCCGGCTTACCTATAGCCTCATCATAGCCTTCCACCATTCCAAGCACAGTCTCGGCATATGGTGCGGCAACATCGGGGTCAACCATTCTCTGCCAACTGTATACAAAGTCATTTGCTGTAAAATCCGAGCCGTCCGACCACTTTAATCCGTCTCTTAGATGAAAGGTCCATGTAAGTCCGTCATCACTTACTTCATACTTTTGTGCCAAACTCGGCACCACCTTTCCGTCCTTATCCGTTCTAAGTAAGTTGTCAAAAAGGTAAGTGAGATAATTTGCACCGTCATTTGTTGTATTCAGTGCAGGGTCAATCGACTCCACTTCCGGTCCCATTTCGATAGTAAGAATCTTACCGCTTACTTTCTTTGCCGACTTTGATCCTCCTCCACATCCTGAAAGTGCTATAGCACCTGCAAGTGCCAATGTAACCAAAATAAATCTTTTTTTCATAAATCCTCCTGAATGTTTTTTTAACCGTTCGGTTATAATATCTAATTAATCTTGTGAACTACCCATAGTCTAAAGCCTATGGGCTTCCTGCTTCACTGACCTCGCAACCTACTATCTCCACAGGCGTTAATTCGGGCAGTCCCTGCCCTATTGTTTTTTCTTATACTACCTTAAACCACCGTCTAAAGCCGGTGGGATTGCGGTAGCATTATTTCAATATTGTGGCAGGCCACAAAATGCCCCTTTTCCATCTCTCTCCACTTCGGAACTTCCATAGCACACTGTTCGGTAGCATATTTACATCTGGTTCTGAAATGGCATCCGCTTGGCGGATTAAGCGGTGAGGGAACCTCTCCTTCAAGCACAATTCTTGTTCTTTCTCTGGCAAGTTTCGGATCGGCTATAGGAATAGCGGAGATAAGGCTCCTTGTATACGGATGAAGCGGTCTGAATATAATCTCCGCACTTTCTGCAAGTTCCACCATTCTGCCAAGATACATAACGCCTATCCTGTTACTTATATGATTTACAATAGAAAGGTCATGTGCAATAAAGAGATATGTAAGACCTCTGTCCTTTTGCAAATCCTCAAACATATTTACGACCTGTGCCTGTATGGAAACATCAAGTGCCGATACCGGCTCATCCGCCACTATAAAATCCGGATTCACTACAAGTGCTCTGGCAATACCGACTCTCTGTCTTTGACCGCCTGAGAACTCATGCGGATATCTGTTTGCATGCTCCGAGTTCAGTCCTACAGTCCTTAAAACTTCTATTATCCTGTCCTGCCTGTCCTTTTTTGAATCGGCTATCTTATTGATATCTATTGCCTCTCCTATTATATCGCCTACAGTCATTCTGGGGTCAAGTGAAGCATACGGATCCTGAAAAACTATCTGAAGCTTCTTTCTGTACTGTGCCATATTTACGGCAGTCTTTTTCCCAAGCTTTGGCACACCGTTTTCAATTATATCATTTCCGTCATCATCTACTACAGGCACCTTTCCGCTGTCAAAAAGCACATTGTTGTTGTAGATAATTCTACCGTCTGTAGGCTCATAGAGTCTAAGCAGTGATCTTCCGGTGGTAGTCTTACCGCAGCCCGACTCTCCTACCAATCCCAGAGTCTCTCCCTTTTCTATATAGAAGGAAACATCATCTACGGCTCTGACATATTTTTTATTCTTACCGAAACCTCCTGCAGGGAAGAATTGTTGCAAATGTTCAACCTTGATTATTTTTTCAGACATTCCGATCCTCCCTCACTCTTTATATCATCTTCTATTTCATTGAGCCAACACTGTGAATAATGTGTATCACTGAAATTCTTCACAGGCGGCATCTCTCTAAGACATATCTTCATACATGAATCACATCTTGAAGCAAACGGACAGCCCTTTGGAGGGTTTAACATGTCCACAGGTGAACCTTCTATAGGTACAAGTCTCTCATAGTCGTACTCATACATCTTTGGAATACTCTTTAGAAGTCCCTTTGTGTACTCATGCTTGGGATTGTAGAAAATATCATCTGTCATACCGCTCTCTACTATCTTTCCTGCATACATTACAGCTATTCTGTCACATATGCTTGCAACGACACCAAGATCATGTGTGATCATAATGATTGCCATACCGAGCTTATTCTTAAGCTCCATCATAAGTTCTATAATCTGTGCCTGAATGGTAACATCAAGTGCCGTGGTAGGCTCGTCCGCAATAAGTAACTTCGGCTCACATGCAAGTGCCATAGCAATCATAACTCTCTGTCTCATACCGCCTGAAAGCTCATGCGGATATTGCTTTAATCTCTTGTCCGGCTCATTGATTCCTACAAGTGTGAGAAGCTCTTTTGCTCTTTCTCTTGCCTCCGTTTTACTCTTGTTTGTATGCAGCAGTATAACTTCCATTATCTGATTGCCGATGGTATATACCGGATTCAAACTGGTCATAGGATCCTGAAAAATGATTGAAACTTCATTTCCACGGATCTTTCTCATTTCCTTTTCACTCATCTCATTGATATGATAACCGTTGAAATAGAGGTCACCGCCTATAATCTTTCCGGGATTTGCTATAAGCCCCATAAGTGAATAACTTGTAACGCTCTTTCCGGAACCGGACTCTCCTACTATTCCTATTACCTCTCCTTCATTCACATAGAAGGAAACATCATCCAATGCCTTAACCTCTCCTGCCGGTGTAAAGAAGGAGAGTCTTTCATGTTCTATATCTACTAAATGTTTCATATATCTCTCCTTAATTTTTCAGTTTAGGGTCAAATGCATCACGAAGTCCGTCACCTAATAAATTTAGACTAAGTATTATCAAACTGATAAGCAATGCAGGTGCAAATAAAAGATACGGATATGTCTGCAATCCCGTAATGGCATCTGATGCAAGTGAACCGAGCGAGGGCATAGGTACCGCAACACCAAGTCCTAAAAATGAAAGATAACTCTCTGTAAATATAGCTGAAGGTATCTGCAATGTTGTGGTGACTATCAATGTTCCTATAGTGTTTGTAAGCAAGTGCTTTCTGATGATGGAGCCGCTCTTTGCACCCAATGCTCTGGCTGCTGTAACATACTCCTGCTCCTTTAAAACAAGTATCTGTCCACGGACTATTCTTGCCATACCTACCCAGTAGAGCAGTGCAAACACTACAAATATACTGATAAGATTGATTCCAAGCACATTGATCCAACCGAAGCCCGGCGCACCTGCCAAAAACTTCATAGGCTTTTTGAGTGCAAATGTAAGCAATATAATAAGCAGAATATCAGGAACCGTATATATAATATCTACAATTCTCATCATTATAAGATCTACCCAACCGCCTGAAAACGCAGCTATTGAACCGTAGATTGATCCTATAACAAGTACTATAAGTGATGCCAAAAGACCTACTATAAGTGAGATTCTGGCACCCATCATTACTCTTATCGCATAGTCTCTTCCAAGACTGTCCGTACCGAGTATATGTGGGAATATATGCTCTCCCGCCGATATCCTTGTAAGCTCTCCTGCCGAAAACTGCATCGGCAAGAGTCTCTCACTGCCTTGAATCTGTGTAGCATAGTTATATGGATAAAATATCGGAACTATAAATGCAAGTATCAATATAACGATAAATACCGCTAATGACACAAGTGCAACTTTATTCTTTAAAAGTCTTCTAAAACCGTCCTGCCAGAAACTGACACTTTTACGCATCACTATAAGACTTTCTTTTTCTTCCTTGCTGGCGGGCAAAAAATCATCAGGCGATAAGTTTAAATGCCCTGAAATAATATGTTTGCTCATTTTATATGAGGAAATCACAAGCTGTGTGACAACCTTCTCCTTTCTTATAGGCTTTATTTTAATTTGATTCTGGGATCTATAACGGTATATGCAATATCTACCAACACATTCATCACTATTATAAGTGATGCAAGGAATATTGTAGTTCCCATAATAACTGTGTAGTCCTGATTTATAACCGAACTTACAAACTCACCGCCAAGTCCCGGAATTGTGAATATCTTTTCCACTACAAAGCTTCCTACAAGTGTATATGCTACCAAAGGTCCCATATATGTAACGATAGGCAGAATTGCATTTCTAAGTGCGTGTTTGAACAGAATAACATTTTCCGAGAGTCCCTTTGCTCTGGCTGTTCTCATATAATCCTGCCCCAATACATCAAGCATTGAAGATCTCATCTGCCTTGCAATATATGCTGTAGGATAAAAAGAAAGTGCCAGCACCGGCATTATATAATGAAGTGGTGATGTCAGACCGTATGTAGGCAGAAGTTCGAGCTTAACACCTAATATATACATAAGGATTGTACATATTACAAAGCTTGGTACCGCAATACCCAAGGTGGCAAATACAATGATGAGCCTGTCAAGTATCTTGCCTCTATTAAGTGCCGCAACGGAACCGAGCGGAACACCTACCAGAAGTGAAAGAATAATTGATATACCTCCGACTCTGGCTGAAACCGGAAATTTTGAGGATATTATCTGAGCCACATCCCTTCCTCTTTGCTTTATACTGATTCCAAAGTCCCCATGCAAAGCATTTTTAAAATAATTTAAATACTGTACTGTAATCGGCTTATCTAAGCCGTATTTAACCTCCAAAGCTTTTTGAGCCGCTTTTGAAATTGACTTATCCGCAGCAAACGGACCGCCCGGAACCTGTTGCATCAGGAAAAATGTCAAGGTCGATACAACAAATATGGTAGCAATACCGAATATCAACCTTTTGATAATATACTTTAACACAATATCCTCTCCTTTTCTTATTTCTTTATCATTTTGATTTATTAAAGTATTTTGCCGATATTTTATGTACACAAATAATTATTTCTTCATAAAATATGCGCTTATACAACAAAATAGTAGGCAAGCACCTTCGCTAATACTGCCTACTTCCTTGAGAATTATACACTAAATCATATTTTTTTTCAAGTATATGTTCGTACTGCGTGTACTTATGTATGCCTGTCCGATACATAGAACGATTACAATTGTTTACTTTCTCGGCTTTAAATTTTTTTTATCAATTTTATTTAATCTTTCCCCTTTACTTTTTCTTAAAAAGGTATATTATTGTTTTCGACAAATGTATTTCTTCCTATTAAATGCAATGAAAAATAGCCTGAAATATATTTAAAGTGGTTTGCCTTACATGGTATATCACATAATACAATTTACTAAGGAGGTTTTATGGATGATATAATAAGTAGACTTTCTGAAATCGAAGACTCGTCACAAAGCTATATTGATGACGCCAATCTTAAGAAAAAAGAAATTGCTGCTGAAATGAACGTCACAAAAGAGCTTTGGAAACAAGATCTTGATGCCAAGACGAAGTCTCGAATTGCTGCATTGCAGGAATCTATGAATGTTGCAAAAGAAAAGAAGATATTAGAGCTGAAGCATCAATCTGAAAAAGCCTTTAAGGATCTACAAGACATGTATGACACTAACCATGATAAATATGTGGATGCACTATTTTCAGAAATGATTAAGGAGTAGCCATGGGAAATTTATTTAAATATTCTTCCCTTACTACAAAGGTTCGTGCGATGTCCGGTGATTTGATAAGTATTGAAGGGTTCAAATCACTGTGTGAATGTGACAGTATCTCTTCCGCTATGAATGAGCTGATGAGGTACAAATACTACAGAGATGCATTCAAAAATGTAGATGTTTCCACATTGCACCGTGAAGATATCGAACAGATTCTGATGCTTAGTAGTTTGGAAGAGTTCATGGGACTGTATAAGTTCACTTCAGGTACACCCAGAAAATACCTGAACTTAGTGTCTATGTACAATGAATTATATATTCTAAAGCGTATACTTAGAGATATTCTAAGCAACAGGCCAAGATCTTTGAATTTAAAATCTTATGCAAAGCATATAGGTGTTCATATGGACTTTAACATGGATGATTTATTGGCTGCCAATGACATTTCACAATTCATTGAGACACTGAAACATACCGAATATTATAACTGCCTGAATGAAGTATATTCAAAGGGTGGGCATACCATATTTGAATACGGTCTTGCACTGGATTCTTATTACTTTGATATATGCTTTAAATTTGCGGCAAAGGAACTTAAAGGTACTGAAAGCAAAGATGTGTTGTCAATCCTTGGCACAAGATGTGACTTTTTAAATATGCAATGGATATATAGGACAAAGAAATACTATAAGGTAAAGAGTGCCGATCTGTATGCCACTCTTGTCCCGCACTACTACAAGTTAAGTGTGGATGAGATAAAGAAAATGGCCGAAGCTGAAAATGTTGCCGGTTTTTTTGAAATTTTTGAGACCACTTACTATGGAAAACTGGAAGCCAGGCTCTTCAAAAACAAACCCGGACTTGAAGAGATTTTCACTTCATCACTTGAATATTTGTACACTAAGAACAAGAAAAAAGATCCGTATTCTTTGGCCACACTCAGCTATTATCTATATGCCAGAGAGCTGGAAATAAGCAGAGTTACAAAAATAATAGAGTCTATCAGGTATTCACTGCCTGCAGAGGATATTGTCACTACGATTCTAAAACTTGAGACAAGGAGGTCTTTCGCATGATTGAAAGAATGAAATTCTTGAATATCACAGGCCCGAAAGACGATATTGACAGAGTTATTGAAACCTATATCAGCAAATATGATTTTCAGATAGAAAATGCTCTATCCGAACTTAAGGATGTCAAAGAATTACATCCGTTTACTGATACCAATCCTTATAAAAATGTTCTAAGCATTTCACAAGAGCTTAAGGAGTACTTTAAGAATGTAGATTTCAAATCAAATCGTCAAATGAGCATCGAAGAGGCCGAGGAATTAACAAAGACTCTTTATGATAAGGTCAATGCCTTTTCACAAAAAAAGAGTGATTTTGAAGCGGAGCTTGCAAAATATGAAGAAAAGCTGAAAAACGTCCAATATTTTATCGGACTGGACTATGATACTGAAAAAATTCTTCATTTTAAGTATGTAAACTTCAGATTCGGTTCTATGCCGAAGGAATACTATGAGAAATTCATGACCTTTATATATGACAGTATTGATACTATCTTCTATAAAGCAAGTGAAATTGATGACAGGGTGTGGGGTGTATATTTTGTACCTGAGGCTATATCAGATCAAATAGATGCCATCTACTCTTCTATGCATTTTGAAAGGTTTTTCTTGCCTGAAGGATATGAGGGTACGCCTGCCGCGGCAAGTAAACATCTTGAAGAAAAGATTCAGTCTATAAATAATGAGATCGCATCTGTTGACAGTAAGATTGTAAAGACTCTTGAAGACAGAAGAGATGATTTCTTACTGGCAAATCATGTGCTTAACAGGTTTAACAGAGTATTTGATGTAAGAAAGTACGCAGCCGCCACCAGAGAAAACAGATCCGATAAGAGGGTGTTTTACATTATATGCGGTTGGTTAACCGAAAAGGATGCGGCAAAGCTTTCAAAGGAATTGGAGGATGAACCTAATACTTTCTGTCTTTCAGAAAAAGATTTGTCAAAGGTTCTAAGCACTCCGCCTGTCAGGTTAAAAAACAATGTTTTGTTCAGACCTTTTGAGATGTTTGTTGAGATGTATGGACTTCCGAATTACAGAGAATTTGATCCTACCGTTCTTGTAGGTATCACTTATTCCATACTGTTCGGCTTTATGTTCGGAGATGTGGGACAGGGGCTTGTACTTTTAATCTTAGGCAGTATTTTTGCTTGTACAAAGAAACTGAGACTTGCAGGTATTATTGCAAGATGCGGATTCTTTTCCACAATATTCGGATTCCTGTTCGGTTCCGTCTTCGGTTTTGAAGATATTATACAACCGCTTTGGTTAAGACCTGCAAAGGCAATGACTGCACTTCCCGTTATCGGAAACCTTAATACAGTTTTTGTTGTAACCATAACACTTGGTATGGCTGTCATTATACTTATGATGATTCTAAATATCTTGACAAAGCTGAGATTTAAAAAACCCGGTGAAGCATTATTTGATACAAACGGTGTTGCCGGACTTGTATTCTATGCGTCGGCACTTGCTACAATGGTACTTTTTATGGCAGGTTATGAGTTACCTGCATCTATAGTGCTTATTATAATGTTTGTAATACCGTTAATTCTAATCTTCTTAAAAGAGCCTTTGGCAAAAATGGTGGAAAAAGAACATGTTCACCTTGAAGGCGGCGTGGGAATGTTTATACTCCAGGGATTCTTTGAACTGTTTGAAGTACTTTTAAGCTATTTTTCAAATTCACTGTCATTTGTCAGGGTCGGTGCTTTTGCAGTCAGCCATGCCGCTATGATGGAAGTTGTTCTTATGCTCTCAGGTGCCGAGAGCGGACATATCAACTGGATTGGTGTTGTTTTAGGTAACATCTTCGTTATGGGTATGGAAGGTTTGATTGTAGGTATACAGGTGCTTCGTCTGGAGTATTATGAGTTATTCTCCAGATTCTACACAGGAGGCGGTAGGGCGTTTAAGCCTTACTCATAGTAACAAATCAATTTATTAACCATATGACTTAGTCATATAAAAATATATAGTTTTTATTTAGGAGAAAAAAATGAACACTTTAGCAAAAATAACACTTTCGGCAGCTCTTATTTTAAGTATCGCAGTTCCTTTCATAGTATTTATGATCGGTGAGAAGACAAAGGGGCGTTATAAGAAAGCCCTTGCAGGAAACATCTTTATGTTCTTCAGTGTTATGGCAATTGCCACAGTACTGTTTTTGTCAGGCAATGCTTATGCAGCAGGTGAAGCTGATGCGGTCTCTTCAAGTGCGGCAGGTCTTGGATATATTTCAGCTGCTCTTTCTGTAGGTCTTGCCTGCATCGGTGGAGGTATTGCCGTATCTGCCGCCGCATCCGCCGCACTTGGAGCTATCAGTGAGGACGGTTCAATCCTTGGTAAGTCACTTATCTTCGTAGGTCTTGCAGAAGGTGTTTGTCTTTACGGACTTGTAGTTGCATTCATGATCTTAGGTCGTTTATAATAGGCAATCTTATGAAAATGTACCTTATTAGCGATAATGTAGATACTCTTACAGGTATGAGACTTGTAGGAGTGGAAGGAGTGGTGGTTCATGAGAAAAATGAACTGACTGATGCCCTGAATTTTGTTGTTAACAGCAAAGATATAGGTATAGTTCTTCTTACAGAAAAGTTTTCTAAGGACTATCCCGAGCTTGTCAACAAATATAAGATGGAATCACATATACCGCTCTTTATTGATATACCGGATAGACATGGTACCGGAAGATCTGAGAACTTTATTACAGACTATGTAAATGAAGCTATCGGATTAAAACTGTAGATGGATGACCTCATCTGTCTGATACATCTGTTTTGTAGGATTTATCTTACAAACTTGTCCTGACAGTCCAGCAATTTGCCGGACTGTTGCATTAGTATAAAAAGGTAGGTATTATCTTGACAATAGAAGAAAAACTACAGCATTTTAAAGAGGCCTGTGTGGCGGATGCCATGGCTGCGGCTGAAAAGATACTTTCAGATTATAAAAATGCTTTAGATAAGGACTTTGCAGACTACCAAAGCAGCGAGCAAAAGCTTGCAGATATGGAAGTCAAAACAGAAACTACAAGGATTGATAAGGAAACCAATAAGGAGCTTGCTCTTGAACAAATAAAATTGAAAATGGAGCTTAGCAAAAAAGCTGCCGAACTTAAGGATAAAATCTTTGCACAGCTTGAGTCAAAGCTGGCTGCTTATCAGTCCTCTCCCGCTTATGAGGCCTTACTTGATTCACAGATAGACAAGGCACTCAAATTTGCGGGAAATGATGAAGTAAAAATATATATCGACCCGAATGATGAAGCATTAATCAATAAGCTTTCTGCAAAACATGGTATTGATATAGCTATCAGCAAATATCCATTCCATGGCGGTATAAGAGCTGTTATCCCGGCTAAAAATATCTTGATTGATAATTCTTTTGAGAAAAAAATAGCAGAAGCTAAAGATAAATTTGATGTAGATATGGAGGTGCTATAATGGCAAAAACAGGTATTATATTTGCAATAAACGGGCCAATCGTAAAGACATCAAATGATTCCGGCTTTGAAATGCATGAAATGGTATATGTAGGTAAAGAAAACCTGGTAGGTGAGGTAATCGGTCTTACAACCGATGCAACCGTTATCGAGGTTTATGAGGAAACCGGCGGTCTGAAACCCGGCGAAACAGTAACAGGTACAGACTCCCCCGTTTCAGTAACTCTTGCACCGGGTATACTTAACAATATCTTTGACGGTATTGAGCGTCCGCTCAGTGAAATAGCTAAAAAAGAAGGAGCTTATATATCAAGAGGTGTAAGTGTAGATTCACTTGATACAAAGAAACTTTGGAAAACACATATAACTGTAAAGCCGGGTCAGGCTATTGACGGCGGTACCGTAATTGCCGAGGTTCCGGAAACTCAGGCAATAATGCATAAAGTAATGCTCTCACCGAATCTTAAGGGCTATGTTATAGATGTGGTTGAGGACGGTGATTATACTATAAATGATAAGCTTCTTACATTGCAACTTACAGACGGTAGTGAAATCCCGATTACAATGACACAGCATTGGCCTATTCGTGTACCGAGACCTACAAAAAAGAGATTCCCTGCAAGTGTTCCGCTTATCACAGGACAGAGAATACTTGATACTCTCTTTCCGCTTGCAAAGGGCGGTACTGCCGCTGTTCCCGGAGGATTCGGTACGGGTAAGACTATGACACAGCACCAGATTGCAAAGTGGTCCGATGCAAATATCATCATATATATAGGATGTGGTGAGCGTGGTAATGAGATGACACAGGTTCTTGAGGAGTTTTCAGAACTTATCGACCCAAAGAGCGGCAATCCTCTTATGGACAGAACAACTCTTATCGCAAATACTTCAAATATGCCTGTAGCGGCCAGAGAGGCATCTCTGTACTCAGGTCTGACACTTGCAGAGTATTATAGAGATATGGGTTATGATGTGGCAATCATGGCGGACTCCACTTCAAGATGGGCTGAGGCGCTTCGTGAGATTTCAGGCCGACTTGAGGAGATGCCTGCCGAGGAAGGTTTCCCGGCATACTTGGCATCAAGACTTTCCGCTTTCTATGAGAGAGCCGGAATGATGCAAAACTTAAACGGCAGTGAAGGTTCAGTTTCCATCATCGGTGCGGTTTCTCCACAGGGTGGTGACTTTTCGGAGCCTGTAACACAGAATACCAAAAGATTCGTGCGTTGCTTCTGGGGACTTGATAAGAGGCTTGCTTATGCCAGACACTTCCCGGCTATTCAGTGGCTTGACAGCTATTCGGAGTATCTGACCGATCTGGCACCCTGGTATGCGGAACATGTAAATAAAAAATTCGTTGAATACAGAAACAGAGTTGTATATATCCTCAATCAGGAAGCATCCTTGATGGAAATAGTAAAGCTTATCGGTGCGGATGTACTGCCTGATGATCAAAAGCTTATACTTGATATTGCAAAGGTTATAAGAGTAGGATTTTTGCAGCAGAATGCATTCCACAAGGATGATACTTGTGTTCCGTTAATAAAGCAGTTTAAGATGATGGACGTTATACTTTATCTGTATCAGAAATCAAAAGCACTGGTACATCAGGGTATGCCTATGAGCGTTTTACATCAGGACAGCATTTGGGATAAGGTAACTTCTATAAAGTATGATGTTCCGAATGATAAACTTGAAATGTTGGATCAATACAAAAAAGACATTGACACATTCTACGAAAAAGTACTTGAAAAGAATGCATAGGAGGTAAAAAAATGTCAATAGAATACCTTGGACTTAGCTCCATAAACGGACCGCTGGTAGTTCTTGAGGGTGTCAAGGGTGCTGCCTATGATGAGATTGTAGAGATGACCGTAGATGGTAAGGAGAAACGTCTTGGCAGAATTATAGAGATAAATGATGATAAGGCCGTCATACAGGTTTTTGAAGGAACCGACCGTATGGCGCTTAGAAATACACATACAAAACTTACAGGAAAACCTATGGAAATAGGAGTTTCAGAGGCAATGTTCGGCAGGACATTCAACGGTATAGGTGAGCCTATAGACGGTCTCGGCCATGTAGAGGCTGAAAAAACACTTGATGTAAACGGTAAGCCTTTAAATCCCGTTACAAGAGAGTACCCGAGAAACTATATAAGAACCGGTATCTCTGCAATTGACGGACTTATGACTCTTATCAGAGGTCAAAAACTCCCTATCTTCTCAGGAAACGGTCTTCCACATGATGAGCTGGCGGCACAGCTTGTACGTCAGTCTTCACTTGGTGACAGCGACAATGATGATGAGAAATTTGCAGTGGTATTTGCCGCTATGGGTGTAAAGCATGATGTTGCGGATTTCTTCCAGAGAACCTTTGCGGAGAGCGGTGTCAGTGACCATGTTATCACTTTCATCAATCTTGCAAACGACCCTGTTGTAGAAAGACTTATAACTCCAAAAGTGGCACTTACCGTTGCCGAGTATCTTGCTTTTGAGAAGGGGATGCATATCCTTGTAATCCTTACAGATATGACTTCATTTGCAGAGGCAATGCGTGAAGTTTCATCTTCTAAGGGCGAGATTCCTTCAAGAAAAGGTTTCCCGGGATATCTGTACTCGGAGCTTGCCACAATATATGAAAGAGCCGGCATTGTAAGCGGTGTAAACGGTTCGGTTACACAAATTCCTATACTTACTATGCCGAATGATGATATCACTCACCCGATTCCCGACCTTACAGGTTATATTACAGAGGGGCAGATAGTTCTTGACAGAGACTTAAACGGTCAGTCAATCTATCCTCCTATCTCCGTACTGCCTTCACTTTCAAGACTTATGAAGGACGGTATCGGTGAAGGCTTTACAAGAGCCGACCATCAGGATGTTGCAAACCAGCTCTTCTCTTCCTACTCTAAAGTGGGTGATGCCAGAGCTCTTGCATCTGTCATCGGTGAGGATGAGCTTTCAGATACAGATAAGAAATATCTGGTATTCGGTAGAGCCTTTGAGCAGATGTTTATCGGACAGTCAGTCAATGATAACAGAACCATCTTTGAAACACTTGATATCGGTTGGAATCTGCTTGGGCTTATGCCTAAGGGCGAGCTTGACAGAATAGATACAAAGATATTGGACAAGTATTATAAACCGACCATGCTTGATGCAAACGGAGATATAGTTCCTGCTACAGTAGAGGATTAATTATGAATATTAATACATTCCCGACCAAGGGTAATTTGATAGCCTCAAAGAATTCTCTGGCACTTGCAAGACAAGGCTACGGCTTGATGGATAAGAAAAGAAATATTCTTATCCGTGAGCTTATGGGACTTATTGATGAGGCTAAAGAAATCCAGAAACAAATAGACACAACTTTCAGTGCCGCATATAAGGCACTGATGTATGTAAATATCGAATTGGGCATTGACTTCGTGTCTGATATAGCCGGTTCCGTTCCTATTGAAGACAGCATACAGATAAAGACCAGATCGGTAATGGGTACCGAAATACCTCTTGTAAGGTATGATGATAAACCTATTACTCCTACTTATGCTTATTATTCTACCAGAGAATCACTTGACAAGGCCAGAGACAGGTTCAATGAGGTCAAAAGACTTACTGTCAAACTCTCTATGATTGAAAATTCGGCATATAGACTTGCAAGCAATATCAAAAAGACTCAAAAAAGAGCCAATGCATTAAAGAATATCACTATCCCCACTTATGATTCACTTGTAAAGAATATTACAAATGCACTTGAGGAAAAGGATCGTGAGGAGTTCACAAGACTGAAGGTAATAAAATCTTGGAAGGAAGCTTGATGAAACCGCTTCGTTTATTATTAGGTATTATCTTAAGCTTTTCACTGATGTTTATTGCACTGATTACCTCAATCGAAGCCGCTGCATACTCCGACTTTTCATTCTATGAAAAAGAGTATAATAAATATGCGGTGACCCGCTTTGTCGGCATATCAATGCCTGACCTTATGAATGTCACTGTGAATATGATGCACTATCTGAACGGCAATAAAGACACTCTTACTGATGTAGAAGCTACTATAAAAGATGTTCCGGGTACTCCCTTCTTTAATGAGAGAGAAGTTGCACATATGAAGGATGTGCGAGGTCTTTTTATAGGTGCCGTTCATCTTAGGAATCTACTGATTGTTGTAAGTATAATCTGTATTATATCGGCAAAACTTCTTAAGGGCAGTACATCAAGATTTATTTCAAATGTATTATTATATGGCACTTTAATTTCACTTGCTGTAACCGGTATGCTTATATTTATTATTTCAGGTGACTTTGAGAAATATTTTATTCTCTTCCATCACGTGCTTTTTAACAATGATTTGTGGATGCTTAATCCGGCTACAGACAATCTGATAAATATTGTACCTGAAGGCTTCTTTGTGGATATGACAAAGAGAATAGTGATAATATTTTCTTCATACATTATATTTTTGGTCGGATGCGGCATAGTGATAAAGAAAAGCTTCAAAATAATTTCTTAAATCTTTATAAGCAAAAAGCGATATCTTAAAGTTTGATATCGCTTTTTATATCTATATTTTCCTTAAACAATGCAAATATTCCGTAGTTATATCAGCTGCAATCGTTCTGTTTTCATCTCTATCCGCTTTAAAACGCCTATATTCCTTAGTAAAAAAATCATATTCACCGTATTTTGACATTATATCTTTAATTGTTTTAAGATCCATAAGTCCTTCATTGTTATAGCTTAAAATGATATATTTAAAATCGGCATTCTTTATCAAATCTTCAAATATATCTATTACGGTACGTTTTGAGCAATATTTACTTTTTTGATATGTCTCATCTCTCAGTCCGGTAACACCTCTCAATTTCGGTGTATCATATTTGGCAATGGTCTCCAAAACATGATAATTGGAACAGTACTGCCTGTTATTATATGGAGGGTCTATATATAATACATCTCCGCCGACTTTCTTTATCAATTCATTAATATCTTCATTGTAGACCTTTCCGATATTACCGTTGCCTACAGGTAAAAGCTCAAGTATAAATTCTTTTTGTGCCGGCTTTTTTATATGTTTAAGGAAAGCACCGTAAACCGATGCTGTATTTGCATATTTATCTATTGAGTTAATCAAACTTGCCAGATAATAAAAATATAGATTATCATTTATTTCACCTGCTCTATACAGTCTTTCCAACTCAATTCTGACAGCATCACATTTCATTCCGTTTTCATTTGTAAAATAATTTCTCCCTGAACCTGAACCTTCACAGTAGTTATTATAAATAAAGCCCTTAACAGGATTAAGATTGTTGAAATATTCAAGTAAGCTGTCATCCAACTCCGGTATATTTTCAATATAATGTTTATTTAAAACATAGCTATAGTATTGGATATCATTTGATATTACACTATGTCCTTTCTCCTTATATCTTTGCCCTACAACTCCGGTTCCCGCAAACAAATCTCCAAAGACAAAACTGTCACCTTCCTTATATCCTGTAAATTCTTCTATAGTTGTTTCCAAAAAATCCAATAATGATTGCTTTGACCCAATATAATTCATTACCGCCTTTCCTTTCATCAAGAAATATTTTCTATTATATGTTTATACTGTCAGCTGTTACTTTTAACTTGTCAGCTTATTATACTATTTTTATAAATAATACTCTATGCTTAAGGTATAAAAGTAGGATTTATTACATATATTTACATTATTTTTATTCTCCATACCAAGCAAAAGACTTTATGTCTATTTGCATAATTTTATATATTGTGATAAATTATGTTTCTGAAAGAAAGTTTATTTTCTTAGGAGGTTTTGTATGACAAAAAAATGGTGGCATGGTAAAGTTGCTTATCAGATATATCCAAAAAGTTTTAATGATACTACAGGCAGCGGTATCGGCGATCTTAAAGGTATCACCCAAAAGCTTGACTACCTGAAGGAACTTGGAATAGATATCATATGGATTTCACCCTGCTATTGCACTCCTTTTGCAGATCAGGGCTATGATATTTCAGACTACTACAATATAGACCCGGTTTTTGGAAATATGGATGATATGGATGATCTTTTGGCAGAAGCCAAAAAAAGAGGTATGTACATCCTTATGGATCTTGTGGTAAATCACTGTTCAGATGAACATGAGTGGTTCAAAAAAGCAATGGCTAATCCTGACGGTGAATACGGCAAATACTTCTATATTGAGGAGGGTAAAGACGGTAAGGAGCCGAACAATTGGCGTTCATACTTTGGAGGCAGTGCATGGGAGAAGATACCTGGAACCGACAAGTACTATCTTCATCTCTTCCACAAAAAGCAACCTGATTTAAACTGGGAGAATGAAAAGGTTCGTAAAGAAATATACAAGATGATTAACTGGTGGTTTGACAAGGGTCTTGCAGGCTTTAGAATAGATGCCATTATCAATATAAAGAAGGCCCTCCCGATAATTGATTATTGCTACACACCTGACAGAGAGGACGGTTTTGTACAACCGCAGAAGATGCTTAAGGATGCTGTCGGTGTAGGTGAATTCCTGACAGAGCTGAAAAATGAGACCTTTGCAAAACATGATGCTTTCACAGTAGGTGAAGTATTTGATGAACGTGAAGAAGATATTCCACTTTTCATAGGTGAGAACGGCTATTTTTCAAGTATGTTTGACTTTAATGAAACTATATTCGGAAAGAGTAAGAACGGTTGGTATGACTGCTCTCCTATCACTCCTGATGACTACAAGAGATGCTGCTTTGAGACTCAACAAAGGGTTGGAGATATAGGTATGATCTCTACCATTATAGAAAATCATGATGAACCAAGAGGTGTAAGTCACTATATTCCTTCAGAAGATCTAAGTGAAACTGCTAAGAAGTTCCTCGGTACTATGCAGTTTATGCTGCGTGGTCTTCCGTTTATCTACCAAGGTCAGGAAATAGGTATGGAGAATGTAAACTTTACATCCATGGATCAAATAGATGATATCTCTACCCGTGACCAGTACAAGGTCGCAATCAATGCCGGACTTTCTCCTGATGAAGCATTTGCGGCAGTAAAGAAGTACAGCCGTGATAACAGCCGTACACCTTTCCAGTGGGATACAAGTGAAAATGCAGGCTTTTCCACCGGCAAGCCATGGCTTATGGTAAGTCCCGACTATAAGAGAATCAATGTTGCATCACAGATAAATGATCCTGACTCACTGCTCTCCTACTATAAAAAACTCACTGCTCTCAGAAAAAATCCTGAGTATGCTGAAACTGTAGTATACGGTAAGACAGTGCCTTATCTTCCTGAGGTGGAAAGGCTGATGGCTTTTAAGAGAGTCGGTGATAATCAGACATTACTTGTACTTGGTAACTTCCAAACAAAACCACAGATTGTAAAGCTACCCTCAAAGTGCAAGAAAGTAGTTCTAAATAATGTAAAAAATGTAGAATTTGTTTCAGATACCGAAATAAAACTTGAAGGATATCAGGCACTGGTGATTGAAATATAAAAACTTGGCTGTTATCTGCACTTGATAAAAGCCGCAGTAAACTGTATACCGTTTACTGCGGCTTTTTTTATAAAATACTATACTTTATCTTGCTCTTCCATATAGTTCGGTAAGATATTTTATCTTTTTCCAAACATCCTCACTCATTTCCTTATCGGTGAGCCTGAACATCCAGTTCTTGCCGATAGTGGACGGTGTGTTCATTCTGTAGTTGTGATCATAGTGTAAATAGTCCTGTATAGGGATAATACAGGTATCTGAAACACTGCCTATTGCACCTCTGACTAAAGCATCACAAACCTCGATATGCTTTATCCCCTTCTTTAAGTTGAAGTATTCAAGTACCTTATCATACTCCTTTTCTGTTATATCATTTAGCCAGCCCATCACAGTCTCATTGTCATGAGTTCCGGTATAGACCACACTGTTCCTTGTATAATTATGTGGCAGATAATCATTTGCATTTCCGGTATCTCTTGAATCAAAGGCAAACTCAAGTACCTTCATCCCCGGATATCCACTGTCATTTACCAGCTTACGCACACTGTCTGTAACATACCCGAGATCCTCGGCAATCAACCTGCAATCACCCAAACACTCCTTAATCCTGTTGAAAAGTTCAATTCCCGGTCCCTTCTCCCAATGACCGCCCGATGCAGTCTCATCTTTAGCCGGGATAGAATAGTACTCATCAAAACCTCTAAAGTGATCAATGCGGATAACATCATACCATTCAAAGTTCTTCTTTAATCTCTTTATCCACCATTTAAAACCTGTATTCCTGTGATATTCCCAATTATAAAGAGGATTTCCCCAAAGCTGTCCGTCAGGAGCAAAACCGTCAGGCGGACATCCTGCCACCGCAGTTGCCTTGCCTTCTTCCCCTATCTGAAAAAGTTCAGGATGTGCCCATGTATCTGCACTGTCCATGGCAACATATATCGGAATATCACCGATTATCTCAACACCGTTCTCATTAGCATATGCCTTTAACTTCTTCCACTGCACATCAAACTTGTACTGTAAGAACTGATAGAACTCAATATCAAAGTAAAGCTTCTCTCTGTAGTAGTTTATAGAATAGTCATATCTGTCTCTTATATCCTTCGGCCATGCACTGAAAGGCTCACCGTTAAAATAGTCCTTAAGTGACATAAAGAGCGCATAATCCCAAATCCACTTGGAGTTTTCATAAACAAAATCTTGAAAAGCTTCATCCTCATAGACTTTGGCCCTCTCATATGCCTTATGCAAAAGTTCAAATCTGCCCTCATATAATTTTTTATAGTCAACCTTTTTCGGATTATTACCAAAGTCTACACTATCACATTCTTTCTTTGTCAAAAGTCCTTCTTCTATAAGCTCATATAAATCTATAAAATATGGATTGCCTGCAAATGTTGAAAATGATTGATAAGGTGAATCCCCGTAGCTTGTCGGACCCAGCGGCAGAATCTGCCAATATGACTGCTTTGCCTTTTTTAACTTATCTACAAAGCGATACGCCTCTCTTCCGAAACTTCCTATGCCATATCTGCCCGGAAGGCTGCTTACATGTAATAAAATTCCGCTTCTTCTCATAATTACCTCCTTTTATTTGATAGCTCCGTCTACCATTCCCTGTATAATCTGCTTTTGTGCAATCAGGAACAAAATAACAATAGGAATCATAGCAAGGAAGGCGGCACTAAGAATCAAATCCCACTGTTTAACATAAGAACCTACAAAACTGCTTACCGCAATAGGCAATGTCTTAATCTTACCGTTAAGTCCAAGCATAATAGACGGCAACAAATAGTCATTCCAAATCCAAAGACCGTTCAAGATAAGTACCGTCATCTGCACAGGACGAAGTAAAGGCATTATAATCCTGAAGAAAGTACCCTCAGGAGAACAGCCGTCAATCCATGCAGCCTCTTCAAGTTCCTTAGGAATACCCTTTATAAAGCCATGCAATACAAAGATTGACATAGAACCGCCAAAACCTAAGTAGGCAAATACAACCCCCTTGTAGCTTGAGAGCATCTGTATACCTGTAAAGTTTCCTATATTCTTGAAAACTGTAAGTATAGGAAGCATAACAACCTGAAAAGGAATAACCATAGCGGCTACAAACATCATAAAGATAATATTTGACCAACCCTCTTTATGATGACGGCTGAGTACCCATGCCGCCATAGATGAAAATAATGTCAGAAGTATCAATGAAACAACTGTAATTATCACAGAACTTCTAAATGAACTCCAATAGCTGAAGTTGTCATTATTTATAACACCCTTAAAGTTTGCAAACATCTGACCCCAGTTCTTAGGCAGAGTGATAGGACTGATTACTATATCCGCACTGGTCTTTGCAGAGTTGATTACCACAAGGAAAAACGGACATAGTATAAAGAATGCAATGATAAAGCCGACAACGGTCCCAATCACATTTCTAATCTTTTGTGCTCTCATTATAACTCCACCTCCTTCTTTTTGCTGATTGCAACCTGTGTAAGCGATACTACTGCAAGTATTATAAAGAATACAACCGCCTTGGTCTGACCGAGTGCATAATTATTCTTTCTGATAGCTGTATTATAGATATTCAATGCTAAAAGCTCTGTAGACTGTATAATATCCGCTCCCATGATACGGCTTGGAGCACCGTTTGTTATAGCGAGGTTAAGATCAAACTGCTTGAATGAATTGACCAATGTAAGGAATATACATACTGTAAAAGTATTTGCAATCATAGGCATCTTTATCCTAAAGAGTGTTGTGATTGCAGAAGCGCCGTCCACTCCGGCAGCCTCAAGTACATCCTTGGGTACAGTCTGAAGACCTGTAAGATAAATAAGCATTATGTAGCCGGCATACTGCCATGTATTGACTATAAGGATTGCAAGAAGTGCAAGATTTGCATTTGTCAGCATTGATACCGAACCTGCAAATACAGTAGTAAATACCTTATTGAATATAAACTGCCATACATAACCGAGTACAAGACCGCCGATCAGGTTCGGCAAAAAGTATGCTGAACGGAAAAATGATGTTCCTTTAATCTTTGATGAACATACAAGTGCCAAGGCAAACCCGACTATATTCACCAAAATCATATTTATAACTGTATAGATTACTGTAATTACAAATGAATAAACATAATCCGACTGCTTGAACATAGTAATATAATTGCCCAATCCGACGAACTTGGTAACCTGTATACCGTTCCAGTCTGTAAATGAATATATAATACCCAAAATAAAAGGGATAATAACCGTAACTGCAAAAGTAAATATCATCGGAAACAGGAAAACCATGTTTACTATTTTGGTATGCTTTTTGTTTGGCATTTTAAATATACCGAATATCAATAAAACTACACCAAATATCAACATATAGCCTCGCAGCTCTCCTGTGGCTTTCATCAAGTCCAAAATTAATGCATAAATCGTCAATACTGCTCCTACCACCATCCAGATAAGTGGTAATGTCTTTGCATTTTTTGTATTCAAGTTTGCTCCTTTCAAATGCCTCTAAGGCATAAAGATATATCTATAAAAAAATGGCGACTTTAAAAAGTCGCCATCCTAAGTTCTTGAAAACAGAAAATCTGTTTTTTGCGATAAATACCGCAAAGCATCCAAATGCCTTGGCAATATATATTAACTTTCCACAGCTAATCTCATGCACTCTTTATACTTAAAGGCTTAGCTGTTCTAAAATTTGCGAAGCATTTTTAAAGATTATTATTTTTTAAAAAGATTATCATTTATTGCTTTTTATTTGCTGCAACATAATCGGCAATTGTAGTCTTCATCATTTGAACAAACTGATCATTTGTCATATCACCCTTTGCAAAAGACTCAAAGATAAGACCAAGTTTATTCTGTGCAATACCCTCAGGCATATTTGACCAAGCCCATGAAGATGTGTTACCTGCATCAACATATTTCTTTAAGCTTACTGCAAGCGGTGTCTCAGGCTCAACTGTACTTGTCTTATATGGTGAAATCATACCTGCTTCTTTTACAAGAATCTCCTGTGCATCAGGATCTGTAGCTAAATAGTCAAGGAACTTCTTAGCGGCATCCACATTCTTGCCGTCCTTATATACACACCACCATGACGGGCAGTCTGCAAGTATCTTTGTCATATCCGCCTTTGTAAATGCAAGAGGTAAAAGGCCCGCCTTAAAGGTTACATTGTATGTAGGAAGTGAAGGATCAATCCAGTTACCCTGTGTAATAAATGCTGTTTTACCCTGTGCCCAAAGTGCAAGCTGATCATCATATGTTCCTGAGATAAGTACCTGCGGATCCGCATACTTGAAAAGTAAAGCTGTCATATCTGCAAACTCACCAAGTCTTTGATCGTCGAACTCACCCTTCATAGCCATATCAAAGTACTTATTGTCACCTCTGTCAAGACCGCCTGTATAATAGTAACCGAATAAGTGGTTGCCTGTTGACCAGTACATCTGTCCCGACTCGGCAGCTACAGATGCCACCGCCTGAAGACCAAGCTCACTTTTCATACTGTCAAGCTTCTCAAAAGCCGCCTTAAATGCATCATAGTTTTTAAGTGATGCAGGGTCGATACCCGCCTTCTCAAGGATATCCGCGTTATATGTTATACCGTAGCCTTCTACCGCATACGGGAAACCGACCACCTTACCGGAAGTCTTATCTTTATATGCAAAATCTGTATTCTTTGCAAATTCACTGTCACTAAGGTCGGCAACAGAATCTGTCCAGTTTGCATAGTCACCGTCACCGCCGATAACGAAGATATCAGGCATATTGTCGGCAGCCTTATAACTCTTTAGCTGTCCCTGAATATCAACACCGCCGCCTAAAGACTCGATAACCACTTCCTGACCTGTCTTTTCTTTGTACTTCTCAGCCACCTTCTTTAACTGTGAATCAATCTCAATCTTACCGTTGACAAGTCTGAGTGCTCCTTCACCGGCTTTACTGTCAGCCTTAGACTCACCTGCCTTAGTCTCTGCCGCACTGCTTTGAGTATCTGCACCGCTTGCACTTGTTTCATTAGTTGTAGCACCTGAACCGCATCCTGCCAATATGGCGGATACAGCTAAAATACCTGCTGCAACACTCAAGAATCTCTTTTTCATTTTATTCTCCTCCATTGAGTATCTTAATACTATTGGTTAATATATTATCACATTTTTTGTGCATCATCAAGTAATAAAGCGATTGCTGAATACGGTTTTAATGTAGCCTTTTCACTAATATTTCCATCATAATTTGATATGAGAACCTTGGCATTTTCATAGCCGCTAAAGTCAAACTTTTGTTCAGTCTTACTGAAATTACATACAACCAAGAGCTTCTGATTTCCAAGTGTTCTTACATATGCAAAAATATGCTCATCATCAGGAAGTAAAAGTTCATACTTACCATATACTATAATCTCATACTCTTTTCTAAGTTTAATCAACTTTTGATAGTAATGGAATACGGAATCCTCTCTCTTTAACTGGTCAGCCACATTTATCTTATTATAGTTCGGATTGAGAGCAAGCCAAGGTGTACCTGTAGTAAAACCTGCATTCTCACTTGTATCCCAAGGCATAGGAGTTCTTGCATTGTCTCTGCTCTTATGGGCGATCTTAGGGAACATATCCTCCTTAGTGTACAGACCGCTCTCTATAAGTTCTCTGTATGCATTAACAGACTCAAGATCTCTGAAGTCATCTACAGAGTTGAATACTGTATTTGTCATACCAAGCTCCTCACCCTGATATACATAAGGCGTTCCCTGCATCATATGTAAACAGGTGGCAATACATTTTGCAGAAAGCTCTCTAAACTCATCACTGTCATCACCAAGTCTTGAAACAATTCTCGGTTGATCATGATTACAAAAATATAAGCTGTTCCATGCCACATCATCAAGACCGAGCTGCCACTTTGTAAGGTTTTCTTTCAGCGGCACTAAAGGGATATGCTTTGTAGACCATTTGAACTTCTCTCCACTGTCAAGATTCATATGCTCAAACTGGAATACCATATTAAGCTCACTGCCCTCACTGTTTGCATATCTCTTTGCCTCGTCAAGCGTAACACCGGCGGTTTCACCTACAGTCATAATATCAAACTTTGAAAGCACCTTCTGATTCATCTCTTTCAGATAGTCATGCACCTTCGGTCCGTTGGCACAGATATTCATATCCCCATAGAGTCCTACAACCTTAGCATCAGGAAAACCTTCAGGCTTTGAAATAAGACTGATAACATCCATTCTGAAGCCGTCAATGCCCTTCTTGCACCATCTCGTCATCATATCAAAGACTTCTTTTCTTACCTTTTGATTTTCCCAGTTAAGATCAGGCTGCTTTACAGAAAAAAGATGCAGATAATACATATCTGTTTTCTCATCATACTTCCATGCAGGACCTGAGAATGCGGAACCCCAGTTATTAGGCTCCTTGCCGTTTTTACCTTCTTTCCAAATATAGTAATCTCTCTTCAGATTGTCCTTAGAACTTCTGCTCTCCACAAACCATGGATGCTCATCCGAGGTATGATTGACTACAAGGTCCATCACTATCTTGATACCTCTTTTGTGTGCCTCAGAGAGCATCTTATCAAAATCATCCATAGTACCGAACTCGGTCATAATAGCTTCATAGTCACTGATATCATAGCCGTTGTCATCATTTGGTGACTTGTATACAGGAGATAACCATATCACATCTATACCAAGCTCCTTCAGATAGTCAAGTTTACTTGTAATACCGTTCAAATCACCTATTCCGTCTCCGTTGCTGTCACAAAAACTTCTGGGATAAATCTGATAAACTATCGCTTCCTTCCACCACACCTTCTTCATATTTTTACCTCGTTTATATTATTTACACCTATCGTATACTTCCTTTATAAATATTAAGTTTTTTACGGTCGATATCTTTTCCTTAGAATACCACAATGAAAATTTTATGTAAATCATATATAAAACAACTTTTCCACTTCGTTATTTTAACGAAATCAGGCTGTTATTTTTGGTGATATATGTGATTGAATACTAAGAATTTATTTTATATAATCAGGGTATAAATTTTCGTACACATTTTAGGAGGAAAAATGGCAAGTTTATCATTAAAGAACATTGAAAAAATTTACCCGAACGGCTTTAAGGCTGTTCAGGACTTCAACTTGGAGATTGCAGACAAAGAATTCATCATCTTTGTAGGACCTTCAGGTTGTGGAAAATCTACAACACTTCGTATGATTGCAGGTCTTGAGGACATCTCAGGCGGTACACTTGAGATTGACGGCAAGGTAATGAATGATGTGGAACCTAAGGACAGAGATATCGCCATGGTTTTCCAGAACTATGCTCTATATCCGCATATGTCGGTATATGACAATATGGCATTCGGTCTTAAGCTTCGTAAGAGACCGAAAGATGAGATAGATAAGCTTGTTCGTGAAGCTGCAAGAATCCTTGACCTTGAGAAACTGCTTGACAGAAAGCCGAAGGCTTTATCAGGCGGTCAAAGACAGAGAGTTGCAATGGGTCGTGCCATAGTTCGTAACCCTAAGGTATTCCTTATGGACGAACCTCTTTCAAACCTTGATGCAAAGCTGAGAGTACAGATGCGTATTGAGATTTCAAAGCTTCATCAAAGACTTGGTGCAACAATCATCTATGTTACACATGATCAGACAGAGGCTATGACACTCGGTACAAGAATCGTTGTTATGAAAGACGGTATTGTACAGCAGGTGGATTCTCCTGAGAATCTTTACAATGCTCCTAAGAACCTCTTTGTTGCCGGATTTATCGGTTCACCACAGATGAACTTTATGGATGCTGTAGTTGAGAACAGAGGTGAGGATGTGTACTTAAAAGTCGGTTCACATAATTTGAAGCTCCCTGTAACAAAGGTTGCCAAGTTCAAAGACGGTTCTTATAACGGCAAGACTGTTGTACTTGGTATCCGTCCTGAAGATATGCATGATTCACAGCTGTTTATCAACAGCTCACCTGACAGTGTTATCGAGTCCGATATCAAGGTTTATGAGCTGTTAGGTGCGGAAGTTTTCCTATACTTTGATGTTGAGGGCTTCCAGATGACTGCAAGAGTAAACCCGAGAACAAACTTAAGAACAGGTGACCATGCCAAGTTTGCACTTGATATGGAAAAGGTTCATATCTTTGATAAGGAAACCGAGCTTACAATTACAAACTAATCAAATGAATATATGAGGGGGAGTTTTTCCCCCTTTATTTTATTTTATTTAAAGTTATAATATAACTATGAATGAAATAAAAAATGAATTAAATAAAATATACAAACTCACAGGTATAAGGCTAAGTGTGGAAAATGAAGCTGAAATAGATATTGTAAACTTAAAAAAAATATCTGCCGCCTACAAGGAAAAATACTCCGGCTCCAATCTTCTACAAAATATTCTTACCGGCAACAAGGGGCAAACGGTTGCCGGTAAGTCCCTTGGCATCAAGCCTGATACCAAGATGCGTCTGTACCTTATATATGTGCCTACAAAGATTGACGAAAACATTACAAAGATAATCACTTCACTCTTTCCGGGAAGAAGTTCCGAATACCTTTGCAGCCTTGATTTCACTCATCTTTGTTTCCTCTACTTAGGTGAAGACAATATAGCCCGTCCTCTGCTGGATGTTATAGAGACTGAAGCTATGACAAGTGCCTACATTGCCTACTCCGATATATTCAGTGATGCATGTATTTTGCAAAGAGAATATTCCAATCTTAGTCAGGCTTTGACAATCAGCAAGATTTTCTACTCGGACAAGAAGATAATCAGTCCGAACGACTTAGGTATAGGCGAACTTATCTACAATATTCCGAAGTCTTTATGTGAGAGATTCTTAAAAAAGCACTTTGGCGAGAGTATAGATGATGAAAGCATGCAACTTGTCACTACATTTCTTCGTCACAATCTAAGCATCGCTGAAACATCCAGATATATGCATATGCATAGAAATACTTTGGTATATAGGATTGAGCAAATCGAAAAGAAATATGGTATTGATATAAAGACCTTTGAAGGTGCAAATATGTTTGCCGTTGCCATATTGATTACAAATTTTTTAAAGGTGAAAAACAATGAATGATACTTTTTATGAATTACTTGTAAAGAAGAATAAACCTGATACATCTGCACTGATACTGTCCGCAATCAATATTATTGCAATAGTCTGCATGCTTATACTTACAATATATACACAGTTTGCAATGATTCTCGTAATTGTACTTTGCTTTGTATTCTACTATTTTGTTTATCCGAAGATTTCTGTGGAATATGAGTACTCACTGCTAAACTCGGATATGACTGTTGATACCATCTACAATAAAACCAAGAGAAAAAATGTACTCACAATAGATATAAAGACCTTAGAAACCGCTTTCCCCACTTCATCTCCTAAGATGAACGGTCAAAGAGACGGAAGGCGAATCGACTGCTCCACAGGAGATATGAACTCTTCATATTGCCTTATCTTCCCAAACAGCGGCGAAAAGACTCTACTTTTTATCACTCCAGATGAGCATATGCTTGATATGTTAAAGCGTATCTCCCCAAGAGCTTTTATGTAAATTTTATAAAACAACAAAATAAAAAAGCAACTGTCTGTAATATCAGATGGTTGCTTTTGGCTCTATAATTAATGTTGGGGTTTGGCATTTGCCAATCTCAACATTTTTTATTACTATAAAAAACCTCCAAGTCCCCAGTTCTCAACAACTACACTTGGAGGAGGTGTTCATATGAACGACCTAGCTAAAATTTTAGGCATTTATGATGCGAAAGTCAAGCTTAAATCTATAAATGATCATACTATTTCATTTTATATTTACACTGATACAAAGCCTCATCTATGCCCACACTGTAACCTATACACTTCTAAAGTACATGACTATAGAATGCAAAAAATTAAAGATATTCCTCTTCATAATAAATCATGTATTTTATTTTTGAACAAGAGACGTTATCATTGTTCCGGATGTGGCAAGCATTTTTATGAATCATATGATTTCGTTTCAAGGTATCTGCATAGAACTCAAAGACTGACCAAGTTTATTGCTCATTCTTTCTATGACTCGATAAACATTAAGCATGCATCTATCAGAGCTAATATCTCTACCCACACTGTATATAAAGTACTTGGTACTCTTAACAATTCATCTGACAGGTACCACTTTATAAGGCAAGTATATTGGGCTCTTGAGAATGTAAGAAAGAATGTGCAAAAGAACATGTCAAAGACTCTTAGAAGGTACTACAAGCGAAGCAGGCACATCATAACGACAAGAGAATCAATTCTGTCTGAAGAAAATAAGGCAGCACTTAGACTAATGTTAGAGTATTCAGAAGACTTAAGGAAAGCACATTTCATAAAAGAGCTGTTTATCAAGCTACTTGATGAAAAATCATACTCAAAACAACGAGTACTCCTTCACGAATGGCTGCTTGAGGTAGAAAGTTCCGGTATAAAAGAGTTTAATGTAGCAATCACAGCATTCAGAAATAATTACAAATACATCTTAAATTCACTTAAGTATCGACATATATCAAATGGACCTACAGAAGGGTTTAATAACAAGATAAAAGTACTTAAAAGAATATCTTATGGTGTACGTAACTTTAAATATTTTAGGAATAGAATTTTAATGGCAACAGTTTAAAAAATGACTGGGGACGAGGTCTTTTTGTTGTGCAAAAAAATATTTATCAGATTTTAAATATATCCTGCCCGACAAAATAGTAAGTACAAAAATTTTCAAATATAAAAAGTGGGCTGAAAAATCAACCCACCCCAACATTTGACAAAGAACCTAATTTTTTTATAACAACAAATTATACTGTAATAAAATCTATTTTGTATAGTGGAACACAATCTCTATTCCTATAGGTTTTTTTGTTGTTCCACTCCCCCTTTTATACACCGTGCCTTGTATAATAGAATGAACAAGCTTTGCCTTAAATGAACGAACTTCATAGATTGGATATCCTCTTGCCGCTCCCAATTTATATCCCTTAGGTATATTCCCAGTAGCTGATCCACTAATTGAATAGCTTCTGGTCACTTTGTATCCTAAAGCCACATTTAGTAGGGATACTGGAATTGAAACATCTGAAGTATACATTGCAGATTCAGTAGCAGTAGCTGATGCTGTAACACTTGAACCATTAATTGCCTTTACCACTCCCAATTTTTTTGAGTAATCTGTCCACTCCGGGTTAGTTACCCTAACATCATATATTATCCATTTCTTGGGTCTGCTACCTTTAAATAATTCAGGCTTGCTATCAGGTACAGGCGCTTCATTTGAAATATCTGAAGAATATATACGTACCGTTTCAGTATATGTGTCAGTAACACTATCATATACAATTTCTGACGTTTCACTCACCTGAGCTTTAACACTTGTCGGAAACAAAGTCACCATAAGCACTATGCAAAGCACAATGCTAATAACTCTTTTAAATTGATCATCATACATTCTCCATCTTCTTTAAAAACTTTTCAAACAATGCAGGAACCACCAAAATCCCTCCTATGCATCTTAACATGGAACTGAAATTATAAACCATCATAACATAATAGTTAACGTCAAAAGATCCATATACTCTCACAAAATTATCTGCCATCCCTGAACCTAATGTCGGTGATAAAACAACAAGTATAATACCTATAATAAAACTTGCTTTTATAAGATTCTCTCTAATAATTACACCTCCATATAATATTATACCTCTTCTATACTACACAACTTAGCCAATCTCCATTTTTATACCTTTGAGGATTTATACTATTCATATTCCTTTCCCTACATAATTCTATAAATATATAATTTTAATGTCTTAAAAAAGATTGTATTGTTTCTTTTCTCTGCTTATGATACAAGTGTAACAATTAAAATGATAAATGTCAATATTTTTTTGCCCGTCTTCAGG
>NZ_GL622296.1:3012431-3037543 GCF_000185385.1 Lachnoanaerobaculum saburreum DSM 3986
GTTTGTCTTGGCATCTGCCGAGCAACGCCGCCAAGTACTCAAACTATAACTAATCTTCATAATACTTAAATATAATAAATAATCCATACAGTAAAAGGGCTGTCACAATCTCTGTGTAACAGCCCCTTTTGTCTATTTAATTGCTGTAAGTATCTTATCGCCTACCACCACATCACCAAAAGGTACGCAAGTTATATCACTGTACTCAAAGCTGTTTGTTACAAGTACCGGAGTTGTCATAAGATATCCCGCCTCACTGATTGCCTTTGAATCAAACTTCATAAGTGCCTGACCCTTCTTAAACTTATCTCCGTTGGCAACCAATGCTTCAAAATGCTTTCCGCCAAGCTCAACTGTATTTACACCTATATGCACAATAAGTTCAACGCCATTATTAAGCTTCATGCCCACCGCATGACCCATAAGTGCTATTACAGTACCGTCATCAGGTGCATAAACCGTATCACCGTCAGGAATAATACATACACCCTTTCCTAAGATACCTGCTATAAAGGTCTCATCCTTAGTTTCTTCCATAGAAACAATCTTTCCGCCAAGCGGTGATGCTACATCTACAGGTGCCTCTTTTACCGGCTTAACCTCAACTCTTAAGTCCTTATCCGCTTTTGCTTCATCCACACTTCCAAGTGCCTGTGCATCCTTATTCTCTTCCACAGGTTCCGTATTCAGGTTGGCATCTATAAGACTTGACGGTGTAAGTACCCAGCTGGCGGCAAATGCTACAGCCATTGCAATAATAAATGTCAAAATATATCCGATAGGATTTGAAAGTGTAAGAAGTATTCCGAATATACCTGTTACACCTGTTCCTGTCGCTCCAAGCCTTATGATAGAAGCAAACATTGCACCTACCGCACCGCCCAGACATCCTGCAATAAAGGGCTTAAAGAATCTTAAGTTTACACCGAAAATTGCCGGCTCAGTGATACCCATAAATGCTGAAAGTGATGAAGGAAAACAAAGGCTTTTAATCTTAGGATCCTTTGTCTTTACGGCTACTGCAAGACAGGCACCGCCCTGTGCAACATTTACAGCCGATGCAAGCGGCAGCCAGTATGTCACACCATACTTTGCTATCTGCCCCAGATCAATGATTGTATACATATGGTGAATACCCATAACTACAGTCGGTGCATACAATGCACCCATTATAAATGAACCTATACCGAAAGGTATTGCTATAAGCATCTGTACAGCATTTAGGAAAGCGTTCTCAACAATTACAAATACAGGTCCTATAGCTGCAAGTGCAAGGTATCCTGTTACAAATACCGATATAAGAGGTGTGGCAAAGAGGTCAAACATAGCTGGTATCACTTTGTGCAGTCTCTTTTCTATATGTGACATTACCCAAACCGATATCATTATAGGAATAACATGTCCCTGATATCCGACCATCTTGATTTTCCAAAGTCCGAAGAACACATTCTGCATCGGTATATCTGTTGCGGTAGCTATATTCCATGCATTCACAAGGTTCGGATGAATCATTATCATACCGATAACTGCACCTAAGTACTGATTACCGCCGAATACTCCCGCCGCTGAAAATCCGATAAGTATAGGCAGGAACACATATGCTATATTTGAAAACAGATTTGCAAATACATATATTGATGATGTTGTATCAATATTTAAAAATCCGTTTTTTACCATAAAGTCAAGTGCATTCATGATGCCCATAAGGAATCCTGAAGCCACAATGGCAGGAATGATAGGAACAAAAATATCTCCCAATGTCTTTATAAATCTTTGGAATATATTTGTATTGGCCGCCGCTGCCGCCTTTGCCTCTTCCTTTGTAGCACCTGATATACCTGCTACATTTATAAACTCATCATATACCTTATCTACAGTACCTGTACCGTAAATTATTTGTAACTGGCCTGAAGCCTCAAAGACTCCCTTTACGCCTTCAATATTTTCTATAGTCTTTTTATCAACCTTACCGTTGTCGACTATTACCAGGCGCAATCTTGTGGCACAATGTGCAGCAGAAGCAATATTTTTACTGCCACCTATCGCCGCCAGTACTTCTGTGGCAGATTTGCGATAATCCATAACAATCCTCCATATCTAAATAACAAAAGTATTATAAAAAACTTTTAAGAACTTGTAGAATAACTACATTTTCTCTTAATCTTTGCTATATTATAAAATAAATAAATTTATAAAGCAATCATTCACAAAGCAGACATATATAAGTATCTGTTATGTATATTATTTTGAGATTTTTGTTTAGCTATTTCATTCTTTTTATAATATGAAATCAGACTATATATCCATAATGGTAAAATAGATTAAAAATTTATTTTATATTCAATATTTTTTACTGAACACTATTGTAATACTCCTATAGTAATTTTATTTTTAACCGATATACCTCTATGTATTTCTTCTGCCGTATCTAAAATCTTTTTTGCCATACTGTCATAAATAACCCAGTGAAACTCCTTATTTGCAATCTTATCAATACTGCTCTTCGTATCCATACTATAAAATTCCTTATCGGAATTTCTTAACTTTACAGATGCCAAATATGAGCCGTATAATGTCTGTGCGCTTAGTGCCACCACGGTCTTTATATCGGATCTTGAAATTAAAAAGTATTTCATAGCCCTCTCAGCCTCATCCCTGTTCTTTCCTGCCTCCAATATCGTTATCTTTTCTTTCTGTTCATCTGTAAACGATTCTAAAAATGTCTTTTTCCTTTGATTATTTACCGGATCGTCCTCTGAACCTGTAAGCAACACTACTCCATTTTCAATAAGATTTTTATTTAAAATCATTTTTGCCAACACCCTACTGCCAAAGTCATTGTCATATTCCATATAAACCGTACCCGAATCAGCAAAATCGGGATTTTCCAAAATTATTACAGGCTTTTTTATCCCGGCTAAAGTTTTTCTCACCAAATCACTTTCTATCGGGGCAATAACTAAAACATCCGCTCCATATGAATCTAGCTGCTCAATATCCCGACACTGTTGTAAATCATCATTTCCGGCAACTTTCATTATCACATTCAAATCCCTGTTTTGTTTTTCAGAATCTATTTCTTCCATAAGTTCTCCATGTGAAGGATTTTCAACCTCCGGCAGACTGATGCCCACCAAACAGGAATATGGCTGTGCATTTTTATATTTATCACCATAAAGCTTTTCCACTGTAAATACTGCTAAAACAGATAACAGGATAAAAGATATTGTAAATACCTTTCTAATACCGATATTGATTTTTGTCATACTTTTCTCCATACTGCCTTGGTGATTCCCCCATGTATTGCTTAAATACTTTAGAAAAATAATGCTGGTTTGCAAAACCGACCATTTCAGATACGGTGTTTATAGAATACTCTTTCGTTTCCAGAAGTTCGATTGCTCTTTGAAGCCTTAGTTTAATCAGCCACTGTGTAAACCGTAAGCCTGTCTCCTCTTTAAGTTTATGTGACAAATAATCAGGGCTTACAAACAGCTTTGAAGCGGCATATCCAAGGTCCATATCTCTGTTTGTATATTGTTCCTTTAAAAGCTCCAGACATTCTCCTACAAATCCCTTTCTCTGCCTTCTTATTTCTTTGAACGGAACCTTCAGCCTTTCCAGAATGCTTTTTAATTCTTCCTCTTTTATCGGTTTTAAGAGATATTCTCTTACACCAAGTGAAATAGCCTGTCTGGCATATTCAAACTCATGATACCCTGATATGATAATGATGTCGGATTTTGATTTTTCCGTCTCACGAAGCTGCCTTACAAAATCAAGTCCGGACAACTTAGGCATACAAATATCTGCCAAAATAATATCCGGTCCGAAAATTTCAGCCATATTCAAAGCCTCCACTCCGTTCTTTGCTTTTCCCACAATACTCAATCCCGACTCAAAACCTGTAAGCATTTCTGCCAAACCGTCTCTAATCATAGGTTCATCATCTGCAATCAATACTTTCCTCATACTTAATACCTCTTTATATTATTTAAATTCCTCTTAACATCTCATTATATATAATTTTCTTTTAATATTAACAATGTTACCATTGTAAATCCGTTCCTGTCCTTCTCATAAATCAATCCGCTACCCTTTGCAAATCTGTGCCACAATCGCCTTCCTACATTTTTAACACCGAAACCGCCGACCCAATCATCCCAATTATTTGTAGCTAAACATCTGTTCAGATGTTCCATTATATTATCATCTATCTCCTGTCCGTTATCTCTGATTTGTATTTTGATTCCGCACAAAACAGGTTCAGCAAAAATTTGTATTTTGGCATCGGCATTATCAGATTCTTTAATACCATGGTATAAACAATTTTCAACCAAAGGCTGCAAGCACATCCTAAGCACAAGCTCATCACGAATATCGGGAGAACAAAAAATCTCATATGTAAACATATCTTTATAACGCATACTTTGAATCTCCAGATATGCTTGAATCATCCTAAGTTCTTCCTTCAATGAAATCATCTCATGTCCGTTACTTAGACCTATGCGGAAAAAATCAGACATAGTTTCAACCAAATGTATGATATCATTTGCACCATGCTTTCTTGCCATCCATGAAATCATATCTAAAGTATTATAAAGGAAATGCGGTTTGATTTGCTCCTGCATTACCATCAGTTCCGCTTCTCGCTTCTGTTTTTGTTCTGTTTCCATCATTTCCATAAGCTTCTTTAATTTTTCTACCATCTTATTAAATGATTCTCCCAAAATTTGAATGTCATCTTTACACTTCCCTCTAAACCGCACATCTAAATTTCCTTCTGATGCCGCCCTCATTAACAATGAAAGTTCCGTTAAAGGATTAATAATTTTTAAAAGAAAGCAAACAGACCATATCATAGCAACCAAAAAACAGATTCCTGCCATACATATTGAAATCTGGCTCATTCTAAGCGGTATATATCTTTCCTTATCTATATTATAAGCTCCTACAATCAAAAGCTTATTGTTGCGAAAACGATTAAACACAAACTTATAACTTTTTGAATATATTTTAGAAACCACTACACCTTCATCATCTGTAAACCAATTCGGATTGACCCTATATACTATCTTATTAACTGGACTCAAAATAATTTTCCCGTTTCCATCCATCAAAAAGAAAAAATTTTCCGTATCTGATTCAAGATTCTGATATGCCGTTTTAAACTCCTCCAATGATACATCTACCATCAATACGCCTATTGCTTTTTCACCTTCATATACAGCCTTTGCAATAGAAATATAACTGTCACTGTCATAGTGCTTCCAACTTTGCAGGTTTCTAAGCTCACTGTCAAACTGATATGAACTGCCTTTTTGTATTGCCTGTAAAAACCATTTTTCGCTATAAAAACTTTCATGTACCGGTCTGTACATATCATTTGAAATATAATTTTCACCGTCATTTGATACCAAAATCATATTCAAATAGTCCTCATGAATATTTTCATAAGTATCAAACATATCACGCACTGTTTGTTCATACCTGATTTTATTTTCACCGTCCGCACTGCAAAGATAATTCTTAATTTCTCCCGTATTTGCCAAAATTTCCAAGGTGTCATCCACAGAACTTATTTTTACTTCAAAGGATTTTGCAAGCTGCCTTTGTAACTCTGTTATATATCTCATTCGAGAGCTGAGCATTTCTTTTTTATAAATATAATTCCCTGCTAAAGTCAACACTACAGCCACAAAAAAAATCATAGCCCCTTGGAACATTAAAAGATCTCTTTTCATACTTGCACCTCGATTTCATTATATCATAGCCCCCTGTTTTTTATAACTAAAATAGGGGCAATACTGCCCCCGAAATTTTATATATCCGCTTAATAATATTGATATTTACAATATGTTTTTATCTATTTACCGCCGTATTTGGTTAACAATTCTTCAGCATTTTCAGGTATAACAACCTCTGACTTTAATGTAATATTCTTCTCAAGTTCCTTACCCTCAACCAATAACTCATATGCACTTTGAATGGCTTCCGCACCGCCTGTAGGATATACCTGTGTCATATTGATTCTCTTATCAATAACACTCTTTATTCCGCCGTCAGGAGTAGGTAATCCGTCAAAGCCGACAAACTTAATATCCTTTTCTCTTCCTGCCTGCTTTGCCGCAATATAAGCTCCTTCAGCCATCGGATCATTTAACGCTATAAACAGGTCTATTTCCTTATTTGTCTGTAACATTTCTTCCGCTACTGTAATCGCCTTTTCTCTCAACCAATCCGCATTGTTTACAGCAACTATTTCAATCTTCGGATTTGACGCAATTCCCTCTCTAAATCCCTTATCTCTGTCGATTCCGCCTGAGGTGCCTTCAAGTCCTTTTATTTCACAAACCTTTCCGCCGTCCTTTAAAAGGGTATTGGCTACATATTCTCCGGCAACTCTACCCATATCCACATTGTCGGCACCTATAAACTGTGTATATGTATCGCCGTCAATCTTACGATCAAGGAGTATTACAGGGATTCCCGCCTCATAGGCTTCTTTAACTACATTTGTAAGAGGTGTTGCCTCATTTGGCGAGGTGATAATCAAATCCACCTTCTGTTGTATAAAGTTTTGGATATCCGCTATCTGCTTTGAATTGTCCTGAGCCGCATCGGCATAGATTACCTTAAATTCAGGATGCTTTTCAGCTGCCGCCTTAATTTGGTCATTCATTGCCACACGCCATGGCTCACCCAGATTACACTGTGACATACCGATTACAAATTCTTTTTTATCTGTTTTTCCTGTCGCCTCACTCTTACTCTCTCCTGCATCACTTTTTGACTCCTGACTTTGAGCTGCTGTAGTAGAAGTACTTTGACCTCCGCCTCCACAAGCAGTCAATCCCAACGCACAAACTGCCGCCATTCCAAATGTGAGCATTCTCTTAAAACCTTTTTTCATCATACAATTCTCCTTCCTTTTATGTCTGTTATCTTACAGACTGTATTTATTTTTATAGTACCGATATACGGTATAAAGAATTCTAATCAGCTTTTCTTTCAGATTGCATAAATACGGCAATGATTATAATGAGTCCCTTTACCATCAACTGTAAATTTGAATTGACTCCCTTAAGTCCAAGTACATTATCAAGCAATCCCAAAATCACCGCACCTACCAAAGTACCCATCATAGTTCCTTTTCCGCCTGCCAGTGAAGTTCCGCCTATAGCACAGGCCGCAACCGCATTTAACTCATATCCTATACCTTCATTCGGGCCACCCTGGCTTATCTGTGCCGCATGAATCATTGCGGCTACCGCAGATAACATACTGCAAAGTACAAAAGCTATAATCTTTATTCTGTCTACGGGTATACCTGCAAGATATGATGCATTTTTATTTCCTCCGATTGCATACACCTTACGACCGAACGCTGTCTTTGAGAGTACACATTGGAAAATCAAAAGCAAGCTTATAAATATAATTACAGGTGCAGGTATTACTCCGAAAGCCTTTTCCTGAAGTAATCCGAAAGCAGGAGGTGCAAAGCCCTCTCCCTTGCCGTATGCCAGAGGTATTCCTACTCCGTTTGACCAAAATCTTGCAAGCCCTCTTGCAATATTCATACTTGCAAGAGTAACTATAAATGCCTGAAGTTTAAGCTTGGTTACACATAATCCGTTAAAAAGTCCGTACAGCCCTCCGATTAAAAGACTTAAAAGCACTGCCGGAAACATCCCGAGTCCGTTTCTTACCATCAATGATGCACAGCCTGTGGAAACCAATCCCACTATTGAGCCGACTGACAAATCAATATCTCCTAAAATCAATATCATTGTCATACCTATGGCAATAATACCGGTTTCGGAAACCGCACGGAGTACATTCATAAGATTCGGAACGCTTAAGAATACATTTTCTCCGTCCCTGATATTGATAAGGGTAGCTACCACTATGATGATTATAAGAGCAATATAGCTTTGAAATTGTTTTAAAAAACTTTCTATTTTTTGAATTTTTAATTTATCAGCATCCATGATTAAGCCTCCACTACATCCTTTCTATCGGTGGCCGCAGCCAGTAATATTTCCTGAGTGGCCTCTTTTCTTGAAATTTCTCCTGTCAGTCTGCCTTCACAAATAGTAATAATACGATCACAAATCCCTATCACTTCAGGAAGTTCTGAAGATATCACCACTACTGCAAGTCCGGATGCCGCCAGTTCATTAATTAAAAGATATATTTCCTCCTTGGCTCCTACATCAATACCCCTTGTAGGCTCATCAAGTAAAAGCACCTTCGGTTTTGTCAAAAGCCATCTTGCAAGAATAACCTTTTGCTGATTTCCTCCGGATAAAGAGCTTACAGGTACATTTGGAGACTTGGCTTTTACATGTAACCTGTTCATATATTCAATCCAATCTTTTTTTTGTTCACCGTCTCTCATAAATCCAAAGCTTGAATAATGATCATATATAGGAAGTGAAATATTATCACCTATACTTCTGCCAAGGACAAGGCCTGTACCCTTTCTGTCTTCTGTCGCAAAAGAAATTCCGGCATCAATAGCATCTTTAGGTGAGCGTATCTGTAAAGCCTTTCCGTCAATCAGTATTTCTCCTGTGGTGCAGGTTGCATGTTTTCCTACAATACTCTCAAAAACTTCAGAACGTCCTGCGCCTGCAAGCCCTGCTATTCCAAGTACTTCACCTGCTCTTACCTTAAATGAGATATCTTTTAGAGAACGCTTAAAGCTCTCCTTTGGAGGAGTGAAGTTTAAATTTTTCACCTCAAGAATTACATCTCCGATTTTTACATCTCTTTTCGGATACTGTTCCTCCACCGAGCGACCGACCATCATTGCTATAATCTCCTCATTATCGGTCTCCTTTGCTTCCTTGGTACCTATATATTCTCCGTCTCTCATTACACTGAGTCTGTCGGATATTTTAAATACTTCTTCCATACGATGTGTAATATAGATAATACCGCAACCCTTATTCTTTAATTTTTCAATTACATGAAACAGTTTTTTTGCTTCCGGTTCACTAAGTGCGGAAGTAGGCTCATCCATTACTATAATCTTTGCATCACAGGAAATGGCCTTGGCAATCTCAACAAGTTGCTGTTCCCCTATACGCAAATCCTTAAGTTTAGTGCGGGTATCCATCTCCCATTCAAGCATCTTCAAACATTCTTTTGCCATATCATGCATCTTTTTCTTTTGCACAAATCCGATTCCGGCGGTCTGCCATCTTCCGAGAAAAATATTTTCCGCAATATCCAGTTCAGGTACAATCTGCAATTCCTGGTGAATCTTTACTATCCCAAGACTTCTTGCCTGAATAGGGTTTTTTATCTCCCTTTGTACACCGTCAAGTAAAATCTCACCCTCATCCGGATGCAGGGAACCGCTCAGTACATTCATCAAAGTGGACTTGCCGGCACCGTTTTCGCCCATCAATGCCAGAACTTCTCCTCTTTTCAGATTCAAAGAAGCCTTCTTTAATGCCTTTACAGGACCGAATGACTTACTGATTCCTTTCATTTCCAATAAGTAAGATTCCATTTTCCCTCCTACTGTCAGTTTTATAAATCAAATATAAATTTTTTACCGATACTATTAGTTATTCACACTTTTACTTCGTTCTTCTTTTAATATATATGTTTTTCTTTATAATGTATTTGTAAAAATCCTGATTATTTGTATAATTTTCTTTGTTTTCAACCGTATTTACAACCACAAAAAACCGCAGGCTTTGCCGGCGGTAAAATATAAAATTTCTGTATAAACCTGTACTATAAATTTGCAATTCTCTGCTTATATATCTTCTTCATCAAATAGATGTCAAAAAACGCACATCCAAGTTCCGCAAGCGGAATGGAATACCATACAGCCTCAAGTCCGAACATATTTGAAAGTACATATGCAAGAGGAATTATTAAAACCAATTGTCTGAGGAATGAAGCATACAGCGCATACATACCGTTGCCAAGGGATTGGAATGTTGCAATAGCCATAACATCAAATGCCGCCAAAATAAAACAAAGACTGCAAATTCTAAGTGCTGGTATTCCAAGTTTCATCATCTCTTCATTCGGGTTAAAAAGCATCATAAGCTCTTTTGGGAAAAGCCAAAAGATTGCAGTACCGATCACCATTATCACGATTGAAGTAATAAAGGAATATTTGAGTACTTTTACTATTCTGTCCTTATTCTTAGCACCGTAGTTAAACGCCACAATAGGTGTCATACCGTTGTTAAGCCCGAAGATAGGCATAAAGACAAAGCTTTGAAGCTTATAATATATTCCGAGAACATTTACCGCCATATCTGAATATGTTACCAAAATTTTATTCAGTCCGAGCATCATCAGTGTTGACATAGCCTGCATTGCTATAGACGGTATTCCAACCTTATATATTTGTTTGATTATACCGAAGTCAGGTATAAATATATGTGTACCGAATTTTATATCCACATCTTCATTATATTTCATATTGAAGATAAAAGATAAAATCATTGCAATTATCTGACCAGCAACAGTGGCAATTGCCGCACCTGCTATTCCAAGCTTAGGTGCTCCGAAAAATCCGAAAATAAGTATAGGATCCAGAATAATATTTATAATTGCTCCCACACTCTGAGTAATCATATTAAAAACAGTCTTTCCTGTAGACTGCAAAATTCTCTCAAATGTCACTTCAAGCATTAATCCGAATGAGAATATTGTAACAACGGATAAGTATGAATATCCGAGCTGTCTGATACTCTCACTCTTAGTCTGTGAGTCAAAAAAAAGCTTTGTACACAATACACCGAATAATGCAAACATAATCGAAGCCAGTATACCTAGGAGTATGGCATTGTCGGCAGTCAGTTTTGCCTTTTTTTTCTTGCCCTCACCCAGTGATCTTGAAAGCAGTGCATTCACGCCCACACCTGTACCTACAGATACCGCTATCATAAGTATCTGTATCGGATATGCCAAAGATACCGCCGCCAATGCATCGGGACTGTATCTTGCCACAAATATACTGTCTACTATATTGTAAAGTGATTGCACCAAAAACGAGATTACCATAGGTGTACTCATAGCAAACAGCAACTTACCTACCGGCATCACTCCCATACGATTTTCTTTTTTCTCTGTCATATTCTCTCCTAAAAGTTTATCCTTTCTATTCTACAACTTATATCTTCCTTTTTCTATATAAAATTTTGCTTCATCACTTACATTTTTGACTTTTATTTTACATTACAGAGTCTATAATGTGAACATAATATGAATATTTCTTTTAAAAGTTGATAAAGTCCTCTTCAAGTGCTAAAATAACTTGATTAATAAACGCTTTTACAATAATCTATATCTTAGATGTTGTTAAGCCTAATTTATTTTTGGAGAAACCATAATGAATTTTATTGAGAAAATATTTGGTACACATAGTGAAAGAGAGCTTAGAATTATAGACCCTACTATTGATAAGATAGAGAGTCTGCGTCCTACTATGCAGGCCATGAGTGATGAGGAATTAAGAGAACTTACACCAAAGTTCAAACAAAGATTGGCAGACGGAGAAACACTTGATGATATCTTGCCTGAAGCATTTGCAGTTGTAAGAGAGGCTTCAGTCAGAGTTACAGGTATGGAACACTTTAGAGTACAGCTTATGGGCGGTATGGTCCTCCACCAAGGACGTATTGCAGAGATGAGAACCGGTGAAGGTAAAACCCTTGTTTCCACATGTCCCGCATACCTGAATGCACTTGCCGGCAAAGGCGTACTTATAGTAACTGTCAATGACTACCTTGCGCAGCGTGATGCTGATGAGATGGGACAGATACACAGATTTTTAGGTCTAAGTGTAGGTTGCGTTCTAAACTCCATGACTTCGGAACAAAGACAGGAACAATACGCCTGTGATATCACATATGTCACCAACAATGAGCTTGGATTTGATTACCTTCGTGATAACATGGCAATCTACAAAAAAGATCAGGTGCTTCGTTCACTTGATTATGCGATTATCGATGAGGTGGATTCCATCCTTATAGATGAGGCAAGAACGCCTCTTATTATTTCAGGTCAGTCAGGCAAATCTACAAAACTCTATGAGATTTGTGATATGCTTGCAAAACAGCTTGAAAGAGGTGAGGCAAGTGCCGAGTTTACAAAGATGGGTGCTCTTATGGGAGACGAAATCGAAGAAACAGGTGACTTTATTGTAAATGAGAAGGATAAAGTGGTAAATCTTACTGAAGAGGGTATCAAAAAGGTAGAAAAATATTTCAATATAGAAAACCTTGCAGACCCTGAAAACCTTGAGATCCAGCACTGTATTATACTTGCTCTAAGAGCCAACAACCTTATGTTCAGAGATAAGGACTATGTGGTAAAAGATGATGAAGTACTTATTGTTGATGAGTTTACAGGTCGTATCATGCCCGGCAGAAGATATTCTGACGGTTTGCATCAGGCTATAGAAGCTAAAGAGCATGTAAATGTTCAAAGAGAGTCAAGAACTCTGGCTACTATCACTTTCCAGAACTTCTTTAATAAGTTCAAAAAGAAAGCGGGTATGACAGGTACCGCTCTTACTGAAGAGAAGGAATTCAGAAATACCTATGGTATGGACGTTATTGCCATTCCCACAAATAAGCCGATTGCAAGAATTGACCATGAAGATGCGGTTTATAAGTCCAAAAAAGAAAAGTTCCATGCGGTTGTAGAAGATATCAAAGAGACTCATGCAAAAGGACAGCCCGTACTGGTAGGTACTATTACCATAGAGACCTCCGAGATGCTTTCAAAGATGCTCAAAAAAGAGGGTATCCCGCATACAGTACTCAACGCCAAGTTCCATGAAAAAGAGGCTGAAATTGTAGCAGGTGCAGGTATACATGGTGCCGTCACTATTGCCACCAATATGGCAGGTCGTGGTACCGATATCAAGCTTGACCCCGAATCTGTAAAACTGGGCGGTCTGAAGATAATAGGTACTGAAAGACATGAGAGCAGACGTATCGACAACCAGCTTAGAGGTCGTTCAGGTCGTCAAGGTGACCCGGGTGAGTCAAGATTTTATATCTCACTTGAAGATGATCTTATGAGACTTTTTGCATCTGAAAGACTTATAGGTATCTTCAATGCACTCGGTGTTCCCGAGAATGAACAGATCGAACATAAGATGCTTACAAGAGCTATAGAAAAAGCTCAGATGAAGATAGAGAGCAACAACTACGGTATAAGAGAGAACCTGCTTAAGTATGATGAAGTAAACAATGAGCAAAGAGAAGTTATCTACGAAGAGAGAAACAAGGTACTTGAGGGTGACAATATGCGTGATACCATCCTTCGTATGGTAAATGACGTTATAGAACACTCTGTGAATATGGCTATTTCTGATGAAGTACCTTCTTCAGAGTGGAATATAAGTGAACTTCATGAACTTTTACTTCCAATCATTCCGCTTACTTCGACAGACTACAGTACCGGAACCGATAATATGAAAAAGGATGAACTTATCCATAAGCTGAAGGAAGAGGCTGTTAAGCTTTATGAAGCAAAGGAGGCGGAGTTCCCTGATGCTGAAAAGATTCGTGAGCTTGAGCGTGTTGTGCTTCTTAAGGCTATCGACAACAAATGGATGAACCATATTGATGATATGGAGCAACTCCGTCAGGGTATAGGCTTACAGGCACTTGGTCAAAGAGACCCTCTTGTAGAGTACAAGATGGCCGCCTATGATATGTTTGACGAAATGACCAGAGGTATTGCCGAAGATACCGTACGTATCCTATATCATATAAAGGTTGAACAAAAGGTGGAGAGAGAACCTGCCGCCAAGGTAACCGGAACCAATAAGGATGACAGCACCGTTAAAAAACCTATCCGTATTGAAGCAAAGGTTTATCCGAACGATCCATGTCCATGTGGAAGCGGAAAGAAGTACAAACAATGCCATGGCAGGAAAGGAATGACATTATAATTCATGAAAATCAAAAACAACGGAGCAGGCTTTATAATAAATATCATCATAGGTATAGCACTGATTGGCGGAGCTTTGTTTTTCGCATGGAGCAAGTCGGCGGTAATACTCAGCTTCAACTCTGCAAAGAGGCTTTATGATAAGGGGTATTATTTTACCAGTGCTTCAAAGCATAATGAAGACAGTCTTTATGCTGTAGCCGTACATGATATAATTGATACCGGCTACGGCTCAAGTGATGGAGATTCTGAGGTTTATACTTTAAGGTCGGATGACGGAGTCTATTTTTTGGAGGCAAATCCTACAAACAAAAAGATTAAATCCATGCTTGAGGTATTTGATAAATATGCCAAGGATGAAAACAATGAAGGCAAAGACGCGCCTGTTGACTACCTTGTAGTGGAAGTAAAGCAAGATACTTATAATCAGCTTCCTACTATAGCCGATGAGATTGACCCTGACAGAACCTACAGAGCTAACGGTACTCTATATGATACATTTTATCTTTCAAATACCTCACTCACAACGGAAACGGTTTTTGCCGTCGGAGGTACAATACTTCTCTTTGTGATAGGTATAGGATTTATCATTGCGGCTGTCAACAGAAAGTCTGCCAATTCCGAAAACTACGAAAGGCTCTGCGCATTGGACGAAAGACTTAGAGATAATCTTGGTGAGCTTGACAATATTTCAGACTATGTAGACAAGTCTTTGGGAGCTTATGTGTACAAGGATTTCCTTATACTGAATACAAAGTTCGGACTTGATATGTATAATCTGAATAATCTTGTATGGCTGTATCATCGCATTACAAAGCATAAGATGTATTTGGTAATTACAGTAGGTACAGACTTTTCATTACAGATAAATCTTTATGAGAACGGAAAACTGACTGAACACAATGTCAAAATAAGCAATAAAAAGAGTGCCGAAAGCTCTATTGAGGCTTTGATATCCTATATTGCTATGCATTATCCGAATGCTTCGGTCGGATTCAGTCCTGAAGCAAGAGAAGCTTATAAAGAATTTAAGCTTTCACATAAATAATATAATCAGTCTTAAAATCATGATAAAACTTATGATTTTAGGACTGTTTTTTTGTCAGCAATAATTTTTTTTGCTATAATATTTTTATGATTGTACAGACTACAATCCTATATCAAACAATTAAGGATTTATATGAATAAAAAAACATTAAAAATACTGGAATTTGAAAAGATAATAAACAGTCTGACAGATATGGCAAGCAGTGAGCCTGCAAAAAGGCTCTGTAGCAATTTAAAGCCGTCTACAGACATTATAGAAATACAAAGAAACCAAAGTCATACAACTGCCGCACTTGACAGAATCAGACTGAAGGGCAATCTTTCACTCTCCGAGGTAAAAGATATAAAGGATTCGCTAAAACGGCTTGAGATAGGCTCTTCTCTCTCTCAGGCGGAGCTTATGAAAATCCTGTCCATACTGAATGCTTCGGCTAAGGCAATCTCATACGGACTTCACAGTGACGACCCTGAATATGATGTATTGGAAGAATACTTTAGAGGACTTGATGAATGCGGCCCTCTAAAAAAAGAGCTTTCAAGATGTATTATCTCGGAGGAAATAATGGCGGATAATGCCTCCCCCGAACTTAGTCATATCAGAAGAAAGATAAATCAAATAAACTCCAAGATGTATACCGAACTCAACAATATTTTGAATGCACATAGAGAGTATCTGATGGATTCGGTAATCACACAAAGAGACGGTGCATACTGCCTGCCTATAAAAAGCGAGTATAAAAATAAAGTGGCAGGTGTGGTACATGACCGGTCTTCTACCGGTTCTACAGTATTTATCGAGCCGCTTGCAATAATCAGAATGAACAATGAGCTTAAATCACTCTCAATGGATGAGAAAAAAGAAATTGAAAAAATACTTGAAAGTTTAAGCTTGTTTGCAGCGGATTATATAAATATACTTGAGAATAATTCAAAAAATCTGATTTTTCTTGACTTTGTATATGCCAAGGCAAATCTCTCAAAAAAGATGAACGGCAGTGAACCGAAGTTTAACTCAAAACATTATATCAATATAAAAGAGGGCAGACATCCACTTCTTGATACGAAAAAGGTGGTACCTATCAACATTTCACTGGGAGATACTTACGATCTGTTGATTATTACAGGACCGAATACGGGCGGTAAGACAGTTTCTCTGAAAACTGTAGGTTTATTCACAATTATGGGGCAGTCAGGACTGCATATCCCCGCTTTTGAAGGCAGCGAACTGTCAGTATTTGATGATGTATTTGCGGATATCGGTGATGAACAAAGTATCGAGCAGTCATTGTCCACATTTTCAGGTCATATGAAAAATATTGTTTACATTCTAAACCATGCGGATGCCGGCTCACTCTGCCTGTTTGATGAGCTGTGTGCAGGTACAGACCCGACTGAAGGTGCCGCACTTGCCATATCCATACTTTCATTTTTGCACAGGATGAAAAGCAGATGTATTGCCACCACCCATTACAGCGAGTTGAAGGTATTTGCACTGAATGAACCCGGGGTTGAAAATGCATCCTGTGAGTTTGATGTGGCAACTCTCTCTCCTACCTACAGGATACTGATAGGAGTTCCCGGAAAGTCAAATGCATTTGCTATAGCCGGCAAGCTTGGGCTTCCTGACTATATTATTTCCGAGGCAGGTACACATCTTGAAAAAGATGCAAAAGACTTTGAAGATTTGCTTGCAAAACTTGAAAATGACAGACAAATTATAGAAAAGGATAAATTATCCATACAAAAGTACAAAAGAGAGATTGAAAGCCTCAAAAGACATTATGACAAACAGGAAGAAAATCTAGCGGCTAAGAAAGAAAAAATTCTGGAAGAGGCTAAAGAATCTGCAAGAAAGATCTTGGAGGAAGCAAAAGTAACCGCAGATGATACAATTAAGAACATCAATAAGATAGCTTCAGGTGCAGGTCTGGGCTTTGCACTTGAAGAACAGCGTACCAGACTTCGTGAGTCCATAAATAAAAATACCAAGTCTGTTGAAGTTAAAAAACCGACAAATAAACTTAAGAAACCGAAGGAACTTAAACTTGGTGACAGTGTGCATGTTATCAGCCTGAATCTTGACGGTATTGTATCTTCGCTTCCGAACCAAAGCGGAAATCTGTTTGTACAGATGGGTATACTAAGATCACAGGTCAACATATCTGATATTGCACAGATAGAAGAACCTGATAAAAAGCCTGAAAATAAAACAAGGAGCAGAGGTTCATCTATGGTAAAGTCCGCCACAATATCTACCGAGATCAATCTTATCGGTAAAAATGTGGATGAAGCCTGCTCAGAACTTGACAAATATCTTGATGATGCTCTACTGGCACATCTTCCCGGAGTTCGTATCATACATGGCAGAGGTACAGGTGCATTACAAAAGGGAATACATGCCTATCTTAAGAGGCAATCATTTATAAAGAGCTACTCTTTAGCCGACTTCAATGAAGGCGGTAATGCTGTAACTATAGTTCGTTTCAAATAAATATTTTAAAGGGGAAACATGGCAGAAAAGCAAAGAATTTTAATTGTAGATGATGATGAAAATATTGCAGAACTTATTTCATTATATTTGATGAAAGAATGTTATGAAACAAAAATAGTGGGTGACGGTGAGTCCGCACTGAATGACTTTGATGAGTTTAAGCCGAATCTTGTTCTGCTTGATCTTATGTTGCCGGGGATAGACGGTTATCAGGTCTGTAGAGAAATCAGAGCAAAATCAGGTACACCTGTCATAATGCTGTCTGCAAAGGGAGAGGTATTTGACAAGGTACTTGGTCTTGAGCTTGGTGCAGACGACTATATGATAAAGCCTTTTGATTCAAAGGAGCTTATAGCAAGGGTCAAGGCGGTAATAAGAAGATATAACAGCAGCACTATTACAGTTCCCGAATTACACAATGGCGGAGAATATGTCGAATATCCTGACCTCGTTGTGAATATGACAAATTATGCGGTCACCTACCTTGGCAAGAATGTGGAGATGCCTCCAAAGGAACTTGAACTTTTATACTTTTTATCTTCACATCCCAATCAGGTCTTTACCAGAGAACAGCTACTTGACAATATCTGGGGCTATGAATATATCGGTGATACCAGAACTGTGGATGTGCATATCAAAAGACTTCGTGAGAAGATACATGACAATCAGTTTTGGTCCATCTCTACCGTATGGGGTATCGGCTACAAATTTGAGGTCAAGAAATGAGGCTCTCTCTATATATAAAGTTTATACTGGCTTATATAATCTTTGGAGTAGCCGGATTTGTAGCGATTGCCACTATATCCAGTCAGCTCACCTATTACTATCTGGTGGAGTCCAGAAGCCAAACACTCTATGATGAGGCAAATTTGATAGCTTCCACCTACTCCACGGTATATGAGGGTCAGAATATATCACTTGAGGAAAGCTATCCGCAACTTAGAGCCGTAGCTACATTTTTAAATGCCAAGATATGGGTAATGAATAAGAACGGAAAAATAATAGTGGATGCCGAGAATAAAAGAGTATCGGACGTTATCTCCGATTTTGACCCTACAGCTACAGGTAACAAATCCTATATGGTGGGAAGATACTTCAACTCCTTTGACGAGGACTATTTGAGCGTCTCCGCACCTATTACAGGCAATTTCCGTACCTATGGCTATGTTGTAATTCACCTGCCTATGAAGAATGTGACTCAGAGCCAATACCATATATTAAATATTGTATATATGACATCTTTGATAGTTTTTTTATTATCTTTGATTATACTGATAGTATTCCAACGTATTGTATACTCTCCTCTAAAGAAGATAACTGACGGAGCCAAGGCATATGCGGAGGGCGATCTGAAATATGAAATAAAGGTAAATTCAAATGATGAGATGGGATATCTGGCCGCCACACTGAATTATATGTCAGACAAGCTGGATGATACGGAAAATTATCAAAAGAAATTTATTTCAAATGTATCACATGATTTCCGCTCTCCTCTTACCTCTATTAAGGGCTATCTGGAAGCTATTTTGGACGGTACCATTCCGCCTGAGATGCTTGAAAAGTATCTGAACAGAGTAATTGACGAAACAAAAAGACTTACAAAACTTACAGAAAGTATACTCTCACTTGACTCTATAGAGAGTGTAAAATTAAATAAGACAAGCTTTGATATAAATGAAATGATTAGAAACACTGCAAGCAGCTTTGAAGTGCAGTGTAACAGCAAAAATATCACCATTGAACTAATCTTTCTGAATGTCTCACAGTATGTGTTTGCAGATTTCAGTAAGATACAGCAGGTGCTGTATAATCTTATTGACAATGCCATCAAGTTTTCTTCACAGAACTCTTCCATCACAATACAGACAAGTATCAGGAAAGAAAAAATATTCGTATCCGTAAAAGATACAGGTATAGGCATTTCAAAGAATGAGCAGAATAAAATTTTTGACAGATTTTATAAATCCGATTTGTCAAGAGGCAAGGATAAGAAAGGTACAGGGCTTGGACTTTCTATTGTAAAAGAAATCCTTCAGGCACATGGAGAGAATATAGATGTTATCAGTACTGTGGGAATAGGAACGGAATTTATCTTCTCACTTCCGATAAGCAAAGAAATATAAGTTTTATATCATAATAAAAAGGTACTCCTTTTTCTTTGGAGTACCGGTTTTTTTACTCTTTTTTCAATTCGACTTTTTGATTCAGCTCCGCAAAGCTTGTAGCAAGTGATGCCAGTCCGCTTAACTCGGTAGGTATAATAATCTTTGTTGCCCTGCCGTCAGCCACCTTTTGAAATGCTTCTATACCCTTTAGTGTAAGAATTTTCTGACTCGGATCAGCTTCCGAAAGTACTCTTAGTGACTCCGCCTGTGCCTTTTGGATTTCAAGAATAGCCTGTGCCTGACCTTCCGCTCTCTTTATCGCAGTCTCTTTCTCAGCCTCCGCATTAAGTATAGCCGCCTGCTTATTACCTTCCGCTACCAATATCGCACTTTCCTTCTTCGCCTGTGCTTCAAGGATATTGGCTCTTTTTTCACGCTCGGCCTTCATCTCCTTCTCCATTGCAACTCTGATATCTTCAGGCGGTAAAATGCTCTTTAACTCCACACGATTTACCTTGATGCCCCATGGATCCGTAGCCTCATCAAGCTCCGATCTCATAGCCGTATTGATGGTATCTCTGGATGTAAGTGTCTGGTCTACAGTCATATCACCTATGATATTTCTAAGTGTGGTAGCTGTAAGATTCTCTATTGCGGATATAGGTCTCTCAACACCATAAGTATACAGCTTAGGATCGGTTATCTGAAAGTATACTATAGTATCTATCTGCATAGTTGCATTATCCTTAGTTATTACAGGCTGTGGCGGGAAATCTACCACCTGCTCCTTAAGTGAAATCACCTTAGCCACTCTGTCAAAAAACGGATTGATAAAGTTCAAACCTGACTGTAATCCCTGTGAATACTTTCCAAGTCTTTCAACTACATACACTCTTGACTCAGGTACAATCTTTATTCCCTTAGCTGTAATCACAAAGATCATTGCAAGAACTACAACAGCAATAACATAACCTATCACATTCATGGTCATATCTCCTTCTACTTCTTTTCAATTATTATCTTATTTCCTTCAAATCTGCTAATATCGGCAATATCACCCTCGTTCAGCTTCATATCTGAAACAGCTGTCCATATGCCCCCCTTAAATCTTACATCATAGACATATTTACCGTCTTCTACTGCTGTAGGCTTCACTATCTTTACTTTCTCCACTTCAAGGCTCTCCTTCCCCTTCATATAGCCTTTGAAGATTCTTCTGAAGAATATAATAAAGAGTAATGAAAGTATACAGAATATGGCAAGCTGTATCTGTGTTGAACTTATAAACAGTGACAACACTACCATAATAAGTGCCGCCAAAGCCAACCATATCGAAACCAAACCGGGAATGATAATCTCGCCTATAGCAAATATAGCAAATAAAATTCCCCAATATAACATATTTCCTCCTCTTTTGCCATTAGATATCTCTACTAAAGGTCTTTAGAAATATAATACTACAAGTATCATATATAGTATAACATAAAATATATCTATATGCTAATAAAACCCCAAGGTATACCTTGAGGTTTTACTTTATAACTATGGATTATCTAACCCACTTTCCGTTTCCGTCAACTCTATAACCGTCCGGAGTTCTTGCATTGTACCACATTGCTCCGTCAGCACCTACATAGTAGGAATTACCCTTATAGTTAATCCATGCATTTCTGTACATATATCCCCAGTTGTCAAAATAGTACCACTTACCGTTGTCCTTTGTCCAACTGTTCTTTACATATCCCATACCTGCATCTACATTCAACATATAGTACCAGCCATGCTCGTCTCTACGCCACTCACCTCTATCTGCCGGCATACGTTCCAAAACTTCCGCCTGTGCTGTCAATGGGGGAACTACCACACTAACCAGACTAAATGCCGCAAATAATACTGCTGCCGATTTAATTAAATTTTTCTTCATCATTCATTCCTCCTTCTATCCATTCACTCAAGTTCTGACAGCTTCACTGTCTACCTGTAGTATAAACTATATTGGGATTTTATGTCTTACATAGTTTTTACAAAATAATGTCTAATTACATACATATTTTATTTACTCTTTAGAACAGGAGTCCAATAACTGTTATTGTAGATATCTGTAAACTTGTAAGTAATTTCATTGTCTTCCTGTATAATTGTATAGGATACTTTTGGAGTATTCTTTCCGACCACATACTCTTCATCAATCTTGTACTCACCAAGATATGTGCCGTCATATCCGTAATAAGAGCATATAAACTGTATCCTGTCTCCCTGAACAATCTCTGTTATATTCTTTGCAACAGTTTCTGTTTGTACAGCATCATAATCCGTATTTGCACCTGCAAGATATCCCTTCGGATGTTCCTTATCAAATATAATTATAAGATTGGCTTTTTCACCGTTTAAAATTACAGGTACACGCCCTATTGTTATAGTTTCATCTCCGTTTTTTGTGGTTGAAAGGTGGTAGTATGCAACCGGTTGCTTATCTATTGCAATCCATGCTCTTTCTTTATCCGCAAGCATATATCCGTTTTCATCAAACTCAAAGAAATTATCAAGTCCCATATCAATATACCCGCTTCCTTCATCCAAAAGCATCTTCTCTTCTATACCGGATACCATATTCCACTCATCTTCCGACAGATATATCTTAGGTGTTGTGTCTATATCATTCCACTGAAGTTTTGACGCATCAAATCTGTTTGATATAACATAATTTCTGATTATATCATCCGACATATTTCTATTTTGTAAAAAGCCTATACTTGATGCATCAAGTCCTATATTTGCAAGGCTTTCTGATGATATGTTCCCCGATATAAGGCTTGATATCAAACTGTCAATATCTGCAACTGAAAGCGAGCCGGAATTACTTCCATTTGAGCTTCCCGGTGAGCTTCCCGGCAATGTATTTGCCGGAGTAGTTTCTCCTCCTCCCGCTATTTGTCCGCTTGCCTGTAATGAAGCAAACTGCTGTATCATCCTTGTATATTCACTGTCCATACCTATATCACCATAAGTCTGAACCATTCTGTCCACCTTTGACAATTTCTTATATGGAAAATATATTGAAAGTCCATATGAATTTGCCATATTTGAAGATGTTCTGTTATATTTTACCGCTCCCAATACTGACTGTATTGTAGGATTATTTTCATCCTGCTCAAGATTATATATAAGATTTACCAGGTCTACCTGATCAATATTTGAGGATTTTGCAAACTCTCTGCTTGCAGTCCTTGCATAAGATACTCTGTTATACTCATTATTTTCAATATATGAGGCTGTATTCTTTGCAAAGCTTGAAAGGCTGCTTGGCATAGTAGCTTTAAGCTCCGCCAAATCCACTACTGAAAGTGTGGTAGACTGCCCCCTTGCACTTTTATTGCTCTCATCAATGAAGTCATCAACTATCCTCTTTCCGATATCAAGTGTAGGTATTGCTGTATTATTGCTCAGCTCTGTAAGCCAATTTGTATAGTACCATCCTGTTCCGGGTTCGGTTTCTTCGGAGGCAATCAGATAATCCGCATAATCTGAAAGCACCAGTGCGTTCTCTGTAGTCGCCATCAAACAGGCATCAAATCCTATAAAATCATACTTTATATTTGTTGCCGCTATTGCCGACTTTATCTTTGACAGATTCATAGAGCCTGTATTTGAATTGTTCTCATCATATCCGTAGCCTGTAACAGAACCGCCGCCATGATCCCATAAGATAAGTTCATTTCTGTCGGCAGGAAAATTTTGCTTACAATATTCTATGAATCTGACCAATGTATTCGGATCGGTCATAGAGGGTTGCCCGTTGTCATCTGCAAGTTTTTTCAGCTTGCCGTCCTTTATCTGATAAATCTGATTGGCGGATGCCGATATTACAGAGTTTTTCCATGCCCTTGCACCGCCTGCATATACTATTACATTGACATTGTCAGACGGCTTTGCCTTAGTCATCTCTATAAGATCATTGGTGGCCATGCCGTACTTTGACTCAAGGTCTGTACCGCACATATATACCATTACGGTTACAATATCACCGCTTGCAGGTTTATAAAATTTTTCTTCGGCATTCTCATTTACCGTTCTGTCAAGTTTTCCTCTGTTATCCTTCACTCCGCTCCATGCATTGCTTACACCGCTTATACTTGAAGCCGCAGTACTTCCGAATGTAGATACCAAATCTTGAACATTAACTTGTTGTGACTGTGTATTTACAGATGTACTGCCGGTTAATCCTCCAAGTAATGAGCTTATAATATCGGTTTTTCCTGTAACTACACCTATTACCGCTATAATTATAACAAAAAGGATACCGAATGGTGAACCTCCTCCTGATGAATTCCTGCTTCCGCCCGAATTGCTTGTAAATGTTCCTCTGCCAAGAACACGCTTACCTGTTCCTGTAACCTCTCTTTCATGTGATAAGGGTCTACCCATCTTCTCTCCTCCTGTTTGTTATTTATGCCGACAATACTTTAAGCATAGTTTATTCTAACAATAATCTCAGCATACCGCAATAAATCATTACAAACAGTTGTTATTTTGCATTATATTTGCATATTACAAGCCTGTTATTCATAAGATATATGATTGGAAGAAAGATTTTGCCATACCATTTCATCTGCTTTGCTATTTGTTTTGTAAAGTTTATAAATCCGATTTGCTTCAGTTTAGGATTAAGTTCTATAATCTCTTTGCCGTTTGTAACTCCAAAATGATACTCGGACTTGGTTCGTTTTACAGCCTTGTTCGTTTTTGCCTTATTCACAAGTCTTTTGGAAAGACAGTCCAGATGAAGTACAAAATGTTCAAAATTATCTGTCAGTATATTTAAAAACTCCTTCACCTGCTTAGGATAAAAATACATAATCATCCCCTCTGAAATAATCAAAAGCTTCTCTCCTTTTGTATCTATCTCCTTTGTCCATGACTTATCAAGGGCTGATTTTTCAATATTTTTTACTCTGTCGTTTTCCTCAAAGAATTTTTTTCTTAAACTTATTATCTCCGGAAAATCTATATCATACCAATGTATTCTACCGTTATCTACACGGAAAAATCTTGTATCCAGCCCTGAACCAAGTGAAACTATATGACAATCGGGGTATTTGTCTATAAACTTTTTCACCTCATCATCCATAACCTTGGCTCTCGCAATAATACCTAAAAGATTCACTTTTTCATTACTGAAAGAGCCAAAATCATAGTCAATCATATCCACCATTTCAGCCGACTTTTTATCCTTTAATATAGATTTTTCAGATCTGTAATCTCTTGCCCTTGCATCCAAAGTTATAAGCATAGTCTCCATAACACCTTCAAGTTTTATCTTCATAAAAGCCTCCATTTACCGCTATATCTGCGGTATAAAAATATATATAATCTGATTATGTTAGTTTTTACTAACTTAGGTTATATCATACTTCTATTTTATGGAAAACTCAATAAATTTATCTTTTTAAGAAATTTATAATAATTATAAAGAATTACATCTTTATAATTTGCCGATCCACGTTTTACTTTACATCTTTAACCTG
>NZ_GL622297.1 GCF_000185385.1 Lachnoanaerobaculum saburreum DSM 3986
GTAGTCTTCAAGGGGTCTTAATACTTGCGTATGAGATATCCCATCTTGAGGGGGGCTTCACGCTTAGATGCCTTCAGCGTTTATCCCTTCCCGACTTAGCTACCCTGCTATGGAGTCACTCTCCAACAGGTACACCAGCGGTCAGTCCGTCCCGGTCCTCTCGTACTAAGGACGGCTCCTCTCAAATATCTTACGCCCACGCCGGATAGGGACCGAACTGTCTCACGACGTTCTGAACCCAGCTCGCGTACCGCTTTAATGGGCGAACAGCCCAACCCTTGGGACCTGCTACAGCCCCAGGATGCGATGAGCCGACATCGAGGTGCCAAACCACTCCGTCGATGTGAACTCTTGGGAGTGATAAGCCTGTTATCCCCAGGGTAGCTTTTATCCGTTGAGCGATGGCAATCCCACTTTATACCACCGGATCACTAAGTCCTACTTTCGTACCTGCTCCACCCGTCGGTGTCACAGTCAAGCTCCCTTCTGCCTTTGCACTCTTTGAATGGTTTCCGACCATTCTGAGGGAACCTTCGAGCGCCTCCGATACTCTTTCGGAGGCGACCGCCCCAGTCAAACTCCCCGTCTGGCATTGTCCCCCATCCGGTTGACGGATGCAGGTTAGAAATCCAGTAATACAGGGGTGGTATCCCAACGGCGACTCTGTATAAACTGGCGTCCATACTTCTTCGTCTCCCACCTATCCTGTACGAGTATTACCGAATCCCAGTACCAAACTGGAGTAAAGCTCCATGGGGTCTTTCCGTCCTGGCGCGGGTAACCAGCATCTTCACTGGTACTTCAATTTCACCGGGTGCATTGTTGAGACAGCGCTCAAATCATTACGCCTTTCGTGCGGGTCGGAACTTACCCGACAAGGAATTTCGCTACCTTAGGACCGTTATAGTTACGGCCGCCGTTTACCGGGGCTTAGGTTCAAAGCTTCGTTTCCTGACTTCTCCTCTTAACCTTCCGGCACCGGGCAGGCGTCAGCCCATATACTTCACCTTACGGTTTCGCATAGACCTGTGTTTTTGCTAAACAGTTGCTTGAGCCTTTTTTCTGCGACCACTCTACTAAAGTGGCACCCCTTCTCCCGAAGTTACGGGGTCATTTTGCCGAGTTCCTTAACAATGCTTCTCCCGCCGGCCTTAGGATTCTCTCCTCATCTACCTGTGTCGGTTTGCGGTACGGGTACATATAATACAATAGCGGCTTTTCTTGACGGCTCCCTAACCGACTTCCCTACTAACTTTCGGTACGCATCACGTCTTCCCTTTGTATGGTGGATTTGCCTCCCATACAGGTACTTCGCTTGCCCCGGTTTTTGTCCTCCCGGGTTCGGTTTCAGTCTCCGTGTCCCCACAGTTCTGATTATATGTAGTACAGGAATCTGTACCTGTTATCCATCGACTACGGATTTCTCCCTTGCCTTAGGCCCCGACTTACCCTGAGCAGATCAGCTTTACTCAGGAAACCTTAGATATTCGGCCAAGAGGATTCTCACCTCTTTCTCGCTACTCATTCCGGCATTCTCTCTTCTTATTACTCCACCACTCCTTTCGGTATGGCTTCTACGCTTATAAGAATGCTCCTCTACCAATGTATATAATACATTCCCGGGCTTCGGTGTTGTGTTTAGCCCCGGACATTTTCGGCGCAGGACCTCTCGACTAGTGAGCTGTTACGCACTCTTTTAATGTATGGCTGCTTCTAAGCCAACATCCTAGCTGTCTTTGAAATCCCACATCCTTTTCCACTTAACACACACTTTGGGACCTTAGCCGCGGGTCCGGGCTCTTTCCCTTTTGACTACCCAACTTATCTCGTGCAGTCTGACTCCCGTTAATCATCTATCCGGCATTCGGAGTTTGATATCTCTTGGTAGGCTTTGACGCCCCCGCAAAAATTCAGTGCTCTACCTCCGGTAGACTAATAACGAGGCTAGTCCTAAAACTATTTCGAGGAGAACCAGCTATCTCCGGGTTCGATTGGAATTTCTCCCCTATCCACACCTCATCGCCACCCTTTTCAACGGATGTGCGTTCGGTCCTCCATTCACTTTTACGCGAACTTCAACCTGGACATGGATAGATCACCCGGTTTCGGGTCTACACATACTGACTTATCTCGCCCTGTTAAGACTTGGTTTCCCTTCGGCTCCGTATCTTTAATACTTAACCTTGCCTGTACATGTAACTCGCCGGACCGTTCTACAAAAAGTACGCGGTTCACCTTTCGGTGTTCCACAGTTTGTAAACATAGGGTTTCAGGTTCTTTTTCACTCCCCTCCCGGGGTTCTTTTCACCTTTCCTTCACAGTACTATACGCTATCGGTCACTGACAGTATTTAGCCTTGGGGGGTGGTCCCCCCTGCTTCCCACAAGGTTTCTCGTGTCTC
>NZ_GL622298.1 GCF_000185385.1 Lachnoanaerobaculum saburreum DSM 3986
CTATCATGAGGTAAGTTTCAGCTCATCCTCCGAAAAGGACTCGCTTCCACTCCCTCCCAAACCGCACGGACACCTCTCGATGTATACGGCTTTCCACTTATCTTTTGTGGTGATTAAGAATGAATTAACTTATGGCATTCCGGGCATACTACAAGTGTTTTTCTTCTCTTTTGTTTCATGAGTCTTTCCCACTCTGTTTGCCCTTTCAAATCTTTGAGTTTCTTAACTAAGTGTATTTCCAATTCTCTACAGTCTTTATGACATAGTTCACAGGTATGTCGCTCAACCCTCTGTTTAAGAGTATTTGATTTGACATATTTTGAAAACTGTGGCAGTTCGCTAACATTATCAAATTTAGTAGCGAACCCTTTTCGTTTAAAGCCATCTTTGTAGAATGTCGTTATCTTTGTTCCCTGTTTTATCTCATATGCAACTGTAAATAAGTCATTTCTGCAATATCTTCGCTTTATCTCATGGACATTTGTTCTATACTTACAGGCAAATGTCTTGTACATGCTGTACTTCATCAAATTTGCAAATCTTCCTATTTTATAAGAATCATTTGCAATAGAATAATAATTGTAGAGTCCACGAACTTCTGCATTGTATCTTGCTAGAATTTCTATATCACTCCGGTTCACCAGCTTCCCCCTATGGAGGGCTAAGAATCTCTCTTTGCCGTTTTCGTTAATTTTGATTTTTATTGCTTTGTATTCAATTAGCTTATTTACCCACTTTTCCCTTGGAACAAGGAGCCGGACTACACCTGAATGACATCTTTGAGTCTTGCCATTAGCTGTCTTTGTTAGTGTTTGTGCTCTTGATACAGTAATGTCATAGCCTAAGAATCTTGCCCTATCTCCCGTATGCGTTATCTTAGTCTTGCTATCGGACATTTCTAATTTTAATGTGTTTTGCAGGTATATCTTAATGTCTTCTTTGATAGCTTCTGCATCTTTTTTACTGCCAATTACTCCGATAATAAAGTCATCCGCATATCTTGTATATTGTACCCTCTTATAATTCTCATCATTGTAGACATATGAGGTTAGGGATTTTTCAATCCTTTCCAATTCCTTCAATTTTTGGATTCTGACTTTCTTTTCTTCATCGGTTAGGTCATTCCATATTTCTTTGCCTGCTTTTCTATATCTATATGCCCTATCAACACTTGTCCTATATGCGGTTGAGAAATGCTTTCTTTTTGACTCTGTATTAAATGCTTCTGCATATTTCTCCACAAACTTATCCAGTTCATGAAGGTAGATATTCGCTAACACCGGACTGACTCCCGCACCTTGCGGCACTCCATTATAGGTTCTATTGTAAGTCCATTGCTCCATATATCCTGCCTTAAGGAATTTCCATATAAGCTGAATAAAGACTTCATCATCAATCCTCTTTTTCAAAAGGTCTATGATTATATGGTGGTCGAAACTGTCGAAACATGCATGAATGTCGCCTTCAATAAACCAGTTAGTCCCTGTGAAGGTTTTCTGTATCTGCATGAGTGCTGTCTGACAGCTCCTGTTTGGCCTGAACCCATGTGATTTATTGCTAAATATAGGTTCATAAATGTTTTCTAAAATCATCTTAACGACTTCCTGCACAAGTTTGTCATTGCCTGACTGAATTCCAAGCGGACGTTTTTTATCACTGTTTTTCTTTGCAATATACTCTCTTCTTGCAGGCTTTGGTTGATAACTACGGTCTTTCAAAGATTTAATTATCTTTTCAATTCTTTCGTTACTCATGCCATCTATCGTTGTTCCATCTGCTCCGGCAGTCATACTACCGTCATTTGCATAGATATTTTTAAATGCAAGCCAATAGAACTCCGAATTGTATAGATTCCGATATAGCCTTTGGAATCTGTAAGTTTCATTCTTTGATTTTTCCATCAAATTTTTTAATACTTCAGTTGGATTTCTCAATGCCTCTCGCACCTTCCTTCATTTTAGTATTTAGTGATAAGCTGCTCCCCTTTGCCATGTGAACGTCATTAACGCCTCGGACTACTATGGGAGCTGTGTAACCATGCCCGTTACCGGGTTTAGGTCATCTCCAGTTAGTAAAAATTAGATTAGCTTTCAATGTTGTCGGCACTGACTTTCGCCATTTGCCCGCTGTCTTGCGGTTGCTCTACTCATAAGTATCACTTACTTTCATAACTGCGAAATGAAAGCAACATGAGTAGTCATACGTTACAATCCTTTTCGTATGAAGGGCCGGATTCCCCCGCTCTGACTATCGTTTAAGCAGTTTAGCTTTGTACCTCATACACTGATTTTTATTCTCAAATAATTTAGGACTTAGGATTAGTCTCTCTCTTATCTCCGTTCCTATTAGGAACAACAACATGCTAAACTCCCCTTTGGGTTTCCCCTCTCGGATAAGTTGTAGAATAATAGGTTGCTTTTCGCTTTTTATGAGCCTCCTTACCTCTTTAATATTTGCGAATTGCTTGATACTTTTACCTACCGCTTGCTAAAGGCGGTATCTTATAGTTACCACGTCGTCATATTTTATAGTGT
>NZ_GL622299.1 GCF_000185385.1 Lachnoanaerobaculum saburreum DSM 3986
CTATCCAAATTATGTTCTTATAAAGACTGAATACTTTTGTTTTCATCTATTAATCATCCTATAAATGAATTTTACAGAGACTCGCCGTAAACTTCATATTGCCTTATCCCTTCCGCCTCTTTTCTGGCTTTTTCATACTTCTGAAGTGTTTCCTCCAATTTTTCCCTGTCCATTTCATAAAGTCTGTAATAGCTTATAAAAGCATCCCTTATTAAACGCCTTGAACCCATGCAGACGGAATCTGGCACATCTTTTTTTATACCGTCCTTATCCATTGTCCTTTCATAACAAATAGAACACATCGGCTGTGCCCAGCAGTTCTTACATATCCTCTTAAAATACTCCACATAGTCTTTATAATATTCTTTATAAATCTTATCTATATCATACCCACTGATATGATTCCCTAATGTTGGAGAGGCACCTATTCTCTCGCATACCTTATATGTTCCATCAACATTCACATAAATTCTTCTTTGCCCCGGAACACAATTTCCATGAAAGTAGGTTTTTTCTATTAAACCATCATCTGCTCGAAGCCTTTTAGCTACCCTTAGCATATCCTGACTGATTATGCTAAACAATTCTTCTTGCCTTTCCTCTTTCTTTATAATTTTATCCAATGCCCATTCCTCAATAGGACTTGCTTCCAGTTTCCCGCCAATATCATCTGCAATCAACCCGGAACTTCCTAAATCTACCTGCATTTGTCCCCTATCCAAATATGAATATGATACTGACACGTCTTTGGGCAATTTAAGTTCTTCTCTGAAAAAATATTCTAATCTGTCAAGATTTTTCTTGCTATATGGCGGAGTTACAACACAGTTTATTGCAAATGTATGCTCCTCATCACCTTCAAAGTAAAAATGTTCACGCAGTAATTGAATCCCTTTTATAGCTTCCTCAAATGTTCCATTACCATTAACATATTTCCTGTACTTATCATGGAAGTCTTTCGGTCCGTCTAAGCTGCATAAAATATAAACGTTATCCAGTGACTTAAAGAAATCTATCATTTCCTTTCTTAGTAATGTTAAGTTTGTAGTGAACGATATGTCCAATTTTATGTTAGGATATTTCTTTTGTGTATATAATATAGATTCCTTTATTAGTTGATAATTAATCAATGGTTCTCCTCCATAAAAAGTCAGTGCAAACCTGTCTTTTTTATATGACCTTAAAACATTATCAATACTCCTCAACGCAACTTCTTTAGTCATATTCCTGTTTGAAAAACCCCTAAATTCAGGATGATGTTCATGATAAATACAGTACTCACATCTCAAGTTACATGCTTCTGTAACTTCCAAGATAATCTGTTCACAGTGTCCGGTAATAAGTTCTTCAAATTCCTCTTTGCTAGGTATTAAAAACTCTCTCTCTTCTGGACATGCAAATAATTTCTCCTCGGAAATGAGTACTGCAAACTCTTGATTATTTTCACAAGCCTCTTTCAAACTTATTTTATTATTTAATATATCCTCTAAAAACTTCTTTTCCTGTGTATTACAGCTAACAACTTTGCCCGTTCCAGAATCATAAAAATAATGGCTGTCCTCAGTTGTGCTGAATACCATTCCAAACCTTGCATTACTCATATTATTTTCCTCCTTTGATATAAGCCTTACTTCAATAGCCCGGATTCCGTTTTGATTCGGCATATTGGCCTTATATCATATGCCACAAATTCCATAGTTTACCCCATCTGCTTTCTTTCTACTGCAAACACAACCTTATTATACTAAGGCAAAGCAGTATTGAAACACAATTAAATACATTAAGCAAAAAGGAGTAAAGGTCAAAATCAACCCTTACTCCCACCTCAGCTATCTCTCACTAGCTTTGTCATGATTTGCATTGTAGTTTGTAGTTCCTCCATTACATTGGCAATTACAATTCCATATGGGATCCCATGGACCTCTGGTCTTCTTTTGCCCTGAACTACAAGTACATCCTGCAAGCGGTTCCATTCCGCCTATTCTCGGCTCATTTACTACTTTCATTTCCCATTCTCCTTTCTGATAAAAAATAGACAATAATGTCTTCAAAATCTCCCTATAAC
>NZ_GL622300.1 GCF_000185385.1 Lachnoanaerobaculum saburreum DSM 3986
AAATTTGGAAATCAGATGTCCGGAAGTGGAAATCATCTATGCAAGTTTACTCGCGTAATGTTTTATCCAGACCATATACCTCTCGCATGGATCTGTCATGCTCAGCATCAATGCTTGTGATGTTGATCTGATAACTATCGTGTGCAATACGGTCAATGATTGCATCAGCCAGAGGACTTGCTTCTCCACCAAGCTGGTCATACCATTCTCCGAATACATACTGTGAACAGAAGATAGTGGATGATTTCTTACGTCTCCGATGAAGGAGTTCAAATATATCTTTCTGTTCCGTGTCTGTCGGTTTAAGAAGCATCCATTCATCCAAGATGAGAAGCACCGGGTTGGTATACTTAGTCATTACTTTGCGATAGGTGCCCTCCGAACGGGCAATGTCCAGATCCATAAGTAAGTCCGGCATACGGACATACCTGGCATTGTAATACTGCTTGCATGCTTCCATACCAAAGGCACAGGCCATGTATGTTTTACCACAGCCTGTTGTACCGGTAATAAAGAGGTTCCGATGTTCAGATATATATTCGCAGGTGGCAAGCCTGTTGATAAGCTCCTTGTTTAACTTGCGTCCGGAAGTATAATTGATATCCATGATATTTGCTTCCGGCTGGTCGAATCCAGCATTGCGGATAAGACGCTTCTGGCGGTTATTCTTGCGGTTGCTGTATTCGATATCTACCAGCATACCAAAGCGGTCTTCAAAGGGCACCTCCTTGAATTTAGTATCGTTTAGCTGGTTGCGGAATGCATCTGCCATTGTAGTAAGGCGCATTTCAATTAATTTATCGATTGTACTCTGATTCGTCATATAATTTTACCTCCGATAGTAATCGGCACCTCTTGTGATGCCGTGAGCTTTGTGTGTAGTGTCGGAATCGGTTGAATCTGATTCCGTTTTCACAGAACCAGTTACAAGGATGTTTTTGATACTCTTGTAACTTGGCGATGCTGTATAGGACAGTGCCTTTTTACAGGCGGCTTCTACTAACTCATCCGAGTATTTCTCGGCAAGCTTCAGAAGTCCCATACAGCTCCGATAAGTCTGTTGTTCCACACGTTTGGAGGTCAGTATCGCATTGACCGCAGTGTACGTATTTATGCCAATCCGCTCAGCCCATTTGCGAAAGCGGTCGCCATTCCACTCCGGATATTTCCGGTGGTCTTCCGGCATGTGCTCCGTGATGGTGCTGTACTGCCCAGGGCATCCCTTAAGACGACAGTGGGAAGCAATGCGGTTATGATTGTAAAAAACTTCAATGGTGGTATCTGTTACCTTTACATCAACTTTCTTTTTGATGTATTCATAAGGAACTGAGTATAGCATTCCGTCCACAGATATGTGATAATTGAACTGGACGGTGGCTGTCTTCCGGTCACTCGGTTCAAAGCGGGTAGCAGGTAATGGCGCAAGCAGAGGTTTCTCATCTTCGAGGAATAAGTCTAACCGGCTGCCCTCTTTCTTTTGAAAAAGTCTAAGGTTGAATTGTTCCAGTTTTTCCCTGATTGCACAGTTTAATTCGGCAAGAGAAAAGAACTGCTCATTCCGGAGTGCTGCTGTTATCCAGGTAGAAATATTTCCTACCGTTCCTTCAGCATTTGGCTTATCCTTGGGTGTCCTTACTCGGGCAGGGATAATAGCGGTACCATAGTGCTCAGCCATTTCCTGATAGGTTTCACTGATCTGCCGGTCTTTCCAACCACCATTGTGAACAACTGCTGTCTTGCAGTTATCCGGCACGAGTATTCTGGCAACTCCGCCAAAGAATTCGTACATATGGGCATGAGCAGTGATCCATGATTTCTGCTTCATATCCAGGAAGGCTTCTACGTACGCATACTGGCTGTAAGTCATTACCCCTACGAATATATAAGCCTTTAAGATTTCACCGGTATCAGGGTCAATGATTGTTGCAGGATTTCCTGCCCAGTCAACCTCAACCTGCTCACCAGGTTTACGATTGATGTGCATGGTAGCACGCCGTTTTTGCTCATACTGCTGGATGTGATAGCAGAACTGGGAATACATGAGCGGTTCATCACCATTAGCACGGCAGTCCTCCATGTATTCAGTCCATAGAAGCTTTTTACTGACTCCGTTGCGGAGTAGCTCCTTGCGGATGTAGTCATAGTTCGGCATACGCTTATTTTGCGATACCGAGCTTTCTTTGGAAAACATAAGTCTTTGAAGTTCAGCATCTGTCATGGATTCATCAAGTGGCCAGGAAAGGTTTAATTCTCTGGCACGCTTTTGAACTTTGACGACAGTTTTCTGTGCAACACCACAACTCGCCATGATGTTACGTTGAGAGAAGCCCAATCCAGTAAGTCGGATGATTTCTCGATACTTGGTCATAATTGTGACCTCCTTGTAATGAATTTACACCATCAGGTGCATATATTCATTATAAGGTTTTAAATACAAA
>NZ_GL622301.1 GCF_000185385.1 Lachnoanaerobaculum saburreum DSM 3986
CCCGTCTTTGACAGTTTTGAAATATAAAATACCCTTCAAACCCCGTGTTTTAGCGGCTTTGGAGGGTATTTACATTTCGTTTTGAAACTAAAAAAATAGTATTTTATTTTCCCTTACTTTGTTTTTTAATTGTTCTCATTTGACTCTTTGTTATAAATTCAAAATCTGTATTAAAATGACAAATCTCATGTAGCTTATCTGTAAGCTCCGTTCTTTTATATAACGGTATAAAACCTTGCTCTTTCACATATCCAAAATTAAAATCCTTTAATGTTTTTAGAATATCTTCACATGTATATTTGTGTTCTAAAGCTTTCTCAAGATATCTGTAAGTAATCAATGCTAAAAAACAAGTTAAGAAGTGAGCCGTAATTCTGTCAACTCTTTGTAAGTACACAGGCCTTGCATCAAACTCGGTTTTCATAATTCTAAAGCACTCTTCAATTTGCCATCGCTTTTCACTTATACTTAGTATTTCACTTACATTATCGTCAAGTAGGTCTGTTGAGACAGCATACATACCGTCATACTTAGTTTCTTCATCTATTTTATCTGTATTAAGAAAGTTATGTACATTTGCCTTTTCTCCATCATCAGTCACTGCAAGGCTGCTAATAAACCTGGCAGGGTCACTAGGATTTCTTCTTTCTTTTTTGATGCTACCTTTTTCAAGCATTAGCTTAGCTCTGTCAACTTGTTTTTCTCTAATAGTTTTTTGGTATTTGGCATATTTAGGTGAATATGTGATGATAAGCCTCTGAGATAAATCCTTAGGTGTATACGGAGCATCTTTGTAATATATAGCCTCATCATCCTTTGATATTTCTGATAAATCTACTACTTTATCATCTGACAAACGTTTAAATCCTTTAGTGTCTAAAGCCCATTGTCTATCTTGTGCATTAAGCTTTTTTATAGATTGTGTAACGACAAAGGCTCTTTCGCCCATATGATTGTATTTTCTTATTTTTTCCGAACCTAGTCCTGCATCGCTACAGTAAATAAACTTTTGACAATCAAACTCGTTTAAAATCTTTTCTTCAAGAGGTTTAATAGAGGTTTGCTCATTAGCATTACCCGGAAATAGAGAAAAAGCAAGAGGAATGCCGTCACCATCCATAAACATCCCCATTTGTACTATAGGATTTGGTCTGTGTTCCTTACTTTTGCCATATTTCTTAATTCCGTCTTCATCTTCAATCTCAAAATAATAATTGGTGCAATCATAAAAAAGAATCTTATCATTGCGTTTTCCTAATAAGTGGCTGTTTTTATAAGTTTCAGATTGTATAAGGTCACATTCTTTAGCAAGTACATTTAAAGAACGGTACACGTCATGTAGTTGGTAAGACGGTGGCTCCAAAAAGTCCAGTACACATTTATAACTTGAGCGTTTGCTGGAAGGTTCAAGTATTCTTGAATAAATCAAATCTGATAAAATCGAGTTGATATCAAACTTGAAGCTATATTTATCCCTTATCTTTCTGCAAACTTTATCTAAGCCAAGTTTATAATAAAAGTATTGCAAAAATAGGTATCCCCCACGATAGAAGACTTGTTGTTGAGGTTGAAGTCTTTTATTGGAGTTAAAAGAAATATTTACTGTTTTTTCTTCTTTATATTTTTGTGTTTCAAGTTTTGCCTCAGCACGAGCCCATTCCATTACATCATCTCTGGTAGGTCCATGCTTTTTTAATAAATCAGCAAGCGTACCAAGTTTGCGTACATTAACAGAGGTGCTAACACCTTTGTCATTGATGAAACTTTTAGAAATATAGAATGACTCAGCATTTTTTGATTTTGATGTAGTAACTTTCATATGAAACCTCCAACTCCCATTATACCAAACAATACTATGAAATACTATATAATAAAGCGAAAATTTTGACAAATTTTTCAACTAAGAAATGTAGACTATATGCGGGTTGTAAGACTTTTTTAAGGCTTATTTATGTAAACAAACTGTCAAAGACCCG
>NZ_GL622302.1 GCF_000185385.1 Lachnoanaerobaculum saburreum DSM 3986
ATGGTACTCCGGATACTGCTTGATTCAATATATTTTCCCTTACACGGCTCTCACGCTCTTTGGCCCGCTTTTCCAAAACGGTTCAGGTAATATATCTTACTCGTATTGCAGTCCTCTACCCCGCAGTGCACGCACCGCGGTTTGGGCTTTTACGATTTCGCTCGCCGCTACTTTCGCAATCACTGTTGTTTTCTTTTCCTCCGGCTACTTAGATGTTTCAGTTCACCGGGTTCCCTTCTGTACGTTATGTATTGGCGTACAGATGCTTGGAGTTTACCCAAGCGGGCTTCCCCATTCAGACATCTGCGGATCACTGAATATGTGCTTCTCCCCGCAGCTTTTCGCAGCTTGTCACGTCTTTCTTCGGCTGTCAGTGCCTAGGCATCCACCCTACGCTCTTTATGTTTAACCTCTTAAATCATTTAGATTTAGTGTTTGTATGACACTAGCGTGTATCATACATGTTTAAAATTTATTTTTTTGGTGTTCTTCACACTCACTTCATTCATCATATGAAGAACTACTTATTTACTATGATTTGAAACAAGCTTACGCTCGTTTTCATTAAGTAAATAATGCATTAAATATTAACTACTTTCGCAATTAATACCTCGGATGTCTAATTATAAAATATTTATATAATTTCTCGTTTGGTATGCAGTTTTCAAGGTACATTATTGGCTTACTTTTCATAAGCCAGATAGACTTAAAGATTCGAACTTCAATATCTCTCATCCTCTCCAAAGGAATATGATATAGTCTATGTATGCTATTTTTCTAAATTCGAACTTCACTTCGCTCGTTCTCATTAAGAATTATTAAGGTAACACCATTGCTTCGCTACACAAGGTGTGCTTGTTTTCTAACCTCAGACTTCGCTTCGCTCGTCTTCACTAAGATTTTTTTGGTAACACCATCATCTCGCTTTGCTCGATGAGGTGTGCTATTTTTCTAAATTCGAACTTCGCTTTGCTCGTTCTCATTAAGAAAAATATGCATGGGCTTAAGTGGACTCGAACCACCGACCTCACGCTTATCAGGCGTGCGCTCTAACCGGCTGAGCTATAAGCCCTCATTTACATTGTCGTCTGTCCTGTGATTATCATATACAATGATATAAAGAACAACACAACAAACATAAGGATTTGTACAGGTCTTATTCTAAGTGACCAATTATACTTCTTGGCTAAGTAAATTATAGCTCCCTGTCCGATTATAAACAATAACGAAACAAGGCAAACCACCTGCCATGGATATTGTCTGAACAAGTTTCCAAACTGCTCACCCATACATCCCCTCCTATATATTAAAGACATTGAAATCATTTAATAAAGCGGCATCCACCTACTCTCCCATACTGTTTCCGGTATAGTACCATCGGCCGACTGAGTCTTAACCATCGTGTTCGGGATGAGAACGGGTGTGTCCCCCAGACGCATCAACACCGCTAAATTTATTTTTAGTTTTAACTTCAAACAAAGCTACAATATTGTCTCATTACATTAGACAATATGTAATTATTTTCCAACCTAAAACTTCGCTTTTGCTTGCTTCACTAAGAAAATAATGTAAAACTAAACAGTACTCACAACCCCTACTTAAACCTTTATAAGGTAATACCATAAAACTCACTTTGTTTAATATATGGTAACACCATAAAACTTCACTTCGTTCGTTTTAGGTGAACTTTTTTACTAAGCTCGCACTTCGCTTCGCTTGTGCTCTCTAAGTAAAAAATGCTTGGTAACACCGTCATCTCATTTCATTCGATGAGGTGTATTATTTTTCTAAATTCGAACTTCGCTCTGCT
>NZ_GL622303.1 GCF_000185385.1 Lachnoanaerobaculum saburreum DSM 3986
CAAATGCCAGATCTGTTATAGACTCTGACCTATGTTGAAGACGACTGATTTTGTTAATTTAATGAAATAATATATTGCTTTTTTAAGCATGAAATGAGTCTGTTTCTAAAAAATGGATCAGCAAATAAAGCCTTTCGGTTGCTAATGACGTTTTATGCAGTTGCAAGGATATTGTTTGCACAGTAATCGGCGAATATATGCCTCCAGATATTACTTTTTCCCAATCCCATGATTAATTGGCGTGCGTGTGTTGTGATATGACTTGCCATCATGATCAAATTGCTGATCACTGTACGCATCCGACGTCTTTTTACATCACGTTTTTGGCGTGGAGCGCGACCTCCAATTGTTCCCTGACCAATCATTCGCAAAATGTTGTAAGCAATGATGCTTAACTCTAAAACAAGTGCATTGGTATCAAATTTACCGGATGGAAGACGCTCTATATCCATATCGGTCTTAATTTCACTATGGTATTGTTCGCATTCTCCATGAGCATGATAAAGGCGTATGATTTCCCGGTCTGTTTCTCCAAGATTAGTCCACCAGGTTTCTACTTCGATATCGGTCGGAAACATAAATTGTCCGTATTTATTAATGGTTCGCTCTGTGATTTCATAGCCGGCTCTAAGAGTGAATTCCTGTTTGAACTGTTTACTTGTGACAGTTTTCCAATCACTTCCGATATAGATAGTTTTTCCTTCCCTTGGAGTGGTGACGTTTTGGCAATGCTGCTTTGCCATGTTAAACCATTCTTCTTTACTTTCACGGCGAAGATTTCGTTTAATGATAAAATAACAGCCTTCCTGAATGAGAACAGCAACGTTATCAATTGAATCATTTCCCGAATCCAGACGAATGAGAAGAGGCTTGTCAGTCAGTTTTTTACAGAGTTTGATTGTCTCTTGAAGGAATGCTACGGTACCATTTTGACAATGCTGTTTTCCTTCACGGAGTTCGAAATTGATTGCATAACCTTCAGTGCCAATGTAGGCCATCATGGGAGCATAACCATCATATCCTTTATAGGTACGAGAAACACCTTCTTTGCCGGATTTTGAATTATCCATTGGTGTTACATCAATATCTACCGGTACGAAACCATTGGAAAGGACACCGGGTTGAATTTTGTTAGCAAGGAGCATCCGGATATTTTCATCAAGAATCAGGCCACGCAGACTATCGCCAATGTCATCCATACGCTGACGAAGCGTTTCCTCTGAAGGAATACTTCGTGTGATTCCCAATGCAGCCTGATAAAAAGCTTTGTCGTCATCCATTTCATGGACTGCCTCAAAATAAGGTTTTCCCATACAAAGCATTCCTATGTAAGTAAGGATGATATCACCATTCTTAATCTGATGCTGAGAACGATTTTCTGTAACATCCATGCGGTTGAGCCTTTTGGTAAAATCACTCTTTCCAAGAATTGCACCGACAACCGCTAACCCACCGGCAGGGATGATACGCTCGTTGGTATATTCGACAACAATGTTGTTATTGGCAAGAGTCATTCGACGATTTTTTTTCATGATATTTCGCTCCTAAATCAGATTATTTACAAGAGTATTGTATCATGATTTTTCTACACCTGATAGGTGAAAAAAATATATCTGCAAAAGTATGAGAAACACCAGTATTTATAAGGAAATGCCGGATTCATAAATCAGGAGCTTCACGGATTAAGG
>NZ_GL622304.1 GCF_000185385.1 Lachnoanaerobaculum saburreum DSM 3986
CATATTTATTTCCATTCCTTTCGCTTTGCTCAAGGCACAAAACGTTATGAAAATGTTTCCTTGAGCCTATTTTTTATTTATAATTCTTCTTGTAGGGAACTCGGTATACTACAAATCACGGGGAGGTGAGTGGGCTGTCCGGCTTGCCGGATGACCGCATATTTATATGTGTAGTTCGCCTTTTCAAGCACAAATAAGTGTGTCGTAGAACACGTAATCTTATCTTTGTATAAACAATCTCGTTTATGGCTTAGGCGTTCAGTCAATGCCGTATCTCCCTATAATCTTCAGCGAACCTTCCGGTTCTGAAAGGAGTCCCTATGGCTTTAAAAATCGTGTACAAAATCTGCTGTGGCATTGATGTCCACAAGACTTTTGTAGTGGCATGCATTGCTTCTACCGACAGCAATGGTGTAACCACATATGAGTGCCATCGTTTTTCGACCTACACGAGTGGTCTGAAAAATTTGTTACAGTGGCTGCTCAAGCACAACTGCAAGGATATCTGTATGGAATCCACCGGTAAATATTGGATTCCTGTCTACAATATCTTAGAAAACGATTGTACGATTGTCCTTGCTCATCCCAAATATGTTAAGGCTATCCGTGGAAAGAAAACTGACAAGAAAGATGCCAAATGGATTGCTGACCTATTCAAGCATGATCTTGTTGCCGGTAGCTTTATGCCGCCCGCTGACATCCGCCAGCTCCGTGACCTTATGCGTTACCGTTTCAAACTGACCTGCTTTCAATCAAGCGAAAAGAATCGTTTGCAGAACTGTCTCACGGTTTCCAATATCCAGTTGGGAAACGTTGTTTCGGACACCTTCGGCAAATCTGCTCAGGCGATACTGGATAAACTTTTGGAAAATCCCGCAGATACATCTTTTGACCTTGAACCCCTTATTTACAAAAGTTTGAAAAAGAAACTTCCCGAACTCCGTGACGCTATTGACGGTTATATCACTCCGGAACAAGCCGGCAAACTTAAGGTTATCAAAGCTCATTATGAAAACTTGGAATCCCGGAAAGCAGAGCTTGAAGAACTCATTCTTGCGCTCGCCGCTCCCTATCAGCAAGAACTTGCCATTCTCCAAACTGCTCCCGGTATCCGTAGCGACTTTACTGCCATCGGAATCATTTCCGAAATCGGTACCAACATGGAGGCTTTTCCTTCGGCGAAACACCTATGCTCATGGGCCGGTCTTACTCCGACCAACAATGAAAGTGCAGGGAAGAAAAAATCTGTCCGGGTTTCCAAGGCCGGATGCTATATCAAACCTTTACTGGTCCAGTGTGCAAATGCTGTTGTTGCCAGTAAAAAGCATCCGGAAATTCGCAACCGTTATCTCCGTCTCAAAAAGCGTCGCGGTCACAAGAAAGCAATCATTGCCATTGCAAGAATGCTTCTGACTGCATTATATCATATGCTCAAGAACGGTGAAAACTATAATGCGGAACTTTATCGGAAATACGATTTGCCTCCTGTTGACCGGGAAATCACGGTAGAACAGGCAATTATCATCGCAAGAAATCAAGGTTATAAAATCAAGTCAGCAACTGCATAGCCTTAACTTTTAATATTCAATTTTTAAAGTAGCCACCGAAAGATGGCTTGTTTATGATGCGATTAAGTGAATGGATATCCCCTACTTCTCATTTTCAATCTTA
>NZ_GL622305.1 GCF_000185385.1 Lachnoanaerobaculum saburreum DSM 3986
CATAAAAACCTCCATTCCGCGGTCAAGCCACGGCACAAATAGTAATGAAAGTGTTTTACATCTCAACTCTGTGATTTAAAATAGATAACAAGAAGCTATACTACAAAGCACGGGAGGAGAAGTTGTAAAAACTTTCTCTGTTTTAGACAGCATAAAAATCAGTGTAAGTTCTGCCTTTTCAAGCACAAATAAGTGGTATCACGAATCCGTACACTAAGAATTGTTAAAGCTCTTTGTTTTATTGTGTGGCAGTTCAGTCAATGGCTTCTTATCTTTTACGAAAGGAGTTACACTATGAAAGTTACTTATCCAACCTGTTGTGGTGTCGATGTTCACAAATCTTTTCTCGTTGCCACAATCATCAAAACTACCGGTGGTATTGAACCTTCTTATCAAAAGAAGCGATTCTCTACCTTCAACAATTCTATTTTAGACTTTAAATCATGGCTTCTTGAAAATGAATGCCATGATGTCTGTATGGAATCTACAGGTAAATACTGGGTTCCTGTCTTTAATCTTCTCGAAGATCAAATCAATGTTACCATTGCTAATCCCAAATGGGTTAAAGCTGTTAAGGGTAACAAGGATGATACCAAAGATTCTAAATGGATTGGAGACTTATTTCGACTTGGACTTGTGAAAGGCAGTTATATTCCTTGTAAGTCAATTCGTATTCTTAGAGAATACACAAGATATCGCTACAAGCTTGTTTCTTGCCGTTCAAGTGAAAAGAATAGATATCAGAATGCTCTTACTGTTTGTAATATCGCATTAGATTCTGTTGTATCCGATATCTTTGGGAAGTCATCCTCATCCATTATCGATTATCTGCTTGAACAATCAGGTACTACGATTAACCATGAAGAAATCGCTTCCAAACTCCTTAGGACCCTCAAATCCAAAGAAGACGCTGTGATTGAATCTATCGAAGGATATCAGATGACTGATGCCCAGAAATATCGTATGCGCCTAGTACGCGCACATATGGATTATATCACAGCTGAAATCAATGATGTAGATAAACAGATTGAATCTTTGATTTCTTCTGTTCCTGATTATGTTAAAGCTATCCAGTTCCTAACTACCATTCCGGGTGTCAAACATGATAGTGCAATTACTATCATCTCCGAAATTGGTATTGATATGTCTCAGTTTTGTAATTCTAAACGCTTGTGTTGTTGGGCAGGTCTTACCCCCGGCAACAATGAATCCGCCGGTAAGAAGAAATCTGTCCGTATTACACGTGCCGGTGTCTACCTCAAACCTGCATTAGTACAGTGTGCTCATGCAGCCGTGAAATCTGACAAGTCTCCTTACTACAAAAAGAAATATGAATCCCTTGTTAAACGCCGTGGCAAGAAAAGAGCTATTATTGCCATTGCCCGTATGATTCTTACAGCCATCTACCGGATGCTGTCTACCGGAGAGGTATGGAATCCAAGCGATCTTTACAAAATCGATATGCCTGCACCTTTAGTTGAAAAACAGAAGGCTAAGGCTATCAAGCAAGCCAAAAAACTTTTACAAAAGGAAGGCTTACTTCCTCCTGATGAACCTTTAGCTTCTTGATCAATCTACTAAATCTATATCCTCAAATAAGTTGCCTACTTAAGACAGCTTATTTAAGTGCGCTGATTTATGGCTTACCTCTACTTTCTTTCACACTA
>NZ_GL622306.1 GCF_000185385.1 Lachnoanaerobaculum saburreum DSM 3986
TTTGCACTCTTTCCTCTACCTGTGGATTTCCCCCTGTTTCTTGTATTTCCACTTGGGTCGGTATAATTGACAGGGTCATTTTCTACAAAGCTATATCCGTTTAATCCGGTTGCCGACTCAATATCTCCGCTTACACTGTCTTCCGATAAGAACACTCCATCACTCGGATCATAGTATCTTGCTCTTAGATAATATAATCCTGTACTATCTTTCCATTCTCCATCAAATCCAAAGCTGGTTATTAAAGCTTTTTGAGTATCAATAAAATTTGTATCTTCATTATCTCCAAATGGTGTATAGAATATATTTTCTTCTCCGATTCTACCTAATACACTTTCTTTTTCATCTGTTATAAATATACTCTCAGTACCGGTTGAAAGTTCAACTGTCCTTTCATTTCCGTATATTAAATCCGTTTTTGAACTGTCATTATAAACAGATAGCACCTGTGTATCTTCAAAGCTTACATCATTTAATCTGTATTTACTTTCCAAGGTACCGTCGGAATTCAGTTCTTTGGTAAGAACTCGCTCTCCCATTGCATCATAGATTGCTTCAAATATTGTTACATCATTTTTCTTTATTCCTGTCAGGTTATCATTGATATCATATGTATAGCTAAACTTCTCTCCATCACTTGTAGCTGATATACGATTGCCGTTTTTATCATAAGAATATATGGTAGTTTTCTTAGGTGATTGTTTTTTGATGAGCCTGTTGCTTTCATCATATGTAAATGTAGTTACTTCTTCTTTATCACCTGTTTTTATGGTTTCACTTGTTCTATTGCCTGCATTATCATAGGTATAGCTTATATCCTTAGTACCTATATCACCTGTGATACTCTCACTTTTTAGCTGTGAATTATCAGTATAACTGTATCGGTATTCTAACTTTATAAAATCTGTATTATTACCTGAATTATCTGATACAGTATCCTCCACTGATAATACATTCTCACTTGAGGCTGTCAGCGTATCCTGATCTGTTAATGCACTTTCTTTAGTATCAGATTCCTTATTATCCTTACTCAACACAACATATCTTTTAGATATTCTGTCTTCACCGTCATACTCCAATGAGATCTTATATATGATATTTCCGACATTATCAGTATATGTCTTATCTACCAAGTCGCCGCTATCATTATATTTTTCTACGATAGTCTTGTTATCCGGCAGATGTGTAATTGTAGTATTTCCCACATACTCATAGCTGACAGTTTTATTATCACCGTATATTACAGATATAATTCTATCTTCACTGTCATATGTATATACAGTTGGCGGCTCACCGGCTACTTCAAGCTTACTTAAATTTCCTCTTTCATCATAAGTATAATTTATTGTCTTTCCGAATATATCTGTATAATTTAAAATATTTCCACTGTTATCATACTTGTAGGTGGAAGTTCCGGTATTCCCTGTAGCTTCTGATATATTCCCATTCTCATCATATCGGTATTCTAAAAGTTTCTTACTTTCACCATCTGACACTTCACTTTGAGATAGTATCCTGCCCTCACCGTCAAGCTCATATGTTAATTGCTTTCCGTCAGTCTTTACTATCTTGATTGGAATATCACTGGTGCTAGAATATATTTAGTACAAAACAAAATGAGATATTTCCTTATTTGTTA
>NZ_GL622307.1 GCF_000185385.1 Lachnoanaerobaculum saburreum DSM 3986
TTAATAACAGTAGTTTTTTTAATATATTTCAGTTAAAATTATCTTATTAAAGAAGCTGAGAGGAGGCGGTCAAAAATGTTTGGAAATTATGAAAAAGGATTATATAACCAGTTTGCAGAAGTTATGGCACGCCTTGAGTCTGTGGAGAAACTTTATAAGAAGAATGTTAAAACTTTAAATGATCGTATTGATGAACTGACAGAGGAAAACAAAGCCCTTCGTAAGGAAAATAAACTTCTTAAGGATGAGAATGCTCGATTAAAAAGCATAATTAACAATGATAGTTCCAGTACCTCACTTCCACCATCAACTGATCAAAAAGGTGGTAAGTCTGCCAACGCATTTAATGGGAGAAGCAAGACCGGACGTAAGGCGGGTGGTCAAAAAGGCCACCCGGGGACAACGCTTACAAAATCTGATATAATAAAAAAGATAGAATCAGGAAAGTGCAAACATAAGATTCAGACCATTGGTGTAGTATCAGATTCCAATTATATTACAAAATATGTTGTTGATTTAAGCGTAGAGCCTATCATTACAGAGATACGCATATATGCGGATGAAAAGGGAAACTTTTCCATACCGACGCAGTATCACAGTGACGTAACATATGGTGAAAATGTAAAAGCATTGGCTGTTTCTCTATATAGTGAAGGTGTTATGTCAAACGACAGAATAGCTTCTTTCTTAAATTCAGCCGGTGGTGGAGAATTATGCTTATCAGAAGGCAGTGTTTATAGTTTTTGTCGGAAGTTTGAAGAAATATCAAAGAACAGTATTGAGCATTTGAACGAGACACTAAGCATAAAAAATATAGTAGCAACAGATGCAACTACCGTGACAGTAAATGGCAAACAGAATTACATTAGAAATTTTAGTAACGTTGATACGGTAGTTTACAATGCAATGAAAAGCAAATCCATAAAGAGCTTGAAAGATATTGATTTTCTAAATAAGTATGCAGGAACTCTGATTCATGACCACGAAACAGCATTATATCATTTTGGTACAGACCATGCAGAATGTAATGTACATATCATACGATATCTGCGTAAAAATTCTGAAGAAGCCCAAAACAAATGGTCAGAAGATATGATTAAGCTATTGAGTAATATGAACAAAGATAGAAAAGAGTTAATATCAAAAGGGTCTAGTTCCATGCCTGCTGAATGTATAAAAGAATATGAAGAGAAATATTTCTCTATTTTGAAACAGGGAGACAAAGAGAATAAAGGTACTACCCATAAATATGCAAAAATGGAAGAAGCTGCACTAATTAGGCGGATGAGAAAATACAGTCATAACCATCTGCTATTTTTGCATGACTTTTCTATTCCGTTTGATAATAATATATCAGAAAGGGATCTGAGGAAAGCGAAAAATAGGCAGAAAATGGCAGGAGGTTTCCGAAAAG
>NZ_GL622308.1 GCF_000185385.1 Lachnoanaerobaculum saburreum DSM 3986
TTTCTTGCTCTTTGTTTGGATAAATCCGATATCTATATGCCTTTAACATTAAGCTCACCCGCCTTTCTACCCTTGATTTTTTTATATATTGCTTTAACATTTCTTCAGAAATATTGCCTATGCTACAAGCAAAATATCCATCCGTCCAAAATGTATGTTCTTTCCAAAAATGATTCTTAGGATATTCTGTATGCTTTTTCCATATATGATATGTTGTATAACTCTTAATTAGATTAACCACTTTACTTATGGACATTGTAGGTTCAGTCTCTATCATATAGTGTATATGGTCTTTGTCTGTTTCCATATATTTTATGATTATATTACTCTTCCATACTCCCATAACGCTAGTTATTGTATCACAAATATCTATTTTTTGCTACCTTAACCCACCGTCTAAAGCCAGTGGGATTGCGGTAGCATTATTTCAATCAGTACTTCCTGACGGTAAGTATCAGCAAGAACCAAGCTTGTATTATAAGAAATGATTTGCTCTAATTTAAAAATAAGATCATCATAGTGTTTTAATTCTATCTCAAAAACCGGCTGAACCTTCCCCTCATAGTATATCACAATATATCTGAACGTATCCTTGCCCTGATTCGTTATGGTAAGCAACTTGCCGGGACGGGCATGCAGGCATTTTCCGGTATTTATAGAAAATATCTGCTTATCCAATTGAAAGCTTGCATAACCTTCTATAGGAAAAATAAGAGCATTTTTAGCTGTAGGGTAACTGCGCCAATCATTTGCTTCTAATTCAAACAGACAAAAACTAAGTGCATATAATTCATGGCAATTGTATGCAACTGCCAATCTCTTAAAATCTTCATTAATCTCATTAATTTGCGGCATCCCTCGCTCCATTCTAAAGTTGTTTGATTATAGTTTAAATTATTTATATCATAGGATAGTAAGTTTGATAAGACCTCAAATGTAAATAAAAAAGAAATCTTAAAACTAAGACTTCTTTTCAGAGCGCGAGACGGGACTCGAACCCGCGACCCCGACCTTGGCAAGGTCGTACTCCACCAACTGAGCCACTCGCGCATATGCTTATTATACCAATATACCAATCATTTGTAAAGGACATACTACAAACTTACTTTGTAAGTTCAAGTACGCTATTTTTCTAAGTTCGTACTTCGCTACACTCGTTCTCACTAAGAAAGGTTAATGTAGCACTATGACTTTACTTCGTAAAATCAAGTGTACTTTTCTTCTAAACTCAAATTCGCTATGCTCATTTTCGTTAAGAAGAAAATGCACCTTCAAAACTGCCTACCAATTCCCGAGCTATTATAAATTTTCCTATCTTTTGGTTAAACCCTCGACCTATTAGTGACTCTCAACTGAGTACATTGCTGTACTTACATCTTAGCCCTATCTACCTT
>NZ_GL622309.1 GCF_000185385.1 Lachnoanaerobaculum saburreum DSM 3986
TGCATAATATTAACTGAACAGGAGTGATATATAGACATAAAAAAGGAGGATAACGCCATGATGGAATATGCAAATAAAATCACTGCACTATATTCTCGCCTTTCAGTTGGTGATGAGGACAGGGACGGTGGCGAAAGCAACAGTATTGTGAATCAAAAGGCATTTTTAGAGAGATATGCAAGACAGAACAAATTGATGAACATTCGCCACTATATCGACGATGATGAAAGCGGTAGGTTCTTTGACCGCTCCGCCTATACACAGATGATAAGCGATGTAGAAAGCGGAAAAATCAGCATTGTTATCATGAAAGATATGACAAGGTGGGGAAGAGATTATCTTCAAGTAGGGAATGCAATGGAAATATTTAGAAGAAATAATGTACGGTTTATTGCCATCAATAACGGTATCGACAGTAAAGACCAAAATACATTGGAATTTGCCACATTTATCAATATCATGTCAGAGTGGTACGCAAGGGACATCAGCAAGAAAGTCAAAACAGGCATTAAGACCAAAGGAACAAGCGGAAAGCCTGTTGCAACAGAAGCCCCCTACGGCTATATAAAAGACCCTGATAACAAAGATTTTTGGATAGTCGATAAAAAAGCTGCCGAAGTCGTAAAACTCATTTTTAGACTGTTTATGGATGGGAAAAACAGAAATCAGATAGCCGTTTACTTGAAAGAGAAAGAAATACTAACCCCAACCTTTTATATGAAACAGCAAGACAGAGGAACGGCGAAAAACAGAAAGCTGAATGAAGAAAACCGCTATAACTGGAACAAAGCAACCCTAACACACATACTGAAAAGGCAGGAGTATTGTGGCGATGTAGTCAACTTCAAGACCGAAAAGCATTATAAAGACAAACGAAACCACTATGTAGATAAAGATAAGTGGCAGGTAATCAAAAATGTGCATGAGCCAATCATAGATCGAACTACTTATGAAAATGTACAACGGATATTAAAAAACGCACCTGTAAAAAGACCAAACAGAGATGGAGAAATCCACGCTTTATCTGGACTGATGTACTGTAAAGATTGTGGTACAAAAATGCACATCCGCACCATACACAAGAACAACAAGGTACAGCATGTAACCTATTGCAGCGAATATGCCAAAGGAAAATCCAAACACCCGAAATGCCATTCTCCCCACCGCATTGATGTCGATGATGTGATGGAAACCATTACAGAGGTTTTGCGAAAGATAGCACAGTATTCATTGGCAAATAAAGAAGAATTTGAAGCACTGGTAAAAAGCAGTCTTGCCAAAGAACAGACAGAAGAAATCAAAAAACAGAAAAAGCGTATCCCACAAATCACAGACAGACTAGTATATCATTAATTAAATAACAGGCACAAATAATTATTCTG
>NZ_GL622310.1 GCF_000185385.1 Lachnoanaerobaculum saburreum DSM 3986
TGATATTACAGCTTCAGATATGCAGGGGAAAAAGTTTTTTTATCAAGTTTCAGATGCTTATTCTACAAGTAACTATACATTAGAAGAACTTGAAGAACTAAAAAAATATAGTTCATTTATAGATAATTTACAAAAATTTAATACTGAACTGAATTCAACAGATAATGTAGATTTTTATGATATGAAACGTGAATCTGTAGATTTTATAGGTAAATGGAATAAACCTAAGGATTTGGCAAACGGCTACGGTCATAAGGATTTAACAGATCAGGAAGTGACTATCAAAGGACAAAGTGAGTACATAACTCCGGTAGATGCATTTATTCTAAATCAAAAAGTAATGCAAAGACTTGGACTGGATTATTTATCAGATCAGGATTTTATATATAACGGTGAGTTTCCCATGGTACTTGGCTCAGGCTTTAAAGAATATTATAATATCGGTGATACAATTCCTATAGCATATTTAAGAGAAAAATTTAACGGCAAGGTGGTCGGTTTTTATGATAAGGACTTGGTATTTGATGAATTTTTACATTGTGACAGCTATTCCACTGTTATAATCCCATATATGGACAATCTTGAAAGCAAGGATGATTATGAAGACAGAGAGGGTTTTTTTTATAGATATAACTTATTTAAAAATTTAGCCTATATCTATTTCCCAAATACTGTAGATTATGAAAAAAATAAAGATGCGGTGGAAAAAATAGCTCAAAAATATAATCTGGATTATACTGTATTGAGAGGTTATTAAAATAAAATAGTTAAAACAAATATGTCGGCTTGTAAAAACAAGTCGGCATTTTTAATTTGTGGAATTGTGCTACATTTATCTTTTAGAGAATTATCCGGTTTTTTTAGAATTATCCAGTGAACTACCCATAGTCTAAATCCTATGGGCTTCCTGCTTCGCTGACCTCGCAACCTACTATCTCCACAGGCGTTAATTCGGGCAGTCCCTGCCCTATCATTTTTATTATACTACTTGTCTTAATCCTTCTGCCAATATATTTTTTGCCGCATTGATATCTCTATCGTGTTTTGTATTGCAGAAAGGACATATCCAATCTCTTACTTTTAGATCTTTTACATTTGTATTTTTATATCCACAACTAAAACATAGCTGACTGCTTGCATAAAATCTATCTATCTTAATATAATTTCTGCCGTTCCATTTTGACTTATATTCAAGTTGTCTTGTCAGCTCATACCATGATGCATCACTTATAGATTTTGCTAAATTATGATTTTTTATCTGTAAGTTTTCCGAAACTATCACTTGGTTTTCGTTTATAATTTCGCTTGAAATCTTATGCAGATAATCTTTTCTTGTATCAGCTATTTTCTCATAGCATAGTGCTGTTTG
>NZ_GL622311.1 GCF_000185385.1 Lachnoanaerobaculum saburreum DSM 3986
GTAAGGAGGGAGCTGCCGAAGGCAGGGAGGATAACTGGGGTGAAGTCGTAACAAGGTAGCCGTATCGGAAGGTGCGGCTGGATCACCTCCTTTCTATATATTTTTCTTAATGAGAACGAGCAGAGCGAAGTTCGAATTTAGAAAAATAATACACCTCATCGAATGAAATGAGATGACGGTGTTACCATCTAAAACGAACAAAGTGAAGTTTTATGGTGTTACCTTATAGAGGTTTAAGTAGGGGTTGTGAGTACTGTTTAGTTTTACATTATTTTCTTGACAAAAACGAGCGAAAGCGAAGTTTAAGGTTGGGAAATAAGTACATATTGTCTAATGTAATGGGACGATATTGTAGCTTTGTTTGAAGTTAAAACTAAAAATAAATTTAGCGGTGTCGATGCGTCTGGAGGACACACCCGTTCCCATTCCGAACACGATGGTTAAGACTCAGTCGGCCGATGGTACTATGCCGGAAACAGTATGGGAGAGTAGGTGGATGCCGCTACATTTTTCACTTGATGAAAGCGAGTGAAGCATAGTTTGAATCTTAGTGAAAAAGTACACCTCATCGAGCGAAGTGAGATGATGGTGTTACCAAAAGTTAATAATAAGGGCTTATAGCTCAGCCGGTTAGAGCGCACGCCTGATAAGCGTGAGGTCGGTGGTTCGAGTCCACTTAAGCCCATGCATATTTTTCTTAATGAGAACGAACGAAGTGAAGTTCGAATTAAGAAAAATAGCACACCTCATCAAGCAAAGCGAGATGATGGTGTTACCAAGATATTTCTTAGTGAAGACGAGCAAAGCGAAGTCTGAGGTTAGAAAACAAGCACACCTTGCGTAGCGAAGCAATGGTGTTACCTTAATAATTCTTAATGAGAACGAGCGAAGCGAAGTTCGAATTTAGAAAAATAGCACACGTAGACTATATCATATTCCTTTGGAGAGGGTGAGAGATATTGAAGTTCGAATCTTTAAGTCTATCTGGCTTATGAAGAGTAAGCTAATAATGTACCTTGAAAACTGCATACCAAACGAGAAATTATATAAATATTTTATAATTAGACATCCGAGGTATTAATTGCGAAAGTGATTAATATTTTAATAACAAAAATAAATTTTAAACATTTGTATGATACACGCTAGTGTCATACAAAACACTAAATCTATATGATTTAAGAGGTTAAACATAAAGAGCGTAGGGTGGATGCCTAGGCACTGACAGCCGAAGAAAGACGTGACAAGCTGCGAAAAGCTGCGGGGAGAAGCACATATTCAGTGATCCGCAGATGTCTGAATGGGGAAACCCGCTTGGAAGTACTCCAAGCATCCATACGCCAATACATAACGTATG
>NZ_GL622313.1 GCF_000185385.1 Lachnoanaerobaculum saburreum DSM 3986
TCAGTTTTCCTTAGCAAGCTCAGCCTTAATCTTCTCTGTAAGTGCAGGAACTATCTTATTTAAATCTCCTACGATACCATAATCTGCAACAGTAAAGATAGGTGCATTCTCATCCTTATTAATAGCAATGATGATATCACTCTCTTCCATACCTGCAAGATGCTGTATTGCACCTGAAATACCTATTGCAAAGTATAGATGCGGACGAACCGTCTTACCTGTCTGTCCTACCTGAATATCCTTAGGCATCCAACCGGCATCCACTACAGCTCTTGAGCAGCTTACAGTTCCGCAAAGTGCATCTGCAAGTTCCTTAAGTATCTTAAAGTTCTCGGCGCTTCCTACACCTCTACCGCCTGATACCAAAATCTTTGCGGCCATTATATCTTCTGTAGTCTTAGTGTTCTTTACGATTTTAAGGATCTCAACATACTTGTCATTCTCTTCAAGCTTGGCATCAAAGTCAATAACCTCGGCCTTTGCTCCTGCAACTCTTTCCTTCTTTTGCATAACACCCGGACGGACTGTAGCCATCTGCGGTCTGTTCTCAGGACAGGCAATAGTTGCTATAGTGTTTCCGCCAAATGCAGGTCTTGTCATAAGAAGCTGATTGTGCTTTTGCTCTCTGCCTGCAATCGCCACAAGCGGATAGTCACCTATATCAAGCTGTGTACAGTCTGCTGTAAGTCCTGTTCCTACTCTTGCCGATACTCTCGGACCCAAATCTCTGCCTATAGCTGTAGCACCGATAATAAATACCTCAGGTTTATACTCATTTATAACCGCTGCAAGTGCCTGTGTATATGGCTCTGTACGATACTCCTTAAGTTTGGGATCATCAACTACAATTACTCTGTCTGCACCATACTCGGCAAGCTCATCTACCAATCCCTTTATATCGGATCCTAAAAGTACTGCTGTCACCTTCTGTATTAAGGTCGGCAGCCAAATCCTTACCTTTTCCTATAAGCTCAAGGGAAATACCGCTTAATTTGCCGTCTACCTGCTGGGCAAATGTAAACACTCCCCTGTATTCTTCTGTATTTTGTCTCATAAACGACTCCTTTTTAGATGATATGTGTTTCTTTTAATTTGCCTAAGATATAGTCAACAGACTCTGATGCACTTAAGTTTACCTGCTCTCCGGCACCTTTTCTTACCTTATCGGATGCCTTTGCAATCTGTGTCGGTGAACCTTTAAGACCGATATTTGAGTCATCCACACCTACAAGATCGGCTCTTGAAAATACAGTCACTTCCTTGTCATAAGCATCAAAGATTCCACCCGGAGTCATATATCTCGGCTCATTTAACT
>NZ_GL622314.1 GCF_000185385.1 Lachnoanaerobaculum saburreum DSM 3986
TAAAGCCTACTCTAAAGATAACTTTTTTCTTTATTTTATCTATCATATCCTATCTTTTTTATTTTTTTAGGTTGAATATTTTATTAACACGATTATTCTATCATACAGTCTATGGATTGCACAATATACTAATTTAGGATTTTACTGCATTTCCTCCACCCAGGCTCTCATCTCATCAGAGCCTGCCTTTATCTTAAAAAGCTTCGCACCCATTATCCTTGCATTCGGTAAAAGTGACTGCAGCTTCTCCTTACTTCTTCCCATTCCTCCGCCTCCTGATGTGGCAAACAGGGCAATCTTTTTGCCGGAAAAGTCATATCCCTTTAAAAATGTATTTATAATATTGGGGGCTCCTCCGTACCACACCGGAAAACCTATTAAAATCAAATCATAGTCCTGTATATTTTGCAATTTACCGGCGATTTCCACATCCTTTTTTCCAAGCTTTTCCTTATTACAACGGGACAGTGGATTTACCCAGTTTATATCCGCCTTTGTATACCTGTCCTTGGCCGCTATTTCAAAAATATCTCCACTTACGGCAGCCGCCAGATTTTTTGCCACCCTCTCTGTAACCCTGCCCTCACTGGCAGTAAAATATGTTACCAATATCTTTTTCTCAATCATTGTACTTTATCCCTTCTTCAGCCATCGGCTGTTAAAATTTATATTTTCTATAAAGACTTTATCATCTTCTGTTTTCTTCAATCCATTTCTTTGCAAAGTCCACCAAATCCCTTTGCCTCATTAATCTAATTTCACAATTTCCCAATTTAACTTTTTTTACATCTCTCTCCCTTTCAAAGGCCTCTCCGATTTCATTAAAGTCCTCTCCGTTCACACATACAAAGTTTCATAGGCTTTCCACACCCTTTTACCCTCTTCCATGACCGCACTGTGCTCAGTCACATTATGCTTCCCTCCATAATTTGCAACAGTATCCGCCAGATGAAGTGAGGTGTTCTTATCATAGCCCACACCTATTAAAAGCACCTTTCCGTCAAGTTCATACAGTCTCCCCACCGGTGAAGCCTTGCCTAAAATGTCTGACAGGTCATGATTTTTTGTTAAATACAGGGCATTCTTTCCCCATGCCGCAACCGATCTTGCCGGATGATCGCTTCTGACAGTGCCTTCCCACAGGCGAAACATTTCAGCCACCGCACCCATTGTATTGGTGGGGGTAAGCTTTTTATCATATGCCGGCCAGTTATCCCTTATAATCTGCCAATACTTCCTGCCCACAGTCCAATGTACCCCCGCATCGGGATCAAGGTTTTTTCCATGACTGAGCGGGCAT
>NZ_GL622315.1 GCF_000185385.1 Lachnoanaerobaculum saburreum DSM 3986
TGCAGTATCACGAATATTCCTTGTGCAATATGTTATAAAATACTCCCTCTCTTTTGGCAGTACATTAAGCATATTGTAATAATTAATTTGATATCACTTTAATTTGACAAATTAATATATAATAAAAGCCCTTTCAGGAAATAAATAACTCTAAGACAGGGATGGAATGACTCATTTTGAGTCATTCCATCCCTGAACTTTCAACAATAAAGAACTCTTTCTGAATTATTCATAGCACAGTTGCTTCTATGGCTGAAAGCTGCATAATTACTAAATTTATAAAACTTTCTTAACTTTTAAGTTTATTCCATCAGGCATCCTATTTGCACTCTACCAAACTGAAAAGACTTCCACTGCTATGAAGAATGGAGTCGATACTTTAGAAAACATTCTCGGCAATGATGTATTTAGAAAATATGTAAATGTCTTACTAACTGATAGAGGTTCTGAATTTTATGCGGCAAAAGATATGGAAACAGGTGTAGATAGTACCACATGTACCCGAGTATTTTACTGTGACCCAATGCAATCCGGGCAAAAAGGATCTATAGAAAACAACCACATACAGCTACGGTATATACTTCCAAAGCAGACTGATTTAGTTTCTCTTGGATTAAATGATCAAGATGCACTTAACCTCATACTAAATCATCTAAACTCAGCACCGGTTGAAAAATTTGGTGGTAAGAGTCCCTTAGAGGTAGCCTCTTTTATGTATCATGATCTGTATGAAAGGCTTATTTCATATGGTATCAAGGAAATAGAAAAAGATAGGATTGTTTTAAAACCCTGTCTTCTAAAAAATAGATAACTCTTATTATTGGTAGCTGTCAGGAGCGTCTCAAACAGGTATTTACAAGTGGAAGTTAGTCCTACACTCAAAAAAATTCAATTAAAATCCACTTATTTGTCATGCAAAAAAATGATACCTATACGTCCAAATAGCCCCCTATAACGTATATATTGTAACAGTTATTGTACCTTTTTAGTAGTATAAATGTTATATTTATTTGATTCTGTAAAACTAAATGGTTACAGTCCAGGTAGCAATGTCATTTAGTTAAGATTAAATAGGTGATAAGTTCTTATGGAACAAACCACAGATGGGTCTTAGTGGAACCGTTTTACAGATATGTTTACGATTTATTCATGTAGGAAGGTACGACAACAGGACAAAC
>NZ_GL622316.1 GCF_000185385.1 Lachnoanaerobaculum saburreum DSM 3986
AAAATACTTCAAGATAAGATTGAAAACATTTTTAACGACATCAATCATGCTATCTTTAACGAGGAGCATGTGGATCTGCAACATATCTACATCGACGGCTCCAAGTTTGAAGCAAACGCAAACAAGTATACCCAGGTATGGAAGAAGGCTACCGAAAAGTTCCGTTACAAGCTTTACGAAAAAATCACCGCGGAGATTGAGGAAATTAATGCAGAAATCGCATGGAGCGGGGTGCAGATCACAACAAACACAGAGTATGTACCGGATTATCTGAATGAAATCGTTGAGCAGCTAGTATAAAAGTTTCTAAATAACTCGATTAAATAAGCGTTCCATGATATAATATTCATATAGTACATATGGAGGAAAAATCATGGGTAGAAAAACAACCGCAATAACATTAACGTCAGAGGAACGAGAATATCTCAAATCACAAACACGTTCACGAACTATTCAGGCTCAAACCGTTTGTCGAGCAAGAATATTGCTCCTTAAGGCAGAAGGTGTAGCTATTGATGTAATCGCAGATAAAGTAGGCATCAACAGGTGTAGCATTATGCTTTGTCTTAAAAAATTCAAAGAAGGTGGTGTTGAAAATGCCCTTTTGGATGCTCCCGGTCGCGGTCGCAACGCAGAGATTACTGATGATGAAAAAGCATGGATTATAAATATCGCTTGCCAAAAACCTGTAGAACTTGGATATTCAGCCGAAGTATGGACAAGGGCTCTTCTAACGAAACACATAAATAAGGTTGCCGAAGAGTCCGGTCACATAAGACTTTCCACTATAAGTCAGTCAAAGGTTCGGACGATACTTGAAGAGGCAGATATTAAGCCTAACAAGATAAAGTATTACTGCCGGAAGCGAGATCCTGACTTTGATCAGAAGATGCACAATGTTCTCTTGGTCTATAAGCATTTATCAATGCAGTTCGATGAAGATGGTCAGCTGCTACCCTTTGCCAAAGATGGTCAAATTGTTCACGTTCTCTCATATGATGAGAAGCCGGGTATACAGGCTACAGCAAATACTTATGAGGATCTTCCACCGGATGAGAATTATAAAACCTTCAGCAGAGATTATGAATACAAGCGTTTAGGAACGATTTCGTTACTTGCC
>NZ_GL622317.1 GCF_000185385.1 Lachnoanaerobaculum saburreum DSM 3986
TTCAGCAACTATATGAAGAACTTGAGAGTTGTGGTAAACGATTAATGGCCTATAAAGAATGTTTTGAAATTATGGGAAAAGATCGTAACAGTTATTCCAAAACAGATTTAGAAGCAACCTTTATGAGAATGAAGGAAGATCATATGCTTAACGGACAGTTAAAGCCTGCATACAATGTACAGATTGGAGTAGAGAATTATTTTATTGTGCATGGATATATAAGCAATGATCGTACAGATTATAATACATTAATTCCTGTTCTTGAGAAACATAAGAAAGCATTTGAAATAGAGCTGGAAGAAGTAACAGCAGATAGCGGCTATTGTAGTGAAAAAAATCTTTTATATTTAAAGAAAAATGATATTAACAGCTATATAAAGCTACAGGATCATGAAAAGAGAAAAACACGAGCATACAAGGAAGCTATAGGTAAATATTACAACATGAAGACAGTAATCTTTGAAGATGAACAAGTCTATATCTGCCATGACGGTCGTGAATTGAGGCATCTAAGAACAGAGAAAAGAGAACAGGATGGTTATACCCAAACATATGAAGTATACGGATGTTCAGACTGTAGCGGATGTGAACATAAAGCTAAGTGCTTGTACAAATATAATCCTGATAAAGATGCTGATAAGAATAAAGTAATGAAAATCAATGAAGTGTGGGAAGAACTGCGAGAAAAATCACATATGAATATTCAGAGTGAGAGAGGAATTCGTAACCGTCAGATCCGTTCCATTCAAACAGAAGGGCATTTTGGAGATATCAAAGAAAACGAAGATTTCAGGCGTTTTAATTATCGTTCCAAGGATAAAGCATATAAAGAGTTTATGCTGTTTGCAATTGGAAGAAATATAAATAAATATCATCGTTTTCTCAGTGCAAAACTAAAAAAATTCGAGGGAAAACTTCCGGAGAAAACAGCTTAGAAAAGAGGCAAATGCCAAATTTCAAACAAGGGGGTTTTTGCGCCCAAAAATAGACAACATTATAGAAAATAGAAGTATCCTAGACAAGTCAGTAAAGCC
>NZ_GL622318.1 GCF_000185385.1 Lachnoanaerobaculum saburreum DSM 3986
TTATAAGAATTGCTTTGTCGGCTCCCATTGCAAGTGCCTCTCTAAGTACCTCATCCGCCTTTGGAAGTCCCATAGTAACTACAGTAACTTCCGCATTATATTTATCTTTTATTCTGAGAGCCGCCTCAAGACCCGCTTTATCATCAGGGTTCATAATTGTAAGCATAGCTCCTCTGTTAAGTGTGCCGTCAGGGTTGAAAACAACGCCACCCTTTGTATCCGGCACCTGTTTAATACAAACAACTATCTTCATGACATCCTCCATTCATAACAGCAACATTAATTAAGCAATGCACCGGCGATTACCATTCTCTGTACTTCACTTGTACCTTCATATACTTCTGTAATCTTGGCATCACGCATCATTCTTTCGATCTCGTATTCTCTTGTATAACCATATCCGCCATGCAGCTGAACCGCCTTGGTAGTTACTTCCATAGCCACCTCTGCTGCAAACAACTTAGCCATTGCCGCTTCCTCCGAATATGTCTTCTGTGTTGCCTTAGCCATTGCCGCTCTGTATACAAGCATCTGTGCCGCCTTTACTTTGGTTGCCATATTTGCCAGCTCAAACTGTGTATTTTGGAATGCACTGATAGTTCTTCCAAACTGTTTTCTCTCTTTTACATAGGCAATAGTTCTCTCAAGTGCACCCTCTGCAATACCAAGCGCCTGTGCGGCAATACCTATACGACCACCGTCCAGAGTATGCATTGCAATACCGAATCCCTTGCCGGCAGGTCCGAGCATATTTTCCTTTGGAACTCTGCAATCATTAAAGATAAGCTCATATGTAGAAGAGCCTCTGATACCCATCTTCTTTTCCTTCGTTCCGAAATTAAATCCCGGTGTACCCTTTTCTACCAGGAATGCCGAGAAAACTTTCTTCTTTCTGCCCTTAGCATCCACTTTGACCTCTGTACATGCGATTACAACATAAATATCGGCTTCTTTACCGTTTGTAATGAAAATTTTTGAACCGTTAAGTACATACTCATCATTATCAAG
>NZ_GL622319.1 GCF_000185385.1 Lachnoanaerobaculum saburreum DSM 3986
GTAACTTAGAAGATGTATTTTTTATTGTCTGCTTTAACTCCTTAACATATGGATTCCACGCCAAATAAAGCTGCATCAGTATATCTGCTATTTGTGTTATTAAGTAATGATTCTTCATTGCGTTACTGTTTCTACTGTTTAGATGTTCTATTCTATATAATCCATTTTTCTGATTGTTAAATCCCTCATTTTCTATTTTCCATCTCCATCTTCTTGCCTGTATTAATTCTTCCAAATTTCGTTTATTTATCTCTAAGTTTGTTATCCAACGAAATGTTGTTTTCTACTTTTTATCTTTTCCCTCGTATTCATACTCAAATACATTCATAATCTCTTCCTTACCTGTAACCTCTTCCACATGATTTGCATAAAAACCCCTTCCTTTTTCTTCACATAGACCCGTTTGATATTCTGTATCTTCTCCTTTTTTTATCCACTCAAATCCTTCATCTACATTTTTTTGCCTTCCTGATTTTTGGGTAAGCAAATAACTCCATTTATATTCCTTACATAATTTCATAAATGGCTCTGTTGCATACAATGCATCTCCTTGTATACAAATCAGTAGTCTTGGATATTCTTTTTTTATCCTTTCTAAAAGGCGTTTTGCTGCATTTAGCTCACAATCCTGCTTGCTGACTTCTTCATTTTCATTTTCTATAAACTCAGTACCTATACTAATGATCACATTTTCACTTAACATAATCTTTGCTTCCAATACTTTGTGATAGTACTGTTTCCTCTTCTTACCATCTTTGTCGGTTCTTTCTACACATAAACAGTTCTCACAATGTTTTTCTTTAAAATAGAACAATCCTGTTCCATCTAATATTATTCTCCAATATTTCTTTTGAATACGACATTTATTAAATTGTTTTCCTCGAATCAAACTCGTCACCATCTTTTTTCGTAAAGATGAAACACATTCCGGGGAAAGCCTCTCTAAATAATAATTCAATGTATCATAATGGGG
>NZ_GL622320.1 GCF_000185385.1 Lachnoanaerobaculum saburreum DSM 3986
GTAAAGTTACTGCTTCAGATATGCAGGGGGAAAAGTTTTTTTATCAGGTTTCAGATGCTTCTTATTCTACAGGTAAATATACTTTGGATGAACTTGCAGAACGTAGAGAAAACCCTTTATTTATTGATAATTTGCAAAAATTTAATGCGGAACTGAATTCAACGGATACTGTGGATTTTTATAATATGAAACATACGTATGTAGATTTTATAGGTAAGTGGAATAAGCCGGAAGATTTGACATATGGTTATAAAGAAAAACTGGATTTAATAGATAAAAAGATGCTTGTCAATGAAAAGCTTGAGTATATAACTCCGGTAGATGCATTTATTCTAAATCAAAAAACAATGCAAAAACTGGGACTGGATTATTTATCAGATCAAGATTTTATATATAACGGTGAGTTTCCCATGGTGCTTGGCTACGGCTTTAAAGAATATTATAATATCGGTGATACAATTCCTATAAGATATTCAGGAGAAAGATTTAACGGCAAGGTGGTTGGTTTTTATGATAAGGACTTGGTCCTTGATGAATTTTCACATTGTGACAGCTATTCCACCGTTATAATTCCATATATGGATAATCTTGAAAGCAAGGATGATTACGAAAACAAAGAGAGTTTTCTTAATGCTTATAAATCACTTAAAAATTTAGGCTATATCTATTTCCCAAATACTGTAGATTATGAAAAAAATAAAGATGCGGTGGAAAAGATAGCTCAAAAATATAATCTGGATTATACTGTATTGAGAGGTTATTAAAACAAATATGTCGGCTTGTAAAAACAGGTCGGCATATTTAATTTGTGGAATTGTAGTACAGACTTATTTCTTTTTTGAAAACCAATAATTTTTTATCTGTAAAATCAGGCTGTGTTATATCTTTTTAAGAAAATTATAATAATTATAAAGAATTACATCCTTATAATTTGCCGATTCGCCTTTTACTTTACATCTTTAAACCG
>NZ_GL622321.1 GCF_000185385.1 Lachnoanaerobaculum saburreum DSM 3986
CATAATGCTTCCCTCATCTCCCACCACCTCCATAATCGCCTCTATAACTGTCTGTGCCCCTCCACATACATAGCCAAGCTTACTGAGGGAAGCATGTACCATAACATTATCAGCTCTTGTCAGTTCGATTTCAGTAAGCGCCTTTACTATTTCCTCTTTGGTAACAGGCCGGTTATCAGGCTCCGTATCTTCAATGACCTTAACATTTGTCCCTTTTATTTCAGCTAAATATTTCTCTGTATCAAGGCTTATTTTTCCATCTTCAGACACAATTGCCGGAATACCTATATATCCTTTTTCCTTGCAAATATCAAAAACCGGAGAACTGTCCCTAAGCTTTAAAAACTCCTTAAATAATTTCAGGTTACTGTTAATATCAATAAACTCATACTTTATTCCCTCTTTATCAAAGGCCTCTTTGCAGCAAATGCAGTCAGGGCACATCGGGCTTCCATAAATCTTTATCATATTTCCTCCATATTATCCACAGACTTTGTTTTTTACACTTCTTTAATATTTAAACCATGTACAATGCTTTGCATTTTCCCATAGCTACCCCAGCAAATCCCCCCTGTACTTCCCGTTCTTTATCTTAAAAAAGAATTCACTGTATCTGTCGGAGTCAAAAATCTCAAGAAGCTCTCTCATATTCCAAATCAGATTTGCCTCATTTACCTGTGAGCGGTCAAGCCAAAATACTCTGCCCTCTTTAGAGGATTTAAGTTCTCCGGTGAACTTATCCGTTTTATATAAAAGCACCAGATATCTTATGCCGTCCTCCATTATCCAGTCTTTAAAACCGCAGGGTATGGGATTTTCAATTAAAAGTCCGGTCTCCTCTCTCATTTCTCTTATAACCGACTCTGTCAAAGATTCCCCCTCCTCCACATGCCCTCCGGGAAACACCAGACCTCCGGGATACCTTGTACCCACCTTCTCCTGCACCAGTAT
>NZ_GL622322.1 GCF_000185385.1 Lachnoanaerobaculum saburreum DSM 3986
AGCTTTTCGCAGCTTGTCACGTCTTTCTTCGGCTGTCAGTGCCTAGGCATCCACCCTACGCTCTTTATGTTTAACCTCTTAAATCATTTAGATTTAGTGTTTGTATGACACTAGCGTGTATCATACAAATGTTTAAAATTTATTACTTTTGATATTCTTCATACTCACTTTGCTCGTATGAAGAACTACTTATTTACTAAGATTTGAAACAAGCTTACGCTCGTTTTCATTAAGTAAATAATGCATTAAATATTAATTACTTAAAGCAATTAATACCTCGGATGTCTAATTATAAAATATTTATATAATTTCTCGTTTGGTATGCAGTTTTCAAGGTACATTATGGGCTTACTTTTCATAGGCCAGATAGACTTAAAGATTCGAACTTCAATATCTCTCATCCTCTCCAAAGGAATATGATATAGTCTATAATTGTGTTTTAATATCTTGTTTTCTAACCTCAGACTTCGCTTCGCTCGTCTTCACTAAGAAATAACTTGGTAACACCATCATCTCGCTTTGCTCGATGAGGTGTGCTTTTTTACTAAAGTTCAAGCTTCGCCTTCGGCTTGCTTTCACTAAGTAAAAAATGCACCGGCATCCACCTACTCTCCCATACTGTTTCCGGTATAGTACCATCGGCCGACTGAGTCTTAACCATCGTGTTCGGAATGAGAACGGGTGTGTCCCCCAGACGCATCGACACCGGCAATTTTGATTTTAGCACCTTTTTAATTTAGTACTAAACAGTACTCACAACCCCTACTTAAACCTTTATAAGGTAACACCGTCATCTCATTTCATTCGATGAGGTGTATTATCTTTCTAAATTCGAACTTCGCTCTG
>NZ_GL622323.1 GCF_000185385.1 Lachnoanaerobaculum saburreum DSM 3986
AAAAAACTCGATTGAGTTTTTTCGCATCTCCCTTTTTGCAATTATTGTGTATAAATGACTGAAATCATACGTAAAAAAGCGCAATTCCCCTACCCCATAGAAATTCTTTTTTAATCTATGCGGCAGTTCTGTTTCTTGTCTTTTTTTTCTGATATTTATATAAATTATGGCCTATCGCCACGAGTAAAACTTCCAGTTTGACTGAATGAATACCTCTTCGGACAATTCTCTTGTACCAACGGTCGCTTTTCATAATTCCGAAAGTGCCTTCTGCTTGTATCGAACGGTTCATTCTCAATAACGCACCGTGGATACTTTCTAGGTTTTCGATTACTTCCTGATGCATGGAAGTTAGTTCCTGATTGATCCGAACGGTTCGATTCTTATCTGTCTTCTTACATTTCTTTGCATATGGACATCCGCTACAGTCTTCGCATTCATACAGTTCTTCCTTGCGTCCGTACTGATTTCCCCTCACATTTTTTCTGCATAAAAAATGGAATGCTTTATCGTTAGGACATCTCATGACTCCTTGCTCATCAATTCTGAAGTTAACTGCACGAAATGGATCTTCATGATATTTCCGATCCTTAGTTTCCTTTTTAAACATTGGAAATTTCATATACTTTTCAATTCCGTTCTGTTCACAGAAAATATAATTGTTGTATGAGCCATATCCGGCATCTGCCACAGGATATTTGGGATAGAATCCATAAGTTTGTTTGAAGTGCT
>NZ_GL622324.1 GCF_000185385.1 Lachnoanaerobaculum saburreum DSM 3986
CTTTTGTGGTCTCTCTTATAACAGCATTCCTTAGATTGTCATAGTGTATGCCTAAGTTCGGCAGCTTTACAATACCACCTTCTTCCAGTGCTTTAAGATTTTTTATACCTGTATTTAGGGCATCTATTGCTCCATAATTTGAATACAAATAAAGTATCGGATTTTTCTTCGCCCTCTTTACAAAGTCCTCACTATTCTTGTTTATATTTTGGAAAGCCTTTTCAGCCTTTGTTGCATCGATATTAAAGTTAATTATTTTAGGCGGCATTGTTATGTTTATACTACCCCTATAACTTTTTCTTGGCTTTTCATTTACACCCTTAGCAACCACAGGTCGTGGTCTCATTCTTGCTGCAAATCTGTTGGCGGTATTTCTTCCTGACCTATTTGCATTTGCGTTAGCATTCTTTAAATATTTTTTAGAATAGCTGTTAGCAGTTCTTCTTCTAAAGCTTTTTGACAAGTTTGTGCTTTGTCTTATATTTTGCTTACCTAATCTTCTGCCTGCATTCTTTGGCTTTGCCTGTCTCTTTGCTTGAGCCTTTACCTTTGGAGATATCTTTGGCATCTTCAGCTTTGGAGATTTGGATTTATTTGAAGACTTTCCCTTACCACTTGCGGTTGTCTTTTTGCTTGCCTGCTTTCCCTTTGCACTCTTTCCCTTTGCACTCTTTCC
>NZ_GL622325.1 GCF_000185385.1 Lachnoanaerobaculum saburreum DSM 3986
CATAACATTAACAAAGGCTAGAAGGAGAAATTATATTGGCAAAAAAGAAGAAACTATCATGATGAGCAGAGATTCCTTTTCAATGAGATTTGTAAAGGTGTGTTTAGATGATGGAAAGTCAGAAATTTTCGCTACTAATCTTCCACGAGATAAATTTCCAGAGGAATGCTTTGCAGAACTGTATCATATGCGCTGGGGTATAGAGACGGCCTATGAAGTTTTGAAAGACAGATTAAAAATCGAAAATTTCACAGGGATAAAATCAGTGCTTATTGAGCAGGACATTAACAGCACTATTTATGTTAGCAATCTTGCAGAAGATATAATCTGTGATATAGAAGAAAGTAGCCGGGAGCACCTAAAGAATGATTATAAACATACAATGCAGTTAAACCGAAACCTAAGTATCGGACTTCTGAAAAATGACCTAATATACATTCTTATAGAAAAAGATGGAAATAAAAAAGTAGCGCTACTACAGGCATTGTATGATGAAATAAGCAAAAATGTAGTGCCAATAAGGCATGATAGACATTATCACAGAACTAAAGGACAGCTTGCAGCAAATTTCTCGAATACACATAAGCGAAGTTTCTAAACTGAATAAGTATTTCGATTCAAACTGGTGAACTATGCTCTTTTTAAGCTAATAATAGT
>NZ_GL622326.1 GCF_000185385.1 Lachnoanaerobaculum saburreum DSM 3986
TCGCTTGGTACCTTAGATATAGTTGCCGCCTTTATCTGACCCGAAAATTTTCTATGTAATTTTATTTTTACCCTTTTTAATTTTGGCAGCTTTATTCTTCCTCTATCAAAATCTACAGTTATATTCCCATTTGTAAAATTGGTTGTATATGATTTACGATTATCGTGCTTACTCTTAAACTTCGGATAACCTGTATGTTCTTTGAAAAACTTTTGATAAGCACTGTCCATATTATAAATTGCATTTGTTAAAGCGAATTTATCTACTTCTTTTAACCATTCATAAACTTTTTTCAGCTCTCTATTGCAATAATTATTACAATCTGTTTTACTGACAGACTTTTTTTCTTTTTCATAAGCATCTTTTCTGTACGCAAGGGTTTGATTATACACAAAACGGCAACAGCCAAATGTCTTTGCTAACTGTATTTCTTGCTCTTTATTTGGATAAATCCGATATCTATATGCCTTTAACATTAAGCTCACCCGCCTTTCTACCCTTGATTTTCTATATATTGCTTTAACATTTCTTCATAAACGTTGCCTACGCTACAAGAAAAATATCCATCCGTACAAAATGTATGTTCTTTCCAAAAATAATTCTTAAGATATTCTGTATG
>NZ_GL622327.1 GCF_000185385.1 Lachnoanaerobaculum saburreum DSM 3986
ACATCAAAGGAACAAAGCAATCCATATCCGAACGATACCGGTTCACGTCAACAACTGTAATATATTCATCTGCTACACCAATCTGTACATTATATGCCGGCAGAAGCTGATCATTGCCCATGTAATCCGTTTTGATACGCATAAAGGTAGCTGATTTATCTGTTTTAGAGTAACTGTTTCGGTTAGGACCACAGATTTCAATTTTTTGTATGTATTCTTGAAGTTTCTGACAGAAGGTAGTCAAGTGTTCATAATGACGCTGTTCTTTGGATTTTCGCTTTCCGCTTCCGTAAACAAATGTACTTGTATCCGGTTCCCATAAAAGTACTAGTATAACTGTCAATAGTTAACTCGACTTTTTAAGAGGTAATGTATCAACCTGAACCTGCTCACCTAAATCAATCTCTTCGAGACGATATTTCCAGTGATATACTACCGGGTCGGCGTTGACTTCCTCAAAATACTTATATATTCGCTCCACCAGTTCCTCTTTGCTATTAACACGAATACCCTTTAAGGACTGTCGAGTAAGCTTACTAAAGAATCCTTCAACAAGGTTCAACCATGAACCGTGTTTTGGAGTAAATACAAATTCAAATTTT
>NZ_GL622328.1 GCF_000185385.1 Lachnoanaerobaculum saburreum DSM 3986
AACTTTTCGCAGCTTGTCACGTCTTTCTTCGGCTGTCAGTGCCTAGGCATCCACCCTACGCTCTTTATGTTTAACCTCTTAAATCATTTAGATTTAGTGTTTGTATGACACTAGCGTGTATCATACAAATGTTTAAAATTTATTACTTTTGATATTCTTCATACTCTCTTCATTTGTATGAAGAACTACTTATTTACTAAGATTTGAAACAAGCTTATGCTCGTTTTTATCAAGTAAATAATGCATTAAATATTAATCACTTTCGCAATTAATACCTCGGATGTCTAATTATAAAATATTTATATAATTTCTCGTTTGGTATGCAGTTTTCAAGGTACATATAAGCCATAAAACTTTCATTAAGTCTTTTGGCAATGGAGATGGAGAGATTCGAACTCTTGACCCCCTGCTTGCAAGGCAGGTGCTCTCCCAACTGAGCTACACCCCCGGTGTAATGGCATCCACCTACTCTCCCATACTGTTTCCGGTATAGTACCATCGGCCGACTGAGTCTTAACCATCGTGTTCGGAATGGGAACGGGTGTGTCCCCCAGACGCATCGACACCATTAAATTTATTTTTAGTTTTAACTTCAAA
>NZ_GL622329.1 GCF_000185385.1 Lachnoanaerobaculum saburreum DSM 3986
ACAAACGCATGAAATGTTATACTCCCCCTTTGGCAAAAATATCATTTTTTAAAAAGCCAATACCTGCTCTAAAAATTCCGCAGGGTTCATACTAATAACAAATCTCTTCTTTTTCATAGACAATTTAGGCCGAAATATCTCTATCATTTTTAATATGCTTATACACCATTTCCTGATAATATTTAAATTTTCTGCTGCTCTTTTATCTATTGTTTTATTTGCATCTTCTTTAAATGTTACATCTAAATGCCAATGCATACTCTCTACACTCCAATGTCCTCTCACCGACCTTGAAAATAATTCTATATCTTCTTTCAAACTGCTTATATAATATCGATATTCTTTTTTCCTTTCTTCTCCCCTTATTATTGTTTTTTCCTCCATCCCTATGCTCTTTAGACCTTTCCACTCTTTCTTACTCTCAAGCCATTTTATTTCTTCCGTTTGGTAATACTCTCGTATCTCTATTTGACCATGTGCCTTCTCTCTTGTTTTCTTATATATTCCCTTTTGCTTTATTTTTTTCTTTTCTTCCTCATCATTTAAAAATAAACTTACTTCTTCACATAATACCTTTTGATTACCTTTTAAGG
>NZ_GL622330.1 GCF_000185385.1 Lachnoanaerobaculum saburreum DSM 3986
AGATATTAAGACTATAAAAGTCAACCTAAGAATTTTACAAAAAGATTGAAGATTGATTATTTTTGCAGAAAATAAATATAGGTGGGCTTAGAAGCAGTCCACCTAAAAACATATATAATAACAGGGACTTTCCCCATTATTTTCCGATTCTAATTTAAATATCATTTTATATACTGTATAAAGCTTTCTTCGCTCATATTCGCTCTTTTTGCCGCATCCGCAATGCTTAGAATTCCATCCTTTACCAAAGAGATAAGAACATTTACAGTTCCTTCTTTAATGCCCTCTTTAATGCCTTCTCTAATACCTTCTTTAATACCTTCTTCTCTTCCTTTTGCTATTCCCTTTTCTATACCTCTTGCTTCTACTCTATCAAGTACTTCACACATAGTTACATGCTCCTTTCCTTTCACTTCGTTTATGGTTTTCTCAAATCTATAGTCCCTTGTCATTGCAGTCATCAGCATCAACAGTTCATCCACATGCTTAATTACCGTATCGCCGGCTACATAGTCTTTATTTACACGCAT
>NZ_GL622331.1 GCF_000185385.1 Lachnoanaerobaculum saburreum DSM 3986
GAAATACTTCAAGATAAGATTGAAAACATTTTTAACGATATCAATCATGCTATCTTTAACGAGGAGCATGTAGATCTGCAACATCTCTACATTGACGGCTCCAAGTTTGAAGCAAACGCAAACAAGTATACCTGGGTATGGAAGAAGGCTACTGAAAAGTTCCGTTACAAGCTTTACGAAAAAATCACTGCGGAGATTGAGGAAATTAATGCAGAAATCGCATGGAGAGGGGTGCAGATCACAACAAACACAGAGTATGTACCGGATTATCTGAATGAAATCGTTGAGCAGCTAGTACTTTTATGGGAACTGGATACAAGTACATTTGTTTACGGAAGCGGAAAGCGAAAATCCAAAGAACAGCGTCATTATGAACACTTGACTACTTTCTGTCAGAAACTTCAAGAATACATACAAAAAATTGAAATCTGTGGTCCTAACCGAAACAGTTACTCTAAAACAGATAACTCAGCTACCTTTATGCGTATCAAAACGGATTACATGGGCAATGATCAGCTTCTGCCAG
>NZ_GL622332.1 GCF_000185385.1 Lachnoanaerobaculum saburreum DSM 3986
TGGTATAATAAGATTATTCTAAAAAGAGAGGTGCTTATTATGCCGAGAAAACCAACTTCCTTAACCCTTAATGAAGGCGATTATGAATACCTACGCTCATTGATCAAGCAGAGAACCATACAGGCTCAAGTAGTTATAAGAGCCCATATATTGTTGGACAGATGTAAGGGAACTCCAATTCGTACTATTGCAAAAATATACGATATAAGTCCTTCTACCGTGCAACTATGCATCAAAAAATATATGGATGGCGGAACCAAAAGTGCATTATTTGATGCTCAGCGTCAAGGTCGTCCTGTTGAGATCACAGATGACGCTGTTGCTTGGATTATAGATATTGCTTGTCAGCGTCCCGCTGATCTTGGTTATGCACAAGAGCTATGGACACTTAAGAATCTACATCAGCATATTCAGACTCATGCAGTCGAGGCAGGTTACCCACGTTTGGAAACAATAACAAAGCCTATGGTTCAAAAAATACTAAAAAACTCTGATATAAAG